>NZ_FNKN01000008.1 GCF_900102175.1 Microbacterium sp. cf332
GAGTCACGGATTTGCCTATGACTCGGCCTACGCACTTGCCCCGGGACAACCATCGCCCGGGTTGGGCTACCTTCCTGCGTCACACCTGTTAATACGCTAGCCGCACCAGCATGGGGTCGAGCGTTAGACCGGACCGTCTCACCCCGAAGGGATCAACTAAGCCCGGGTTAGGACTCTTAGCACCACTGGATTAGCTTGGGCGGTTCTTCGCCGGTACGGGAATATCAACCCGTTGTCCATCGACTACGCCTGTCGGCCTCGCCTTAGGTCCCGACTTACCCAGGGAAGATTAGCTTGACCCTGGAACCCTTGGTCTTTCGGAGGACGTGTTTCTCACACGTCTTTCGCTACTCATGCCTGCATTCTCACTCGTGTAGCCTCCACGGCTGGTTCACACCGCCGCTTCGCTGGCCACACGACGCTCTCCTACCCATCAACACGGCTGGACCACGAAGGCCTACCAAAAATGTCAATGCCACAACTTCGGTGGCGTGCTTGAGCCCCGTTACATTGTCGGCGCGGAATCACTTGACCAGTGAGCTATTACGCACTCTTTCAAGGGTGGCTGCTTCTAAGCCAACCTCCTGGTTGTCAGAGCAACTCCACATCCTTTCCCACTTAGCACGCGCTTTGGGACCTTAGTTGGTGGTCTGGGTTGTTTCCCTCTCGACTATGAAGCTTATCCCCCACAGTCTCACTGCTGCGCTCTCACTTACCGGCATTCGGAGTTTGGCTGACGTCAGTAACCTTGTAGGGCCCATCGGCCATCCAGTAGCTCTACCTCCGGCAAGAAACACGCAACGCTGCACCTAAATGCATTTCGGAGAGAACCAGCTATCACGAAGTTTGATTGGCCTTTCACCCCTATCCACAGCTCATCCCCTCAGTTTTCAACCTAAGTGGGTTCGGTCCTCCACGACGTCTTACCGTCGCTTCAACCTGGCCATGGATAGATCACTTCGCTTCGGGTCTAGGACACGCGACTGAATCGCCCTATTCAGACTCGCTTTCGCTACGGCTACCCCACACGGGTTAACCTCGCCACGTATCGCTAACTCGCAGGCTCATTCTTCAAAAGGCACGCTGTCACCCCTGCTAAGGAGGCTCCAACGGTTTGTAAGCAAACGGTTTCAGGTACTATTTCACTCCCCTCCCGGGGTACTTTTCACCTTTCCCTCACGGTACTTGTCCGCTATCGGTCATCTGGGAGTATTTAGGCTTATCAGGTGGTCCTGACAGATTCACACGGGATTTCTCGGGCCCCGTGCTACTTGGGATACTCTTCACGCCAAGAGAGGCATTTCGACTACGGGGTTCGCACCCTCTATGACCAGGCATTCAAACCTGTTCGTCTATACCATCTTGTAACGTCGACCACTCGGCAGAATGATCAGAAAAGTCCCACAACCCCCAACGTGCAACGCCTGCCGGCTATCACACACGCAAGGTTTAGCCTGATCCGGTTTCGCTCGCCACTACTAACGGAATCGCTGTTGCTTTCTCTTCCTGTGGGTACTGAGATGTTTCACTTCCCCACGTTCCCTCTACCCGCCCTATATATTCAGGCGGGAGTCACTAGGTCGGCACGCCGCCCAGCGGGGTTTCCCCATTCGGACACCCTCGGATCACAGTGTGCTTATCCACTCCCCGAGGCTTATCGCAGATTGCTACGTCCTTCTTCGGCTCCAGATGCCAAGGCATCCACCGTTTGCTCTTAAAGACTTGAAATCACATGAGTTGAATCGTCAAAAAATTGACTAATGATCTTTAAGATCATCTTCAC
>NZ_FNKN01000007.1 GCF_900102175.1 Microbacterium sp. cf332
GGGTATGGTTGTGAAGTTGCCCTCTGGGCTGGCTGTGAGGTCAGTTGGGGGAGCGTCCGATCCTTGAGAACTCAACAGCGTGCACTTGTCAAATGCCAAATAACCTCGACTCCACTTCGGTGGGGTGAGATTCCTTTGGATCAAAGACCTTCCCTTTGGGGGAGGCAATGGATAGTCAGCAATGATTTATCTCTTTGGTCAGCATCAAACTCGCTGCTCCAGTCTTTTTCCGGCTGGTCGCAGCAAATTTTCTTTACGGAGAGTTTGATCCTGGCTCAGGATGAACGCTGGCGGCGTGCTTAACACATGCAAGTCGAACGGTGAAGCAGAGCTTGCTCTGTGGATCAGTGGCGAACGGGTGAGTAACACGTGAGCAATCTGCCCCTGACTCTGGGATAAGCGCTGGAAACGGCGTCTAATACCGGATATGAGCTGCGGCCGCATGGTCGGCAGTTGGAAAGATTTTTCGGTCAGGGATGAGCTCGCGGCCTATCAGCTTGTTGGTGAGGTAATGGCTCACCAAGGCGTCGACGGGTAGCCGGCCTGAGAGGGTGACCGGCCACACTGGGACTGAGACACGGCCCAGACTCCTACGGGAGGCAGCAGTGGGGAATATTGCACAATGGGCGGAAGCCTGATGCAGCAACGCCGCGTGAGGGATGACGGCCTTCGGGTTGTAAACCTCTTTTAGCAGGGAAGAAGCGAAAGTGACGGTACCTGCAGAAAAAGCGCCGGCTAACTACGTGCCAGCAGCCGCGGTAATACGTAGGGCGCAAGCGTTATCCGGAATTATTGGGCGTAAAGAGCTCGTAGGCGGTCTGTCGCGTCTGCTGTGAAAACCCGAGGCTCAACCTCGGGCCTGCAGTGGGTACGGGCAGACTAGAGTGCGGTAGGGGAGATTGGAATTCCTGGTGTAGCGGTGGAATGCGCAGATATCAGGAGGAACACCGATGGCGAAGGCAGATCTCTGGGCCGTAACTGACGCTGAGGAGCGAAAGGGTGGGGAGCAAACAGGCTTAGATACCCTGGTAGTCCACCCCGTAAACGTTGGGAACTAGTTGTGGGGTCCATTCCACGGATTCCGTGACGCAGCTAACGCATTAAGTTCCCCGCCTGGGGAGTACGGCCGCAAGGCTAAAACTCAAAGGAATTGACGGGGACCCGCACAAGCGGCGGAGCATGCGGATTAATTCGATGCAACGCGAAGAACCTTACCAAGGCTTGACATATAGAGGAAACGTCTGGAAACAGTCGCCCCGCAAGGTCTCTATACAGGTGGTGCATGGTTGTCGTCAGCTCGTGTCGTGAGATGTTGGGTTAAGTCCCGCAACGAGCGCAACCCTCGTTCTATGTTGCCAGCACGTAATGGTGGGAACTCATGGGATACTGCCGGGGTCAACTCGGAGGAAGGTGGGGATGACGTCAAATCATCATGCCCCTTATGTCTTGGGCTTCACGCATGCTACAATGGCCGGTACAAAGGGCTGCAATACCGTGAGGTGGAGCGAATCCCAAAAAGCCGGTCCCAGTTCGGATTGAGGTCTGCAACTCGACCTCATGAAGTCGGAGTCGCTAGTAATCGCAGATCAGCAACGCTGCGGTGAATACGTTCCCGGGTCTTGTACACACCGCCCGTCAAGTCATGAAAGTCGGTAACACCTGAAGCCGGTGGCCCAACCCTTGTGGAGGGAGCCGTCGAAGGTGGGATCGGTAATTAGGACTAAGTCGTAACAAGGTAGCCGTACCGGAAGGTGCGGCTGGATCACCTCCTTTCTAAGGAGCATCTGAAGTCTTTTAGACTTCCAGAACCCAGATCGAAGGCACATGTTCTTCGCTGGGAGCTCATGGGTGGAACATTTGACATGGTGCGAAGGATGAAGGTCTTTTCTAGTACGCCGCTTGCGGTGGGAACGGGGAGGGTTTCGGGTGTCGTACCTGCACGCTGTTGGGTCCTGAGGGACCGGATGAGAGTCCGCAACCTCTGGGCCTTTTCTTCATGCTGCTGGGCAGTGTGGGGGGAGGGTACCGCCCGTACTTTGAGAACTACACAGTGGACGCGAGCATCTTCGATGCGACACCTTCGGGTGTTGTGTGAAGATGATCTTAAAGATCATTAGTCAATTTTTTGACGATTCAACTCATGTGATTTCAAGTCTTTAAGAGCAAACGGTGGATGCCTTGGCATCTGGAGCCGAAGAAGGACGTAGCAATCTGCGATAAGCCTCGGGGAGTGGATAAGCACACTGTGATCCGAGGGTGTCCGAATGGGGAAACCCCGCTGGGCGGCGTGCCGACCTAGTGACTCCCGCCTGAATATATAGGGCGGGTAGAGGGAACGTGGGGAAGT
>NZ_FNKN01000006.1 GCF_900102175.1 Microbacterium sp. cf332
TGATGGCTGAGACACGATGCGGATAAAAAGTGGGTGATCCTATGCTGCCGAGAAAAGCATCGACGCGAGGTTCTAGCTGCCCGTACCCCAAACCGACTCAGGTGGTCAGGTAGAGAATACTAAGGAGATCGAGAGAATCGTGGTTAAGGAACTCGGCAAAATGCCCCCGTAACTTCGGGAGAAGGGGGGCCTTCCACTTATTAGGATTTACTCCGAAAGGGTGTGGAGGCCGCAGAGACTAGTGGGTAGCGACTGTTTACTAAAAACACAGGTCCGTGCCAAGTCGCAAGACGATGTATACGGACTGACGCCTGCCCGGTGCTGGAAGGTTAAGAGGACCGGTTAGCCGCAAGGCGAAGCTGAGAATTTAAGCCCCAGTAAACGGCGGTGGTAACTATAACCATCCTAAGGTAGCGAAATTCCTTGTCGGGTAAGTTCCGACCTGCACGAATGGCGTAACGACTTCCCAACTGTCTCAACCGCGAACTCGGCGAAATTGCACTACGAGTAAAGATGCTCGTTACGCGCAGCAGGACGGAAAGACCCCGTGACCTTTACTACAGCTTGGTATTGGTGTTCGGTGTGGCTTGTGTAGGATAGGTGGGAGACTTTGAAGCGGTGACGCCAGTTACCGTGGAGTCATTGTTGAAATACCACTCTGGTCACTCTGGATATCTAACTTCGAACCGTAATCCGGTTCAGGGACAGTGCCTGGTGGGTAGTTTAACTGGGGCGGTTGCCTCCCAAAAAGTAACGGAGGCGCCCAAAGGTTCCCTCAACCTGGTTGGCAATCAGGTGGCGAGTGTAAGTGCACAAGGGAGCTTGACTGTGAGACTGACAGGTCGAGCAGGGACGAAAGTCGGGACTAGTGATCCGGCAGTGGCTTGTGGAAGCGCTGTCGCTCAACGGATAAAAGGTACCTCGGGGATAACAGGCTGATCTTGCCCAAGAGTCCATATCGACGGCATGGTTTGGCACCTCGATGTCGGCTCGTCGCATCCTGGGGCTGGAGTAGGTCCCAAGGGTTGGGCTGTTCGCCCATTAAAGCGGTACGCGAGCTGGGTTTAGAACGTCGTGAGACAGTTCGGTCCCTATCCGCTGCGCGCGTAGGAAATTTGAGAGGATCTGACCCTAGTACGAGAGGACCGGGTTGGACGAACCTCTGGTGTGCCAGTTGTTCCGCCAGGAGCACCGCTGGTTAGCTACGTTCGGGATGGATAACCGCTGAAAGCATCTAAGCGGGAAGCCGGCCTCAAGATGAGATTTCCATGCCTTCGGGCGAGAGGCTCCCAGCCAGACTACTGGGTTGATAGGCCGGATGTGGAAGCGTGGTAACACGTGAAGCTGACCGGTACTAATAAGCCGATGACTTGATAACACACCGTTTTTGGTGCTTGCGTCCACTGAGTGGTTCTCGATGTACGGTCGAGAACCGCATAACGATCAATCGTTGTGCAGACTGAAACATCAATAGTGTTTCGGCGGCCATAGCGTGAGGGAAACGCCCGGTTACATTCCGAACCCGGAAGCTAAGCCTCACAGCGCCGATGGTACTGCAGGGGGGACCCTGTGGGAGAGTAGGACACCGCCGGACTTCTTTCGTGAAAGGGCCACCCAACGCTGGGTGGCCCTTTCTCGTATCCTCGGGCCGTTCTCGGGTACGGCCCGGGCTACCCACGCGATTTGACGACTATCGGCTTCTCGTGTGTAATATATTGCATGTCGCTGCCACCCGTCCCTCGACCGGCGTCACTTCGCGACCACGCCTATGTGGCCCTGCGTGACGCGATCGTGAGCGGGCGTCTCGAACCGGGCGCGCGTCTGCGGGACTCCGAGCTGGAGGAGTGGCTGGGTGTCAGCAGGACTCCGATCCGTGAAGCCATCGCCCGGCTCGAGACCGCGGGTCTGGTGCGGACGCGGCGTGCGAAGGCGACAGAGGTCGCCCCGCTCGACGAGCGCGAGGCACTCGCGGCGCAACGCATCGCGGCCGCACTGCACGAGCTCGCCGTTCGTGAGGCCGTGTCGCAGCTGACAGCGGGAGATCTCGCTGCGATGCGGTCGGCCAATGATCGTTTCGCCGCCGCGCTGCGCGCCGCGGACGTCGACGCGGCTCTCGCTGCGGATGACGAATTCCACCGCGTCGCCGTGGCGGCCAGTGCGAACCCTCTGCTCGGCCCTCTACTCGAGCAGGTCACCCCGCTGCTGCGCCGCCTGGAACGGACCCGGTTCTCGAGTCTCGCGGGGCGCGACTCCGTCGCCGCTCACCAGCTCATCGTCGAGGCGTGCGCGTCCGGCGACGCCGAGGCGGCGGCGCGGGCGACTCGCGAGAACTGGCTCACCCTCGAACGCATCCTGACCCACCCCGATCCCGCCTGAGCTCCACCGACTCCAGGAGTACTGATGACCCTCGCCGATTTCCCTCGCCACCCGCTCACCTTCGGGCCCAGCCCGGTGCACCCGCTCGATCGCCTGACAGCCCATCTCGGGGGCGCTCGGATCTGGGCGAAGCGCGAGGACGTGTCGAGCGGACTCGCGTACGGCGGCAACAAGGTGCGCAAGCTGGAGTACATCGTGCCCGACGCGCTCGCTCAGGGCGCCGACACGCTCGTCTCGATCGGCGGCATCCAATCGAACCACACGCGCCAGGTGGCGGCGGTTGCCGCACATCTCGGGCTGAAGGCCGTCGTCGTGCAGGAGAACTGGGTCGACTGGCCGGATGCGGTGAACGATCGCGTCGGCAACATCCTGCTCTCGCGCCTCATGGGCGCCGACGTTCGTCTGTCGCCCGCCGGGTTCGACATCGGGTTCCGCGATTCGTGGAAGGACGCGATCGCCGACGTCGAAGCCGCCGGCGGCAGGCCGTACGCCATCCCGGCCGGCGCCAGCGACCACCGGCTCGGCGGTCTGGGTTTCGCGAACTGGGCGCACGAGGTGCGAGAGCAGGAGGAGCAGCTGGGGGTCTTCTTCGACACGATCGTGGTGTGCACGGTCACCGGGTCGACTCACGCGGGCATGCTCGCCGGGTTCGCAGACCTCGCCGAGAACTTCGGAGACCGTCCGCGGCGTGTGCTCGGCATCGATGCATCGGCGACGATCGACAAGACGCGGGATCAGGTGTCGCGAATCGCTCGGCGCACGGCCGAGCTCATCGGTGTGGGCCGCGATCTGCGCGAGGACGAGATCCAGGTGCTCGAGGGATGGGCGGGTGAGAGGTACGGCATCCCCGTCGCCTCCACCGACGAGGCGATCTACCTCACCGGTCGTCTCGAGGGCGTCATCCTCGATCCGGTCTACGAGGGCAAGTCGATGGCAGGGCTCATCGACCTCGTGTCGTCGAGAGAGATCCCGGCAGGGTCGAATGTGCTTTACGCGCACCTGGGCGGACAGCAGGCGATCAACGCGTACAGCGGTCGCTACCACTGAGTCGTGTCAGCGGCGGGTCGACACGGTGACCGTGAACTTCGGATCGCGGGCGATCTGCCGCGTGGGACCGATGGTGCGCTCGAGTTCGGCGCGGTAGCGCAGGGCCGAGTTCCAGACGCACCACAGCTCGCCCCCGGAGCGCAGGACGCGCGCGGCATCGCGGAAGAGCCGCGGGGCCACACGGTCGCTGACGGCCGAACCGGAGTGGAACGGCGGGTTGAGGGCGATGAGCGAGGCGCTGTCGTCGGGACGGCGTGACAGCAGGTCGTCACGCACGACCTCGACCCGCTCCGCCACGCCGTTCGCCGCGGCGGTGGCGCGGGCCGACGCGACCGCTGCCGCCGAATGATCCGACGCGTACACGTGGACGTCGGGGCGACGTGACGCCCACGTCGCGGCGATCACTCCAGTGCCGCACGCGAAGTCGATCCAGGGATCCGCCGATGTCCCGCCCACCGCCGGAGTCGGGAGGTGCGTGAGCAGCAGCCGCGTCCCGATGTCGACGCGCGGACCGGCGAACGCGCCCCCGAACGCTCGGATCTCGAGACCGCCGACGTTCGCCGCCCGGGCGACGGGGAGTGCGACGGGACGCGGCCGACGAGCGATGAGCACTCGCGACTTGCCGCGGGCGTGCGTCACGTCCAGGCGCTCGAACGACGCACGCAGCACATCGTTCATCGCGAGTGTCATGTGCTTGACGCGACCACCCGCGAACACCACGACGTCGGGCGCCGACGATGCGGCGATCGTCGCCGCGATGTCGGCGAGGGCCTCGAGCGAGCGGGGGAGTCGGAGCAGCACGATGCGCGCGCCCGAGAGAAGGGCGGGCTCGAGCCCGTGCGACGAGAAGCGGGCATCTGGCGCGAGTCGTGCCGCGTTCGCCGCGAGTGCCGCCTCGCCGCTGAGGGCGTCCTGATGGACGCGGATATCGGCAGCACCGTCGGCCGCGGCACCGAGCGTCAGGGCTCCGTACCCGTCTCCGATGACGACGAGCTCTCCGGCCCCGACCGCCGCGCGTGCCGCCGCCGATTCGTCGAGGAGGAGGAGGTCGGCCGCGTCAGCGGCGACGAGGCCCGGCCCCTCGGCATCGGGCCACCTGCTCAACTGCGAGGGATCGAACGAGCCGGACACCCGGTAAGCCTAGTGCGGCCGTCGCGCAAGCCGTGGCTGTGGCGGGCGACGCGGCACACACTGGTCGTATGAGAACCGCACTGCGCTGGCTGCTCGCCGGAGCCATGATCTTCGCCGGCCTGAGTCATCTCTTCTGGGCACGCCGGGACTTCCAGGCGCAGGTTCCCGACATCGTCGTCGACAAGTCGCCGATCGATCGCGACGGCGTGGTCGTCGCGTCGGGCGCCGTCGAGGCGCTGTTCGGAGTGGCGCTCCTGACTCTGCCGCGTGAGCGGCAGCGGGTGGGCGCGTTCTTGGCGGCGTTCTTCATCGCCGTCTTCCCGGGCAACGTCGACCAGTGGCGCAAGAGGCGCAGCGCCTTCGGGCTCGATACCGACCGTCGTCGCTTCGTGCGTCTCTTCTTCCAGCCGCTGCTCGTCGCGTGGGCCTGGTGGTCGACGCGTCAGCCGCGCGACGCCGCGTAGCGGTGCTCGGGCCGTCCCGTCGACCCGTATCGCAAGCGCACCTCGACGACACCGCGTGCCGCCATGCCCGCCAGGTGGCGCTGCGCCGTCGCGCGTGAGATGCCGCAATCGGCCGCGATCTCGCCGGCCGAGGCCTCGCGATCGCCGAGCGCCGAGAGGATCATCTGCTCCGTGGCCGAGCGGGTCGTCGTGGCGGGGCCGCCGTGGACGATCGAGAGCGCACGGTCGATGTCGTCCTGCTCGAGCTCAGCGGTATCGAGCAGGTTGCGGTAGCGAGCGTACCGCTCGAGGCGCTCGCGGAGTGCGCGGGCGTCGAAGGGCTTGATGAGGTAGCCGACGGCGCCGGCGCGGAGCGCGCGACGGACGGTATCGGCCTCGGTCGCGGCCGAGAGCACGAATGCGTCGACATCGACGGAGCGCACGAGCTCGACGCCCTCGCCGTCCGGCAGGTAGTTGTCGACGAGCACGAGGTCGGGCCGGTGCTCGTCGATCGCCGCCCGCGCCGCGGCGATCGACCGTGCCGGCTCGAGGGCGCGGAAGCCCGCGACCGCATCGACGGCGTCGCGGTGGAGGCCGGCGACGCGGAAGTCGTCGTCGACGACGAGGACGCGCAGCGGGGGAGCGGTGGTCATGATTCGGTCTCCTCGTCAGGTCGCGCGGTCCCCGGGGCCGGGACCGCGGAGGGGCGCAGGACGCCCGGGAGGCGCGCTGCGAATACGGCGCCGGTGACAGCGGCGATGCCGTCGACGGATGCCGGCCCGCCCGGGTCGATCACCCATACGTCGCCGCCCAGCCGGCGCGCGAGCTCGCGCGACAGGGGCAGGCCGATCCCTCTACCGCGGACGCGGTCATCTTCGGGACCTGCGCTCGGGGCGAAGACATCGCGGCCCACGGCCACGCCCGGACCCGAGTCGGCCACGGTCACCACCAGCGCGTCGCCGTCGCCGAGGAAAGTCACCTCCACCAGGCGGGGCTCGTCGCCGCGACCGGCCGCGGTGACGGCGTTGTCGATGAGGTTGCCGATGACGGCGGCGGCGTCCTCGACGCGGGCGAGCTCGCCGAGGACGAGCGTGTCCTCGCCGACCGCGACGGCGACGCCCGCCGCGGCCGCCTCGCTCGCTTTGGCTGCCAGGAGCGCCTGGAGGAAGAGGTCGTCGATGCGATCGATGTGCGCGACCGGCGCCGCGACGCTGCCGCGCTCGAGCAGTTCGTCGAGGAACGCGCGGGCGTCGTCGACACGCTCGGCATCGATCAGTCCGGCAGCGACGTGCAGCCGGTTCGAGAACTCGTGCCGCTGCACGCGGAGAGCGCCCGTGACCGTCTGGACCGACGAGAGCTGCTCGCCCAGTTCCGCGACGTCCGTATCGTCGCGGACGATGACGACGTCACCCAGCTCGCGACCGCCGCGACGCACCGGGTGCACGTCGATCGTCAGCACGCGCGGGCCGACGGCGACACGGTGCAGCGGCAGCCCCGCAGTGATCGCCGCCATGACGGCGGCGGGCAGCGGTAGCGCCGCCAGCGGGCGGCCGACGGCCCCGTCGATGCGCAGCAGGCGTTCCGCCGCCTCCGAGGCGACCCGGACGACCCCGTTTTCGTCGAGCGCGAGCACGCCGTCGCCGATGCCGTCGAGCACAGCGCTCTGCTGCTGCACGAGCGCCGTCAGCTCCTCGGGTTGCAGTCCGAGCGTCGTCTTCTCCCAGCGCCGACGGAGGACGGATCCCGCCGCGATCCCGACCCCGAGCGCGACGAGCGCCGCGACGCCCGTCGCCAGGAGGACCGCGGGCAGGCCGTCGAGCACGCTGCCCTCCTCGAAACCCACACTCACCTCGCCGACCGGAGCCCCGCCGCCCGCCGGCGTGATCGGCACCTTCGCCCGCGCCGACCGTCCGAGGGTGCCGACCTCCCAATCGATGACCTCCGAACCCGCGAGCACGCGGTCGAACGGCGTGGACACCGTCTCGCCGAGCCGGTCGGTGTTCGGGTGCGCCAGACGGATGCCGTGATCGTCGGTGATGACGACGAACAGGGCGTCGGTGCGCTCGGCGACGGCCTCCGCGGTGCGCTGCAGCGGGCCATCGACGAGATCGCGCGCGGCGGGCGTGCCGGGATCGTCCGACCACCGGGTCACCTCGTCGCGCACGTCGGGCGCCGCAGCGACCGATCGGGCGATGTTGAGGGCGTTCTCCTCGGCGGCGCCCCGGACCTGGGACACCGCGATGACGGCGAACGCGGCCGTGCACACGACGAGCACCACCGCGACGACGGCGAGCTGCACCAGGAAGAGTCGCGTCGTGAACCGCATCCGACCTCTCCTCGTGCGCGCGCAGAATGCGCAGAACACACGCTACGCGCTCAAGTGCCGGGAATGCACCCAAGCGCGCGCCACACGGTGGCCGCGATCTACATTCGACCGATCGCACCGCCCGCGCGTGCGCCGGCCGACGAAGGAGTCGACATGACCAACCCCCTGTCCCTGGTGTCCGCTGCGGCGGCCGAGGAGGGCTACGACCTCGCCTTCATCCCGTCCGAAGGCGTCCTCGTCGCCCTCGGGTTCACCATGGTGCTCACCTTCATGGCGCTCATCATGACCCGTCGGCTCACGCCCATGGTGGCGCTCATCGTGGTGCCGACGGCGTTCGGGCTGTTCGCCGGGGCCGGCCTCGGCCTGGGCGACATGATCATCGACGCCATCACGAGCATGGCGCCGACCGCCGCACTCCTGATGTTCGCGATCATGTACTTCGGCATCATGATCGACGTCGGGCTCTTCGATCCTCTCATCCGCGTCATCACCCGTGTCCTCAAGGACGACCCCGCGAAGGTCGTGCTCGGCACAGCGGTGCTCGCCGCGGTCGTCTCGCTCGACGGCGACGGCTCGACGACCTTCATCATCACCACCTCGGCGATGCTGCCGATCTACCTGCGGCTCGGCATGAGCCCCGTGGTGCTCACCTGCGTCGCCGGTCTGATGAACGGCACGATGAACATCGTCCCCTGGGGCGGACCGACGGTGCGAGCCGCGTCGGCACTCGGGCTGCAACCCACCGACGTCTTCGTGCCCATGCTCCCGTCGCTCGCCGCGGGCATCGTCGTGTCGCTGACCTTCGCCTGGTTCCTCGGGCTGTCCGAGCGTCGCCGTCTGGCCGGCAGCATCGACACCTCACGCCTCGGCGGGGGCGACGGCGTGCTCGGCGGGCCGAAGCTGTTCCGCGGCGCCGACCCCCGCCCCGGCGCGCTCGCGACCCTGCGCACCGGCAACATCGTCACCGTCCGCGGGCGTACCCCCGTGCCGGCCGCGCAGTGGGTCGAGGAGCGCGACACCGCGATGGCCGACACGATGCTCGACCCGAACCGGGCGACGCTCCGTCCCCGCCTGGTGTGGGTCAACCTGGTGCTCACCCTCGCAGTCATGGTGTTGCTGGTGCTCGACGTCTTCCCGCTCGCCTACGTCTTCATGGTCGGTGCGGCTCTCGCGCTCATCATCAACTTCCCGAAGTTGAAGCAGCAGGCCGATGAGATCGTCGCCCATGCGCCGTCGATCGTCGGCGTGGTCTCCATGGTGCTCGCCGCCGGCGTGCTGGTGGGCGTGCTCAACGGCACCGGCATGGTCGCCGCGATGGCGTCGTGGGTGACCGAGGTGATCCCCTCGCAGATGGGGCCGCACCTCGCCGTCATCACCGGCGTGCTGTCGATCCCGTTCACCTTCTTCATGTCGAACGATGCGTTCTACTTCGGCATCCTGCCGATCCTGGCCGAAAGCGCCGCGACCTACGGCATCGAGCCCGTGGAGATGGCGCGGGCCTCCATCACCGGCCAGCCGGTGCACCTGCAGAGCCCGCTCGTCCCCGCGATCCTGCTGCTGGTCTCGCTCGCGAACGTCAACCTCGGCGACCACCACAAGAAGGTCCTGTGGTGTGCGGCGATCGTCTCGCTGGTCATGCTCGCGGTCGCGGTTCTGGTGGGCGTCGTGCCGTTCGCGGCCTGACCTGCCGTACGTCGTCTCAGCCTTCCTGCGGGTAGCGCACACCGATCTGCGCGCGGATGTCGTCGAGGACGCCCATGATGCCGACGGTCTCGTCGATCGGCAGGATGTCGCCGTCGATCCGTCCGGCGGCGACGAGGGCCTCGGCCTCGAGGGCCTGGAACTGCATGCCGCGCCCGTCGATCTCGGTCCGGTACTCCTCGATGACCGTGCCGTCGTGCGCGACGACACGGAAGTCCGTCGCGGCGTACCAGACCCCGGAGATCTCGATGCGGGCCTCCGTGCCGATGATGTGGGCGGTGTTCGGGCCCGCGCCCCGCGACGACGAGACAGTCGTCGAGATCGCGCCCGACGGATGCGACATCACGGTGGCGACCTCGGCGTCTGCACCGGTCTCCTGAAGGCGGGCGACAGCTCGCACCTCGGTCGGGAGACCCAGCAGGTCGCAGACGAACGACACCGGGTAGATGCCGAGATCGAGCAGCGCGCCGCCGCCGAGCGAGAGATCGTTCAGGCGGTGGGACGGGGCGTCGGAGATCCGCTGGGTGTGGTCTGCGACGACCGTGCGCACATCGCCGAGGGTGCCGGCGTCGATGATCTCGCGCAGGCGCACCATGTGCGGCAGATAGCGCGTCCACATCGCCTCCATGACCAGCACCCCGGCGTCCGCTGCGAGATCACGCAAAGCCACCGCCTCGTCGCGGTTCAGAGTGAACGGCTTCTCGACCAGGACGTGCTTGCCGTGCTGGATCGCGAGCGCCGCCGCATCCCGGTGACCGGGGTGCGGGGTGGCGACGTAGATGATGTTGACGTCGGGATCGGCGGCCAGCTCCTCGTAGGAGCCGTGGGCGTGCGGGATGTCGTGCTCGGCGGCGAAGCGGGAGGCGGACTCCGGTGTGCGGGAGCCGACCGCGACGACCTCGCGACCCGCCGTCCGCAGGTCGCGGGTGAATGCGTGGGCGATGCCGCCCGTCGCCAGGATGCCCCAGCGCAGGCCGGCGTGCGAGCTGTCGGACGCCGTCGTCTGATTCGTCATAACGCGAGCCTAGCCAGCGAGACGCCACGGCGGGCGGCGTAGGCTCGCGGCGTGGACACCGCTGCCGTCGAACGCTTCCGCGAGCTCCTGCGCATCCCGACCGTCTCGCACGTCGACCCGTCGCAGACCGACGCCGCCGCGTTCGCATCCTTCCGCGAGGCGCTTCCCCGCCTGTACCCCGCGCTGCACGAGGCGCTCGAGTGGGAGACGGTGGGAGAGCACGCCCTGCTCTACCGCTGGCGGGGGGCGGAAGCCCGGGAGCCGCTCGTGCTGATGGCGCATTACGACGTCGTCCCCGTGGTGGCCGGGGAATGGGCGCACCCGCCGTTCGCCGCGACGATCACGGGCGAGGGAGCGGACGCGACGATTCACGCTCGCGGCGCGATCGACGACAAGGGAGCGCTCGCGGCCATCCTCGAGGCCGTCGAGACGCTCGTAGGTGACGGATGGTCGCCGACACGGGACGTGTATCTCGCCTTCGGACACGACGAGGAGGTCGCCGGCACCGGGGCGCCGGCGATCGTCGACGTGCTGCGCACGCGTGGCGTCCGACCCGTCCTCGTGCTCGACGAGGGCGGTGCCGTCGTCTCGGGGGCCGTGCCCGGCGTCGATGTGGAGACCGCCATGATCGGGGTGGCCGAGCGCGGGGTGATGACACTCGGGCTGACCGCGCGCGAGGCCGGCGGCCACGCCTCGACGCCGCCCGCGCTGCCGGCCACGGCACGGCTCGCTCGCGCGATCGACCGGCTGCAGCGGCGACCCGCCCCCGTGCGGCTGGTGCCGCCGGTTCGTGCGATGTTCCGCACCCTCGCGCCGTACGCGCGCCAACCGTTCCGCGCCGTCTTCTCGCACATCGCGCTGACCGGCGGGATGCTCGCGCGGGCGCTGCCCCGCTTTGGTTCCGAGACCAACGCGCTCGTGCGGACCACGGCCGTGACGACCGAGCTGAGCGGCGCCGATGGTGAGAACGTGCTCGCCACGACCGCCCGTGCGTCGGTCAACATCCGCCTGCTGACGGGCGACACCGTGGCGGCGGCGACGCGGCGCGCCCGGCGCGCGATCGCCGATCCGCGCATCGAGGTCGACGTGCGGCACGGGTCCGACCCGTCGCCCGTCTCGCCGTGGCGCGGAGAGCCGTGGCGGCGCATCGCGACGGCGGTCGGGTCGGCGCTGGGCTCCGAGATCGTCGCGACGCCGTACCTGCAGCTCGGTGCGAGCGACAGTCGGTGGTTCACCGCGATCAGCGACAACGTGTACCGCTTCGCGCCCTTCCGGCTCACGGCGGCGGAGCGCGAGGCGCTGCACGCGCACGACGAGCGCATCCGGGTGGACGTGTGGCTGCGCGGCATCGACTTCTACCGCGACCTGCTGCGGCTCAGCTGATCGGGTTGCGCCGCGGCGGCGTGTCGGACAGCCCGGTGAGGAAGGCGACGATGTCGTCGGCGCTCGCCGAGATCTCGGGGCCGCGTCCGAACGTCCAGCCCGCGTCGGTGGCTCGCACCGTGTGCCCCGCGATCGCTGCCCGACGTGCGAACGGCGCACGGGTGGAGGCCGCGAGGGCGACCGCGCCGGCGACCGCGAAGGGGAGGGGGCCACGGCGTTCGGCGGGAAGAGCGAGGTAGGCCCGGGCGACCCGGGTGAGGTCGCCGATCCGGCGGCGGCGACCGGTCGCGATCGTCTCGGCGAGGCGTGAGAGCGATCCGCTCGTGTCCGCTCCGGCGAGACCGGCCTCGCGCAGGAACGTCTCGGTGGCCGGGGCGGGCTCGTGTGTGAGCACCGCGGCGGCGAGCGTCACCACCGACGCGACCTGCGCTCGGCGGTCCGATGGGGCCGCCGCGTCGTCGCCCGCGCTGCGGTGGCTGAGAGGCAGGAAGCGCGCCAGGTCGGACATCCGGTCAGCATACGTCGGGTGGAGGGTGGCGGCGAGAGCGTCCGGGATGTGACACCTCGGGGTTTCGTCACATGGGTGCGTCTCTCCCGAGTGTGACTGTCACATCCGGGGATCCGGAATTTCCGGGGTCGCGGTGCATAATGGGCTCGAACCGATGTGAACGTGCACATCGGCCGGAGGAGCCATGAGCGAAGACGCCGCGGGCCGTCGCCCGAGCATCCGCGATGTCGCGCGTCTCGCCGGCGTCTCGCATCAGACCGTCTCGCGCGTCCTGAACAATCACGCGAGTATCCGCGCCGAGACCAAGGAACGCGTGCTCGCGGTGATGGCGGAGCTCGACTACAGCCCGAATCGTGCGGCGCGCGCCCTCGTGACGAGCCGCTCGCAGACGATCGGCGTGCTGACGTCGTCGGCGACGCAATACGGACCCGCCTCGTCGATCGCAGCGATCGAGGCCGCAGCGCGGGAGCGCGGGTATTGGGTCTCGACGGCGAACGTGGATGCGCGCGAGCCCGCGTCGATCCAGGCCGGTCTCGCCCACCTCGTGGCGCAGGCGGTCGAGGGGCTCGTCGTCATCGCTCCGCAGGTTCGCGTGTTCCGCGCGCTCGCGGCGCAGCCCATCGGCATCCCGTACGTCACCCTGCAGTCGACGGAACTCGACCCCGGCCACGCCCTCTCGGTCGACCAGATCGCCGGTGCACGACTGGCCACGCGCCACCTGATCGAGCTGGGGCACCGGTCGATCTACCATCTCGCCGGGCCGCAGGACTGGATCGAGGCGGAGGCGCGGATGCGCGGCTTCCTCGAGGAGATGAGCGACTCCGACATCCCGACCACCGCCCCCGTCCTCGGGGACTGGACGGCCGAGTTCGGCTACTACGCGGGCCGCGAGCTGCTGCGCGTTCGGGACTTCACCGCGATCTTCTCGTCGAACGACCAGATGGCGCTCGGACTGCTCCACGCGATCCGCGACGAAGGGCTGGACTGCCCGCGCGACATCAGCATCGTCGGGTTCGACGACATCCCTGAGGCGGCGCACTTCTGGCCGCCACTGACGACCGTGCGGCAGGACTTCGCCGAGCTCGGCCGCCGCTGCGTCGACCTGCTGCTCGGTCAGGCCGATGCCGAGGCGACCCCGCCGGTGCTGATGCCCGAGCTGGTCGTGCGCTCGTCGACCGCGTCGCGGCGCTGACGTACGCCGTTACCGATCCGAGACACGCCGGGAGTTGACATCCCCGTTCGAGGTCTGGCTATAGTGTCGCAATGTGAACGGTCACATCGACTGTCACACGATCGAGGCCCGCCGATGGAGGCAGGGCGAAGGAGCACTCGAGTGGCACGCAACGCAGCGATCAGCAGCGAGTACGTCGACGGCGTGAAGGCCGAAGTCGCGGTGGCGCGGGTTCGGGCCGAGGTGGCGTCGTTGCACGGTGAGCTGGTGCGGTACGGGCTGGTGGTGTGGACCGGGGGCAACGTCTCGGGGCGGGTTCCGGGGGCTGATCTGTTCGTGATCAAGCCGTCGGGGGTGTCGTATGAGGAGTTGGCTCCGGAGAACATGATCGTGTGCGATCTGGATGGCACTGTGGTGCCGGGGACGCCGGGTAGTGATCGGTCGCCGTCGAGTGATACCGCGGCTCACGCGTATGTGTATCGGAACATGCCCGAGGTGGGTGGTGTGGTGCACACGCATTCGCCGTATGCGGTGGCGTGGGCGGCGCGGGGTGAGGAGATCCCGTGTGTGGTCACGGCGATGGCGGATGAGTTCGGGGGTCCGGTTCCGGTGGGGCCGTTCGCGATCATCGGTGATGATTCGATCGGTCGGGGGATCGTGGACACGCTTCGGGGGCATCGTTCTCGTGCGGTGTTGATGCAGAATCATGG
>NZ_FNKN01000005.1 GCF_900102175.1 Microbacterium sp. cf332
GGATGTCGAACCTGGTGGCGACGCTGCCGACGGTGATCGCTGCGGGGATGTTCGACCGGCTCACGCAGATGGGCCACGCCGTCAAGGACGCTGGGGCGGATGCTGCGGCTGATGGTGGCGCGGGTGCCGTGGCGGAGCCCGATCTGCGGACGATGGATCAGCTCCGCGCCGACATCCTGGGCGACCTCGTCCTCGCCGGGGCACCCGCCGTCGACCCCACCCACGGCGCCGACCGGTCCGGAGGGCTGGGCGCGATCCGCGCGCGGGTTCAGGTCGCGATCACCGCGGAAACGCTCACCGGCTCGGACGAGCACCCGGCGGAGGTCGTCGGGGCAGGGTTGATCGACGCCGACACCGCCCGCCTCCTCGCCGGACAGACCCGCGAATGGGACCGGCTGTTCGTCGATCCGATCACCCGCACCCCGGCGGAGATCGACACGTACCGGCCAACCGCGGCGATGGCGAAGCTGCTGAAAGCCCGGGACCAGCACTGCCGGTTCCCCGGATGCCGCCTCGCCGCGATCCGCTGCGAGATCGACCACACCATCGACTACGCCCTGGGTGGCCATACCCACCTCGCGAACCTCGCCCACCTCTGCCAACGCCACCACTCGATGAAGCAATTCACCAGCTGGCGACTCCGACAGGTCGGCGGGGGCGTTCTGGAGTGGACCTCACCGGGTGGCCGGATCTACCGAGAAGACGTCCCGCTACCCACGGTGTGCTTCATGCCGGGGTCGGGCGGACCGCCCGGGGCGGCGCCTCCCTTCTGATCGCCCGCGCTCGGACCGACGTCGGTGGGCGACGAATTTCGGCGAGCCGCGTCACGAAATGCCTCGGACGGAATCTCTCTGTGCGGCGACGCGACGGACGCGTCCCGCGATCGAGCGAAACCGGAGACCCATCGTGACCACCGAGCGCCGTGCCACCCCGCATCCCACTCCGCATCCCGACTCCCACGCGACCACGCACCCGAGCCGCGCGCTCGAGCTCCGCGAGACCGTGCGACGCGTCGTCGGAGGCTCCCTGCCGGGCGAGCGCAGCGGCCCGCCGGCGCAGCGCGACCTCGCGCAACTGCGCACCCTCGACCCGGGCGACGCGCCGCAGCTGTGGACCGAGTCGAACGTCCACCTGCTCGAAGCGATGCTGATCGCCCGCGTGCGCCTCGACGACATCGAGGGCGCGCTCGCCCTCGTCGAGACGCACTTCACCGACGGGCGGCTGCGCACCCGGGCGGTGCTCGGACTCGACACCCTCGCGTCGCTGTTCGCCGCCGTCGGCGAAGCGTACGCGGCGGCGGGACGACCGCGCGACGCCGGCCTCTATGCCTCGCACGCTCTCATGTTCGCCGACAGCGACCCCGTGCGATACCGGGCCTCGGCCGTGCAGACGCTGATCTTCGCCCTCAACGGCGAGTTCGACGCCGCCACGACGACGCGGGCGCTCTGCGACGGCCTGGCTCGCGACAACGGCTGGAGCCCGCTCGACACCGACTACGCCCTCGTCCTCGGCGAGGTCCTGCTGGCCGTCGCCGCCTTCGACGCCGACCGCGTCGCTCGGGCCTCCGGTCTGCTCCGCTCCATCGCCCCGCGCGACCCCTACGCTCAGCACGCCGCCGCGACCGCCGACGCGATCACGCGCATCCTGCACGGCGATATCGCGGCCGGAGTCGCGGGCTTGCGCACGGTCATCGGCGGCGCCTGGTCGCACCTCAGCCACCGGCTGGTGCGCGACCTCGCGCTGTCTGTGCTGGCCGACGCGACCCTCGCGCAGGGGTCCGCTCGCCGGGCGCTGTCCGTGCTCGACGGCCGCGACGCGGCGCCCGACCACACCGTCTGCTTCGATGCGCAGCGCGCCGCAGCCCATCTCGCGCTCGGCGACGACCGCGCTGCCCTCGACGTCACCGACGCGTGCCTCGCGCTCGGCGCCGCTCACTGCCCCCGCACCCTCGCGGGCGTGCTCGTCCGCCGTGCGATCGCCCGGGAACGACGGGGGCAGGCGGATGCGGCGGACGACCTCTTCGACGAGGCCACCGCCCTCGTCTTCCACACCGGCGGCTCTCTCGCGCCGTTCGTGACGGTGCCGCAGACGTCCCTCGCCGTCCTCTTCGCCCGGCTCGCATCGCGACGTCCCACCCTCGCCCCTCAGATCGAGGCCGTCCGGCAGCAGCTGCGCGCCGCGGTCCCCGACACCGTGCCGGCGGGCCTTCCCGCGCTGACCCCGCGCGAGGGATCGGTCGCGGTCGCGCTGCGCGGCGGCAAGACGTACGCGCAGATCGCCGACGATTTCGTGGTGTCGGTGAACACCGTCAAGTCGCAGATGCGGTCGCTGTTCGCGAAGCTCGGCGTCTCCAGTCGCAACGAGGCGATCGCCGTCCTCGAACGCCACGGCTTCTACCTCTGATCGGTCGCGCCCGGTGGGAGCGCCGGCGAGGGGGGATGGGATGATCGAGGAGTGACCGCGCCCAAGTACCGCGAGCTCGCCGACATGCTGCTCGGGCGCATCGGCGACGCGGCGATCGGCGACCCCATGCCGAGCGAGCGCCAGCTCGCCGACGAGACGGGCGTCTCGCGCATGACGGCCCGGCGGGCGATCGACGAGCTCGTGCGGCAGGGACTCCTCACGCGCGAGGTGGGCCGCGGCACGTTCGTCTCGCGACCCGCGGTGACGATGCCCCTGCAGCTGACGAGCTTCACCGAGGACATGCGTGCCCGCGGCCACGTGCCGTCGAGCAGGGTGCTGCGCAGCGAGACCGCCCCGGCCGACCCGGCATCGGCCGATGTCTTCGGCATCCGTCCGGGCGACCCGCTGCTCGTGCTCGCCCGGCTCCGCCTCGCAGACGGCATCCCGATGGCGATCGAGCGCAGTCAGCTCCGCGTCGACCGGTTCCCCGGCCTCGAGCAGCACGACTTCGCCGTCGACTCGCTCTATCGCGTGCTCCTCGACGAGTACGGCGTCCGCTTCGAAGCCGGCGAGCAGGTGATTCGAGCCGGCATAGTGCGCGACGACGACGCGGCGACCCTCCGTCTCGCGCCGGGCGCCGCCGTGCTCGAGCTCATCCGCACGTCGAAGTCGCACGGCGAGGTCGTCGAGCGCACGGTGTCGACCTACTCCGCCGCCCGCTTCGAGCTCTCGGCGCAGATCGCGCCCGTCACAGCTCCGGGATCCGCGCCGCGAAGCGCTCTGAGAGTTCGGCGTTGACACCGTCGTTGCCCGGCACGTTCGCGCTCCGCCAACGTGGCGCGTCGGGCGCGAGCTCGTAGACGCGCTGCAGCACGAGCGTCCAGACCGTGTTGGTCGCCAGGCTCGACACGGGCGCCGTCACCGGGGCATCGGGCGGCCAGGTGGCGTCGCCGGCGGGCACGGCGGTGTCGATGACGATGTCGGCGACCTCGGTCAGCCGGTGCCGCGCACGCCGGGGTGCCGCCTCGTTCGCGGCGAGCGAGGTCACGGCCACGACCGTGGCCCCGGCGGCGCGTCCCGCCTCGGCGATCTCGACCGGGAACGGGTTCGTGCCCGAGTTCGAGAACACGACGATCGTGTCGGCCGCCTCGATCCCCGCCGCGGCTGCGGCTTCCGCGCCCAGTCCCGCCTCACGCTCGGCGAGCGTCGCGGCGGCCGCTCCGAGGAAGGGAAGCACCCGCGGGTGCCAGATCGGCCGCACGAACGCGAGACCGCCCGCGCGGAAGAACGTCTCGAGCACCGCGGCCAGCGAGTGCCCGGCGCCGGCGGGCCGCACGAGGCCGCCGGCCGCGGCGGTGCGGGCGATGGCCTCGGCGGCCGCCTCGATGGTGTCGACGTTGCGTCGGCCGACGGCGTCGACGAACTCTCCCAGACCGGTCATCACAGCCATCCCTTCTCCTCGAGCCCCGCGCGCAGCTGCTCGCGGATGTGCGCGACGTCGACGAAGTTCGTGATCGCCACCGTAACCGGTGCGATGCCGGCGACCTCCGACAGGTACGACGGCTGGCCGATCACGAGGTCGGGCCGCCGCCCGCGCGCCGAGCCGATGTCGGTGTTGTCGACGGATGCCGTCACGCCGAGCTGCTCGAGCGCGCGCTGCGTCGTCGTGCGCAGGATGAGGCTCGAGCCCATGCCGGCGCCGCAGACGGCGAGCACCTCGAGCGTCTCGGGCCGATCGGTCACGCGCGGTACGGTCGCCGTCGCCGCCCCGGCCGCACCGGTCGGTGCGGCGACCTCATCCGCTGCCACGATCTGCGACGACGGCGTCCCCCCGGGCTCGGGGGAGGCTCCGGCCTCCGGCGACGTGCCGCGAGGCGCCCGCCGTCCGAGCACGATCAGGACGGCGACGGTCGCCGCGACCACGGCGGCGGCGATGACCCACAGGGCCGCCGTCGCGCCGAGCGGCGCGAGCAGGCCGCCGAGCCCGCGCAGCGTCCAGCCGACCACGAACCAGTCGGCGTCGGCGAGGGTCGCCAGCTCGGGCGCGGTGTCGCCCCAAACGCCCCAGCCGATCCATTGCCCGAACGCGAGCACGACCCCGTTGAGCACACCGCCGAAGACCGCCCCGCGCCATCCCGCGACCGCGTTCCCGAAGACGCCGCCCGCACCGCCGCCGAAGAACAGCATGATCATCGGCGGGACGAGCACGAACCATCCGGCTCCCGCGAACACTCCCATCAGGATCAGGAACGTCACGGTCGAGGCGAGGAAGCCGATCATCACGGCGGTCGGCGCCCGCGTGAAGGTCACCGGCAGATCGAGGGCCGGCTTCGCGCCGGGAAGTGCACGCTCGGACAGTCCCTTGAACGCGGGCACGATCTCGGAGAGGAACATGCGTACACCGAACAGCAGGATCGCGATGCCCGCGGCGAAGCGCAGCGCCTGCAACAGCGCCCACACCCACGGCAGCACCGCGGCGTCGCCCATCTGCTCGGCCACGACCGCGGGGTCGGCGAAGAGGATGGCGGCGAGCATGATGATGCCGATGACGAAGGCCGTTGAGACGTTGATGTCCTTGAAGAACGACAGTGCCCGCGGCAGCTTCAGCTGCTCGGCGTCGTGACGCACCGGATCGCCGAGGCGCAACGCCTTCGCGCCGTACCCGGCGGCGATCGCGATGGTCGAGTCGGTGTGCGCGAGCCCCACCTCGTCGTCGCCCATGACGCGGCGCATCAGCGGCGCGGTCCACAGTGGCTGCAGCACCCAATAGCAGCCGATCAGCAGCGATCCGACTCCCGCGAGCACCCATCGGTCCACGTCGCCGAAAGCTTCGACGAGGCTCGCCGCGATCACGACGCTCATCCAGTACATGAGGTGCCCGGTGAGGTAGACGAACCGCGCCGCGCGGAAGACGCGGACGAGGGCGAGGTGCACCACGAAGCCGCCCGCGATGATGAGCGGCACCACCGAGCCCTGACCGGAAGTGAAGTCCGCCAGGGTGGCCTGCGCCGTCGGGGGCTCGAGGCCGAGCGCGCTCGCGACGATCACCTGGAAGCTGACCAGGCCCCCGACGAAGATCTCGACGCCGATGTTGAGCACGACGACGCCGATGGTGGCTCGTAGGCCGCCGGCGACGACCTGTTCGATCGGCTTGCGCTGCAGCGCGAGCCCGACGATCGCGATGATGCCGATGAGCACGGCGACCTGGCTGAAGAGGTTGTCGGTGATGACCTGGACGATGTCCTCGAAGGCGGGCATTGGGCTTCCCCTGACGCGGAGCGGGTGCGGACGATGATGGAGCTGAGCGCAATGGTATAGCCCATTAGAAACCGTCGCATCATATCCGCGCACATCGTGTCGACGCCGATGTCTTCAGGTCGGCTTAAGCTCGTGCGGTGGGCAGATTCTTCTACGACAACGCGGCCAATTCCGTCGAGGTCGACGACCGCGCTCTGGCGCACCTGCGGCTCGTCGTGATGACGAAGCTGCGCCGCGGCGAGCCGTTCATGTTCGAGACCAGTTCGCCGCACGGCACCAGTCGGCGCGACTTCTGGATGCACCCGACGATCTCCGTGCAGTTCCAGTTCGCGGGCAGCCGTCAGCCGCAGATCAACCCCAAGTGGGTCGACGTCCTGATGGAGTCGGCGAACAGTGCGGACGGGCTGCGGATGGTTCCCGAGCCGCAGGGCTGAGCGCGCGGCGCGATAGTTCGACGGATAGTCGGATTCGGTCCAGGAAAACAGGCGATCTCGTTCGGGATGTGGCATCATTCGACGTGATGAGCGCAGACACCCCTCGGGTCCCCGTACGGACCAAGACCCTCCTCGAGGAATGGGTCGCGGAGTTCTTGGCGCAGGGCGAGGCGCCCGGTGTCACGGTCAAGGTCGCGATCCAAGACGGCTCCGACGGTCTCGACACCGGCCTGGTCATCGTGCACCTCGCAAACGCCCCTGCCGACATCTACATGCAGCCCCGCGCGATCGACGATCCCGAGTGGGAGGCGACGCTGACGGCCCGCTCCGACGACCTCACGCTCACCCCGTACGAGATGGCGGGGCTCGCGGCCGAGGTTGCCTTCGCGGGCAACCTCTGCACCTTCCTGCAGTTCAAGTCGATCGAGTGGGATCGCATGTCGGGCATGCGCTGACGCGCACCGCCCCCCTTGTAGCGCCGGCGGTGCTCGCCTAGCATCGCCGGATGTCTCGAATCCGATCGTCCCTGCTCGTCGCGGGTGCAGCGGTGGCCCTCTGTGCGCTAGCGGCGTGCACGCCCGTGAGCGACGGCGACGCCGACGCAGGATCGCCGCCGGCGAGCATCCCGTCGGAGTCCGCCACAACTCCGTCCGTGCTCCCGACGACCCCGAGCGCCACCCCGACACCCGATCCGTGGATCGGCTACTTCGAGGATGAGGCCCGGGACAACCCCACCGACATCCCGACGTTGTTCTGGGGCTCCTTCGGCGACGTCGACCAGGTGGCGGTCAACAAGACGACGCACGAGAGCCTCGAACCCGGGCCCTACGTCGTCGAGATCCGCTGCGCCGGCCCCGAGCGCATCGTCGCCACCGTCGAGACCCCGGACGGCACGCCCCTCGTCGACGACGCCGAGGTGGCCTGCCCGGGTGCCGTGACGCTGCCGGTCGACCTCGCCGAACCCGGGATGTCGGTGACCCTCGACAGTGAGGGCGAGACCGGCGCCTACCTCGTCGGTATCTCGCCGAGCTGAGCGCGTCATCGCCGGGAGTGATCGTCCGTAGACCATTCCGTCGCGCCTGGCAACAGCTGCGTCCGCGCGCCGTGTGATGCCGACAATGGTCGCCTGATCGCGAGCTTCCACCGTGGATGCCTCGGTGGAAGGAGATCGTCATGGTCGCAGCGGACGGGCGCGGAGTCGCCGTCGTCACCGGAGGAAGCGCCGGCCTGGGCCGCTCGATCGTGCGTGAACTCGCCGAGCGTGGGTGGGACGTCGCCGTGCTGGCGCGCGGGCGCGACGGCATCGACGGAGCCGTGAGCGACGTCGCGCGTTCCGGGCGTCGCGGCCTCGCGGTCTCGGTCGACGTCTCCGACGCCGAGGCTGTCGACCGTGCGGCGGCGGAAGTCGAGGACACCCTCGGTCCGATCGATCTCTGGGTCAACAACGTCATGTCCGGCACGATCGCGCCGTTCCTCGACACGTCGGCCGACGACTTCGACCGGGCCACGGCCGTGACCTATCTCGGCACGGTCAACGGCACGCGGGCGGCGCTCCGGCGCATGCGCGACCGCGATCGGGGCCACGTCATCCAGATCGGGTCGGCGCTCGCGCACCGCGGCATCCCGCTGCAGGCGGCGTACTGCGGCGCGAAGCACGCCGTGCACGGCTTCACCGACGCGGTGGTCTCCGAGCTCACCCATGAGAAGAGCAGCATCGCCGTCTCGATCGTCGACATGCCGGCGCTCAACACGACGCAGTTCGGATGGGTGAAGTCCGGCTTCTCGCGGCATCCGCAGCCCGTCCCGCCGATCTTCCAGCCGGAGGTCGGTGCGCGCGCGGTCGCCGACGTCGCCGACCGTCCCCGCCGGCGCACGTGGGTGGGGGAGTCGACCGTCGGCCTCATCCTGGGAACGCGTGTGGCCGGCCGGTTCCTCGACTGGTACCTCGCCAAGAACGCGTGGGAGGGACAGTTCGCGCCCGACTCGGACGCGTCGGACTCGCCGCCCAACCTGTACGAGCCGGTGGCCGGCGATCACGGTGCGCACGGCGCGTTCGACGATCGGGCGTGGAACGGCAGCCCGCAGACGTGGGCCATCCGGCACCGTGCCCCGCTCTATGCCGCGGCCTCCGCTGCGATCGTCGGGGCGATCGCCGGCGCTGCGTCGCTCGTACGTCGGCCCTGACCGCCGATCGCGGGCCGCGAACCGCGTCACGAACCATCGGCTCGGCTTGTGATTCCCACCGGAGGGCCCCCCGTTGTGCGATGGCTCCGCCCCGCCCTACCGTGACTCGGGCAGGTGACGAGAAGGGCGGGCGATGACCGGGATGCGCGATGAGTCCGCGGAGCGCGCACGAGAGCACGTCGGCACGGTCCGATGCATCGCGCTCGGCCCCGAGATCGTCTTCGGTGACGTCGACGGCAACCTCGAGCGCATCGTGGCGGCTCTCCGGGCCGTTCGATCCGACGAGCCCCAGCTCGTCGTCGCCACGGAGCTCGCCACGAGCGGGTACGTCTTCACCGGCCGCGCCGAGGCGGAGCGCCTGGCGATGGCGAGCGACGATGCCCGTTGGCGAGACGTCGTCGACGCCCTCGGCGCCCGCACCGTCGCGGTGATCGGATTCTGCGAGCGCGCCGACGGCGGACTCTTCAACAGCGCGCTCGTCGCCACGGCCGCCGGGATCGCAGCGGTCTACCGCAAGTCGCACCTCTGGGCCGACGAGAAGAAGGTCTTCGAGAGCGGCCAGTCCGCGGGTCTCGTCGTCGAGACGCCGATCGGGCGCGTGGGGGTGGCGATCTGCTACGACAACGAGTTCCCCGAGGTACCGCGCCATCTCGCGCTCGCGGGCGCCGACATCCTCGCGCTCCCGGTGAACTGGCCGCTCGTCGACCGTCCGACGGGCGAGCGCGCGCCCGAGCTCATCCAGGCGATGGCGGCGGCGAGGTCGTCGCGTCTGCCGACGGTCGTCGCCGATCGCACCGGATCCGAGCGCGGCGTCGTGTGGACCGGGGGCACCGCGATCATCGACGGCGACGGCTGGATCGTCGCGGGAGCCGATGGCGCGCCGGATGCCTCGGCCGCCGTCGCGATCACCCCGGGCGTGAAAGCTCTCGGCGACCTCAACGACCTCTTCGCCGACCGCCGCGCCGACCTGTACGGCTGACCGACCGACCTCTTCCCGAAAAGAGTCCCGCCATGAGCGAACCGCGCATCGACATCGCGCACACCCCCGCCGCCCTCCCGACGACGACCGGGATCGAGGTCAAATCGATCGACTGGGTGCCGCTTGCCGAGCGCACCGGCACACCCGGCAGCCTGTTCTCGCTCTGGTTCATGTCGAACGCGAACCTCACGACCCTCGCGACGGGCATGGTCGGGGTCGCGATGGGTGCGAACCTCCTGACCGCCCTGCTCGCCATCCTGCTCGGCGTCGCGGTCGGCACGGTGTTCACGGCCTTCCACTCCGCTCAGGGGCCGCAGCTCGGCTTACCGCAGATGATCCAGTCGCGCGCGCAGTTCGGATACCGCGGCGTCGCGCTCATCTGCCTCGTCGTCATCGCGAGCATCGTCGGCTTCAACATCTTCAATCTGCTGCTCGCCGGCGATGTCCTCGCGCAGACCACCGGCACCGAGCTGAGCTCGCTCTGGTACGTGCTGATCGCCGTGCTCGCCGTGACGCTCGCGATCGTCGGGTACCACTGGATCCACCGGGTGCAGAAGTGGCTCACGTGGCTGTTCCTCGCAACCTTCGGCATCTTCACGATCGTCGCGCTCATCGCGATCCCGTTGCCCGCGGGTGCGCTCGCCGGCGGCGGCTTCGCCTGGCCGGCCTTCCTCGTGCAGTTCGCCGCCGCGGCCGCGTATGCCCTCGGGTGGGCGCCGTACGTCTCGGACTACTCGCGCTACCTGCCGCCGCAGACCAGCCCGCGAGCCGCCCTCGTCTTCACCGCATCCGGGGTCATCGTCGGGGCCGGGTGGCTGATGGCCCTCGGCGCGTTCGTCGCGTCGCTGTTCGCAGGCGCAGACCCCGTCGGTGCGATCTCGGCGGCGGCCGACGCGATCGTCCCCGGGCTCGGGGTCGTGCTGCTGTGGTCGTCGCTCCCCGCGCTCGTCACCGTCATCACGATCAACGTGTATGCCGCGAGCATCGAGCTGATCACGGTCGCATCCTCGTTCGTCACCGTGCGTCCGACGCGCGCCGTCCGCATCGTCGCCTGTCTCGTCATCGGCGCATCCGGCCTGCTCGGTGCACTCCTGGCGACCGGGGAGTTCCTCGACTCCTTCGGCAGCTTCCTCGTCGTGCTCCTCTACGTCCTCGTGCCGTGGACCTCGGTCAACCTCGTCGACTACTACGCCGTCCGCCGCGGCCACTACGCGATCGGCGAGATGTTCCGACCGCACGGCATCTACGGCGCCTGGGGGTGGCGCGGCCTGCTCTCGTACGCGATCGGCATCGTCGCCATGGTGCCCTTCGTCGTGACGACCTGGTTCGTCGGCCCGATCGCGCAGGCCATCGGCGGCATCGACGTCGCCCTGTTCGTCGGCCTGATCGCCTCGGCGGTCGCGTATCTGCTGCTCGCCCGCGGCCTCGACCTCACCGCGGAGCGCGCTCTGGCCGACGAGCAGGCCGGCGCGCAGGGGGTGCACTCCGTCGCCTTCGGGACGCGCTGACGCGACGGCGCACGGCTCCGGATCCGTTGAGGCGCGCATCACCGATGCGAGAATCCGGGCATGACCGAAACTGGCGGATCCTCGCACGCCCTTCCCGTCGACCACGACGCCGCCGCCGAGATGTGGGAGCAGTACCGCACGGCGCATCCCGAGGCTGTGCGGGCCGCGCCCGACTACACCGTCGAGCACTTCGGCGACTCGCCGCGCCTCGCGGACGAACTGCTCGGGATCGTCCTGGCGGGCGGCAAGCGCGCGACCGCCGAGCTGGTGTCCGACTTCGTCGCCCGTGGCCAGCTCATCCCGCGCCTGGGCTCGCACTGGATCGCCTGCGACAGCACGGGGGCGCCCCGCGTCGTCATCCGCAGTACCGAGCTGCGACTCGGCCCGTTCTCGAGCGCGGATGCCGCCTTCGCCGCCGACGAAGGAGAGGACGACCGGTCACTCGACAGCTGGAGCCGCGAGCATCGACGGTACTTCACGCGCGTGTCGGCCGCGCGCGGTGCGGAATGGTCCGAGGAGGAAGACATCGTCTTCGAGCGCTTCTCGGTGGTGTGGCCGCCCGAGGTCGCCGATCCCCGCTGACACCACCGACACCACCGACACGACCGACACCACCGCTCCGTGGGGCTCGGCCTGCGCCGGCCGGCTTCTCGCGAGCTGATGAAAGAGCCACGAATAACACTGCGCGCCCCGTGGCGCCCGGACGCCCGGGATTACGCTGTGCTCGGATCGGCGATCCCGCCGCACCGCCCCGGCTCGACGCGATCCTCGGGAGGTCGATGTGAACTGGCTGCTCGACATCGGCATCCTCTCGGGTCCCGCCGTCGTGCTGACGTGCGCCGCCGCCGGTCTGGCGGTCGCGCTGCTCGTGGCGGTGCGTCCGAGTCGGCGGTGGAACCGGCGACGCTGGGTGCTCACCGCGGCTGTCGCCGCGCTGGTCGCCGGGCTGTTCGGGATCGCCCTGACGTGGCTGCTGGCCGATCACTACGACCTGTTCGGGGTGGTGCTGACGTCCGACACCCGGATGTGGGTCGCCCTCGGCTTCGCGGGCACGGGCATCGCGCTCGCGTCGCTCTGGCGCCCGACGTGGCGCCGAGCGATCGCCGCACCGCTCGCGGCCGTGCTCTTCGTCGTGACCGCCGCGATGGGGGTCAACATCGCGTTCGGGCAGTACCCCACCGTGCGCACCGCTCTCGGCCTGCCCGCTTTCGGCGCCGCCGATCTGCCCGCCGTCGGTGACGACTCCGATCGGCCGACGATCGCCGACTGGACTCCGCCCTCCGGGATGCCGTCGCACGGCGAGGTCGGCACCGTCACCATCCCCGCGACCGCCTCGGGCTTCACCGCGCGACCGGCCGTCATCTACCGCCCCCCGGCCGCGCTCACCGACGACCCGCCCCTGCTGCCCGTGCTCATCATGATGTCGGGTCAGCCGGGTCAGCCCCAGGACCCGCTCATCGCCGCGCACCTGCAGCAGTCGCTCGACGCCTACGCCGCCGCACATGACGGACTGGCGCCGATCGTCGTCTCGCCCGACCAGCTCGGAACGCCCGATGCGAACCCGATGTGCATCGACTCGCCGCTCGGGAACTCGGCCACCTATCTCACCGTCGATGTGCCGACGTGGATCTCGGCCAACCTGCCCGTGCTCGACTCTCCGGAGTACTGGGGCATCGGCGGCCTCTCCCAGGGCGGCACGTGCTCGATCCAGCTCGGCGCCGCCCATCCCGAGCTGTTCAGCGCCATCCTCGACGCCTCCGGCGAGGAGTTCCCCTCGCTCGGCGACGAGGCCACGACCGTCGCGCAGGGGTTCGGAGGGGACACCGCGGCATACGAGGCGGCGAAGCCGGCAGCGATCATGGCCGCTCACGCGCCCTACGAGGGCATGACCGCCGTGTTCGGGGTCGGCAGCGAGGACGCGGGGTTCCTCCCGGGGGTCCAGCGCATCTATCAGGAGGCGCAGGACGCCGGGATGGATGCGACCTATATCGAGGCGCAGGGCAGCGCGCATGACGCGACCTCGTGGTCGTACATATTCGAAAAAGGGCTCGGCATCATCGCCGACCACTGGGGTCTGAACCGCTAGCCCGCGGCGCGCAGCCCGCCGGCCATCCGCACGGCCTGGGGGAGCGTCAGCGTCGGGAGGTAGCAGCGGGTCAGGGCGACGCCCAGCGCCGGCAGCATCGCGGGATCGGGATACACGGCCCACAGGGGCACGAACTCCGGCTGGAACTTGCGCTTGAAGTTCAACAACGACCGGAACCCGTACGCGGGCTCGAGCAGACCGCCCAGCAGATCGAGCAGTCGCGCCATGCTCGTGCGGGACGCGTCGTCGCCGAGCTGCGTCGACGCCAGCGGCGAACCCGACAGGCTGAGCAGCGTCAGCCCGTCCGCTTTCATCCGATCGGCGGCGGCGCCGATCGCGAATTCCATGATGCCGTTCATCGCATCACCCCGCCGGCGCATGAAGTCGAGGGTGTAACCCGTGACGCCGCCGTGCTCGAACATCGGCAGCCAGCTGGTCACCGCCTCGATGCGCCCGCTCTCGTGCACCGCCAGCATCAGCCGTACGGCGGGGTCGTCGAGCTCGTCGACCCCGCCCAGGGTGAACTCCATCTCGGGGAGCGACCGATCGGCGACCCAGCCCTCCGAGATCTCGCGGATCTGCGCGTGCTGCGCCGGTGTCAGTTCGCGCCACGACGTCCACTCGGCGACGATGCCCGACCGCGAGGCGCGGTTCGTGGCCGTCCGGATGTCCTGCCGCTTCTTGCCGGCCGTGTTCCAGTCGGGCAGGCGCAGCACGGCCTCCTCGGCCACCGGCATCCGCTGCCAGCCGAGATGGTCGAACACACTGCCCGGGCGTGCGTCGACGCTGTAGAACACGGCGGTCCAGCCGTGCGCGCCGCAGAACTCCACGAATCCCGACACGACATCGGGGCGGTCGTGGTCGGGGCCGAACGGACCGCCCAGCGTCACGGCGATCGTCCCGCGCACGCGGTACGCGACCGCCGCGTCGGCGTCGGATGCGAACCAGTAGGCGTTGCCCCGCCACGTCGACATGAACGAGAGCGTGTCGCCGCCCCCGCGCTCGAGCACCTCGCGCGCACGCAGTCGGTCGGGGGCGTCGAGCACCGTGCGGGGGGTGAGGAGCACCCGTGCGACCGCGACGATCAGCAGGACCCAGAACGCCAGCGACGGCAGATACCACAGCGCCTGGGCCGCGCCGCTCTCGGGCACGAACTCGACGATGTCCGACGGGATGAGCGTCGGGGGCACGAGTCGCAGCGGGAGGGCGCGCAGGACCGTGACCGCATCGACCTCCGGGCGGAAGCCCGCGGCGAGGGCGAGGGTGCCCGCGTACGACGCGGCGAGGACGGCGCCGGTCCCGACGGCGACGGTCAGGACGAACGCGCGCTGCGCCGATGCAGCCGTCGAGACCCGGGCGGCACCCCGGAACACGATGAGGACGATCGCGACGACGAGCGGCACCACCGCTCCGACGATCACCCCGGTGAGCGTCTGCCACACGAAATCGGCCGTCTCGGCATCGACGGCCTCGCCGATGGCGGCCACCGTCTCGGGCTCGATCACCAGGAAGGTGTAGACCATGCCCGCGAAGATCGCGAGATTCATCGCGACGGCCACCGCGAGCGCGACGCGACGCCCGCTGCGGATGCCCCACGCCGCGAGCAGCAGCACGAGCAACGGCAGCAGCGCGACCAGGCTCGACCAGCCCTGCAGGTCGGCGATCGTCGAGAAGTCGTCGGGGCAGGGCGCGCCGGGCGAGCCGAAGGCGCAGACCTGACCGTCGACGACGCTCAGCGGGTCGATCGACAGGTAGCCGTAGATCGACAGCAGGCCCGCCCCCGCGCCCGACGCCGTCGCGACGACGGGACCCACCGCCGTAATGGCGACGATGGCCGCCAGCAGCACCCGCTTCTCGTAGAACGAGCTGCGCACGAGCCGGAATCCCACGCCCCGCCCACCGAGAGCGAAGCCGAGCGCGAAGCCGACCGGGATCGCGAGCAGCGAGAAGAGGTCGTTCGCTCCGCCCGAATAGAGATACAGCGTCATCGCGGTGAAGAGTGCCAGCAGTCTCGTGCGACGACGCCACAGCGCTCCGAAGAACGCGCTCGCGGCGACGGCCGTGGCCAGCAGTGGGGCGGTGGGCGAGAACACGTCGACGGCGGGTGCGTTCAGCGGGATGCCGGCCAGGTAGCTCTGCTCGAAGAGGTCGATCGCGAAGCCGAGGAACGACGCCGCCACCCCTCCCACGACATAGGCGATGACCGTGCGGATGCTGCCCATCGCGCGCTCTGCGGCACCGATGACGACGAACACGAGGATGACGAAGACCACGAGCGCAGGAACGCTCTCGACGACGAAGAGCGAGGTGACCGAGCTCCACCAGTGCCGGAGCGCCCGGCCGCCCAGGTCGGCGTCGTCGACGGACGCGAAGCCCCAGTCGATCGACGGGAACGCCAGGCCGGCGATGCTCAGCCCGATCGTCAGGATCGCGATGACGAGGGCGACCGGGCGTTTCCGCAGCCAGCCGCGCGCATGTCCGGCCGCCGACCGCAGGTCGCGGAGACCCCGCGCGAGACCGTCGCGAGCGGTCGTCGCCGCACCGGGGGATGACATCACGTCACGCACCATAGTGGCTCAGCCTGTGCGCACCGACCCGAACCACGTCGCGAAGTAGTAAGCGAAATTCCGGTTGCCGTACGACGAGCAGGGACCGCCCGCTCCCCATCCTGCGGCGAGGGCCGCGGGGTCGGGCTGATAGGGCGTGTAGTTGTACAGCGCCGCGGTCGCGTCGTTGCGGATGACGACCTCGGAGCCGCCGCAATCGGGGTTCGGGTGGAAAGCGATGAAGTGCGGGCCCGGCTGACGCATGAAGTTCGACGCGCGGTAGGAGGCGAGGTCGGTCGCGCCCGCGACGATCTGGGCGCCGACCCCCTCGTATTCGGGATCGCACGGCGCCGTGTCGGGGCAGCTCGCGCCCATCGCGGCGCGGAGCCGGGCCTCCGAGGGTGCACGTGCCGCACGGCCCTCGACGAGCGACTGCTCCTTCTGAAGCGTCACCAGGATGACGCGCGCCGAGATCCCGCAGGCCTCCTGCACCCGGTGGATGATCTCGGCGACCGGCAGCTCGCCGCCCTCGATCGCGCGGCACACGACCTCGCCGGTGCGCGCCGACACCCGCTCCTCGCGCGACGAGATCCCCGCCGTCGCGACGTTCAGGCATGCCCCGTTCACGCAGTCGCCGATCCGTGCGTCGAGGAAGTCCTGGATCTCGGACGTCGTCAGCGCATCGGTGTCGAAGAACAGCTCGTCGTCGATGAGGTCCCCCGGGTCGATCGCCCCCGCGTTCGGGGGGAGGTCTCGCGCCTCGCCGCCCGGAGGGGGCGCCGCCGGCGGCACGCTCGCCTCGAGGAGCGAAGCCGCGGTCACCCCGATGGCGACGATGAACGTGACGAGCAGCATCGGCACCAGGACCAGGACGGTGATGATCCCGATGCGACGGCGTCGCCGCTTCAGCATCCGGGATCGCGCAGCCATACGTCGATCGTGTCGCACGCGGGCCCGAGAAACCTGGGAGCGCACGTGGCCGTCCTCTAGCGCATCAGCGGCCAGAACGCGAGCGGGTGCGCGGGCGGCGGGGGGCGACCTACCGTGGACGGACCGGGATGAAGCGTCCCGGCATCCGGGAGCACACGCACCGGACGCAGATCGACGGAAGGGGCCGATATGGGACTCGACGACAAGATCAAGAACGCAGCTCAGGACATTGCCGGCAAGGCGAAGGAAGCCACCGGCAAGGCCACCGACAACGAGCGTCTCGAAGCCGAAGGTCACAAGGACCAGACCGCCGCCAACGTCAAGAAGGCCGGCGAGAACGTCAAGGATGCCTTCAAGTAAGACGCTCCTTCACGCGAACACCCCGGGTCCCCGCGACCCGGGGTGTTCTGCGTCTCCGGGCCCGCACCGGAGCCCGGCGCCCGCCGCGATCCATTCACTCGATTACATTCGCTAGCATCCCCGTGGCGATCCCACAAGCGTTTCGGGTGCGGCCGCCCGGGGGGCACGCTGATCACATGACAGACCTGCTCGTGCCGGACACCGCGGCCGACGAGCCCGAGCGCTCCGGTTCGGACGCCGAGATCGACTCCCTCCTGCTCGCCGCCGCGCGGGGCGACCGAGAGGCGTTCGCAGCCGTCTACGACGCCACCGCCGGCGCCGCGTTCGGACTCGCACTGCGCGTCATCGGCAGCCGGGGCGCCGCGGAGGGCGTCGTGAGCGCGGCGTTCCTCGAGGTGTGGCGCACCGCCCGCTCGTTCGCCGCGTCGGGGATGCCGGCGCGGACCTGGGTGCTCGCCGCCGTCGGCCGCCTGGCGCTCGCATCCGTCCGGGACGCCGCCGGGGTCGTCGAGACGGGACCCGTCGACGTTCGCATCCCGGTCGATCCCCTGCAGGCGCGGATGGCGGAGCTCACCCCCGCGCAGCGCCAGGTCATCGCCCTGGCATCGTTCGCCGGATGCAGTCAGGCCGAGATCGCCGAGCGCACCGGGCATCCGGTCGGCGCGGTCAAGACCCGCATGCGCGAAGCCCTCACCCGCCTGCAGGACGCCTCGCCGCGGACCCGCTGACCCGATACCGCACCCGCGCCCCAGGAGCAACCGGAAGCGTCCGGCATCGGCGCCCGGAAAGACTGGGGCATGGCCTTCATCGGATACCACGCTTCGCACGAACAACTCGCGCCCAGCGCGCTCCTGGAGGCTGTGATCGCGGCCGAGCGGCTCGGGTTCGACGGCGCCTTCAGCGCCGACCACCTCTCGCCCTGGACGCCGCAGCAGGGACACTCGGGCAACACGATCGCCTGGCTGGGGGCGGCGCTCGCGTCGACGCGCTTCTCGATCGGCTCGGTCGCGACTCCCGGCCAGCTCTACCACCCCGTCGTCAGCGCCCAGGCGATCGCGACCCTCGCCGAGATGTTCCCCGGCCGGTACTTCGCGGCCCTCGGCAGCGGCGAGCTCCTCAATGAGCACGTCACGGGAGCGCTCTGGCCGTCCAAGGACGAGCGCACCGCACGGCTCGGCGAATGCGTCGAGGTGATGCGCGGCCTCCTCGCGGGGGAGACCGTGAACCACGACGGCCGCGTGCGCGTGCACGAGGCGCGGCTGTGGAGCCTGCCCGCCGGCCCCTCGACCCTGATGGCCACCGCCGCCTCCGCCGCGACCGCGCGCTGGGCCGCCGGGTGGGCCGACGGTCTCGTCACCGTCGGCACGCGCCGGGACCAGGTCGCCGAGATCGCGGACGCGTACCTCGACGCCGGGGGCCTCGGCCCGACCTGCCTGCAGGTGCACATCGCGCTCGCCGCGACGATCGACGAGGCGACCGCGCTGGTGCGCGACCAATGGCTGCACGGTGTCGTGACACCGCCGGAGGCGTGGGACATCGCGCAGCCCGAGGAGTTCGCCGCCCGGGCGGGTGAGCCGAGCGACGCCGAACTCGCCGAGCACGTCATCGTCGCGACCGACTCGCCGAGCGGCATCGCCGAGCTCGCGGACCGCCTGGCCGACCTCATGGCCGCCGGTTTCGATCGCCTCTACATCCACGAGATCGCGCAGGACCAGCGGGCCTTCCTCGGTGAGCGGGCCACGAAACTGCTCGATGCGCTGCGCGAGCGGCTCGACGGCGCCGCAGACGAGAGGGGAGGCGCGCGATGAAGATCGCCGACACGAGCGACCTGTGGTGGAAGAACGCCGTGCTCTATTGCGTCGACGTCGAGAAGTACCTCGATGACGACGGCGACGGCGACGGCGACCTGCAGGGCCTCGCGCGCCGGCTGCCGTACCTCGCCGACCTGGGCGTCACGTGCCTCTGGCTCATGCCGTTCTATCCGACTCCCGGGCGCGACAACGGCTACGACGTCTCGGACTACTACGGCGTGGACCCGCGCGTGGGGAGCCACGGCGACTTCGTCGAGCTCATCCGCACGGCGGAGGACCGCGGCATCCGCGTCATCGTCGACCTGGTCATGAACCACACTTCCGACAAGCATCCGTGGTTCGTGTCCGCGCGTCGCAGTCGCACCTCGCCCTACCGCGACTACTACGTGTGGCGTGACGAGATCCCCGACGACCCCCGCGAGACGCAGTTCCCCGGCGAGGAGGACGGCGTCTGGGAATGGGACGAGAAGACGCAGCAGTACTACCTCCACAGCTTCTACTCCCATCAGCCCGATCTGAACGCCGAGAATCCCGCCGTCCAGCGCGAGCTCGCGCGGGTCATGGGATTTTGGCTGCAGCTCGGCGTCTCGGGCTTCCGGGTCGACGCCGTCCCCTCGTTCGTCTCGTCGCCCGAACGACGCGAACCGCAGCGCGACCACGATGTGCTGCGCGCCCTGCGACGGTTCGCGCAGCGCCGCTCGAGCGAGGCGATGCTCGTCGGCGAGGTCAACGTGCCGCACGACGAACAGGCCGCGTACTTCGGCGAGGACGGCGACGGCGAGCTGCACATGCAGTTCGACTTCGCGAGCAACCAGGCGATGTACCTCGCTCTCGCGCGCGAGGACCCCGCCCCGCTGCGCGCGTCGCTCGAGAGCCGCCCCGGGATCTCGACGATCTCGCAGTGGGCCAATTTCGTCCGGAACCACGACGAGCTCACCCTCGATCAGCTCACCGACGGCGAGCGCGACGAGGTCTTCGCCGCCTTCGCCCCCGACGAGTCGATGCAGGTCTTCGGCCGAGGCATCCGCCGCCGGCTCCCGCCCATGCTCGGCGGCGACCCGCGTCGCGTGCGCCTGGTCTACAGTCTCCTCTTCTCCCTGCCGGGCACCCCGGTGCTGCTGTACGGCGAGGAGATCGGCATGGGCGAGAACCTCGACATCGACGAGCGCGACGCGGTGCGGGTGCCGATGCAGTGGCGGCCCGACGGCGGCTTCTCCACGGCACCCCCGTCGAAGCACCCGCTCCCCGCGCCCGACGGCCCGTACGGGCCGCAGCACGTGAACGTCGAGGCCCAGCTTCTGGCACCCGACTCGCTCTTCGCTTTCGTCCGCGGTCTCGCGCGCACGTATCGGCAGTCGCCGGAGATCGGCTGGGGGGATCTCGAGATCCTGCCCGTGACCGCCGAGCGCGTGCTCGCGCACGGCGCGCGCACGGGCGACAGCCGTTTCGTCGCCGTGCACAACTTCGGCGGCGAGCCCGTGGCGTTCGACCTCGACCTGGGCGACGAGCCCGAGGGCACCGAGCTCGTGTGCCTCGCCTCGGGGGAGAGCTGGACCCTCGCGGACGGCACGACGTCGATGGAGCTCGACGGCTACGGCGCCCGGCGGATGCGCGTGACCCGGCCCGGCGACGGCCGCCTCCGCTGACCCGCCGTCGACTCCTCCCCACCGGCGTCGCGAGCGCCGTCGTCCCCGAGTGACTCCGGAGCGCCCGGGAGCGCGGTGCGGAGATCGCACACTGGAGTCGGCGCCCGGCACCGGGTGAATCCGGGGGTGAAACTCCCGGATCACGACGCGTTCGCCTGCGCGCTGCTCGCAGGATGGACCTCGGGAAACCCGTGGGGAAGGGGGCCCCGGGTCCGTGTCCGCGCGAGCGGTGCGGCACCGGGAACGGGGAGCCGGTTGGGGAACGGCTCGTCTCACCGGCACGGTGCGGCCCCTCGGGGCCGGCCGTGCCGGCAGTCCGCGGATCGGGCGGCCGGGGGGACCGCCCGATCCCGACCCCCGGGCGGCGTCCTGGGGCTCGCGCACGTCGCACGAACGGTCGCGGTGATAGCATCGCGCCGACATCGGCCGAATCCGACGGCCGGCGTCGTCCGGGAGAGATCCGTCGCATGGCGATCTGGTGGAACGCGGTCTCCGGCGGTGCGTTCTACACCCGCTGGAGCGCCCTGACGTCGCTGATCGTGGCGGCGCTCTTCTCCGTGCCCACCGTCGGCACACCCGACCTCGACGGTTACCTCCGGGCCGTCGCGGTCGCCGCCCTCGGCTGGCTTCCCCTGGCCGCGCTCATCGTTCCCGTCGTGGTCGCGGAGCTGCGATCGAGACATGCGCCGTTGCGGGGAGCCCTCGTCATCCTCTCGCTCGTCGTCGTCTCGGCGCTGCGTCCCGGGATCAACGACACGCTCAGCCGGGCGCTCTTCGACGTCACCCCGACCGGGGCGCCGATGGCACGGGTCCTGACCAATCTCGCCACGGCCCTCGCGCTCTTCTCGATCGTGGCGGTCATCACCTCTCGCCATGCCGCGTCGCGAGCAGCGAAGGCGCGGCTGGACATCGCTTTCACGCACCTGCGCGCCGACGGGACGGCCCGCGCGGAGCACGCCCGGCGCCTCCGGCAGGCGATCGTCGACACTGCGGACTCCCTCCGCGTCGAGCGCGACGCGATGCTGGCCGGGACGATCGACTTCGACGGCGTGCGCGCATACGCGGATCGGGTGCGCGGGGCGAGTCATCGGCTCGATGCGCTCGTCCGAGCGGCGCCACAGGCCGGCGTCGATGCCGGTGGCAGCGTCAGTGCCGGCCGCGGCGAACAGTCGCGGCCGCACACGCGTGCGACCCACGGCCCTCTGCGGCTGCCCGCTCCGCCGTGGCTCAGCGTGCTGGGCTTGTACGGCTGCGTGTGCTTCCCGTTCGCCGTCGTCGTCGGAGGTCCGTTCATCGCCGCGACCGGCGTGCTCGGTGGACTCCTCCTCGACCTGGCCACCGGCGCGGTCCTCCGTCGCGGCGCTCCGGCCACGAGGCGCATCGCGGTCTTCGTGGCGACCTGGGCCTCGAGTGGCACCGTCATGGCGGTCCTCACGATCCTGCTCCTTCCCGGGATCGGCTTCCTGGCGGCGGTACCCGTCCTCGCGGTCCCGGTCGTCGCCGTCCTGCTGAGCCTGTGCCGCGACGCTCTCCAGCGGGTGCGCCGCGACGAGGAGCGCGCGGCGACCTCCCTCGTCGATGCGGCAACCCGGAGCGCCGCCGCCGCGCATCGCGCCGACGCGGAGTCGGCCCGCGCGGTCGACGTGCTGCACGGCCGGGTGCAGGGGGCATGCGTCGTGTTCGCCGCCGCCGTCGACGAGCGAGCCGCGGAGCCCGCCGACGCCTCCGCCTTCATCGCCCGGACGGACCGGGCGTTCGACGAGCTCATCGCTCCGCAGCCGGCCGCGACCATTTCCGTGCGGACGGCCCTCGGAGAACTGGTGGGGGCGTGGTCCTCCGTCCTCGACGTCGCCGTCCGACTCGACCCCGTCGCCGAGGCCGCACTCGACACGGCGTCGCCGGAACGCGTCGTCGACATCGTCGTGTCGACGGTCAACGAGGCGTTCGTCAATGCGGTGAAGCATTCCGCGGCCCGCCGGGCGCGCGTCGAGGTCGAGCCGTCGCCGCACGCCGGGGGGATCGTACTGGTGCGGGTCTCCGCGCCCGGCTCCCTGGATCCGCGGGCGCGGCGAGGGCTGGGCAGTGCGTCGGCCCGGGTGTTCGCCGACGGCGGCGAGGTCGTGTTCGAGCGGCGGATCGCGGTCATCCGGCAGCACGTGTCGGGGGTTACGCAAGTAGGCCCGTGGATCACGTAAGTAGGGCCGCTCGACACGCGAGTGCTGAGGTCTGACCACGAGAGGACGCGTCAGCGCGTCCGTCGCTGCCGTCGCGCCATGACGGCAGCGGTCAGCTCGCCGCCGGCAGCCGCAGGCTGACGGTCGTGCCGCATCCGGGCGAGCTCGCGATCGTCGCGTCGCCGCCGAGACGCCGGAGGATGTCGCGTACGCTCGCGAGCCCCACCCCCGTGCCCCCGTCATCGGGGTCGGACAGGCGCCCGCGCGCATAGGGCTCGAAGATCGTCGCGACATCCGACGGGTCGATGCCGCGGCCGGTGTCGGCGACGCTCACGACCGTGTCGTCGACGCCCTCCGCGACGGTGACGACGATCGCGTCCTCGCTGTACTTCGCGGCGTTGTCGATGACGTTCGCCAGGGCGCGGCGGAGCATCGCCCGGTCGGTCGAGACGTTCGCCCGACCCGATCCCTCCACGTGCACGCGCTCGTTCACGTCGCCGGGCAGCACGAGGTGGGCCGCCTCATGGACGAGCGGCAGGATGTCGGTGTCGGTGTCGGCGCTCGCACCGCCGTGACCGCCGCGGACGTGCGCCGACAGCTCGCCGACCATCGCGATGATGTGGTCGGTGACGCGCGAGACGTGCTGCAGGAGCCCCGCCTGCGCCTCGGGGATCTCGTCCTCGAGCAGGTCCACGTACCCGCGCAGCGCCGTGATGGGCGAGAGCAGGTCGTGGGCGAAGGCGCGGAGGAAGCCGTCCTTCTCGTCGTCGAGGCGCTTCGCGTCGCTCAGGTCGCGCACGATCTTCACGAAGCCGCCGGGCTCTCCGTCCTCGTCCTGCACGGCGGTGATGAGCACGTGGGCCCAGAAGAGCGAGCCGTCGCGCCGGACGCGCCACCCGGTGTCCTCGACGGACCCTTCTGCGCGCGCGACCGCGAGCAGTCGCATCGGCCACCCCCGGTCCCGGTCCTCCGCGCGGTAGAACCGCGAGAACGGCGTGCCGACGACATCCGTCGCCGAGTACCCCTTGAGCCGTTCGGCGCCGCGGTTCCACGACTGCACGACGCCCGCGTCGTCCAGCTCGACGATCGCGACCGAGGTGACCTGCTCCGCCCAGTCCGCCGTCGCGGGCTCGCCGGCGGCCGGCCGGACGGTCGTGGCGGAAAGAGCGCTCATCGTCATCACCTCGTGGGTGCCGAGGTCTCGGATCCCTCGGCGTCGAGCCCATTCTTTCGACGCGTCGGATGTCGTGCCGGGACTTGACAGGGCGCTCGGCGCACCCGTCACGCGGGCGGAGCGACGGGAAGGACGATGGCCATCGCCGTGCCTCCCGACGCCGACGCTCCGACGCGCACCCGGCCGCCGTGCGCGACGACGGCGTTGCGGACCACCGAGAGCCCGATCCCGAACCCCTGGACGGCGTTCTTGCGTGCGAAGTCGGTGCGGTAGAACGGGTCGAACACGCGCGTGCGCTCGACCGAGGTCAGGCCGGGGCCGCTGTCGCTGACCACGATGTGCACCCCCGACTCGTCGATACGCTGCCCGATCACGACGGCCGAGGCCGGCGGACTGAACTTGACCGCGTTGACCAGCAGCTCCTCGAGCGACTGACGGATGCGGACAGGGTCGAGTACGACGCGCTCGGCGGTCGCTCCGACCTGCTGGATGGAGCTGCCGCGGTGCTCGGCCCGCGGCGACACCGCACGAACCGCCGAGGCGATGAGCTCGCTGAGGGTCACCGGGCGCGGCGAGACCTGGGTGTCGGCGGACGCGGCTGCGAGGAGTTCGTTGATCCGGTCTGTGAGCACCAGGACGTTGCGCTCCACCATCGACAGATATCGGGATGCGGTCGGGTCGGCGGCGCGCACGTGGTCGGTGAGCAGGTCGAGGTAGCCCGTCACGCTGGTCAGGGGCGTGCGCAGCTCGTGCGACACCGTGCGCAGGAAGTCGTGGCGTATCTGGGCCGCATCGGCGAGCTCGGTGACGTCGTGGGCGGCGACGAGCGTGCCGAGCAGCGAGCCGTCCGCACGACGCACCCGGTCGGCGTCGGCCAGGATGGCGCGCTGGGCCGCCGGTGGTCCGACCCACTCGACGGCCTGGCCGACGCGTTCGCCGCGCAGAGCGCGGGGGATCAGCTGCTCGTGGTGCGGCACCGGCGTCGAGCGGTCGGCCGCGAGGACGGCGTCGCCCGCGTAGGGCGGCTCGCTGAGCGAGAACCCCATCTCGCGCGAGAGGTCTTCGGCCGTGCGGTTGGCGAGGACGAGCCGACCGGCATCGTCGTAGAGAACCACCCCGCTGCGCACCGTGTCGAGCACCGTGCGCAGGACGAGCTCGTTGTCGTGGGCCTGTTCGAGCGCGCGAGCGCGCTCCTCGTGCAGCGCCCGCGCCCGCCTGTTGCTGCGGCGCAGCTGCTGCGCCGCGATGTTCACCACGACCGCGACGGCGAGGATGAGGCCGGGCAGGGTGAAGACGTTGACCCACTCCAGCGCCGTCGTCGGCCAGGTCCCCCGGACGACGAAGGGGAGCGACGTCATGAAGGCGGCGCCGCCGACCGCTGCGCTGAAGGCGACGGGCGGGAAGCCGTAGGCGATCCACAGGATCGGGAAGATCGCCAGCATCCCGACCGCGGGGAGCAGCCAGATGACCTCGGTACGCAGCAGCGCCACCGCGACGATGTCGGCGACGGCGACGAGGAGCAGCCACGACGAGCGGAACCGTTCCCACGGCACGGCGGCCGCCACGACGGTCGTCGCGACGATGAGGAGCGCGGCCGCGCCGACCAGCGGCGAGGACAGCGCCCGGGGCGCGCCGATTGCGAGGGCGGCGTAGACGACCGCCGCTCCGATGACGAAGGGGAGCTGCGCCCGCAGCAGCACGCGCGTGCGTCCGTGGCGTGTGCGCTCACGTTCGAGCAGGGGCATCCGGGGTCTCCGATCGGGGTGCATGAGAGATCGAGGACGGCCCGGGGGGACGAGCACGGCTTTGATAACGTCGATCGATAGCGTACGCTGTCTCTTTGGTGCCCATGCCCGCTGGCTCGGCACCGCGAACGTGAGCCCTCCACTGGCGTGTTCGTCCTCGGACCGAACCACCCCGGAGCGGGATTCACGAACTCCTCCGTTCGAATCAAGAAAGCAGCACTACTGTGACGCGCACTTTCACCCCCAAGGCTGGCGAGATCCAGCGCGAGTGGCTGGTCATCGACGCAACCGACGTCGTCCTCGGCCGCCTCGCCTCGCACGCCGCCGTCCTCCTTCGCGGCAAGCACAAGGCGTCCTTCGCCCCGCACGTCGACACCGGTGACTTCGTCATCGTCATCAACGCCGACAAGGTGGCGCTGACGGGCCAGAAGCTCCAGAAGAAGATGGCCTACCGCCACTCGGGCTACCCGGGCGGCCTCAAGGCCGTCTCCTACTCGGAGCTCCTCGAGAAGAACCCCGCCCGCGCGGTCGAGAAGGCCATCCGCGGCATGCTCCCCAAGAACAGCCTGGGCCGCCAGCAGCTCTCGAAGCTGAAGGTCTACGCCGGTGCCGAGCACCCGCACGCTGCGCAGCAGCCCACCACCTACACCTTCGACCAGGTCGCCCAGTAAGCGCCGCGAAAACACTCAAGGAAACACTGATGGCGAAGATCGCTGACTCCCTCGAGGAGACCCCCCAGAACTACTCGACCGAGACGCCCGCCGCGGAGGCTGCCGCCGCCGCCCCGCGTCCGGTCCTCTCGGTCCCCGGCGCAGCCGTGGGTCGACGCAAGCAGGCCATCGCCCGCGTGCGTCTGATCCCCGGCTCGGGCACCATCACGGTCAACGGGCGCACGCTCGAGGACTACTTCCCGAACAAGCTGCACCAGCAGCTGATCAACGACCCGTTCACGGTGCTCGAGCTCGCCGGCTCGTACGACGTCATCGCCCGCATCTCCGGCGGTGGCCCCTCGGGCCAGGCCGGCGCCCTGCGCCTGGGCATCGCGCGTGCTCTCAACGAGATCGACGCCGAGAACAACCGCCCGACCCTGAAGAAGGCCGGCTTCCTCTCGCGTGACGCTCGCGTCAAGGAGCGCAAGAAGGCCGGTCTCAAGAAGGCGCGTAAGGCTCCTCAGTACTCGAAGCGTTAAGCTCCGTGGCGCTGTTCGGTACGGACGGTGTTCGGGGGCTGGCCAACGGCCCCCTCACCGCCGAACTCGCACTCACCCTGGCCCAGGCGACTGCCGTCGTCCTGGGCCAGGGCCGTATCGCGGAGGCGCGTAAGTCCGCGGGCAAGCGGCTCACCGCCGTCGTCGCGCGCGATCCTCGGGTGTCGGGTGAGTTCCTCTCGGCCGCCGTCGCGGCCGGCCTTGCATCGTCCGGAGTCGACGTCCTCGACGCGGGCGTGCTCCCGACGCCCGCAGCCGCGTTCCTCATCGGCGACATCGACGCCGATTTCGGCGTGATGGTCTCGGCGTCGCACAACCCGGCCCCCGACAACGGCATCAAGATCTTCGCGCGCGGCGGCGTCAAGCTCCCCGACGAGGTCGAGAAGCGCATCGAGGAGGCCTTGACCGGCCCCAAGCTGCAGCCCACCGGTGCCGACGTCGGCCGCATCCGTGTGTTCGCGGACGCGGAGGACCGATACGTCGTCCACCTGCTCGGTTCGCTACCGCACACGCTCGACGGGCTCCACGTCGTGCTCGACTGCGCCCACGGCGCGGCATCCGGCGTCTCGCCGCAGACGTTCCGCGACGCCGGGGCGAAGGTGACCGTCATCGGCGCAGACCCCGACGGACTGAACATCAACGACGGCGTCGGGTCCACCCACCTCGACCGGGTGGCCGCCGAGGTCATCCGCACGGGCGCCGACATCGGCATCGCGCACGACGGCGACGCGGACCGCTGTCTCGCGGTCGACGCCGAGGGCCGGGTCATCGACGGCGACCAGATCATGGCCATCCTCGCGGTGGCGATGAAGCAGCGGGGACGACTGCCGTTCAACACCCTCGTCGCGACCGTCATGAGCAACCTCGGCCTGCACCGTGCGATGGCCGACCACGGCATCACGGTCGAGCAGACCGCCGTCGGCGACCGCTACGTGCTCGAGCGCATGAACCAGGGACGCTTCGGTCTGGGCGGCGAGCAGAGCGGGCATGTCATCATGAGCCGGTACGCGACGACCGGCGACGGCCTGCTGACCGGTCTGCACCTCGCGGCGGAGATGGCCCGGCAGGGCAAGACCGCCGCTGAGCTCGCCGCGGTCATGACGGTCTACCCGCAGGTGCTCGTGAACGTCCGCGGCGTCGACCGCGACCGGGTCGCGAGTGATGACGGCCTGCAGGCCGCCGTGGCCGCGGCCACGCAGCGCCTGGGCGACTCCGGCCGTGTGCTGCTGAGGGCCTCGGGCACCGAGCCGCTCGTCCGGGTGATGGTCGAGGCGACGACCGAGTCGGAGGCGCAGCTGATCGCCGACGAGCTCGCCGCCGTCGTGGCGGACCGGCTCGCGCTCTAGGCCCGCGTCGCGACGTGGCTCCGCGGGCGCCGGCTCTCAGCCGATGCGTCCGCGGAGCTCCGCCTCCGAGGTCGGCGCGTCCGCGATGACCAGGCGCGCTGCGTCCGTGGCCTCGGCGACGTTCCACAGCAGAACTCCCACCGGCCGACCGGACGCGTCGCGGTAGTAGACCACCGTCCGCGGCCCGGTCTCGTCGGCGCCGGCCTCGACCACGAGCGTGTCGAGCTCGGGATCGAGCGTGCCGACGGCCTCCCATCGAACGCCGAAGACCTGCGAGTAGAAGAACGGCGTGTGCCGGTAGGCCTCCCCGCCGCCCGCCATGGCGCGGCCCGCCGCCCGTCCCATCTCCTGTGCGTTGTCGACGTGCTCGACGCGCGTCCGACCGAGCAGCCGGTCGGGGTACGACGCGATGTCACCCGCCGCCCAGATCGCGGCATCCGAGGTCTGGAGCGTCTCGTCGACCACGACGCCGTCGTCGACCGTGAGGCCTGCCCGCTCGGCGAGGTCGGTCACGGGTGAGGCTCCGAGCCCGAGGACGACCGCGTCTCCGCGGAGACGCGATCCGTCGTCGAGGACGACCTGCACCGCGCCGTCCGTGTCGGAGGCGGCCGGCTCGACGCCCTCGACGCGGCGTCCGGCCATCAGGCGGACGCCGCCGTCGACGAACAGGGCCTGGTACCGCTCCGCCAGCTCGCGCGGGAACGTGTCCTCGCCCAGCACGGCTCCGGGGAAGACGAGATCGACGGCGACGCCGTTCTGCACGAGTGCGGCGGCGAGCTCGGCGCCGATGTAACCGCCTCCGACGACCACGATGCGGCGCCCGTCGACGGCGAGCTCGCGCAGGCGGCGGTAGTCCTCCGCCGAGCGGAAGAAGAGGATGCGGTCGCTCTCGGGCACGTTGATCTCCCGCGGCCGCGCACCGGTCGCCAGCAGCAGCCGCCGGTAGCCGAACCGGTCGCCCGCGTCGGTCTCGACCCACCGGGCATCACGATCGATGGCCGTCACGCGGCTCTGCAGACGCACGTCGGCGTCGGCGTCGGACGCCGTGCCGAGCGGTACCTGGTCCCAGGTGAAGTCGGAGTCGGTCCAGAGCTTCTTCGACAGCGCGGGGCGCGCGTACGGCTCGTCGACGTCGGCGCTCAGGATGCCGATCGTGCCCGCCTCGTCGATCTCGCGGATTCCACGAGCGGCGGCATCGGACACCATCCCGCCGCCGACGATCAGATAGTCGTAGCTCTGCATGGGGCCCACGCTAGAGGGGCCGGCGGATCGAGCCCACCGTGTGCTGCCGGTGGTCCGGACGCGTATGATGCGCCGTCCGAGGACCCACCGCCCGGACGCGCTTTCCCCAACCGCGTCCGGGCAGTGAGCCAGCCCGTCGCACTGACCCCAAACCAGTCGACGGACCCAACTGCGGACCTCATCGGATGTCGGTCCGGTCGGTCTCGGAACTGATTTCAGAGTAGAGGTCGCGAGCCGGGAAAACGGCCGCTTCGGTCAACGTTGAGGCAACGTTGCGTTCGCCTTTGCACTACCTTGCGGTTACGCGTGTGTAAACAGCATTTTGACCGTTTCGGATGCCGTGGCACACTCGTGGGGATTGCTGGGGGAGGGACTCGGCAGGCGGTGCGCGCTTGTCGAGGTGATTGCTACCCACGAGGAAGACATGAAACCCGCCAATCAAGATCCCCAAAACTCCCATCGACGACGACCTTCGCGGGTCATCGTCACGACACTCGCAACACTCGCGCTCGTGCTCGGCGGAGCCGGCTCAGCGCAGGCATCCGGCGTCGTCGCCCCCCAAGCGACAGCGCCCCGTACGGTCACCGTGACACTCTCTCCGAGCGACACGGCGACTGTCTCGTCGCGCACTCCCAAGACCGTCCTGCGCACGCAGGCGCTCAGCGCGACGTCCACGCAGGACCGGTCCTACGCGCGCTTCGCGCTGCCGGCGAACGTCGACACGACCAAGCCCGTGACGGCCTCGCTCGCCGTCACGGTGCGCCACACGACCGCGACTGCGGCCGGCGTCGACGTCTTCGCCGAGCGCGGGTCGTGGTCGAGCTCGACCCTCACCTATGCCAACCGGCCGAGCGAGGCGGGCGACCGCATCAGTCGGTCGGTGCCCACGGCGAAGACGGGCTCGAGGCTGACGGTGTCGCTCGGCGATGTCGCACAGGTGTCGTCGAAGGGGCAGCTGTCGCTGCGCCTCAGCTACCGGCAGAAGCATGTGTCGACGACCTTCTACCGCACGGGCGACAAAGCCCCGTCGCTGAAGGTCACCTACACGCCGAAGCCCGCCGCGACGCCCACCCCGACGCCGACGAAACCGCCGAGCTCGCCGTCGCCCACCGCGCAGCCGGCGCCGCCGGCGACGGTCGACACGTCGCGCAAGGTGTTCGCGCACTACTTCCCGCCCTACCCGGTCTCGATCGACAACAAGCCGGCGGACAGCGACTACTACACGCGCAACTACCTCAGCCCCGACGGTGAGAACGGCAAGCACGCCCAGTACGGGGGACTGCTTCGTGACCGGCCGACGGCCGTGTCCCCGTCGTCGTCGTCCACCTGGAAGCTCGACAACCTGCGGCGCGAGGTGTCACAGGCCAAGAGCGCAGGTATCGACGGCTTCACGGTCAACATCATGAGCGTCAGCGGATCGAACTGGGATGCGACGAAGAACCTCTTCACAGCCGCCGAACGGCAGGGCGGGTTCTCTGTCGTGCCGATGATCGACGCGTCGGCATCCGTGCGCAACACCGACCCCGCGACGATCGCCGACCGGCTCGCCGAGCTGTACCGGTCGTCCGCTGCGTTCCGGGTGGGCGACCGCATGCTGCTGTCGTCGTTCGCGGCCGAGAAGCAGAGCGTCGACTGGTGGTCGCGCATCATCGACCGGCTCCAGCGGGTGCACGGCGTGCCGATCAGTTTCCAGGCCGTGTTCCTCAACGCCTCCGACGCCAACATGTCGGCGTTCCGGAACATCGCCGCCGGCTACGGCAACTGGGGCGTCCGCACCGCTTGGCACACCGCGAACGGCCCCGACTACGCCGCGCGCGCGGCGGCCCTGGGCAAGACATGGATCGCGCCGGTGTCGGTGCAGGACTACCGGCCGCGCGCCGGCGTCTTCGCCGAGTCGGGCAACACCGACAATCTGCGGGCCTCGTGGCAGCGGGCGATCGACTCCTCGGCGCAGTACGTGCAGCTGGTGACGTGGAACGACTACAGCGAGAGCACCCAGTTCGCGCCGTCGGCCGACCACGGCGACACGTTCCTCGACATCAGCCGGCCCTACGTCGACTGGTTCCACAGCGGGACGCAGCCGCGCGTGACGCAGGACCAGGCCTTCCTGGTGCATCGCACGCAGTTCGCCGCGGCGAAGCCGACGCTCGCTCACCTGCTCGCGACGCCGACTCTGGGCGGCACCTCGGGCAGTCCGACGGACGAGGTCGAGGCGGTCGTCTACCTCACCTCACCGGCCGTCGTGACCGTGACCGTCGGGGGCACCTCGACACGGTTCGACGCTCCCGCCGGTCGGTCGGTGTACACGGTGCCGCTGCGCGCCGGCGCGGTGTCGGCGACCGTCGAGCGCTCGGGCAAGAAGGTCGTGTCGCTCACGTCGCCCTACCGCGTCACCGACAAGCCCCAGGTGCAGGACCTCAGCTACTACGGAGTGAGCAGCCTGGGCTGATCCGACGATCCATCAACGCCGCCCCGCGGTCGACGGCTCCTCGTGGAGCTCCTCGGCCGTGGGGCGGTCGTCGTCGGCGGCGCGGGTCATCCCGTCCGGTCGCGGCGACTCGCCGCGGCCGCGCTGGCGCCGTGACGCTTCGGGCGCGAGGGAGTAGGTCGAGTAGCTGCGCCGGTCGGCGCGCGTCGGGCGGGCGAGGTTGAGCACCGCGCCGTGGATCGTCGCTCCGACCGAAGCGAGGCGCGCCACCGCGCGGCGAACGTCGCGCTCGCGCGCGCGGCCTGCACCGACGACGAGCACGGCGCCGCCGAAGAGGCGGGCCAGCACGGCGGCATCGGCGACGGGGTGCACCGGCGGGGCATCGATGATCACGATGTCGTGGGCGGCGCGCAGGGTCTCGAGCACGTCGAGCGCGCGGTCCGACTCGAGCAGCTCGGACGGGTTCGGGGGGATCGGGCCGGCCAGCATCACGTGCAACCGGTCGGGCCCCCACGCCACGAGCGCGTCGTCGAGGCTCGCCTCGCCCGCGATGACGCTCGTGAAGCCGAGGTCGGGCGGGAGGTCGAGGATGCGGCCGAGACTCGGGCGGCGCAGGTCGGCCTCGACGAGACAGACCGACGCGCCGGTCGCGGCGAGGGCGACGGCGGCGTTGGCGGCCGTCGTGCTCTTGCCCTCGCTCGGCACCGACGAGGTGAACACGAACACGCGGTGCTCGTGCGAGGCCTGGACGAAGCGCAGGTTGCCGCGCAGCCGGCGGTAGTCCTCCGAGCGCAGCGAATGGGGCGCCGCCAGCAGTGCGAGCGGCGCACGGTCGGCGGTGCGGTCGGCGCTCACCGTTCCGATGATCGCGGCGCCCGAGGCCTCCTGGGCCTGTTCGACGGTGCGGACCCGCGTGCCGAACATCAGACGCAGAAGCACGACGACGGCCGCGGCGACGAGTCCGCCGAGCGTCCCCAGGATGACGAGCATCGTGGTGTGAGGCGCGGAGGGCAGGTTGGGCGGCACGGCGTTCTCGATCACCCGCAGGCGTACCGGCGAGCTGCCGTCGACCTGCGGCGACAGGGTCGGCACGACCTCGGACAGCTTGGCCGCGACGAGGTTCGCGATGCGCGCGGCCTCCCGGGGTGACGGGTCGACCGCCGAGATCGAGATCATCGACGTGTTCAGCGGAACCGAGGTCGACACCCGTGAGCGCAGCTTCGCCGTCGAGTCGTCGAGCCCGAGCTCGTCGATCACGGGTGCGAGCACGATCTCGCGCGTCGCGACCGTGCTCAGGTTGCGTGCCTGCTGCTGCGAGAAGTTGCTCCCCTGGGCGAGCTCACCCGTCGTCGAGCTGCCGGTCACCGCGACGAAGACGTCGGCGCGCGCCGTGTACTCGCGCGGCACCGACCAGGCGTAGGCGAGTGCAGCGGCGGCGCCCAGCGCCATCAGCACGACCACCGTCATCCAGTGGTAGCGGATCACCCGCAGAAAACGATTGGACTCCATAGCGTCCCCCATTCGCGCGTCGATCTCTCGACGCGGCCCCAATACGCCGCGTGTGAGAACACGCGGACCCCCGTCTGACATGATATCGAGGGGGAGGCTCGTGGGGAAGCACACCGGGACGATCGACGACGCGGTCATGCGCGCCGACGCACCGCTGCACGGCGGCGCGCGCGTCGCGCTGCTCGCGCTGTCGGTCGGCGTGCTGAGCGTCGTGCTGCCGGTCGCGCTCGTCTCCGACATCCCCGACCAGGGCCGCAGCGACGCGTGGATCGTGACGCTGCTCATCATGATCTACGGGGGCGTGCGGCTGTCGGTGTCGTGGGTGTCGGGCCGGCCGCACCTGTTCGACTTCTTCTTCTGGGTGTTCGGCTACATCTTCATGGGACTCGCCCCCACGGCGCAGATCCGTGCGGATGCGGTGTCGACCACGACGCCCGGCATCGATTCGGCCTTCGACCTGCCCACCGCGGGCATCGTGGCGCTGGGCTTCGGCTGTTACGAGCTCGCGCGCGCGGGCTGGATGATCCTCCAGCACGCGCGTCCGCCGCGGGCGGCTCGCGAGCCCCGTGCGGTCGGTCCCGTCCGCGCCATCGCCCTCGCGGTCGTCGGCCTGGGCATCAGCGCCTTCTTCGTCGCGCAGCTCGGGCCGGCGGCGGCGCTCGGCAGCCGTGAGGCGGCCTTCGCCGCCCGCGAGGCCCGGTGGCCCGACCCGGCGATACGCGCCGTCATGTACGCCGCGGCCGTCTACCCCCTGCTCATCGCGACCGGCGCCATGGCCCAGCTGCGACGTGCCGCGCGGTCGCGCGCCGCACGCATCGCCTTCACGCTCGCGGCGCTGACCGCGGCCGTCGTGCTGCTGCTCATCGTGAATCCGATCGCCAGCGCGCGCTACACCTTCGGCACCGTCGCCGTTGCGCTCGCGATCTTCGCGGGCGCCGTGGCGACCCGCCTGCGGGCGCGCATCACGATGCTGCTCGCGATCGTCGCGTTCCTGTTCGTCTTCCCGATCGCCGACGCGTTCCGCACCGACGAGGTGCGGGTGAACCGCACCAGCTTCTTCGGCGAGTACCTCGCCAACCCCGACTACGACGCGTTCTGGCAGATCGCGAACTCGCTCGCCTACTGGCTCGACGGCCTCGTCGAGCCGGCTCGGCAGTTCCTCGGCAGCATCCTGTTCTGGGTGCCCCGCGTCGTGTGGCCCGACAAACCCACCGACACCGGCATCGTTCTCGCGGAGTATCGCGGCTACACCTTCGACAACCTCTCGGCGCCGCTGTGGGCGGAGGCCATGGTCAATGGCGGCGTCATCGCCGTCGTCATCGTCTTCATCGCTCTCGGCATCCTGCTGCGGGCGATGGACGTGCGCATCGTGCCCGCCTTCGCGGGCGGCGGCGTCTGGGCCATCGTCGGCGCGGTGCTTCCGGTGTACATGACGATCCTCATGCGAGGCTCGCTGCTGCAGGCCACCGGCGCGACCACCGTGATGATCGCGTGCCTGCTCCTCGTCGCCGGGCGTCTGGGTTCACCCGGCGACGAGGGGTCGGAGAGCCGCTCCGTGACCGGAGCGGCCGGTTCAGGCGGCGCGCAGCTCGGCGTGGCTGCGCCGGTACCAGGCGATCGTCCGGGCGAGACCGCCGCGTAGACCGATGCCCGGCGTCCAGCCGGTCGAGCGCAGCAGCGAGATGTCGAGCAGCTTCTGAGGCGTGCCGTCGGGCTTGCTCGTGTCCCAGCGCGTCTCGCCGTGATAGCCGACGATGTCGGCGATCTGCTCGGCGACCTCGCGGATGGTGGTGTCGCGGCCGGTGCCGACGTTGACGTGCGAGTCCCCGTCGTAATGCTCCATGAGGTGAAGGATGGCCGACGCCAGATCATCGGCGTGCATGAACTCGCGCCGCGGCGTGCCCGATCCCCAGTTCGTCACGATCGGACTCCCCGAGGCGGCGGCCTCGTCGTACCGGCGGATGAGCGCCGGCAGCACGTGCGACCCGAGCGGCGAGAAGTTGTCGTTCGGACCGTAGAGGTTCGTCGGCATCGCCGAGATCCAGGGCAGGCCGTACTGGCGGCGGACCGCCTGAGCGTTCAGGATGCCGGCGATCTTCGCGATCGCGTACGCGTCGTTCGTGGGCTCGAGGTGACCGGTCAGCAGGCTGTCCTCGCGCAGCGGCTGCGGCGCGAACTTCGGGTAGATGCACGACGAGCCGAGGAAGACCAGGCGCTCGACCCCCGTCTCGGCCGCGGCATCCATCACGTTCGATTGGATGCGCAGGTTCACGCTCAGGAAGTCGACCGGGTAGGTGCTGTTGGCGAGTATCCCGCCGACCTTGGCCGCGGCGAGCACGACGTAGCGCGGCCGCTGCTCGCGGAAGAACCGGAAGACCGCGTCGCGCTCGGTCAGGTCGAGCTCCGACGAGGTGCGGATCACGAGGCGGTCGAAGCCCTCGGTCTCCAGCCGTCGGAGGACAGCGCTGCCAGCGAGGCCACGATGACCCGCGACGAAGAACGTCGCGTGGCGGTCGAGGCGGCCCGGGGCGTACGCGAGCCCGTCGCTCACGCGGCCCAGCCCGCGAGGGCGACCGTGTCGATCCAGGGACGCCCGGCGTACTCGAGGGCGCGGATGTCGGCGTCGACCATGATGCGGGCGAGTTCGAGCGGGCCCACGGTGGCCTTCCAGCCGAGCTTCTCCTCGGCCTTGCGGGGATCGCCGATGAGCGCGTCGACCTCGGTCGGGCGCAGGTAGCGCTCGTCGAAGCGGACGTGGCGCTGCCAGTCGAGACCGGCGTGCTCGAACGCGGCCTCGAGGAAGTCGCGCACCGTGATGCCGATACCGGTCGCGAGCACGAAGTCCTCCGGCTCGTCGGCCTGCAGCATCCGCCACATGCCCTCGACGTACTCGGCGGCGTAGCCCCAGTCGCGAACGGCGTCGATGTTGCCGAGGTAGACGTGGTCCTGCACACCGAGCTTGATGGCCGCGACGGCGCGCGTGATCTTCCGCGTCACGAACGTCTCGCCGCGGCGGGGCGACTCGTGGTTGAAGAGGATGCCGTTGACGGCGAACATGTCGTACGCCTCGCGGTAGTTCTTCGTGATCCAGTAGCTGTAGAGCTTGGCCGCGGCGTACGGCGAACGCGGGTAGAACGGCGTGGTCTCGCTCTGCGGCGGGGGAGTGGCCCCGTACAGCTCGGACGACGACGCCTGGTAGAAACGCGTCTGGATGCCGGCCATGCGCACGGCCTCGAGCAGTCGCACCGATCCCGTGCCCGTCGTGTCGGCGGTGTGCTCGGGCTCGTCGAACGAGACCCGCACGTGCGACTGGGCCCCGAGGTTGTAGACCTCGTCGGGCTGGATCTGCGAGAGCAGCGTGGTCATGCGCACGCCGTCGCTCAGGTCGCCGTAGTGCAGGAACAGTCGTGCGCCGACCTCGTGCGGGTCGACGTACAGGTGGTCGATGCGCGACGTGTTGAACGTCGACGCACGGCGGACGAGACCGTGAACCTCGTACCCCTTGGCGAGCAGGAGCTCGGCGAGGTAGGAGCCGTCCTGGCCCGTGATGCCGGTGATGAATGCGCGCTTCATGAGCGTTCTCCCCAAAGCCTCGGCGCTGCAGCCCCGTCGCGCGACCCGAGCAGACCCCTCCGCTCGGCGCGTGCCGATCCCCAAATCGACGGTGTTGCGAGTATAGGGAGGCCGAGCGCCGCACCACAAGCGCGACTCACTCGGAGTACAGCGACTCGAGCCTCTCCGCGATCGCGGGCATCGTGAACCGCTCCCGGGTGAGGGTCCGTCCGCGAGCGCCCCGGGTGCGGGCATCGGCCGGGTCGTGCAGCAGGCTGCGCATGGCCGCGACGAGAGCCTCGACTCCGCCGTCGGTGACGTGCCCGGCGCCGGCTTCCCGGACGGCCGGGGCGAGCCCGCAGCTGTCGGTGACGACGACGGGCAGGCCCGCCGACATCGCCTCGAGCACCGACATCGGGTAGGGCTCGTCGACCGCCGGCAGCACGTAACCGCTCGCCCGCCGCATCCGCTCGCCGGTCCGCGCCGGTTCGAGCGCGCCCTCCCAGCGGATGCGCTCGGCGAGTCCCGACCGCGCGATCGCCGCCGTCACGGCGTCGCCCTCGCCCTCGTCGGGGCCGACGAGCGTGAAGCGGACGTCGGGGAACTCCCCGGCCAGCCGTGCCGACGCCTCGACGAAGTGCACGGGACGTTTCCGCGGCGCGAGGCGGGCGAGGTAGAGCAGCTCGCGGCTGTCGGGGTGCGCCTCGGGCGACTCCGGCACGCCGTTCGGCAGATCCACCAGGTGCGCCCGTCCGCGGCCGACGGAGCCGAGCGACACGCGCTCGCGCTCGGTGAGGTACGTGACGGCGCGGGCCGCGGCGAGCGCGGGGCGGGTGAGGGCCGCATCGAGCGGCACCGCGAGCGGATTGCCGGTCTCGTCGATCATCCCGTGCGTCTGCAGCACGGTGGCGACGCCCCGCACCTGCGCGATGCGCGCCGCCGGCAGGGTCACGAGGTCGCGCGCGGCGTGCACGTGGACGACATCGAACTCGGTCGCGTGACGTCGCAGGGCGGCCAGCAGTCCCGGCGATCCGATGCCCGCGAACCCGATGCCGGGCACGAGGGCGCGTGCCGGGTACAGCCGCGCGGGGATGCCGTCGACCTCGTCCGGCACGATGTCGTAGCCGCGCGCCGCACCGGCGAGGACGACGTCGTGACCGCGGTCGCGGAGGGCGGCCAGCTGGTTGAGCGCGACCCGGACGGGTCCGCCGTACTCGCCATGCGGGCTGACGAGGGTGACGACCGCGAGGACCCTCACGATCGCACGACCGCGGCGGGAGCGAGCACGGTACCGCCGTCGGGGACGTCGCGCACGACGAGCGCCGTCGCGCCCACGAGTGCGCCCGCGCCGATGCGGACTCCGCGCAGGACCGTCGCGCGCGCGGCGACCCAGGCTCCGTCGCCCACGACGATGGGGGCGTTGTCGAACTCGAAGGTCGGCGACCGGTGGTCGTGGCTCCCGGTGCACAGGAGGGCGCTCTGCGAGATGCACACGTCGCTGCCGATCGTGACGGGCTCGAGGTTCAGGATCCACACGCGCTCGCCGATCCACGAGTCGTCGCCGACCTCGAGCTTCCAGGGCCAGTGCACCCGCACCCCGGCGCGGAGATTCACCCCGCTGCCGATGCGCGCGCCGAACGCCCGCAGCACCGCGATGCGCACGCGCACCGGCACGAACCACGGCATCACCGCGATCGCCGATGCGACCTGCCAGGCCGCCTGCCACGCGGGCCCCCGGCCCTTGTCGTATCCCCTGCCGCTGAACCCCGCGAGCCGTCGCCGTTCCCCCATGGCGCCTCATCGTACACACGGGCGAGCACGCGACTGGAGACAGATGGCCGCCGGATGCGGTACGGTCTCCTCCGTACGGACAGGCGTGGGGACGCGGTCCGGATTCGGGGGTATTGGGGGAATGTCCGACGTGCGACGGCGACTGCGCCGTCTCTCCGGCGGGCTCGGCAGGATGTCGGGTTTCGCTCTGTCCATCGCGCTGCTGGCCGTCGCGTCGCTCGCAGCGATCCCGGTCATGGTGGCGGCCGAGGGCGACCGGGGCTGGGGGGCGATCGCGCTCGGGCAGGCCGTCGGAGCCATCGCCGCCGCCGCCATCGGCTTCGGATGGGGCGTGTCGGGGCCTGCTCGCATCGCCGTCGCCGACGAGCCGCATCGCCGCACCGCCTACGTCGAGTCCGTGCGAGCGCGACTCGTGCTCTTCGCGCCGATCGCCGCGTCGAGCGGTCTCGCCGCCGCCGCGCTGTCGCCGCAGTCCGCGGGTCTGGCCGTCCTCGGAGCGGTCACCGCCGCCGCCGCCGGCGTCTCGGCCAACTGGTACTTCGTCGGCCGGGGCGCTCCGTACGCGCTGCTGCTCGCCGAGACGCTGCCGCGCGTGGCGGGCACAGCGGTGGGCATCGCGCTGATGCTCGGCGGCAGCGGCGCCGCAGCCGGACTCGCCGGCATGCTCGGCGGCATGATCGCGGCTTTCGCGTGCTCGACGACGTGGATCCTGGTGCGCACGCGCCGTCATCGTGCGCTCGCACCGAGACCGGCCCGCTTGACGCGCATCCTGGCCGACCAGCGGCACGGCATGGGCTCGGCCCTCGGCTCCGCGGTGTACATCGCCGTCCCGCTCGTCGTGGTCACGATCGTCGCGCCCGCAGCCCAGCCGGTGTTCGCGCTCGTCGACAAGTTCCAGCGGCAGGTCGGCGTCGCCCTGCAGCCCGTGATCACCGTCGCGCAGGGGTGGGTGCCGCGCCGGGACACCGTCCAGAGCGCGTCGCGTGCCCGCAGCGTTCTCGTCGTGGGCGGCGGGATGGCCCTCGTCATCGGGGTGGCCGTGCTGCTCGCGGGCGCACCGGCGCTGACCTGGCTCGGCAGCGGCGAGATCGAGGTGGCCACGATCGCCATCGTGCTCATGGCGCTCTTCGTCGCCGTCAACTTCTTCGAGTCGCTCGTCGCGAAGGCCCTCCTACCCTCGCTCGGTCGCCTGCGCATCGGCGCGCGGGCGACGATTGTGAGCACCCTCGTCGTGGTGCCGCTCGTCGCCGTCGGCGCCGTCTTCTGGGGTGCGCCCGGCGCGCTCGCAGCGGTCGTCGGCGGTCTCCTCACGCGCGGGATCGTCGAGGCGGTCGCCGCGGCCCGCACCATCCGCTCGAGCAAGACCGTCGTCATCCGGGAGGAGATCGATGCCTGACAAGGTGCGCGACCTGCTGAGGCTCGCCCTGTGGCTGCTGCCCGCCAGCCCCGTGAAGAACGCGTTGCTGCGGCGCGCGGGCCACCGCGTCCATCCCACCGCTCGGGCGCGCGCGAGCATCGTCTGGCGGGCCGCGAGCGTCGAGCTCGGCCCGGGGTCGTCGTTCGGCTCCGCCAACGTGGTCAAGAACATGCGCGAGATCCGTCTCGGGCGCGACGCCATGATCGGACGCTGGAACCTGATCTCGTCGCATCCGTCGTTCATCCGGCACCTGCCCGAGGGTGGGGTGCTCGTGCTCGGGGACCACGCCAAGATCACCAGCCGTCACCAGCTCGACTGTTCGGGCTCGGTGCGGCTCGGCGCTTTCGCCTCGATGGCCGGTCACCAGAGCCGCGTCATGTCGCACAGCGTCGATCTGCGCCGCAACGCCCAGGCGGCGTTCCCCGTCGCGATCGGCGAGCGGGCGTTCGTCGGAACCCGCGTGCTGATCCTGGGCGGCGCGGTGCTGCCGCGCCGATCGGTGCTGGGCGCCGGATCGGTCCTGACGCGCGCCCGGGGGGTGCCGGACCCCGGGTTGTGGGCGGGCGTGCCCGCCACCCGTCGCGGCGACGTGTCGGGTGCCTGGTTCGACCGCGACGAGACCTCGACCCACGACCTGTGGATCGCCGAGACCGACACGATCGTGAGCACGCGGTGAGCGCCACGTCCCGCTCACGCCGCGTCACGAGATCGGGGCGGGTGCCGAGATCACGCCGCGTCGGTGCGCACTGGTGGCAGCACGACTGGGGCGGCATGCCGGTGTGGGGCGTCGCGCTCTCGGCCGTCGCGATCGGCGGCCTCATCGCAGGCGGCGCCGCGCTGCGGCCCAGCACGGCGGCGGAGGAGGCCCCGTCGCCCATCGTCGTGTTCCTGGGCGACTCGTACACCGCGGGGGTGGGCGCGAGCGACAAGTCGCTCGGCTGGGTGAATCTCGTCGGCGAGGCGGAGGGGTGGCGGGTGCGCAATCTGGCGCGCGGCGGCACCGGTTTCGCATCCGAGGTGACGGGCGAGGCCGCTCCGGCCGCCTGCGGGCGGGCCGACTGTCCGGACTTCGGTGAGATGGCCCTCGAGGGGTCGTCGCTCCTGCCGGACATCGTCGTCATCTCGGGTGGCCGCAACGACATCGGCGATACTCCGGTCGACGCCGACGTCGACGCCTTCTTCGACACCGTCGCCGCGGCCTACCCCGGCAGCCGCATCTACGTCACCGACGTGCTGTGGCACCAGCAGGCGCCCGAGGCCGTCGAACGGCTCACATCGGTGGTGCGCGACGATGCCGAGCGCATCGGGGCGACGTGGCTCGACATCGGCCAGCCGTTGGCGGGCGGCGGGGGACTGCTCGCGCCCGACGGCATCCATCCCAACGACGCGGGCCACGAGGCCATCGCCCAGGCCGTCATCGCCGCTCTCGGCTGAGGCGATGGCACAGCCCTGAGCCGTCGGCTCACGTCGCCTCAGGGGCGGCGGGGGCGGGCGCGCCGTTCGCGGCCGCCAGCGACCGGAACCACTTGCGCGCGAGCAGGACCGTGATGCCCGTCGTCGCGATCAGCAGCAGCGCGTAGACCACGACGAACAGGTCGGGAGCGCCCCAGAGCACGAAGGCGACGGCCAGGATGCCGTAGTCGGCGGGGAGCAGCAGCACGGCGCGCAGCGTCGACGGCGGCGGTGTCGTCCCGGACGCGGGCGCGAGGAGCGAGTAGAGGGTCAGCCCGGCGAAGAGGACGACGGCCACGAGCGCGTACGCCAACGGCAGGAGCAGCCACGCGCCCCCGCTGCGGCCGCCGGCGGTGAACCCGATGAGCACGGCGGCGTGCACGGCGACCATCTTGCCCGCGTCGACCACGTGGTCGAGCCACTCGCCGGCGCGCGACGAGGCGCCCGTGAGGCGGGCGACCTGGCCGTCGGCCGCATCGAGGGCGAACCCGATCACGAGGAGCGCCGCCGCCACGATGCCGCTCGCGATGCTCGCCGGAACGGCGGCGACCACCGCGAGGCCCGCGATGGTGGCGAGGGCCGAGACGCCCGTGACGGCGTTCGGTCCGACCCCGGTCGCCGCGGCCGCAGCCGCGAATACGCGGCCGAGGGGGCGGTTCACCCACCGCGAATACAGCGATACCCCTCGTTTGCCCTTCTGGGCCTGTCGCAGGCTGCTCCACGCTTCGTCGAATCGCATTGTTCTCCCCAAATCCATCGGTCGTTCATATTCGACCTATGCGTCCCCTGAGCCACAGTGTACGATGCACGAAGTCGGACTGGTGCTGGGGCACCGGTTCGAGCTTGGGGATCGACGCACGACGGGGGTCGTGCGTTCTGGGGGAGCGTCCGCGAGGACGCGCAACACTTGGGGAACACTCGTGCGTACACGCATCGCGGCCGTCGCCGCTGCCGTCCTGGCTCTCATCATCGGTGTCGGCGTCGTCGGCGTCACCGCTCCGGCATCCGCTCTGTCACCGGGGGTGTCGTTCGCCGCCGAGGATCAATCGACCTGGCAGACGAACGGCACCGTCTACGCGCTCGGCGCAGCCGGGGGCAAGGTCGTCGCCGGCGGCACCTTCTCGCAGATCCGCCCGCCGGCGGGGCGCACGGATGCCGCACGGGCGCAGAGCGCTCTCGTGATCCTCGACGCCGAGACCGGTGAGCCCGACGCCTGCCAGCTCGGCGTCACCCTCAGCGGCGGCACCCCGACGATCCGCGCGATCACGGTCAGCGCCGACCAGTCGCGTGTCTACATCGCGGGCAACTTCTCCGCCGTCGGCGGCGTCAACATCGCGCGCATCGCCGTCCTCGACGTCCAGGCGTGCACCGTCGCCCCGTTCCGGGCACCGCTGCCCGGCTCGACCGTGACGGCGCTCGCGCTGCATGGCAACGTGCTCTACGCCGGCGGCCTCTTCAAGACCGTCGGGGGCCAGACCCGCGAGGCCTTCGCGGCATTCAACGCGACGACCGGTGCGCTGCTGCCCTGGACCGCCAACGCGGTCCGCGGCCGCACCGACCTTCCGAAAGAGGTCAACGAGGGCCGGGCGATCGCCGTGTCGCCCGACGGCGCCAAGGTGGTCGTCGGCGGCGACCTCTTCTCGATCAACGGCCAGTACTCGCACTCGATCGCGATCGTCAGCGGCGCGAGCCTGAGCGACGGCACGGGCGGCGAGGTGCTCCGCACCTACGGTCCGGGCTTCATCCCCGACACCTCGGTCACGAAGACCATCATCGACGGCGGCGACGGACGCTTCTACATCGGCAACGAGGGCACCGGCGGCGGCGTCTTCGACGGTAAGGCCGCGTTCTCGTGGGCGACCGGCGACCAGGTGTGGCGCGACACGTGCCTCGGAGCGACGCAGTCGCTCGTGATGTACCAGGGCACGCTCTACTCGGCCAGCCACGCGCATGACTGCAGCGGTATCAACGCATTCAACGACGGCATCCGCCGCTACTTCATGGCGCAGAACCCCGACTCGATGGAGGTGCTCGGCTGGCTTCCGCTCGGCAACGACGGCATCGGCGAGGGCATCGGCCCCCGCGCGCTCGCCGTCGCCACCGGGAACGCGAGCGGACAGCGCTACCTGTGGTCGGGTGGTGACTTCACCACGATCAACGGTCGCGCGCAGCAGGGGCTCACCCGCTTCGGGCCGCAGGACACCGGCGCCCCGCCCACGCCCGTCGTCAGCGCGCAGGCCACGAGCGACGGCACGATCCAGGTCCGCTTCCGCACCGTCGTCGACGCCGACGACAGCCACCTGACGTACAGCGTGTACCGCGGCAACGCGACCGACCCGATCTGGACCGGCACCGGCAAGTCGCTGTGGTGGGAGCGCCCGCAGATCACCTTCGTCGACGCGAACGTCACGCCGGGGGCGAGCTACTCGTACCGTGTGACCGCCAGCGACGGCACCAACACCTCGGCCCGCTCCGCAGCGGTGAGCGCGACGGCCCGAGCGGCCGGCGCCGACTATCCCGCAGCCGTCCGCGCAGACGGTCCGACGAGCCTGTGGTCGGGTTCCACCAACGGCACCTGGGTCCACGACTCGGGCGCCGCACAGACCCGCACCGACGCGGTCCCCGCGATCCTCATGGACGGCGCGACCGTCTCGACCAACGGCGCGGTTCCCGCTGCGGGCGGCTCGCTGCAGTTCGACGGCGTCGACGACTACGCCATCACCGACCAGCTGCGCCCCGGGCCCTCGACCTACACCGTCGAGGCGTGGATCAACACGACGACGACCGCGGGCGGCAAGATCGCCGGCTTCGGCAACGGGCGTCCTCGCACCGGCTCGAACACCTCCAACCTCAGCGGGTCGTACGACCGGCACGTCTACATGCAGAACGACGGGCGCGTCACCTTCGGCGTCTGGATCGGCAGCGCCTCGACCGTGACCAGCCCGCAGCCGCTCAACGACGGCCAGTGGCACCACATCGTCGCGACGCAGGGCGCGAGCGGGATGGCGCTCTACGTCGACGGTCTGCGCGTGAGCTCCAACAGCAACCGCGACCAGCAGGGCTACTGGGGCGTCTGGCGCGTCGGCGGCGACCAGCTCAGCGGCTGGCCCGGCCAGCCCGCCAGCAACTTCTTCGGCGGACTCATCGACGAGGTCGCGGTCTACCCGACGGCGCTTCCCGCCGCCCGCGTCGCGGCGCACTATCAGGCCTCGGGTCGCACGCTCGATCTGAACGACGCACCGGCAGACGCCTATGGTGCCGCGGTCTTCGGGGCCGAGCCCTCGCTGTACTGGCGCTTCGACGACTCCGGGGCCGTCGCGGCCGACTCGTCGCTGTTCGGCACGAGTCCGGGCGCCTACAACTCGGGCGTGCAGACCCAGCCCTCGGGCGCGGTCTCCGGCAGCGGATCGATCACGCTCCCGGGCAACGATTCGGGCACCGTGGCGATCGCGCAGCGCACCGCGCCGTCGCCGACGACCTCGGGTGAGATCTGGTTCCGCACCGACACGACGGCGGGCGGCAAGCTCTTCGGCTTCGAGAACGTCCCGACCGGCACGGGCTCGAACTACGACAAGCAGCTGTACATGACCAACGACGGACGCCTCATCTGGGGCTCCTACCCGGGGTACGTCGCGACGGTGGAATCCTCGAAGTCGTACAACGACAACGTCTGGCACCACGCCGTCGCCGTCATCGACGAGACGGGGCGCAAGCTCTACGTCGACGGCGAGCTCGTGGCCGCGAACGGTCAGACCGGCGCCGAGACCGGTGAAGGCTACTGGCGGGTCGGCGGGGGCAACCTCGGCGGCTGGCCCGGCCAGCCCCAGTCGTTCTACTTCGACGGTGAGCTCGACGAGTTCGCGATCTACCCGACGACGCTCGACGCGGCCACCGTGGCACGTCACCACGCGATCGGCATCGCCGACACCGTGCCTCCCACGGTCCCGACGGCGCTGACCGCGCAGGCTCTCGCCGACGGCGTGCACCTCTCGTGGGCGGCCGCGACCGACGATCACGCGGTCGTCTCGTACACCGTCTACCGCGGCACGACGGCCGACTTCGCGCTCAGTGAAGACACCCGGCTCGGGACGAGCACGACGACCGGGTTCGTCGACTCGGCGCAGGTGCCCGGCACGCGGTACTACCGTGTCGTCGCGGTCGACGCCGCCGGCAACGTCGGACCGGCCACGGACGCCGTACAGGTCGACCTCCCCGACACGACGGCGCCGCAGACGCCGGCTGCACCCGTCGCCACCGTCGGGGCAGGGGAGATCTCGCTGACGTGGAACGCGGTCGCCGATGACGTCGCGGTGACGGGCTACACCGTCCACCGCGGTACGACGGCCGACTTCACGACGGATGCCGCGAACGTCGTCGGCACGACGGCGACCACCGGATTCACCGACCCGTCGCCCGCGCCCGGCACGTACTACTACCGCGTCACCGCATCCGACGCGGCGGGCAACGTCAGCGCGGCCTCGCCGGCCTCGCTTCCGGCGACGGTGACCGCTCCCGACACGACGCCGCCGACGGCGCCGGCCACAGCCACGGCCACGCTGGTCGACGGCACCGTGCAGGTGCGGTGGACCGCGGCCTCGGACGACCGCGGCGTGACGGCCTATCGCGTGCACCGCGGCTCCGACGCCGCCTTCGTCGCCGACGGGTCCAACCGTGTCGCCGAGGTCACCGACCTGAAGTTCGACGACCCCGGTCTCGCGCCCGGCGTGTACCACTACAAGATCACGGCGGTCGACGCGGCCGGCAACGTCGGAACCGCGGCATCCGTCGCGGTGACGATCGAGTCGGTCGAGCCGGTGGTCGTCACGGTTCCCGTGGCCGACGACGCGATGGTGGTGCAGGGCGTGCCCGGCACGAACTACGGTGCGAGCACGCAGATCTCGAGCCGCGGCGGCACCAGCCAGATCGAGTCGCTGCTGTCGGCTCCGCTGCCGTCGGCACCGAGCGGAACGGCTCTGACGCGGGTCACGCTGAAGCTCCGGACCTCGACCGACCCGTCCGCGGGAACCGTCGAGCCCACCGACTTCGCGGTGATCGGCGACGCGTGGAACGAGTCGACCGTCACGTGGAACACCCGTCCCACGACGCCGGGCGCCGCCGCCGGGCGCCTCGGTCAGGCGCCTGCCGTGAACACGGCGTACAGCGTCGATCTCTCGACGGCATCGCTGCGGCCCTTCCTCGGACAGAACGCGACGCTCCGGATGACGGGCACCGGTGCCGACAACCTGCGGCTGTGGTCGTCGGAGGCGGCGAACAGCTCGTACCGTCCCGTGCTCGTGCTCGAGTTCACGCCGCTGTCGGCACCCGACACGGCGGCGCCCACCGCACCGACGGCCGTCCAGGCCGCCGCTACGGGTTCGACGGTCGGCCTCTCGTGGACCGCCGCGACGGACGACCGCGGGGTCGTGCGCTACGACGTCCACCGCAGCACGACGCCGGGCTTCGCGGTGTCGGGTGCGAACCGCATCACCCAGACGGCCGGGACGACCGCGCAGGACGGCCCGCTGCAGCCGGGCACCTACGTGTACCGCGTCGTCGCGTTCGACGCCGCGGGCAACGCCGGCCCCGCATCGAGCGAGGTGACGGTCACCGTGACCGCGCCCGACACGACGGCGCCCTCGGTTCCGGGGGCCCCGGCCGTGACGGTGAACGGCGGTTCGGCCCAGGTCTCGTGGTCGGCGAGCAGCGACGACGTCGGGGTCACCGGGTACGAGCTCCACCGTGGCACCAGCGCCGGCTTCGCCGCCGATGCGGCCTCGCGGATCGCCACGGTCGCGGCCACGACGTACACCGACGCAGGACTCGCTCCGGGGACGTACTGGTACCGGGTCGTCGCGCGCGACGCGGCGGGGAACGCCAGTGCGGCATCGGCCGCGGCCTCGGCGACCGTGGTGGCGCCGGTGCAGACGGTGACGACGACCGTCGCGATCGACGCGGACGCCGCCGGCTACGCCAACACGCCGACGCAGAACTACGCGACCTCGAACCAGCTCGTCTCGCGAGGCGACGTGGGCCAGCAGAGCTTCCTCAAGCTCGCGCTGCCCACCCTCCCGGCCGGTGCGACGCTCGTCTCCGCGACCCTGGGCGTGCGGACCTCGACCGACCCGTCGGCGGGCAGCACGGGTGCTCACGACATCCACCTGATGGATGGCGCGTGGGACGAGGCCACGCTGACTTGGAACAACCGCCCGACCACGGTGCGCGGCACCGGCCCGATCGGGACGCTGTCGAGCGCGCCCGCGACCAACACGCCCTACAGCGTGGCGCTGGCCACCGACCAGCTCGCCCCGCTTCTCGGTCAGACCATCACTCTGCGCCTCTCGACCACGTCCGCCGACAACCTGCGGGTGTTCTCCCGCGAGGCGACGTCGGCCGGTCAGCGGCCGAGCCTGACCATCACCTACACCCTGCCCTGACGGGCCGGGGGCGGCATCCGCCGCACCCGGAGGCCCGGATGACGCGCCCGACGTCATCCGGGCCTTCGGCGTGCCGGGGGTGGGTCTGCGCCACGTGACGTACGTCGACGCGAGCCGCCCGAGCACCGTCACCATGACGAGGCACACATCTATATACGGGCGGCCCCGCAGGATGCTGTCGGGGAGCGCGCGGGCGGGACCCCTTCACGACCCGTGGCGCCGCGCCGTCCGCGTTCGTGCGGTGCGCACGGAACGACTCAGCACACGGGCAGCGGAGACGACGGCACCCGGACGACGGGACGAGCGACGCGGTCTCGGAGACGCCGAAGCGGGGGCCGCCGAAGCGACCCCCGCCGGGGGCGAGTCGGACGACGTTGTCCGCTCACGAGGGTGCGCGCTGCACCGTCACGGGTGCAGCGGCGCCGCGCTGTCGAGCTCGACGCGCCGTGCGCCGGGCAGAGGACGCGCGGGTGTCGGCGATCGCGGACGAGATCGTGCGCGCGAAGGCGCTGACCGCGGCGTCCTCGGTCAGGATGCGTCGCCGATAGCTCTGAGCGGCCAGTCCGTAGCGGGCTGCCCGGTCGGGATCGGCGGCCAGCTCCTCGGCTGCCGCCACGAGGGCGGCGGGCGCGGCCGCGGGGACGATCGGACCGGCGCCGGCCGCATCCATCTCCGCGTGCGTCGTGCTCGATGCGTCCACCGCGGCGAGCACGGGGCGGCCGACGGCGAAGTACGAGGTCAGCTTGCTCGGCACCGACATCTCGGTGAGGCCGGGGCGCTCGTTCACGAGCAGCACGTCGGCCGCGGCGAGCACGCGCAGGAAGTCCTCCTCGGGGAGCGGGTCCACGAAGGTGACCGCACCCGCGCCCTGTCGCTGCTCGAGTGCGGCACGCTGCCCGCCGTCACCGACGAGCACGAACCGAACCCGCGACCCGCGGTCGCGCGCGATGACGGCCGCGTCCACGACGTTCTCGAGGCCCTGCTTCGCACCGATCGCGCCGGTGTGCAGCACGATCACCTCGTCGTCGCCCCAGCCCATCCGCCGCCGCGTCGCAGCGACGTCGTGCGAGGCCGGTTCGGGTACGTGCGACCAGTTGCGCACGACATCGATCGGGCGGGCGACCCCCAATCGCTCCTCGAGAGCGGTGCGGAACCGGCGATGGATCACGACGACCCGCTCGGATGCCGCGAGCAGGCTCGCCTCGACGGCGCCGATGGCACCGGCGCCGGTGCCAGACCCCGCTTCCTGAACGCCGAGCGCGTAGATGTCCTGCACCCACGTCACGACCGGGATGCGCTGCATCCGGGCGCGCAGCGCCACCAGGCGGGACGCGAGCAGTGCGGGCGAGACGACGACGACGGCCTCGGGCGCGTCCCACCGGCAGAGCACGGCGCGCAGCCCGAAAGCGACCTCGAATGCGGCGCGCTTGAGCGCGCTGGGAGTCCGGGGGACGTAGTGGCGCAAGCGCCGGACGTCGACGCCGGAGACGGCCGCCGTGCGCGGCAGATCGCGGTACTCCTCGGGCGTCCGCCACCACGGGTAGTGCGGGTAGGACGTCAGGACGCGGACGTCCCAGCCCTCGCGCGCCAATCCCTCGGCCATCCCTGTCGTGTACGGGCTGATGCCGGTGGGCTCCGGGGCGTAGTTGATGCCGACGAAAAGCACGGCGGCCGTCGTCGGCTGCTGCTCGGGACTCATCAGTAGGCTCCCACCGGTCGGAGCATCACCTTGACGGTGCGCCACATGATCATGAGGTCGAGGGTCACCGACCAGTTCTCGACGTATCGGAGGTCGAGCGCGACGCTGTCCTCCCACGAGAGGTCGCTGCGTCCGCTCACCTGCCACAGTCCGGTGATGCCGGGCTTGATGTAGAGGCGGCGGAAGACACGGCCCTGGTAGTTGCGGACCTCGGAGGGCAGCGGCGGCCGCGGCCCCGAGATGCTCATGTCGCCGCGCAGGACGTTGAAGAACTGCGGCAGCTCGTCGAGCGAGTATCGGCGCAGCACGCGCCCCACCCGAGTGACCCGGGGGTCGGCTCGCAGCTTGAACAGCGGACCGGCCCCGTCGTTCGCGGGGAGCAGCTCGGCGAGCTCCTGCTCGGCCGTGTCGGTCATCGACCGGAACTTGAGCATCGTGAACTCGCGTCCGTCGCGTCCGACGCGGCGCTGGCGGAAGAAGACCGGACCGGGCGAGTCGAGCTTGATCGCGACGGCGATGGCCGGGGTGATCAGCGCGACGGCCGCGCAGGCGGCGGCGCTGACGATGAGGTCGAGCAGCCGCTTCAACGTGTGCGCGGCGCCCTCGAAGACCGGGATCTTCACGTGGATGAGAGGCAGGCCCTCGATCGGGGTGAGGCTGATGCGCGGGCCGGCGACGTCGGCGAGTCTGCTCGACATGATGAGTTCGGCAGCGGTCCCCTCGAGCTGCCACGCGAGCGAGCGCGAGAAGTCCGGATCGTCGTCGGGCACGCTCGCGACGACGATCGTGTCGGCGCCGACCTCCCGGGCGACGCGGGCGATGTCCTCGGCGGTGCGCACGGCGTGGACGCGGCCCGGGTCGGCGACGGCACCATCGTCGGTCAGCGCTACCGCGATCACGGTGTACCCGTTGTCGGCGAGGGCGAGCTGGCGGGTGACGTAGTCGACATCGCGGCGCCGGCCGGCGATGAGGGTGGGCGAGGCGTACTCGCCCACGCGTCGACGCGTGCGCAGCCATGAGCGCCACCGCCACCGCGCCACGAGCAGGGCGAGCAGCCCGGCCGGCAGCGCGACGATCATCTGCATCCGCAGGCCGCCCCACTGCGCGACCTCGAAGACCACCGCGAGCGTGGCGAAAGCGACGCCGGTGGCGTTGGCGACGCGCTTGTACTCGCTCGATCCCGCGCCCATGATGCGCGGCTCGCGCGACCCGAACAGCGTCAGCGCGGAGAGCCACACGACCAGCGTCGCCGCGGCCGTCGTCGCGGCCGTGTCGGCCGACATGCCGAAGCGCGTCGACGCGAGACCGGCCGCGGCGACTGCTGCTCCCGCGACGAGCGTGTCGGTGACGCGCAGACGCCGGGCGTAGCGGCGCTCGCGCTGACGGCGCAGTGCGAGACTCGGCAGGCGTCGCGGTGAGACGGCCGGATCGCGTCGATCGTCGGATCCGACCTCCGCCCGATCGTCGACCGCGGTCATCGGTTCGATCCGTGTCCGCGGGAATCGACCCGCGTGACCGCATGGCTGACGCGCATGAAGTGCTCCCCCCAATGGAACATCGCGACGAAGTCGCTCAGATCGATCGTGCGTTCCCAGGCGCATGACCGAGTGCGTCGGATTTCTCCGCGGCCGTTCCCACAACGACCCGCTCTCGTTTTCTACACCATGAAGGTGCCCGAGGGGAAGCCCTGATCCGCCGCGATGCGCGGCGAATGTCGTCGACGTGTCCGCGACACGCCGACTACCGAAAGTCGCCGAATGCGGTGTACTGTCTGTCGCACCGGCGCGATGTCGGTATTGGGGAATGCGCTCGTCGGGTGGGACCGACGGGCGGGTCACGAGCGTTTTGGGGGCGCCATGACACAGCGAATCGGGTATGCCGCGGGGGCGTTCGATGTCTTCCACATCGGCCATCTGCAGATCCTTCGGCGTGCCCGCGAGCACTGCGACATCCTCATCGCCGGGGTGGTGAGCGACGAGATGCTTCTGCGCACCAAGGGCATCTCGTCGTTCATCCCGACCGACGAGCGCGCCGAGATCGTGCGGCACATCGACTTCGTCGACGACGTCCACATCGAGCGCGTGCCCGACAAGCTCGACGCCTGGCGGGAGGTCGGGTTCACGCACTTCTTCAAGGGCGACGACTGGCGCGACACCGAACGCGGGCGCGAACTCGAGCGTCGGTTCGCCACGGTCGGGGTCGAGGTCGTCTACTTCCCGTACACCGCGCACACTTCGAGCACGCAACTGCGACGCGCGCTGTCGGCCGCCGCCGACCGCGGGCGCGCTGCCGCCAGCGCCTGAGGGGGTTCCCGCCGCGCCACGCGGTCGGGCGATGTCTTTCCGAGTTCGCTAGGATTTCCGCCAGCGAATGATCGACCCGCGAATGTCGAGGGGGCGGATGTGACCCGGGGGCGGACGTCGCGACGTCGTCCGCGCGTGCGAACCGGGGTCGTGATCTGGTGGGATGCCGTATCGAGCGGACGGTTCCTCACCCCCTGGAGCGCCGTCGTCGCGGTTCCGCTGGCGGTCATCGTCCTCGCCCCGTATGCGACGGTCGAGACGCCGCGCGAGTTCCTGACGGCGCAGCTCGCCTCCTTGATCGTCGCGCTGCTGCTCAGCGGTGCGCTGTTCCTCGTGGCGCTCGCCGAGCGGCGCATGTCATCGTCGACAGCACGCGGTGTGCTGGTCCTCGTCGCCCTCGTCGCGGCAGCCGTCTGCCGGCCGTTCCTCAACGACATGCTGGCGGTCGGCGCATTCGGCCTCGGACCCGACCCCGCGTGGGCCGAGCGCATCGTCACCAATGTCGTCGCGTGGGTCAGCATCCTCTCCTTGGTCGCCGTCACGGAACAGCTCTACGCGAGCTCGCGCGTCGCCCGTTCGCGCCTGGCCGAGGCGCTGCGCACGGTCACGGACGAGCAGCTCCGCGCCGGCCGCTACGAACGCGAGAGCCGCGACTTCCTCGCCGCCGAGATCGCGACTCTGCGCGTCGCGCTCACGACCCTCCTCTCGACCGCCCTCGACTTCGACCGCGTCCGAGATTTCTCCGGAATCGTCCGCGATGCCAGCCACCGCGCGCGGCGGCGTGCCGGTCTCGAACTCGCCGACGTCGCTCCCGAGGGCGGATCCGCTCCGTTCCCGGGCGGGACGCGCGTCTTCTGGGAGCGGCTCCGGCCGCCCGCCGTCGGCCTGGTCGGCGCGATCTTCGCCGCCGGCAGTGCGCCGTTCGCGCTGCGGGCAGGCGGGCCCGGCCTCGCCGTCGTCGTCATCGTCGGCGTCATCGCGCTGTGCCTCGTGGCCGACAGCGCGACGCGGCGGCTGTCGCGGCGCCGATCGCGGCGGGAGCGCGGGATCGTGCTCGTGGCGGGGTGGGCGGTCGCGGGTCTGCTCGTCTCGGCGATCGGCTCGGCCATCATCGACGGGCACGCGCTGATCTTCTTCATCCCCGTCGTCTCGCTCCCCGGGGTCGCCGTCATCGCTGCGCTGTGCGCCGAGGCGGTCCACCGGGGCACGGTCGAGTCGCGGCGCCTCGGCCGGGCGCTGCGCGTCGTCGTGCGATCGGCGGCGGACCGGGCCTCGGGGACGCGGCAGAACCTCGTACACGCGTCCGACGTCCTCCACGGCCGCGTGCAGGGGACGTGCGTGGTGCTCGCCGCCCAGGTCGACGACGAGGTCGCGACGCCCGCCGACATCCGCGCTTTCGAGGTCGCCGTCGGGGAGGGCCTCTCCGCCGCCCTCGGGACGGGGCTCCCGTCCGATGTGCGGCCGGCCGATCTGGCCGAGACGGTCGCGATCTGGGAGCCGGTGCTGACGGTCTCATCGGATGTCGATGCGGCCGCGACGAGCGCGATGACGGACGCACTCGTGTCGACCCGCGTCGTCGCCGTCGTCGCCGAAGGACTGGTCAACGCCGTCAAGCATGCTGCGGCGCGGTCCGCCACCATCGAGGTACGCAGTGCGGAGGACGGGGCGGTGCTGGCGGTGCGCGTCAGCACGCCCGGTCGCCTGCGCGTCGACGCGCGCGGACCGGGTCTCGGGGTCGCGGGCCTCGGCCCGTCGGCGCGGGTGTTCCAGCGCGGCGGCGACGTCGTGCTCGAGGCGTCGGTGCCGACGGGCGCTCCGTCGCTCGCGGCGGTCGGTCAGGCCGGCGGCGCGCTCCACGACAGCGACTCGATGTAGCGCAGCAGCACGCCCTCGCGCAGGGCCCAGGGCGAGATCTCGAGCTCGTCGACGTCGAATGCGCGCATGGCCTCGTGCAGCACGACCGCGCCCGCGACGATCTGGAAGGTGCGGTCGGCGGTGATGCCCGGCAGCTCCTGCCGGGCGGAGGCGGGGATGCGCGCGAGGCGCGGGATCCACGACCCGAGCGCCGATCGCGGCAGCGTCATCCGCTCGATGCCGGACCAGCCCGGCACCGGGTACCCGGCGAGCTTCGCGAGCGAGCGGATCGTCTTAGACGAACCGACGACGTGGTCCGGTCGGGCCGCATCCGACATCGACGCCACGACGGGCCGGAGCGTCGCGCGGGCATGCTCGCGCAGTCTCTCCACCGCGCCCTCGCCCGGTGGGTCGTCGGCGAGGAACTGCACGGTCATCCGGCCCGCGCCGAGCGGCACCGATGCCGCCGCGTCCGGCAGCTCGTCGCTGCCCGCCGCGATCTCGAGCGACCCGCCGCCGATGTCGAACAGCAGGATCTGGCCCGCCGACCAGCCGAACCATCGCCGCACCGCGAGGAAGGTGAACCGCGCCTCGGACTCGCCGCCCAGCACCTGCAGGTCCTGGCCGAGGGCCTCCTCGATGGCGGCGATCACGTGAGCGCCGTTCGCCGCCTCGCGGACCGCGCTCGTCGCCGTCGCGAGCAGCTCGGCCACGTTCTCGGTGCGTGACACGGCCACCGCCTCGGTCACGGCAGCGACGAGCGCGCGCACGCCCTCCTCGCTGATCGCTCCGTCGGGCTCGAGGTAGCGCATGAGCCGCAGCACGGTGCGCTTGCTGGTCCGCGCGAGCGGGCGCCCGCCCGGCCGAACGTCCGCGACGAGCAGGTGGACGGTGTTCGAACCGATGTCGAGGACTCCCAGACGCACACGCTCACAGTAGTCGGCCGGGCCGATCGCACGGTGCGGAGGGCGCCCGCGGGCTACGATGAGCGCGATGTCCCCTGAAGATGTGCAGGCGCTGACGCCGCTCGCCCCCGCGCTGTACCGAGAGATCGACCGCGCCGACTGGTCGCGGCTCGCCGCTGGCGTCGAGCAGCCCCTCACCGAGACCGAGATCGTCCAGCTCCGCGGTCTCGGCGATCGCATGGACCTCGGCGAGGTCGCGCAGGTGTACCTGCCGCTTAGCCGTCTGCTCTCGCTCTACGCCAGTGCCACCCGCCGCCTCGGTGCCGCGACCGACGCGTTCCTCGGCGAGGAGGACAGCACGACCCCCTTCGTCGTCGGGGTCGCCGGGTCCGTCGCCGTCGGCAAGTCCACCGTCGCGCGATTGCTGCGCGAACTGATGAGCCGGTGGCCGGGCACGCCGCGCGTCGAGCTCGTGACCACCGACGGCTTCCTGTATCCGAACGCCGAGCTCGAGCGCCGCGGGCTGATGGCCCGAAAGGGGTTCCCGGAGTCGTACGACCGGCGCGCGCTGATCGAGTTCCTGACCGAGGTCAAATCCGGTGCACCCGAGGTCCACGCGCCGTTCTACTCGCACATGCGCTACGACATCGTCCCCGACGCCCAGATCACCGTGCGACGCCCGGATGTCGTGATCGTCGAGGGCCTCAACGTGCTGGCGCCGCCGCCGGCCCCCCACGAGGTGGCGGTCAGCGACCTCTTCGACTTCTCGATCTACGTCGACGCCGACGCCGAGCACATCAGCCAGTGGTACCTCGATCGCTTCATGGCGCTGAAGGCGGGGGCGTTCAACAACCCGTCGTCGTACTTCAACACCTTCGCCGACGTCGGCGACGACGAGGCCGTCGCCATGGCCCGGGGGTTCTGGAACGACATCAACCTGCCGAACCTGGTCGAGAACGTCCTGCCGACCAAGCACCGCGCGACACTCATCCTGCACAAGGGCGCCTCGCACGCGGTCGAGCGCGTGCTTCTCCGGAAGGTCTGAAACCCGCTCCGAGAAGCGGCGTGCCCGCCATCCGAACGGACGACGGGCACGCCTGGGTGTGGACGGCCCCCACTCAGGGGGAGGGGTACGACCCGAGACCGCGCGGTCCGATCGGACGAGCCGGCGAGGCCGGGGCCCGGGTCGCGGTGATCGAGCGTGAGCCGCCACATCCATGCGGCGCGTGTCGGAGCGTCGGCCGTGACCGCGCGGGCGGAGTCGGCCCGACCCGGTCGACACCGACGCGCGGGCTGCTCCCCAGCAGCCGTGCGAGCGCGTGACGTCGCCTCGTCATACCTGTCCCCAATTCCCCAGCGGGAGCCGAATTCGTCCGGCATCCCGTTCCCCAACACCGCCGGGTCGAGTGCGCCGGGTCCCATCCCGGCGAGTCGAAATCCCCCGCGTTGCGCCCGGGCCGTAGCCACGGGCTGCGCTCAGTATGTCAGAGCCTCGCGATGGCCGGAAGCATCAATATCGGGTGGATGCCCTCGGCGTGTCGTGGCCCGTGTGCGTTGTGCAGTGCGCGTGCGCGGCTGCGCACTGCACAACGCCCTCACGGTGCACAGATCCCCATCGACACCTTGAGTTCGACACACATCATGACTCCCATACCCCCCAAAAGCAGGGAGTCTGCGCGTCGAGGTTGATCGTACAGCGCCGACTCGTGTCCGCCAATAGGGGGACAAGACACTTTCGGCAATCGGTGCCCTCCCAGCGTGCATCCGCTAGGCTTCCTTTGCCTGCGCAGTACTCGAACCGTTCCCCAAGCGGTGATTCGGTCGCCCCGCCGTCCCCAACGGCCCGACCGAGAGCGTGCGGGTGTTGCGGGGCCCTCTCGAGTAAATCAGTCCCCAAATGGCTGACTCGAGAGGGCCCTCGTCTTGCCCGGCGCAGGATACCTCCCGGTATTGCGTTACGCACCCGTCATCACAACCTGCTAGGTATGAATCCATGGAACTGGGGCGTCGTCCACGCGCGCTCGTGCGCGCTGTGTTACGCGCGCGCTCGCGGGTGCGTCGGAGGCGTTCGCGGTGGCGTTCTCTCGTCGCCCTCAGCACGGTGATCCTGCTGGCTGCGACCGCCACCCTCGCACCGGCCGCCGCGTCGTCCGCGTTCGCTCCGGCTGTCGCGACGGGCGCCGTGACGGCCGCTGCCGGCGACCGCATCGTGCGCTTCAGCGACAGCGCCGAGCAGGACTCGCGGGCCGTGCTCCTCGTGCACGGCTGGCTGAGCACGGTGCTCCCCGACGCCGAGGATCAGCGCTCTTTCGCACGGTCGCCCTTCGCCCGCCCGGTCCAATGGCGCGACGGCTCGGGCGCACGCGTCGCGCGGGGGATGTCCGCGTCGCTGCAGCAGCGGCTCGAGGCCATGCCCGGTGTCGCGGTCTACGCCTTCGACTACTCCGCCAACTCGGCGGGGTGGGTCGGCTCGAACGGGTCCGCCGACAACCTGGCCGCGGCCATCCGCACCATCGCCGCGAGCGTCGACGGACCCGTTGACATCGTGACGCATTCGATGGGCGGTCTGGCACTGCGATACGCGCTCCGCGACGATCCCGACGTGGCGGCGCTCATCGGCGAGGTCGTCACCGTCGGCACACCCACGCAGGGTTCCGACATCGCGAACGTCGCGGTCGACATCGCCGGCGTCATCCGGGCGACGATGTCGACCCTGCCGGTGCTGCAGAACCTCGTGCTGCCGTGGATCGGCGCGGTGTGCAACAACCAGCTCGCGTCCGACGCCCTCGCCGGGTGCGAGCTGCCGCCCATCATCCGCACCGGCATCGCCGCGCTCGGGCCCGGCGGCACGGCGTTGCGCGCCGGCTCGACCGACCTCGCCGACCTGCCGGATTGGCCCCCGGGACTGCACGTGCACGCGATCGCCGGCTCGGCGGTGGTGGCGATGCCGCTGACGTCGGGGAAGACCTGGGAGGCGAGACTCGGCGACGGTCTCGTCGCCGAGACCTCGGCCGTCGCCGGCACCGATGACGCGACGGTCATCACCTGCCGCACCGACCTGGCACCCGGCCTCGAAGGCATCGGGGAGGTGCTCTCGGGACAGGTCGCCGCGCCCCCGTTCGGCGGCGCGTGCGGCCACGACGCGATCTTCTCGAACCTCGAGGTCGTCGACGCCGTGCTGGCGGCGCTCGACGGCGCGGCCTCCCGCTGATCCGTCGTCCCCGCCAGGCGCCGGGGCGGGTCGCGTCAGCCGGATCGGGCCGCTGCCGCGATCTAGGATGGACCCCATGTGCGGAATCATCGGCTACGTGGGTCCCCGTCCCTCGCAGGACATCCTCATCTCGGGTCTGGCCCGCCTCGAATACCGCGGTTACGACTCCGCAGGCATCGCCGTCATCGACGGCGAGGGGTCGCTGGGAACGCGCAAGCGCGCCGGCAAGCTGCAGGTGCTGCGTGACGATCTCGCCGCGCACCCGCTCACCGACGGGACCACCGGCATCGGCCACACGCGGTGGGCCACCCACGGCGGTCCGACCGACGCCAACGCGCACCCGCACCTCGCCGACGACGACAAGCTCGCCGTCATCCACAACGGCATCATCGAGAACTTCTCCGAGCTGAAGTCCGAGCTCGTCGCCGAGGGGTACACGTTCCGCAGCGAGACCGACACCGAGGTCGCCGCCGTCCTGCTCGGTCGCGAGTACCAGGCATCGGGCGATCTCACGCAGGCATTCCGAGCGACGGTGTCTCGTCTCGAGGGCGCGTTCACTCTCCTCGCCCTGCACCGCGACCAGCCCGGCCTCGTGGTCGGCGCCCGCCGCAACTCCCCGCTCGTGATCGGGCTCGGCGACGGCGAGAACTTCCTCGGATCCGACGTCGCGGCCTTCGTCGAGCACACCCGGCACGCGCTCGCGATCGGGCAGGACGAGATCGTCGCGATCACCCCGCAGGAAGTCACCGTCACCGACTTCTCCGGTGCCGCCGTCGAGGTCGAGCCGTTCGAGGTCGTGTGGGATGCCGCCGCCGCCGACAAGGGCGGATGGTCCTCGTTCATGGCCAAGGAGGTCTCGGAGGAGCCCGAGGCCGTCGCCAACACCATCCGCGGTCGGGTGCACGACGGACTCGTGCAGATCCCCGAACTCGAGGGACTCGACGAGCTGTTCACCGGCATCGACCGCATCATCGTCATCGCCTGCGGCACCGCCGCCTACGCCGGCATGGTGGGCAAGTACGCCCTCGAGCAGTGGGCCCGCGTCCCCGTCGACGTCGAGCTGGCGCACGAGTTCCGTTACCGCGACCCGGTCATCGGGGCTCGCACCCTCGTGGTCTCGATCAGCCAGTCGGGCGAGACCATGGACACGCTCATGGCGGTCAAGTACGCCCGCGAGGCCGGGGCGAAGACCCTCTCGATCTGCAACACGCAGGGCGCCACCATCCCGCGCGAGTCCGACGCGATCGTCTACACCCACGCCGGACCCGAGGTCGCCGTGGCGTCGACGAAGGCCTTCGTCGCGCAGATCACCGCGCTCTACCTGCTGGCGCTCCACGTCGGCCGCGTGCGCGGCGCGCTCACCGACGACGCCATCGCCGAGCAGGTCAGCCAGCTCGAGGCCGTGCCCGAGAAGATCGCGCGCGTGCTCGCGAGCGAGCAGGAGCACATCGAGCAGTTCGCCCATTGGATGGCCGACACGCGCTCGGTCATCTTCCTCGGTCGGCACGTCGGATACCCGATCGCGCTCGAGGGGGCACTCAAGCTCAAGGAGATCTCGTACATCCACGCCGAGGGCTTCGCCGCCGGCGAGCTCAAGCACGGTCCGATCGCGCTCATCGAGCCGGGACAGCCGGTCTTCGTGATGGTGCCCTCTCCGACGAGCTCGCCGCTGCTGCACGCGAAGGTGGTCTCGAACATCCAGGAGATCCGCGCCCGCGGCGCCCGTATCATCGCGGTCGCCGAGGAGGGCGATGCCGCCGTGCTGCCCTTCGCCGACGAGGTGCTGCGCATCCCGCTCGCCGAGCCCCTCTTCGAGCCGCTCCTCGCGGTCGTGCCGTTGCACGTCTTCGCGATGGGTCTCGCGACGGCGAAGGGGCTCGACGTCGATCAGCCGCGCAACCTCGCCAAGTCGGTCACGGTCGAGTGAGCCGGTCGGAGCAGCGGGGGATGCCGTGATCGCGGGCATCGGCGTCGACCTGGTCGACGTGCCGCGCTTCGAGCGCTCGCTCGAGCGCACCCCCCGTCTGCTCGAACGGCTGTTCTCGCCCGCCGAGCGCCCGCTCAAGCCGCGCTCGCTGGCGGCACGGTATGCCGCGAAAGAGGCGCTCATCAAGGCGCTCGGCGGTTCGGAGGGCGTCCACTGGGTCGACATCGAGATCGCATCCGAGGCCTCCGGCCGTCCGGTGTTCGCCCTGACCGGCGAGACGGCGGCGACGGTCTCGCGGCGGGGCATCACCGCGCTGCATCTCTCGCTCTCGCACGACGCGAACCTCGCCACCGCCTACGTCGTCGCCGAGGGCGCCCCGTGACCGGGCGGCCGCTCCGCGAGGCGCTCATCGACGTCGAGGCCATCGAGCAGAACGTCCGGCACCTGCGGCGCCTGGTGCAGACCGAGGTGATCGCCGTCGTCAAGGCCGACGGATACGGGCACGGCGCGGTGCGAGCGGCCACGGCTGCCTTGTCGGGCGGTGCCTCGCGTCTCGGCGTCGCCGACATCGCCGAGGCGGTCGCCCTGCGTCGGGCGGGCATCACCGCTCCCGTCGTCGCGTGGCTGCACGGACCCGATCCCGACTTCCGCTCCGCCGCGGAGCACGGCATCGAGCTCGGGATCTCGAGCATCGTGCAGCTGCAGGCCGCCGCTGCCGCGGCATCCCCGGACCATCCCGTGGGAGTGCACCTCAAGGTCGAGACGGGCCTCGGACGCAACGGAGTCGAGCCGCGCGAATGGGTGCGCGTCTGCGCCGAGGCCGCCCGCCTCGAGCGCGTCGGGCATCTGCGGGTCGTCGGCGTCTTCAGCCACCTCTCCAACACGAGCCTCGCCGACGACCGCGCCGCGCTCGCGCGCTTCCACGACGCGCTCGACGCCGCGGCCGAGGTGGGCGTCCGGCCACCGCTCCGCCACATCGCCGCGTCCAACGCGGCGATCGCGCTCCCCGAGGCGCGGCTGAACTGCGTGCGCCTGGGCATCGCGATCTACGGCCTCTCGCCCCTCGCCGACCGCTCGTCCGCCGACCTCGGCCTGCGTCCGGCGATGACGCTCCGCAGCTCCGTGGCGGCCGTGCGCCGCGTGCCGGCGGGCCAGGGCGTCTCGTACGGGTACACCCACCGCACCGCCGCCGAGACGACGTTGGCGCTCATCCCGCTGGGCTACGCCGACGGCGTGCCCCGACAGGCGTCCGGGCGTGGCCCCGTCATGATCGGCGACCGACGCTTCACCGTCTCGGGCCGGATCGCGATGGACCAGTTCGTCGTCGACGTCGGCGACGCGCAAGTGGCCGTCGGCGACGAGGTCGTGCTCTTCGGCGACCCGACGCTCGGTCGCCCGGCTGCCGCCGAATGGGGCGATGCCGCCGACACGATCGACTACGAGATCGTCACCCGGATCGGCCCCCGCGTGCATCGCACGGCGGTATCGTCCGAGATGACGGGAGGGCGGCCATGAGCGGACTGGATGAGTACCTGGGCGAGCGCGAGGTGACCTCGGCCGAGGACATGGAGGCGTGGGGGCGCGAGATCGGCTCGCGGCTGCGCGCCGGCGACCTCGTCGTCCTGACGGGTCCGCTCGGCGCGGGCAAGACGACGCTGACCCGCGGCATCGGCGCGGGTCTCGGGGTCCGCGGACCCATCCAGAGCCCGACCTTCGTCATCGCCCGCACGCATCCGTCGCTCGTCGACGGGCCGCCGCTCGTGCACGTCGACGCCTACCGACTGGGCTCGCCCGCTGAGCTGTCCGACCTCGATCTCGATCTCGACGCCAGCGTGACGATCGTCGAGTGGGGCCACGGCATGGTGGACGGTCTGCGCGACAGCTGGTGGGAGATCGAGCTCGAGCGCGGCTGGAGCGGCACGGGTCTCGACAACGCCTGCGGCACGAGCGGTCCCGCCGCCGCCGAGATGGCCGATGCGGCGCCGCGTCTCGTCACCGTCACGCGCCGTCCCTGAGCACACGGCTCCCGGGCCGGGCTACCCTGGGTGACGTGATTCTGGGCATCGACACCTCGATCGGCACCGCGGTCGCGCTCGTCGACCCGGCCGGCGGCATCCTCGCCGAGATCGTCAGTCCCGACCCGCGCGGGCACGCCGAGGTCATCGGCGATCTGCTCGACCGGGCGTTCGCCGCGGCGGGCGTCGGACCGGCCGACGTCACGGCGGTCGCCGCGGGGATGGGGCCCGGCCCGTTCACGGGGCTGCGGGTCGGCATCGCCGCGGCGCGGGCGTTCGCTCTCGGCCGCGGGATCCCCGTCGTCGCAGTCGCCAGTCACGACGCCGCTGCCCGAGCGCTCGCGGACCCCGCCTTCGCCGTCGCCGCGAACGCGGCCGACAGCGCGCCCGTCGTCGAGGGGCAGCCGCTCGCCGTCGTGACCGATGCGCGCCGTCGCGAGGTAGCCGTCTCGGTCTACCGCGTCGAGAGCGGAGAGCCGGTGCGAATCGTCGATCCTCACCTCGTGTTGCGCGCGTCGACCGATCCCGTCGAGCTGTTCGGGGCTCCGGCATCCGAACTGGCGGAGACGACCTCCATCAGCGCTGCGGCCCTCGCGCGGATCGCCGCCGAGCGGCTCGCCTCCGGGACGGCGGTGACCGACGCAGCCGAGCCGCTGTACCTGCGCGCGCCCGACGTCACGATCTCCGCCGGACCGAAGAAGGTGGGCACGTGAGCCTGCGCACGGCGACCCGCGACGATCTCGATGCCATCATGTCGCTCGAGGAGTCGTCCTTCCCGTCCGACGCCTGGAGCCGCACGGCGATGTCGGCCGAGCTCGCCTCGCCCCACGGCCGCTACCTCGTCGACGTCGAGGACGGGCGCGTCGTGGGATACGGCGGTGTCCGCGCCATCCACGGCGCCGCGGACGCCGACATCCAGACCATCGCCCTCGACGCCGGGCTGCGGGGCGTCGGTCGCGGCCGTGCGCTGCTGCGCGCGCTCGTCGGCGAGGCGCGCGAGCGGGGAGCGCGCGAGCTCTTCCTCGAGGTGCGCGCGGACAATCCCGTCGCGCACGGGCTCTACGTCTCGGAGGGCTTCGTCGAGATCGCGCGCCGACCGCGCTACTACCAGCCCGACGACGTCGACGCCGTCATCATGCAGCTGAACCTGCGCGACGAGGAAGACAACGACCGATGACCCGTGCGACCCCTCGCCGCGAGCCCCTCGTCCTCGGCATCGAGACCAGCTGCGACGAGACCGGCATCGGCATCGTTCGCGGGCGATCACTGCTGTCGAACACCATCGCGAGCTCGATGGCCGAGCATGCCCGCTACGGCGGGGTGGTCCCCGAGGTCGCGGCGCGGGCGCACCTCGAGGCCCTCCAACCGGCGATCGAGGCGGCGGTGGCCGAGGCGGGCGTGTCGCTCGACGAGCTCGACGCCGTGGCCGTGACGAGCGGTCCGGGCCTCGCCGGTGCGCTGATGGTGGGGGTGGGGGCCGCGAAGGCCCTCGCGGTCTCGCTCGGCGCCCCGCTCTACGCCGTGAACCACCTCGTCGGCCACATCGCCGCGGACATCCTGACCGGCGACGACGTCGAGTACCCGACCGTCGCGCTCCTGGTGAGCGGTGGACACACCTCGCTCCTGCTCGTGCGCGATCTGGTCTCGGACGTCGAGATGCTCGGCGAGACGATGGATGACGCCGCCGGCGAGGCGTTCGACAAGATCGCGCGCATCCTCGGACTGCCGTACCCGGGCGGTCCCGAGATCGATCGGGCCGCGGCGGCCGGCGATCCGAACGCCATCCGGTTCCCGCGGGGACTCTCCCGCGCCTCCGACATGGCCGCGCACCGCTACGACTTCTCGTTCTCGGGCCTCAAGACCGCCGTGGCCCGGTGGGTGGAGCAGCGCGAGGCCGCGGGTGAGACGGTACCCGTCGCCGACGTCGCGGCCTCGTTCCGCGAGGCGGTCGTCGACGTCCTCGTCACGAAGGCCCTCGACGCGTGCGCGCAGCACGGTGTGCCGCGGCTGCTGCTCGGCGGTGGCGTGATCGCGAACCGCCGGCTCCGCGACGTCGCGCTCGAACGTGCCGCCGCCGCGGGCGTCGCCGTGCGCATCCCGCCTCTCAGCCTGTGCACCGACAACGGCGCCATGATCGCGGCCCTCGCCGCCGAGCTCATCTCGTCGGGCGCCGAGCCCTCCACCCTCGCGTTCGGCGCGGACTCCACCCTTCCCGTGACCGAGATCCAGGTCCGCGGATGAGCGACGACCGCGCCCGCAGCCCGCGCCCGGCGGTGGAGGCGCCCTCCGACGACGTCGTCGCGGCGCCCGGCGTCACCGCTTTGCCCGGTGAGCATCGCGGCGGGTTCCAGCGCGAGTTCACGCAGCCCACGCCGCTGGCCGTGCCGATCGAGGTCGAGCGCGAGACTGAGGCGCCCCGGGTGGAATGGGCACCCGCACCCGAGGTGCTGCCCCGATCCGGGGCCTGGGCGCTGGGGCTGTCGATCGTCGCGCTCGTGCTGTCGTTCTTCGTGGGGTGGGCGGTGCCGCTCGGGATCGCCGCCGTCGTGACGGCCGTCATCGCGCTCCGGCGCCCGTGGGAGAGCAGGACGATCGCCCTCTGGGCGCTCGCGCTCGGTGTGCTCTCGGTGCTCTACAGCGCGGGGTGGCTCGTCTGGGCGGCCTACCGGGCCGACCTGATCGGCTGATTCAGCCGCCGACGGTGTCGTCGACCCGGTCGGCGAGCACCGCGACGCGGCGGTCGGCGATCCGCGTGAGGAAGAGGGTGGCCGCGCCCGACCCGGCGAGCGCGAGCTTCTTGCGGAACTGGGCCGGATCGATGTCGACGCCGCGCTTCTTGATCTCGAGGATGCCGATGCCGGATCGCTTGAGGGCGGCGTCGATGTCGCGGGTCTTGAGCGGCAGCACCTCCCGGACGCGGAACGTCGCCGCGAACGGGCTCGTGCGGCCGTCGTCGGAGGTCATGTACGCCGTGCCGCCCGCGAGCATGCCGGCATCCAGCTCGCGCGCCACCTCGCCGATGAGGCGAGCGCGGATCACGGCCCCGTCGGGCTCGTGCAGGTAGGCGCCGAGCTCGCGCGGCGCGGCGTCGTCGGCGTCAGCCTGCGCCGTCAGCTCGGCGGCGCGGTCTCCGCGCAGGACGAGGGCCGAACGGCCCACGCCGGGGCGCGCGAGCGTCCCGGACCACAGCACCAGCTCGATGGTCGACCCGTCGGCGCTGATCCACTGCGCCTCGCCGTGCTCGGGAAGGTCGTCGCGGTCGAAGGCGGGACCGAGCTTGATGCCGGTGGGCATCCGTCCGGCCAGGTCGAACGCCCAATCGAGCGAGGGTGTGTAGTCGGATGCCGCGACCCGGCGCGTCTCGCCGTGGCCCGAGGTGCGGCGCGCGGGATCGAGCCAGACCGCGTCGATGCCCGTGAGATCGGTCTCCTCGGCGCGTCCATGACGCACACGAGCCGACGCGCCGAAGGGGGCGAGGTTGTACGCCGCGATCGCGGCGGTGACCTCGTCCGCGTCGACGGCGAGGACATCGAGCCCGATCCCGGCGAAGCCGAGCGCGTCGCCGCCGATCCCGCAGCCGAGGTCGGCGACGTGCGCGATGCCCGCGTCGCGGAACCGTCCGGCGTGACGAGCTGCGACGGCGAGGCGCGTGGCCTGCTCGAGTCCGGCACGCGTGAACAGCATCCGGTCGGCGAACGGGCCGAACTTCGCCCGTGCGCGCTCGCGCAGGCGGGCCTGGCCGACGACGGCGGAGACGAGATCGGGGGGGAGGCCTTCGCGCCGCAGCCGCGACACCGCTGCCGCGGCATCCGCCGTCGACGTGATGCGCAGGGCGTCGACGAGACGGAGTCCCTCGGGGGTCAGCAACGCGGAGAGCTCGGCGTGATCCACCCCGACAGCCTACGGGCGACACCGCGGGCTCCCTCGCGACGTTGGCACTCGCGTTGCGTGAGTGCCAACGTCCCCCTAGACTCGTTGCTGGCACTCTCAGGGTGAGATTGCCAACAAGTCTTGTCGAAGAAAGAGGTAGACCGTGTCGGTTTCCATCAAGCCGCTCGAGGACCGCATCGTCATCAAGCAGGTCGAGGCCGAGCAGACCACTGCGAGTGGTCTGGTCATCCCCGACACCGCCAAGGAGAAGCCCCAGGAGGGCGAGGTCGTGGCCGTCGGTCCCGGCCGCATCGATGACAACGGCAACCGTGTTCCGCTCGACGTCGCCGTCGGCGACCGCGTGATCTACAGCAAGTACGGCGGAACCGAGGTCAAGTTCGGCGCAGACGAGTTCCTCGTGCTCTCGGCGCGCGACGTCCTCGCCGTCGTCGTCCGCTGACGCAGAGCTCTTCGACGAAGGCCCGGGTGCGCATCGCATCCGGGCCTTCGTCATACGTCGCGAAAGCGTTGGCAGTCCGACGACGACCGATGGCAGTCCGCCACGCGCGCTCGTGTCATGACCGTCCTATGCTTGGCTCGTGACACCCCTCGACCCCGCCCGTGAACGCTCGCTCGGCGGGGTCTACGCGTTCTCGGCGTACGTCCTCTGGGGCTTCATGCCCCTCTACTTCCTCACCCTCGCGCCCATGGGCCCGTTCGAGGTCGTGTCCTGGCGCATCCTGTTCTCGCTCGTCTTCTGCGCGATCCTCCTCACGGTGCTGCGGGCGTGGGGCAAGCTCGTCGCGATCCTGCGCACGCCGCGTCTCGTCATGTGGACGATCGTCGCCGGCCTGCTGATCTACGTGAACTGGCAGGTGTTTCTCTACAGCACCCTCTCGGGACACGTGATCGAGGGGAGCCTCGGGTACTTCATCAACCCGATCGTCACGGTGCTCTTGGGCGTGCTCGTGCTCAAGGAGCGCCTGCGCGTGGCGCAGTGGATCGCGATCGCCATCGCCGCGGTCGCGGTCGGCGTCATCGTCGTCGGCTACGGGGCGTTCCCGTGGATAGCCCTCACCCTCGCCGCGAGCTTCGGAACCTACGGCCTGGTCAAGAAGCAGATCGGTCCGTCGGTGGACGCGGTCAGCGGTCTGACGCTCGAGTCGCTCTGGCTCGCTCCCGTCGCGATCGTGCAGGCGATCGTCGTCGCCCTCACGGGCGGGCTGGTGTTCGGCTCGGTCAGCCCCGCGCACACGCTGCTCGTCACGCTCGCGGGCGTGATCACGGCCGTGCCGCTGCTCTTCTTCGCCGCCGGGGCGCGGCGCAGCAGCCTGACCGTCATCGGCCTGCTTCAGTTCGTCGCCCCCATCCTGCAGTTCATCACCGGTGCATGGATCCTCGGCGAGCCGATGCCTCTGGAGCGATGGATCGGCTTCGGGCTCGTGTGGCTCGCCCTCGTCGTGCTCAGCGTCGACTCGCTGCGCGGCGCCCGCCGCTCGAAGCGCGCGGACGCGGCATCCGACGTCGCGCCGGTGGTCTGATCGCTGGCACCGGTACCACCCGCGGAATTCCGGGGTTCGCGGACACGGGCAGATAACGATTGGGTCGCGTAACAGACCGTTAACACATCGCAACATCGCCGACGCGAGAGCGCCACTAGGTTTGACCCAACCTCGCGGGGCTTCGGTGCCGCGTTCCGACTCATCAAGGAGCACAATGGGCGTTCTCACCCGTTCCCGCACCGCGAAGGTCCTCGGCGGTATCGCCGTGATCGGCGCGAGTGCCCTCGTCCTGGCCGGCTGTGCCGGCGGAAGCGAACCCGCCGCCTCGGGAGACGCCGGCGGCGACAGTGCGGCGGCCGACTTCCCGATCGACTGCGACGCAGCGGCGCCCGCGTCCTACACGCCGGAGTACACCTCGACCTCGACCGGTCCGGGCACCGACCTGACCTACACGATCGGTACGGCCCTGCCCGTCACCGGCAACCTCGCCTTCCTCGGCCCGCCCGAGATCTCGGCCACCGAGTTCGCCGCGTCGGAGATCAACGCCGCGGGCAAGGGCATCACGATCGACCTGAAGCAGGGCGACTCGGGCGACACCGACAACAAGGCGTACGAGACCGAGATCCCGCGTCTGCTGGGCGAAGGCGCCACGGCGATCATCGGCGCGGCCTCCTCGGGCACGTCCCTGCAGTTCATCGACCAGGTCATCGCGGCCGACGCCATCCAGTTCTCGCCGGCCAACACGTCGGCCGCCTTCACGGGATACGAGGACAAGGGCCTGTACTGGCGCACCGCCCCCTCGGACGTGCTCCAGGGCGAGGTGCTCGGTAACCTCATCGGCGCCGACGGCAACGAGACGCTCGGCATGATCGTCCTGAACGACGCCTACGGCACCGGTCTCGCGTGCTTCACGAAGGCCGCGTTCGAGGCCGCCGGCGGCGAGGTCGTCGCGACCTCGCTGTACAACACCGGTGACACGAACTTCTCGGCCCAGGTCGAGGACGTGCTCGCGGCCGGTCCCGACGCGATCGCCCTGATCACCTTCGAAGAGGTCAAGACGATCATCCCCGAGCTGATCGGCGCCGAGTTCCCGGCCGACAAGATGTACTTCGTCGACGGCAACCTCGCCAACTTCTCGGAGGACTTCGACCCGGGCACGCTGGCCGGCGCCAAGGGCACCTACCCGGCCGTCGACCCCTCGACGATCAGCTCGTTCCGCGACAGCCTCCAGGCGTACTGGACCGGTGCCGGCAACGCCGAGCTCGCCGACTACACGTACGCTCCCGAGTCTTACGACGCAGTCGTCCTGCTCGCCCTCGCGGCGCTTCAGGCCGGCTCGACGGCGGGCCCGGACGTCGCAGCGAACCTGCAGTCCGTCTCGGGCGGCACGGGCGAGGGCACGAAGTGCACGACGTTCGCCGAGTGCGCCGACCTGATCATCGCCGGTGAGGCCGCCGACTACGACGGCGTCTCGGGCCCGATCACCTTCGACGAGGTCGGCGACCCGACCGAGGCGTCGATCGGTGTCTTCGAGTACGGCGACGACAACAACTACGAGTTCCTCCGCGTCGGCTGACCCCGCGCACGAAGGGCCCCGGTCATCTCGACCGGGGCCCTTCGTCGTGTGCCCGCCGGGCGGAGCGAGGGTCGGTTGGCGCGTGCAGCCGCATCCCGGGGTGTGATGGGGCACCTGCTGCCAGGCGAAAGAGCGGGGCCAGGGCATCGCGGCGTCGGTCGGCGGTTGTGGCCCACGCCCTCGGGCGAGCGCGCCCCGTCAGCGGGCGGAGGACCACCCGCCTCGCCGCAGCGCGTCGCGCACCATCGGCACGGCGAGCGGGTGAGGGTGCCGGATGTGCGCCGAGGTCAGCCGCACGACCTCGAACCCCAGCGCGGCATACGCCCTGTGCTTCTCGATGTCGCGCGCCCACTGACTCCGCGACGTGCGATGGTGGTCGCTTTCGACCTCGGCGATGACGCCGTGCTCGGGCCAGACGGCATCCGCGATGCCCGCCAACCGCCCGCCGGGATCCCGGACCTCGCGGTCGAGGAGGGGCTCCGGCAGCCCCGCCTGTGTCAGGACGACGCGGTGGCGCACGAGAACGCCTCGCCGAGCGATGCGGGGAGGGGCTCCGGGCGTCGCGGCATCCCTCGATCATGCCGACGGTGCTCCGCAGCGCAGACGGCAGCCTCTCGACCTGCGCGCAGCTCGTCGCTCTTCCCCGCGGGGGAGGAGCCCCCCCCCGCTGCGTGCCGCGCCTCATCCCGGAAAAGCAGTTCGCCTGGCAGTTCCCGCCCCCTCCGTGAGAGAGAGGCGGCGAGAACTGCCAGGCGAAGAGGCACGAACCCCGGCCCTGGCCGAGCCAGAGGGCTCAGGTGCCGAGGGTGCCGAGGTAGAGGCCGATGACCTTGGGATCGTTCAGCAGTTCGCGGCCCGTACCCGTGTAGGCGTCTCGGCCCTGGTCGAGGACGTAGCCGCGGTCGCAGATCTGCAGGCAGCGCCGTGCGTTCTGCTCGACCATGATCGTGGTGACCCCGGCCTTGTTGATCTCGGACACCCGCAGGAAGGCCTCGTCCTGACGCGACGGCGACAGACCCGCGGACGGCTCGTCGAGGAGCAGGACGTACGGGTCCATCATGAGCGCGCGGCCCATGGCGACCATCTGACGCTCGCCACCCGACAGCGAGCCCGCCCGCTGCTGCAGGCGCTTGGCGAGGTCGGGGAAGATCGACGTGACGAAGTCGGTGCGCTCGGCGACCACCTTCGGGCGCTGGTACGCCCCCATCTGCAGGTTCTCGGCGATCGTCAGGCTCGGGAAGACGTTGTTCGTCTGCGGCACGAAGCCGACGCCTTTCGAGACGAGCTTGTTGGCGCGCAGGCCCGTGATCTCCTCGCCGTTGAGCTTCACCGAGCCCGAACGGACCTTGACCTGTCCGAAGATGGCCTTGAGCATCGTGGACTTGCCGGCACCGTTCGGGCCGATGATGCCGACCAGCTCGCCCGGAGCAGCGGTGAGGTTCGCCCCGTTGAGGATGTTGACACCGGGCAGGTAGCCCGCGTGGACGTCGGACAGCTCGACGACGTTCTCGGTCACTTGCGGTCCCCATCCTTCTCGGCGTCCGGAGCGCCGGCGGCATCCGTCGGCGCCTCGTCGATCGCCTGGTCGAGCTCGTGCACCGTCTCGAGGAGCTCCTCCGCCTCCGGCGGCAGCTCACCGGCGTGACGGCCCGTCACGACGCCGAGGTCGACGTCCTGGTGGGCGCCGAGGTACGCGTCGATGACGGCGGGATTCTGCATCACGGTGTCGGGCGGTCCCTCGGCGACGACGCGTCCCTCGGCCATCACGACGACCCAGTCGGCGATGTGCCGGACCATGTGCATGTCGTGCTCGACGAAGACGACGGTCATCCCGAGGTCCTTCAGGTCGAGGATGTGGTCGAGCAGCGACTGCGTCAGCGCGGGGTTCACACCGGCCATCGGCTCGTCGAGCATGACGAGGACGGGGTCGCTCATGAGTGCTCGCGCCATCTCGAGCAGCTTCCGCTGCCCGCCCGAGAGCGAGGCGGCGAAGTCCTTCTCCTTCGTGTCGAGCTTGAAGCGTGCGAGCAGCCCGCGGGCCTTCTCCTCGATCGCGGTCTCCTGCTTGCGCCACAGGAAGGGCAGGATGCCGGCGAAGATGCCCTCACCGGTCTGCTTCGGAGCGCCGAGCTTCATGTTCTCGAGCACCGTGAGCAGACCGAGCGACTTGGTCAGCTGGAACGTGCGGACCTGCCCCATGCGTGCCGCCTTGAAGGCGGGGATGCCGGCCAGGTTCTTGCCGTCGAACGACCACGAGCCCGAGTTGGGCTTGTCGAAGCCCGTCAGCAGGTTGAACAGCGTGGTCTTGCCGGCGCCGTTGGGTCCGATGAGCGCCGTGATGGCGCCGCGGGGGATCTCGAGGTGCTCGACGTCCACGGCGGTCAGACCGCCGAAGATGCGCTTGACCCCGTCGGCGACGATGATCGGGTCGTTCTTCGCGACGCCGGGGCGGACCTCGCCGCTGCCGTCGTCTTTGTGCAGGCCGGTCGCCTTGGGGCGCGGGGTGGGGGGAACGACGTCAGCGGACAAAGGTCAGCTCCTTCTTGCTTCCGAGGATGCCCTGCGGGCGGAAGATCACCAGCAGCATCAGCGCCACGCCGACCAGCACGAACACGAGCATCTGGCTCTGCTCGGTGGTCAGGAAGGGCAGCCATCCGATGTTCACGAGCGCCGGCAGCAGGTTCGAGAGGAATGCGCGGACCACCCAGAACAGCACCGCGCCGAGCACGGGGCCGAAGATGGTGGCCGCACCGCCGAGCAGCAGGGCGGTCCAGACGTAGAACGTCTGCGAGGTGACATACACGTTCGGGTTGACGTTCGTGCCCATCGCGGTGACGATGCCGCCGGCCGCGATGATGACGCCGCCGACGATGAGCGCCTGCATCTTGAACGCGAACACGTTCTTGCCGAGCGAGCGGACGGCGTCCTCGTCCTCGCGGATGCCGCGGATGACGCGTCCCCACGGGCTGCGCATGAGCAGCCACACGAGGGTGATGACGATCGCGATCGTGATGATGCCGACGATGATGACCCACCACTGGTCCGACTGGTAGGTCCAGGGGCCGAAGCCCCAGCGCCCGGGCGGCAGGGGATTGCTCGCCCGGAAGCCGGCCTGGAACCCCGAGAGGCCGTCGGCCGATCCGGTCTGGTTGCGGAACGCCGACGTGAGGAAGAGCAGACGCAGCACCTCGGCGGCGGCGATCGTGACGATCGCGAGGTAGTCGCCGCGCAGGCGCAGCGTCGGGATGCCCATCACGAGGGCGAAGACGACCGCGGCGATGAGACCGATGAGCGCCGCGACCGGCCAGGCCAGGCCGAAGGTGAGGATCGAGATCGCGAACCCGTACGCGCCGATGGCCATGAAGCCGGCGACGCCCATGTTGAGCAGACCGGCGAAGCCGAAGTGCACCGAGAGCCCGATGGCGGCCAGGATGTAGCCGAGCGTCGCCGGGGCGAGGATCTGGGCCGCGGTGTTGCTGAGGATCTGAAGGATGTTCACGATGCCTATCCGATTCGCTCTCGGCGCCCGAGGAGACCCTGCGGGCGGAACAGCAGGATGACGATCAGCACGACCAGCGCGCCGACGTACTTGAGGTCCGAGGGGATCCACAGCGTCGACACCTCGACGAGCAGCCCCACGATGATGGCGCCCACGAGCGCGCCGAACGCGGTCCCGAGGCCACCGAGGGTGACGGCGGCGAAGATGAGCAGCAGGATGCTCGTGCCCATGTCCCACTTGATGCCGGGCCGGAAGTACGCCCACAGCACGCCGGAGAGGCCGGCGAGGGCCGCAGCGACCACCCAGACCACGCGGACGACGGCGTCGACGTCGATGCCGCTCGCGGCAGCCAGCGACGGGTTGTCGGAGACGGCGCGGGTGGCGCGTCCGATGCGGGTGCGCATGAGCCACCACGCGAAGCCGGCGATCACGACGAGCGAGACGCCCATGCTGACCACGTCGGTGATGGTCAGGCGGATCGGCCCCAGACCCGGGATGACGGCCGTCGAGCCGCCCGGGAGCTGCGCCGTGCCACCGCCGACGAACATCTGGAAGATGTAGCGCAGGGCCAGCGAGAGACCGATCGAGACGATCATCAGCTGCACCGTGCCGAGACCGCGCCGTCGCAGGGGGCGCCAGAGGCCGGCATCCATCGTCAACCCGAACAGCGCCGAGACGGCGACTGCGAGCGGGATCGCGATCCAGATCGGCAGGCTGAAGCCCGCTGAGAACAGCAGCGCCGCCAGCGCGCCGAAGGTCACCATCTCGCCGTGGGCGAAGTTCGACAGGCCGGTGGTGCCGAACACCAGCGACAGGCCGATGGCCGCGAGGGCCAGCATGAGCCCGAAGTTCAAGCCGTTCACGGTGCGCGAGATCAGCTGATCCAGGAAGGTCGCGGTCTGACGCTCGGCCGCTTCGAGGGTGAAGTTGCGCGTGATGGTGCTCGTCGCGCCGAACTCGACCTCGATGGTCGACTCGAAGCCCTCCGGGACCGTCACCCCCGAGGGGAGGCTGTCTTCGACGAGCTCGACCGTGTAGGCGACGTCCTTCGTCGGGACGCCGATCGCGAAGCTTCCGTTCGCCTCGGTCTCGCCCTCGGCTTCGAAGTCGCCGCCCGTCACGACGATCGTCGCGCCCTCGACGGGCTCGCCGCCCGTGCGGACGTTACCGGCGATCGTGAACGGCAACGACTCGGGGTCGTCACCGGCGGCCATTGCGGGGGAGGCGATGCCCACGAACGCGACCGCGGCCAGGAGGCCGGCGATCAACGTCGAGAGCACTCGCCTCGGGCGACGAACAGCGTGCGTCGTCGGGGTGATCGCCACTGGCACCTCCTGAGTCGTGGTCGAACGCGCCGAGAGGTACCGGTTCGGTGGCTTCGGCGACACCTGAACGTATGCGCTGATTGTTGCCTGCGTGTTACCGGTGCGCAACTTCGATCGCGGTGTGTCGTTTGCGGGATGAAGACCGGGAATTCCGCGGGGCCTCGGACGCTTAGAATCGTTGAGACTTTCAAGGAGTGCGCATGAGCGACTACAACGACCCGTTCGGATTCGTCGGCCTCACCTACGACGACGTCCTCCTGCTTCCGGGGCATACCGACGTCATCCCCTCCGAGGCGGACACCTCTTCGCGCGTGACCCGTCGCATCACCGTGGCCACCCCGCTGCTGTCGGCGGCGATGGACACGGTCACCGAGGCGCGGCTCGCGATCGCGATCGCGCGCGAGGGCGGTCTGGGCATCATCCACCGCAACCTCTCGATCGAGGATCAGGCGGCGATGGTCGACCAGGTGAAGCGCAGCGAGTCGGGCATGATCACCGACCCCATCACCACGACCCCCGACGCGACCATCGAAGAGGTCGACGCCCTGTGCGGGCAGTACCGCATCTCGGGCCTGCCCGTCATCGACGAGGAGGGGCACCTGCTCGGCATCGTCACCAACCGCGACATGCGCTTCGTCTCGGGCTTCGAGCGGCAGACCACCAAGGTGCGCGACGTCATGACGAGCGAGAACCTCGTCACGGGCCGCGTCGGCATCGGCGCCAACGAGGTCATCGCGCTCTTCGCCCACCACCGCGTCGAGAAGCTCCCCCTGCTCGACGACGACGGCAAGCTCGCCGGTCTCATCACCATCAAGGACTTCGACAAGAGCGAGAAGTACCCCCTCGCCACGAAGGACGACCAGGGACGCCTGCGCGTCGGCGCCGCGATCGGCTTCTTCGGCGATGCGTGGCAGCGGGCCGAGGCCCTGCGCGACGCCGGTGTCGACGTCATCGTGGTCGACACCGCCAACGGTCAGTCCGCGGGCGTCATCGACATGGTGAAGCGCCTGAAGGCCGACGCATCCTTCGAGCACATCGACGTCATCGGCGGCAACGTCGCGACCCGCGAGGGTGCTCAGGCGCTCATCGAAGCCGGCGTGGACGCTGTGAAGGTGGGCGTCGGACCGGGCTCGATCTGCACGACGCGCGTCGTCGCGGGTGTCGGCGTCCCCCAGGTCACCGCGATCTACGAGGCGTCGCTCGCGGCGCGCGAGGCCGGCATCCCGATCATCGCCGACGGCGGCCTGCAGTATTCGGGCGACATCGCCAAGGCCCTCGTCGCCGGCGCCGACTCGGTCATGCTCGGCTCGCTGCTCGCGGGGACCGACGAGTCGCCGGGCGAGATCGTCTTCCAGGGTGGCAAGCAGTTCAAGCAGTATCGCGGCATGGGATCGCTCGGCGCGCTGCAGACCCGCGGCAAGAAGACCTCGTACTCGAAGGACCGCTACTTCCAGGCCGATGTCCCGAGTGACGACAAGCTGATCCCCGAGGGCATCGAGGGTCAGGTCGCCTACCGCGGCCCGGTCTCGGCCGTCGCGTACCAGCTGATCGGTGGACTGCGTCAGTCGATGTTCTACGTCGGCGCGCGCACGGTCGAGGAGCTGAAGGCGCGCGGCAAGTTCGTGCGCATCACCTCGGCCGGTCTCAAGGAGTCGCACCCGCACGACGTGCAGATCGTCGTCGAGGCACCCAACTACAAGCGCTGACCCGCGCTCGCCAGAGCGCACACGGAGGAGATCTGCACATCTGAGGTCCGTCAGACGACGGTCGCCCTCCGATGTGCAGATCTCCTTCGTTGTGTGGGGGGCATCGGCGTTCCGCGTCAGCTCGCATGGTGCAACCCCTGGGCGACGGCCGTCGCGATGAGCCCGTGCACGTGCGGCCAGTCGTCGACAACCTGCGCGTACGTGACGCGGATGACGTGGTAGCCATGCAGCATCAGCCGCGCGTCGTGCTCGATGTCGGACGCGCGCTGACGCCCGACGTGGTGGCCCCCGTCGATCTGCACCACGAGGCGCTCGCCGACGAGAAGATCGACCGGCCGCCCCAGTACCCAGACCTGCTGCCGTAGCGGCACTCCGAGCCACCGCAACCTCAGGGGAAGCATCGTCTCGAGACCGGAATCCGAGTAGGGGGCAGCCCGAGCCCACAGCCGCCGCGCGGCCGGCGGCAGGTCGAGCCGGCCCAGCACCTCGCGCGAGGTGAGCTGCTGGCGGAGCGCGGACTCCCAGATCACGAGGGCGGGTTCGAGCGGCTGGCACCGTGCCACGGTCACCAGGACGTTCTCGATCGGGTCGACGAGCGCATCCGGATGCCGCGGCACGGCGGGCTCGTGCCAGTGCACGGTCGCCCGCTGCGTGGGGGCCCGGCCCGCGTGCGGCCTCGCCGCGACGTGCGGTCGGTCCTCGGCGAGGACCCAGAGGCCGAGCCTCCGAGCCGCGCTGATGCATGCGATCACGACGCCGTGACGTGCGGCGCTGACGAGTTCGGGGTCTGCATCGGGGAGCGCGACCCAGCCTCGTCGCACCCGGAGCAGAGCGCCCGTCGCGATCGCGGTCTGGATCCGATGCCGTGACGCGCCGGCATCGGACAGGGCGCTCGTCCGTGCGACGCCGCCGGTTCGCCGCATCCACGACGCCAGGTGGCCTTGGTCCATCGCTCGATGCTCGACCCGCCGCATCCGGGATGCTGCGTCTCGACCGCGATCTGGGGATGCGAGCCGGCGGTGAGGTGCCGGGGAGGAACGGCTACCGGCGGTGGCTCACCTCGTGGGGGAGGAGTTCTGCGTCAGGGAGGAGACGCGCGCCCCATGTCTCCTCCGACGTGTCGATCTCCTCCTCAGCGTCCCCTCGCCGCGCCCCCGCCCGGGCTCATTCTGCGGGCAGGCGGAACGGCGCGGCGGCGCGGGCGGCGGGGTCGAGGGCGAGATCGGCGAGCGTCGCGCCGACGCCGGGGGCGAACTTGAAGCCGTGGCCGGAGAAGCCCGCGCCCACGACGAGCGGGCCGACGCGATCGAGCACGAAGGCGCTGTCGTCCGTCGAGGTGTACGTGCACGACAGATGCACGGCTGAGTCCGGGTCGAGGCCCGGCATCCACTCGCGCACGTAGTCGACGAGCGTGTCGTGATGGGTCACGCGGTGCGGCCGCTCGTCCGGGTCGACCACGTCGCCGACGCGGTGGAACCCGACCTTGATCCCTTCGCCGGGGGTGGGCATGCCGTAGACCGGGGCGGGATAGCGTGCCGGGTCGAGGCGATGGTTGAACGAGGGCCACGGGCCGGTCGTCGCCGCGAAGTGCGCCGGGGTCTCCTCCGTGACCGTCAGACGCGGCAGGCGGATGCCGGGCAGCAGGCCCGCCGTCCACGCGCCGACCGTTGCGACGATGACATCGGCGTCGATCGCACCGCCATCCGCGAGCCGGACGCGCGCGCCGTCGTCGCCGAGGTGGTCGATCCCCGAGACCGGCGCACCCCACCGCACCTCGCCGCCGGCCCCGAGCACCCGCCGCTCGAGCTCGAGCATCGCCGTCGATGCGCGAGCGACGCCGGCGTCGGGAGAGAACAGCACATCCGAGGCGAAGCGCATGCCCGGCCACCGCAGGACGGCCTCCGGACCCGTCAGCATCTCGGCGGGGATGCCGCGGTCGAGCAGGCTCCGAGCGATCGTCTCGAGTCCGGCCTCGCCGTCGTCCGCACCGCCCCCGAGGTCGCTGCCCGCACCATGGGTGACGAGCCCGTGCCGCCGGAGCAGCGGCTCGCCGTCCACGTCGCCGAGGGCATCCCACCCCTCCCGCGCCCGCTGCAGCAGATCGAGGTAGTGCGCGTCGGCGTAGGCGTTGTTGAAATTGCGGGTCTCGCCGTGCGACGCCCCGTGGGTGTGTCCCCGTCCGAAGCGCTCGAGCACGAGGGGTCGCTCGCCACGCCGGGTCAGCGCCCAAGCCGTCGCGAGGCCGATGATGCCCGCGCCGACGATCACGATGCGTGTCATGACGCCAGCATCCCACCCCCACGGGGCGGGCGTGCACGACCGCCCCGCCGAGGTGCGATAGCCTGGTCGGCTCCGCAGTGGAGCGGAAAGGCCCGGTCCACCATGGGTTCGCTCGACATCCAGGGTGTCTCGTTCACCCTCCCCGACGGCAGGCCGCTGCTCGACGAGGTCACGTTCCGCGTCGCCGCGGGCTCGACCACCGCGTTGATCGGCCAGAACGGCGCGGGGAAGTCGACCCTCCTCCGCATCGTCCGGGGGGATGCCGCGGCACACGGCGGCGTCGTGCAGATCGACGGCGGTCTCGGGGTCATGGACCAGTTCGTCGGGCACGGCGACGCCGGGGAGACCGTGCACGATCTCCTCATCTCGGTCGCGCCCGAGCGTGTGCGCCGCGCCGCGCGCGAGCTCGACGACGCCGAGAACGCCGTGATCGCCTCCGACGAGCTCGACACCCAGATGCGGTACGCCGGCGCGATCGCCGACTACGCCGACGCCGGCGGCTACGAGTACGAGACCGTCTGGGACACCTGCACGACCGCGGCCCTCGGCATCCCGTTCGAGCGGGCGCGCTTCCGCGAGCTGACGACGCTGTCGGGAGGCGAGCAGAAGCGCCTCGCACTCGAAGCCCTGCTGCGCGGCCCCGACGAGGTCCTCCTGCTCGACGAGCCCGACAACTATCTCGATGTCCCGGGCAAGCGCTGGCTCGAGGAGCGGCTGCGCGAGACGGCGAAGACGGTGCTGCTCGTCTCGCACGACCGCGAGATGCTCGCCCGCGCCGCCGATCGCATCGTCACGCTCGAGGCCGGGGGAGCGGGCAGTACGGCGTGGGTGCACGGCGGGGGCTTCGAGACGTATCACCGGGCCCGCGACGACCGCATGGCCCGCCTCGACGAGCTCCGTCGCCGCTGGGACGAGGAGCACGCGAAGCTGAAGCGGTTCGTCGCCGATATGAAGGCGAAGGCCGCGGCCAGCGACGAGTTCGCCTCTCGCTACCGCGCGGCTCAGACGCGCCTGCGTCGCTTCGAGGATGCCGGTCCTCCCGAGGAACGCCCGCCGGAGCAGAACCTCGAACTGCGGCTGCGCGGCTCGCGCACGGGCAAACGCGCCGTCGTGGCCGACGGTCTCGAGCTGACGGGACTCATGCGGCCGTTCGATCTCGAGGTGTGGTTCGGCGACCGCGTGGCCGTGCTCGGGTCGAACGGCTCGGGCAAGTCGCATTTCCTGCGTCTGCTCGCCGCGGGCGGCACGGCACCCGATTCCCTGCTCGGCCACATCACCGCCGTCGGGGCCGGCCTCGAGCCCGTCGCGCACACCGGCACGGCCGCCCTCGGCGCCCGCGTCGTGCCCGGCTGGTTCGCGCAGACCCATCGGCATCCGGAGTTCACCGGACGCACGCTGCTCGAGATCCTGCACCGGGGCGACGATCGCCGGGCCGGGATGCCGAGGGATGCCGCCAGCTCGGCGCTCGACCGCTACGGCCTGGTCCGCCAGGCCGAACAGGGCTTCGACAGCCTGTCGGGCGGCCAGCAGGCGCGCTTCCAGGTGCTGCTGCTCGAGCTGTCGGGGGCGACGCTGCTGCTGCTCGACGAGCCCACCGACAACCTGGATCTCACGTCGGCCGAGGCGCTCGAGCGCGCGCTCGCCGCCTTCGAGGGGACGGTGCTCGCGGTTACGCACGACCGTTGGTTCGCCCGCTCGTTCGATCGGTTCGTCGTCTTCGGCGGCGACGGGCGCGTCTACGAGTCCGACGAGGCCGTCTGGGACGAGCAGCGTGTCGTCCGTGCGCGCTGAACGGGCGGCCGGTCCGGATGGCGGGTCCGGACCGGCCGGTAGGCTGAGGGGGTGACCATGGAGATCGAGCTCGGCCGCGCCAAGCGCGCCCGTCGGGCCTACGCGTTCGACGACATCGCGGTCGTGCCCTCGCGGCGCACCCGCAACACCGAGGACGTGTCGACCGCCTGGTCGATCGACGCGTTCCAGTTCTCGATCCCGGTGCTCGGCGCCCCGATGGACTCGGTGACCAGTCCCCGCACCGCGATCATGCTGGGTCAGCTCGGCGGCCTCGGCGTGCTCGACCTCGAGGGGCTCTGGACGCGCTACGACGACCCTGAGCCGCTGCTGGCCGAGATCGCCGCGCTGCCCGACGTCGCGGCGACCCGCCGCATGCAGGAGCTGTACGCCGAGCCGATCAAACCCGAGCTCGTTCGCGACCGTCTCGCCGAGATCCGCGCGGCGGGCGTCACCGTCGCCGGCTCGCTGACTCCGCAGCGCACCCAGGAGCTCTACGAGACCGTCGTCGCCGCGGGCGTCGACCTCTTCGTCATCCGCGGCACGACCGTCTCGGCCGAGCACGTCTCGAGCGTCGACGAGCCGCTGAACCTCAAGAAGTTCATCTACGACCTCGACGTGCCCGTCATCGTCGGCGGAGCCGCGACCTACACCGCGGCGCTCCACCTCATGCGGACGGGAGCAGCCGGTGTGCTCGTCGGTTTCGGCGGCGGTGCGGCATCGACCACCCGGGCGACGCTCGGTCTGCACGCCCCCATGGCGACGGCCGTGGCCGACGTCGCCGGTGCGCGACGCGACTATCTCGACGAGTCGGGCGGACGCTATGTCCACGTGATCGCCGACGGCGGGGTGGGAACCTCGGGCGACATCGTCAAGGCGCTCGCGATGGGCGCCGACGCCGTCATGCTCGGCGTCGCGCTCGCGCGCGCCACCGACGCGCCCGGTCACGGCTTCCACTGGGGCCCCGAGGCGCACCATGCGCAGCTCCCTCGCGGGCACCGCGTCAAGGTCGAGCAGGTCGCGTCGCTCGAAGAGGTGCTGTACGGACCGGCCCCCGTGGCCGACGGCACCGCGAACCTCATCGGCGCGCTGAAGAAGTCCATGGCGACCACCGGCTACTCCGACCTGAAGGAGTTCCAGCGCGTAGAGGTCGTGGTGGCGCCGTACAGCGTGCGGTGACATGAGCTCTCCCGACCCCGCTCCGACCACGCCCCTGGCGGCCGCCGCCTTCGCGCCGACCTTGCGCGAGGTCATGTTGCGACCCTGGTGGCTGGGCATGCTCGCATTCGCCCTGCTGGTCGCGGCGGTCTTCGCCTGGCTCGGGCAGTGGCAGCTCTCGCGCGCGGTCGACACCTCGCCGCCCGCGCCGGGCCAGACCGAGCAGGTGCGTCCGCTGGCTGACGTCGTCGCTCCGGGCGAGTACCTCCCGGAGCCGCTCGTCGGTCAGCGCGTGGAGGTGAGCGGATCGTTCGTCGCGGACGACTTCGACATCGTCTCCTCGCGCTACGACCGGGGCGAGGAGGGCTACTGGGTCACCGGACAGCTGCGCGTCGATCCCGGGGATGTCGCATCCGGCGTCCCGACGTCGATCGCGGTCGCGGTGGGGTGGACCGCCGATCGGGCCGAGGCCGAGCGCGTTGCCTCGACGCTCGACGTCGAGCCGCCCCAGGCGGTCGAGCTGGTGGGGCGCATCATCTCCGACGAGGGGCCGGCGATGCCGCCCCGGGGCGCCGACCCGCAGGAGATGACGCGGATGTCGCCGGCGGCTCTCCTCAGCCGCTGGCACGACACCGGGGGGCTCGACGTCTACCGCGGGTACCTGACGTCGGCGGAGTCGTTCGGCGGACTCGTCGCGATCCACTCGCCCGCGCCCGAGGAACGCTCGAACGTCAACTGGCTCAACATCTTCTACGCCGTCGAGTGGGCGGTCTTCGCGGGCTTCGCGTTCTACATGTGGTATCGCCTCGCCAAGGACGCCTGGGAGAAGGAGCTCGAGGACTTCGAGGACGCGGACTCCGACGGCGAGGGTGCCGCTCGCGGCCCCGCGGCGCCGGCGGACGCGTCGATGGCGGCGGGAAGCAGCCCGCCGGGCCGCGACTAGACTGGACACCATGCCCCGCGCCCCGAAGCTCGCCACGTTCCCGGCGATCCGGAACGCCCTGAGGTTCTACCAGATCTGCTCGGTCATCACGGGCGTGGGTCTGCTCCTGCTCCTGGCGGAGATGATCCTGAAGTACACCCCGATCCACACCGAGCTCTTCGCGGGCGGTTCGGGTGGTCTCCTCTGGTTCGCTCCGGTGATCGCCGGAGCCGACTGCGAATGGTGGTCGCTGTTCCTGCCGCAGACGAACTCGTGCGAGATGGTCTCGACCGGTGACGGCTTCAACATCTCGCTCGCGATCCTCGTCGTGCACGGCTGGTTCTACGTCGTGTACCTGTTCTCGTGCTTCCGCGTGTGGAGCCTCATGCGGTGGTCGTTCCCCCGCTTCATCCTGCTCGCGCTCGGCGGCGTCGTTCCCGCCCTCTCGTTCTTCATGGAGGCCCGCGTCGGCCGCGAGGTGAGGGCCTATCTCACCCAGCGCGAAGCCGCCGAGGCCGCCGCATCCATCCCCGCCACGGAAGGCACCCGGTGACAACTCAGACCGAAACGTCGCAGCGCCCTGTCCTCGTCGTCGACTTCGGCGCCCAGTACGCCCAGCTGATCGCCCGGCGCGTGCGCGAGGCCGGCGTCTACAGCGAACTCGTCCCGCACACCGCGACGGCGGAGGAGATCGCGGCGAAGGACCCGGTCGGCATCATCCTGTCGGGCGGCCCATCGTCGGTGTACGAGCCGGGCGCACCCGCGCTCGATGCCGGCGTCTTCGATCTCGGCGTGCCCACGCTCGGCATCTGCTACGGGTTCCAGGTGATGGCCCAGGCCCTCGGTGGCGAGGTCGCGAACACCGGGTTGCGCGAGTACGGCGCGACCGACGCGACGATCGTGACCGAGGGAACGCTGCTCGAGGGGCAGCCGGCCGAGCAGAACGTGTGGATGAGCCACGGCGACCAGGTCTCGCGTGCGCCCGAGGGCTTCGACGTGCTGGCGCGCACGGCGGCGACGCCCGTAGCCGCGTTCGCGAACGACGTCCGGAAGTTCTACGGGGTGCAGTGGCATCCCGAGGTCAAGCACTCCGACCACGGACAGAAGGTGCTCGAGAACTTCCTGCACAAGGCGGCAGGGCTTCCCGCCGACTGGAACAGCGGCAACGTCATCGCCGAGCAGATCGAGCGCATCCGAGAGCAGGTGGGGTCCGGACGCGTCATCTCCGCGCTGTCGGGCGGTGTCGACTCGGCGGTCTCGACGGCACTCGTGCACAAAGCCGTCGGAGACAAGCTGACGGCGATCTTCGTCGACCACGGTCTCCTCCGGAAGGGGGAGCGGGAACAGGTCGAGAACGACTACGTCGCATCGACGGGTGTCCGGCTGATCACGGTCGACGCCCGTGAGCGGTTCCTCGAAGCCCTCGCCGGGGTCAGCGACCCCGAGCAGAAGCGCAAGATCATCGGTCGCGAGTTCATCCGGGCCTTCGAGCAGGCCGAGCGCGACCTGATGGCCGAGGCGGCGGCCGACGGCGAACCGATCCGGTTCCTCGTGCAGGGCACCCTGTACCCGGATGTCGTCGAGTCGGGCGGCGGGGCCGGCACGGCCAACATCAAGAGCCATCACAACGTCGGAGGCCTGCCCGAAGACCTGCAGTTCGAGCTCATCGAGCCGCTCCGGACGCTGTTCAAGGACGAGGTCCGCGCGATCGGCCGCGAGCTCGGTCTGCCCGAGGCCATCGTCGGACGCCAGCCGTTTCCGGGGCCCGGCCTCGGCATCCGGATCGTGGGCGAGGTCACCGCTGATCGTCTCGAGATCCTGCGTGATGCCGACGCCATCGCTCGAGCGGAGCTGACGAAGGCGGGATTGGACGCGGAGATCTGGCAGTGCCCGGTCGTGCTGCTCGCCGATGTCCGTTCGGTCGGAGTCCAGGGGGATGGGCGCACCTACGGCCACCCGATCGTGCTGCGCCCCGTCTCGAGCGAGGACGCGATGACCGCCGACTGGACCCGCCTGCCGTACGACGTGCTCTCGAAGATCTCGAACCGCATCACGAACGAGGTGCGCGAAGTGAACCGCGTGGTGCTCGACGTCACGTCGAAGCCCCCGGGAACGATCGAGTGGGAGTGAGCGCGTCTCACGCGATGACGGCGGATGCCGCGGCCGAAGGGTCGCGGCATCCGCCGTTTTCCGCGTGATGACGCGGTTCTCGGCTTCCGACGGCCCCTGCGACACGCCCGGGATGTCGCGCCGCTTTGCCACGATGCCGGGAGCCGCGTAACTTATTACTTGTTCGCCCCACAGGGAAGAGCGAGAAGGCCGGGAGGCCTACGCCCCCTCAAGCGGAGAACAAATCCCATCCCAAACCTCCTTGCGAGAACAAAGCGCTTGCGTCTAGGATGGAACCTCCACCCCGAAGAGCAGTCCTCGACTGACACGGAACCTCGTTCCGGAGCCAGATCGAAGCGCGTCGTGGTGGGGTATGGTTGTGAAGTTGCCCTCTGGGCTGGCTGTGAGGTCAGTTGGGGGAGCGTCCGATCCTTGAGAACTCAACAGCGTGCACTTGTCAAATG
>NZ_FNKN01000003.1:0-403 GCF_900102175.1 Microbacterium sp. cf332
CCGATGGTACTGCAGGGGGGACCCTGTGGGAGAGTAGGACACCGCCGGACTTCTTTCGTGAAAGGGCCACCCAACGCTGGGTGGCCCTTTCTCGTTTCCGGGACGAAAGGAACGTCGTGACTGAAGAAGACCGCCCGCGATCGGAGCGCAAGCCCCGTTACTCCGCTGCGGACTCCGGTGCGCGGCGGCCACGTCGTGACGACGAATCGCGGCCCCCGCGCTCCAATGACGAGCGTCCGCAACGGGACGACCGTCCGCGTCGTGACGGAGATTCGCGTCCGCGTCGTGATGGCGACTCGCGTCCGCGTCGTGATGGTGACCGTCCGTCGTATCCGAAGCGTGACGGTGACCGTCCGTCGTATCCGAAGCGTGATGGTGACCGTCCGTCGTATCCGAAGCGTGA
>NZ_FNKN01000003.1:413-627667 GCF_900102175.1 Microbacterium sp. cf332
TCGTATCCGAAGCGTGATGGTGACCGTCCGTCGTATCCGAAGCGTGATGGTGACCGTCCCTCGTACGGTGGCGCGCGTCCGCGTCGCGATGGCGACCGTCCGTCTTACCCCCGTCGCGATGGCGACCGTCCGACGTACCCCCGTCGCGATGGCGACCGTCCGACGTACCCCCGTCGCGATGGCGACCGTCCGACGTACCCCCGTCGCGATGACCGCGACGGCGGCGCGCGCGCCTCGCGTCCGCCGCAGGGCTCGGAACGCCGCGAGGTTCCGCGCGGCCCGGAGATCCCCGAGACCGTCACGGCTCGCGATCTCCCCGGCGCGGCGCGGAACGAGCTCAAGACCCTCAGCAAGGAGAACGCCGAGCAGGTCGCCCGCCATCTCGCGATGGTCGCTCAGCTGATCGACGACGATCCCGAGCTGGCCCATGAGCACGCCCTCGCCGCATCCCGGCGGGCTGGTCGCGTCGGCGTGGTGCGCGAGACGGTGGCCATCACCGCTTACGCCACCGGCGACTACGCGCTCGCACTGCGGGAGCTCCGCACGTACCGACGCATCTCCGGCAGCGACGATCAGATCGCGATGATGGTCGACAGCGAGCGGGGCGTCGGGCGCCCCGATCGTGCCCTCGAGGTCGGTCGCGCGGTCGACCGCGCGACCCTTCCGATCGAGGTGCGCGTCGAACTCGCCATCGCGATGTCGGGTGCCCGCCTCGACCTGGGCGAGACCGAGCGCGCACTTCAGGAGCTCGATATCCCCGAGCTCGACCCCGATCGCGCGTTCTCATGGAGCCCGGCGCTGTTCGCCGCGCGGGCAGCCGTGCTCGACGATCTCGGTCGCACCGACGAGGCGGCGGTGTGGCAGCGTCGCGCCGTCGTCGCTGAGGAGGCGCTCGGCGCTACCGACGCCGACCGGGAGCTGATCGTGGTCGACGACATCGACGAGACCGCCGCACTCGAGAGCGAGGCGCCGGCGACGAACGAGCAGGGGGAGGGGCGCTGATGAGCCTGTTCTCCCGCCCGAGCGCGACGCCTCTCGACGGGGTCGACGCCGTGCTCGCCGACCTCGACGGGGTCGTGTACGCCGGACCCGGTGCACTGCCGCACGCCATCGAGAGCCTGAACCGCGCCGGTGAGAAGCGGCGCCTCGGGTACATCACGAACAACGCCTCGCGGCGCGATTCGGTCGTGGCCGAGCACCTCCGGGAACTCGGGCTGGAGGCGACGCGCCCCGAGGACGTCATCACGAGTCCGCAGGCCGCGATGCGCCTGCTGCGCGACCGCGTGCCACAGGGTGCGACCGTGCTCGTCGTGGGCGGTGACGGCCTCGTGCACGAGCTCGAGAAGGCGGGCTACGTCGCGACGCGCTCCGCCGACGACGCGCCGGCTGCCGTCGTGCAGGGGTTCGCTCCCGAGGTGGGGTGGGCGCAGCTGGCCGAAGCCGCTTACGCGCTTGCGACACCCGAGGAGGACGGCGGCATCCCCTGGATCGCCACCAACACCGACTGGACGATCCCGCAGGCCCGCGGCATCGCGCCGGGCAATGGCACCCTCGTCTCGGCTGTGCACACGGCAGTCGGCCGGCTGGCGACAGTCGCGGGCAAGCCGGAACGCCCGATCTTCGACGAGGCCGTCGCGCGGTTCGGCGCCGAGCGGCCGCTCTTCATCGGCGATCGTCTCGACACCGACATCGCCGGGGCGCAGGCCGCCGGCATCCGCTCGGCGCTCGTGCTCACCGGCATCGACCGGCCCAAGCACGTGCTCGCGGCACCGGCGACGTCGCGACCCACCTACATCGTCGGCGACCTGCGCGAGTTGCACGAGCCGTACCCCGAGGTGAGGACGAAGGGCGAACTGACGAGCGTCGGCCGGTCGTCAGTGCGCATCGACGGCGCGGACATCGTGATCGTCGAGGAGGGCGATCGCCCCGTCGATCTTCTCCGTGCCGGCGCGGCGGCTATCTGGGCGACCGGGCGCGCGATCTACGGGTTCCGCGTCCCGGAGCGTCTTTACGCGGATCCGTTCCACCGTCCCTGACCCCGCGTATCGTGGAAGGCATGTCGATGGAGGGCGCGATCCCGGCCGATCACGAGCACGCCGCGAGCGAGAGCGCCGCCGAGCAGTGGCGTGACGACCTCGTGTCGTCGCTCGACGTGATCGAGGACCAGCCGCTCAGCGAGCGCGCCGCCTCATACGCCGCGCTGCACGACGAGCTCGCGCGGCGCCTCGACTCCGGTCCCACCGGCGTCGCGTGAGCACGCGACTCGATTCGGCTCTGGCGGCGCGAGGTCTCGCGCGTTCGCGCAGTCACGCCGCGACGCTGATCGCCGAGGGCCTCGTCTCCGTCGACGGGCGCACGGTCGTGAAAGCGTCGCACCCCGTGCCGGACGATGCCGTCGTGATCGTGGCGGGCGCCGACCATTACGTCAGCCGGGCCGCGCACAAGCTCATCGCCGGTCTCGACGCCTTCTCGATCACGGTCGACGGGCGCAGTGCGCTCGACATGGGCGCCTCGACGGGCGGGTTCACGCAGGTGCTGCGCGAGCGCGGCGCCCGGCCGGTCGTCGCGGTCGACGTCGGACACGGGCAGCTCGCGCCCGCCGTCGCGGCCGACGAGCACGTGATCAGCGTCGAAGGATTCAACGTGCGGAACCTGACGCCCGCGTCGCTCGAGGCCGCCGCCGGCTGGGCGTTCGCGCCGGAGGTCGTCACCGGTGATCTCTCGTTCATCTCCCTCGAGTACGTGCTGCCCGCCGTCGTCTCGGTCTGCTCGCCGGACACCGATGTTGTCCTGCTGGTGAAGCCGCAGTTCGAAGTCGGCCGGACCGCCGTCAAGGGCGGGCTTGTCACCGACCCGGGTCTGCGCGCGGATGCCGTGACCGGGGTCCTCTGGGCGGCATGGGATGCCGGGCTCGGCACCCACGGCGTGATCGCCTCGCCGCTGGTAGGTACCCACGGCAATCAGGAATACGTCGTCCATCTGTGCGTCCGCGTCGGCGACGAGGGCAATCCGACACAATGGATACACACGGTGGACGAACTGGCGGGAGCCTGATGACCGACGCGACGCGCAATATCCTCGTCGTCGCGCACGCCCGCCGTCCGGACACCGTCGCGGCGGCGAAGCGCGTGCTCGACGCCCTCGCCGGTGCCGGCGCGCGGCCCGTGCTCGCCGCCGACGACCGAGCCGAGCTGGTGGCCGAGCTCGGCGAGCTGCCGGGCGTCCTGACCCTGGATCGCGACGTGCGCGTCGCCGACCTCGAGCTCGCGATCGTCCTCGGCGGTGACGGCACGATCCTACGAGCGGTCGACCTCGTACGCGGTGGCTCGGCCCCCGTCCTCGGCATCAACATGGGGCACGTCGGCTTCCTCGCCGAGATCGAGGCCGACGACATGGATGACGCCGTCGGGCGCGTGATCGCCCGCGACTACGACGTCGAGGAGCGCATGGCGCTCTCGGTACGGGTGAAGGACGGCTCGGGCGACGTCGTCTACGAGACCTGGGCGCTGAACGAGGCGACGGTCGAGAAGGCGAGCCGCGAGCGGATGCTCGAGGTCGTCCTCGAGGTCGACCGCCGCCCGCTCTCGGCGTTCGGCTGCGACGGCGTCGTCATCGCGACCCCCACCGGCTCCACCGCCTACAACTTCTCCGCCGGCGGCCCGGTGATCTGGCCGGACGTCGAGGCCGTCGCCGTGGTGCCCCTCTCAGCCCACGCGTTGTTCGCGCGTCCGCTCGTCGTGAGCCCGCACGCATCCATCGCCATCGAGGTCGGAGCCGGAACCAACGGCACCGGCATCCTCTGGGCCGACGGCCGCCGCTCGCACGAGCTGCCCCCCGGGGCGCGGGTGGTCGTGCGGCGATCGAGCACGCCGGTGCGCCTCGCGCGGCTGCATCCCGCCGCGTTCACCGACCGGCTCGTGCAGAAGTTCCGGCTGCCGGTGGTCGGTTGGCGCGGGCCGATCGTCGAGCTGCGGGACGGCGCATCGTGATCGAGGAGATGCGCCTGCGCGGCCTCGGGGTCATCGCCGAGGCGACGCTGCCCATGGGGCCGGGCTTCACCGCGATCACCGGCGAGACCGGTGCCGGGAAGACGATGGTCGTGACGGGACTCGGGCTGCTGCTCGGGCAGCGCGCCGACTCCGGTGCCGTGCGCGCGGGAGCACCTCAGGCCTCCGTCGACGGTGTCTGGATCGTCGACGAGAACGGACCCGTCGCCGACCGCGTGCGCGAAGCCGGCGGTGAGCTCGAGCCGATCGGCGGGGGGCGTTCCGAGCTGTACCTCGGGCGCGTCCTATCGAGCGAGGGACGCAGTCGTGCGAGCGTGGGAGGGAGGCCGGCTCCCGCCGCGGTGCTCGCCGACCTCGCCGAGCAGCTCATCGTCGTGCACGGGCAGTCCGACCAGCTGCGGCTGAAGTCCGCCGTCGCCCAGCGCGACGCCCTCGACCGTTTCGGCGGGCCCGCCCTCGTGGCTGTGCGCGACCGGTACCGAGCCGCATACGACGCCTGGCGGGCGGTCGACACCGAGCTCGCACAGCTCGACGCGGACCGTGACGCGCGTCGGCGAGAGGCCGACGACCTGCGCGCCCGGATCGCCGACATCGAGGCCGTGGCACCTCAGCTCGGTGAGGACGCCGCCCTCGCCGAGCGTGCCGAGAAGCTCGCGAACGTCGAGCAGCTACGCGCCGCGGCGGCGACCGCCCACGACGCGCTCTCGAACGACGACGAACTGCCGGATGCCGTCTCGCTGCTGGCCGAGGCACGTCGCGCGATCGAGCGCTCGGCGGCCAGCGACGCCGCCCTCGCCGTCTTCGTCGAGCCGCTCGCCGACCTCGCGTACCGCGCGGCCGATCTCGTCACGGGGCTCAGCGCCTACCTCGCCGACATCGACGAGAGCGGACCGCAGGAGCTCGCAGCCGTCGAGGAGCGCCGCGCGGCGCTGAGCGGCCTGTTGCGCGTGCACGGCACGCTCGACGAGGCGCTGAGTCTGCTCGAGACCGGTTCCGCCCGGCTCGTCGAGCTCGACGACGACGGGGACCGCGTCGACCGGCTGCGTGCGCAGCGCAACGAACTGGACGAGAAGCTGGATGCGGCTGCGACCGAGCTGACGGCGGCGCGCACGGCCGCCGCCGAGCGGCTGGGAGCCGCGGTGACCGCGGAGCTGCGCGAACTGGCGCTGCCCGACGCCCGGCTGATCGTGAACGTCGAACCGGGCACGCCCTCGGCATCCGGTCGCGACGACGTGACGATCCTGCTCGCCCCGCATCCCGGGGCCGAGCCGCGTTCGGTGGCCAAGGGCGCTTCGGGCGGCGAGCTCAGCCGGGTGATGCTCGCGATCGAGGTGGTCATCGCCGCCACGGATCCCGTGCCCACCTTCGTCTTCGACGAGGTGGACGCCGGCATCGGCGGCGCCGCTGCGATCGAGGTCGGTCGCCGGCTCGCTCGGCTCGCCGAGACGAGCCAGGTCATCGTCGTGACCCATCTGGCGCAGGTGGCGGCCTTCGCGACGAATCATCTCACCGTGGTGAAGTCGCACGACGGCTCGGTGACGGCGTCGAGCGTCCGCCGCCTCGAGGGCGGCGAACGCGAGGGCGAGATGGCGCGTCTGCTGTCGGGACTGCCCGATTCCGACGCCGCGATCGAGCACGCGCGCGAACTGCTGAACCTGTCGCGTTCCTGACTGATAGAATAGAAGCCCGTGACGGACACTCATCGCGCGGCCTCTTCCCAGAACACCACCAAGCACATCTTCGTGACCGGTGGTGTGGTCTCCTCTCTCGGGAAGGGACTGACCGCCGCCAGCCTCGGCAATCTGCTCACCGCCCGCGGACTCCGCGTCGTGATGCAGAAGCTCGACCCGTATCTGAACGTCGATCCCGGCACGATGAACCCGTTCCAGCACGGTGAGGTCTTCGTCACCGACGACGGTGCCGAGACCGACCTCGACATCGGCCACTACGAGCGCTTCCTCGACATCGAGCTGAGCCAGGCGGCCAACGTGACGACGGGCCAGATCTACTCGCAGGTGATCGCGAAGGAGCGCCGGGGCGAGTACCTCGGCGACACGGTCCAGGTCATCCCGCACATCACCGACGAGATCAAGCGGCGCATGCGCCTGCAGGCGACCGAGGAGCCGCGGCCCGACGTCATCATCACCGAGGTCGGCGGCACCGTCGGCGACATCGAATCGCAGCCCTTCCTCGAGGCGGCGCGTCAGCTGCGTCACGAGCTGGGCCGCGACAGCGTGTTCTTCGCGCACGTCTCCCTCGTGCCGTTCATGGGTGCCTCCGGCGAGCAGAAGACCAAGCCGACCCAGCACTCGGTCGCAGCGCTCCGGCAGCTCGGCATCCAGCCCGACGCCCTCGTGCTGCGCAGCGACCGTCCCGTCAGCGAGAGCAACCGCAACAAGATCGCCCTCATGTGCGACGTCGACGTCGAAGGCGTCGTGAACACCGTCGACCTGCCGAGCATCTACGACATCCCCTCGACGCTGAACTCCCAGGGACTCGACGCGTACATCGCCCGTCGCCTCGGCCTGGCCGAGCGCGCCGGCGAAGTGGACTGGACGCGGTGGAACAAGGTGCTCGACGCCGTGCACAACCCGAAGCACGAGGTCACCGTCGGGCTCGTGGGCAAGTACATCGACCTGCCCGACGCCTACCTGTCGGTGACCGAGGCGCTCAAGGCCGGCGGATTCGCGCAGGAGACGAAGGTCAACGTCACCTGGATCCCCTCGGACCTGTGCGAGACGCCGGAGGGCGCCGAGAAGGCGCTCGCTGCCGTCGACGGCATCGTCGTGCCCGGCGGCTTCGGCATCCGCGGCATCGAGGGCAAGCTCGGCGCGCTCAGGTTCGCGCGCGAGCAAGGCATCCCCACGCTCGGCATCTGCCTCGGCCTGCAGTGCATGGTCATCGAGTACGCGCGGAACGAGGCGGGTCTCGCCGGAGCGTCGTCGAGCGAGTTCGACCCCGACACCGAGTTCCCGGTCATCGCGACGATGGCCGAGCAGGTCGACATCATCGCCGGGGGCGACCTCGGTGGCACGATGCGCCTGGGCCTGTACGAGGCGGACCTCGCCGAGGGATCGCTCGCGGCCGAGGTGTACGGCGCCACCCGGGCGTCGGAGCGCCACCGTCACCGCTACGAGGTGAACAACCGCTACCGCGACCAGATCGCCGAGGCCGGCCTCGTCTTCTCGGGCCTCTCGCCCGACCGCAACCTCGTCGAGTACGTCGAGCTGCCCCGCGAGGTGCACCCGTACTACATCGCGACGCAGGCCCACCCCGAGCTGCGTTCGCGGCCGACCGAGGCGAACCCGCTGTTCCGGGGACTCATCGCGGCCGCGCTCGACCGACACCGTGCGAGCGAGCTGTTCGAGGTCGACGATGCCTGAGCTGAGCGACGAGCCCGTCGAACCCGAGGTCGTCTCGAGCGAGCTGGTGTACTCCGGCCACGTGTGGGACGTGCGCAGCGAGACGGTGCGCTTCGGCGACGGCGAGATCACTCGCCAGTTCGTGGACCACCCGGGAGCGGCCGCCGTGGTCGCGATCGACGACGACGAGAACGTGGTGCTCATCCAGCAGTACCGGCATCCGATCCGTCACCGCGACTGGGAGATCCCCGCGGGGCTGCTCGACGTCGCGGGGGAGCCGCCGATCGAGACGGCGCGGCGCGAGCTCGCCGAGGAGGTCGACCTCGTCGCCGAATCGCTCGAACCGCTCGTGAGCATCTTCACGACGCCGGGTGGCAACGACGAGATCATCCACGTGTTCCTCGCCCGCGGCCTCCGTGCCGCGCCCGACGCGTACGAGCGCGAGGACGAGGAGGCCGACATGCGCGTCGAGCGCGTGCCGCTCACGGAGGTCGTCGACGGCGTGCTCGCCGGCCGCTTCCGCAACGGCATCCTGGCGACGGGTGTGCTCGCTGCGGCCGAACGGCTCCGACGGGGCTGACGGACGTGCGGCTCGACCGCGCCGTCGCGGCGTACCTGCGCCACATCTCCGTCGAACGCGGGCTGTCGGAGCACACCGTCGCGGCCTACCGGCGCGACCTCGACGCCTACATCGCGTGGCTGGGGGAGCAGGGCATCGCCGACGCGGCCGACGTCACGGTCGACGATGTGACCCGGTTCGCCGAGGACGCGGCATCCGCCGATCCGCCGCCAGCCGCCACCTCGCTCGCGCGACTGCAGTCGTCGCTGCGGGGGCTGCATCGCTTCCTCGCCCGCGAGGGGATCGTGGATGCCGATCCGACGCAGCGGCTGCGCCCGCCCCGCACGCCGCGCCGGCTGCCGAAGGCTCTGACCGTCGAGCAGGTCGAGAGCCTGCTCGACGGTGCGGGACCCGCACCGGGCTCCGCCACGGAGTCGGATCTGTCTGCGGTGCGCGACCGTGCGCTGCTCGAACTGCTGTACGCGACCGGCGCGCGGGTGTCGGAGGTCGTGCAGCTGGATGTCGACGACCTGGCCCTCGGCGATGTCGTCCGTGTGCGCGGGAAAGGGGCGAAGGAGCGCATCGTGCCCGTGGGGTCGTTCGCGCGCGCAGCCGTCGACGCGTATCTCGCACGGGCCCGGCCCGAGCTGTCGCGACGCGGGCGGGCGAGCCCGCGCCTCTTCCTCGGGGTGCGGGGCGCCCCGCTCTCACGGCAGAGCGCCTGGCTCGCCATCCAGCAGGCCGCCGAGCGGGCGGGGCTCACCGCCCACGTCTCACCGCACACGCTCCGGCACTCCTTCGCGACCCACCTGCTGCAGGGCGGCGCCGACGTCCGGGTCGTGCAGGAGCTCTTGGGGCACGCCTCGGTCGCGACGACGCAGATCTACACGCATGTGACGGTCGACACGCTGCGTGAGATCTACGCGACCTCGCATCCGCGCGCGCGCTGACCGGTCCCGTCGCGACTTTTTCCCGGGACCGGCACCGCCGCACGCCGGCCGTGCGGAACAGGATGGGAGCATGGCCGCATCCTCCGTCCCCGCGCGCGAGACGCGTCCCGGGTCCGCCGTCGCGATCTTGTGGATCGTCACCGGGGCGATCGGCTGGGTCGTGTCGTTCCTGCTCTACCACGAGTACATCGGGCAGCTGACCGGCGCCGAAGCCATGATCACGTGCGACATCAGCCCGATCGTGACGTGCGGCCCCAACCTGCTGAGCCCCGGAGGCAACCTGCTCGGCTTCAGCAACTCGATCATCGGGATCGTGCTGTTCCCGGGTGCCGTGTTCGCCGGGGTGTCGGCCCTCGCCGCGAGATCCGGGCTGCGCCCCTGGTACTGGCGCGTGTTCGCCCTGTTCGTGACCGGGGCCGTCGTCTTCGTGCACGTCCTGGCGTGGCGAAGCGTGTTCGAGTACGGCTCGCTGTGCCCGTGGTGCATGGTCGTATGGCTCGTCACCATTCCGCTCTTCTGGACAACGTGCGGGTGGACCCTGCGGGCCGGGGTATGGGGCCGAGGCGCCGGGGTCGAGCGCGTCGGGGCGTTCGTGCTCTCGTGGAGCCCGCTCATCGTCGTCCTGGACTACCTCCTGATCGCCGTGGCCGCCCAGCTGCGACTCGACGTGCTCGGCACCCTCTGAGGCGGGGCCGCGGTCTGCGCACCGCGCCCCGCCGCGTGCTCTCCCGGCGTGCCGCGCGTGCCTGTGCGAGAATCGATCGCACGCTACGGAAAGCAGGAGTCTCGGTGACGGACAAGTCGCGGAAGGCCGGGAAGGCCCCCACGGAAGACACCCCGATCGGACCCACCGGTCGGCCATACCGAGGTTTCCCGACCCCGCCGAAGCTCGACGGCCACGGCCCGGCGCGCATCATCGCCCTGTGCAACCAGAAGGGCGGCGTCGGCAAGACCACGACGACGATCAACCTCGCCGCGGCGCTCGCCGACTACGGCCGCAAGGTGCTCGCGGTCGACTTCGACCCGCAAGGCGCGCTGTCGGCGGGTCTCGGGATCGCCACGCACGACGTCCCGACGATCTACGACCTGCTGCTCGACACCAAGCGCGACCCGCACGAGGTCATCGTCTCGACCTCGGTGCCCGGCCTCGACGTCATCCCCGCGAACATCGACCTGTCGGCCGCCGAGGTCCACCTCGTGAACGAGGTCGCCCGCGAGACGATCCTGGCGCGTGTGCTGCGCGGCGTCTCCTCCGAGTACGACGTCATCCTGGTCGACTGCCAGCCCTCGCTCGGGCTGCTCACCGTCAACGCGCTGACCGCGAGCCACGGGGTGCTCATCCCGCTCGAGTGCGAGTTCTTCGCGCTGCGCGGCGTCGCGCTGCTCATCGAGACGATCGACAAGGTGCGCGACCGCCTCAACCCCTCGATCGAGCTCGACGGCGTGCTCGCCACGATGTACGACCCGCGTACCCTGCACTCCCGCGAGGTGCTCGAGCGCGTCGTCGAGGCGTTCGGCGACGACGTCCTCGAGACCGTCATCGGCCGGACCGTCAAGTTCCCCGACGCCTCGGTCGCGGGCGTCCCGATCATCACCTTCGCGCCGGAGCACCAGGCAGCGCAGGCCTACCTGCGCCTTGCGCGGGAGCTCGTCGCCCGTGGCGCCGTCGCCTGACGGCATCGTCGACGCGGCCGGGGCGGCCGAACCCGTGCCGGGGGCGGACGTCGAGGACGCAGCCGACCACGTGGCGGCCGCGGAGGCGCAGGAGGCGCCGGGCTTCCGGGTCTCGCTGACGAACTTCGACGGTCCCTTCGACCTGCTGCTGAACCTGATCGGCAAGCACGAGCTCGACATCACCGAGGTCTCGCTCAGCAAGGTCACGGACGAGTTCATCGGGTACCTCCGCGGTCTGGAGCCCGAGGAGCTCGACGCCGCATCGGAGTTCCTCGTGGTGGCCGCGACGCTCCTCGACATGAAGGTGGCCGGGCTGCTTCCGCAGGGCGAGCTGATCGATGCGGAATCCGTCGCACTGCTCGAAGCGCGCGATCTGCTCTTCGCCCGACTGCTGCAGTACCGGGCGTTCAAGCAGGTCGCCGGATGGTTCGCCGAGCGCGTCGTCGCCGAGGACCGCCGCCACACCCGCTCGGTCCGTCTCGACGAGAAATACCGCGCGGCCGCGCCGGAACTCGTGTGGACCCTGACCCCCGACGACTTCGCTGCTCTCGCGATGCTCGCCTTCGCCCCGAAGGAGATCCCGGTGGTCGGGCTCGACCACCTGCACGCGCCGCTCGTGTCGATCCGCGAGCAGGCGGCCGTCGTGGTGACGCTGCTGCGCGGCGCGGGTACCCTGAACTTCCGCGAGCTCATCGCCGGCGTCGCGCAGCCCGGCATCGTCGTGGCACGCTTCCTCGCCGTCCTCGAGCTCTACCGTCACGCGGCGCTCTCCTTCGAGCAGCTCGAGCCGCTCGGCGAACTGACGCTGCGATGGACCGCCGAGCGCTGGTCCGAGGAGAACCTCGCCACCCTGGGAGCCGACTATGACCGATGACCCCACGCCCACCGTCGCCGATGTGGCCCGTCGGCTCGAGGCCATCCTCCTGATCGTCGACGAGCCGCAGAGCCTCGTCGCGCTCGCCGCCGCCGTCGGCGCTCCCGTCCCGGCCGTCCGGCAGGCGGTCGCCGGGCTCGTCGCCGACTACGACGGCGAGACGGGCGGACCCCGTCGCGGCTTCGAGCTGCGCGAGGTCGGCGGGGGATGGCGCATGTACGTCCGTACCGAGCACGACGCGCTCGTGAGCGAGTTCGTCAACACGCAGGCGCCCTCGCGCCTGTCGCAGGCGGCGCTCGAGACCCTCGCCGTGATCGCATACAAGCAGCCGGTGTCGCGCGGACAGGTCGCGTCGATCCGCGCGGTCAACGTCGACTCGGTCGTGCGCACCCTGCTCTCGCGCGGACTCGTCACAGAGGTCGGCCACGACCCCGAGACGGGGGCCATCCTCTACGGCACGAGCGACGCACTGCTGGTCAACCTCGGCATCAACTCGCTCGACGAGCTGCCGCCCATCTCGCCGTTGCTCGACGACGGCACCGACGGTTTCGAAGGAGAGGCGCCGCGATGACGGATGCCGAAGGCGTACGCCTGCAGAAGGTCCTCGCCAACGCGGGCGTGGCGTCGCGCCGCGTGTGCGAGCAGCTGATCGTCGAGGGCCGCGTGCGGGTCAACGGCGTGACGGTCACCGAGCTCGGAAGTCGCATCGATCCCGAGAACGACGTCGTCGACGTCGACGGGACCGCGGTCCAGCTCGACACCACCAAGCGGTACGTCATGCTGAACAAGCCGACGGGCGTTGTGAGCTCGATGAAGGACGAGAAGGGTCGTGCCGACCTGCGCCGCTTCACGAAGGACTGGGACGAGCGGCTCTACAACGTCGGCCGCCTGGACGCCGAGACGAGCGGCCTGCTCGTGCTGACCAACGACGGTGAGCTCGCCCATGTCCTCGCCCACCCGTCGTTCGGGGTCACGAAGGTGTACATCGCGAAGGTGCGCGGTCGGGTCACGCCCCAGACCATCGCGCGGCTGACGACCGGCGTCGAGCTGGAGGACGGCCCCATCGCAGCCGACAAGGCACGGTTGCTCGACATCTCGGGAGAGACGAGTCTCGTCGAACTGACGCTGCACTCGGGTCGCAACCGGATCGTCCGTCGGATGATGTCGGAGGTCGGGCATCCGGTCGTCGACCTCGTCCGGCGTCAGTTCGGGCCGCTCCACCTGGGAACCCTCCCGGCGGGACGCGCCCGCGAGTTGACTAAAGTGGAGCGAGGTGCGCTGCTGACGCTCTCGCGCAGCGCCGACGGTGCCGCCCCGCACCCGACTTCTCCGGAGAACCCGTGACCGATCCCTCGCCCGCTCCCGTGCGCCGCGGCCGTGCCGCGCGCACGGTCGGCACCGTGCGCATCGTGGGCGCCGGGCTGCTCGGGTCGAGCATCGGACATGCGCTGCGCCTGCTCGGCGTGGACGTCGTGCTCGACGACGCCTCGCCCGCGCAGCTGCGCCTCGCGGTCGATTACGGCGCCGGGCGCCTCGCCGCCGCCGACGACCGCCCCGTGCTCGTCGTGGTCGCCGTACCGCCCGACGTGACCGCGGATGTCATCGAGCGCGAGCTGCGGGCGCATCCGGGCATCGTCGTGACGGACGTCGCGAGCGTCAAGCTCGAGCTGTACCTCGAGCTGCGCTCCCGCGGCGTCGACCTCACCCACTACATCGGCTCGCACCCGCTCGCCGGCCGTGAGCGCGGCGGCGCGATCTCGGCGCGCGCCGACATCTTCGCCGGTCGCCCCTGGGTGGTCTGCCGCGACGCCGAGACCCGTGCCTCCGACCTCGCGGTCGTCGAAGGCCTCGCGCTCGACCTCGGCGCGATGCCGCTCGAGATGACGCCGGAGGAACACGATGAGGCCGTGGCGCTGACCTCGCACGTCCCGCAGCTGATCGCGAGCCTCCTCGCCGGTCGTTTCGTCGGGGCGCCCGAGGGCTCGTTGCGCCTCACCGGTCAGGGCGTGCGCGACACGACGCGCATCGCCGCATCCGCTCCCGAGCTGTGGGTGCAGATCCTCGGCGCGAACGCCGCGCCCGTGGTCGCCGTCCTCGACGACCTGGCCGCCGACCTGCATGCCGTCGCCGACGCGCTCCGCGACCCGGGCGCACCGGGGGCTCGACGAGCGGTGGCCGACACGATCCGCCGCGGCAACGAGGGCGTCGAGCGCCTGCCGGGCAAGCACGGGCAGAACCGGCGCTTCGAGCAGATCGTCGTGCGGGTCGACGACACGGCGGGCCAGCTCGGGCGTCTGTTCGGCGACCTGGGCGAGCTCGGCGTCAACATCGAGGACCTGCGGCTCGAGCACTCCCCGGGGGCGCAGTTCGGACTCGCCGAGTTGAGCGTCGTCCCGAGCGCCGTCCACGAAGCCGTCGCCGGGCTCGAGGAGCGCGGCTGGAAAATCGCGAGCGTGCCGCATGCCTGAGACCCTTCCCGTGACCGTCGCGATCGACGGGCCCGCCGGCAGCGGCAAGTCGAGCGTCTCGAAGCAGGTCGCCCGCGTGCTCGGCTTCGGATTCCTCGACACCGGCGCCGCCTATCGCGCGCTCGCCTGGCACGTGCTCGACCGCGGCGACGACACCGCGGACGCCGATGCCGTCGTGCGCGCGCTCGACGACTTCGACTACGCGATCTCGCTCGACGCCGACGACCACTGGGTCCGCGTCGGCGACGACCTCGTGACGGCCGACATCCGCGAGCCGCGCGTGTCGGCGGCCGTCAGCGGCGTCGCCCGCGTGCCCGAGGTGCGCGAGCGCGTGAACGTCCTGTTCCGGGCACTGGTGGCGGCATCCGGTTCGGCGGGGGTCATCGTCGAGGGCCGCGACATCACGACGGTGGTCTTCCCCGATGCGCCCGTGCGCATCCTGCTGACCGCCAGCCCCGAGGTGCGCGCCGCGCGCCGCAGCGCCGAGCTCACGGGAGAGGATGCCGCGGCGGTCGCCGAGGCGCTCCACCGCCGTGACGCCTCGGACTCGCAGGTCGTCGACTTCCTTACCGCCGCTCCCGGCGTCGTGGTGGTCGACTCGACCGATTTGGACTTCGATCGGACCGTGGACGCCGTCATCGACGTCGTGCGCACCGCGACAGGAGAGAACTGATGGCTACCACCGACGACGAGTACGAGGGCGGTCCCGACCAGCTCGAGGAGAAGCTCGCGAACCTCGACGAGCAGCTGGCCGACCAGCGGGCGGCAGCGCTTCGCGCATCGCTCGCCGACTACGAGCTCGACGAGGACGACGCCGACCTGCTCGCGGGACTGACCGCGGGAGGCGAGGTCGTCGAAGTACTGCCGGCGCTGCCGGTGGTCGCGATCGTGGGGCGCCCGAACGTCGGCAAGTCGGCGCTCGTGAACCGCATCCTGGGCCGTCGCGAAGCCGTCGTCGAGGACACCCCGGGTGTCACGCGCGACCGGGTGAGCTACAAGGCCGAGTGGCTCGACCGCCGCTTCACCCTCGTCGACACCGGCGGGTGGGAGCCCGACGCCCGCGGCATCGACCGGTCGGTCGCGGCACAGGCCGAGGTAGCCATCGACCTGGCCGACGTCGTGCTGTTCGTCGTCGACGCGATGGTCGGCGCCACCTCGACCGATGAGGCGGTCGTGCGGCTGCTCCGCAAGAGCGACAAGCCGGTCTTCCTCATCGCGAACAAGGTCGACGACGCGCGCCAGGAGCCCGAGGCCGCTGCGCTGTGGAACCTCGGCCTCGGCGAGCCGCATCCGGTCTCCGCCATCCACGGCCGCGGAGTCGCCGATCTGCTCGACGAGCTCATGAAGGTCCTCCCCGAGGTCTCGGCCGTCGCGAAGAACGAGCTCGGCGGACCGCGTCGCGTCGCGATCCTCGGTCGACCGAACGTCGGCAAGTCGTCGCTGCTGAACAAGGCGGCCGGCGAAGAGCGTGTCGTCGTCAACGACCTCGCGGGCACGACCCGCGACCCCGTCGACGAGGTCGTCGAACTCGGCGGCAAGCTGTGGCGCCTGGTCGACACCGCCGGCATCCGCCGCCGCGTGCACCTGCAGCAGGGCGCCGACTTCTACGCGTCGTTGCGCACGTCGGCGGCCCTCGAGAAGGCCGAGGTCGCCGTCGTCGTCCTCGACGTGACCGAGTCGATCAGCGTCCAGGACCTGAACATCATCGACCTCGTGCTCGAGTCGGGTCGCGCCCTGATCCTCGCCTTCAACAAGTGGGATCGCCTGAACGACGCCGACATGGACAACGCCGACCGGCGCCGGTACCTCGAGCGCGAGATCGAGCAGGATCTCGCCCACGTCACCTGGGCGCCGCGGGTGAACCTGTCGGCGCGTACGGGGCGCCACCTCGACAAGCTGGTCCCCGCCCTCGAGACGGCGCTGCAGTCGTGGGATCAGCGCATCCCCACCGGCAAGTTCAATGCGTTCCTCGCCGAGCTCGTGGCGGAGCACCCGCATCCGCTGCGTGGCGGCAAGCAGCCCCGCATCCTGTTCGGCACGCAGGCGTCGACGCGTCCGCCGACATTCGTGCTGTTCACGACCGGATTCCTCGACCCGGGCTACCGCCGCTTCATCCAGCGCCGCCTGCGTGAGATCTTCGGCTTCGAGGGCACGCCGATCGTCACCAACATGCGGGTGCGCGAGAAGCGCCAGCGCTGACCGGCTGAGCGCCATTCACCTGGCGGTTCGCGCCCCGACGCACGGGTTGTGGGGGCGAGATCTGCCCGGTGAAGCGCGTGGCGGGGAGCGGGGAACAGGGCTCAGCGCTTCTCGGGTGACGCGCGCCGCACCATCGCGGTCGCGTCGGGCGTCTCGAACCCGAAGTCGGCGTAGAGGGTGTGGGCGTCGCGCGTGAAGAGCGTCCAGCGGAAGTCGTGTCCCGGCCCCTCGTCGATCATGCGTTTGAGGATGCGGTGCGCGACACCCGCGCCCTGGTGCTCGGCGACCACGAACACGTCCGCGAGGTAGGCGAAGCCGACGCCGTCCGAGACGGCGCGGGCGAACCCGATCTGCTCGCCGGTGTCGCCGCGGTACGCGCCGACGACCCGCCACGCCCCGTCGAGCTGGGCCTCGAGCGCCGCGCGGTCGCGCCACCGGCCCCAGTAGGCCTCGGACGAGAGCCAGCTCCAGACCCTGTCGCGCTGGATGCGGGCGGGGGAATCATCGATCTCGTAGTCCACGTGACCATTGTGGGATGCCGCCGCCGTCGGGCACGGCCGGTAACACGATGCCAATCGCGAGCCCGTGGACCCGGGCTGTGTCAGGCTGTGGTGATGACCGACGACCCCACCGCCGCGCCGCGTCCGCCGCACGGTCCGCGTGACCCGGGCGATGCCTGGGTCGTCGCGCCGTCGGGCGAGCGCTACTGGGGCCGCTTCGGCGCCGCGGGCCTGCTGGCCGTCGACGCCGATCAGGGCGTGCTGCTGCAGCACCGCGTCTCGTGGAGCCACTTCGGCGACACCTGGGGCCTGCCGGGCGGTGCCCGTCACGCGGGGGAGTCCGCGCGCGACGGTGCCCTGCGCGAGTCCGCGGAGGAGGCCGGCGTGCCCGCCGAGGCGGTGTCACCGCGGTTCCTCAGTGTCCTCGATCTCGGGGTGTGGACCTACGGGACCCTCGTCGCCGACGTCACCACCCCCTTCCAGCCCGTCATCAGCGACCCCGAGAGCCGCGAGCTCGCGTGGGTGCCCATCGACGCGGTCGAGTCGTACCCGCTGCATCCCGGCTTCGCCGCATCCTGGCCCCGCCTGCGCGAGCTGCTGTCGCTGCGCCCGGTGCTCGTCGTCGACGTCGCCAACGTCGTCGGCTCGGTGCCCGACGGGTGGTGGCGCGATCGCGCCGGCGCCGCCGACCGTCTGCTCGAGCAGCTCGCAGCGTTCGCGGCTCGGGGAACCGATGCCGCGGGCCTCGATCTGCCCGAGCACACCTGGTTCCCGCGCGTCGTCGCGGTCGTGGAGGGGCAGGCGACGGCGGTCGCCGAGCCCGCCGGTATCGAGCTCGCGCGCGCGCCCGGTGCGGGAGACGACGCGATCGTCGCCGCAGCGGCGGATGCTATCGCCGCGGGCGGTCGGGTCACCGTCGTGACCTCGGACCGCGGTCTGCGCGCCCGCGTCGAGACGACCGGGGCGCGATCGGTCTCGACGTCCTGGCTGCGCGACCGCCTGTGAGCCCCGCCGGGGGAGCACCGCTCCGCCCGGCCGCATCAGCCGCACCGCGGAGGCCCGCCTCGCGGCGCGGGACAGCGGTGCTTCTCGCGGTCGGCGTCGTCGTCGCCGGGCTCCTCGTGCACGGGGTCCTCCCTGATACGGCCGCGACCGACATCGCAGGTGACGCGCTCTACGCTCTCCTGATCCACCTGCTCGTCGTCGCCTGCGCGCCGGGACTACGGCCCATGCTCGTCGGCGCGGTCGCCGCCGGCTGGTGCGTGGCGATCGAGCTGCTGCAGCTGAGCAGTCTGCCGGGGGGCGCTGCCAGGATCTTCCCACCGGCGATGCTCGTGCTCGGAACCGTCTTCGACGCCCGGGACCTCGTCGTGTACATCGTGACCGTCGCCGCCGCCGTGGCCGCGGATGCCGCCTGGCAGCATCGGCCGACCCACGCTCAGCGGTCGGCGCGGTCGAATCGCTGAGGGCCGCGGTCGGCCAGCGCCGTGGAGGCTCCGGCGATGATCAGATCGAGGGCGGCCGAAAAGCCGTCGTCGTCGGCGTCGGCGACGCGCTGCGGTGACAGCTGCGCGGGCGGGGCGGCGGCTCCCCACTGGTCGGCGCTGCGCCGCTGCTGCTGATGGAACGTGAAGCCGACGACGAAATGCGTGACGGCGTCGGCGATCGTGTCCGAGAGACCGGGTGGGGCGGCGGACTCCGCGCCGATCGCCGCGAGGGGAGCGTGGACGGGCGGGTCGACGAGACCGAGGGCGAGCGAGCTCGACACCACCTCGGCGCCGTCGCGATGGGAGAGAAGACTGTCGCGCAGCCGCATGGCGAGGTCTCGCGCGGCCACGTCGAGCACCGGGCCGGCGTCGGAGGCGGCGGCTGGCCGCGGAGGACTCGTCACCGTCGCGAGGATGCGTCCGCTGACGGCGGCCAGCAGCTCCTGCTTGTTCTCGACATGCCAGTACAGCGCGCTCGGCTGCACCCCGAGATGCTCGGCGAGCCGACGCATCGAGAGATCGGGCAGGCCGACGCGATCGAGGAGCTCGAGGGCGGCGTCGACCACGTCGTCCTTCGAGCGCCGGGTCCCGCGCGCGCTCGGGTTTGAACCGTCGACGACCATGGCGCTACTCTACCTGAACATCGTTCACGTGAACGGTGTTCAGGAGGAGAGATGACCCATTCCGCCGACGGCGTCCGCCGGAGGTTCGACGCGACCGATCTCGCGCGCGCCGCCGTGTTCGCCGCCCTCATCGCCGTGCTCGGACTCCCCGGCTCGTTCACCCTCTTCGGGGGCGTGCCGATCACTGCGCAGACGCTCGGTGTGATGCTCGCCGGCGCCGTGCTGGGGCCGGCCGTCGGGGCCACCTCCGTGGCGACGCTGCTCGCCCTCGTCGCGATCGGGTTGCCGCTCCTCGCCGGAGGCCGTGGCGGACTCGCGGTCTTCGTGGGACCGACGGCCGGCTACCTCGTCGGATGGCTCGTCGGCGCGGTCGTCATCGGGCTCATCGTGCACGCCGGGACGCGCCGTCCCGTCTGGTGGCGCACCGCCGCCGGTCTGCTCGTCGGCGGTGTCCTCGTCGTCTACGCCTGCGGTATCCCGGTGCAGAGCCTCGTGCTGCGCCTTCCCGTCGAGCAGGCGGCGCTGGCGAACCTCGCCTTCATCCCGGGCGACGTCGTGAAGGTCGTCGTGGCCACCGCCGTCGTCGGTGCGCTCGTGCGAGGGTACCCGCGGGCGTTCCGCCGCACGTGGTCCCGCCCTGACGACGCTCTCGGCCAGACACGCCCCACCGTCGCAGCCCCGACCGCCCCGACCGCCCCGTGACCGTCGCGGCAGCGGCATGACGAGCGCGACGGCGGTGAGCGGCATCCGATTCGATGGCGCCGCCGTGCGCCTCGGCGACGCCGACGTCCTCGCGCCGATCTCGCTCGACCTCGACGCGCGGACGGTCGCCGTCGTCGGCGACAACGGATCGGGTAAGTCGACCGTGGCCCGGCTCGTCGCCGGTCTCATCCGGCCGACCGCCGGAACGGTGCGCGTGCTCGGATGCGACACCGTCCGGGACGCCGCCGCGCTGCGCCGGCGCACCGCGATCGTCTTCAGCAACCCCGACGCCCAGATCGTCATGCCCACCGTCGCCGAGGACGTCGCCTTCTCGCTCCGCTCCGACCGGTCGCCGCGATCGGAGCGCGCTGCCCGTGTCGAACGTGCGCTGCAGCGCTTCGGGCTGGAGGGTCAGCGCGATCATCCGGCCCACGAGCTGTCGGGAGGACAGAAACAGCTGCTCGCGTTGTGCGGCGCATTCGTCCGCGATCCCGAGCTGGTGGTCGCCGACGAGCCGACCGCGTTCCTCGATGGACGCAACGCCGCCCGTGTCGCCGAGCACCTGTTCGACGGCACGGGCCACCGCCTTCTGCTCGTCACCCACGACCTCGACCTCGCGCGCCGATGCCAGGTCGCCGTGCACATCGAAGCGGGACGCGTCGTCGGCACCGGGCCGGCCGCCGGCGTCGTCGCGGATTACGAGAGCACGTGGCGACGATGAGCCGCGCGATGCGCGGACCGGTCGGATGCTGACCCTCCATCGCCCGGGGTCGCGCGGGTGGCACCGCCTCCCGCCCGCTCCCAAGTCGGTCCTCCTGCTCGCGATGGTGATGACGGTCTCGCTCCTTCCCGCCCGTCCGGAGAACGCCGCCGCCTCGGCCGCGGTGTGCCTCGCCTGTTACGCCGTGCCGGGAACGGGCTGGCGCGAACTGGCTCGTCAGGCGTGGGCGCTGCGCTGGCTCGTGGTCGTCGCGCTCGCCGGTCAGGCGGTCTTCCTCGGCATCGAGCCGGCGTTGATCGGCACGGTGCGCATCGTCGTCGCGGTCCTCCTCGCCTCGCTGCTCGCCCTCACGACGCCGGTCACCGCCCTGCTCGACCTGTTCGAGCGAGCGCTCCGGCCGGCGAGACTCCTGGGAGCGGATGCGGAGCGCATCGCCCTTCTCCTCGTCGTCGCCCTCGGTGCCGTTCCCACACTCGGCCGTATCGCGCGGGACGTGCGCGACGCGCACCGGGCACGCGGCGCCGGGCACGGCATCCGCTCGTCGGCACTCGCGTTCATCGTGCTCGCCCTGAAGCACGCCGACGACCTCGGCGATGCCCTGACGGCGCGGGGAGTGCGCTGACGCTTCTCCAGGTCATCGCACCTCGATGCACTCGATCGCGTCGTACGGCAGTCGGTCGAGTCGCAGCGGGGCACGCACCGGGGCGCCGCACCGGGTGCCGGTGGGGCGGAAGCGCTGCACCGCCCATCGGCGCACTCCGCGCGACGCCAGCTCGGCGCCGAGGGCACCCAGTCGCTGGTCGTCGATGAGATCGGGATGCACGGTGGTGCGGACCTCGACGTCCAGCGGGCGCGACGACCCGTCGCGCGCTCGCTGTGCCGCCAGCACGAGGTCGAGCGAGGCGAAAGCCGCCCGTCCGCTCGGGCCGCGACCCGTCACGCCCGCGTAGTCCACGGCCGCGGCCTTGACGTCGAGTCCGATCCCGTCGACGTCGGGCAGCACGCGCGCGAGCCGTGTCGGGAACGCGCCACCCGTTTGGAGCCCTACGGCGAAGCCGAACTCCCGCACGCGCGAGATGGCGGCGCGCAGGCCGGCTTGCATGGTGGGCTCGCCGCCCGAGAAGACGACGCCGTCGAGCAGTCCGACCCGCGCGGCGAGGAAGGACTCGACCTCGGGCCAGGGCATCGCGCCCGGTGTTCGCGGGGCGATGAGGTCGGGATTGTGGCAGTACCGGCAGTCCCACGGACAGCCCTGCAGGAACACCGTCGCGACGATCCGCCCCGGCCAATCGACCGACGAGAACCGGGCGAGGCCGGCGACCCGCACCCCCGCATCGCGGACGCGGGGAGCGGACGCCGGCTCAGGCCCCGTCGGTCGCACGACCGTAGGCGAACGGCAGGCGCTCGGCCGCCTCGCCCTTCTTACCGATGTTGAACGACGACACCGGGCGGAAGTAGCCCATCACCCGCGTCCAGACCTCGCACTCGGCGCGGCACTGCGGGCACGATGCGTGGTCGCCGGACAGGTAGCCGTGCTGGGGGCAGATCGAGAACGTCGGGGTGATGGTGAGATACGGGATGCGGAACCGTTCGAGCGACCGGCGGACGAGCGCCTTGCACGCGGATGCCGACGGTGCGGCCTCACCCATGTAGAGGTGCAGCACCGTGCCGCCCGTGTACTTCTGCTGCAGGTCCTCTTGCAGCTCCATCGCGAGGAACGGGTCGTCGGTGTGAGCGACCGGCAGCTGCGACGAGTTCGTGTAGTACGGGTTGCTCGCCGTGCCGGCATGGCAGATGCCGTCGAAGCGCGCGATGTCGGCCCGCGCGAAGCGGTAGGTCGCCGACTCGGCCGGGGTGGCCTCGAGGTTGTAGAGGTGGCCGGTCTGCTCCTGGAACTCGACCATGCGACCGCGGACATGATCGAGGAGGTCGGCGGCGAACCGCATCCCCTCATTTGTCGAGATGTCGCACCGGTCGGCGGAGAAGTTCCGCACCGCCTCGTTGAGGCCGTTCACGCCGATCGTCGAGAAGTGGTTCGCGAGCGTGCCGAGGTACCGACGGCTGTACGGGAAGAGGCCCGCGTCGAGATGCCGGCCGATGACGTCCCGCTTGGCCTCGAGGCTGTCACGGGCGATCTCGAGCAACCGGTCGAGCTGCGCGTACAGGCCTGCCCGGTCGCCGGCGTGCACGAACCCGAGCCGGGCGCAGTTGACGGTGACGACGCCGATGGAACCGGTCTGCTCGGCCGATCCGAACAGGCCGTTGCCGCGCTTGAGCAGCTCGGTGAGGTCGAGCTGCAGACGGCAGCACATCGAGCGGACCATGCCCGGATCGAGGTCGGAGCTCACGAAGTTCTGGAAGTACGGCAGGCCGTACTTCGCCGTCATCTCGAACAGCGCGTCGACCTCGGGGGCGGCCCAGTCGAAGTCCTTCGTGATGTTGTACGTCGGGATGGGGAACGTGAACGCCCGGCCATCGGCGTCGCCCTCCGTCATCACCGACAGGAACGCCCGGTTGATCATGGCCATCTCGGGCGCAAGGTCGCCGTAGGTGAAGTCGACGAGACGACCGCCCACGAGCGGGCGCTGCTCGGCAAGGTCGTCGGGGCACGTCCAGTCGAAGGTCAGATTGGTGAACGGGGTCTGAGTTCCCCACCGCGAGGGGACGTTGAGGTTGAACACGAGCTCCTGGATGCCCTGGCGCACGGTTCCTTCGTCGAGCCCGTCGAGCCGCACGAAGGGTGCGAGGTAGGTGTCGAACGAGCTGAACGCCTGGGCGCCCGCCCACTCGTTCTGGAGGGTCCCGAGGAAGTTCACGATCTGACCGAGCGCACTCGAGAAGTGCTTCGGCGGGGCCGACGAGATGGCGCCGGGCACGCCGTTGAACCCCTGCTCGAGCAGCTGACGCAGCGACCATCCGGCGCAGTAGCCGGCGAAGACGTCGAGATCGTGGATGTGGATGTCGCCGTCGCGGTGGGCCGCGCCCGCCTCCGGCGCGTAGACCTCGTCGAGCCAGTAGTTCGCGATGAGCTTGCCGGAGGCGTTCAGGATCAGTCCGCCCAGGCTGTAGCCCTGGTTGGCGTTCGCGTTGACGCGCCAGTCGTGGCGCTCCAGGTACTCGTCGACGGTGGCTGCAACGGGGATGGCGGTCGTGGGCATGAGCGTCCTTCGTGATCGGGGCCCAGATGTTGGGGTTGGATCTCGATTCAGGCACTACATGCAGGATGAGATGACGCGGGCGCGCCGGATAAAACGCAGCGCGACCTCCGCGCCCGGGCCGCGTGGCGTGGCCGGGGGACGACGAAGGCCCGCCCGGCGAACCGGACGGGCCTTCGTGCGTGGAGCGGCTGCGTCAGTTGTTGCCGCGCAGGATCGCGATCATGCGCAGGATCTCGACGTAGAGCCAGATGACCGTGACCATGATGCCGAAGGCGCCGACCCAGGCGAACTTGCGGGGAGCGCCGTTGCGCACGCCCTGCTGGATCTGGTCGAAGTCGAGCACGAGCGAGTAGGCGGCCATGACGACCACGAGGAGACCGATGATCAGGCCGAGCGGGATGCCGGCGATCTTCGTGCTGTGCAGGCCGAACATCATGTCGCCGGGGATGACGTTGAAGAGCATCAGGCCGACGTTCAGCAGCGAGAAGACGAGGTAGCCGACCATCGCGATCATGAAGACCTTCGTGGCCTTCGCCGACGCGCGGATCTTGCCGCTCGCGAACAGCGCGAGGGTGACGCCCACGACGGCGACCGTAGCGAGCGTCGCCTGCATGACGATGCCCGGCCAGATGAACTCGAAGTAGGCCGAGATGCCGCCGACGAACAGGCCCTCGAACGCGGCGTAGGCGAAGATCAGGCCGGGCCGGACCTTCTTGCGCGACGTGAAGGTGACCGCCATGGCCAGGGCGAAGCCGCCCAGGCCGCCGATGATCCAGGGCATCATCGTCGGGTACGGGTTCGCCTGCGTCACCGGGAGCAGGGTCCAGACCCAGCCGATGACCGCGGTGACGAGGAGGACGCCGAAGAGGCTCAGCGTCTTGACGACGGTGTCCTCGACCGTCATGCGGTCGGTCTCCTGCGCGCCGGCGGAGGGCGACGCGTACAGACCCTCGAGGTGGGCCTGCGTCGCGGCGTTGACGGCCGCGTGCTGCGCCGAAGCGGTCTGCGTACCGGGGGCGGCGGGCGGCGTCAGACCCGGCCGCTGCTCCTTGAACGCGGGGTTGTCGAATGCGGGGTTATTGAGGGCCACTGCTCTCACACTCCAAGTCGAGGGGTCGACACAGCTGGATGCCGTGTGCCACCAGCCTACGGGAACCGGTTGCCGCGGGATATGCAGGGCGCTGTGAGCAGGCTATGAAGCCGATCGCCCTGAGCGTAATCGGACGCCTGCTGGCCTAGCCTGAGCCCGTGTCCCGCCCGCTCGTCATCGGCCACCGGGGTGCGCCCGGCTATCTGCCCGAGCACACCCGGTCGTCCTATCTGCTCGCGCTCGAGAGCGGCGTCGACGCGGTCGAACCCGACATCGTCTTCAGCCGGGACGGGGTCGCCGTGATCCGTCATGAGAACGAGATCGGCACGACGACCGACGTCGCCGATCGCCCGGAGTTCGCGTCGCGGCGGACGACGAAGACGGTCGACGGCCACGAGCTCACCGGATGGTTCGCGGAGGACTTCAGCTGGGACGAGCTGTCGCGACTGCGCTGCCGTGAGCGGCTCCCGCAACTACGGCCCGACAGTGCCCGCCACGACGACGCCGAGCCGATGCTGCGGCTGCGCGACCTGCTCGACCTCGTAACGGATTTCGCCACGTCGACCGGTCGGGACCCGGGCGTCGTTCTCGAGGTCAAGCACGCGACGTTCCTGGGGCGGGCGGGCTTCGACGTCGCCGGACTCATCGCAGCCGAGCTGGCTGCCGCCGGGTGGGACGGCGGCGCGCACCCGCTGTGGATCGAGTCGTTCGAGCTCACCGTCCTCGATCGACTGGCCGCCGCGGGGGTGGGGGGTTCGCGCATCTTCCTCGTCGAGGCCGACGGGGCCCCCGCCGACCTGACGGAGTCGGAGGGGCCGTCCGCCCGGACGTACCGCGAGTGGGTCTCGCCGGCCGGGCTGGACGCGCTGCGCGGACGGGTGGACGGGGTGAGCCTCGACAAGCGGATGATCCTCGACCCCGCTCGGGGCACAGACGGCGGGCCGAGCCTGGTGGGCGCCGCGCACGCGCGCGACCTCGGCGTCTTCACATGGACGGCGCGTCCTGAGAACGCCTTCCTCCTCCGCCGGCATCGTCGCGGCCGCGAGCGCGCCGCCTGGGGTGACTACGAGACCGAGTGGGCGGAGCTTGCGGCATCCGGCGTCGACGGGGTCTTCGTCGACCACCCCGACCGGGGTGTCGCCGTCTTCGGAGGCTGACTCGCGCGAGCCCGGCGGACTTGACACGGGCGCCGGGCGCTCGGGAGGGTGATCGTCGACGGGTGTGCGGATGCCCGCGGATGAGGCCCGATGCTCAGCAGACCCCAGATCCAGCCCTACGCGCAGCTCCTGCTGGGCGCATCGGCCGCCATGGTCACGACGACCGTCGCCGTCGTCGAGCCCGCGCGCATCACCGGGGCCTACATCGTCGGGCTCGCCGTCATCGGCGCGGCCTGCGTCGCGATGGTCGTGGTCTGGCACTACAAGCCCACCCGGGGCACCGTCTGGGTCTGCATCGTGCCGCTCGCCGCCATCCTCGCGTGCGCTCCGCTGCGCAGCGGAGCGATCGATCTGCTGCCCGTGACGGGAATGCTCGTCATCTTCCCGATCGCGTGGCTCGCCTTCGCCTTCCCGCCCCTCGTCACCGCTCTGGGCGTCGTGATGGCGGGGCTCCTCCCTCTCGCGTCCTCGCGCAGCGTGCCGACGAGCATGGGCGAGTGGGCGTCGCTGCTGACGGTCCCTGCGCTCCTCGGGATGTTCGCGATCGGCAGCCGTTTCGTGGCCGTCGACCTCGATCGCAACCGCCGTCGGGCGCGACGCGCCACCCGGCGGCTGGCGCAGGCGCTCGACTCGTCCCACCGTGCCGACGCCGCGCTGCAGCAGGTGATGGACACGAGCCCCGAGGCGATCGTGGTGTTCGAGGACGACGGCACGGTGCTGCTCGCCAACGCGCCCGCGCATCGCCTGTCGCAGCGCGCGGGGATCCCGATCTCGCTCGAGCAGGACGGTCGCGCGTCCGTGTACGAGGAGGACCGCGTCACGCCGATCGTCGTCGGCTCGGGCCTGCACGACGACATCCTCGCGGGCGAGCTCGCCGACCCGCGTCTGGTGTGGCTGGGCGAGCCGGGCGACCAGGTCGCCGTGCGGTTCGTCGCGCGTCCCATCGCGCTCGACGACGAACCCATCGGCGTCTTGGTCGTCGCGCAGGACATCACGGAGCTGATCGAGGCGGTCGACGTGCGCGACCGATTCCTCGACACGGTCGGGCACGAGCTGCGCACCCCGCTCACGGTCATCCTCGGCAACGCCGAGCTCGCCCTCGCGGGCGCGATGCCGGAACACACCGATCGCTGGGAGACGATCCAGCGAGCCGCCGAGCGCCTGGAGCACACCGTCGAGCTCATGCTCGCGACCGGGCGGGCCCACGCGACGCCCCGCGGCGCGGGCCCGTGCGATGTCCGCGTCGTCGTCGACCGGGCGCTCGCCGAGGAGGCCGCCGAGGGCGTCGCCTCGGCGGTCACCGTGCACGGGTCGGCCGCCGATGCACGGATCGGGGCCCGTGATCTCCAGGCGATCCTGCTCGAACTCCTGCACAACGCGCGTCAGGTCTCGCCGTCGGGCGCCCCGATCTCGATCGCGCTCACGACAACGGCCGACGAGATCGAGATCGCCGTGTCGGACGCCGGCCCCGGCATGAGCGTCGCCGAGCGCCGACAGGCGTTCCAGCGCTTCTACCGCACCGCCCGGTCCCGCCGCAGCGCGGATCAAGGTCTCGGTCTCGGCCTCTCGCTCGCTCGTGGGTTGGCGCAGGCGCACGGCGGCGACGTCCAGCTGACGCCCGGACCGACCCAGGGCACCACGGCACTCATTCGTCTGCCGCGCGCCGCGGCTCCCGCGGCCGATCCGTCGCGACTCGATCCCGTCACCACCGTCCCCTAGGGTGTCGGTCATGGTGACCGCCGGGATAACCGTCCGCGACGTCCGTCGATCGTTCGGGCGCGTCGATGCCGTCCGGGGAGTGACCCTCGAGGCCCGTGCCGGCGCGGTCACGGGGCTCGTCGGACCGAACGGCGCCGGGAAGACGACGCTGCTGCTCATGCTGGCATCGCTCCTGCAGCCCGACGCCGGGACGATCCGGATCGCCGAGATCGATCCCGTCGCCGATCCCGCCGCCGCCCGTGCCCGTCTGGGATGGATGCCCGACGCGCTCGGCGCGTGGGGCTCGCTCACGGTGCGCGAGACGCTCGAGATGACGGGCCGGCTGTACGACCTCGACCGGGCGGCGGCCGCGCGGCGGGCGGCGGAGCTCCTCGACCAGGTCGGTCTCGCCTCGCTCGCGGGGTCGCCCGCCCGCGTGCTCTCGCGTGGTCAGAAGCAGCGACTCGGTCTCGCCCGGGCCCTCGTGCACGACCCGTCGGTCCTGCTGCTCGACGAGCCGGCATCCGGACTCGATCCGCAGGCGCGGGTCGACCTCCGTGGACTGCTGCGGGGCTTCGCCGCGGCGGGTAAGACGGTGTTGATCTCGAGTCACATCCTCTCCGAGCTCGAGGAGGTCGTCGACGACGCCGTGTTCCTGCTCGACGGGGCGACGGTCAGCCCGGACCGGGTCGCCGAGGCGGCCCGTCGGACCCGCACCTGGCGCATCCGCGTCGCCGACGCCGACGCGAAGGCCGCGGCGCTTCCCGTCGCCACCGCGCTCGGTCTGGACGTCGCGCATGTGCCGACCGATCGTCGCGACGTGCTCGTCCCGTTCGCCTCGGAGGCCGATGCCGCGGCGGGACTGCGATCGCTGATCTCGGCCGGCATCGCGGTCGCCGAGTTCTCCGCCGCCAGCGGCATGCTCGAGCACACCTTCCTCGATCTCGGTACCGGGGGAAAGGGGGCCGCATGAGCATCGCCCGTCTGTGGACCGTCGCGCGCCTCGAGCTGCTCCAGCGCATCCGGACGGTGTCGTGGTACGTGCTGCTCGGCATCTTCGCCGTGCTGCTCATCGGCGTGACGGCGCTGTCGTTCCTGGCGTTCGGCGGCGTCGTCCCGGACGCCGGCCAGCGCGGTGCCGGCATCTACTCGACGATCGTCATCATCACCCTGCTGCTGGTCGTCCTGGTCTCGCCGACCCTCAGCGGGAACTCGATCAACGGCGACCGGGATGCCGCGACACTCGCTCCCGTGCAGGTGACCTTCGCGCGAACCTCGGAGATCCTGCTGGGCAAGGTGCTCGCCGCCTGGATCACCGGTCTCGCGTTCGCAGCCGTCGCCGCTCCCTTCCTCATCATCGCGACGCTCGCCGGGGGAGTCGACCCCGGCGTGGTCGTCGTATCGCTGCTCGTGCTGATCGTGGAGATCGGCGTGATCGCGGCGATCGGCGTCGGGCTGAGCGGCATAATCGCGCGGCCGCTCTTCTCGGTCGCGGCGACCTATCTCGTCGTGTCGGCGCTCGTGTTCGGGACGCTCATCGCGTTCGGGCTCGGCTCGACCGCGCTCTCGAGCGAGGCGACGACGAGTTACCGGCCGATGCTCTACAACCCCGACGGCTCGCCGCAGTGCCGCGACGGCTCGGAGGACTGCTGGAACGACCCCGCGCAGATGGTCTGCGGCGAGCCGCAGGAGTCCGTCTACACCGTGCCGCGGTTCGATCGCGTGTGGTGGGTGCTCGCCGCGAACCCGTTCGTGATCCTCGCCGACGCCACACCGGCGGAGTACGACCCGCAGGGGTATCCGATCGACCTGTTCGGGCAGATCGCCTCCGGCGTGCGTCAGGCTCAGCTCGCCCCCGACCTCTCGAGCGGGTACGACGAGTGCGCTCCGAATGCTCAGGACGACATCCGCACGCCTGCGGAGATCCGCGACGACACGGTTCCGAGCTGGTTCGTCGGCCTCGGGGTGCAGGTCATCCTCGCCGGGCTGCTCGTGGCAGGAGCGTGGGCGCGGACGAGGACCCCCGCACGGGCTCTGCCCCCCGGAACGCGGATAGCGTAGGAAGATCATGGTCACCGAACTCGACATCACCCGCCGCGAGGCCATCGATGCCTACCACGTGATCGGCGAGACGCCCTCTCCCGACCTGCAGGGGATCGTGCGTCTGGCCGCGACCGTCTGCGGCGTCGACACCGCCGTCATCAACATCATCGACGACCGCTTCCAGCACCAGATCGCCGCGGTCGGCTTCGAGCCGGCCGTGTGCTCGCGCGAGGACTCGATGTGCGCCGCCGTCATCGCACGCCCCGGGCGCGTCGTCGTGCCCGACGCTCGCCTCGACGAGCGCTTCGCGCACAACCCCTTCGTCACGGGTGAGGTGGCGCACGTGCGCTTCTACGCGTCGAGCCCGCTCGTCACGCCGGCGGGCGTCGCGATCGGGACGCTGTGCGTCTTCAACGACACCGTCGGCGATCTCGACGAGCCGGAGCGCGAGGCGCTCGACCTGCTCGCACACCAGGTCGTCGACCTCCTCGAGCTGCGCCGCATCAGTCGTCAGCTCACCGCGTCGAACGATCAGCTCTCCCGCTTCGCGGGACAGATCAGCCACGATCTGCGCAATCCGCTGACTGCGCTGACCGGCTTTCTCGAGCTCGCGATCGACAGCCCCGACATGGACAACGCGCCCGACGCTGCACGCGTGCTGGCACGAGCCGAGTCCGCGGCCGATCGCATGAACGCGATGATCTCGGACATCCTCGCCTACGCCCGAGTGGGCGGGGCCAGCCCGCAGCGCACCCACGTCGACCTCGCGGCGGTGATGCACGCGGTCATCGAGGACGTCGACGCCCAGATCACCGCCTCCGGCGCCGACGTGCGCGTCGACATCGACGTGCAGCCGATCGGGGACCCCACGCTGCTGCGCGCGGTGCTGCAGAACATCGTCGCGAATGCGCTGAAGTTCACCGCCGCCGTCGACCGGGTGCCACGCGTGGAGGTCGACGCCCACGCGGTCCACGGCGGCTGGCGCATCACGGTCGACGACAACGGCCCGGGCGTTCCGCCGGCCGACCGCGAGCGTGTGTTCGCACTCATGGAACGGGGCGAGTCCGATACCGAGGGCCTCGGCATCGGACTGTCGACGTGCCGGCGCGTTATCGAGGCGCACGGCGGCCGCGTCGGACTCGACGAGTCGCCGCTCGGTGGCGCCCGCGTCTGGATCCTGCTTCCGGATCCGGACGCCGAAGCCGCCGCCTGACGTGGGTCGGGTCGCTCAGCGCCGCAGCGTGTGCGAGGGATGCTCGCCGTACATCGCCGCGTAGAGCTGGGCGAAGCGTCCCGTGTGGGCGAAGCCCCAGCGCAGGGCGACCTCGCGCACCGTCGTCGATCCGGCAAGCGCCGCTCGCAGGTCGTGGTGGGCGCCTTCGATCCGCAGCCGTCGCAGGTAGGTGCTCGGCGGGATGCCGAACGCCTTGTGGAACGCGCTCTGCAGTGCGCGGACGGAGATGCCGGCCGCGACGGCGATGTCGTGGATGCTGATCGCCTCGCCGATGTTCTCCTCCATGTACGCGACCGCGCTCCGGACCGCTCGTGCGGCGGGCCGGCGTCGTTCGCTGTCGTCGGGGTCGAGCAGCGGGAACGCGCTGACGAGCGAGGCGACCGCCTGGTGGAGGAGCTGAGTGCGCATCAGAGGGGACGCCGCGACGCTCTCGTCGGCCAGCATCGTCGCCTCGAGGAACCGGAGGGTCTCGGCCACGAGCCGCGGGTTGGTGGCCCGGCGGTTCAGACCCGAGAACTGCAACCGGCGCGGATCGTCGCCGATGAGCGATCGCAGCACATGGTCGAGCGTCTCGGTGGTGATGCTGAAGGTGCGGAGGTGGAGCTGCCCGAACTCCGCCGTGAACTCCGTGTCGGGCGGTACGACGAACGGCGTTCGGCCGTCGCCGGACTCGTTGCCCACCTGCCAGCGGTGGTTCCCCTGCGCGGCGTGCGCGACGACGAGGCGGGGGAAGGCCCGCGTCGTCGTGCGCACGGAGCCGCTGAAGCGCACGGCCGCAGCAGCTGCGGCGGGGTGCGCGAGAGCGGCCATCTCGTAGCGGAAGCTGGTGGCGGGTTCGACGGAGAGCGCGACGGGCGTCTCGTAGAGGGAACTGACCGATTCCTGCGCTCGACCGGGGTCGTCGGTCTGCAACCCCCGCCGAACGGGCTGGCTATTCAACGACCAGCTTGTCGGCCGCGGACTCGGCGGGCTCGGGGACGACATAGAGCCCGCTCGGCGAGTTGGCCGTGTACATGAGGGCCTCGAGCCAGGATCGGTTGATGGCGGGGTTCCGGCTGCCGTGGAAGGTGAACACGAGCGACGCACCCGCGTGCATCCACACGGTCGTCCGTCCCTTGCCGACGCTGACGTCGTCCTTCCAGGTGAAGAAGAAGGCCTCGCCGCGGCGGAGCTTCGCTCCGATGGTCATCTGGAGGTGAGCGAGCGTGCGGTCCTCGATGTCGACACGATTGCTGCCGTCGTAAACGAACCTGCCCAACATTCCTCCTCGCGCGCCAAGGTTCGGCGCGATCCTCAGCTTCTGCGATCGCCTCGCGGCGCCGCGTGGAAGAGTCCGTTCCGCGCGCGCGCGATCCGCGACGCGCACAGCCGTGCTGTGCCTCGGCAGATTCGAGGGATTGATCTATCTGCGGGAGGGGGTTGACTTTCGGCGCCCTCGGCAGTACACATCAGTCGCCGGGGATGGCGGCAAGCGTCACATCGACGCCCGACGAGATCAGCAGGTCGGTCGTCTGCGCCACACCTTCCCCGTCGTTGACGGTGAGCCATCCGTGCCCGGACGCGAGTGCGGCAGCGATCTCGGCCCGGATATCCTCGATCTCGCGTCCGCCGATGCTGTAGAGGCGACCGCCGTAGAACAGATCGACTCTCTTGGCCACGGTGATCCGCCCCCCATTCGACGGCGCAGCACGGCCGTGTCAGGCGAGACTACCGATCTGACGCGCCAGCACAAGGGGCTGCCCCCGTCGAGAAGCCGCTCGTTAAGGTCGGCCCCGTTACGGAGAGGAGACACGATGGGCAGATTCATCTACGAGAACCAGATACGTGCTGATTTCGAGGACCGGACCCTCGTCCATCTCCAGACGGTCATCACGACCAAGCTCCGCCGCGGCGAAGCCTTCACCTTGACCTGGAAGGACGACGTCAGCATCGGTGACGGCCGGACGACGGTGTGGCTGCACCCGGGTTGCGGCCTCGTCTTCAAGTACTACGGAAGCCGGACCCCCGCCCTCAATCGAGCGTGGCTCGAGGCGCTCACCTTCACGGCCAATTCGCCCACCGGCCTCTACGTCGTTCCGGAGCCGCCCGATACGCCGCGCAACGGCACGTTCGTCGACACCGTGGAATAGGGCTCACGGCGTCGGCCGCCACCTGGGTGACGACCGTGCATCAGCAGGGAGTACGGCGCATATACCGCCGCGGCGATCCACCGCTCCGTAGTGTGGGCCTCAGCCGTCGGCATCCGCCTTCTGCTCCCGACCTTCCCGGTCTAAACGAGTCAGCAGGTGCTCCCATCGCTTCATCCGTCGTCGAGTCGCGTCTCGGCCCCGTCCGCACCACGTACGCCGGCACCGCCGATTTCCCGCCGATGGCGAAGGCCTTCACCGATGTCTCGCGCGTCGTTCGCGAGTCGGGCCTTCTGAATCGTACGCCGTGGTTCTACGGCCTCGTCGGGCTGGCCCTCCTGCTCGCCATCGGCGGATGCGTCACCGGCTTCGTGCTGCTCGGTGACAGCTGGTTCCAGCTGCTCATCGCCGGTGCCCTCGGCATCGTCTTCACGCAGATCGCCTTCCTCGCCCACGAGGCCGACCACCGTCAGGTGCTCGCCTCGGGCCCGGCGAACGACCGGCTCGCGCGGTTCCTCGCCGTCGGCGTCGTCGGTATGAGCCTGTCGTGGTGGACGACGAAGCACGCACGCCACCACTCGAACCCGAACAAGGTGGGCAAGGACCCCGATATCGAGATCGACACGATCTCGTTCGTCGAAGAGGATGCGGCCACGGCGCGCGGCCTCCGCCGGTTCATCACCCAGCGCCAGGGCTGGTTCTTCTTCCCCCTGCTGCTGCTCGAGGGCCTGAACCTGCACGCACTGTCGGTGCGCCACCTCGTCAGCCGCGGTCCCGTGAAGAAGCGGGCCCTCGAGATCACGCTGATCCTCGCCCGGTTCGCGGTGTTCGTGGCCCCCGTCTTCATCTTCCTGCCGCTCGGCATGGCCTTCGCCTTCTTCGGCGTTCAGGTCGCCGTCTTCGGTCTCTACATGGGGGCGTCGTTCGCCCCGAACCACAAGGGCATGGCGATCATCGCGCCCGACGCGAAGCTCGACTTCTTCAGCAAGCAGGTGCGGACCTCCCGCAACATCGGCGGCGGCTGGTGGGCCACCTGGCTCATGGGCGGGCTCAACTACCAGATCGAGCATCACCTGTTCCCGAACATGCCGCGTCCGGCGCTCGCCCGCGCGCGCGAGATCGTCAGGGACCAGTGCGCGACGCTCGACGTCCCCTACACCGAGACCACGCTGTGGCGCTCGTACGCCATCGTCATCGGGTACCTGAACCGCGTCGGCCTCGCGGCTCGCGATCCGTTCGACTGCCCCATGCGTGCGGAGTACCGCCGCGCCTGACACGCAGCACCCTCCGACATCGGCCACGGCTCATACTGAGTCCGTGGCCGATGTCGATTCCGAACGCTGGCTCGTCATCGACGGCCGGCGCTGGCGGCGCACCGATCCCTCGTTACCCGACGACGTCGTCGCCGCGCTGAAGTCGCACCTCGGGCGCGGGCGGTCGGCGGTGGGCGCCGCGAAGCGTCGCGGGGACGACCAGGGCGTCGCGGCGGCCCGGGAACGGGTGGGGCTGGCCAAGCACGGCCTGGGGGAGCGCGGCCCGTACTGGTGGGACGAGCCCGAGCGCGAGCGCCTCGCACGGGCGCGAGATGCGCTGCGGCGCCTCGACGAGCTCGACGCGGGCTGAGCCGAGCACGGCGGCGGTCGGCACTGGCAGACTCGCCTCATGGGCGAACCCGATCTTCGCGCTGCTCTCGAAGAGCTGGCGTCGCTGCTGCGTTCCGTCGGAGCTGATCCGTGGGCGGAGTGGGCTTCGCGATCGGCGGATCACGTCGCCGCCGGCGGTGACCCGACCGCGATCCGTCGGGCGTTCGGCGGGATGGGCAGCCTGAACGACCTCGTGATCCATCCCATCAACGGGCATCGCGTCGCGTCGTCGCAGGTCGCCGAGGCGAACGAGCGCCTGTCGTTGCTGCGCCAGCGCATCTTCGCCGCTGCGACAAGAGCGGAGTAGACGCGACGGCGGGAGTCGAACCCGCAACGCGATCGGTTATGAGCCGATGCCCGGGACCACCCGGATCGCCGCGATGCCCTCACGCTACGTCGGGCCATAAAGGACCGCCAGCGCTGTGAAGGTCGGAGTCGTCGTGCTACGCGGTATGACGCTCGACGGTCTTCTCGGGTGCCTGCGTGGGCGTGCGCGACGCGCGTCGAGACGCGCGAAGACGCTGGCCGCGGCGCAGCATCCCGGCGACCCCGGCGATGAGTATCGCCGTGCCGGCGATCAGGAGCGCCGCGGCGACGAGTTCCGGCAACGACGGCGCCGCGACCCACTCGACCAGCGCGCCGTACGCATCGGGGGAGCGGGTGAAGACGAGAGCGGCGATCGCTGTCGCTGCGAAGGCGAGACCCCAGACGATGCCCGCCCAGCGGACCCGAGGGCGATCGACAGGGGCCGCCGACGCGGTCGGTTCGATCTCGATCGTGTTGGTCACAGCGCTGTCCGTTCCGTCGGTGTCGGTGTCGGTGTCGGTGTCGGTGTCGGTGGAGGCCGAGGTGCCGGCCGAGATGTCGGGGTCAGTCATCGATGTCCTCCGGTTCGAGGATGCGGATCTCGATGTAGCCGCTGTCCTGGTCGATTGTGAGGACCTGCCGCGTGACCGTCGAGCCCGCCGAGGGAATCGTCGTCACGACCGCGGTTCGGCCGGCTCCATCGGGCCTCGCGTCAGCATCGTCCGTGAGCAGGGTCCACTCGTCGCCCTGGGAGAGGGTGAACGACGCCTCGTCGCCGACGGACGCGCGCAGCGACAGCTCGACGCCCGGCTCGACGGTGATCAGGGTCGTTCCCGCGCCCTTCTCGATCGTCACCGGCCTCGCATCCGGCGAATTCACGAGAGCGACGAAGACGTCGCCGAAGGTCTGTCGGAACGGCTCGGTCGCGTCGGACGAGACGTTGGAGATCGAGTAGGAGCCGACGTGCAGCTCGAGGAGGACCGGGACGGCGATCGCGCCGCCGCCGCCCACCAGCAGGCACGCCGTGGTGAAGGCGAGGAAGCCGCTCCGCCGCCGCGCGGCGCCGGCGACGATCATGGCGAGGGCCGTCACCAGGGCGGCGACGAAGAGGCCGAGCGCGACGGACAGCTCGCCCGGAGAGGCCAGCCCGGCGAACGTTCCGGCGATGACCGCGACCCCGGCGCTCGCCGCGACGAACGCGAGGCTCGTGCGCGGATGCTGCGCGCGTCGAAGGTCGCGTCGCTCGGCTGCCGCGCGCGCGAATACGGCCGCCGCGGCGCGCCGCTCCTCCCGCGCGAGCGCCCGTGCCGCGCGCTCCGCATCGTCCTGCTCGCGACGCCACGCCCGATCGCGTTCTCTCCACGAGGCATGCTGAGCGCGCCAGGCGGCCAGGGCGGTCGCATCGGCATCGGCATCGTCATCCGCATCGGCGTCGCCGTCCACGTCCGAGGGCGCGGGCGTGGCGGGCGCGTCAGCGACCTCCGCCCCGCCCGCGCCGGCATCCGCGACAGAGCCGTCGACGGATGCGGCCGGGACCGTCTGGGATGCCACGGTTACCCGACGCAGCTCCCCATCGACGGTGCCCGGGGTCCGACGCGCTGCCCGCACGAGCAGCGCGATCACCGTGGCCGCCACCACGATGCCGCCCGCGAGGACGACGACGGCGAGCACCGCCACGGCCGCCCCGGCGTTCGAGCCCGCGACGACCGCCGCGATGGTCACGAACAGGACGAGCGCCTGCAGGAGCCCGATGATCGCGGTGAGGAGTATCGCGGCCTGCGCATACGAGAACCTGCCGTTCTCGAGGTCGGACGCGTGCGAGCGGCGTGCGGCGTCCGGAAGAACCGCCCAGGCCGCCGCGTACGCGACGATCGCGGGGAGTCCGATGACGGTCGCGACGACCGCGACGCCTCGGACGATGACCGGGTCGACACCCCACCGCGCCGCCAGCCCGGCGCACACGCCTCCGACCCAGCCGTCGCGGCGAACGAGTCCGAGACCGGCGGCCCAGGTGAGAAAGCGGCGGTCGGTGCCCGCGTCCACCGAGGGAGACGGCGGGGCGGCGGTGAGCGGCCGAGAGGTCATGCTCCGATCCTCCGGCGACGGGGTGCTCGGCCGATATGGGGGATGGCCCTGACCGGCCCCTGAACCTCCGCCCCGGGCGGTGTCGTGCGGCATCCGGGGTGATTGGATGTCGCCATGTCCTCCGCGCTCGAGACCGCCGTCCACCCGGGGCCGCCGCCGCCCCGCCCGACGCGCGCGGCCCGGGCGCGTCCGATGCTCGAGCGGCGTCGGGACTGCCTGGTATCGGGAGTGAGCCCCGCCCTCGCGACGCACCTCGGTGTCGGTGCCGGCGGGATCCGGGTGCTGTTCGTCTCGCTGGCCTTCGTCGGCGGCGCGGGGCCGCTGCTGTACCTGTGGCTGTGGGCGCTCGTGCCGTGGCAGCCGGGCCGCGAGGCGCCGACCCGGCGCGCGCCGATCGCGTGGATCCTCGTGTCGGCGGGCGTCGCCGCCCTCCCCGTGCTCCTCGCGGTCCTCGCCATCGAAGCCCGCGACGCGTGGATGTCGCGCGGGTTCTCGCCCGTGCTCATCCTCGTGACCGCGGCGATCAGCGCCGTCGCCGTCGCCGGCGGGTGCTGGGCGACATTCGTCGACCGCCGCGACGTCTCACGAGGCACGCGCCACGCCGTCGTCGTCCGGGCGGTGTCGGCCGGCGTGCTCGTCGTGGTGGCGCTCCTCGCTCTCCCGCGCATCGACTCCGACGGCATCGTCGCCCTGCCCGCGCTGGTGCTCCCGGTCGTCGGCATGCTCGCGCTCGCCGGGGCCACCCTCGCGAACCGCTGGCGCGAGCTCTCGGGCGAGCGCGTTCGCCGCATCCGCGAGGAGCAGCGGAGCGCGATGGCCGCCCATCTGCACGACTCGGTGCTGCAGACGCTCGCCCTCATCCAGAACACGGCGGGCGCATCGAGCGAGGCCGCCCGCATCGCCCGCGCCCAGGAGCGCGAGCTGCGCGCCTGGCTGTTCGACGGTGAGGCGCACGCCGACAGCGACCTGCCGACCGACCTCCGCGACCACGCGGCGGCCCTCGAGCTCGACTTCGCGGCGCGGATCGACGTCGTGTCGGCTGGCCTGTCGGCCGAGCGGGCGAGCGGTGAACTCGCTGCGGCCGCTCGGGAGGCGATGCTCAACGCCGCGCGTCACGCCGGCGGTGACGTGTCGGTCTACATCGAGGGCGGGGCGCGCGGCGTCGATGTGTGGGTGCGCGACCGGGGGCCCGGTTTCGACGTCGCGGCCATCCCCGACGACCGGCTCGGTGTGCGCGAGTCGATCGTCGGACGGATGCGCCGCGCCGGCGGCGGCGCGACGGTGCGTCCCGCAGCGGCCGGCGGCACCGAGGTGCACCTGCACGTCGGCGGCGCGGGGGATGCGCGTGGCTGAGCTCATGCCCGCGGCTGAGCGCCTGCGCGTCGTGATCGTGGACGACCACTCCATCTTCCGATCCGGCCTGCGCGCCGACCTGGCGGAGACGATCGACGTCGTCGGCGAGGCCCACGACGTGGCATCCGCCCTCGCGGTGATCGGCTCTGCGCAGCCCGATGTGGTGCTGCTCGACGTGCACCTGCCCGGCGGTTCCGGTGACGAGCGCGCGGGCGGAGCCGAGGTCATCGCGGGAGTCGGGTCGACGCGGACGCGCTTCCTGGCGCTGAGCGTGTCGGATGCCGCCGACGACGTCGTCCGCGTCATCCGCGCCGGTGCCCGCGGCTACATCACGAAGGGATCCTCGGGCGACGAGGTGAGCAGCGCCGTCGCGGCGGTCGCGGGCGGCGACGCGGTGTTCTCGCCGCGGCTCGCCGGGTTCGTCCTCGACGCGTTCGGCGCGGTCGCCGGCGAGACGGCGACCGCGGTCGACGAGCTCGACCGACTGTCGGCTCGTGAGCAGGAGGTGATGCGTCTGATCGCGCGCGGGTACGCGTACAAGGAGGTCGCCGCCGAGCTCTTCATCTCGGTCAAGACCGTCGAGACCCATGTGTCGGCGGTGCTGCGCAAACTGCAGCTGTCGTCGCGGCACGAGCTCACGGCCTGGGCGACCGCGCGCCGCCTCCTCTGAGATGAGAGCCGCGAGACCTCACTCGCGCCCCGAGAAGGTGGGTGCGCGCCGGGGTCTCGGGGCGGAAGTGGGGTCTCGCGGGGGTGTCGGCGGTCGAACGTAGAATCGAGGGGTCATGCCAGAGCCCATCAAGCCCGTCATCGTCGGCTCCGCCGCATCCCCGCGTCCCGACGAGCGTCCCGACGCCGACCTTCTCGAGGGACTCAACCCGCCGCAGCGCGAGGCCGTCACCTACCGAGGGCCCGCGCTGCTGATCGTCGCCGGAGCCGGCTCGGGCAAGACGCGCGTGCTGACGCACCGCATCGCCTCGCTGCTGCGCAGCCGGGAGGCCTGGCCGAGCCAGATCCTCGCGATCACCTTCACCAACAAGGCCGCCGGCGAGATGCGCGAGCGTGTGCGCCAGCTGATCGGCGACAGCGCCCAGGGCATGTGGATCTCGACGTTCCACTCCGCCTGTGTGCGCATCCTCCGACGCGAGGCGCAGCAGTTCGGGTTCACGAAGAGCTTCACGATCTACGACTCCGGCGACTCGCGCGCGCTCATCAAGCGACTCGTCAAAGAGCACGAGGCGGATGCCTTCGGGCTCACGCCGGCCGGCGTGCAGAGCCGTATCTCGAAGCTGAAGAACGAGCTCGCCGACGCCGACTCCTACGCGCGTCAGGCCAACATGTCCGACCCCGCCGAGCGCGTGTTCGTCGAGCTCTTCGGGGCCTATCAGTCGGCGCTGCAGCGTGCCAACGCCTTCGACTTCGACGACCTCATCGCGCAGACGGTCTACCTCTTCCGGGCCTTTCCGCACGTCGCCGACGTCTACCGCAAGCGGTTCCGCCACATCCTGGTCGACGAGTACCAGGACACCAACCACGCGCAGTACGCGCTCATCCACGAGCTGACGCGTCCCGTCCAGGGCGAGAGCGGCGACGCGTTCTCGGCGGGCGGGATGATGATCTTCGAGCCCGAGACGACGCCCGAGGTCGAGGGCGCCTCGTTGACCGTCGTCGGCGACTCCGACCAGTCGATCTACGCGTTCCGCGGCGCCGACATCCGTAACATCACCGAGTTCGAGCGCGACTACCCCGGCGCGAAGGTCGTGCTGCTCGAGCAGAACTACCGTTCGACCCAGAACATCCTGTCCGCTGCGAACGCCGTCATCTCGAACAACTTCGACCGCAAGGACAAGAAGCTCTGGACCGATGTCGGCGCCGGCGACGCGATCGTCGGCTTCACCGGCTACTCGCAGCACGATGAGGCCCAGTTCGTCGCCGACGAGATCGAGGCGCTGCACCGCTCATCGGTGCCGTACTCGCAGATGGCCGTGTTCTACCGGACGAACTCGCAGTCCCGCGCACTGGAAGAGATATTCATCCGTGCGGCGATCCCGTACAAGATCATGGGCGGCACGAAGTTCTACGACCGTGCGGAGATCAAGGATGCGCTCGCGTACGTGGTCGCGGTCGCGAACCCCGCGGACGAGCTCGCGGTGCGCCGCATCCTGAACCGGCCACGACGCGGGATCGGCGACGTCACCGAGACGTCGATCGCGCGATACGCGGCCGATCAGCAGATCACCTTCCGCGACGCGCTCGCCAACGCGTCGGCGCTCGGTGTCGGGCCGAAGATCCAGGCCGCGATCGCGCAGCTCGACGCCGTGCTCGCCGAGGCGACCGAGATCATGCTGCCGAGCTCGGGCGAGGTCGCGCCGCCGACCGCGGTGACGCAGGGGCTCACCGTGCTCCTGAACAAGTCCGGATACATGGATGCGCTGCGCGCGAGCCGCGATCCGCAAGACGAGGCGCGCCTCGAGAACCTCGACGAGCTCATCGCGGTGACCCGCGAGTTCGCGCGGAACAACCCCGACGGCACCATCCTCGACTTCCTCACCGAGGTGGCCCTGGTCGCCGATGCCGACGATCTCGACGACGCGTCGGGCACGGTGTCGCTCATGACGATGCACACCGCGAAGGGCCTCGAGTACGACGCCGTGTTCGTCACGGGCGTCGAGGAAGACCTGATCCCGCATCGCATCTCGGCCAACGAGCCCGGCGGGCCGCAGGAGGAGCGCCGCCTCTTCTATGTCGCCCTCACCCGCGCCCGCAAACGCCTGCACCTCTCGCTCGCGATGACCCGCGCCCAGTTCGGCGAGGTGTCGGCGGCGATGCCGAGCCGGTTCCTGCAGGAGATCCCGCACGATCTCATCGACTGGCGGCAATCGCCGGGCGACGTCAACTCGCGTGGGGGGATGCAGTCGCGCGCCCTCAACGGTCGACGCGGCGGGGGAGCCGGCGGCGGCTCGGGACCTCGCTACGGCGATGACCTGGTGCCGCTGCCGCGCCGCGAGAAGAGCGCCGACATCGCGAAGTTCGCCAACCGCATCCCCGCCAAGGTGCGCGACAACGGCGATCTCGAGCTCGGCCCGGGCGACCGCATCCGCCACGACGACTTCGGCGAGGGACGCGTCGACGCCGTCACGGGAGAGGGCGCGAAACGCGTCGCGCACGTGCGCTTCGACTCGGCCGGCGCGAAGAAGCTGCTCATCAAGATCGCGCCGATCACCAAGCTCTGAGACGCTCGGGCCGTCGAGACACCCGCGCCCGACACGGGGCCGCGGGTTAGGCTCGAGTCATGGCGATCTTCAAGCGCTCCGCGCGAGACACCACGAGCCAGCCCGCGGACGACGTCGACGTCGACGCCGTCTCCGGGGCGGACGCCGACGGGGCCGCGCGCACCGCGGAGCAGACCCCGGTCGAGACCGTTCCGCACGTCGGCATCTCGATGTCGACCTTCGGCGCCCCGGCGCCGTCGGCCACGCCGCAGCAGCCTCAGCGATCGGTCACCCGTCCGCCCGCCGAGGCGCCCGCCCGCACCGAGACGGTGCCGGGCATGCCCGACAACACCCTCGTGCAGGCAGCCCTGGCGTCGCTGCCCGAGAAGCCGGGCAACGTCGACGTCATGAACGTCATGCGTCAGAGCATGCAGGGCACGATGTACGTGCGCGTGCGCGGCGACGCCCGCGCCCTCACCGCCGAGGGCAAGCCGATCACGCTCGCCGTCTCGCAGATCGACGGCGCCCGGTTCCTGCTCGCGTTCACCGGTGGGGCATCGCTGCGCGCGAGCGTCGAGGCCGACGGTGACCGTGACACGTCGGCGCTCGGGCTGCCGGTGGCGAACGTGTTCCGGAACGCCATCGAAGGGCCCTACGAAGGTCTCGTCATCGATCACGCGATCGCGGGCTCGCGCATCGTGCTGCCCGTGCAGCTCATCTCGAAGGCGTTCGAGGAGGGCGACCCCGCGTTCACCATCAAGAACCTGCTGGCCGGTCCGCGGTCGGCCGAGACAGCCGCCGCTGTCGGCGAAGCCCTCGCGGCGGCACCGCTCTGGGTCGCTGCCGGCCCGGCGGGCGACAGCGGTCAGCTCGGTCTCGCCGAGTCGCGTACGGCCTCCGGCGAGCGCCGCCTCGAGGTGTACTCGCACCCGCTCGAGGTGCTCGTGCTCGAGCGCGGAGACCGCCCGGTGCCCGTCACCGCTCCCCAGCTCGCGCGCGCGATCGCCTCCAATCCTGCGCTCAGCGGTGTGATCGTCGACCCCGGAGGCCCGTGGATCCACGTCGACCGCGCGGATCTCGGCCCCGTGCTCGCCCGCGCCGACGAGACCGATGAGTCCGCTGCCGCGGTGGACGGCGCTGCCGCGCCCGCGGCTGCCGAGTCCGCCGACTCCGAGCCCGCCGCTCCCGCCGCGACCGACGAGCCGCCCGCATCCTGAGCCTGCCGTCCGGGCCGCCCCGCAGACGTATCCGCACACGGGGCCGACCGGTTGTCCAGGGGGATGCGGCCACCGCGGCGGGGTCCTATGGTCGGGCCATGGCGAGCGAGCGCATCACCCTGACCGTGCCCGGGCCCGACGGCGATCGCGAGGTGGGCCTGTCGAGCCCCAACCGTGTGCTGTGGCCCGAGCCGGGGATCACCAAGCACGAGTACGCGGAGTACATGCTCGCCGTGGCTGAGCCGTTCCTGCGCGCCAACGGGCATCGTCCCATCTCGCTCGAGCGCTTCCCCGACACGATCGACGGTGAGCGGTTCTTCTCGAAGAATCCGCCCAAGGGTGCGCCGGCTTTCGTCGACCAGGTGGTCTGCACGTACAACAGCGGGCGACGGCATCCCCAGGTCGTCCTGAGCGAGGCGGCCGCGGTCGTCTGGGCCGTGCAGATGAACACCGTGGTCTTCCACCCGTGGGCGTCGCTCGCCGCCGATACCGACGACCCCGTGGAACTGCGCATCGACCTCGACCCGCAGCCCGGCACGGGATTCGCGGATGCCGCAGCCATCGCTCCCGCGCTCCGCGAGGTGCTGGCCGAGGCCGGGCTGACCGCATTCCTCAAGACCAGCGGCAACCGTGGGCTCCACGTGTTCTGTCCGATCGAGCCCGCCCACGAGTTCCTCGATGTCCGGCATGCGGTGATCGCCGCTGCGCGCGAGCTCGAACGCCGTATGCCCGACCGGGTGACGACGAACTGGTGGAAGGAGGAGCGCGGCGAGCGCGTCTTCGTCGACTTCAACCAGGCGAACCGCGACCGGACGATGGCCGGGGCCTACAGCGCCCGCGCGCTCCCCGCGGCGACGGTGGCGACCCCGATCACGTGGGACGAGCTGGCGGACGGGGTCGACCCGGCCTCGTTCACGGTCCGCACGGTACCTGAGCGTCTCGCCGACCGCGGCGATCCGTGGGCGGAGCTGCCGTCGGCTCCGGGGCGCATCGACACGCTGCTCGAGTGGTGGGAGCGCGATCTCGAGGCCGGTCTCGGCGAGCTGCCGTTCCCGCCCGAATTCCCGAAGATGCCGGGCGAACCGCCGCGCGTGCAGCCGAGCCGCGCACGGCACTCCGAGCCGACGGAGGGCTGAGCGCCGCGCGTCACGGCGCCGACGGCCGTAGCCACTCGCGCTCGGTGAGCACGCGGGCGACCGTGAGTCCGACGGCGAGGGCGACGACGACGAAGACGGCCGTGACCCCGTACTGCACGGCGCTGATGGTGTCGGATTCGATGGTGCCGACGATCGCCCGGTACGCCGACGCCCCGGGGACCATGATGAGTACCGCGGGCACCGTCAGGGTGATGCGCGGAGCGCGGACGAAACGCGACACCGCGAACGCCCCGAAGCCGACCGCCACCCCCGCCGCTGCGGCCGCGACCGGCTGCATGGCGCCGTGGTCGATCATGAGCAGCCGCCCGACGTTGGCGACCGTGCCGATCGCCGCCGCAGCCAGCGCGATGCGCCAGGGCGTCGAGAACAGCAGCGCGAAGCCGAGGACGCCGACGAAGCCCGCGAGGAGGCGTCCGAGCGAGAGCAGGGGCTCGCCGAGCTCCGGCGCGGCCACGGCGACGGCGCTCGTCTGGAAGATCGCCGCGACGGCCCACACCGCGCATCCCGTCGACAGCAGCACCAGGCACGCGTAGACGACCCTGTTGACGCCGGCGTTGAGGTCGAGTCGGGCGAGGTCGAGTGCGCCCGTCACGAGCGGGAAGCCCGGCACGAGGTACAGCACGGCACTTGTGAGGGCCGCACCGTACTGCGGTGACGGTGTTCCCAGGAGCTCGAGCAGGTGCGAGACCCCGAGGAAGGCCAGCAGCGCAGTCGACGCCGACAGGAAGACCAGCAGGAACTCGTTGACCTGCAGGCGTGCGCCGCGGATGCGGACGTACTGCCCGAGGGCGACGGCGAGGGCGACGCTCAGGCATTCGGTCCAGCCGCCGTTGTTCAGGAAGGCGAAAGCGGTGCAGGCGGCGGCAGCCGCGAGCACGCGTACGGCAGCCGGATACCGCGGCGGCATCCGCTCGATGCGGTCGAGCTCGCGCTGCAGCTCGTCGGCCGTGACGCCGTCGGCCACCCGGTGCGAGAGGTGCATCACCTCGGCGATGCGCTCGGAATTGACGACCGGATGCCGTACCTCGGCGACCCGGGTTCGGAAGAGCTGTCCGCGCTGCGCCGTGATGACGATGTCGGTCATGCCCACGCGCGACTCGAGGCGCTCGAGTCCGAGAGCGTGCGCCGTGCGATCCATCGTGTCGCGCACCCGCGCCGATGATGCGCCCGCGCCCAGCATGAGCGTGCCCAGCCGGAGCACCGCGTCGGTGCGCGCGATGAAGCGCACGGGTTCGAGGTGCAGCTCCGCGGTGCCGTCGGGCACGGCCTCGCGCTCATCATCCCGCATGATCCGATCCTTCCACCGGCCGTGGCCGCTCGGGCGCGTCGACGCCGGAGCAACACGGCGCTCGGTCAGTCCAGCACGTCGGAGAGGTCGTACGCGGCGACCGTCTCGAGCTGCTCGAAGGTGCACGAGCGCGCATCCCGGTCGCGGCGCCAGCGTTCGAACTGCACCGTGTGCCGGAACCGCTGCCCTTCGAGCTGGTCGTACCGCACCTCGAGCACCAGCTCGGGCCGCAGCCGGACGAACGACACGTCCTTCGACGAGGCGAAACGCGAGCGGTCGGACTCACCGGTCACGACGACCCCGTCGGCGTCGCGTTCGACCAGCGGAGCGAGCTCGTCGACGAGCTCGCGTCGGCGCTTGTCGCTCCAGGCCGACACTCCGCCCACGCCGTGGAGCTCGCCGTCATCGCCGTACAGCCCGACCAGCAGGGAGCCGACTCCCGAGCCGGACTTGTGGATGCGGTATCCGAGGGCCACGACGTCGGCGGTGCGGGCGTGCTTGATCTTGAACATCGAGCGTTTGCCGGGGGCGTACGGCTGGTCGAGCGGCTTGGCCACGACGCCGTCGAGACCCGCTCCCTCGAACTCGGCGAGCCACCGCTGGGCCGTGTCGACGTCGTCGGTGGCTCGGGTGACGTGGATCGGGTCGGGCACGGTGCCGAGCAGGTCGACGAGCTCGCGTCGCCGCGCCGAGAACGGGTCGCTCTGCAGGTCGCGGTCGCCGCGGGCGAGGAGGTCGAACGCGATGAACATCGCGGGGGTCTGCTCGCTGAGCAGGGCGACGCGCGACGCGGCGGGGTGGATGCGCTGCGACAGCGCGTCCCACTGCAGGCGCCGGCCCGCTCCCGTGTCGGTGGCCACGACGATCTCGCCGTCGAGCAGGCACGGCTCGGGGAGGAGCTGCGCGAAGGCCTCGACGAGCTCGGGGAAGTACCGCGTGAGCGGCTTCGAGCCCCGGCTGCCGATCACGACCTCCGCGCCGTCCCACGACACGATGGCACGGAATCCGTCCCACTTCGGCTCGAACGACAGTCCGCCGGCGGACCGGGCCGGGTCGGGGATCGCCGGCACCGCCTTGGCCAGCATCGGCGCGGGGATGTCGTAGGTCATGACGTCGTCACGCCTGCAGCTGCTCGCGGTGCTTCGGCCGAGCCCAGCGGGCCGGCAGGTTCGGGCCGTCCCACACCTGGACGATGCCCCAGACGACCGCGGTGATCGGGACCGCGAGGAGCGTGCCCAGGATGCCGCCGATCGCGGTGCCCGCGGTGAGGGCGACGAGCACGACGAACGAGTGCAGCTTCATCGTGCGTCCCATCAGCACCGGCTGCAGGAAGTTGCCCTCGAGCTGGTTCACGAGCACCACCGCTCCGACGACGAACACCGCGTTCAGGGGGCCGTTGGCGACGAGGGCGACGAGGGCGGCCAGGATGCCGGCGAGGGTCGCTCCGACGATCGGGATGAACGCCAGCAGGAACACGAGCACGGCGAGCGGGATCGCGAGGGGCACCTGCAGGATGAGCAGCGCGATGAAGATGCCGACCGCATCGACGAACGCGACGGCCGCGGTGCCGCGGATGTACGAGCCCAGCACGACCACCGTCTTGTCGCCGATGCGGCGAGCCCGCCGCTCGTTCGAGCCGCGGAAGGGGCGCAGCAGGAACTCCCACATGCGCGGGCCGTCCTTGAGGAAGAAGAAGAGGATGACGACCAGCAGCACGGCGCCCGTGATGAAGGTCGCGACCGCGCTGACGCCGGCGATGGCCCCCGAGCCGAACTGAGCACTCGTGACGAAATCGCCAAGCGCACCCAGCCACTCGTCGATCTGGCTCTGGTCGATCGAGAACGGCAGCGTCTGCGCCCAGGCGACGAGCTGGTCGAAGCCCTCCTGCGCCTGGGAGTAGAGGTCGTCCCATTGATCGCGGACGGCCCATACGATCAGCCACGACAGACCCGTCAGCAGTGCCACGATCGTCAGCAGGGTGATGATCGTGGCGAGCAGCGAGGGCACGCCGTGTCGCCGCAGCCAACTCATGGCCGGGGCGAAGGCGCACGCGAAGATCAGGGCGAGGATCAGCGGGATCGCGACCACCGACACCTGTCGCAGCACATAGACGACGCCGATCGCGAGGATGACCAGGACGATGATCTGGGTCGCGCGGATCGCCAGTCGTCCGAAGCCGTCGGCCCACAGGCTCGCCGGCGCTCGCTCGGCGGTGCGATCGATGGCATCCGCCAGCACGGTCTCGGGCCGCGGGCCCCGTCGGAACAGGCTCATGACCACGACGGTAGCGGACCGAGCCGATCGGGACCGGGGGTTGCGCTCGGCACCTCCGCGCGACAGGCGGGTCGCAGAGGCGGTGCGACCCGTTCACCCTCCCGTTGCCGACCGGTCGGCGGGCGGCCACCCGCGCCGCCCAGGGTGGAGGAGCCGCCCAGTCGCGGCGGCTTCCATACCCCCCCGATACGAAAGAGGATCTCCATGCACCGGAGAGCGCACACGCGCGCCTGCACCCTGACCGCGACGAGCATCGTCGCGGGTCTCGCCCTCGCGTCGATCCCGGCGCTCGCCGCGACCGCCACGACCGGCGCCGGCACCGGCACCGACCCGTCGGCGCCGAAGAACATCATCCTGCTCATCTCCGACGGAGCGGGCTACAACCAGTTCGACGCCGCCAGCCTCTTCGAGCACGGTACGAGCGCCCACCAGGTCACCGTCGATCCCGCGAGCGGCGCGATCGCGCACGCGCCCGCGGTGCCGGGCCAGGTCTACGAGAACTGGCCCGTGCAGGTCGGGCAGTCGCACTACTCGGCATCGGGCCGGGCCGAGTACGTGACCGAGCAGGCGTGGGGCGACTTCACCTGGGTCGCCTCGGGCGCCACCGACTCGGCGGCTGCGGGCACCGCCCTCGGCACGGGCGTCAAGACGAACAACGGCATGCTCGGCATCACGCCGGGCGGCGATCGCCTGCTCACGGTCGGTGAGCAGGCGCAGGCGGTCGGCAAGAAGGTCGGCCTCGTGACCTCGGTGCCCTTCAACCACGCCACTCCCGCCGGCTTCATCGCGCACAACGCCGACCGCAACGACTATCAGGGGCTCGCGGCCGAGATGATCGACAGCGGCGTGGACGTCCTCATGGGCGGCGGGCATCCGTACTACACCGACGCGCACGAGTCTCGCGCCGCGAACTGGACCTGGATCGCGGAAGACGACTACCAGCGCGTGGCGTCCGGCGCGACGCCGTACACCTTCGTCGAGGATCGTGCCGACTTCGAGGTCCTCGCTGCCGGCGGCGACGTACCCGAGAAGGTGTTCGGCCTCGCTCAGGTGGCCGAGACGCTGCAGTACAACCGTCCGGGTCTCACCAACGACGATGTGCTGCCGTACAGCGACCCGGCGAACGACGTCGCCGACCTCGACACCCTCGCGCAGGGGGCCCTCAACGTGCTCGACACGGGTGACGAGGGATTCTTCCTCATGGTCGAGGGCGGCGCGGTCGATTGGGCCGGGCACGCGAACCAGAGCACCCGTCTCGTCGAAGAGCAGATCGCTTTCAACGACGCGGTCGAAGCCGTCGAGTCGTGGGTCGACAGCAACAGCAGCTGGGACGAGACGCTCGTCATCGTCACCGCGGACCACGAGACCGGCTACCTCGCCGGGCCGGGGTCGGGACCGGACGCCGGCTGGACGCCGCTCACCGGGGCAGCCGGCGAGCTGCCCGGTCTCGACTGGCACTCGGGCGGGCACACGAATGCGCTCGTGCCGGTGTTCGCCCGCGGCGCCGGAGCCGATGTGCTCGATGCGCGCGCCGACCAGTGGGACCTCGTGCGCGGCGCGTACCTCGACAACACGGCCATCGGCGAGACGATCTTCGACTTCCTCGGCCACGCCGAGCGTGGCTCGGCCGACGCCGTGCCGCTCGAGGCCACGGTCGCCGGTCAGCAGGCCGACGGCGCCCTGAGCCTGAGCATCGCCGGTCACGGCGAGCGGGTCTCGTTCACCGGTTCCGGTTCTCAGCTCGACGCCACGCTGCCGCTGGTCACCGTGGCCGACACCCGCAACGAGGTGCGCGCGCAGGGTCGCGGCTGGACCCTCGCCGGATCGGCGAGCGCATTCGTCGCCGGAAACCGCACCCTCGAGGCCGAGAACCTCGCCTGGACCCCGCGCGTCGTCCGCTCCGAATCGGGCGCGGCGGCCGGTGGTCGCGCGACCTTGCAGGCCCCGGCGACGCTGGCTGCGGCCGACCGCACCTCGCGCCTCGGCGCGACCGTCGTCGGAGCCGATCTCGATCTCGCTGTCCCGGCCGATGCGGCCGGCGGCCGATACGGCAGCGAGATCACCCTCACCCTGTTCGCGCAGGACTGAGGATCGACCGGTGGGGGCGGGCCGAGCCCGTCCCCACCACCGCCCTGTCCTCCCGCCCCCGGAGACCGCCATGCCCCGCCCTGCTCGTCCCCGCCCTGCTCGTCCCCGCCCCGCCGGGCTTCTCGTCGCGGCCGCTCTCGTCATCGCCTCGGCGACGCTGACCGTCGGCCCGCCCGCCGCCGCGTCATCCGTCGTCGCCGCGCCGTCGTCTGCTGCGACCGGCCCCGTGACCGAGTGGGGTGTCGTGCCCGCCGACGCCTCCGGCCCCGACGGCCGCGTGTCGTTGCGCCACGCGATCGATCCGGGGGCGACGGTCCGCGATGCGATCGCCGTCACCAACCACTCCGCGGATGCCGCGGTGTTCGTGGTCGCGGCCGGAGACGGGATCGCTGGGGCGGACGGTGCGTACGACGTCCGAACCGACGACCCGGTCGCCGGCGGATCGTGGGTCTCGGTCGCCGGCCTCGACGACGGATCGCTGGCGCTCGCGGCGGGGGAGACCCGCGTGCTCCCCGTCGCGATCGGCGTCCCCGCGGACGCGACGCCCGGCGATCATCCCGCCGGGATCGTCGTTGCGCTCAGCAGCGAGGAGTCGGGGGTCACCGTCACCCACCGCGTCGGCGTGCGAATGCACCTGCAGGTGACGGGCGAGATCGCCCCGTCGCTGCGGATCGACGCCGCAGCGGCGACCTTCGAGCCGTCGTGGCAGCCCTTCTCCGCGGGCACGTTGCGGGTGGAGTACCGCGTGACGAACACGGGCAACGTGCGATTCGGTGCGAGCGCGGATGCGCGTGCCTCGGGGATCCTCGGCGCCCTGCCGGCCGCCGGCAGCGATGAGGTCTTCGAGCTGCTGCCGGGCGGGTCGGCCACCCGGCGCATCGACATCCCGCTGACCCCGCTCTTCTTCGCGGCCGGCGAGGTGCTCGTCACGCCGGTCTCGCTGGGCGACGATCGGGCGCCGCTCCCCGAGGCCGCCTCGTCGAGCTTCTCATCGGCGGCCGTGCCGTGGTCGGCGCTCATTCTCGCCGTGGGCACGGGTGCTGTCCTCGCGGCGGTGATCCTGCTCGTCGTCCGCGCTCGCGGCCGTACGCAGCGACGGATCGCGGCCGCGGCCGAGGCCGCCGTCGCGGCCGATCGCGCTCGCCGCTGAGGGGCCGCGGGTCAGACGAACGCGCCGACGCCCGTGATGTCGCGTCCGAGGAGCAGGGCCTGCACGCTCTCCGTGCCCTCGTAGGTGTGAATAGCCTCGATGTCGGCGAGGTGCTGCATCACGCCGTTCTCGATCAGGATGCCGTTGCCGCCGAGCAGATCGCGCGCGATCTGCGCGACCCGGCGTGCGACCCGGGTGTTGTGGTACTTCGCGAGCGACGCCTGGGTCGGGCGCAGCCCGCCGGAGATCTCGAGATCGGCGAGGCGTCGGCAGTAGAGCTGCATCGCCGTGAGCTCGTCGAGCATCTGGGCGAGACGTTCCTGCACCATCTGCGAGCGCGCGAGAGGGCGGCCGAACTGGATGCGCTCCCCGGCGTAGGTCACCGCGGCCTCGTAGCATGCGGTGGCGTGACCCAGCGCCGACCAGGCGACGCCCGACCGGGTGGCGTAGAGCACGGTCGAGGCGTCGCGGAACGACCGCGTGCCTTCGAGCACCGCGTCCGCCGGCAGTCGGACATCGCGTAACGCGACGTGCGCCTGGTGGATGCCGCGCAGCGAGGCCTTCCCGGCGATGACCGTGCCGGTGTAGCCCGGCCGGTCCTGCTCGACGAGGAAGCAGCGGACGGCGCCGTTCAGCTCGTCACCCTCGTCGTCGACGCGTGCCCAGACGAAGGTGACACCGCCCGAAGCACCGTTGCCGATCCACTTCTTGGCTCCGCGCAGCACCCACTCGTCGCCTTCGCGGCGAGCGGTGGTCTCGAGCGAGACGGAGTCGGAGCCGTGGTCGGGCTCGGTGAGGGCGAAGCTGCCGAGCACCTCGCCGGTCGCGAGGGGCCGGAGCCAACGGTCCTGCTGCGCCCGCGACCCGAAGAGCACCAGGGTGCGGACCGCGAGGCCGCCCTGCACGGCCAGCACAGTGCCCAGGGATCCGTCGCCGCGAGAGATCTCCATGTTGACCAGGCCCGCGCCGAGCGGGCTGATGCGGGTGAGCTCGGGGTGCTCGATACCGTCGACATAGAGGTCGAGCTCGCCCATGCGTCGGACGAGGTCGAGGGGGTACTCGGCCGTGTCCCACGCCCGCCGCATCCGATCGCCCACCTCGTCGACGAAGCCGCGCGCGCGGTCCCACGCGGCCCGGTCGGCGCCGTCGACGTCGGCGAAGACGCCGTAGTAGTCGGTGTCGCGGCGCCCCGTGAGGTCGTAAGAGGTCACCCGTTCGCCCGGCAGCAGATCGTCGTCGAACCGCACGTCATCAGTCATGACATCCAGTATCACTCTGATTGATACTGGATGTCATCGTTGGGGATGCGTCAGCGCACCATCCGCGCGTCGGTGATGCGGGGCGCCGTCGGATCGATCTGCTCGATGCCGTCGAATTCGAACCCGTTACGGCGGTAGAACGCGATCGCGCGAGGGTTCTCCTTCGCGACCCAGAGCTCGGCGGGTCCGGCGCCCAGGACGGCCTCGAGCAGGGACTGGCCCGCCCCGGTGCCGTGATGGGCCGCGGCGACGTAGATCGCGTACAGCTGGCGCTCGCGGCGCGGCGGCGCCTCCCCGCTCGTGACCGTCGGCCCCGCCCACGCGAACCCGACGAGGTCGCCCCCCGCGTCCGCGACGCGTACCGTCATGTCGGGGCGCGCGTCGGCCAGCACGTGCCTCCACATACGGTGCCGGCCCTCGATGAACTCGCGCGTGAAGAAGCCCGCGGGCAGCAGGTGCGCATACGACTCGCGCCACGTCTCGACGTGCAGGGCGGCCAGAGGGCCGGCGTCGGCAGCGCTCGGCTCGCGGATCGTGATCTCCATGGAACCATCCTCGCCACTCGGCGCGGACGGTGTCCTCACCACACCGGCCCGGATGTCGGCGGATGTCGGCGGATGTCGTCATCCCGCGTCACGTCACATCGTGCGCGGCATAGAGCCCGCCGCGCATCGCGCCTCGCCGCGGCCCCTCAGGAGAGGTCGTCGCGGAGGCGGCGCGCGACCTCGCCCACCGGCATCCGGCGCGGGAAGACGGCGACGACGACGTCGTCAGGCGCGGGCGGCTCGCCCTCGGGGTGCACCGCGAAGCGATGCAAGAGGTCGTCGAGAGCGCTCTCGAGGGTCGCGCGCGACACCGCGTCGTCGCCGCGGATGGCGCGGCGCAGCACGTGGTTGTGCACGGCGGTGGCCGCGGCGCTGAATGCGACGGCATCCGCGGGGTCGAGACCCGGCAGGTGAGCGCGCAGATGCTCGGCGAAGAGCCGCTCGTAACGGAAGACGGTCACGATCTCGCGGTCGCGGAGCGACGGGATGCCGCGGACGACGCGGTAGCGTCGCCGCGCGAGCCCGAGGTCGGCGGCGAAGTGGTCGAACGCGGCGAGCACCGCGTCGCACACCGCGCGCCACGGGCTCTCGTGCGGCGCGTCGAGAAGGTCGCGCAGGGACGCGAGGGCGACGTCGTGGTCGGCGAACACGACATCGTCCTTGCCGCCGTATTGCCGGAAGAACGTCGACCGCGACATGCCCGCCGCTCGCGCGATGTCGTCGACCGACGTGCGCTCGTACCCCTGCTCGTCGAAGAGCGCCACGGCGGCCGCGACGAGGGCGCCGCCGGTGGTGCGAGGGGCGTCGGTCATGGGCACCGAGCCTAGTGTCAAGTCGCTTGCCGCCGGCCCGCGCCGAGCGTTGGATGCGGGCATGACCTCGCTGTGGAAGACCGACGTCGCGCCGCCTGTTGCAACACCGTTCGAGCCGGGGCGCAGACACGACGTGATCGTCGTCGGTGCCGGTCTCACGGGTCTCGCCACGGCCCTCGAGCTCGTCCGCGGCGGCATGGATGTCGCGGTCGTCGAACGCGGCGGCATCGGTGAACTCGCCTCGGGGTCCAACACCGGCAAGATCTCGCTGCTGCAGGGGACGACCCTCTCGGCCCTCCGTCGGCACCACCCCGCATCGCTCGTGCGGGCGTACGTGGAGGCGAACCGCGACGGCTTCGAGTGGACGACCCGTGCCGCCGACGAGCTCGGCGTGCCGACGACCGTGCGCACCGCCGTCACCCACGCGGAGTCCGCGGCCGGGGTGCGGGCGGTGACCGACGAGTACCGGGCGGCCCGCGAAGCCGGACTCGACGTGCGGCTCGCCACCGCCGACGAGCTCGCCGCCGGTCCCGTACGCATGGCCACGGCTGTCGTGCTCGATCAGCAGCGTGCGATCGACCCGATGAGCCTGTTGACGGCACTGGCAGGCGCCTTCGTCGCGGCCGGAGGACGGCTGCACTTGAGCACGGCCGTGCGGCGTGTGCGGGTGCTGCCGAGGCCGCGCATCGAGACCGAGCACGGCTCGCTCTTCGCGACGGACATCGTGCTCGCGACGGGGACGCCTTTCACCGACCGCGGCCTGTACTTCGCCAAGACGAGCGCCGCCCGCTCGGTCTGCGTCTCGTTCGACCTCGTCGGCGACGTCCCCGACGACATGTACCTGTCGGCCGACGACCCCACCCGCTCGGTCCGCACCGTGACGGCCGCCGATGGTGCGGGTGCCGCATCGGACCGGGCGCCGCAGCTCATCGTCGGAGGAGCCGGGCATCCCGTCGGACGTGCGTCGAGCGAGCGCGAGCTCGCCGAGGAGCTCGTCGCCTGGGCCCGCGACACCCTCCCGGTCGGAACCGAGACCCATCGGTGGTCGGCGCAGGACTACACCTCGCACAACCTCGTGCCGTTCATCGGGGTGATGCCGCGCACGCTCGGACGGGTGCGGTTCGCGACGGGCTACGCGAAATGGGGGCTCACGAACGCGCCGGCCGCCGCTCTGCGGATCGCGAGCGAGCTGCACGGCGAGAGACGGCGCGATCGCCCGTCGTGGATGACGGTCATCGGCACGCGGCTGACGGTACCGGCCGATCTGGCGCGCGGAGCCGCCGAGAACGCGAAAGCGGGCACCGAGGCGGCGCGTGGCTGGGCCGGGGCGCTCGGCCGGTCGACCCCCGTGGCGAGGCCGGCCGAAGGCACGGGGACGGTTGCCGGAAAGCACGGGCGACCCGTCGGCGTGTCCACGGTCGACGGCGAAACCCGCGCGGTCAGCGCGATCTGCCCGCACCTGGGTGGTGTGCTCGAGTGGAACGATCTCGAATGCACGTGGGACTGCCCGCTGCACGCCTCGCGGTTCACGCCGGCGGGCGAACGGATCGAGGGGCCTGCCTCGACCGGGCTGCGACGCCTGCGCTGAGGGCCCGGCCCGGTCGGCGGATCGGGATCAGTCGGCCGCGAGGAGCTGGTCGCGCACCTGGCGGCGCAGCACCTTGCCGATGAGGGAACGCGGCAGCTCGTCGACGGCGACGATGCGACGGGGCACCTTGTACGCCGCGAGGCGGGTACGGCAGAAGTCGCGCAGCCCCTCGGCGTCGAGTTCGGCCCCGGCGCGCAGCACGACGGCGGCGACGACCTCCTCGCCGCCCGCGTTCCGCGGCGCCGCGACGACGGCGGCCGCCTCGACGTCGGGATGCGCGTGCAGCGTGTCCTCGACCTCGCTCGGCGCGACGTTGAAGCCGCCCGTGATGATGAGCTCCTTGAGCCGGTCGACGATCGTGACGAACCCGTCGGGCGAGACGACGGCGATGTCTCCGGTGCGCAGCCAGCCGCCCGGCAGGAGTGCGTCCGCCGTCTCTTCGGGTCGCTGCCAGTAGCCCGAGAACACCTGGGGCCCGCGCAGGAGGAGCTCGCCCTCCTCGCCCGGCTCGCGGTCGACGCTCGGATCATCGGGGTCGACGACGCGGATCTCGGTGCTCGGGAACGGCACCCCGACCGTGCCGGGTCGACGCGACGGGCCGATCGGGTTCCCGAGCGCGACAGGCGAGGACTCGGTCATGCCGTACCCCTCGACGAGGAGTCCACCCGTCGTCTCCTCCCAGCGCGCGACGGTTGCGACAGGCAGGCTCATCGCCCCCGAGATGGCGAAGCGCACCCGCGACAGATCGATCGTCCCGCGGGACGCCGCCCGGGCGAGCTGGTCGTAGATGGGCGGTACGGCCGGCAGGAAGGTCGGCGGACTCTTCTTGGCTGCATCCGCCATCAGGCCCACGTCGAACTTCGGGAACAGCACGAGCTTCGCGCCTATGCTCATCGCGAACGTCAGGCAGAGCGTCATCCCGTAGGCGTGGAAGAGCGGCAGCACGCCGTAGAAGGTCTCCTCGCCCTCGACCAGACCCGGCACCCACGCCCGTCCCTGCATCGCGTTCGCGCGCAGGTTGCGGTGGGTGAGCACGGCGCCCTTGGGGATGCCGGTGGTGCCGCTCGTGTACTGAAGCAGCGCCGTGTCGTCGAGCTCGGGCCCGGGGACCCGCGTCGAGATCGGCCGGCGACCGAGCAGTTTCGTCCACGGCAGCGCGTCCTTCGCCTTCGGCGTCGCCGTCAGCTGCGCCCGCGAGGCGCGCGCTTTCGCGATCGGCAGTCGCAGCAGCAGCCGCTTGCTGCGGGGGAGCGCCGCGGTGACATCGACGCTCACGATGCGCTCGAGGCGGACGTCGGCGGGGAAGTCGGCGATCGTGTCGACGGTCTTGTCCCACACGATCGCGAAGCGCGCTCCGTGATCCTCGAACTGGTGTCGCAGCTCCCGGGCCGTGTAGAGCGGGTTGTGCTCGACGACGATCGCTCCGAGCCGCAGCGCCGCGTAGAAGGCGACGACGTGCTGCGGGCAGTTCGGCAGGACGATCGCCACGCGGTCGCCGGCGGTCACGCCGAGGCGGCGCAGCCCTTCGGCCGCGCGGTCGACGCTGTCTCCCAGCTCGCGGTAGGTCATCGTCGCCCCGAAGAACTCCAGGGCGGTCCGGTCGCCGTGTTCGGCGACCGCGGCGGCGAGCATCTCCGGAAGGGTCTGCGTCACGTCGTCGATCTCGGCGGGGACGCCGTCGGCGTAGGCCGACAGCCACGGGCGGGACTCGAGGGCGGTCATACCCCCATCCTGCATTCCGCGGCATGCCCACCGCCGAATACGGCGCCGGACTTGCGGCGGACCGCGCGATCGTGCCAGAAGCGGATCGCGCGGGGTGCGCCGCCGCGTCAGGTGGCGACGTAGAGCACCCCGGTGATGAAGAGCGTGATGATCGTGGTCCACAGGACGATCGCGGCGGCCTGCCAGATCAGGACGGTGCGCGGCGGCACCCCGGTGGCCGTCAGGGCCGCGGCGGTGAACTGAGTCGGCAGCAGCAGCGGACCGAGCAGGCTGACTCCCGGCGTGCCGTAGCGGTGGTAGGCCTTCTGGAACTTCTCGTTGCGGGTCGTCTTGGGCTTCTCCGAGGTCCCGCCACGCGTCGTGACGGCCGTGCGCACCCGCGCGGCGACGAGGACGACGACGGCGACGCAGACGAAGTTGCCGATCGCGCCCGAGAGCGCCGCGACGACGGGGTGGATGCCGCCGATGATGCCGATGCCGGCGGCCCCTTCGCCCTCGATGAAGGGCACCGCTCCCGCGAGGGCGACGATGACGGGCTGGAGGAACTCCGGCATCCGGGCCACGAGGTCTTGGAAGCCGAGGATGAGGTCTGCGATCGGGTTGGACATGAGACCATCCCAGCCGCCCGGCGTGGTCGCCGACAGTGTCGAGGCGTCACCTCGCACCGGGAGGTTCCGTCGTCCCGCCCGTGACAAACGTCATGGTCGTACCCTGGGCCTCGTGAACGACCGCGAACCGCGACCGAGCCCGGCGCCGAGCAGGACCGCGCTGGCCCGAGACGTCGTCGCGACGTCGTGGTACATCGCCGTGTCGATCGTGTTCTTCACCGTCACGGCCCTCGGCATCTGGGGGCTGTGGGCGTTCATCGTGCACACGCGTCTCGAACGGCCCGCGCTCATCGCCGTCTATGCAGTGGGCGCCCTCGCCGTGCTCGTCTCGACCGTGCTCCTGCTCATTCGCTACCGGGCCGACGGCGACGTCGGCGAGGCGGACCGGCCCCCGCGCATCCGCCGCTTCCTCTCCTGGCCGGTGCTGGTGGGTGTCGCCGGGGCCCTCATGCTGGGCGCGGCGACGCTGTCGGCCCTGTTCACCGCATCCGTCCTGGCCACCGTGCTCTGCCTGGTCCGGTGGGGCCCCGGCATCCGCTGGCGCGGAGTCGTGCTCGTCGAGGTCGCACTGGTCGTACTCTGGTTCGCCGAGCGGACGCGGATCGAGTCCGCTCTGGCAGGCGTCGAGTCGATGACGTTCGCCCTGCTCGTCTTCGCCGTCGCGCTCCCCGGCTCGATCGCGCTCTCGCTGTGGTCATGGGACGTCGTGCTCGAGCTCGACCGGGCGCGCGCCACCGAGTCGCGCCTGGCCGCCACGCAAGAGCGTCTGCGACTCGCGGGCGAGCTGCACGATCTCCAGGGGCACCATCTGCAGGTCATCGCGCTGCAGCTCGAGCTCGCCGAGCGGATGCTGGAGCGCGATCCGCGGGCCGCGGGGGAGCAGATCCGGCTGGCCCGAGCGTCGGTCGACGCGGCGCGCACCGGCACGCGCGAGCTCGCGGGACGGTTCCGCGGCGTCCCCCTGCCCGACGAGCTCGCCAACGCCGCCGACCTCCTGCGGGCCGCGGGCCTCACGGTGCGCCTCGACGTCGCCCCGGACGCCGCGCTCGCCCCCGCCGACATCCTGGGTCCCGTCATCCGGGAGTGCACGACGAACGTTCTCAAGCACGGCGGCGGCGCGTGGGCCGAACTGCGCCTCGACCGCGACGGGGCGTTCTGGCGCGTCGCTTTCGCGAACGACCGGGGTGCGGCATCCGCACTCGGGTCGGGGGCGGGTCTCGCGGGCATCTCGCACCGCGTCGGCGTCGTCGGCGGTGACCTGCGCACGCGGCTCGACGACGATCGGTTCGCCGTCGTGGTGACGGTCCCTGCCGGCACGGCGGCATCCGTCCCGTCGTCCCGTGACGAGACGGGCGGAGGGATGACGCGATGATCCGCGTGCTGATCGCCGACGACGAGGACATGATCCGCTCCGCGCTCGCCGCCTTGCTGCGCCTGGAGGACGACCTCGAGGTCATCGCGGAATGCCGTGACGGCGAGACCGCCGTCACGGAGGCCCTCCGGCTGCGGCCGGATGTCTGCCTGCTCGACCTCGAGATGCCCGGCATCGACGGGGTCGAGGCCGCCGCCCGCATCCGCCAGCGCGTCCCGGCGCGTTGCGTCGTGGTCACGCGTCACGCCCGGCCCGGGGTGCTGCGCCGCGCACTCGGCGCCGGTGTCGACGGCTTCGTGCCGAAGTCGCGTCGTGCCGACGACGTGGCCGCGGTCATCCGCGAGGTCGCCGCCGGCCGGCGGTACGTCGACCCCGAGATCGCCGCCGACGCGCTGAGCGATGAGCGCAGCCCGCTGACCGACCGCGAGCTCGACGTGCTGCGCGCCGGGTCGCGGGGCGAGACGATCGCCGAGATCGCGGCGACGCTGCACCTCTCGGCCGGGACCGTGCGCAACCACGTCTCCTCGGTGCTCGGAAAGCTCGGGCTCGCGACGCGTCAGCAAGCGGCGATCCTGGCGCGCGAACGCGGCTGGATCTGACTCCGGTCCCTCCATTCGGCGGGGTCCGGATGCGGGGCCGCCGGGCGCGGGTAGTAGGCTTTCCGATCGGGCGATCTCTCGACATCGAGATTGTTCACGCCCATCACCCACCGTCGCCCAGCGAAGGATTGCAGTGGACCTTTACGAGTACCAGGCCCGAGACCTGTTCGAGAAGTACGAGGTGCCGGTGCTCGCCGGCATCATCGCCGACACCCCTGAGGAGGCGAAGGCGGCGGCCGAGAAGATCGGCGGCGTCGTGGTCGTCAAGGCTCAGGTCAAGACCGGAGGTCGCGGCAAGGCCGGCGGCGTCAAGGTCGCCAAGACGCCCGACGAGGCGTATGCCGCTGCCGAGGCCATCCTCGGCCTCGACATCAAGGGCCACGTCGTCCAGCGCGTGATGATCGCGCAGGGCGCCGACATCGCCGAGGAGTTCTACTTCTCGGTGCTGCTCGACCGCGCCAACCGCTCGTACCTGAGCCTGTGCTCGGTCGAGGGCGGCATGGAGATCGAGGAGCTCGCCGTCGAGCGCCCCGAGGCGCTCGCGCGCGTCGAGGTCGACCCCCTGCAGGGCATCGACAAGGCCAAGGCCGTCGAGATCGCGCAGGCCGCGAACTTCCCCGAAGACCTCGTCGAGAAGGTCTCGGACGTGTTCGTCAAGCTCTACGACGTATACAAGGGCGAGGGCGCGACCCTCGTCGAGGTGAACCCGCTCGTCCGCACGGGCGCCGGCGACATCGTCGCGCTCGACGGCAAGGTCTCGCTCGACGAGAACGCCAGCGAGGTGCGCCACCCCGAGCACGAGGAGCTCGAGGACAAGGGCGCCGCCGACCCGCTCGAGGCCAAGGCCAAGGAGTCGGGCCTGAACTACGTCAAGCTCGACGGCCAGGTCGGCGTCATCGGCAACGGTGCAGGGCTCGTCATGTCGACGCTCGACGTCGTCGCCTACGCCGGTGAGAAGCACGGCGGGGTCAAGCCCGCCAACTTCCTCGACATCGGCGGCGGCGCGAACGCCCAGGTCATGGCCTCGGGTCTCGACGTCATCCTCGGCGACGAGCAGGTCAAGAGCGTCTTCGTCAACGTCTTCGGCGGCATCACGTCGTGCGTCGCCGTGGCGGAGGGCATCGTCAAGGCGCTCGAGATCCTCGGCGACGCGGCGACCAAGCCGCTCGTCGTGCGTCTCGACGGCAACCAGGTCGACGAGGGCCGCGCGATCCTCGCCGACGCGAACCACCCGCTCGTGACGCTCGCCGCCGGTATGGACGAGGGCGCCGACAAGGCCGCCGAGCTGGCGAACGCCTGAGCCCCGGACGCGAAAAGGACCAACGACATGTCTATCTACCTCAACAAGGACTCCAAGGTCATCGTCCAGGGCATCACCGGCGGTGAGGGCACCAAGCACACCGCGCTGATGCTCAAGGCGGGCACCAACATCGTCGGCGGCGTCAACGCTCGCAAGGCGGGCACGACGGTGTCGCACACCGACGCCGACGGCAACGCCGTCGAGCTCCCCGTCTTCGGCTCGGTCGCCGAGGCGATCGAGAAGACCGGCGCCGACGTCTCCGTCGCGTTCGTTCCCCCGGCGTTCACCAAGGACGCCATGGTCGAGGCCATCGACGCCGAGATCCCGCTGCTGGTCGTCATCACCGAGGGCGTGCCCGTCGGCGAGTCGGCCGAGGCCTGGGCCTACGCCAAGTCGAAGGGCAACACGACCCGCATCATCGGGCCGAACTGCCCCGGCATCATCACCCCCGGTGAGGCTCTCGCGGGCATCACGCCGGCGAACATCACGGGCAAGGGCCCGATCGGCCTCGTGTCGAAGTCGGGCACGCTGACCTACCAGATGATGTTCGAGCTGCGCGACCTCGGCTTCTCGACGGCCATCGGCATCGGCGGCGACCCCGTCATCGGCACGACGCACATCGACGCCCTCGCGGCGTTCGAGGCCGACCCCGAGACGAAGGCCATCGTCATGATCGGCGAGATCGGCGGCGACGCCGAGGAGCGTGCGGCCGACTACATCAAGGCGCACGTCACGAAGCCGGTCGTCGGCTACGTCGCGGGCTTCACCGCCCCCGAGGGCAAGACGATGGGCCACGCCGGCGCCATCGTCTCCGGCTCGGCGGGAACCGCGCAGGCGAAGAAGGAGGCCCTCGAGGCCGCCGGCGTCAAGGTCGGCAAGACGCCCTCCGAGACCGCCGCGCTGATGCGGGAGATCATCGAGAAGCTCTGACGCTTCGCAACACACAGAAGGGGCGGATGCTGCGGCATCCGCCCCTTCTGCGTCTCGCGGAGGCCGGCCCTCGAGTCCACCCGAACGACTCGAGCCCACCCATCACGCGCGGTGCGCAACGGGTGGGCTCGGGTGGTCGGGGTGGGCTCGGCGCCCGCGGGCGCGCCCGCCGCGGCGGCGGGATCAGGCGCCCAGGAGGGCCTCGAGGGGACCGCGGGCGAAAAAGACCACGAAGCCGGCGGCCACGACCCACAGCAGTGGACTGATCTGCTTGACCCGGCCCGACAGGGCGTTCACCAGCACCCACGAGACGAAGCCCGCGCCGATGCCGTTGGCGATCGAGTAGGTCAGCGGCATCACGGTCGCGGTGAGGAACACCGGCAGCAGCACGCGGAAGTCCGTGAGGTCGATGTGCGCGATCTGCGAGAGCATCATGGCGCCGACGATGACGAGTGCGGCGGCGGCGACCTCGGTCGGCACGATCGACGTCAGCGGCGTGAAGAACATCGCCAGCAGGAAGACGAGGCCCGTCACAACGTTGGCGAGACCGGTGCGCGCACCCTCGCCGATGCCCGAGCCCGACTCGACGAACACCGTGGCCGACGACGAGCTCGTCGCGCCTCCCGCGATCGCGCCGACACCCTCGACGATCAGGGCCGACTTGATGCGCGGGAAGTCGCCCTTCGCGTCGGCGAGGTTCGCCTCCTTCGCGAGGCCCGTCATCGTGCCCATCGCATCGAAGAAGTTCGAGAACACCAGCGTGAACACGAGCATGACGAGGGTCACGATGCTGACCTTGCCGAGGTCGAAGCCGAAGTCGACGGCGCCGATGAGGCTGAGGTCGGGCACGCTCACGGGCGAGCCCGACAGGGCGGGGACCGTCAGTCCCCAGCCTCCCGGGTTCTCCGTCGCGGCGCCGAGGTGCCAGATCGCCTCGACGACGATCGACAGCACGGTTCCGGTGACGATGCCGATCAGCATCCCGCCCTTGACCTTGCGGGCGACGAGGATGCCGGTCAGCAGCAGGGTGATGACGAACATCAGCGTCGGGACCGAGGCGACCGAGCCGCCGACGCCGAGCCCGACCGGGGGAGAGGCTTCGCCGGTCGAGGTCACGAAGCCGGAGTTGACGAAGCCGATGAAGGCGATGAAGAGACCGATGGCCACCGTGATAGCGAGCTTGAGCTGCACGGGGACGGCGTCGAAGATGAGCTTGCGCAGGCCGGTCGCGGCGAGCAGCACGATGATGACGCCGTTGATCATGACCAGGGCCATGGCCTCGGCCCACGTGACCTCGCCGACGACGCCGAAGGCGACGAAGGCGTTGATCCCGAGACCGGCCGCGAAGGCGAAGGGGAGACGCGTGATGACGCCGAACAGGATCGTCATGACACCCGCGGTCAGCGCGGTCGCCGCGCTCACCGCGGCGAAGTCGAGGGTGGTGCCGGCTACATCGGGCTTGCCCGACAGGATGATCGGGTTCAGGATCACGATGTACGCCATCGTGACGAAGGTCACGAGGCCGCCGCGGACCTCGGTGCCGATGGTCGAGCCGCGCCGGCTGATGTCGAAGAAGCGATCGATGGCGCTCTGAGGCGCGCGGGAATGGGTGGTGCTCACAAAATCCTCCGAGAAGACGGTAGCGCCCCGCGCGCCTCCGTCCGACACGCACAGGCTCGCTGGGTAGGGTCGATCAGGCATGAACCGCCTGCTCGTCTCCCTCCTCTCCGCCTTCGACGCCCTCGTCGCGGTGGCCGTCGGCGTTGTCGCCGCGCTCGCTCCGCTGACCGTGCTGTGGGCCGTCGCCCTCGGCGGCGGGGCGGACTGGTCGATGCTGTGGCCGGCGTCGGTGCGCCTGTGGCAGTTCGGCAATCTCGTTCCGGTGCAGATCACGCTGCCCCAGGAGTACGCCGTCGCGACCGGCATCGCCGCCGACGCGCTCTCGTTCTCGGTCTCGCTCGCGCCGCTCGCCGTCGCCGCGCTCATCGCCCTCTTCGCGGCACGCTCGGGCGGTCGCGCTTCCACCGCCGGCGCCGGCCTCACCGGGGTGGCGGCGAGCGGGGTCACCGTCGCCGTGCTGGCCGCCGTGCTCGCAGCGACGGCGCAGACGCCCTTCGCGACCGTGGAGACCTGGCAGGCCGTGCTCCTGCCCACCCTGGTCTTCGCGGTGCCGGCGCTCCTCGGCGCGGTCGCGCGCGCCTGGCGCGACGGCGACGACGGCCCCATCGACGCCGTCTTCGTGCAGCTCGACCGGCGAGGGTACGCCGCGGCCGTGTCGGCCGGGGCGCGGGGCCTCGCGATCGCGGTGACGGGGTTCATCGCCGTGGGCGCCCTGCTCGTCGGCATCGCGACGCTGGCTCGCGGGGGAGAGATCGTCTCACTGTTCCAGGCCGCCAACGTCGACGTCATCGGGGCGACCGCACTGACCGTGGGTCAGGCCGCCTACCTGCCCACCCTCATCGTCTGGGGCGGCGCCTTCGCCGCCGGTCCCGGGTTCGTCCTCGGCGCCGGGTCGACCGTCGCCGCGTCGGGCACGCAGCTCGGCGTCGTGCCCGGCATCCCGGTGCTCGGGGCGATCCCCCCGGTCACACCTCCGGCCCTCCTGCTCGTGGCGCTGCTCTTCGTCGGCGCGGGCTTCATCGCCGGGTTCGCCGCCCGCCGCCGGCTGCCGGTCGGCGCTTCGGCATCCGCGGCCGAGCCCGTGACGCCGCGCCTGATCGCGCTCGCCGTCGTCATGGTGGGCGGAGGGCTCGTCGTGGCGCTGCTCGCTCTGCTGGCGTCCGGCGCGCTCGGTCCGGGACGCCTCGCCGAGATCGGCCCGCCCGTCGGCGCTGTTGGGCTCGCGTTCGCGGTCGAGGTGGGCATCGGTACGGCGATCGCCCTGTTCGGTCCGCGTTCGCGTCGAGACCATGAAGCGGCCGAGCCCGAGGCCCGCGGGGCGGACAGCGCTCGGGCGGCCGATACGCCGTGGGTAGAGTAGGACGGTGCTGACGGTCGCGGTCCTCATCTCCGGTGGCGGCTCGAACCTGCGGGCGCTGCTGGATGCCGCAGCCGAGCCCGGCTTCCCCGCCCGGGTGGTGGTCGTCGGAGCCGACCGTCCGGCCGACGGACTCGCTCACGCCGACGCGTACAACATCCCGACGTTCGCGGTGCCGTTCCGCGAGTACGCCAGCCGCGAGGAATGGGGCGCCGAGCTCGCACGTCAGCTCGCCGCCTGGGCTCCCGACCTCATCGTGCTCAGCGGCCTGATGCGCCTGCTGCCGGCGGCCGTCGTCGATGCGTGGGCGCCTCGCATCATCAACACGCATCCCGCCTACCTGCCCGAGTTCCCCGGTGCGCACGGCGTGCGGGACGCGCTCGCCGCCGATGCGGTGCAGACGGGCGCCAGCGTCATCGTCGTCGACGCGGGGGTCGACACCGGCCCGATACTCGCCCAGGAGCGCGTGCCGGTCCTGCCCGGCGACGACGAGGATGCGCTGCACGACCGCATCAAGCCCGTCGAACGCCGCCTGCTCATCGACGTCGTCCGGCGCATCGCGTCCGGCGAGCTCGATCTCGCTGCGCCCACCGCGCCCGAGCCTCCGACACCTTCCGTCCCCGCCGCCTGACGCACCACAGGCCCCGCCCCGTACCCGAGGAGAACCGCCATGGCCGGACCGAGCCACGACCCCGCCCTCTACCGCTCGCGCGACCTGGTCGCCGTGCGCCGCGCCCTCATCTCGGTGAGTGACAAGACCGACCTCCTGCCGCTCGCGCAGGCGCTCGCCGACGGTGGCGTCGAGATCGTGTCGACGGGCGGATCGGCCGCATTGCTGCGCGATTCGGGCATCGCCGTGACGGACGTCGCCGAGGTCACCGGGTTCCCGGAATCGCTCGACGGCCGGGTCAAGACGCTGCACCCGGGCGTGCACGCCGGCCTGCTCGCCGACCTCCGGCTGGAGAGCCACGAGGCGCAGCTGGACGAGCTCGGCATCGCGGCCTTCGATCTCGTCGTCGTCAACCTCTATCCGTTCGTCGAGACCGTCGCTTCGGGCGCTGCTCCCGACGACGTGGTCGAGCAGATCGACATCGGCGGTCCCGCGATGGTCCGTGCCTCGGCGAAGAACTTCGCCAACGTCGCCATCGTCGTCTCACCGTCGTCGTATCCGGCCATCGTCGAGGCGGTCGCCGCCGGCGGCACGACGCTGTCGCAGCGCCGTGATCTCGCCGCGCGCGCCTTCGCGCACACGGCCGAGTACGACCGCGCGGTCGCGACGTGGTTCGCGGAGTCCACCCTCGAGGGCGACGAGCTGCCGCAGCACCTCACGATCCGTGCCGAGCGTCTGGCCACGCTGCGCTACGGCGAGAACTCGCACCAGCGCGCGGCGATCTACACGCGCGCCGGGGGTCACGGGATCGCCCAGGCGGAGCAGCTGCAGGGCAAGGAGATGTCGTACAACAACTACGTCGACGCCGACGCCGCGCTGCGCGCCGCGTTCGACATGGTCAAGCCCGCCGTCGCGATCATCAAGCACGCCAACCCGTGCGGCATCGCCGTCACGGCCCCGCAGGCCCTCGACCCCATCGCGTCGGCGCACCTGCGCGCCCACGAGTGCGACCCGGTGTCGGCCTTCGGCGGCGTGATCGCCGCGAACCGCACCGTGACGCTCAAGATGGCCGAGAACCTGCGCGACATCTTCACCGAGGTCATCGTCGCCCCCGACTTCGAGCCCGAGGCGCTCGAGGTGTTCAAGCTGAAGAAGAACCTGCGCGTGCTGCGCCTGCCGGCCGACTGGCGCCAGGAGCGCATGGACGTCCGCCTGGTATCGGGCGGGCTGCTGCTGCAGGATGCCGACCGCTTCCCCGACGACATCGAGTCGGTCGCGAAGGACTGGCAGCTGGTCTCCGGCGAGCGTCCCGCGCACTCCGAGCTCGAGGGCATGATCTTCGCCTGGAAGGCCTGCCGTGCGGTGAAGTCGAACGCGATCGTCCTCGCGCAGGGCTCCGCGACGGTCGGCATCGGCATGGGCCAGGTCAACCGCGTCGACTCGTGCCGCCTCGCGGTCGAGCGCGCCGGCGACCGTGCGGCCGGCTCGGTCGCGGCATCCGACGCCTTCTTCCCCTTCGCCGACGGCCCTCAGGTGCTGATCGACGCCGGCATCAAGACGATCATCCAGCCCGGCGGATCCGTCCGCGACCAGGAGGTCGTCGACGCGGCCCGCGCCGCCGGCGTCACGATGTTCTTCACCGGCGAGCGCCACTTCTTCCACTGACCTCCGCCCGCCTCTTCGCCCCGATTCGCGAGACCCCAGTTCCGCCCCGAGACCCTGGCACACAGCCGGGCTCTCGGGGCAAGAGTGAGGTCTCGCGGGTCGGGGGAGGGCCGCGGACGATAGGGTCGCTTCGGATGTGAGCCGTTTCGGGGAGGAACGAGTGATCTGGGAGATCGATGAGCGCGCTCGGACGATCGAGGGCCTCGACGCCGACGGGCGCCCGCGGCCGGAGTACGCCGCGTCGCTCGGACTGCGACGGGCGCCGTACGGACGCCGCGTGCTGGCGACCGTCATCGAAGCGGTCGTGCTGCTCGTGCTGCAGGCACCGCTGCTCCTGGTGGTCGTCCCGGCGCTCAGCTCGATCGCCCTCGACGCCGACCCCGTCGCCGCCCTCACCGCGCGCGATGACGTCCTGCTGCTGGCCATCCTCGCCGCGGTGAGCTCGGGCCTGTCGACGGCGTTCCTCATCGTCCAGCTCATCCTGCTGGGCCGTCGCGGCGTCACGCTCGGCAAAGCGTTGACGGGGCTGCGCTCGGTCAACGTCCGCACCCTCGAGCGTCCCGGCTTCTGGCGGGGAGCGGTCGTCCGTTACCTCGTGATGTGGGCCAGCATGCTCATCCCGATCGTCGGTCCGCTCCTGGTCATCGCTCTCTCACCGCTGTTCGACCCCGCTCGTCGCGGACGCGGCTGGCCCGACCTCGCCGCAGCCGTCTGGATCGTCGACGTCAAGCACGGTCTCAACCCGTACGACGACAAGCGGATGCGCATCGCGCGCAAGACCGCCGCGACCGACCTCCTCGACGTCAAGCCCGACCTGCCCTCGCTGGCGACCCCGGTCGCCGCGACGGGAACGGGAGCGTACGTCCCGCTCGCGCGCAACAAGGGCGGGGTGCTCGGCGCGGTGCGCTCGACCCCTGGCAACACCATCGTGGGCGAGACGGATGCGGCCGAGGACGAAGCGCGACCCGGGATCCCCACGACCGTCGCGCCGTCGCCGTTCGCCGCCCCGGGGGCCGCGGGCGGCGCGCTCGCCTCCGCCGCGGTCGAGTCCGGCACAGCCGGGCAAGCTGCACCGTCGCCCGCGGCGGTTGCCCCGGGCGCGCTCGTCGCCCCGGCGGCCGGCGCCGCCGCGTGGAGTCCGCCGTCACTGCTGGATGGTCCCGCGGCGCCCGCAGCGTCGGCGGCCCCCGAACCCGCGGCGCCCGAACCCGCGGCCCCTGAACCCGCAGCCCCCGCGGACCCGACCCCCGCGCCGGCGGCATCGGCCGTCGAGCTCACCCTCGACTCGGGCGAGACGATCACGGTCGGAGGCGGCGGAGTGGTGCTCGGACGCGCCCCGTCCACCGGTCCGCAGGACGTCGATGTCACCCCCGTCCCGGTCGTCGACCCCACCCGTTCGATCTCGAAGACGCACTGGGCGCTGCTGCTCCCGGCCGACGGCCGCGTCGTCGCGGTCGAGCGCGGGTCGACGAACGGCAGCGTCCTCGTCCGCGGCGGTCGCGAGAGCGCCCTCGTGCCCGGGGAACCGGTCGCGCTGCGCGACGGCGACACCATCCGCTTCGGCGACCGCCACGCGGCCGTGGCCATCCGCTGACATCCGCCGACACGACGTCGCACCGCTGACAGGAGCCCTCGATGAGACTCAAGCTGACCCTCCAGCGCCGTGACCACACGAGCACCGACGTCGTCGTCACCTCCGACTCGACGGCGACCGTGCACGACGTGGCCCGGCGGATCGTCGACAGCGACCCTCGCCGCGAGGTCGTCGCCGGGGAGGCCGACGTGCTGACGCTCACCGTCGCGCCCCCCACCTCGCCCGACTTCGTGATGCTCGACCCGCACATGCTGGTGAGCGACGCGCCGGTCGGCTCGGGCTTCGTCGCCTCGGTGACCAACCTCGGGGCGGACTACGTCGCGACGCGCGGTGCGGGCGGCCCGGTGGCGGCGATCCTGCACGTCGTCGGCGGCCCGCTCGCGGGGCGGGAGTTCTCGCTGCCGCAGGGGCACTTCACGATCGGCCGGTCGCAGGGCAACGACATCGTGCTCGACGACCGGCTCGTCTCCAAGCGGCACGCGCGCATCGAGATCGGCGCCTCGATCGAGCTCGTCGACCTCAACTCCGCGAACGGCATCGTCATCGACGGCGGTCTCGTGCAGCGCCTCCGTGTCATCCCGGGTCAGCGCTTCCAGCTCGGCGACACCGAGCTCGTCCTCACCCTCGTCGAGAGCTTCGCCCCCGTCGAGCAGGATCCGGTGCTCGAGCGGGGCGGCAGCCTGCTGTTCAACCGCAGTCCGCGTGTCGAAGCGCGCTACGTCGGCGAGGAGCTCGACGAACCGCGGATGCCGAAGGATCCGGTCTCGCGCCTGTTCCCGTGGCCGATGCTCATCGCCCCCCTCATCCTGGGTATCGCGATGTTCTCGATCACGAACCAGCCCCGGACGCTGCTGATCGTCTTCATGACGCCGATGATGCTGCTCGGCAACTTCGTGTCGCAGCGCACGCAGCTCGGCCAGCGCCAGCGCAAAGAGGTCGAGATCTTCGAGCGCACGTTCGAGGAGCTCGAAGAGAAGCTGTACCGCCTGCGACCGCGTGAGCGCGAGGTGCGCAACGCCGAGGTCCCGCCCGTGGCGGTGGTCTTCGAGCAGGCGATGCAGTTGGGGCGGATGCTCTGGACCCGCCGGCCCGAGCACTGGAACTTCCTGGCCGTTCGGATGGGGACCTCCGAGGCCCCCTCGCGATCGAGCGTCAAACGCGCCGACAACCCCGACGCCCTGCAGGAGTACGTCGAACGCGTCGACCGCCTGCGCGACCGCTACCGGATGATCGACGGCGTACCGGTGCTCGAGTCACTGCAGAGCGTCGGCGTCATCGGCGTCGCGGGCGGTGAGCGCGAGGCCGCCGACGCGCTGCGCGGGCTCGCCGTGCAGCTGTTCGGGCTGCACTCGCCGAACGACCTCGCCGCGGTGGCCCTCACCGAGCCGGAGTGGGCGAAGGAGCTCGAGTGGCTCAAGTGGCTGCCCCACACCTCCAGCGAGCGCAGCCCGTTCCGCGACATGCCGCTGGCGGATTCCGCGTCGACGGGCGCCGCGCTGCTGTCCGGGCTCGAGGAGCTCGTGATGCGGCGGTCGAAGGCGGCGTCCGCTCCGCGTCTTCCCTTCGACGACGACTGGGACCCGATGCGGTACGGCACCGACGTACGTCGCGCGGCCGAGGAGGCGACCTTCCCCGGCCAGACCGCGGTCCTGGTGATCGTGACCTCCGACGCCCCCGTCGACCGAGCGCGGTTGACCCAGGTTCTCGAACGCGGCGCCGACGTCGGCGTCTACGGCATCTTCGTCGCGCCCGTCGTCGACGCGCTCCCCGCCGTGTGCCGCACCTTCGTCGACGTCAGCGGCGGTCTCGATGCCGCTCGCGTCGGCACGGTACGCAGCGGAGTGGAGTATCCCGTCACCGAGGTCGAGGGCGTCTCGAACGAGCTCATGACCGTGCTCGCGAAGCGCCTGGCGCCCGTGACCGACGCGAGCACCATCATCGAGGACTCGTCCGACATCCCGAACTCGGTCATGTTCCTCTCGCTCGTGGGGTCGGAGCTCGCGACCGACCCCTCGTTCGCGGTCGAGCGCTGGCGCGAGAACAACACGATCCTCGACCGTTCAGGCGCGGCGATGCCGCGCCTGAAGAAGTCGGGGAACCTGCGGGCGATCGTCGGGCAGGGCGCGACGGACGCGATGACCCTCGACCTGCGCACGCAGGGTCCGCACGCCCTCGTCGGCGGCACCACCGGCGCCGGCAAGTCCGAGTTCCTGCAGGCCTGGGTGCTCGGCATGGCCGCCGCCCACAGTCCCGACCGCGTGACGTTCCTGTTCGTCGACTACAAGGGCGGATCGGCCTTCGCCGACTGCGTCGAGCTGCCGCACACCGTGGGCCTCGTGACCGACCTGAGCCCGCACCTCGTGCGCCGTGCCCTGACGAGCCTGCGCGCCGAGCTGCATCACCGCGAGCACCTGTTCAACCGCAAGAAGGCGAAGGACCTGCTCGAGCTCGAGAAGCGTCGTGACCCCGAGACGCCGCCCGCGCTCGTGCTCGTGATCGACGAGTTCGCCGCGCTCGCCGGCGAGGTCCCCGAGTTCGTCGACGGCGTCGTCGACATCGCGCAACGCGGTCGCTCGCTCGGCATCCACCTGATCATGGCGACGCAGCGTCCCGCCGGCGTCATCAAGGACAACCTGCGGGCCAACACGAACCTCCGCGTCGCCCTCCGCATGGCCGACGAGTCGGACTCGAAGGATGTCGTGGACGACCCCGTCGCGGCCCGGTTCGACCCGAGCATCCCCGGCCGCGGTATCGCCAAGACCGGTCCCGGCCGCCTCGTGCCCTTCCAGTCCGCCTACGCCGGCGGGTGGAGCACCGACGAGGTCGTCGTCGCCGACGTGGGAGTCGCTGAGCTGCGTTTCGGCTCGGTGCAGCGCTGGGAGGTCGACGAGCAGCCCGACGATCCCGCGGCCGAGATCGATCCGGGGCCCAACGACCAGAAGCGCATCGTCGCGACCCTCGTCGCCGCAGCCAACCGTGCGGCCATCCCGGCACCCCGACGGCCCTGGCTCGACGATCTCGAGACGACGGTCGACATCCGTTCGCTGCCGGCGGGACGCGGGGGCGCGATCCTCATCGGGAAGAGCGACATCCCCGAGCGTCAGCTGCAGGAGGCGGTGTACTTCGAGCCCGATCGCGACGGCTCGATGCTCGTCTACGGCACGAGCGGTTCGGGGAAGTCGACGGTGCTGCGCACCATCGCGATCGCCGCGGCGACGACCGGTCGCCGCGCCGAGAACATCGAGGTCTACGGCCTCGACTTCGGTTCCGGCTCGCTCAAGAGCCTCGAGGTGCTGCCGCACGTCGGTTCGGTGATCCCCGGCGACGACGCGGAGCGGGTCCAGCGCATCATGCGCTCGCTGGGCAAGGTCCTCGACGAGCGCGGCAAGCGGTTCAGCGCCGCCAATGCCTCGACGATCGGGGAGTACCGCGAGCTCACGGGTCGCGACGAGGCGCGCATCGTGCTCCTGCTCGACGGCCTGCCCCAGTTCCGCGCGGAATGGGAGTCGACGACCGCGCGGATGCCGTTCTACCAGGCCTTCATGCGGATCCTGGGCGAGGGGCGCCCCCTGGGCGTGCACGTCGTGGCGACGGCCGATCGCTCCGGGTCCGTCCCGACCGCGGTCAGCTCGAACATCTCGCGCCGGATCGTGCTGCGGCTCTCCGACGAGAATGCCTACGCGCTGCTGAACGCCCCGAAGGACGTGCTCGACGAGCGCTCCGCTCCCGGGCGCGCGATCGTCGACGGGTTCGAGACCCAGATCGCGGTGCTCGGCGGCACGCCCAACGTCGCCGAGCAGACGAAGCTGCTCGGGCAGCTCTCGGACGAGCTGCGCGAGCGCGGCGTCCGCGAGGTCGCGGAGATCGGCTCGCTGCCCACGCGGCTCCCCCTGGCCGATCTGCCCGACCGCATCGGGGAGTTCCCGGTGCTGGGTGTCGCGGAGGACACGCTGGCTCCGCGCGACTTCGACCCGGTCGGCACCTTCGTCGTCGCCGGTCCGCCGATGGCGGGCAAGACGACCGCGATGAAGGCGATCATCACGTCGATGACGCGCCTCGACCCCGAGGTGACCCTGTTCCACTTCGGCGGCCGCCGGTCGCAGCTGCGCGACTTCGCACCGTGGGTGCGCAGTGCGACGACCCCCGACGATGCGAAGGAGCTCGCCACCGAGCTGGCCGAGCTCGTCGCGGACGAGACCCTGGGACGCCGCATCCTGGTCGTCGTCGAGGACGTGCCGCAGTTCGCGGACTCTCCCGCCGAACGTCCGCTGAAGGCGCTCTTCCAGGCGGTGAACCGCAGCGACCACCTGCTCATCGGCGACGCCGATGTCACGCAGGTCACGAGCGGCTTCGGACTGGTCGGCGACTTCAAGGGCGGTCGGAAGGGCATCATCCTCAAGCCGGATGCCTTCGACGGCGACGCCGTGTTCAAGGTGCCGTTCCCGAAGGTCAAGCGCAGCGACTTCCCGGAGGGACGGGGCATCTTCGTGCAGGCGGGTCGCGCCGTGACGGTGCAGATGCCGCTCGTCGAGTCCGAGACCGTCGCGGTACCGGAGCCCGTGATGGCGGGCGCCCCGGAGGCCGTCTCGACCGACACGGTCGCCGAGACCATCCGCTGATGCCGTCCACCGAGGGAAAGCGATTGCATAGCAGATCGCAGGGTGGGGAGTTCTCCCCATCGACCTGGTGGGACTTGGGCGGATAGGTTTTCTGTGTCGGCTCCGGAGGGGGGTCGGGACATCTACTTTCAGGAGGGCCGTCATGGCTGATTTCGGTGCGTCTTATGCGGAGATGGAGCAGGTTGCGAACTCGCTGTCGCAGGCTCGTGATGACATTCAGGGTCAGCTCGACACCCTGAAGTCGCAGGTGGACACGTTGCTGGGTGATGACTTCAAGACCCAGCACGCGTCGGGCAAGTTCGGTGAGGGGTATTCGGAGCTGACGACGGGTCTGAAGAACGCGGTCGATGGCATCAACGACATGTCCGACTCGCTGCTGGGCATGATGCGCGCGATCCAGGACCTGGACCAGCAGCTCGCCGGCAGCTGACGCCGACGCGGGTATCGCTTTCTGCGGGCCGGGGCCATGAGGCTCCCGGCCCGCAGCTCAGCCGGGGTGCAGGGGAGGAGACGTCGTGGCTGATGTGGTCTGGATCAACTATTCGTCGCTGGAGCGTACGAGCGGTCAGCTCGAGCGCATCCTGAGCGAACTCGAGGACGCGGCGAGTCTGAGCGGAGACCTGCTCGGCGCGATCGGGCGGCCGTACGGGCGGGGCGAGCTCCGTGACCGGGTCGACTCGTTCGAGTCCGGCTGGGACAACCGTCGCGGCGATCTCGTCCGCGACATCACCAAGATCCGCGAGCACGTCGTGGGCGTGCTCGACGGATTCCGTGATTGGGACGACGAGACCGCCTCCCAGATGGACATCGACGCGTCGGGCCTGAGCTCCGCAACGCGTGCGACCCCGGCGTGACGGGCGGAACGGAACAGGTATGAGTGCGATGGAATCCTCACCCCGCGGCCGCCGTATCGAGACGCTCGAGGGAGACGCCGGCACGATCACCGAGCGCGGTCGCCGCATCGAGTCGATCGGCCGCCAGATGGTCGAGAGCGCCGAGGTGCTGCGCGGGCTCGTCGAGGGCGGCGACGGACAGCAGGGCAAGGCGATCGAGAAGGTCCGCGAGATCGTCGGCGACACGCACGCGGAGCTGCGCCGAGCCGGCCAGCTGTACGAGCCGACCGGGCCCATCCTCGTCGCGTACGGCGACGCGGTGTCGTCTGTGCAGCCGTTGATCGGTGCCGCGGTCTCTGCGGCCGAGTCGGCGTGGATCGCGTACACGGGGGCTCCGGGAACGCGCGACGATCGTCCCGCACCCCTCGTCGAGCCTGAGCCCGGTTCCGCCGCGGAGCAGCAGCTCGCCGATCAGGCGGAGGACGACGCCCGCAAGCGCGAGCTCTACGACGAGTTCCGCGACGAGGCGGCGGTGTTCGACCGCCACTACGACACGTGGGAGGACGCGTTCGACCACGCGGCATCCTCGATCGGAGACGTGCTCGACGGCTCGATCCGCGACAGCTTCTGGGACGACGTCGACGGCGTCGTCGCTGTCGTGCTCGAGGTGCTCGCGGTCATCTCGATCATCGTGGCGATCGCCGGCATCATCATCGGCGGCCCGATCTTCGCCCTCATCGGTGCGGTCGTGGGCGTGATCACGCTGCTGCTCACCGCATACCAAGTCCTGCGGGGCGACGCGGGACCCGAGAAGCTCGTGATCGCGATCATCAGCCTCATCCCGTTCGGCAAGGTCGGCAAGCTGTTCCAGGGCAAGCCGGGGCTCGTAGATTTCGCCGGCGACATGTTCACCGCCTTCCGCCCGTCGAGCTGGTCCGCGGCCGCGGGACAGGTCAACTCGCTCCGCACCATCGCCGCGTTCAGCACGAGTGCGCCGAACGGCGTCGTCAACATCACGCGCGGACTGTGGCAGATGAACAACCCGGCCGGCGTCGGCGACATCATGTGCCGGTTCATGTTCGGACCGAACTCCACCGGTGTCACGGGACTCGCCGAATCCGTCGCCGGCTCGGCCCGCGGCTGGTGCAACTCGACCGTCGTGTCGGCGGCGTGGCAGGGGGCCTACACGATGGCCTCCGGAAGCTGGGCCGCGCTCGACAAGATCGCGCTGTGGACGGGCAACGCCGACCGCAAGCCCAGCTCGCTCTTCCCGTGGGTCGGAGCCGTCCTGTGACCGCGGTCATGCCCGACGGCTGGGGTGCCGGCGGATGGCGTCTGGATGCGACCGCGGAGGGTGGCGGCTGGCTGCTGCTGCCTGCGGGCGTCGCGGACGTCGATGCGTGGGTGGCCGAGCAGGGCGACCTCGTCCGCGACGGCTGGGGCGAGCGATGGGACGACGCGCACGCGCGTCCCGTCGCCGATCTCCTGCGTGCGGGACTCGCGGCGCGTCCCGAGGACGCCGCCCTGGCGTTCCAGCTCTGGCCGGTGCCCGCACCGCTCGTGACGCACGCGTTCGTCGCCTTCGGAACAGCCCCCGACGGCTTCGTCCTCGATACGGCGTCGGGCGTGCCCTACGACGCCGATCGGCTCGGCGTCGGCATCCAGCGCACCAGCTCGGTGGACGCAGGCGACGTCGAACTCGTCGGCCTCGACATCCTCTTCGTCGCGGGCGACGTGCTCGTGCACGCGAGCCTGCAGCCGACCATCCCCGAGCTCTTCGCGCTCGTGGCCGGCTCGTTCCACGCGTTCGTGCAGACGCTGACCCTCGTGGGTCCGGACGGCGACGAGCGGGTGGCCTCCCTGCCCCCGGGCGTCGCGGCGGAGGAACGGTGGCCTGATACCGTGCCGTCATCATGAGCTTCCTCTACCCCTCGGCCCGCGCGTGGGCGGAAGACCACTCGCTCTCGTCGGAGGTCCGCCTCGCACAGCTCGAGGTCATGGCCTACCAGCGGCATCCCGAGATCTTCGAGCACTTCGGCGCCGACGGCGCCGCCGTCGCCCGTCGCTCGCGTACGACGGGGAAGAGGTCGTCGATGCGCGGCATCGCCTTCGCCGCCGTCATCCTGGTCTGGATCGCCGCCGCCGTCGTCCCGATCGCGGGGCTCGCGGTGCTGATGGGCGACCGCTTCGAGTTCTTCCGCATCGAAGCGGAGCGCTCGATCCCGATCGCCGCCGTCCTGTTCACGGTCGCGGCGGTCGCCCAGGCGGTGTTCCTCGTCGTCTGGCTGCTCCGCGGCGCACGCTTCTCGTGGCCCGAGTTCTCCGTGCCCCTCATCGCCGCCGCCATGGCCGTGCTCACCCTCGGCACCACGCCCGGGGTCGCCGAGCTCGACGGCTACGCCGACTGGCAGGGCGGTCGCACTCCGGTCTTCGTCTCCCTCGGCGTCTCCACCCTCGCGGCGATCGCGATGCTCGTGCGTTTCCGCGTCCGCGAGCCCGACGGCGACGGAGAGGCCGCGGCGGCGTCCGGGCTCGGGGCGGGCGACATCCGCGCCCGCATCGCCTCCCTGCCCTGGGACGAACGCCAGGCCATGGTCGACGACCGCAACGCCGCGCTGGCGGTGCTGCACGAACGCGGCCTCATCGACGCCGACACCCTCGAGCTCGCGCTGAGTCGCGACCCCGGGACCCTGCACCTGATCGACGCCGAACGGCGCCGGTGACGAGAGGACGAACGTGACCGATACGACGGATGCCGTCAGCGCGCCCGCCACGTCATCCCCGGCCCTCCCGGCTCGGGCGCGGGTGTCGCTCCGCGCCGCCATGGGCCTGCCGGAGCGGCCCGATTTCGTGCTCGCGCTGCCCACGGGCTGGGTTCGCCGAGCCGTCGACGAGGGGTCCCGCGACGACCTGCAGGCGTCGGTGCGCGGTCGGCTGCTGCAGGCGCACCGCCCCGATCTCTACGCCCGTCTGCGGCCGCTCCTCGACGAGGCGTTCACCGCCATGGCCGCGGCGGACGTCATCGCGATGTTCACCCCGGCGGCCGGGGACGACGAGGCTCTGGCATTGCCGGCCTCGATGGTCGCCTCGACGCGCACGGCCACGGGTGAGAACCTCGACCCGCTCGTCGGCGCCCTCATCCGCGAGGGGGGTGCGACCCCGCTGCTCGGCGACAAGCGCTTCCTGCGGTTCGAGCGCGAGACGCGGCGATCGCTCGACGGCGAGGACTACCTGGCCACCGAGATCGGATACCTGACCCCCATCCCGGGGTCGCGGCGGCGGCAGGCGCTGCAGCTGACGGTGTCGATCGCGCGGCCGTCAGGCACGGCCGCCGACGACGAGGCCGTCGTGCTGATGAAGACGCTCTTCGACCTGTCGGTCTCGAGCCTGCGCTGGGAGGCTCCCGGCGCGTGATCCCGGCCGCGTCCGCGCGGCCCGCTGCGCGGGTCAAGCGGACGGACGACCGTAGGTCTCGAGGAACCGCAGCCATACCTCGCTCAGCGTCGGGTAGGCCGGTACCGCATGCCAGAGCCGAGCGAGCGGGACTTCACCCACGACGGCGATCGTCGCGGCGTGCAGCAGCTCACCCACGTCGGCCCCGACGAAGGTCGCGCCGATGAGCACCCCGCGGTCCTCGTCGACGATCGCGCGCGCCTGACCCGCGTACGCGTCCGACCGGGTCGAGGCCCCCGCGACCCACGACAGGTCGTAGTCGAGCACCCGGATGCTGCGACCCGCTGCCCGGGCCGACGCCTCGGTCTCGCCGATCGAAGCGACCTCGGGGTCGGTGAACGTCACCTGGGGCACGGCCGTGTGGTCGGCGGTCGCGACATGCGTCCCCCACGGAGCGTCGTCGACGGCACCACCGGTCGCTCGGGCGACGATGACGTCACCCGCCGCGCGGGCCTGATACTTGCCCTGGTGGGTGAGGAGCGCCCGGTGGTTGACGTCACCGACCGCATACAACCATTCGGACCCGCGGACGAGCATCGTGTCGTCGACATCCAGCCAGGAGCCGGGCTCCAGGCCGACGGCATCCAGTCCCAGATCCTCGGTGCGCGGGACGCGGCCGGTCGCGACGAGCACCTCGTCGGCGCGGACCCGGGTCCCGTTGGAGAGCTCGAGCTCGACCTGGCCGTCGTCGACGCGCTGCGCGGAGACGAGATCGGTGTGGAGCAGCACCCGGGCGCCGCGGTCGGTGAGCGACTGCGCGACGAGGTCGCCGGCGAAGGGCTCCATCGGACCGAGGAGCCGGCTGCGGGCGATGAGGGTGACGTCGGCGCCGAGATCGATGAACGCCGTCGCCATCTCGGCCGCGACGACCCCGCCTCCGACGACCGCGAGCGAGGTGGGCACCTCCTGCACGGCGGTGGCCTCTCGGCTCGTCCAGGGAGAGACGTCGGCGAGGCCGGGCACGTTGGGCAGGAGAGCGGCGGATCCGGTGCAGACGGCGACGGCGTGGTTCGCGATGAGGGTCGTGACGGCGCCGTCCGACCCGGTGACCTCGACGCGCCGCTCGCCCGCGAGACGGCCGTGCCCGCGCACGAGGTCCACGCCCGCCCCCTGCAGCCACTCGACCTGCGAGGCGTCGTTCCAGTCCGAGGTGAGCGTGTCGCGGCGGCGGAGGACCCCCGCGACGTCGATCTCGCCCGTCACGGCCTGCTTCGCACCGTCGACCGCGCGGGCCGCGCGCAGGGCCGCCCCCGCCCGCAACAGGCCTTTCGACGGCATGCACGCCCAATACGAGCACTCGCCGCCGACGAGTTCGCTCTCGACGATCGCGACGCTCAGGCCTCCCTGTACCGCCCGATCGGCGACGTTCTCTCCGACAGGACCGGCTCCGATGACGACGAGGTCGTAGGTGCGTTCGCTCATACCGCGACGGTACTTCGCGGCGCCCCGTTCGTCGACGCCCTTGCGCTCCGTGCGCCCGGGCCGTCCGTGGGTCGTCCGCCGGTGGTCCGCGCGTCGTCCGCCGGTGGTCCATGCGTCGTCTGCGACTCGGCGCCGAGCTGTGCCGCGAACAGGCTGGGAGGTGGCGCGGCGGGTCCGCGGCGCGGCGTGGAGCGGTCGAGCCTGTCGACGGGACGGGGCCCGAGCGGCTTCGGCTCCCGGGGGAGTTGCAGGCGTCCGGCGCAGGATCGACGCTCGGGGTGCGGGTCGCGGCTTCGCGTGCGGGTCAGGGCGCGGGCAAGGGCGAGGGTCGCGGCGCGGGCGCGGGTGGAAGACCGCAGCGTGCCGTCCGTGGCTCCGTGCGGGGGCGTGCCGTGCGCAGGTTGGGAGGTGTCGGAGCGGACCTGTGGCGCCGAGCGACCCCCGCCGAGCCTGTCGGCGGCACGGGCGACGAGGATGCCGTGGCGCTTCGCGCACCGCGCCCGGCACGGGGACGCGGTGGGCTCACGGCCTGTCGACGAGTGCTCTGGGTGCGTTGCGGAGGCGTGCCGCGAACAGGCTCAGGCGTGTCGGGACGGGTCTGCGGCACGGCGCGGCGCCGTTCAGCCTGTCGACGGCACACAGCTCACGGCTCACGGCACCCGGCACCGACAGTCGGCACCCGGCACCGGGCGCCCGGCATGGGCACCCGGCACGGGCACCCGGCGACGCACGACACAGGCGGGGTGGCGAGCGGGTGGGGAGTTGTCCCCATCGACGGGGCCGAGGGCGGGTGGGTACCGTCGCAACTGTCGCCGGGGGAGCCGGGTCGCGGAGAGGACGCCATGTCGGATGTCGAGGTCTACTACCACGAGCTGACGAGCGCGGCCGATTCCATCCAGGTACGGGCATCCGACGCCGTCCTCGACGGCGCCGACCTCCAGGGCGACGACACCGGGGTGCAGAACCCCGCGCACCGCCCCGCGCTGCGGCTGGAGTTGCACCGCCGGCTCACGGCGCTCCACACCGCCGTTCTCGACCGGTCCGGTGCCGCCTCGGCGGTCGCCGGGAAGTTGTCGGACATCGCGGCCCGATACTCCGACCTCGACCTCGAGCTGACCGGACGGAGCGAACCGTGACCCTGACCTCGCCCAACCGGGGCTACCCGCTCGAGCGTCTCGAGGGGAACGCCGGGTCGATGAGCTGGTGGAGCTCGGCCTTCGGTCGCGTCGCGGGCTCGCTCGGCGAACTGCGCACCGCGACGCAGGCGGCGACGGAGCTGCCGGGCGTCGGCGCAGCGATCATCGCCGCACGTGCCGATGCCCAGGAGGTCGTGGGGGCGATCGCGGGCGAGATCGCCGAGGCGGAACTGCTGGCCGGCGTCATGCAGCGCTATGCCGACGCCTTCGCGACGTCGGCGGAGCAGGCCAACAGCCTCATCGACGACGTCGAGTCGGCGCATGCCGTGTGGCAGTCCGCCGCGGGCCAGGCCGAACAGGCAGGGCTCGCCGCCCTGTGGACCTCGCGGTCGGGCGAGGCTGACGAGGTGCGCCAGGCGAACGACGACGCGCGCGACGCCGTCGCCGCGCGGGACGCGGCACAGCGCGACCTCGCCGAGCTGTGGGCGCAGTACGAGGCGCTCTACACCTCCTGGGACGAGGCCTACGATGCCGCGCTCGCCGAGCTGGCAGCCGGCGCGGGCAGCACGCTGACCTCCGAGTCGCGGTCGCTCCTCGATCAGCTCCTCGCTGCGGACAGCCCTGCCGAGGTGCTGGCGCTGTGGCTCGCGCACCCGGAACTGCACTCCGAGATCGAGGCCGCGCATCCTGACATCATCGGCAACCTCGACGGCATCCCCTACGACGTCCGCGCTCGCGTCAACGCCGAGCGCCTCGCGCAGCTGTACGAGGCGGACCTCCCGGGCGAGCTCGGCGATCAGATCGATGCGCTGTGGAACACGCTGGCTCACGGCCCGCCGCCGCCGCAGCTGATCTCCTTCGACCCCGACGGGTCGGATCAGGTGACCGCGGCCTTCGCCTACGGCGACCTGGGCACGGCGACCGACATCAACGTGCTGGTGCCCGGCATGAACTCCAACGTCGCGGGGATGGGGGAGTGGGGCGAGACGGCTCGCGCGCTCAACAGCGCCGGGCCGGGGCTCGCCACGGTCGTGTGGTTCGGCTACGACTCGCCGAGCGAGATCGAGGAGCCGTCGATGGATCGGGCGCACGACGGGGCCGCCGCCCTGCGCTCGTTCCTCCTCGGGATCGACGCCGTGCACCCGGCTGCCGAGACGGCGGTGATCGCGCACTCGTACGGCAGCACGACGGCGGCGCTGGCGATCGGGTCGCAACCGGATGCGCTCGGGGTGGACCAGTTCATCGCCGTGGGGTCAGCGGGGTTCCCGAGTGATCCGCAGGTGCTGTCGAACCTGCAGAACGCCGAGGGCCTGCAGATGTACGCGACCTTGTCGGAGAACGACGCGTGGGCCCGGATCGGCCGCGACACGAGCTGGGGAGGCGCGCATGGCACCGTGCCCGAGACGCTCCCGGGTGTCACCGAGTTCGGCAGCGACGGCGGGTACGCCGCCGACGGGCAGCACCTCACGCCGACCGGCGGGCACTCCGCGCATGGCGGCGGCAACGGGCCGCTGCCGTCGGCGGACGGCGACGGGTACCTCGTGGAGGGCTCGGAGTCGCTTTACAACATCGGCCAGATCGTCGTCACCGGCGAACCGGGCACCGAGATGGACGGCGCCGGCAGTGAGCGCGGCTTCTGGGATCTGCCCGACTGGCTGCGCTGGCTGCCCGTCGATCCCTATCGGACATGATGGGACCACGATGACGACCACACGCAGGACGACGATGACGGCACTCGCCGTCGGATTGGCGCTGATCATGACCGGATGCGGTGGAACCGGGACGCCCGGGGAGTCCGGCGGGACGCCGGAGTCGTACGAGCAGGCCGAGGCGCGTTTCACGACGATGGCCGACGGTGTCCACGCGGTCATCATGGCGATCGAGCCGGCCGACTGGGCGGTCGTCGAGGGCGCATACGGCGCGCATCCGACGAGCTGTCAGATCGGGATGAGCGAGGAGGCCGGCTACAAGCTCAGCGCCGTGCGCGGGATCGAGCTGCCCGGTCGCGACGCGGAGGGCATCGCCGATGCCGCCGCCGTAGCCTTGCGCGAGCTCGGGGTCGAGCCCGAGATCGCCGATCGCGGCGAGGGAGACGCGCGTGAGGTGACCGTGACCGGCATCGGCGGTATCGCGGCGCGCACCGTCGTCACCGTCCGGCCCGCCACGGGGCAGGTGCGGGTCGCCGCCGAGACGGACTGCGCGCCCGGATCGGCACACGACCTCGCCACCGAGGTCTTCGCCGAGGAGCGGTTGCCCGCGGACGTCTGGCGCCGCCTGCCGGCGTTCGACGGCCCGGCGTCGGTGCCGGCGTTCTCGTTTCCGGCCGGTGGCCCGCTCTACTACGACGAGTCCGGCACGCCGATCCAGCCCCAGCCCCCGGCCGGCTGACGGCCCGTCGACTCGCCACGAAATGCGGATGTCGGTGCGCCGGCATCCGCATTCGTTGGCGAGTCGACGGGTGGGTGGGCCGTCCACGGTCGTGTCCGATTTCCGCGAGCCGGTGTCGGCGGGCCGTGTCAGGCTGGGGGCATGACGAGTGGCGGGATGACCTTCGACGAGCGGTACCGCGCGATCGACGCGCGCGACACCCGCTTCGATGGGCAGTTCGTCACGGCCGTCCGGTCGACCGGCATCTACTGCCGCCCGAGCTGCCCCGCGCGTACGCCGAAGCCGGCGAACGTCACGTTCTACCCGACGAGCGCCGCCGCCCACGAGGCCGGCTACCGCGCCTGCAAGCGCTGCCTGCCCGAGGCGAGCCCGGGCTCGCCGCAGTGGAACCTCCGCGGAGACCTCGCCGCGCGCGCGATGCGGCTCATCGCCGACGGCGTGGTCGATCGCGAGGGCGTCCCGGGGCTCGCGTCGCGGCTCGGCTACTCGTCGCGCCACCTCACGCGCTTGCTGAACGCAGAGCTCGGCGCGGGTCCGCTCGCGCTCGCCCGTGCTCATCGCGCCCACACCGCGCGCGCCCTGCTCGTCGACACCGACCTGCCTGTCGCCGACGTCGCGTTCGCATCGGGCTTCGCCAGCATCCGCCAGTTCAACGACACCGTCGCCGAGGTGTTCGCGCTGGCGCCCGGCCAGCTGCGCGCGCGGCGGCAGGCGGGTGATCGGCCCGCCGGCCGTATCGACCTCGTGCTCCCCGTCCGGGAGCCCTTCGACGCCGCGGGTCTGTTCGGCTGGATGCGTGCGCACGCGATCCCAGGCGTCGAGACCGGCGACGAGCGGTCGTTCGCACGCGTCATCCGTCTCGCCGGCGGACCGGCCTGGTTCGAGGTGCGGCAGGACGATGCCGGCCGGGTCCGCCTGCGCGCCGAGCTGGCCTCGCTCGCCGACCTCTCGACCCTCATCGCCCGGGTTCGACGGCTCTTCGACCTCGACGCCGACCCGCTCGCGATCGACGAGGCGCTGGCACGGCATCCGGAGCTCGCGCCCCTCGTCGCCCGCATCCCCGGGGTGCGTCTGCCCGCCGCGATGGACCCCGACGAGATGTTCGTCCGGGCGATGATCGGCCAGCAGATCAGCGTCGCGTCGGCCCGCACCGTGCAGGGGCGGCTGACCGCCGAGCTCGGCGAACAGGTCGAGACCGCGGCCGGCCCGGCCATCCTCTTCCCGACGCCGGCCGCGATCGCCGAACGGGGAGCCGAGGTGTTGCGGGGACCCGGCGCGCGCGTCCGCGCGATCGTCGGCGCCGCGACCGCGCTCGCCGACGGATCGCTGCGGCTCTCGCCCGGCGACGACTCGCACGAGCAGCGGGCGGCGCTCCTGGCGATGCCCGGCATCGGCCCCTGGACTGCCGACTACGTGCGGATGCGGGTGCTCGGCGACCCCGACATCCTTCTGCCCGGCGACGTCGCCGCGCGCGCCGGCGCCGCCGCGGCGGGCATTCCCGCCGGCCCCGCCGAGCTCGTCGCGTGGGCCGAGCGCCTCGCCCCGTGGCGCAGCTACCTCATGGCGCACCTCTGGTACGCCGCACCCGTCACCCAGGCGTGGCGCGAGAGCGCCACCGCGCCCACTCTCACCGCGCCGACCACCGATGCCTCCCCGCGAAAGGCCCGCTCATGACCGCCGTCATCATCGCCACAACCGCCGCGACCGTCACCACCGCCGCTGACGAGACCACCGCCGTCATCGAGACGGTCCCGACTCCCGACGGGCCGTTCACGATCCTTGAGCGCGACGGTGCGGTCCTCGCGTCGGGGTGGACCGCCGACCCGGTCGCGATCCTCGGCCGGCTGCGTCCTCTCGCCCGCCCCGCAGACGTCGTCACCGGGCGCACGGATGCCGCGGCCGCGGTCGCGGCCTACTACGACGGCGACATCGCCGCCATCGACGGCGTCCCGGTGGCCCAAGAGGGAACAGTGCTGCAGCGTGCCGGCTGGGAGGCGTTGCGCCGGATCACGCCCGGCGCTCCGCTGACGTACAGCGAGTTCGCGGTCGCGCTCGGGTCGCCCGGGGCCGTCCGTGCGGCGGCCTCGGTCTGCGCGCGCAACGCGCCGGCCCTCTTCGTGCCCTGCCACCGCGTGCTGCGCACGGGAGGCGCGCTCGGCGGCTTCGCATGGGGCGTCGAGGTCAAGCGCAGGCTCCTCGAGCGCGAGGCCCGTCGCTGACGAACACGCCCACAGGCTTGCACTCAGCGAATCCACAGGCATATCCTGGAGGGCTCCCGCGTGCGTAGCGGGCGCCCCGTCCGCTCGACCCAGGAGGAAGCCATGTTCCCGGCCATCGTCACCACGAAGTCCGCCGCTTTCCTCCCCGTCGCCGGTGGACGTCCCGTCCGCGGAGGATACGCCCGGTAGATCCGGGAAGCGCGCCGGCGCTTCCGTCGTTACCTCTCACGGGCCTTCGGCCCCGCCTTGCCGCGCTTCCGCGCGTCCACCGCCGTTTCGGCATCCGCTTCACACCCCTGCAGGAACATGACCTCCTCGACGCCCCCTCGTCTGTCCACGCCGCGCGCGCTCGCGCGCCTCCTTCCCTTCGCCAAGCCCGTGCTGCCGCGGCTCGGCCTCGGCTTCGCCAGCGCGCTCGTCGCGAGCCTGCTGGCTCTCGGCATCCCCCTCGTGCTCGAGGTCATCGTCGGCCCCGACGGCCCGATCGCCTCGGCCGATCCCTGGCTGATCGTGCTCGGCGCGGGAGCTGTGCTCGCGCTGGGCCTGCTCGAAGCGCTCATGGTCTGGGCCCGACGATGGTTCGTGCTCGGGCCCGCCACGAAGGTCGAGTACGAGCTGCGCACCGACTTCTTCTCGCGCCTGCAGCGCCTGCCCGTGGCGTTCCACGACCGCTGGCAGTCCGGTCAGCTGCTGAGCCGGATGATGCAGGACATCAGCCTCGTCCGCCGCTGGCTCGCCTTCGGCGTCGTGCTGCTCGTCGTCAACATGGTGACGATCGTCGTCGGCTCGATCATCCTCTTCCGCTGGCACTGGCTGCTCGGCACGATCTTCGTCGTCGTCTCGGCGCCGCTGTGGATCGCCGGGTTCGTCTTCGAGAACCGCTACGGCCTGCTGTCGCGGCAGAGCCAGGATCAGGCCGGCGACCTCGCCACGGCCGTCGAGGAGTCGGTGCACGGCATCCGCGTGCTGAAGGCGTTCGGCCGGGGCGGGCACGCGCTGCAGAAGTTCACGCGCCAGGCCGAGACCCTGCGCCAGACCGAGGTCAAGAAGGCCCAGGCGGTCGGCTGGATCTGGTTCTGGCTCGTGCTGCTGCCCGACATCGCCTTCGCCCTGTGCCTGGGCGCGGGCATCTACCTCGTGCAGGCCGGCGAGCTGGGCGTCGACTCGCTCATCGCGTTCTTCGCGATGGCGACGATCCTGCGCTGGCCGGTCGAGTCGATCGGCTTCCTGTTCTCGTTCCTCGTCGACGCGCGCACCGCGACCGACCGCATCTTCGAGGTGTTCGACGAGCGGAACACGATCGTCGATCCTGAGAACCCGACGACCATCGCGCAGCCGCGCGGCGAGCTCGTCTTCGAGGGCGCCCGGTTCCGCTACCAGGACGCCTCCGAGACCGAGCGCGACCTCCTCGACGGCATCGACCTCGCGCTGCGCCCGGGCGAGACGATGGCGCTCGTGGGCCTGACCGGCTCGGGCAAGACCACACTCACGACGCTGCCCGGGCGTCTCTACGACGTCACCGGCGGGCGCGTGCTGCTCGACGGCGTCGACGTGCGCGACCTGCGGCTCGACGAGCTGCGTCGCCACGTCGGCATGGCCTTCGAAGACGCGACGCTGTTCTCGCAGACCGTCCGCGAGAACGTGCTGCTGGGTCGCGAAGACCTCGAACGGGGCAGCGACGAGGCGGAACGCGTCATGCGCGAGGCGCTCGATGTCGCGCAGGCCGGTTTCGTCGACGCGCTGCCCGCCGGCGTCGACACCGTCATCGGCGAGGAGGGTCTCAGCCTCTCGGGCGGGCAACGGCAGCGCCTCGCCCTCGCCCGTGCCGTGGCCGCGCGCCCGGCGGTGCTCGTGCTCGACGACCCGCTGTCTGCGCTCGACGTCGACACCGAGGCGCTCGTCGAGGACGCCCTGCGCGAGGTGCTCGCCGACACGACGGCGCTGATCGTCGCGCACCGCCCCTCGACCGTGACGCTCGCCGATCGCGTCGCACTCCTCGAAGAGGGACGGGTCACGGCGGTCGGCACGCACTCCGAGCTGCTGCGCACGAGCGAGCACTACCGCCACGTCATCTCGAGCCTCGAGGACGAACAGGAACGACAGGACGAAAGGGAGGTGACCCTGTGAGCACCGTCACCGGGACGAGCGGCGAGGACCGCTCCGACTACACCCGCGACGAGAGCCGTGAGATCCGGCGCCGGTCGCTGCGCCTGCTCGGCTCGCTCGTGTCGCCGCTGCGGATGCAGCTGGTGCTGGCGGCCATCGTGCTCGTCATCTCCACGGCTCTGCGCGTCGCCGGTCCCGCCCTCGTCGGCTGGGGCATCGCGAACGCCCTCCCGGCGGTGCAGGAGCGGGCCGACTGGATGCCGACCGTCGCGGTCGTCGTCGTGTTCCTGATCACCGCGGTCGGCGGTGCAGCGCTCATCGGCTGGTATGCCGTGGTCGCGGCGCGTCTGACGCAGGCGGTCATGATCGACCTGCGCAAGCGGATCTTCCGCCACACGCAGCGGCTGAGTCTCGAGTTCCACGAGTCGTACACGTCGGGCCGCATCATCTCGCGGCAGACGAGCGACCTCGACACCATCCGCGAGCTGCTCGACGGCGGCCTGAACGAGCTCGTCTCGGGTCTGCTCTACGGCGGGTTCACGCTGATCGCGCTCCTGCTGCTCGACTGGCAGTCGGGCGTCATCCTCGCCGTCATGGGCATCCCGCTGTTTCTGCTCATGCGCTGGTTCTACCTGCGCTCTCAGGTGGTGTACCGCGAGTCGCGTGTCGTGAGCGCCAAGGTGATCGTCAAGTTCGTCGAGTCGATGACCGGCATCCGTGCCGTCAAGGCCTTCCGCAAGGAGCCCGCCAACGACGCCGAGTTCGGAGGGCTCTCGAGCGACTACCGCGACGTGAACATGCGCTCGATCCGCCTGTTCGGCACATTCGAGCCGGCGCTCATGGCGGTCGCGTCGGTATCGCTCGCGCTCGTGCTCGCGTGGGGCGGATTCCGCGTCGTCGACGGCGCGCTCAGCCTCGGCTTCCTGCTGTCTGCGGTCCTGTACGTGCGGAACTTCTTCGCTCCGATGCAGGAGGTCGCGTTCTTCCTCAACTCGTACCAGTCGGCGACGGCGGCGCTCGAGAAGGTGTCGGGCGTGCTCGAGGAGGAGCCCACGGTCCCCGATCCCACCGACCCGGTCGACCTCCGCCAGGCCCGGGGTCATCTGCGGTTCGAGGACGTCACCTTCGGGTACTCGAACGCGGTGACGATCCTCCCCGACTTCGCGCTCGACATGCCCTCAGGACAGACGATCGCCCTCGTCGGCACGACCGGAGCCGGCAAGTCGACGCTCGCCAAGCTCGTCGCTCGGTTCTACGACCCCACGAAGGGTCGGGTCACCCTCGACGGCGTCGACCTGCGGCAGCTGCATCCGAAGGACCTGCGGCGCGCGATCGTCATGGTGACGCAGGAGGCCTACCTCTTCAGCGGCACGGTGGCCGACAACATCGCGCTCGGCAAACCCGACGCGACGATGGACGAGATCCAGGCGTCGGCGCGTGCCGTCGGCGCGCACGAGTTCATCGAGCGGCTGCCCGACGGGTACGCGACCGACGTCAACAAGCGCGGTGGTCGCGTGTCGGCCGGCCAGCGGCAGCTCATCTCGTTCGCGCGCGCGTTCCTCGCCGATCCGGCCGTGCTGATCCTCGACGAGGCCACGGCGTCGCTCGACATCCCGAGCGAGCGTCAGATCCAGGAGGCCCTGGGCACGCTGCTCGCCGACCGGACGGCCATCATCATCGCGCACCGGCTGTCGACGGTCGCGATCGCGGACCGGGTGCTCGTGATGGAGCACGGCCGCATCATCGAGGACGACACCCCCGCCGCGCTGATCGCCGGCACGGGCAAGTTCGCCCAGCTGCACAGCGCCTGGCGCGAGTCGCTGGTCTGAGCCACACCGAGGACGCACCGTCGCGCCGAGCACGTCTCGGAGACGGTGCGTCCTCGGCTGCGCGGTGCGTGCTCGCGCGCGTCAGATCACGCCGGCGCGGTGCGTCGCGAGGGCGAGCGGGTGGGTGTCGTCCAGGTCGGCGAGGGTCATGACGCCGTCGATGCCGACGCCGAGCGGTTCGACCAGGCGCACTGAGTCGTCGCCCGCGTGCAGGTCGGCGGCGAAGGCCTCGTGCAGGGGCGCCGATCCGAACACGCCGCCCAGGGCGCACACGGCGAACGTCTCCTCGTCGGTGCGCACCTGCGCGATGGCGGCTCGGACGCTCTGCGCGAGCTCGTGTGCCGCGCGCCCCGAGATGTCCTGAGCGACGGCGTCGCCGTCGGCCGCCGCGCGGGCGACGACCGCCGCGAAGCTCGCGACGAGCCGCACGCGGTCGGGGTCGGCCTGCAGGCTCATGTAGGCCTGCGACAGGTCGGGCCAGCGGGCGGATACGGCGGCGGTGAGCTCGGTCGTCGGTCCCCGGCCGTCGTAGGCGCGCATCACGGCGTCGAGCGCGGCGCGCCCGATCCAGTACCCGCTGCCGGCGTCGCCCATGATCCACCCCCATCCGTCGACGCGCGCGGTGGTCTCGGCGCCGACGGCCAGGGTCACGACACCGGTGCCGGCCGCCACCACGGCGCCCGACCGGGCGCCGAGCGCGCCGAGGAACGAGGTCGTCGAGTCGTGAGCGAGCACGACGCCGCGCACCCCCAGGTGCGCCGTCAGCTCGAGCATCGCGTCGGCGTCCGCGTTGCCGTCGGTCAGGCCCGAGATGCCGGCCACGACGACGTCGGCGGGCGAGCCGGTGCGCTCGACCGTTTCGGCGACAACCGCCGCGAGCTGGGGGAGGAGCGGTTCGCCGGTGCGGATGCCCGGGTAGACGAGGTCTCCCGCGGCGGAGGCCGCCGTGCGGACCTTGATGCCGCTCTGGCCGGCGTCGATGCCGAGGACGCGCTGCTCGCTCATGCGCCTGCCTTCCCGTCCGTGCCCAGGACCTCGCGGAGGAAAGCCGCCTGCGCCTGCCACTGGTGGCCCTGCCCGCCTTCGTGCTCGTTGAAGGGGTACACGGTGATCTCCTTCCGGGTGCCGCGGTAGGCGTTGAAGGCGGCATACACCGTCGACGGCGGGCACACCGGGTCGAGCAGTCCGACCGAGAAGAGGGATGCCGCGTCGGCGCGCCGCGCGAAGGTGACACCGTCGAAGTACGACAGCGTCTCGAACACCCGCGCCTCGTCGCCGCGGTGGACGGCGAGCCAGCGGACGATCTCCTGGTAGGGGTCGCTGCCGGTGAAGCCCACGGCGCGCTCGAAGTGGCAGAGGAAGGGCACGTCGGGCATGGCCGCGACGAGGCCCTCGCTCAGGCCGGCCGCCGCCAGTGCGATGCCGCCGCCCTGGCTGCCGCCCGTGACCGAGACGCGCGCGGGATCGACCTCGGGCAGCGAACGGACGGCGTCGACCGCCCGCACCGCGTCCGTGAACACGCGAAGGTAGTAGTAGGTCTCGGGCGCCTCGATGCCGCGTGTCATGAACCCGGGCACGGCGGGACCGGAGCCGTGGGGGTCGGAGGTCGCACCGCCGCTGCCCCAGATGCTGCCCTGACCGCGCGTGTCCATGACGAGGGTCGCGTAGCCCGCGGTCGCCCACGCCAGGTGCTCGGCGGGCAGACCGCGGCCGCCACCGTAGCCGATGAACTCGACGACGGCGGGAAGCGGACCCTCCCGGTGCGCGGGCAGGATGAGCCACGCGCTCACCGGCTCGCCCGCGTAGCCCGGGAACGTGACGTCGTGCACGTCGACGGCCGTGAACAGATCGGATGCCGGCGACACCACGACCTCACCGCCGGCCTCCCGGGAGCCCGAGATCGTGGCTGCCCAGAACTCGTCGAAGTCGCTGGGCTCGCTCACCTCCGGGCGGTAGTCCTGCAGTTCGGCGAGCGGAAGATCGAAGCGCGGCACGCGCTCACCCTATCGCCCGGCCCCGGCGCCGGAGGAGCCCGCCCCACCCGCCGCCGAGATATCTCGACATCGAGAGAACCACCCCCGTGCGATACGCTGAAGCCCGACCCTCGACGCGCTTTTGGAGAGACGACACGTGCCCGACTCGACCATCATCTACACGTACACCGACGAGGCGCCGGCACTGGCCACCGCCTCATTCCTGCCCATCGTCGAGGCCTTCGCCGGCGCGGCCGGCGTGGCCATCGAGACCCGCGACATCTCGCTCGCGGGCCGCATCCTCGCCGCCTTCCCCCAGAACCTCACGCCCGAGCAGCAGGTGGGCGACGCGCTCGCCGAGCTCGGCGGCCTGGCGACGCTGCCCGAGGCCAACATCATCAAGCTGCCGAACATCTCGGCATCCATCCCGCAGCTGAAGGCGGCCATCACCGAGCTGCAGGCCGCGGGCTACGACATCCCCGACTACCCGGACGAGCCGCAGAACGTCGACGAGAAGGACGTGCGCGCCCGCTACGACCGCATCAAGGGCTCGGCCGTCAACCCCGTGCTCCGCGAGGGGAACAGCGACCGCCGTGCGCCCCTGTCGGTGAAGAACTACGCCCGCAAGCACCCGCACCGCAACAAGCCGTTCGCCGACGGGTCGAAGACCCGTGTCGCGACGCTGGGACACGACGACTTCAAGTCGAACGAGACCTCGACGGTCATCGAGGGCGACGACGTCCTCGCCATCCGCTTCACGGCCGAGGACGGCACCGTCACCGAGCTGAAGTCGGGTCTGAAGGTTCTGCCGGGCGAGGTCGTCGACGCGACCTTCCTGTCGGCCAGCGCCCTCGACGCCTTCCTCGCCGAGACGGTCGCTCAGGCCGCGTCGGAGGACGTCCTGTACTCGGTGCACCTCAAGGCGACGATGATGAAGGTCAGCGACCCCATCATCTTCGGCCACGTCGTCCGCGCCTTCTTCGCCGACGTGTTCGCGCGCTTCGGCGACGACCTGGCCGCCGCGGGCCTCACGCCCAACGACGGGCTCGGAGCCATCCTCGCCGGCCTCTCGCAGCTCGCGAACGGCGACGAGATCCGCGCCGCGTTCGAGGCTGCCATCGCCGCCGGTCCGCGCCTGTCGTACGTGAACTCCGACAAGGGCATCACCAACCTGCACGTGCCGTCCGACGTGATCGTCGACGCATCGATGCCCGCGCTCATCCGCAACGGCGGCAAGCTGTGGGGCGTCGACGGCGGCGAGGACGACACCATCGCGGTCATCCCCGACTCGTCGTACGCCGGCGTGTACCAGGCCACGATCGAGGACGTCATCGCGAACGGCCCGCTCGACCCCGCCACCATCGGGTCGGTCCCGAACGTCGGCCTCATGGCGCAGGCGGCCGAGGAGTACGGCTCGCACGACAAGACCTTCGAGATCGCCGCCCCCGGCACCGTCGAGGTCATCGACTCGTCCGGCGCCGTGCTGCTGTCGCACCAGGTCGGCAGGGGCGACATCTGGCGCGCGACGCAGACCAAGGACATCGCCGTGCGCGACTGGGTGAAGCTCGCCGTCACCCGTGCCCGCGCGACCGGCGTGCCCGCCGTCTTCTGGCTCGACGAGAACCGTGCCCACGACGCGAACCTGATCGCGAAGGTCACGACGTACCTCGCCGAGCACGACACCACCGGCCTCACGATCGAGATCCTCGCCCCGGCCGAGGCGACGCGTTACTCGCTCGAGCGCATCCGCCGCGGCGAGGACACCATCTCGGTCACCGGCAACGTGCTGCGCGACTACCTCACCGACCTCTTCCCGATCCTCGAGGTCGGAACGAGCGCCAAGATGCTCTCGATCGTCCCGCTGCTCGCCGGCGGCGGACTGTTCGAGACCGGCGCGGGCGGATCGGCTCCCAAGCACGTGCAGCAGCTCGTCGCCGAGAACTATCTGCGGTGGGACTCGCTGGGCGAGTTCTTCGCTCTCGCCGCGTCGTTCGAGCACCTCGCCGACTACACCGGCAACGCGCACGCGAAGGTGCTGGCCGACACGCTCGACGCGGCTACGGGCACGTTCCTCGAGCAGGACAAGTCGCCCGGGCGCGCGCTCGGCACCATCGACAACCGGGGCAGCCACTTCTACCTCGCGCTGTACTGGGCCCAGGAGCTAGCCGCGCAGACGGTCGACTCCGAGCTCGCGGCCGCGTTCGCGCCGGTGGCCGAGGCCCTTGCGGCGAACGAGACCACCATCGTCGACGAGCTCGTCGCCGTGCAGGGCTCACCGGCCGAGATCGGCGGCTACTACCGTCCCGACGCCGAGCTGGTGGCGGCGGTCATGCGCCCCTCCGCGACGCTGAACGGCATCATCGACGGGCTCTGATCCGGCATCCGCACGGCGAGACGCCCCGGTCGCTTCGGCGTCCGGGGCGTCTCGCCGTCGATGGGGGGAGGTCGGTCAGAAACGGATCTCCGCGACGACCTCGCCGTACTCCGTCTCGTCGACGGGGGTGAAGCCCACGCGGGTGAAGAACGCCTCGGGTCCGCCTTCGCCCGCCTCACAGATCACGTTGACGCAGTCGAATCCGCGCGAACGCGCTTCGTCGACGAGCTGTTCGACCGCGAACCGGCCGACACCGCGTCCCTGGTCGTCCGCATCGACGTTGATGCGCCAGAGCACCGATCGGAAGTGTTCCTGCGGAGCCTCGGGATCGAATCCCGCGCTGACGAAACCGACGACCTCGTCGCCGTCGAGGATGACGCGCTGCCACGACGTCGCCGGGTTCACCACGGTCGCCGCGATGGCATAGCTCTCCGGCACGACGAAGCGTTCCTGCCCCGGTTTCAACGACAGGTTGTTCACCGCGACGATCGTCGACGCCGACAGTTCTTCCACTCGCAGGTCAGCCATGGTCACAGGCTAACGGGGATCGCTGCCCGCCGCATCGATCGATATGGCGGGCAGCGGGGCGTCAGGAATGCACCCACACATCGGTGCCGGCGACGGCCCAGTCGTAGATCTGCGCGGCGCGGGAGTCGGGCATGCCGACGCAGCCCGCGCTCATCTGGTTGCCCCAGTTGCTGTGCCAGTAGACCCCGTGGAAGGCCTGGTCGCCGTTGAAGTACATCGCCCACTTCACGTCGGGCTGGACGTAGCTCTTGCCCGAGTCGGCCGCCGTGCCCTTCATGTCCTGCAGCGGGGTCTTCCAGCCGATCGTGTAGTGGCCGGTCTGCGTGTCGGCACCCGGGCGTCCGGTCGAGACGAGCCAGGAGTCGACGACCGCGCCGTTCTCCTTGAGGTACAGACGCTGCTCGCCGAGGTCGACCTCGAGCAGCCGGGTGATGGTCTGGGTCGCCACGGGCACGACGTCGACCGGCAGGCGGTAGGCGGCGTCCCCGGTCGCGAGCTGTTCGGCGAAGCCGGCGGCGATGCCGTCGGTCGACTGCAGGGTGCGGCCGTCGAGTGCGGCATCGGAGTCGTCGATCACCGTGCCCGACGCATTGGCGAAGACGACGCCGTCGACGGGGGCGCGATCGATCAGGCCGGGGAGGGTGTCGACGATCGGCTGGATGGCCGCCGGGTCGGCGGTGACCTCGAACGATCCGTCGGCGGCGGTGCCGACGGTGATCCAGCTCGCGGCCACGTCGCGGTCGACCGGCACGGTGCGCTCGTCGCCGACGTAGAAGCCGACGCCGTCGAGCATCGCGTTGAGCGAGGCGGCGGTCTCCTCGGCGGATGCCGTCGTCGTGAGCGACGACACCGGCGTCAGCTGCGGGTCGATGACGGCGGCGGTATCGCCCGCGTCGAACGCGCCCTGCAGTCCGGCTCGTGCCGCCTCGGGGTCGACGCCGGCGCCGGCGACGTCGGGGGAGACGGTGTACGAGGCGCCGTCGAAGGTGACCGACGCGGGGGTGGGCTCGACGTACAGGTCGCCCGCGGCGTCGCGGAGAGCGGTCGTGGCGGTCTCGGCATCGAGCGAGACGGGGGCCGCGATCGGATCGCCGAACCACTGGGTCACGTTCCATGCGGGGCGGGCGTCGAACGCCGACGCCGCCAGCGCGGTCGCATCGACCTGAGCGCCCAGGTCCTCACCCGAGACGCTCTGGCCGCCGTCGCCGAGGGTCACGGTCGTGACCTCCAGGCGGTCCTGAACGGCTGCCGCCGCAGCGCCGGGGGTCAGGAAGCCCACCGGCACGCCACCGATGGTGGTCCCCGGTGCGATGAGGAAGAAGGATGCGGCCGCGGCTCCGGCGACGACCACGCCGACGGGGATGCCGATCCACAGCCCGAGGCGGCGCTTCTTGCGCGCCGGCTCGGCCGGGGCCCATTCCACCCGCTGCTCGACGTCGGTCGAGGTCAGGTCGTGGCCCGTCGTGCTGTCGTGGTCGTGCTTCGAAGCGACATCCGTCACCGCTGTACCCCCGTCTGCGCGTGCGCGCGCACTCGGCACTCATGGTACGCGAGAGCGCCCCGGGAGCGGCCTGAGTGAAATCAGAGCGTTATGCAGGGTCGTGCGGAGGGCGGAGCAGCGCAGGCTCCGGGTCAGTCGGTGCCACAGAGCTCCGTGTACGTGTCGATGCTGCCCTGCACGTCGCCGAGCGCCGTGGTGAGCTCGGTCGCACGGTCGGTGTCTCCGGCCGCGACGGCCTCCATCGAGTCGGCGGCCGAGGAGAACGCGGTGCGGAGGTCCGGCAGGATGCCGGCGACCTGGTCGTTGGTCACCGAGTCGGCGGCCTCGCCCATGCCGTCCGCGATGGTTCGCAGTGCGCTCGCCGCCGCGGCCGGGTCGGAGGGGTCGATGTCCTGGATGCCCTGGGTCGCTTCGGTCATGACGTCGTCGACCTGCGAGCAGGCATCCTCGACCGACTGGTCGCTCGCGGGCGACGCCCCGTCACTGCCGTTGCCGCCGGTGCATCCGGTGAGGGCGAACAGCGCCACGGTGGCGACGGTGACGGCGGTCAGGCGGCGGTTCATATCGATCTCCTCGGATGCGGCGGCCACTCCACACTACGGACGTCTCGGGGGAGGAGGGGGCCCTTGACACCGGCGCTCGCTCGCGACCATCCGTGTAACGAGTTTGTAAACACCACTAGCAAATTGCTCCCCGATCTTGTGCGGCCCGGGTTCGTAAGGTCTACTAACAAACATGACGAGCACGGAGACCGAGACCCCGCGGCGCACCACGCGCACGCGGCGCCCGGGCGCGAAGATCCTGCCCGAGCACGCGCGTGCGCACAATCGCGCTCTCGTGCTTCAGAGCCTCTTCCACGGCGGCGCGCGCAGCCGGGCCGATCTCGCCCGCGAGACGGGCCTCACGCGCGTCACCATCTCCGACCTCGTCGCAGAGCTCATCGCCGACGGTTTCGTCGCGGAGCAGGGGACCCGCGAAGCCGCAGGCCCGGGCAAGCCGGCGATCCTGATCGACCTCGCCCGCGACGGCCACCGCATCGTCGGTCTCGACCTGTCGGGCAGCGATAGCTTCGTCGGCGCCGTGCTCACCCTCGACGGTGAGATCGTCGCGCGCCACGAGGCCCCGGTGCCCCACGAGCGTGCGGCGATCCTGCCCGCCGTCATCGCGCTGGCCCGTGCGCTCGTCGACGACGCCCGAGCGCCCGTGCTCGGAGTCGGGGTCGGCACCCCCGGTGTCGTCGACGACGCGGGCGTCGTGCTCGCCGCTCCCGGGCTCGGCTGGGACGGGCTCGACCTGGCCGGCATCCTCGGTGCCGAGCTCGAGGTCCCGGTGCTCGTCGCGAACGACGCGAACGCCGCGGTGCTCGCCGAGCACACCTTCGGCGGCGCCGGCGACGACATCATCCTCGTCAAGGTCGGACGCGGTGTCGGCGCCGGACTGCTGACCGGCGGCGAGCCGTTGCGCGGTGCGCGATCGGCGGCCGGCGAGATCGGGCACGTCACCGTGGGCACCGACGGCGGTCCGGACTGCGCGTGCGGCAAGATCGGGTGCCTCGAGGCGTGGATCTCGGTGCCGTCGCTGTCGGCGCGCATCGATGCGGGCTCGGACGCCGCGCGCGATCGGCTCCTCCGCGACGCCGGGGAGCGACTCGGTATCGCGCTCGCGCCGATCGTCGGCGCCCTCGACCTGTCGGAGGTCGTCCTCTCCGGCCCCGCAGAACTTCTCGACGGCACGCTCGCGGATGCGGCCGCCGAGACGGTGCGCACGCGCACGCTCGCCACGTTCCACGACGAGCTGCAGGTGCGGATGACGGCGCAAGGCCAGGACATCGTCCTGCGCGGCGCCGCCGTCATGGTCCTGTCGGGACGCCTCGGCGTCTCCTGACGAAGCTCCACGGCTCCACAGCTCCAGACGTCCCACCCGCCCCATCGCACCACCCGCTCCACACCCGGACGAGCCATCCGACTCGTCGACACCTGAGAAGAAGGAATCACCATGAAGAAGAGCCTCGGAGCACTGTCGCTCCTCGGTGTCTCCGCCCTGCTGCTCGCCGGTTGCGCGAGCGGCGACGCGGGACAGAGCGCCGAGACCGGAGACCTGACCGTGTGGCTGGTCGGCACCGACACGCCGCAGGACGCCCGCGACTACCTCAAGAAGACGTTCGAGTCCGAGAACGAAGGCTGGACCCTCACGATCGAGGAGAAGACCTGGGCCGACACCGCCGACAACTACGTCGCCGCGCTCTCGTCGAACGATGCGCCCGACCTCGTCGAGGTCGGCAACACGCAGTCGCCCGGTTTCATCGACCAGGGCCTGTTCCTCGACATCTCCGACCTCGAGTCCGACCTGGGCGGCGACGAGCTGCTGCAGAGCTTCGTCGAACTCGGCTCGGCAGACGGCAGCCTCTACGCCGCGCCCTACTACGCGGGCTCTCGCATCGTCTTCTACTCGCCCGCTTCGTACAGCGGCGAGGTGCCCACGACACTCGAGGAGTACGTCGCCGACGGCATCGCCGCGACCACGGCCACGAAGTCGGGCATCTACGCCCCCGGCAAGGACTGGTACAACGCGCTGCCCTACGTGTGGGCCAACGGTGGCGAGATCGCCACGCAGGACGGCGACACCTGGACGGGCGGCTTCTCCAGCCCAGGCGGCATCACGGGGCTCGAGATGCTCCAGGACGTGTACGAGAACGCGACGATCGCGCCGGCCGACGCCGACGAGACCGACCCGCAGGTGCCGTTCTGCGCCGGCGAGATCGGATTCCTGTCCGCTCCCGCGTGGGTGAAGTGGTCGATCCTCGCCCCCGCCGACGACGCCACGGCGCCCGGCTGCCCCGAGACCGCCGGGACCGACCTGAAGGCATTCGCTCTCCCGGGCATGACCGCAGGCGAGGTCGCCCCCGTCTTCGCCGGAGGTTCGAACATCGCCGTCGCGGCGAAGTCCGACGCCCCCGACAAGGCCGAGGCCGCGCTGAAGATCATCCTCTCGGAGGGATACCAGAAGATCCTCGCCGAGAACGGGCTCATCCCCGCGCTGACCTCGTTCGCCGAGTTCCTGCCCGACGACGAGATCACCGCCGAGGCCGCGAAGGCCGTCGCGTCGTCCAAGGCCGTGCCCGCGAGCCCGAACTGGTCCGAGGTCGAGTCGTCCGGCGTCATCAAGGACGCTCTCGTGAAGATCGCCCAGGGCGGCGACGTCACCGCGATCGCGACCGAGCTCGACGGCCAGATCGAGGCCATCCTCAACAAGTGACCGTCGCCACGGACCGCGGGCTCCGCCCGCGGTCCGTGCGCCGACGCAGAGAGAGGAGAGGACGATGACAGACGTCCTCGAGCGCACGAACCGCCGCGGCCCGCAGTCCGAGCGTTCCGCGCCCACCACCCGCGAGCGGTCGCGCCGCCGTCGCGACAACGTCGGAGCGCTCACCCTGCTGGGCCCGTCGCTCATCATCCTCGGGGTGATGGTCGGCTACCCGGCGGTGCTGATGCTCGTGCAGTCGTTCACCGACTACGCCATCCGCAACAAGGTGCAGGGCACACTGCCCGACTTCATCGGCTTCGAGAACTACGTGCAGGTCTTCACGCAGTCTGACTTCCCCGCTGTCCTGGTGCGCAGCCTCGGGCTGATGGTCGTCATGACGGTGCTCATCGTCGGGCTCGGTGCCCTGATCGCCGTGCTCATGACGCGGCTGCGGCGCGGCTGGCGCATCCTCGTCTCGCTCGGGCTGCTGCTGGCCTGGGCGATGCCCCCGCTCGCGGCGACCACCGTCTGGGGCTGGATCTTCGACTCCCAGTACGGCATCGTCAACTGGGCGCTCAACACCACGACGGGCTCGATCGACTGGACCAACCACTCGTGGCTGGCGAATCCGTGGTCGTTCTTCTTCGTCCTGACGGTCATCGTCGTCTGGCAGGGCGTGCCGTTCGCGGCATTCACCCTCTACGCCGCGCTCGGGCAGGTGCCCGCCGAGGTGCTCGAGGCCGCGTCGCTCGACGGCGCCGTCGGATGGCAGCGGTTCCGCCTCGTCGTGTTCCCGTACCTCCGCAGCGTCGTCACCGTCGTCGTCGTGCTGCAGGTCATCTGGAACCTGCGCATCTTCACGCAGGTCTACGCCCTGCAGCAGCGGGGCGGGCTCATCTCCGAGACGAACGTGCTCGGCACCTACATCTTCCGGCAGGGCCCGGGGGAGTTCGGGGTCACGAGCGCGATCGGCGTGCTCATGGTCGTCCTGCTCCTGGCCCTCTCGTGGGGATACATCCGCACGACGCTCAAGGAGGAGGAGCTGTGAGCACGCAGGTCACCCCGGCCACCCAGCTCGGCACGGTCGGCGTCGACGAGGTCGTCGGCGAGGTGGGCAACGCCCGCCGGCCGAAGCCGCGCTCGCTCGCCGTGCGCCGGCCCCCGCGGCGCCGGGTTGTCACCCGCGCCGGGCTGAACCTCGCGGCGCTCGTCGTGTTCGTCTGCTCGGTGTTCCCGGTGTACTGGATGCTGAACATGTCGTTCACGCGCGGCGAGAGCATCATCAGCCGCACGCCGAGCTTCCTGCCGTTCGACTTCACGCTCGGCAACTACGCGACCGCATGGACGCGCGAGGCCGCGCCGGGGCAGACGGACTTCGTCCACGGTCTGCTGTCGTCGACGCTCGTGACCGTCGGCGTGCTCGTCGTGACGCTCGTCCTCGCCTTCCTCGCGTCGATCGCCGTCGCCCGCATCCGCTTCCGGGGACGGCGGTCGTTCATCGTCGCCGTGCTCATCGTCCAGATGATCCCGGGCGAGGCGATGATGTTCACGATCTACGGCATGATCGACGACTGGCGCCTGATGAACACCCTCATCGGTCTGGGCGTCGTCTACGTCGCCGCCGTCATCCCGTTCACGATCTGGACGCTGCGCGGTTTCGTCGCCGGCGTGCCCGTCGACCTCGAGGAGGCGGCGATGATCGACGGCTGCACGCGCACCCAGGCGTTCTGGAAGGTCACCTTCCCCCTGCTGGCACCGGGACTCGTGGCGACCGGCATCTTCGCGTTCATCCAATCGTGGAACGAGTTCACGATGGCGCTGCTGCTGATGAAGGGCTACAACCTCACCCTGCCCCCGTGGCTGCTGTCGTTCCAGTCCGCGACCGCCGCGACCAACTGGGGCGCGGTGATGGCCGCCTCGACGCTCATCTCCGTCCCCGTCGTGATCTTCTTCCTCATCGTGCAGGGGCGGATGTCGGGCGGGCTGGTCTCGGGGGCTGTGAAGGGATGACGCTGCGCATCGGTGTCGACGTGGGCGGCACCAAGATCCTCGCCGTGGCCGTCGACGACGCGGGCCTCGAGTCCGGACGCGTGCGGCGTCCGACCGGGTGGGGCGGCGAGGCCGTCGCCGACGGCATCGCGGACGTCGTGCGCGAGCTCGCGGGCGACCGCACGGACGTGTCGATCGGCCTCGGCGTGCCGGGTCAGATCGTGCCGGGCAGCGGCGTCGTCGAGCACGCGCTGAACCTCGGCATCGAGCGCTTCGACCTCGCCGGCGCCCTCGTCGAGCGTGTCGGCATCCGACCGGTCGTCGACAACGACGTGCGGTTCGCGGCGGTCGGAGCGCGTTCGGCTCGTCCGGGCGCCGGATCGCTGGCGTACCTCAATCTCGGGACCGGTGTCGCGGCGGGGATCGTCGACGAGACCGGGCCGCGCCGGGGGGCGCGCGGCGCGGCCGGCGAGATCGGGCACGTCCCGGTCGACCCCAGCGGACCGTTGTGCCGGTGCGGGCAGCGCGGGTGCATCGAAGCCCTCGCGGGCGGGAGCGCGGTCGCCGAGCGCTGGGGGCGCCCGGACGCGCTGCCGGTGCGAGCGGTCTTCGACGCCGCTGACGCGGCCGACCCGCGTGCCGCCGCTCTGCGGGACGATCTCGTGCGCGGGGTCGCCGCCGCCGTGCGACTGCTCGTCCTCGCGACCGACGTCGACGTCGTGGTCCTCGGCGGCGGCATCGCAGCGCTGGGCGAGCGGCTGCTCGATCCCGTTTGCGACGAGCTCCGGGAGTCGTCGGCGGCATCGGGCTTCCTGCTGTCGCTGCGCCTGGCCGAGCGGGTCGAGCTGGTCCCGCGCGGGATGCCGGTCGGAGCCGTCGGGGCCGCTCTCGGCTCCGGAGCTGCCGTGTCCGGCGGCGCCCGCGCGACCCTCGCGGCGCTCGACGGCGTCGACGCGCATGCGGTGCGCTGACCGCGCCGGTCGGGACCGCGGCGATCGGCCTCAGGCCCAGGCGAGGGGCAGCAGGTGCTCGGTGCTCAGGGGCGCCAGCGGCAGTCGGGAGGCTTCATCGGCTGTCAGCCAGCGCGCCTCCGCGATCTCGGCGGCGGCGCTGACCGACGCCGGTGCGAGACGGATCGCGAACGCCTCGGCCACGACGCGGTACCCGGGCTCGTTCGCGGCATCCGACTCGAATCGCCCGAGGTAGCGGAGCGCGGACTCGGCGACGACGACGCCCAGCTCCTCGTGGAGCTCGCGCACGAGTGCGGCCGACGCGGACTCGCCGGGCTCGGGCTTTCCGCCCGGCGCCATGAACCGTTCGGTCCCGCGCTTGCGGACGAGGAGTGTGCGGCCGGCCCCGTCGGTGACGACCGCGGCGCTCACGTGCACCTCGCGCACAGGACCGCCCGTTGCGCTCACGGGGCGAACACCTTGCCCGGATTCAGGATGCCGGCGGGATCGAAGACGCGCGCGATGCGGCGTTGCAGCTCCCACTGGTCGTCGCCGAGCTCGTCGGCCAGCCATCGCCGCTTCAGCACGCCGACCCCGTGCTCGCCGGTGAGCGTGCCGCCGAGGCGAAGCGCGGACTGGAACAGATCCCCCGCCGCCTCCCAGATCACCTCGGGCACCTCGGTGCCCTCGAAGACGAAGTTGGGATGCAGATTGCCGTCGCCCGCGTGGCACACGGTCGGGATCGTCAGTCCGAAGCGCGCCTCGATGCGGGCGATCTCGTCGAACATCGAGGGGAGCGCGCTGCGGGGCACCGACACGTCCTCGATCAGCGCCGTGCCGAGCGTCTCCATCGCGGGATGCATCGAGCGCCGGACCGTCCACAGCTGCTGCGCTTCGGCGTCGTCCGCGGCGAGACGCACCGCGCCGCCCGCCGCCGCCAACACGGCCGCGACGGCCTCCGCCTCGGCGGTCGCGGCCGGACCGTCGGTCTGCACGGTGAGCTGCGAGGCGCCGGCGGGCGGAGCGGTCAGGCCGAGCAGACGGTGGGATGCCGCGAGCGAGGTCGCATCCATCAGCTCCATGATCGCGGGCTGGATGCCGGCGGCAGTCACGCCCGAGGCGGCGACCGCGGCCGCGCGGACGTCGCCGAAGGTCGCGACGATCGTACGCGCCTGTCCGGGGATCAGCCGGCGCAGCTTCAGCGTGGCGGCGACGACGACGCCCAGGATGCCCTCGGATCCGATCACGAGCGAGGTGAGGTCGAGGCCGGTCACCCCTTTGACGGTGCGGTGGCCGAGGCGCATCAGGCGGCCGTCGGCCAGGACGATGTCGACACCGAGTACGGCGTCGCGGACGACGCCGTACTTCGCGCACAGCAGGCCGCCCGCGCCGGTGGCGATGTTGCCGCCGACGGTGGAGATGTCACGGCTCGCCGGGTCGGGTGCCCACCACAGGCCGTGTTCCGCGAGCGCCGAGTTCAACTCGGCATTGAGGATGCCCGGCTCGACGACGGCGACGAGATCGTCGGGCCGGATCTCGAGGATGCGGTCCATCGCTCGCAGCGACAGGCCGATCTCGCCCGCGCCGGTGTTCGCGCCGCCCGCGAGTCCCGTTCCCGCTCCGCGCGGCACGACCGGCGTGGCGGTCGCCGACGCGATGCGGAGTGTGGCCTGAACGTCGTCGACGGATCGAGCGCGGACCACCGCGAGCGGCGAGCCGGATGCCGCCTGGCCCGACTTGTCGGCGCGTGCGGACTCTCGCCCCGCCTCCGAGACGTCGACCCGGTCGCCGAGCGCGGCGACGAGCCGCGCGACGACGTCGGACGCCGTCATGCCAGGCGTCGGCGACCCGCGACGACGCCGGAGGCGACCGCGACGACGCCGAAGACGAGGCCGATCCACGCGTGGCCCATGCTCCACCACGCGATGGTCGCGGAGGCGTAGACGAACAGCTCGACGAGAGCCCGGACGAACGGATGAACCGCGAGCACCGCTCGGGGTGAGACGAACAGCGCCCACAGCAGGATGGCGACGATCGGAGCGCCGATCCCCGCGACCAGATTCAGGGGGAAGTCCCACGCCGCGAAGCCCCAGACGGCGAAGGTGACGAAAGCGAACAGCTGGCAGGCGAACGCGACGAGCTCGATCGCCGAGAGGGACCGTCGCGTTCCGGGAGCCTGCTGCGGCGCCTCGGGCTCGGCGGGACGGACGTTCGGCAGATCGGACATGCCTCCGATTCTAGGCGCCGACCCGTGCGGAGATGCCTGTAGGCACTGGGGCGCAGGCGCGTCAGACGCGGCCGGTCCAGACGCGGCGCACCGCCAGGCCGGCGTCGAGCAACACGATGTCGGCGGGGTGCCCGACCGCGAGCGATCCGAGGTCGGGCCGTGCGATCGCGCGCGCCGGAACACTCGTCAGCGCTGCGACGGCGTCGACGAGCGGCACTCCCGCCGATACCGCCGTTCGCAGAGCGGCGTCCTGGGTCAGCGTGGAGCCTGCGATCGTCCCGTCCGCGAGGCGGGCGACGGTTCGCTCGACCCGGACCGCGAGCGCCCCGAGGACGTAGTCGCCGTCGGCGGCGCCGGCAGCGGCCATCGCGTCGGTGACGAGCGCGACGCGGCCCGGTGCGGCGGCGAACGCGATGCGGACGATCTCCGGGGCCAGATGCACGCCGTCGGCGATCACCTCGAGCGTCACGCGCGGGTCGCCGGTCGCCGCGCCGATCGGACCCGGCGCCCGGTGGTGCAGCCCGGGCATCGCATTGAAGGCGTGCGTCAGGATCGTCGCCCCGGCGTCGAAGGCGCGGCGGGCGGTCGCGGCATCCGCATCGGTGTGCCCGACGGCCGCCGCGGCACGCGCGCCGACGATCCGTTCGATCGCGGCGATCGCGCCGGGGAGCTCCGGCGCGATCGTCACCTGTCGCACGGTGCCGCGCCCGGCCTCGAGCAGTCGGGCGACCGCGTCGGATGCGGGCGTGACGAGCAGGGCGGGGTCGTGAGCGCCGTGGTGGCCCGGGTCGAGGAACGGGCCCTCGAGATGGGAGCCCAGCACAGTGGCATCCGCCTCGGCGAGATCGGCGATCGCCGCGACGCGACGCGCGAGCTCATCCACGGGGGCGGTCACGAGCGAGACCACCGCGCGGGTCGTGCCGTGGGCGCGGTGCAGCTCGCGTGCGACGCGGATCGCCTCCGCACCGTCGTCGTACGCCGCCCCGCCCCCGCCGTGCCCGTGGATGTCGATGAACCCCGGAACGACGATCGCGTCGACACCGGCGACCGCTGCGCCGTCGATGACCTCGTCGACCGGGTGGGCGGCGACCGCGTCGCGCCACGAAGTGCCGGTGCCGCGCGCCGCGACCCGGCCGCCGCGCACGAGCAGCCAGGTGTCGGCGGCGTCGCGACCGTCGTCGACGAGCCGGACGGAATGCAGGACGAGGCTCACAGCGTCCACGACACCTCCGACGAGGCGGGGAAGCGGATGCCGAGGGTCGTCCAGAGAGCTCCGAGGCCCCCGACCCGTTCCCGGAACGCGGGCCAGTCGCGGGCCGCGACCGCGCCCGACGGGGGCGACCACGCCGCTTCGGCAGCGGCCGCGATACGGGGGAAGGCGAGCGCGTCGATGTCGTCGAGATCGTGGACGGTCTCGCTCCACAGCGGGGCCTCGACGCCCAGGATGTCGGACTCCACCAGACCGTCGACGACGTCGAGGGGCTCCCACGAGTAGGCGCGCTCGAGGCTCGTCGGGCCGTTGGCCCAGGTGAGTCCGAGCCGCGACGACACGTCCGGTTTCATGTCGAGGTACACGGCGTCGGCGGGGGAGAGGATGACGCGTCCGCCCCGTGCGACGATGGCCCGCGCGCGGTCGTCGGCACCGTCGGTCGGCGACACGAATCCCCAGTACTGGCCGATCGTGCCGGGGGCCAGGTCGGCGGCGGCGCCGGCTTCGTGCCACGCGATGGGTGTCTTGCCCAGCTGCGAGACGATTCGCGATGCGCGCGCGACGAAGGCCGCGAACTCGTCGGCGGGGGTGCCGTGCGCCTCGTCGCCGCCGAAGTGCAGGTAGGGGCCTGGCGTGAGCTCCGCGAGCTCGGTGAGCACGTCGTCGACGAACGCGTCGGTCGCGGACTCGCCGATGCGCAGCGACGAGAAGCCGACCCCCATCCCGGTGTACGCCTCTCCGGCGACGGGCTGCGGGTCGCCCGCGGCATCCCCGGCGCCGAGCACCGGGGCGGCGGCGACCTCGGGATAGGCGAGCCCGACGGCGTGGGTGTGGCCCGGCATGTCGAACTCGGGCACGACGGTCATGTGGTGGGCGGCGGCGTGCGCGATGATCGCCCGGTAGTCGGCCTGCGAATAGAAGCCGCCCGCGGCGCCGCCCACCGCGCTCGCCGACGCCCGTGCCGTCAGCTCCGGGCGGCGGGTCAGTTCGAGCCGCCATCCCTGGTCGTCGGTGAGGTGCAGGTGGAGGACGTTGAACTTCAGGCTCGCTGCCCGCTCGAGGTACGCGGTCACCGTCGCCACATCGTGGAAGTGGCGGGCGACGTCGAGCATGACACCGCGGTAGGCGAAGCGGGGGGCGTCGTCGATGCGCACGGCGGGGATCGTCCACCCCCGGTCCGAGCCGGCGATGAGCTGACCGAGCGTCTGCACGCCGTAGAACATGCCGGCGGCGTCGGCGCCGCGGATCGATACGCCGTGCTCGTCGACCGAGAGGCGGTACGACTCGGCGGGGCCGGCGCCATCGACGGCCAACTCGATGACGGGGTCGTCGTCGGTCGTCGGACCGGCGACCGCGGCCAGATGCAGTCCGGTGCGGGTGAGGACGAGTCGGTGCAGGATGCCCGTGGCATCCGTGGCATCCGTGGCTCCCGTGATGCGGACGGCGGGCGTCAGCGCGAAGGGCGCACCGTCGTCGTGGATCACCGAGGCGGGCAGCGGGACCAGGGGCGCCGACGTCATCGCGGACCTATCTGTAAGGAGACCTAACAAACCGATTCGAGCCAGCGTACCAGCGCCGCATCCGTTATGCTCGGACGCGTCGCGACTGGCGTTGAGGTGGGCCACCACCGGGGAGCGACCGACACGGCATTCGACCGCACGCCTGGGCCGATGTGGAACTTCTCTGTTTGTGAAATCCGTCCCGAAAGCCGTCGTCTGGAGATCGTCATGACCGATTCGTACTTCAACGCCCCGCTCGCCGAGGTCGACCCCGAGATCGCACAGGTGCTCGAGCGCGAGCTCGACCGCCAGCGCGGCTACCTCGAGATGATCGCCTCCGAGAACTTCGTGCCCGTCTCTGTGCTGCAGTCGCAGGGCTCGGTCCTCACGAACAAGTACGCCGAGGGTTACCCCGGCCGCCGCTACTACGGCGGCTGCGAAGAGGTCGACGTCGCCGAGGAGCTCGCGATCGAGCGCGCGAAGTCTCTCTTCGGCGCGGGCTTCGCGAACGTCCAGCCGCACTCGGGCGCCACCGCGAACGCCGCTGTGCTGCACGCCATCGCGCGCCCCGGCGACACCCTGCTCGGGCTCTCGCTCGACCACGGCGGGCACCTCACCCACGGCATGAAGATCAACTTCTCGGGCCGGCTGTACGACATCGTCGCCTACGGCGTGAACGCCGAGACGTCGCTCATCGACATGGACGAGGTGCGGCGCCTCGCGCTCGAGCACAAGCCCAAGGTCATCATCGCCGGCTGGTCGGCCTACCCCCGCCAGCTCGACTTCGCCGCGTTCCGTGCGATCGCCGACGAGGTCGGGGCGTACCTGTGGGTCGACATGGCCCACTTCGCCGGCCTCGTCGCTGCCGGGGTGCACCCGTCGCCTGTCCCGCACGCGCACGTCGTGTCGTCGACGGTGCACAAGACCATCGGCGGCCCGCGCTCGGGCATCATCCTCACGAACGACGCCGACCTGGCGAAGAAGATCAATACCGCCGTCTTCCCGGGCCAGCAGGGCGGTCCGCTCATGCACGTCATCGCCGCGAAGGCGACGGCGTTCAAGCTGGCTGCGACGCCGGAGTTCAAGGAGCGCCAGGAGCGCACCGTGCGCGGCGCCGCGATCATCGCCGAGCGCCTGACCCGTCAGGACGTCGCCGACGCGGGCATCGCGGTGCGGTCGGGCGGCACCGACGTGCACCTCGTGCTCGTCGACCTGCGCGACGCTCAGCTCGACGGCAAGCAGGCCGAAGACCTGCTGCACGAGATCCACATCACCGTCAACCGCAACGCGGTGCCCAACGACCCGCGTCCGCCGATGGTGACCTCGGGCCTGCGCATCGGCACTCCCGCGCTCGCGACCCGCGGGTTCGGCGACGCCGAGTTCACCGAGGTCGCCGACGTCATCGCACTCGCGCTGCAGCCCGGCGCCGACCTCGAGGCCCTCCGCGCGCGCGTCGCGACCCTCGCCGACGCCTTCCCCCTCTACCCCACGCTGCAGCAGTAACCCCCGCCCCGCCCACCCCCGCGCCCACCCCCCGACCCGCGAGACTTCACTCTCGCCCCGAGACCCCGGGGCCGCGCCGCCGTCTCGGGGCGTAACTGCCGTCTCGCGGTTCGGGGAGCGGGGGAGCGGGGACCGGACCGGGTCGCGGACCCTCGAACGGAGAACGACATGACCGCGCAGAAGCTCGACGGGCGGGCCACCGCCGCCGCCATCAAGACCGAACTGGCCGAGCGCGTCGCCGCGCTGCAGGCGAAGGGCGTGACGCCCGGCATCGCGACGGTGCTCGTCGGCGCCGACCCGGCATCCCAGCTGTACGTCGGGATGAAGCACCGCGAGTCCGAGGCGATCGGCATGAACTCGATCCAGATCGAGCTCCCGGCCGAGTCGACGCAGGCCGAGGTCGAGGAGGTCATCGACCGCCTCAACGCCGACCCGTCGTGCCACGGCTACATCGTGCAGCTGCCGCTGCCGAAGCACCTCGACACCGACCGCATCCTCGAGCGCATCGACCCCGCCAAGGATGCCGACGGCCTGCACCCCGTCAACCTCGGGCGCCTCGTGCTCAACGTGAACGACCCGATCACGACCCCGCTGCCGTGCACCCCGCGGGCGGTCATCGAGCTGCTCCAGCGCAACGGCTACGACCTGGCGGCCAAGAACGTCGTCGTCGTCGGCCGCGGCGTCACGATCGGCCGCTCCATCGGTCTGCTGCTGACCCGACGGGAGATCAACGCGACCGTGACCCTCACGCACACGGGCACGGCCGACCTCGGCGCGCACCTGCGCCAGGCCGATGTGATCGTGGGTGCGGCGGGTGTGAAGCACCTCGTCACGGCGGCCGACGTCAAGCCCGGCGCCGCCGTGCTCGACGTGGGCGTCACGCGCGAGAGCGACCCCGAGACCGGCAAGCCGAAGGTCTTCGGCGATATCGCGCCGGATGTCGCCGAGGTCGCCGGCTTCCTGTCGCCGAACCCCGGCGGCGTCGGCCCCATGACCGTCGCCCTGCTGATGACCAACGTCGTCGAGGCCGCCGAGCGCGCGTCGGCCTGAGCCCCGCCCGCATCCCGCCCCTACCCGTCGACTCGCCAGCAATGGCGGATGCCGGCCCGCCCGGACCCGCGCTTTCTGGCGAGTCGACGGTGCGGGGCGCGGTCAGAGCAGGAAACGGGCGAGGAATGCGCGGGTGCGCGGCTCGCGCGGGGCGCCGAAGACCGCCGCCGGCGCGCCCTCCTCGACGATGACACCCTGGTCGAGGAAGACGACGCGGTCGGCGACATCCCGCGCGAACGCCATCTCGTGCGTCGCCATCAGGATGGTCGACCCGCCCTCCGCGAGATCGCGGACCAGCTCGAGCACCTCGCCGACCAGCTCGGGGTCGAGCGCCGAGGTGATCTCGTCGAGCAGCAGCACCTCGGGATCGGTCGCGATCGCGCGGATGATCGCCGCCCGCTGCTGCTGTCCGCCCGACAGCCGGTCGGGGTGCTCGCTCGCCTTGTCGGCCAGCCCGATGCGCGCGAGCAGCTCGCGCGCCCGTGACTCGGCCTCGCGACGCGATACGCGGTGCACGACCCGCGAGGCGAGCGTGACGTTGTCGAGCACGGAGAGATGCGGGAAGAGGTTGTAGCTCTGAAAGACGGCGCCCAGCCGGGCCCGCACCGCGTTCGCGTCGACGCGGGGGTCGGAGATGTCGTCGCCCGCGAGCAGGATCTGCCCGTCGTCGATGGGCTCGAGGAGACCGAGGCAGCGGAGCAGCGTCGACTTGCCCGACCCGCTCGCGCCGATGAGCGCCACGACCTCATGCTGAGCCAGCGACACGTCGACGCCACGGAGCACCTCCTTCTCGCCGAAGGACTTGCGGATGCCGTGGGCGCGCAGCACGTCGACGCCGGTCCGGTTCTCGCTCACAGGATGGATCCCGTCTGCTCGCGACGGCGGAGCCGTGCGGTGTACCAGTCGGTGAGGCGGATGGTGGGAATCGCGAGCAGGACGAACAGCACGCCCGCCACGACGTACGGCGTGAAGTTGTAGGTCGTCGCGACGACGCCGCGGGCCTCGGCGATCGCGTCGAACGCGGCGAGGATCGAGATCAGGCCGACATCCTTCTGCATCGAGATGAAGTCGTTCATCAACGGCGGCGTCATCTTGCGCAGCGCCTGGGGCAGCACGACACGCCGCAAGGTCTGCGGGTAGCTGAGTCCGAGCGCGCGTGCGGCGAGCCGCTGTGAGGGATGCACCGACTCGATGCCCGCACGGACGACCTCGGCGACGTACGCCGAGTAGGTCAGCGTGATCGCCAGCACGCCGAGGAGCACGGGCTCGATACGGGCGCCGAGGATCGTCGGCAGCCCGAATCCGACGAGATACAGCACGATGACGAACGGCAGCCCCCGGAACAGGTCGGTGTAGCCGGCGGCGATGAGGCGCAGGGGGAGGAACACCGGTCCGCGCAGGGTGCGCAGCAGGGCGAGCAGCAACGCGACGGCCGCGACGGTGAACACCGAGATGGCGAGCACCTGCAGGTTCACGAGGAACCCGTTCCACACGTCGGGCAGCGCCTGCAATGCGATCGCAGGGTCGAAGAAGCTGCGCTGGACCGTCGCCCAACCCTCCGTGTTGATGAGCGTCAGCCAGACCACGGCCGCGAAGGCGAGGGTCGATGCGACCGCGATCAGCACCGACCGTCGTTCGCGGCCGCGCCGGTACGCTCGGCGCTCGAGTTCGAGCGCGCTCGGGGGGGAGGTGGTCACGGATAGACGCTAGCGCGCCCTCACTGGAGGAGCGTCACGCCCTCCGTCAGGCCCGACAGCCACTCCTTCTCGAGCTCGGCCAGCGTGCCGTCCTCGCGCAGCTCGTCGACGGCCTCGGTGACCGAGGCGGTGAGCGGCGAGTCCTTCGCGAGCAGCAGGCCCCACTCGTCCTCGATGCCCGCCTTCGGCAGCTCGCCGACGAAGAACGAGTTCTCGATGTAGAAGTTCACCGCGAGGTAGGCCGTGGGGGTGTCGAGGACGATCGCGTCGATCTGGCCCGCACCGAGGGCGGCGACGGCATCCTCGTTCGAGCCGTAGAGGCGCGGCTCGACGTCGGGCTCGACCACCTGCTGCAGCGTGAGCGCGCTCGTCGAGTTCGCCATCGCGCCGATCGTGAGGTCCTTCAGTCCGGCGATGTCGGTCACGCCGTCGGCGGCGCCCCCCTTCAGCGCCACGATCGACTGGCTCGCGGAGTAATAGGGCGACGAGAAGTCGACGCCCTGCTTGCGCTCATCGGTGATCGTGTACTGCTGGATGTTGACGTCGAAGCTCTTCGGCCCGGGCGCGATGGCCGCCTCGAAGCTCGTGCGCACCCACTCGACGTCCTCCGCGGCGAAACCGAGCTTGTCGGCGACGGCGTAGGCGACGGCCGCCTCGAAGCCCTCACCCGAGGCGGGGTCGTCGTCGATGACATAGGGCTCGTAGGCGGTCTCGCCGGTGGCGATGGTGAACTTGCCCGGCGTGACGTAGTCCTCCGCGGCGGGGCCCGACGCCGCGTCGCCGGATGCGGCGGGAGCGGCCGACGACGAGCAGCCAGCGAGGAGGATCGCGAGCGCGGCGACGCCGACGGACGCGGTGCGGATGAGGGAGCGGGACATCGGGGACCTCCGGGTGCGGATGCCGCGCATCGGCGTGCTGTCACCGGCGGCAGCATCCATTCTCACCCGCCGTGGACGCCGTCGGCACCGCGCGTCGTCGTATTACGTCGCGCGGTGCCGACGCTTGGCACCCCGCGCGCGTGACATCGTCGCCGCGCCGAGGGAGTGGACCCCGCGTGGCGGGATCGGGCGGGATCGGGCAGGATCGGCGGCGTGAGAGGCGATGCGGGGGACGGCGGGGCAGCTGCGGCGATCCCCTCACACCGGCTGCGCTCCCATCTGCTGACCGAACCGGCGTCGACCGTGGGAGGCGCGGCGACGCACATGCTCGCGGTGCAAGCGCAGGAGTTCTGGTCGGGGCGATGGGCAGTGGCCGTCCGCACCGTCGGTGAGCTCGCACTGAGCGCGGTGGATGCCGCCTTCGAGGACGGCACGCTCGTGCGTTCGTGGACCCAGCGCGGCACCCTGCACATCGTGCGCTCGACGCACCTCGCCGCTCTGCTCGCCGCCACGGCCGACCGGCAGGAGCGCGCGGCCGCCGGCATCCTGCGCGGGCTGGCGATCGACGGGGCGGTGCTGGCGACGGCCGAGCGCGCCGCCCGACAGGCCCTGCGCGGTGCGAACCGACTCACGCGCGACGAGTTCGCGGACGTCCTCCGCGGCGCGGGTATCGATACCGAGCGCTCGCGCGGCAACCACATCCTCTCGTCGCTGGCCGTCCGCGGCGTGCTCGCGTTCGGTCCGGTGGTGCCGCGCGAGAGCGGCGTCACCCGCGACCAGTTCCTCGTCGCCGTGGACGACCTGCCGTCGGCCGGGACGCCCGACGATCCGCTGGCCGACATGTTCGCCGGCTACATCCGCTCGCACGGACCGGCTCGCATCACGGACTTCGGTTGGTGGGCGGGTCTGCCGATCGGGACGTCGCGGCGCGCGGCCGAGGCGGCGCGCGACCGGGTCGTCGAGATCGAGGTCGGATTGTTCGTCGCGCGAACGTCGGTCCCCGGGCCCAGCGAGTCCGGGGAGGACGTCGTCGCTCTCCCGGCCTTCGACGAGTACTACCTGTCGTACGCCGACCGGACGATCGTCTGCGAACCCGAGCTCGCGGCGAGGATCGGCCCCACCCTGAACGGCCAGGTCGCGCCGATCCTCGTGTCGGGCGGGCGGGTCATCGGCACCTGGCGCCACTCCGTCGCTACGGGGCGGCACCATCTGCCGCCCGAGCCCGTTCTCGTGACCGACGACGGCGTATCGTCATCCGCGATCGACGCGTCGCTCGCCCGGGTTTCCCGCTTCCTCGCCTCCTGAGGCCCGGACCGCGGCGCGCCAAGTCCTCAAATCCGCCGCGTCTTCCCCCCAGACCCGCGCCGCTTCGCGTATCCGCGCCGCCGCCGATTCGAATCTGAGGAGTTACGGCGCGGCGCCGCAGCTCACCGCCCGGCGTGACGGTCGAGGAAGGCGTAGACCTCGCCGTCATCGACGCCGGGGAAGTTGCCGCGGGGGAGTGGTGAGAACATCTGCATGTGCACGCGGGCGCTCGGCCAGGCCCGGCCCTCCCACCGCGTGGTCAGGTCGGGGTCGGGGCGGCGGCAGCACGACTCGTCGGGGCAGGTCGAGACCGCGCGCTTCTGCGTCTCGCGGCCGCGGAACCACCGTGCGTCGTCGAACGGCACGCCGACCGTGATCGAGAACTCGCCCTCGGCTGTCGTCCCGGTCTGGCTCGAGCACCAGAACGTGCCGCCCGGCGTGTCGGTGTACTGGTAGTGCTCGACGGTGCGGTTCTGCTCCTCGAAGGCCGACCGGGCCGAGAACGCCCGGCACACGACCTGACCCTCGACGCTGCCCGTGACGTCCATCGGCAGAGGGAGCCCGTCGTTCTCGTAGACCCGGGTGATGGCGCCAGCGCCGTCGACGCGCAGGAAGTGCAGCGGGATTCCGAGATGCTTCGTCACGAGGTTCGTCATCCGCATCCCGGCCGCCTCGTGCGTGACGCCGAACGCGTCGCGGAAGTCCTCGACCGCCAGGTTGCGGTCTCTCTTGGCCTGCGCGAGGAAGGCGACGGACGCGGTCTCGGGCATGAGGCAGCACGCGGCGTAGTAGTTGATCTCGAGGCGCTGCTGCAGGAAGTCGGCGTAGTCGTTCGGCGGCGTGTGCCCGAGCAGGCGGTGCGCCATCGCCTGGAGCGCCATCGACCGCAGGCCGTGCCCGCCGGGGATCGACGCCGGCGGCAGGTAGATGCGGCCGTTCTCGAGGTCGGTGACGGAGCGCGCCGAGTGGGGCAGGTCGCCGACGTACAGCAGCTCGAACCCGAGCTGCTCGGCCATGATGCTCACCGTGCGGTGCGTCAGTGCGCCCGACGTGTGGCCCGCCGCCTTGAGCTGTTTCTCGGCGAGCCGCTCGATGTCGGGCAGGTAGTTGTCCGCGTCGCGCATCCGCAGGCGCAGCTCGGTGTTCGCGCGCCGAGCCTCTTCGGGAGTCGCGATCGCCTCGCGCTCGCGACGCTGCAGCTCGCGGTGGAGCCCGAGGATCGACTCGAGCGTGTCGTCGCTCATGGTCTTGCCCGCCCGCACGGCGGAGATCCCGAGCCGACGGAAGACCGGGCTGGCCTGCGCGCGTTCGAGCTCGAGCTCGAGTGCGGCGCGGCGGTTCGGCGGCTCGGGCGAGAGCAGGTCGCCGACGTCGGTGCCGGTCGCCGAGGCGATCGCCTGGAGGAGCGACAGCTTCGGCTCGCGACGGCCGTTCTCGATCAGGCTGAGCTGGCTCCCCGCGACCCCCACCTGTGCGCCGAGCTCGTCGAGCGTGAGCCCGCGCGCGACGCGGTGGTGTCGGATGCGGTGCCCGAGGGTCGCCAGTTCGATTCCGGATGCAGCCATTCCTTGAGCATAGGGAAAGAATCGCGTTTCTTGAACCGAATATCGTCGGCAAGAGGAGTGTTTCGTGTCGTGAAATGGTCACACATCCCGATCTCGCCGCCGACGTAGGAGACCGACATGGCCATCGCAGACCTCTTCACCCGCCCCGCCGCCCCCGGCGGCTCGCCCGCCCGACGCACGCGCCCCGAGCTCGGCGCGCGTCCCGAAGCGGCATCAGGGGCGCTCGCCGAGCTGGCCGCCTGGGTCGACGAGATCGCCGCGCTCACGCAGCCCGACCGCGTGCACTGGGTCGACGGCTCGGCGGCCGAGAACGACGCGCTGCTGCGAGAGATGGTCGACGAGGGCAAGCTCATCAAGCTCAACCCCGAGTGGCGGCCGGGCTCGTACCTGGCCCGCTCGCACCCGAGCGACGTCGCCCGTACCGAGGGGCGCACCTTCATCGCGTCCGAGCGCGAAGAGGACGCCGGCCCCACCAACAACTGGGCCGCCCCCGACGACATCCGCGCGACCATCACGCCGCTGTTCGCCGGTTCGATGCGCGGGCGCGCGATGTACGTCGTGCCGTTCTCGATGGGGGCGGTCGGCGGTCCGCTCTCGCACATCGGGGTGCAGGTGACCGACAGTGCGTACGCCGTGGCGTCGATCGGCATCATGACCCGCGTGGGCGCGGCAGTGCTCGACGAGATCGCGGCCGGCAAGCCCTGGGTCAAGACCGTGCACTCCGTGGGTGCGCCCCTGACCGCCGGCGAGCAGGATGTCGCGTGGCCGTGCAACGACGAGAAGTACATCGTCCATTTCCCCGACACGCTCGAAGTGTGGTCGTTCGGCTCGGGCTACGGCGGCAACGCCATCCTGGCGAAGAAGTGCTTCGCGCTGCGCATCGCGTCGGTGATCGGCCGCGACGAGGGCTGGCTTGCGGAGCACATGCTGCTGATCCGGGTGATCGATCCGGCAGGCAAGGCCTACCACGTGGCCGCCGCGTTCCCCTCGGCTTGCGGCAAGACGAACCTCGCGATGCTGCGTCCCACCATCCCCGGGTGGCGGGTCGAGACCCTCGGTGACGACATCGCCTGGCTGCGTCCGGGATCCGACGGTCGGCTGTGGGCGATCAACCCCGAGGCCGGGTTCTTCGGCGTCGCCCCGGGCACCGGTGAGTCGACGAACGTCACGGCGGTCGAGACGCTCTGGGGCAACACGATCTTCACGAACGTCGCCCTGCGGCCCGATGGCGACGTCTGGTGGGAGGGGCTCACCGATGAGGCGCCCGCCGAGCTGATCGACTGGGAGGGCAAGCACTGGACGCCCGCGTCGGGCCGGCCTGCCGCGCACCCCAACTCGCGCTTCACGGTCAGCGCCGCGCAGTGCCCGCAGATCGCGTCGGACTGGGATGCCGCCGACGGCGTGCCGCTCGACGCCATCCTGTTCGGCGGACGCCGGGCGACGAACGTCCCGCTGGTCGTCGAGGCGACCGACTGGACCCACGGCGTCTTCATCGGCTCGAACATCTCGTCGGAGCGCACCGCGGCCGCCGAGGGCACACTGGGCGAGCTGCGCCGCGATCCCTTCGCGATGCTGCCCTTCTGCGGCTACAACATGGGCGACTACTTCGCCCACTGGCTCAGGGTCGGCCAGAAGTTGCGGTTCGACCGGGCGCCGCGCGTGTTCCAGGTGAACTGGTTCCGCAAGGGCACGGACGGCCGTTTCCTCTGGCCGGGCTTCGGCGACAACTCGCGCGTGATCGACTGGATCGTTCGGCGCCTCAACGGCGAGGTCGACGCGGTCGACAGCCCGATCGGGCGCCTGCCGGTCACGGCCGATCTCAACCTCGACGGCATCGAGGTGCCGCAGCGCGATCTCGACGAGCTGTTCGCGGTCGACACCGAGTCGTGGCTGCGCGAGGCCGACCTCACCGAGGAGTTCTACGACACCTTCGGCGACCGGATGCCGGCGGCCCTGCGCTCCGAGCTCGAGGCCCTGCGCTACCGTCTCGGCCACCGCGCCTGACCGCTCCCCTCCCCTCACCGCCCGAACCGCGAGACTGCAGTTCCGGCCCGAGACCCGGGGTTCCACGGGCCGTCTCGGGGCGCGACTGAGGTCTCGCGGTTCGAAGGGGCGGAGAGGGCGGGGGCGGGGTCAGACCAGGAGCTGGTGCTTCGCGAGGTCGCGGTAGAGGGGCACGGTCGCGACGAGCTCGGAGTGCGTGCCCTGGCCGACGACCCGGCCGTGATCGAGCACCACGATGACGTCGCTGTCGACGACGGTCGAGAGCCGGTGGGCGATCACCACGAGGGTGCGGCCCGTCGCGACCGCGTCGATGGCCTCGCGCATCCGCTGCTCGTTCAACCCGTCGAGCGACGACGTCGACTCGTCGAGCAGCAGGATCGGGGGCGCGGCGAGCAGCGCGCGCGCGATCGCCAGGCGCTGCCGTTCTCCGCCCGAGAGCATCACCCCGGCCTCGCCGACCGGCGCCTCGAGGCCGAGCTCGCTGCGCTCCAGCACCTCGCCGAGGTTGACAGCGCGCAGCACGCGCTCGCATTCCGCGTCGGTCGCAGCGGGTGAGGCGAGGCGCAGGTTGTCGGCGATCGTCCCCGCGAGGGTGGGGGCGTCCTGCTCGACGTAGCCCAGCTGCGCGCGGAGTTCGGCCCGCGGGAGCGACCGGATGTCGTCTCCGCCGACGAGCACCGCGCCGTCCGTGACGTCGTAGAAGCGCTCGATGAGCGCGAGGGTCGTCGACTTGCCAGCTCCCGACGGGCCCACCAGCGCGACGCGTGCGCCCCGAGGCACGCGGAAGCTCACGCCGCGGAGAACCTCGCCGTCGGATGCGGTCGCGGTTCCGGATGCCGCGACCACCGCCGCGCGCTCCGTCCCCGCACCCGCGCTGCCCGCCGCCGCGCCGAGGGCCGCCGCCACGGCGACATCGTCTGTCGCGCGGCTCGCGGCGGCATCCGGGTCGCCAGCCTCGGCGCCCGCCGCCTCGAGGGCGGCCGCCGTCACCGCCGAGGTATCGACGCGGGCGTCGGCGAGGGTGCGGATCGCCTCGTCCGACGCCGAGCGCCGCGCGGCGATCACGGACTCCGGGTAGCGGAACCGCACGTCACGGAACTCGATCGCCACCTCGCGGTCGCCCGACGCCGTCACCGCCGCTGCAGCATCCGGATCGGTCGCGTCCTCCGTCGGCAGATCGAGCACCTCCTGGATGCGGCCGAGCGCGCCCAGAGCCTGGTTGACGGAGGTGATCGCGCCCAGGAACGACGCGAGCGGCTGTACGAGGAAGAAGAGGAACATCACGAACGTCACGAGGCTCGCGATGGAGATCGCGCCCGAGGCCACGCGATACCCGCCTACCCCCAGGACCACGAGCAGCGACAGCTGCAGGGCGACGCCCGCGACGGGCACGACCAGCGCCGACGCCTTCGCCACCCGCACGCCCGCCTCGTACGCCTGGTGCGCCGCGCCGGAGACCGTCGCCTCCTCGCGCTCCGTCGCGCCCGCGGCGCGGATGGTCCGGATGGAGCCGATCGCCCGCTCGACGCCCGACGCGAGCTCGCCGACGCGCTCCTGCTGCTCGCGGGTCGCACGACGGATGCGGGTGCTCAGCCCGACGACCACGGCGACCGAGGCTCCGATCACGATGACGATGAGGAGCAGCAGCAGCGGGTCGATGAAGAGCATCGCCACGATCGCACCGACGAAGATGAGCGCATTGCCGACCGAGTCGGCCAGGCCCTGCGTGAGCACCGCGTACAGCAGTGTCGTGTCGGTGCCCACCCGCGAGACGAGGTCGCCGGTGCGGCGGGAGTCGAACTCGGAGATGGGAAGTCGGAGGAGCCTCGCGATGAGGCGGCGGCGGCTCGAGAACACCACGGCGGTGCCGGTGCGCTGCAGCAGGTAGTGCTGGAAGGCGCCGATGGCCGACGAGACGACCACGAGGATCACGAGCGCCCAGACGAGGATGCCGAGGGTGTCGCCCGCCTGTACGCGCTCGATCACCTGACCGACGACGAGGGGCTGCCCGAGCGTGGCGACCGCCTCGATGATGCTGAGCACCGCGACGGCGACCAGCACCCCCTTGTGCTCGAAGAGGTAGGGGAGCAGCTGCGAAATGCGGGCCCGCGGGCCCTCGTCGGTGCGGCGGCGTCCGCGCAGACGGCTGCGGTTGTCGGACATGCGGTCCCCTCGGTTCGATTGATCGTGCACCTTCGACCGTACTTCTTCTCCGCGGGGCGGATCCGCGTCGTCCGGCCCGTCGCGCGGGGCATGCGAGTCGGCGGCATCCGCTTGCGCAATGTCTTCACATCCGATGGCTGCGGCGCCATACTCCTCTTCGACGCGCGCGCCCGATCCCGGTCGCGTGCTCGGGGGGAGGTGCTGTGGCGCACCGGGGCGAGCGGGATTGGCTCGGAGCATCGGCGGGAGCGGGCCGCGACTACGCGCAGCTCGCGGAACGGATATCGGGGGGCATGTCGGTGCTCGTCGCGGGTCCGCGCGGGAGCGGACGCAGCTACGTCATCCGCGCCCTCGTCGCTCAGCTCGGGCGGCGCGACGTGCCCGTCGTCGAGCTGCATCCGTCGGTCCTGCTCTCGGCGGTGCCCTACGGCGCCCTCGACGCCGCCGCCGACGCTCGGCTCTCGAGTCTCCGCGACCCTCGGATGTCGGAGCGCGTGGCGGCGGTCGTCGTCGTCGACGACGTCGACGCTCTCGACGAAGCGTCCGCGGAGCTCATCGCCCGCGCGATCGCGGCGCGGCGCATCGTCGCGGTGCTGGGTCTGCGGACGGCTCGCGCTCGGGCACGGCAGCTGCCGCCGGATGCGGGGCGCGCGCGGCGAGCGTTGCTGGACCTGTGGGCCGAGGGTCTCGTGCACCGCGTCGAGCTGATCGAGATGACCGACGGCGATGCGCGCGACCTCATCGAGATGTTCCCGGGAGCCGACCTGCTCGACAGCCCGACGCGAGGCGGGCTGACCTGGCGGGCCGACGGGTCGAGGACGCTCCTGCGTCAGCTCGTGCTCGAGGCGGTCCGCGCCGCCCGCAGTGACCGTGACCCGCTGCTGGCGGTGCGAGACGTCGCTCCCGAGAGCCGGCTGGCGCTCGCCGTCCGCGAGCACATCTCCGATCTGCCCACCGCGGATCTCGAGTGCCTCGCCGGTCTGTCCCGCCTGCCCCACCTCGACCTCGCCGCCGCCACGCGCATGTTCGACCTCGCGAGTGTGGACGCGCTGCTGTCCGGTGGGCAGGTGCACGCGGATGCCTCGCCGCTGCGTCGTCTGACCGTCAATGACGTCCTGGCGGTGGGGGCCCTCCGGAGAATCGCGGCTGCCCGCATCGATCGGATCGTCGACGAGGCCGGTCGTCGCATGCTCGCCGAGGCCGAGCACTGGTGGAGCCCCCCGATCGCGGCGTCGGTCGCCGAACGCTGGCACCGCCACGGTCTCGGCGGCTCGGACGAGCTCGCCCACGCATCGACGCTGCGGACGCGCGTGCTGCTCGACGCGGCCCGCGAGGCCAACGATCGAGGCGACGTCGCGCACGCGTCCGCGCACGCAACCCACGGGGCGATCATCGACGACGTCCCGGCGTTCCGGCTCGAGATCGCGATCGCGCGGGGCGACGAGCTCGTCCCGTGGCTCGGCAGCGGTGACGGTGACGGTGACGGTGACGGCAGCGGCAACGGCAACGGCCGCCGCGCTGCTCTCGACCCGGTCGATGCGCGCCGGCTGGCCCGCCAGCGTGCGGATGCCTCGTCGACGCGTCATCCCGCCCCCGCGGCGCCGAGCGACGACCTGCGCGTCGAGACCCTCCTCCGAGATGCGGCCGGCGCATCCGATGTTCTGGACGACCGCCGCGCGGCCGTGCTCGCCGCGGCAGCCGCGGCGGTCGCCGACGCGTCGCCGCTGCAACGCCTGCGCGCGCTCACCGCCGCGGGGGCTGCGGAGATCAAGGCGGGGCGACTGGCGGCAGGGCGCGAGCATCACACCGCCGCAGGGCGGCTCCTCGACCTCCGCCCGGCACCGGTCGGCATCACGCCGCGGAATCGCCTGGAAGCGCTCATCGTGCTGCTCGCCGCGCATCAGATCGCGGGCAGCGTCGGCTCGGGTGTGCTGGCTCGTCTGCGAACCGAACTCGGAGTCATGGCCCGGGAGGGCGGCTCCGACGACATGCTCACCGCGACCATCGCCGCTGCGTTCGGCCTGAATGCCGAGGGGCGTGCGGTCGACTCGCAGCGCGAACTGCCGCGTCTGGTGTCCCGCGCGCCGGCGGCTCCGTCGCGGCCTTCGCCGTCGATGCCGTTGCTCGGTATCGCCGACGAGTTGGCGACGGTCGGACATACGGCACAGGCCCGAGCCATCGTCGACCGGATCGGGCAGGTCGACACCCCGCTCCTGCGCCGGACGGTCGCCTACGTCGAGACGACGGTCCTCGTCGCCGAGGGGCGGCACGACGAGGCCCGCGAGCGGGCACGCGAGGCGGCACGGCTCTCAACCGGAGCGACCTCGGTCGCGTTCCGCATCCGCGATCTGTACCGACTCGCCCTCCTCGACCGGTCGCGTCGCGACGTCGTCGACGAACTCGTCCGGCTCGCAGCGACCACCGACCTTCCCGTCGCCGGGGAGGCCGTCCGACGCATCTCGGCGCGTGACCCCGCGGCGCCGTCGCCGCGTCCGGACGAACTGAGGCTGCACGCGCTCTGGGGACAGGATGCCGAGGGCTCCGCCGAGCGCGCACCCGCCGCCCGCCGCCATCCTTCGGGCCGAGGAAGCACAGCGGATGCCGAGGAGCTCACGTCACGCGAGCGCGAGGTCGCGCTGCTGATCGACGCCGGGCTCACCAATCGCGAGATCGCGACGCGGCTGTTCCTGTCGGTCAGGACCGTCGAGTCCCACATCTACCAGGCGCGGGGCAAACTCGGGGCGGTCTCGCGACGCGACCTGGGCGGGCGCGTCGCGTCGAGTGTCGAGCTCTCCGGCGAGATGCTGTGACGCGTTCCGGGCAGGACGGCCCGGGGTACTGAGCCCGTACTGCTCTCTCCGTCCCAGTGCTTCCGCACGGGCGAGGCGTGTCCTACGGTCGCTCCTGCGGGCCGGCATCGCGGTGGTCCCCGACGAACGGCCCCAAAACGTTCGGCGGGGCCACCGCGTCCACCGGCTCGAGTCCTCACGGGGACGAGGCGGTCGTGACGGCGCGCCGTCGATCGCAGCGTGCCCGGACGCGACGGACGCGCGTTCTCGTGGGAACGCGTCGCGCCGGCCGTCAGCGTTCGACGAGCACGCCGTCGGGGTCGGCCCAGACGTGCCGGCCCGGAACGAAGACGACGCCGGCGATCGAGACCGGCACATCCACCTCGCCGATGCCCGCTTTCGCGCTCTTGCGCGGGTTGGAGCCCAGGGCCTTCACCCCGAGGGGCAGCTCGGCGATCGCCACGCGGTCGCGGATCGCGCCGTTGACGATGACGCCGGCCCAGCCGTTCTCGACGGCCGACGCGGCGATCATGTCGCCCACCAGGGCCGACTCGAGCGATCCGCCGCCGTCAACGACCAGCACGGCGCCCTCACCCGGAGAGGCCAGGACTTGCTTGACGAGGGCGTTGTCGCGGTGGCACCGCACCGTGCGGACGGGACCGTCGAACGCCACCCGGCCGCCGAGGTCGAGGAGCGGAAGGGCGAGCGAGTCCAGGGCGTCGCCGCGGTCGTCGTAGAGGTCGGCGGTGGCGATCGTCATGCCGACAGGCTAGCGGCGCCGGCCGACGCCCGGTCCGACGGCTCCGATCATGCTCCGGTCGCCGCGGGACGTTCGGGATGCTGCGACCACTGACTCCACGAGCCGGGATAGAGCACCGGACGGTATCCGGCCAGGCTGAGGGCGATCGCCTCGTGCGCGGCGCTGACGCCCGATCCGCAGTAGACGCCCACGTCGGCGCTGGGCCCGGCGCCGAGCCCGGCGAAGCGCGCACGCAGCTCGTCGGGGCTGCGGAAACGCCCGCTCTCGTCGACGTTCTCCGTCGTCGGCGCCGACACGGCCCCCGGGATATGGCCGGCGCGGGGGTCGATCGGCTCGACCTCGCCCCGGAACCGCTCGCCGGCGCGAGCGTCGAGCAGCAGTCCGCTGCGGGCGTGCTCGAGGACGTCGTCGATGCCGAGCACCGGGAGCGTGCCGGGGGAGACGACCGCGGTTCCCGCGCGCCCCGTCGACTCCTCGCCCCGCTCGAGATCGAACCCGGCGTCGACCCAGGCGGCGAGGGCGCCGTCGAGCACGCGGACGTCGCGGATGCCGGCGTCGCGCAGTACCCACCACGCGCGCCCGCTCGCCATGTTCTTCACATCGTCGTAGACGACGACGGTGTCGCCGTCGTCGATGCCCCAGCCGTGAACGGCCGTCTGCAGCGCATCGGGAGAGGGCAGCGGGTGTCGACCCTCGCTCGGATCGCCGTGCGAGGCCAGCTGCGTGTCGAGGTCGGCGTAGCGCGCCCCGGGGATGTGCCCGGCGCGGAACGCGGGGCGTCCGTCGGGCCGGTCCAGCCACCACCGGACGTCGAGGACGCGCACGGGGCCGCCGTCGGGATAGCGGCCCGCCGCGAGCGCGGCGTGGAGATCGTGAGCGGTGGTGAGGATGCGGTCCATGCGTGAGATTCTCGCGCACCACGGGCGGCGGATGCGGCCGGAGCGATGTCGCCCACCGTCGCTAGTGTTGTCGCGTGCCAGAATCCGTCATCTCCGCTCGAGGGCTGCGCAAGACCTACGCCATGAAGGGCAAGCCCGATTTCGTCGCCGTCGACGACCTGTCGTTCGAGGTGGCGCCGGGCGAGTCCTTCGGGCTGCTCGGTCCGAACGGCGCCGGCAAGTCGACCACGATGAAGATGATCGGCGCCGTATCGACCCGAAGCGGCGGCGACCTGCAGATCCTCGGCCTCGATCCCGACCGGTTCGGGCCCGAGATCCGCTCGCGGCTCGGCGTCGTGCCCCAGCAGGACAACCTCGACGGCGAGCTGAACGCCCGCGAGAACCTCTACATCTACGGACGGTACTTCGGCCTGCCGGGCAAGGTCTGCCACGAGAAGGCCGACGAGCTCCTCGCGTTCGCGCAGCTCGAGGACAAGGCGAAGAACAAGGTCGACCAGCTGTCGGGCGGCATGAAACGACGACTGACGATCGCGCGCGGACTCATCAACGATCCGCGCATCCTGCTGCTCGACGAGCCGACCACGGGACTCGACCCGCAGGCCCGTCACGTGCTGTGGGATCGGCTGTTCCGCCTGAAGGAGCGCGGCACGACGCTGGTGCTCACGACGCACTACATGGATGAGGCCGAGCAGCTCTGCGACCGCCTCATCGTGGTCGACAAGGGGCGGATCATGGCCGAGGGAACTCCGTCGTCGCTGATCCGCGAGCACTCGAGCCGCGAAGTGCTCGAGGTGCGCTTCGGCTCCGATCGCAATGAGCAGGCGGCGACGCAGCTACAGGGCATCGGCGACCGGGTCGAGGCGCTGCCCGACCGCATCCTCGTCTACGCGCACGACGGCGAGGCCGCCCTCGAGCGCGTCATGGCGGCGGGGCTTACCCCGGTTACGAGCCTCGTGCGTCGCTCCAGCCTCGAAGACGTCTTCCTGCGTCTGACCGGACGGTCGCTGATCGAATGAGCACGCAGACCGCGCACCCCACGCTCGAGGAGCTGCGGGCCGAGGCGATGGCGGGCGGCCGCCGGCCCCGCCGGTACGGCACCTGGTACGTCGCCGAGCACATGATCCGCGCGATGCGCGCCTACGGCTGGACGATCGTCGTCGGCGCCGTCGGGCAGCCGATCATGTATCTCCTCGGCCTCGCGGTCGGCCTCGCCGCCCTGATCACCGTGCCCGTCTCGTCGCACGGGCAGGAGGTCGGCTACCTCCCGTTCGTCGCACCTGCTCTGCTCGTGACCGCAGCCATCGCGGTCGCCTCGGAGGAGATGACCTATCCCGTCATGGCGGGATTCAAGTGGCGCCGTTACTTCTACGGCTTCAATGCGTCAGCGCTGTCGAGCCCGCAGATCGCGAACGGGGTGATCGTCGGGGCGACCGCACGCATGATCGTGGCGGTCGCCGCCTACTACCTGTTCATCTGGCTCCTGCCGTTCGGCGCCGTGCCGGCACCGGAGACCGGCTGGCTGTCGATCTTCGCGGGGGTCGCCGCGGGCGTCGCCTTCGGTATCCCGCTGATGGCGTACGCCGGCTCCATCCGCGACGACAAGGGCCAGTTCGCGCTCGTGCAGCGCTTCGTCTTCATGCCGATGTTCCTGTTCTCGGGCACGTTCTACCCCGTCGAGACGCTGCCCGTCGCGTTGCAGTGGATCGCCTGGATCTCGCCGCTGTGGCATGGCGCCGAGCTCGGACGTGCGGCGACCTACGGCGCCGATATCGGCCCGGGGATGATCGTGGTGCACGCGTCGTACCTCGTCGCGCTCGCCCTCGTGGGCTACCTCTGGGGTCGCCGGGTCTTCACCGCGAGGCTCGCCGCATGAGCGCCGTTCTCGCGCCGGAGACCTCGCCGGTCGGGCGCCGTGGCGGCGTCCGAGCCCTGTGGGCGGGCAACCCGGGGGCGGTCGTGCAGCGCGGCCTCATCGCCGCGCGGTCGTCGAGCTGGATCGTCGTGCTGTCCGGTTTCTTCGAGCCCGTCTTCTACCTCGCGTCGCTCGGCATCGGACTCGGCGCGCTCATCGGCGACGTCGAGACCTCGACCGGCGCCGCGGTGCCGTACGCCGCGTACATCGCACCCGCACTCCTCGCCGTCTCGGCGATGAACGGCGCGGTGTACGACTCGACGTGGAACGTCTTCTTCAAGCTCAACTACGGCAAGCTCTACGAGGGCATGCTCTCGACCTCGCTCGGCCCGCTCGACGTCGCTCTCGGCGAGATCCTGTACGCACTGCTGCGCGGACTCGTCTACGCCACCGGTTTCATGATCATCATGCAGGTGCTGGGGCTCAACCTCGCCTGGACGGCCCTGCTGGCCCTGCCGGCCGTCCTGCTCATCGCCTTCGGCTTCGCGAGCGTCGGCATGGCGGTCACCAGCTACATGAAGACGTTCCAGCACATGGACTGGATCAACTTCGTCCTGCTGCCGATGTTCCTCTTCTCGGCCACGTTCTATCCGATCACGGTCTACCCCGAGTGGGTTCAGGTGATCGTGCAGGCGCTGCCGCTGTGGCACGGGGTCGAGCTGATCCGCGGGCTCACGACCGGCATGCTGTCGGTCGGCATGCTCTGGCACGTCCTCTACTTCGTCGTCATGATCGGGGTGGGTCTCGTCTTCACCACGAAGCGGCTGCGAGCGCTGTTCCTCGACTGAACACCGGTCGATCGAGCCCCGACCGTCGGGTCTCGCGGCCGCCGCGGCTCAGCGCGACTCGATGACCTCGCGCGCCTTGCGGATGCGCCGCGGATTGACAGGGTGGGTGGCGAGCAGCACCTTGCCGCGGGAGTGCAGCCTCTGGAGGTCGTCGTACGCCTCGGCCACGTCGGCGAGGGGGTAGAACCCGGAGACGAGCGGCGACACGGCGCGCTTCTCCGCCAGTGCGACGACCGCGCGCAACTGCGAGGTGCCGTGGGCGACCGCATCCGGACTGTCGGACAGGAGAGCGACCTCGCGATCGCGACGATCGGCACTGGACCGGAACTTTGGGCCCGGTACGCCGAGGGCCTCGGCGACCTCGCGGCCGTCCTGCCCGAAGTTGTCGATGAACGCGTCGACGCCGTTCGGCGCGAGGGCGCGGATGCGCGTCACGATGCCCTCGCCGTATCGCACCGGCTTGACCCCGATCTGGCGCAGATAGTCGAAGTTGCGATCACCGCAGGTGCCGATCACGCGAGCGCCGCGGTGCATCGCGATCTGGGCCTCCATGCTGCCCACGCCGCCCGCGGCCGCCGAGATGACGATGGTGTCGCCCGCGCCGATCTTGAGCTCGTCGAGGATGTCGAGCGCTGTCGTCCCCGCGAGGTACAGGCCGCCCGCGGTCTCGAAGGTCACGCTGCGCGGCTTGCGGACGAGGCGGTCGACGGAGATCGTCACGTGGCTCGCCTGCGCACCCGAGCGCAGATGCCCGACGACGTCCGACCCGACGGGGAAGCCCGATGTGCCCGGTCCCGCGGCGATGACGGTGCCGGCGAAGCAGCTGCCCGATCGTCGCGGGAACGCGTCATCCCACTCCTGCTCGGCGCCCGAACGCACGAAGCCGTCGATGTGATTGAGGCCCATCGTGATGACCTCGACCGTGACCTCGCCCGGCCCGGGCTCCGGCAGGGGCCGCGTCACGAGACGCAGCACGTCGGGCCCGCCGGCCTCCTCGTACTCGACGACCGCTGCCTCGCTGACCTTCTTCATGACGGGCTCCTCACGTGATGTGAGTCGAACAGTAGACCCGCCTGCCCGCCCGGAGGAGGTCTTGACATGACGGATGCCGCGACCCCGAGGGGCCGCGGCATCCGTCGTGACGACAGGAGGTCAGCGGGTGGTCGCCGCCTCGCCGATGTTGCTGTCGTACTCGATGTCCTTCGTCTCCTTGGAGAGGTACAGCGCGATGTAGGTCAGCACGGCGGACGCCGTCAGGTACAGGCCGACGAGAACGGGCGAGCCGCCCGCCGTGGCCCACAGCGCCGTCGCGACGAGCGGGGCCAGGGCCGCGCCCAGGATCGACGCGACGTTGTACGAGATGGCCGAGCCCGTGTACCGCACGTTGGTCGGGAACAGCTCGGGCAGCAGTGCACCCATGGGGCCGAACGTGACCCCCATGAGCATGAACCCGAAGACGAGGAACGCCTGCACGAGCGCCCCGGTGAACTTCGGGTCGAGCTGCGGCATGAGGAACACCGCGAACAGGAGGCCGAAGACGGCGATCGCGGCCGTGATCCACATCAGCAGCTTGCGGCGGCCGATCGAGTCGGCCACGGGGCCCGACAGCAGCGTGAAGATGCCGAAGAACACGACGCCGATGATCTGCATGATGACGAAGTCGGTGAACCCGAAGCCGAGACCGGGCACGTACGCGGCGGCGTCGAAGGCCGCGCCTGACGCCTCGGCGGCGGCCTGCGCGCCCTCGAGCGTCGCCTTGGTGCCGTAGGCGAGGGTGAAGCTCGTCATCAGGTAGAAGAGCACGTAGGTGGCCAGCATGATGAACGTGCCGAGGATGAGCGCGCGCCAGTGGCCGCGGACGACGGCGCCGAGTGGGAACTTGCGGATCGCACCGGTCTTCTCGGCCTTCGAGAAGCTGGTGGACTCGACCAGCTTCAGGCGCACCCACAGGCCGACGATGACCATGACGGCCGAGAAGAGGAACGGCACGCGCCAACCCCACGCGAGGAACTCCTCGGAGCGCTGCGCCGGGCCGTCGGGGTGCGGCAGCAGGAAGTAGATGACGAGGAACACCGAGTTGGCGATGATGAAGCCGATGGGGGCGCCGAGCTGCGGGAACGTGCCGTACCAGGCCCGCTTGCCCTTCGGCGCGTTCTCGGTGGCCACGAGCGCGGCACCGGACCACTCGCCACCGAGCGCGAAACCCTGTGCGAGGCGCAGCACGAGCAGCAGGATCGCCGCCCAGACGCCGATCTCGTTGAACGTGGGGAGGAGCCCGATGAGGAAGGTCGCGATGCCCATCGTGAGCAGCGAGGCGACGAGTGTCGCCTTGCGGCCGAACTTGTCGCCGAAGTGGCCGAACACGACGGCGCCGATGGGACGGGCGACCATGGCGGCGCCGAAGATGCTGAACGACAGCAGCAGGTTGGTGGTCTCGTTGCCCGCCGGGAAGAAGAGCAGCGGGAAGACGAGGACGGCGGCGGTCGCGTAGACGTAGAAGTCGTAGAACTCGATCGTCGTGCCGATGAGGCTGGCGGTGATGACGCGGGAGCGGGGGTTCGCGGGCGCGGCGGGCGCCGCGGTGGCGGATGACATGTGCGGTGTGATGCCTGTCTGGAAGAACGGGTGAGCGCCCTCGTGGGAGCGTGCCGGTGGGCGGACGTCCGAGGCGGGGTGGTGCGGCGGGCGTTCGACGCGAGGATCACCGGCGGCGTCGACGGTGTCGGCGACGCACGATCGTCCATTCTACGACGGATGCCGGGCCCCGAGGCTCGGGCCCGGCATCCGAGCGTATTCCGGCGCGGCCGCCGGAGTTTCTGGGCTCGCGTCAGCGCCAGAGGACGGCGATCGCCACGTTCGCGACGGTCGCCGCTCCGATGAGCCAGAAGATCGCGGCGGGCACCGACGACGTGCGCTTCTGACGGCCCGAGCCGACACCGAGAAGGCCGCCGATCACGACGAGGACGACGAGCTTCACGGCGATCTTGGCGTAGTTCAGATCATGGTCCGTGCCCCAGGGGGCGGCGAGGGCGAGCCCCGCGATTCCGGCGACGAGCAGGCCGTAGCTCATGACGCGCGTGATGCGGCGCGACCCCAGCGCTTCGACCGCCCACGCGCCGAAGAGCGTGGCGAAGCCGATGAGGTGGACGATGAGGACGATTCCGCGGAGCGTTTCCATACCCTCAGCCTAGCTGAAGGTATGGAAACGGCCGCCGGAGGGTCAGGCGCGCAGGCTGCGGAGAGTGAGGGCTGTGCGCAATGCGGCATCCGCCGCCTCGGCACCCTTGTCCTCCTTCGACCCGGGCAGGCCCGCGCGGTCGATGCCCTGCTGTTCGTCGTCGAGCGTCAGCACGCCGAACCCGACTGGCTTGCCCGTGTCGAGTGCGACGCGCGTGAGGCCGTCGGTGGCGGCGGACGACACGAAGTCGAAGTGGGGAGTGCCGCCGCGGATAATGACACCGAGGGCCACGGCGGCATCGGCGCCCGAGTCCAGGGCGGCCTTGGCGACCACCGGCAGCTCGAACGAGCCCGGTACCCGGACGAGACGCCAGGCCGCGCCCGACTCCTCGAGTACCCGCTCGGCCCCGGCGATGAGGCCGTCGGTGATGACGTCGTGCCATTCGCCGGCGACCACGACGACCTTCAGGTCGCTCGCGTCGATCTGCTGGCGGTCGGGAGCGCCGTGTCCGCTCATGCGATGTTCTCCGAGTTCTGTCGAGGGTCGATGGTGTCCTGGGCCGCACCCGCGTCCGCATCCGTGCCGCGGGCGAGGGCCGCGCTCAGCTCGGCGTCGTCGATGATGTGCCCCATGCGGTCGCGCTTGGTCGCGAGGTACTGGTGGTTATTCGCGCCCACGCCGACGAGCAGCGGCACCTGCTCGGCGATGTCGAGTCCCAGTGCCCGCAGCTGAGCGACCTTGTCGGAGTTGTTCGTCAGCAGTCGGATGCTGCTCACGCCCAGGTCCGACAGGATCCCCGCCGCCGCGGCGTAGTCGCGCGCATCGGCCGGCAGGCCGAGCGCGAGGTTCGCATCGAGCGTGTCGAGACCGCGCTCCTGCAGCTGGTACGCGCGGAGCTTGTTGATGAGCCCGATCCCGCGACCCTCATGGCCGCGCATGTAGATGACGATGCCGCCGTCGCGGTCGATGGCGTCGAGGGCGGCATCGAGCTGGGGACCGCACTCGCACTTGAGCGAGCCGAAGGCCTCGCCCGTCAGGCACTCGGAGTGCACCCGCACGAGCGGAGCCGGGTCGGTCAGGTCGCCCGACACGACGGCGATGTGATCGGTGCCGGTCGTGCGGTCCTTGTACGCGAGGAATCGGAACGCGCCGTGCGAGGTCGGCACATGGGCCTCCGCGCGCAGGCTGACGCGCCGTCGCTGGGCGCTTGCGTCGGCCGTGGGGCGAGGATCGGTCTCCTCGAGGTGGGCGATCAGCTGTTCGATGGTGATGACCGGGATGCCGTCGCGCTCGCCGAGCTCGAGGAGACCCGGCATCCGCATCATCGAGCCGTCGTCCGCGACGATCTCGGCGATCGCGCCGACCGGCTCGAGGCCCGCGAGCTGCATGAGCTCGACGGCGGCCTCGGTGTGACCGCTGCGCTCGCGCACGCCGCCTTCGACGGCGCGGAGCGGCAGGATGTGGCCCGGGCGGATGACACTGCCGGGCGTCGACGCGGGATCCGCGAGCACGGTCAGGGTGCGGGCGCGGTCCGCCGCGCTGATACCGGTCGTCACGCCCTCTGCCGCGTCGACCGAGACGGTGTACGCCGTGCCACGGGCGTCCTCGTTGGTCTCGACCATCGGGGGTAGGTCGAGGCGATCGGCCCACTCGGCAGGCATGGGGGCGCAGATGAACCCGCTCGAATGGCGGACCGTCCAGGCGATCCACTCCGGGGTCGCGAGCGCAGCCGACAGGATGACGTCGCCTTCGTTCTCGCGGTTCTCATCGTCGGCGACGATGATCGGCTTTCCGGCCCGCAGCGCGTCGAGCGCGTCGGAGAGGGGAGAAAGGCTCATCGGGAGCCTCCTTCGTTCGAGAGGGTGGTGAATGCCAGCAACCGCTGGACGTGTCGGGCGAGGATGTCGGTCTCGAGATTGACCGCGTCGCCGGTGATGCGGGCCCCGAGGGTCGTGGCGGCGAGCGTCTCGGGGATCAGCGAGACCTCGAGCCACGCGTCGCGTGCGTCGGCGGGGCTCACGGCGCTCACGGTGAGCGAGACGCCGTCGACGGTGATCGACCCCTTGTCGACGATCAGGGGCGCGAGATCGGCGGGCACCGAGATGCGCAGCACGCGCCACTGCTCGCCGGGGCGCACGTCGAGGATGCGACCCAGGCCGTCGACGTGTCCCTGCACGATGTGACCACCCAGGCGCGTGTGGGCGGCGAGGGCGCGCTCGAGGTTGACTGCGCGTCCCGGCTCGATGCCGGTCAGACTCGACACATCGAGGGTCTGACGCATGACGTCGGCGGTGAACCAGTCCGCTCCCTGATCGACGACGGTCAGGCAGACCCCGCTGACGGCTATCGAGTCGCCGTGGCCGGCATCGGACACCGCTTTCGGTGCACGCACCGTGATCCGCACACCGTCGCCCGAGGGGTCGACGGCGACGACCTCGCCGATCTCTTCGATGATTCCGGTGAACATCAGGCGTCTCCTTCGGAGGGGGATGACGGGTGTACGGGGGTGGCGACGATCAGCAAATCATCGCCGAGCATCTCGACAGAGCTCACCCGCAGGCGTCGCTGGTCGGTGATGGTCTCGACGCCGAGCGACCGCAGCGCGGGACGGTCATCGCCCGACGTGCCCGAGCCGATGAGGGTCGGCGCGACGTAGGAGAGGATCTCGTCGGCGAGGCCCGCGCGCAGGAAGGCGCTCGCGATCGTGGGGCCGCCTTCCACGAAGACGCGCTGCACCCCGCGCTCGCGCAGCTCGCTCATCAGCGACGGGTCGTTCGGGCTCTCGCCGTCGAGGTTCTCACCGTCGCGGTGCAGGAGGGGCAGCGGGTGGCGGCGTACCAGCGCGTCGTCCGGCACGGCGCGCTGGCCCAGGACCACGGGCATCGGCTGCCGCTCGTAGAGCGTGCCGTCGGGGCGCCGCGCGGTCAGCGCGGGATCGTCCGACAGGAGGGTGCCGGTGCCGACGACGATCGCGTCGGCCTCGCTCCGGCGGCGGTGCACGTCGGAGCGCGCCGCGGGACCGGTGATCCACTGGCTGGTCCCGTCGGGAGCGGCCGCGCGCCCGTCGAGCGACTGCGCCCACTTCACGGTCACGTGCGGCCGGCCGAGGCGCTGCACGGTGAGCCAATCGTGGATGAGCGCCTCGCCCTCGTGATCCAGCACCCCGCCGACCACGTCGACACCGGCATCCCGCAGGCGCTGCGCCCCGCCGGCCGAGGCGTCGCCCGGATCGGCGAGGGAGTAGACGACACGGGCCACTCCCGCTTCGATCAGCGCGAGCGCGCAGGGGCCCGTCCGGCCGGTGTGATTACATGGCTCGAGGCTCACGACGGCGGTCGCGCCGCGGGCCGCGCCGACGGGCAGCTGCGTCAGTGCGTCGACCTCGGCGTGGGCGGTGCCGGCGCCGCGGTGCCAGCCCTCGGCGAGGACCGACCCGTCGGCGGCGAGGAGCACGGCCCCCACCTGCGGGTTGATACCACGGGGACCGTTGCCCGCGAGGTCGAAGGCGCGACGCATCGCGGCGATCTCGCGATCGGTGGTGCCCGGCATCCTTCGTCCTTCGGTCAGTCTCCGGGGACGCGGGCGGGCGCGCGCAGCGCGAACGCTGCCGTGCTTCCTCCCATCCGGACTAGCGACTCGCGTCGCATCACCGTCGGTCCCGGAATTCCACCGGATCAACCTCTCGGCCCGAAGGCCGGGAGGGTCGCGGACTCTCACCGCCGGTTCGGATTCTCACCGACCCCGGAGCACGTTCAATACTCCGATCGTACTCAACGCGCCGACATCCGGGGCATTCCCGACTCGTGCCGTCATCTGAGCGGGGGCGTGGGCCGTCGGCCGGATCGCTACTTCAGCAGCCGCGACAGCCGCCGGTCGGCGAGCAGCTTGCCGCCGGTCTGGCAGGTCGGGCAGTACTCCAGGCTGTTGTCGGCGAAGAAGACGCTGCGCACCTCGTCGCCGCAGACCGGACACGCCTCGCCGCGGCGGCCGTGCACCCGCATCCCGCGACGCTTGGCGTCCTTCAGGTCGGCGGGCGGCTTGCCGGATGCGGCGGAGACGGCCTCGGTCAGCGTCGCACTGAGTGCCGCATAGAGCCGGTCGACCTCCTCGTCGTCGAGGTTGGCCGCGAGGGCGTACGGCGACATCCTCGCCGCGTGCAGGATCTCGTCGGAGTACGCGTTGCCGATCCCGGCGACGATCGACTGGTCGCGCAGCACGCCCTTGATCTGCGTGCGGCGACCGGCGAGCAGCCCCGCCAGCGTGGCGCGGTCGAACGACGGGTCGAGCGGGTCGGGGCCGAGGCGGGCGATCCCCGCGACCTCGGCCGGATCGCGCACGACGTACACCGCGAGCGACTTCTTGGTGCCCGCCTCGGTCAGATCGAAGCCGGAGTCGTCATCGAACCCGATACGCAGGGCGATCGGGGTCTTCCCGGGGCGGATGACGGTCGCGGGCAGCGTGTCGTACCAGCGCAGCCAGCCCGCCTTGGCGAGGTGGAAGACGAGGCGGGTGCCGGTGTCCGTGGCCAGGTCGACGAACTTGCCGTGCCGGGACGCCGCCGTCACCGTCGCGCCCTCGAGCGACTCGATGGGCGGATCGTAGGTCTTCAGAGCCGAGATGGCACTGACCCGCGCCTTCGTGATGCGCCGGCCGACGAGCCGCCCGCCGAGGTAGTCGACGAGTCCCTGCACTTCCGGCATCTCGGGCATGGCGACATCCTGGCACGCGCGACCCCCGCCCGGCACGGGGTTGTGCGCGGACGGCGGCGTGCTCGGTTCAGTCCGCCAGCATCGGCCAGGGCTGCGGCGTGCGGTCGTCCGCCGCGAGGATGCCCGCGATCCATCCGTCATGGCGGCCCCGCAGGTCGGAGAGGCCCTGGCGCAGCAGGCCCTCGTACCGGAAGCCGAGGCTGCGCGCGGTCCGCGCCGACGCGAGGTTGCCGACGACGGCCCGCCACTCGATGCGTGCCAGCGAGAGCGGCTCGGCGAAACCGAAGTCGATGACGGCCCGGGCGGCCTCGGTGACGTAGCCGTGGCCGCGCGCGGCGGCCGCCATCCAGTAGCCGATCTCGGCGCTGCCGCCGGCGATCGTGCGATGCAGGCCGATCATGCCGACCCACGAGCCGTCGACGCGGATGCCCCAGGTGAGCTCGCTCTGCTCCTGCCACCAGACTGCAGCCTTGGCGACGAAGTCCTCGGCGTGCGAGCGGTCGTAGGGCGAGGGCAGCGTGGTCCAACGGGGGACCTCGGGGTCCTGGGCGGCGGCGGTGATGGCGTCGGCGTCGTCGAGCGTCGGGATGGACAGCCCGAGCCGGGCGGTACGGAGGGTCACCGGTTGCATCCCCCGACCCTACCGATCCGAGCCCCGCTCACCGCGCCGCGTGCTCCCGCTGTTCGGGTGCCGTGCCGGTGCCAGTGGTGCGGGTGCGGTTGGTCCCGTGCACAGGTTGTGCGGGGCGATACCGGCCTTCACGGCACCGGGTATGCCGCGTGGCCTGTGCGCGGCACGATTCCGGCGGGCTCCGAGCACGGGGCGCCGACCGGCCGCGGCGACCAGACTCGACTCTCCGGGCCGGGCGGGGCCGGGTCAGCGGGCGTCTCGCGCCACGGCACCGCGACGCGTCACGTGCCGTCGACAGGCTGAACGTCGCCGGTCCGCGCGATTCGGGGCGGATGGAGGCGCCCGAGCCTGTCGACGGCACGCCGGTCGGCGCCTCCCGCACAGGCCGGCCCATCCGGCACTTGCGCACAGGTCGTCGCGGGGCGGCGGTAGGCGGCCGCCGCGCGGCGCAGGGTGTCGGCATGACGCACCTGATGACATCCCCGTGGACTCCCGCCGAGATCGCGGACCTGCCGTGCTGGTCGACCGCCGAGCTCCGCGCAGCCGGTCTGCGTAAGCGCGACATCGCCGATGCGATCGCGGCGGGTCGGCTCGTTCGGCCGCGCCGTGGTTCGTACCTGCCGGCGGACGCCCCGGACGACGTCGTCACGGCCGTTTCGCTCGGCGGGCGGCTCACCTGCGTGAGTCTGCTGCGGCTGCTCGGGGTCTTCGTCCTCGAGCGGAGCGGGCCGCACATCCAGCTCCCGCCGACCGCCTCCCGCGTGCCCGACATCGCCGCCGGCACCGACCGTGCCGTGCGGCACTGGATGCCCGCGGTCGAGGCCCGCCCGCGGTGGTATGCGTGCTCGGGGATCGTGGACGCGGTCGTTCGCGCCGTGCTGTGTCAGCCGCCCCGTGCGGCGATCGCCACGATCGACAGCGCCCTCCACCTCGGGCTCCTGGCCCCGGCGGATCTCGCCACCGTGTTCGCTGCCCTTCCGTTGCGATACCGTGCGCTCCGCCCGCTCATCGATGCGCGCGCGGAGTCGGGGCCGGAGACGCTCATGCGGCTGCTGCTCCGCGGGATCGCGCGCTCAGTCGAGGTCCAGGTGCAGGTATCCGGTGTCGGCCGGGTCGATCTGCTCGTGGACGGCTGGCTCATCGTGGAGTGCGACAGCGACGCCCACCACGCCGGCCTCGAGGCCCGCCGGAGAGACGGGCGCCGGGATCTCGCCGCCGCGGCCCTCGGCTACGCGACGCTCCACCCCATGGCCGCTGACATCATGTGGCGGCCCGAGCGGGTGGTCGCTGCCGTGCGCGGCCTGTTGAGCCGCGGTCCGCGCTCTGCCCGGCTGCGTTGACGCTCCCCGTATCCCGGTCGACCGACGCGCGCGTGCCGTCGACAGGCTGAGGGTTGCAAGCCGGCGCCTGGATCGTGCGCTGAGGTGTCCTCGCCCTGTCGACGGCACGGGCTCGGATGGGAACCGGCGACGGGCTCGGACGGGAACCGGCGACGGGTGCGGATGCCGCCGGCGTCGGGCTCGGATGCCGCAGGCGTTCCATCCGCAGGTTCAGCGCCCGCGGCGCCGCCGGCGCTCGGGTCTAGCGGCTGCTCAACCTGTACGCGGCACAGGAAGAACGGCGCGGCTACCCGAGGGCGACCGGAAGCGGGCCTCAGGCCGTCGGATTCTGCGAGATGTAGACAGCCATGGCGGCGAGGTTCGACAGCGGGGCCATCGCTCCGTTGCCGGGCGCGTCGAAGACCATCGCCTCGACACCGGCCTCGGCGTACGAGGCGACCCACGCCGCGGCAGAGGGGAGGGGCACTGCGAGCAGTCGCGACGCCTCGTCCTCGGACAGGCCGAAGCCGAGGGCGGCCTCATGCGCACGATCGGCGGTCGAGAACGCGAAGATCACGGCCCCCTCGTCCGACCGCAGCGCGAAGGGGGTGGGCTCGTCGTCGGAACCGCGGGCGATGAACAGCCAGCGGTCGAGAGCGAAGGCCGCGCGCCACAGCCGCTCCTGCACGGCGGCGTCGGCCGGAGACGCCTTCGAGGCAGCAGCCGCGTCGTCGAGCTCTGCGATCGTTTCGGGGGCGGGCTCGGCCGGCACACCCTCGGGGGGCACACCCTCGGCGGGCACGCCGTCAGCGAAGACGTCGGGGCCGGTCGATTCGGTGTCAGACACGTCGCAGCAGTCCCAGCTTGTCGTAGACGTCGCCGAGGGTCCGGTCGGCGACCTCGTCGGCGCGCGCCGCGTTCGACGCGAGCACGCGGTCGAGCTCGGCGGGGTCGTCGAGCAGCTCGAGGGCACGTTCGCGAACCGGCCCGAACTCCGAGACGACGACCTCGGCCAGGCCCTTCTTGAAGTCGCCGTAGCCGCGACCGGCGTACTCGTCCTCGATCGCGGGAATCTGGCGGCCCGTCAGCGCGGCGTAGATCACGAGCAGGTTCGAGACGCCGGGCTTGTTCTCGCGGTCGTAGCGCACCGACCCTTCCGAGTCGGTGACGGCACGCATGACCTTCTTCGCCGACACCTTCGGGTCATCGAGCAGCCACAGCACGCCCGCGTCGGACTCGGCCGACTTGGACATCTTCGCGGTGGGGTTCTGCAGGTCGTAGATACGGGCGGTGTCCTGCTGGATGACGGGCATCGGCACACGGAAGGTCTCGCCGTAGCGCGAGTTGAAGCGTTCGGCGAGGGTTCGCGTCAGCTCGACGTGCTGCTTCTGGTCGTCGCCGACCGGCACGATGTCGGTCTGGTAGAGCAGGATGTCGGCGGCCATGAGCACCGGGTAGGTGAAGAGCCCGACGTTGGTGGCATCCGCGCCGTAGCGCTGTGACTTGTCCTTGAACTGCGTCATGCGGCCGGCCTCGCCGAAGCCGGTCACGGTCGAGAGCACCCACGCGAGCTCGGCGTGCGCGCGCACGTGCGACTGCACGTAGAGCGTCGAGCGCGACGGCTCGATGCCCGCGGCGATGTACTGGGCGGCCGTGCGCCGGGTCTTCGCGCGCAGTTCGGCCGGATCGTTCGGCTGGGTGAGCGCGTGCAGGTCGACGACGGAGAAGAACGCGTCATACGTGTCCTGCAGGTCGCGCCACTGCATGAGAGCCCCGATGTAGTTGCCGATCTGGAGCGAATCGGCGGACGGCTGCATTCCGGAGTACAGGCGGGGCTTGTTCACCAGACGAGTCTACGGGCGTCGCTCCGCCCGCCGTCGCCTACTCAGCCCGGGAAGGCGTAGTCGGCGACGACCGGGGCGTGGTCGCTCCATCGGGTGTCCCACGACGGTGCGCGGACGACCCGGTAGTCGCTGACCCGCTCGGCCAGCTGCGGCGTCGCCAGGTGGTAGTCGATGCGCCAGCCGGTGTCGGTGTCGAACGCCTTGCCGCGGTTCGACCACCAGGTGTACGGACCGTCGACCTCGCCGGCGAAACGGCGCCCCACGTCGACCCAGCCGAGGCCGGTGCCGCGCTCGCCGTCGACGGTTTCGACCTCCGCGCCGACCGGAGCGGTGAAGCGGTCGAAGTACGCGCGCTCGCGCGGCAGGAAGCCCGCCTTCTTGCGGTTGCCGCGCCAGTTGCGGATGTCGAGCTCGCGGTGCCCCACGTTCAGATCGCCGGTGATCACGGCGAGTCCGCCGAGCTGCGGCATCCGCTTCTCCATCGCGTCGAGGAAGGCGTATTTCGCGACCTGCTTCTCGGTGTCGGCCTCGCCCGTGAAGACGTACGCGCTCACGACGGTGAGGTGCTCGCCCGCGACCGCGATGTCGGCCTCGACCCAGCGTCCCTTCGAGTCGAGGTCGTCGTCGCCGAGCTCGACGCGCCACACGTCGAGCGGCTCACGCGCGGCGATGGCGACGCCGGCGCGCCCCTTGGCGAGCGCCTCGTCGGAGACGAAGTGCCACCCCGGGAGCGCCGCCGCGAGATCGCTCGGCTGAGCGCGCACCTCTTGCAGCGTGAGGATGTCGACGTCGGCGGCAGCGAGCCAGTCGTGCATGCCCTTACGGGCTGCGGCGCGGATGCCGTTGACGTTGACGGAGGCGATGCGGAGGCTGCGTGACACATCTGCCAGCGTAATCGGGGTCACCGACACGACCCCGCTCCGCGGCGGCTCACTCCGCGGCGACACGCTCGGCGTCGAGCCGGTGCAGCAGGTCGCGGGCCTGTCGCACGGCGCGGCGGGCGGGCACGCGCTGCCACCAGCCGGCCTCGGCGAGGGCGTGCTCGGCGTCGCGCAGCTGCGCCTCGGCAACCACCCGGAGTGCGCGCCGCTCGTCGGCGCGGCGCTCCTGCTCGGTGCGGACGATGAGGGGGATGTCGTCGTCGGCCGCCGAGACCGCGACCCACGACGCGGCGACGAGCATGACGATGCCCGCCAGCCTCAGCCAGAGCAGGAAGCCGATGAGCACCGAGAAGGTCGCCAGCAGCGGGTTGGTGGGGGAGTAGACCGCGAGGAAACCGGCACCCAGCTGCAGCACGCTCAGCGCGATGCCGCCGAACAGCGAACCGGGGATGATCTTGCGCCACGGCAGCGACGTGCCCGTGAGGAACCGGATGAGCCCGGTGAGCGCCGCGGCGTTCAGCACGACGGCGACGAGGACCGAGGCGAGGCGGCTGAGGACGTCGATCGTCGCCGACTCGTAGGGCACCTCGAAGAGATCGAACAGCTGGCGAACGATGCCGCCCGCGACGAGGCCGAGGGCCGCACCCAGGACGAGGGCCAGACCGAACAACAGAGCCGCGCCGAAGTCGCGCAGCTTGAGCAGGACGTAGTTGCGGGTGTCGAAGGGGAGCCCGAAGATGTCGCGCACCGCGCGTCGGGTGAAGGTCACGAAGCCGATCGCGGTCCAGACCGCGACGGCCAGCGCGGCAGCACCGGTGACGGCGAGCAGGCTCCCGCTATCACGCGCGATCCCGGCGACATCGTCGGGGGAGACGGGACCGTCGTGCGAGATCAGCTCGGGGATGTAGGAGTTGACGACTCCGATCAGCGCGTCGATCGCGACCGCGGAGCCGCCGAGCCAGAGACCGACCACCGCGAAGGCCGTGTAGATCGTCGCGAAGAGTGCGAACAGCGACTGGTAGCTGATGCTCGCCGCGAGCAGGAACCCGTTGTGTCGCAGGAAGTGCCGCCAGACCCGGATGGGGAACCAGCCGAGCGTGCGACGGGTGATAGTCGTCGCACGCTCGATGGGCTGATCGAGCCGCTCACGCAGGCGCGATGAATCCCAGCGCTCGCGCAGCGGGTCCGTCGCGGAGGGGTCGGAACTCACGTCGTCGAATGTACCGGCAGCGCGAGCGGGGTTCCGACGGGCCGGCGGGCCCGCCCGAACTCATCGACCGCGCAGAACCGCCTGCTTGACCTCGGCGATGGCCTTGGTGACCTCGATGCCGCGGGGGCACGCCTCGGTGCAGTTGAACGTCGTGCGGCAGCGCCACACGCCTTCCTTGTCGTTGAGGATGTCGAGGCGCACATCGCCCGCGTCGTCGCGCGAGTCGAAGATGAAGCGGTGCGCGTTGACGATCGCGGCGGGGCCGAAGTACTGGCCGTCGGTCCAGAACACGGGGCACGACGAGGTGCACGCCGCGCAGAGGATGCACTTCGTGGTGTCGTCGAAGATCTCGCGGTCGGCGATCGTCTGGATGCGCTCCTTGCCCGCCTCGGGCTTGGAGTTGGCGATCAGGAACGGCTGGACGTCGCGGTAGGAGGCGAAGAACGGCTCCATGTCGACGACGAGGTCCTTCTCGAGCGGCAGACCCTTGATGGCCTCGACGTAGATCGGTTGCGAGATGTCGAGATCCTTGATCAGCGTCTTGCAGGCCAGGCGGTTGCGGCCGTTGATGCGCATGGCGTCCGAGCCGCAGATGCCGTGGGCGCACGAGCGCCGGAAGGTCAGCGACCCGTCGACGTCCCACTTGATCTTGTGGAGTGCGTCGAGGACGCGGTCGGTCGAGTAGAGCTCCACGTCGTAGTCGACCCAGCGCGGCTCCGCGTCGACCTCGGGGTCGAACCGCCGGATGATGAAGGTGACCAGGAACGACTGGATGCCGGTGTCGTTCGCCGCCTCGGCAGGGGCCGTGGCATCGGTCTCGACGATCGTCATCAGTACTTCCTCTCCAGCGGCGGGTACCGCAGTTCGCCGTTCTCGTTCTTGGTGAACACGACGGGCTTCCAGTCGAGCCGGATGTGGTCCTCGGCGTGCGACGAGTGGGGGTCGCCCGAGAGGTAGGCCATCGTGTGCTGCATGTAGTTCTCGTCGTCGCGCGTCGGGAAGTCGTCGCGCATGTGACCGCCGCGGCTCTCCTTGCGGTTGCGGGCGGCGACCACGACGACCTCGGCGATGTCGAGCAGGAAGCCCAGCTCCACCGCCTCGAGCAGGTCGGTGTTGAACCGCTTGCCCTTGTCGTCGACGTGGATGTTCTTGAAACGCTCGCGCAGGTCGGCGATGACGTCCATGACGTGCAGGAGGGACTCCTCGGTGCGGAACACCTGGGCGCCCTTGTCCATCTCGTCCTGCAGCGTCTTGCGCAGCACCGCGATGCGCTCGGTGCCGGGGTTGTCGCGGACGCCCTCGATGAGCTCACGGACCGCGTGGGCGGGGTTCTCCGGCAGCGGCACGAAGTCGGCCGTCTTGACGTACTCGACGGCGTTCCGGCCGGCGCGCTTGCCGAAGACGTTGATGTCGAGCAGCGAGTTGGTGCCGAGGCGATTCGAGCCATGCACCGAGACGCAGGCGCACTCGCCCGCAGCGTAGAGGCCGGGGACGACGGTGGTGTTGTCGGCGAGCACCTCGGCCTTGACGTTGGTGGGGATGCCGCCCATCGCGTAGTGCGCGGTCGGCATCACCGGAACCGGTTCGACGACGGGGTCGACGCCGAGGTACGTGCGCGCGAACTCGGTGATGTCGGGGAGCTTGGTCTCGAGGACCTCGGCGCCCAGGTGGGTGCAGTCGAGCAGCACGTAGTCGCGGTGCGGGCCGGCGCCGCGGCCCTCCGCGACCTCCTGCTGCATGCAGCGCGAGACGATGTCGCGGGGGGCGAGGTCCTTGATGGTGGGGGCGTAGCGCTCCATGAAGCGCTCGCCCGATGCGTTGCGCAGGATGGCGCCCTCGCCACGCGCACCCTCGGTGAGGAGGATGCCGAGACCGGCGAGGCCGGTCGGGTGGAACTGGAAGAACTCCATGTCCTCGAGGGGGAGGCCCTTACGCCAGACGATGCCGACGCCGTCTCCCGTGAGGGTGTGGGCGTTCGAGGTCGTCTTGTAGATCTTGCCGAAGCCGCCGGTCGCGAAGATCACGGCCTTCGAGTGGAACACGTGCAGGTCGCCGGTCGCCAGGTCGTAGGCGACGACGCCGGCCGTCTGGGTCGATCCGTCGGCGGCCGTGACCGTGATCAGGTCGAGCACGTAGTACTCGTTGAAGAAGTTGATGCCGAGCTTGACGCAGTTCTGGAACAGCGTCTGCAGGATCATGTGACCTGTGCGGTCGGCGGCGTAGCACGCACGGCGCACGGGCGACTTGCCGTGGTCGGCGGTGTGCCCGCCGAACCGGCGCTGGTCGATTTTGCCGTCGGGCGTGCGGTTGAAGGGCAGACCCATGTTCTCGAGGTCGATGACCGCGTCGATGGCCTCCTTCGCGAGGATCTCCGCGGCGTCCTGGTCGACGAGGTAGTCGCCGCCCTTGACCGTGTCGAAGGTGTGCCACTCCCACGAGTCCTCTTCGACGTTGGCGAGCGCCGCCGCCATGCCGCCCTGGGCCGCACCCGTGTGCGAGCGCGTCGGGTACAGCTTCGAGATCACCGCGGTCCGAGCGCCCGGACCGGCCTCGATCGCCGCCCGCATCCCGGCGCCGCCGGCGCCGACGATGACGATGTCGAACTGGTGGTAATGGATGCCGTCCTTGACGACGACCTCTTCGGTCTGGGTGCTCACTCGGCGAGCCTTTCGTTGCTGTGATTCACGTCGTCGGAGCGCAGGGTCAGCCCTGGCAGGTCTCCCAGAGCATGCTGTCGGCGGTGACGCCGAGGCAGGGGTCGAAGGTGAAGACGACCAGCGTTCCGAGGAGGATCAGGAGTCCGGCCGAGAGCCAGATGGCCCACACCAGCACCTTGCGCGCCGTCGCGCCCGTGACGTAGTCGTTGACGATCGTGCGCATGCCGTTGGCGCCGTGGATCAGAGCGAGCCACAGCATGAGGACGTCCCACCACTGCCAGAACGGGCTGGCGAACTTGCCGGCGACGAACGCGAAGTCGATGCCCTTGATGCCCTCGCCGAGCATCAGGTTGACGAAGAGGTGCCCGAAGATCAGCACGACCAGCAGCACGCCGGAGGCGCGCATGTAGACCCAGCCCCACTTCTCGAGGTTGGCGCCCTTCTTGCGGACCTGCGGGCTGCGGGGAGCGGCCAGGGTGTCGGCGGTCATCAGTGACCCCCTCCAATCTCCGAGAGCACGATCGGCACGTGGCGCGCCGAGAAGCCGATGACGGTGACGGCCCAGACGGCCAGGACGCCCCACCAGAGCTGGCGCTGGTGACGCGTGGCCCACGGCCACAGGTCGACCGCGATGATGCGCAGGCCGTTGAAGGCGTGGTAGACGATCGCTGCGACGAGGGCGACCTCGCCCAGGCCCATGATCGGGTTCTTGTAGGTGCCGATGACGGCGTCGTAGGCCTCGGGCGACACGCGGATCAGCGCGGTGTCGAGCACGTGGACCAAGAGGAAGAAGAAGATGGCGACGCCGGTGATGCGGTGAAGCACCCACGACCACATGCCCTCGTTCCCGCGGTAGAGCGTGCCGCGCGGGGTCTTGGATGTGGTCTGGGCTACCGACGGTGTGACGCGTGCTGGTGCAGACACGGTCGTCCTCCCTGGATCGAACACGGTTCGTGGGGGCGATCGATGCCCCGGTGGGGCGGTTGACCCCCGGCGTCACATGGGCGCCTCTCGATTCTAGGCCGGGAAAATAGGGCGGGGCGACGAAGGGCACCCTAAAGAAACGGGGTTCTTGACGCTCGGGCCCCGTCCGCCGCGCCACTACGCTCGGAGCATGGTCGACGAGATCCCGGACTTCTATGCCGTCATCCCCGCCGGAGGGGTGGGCAGCAGGCTCTGGCCGCTGTCGCGCGCCGATGCGCCGAAGTTCCTGCACGACCTCACCGGGTCGGGGCACTCGCTGCTGCGCGACACCTGGGATCGGCTCGTCCCGCTCACGGGCAGCGACCGCATCGCCGTCGTGACCGGTCGCGCGCACCGCGCCGCCGTCGAGGCGCAGTTGCCCGGCATCCCCGACAAGAATGTCTTCCTCGAGTCGGAGCCACGCGACTCCGCCGCCGCGATCGGCCTGGCGGCGGCGATCCTGCACCGGCGTCACCCCGACGTCATCATCGGGTCGTTCGCCGCCGACCACGTGATCCGCGGCAGCCGCGTCTTCGAGTTCGCCGTGCGCGACGCCGTCGAGGTGGCCCGCGAGGGGTACATCTGCACCATCGGCATCACGCCGTCCGAGCCCGCCGTCGGGTTCGGGTACATCAAGCGCGGCGGCGAGCTGATCGTCGACGGTGCCCGTGACGCCTCGATGGTGGAACGCTTCGTCGAGAAGCCCGACCTCGACACCGCCCGCGCCTACGTCGCCGACCGGTCCTACCTCTGGAACGCCGGCATGTTCATCTCGCGCGCCGACGTGCTGCTCGCCGAGATCGAGGCGAACAGCCCGGAGCTTCACGCCGGCCTGCTCGAGCTCGCCGAAGCCTGGGACGATCGCGACCTGCGCGGTCCCGCGGTCGACCGCATCTGGCCGAGGCTGAAGAAGATCGCGATCGACTACGTCGTCGCCGAGCCCGCCGCCGAGAAGGGCAAGCTCGCGGTCGTGCCCGGTCACTTCGACTGGGACGACGTGGGCGACTTCGCCAGCCTCGCGAAGCTCAACTCGAACGGACGCAAGAACGACCTCGCGATCCTGGGCGAGAACGCACGCATCCTCTCCGACGCTGCGAGCGGGATCGTGGTCAGCCACACCTCGCGGGTGATCAGCCTGATCGGCGTCAAGGACATCGTGGTCGTCGACACCCCCGATGCGCTCCTGGTCACGACCAGCGAGAACGCGCAACGGGTCAAGCACGTCGTCGACGCCCTCAAGCTGACCGGCCGCGGCGACGTCCTCTGAGAGCCGCTCGGCCGCGGAGGTTCTGTGACGCGCACATTGCGTCTTTGTAACCATTCGCGGGGCGCAGCGCGTCCGGGGTGCAACCCCGACGAAACACTGGGTAACTTCTTTCCAGCCGCCGCGAAGTCCGCGGCGCCTTCAATGTGGAGGCTGCATTGACTCTCTCTACCCCTCAGAAGCTCGTCGGCATCACAGCTGCCGCGGGCCTTCTCGTCGCCCTCGCCGGATGCGGATCCGCACCCGAGGCGAGCTCGACCGGTGACGCCGCCGGTGAAGCCGTGGACGGCTTCACCCCCTGCCTGATCTCGGACGAGGGCGGCTGGAACGACAAGTCGTTCAACGAGTCGGCCAAGGCCGGTATGGATGCGGCTCTGGAAGAGCTCGACGTCGAGGGCATCGAACTCGAGTCGACCACCCCCAACGACTACGCGCCCAACCTGGAGCAGCTGGTCGCCGAGGGCTGCACCTTCATCGTGTCCGTCGGCTTCAACCTCTCCGCCGCCACCGTCGAGTCGGCGCTCGCGAACCCCGACATCGACTACGCGATCATCGACGACCTCGCCGACAACGACTTCAACGGCGAGACCGACGCGCCCAACATCAAGCCCCTCGTGTTCAACACGGCAGAGGCCGCCTACCTCGGCGGCTACGCCGCGGCGGCGTGGTCGGAGCAGAGCGGCGTCAACAAGGTCGGCACCTTCGGTGGCATGCAGATCCCATCGGTCGCCGTGTTCATGGACGGCTTCCAGCTCGGCGTCGAGAAGTACAACGAGGACAAGGGCGGCTCGGTCGAGGTTCTCGGCTGGGACATGGGCACCGAGGAGGGCCTGTTCACCGGTGGCTTCGCCGCCAACGACACCGCCAAGCAGACGGCCCAGAACCTGCTCGACCAGGGCGCGGACGTCATCCTCCCGGTCGGCGGTCCCGTCTACCAGAGTGCGGCTGCGGCCATCACCGACGGCGGCACCGACACGCTCATGCTCGGTGTCGACACCGACCTCGCGGTCGCCGACGAGACCGTCGCCGACCTCGTGCTCGTCTCGGTCATGAAGGCGATCGACGTCGCCGTCCGCGACGCGACCATCGAGGCCGCCGGTGGCGACTTCGACGTCACCCCGTACGTCGGCACCCTCGAGAACGAGGGCGTGAAGCTGTCCAGCTTCCACGACTTCGAGTCGCAGCTGCCCGACGGCCTGACCGACGAGCTGACCGCACTGCAGGACGCGATCGTGTCGGGCGACATCACGGTGGAGTCGCCGAACTCCCCGTGAGCCGGTTCTGATGTCGGGGCCGGGAGACGATCGTCTCCCGGCCCCGATCCCTGTCCGCGGTCCCTCAACGTCGCATAGATTGGCGAACATGAAGCTCGAACTCCGGGGCATCACCAAGCGTTTCGGCACCCTCGTCGCGAACGACCACATCGATCTCGTGGTCGAGCCGGGCGAGATACACGCCCTGCTCGGTGAGAACGGCGCGGGCAAGTCCACCCTCATGAACGTCCTCTACGGCCTGTACCAGGCCGACGAGGGCCAGATCCTCCTCGACGACGCCGCCCAGAACTTCCGGGGGCCCGGCGACGCGATGGCCGCCGGCATCGGCATGGTGCATCAGCACTTCATGCTCATCCCCGTCTTCACCGTCGCCGAGAACGTCATGCTCGGGCACGAGGACACGAAGGGCATCGGCGCCCTCGACCTCGCGAAGGCCCGACGGCACGTCCGCGACGTGGCCGATCGTTTCGGCTTCCAGATCGACCCCGACGCCGTCGTCGGGGATCTCCCGGTCGGCGTCCAGCAGCGCGTGGAGATCATCAAGGCCCTCTCGCGAGACGCGAAGGTCTTGGTCTTCGACGAGCCGACCGCCGTCCTGACGCCGCAGGAGACCGACGAGCTCATGGCGATCATGCGGCAGCTGCGCGACGAGGGCACGTCGATCGTGTTCATCACGCACAAGCTGCGCGAGGTCCGCGAGGTGGCCGATCGCATCACCGTCATCCGCCTCGGCAGGGTCGTGGGCGAGGCATCGCCCACCGCGACGAACGCCGAGCTCGCCTCGCTGATGGTCGGCCGCGCCGTCGAGCTGACCGTCCGGAAGGATGCCCCGCAGCTCGGCGAGGGCGGACTCGCGGTCCGCGATCTGCGCGTGCTCACCGCGGGCGGCGCCGTCGTCGTGGACGGCGTCAGCTTCGACGTCCGGCCGGGGGAGGTGCTCGGCGTCGCCGGCGTGCAGGGCAACGGACAGACCGAGCTCGTCGAGGCGATCGTCGGACTGGCGGGCAAGGTCGACGGCTCGATCCGACTGGGCGACACCGAGCTGGTGGGGCGCAGTGTGCGCGGCATCCTGGACGCCGGTGTCGGCTTCGTGCCCGAGGACCGCAAGGAGGACGGTCTCGTCGGCGGGTTCTCCGTGGCGGAGAATCTCATTCTCGACCGGTCGACCGACCCGCTGTTCGTGCGCGCCGGCACCCTCCGCCGGGCAGCCCTGGAGTCGTTCGCCCGCGATCGCATCGCCGAGTACGACATCCGCACCCAGGGGCCGCACACGGCGGCCGGCACGCTGTCGGGCGGCAACCAGCAGAAGGTCGTCATTGCGCGGGAGATGAGCCGCGAACTGCGCCTCTTCGTCGCGGCGCAGCCGACGCGCGGCGTCGACGTCGGCTCGATCGAATTCATCCACAAGCGGATCATCGAGACCCGCGACGCCGGAGTGCCGGTGGTCGTGGTCTCGACCGAGCTCGACGAGGTCACCGCCCTCGCCGACCGCATCGCGGTCATGTACCGCGGCACCATCATCGGGATCGTCCCCGCCGACACCCCCCGCGACATCCTCGGCCTCATGATGGCCGGCGAACCCCACCCGGAGGTGGCCGCATGAGCGACTCGACACCCGGTGCCTCGGAGAGCGCTCGGTCTGGCGCTCCCGAACAGCTGCCGGCCGCCTCGGGACCCCTGACCGGCCAGCCGGAGATCGCGCCCCCGCCGCCCTCGAGCGTGTTCCTCAAGGAGCTCCTTCGCGGCAGCACGGTCACGACGATCCTCGCGATCGTCCTGGCGATGGTCGCGGGCGGCGTACTGATCGCCTTCACCGACGACGACGTGCAGGAGGCCGCGGGATACTTCTTCGCCCGCCCGGGTGACACCCTCGCCGCGATCTGGAGCGCGGTGTCGGGCGGATACGAGGCGCTCTTCCGCGGCGCCGTGTTCAATCCGCGCGCCGACTCGTTCCTCGCGCAGATCCGTCCCCTGACGAACTCCCTCGGCTTCGCCGCCCCGCTCATCGCCGCGGGCCTCGGCGTCGCGCTGGCCTTCCGTGTCGGCCTCTTCAACATCGGCGCCCGTGGTCAGATCCTGGTCGCCGCCGGGTTCGCGGCGTTCGTCACCTTCGGGCTCGACCTGCCCATGTGGATCCACCTCCCCCTGACGCTGATCGCGGGGATCGTCGGCGGCGCGATCTGGGGCGGCATCGTCGGTGTGCTCAAGGCGCGCACCGGTGCACACGAGGTCATCCTGACGATCATGCTCAACTACGTGGCGTTCTACTTCGTCACTTGGATGATCCGGACCCCGGGACTCCTGCAGAAGCCGGGCACGAACCAGCCGATCACGTCGGAGACCCCCGCCTCGGCCCAGTTCCCCAACCTGCTGGGCGCGGGCTTCCCGTCGCTCGACTGGGGCTTCGTCGTCGTGATCGTCGCGACGCTCGTCGTCTGGTGGGTCATCGAGCGCTCGAGCCTGGGGCTGCGGATGCGTGCCGTGGGGGAGAACCCCCACGCTGCGCGCGCGGCCGGCATCGGGGTCGAGCGGATCTACGTGTACGCCATGCTCTTCGCCGGCGGGCTCGCGGGTCTCGCGGCCATGAACCAGATCCAGGGATCGATCACGACCGGCTTCAGCGGCACGATCGACGCGGGGATCGGGTTCGACGCGATCACGGTCGCGCTGCTCGGACGCAGTCGTGCCTGGGGCGTGTTCGCCGCCGGCATCCTCTTCGGCGCTCTGAAGGCGGGATCGTTCTCGATGCAGGCGCAGGGCATCCCGGTAGACATCGTCCTCGTCGTCCAGGCGCTGATCGTGCTGTTCATCGCCGCTCCGCCGCTGCTGCGCACGGTGTTCTTCCTCCCCAAGACCGACCTCGAGAAGGCGACCAAGGCGCGAACCAAGGCCGCGAAGAAGGCGGTGACGGCATGACCGCCCTCAGCCCCACGTCGTCCGACGACGGAACCATCCACCTCGCCACGGTGGAGCAGCGACGGCTGAAGGTGCCGATCACCCTCGTCGTCGTGGTCCTCCTCCTCGCCGCGCTCTTCCTCTTCGCCCCCCGTGACGGCGAGAGCACGTTCCGACTGGGCGATGCGTCCGCGGCTCTCGGCCTCCCGGACGTCGCCGTGCCCACAGCCCTCACCTCCTGGATCGTGCTCGCGCTCCTCGCCCTCCTCGCGGCCGGCGCCTTCTGGCTCGCCTGGAGCTTCCGCGCGGTGCCGTTGTGGCTGACGCTGCTGTTCGGCATCCTCGGTGTGTTCGCGTTCCTGACGTGGGCCGCGGCGGGAGGCCTCGTCCCCGTCACCGGCCTGCTGTTCGGAGCCGTGTCGCTCTCGGTGCCGCTCGTGTTCGGAGCCCTGGGAGGGGTCATCGGCGAGCGCGTCGGTGTGGTGAACGTGGCGATCGAAGGTCAGCTGCTGCTCGGCGCCTTCTCGGCCGCGCTCCTGTCGAGCATCACCGGCAACCCCTTCGTCGGCCTCATCGGGGCGATGATCGGCGGCGTGCTGGTGTCGTTCGTCCTCGCGGCGTTCGCCATCAAGTATCTGGTCGAGCAGGTCATCGTCGGCGTGGTGCTCAACGTCCTCGTCACCGGGCTGACCGGGTTCCTCTACGGCGCGCTCCTCGTGCCCAACGAGAGCGAGCTCAACCGACCGGTGCGCTTCACGCGACTCGAGATCCCGCTGCTCAGCGACATCCCCATCATCGGTCCGGTGCTCTTCAACCAGACGATCATCGTGTACCTGATGTTCATCACCGTCGCGATCGTGACGTGGGCCCTGTATCGCACGCGCTGGGGTCTGCGTCTGCGAGCCGTGGGCGAGCACCCGCAGGCCGCCGACACGGTGGGCATCAACGTCAACAGCTCGCGGTTCTGGAACGTCTCGCTGGCCGGGGCCATCGCCGGTATCGGCGGCGCGTACTTCACGCTCGTCTCCGTTCCGCAGTTCGGCAAGGAGATGACGGCCGGGCTCGGCTTCATCGCCCTCGCGGCGGTCATCTTCGGACGCTGGGATCCGCTGCGTGCCGCGCTGGCGGGCCTGCTGTTCGGCTTCGCGACGAACCTGCAGAACCTGCTTACCGTGCTGCGGACGCCCATCCCCAGCGAGTTCATGCTCATGCTGCCCTACGTGGTCACGATCCTCGCGGTCGCCGGATTCGCCGGGCAGATCCGAGGACCGGCCGCTGCCGGCAAGCCGTACATCAAGGGGTGATCTCTGCCGTGACAGACATCGATTGGGACGAGCTGCGCGCCGTCGCGACCGAAGCCATGGAGCGGGCGTACGCGCCCTACTCCCGATACAAGGTCGGGGCCGCCGCGCTCGTCAGCGACGGCCGCGTCGTCTCGGGATGCAACGTCGAGAATGCGTCGTACGGCGTCGGCCTCTGCGCGGAGTGCGCGCTCGTCGGTGACCTGCACATGTCGGGTGGGGGACAGCTCGTCGCCTTCGTGTGCGTGAACAACGACGGCCAGACGATCATGCCGTGCGGCCGCTGCCGTCAGCTCCTGAACGAGTTCGCCCTGCCCGGGATGCTCCTCGAGACCGTGTCCGGCATCCGGACGATCGACGAGGTGCTGCCCGACGCCTTCGGGCCCCGCGACCTCGAGGAGGCCGCCCGATGAGCGCCGGCACCACCGCATCGGCCGTCGAGGCCTTCGACGCCGTCGACGTCATCCGCACCAAGCGCGACGGCGGCGCGGTCCCCGAGGACGCGCTCCGCTGGATGATCGACGCCTACACGCGCGAGTACGTCGCCGACTCGCAGATGGCCGCCTTCGCGATGGCGGTGCTGCTGAACGGGATGCAGCGCGACGAGATCCGCGTCATGACCGACGCGATGATTGCGTCGGGCGAGCGAATGAGCTTCTCGGGTCTCGGCAAGCGCACCGTCGACAAGCACTCCACCGGCGGCGTCGGCGACAAGATCACCCTGCCGCTCGCCCCCCTCGTCGCCGCGTTCGGCGTCGCTGTGCCGCAGCTCTCCGGCCGCGGCCTCGGGCACACCGGCGGGACGCTCGACAAGCTCGAGTCGATCCCCGGATGGCGCGCCGCGCTCTCGAACGACGAGATGTTCGCGCAGCTGCGCGACGTCGGCGCCGTCATCTGCGCTGCGGGTTCGGGGCTCGCGCCCGCCGACAAGCGGCTCTACGCGCTGCGCGATGTCACCGGAACCGTCGAGGCGATCCCGCTCATCGCCTCGAGCATCATGTCGAAGAAGATCGCCGAGGGCACCGAGTCGCTCGTGCTCGATGTGAAGTTCGGATCCGGCGCCTTCATGAAGGACGTCGAGAAGGCGCGGGAGCTCGCCCGCACGATGGTCGCGCTCGGCGCCGACTCGGGCGTCGCGACCACCGCGCTCCTCACCGACATGAACGCGCCCCTCGGTCTCGCGATCGGCAACGCCAACGAGGTCCGCGAGTCCGTCGAGGTCCTCGCCGGCGGCGGCCCCGCCGACGTCGTCGAGCTGACCGTGGCGCTCGCGCGCGAGATGCTCGCCCTCGCCGGCCAGCCCGACGCCGACGTCGAGGCGGCGCTCGCGGACGGTCGCGCGATGGACGTGTGGCGTCGCATGATCGGCGCCCAGGGCGGCGACCCGGATGCCGCGCTCCCGACGCCCCGCGAGACGCACACCGTCACCGCTCCGGCCGCCGGCATCGTTTCGCGCATCGAAGCGCTCCCGTTCGGCATCGCGGCCTGGCGGCTGGGCGCCGGTCGTGCCCGGGCCCAGGACCCCGTCGTCCACGCCGCCGGCATCGACCTGCACGTCAAGCCGGGCGACGAGGTCGTCGCCGGACAGCCGCTATTCACGCTGTCGGCCGACGACGGGGCGCGCTTCGACCGCGCGCTCGACGCCCTCCACGGAGCGTGGGAGATCGACGACGCGGCTCCGCCCGCCGGCCCGCTCGTGCTCGAGCGCATCACCGCCTGACCGCCGCCCGGCGGCACCCGCCACCGGGCCGCTCAGCGGCATCCATCCACCCGTCCGAACGACACACCCGACACACCATCCCGGAGGAGCCGCCATGCCGATCGACCAGCACGCCGACCTGAAGCTGCAGGGCGTCTCCGTCCGCTCGCTGCCGAAGGTCTCGCTGCACGACCACCTCGACGGCGGCGTGCGCCCGAGCACGATCGTCGAGCTCGCCGACGAGATCGGGTACGACCTGCCCGAGACCGATGCGGACGACCTCGCCGACTGGTTCGAGGAGCAGAGCGACTCCGGGTCGCTCGTCGACTACATCGAGACATTCGACGTCACCCTCGCGGTCATGCAGACACGCGACGGTCTGCGCCGCATCGCCCGCGAGTTCGTCACGGACCTCGCGGCCGACGGGGTCGTCTACGGCGAGGTGCGGTGGGCGCCGGAGCAGCACCTCCGCGATGGCCTGTCGCTGCAGGACGCCGTCGACGCGGTGCAGGAGGGGATCGAAGAGGGCGAGGACGCCGCCGAGGCGGACGGTCGCGACATCCGTGTCGGGCAAATCCTCTCGGCCATGCGCCAGGCCGACCGGTCGCTCGAGATCGCCCGGCTCGCGGTCGAGAACCGGGCACGCGGGGTGTCGGGCTTCGACATCGCCGGACCCGAGGACGGCTTCCTGCCCGCGCAGCACCGCGCGGCCTTCGACTACCTCGCGTCGGAGTTCTTCCCCGTCACGGTGCACGCCGGTGAGGCGGCGGGGCTCGACTCGATCCGCTCGGCGCTCATCGACGGCCGCGCGCTGCGGCTCGGTCACGGCGTGCGCATCGCGTCGGACCTCAACGTCGTCTCGCGCGAGGGCGAGGAGGTGCTCGTGCAGTTCGGCGACCTCGCGCGCTGGGTGCGTGATCGCGAGATCCCGCTCGAGCTGTCGCCGTCGTCGAACCTGCAGACCGGTGCGATCGAGGGCTGGGGCACGCAGTGGGAGGACCACCCGTTCGACCTGCTCTACCAGCTCGGCTTCTCGGTCACGGTGAACGTCGACAACCGCACCCAGAGTCGCACCTCGCTCACCCGCGAGCTCGCTACCCTCGCCCAGACGTTCGACTACGACCTCGACGACCTGCAGGCCTTCCAGCTCAACGCCGCCGCGGGCGCCTTCCTCTCGGTCGAGGAGCGCGAGGAGCTCATCGAGATCATCGCGGAGGGCTTCGGCGCCTGACGCCGTCCAACTCCTCAGATTCGGGCCGGTCGCGCTGATTCTGCGCCTCGACACGAGGCCTGGGGCCATATCTGAGGAGTTAGCGCGCGGGACGATTCGTGACGACAGCGCGGAGCTGCTGCATCAGCCGGTCACGGTGGTGGAAGACGTCCTCGGCGAGGGGGCGGACGGTCGTGTACCCCTGGGCTGCGGCTGCCAGATCTCGTCGCCGGTCGCGCTTCTGAGCGTCCCAGCCCGAGTGATGGGCTTCGCTGTCGCACTCGATGATCAGCCACCCCTCGACGAGGAAGTCGACGCGGCCTACTCCGGCGATATCCACCTGGGTCTCGAAGCGGCATCCGATCGCACGCAGGATCAGTCGGAGAAGCGTCTCCGCCCCCGACTCCGCCGAGGGATCGAGCAGGGCGCGCAGCCTGCGGTAGCGTCGCGGCAGCCGGCGGAAGATCTCCGCGACGTCCTCGCCATCGATCAACAGCTGATGCCACGCGCTGTCGAGCGTCGCGACCGCCGCGCGCGGCTCCTGGCAGCGGCACGCCTGTGCCAGAGCCGAGATGAGGTCGGCCACGACGGACGTCGCCGGGTCGTCATCGTCGCGCCAGTGACGAACGACATGGTCGGGTGCGGGCGGCAGCCTGCTGGATCCGACGCGGGCGTTCACGTGGAGCGGGTGCCGGTCGAGGACGAAGACGCCGAGCAGCCTCAGGAGCGAGACGCAGTCGAGTCGGCATCCGAGTTCCGCCGCCGTGAGAAGGTCGGGATGGGCGGCAGCCGGGAGGTAACGGCCGCGGCGCACCCGGACGAGCTGCCCCGTCGCGAGGGCCCGGTCGATCTCGCTGCGCGAGAGCCCCAGTGATCGCGCGCTTCTCCATTCCTCGGGCAACACAGCCTCAGTGTCGGCCGCCCGGCCCTTGCGCTGAGCCGTAATGCTCATCCCGTGGACAAGCGCACCTGCCGCGCGGTTGGGGAGAGCCCGCGGCCATAGGCGGCGAGCTGCAGCAACTCCTCAGATAACGCGCGGATCGCTGCGGACCGCGGCGATCCGGCGCTCGCGCAACCGCCGATGAGGAGTTGGCGCGGCGGGGACGGGGAAGGTGCCCGGGTCAGCGGGGGAGGGCGGCGACGAAGTCGGCGAGGGCGGCGGTGACGTCGGCCCGCATGTCGTCGTCGGTGATCGTCGGGACGCCGTCGCCGGCTTGCGGGCCGTAGTCTCCGAACGAGGCGTGGCTCGCGCCGGGAATCTCGACGAAGACGGCGTCGGCCGGCAGCAGAGCGCGGTTGTCGTCGACCTTCTGCGGCGTGGTCAGGCCGTCCTCCGAGCCCGACAGGCTCAGCACCGGGTCGCCGGAGGCGGAGAGGTCTTCGGCGCAGTACGACGCGAACAGCACGAGGCCGTCGGCGTCCGCGGCGAGCTGGCAGGCGCGCACGCCGCCGAGCGAGTGACCACCGACGAGCCAGGTCGACACCTCGGGGACGAGGTCCGTGAACGACGACAGCGGCCGCGGGTCGAAGAACGCGAGGTTCAGCCGGGGCCGCGTGATGACGACGGTCACGCTCTCGTCTGCGACCACATCGGCGAGGATCGCGGCATACGCCTCCGCCTGCACCTTCGCGCCGGGCACGAAGATGAGCCCGACCTCGGAGCCGCCGCTCGCGGGCGTCAGCACCACGCTGCCGTCGACCTCAGTCAGCACGACGCGGTCGTCGGCCCGGACCTCGTCGAGCGGGCCCTGCTCGGCGTCCATCACGCCGACCTGGCTCCACACCAGGATGCCGATGACGCCGGCGAGCAGGAGGCCGACCACCGTCAGCGCGACGATGACGAGCACACGACGGGCCCGCGACCGCGGACGCGGACCCGACGCGTGCGAGGGTTCCGTCATCGCGCGTCGGCGCCGATCGCGGCCTGGCGCTGCGAGACGGCCGCCTCGACGAGCGCGAACAGCGGATGGTCGTGCTCGAGTCCCGTCACGGACGCGGTGAAGGATGCCGCGTCCTCGGCGCGCAGCCGCTGCTGCAGCTCGACCGACTGGGGGTCGTCGGCGTCGTCGAAGGCGAGCGCGGCGCCGATCGCCGCGACGAGCGCGTCGACCGGGAGGCCTGCTTCGGCGGCCTCGGCGGCGGGGCCGACGAAGCGCTCGCGGCGCGAGAGCTTGCGGAGCGGCTGCCGTCCGACGCGACCGACCGTGTCGGGGAGCTCGGGGTTGGCGAAGCGGCGCAGGATGGTGGCCCGGTAATCGGCGAGCTCGCCCGTATCGAGGCCGTGCTTGTGCACGAGCAGGGCCGACGTCTCCTCGAGGGCTGCGGAGACGGCCGCGGCGATCTCGGGCACGGCGAGGGCCTCGGCGACCGTCGGGGTGCCGGCCTGCGCGCCGAAGTACGCGGTCGTCGCGTGCCCGGTGTTCACGGTGAAGAGCTTGCGCTCGATGTACGGCTCGAGGTCGTCGACGAAATGCGCCCCCGGGATGTTCGGCAGCGCGCCGCCGAACGGGCCCGACTCGATGGCCCACTCGTAGAACGGCTCGACCGTCACGTCGACGCCGGCACCCGCGGGCTGCGCGGGCACGATGCGGTCGACCGCGGTGTTCGCGAAGACGGCGCGGCCCGAGACGGTGTCCCAGTCGGCGCCGGCCTGCGCGCGGATCTCATCGCGCAGCAGGTCGGTCGCGCCGATGGCGTTCTCGCACGCCATGACGGCGAGCGGAGCCGCCGCCGGATCGCGCTGCGTGAGCCCGGCGAGGATGTGCGGGGCGATGAACTTCAGCACCGTCGGGCCGACGGCGGTCGTGACGACATCGGCCGTCGCGACCGCTTGAGCGACCGCCTGCGGGTCGTTCGCGCTGTTGAGCGCGCGGAAGCCCGTGACGGTCTTGTCGACGCCGCCCTCGCCCACCTCGTGCACGGTGTACTCCGAGGCGGCGTTGATGGCGTCGACGAGGGGAGCGGCGACGTCGGAGAAGACGAGATCGTAGCCGCCCTCGTTCAGGAGCAGCCCGACGAAGCCGCGCCCGATGTTGCCGGCGCCGAAGTGGACGGCGGTGCTCACTGGTTCACCGACGAGAGCAGAGCGTAGAGCTCCTCGGGGGTCTGGGCCGCCTTCAGCCGTGCGACGTCGTCGTCCTCGGAGAAGAGCAGGGCGATCTGCGACAGGATGTCGAGGTGCTCGTCGCCCTTGCCGGCGATGCCGACGACGAACGTGACGGGCTCTCCGCCCCAGTCGACGCCGCCGTCGTAACGGACGAAGGAGAGCGCCGAGTCGAGGATCGCGTCCTTGGTCTCGTTCGTGCCGTGGGGGATCGCGAGCTCGTTGCCCATGTAGGTCGACACGGTCTGCTCGCGCTGCTGCATGGCGTCGAAGTAGGCCGAGGTCACGGCGCCGGCGGACTCGAGCAGGTCAGCCGCCTCCTTCATCGCCTCCTCGCGGGTGACGCTTCCCGAGTGGATGCGGATCTGACCGATGTTCAGGACCTCACGTGCCATGTCTGTCTCCTTCGAGTGGTGTTGCTGGGGGATGACGCGGGGCCGAGGCGGATGGACCGCCCCGGCCCCGGGTCTGGGTTTCGAGCCTACGCGTCGGCGCTGTGCTGCTTGCGGACCATCTCCACGACCTCGTCGTACTTCGGCGAGTTCATGAAGTTGTCCACCGACACGTGCAGAGCGTCGGGGTTCTGCGCCTTCGCCCGATCGGTCAGCTGCTGCTGCGTGATGACCAGGTCGGCGGTGCCGTCGAGGTTCGCGATGGCCTTGTTGACGACGGTGACGTCCTCGATGCCGGCCTTCTTGATCTTGTTGCGGAGCACGCTCGCACCCATGGCCGACGAGCCCATGCCCGCGTCGCAGGCGAAGACGATCGACTGGATGGGCTTGGTCGCCGTGGCGGTGCTGGTGCCCGCCTCGGCTGCGCCGGTGCCGGCGGCCGCGACGCCCGAGGCGCGCAGACCCGAGAGCGCCTCGGAGCTTTTGCCCTTGTTCGCCTCGGTGCGGGCGATCGCGTCCGCGAAGTTGCCCTCGCCGGCCTGCTCGCGAGCAAGGTCGCGCTTGCGGCTGGCGAGGAGGATCGCTGCCGAGACCGCGAAGGTGACGCCCGCCGAGATGACGACCGAGAGGATGACGCCGAGGTGGCTGCCCGGTGCGGTCTGGATGAGCACCGCGAAGATCGATCCCGGCGAGGCCGCCGCGACGAGGCCCGACTGGAAGATGGCGTTGGTCGCCACACCACTCGCACCACCGGCGATGAGCGCCACGATGAGGAAGGGCTTCGCCAGCACGTACGGGAAGTACACCTCGTGGATGCCGCCGAAGAACTGGATGATGAACGCACCCGGGGCGGTGCCGCGGGCGATGCCGACACCGAAGACGGCGATCGCGAGCAGCAGGCCGGCGCCGGGGCCGGGGTTCGCCTCGACGAGGAAGAGCAGGCTCTTGCCGGTCTCGAGCGACTCCTGGGTGCCCAGCGGCGTGAAGACGCCGTGGTTGATGGCGTTGTTGAGGAACAGCACCTTGGCGGGCTCGACGATGATGCTGGCGAGCGGGATCAGGCCGTTGTCGACGAGGAAGCCGACCGCACCACCGAGGACGTCGGTGATGAACTTCATGATCGGCGCCAGCCAGAAGAACGCGGCGAGGGCGGCGAAGAACGCCACGAATCCGGCGCTGAAGTTGTCGACGAGCATCTCGAAGCCGGCGCGGACCTTGCCCGCCCACAGCTTCTCGACCCACTTGAGCGCGAGCGCCGTCAGGGGGCCGGCGACCATGGCGCCGAGGAACATGATGGTGCCCGATGCGCCGACGATGACACCCATCGCGGCGACCGCGCCGACGACGCCGCCGCGCACGCCGAAGACCATGCGGCCACCGGTGTAGGCGATCAGGGTCGGGAGCAGGTAGGTGATGATCGGGCCGACGAGGCCGGTCCATTCGGTGCCGTCCGGGGTGACCCCGCCGCCGAGCATGCGGGAATCAGCCCACTGCCAGGCTCCGATGGGGCCGTCCTGTCCGACCCAGCCGGTGTCGATGAAGAGGGCGGTGATCAGACCCCACGCGATGAATGCCGCGATGTTGGGCATGACCATGCCCGAGAGGAAGGTGCCGAACCGCTGCACGCGGACCCGGACCCCACCTCCCGATGGTGACGTAGACGTCGTTGTCATTTCTGGTTCTCCTTCTGGTGCGGTGCGTTCTGCTGGAGCAGGTTCAGATGCCGGCGGCCTTCTGGGCCTCGGCACGTGCCGAGGCCGCGTCCGTCGCGGTCAGGGCGGCCTCGGCGATGCGGCGCGCGTCGTCGAGGGTGTGGTGGAGCAGGGTGGCGCGGACGTCGGCGAGCGCGGTGGGCGCCATCGACAGGCTCGTGGCGCCGAGGCCCACGAGCACGACGGCCAGCAGCGGGTCAGCGGCGGCCTCGCCGCAGATGCCCACGGGCTTGCCGTTGGCCTGGCCCGCCTTGCCGGTCTCGTGGATGAGACGCAGCACCGCGGGGTGCCAGGGGTCCTGGAACGACGACACCGAGCCGAGCAGGCGGTCGGCGGCGAGGGTGTACTGGGTGAGGTCGTTGGTGCCGATCGAGGCGAAGTCGGCGATCTTCAGCACGTGGTCGGCGAGCAGTGCCGACGACGGCACCTCGACCATGACACCGGCCGTCTTGATGCCGTACTCCCGGGCGATCTCGACGAAGTACTCGGTCTCCTCGACGGTCGAGACCATGGGCGCCATGACCCACAGGTCGGCGTCGGTAGCAGCATCCGCCTCGGCGAGGGCGGTCAGCTGCTCGCGCAGGATGTCCTCGCTCGCGCGGAGGGCGCGGAGACCGCGCAGACCGAGAGCGGGGTTCTCCTCGTGCGCGTCGTTGAGGAACGCGAGCGGCTTGTCGGCGCCGGCGTCGAGAGCGCGGACGACGACCTTCTGGCCGGGGAACGCCTGCAGGAGCTTCGTGTACGACTCGCGCTGCTGGGCGACCGTGGGCGCCTGCGACGAGCTGAGGAAGAGGAACTCGGTGCGGAACAGGCCCACGCCCTCGGCGCCGAGCTCGACGGCCTGCGCGGCGCCCTCGGGCTTGCCGAGGTTCGCCAGCAGCGGCACCGCCGTGCCGTCCGCGAGAGCGCCGGGGGTGAGGGGGGCGGTCGCCGCCGACTTGCGCTCGTCGGCGCGGTTCTGCGCCTGGGCGAGCTCGTCCGCGCTCGGGTCGGTGGTGACGACGCCCTTGGCGGCGTCGACGATGACGGTCGTGCCGTCGGTGAGGTCGGCGGCCTCGGTCACGCCCACGACGGCGACGATCGACTTCTCCCGGGCGAGGATCGCCGTGTGCGAGGTGGGCCCGCCCTCGGAGGTGACGAGCGCGAGGACCATGTCGAGGTCGAGGAGCGCGGTGTCGGCGGGGGCGAGGTCCTTCGCGACGAGCACGAAGGGGTGGCCGGGCTCGGGGACGCCCGGGGCGGGGACGCCGCGGAGGTTCGCGATGACGCGCTGGGCGACGTCGTCGAGGTCGGCGGCACGCTCACCGAGATAACCGCCCATGGCGGAGAGCTGGTCGCGGAACGACGCGAAGGCATCGTGGACGGCGTACTCGCCGGTCTTGCCGGCCTGCAGGCGCGTGGCGACCTCGGCCTCGAGGCTCGGGTCCTCGGCCATCATGGCCTGTGCCTCGAGCACGTCGCGGGCGGCGCCGCCGGCCTGCGCGCCGCGCTGCTCGAGCTCGCGGGCGACCGCGGCGACGGCGTCCTTCACACGGGCCGTCTCCTCGTCGAGGGTGCGCTCGGACTTCTCGTCCTTCGGCGCGGGAAGCGGCTCCGCCATCCGTGCGACCGGTCCCTGCGCGACTCCCAGGCCGATGCCCACTCCGCGAAGCTCACTCATTGCTCTCGATCTCCTTCGTATCGTCCGTGTTCGTATCGATGGTCGTTCATCGTCACTCGTCGTGGTCGGTGGCGAGCAGATCGGCGAGCTCGTCGAGGACGTTCTCGGCGCTGTCGCCGTCGGCCGTGAGGGTGACGTAGTCGCCGTACTCGACGCCGAGTGCGATGACCCCCAGGATGCTCGCGGCGTTGACGGGCGAGCCCGACCCCTTCGCGATCGTGACATTCGCACCGGACTGCTTGACGGCCTGAGCGAACAGCTTGGCGGGACGGGCGTGGAGCCCGTTCGACGATCCGATGCGGACGGTACGCGATGCCTCGCTCATGAGGATGTCCTCTCCGTTGAAGGGATGTCGGTGCTGGAACGTGGGGTGGTGGGAGCCGGGGCGGTGATCAGCGCGAGCGTCCGGCTGCCGTCGAGATCTCGGAAGATGTCGGCGGGCATCAGGATGACGCGCGTCCCGCGAGCGGCCGCGGCCTCGGTGATCCGGTCCAGCTTCGGGATGAGCTGGGGGCCGACGAGGACAATGTCCGCCGCGTCGAGATCGATCGGCAGTGACTGCTCGGTTCCGGCGGTGGCGGTGATGTCCAGGCCGCGCGCCTGCGCCGCATGGCGCACCCGCTGTGCGACGAAGGTACTCGACGCACCCGCGCCGCATACGACCAGGATCCTCATCGACCCGCCTCCTCCTCTCCCCATTGTTGTGAGGACCCTGAGTGTCGGCAAGGCATTCCTGCTTCCGCAGGGGCGGAAGGCGGGTCGGTCCGTGATGGAATGGGAGCGTGACCAGGAGCAGGCAGGATCGCGTCCTCGCGATCCTCGCGCGCGACGGCGACTGGGTCACGGCGGCCGAGCTCGCCGACGCCATCGGTGTCACCCCGCGATCGATCCGGAGCTATGTCACAGCGCTGAACGCCCGCGTTCCCGACGGGGTCGTCGTCGAGTCGGGTCCGCAGGGGTACCGGGTCGGGCCCGACAGCGGCTCGGCGGTGCACGTGGGCGACTCCGGGACGCCCCGTGACCGCCTGCACCGGCTGGTGCGCTCCCTGCTCGACTCGCCCGACGGCATCGACGTCTTCGAGACGGCCGATTCCTTCTTCGTCAGCCCGGCGACGATCGACGCGGACCTCGCCCGGGTGCGCGGCCTGCTCGGGGGCACCGAGCTCAGCCTCGAGCGGACGTCATCGCGGGCACGCCTGCGCGGCACCGAGATGGCTCAGCGGCGACTGCTGAGCCGACTCGCCCACGAAGAGACCGACGACGGCTCGTTCGACCTCGACAGCCTCCGGCGCACGCTCGGTGAGCAATCGGTGGGGGCCGTCGCCTTCGGGCCGTTCAAGACCGAGCTCGTCGACGCGCTCACCGAGCTGGGCTACTTCGTCAACGAGTTCGGCATCGGCGACGTCGTCATGCACATCGCCATCGCCGCCGATCGCATCACGCGCGGGCGCGCCCTCGACGTGGCCGAGACCGATGACGCCGCCTTCCGCGCCGAGGTCGGCGAGATCCTCGACCGTCTCACCCGGCGCCACCTCGGCGTCGTGCTCGGCTCGGGCGACCGCCAGCATCTCGCCGCCCTCGTGCTCACGCGCGTCGTCGCCCCCGGGGCCACCGAGCCGGCGGCCCTCGTCCGCGAGCGCATCGACCCGGATGTCGCCACCGCGGTGCGCGACGTCGTCCACCGCGCGGCGGCGGAGTTCCTCGTCGACATCGACCAGGAGGACTTCGTCCTGCGGTTGTCGCTGCACGTGCAGAACCTCAAGCATCGCGCGCGCGAGCAGGCGTGGTCGCGCAACCCGTTGACCCGGTCTCTCAAGACGACGTACCCGATGATCTTCGAGGTCGCCGTCTACATCGCCGACGCCCTGCGCGGGCTCCTCGGCATCCCGCTGCTCGACGACGAGATCGCCTACATCGCGATGCACGTCGGTGGACGACTCGAGCGCAGCAGGCTGTCGGCGCAGGCTCTCACGGCGACGATCGTGTGTCCGGGCTACTACGAGCTGCACGAGCTCCTGCGTTCGAGCGTCGACCGCTCGCTCGGGCAGTCGCTCGACGTGGTCGGCGTCGAGACGCGCGTCGACCCCGACTGGGCATCGATCGACACCGACCTCATCCTCACCACGATCGCGCCGCCGGTGACGAGCGACCGGATCGTCCACATCCAGCCCTTCCTCACCGACGCCGACGTCGACCGCGTCCAGACCGCGGCCGCCCGAGTGCGGCGGGCGCGACGCCTGGCGCGGCTGCGCGCCGAGCTCGAGCGCTACTTCGACCCGTCGGCGTTCGTCCGCGGGCTCGACGGCACCGGGGGAGAGGACGACACGATCCGCCGGCTCGGATCGCTGCTGGTCGAGCAGGGCATCATCGACGACGAGTACATCGAGCGGACCATCGAGCGCGAGCGCCTCTCGTCGACGGCGTTCACCGATGCGCTCGCCGTCCCGCACGCCATCGGGATGACCGCCACGCGCACCGCCATCTCGCTCGGCATCGCCGACCCCTCGATCGCGTGGGGCGACGGGCGCGTGCAGGTCGTGGCCATGGTCGCATTCTCCGAATCCGATCGTGCCGCGTTCCAGACCGTCTTCGAGCAGCTCGTCGAGGTCTTCAGCGAACGCGAGAGCGTGCAGCGCATCGTCCGGCGGGGGACGACCTTCGGCGCGTTCCTCGACGAGCTCGTCGCCGTCGTCGACGGCTGACGGTCCGCCGTCCCGATCGCCGGCGACGCGTCAGCCGGCGAGTCGCGCGTCGAGACCGAGCCGCACGGCGGGCCACTCGTGGGGGAGGATCGAGTACACGACGGTGTCGCGGAGGGTGCCGTTCGGCCCGATCCGGTGGTTGCGGAGCACGCCGTCCTGCTTGGCCCCGAGGCGCTCGATCGCCGCCCGGGACTGCCGGTTGTGCCATGACGTGCGGAACTCGACGGCGATCACCTCGCAGGCCTCGAACGCGTGACCGAGCAGCAGGCGCTTGGCCGCGGTGTTCACCGCCGTCCGCTGCACGGCGGGCGAGAGCCAGGTGTGTCCGATCTCGACGCGACGGTGCGGCTGGTCGATGTTGCAGAACGTGGTCATCCCCACGGCTGCGCCGTCGCGGACGACGGCGAACGGGTTCATGTGCCCCGCGTCGCGCCAGGCGAGCCGTTGTGCGATGTCGTCGGGCACGGACGCCGGGACCGAGGTGTACCAGGCGTACTCGAGTCCGGCGGTCGCGCGGGCGAGGTCGTCGGCGTGGTCGGTCGAGAGCGGCACGAGGCGGACGTGGTCGTCCGCCAGCTCGATCGGATCGGTCAGCAGCATGTCCGAGGCTCAGCCGTGCCGGTCAGTCGATCTGGGCGAGCAGATCGCGCACGCCGGCCTCGAGTTCGGCGAGCCGTGACGCGGCGTCGGCGGCGGAGTCGCCCCGGACGTCGAGGTACAGCTTGAGCTTGGGCTCGGTGCCGCTCGGTCGCACGAGGATCCGTGCATCGCCCTCGAGCCACAGCCGCAGGATGTCTCCCAGCGGCGGACCGGAGACCGGGGCGGCGAGGTCCTCGAACGACACGACCGCCGCACTGCCGACACGGGTCGGCGGGGCGGAGCGGAGGGCGGCTGTGATGCGGCCGATGACCGCGAGGTCGTCGACGCGCACCGACACCTGGCCGCTCGCGAAGCTGCCGAACTCGGCGTCGAACTCCGCGAGCAGATCGCCGACGGTCCGACCGCCCTCGCGTGCCTCGGCGGCGAGGCCGAGGATCGCGACCGCGGCGGAGATGCCGTCCTTGTCCTTGACCGTCTCGGGGTTGACGAGGTAGCCGAGGGCCTCCTCGAACCCGAAGACCAGGCCCGGCGCGCGTGAGATCCACTTGAATCCCGTCAGGGTGGCGTGGAAGTCGAGACCGTGACGTTCGGCGACGACCTGCAGAGCGGGCGACGACACCAGCGAGCAGGCGAGGGAGGCGCCCGGTGCGGTGCCGCCCGCGGCCGCCCGACGTGCCGCGCGCCAGCCGAGCAGCAGCCCGATCTCGTTGCCGGTCAGTCGTCGCCATCCGCCGTCGACCGCCGCGTCCGGGATCGCGACCGCGAGTCGGTCGGCGTCGGGATCGTTCGCGAGGATGAACTCGGCCCGATGCGCGCGGGCCGTCTCGAACGCGAGGTCCATCGCCCCGGGCTCCTCCGGGTTGGGGAAGGCCACGGTGGGGAACCGGCCGTCGGGCTCGGCCTGGGCCTCGACCGGGACGGGGTGCGGGTAGCCCGCGGCGTCGAGGATGCGCAGCAGCGTCTCGGATCCGACGCCGTGCATGGCGGTGTAGACCCATCGCATGCCCGCGGCACCCGCCGGGGCGGGCGCGACGGTCGCCGTCGCCTCCACATAAGCCGCGACGACCTCGTCGTCGGCGATCTCGTAGTCGGTCGAGCGGGGGAGCGCCGAGATGTCGCCCGCCTCGGCGATCCGGTCGATGTGCGCGGCGATCTCGCCGTCGGCGGGTGGGACGATCTGCGAACCGTCGTCGCTGCCGCCGAGGTACACCTTGTACCCGTTGTCGTCGGGCGGGTTGTGGCTCGCGGTGACCATCACGCCCGCGTCGGCGCCGAGGTGGCGCACCGCGAACGCGAGAACGGGGGTCGGCAGCAGCCGGGGCAGCAGGATGGCGCGCAGGCCCGCGCCGGCGAAGATCTCCGCCGAGTCCTGGGCGAAGCGTGCCGAACCGCGGCGTCCGTCGTAGCCGATGACGACGACGGGCGGAGCGTCCGGGCCCGCCTTCTCGAGCAGGTGGGCGGCGAGTCCCGCGGCGGCCTGCGTGACCAGCACCCGGTTCATCCGGTTGCTGCCCGCTCCCAGGCGGCCGCGCAGACCCGCCGTGCCGAAGGCCAGGCGTGAGCCGAAGCGGTCGATGAGGTCGGCTGCGGCGGCGGCATCGCCCGCCTCGGCCGAGCTGATCACCGCCGCGAGCTCGTCGCGCGTCTCGGGGTCGGGGTCCTGAGCCAACCAGGTCCGCGCCGCGTCGAGCGGCACGGGCGGGGTGGTCGAATCGACGTTCACACCCGCGCCGGGGTCGTCCGTACCGCTCACAGCGCCTCGATAACCCGGGCGAGCAGGGCGGAGATCACCGGTTCGGCCTCGCGGCCCGCCTCGATGACCTCGGCGTGGCTGAGGGGGGTCTCCTGGATGCCGGCGGCGAGGTTCGTGATGAGCGAGAAGCCGAGGATCTCCATCCCCGCCTCGCGCGCGGCGATCGCTTCGAGCGCCGTCGACATGCCGACGATGTCACCGCCCATCGCCCGCGCCATCCGCACCTCGGCCGGGGTCTCGTAGTGGGGTCCGCGGAACTGCGTGTACACGCCCTCGTCGAGGGTCGGGTCGATCGAGCGCGCCACGTCGCGCAGTCGCGACGAGTACAGGTCGGTCAGATCGACGAACGTCGCGCCCTCGAGGGGGGAGTCGGCCGTGAGGTTGAGGTGGTCGCTGATGAGCACGGGCTGGCCGGGGTGCCAGGTCGGCTTGATGCCGCCGGCGCCGTTGGTGAGCACCATGATCTTCGCGCCCGTGGCGGCTGCCGTGCGCACGCTGTGCACGACGCGGCGGACGCCGTGACCCTCGTAGTAGTGCGTCCGTGCGCCGATCACCAGGACGCGCTTGCCCTCGGGGGTCAGGATGCTGCGGAGCGTGCCGACGTGTCCTTCGAGCGCCGGCTTGCTGAAACCGGTGACCTCGGTGGCCGGGATGGTCGCGGTCGTCTCGCCGATCAGCTCCGCGGCGCGACCCCAGCCGGAGCCGAGCGTGAGGGCGATGTCATGGCGCTCGACGCCGCTGATACGGGCGATGTCGGCTGCGGCCTGGCGTGCGACCTCGGTGGGGTCGGCGGCCGGGTCGTCGAGGGGATGCACGGAGGTGTCGGACATCCCCCCACTCTAAGACGAGCGGCGGTCGCGGCACAGGCGTGCGCGGCGGTCGTCGCGGCTGAGGAAGAATGGAGGGCATGTCGCCTCTCAGCTTCGAGCGCACCCAACGCGTCGCCGTCCTCGGCGGCGGTCCCGGCGGATACGAGGCGGCCCTGGCCGCCGCTCAGCAGGGTGCGGAGGTGACGCTGGTCGAGCGCGCCGGCGTGGGCGGCTCGGCCGTCATCACCGACGTCGTCCCCTCGAAGTCGCTGATCGCCACGGCCGACGCCGCCGTCGCCATCAGCGAGGCATCCGATCTGGGCGTGCAACTGTTCGCGCGGTCGGACTCCGGTACGCCGCTCAAGCCGGAGGTCGCGATCAACCTCGCGGCCGTGAACCGCCGTCTGCTCTCGCTCGCCCGGCAGCAGTCCGACGACATGCGCGCGCAGCTCGTCGAGGCGGGTGTGCGCATCATCTCCGGCCACGGTCGCCTCGACGGCACCCATGGGCTCATCGTCGCGACCGGGCCGGGCGGCACCGACTTCGACCGCGTCGAGGCCGACACCCTCGTCGTCTCGGTCGGCGCCTCGCCGCGCGAGCTGCCGAGCGCCAAGCCCGACGGCGAACGGATCCTCACCTGGACGCAGCTGTACGACATGAAGTCGCTTCCCGAGCACCTCATCGTGGTGGGCTCGGGGGTGACCGGTGCCGAGTTCGCGTCGGCGTACATGAACCTCGGTGCAAAGGTCACCCTCGTATCGAGCCGCGACCAGGTGCTGCCGGGCGAGGATGCCGACGCGGCGGCGGTCATCGAGAAGGTCTTCAAGCGCGGCGGGATGACGGTGCTGTCGAAGTCGCGCGCCGAGAAGGTCGAGCGCACCGAGACGGGTGTCGTCGCGACCCTGTCGGACGGACGCACCGTCGAGGGCAGTCACTGCCTGCTCGCGGTGGGCTCGATCCCCAACACCGCCGGCATCGGTCTCGAGGAGGCGGGGGTGCAGCTCACCGACTCCGGCCACATCCAGGTCAACCGCGTCGCGCGCACCTCGGTGCCCAACATCTACGCCGCGGGCGATTGCACGACCTTCGTGCCGCTCGCCTCGGTCGCCTCGATGCAGGGCCGACAGGCCGTCTTCCACGCCCTCGGCGACACCGTCATCCCGCTCGAGCGTCGGCGCATCACCGCGAACATCTTCACCGCGCCCGAGATCGCCACCGTTGGACAGCAGCAGAAGGACGTCGAGTCGGGGCTCGTCAACGGATACGTGCACAAGCTGCCCCTCGCGGCGAACCCCCGCGCGAAGATGATGGGCGTCAAGGACGGATTCGTGAAGATCATCGCCCGAGAGGGCTCGGGCACCGTCATCGGCGGCGTCATCGTCGCGCCCCGCGCGTCGGAGCTCATCTACCCGATCGCGATCGCCGTCGAACGCCGCCTCACGGTCGACCAGGTCTCGCGCGTCTTCGCCGTCTACCCGTCGCTCACCGGCAGCATCACGGATGCGGCCCGTGCCATGCACCTCGTGCAGCGCGACGAAGATCCGCTCTCCTGACCCGCGCCTCGCGGCGACCCCACGTCCGCTCCTGAAGCGCGACGGGGAACGCGCGCGTCAGTCGACCTCGGCGTAGAAACGTGTCTCGGGATCGGCGGCGACGTCGACGCCGAGGTCCACCCCCGCGCGTTCCGCCGTCACCGAGGCGAGCCATGCGTCCGCCGACGCGAGGTCGAGGGCTGGGGGAGCGCAGGCGCTCAGCCCGAGCCCCAGCCCCAGCCCCAGCCCCAGCCCCAGCAGAGAGACGACGGTGATCGCTGGCAGGGGGCGGTGCATGCCCCCACTATTGAAGTCAGGAGATCGTGAGCAGGGGGTGGCCGGCGCCGACCGTGGTGCCCGGCGTGGCGTCGATGGCGCCGACGACGCCGTCCTTGTGCGCCTGGATGGGCTGTTCCATCTTCATCGCCTCGAGCACGACGACGAGGTCGCCCTTGACGACCTGCTGGCCGGCCTCGACCGCGACCTTGACGACGGTGGCCTGCATCGGCGACTTCACGGCGTCGCCGGATGCGGCTGCGCTCGCGCTCGCCGCATGGGAGCGCCGCGACGGCGGCACCTGAGCGGGGCGGCCGACGGCGGTGGGGGCGGATGCGACGCGATCCGGCAGGCTGACCTCGAGGCGCTTGCCCGCGACCTCGACGACGACCGTGTGGCGCCCGGCGGGCTCGGCGGGGGCCTCGAGCTCGCCGTCCCAGGCGGGGATGTCGTTGACGAACTCGGTCTCGATCCAGCGGGTGTAGACCCCGAAGGTGCCGTCCTCGGCGGTGAACGCGGGGTCGCGCACGACCTTGCGATGGAACGGCAGGACGGTGGGCATGCCCGCGACCTCGAACTCGTCGAGCGCGCGACGCGAGCGCTCCAGCGCCTCCTCGCGGGTGCGGCCCGTGACGATGATCTTGCCGAGCATCGAGTCGAACGCGCCCGAGACGGAGTCGCCCGCCGTGACGCCGGAGTCGAGACGGATGCCGGGACCGCCGAACGTCTTGAAGACGTGGATGCGTCCGGGCTGCGGCAGGAAGTTGCGCCCCGGGTCCTCGCCGTTGATGCGGAACTCGATCGAGTGACCGACGGGCTCGGGGTCGGCGTAGTCGAGGGTCCCGCCCTCGGCGATGCGGAACTGCTCGCGCACGAGGTCGATGCCGGTGACCTCCTCGGACACCGGGTGCTCGACCTGCAGCCGGGTGTTGACCTCGAGGAACGAGATCGTGCCGTCCGCGCCGATCAGGAACTCGCACGTGCCGGCGCCGACATAGCCGACCTCGCGCAGGATGGCCTTCGAAGCCGAATACAGGATGTCGTTCTGCTCCGGCGTGAGGAACGGCGCCGGAGCCTCCTCGACGAGCTTCTGATGGCGGCGCTGCAACGAGCAGTCGCGCGTCGAGACGATGACGACGTTGCCTGCGGCGTCGGCGAGGCACTGCGTCTCGACGTGGCGCGGCTTGTCGAGGTACTTCTCGACGAAGCACTCGCCGCGGCCGAACGCCGCGATGGCCTCGCGCGTGGCGGACTCGAAGAGCTCTGCGACCTCGTCGAGCTCGCGGGCGACCTTCAGCCCGCGGCCCCCGCCGCCGTAGGCGGCCTTGATGGCGATGGGCAGGCCGTATTCGTTCGCGAATGCGATGACCTCGTCGGCGCCGGCGACCGGCCCGGGCGTGCCGGGAGCGAGCGGCGCGCCGACCTTCTCGGCGACGTGTCGGGCGGTCACCTTGTCGCCGAGGGCCTCGATCGCCTCGGGCGCGGGACCGATCCATGTCAGGCCGGCGTCGATGACGGCGCGGGCGAACTCGGCGTTCTCGGCCAGGAAGCCGTAGCCCGGGTGCACCGCGTCGGCGCCCGAACGGCGGGCGACCGAGAGGATCTTCTCGATCGAGAGGTAGGTCTCGGCGCTCGTGCTGCCCTCGAGGGCGTAGGCCTCGTCGGCGAGGCGGGAGTGGAGGGCGTCGCGGTCCTGGTCGGCGTAGACGGCGACCGAGGACTTTCCGCTGTCACGGGCGGCGCGCACGATACGGACGGCGATCTCGCCGCGGTTCGCGATGAGGACCTTGGCGATCTCAGGCATGAGTGCCAGCCTAGCGAGCACACGGCCCGCTCTTTTGGATCACTCGCACAAAACGACCGCCGGAACGTGGGCGGATGCCTACCAAGCAGTGGTGTCGTCAGGATGCGTGTGCCGCGTTCCAGAGCTCCGGCCACGCCACGCCGAGCTCGCGCGCGAGGCGTCGCAGCGTCGACAGCGACATCCCGACGACGGTCGAGGGATCGCCGTCGACACGCGTGATGAACGCACCGCCGAGGCTGTCGACGGTGAAGGCCCCGGCGACCTGGAGCGGCTCGCCCGTCGCGACGTAGGCGGCGATCTCGTCGGGTGTGATGTCGTCGGCGAAGGTGACCCCGGCCGCAGCGACCGCGTGCGCCTCACGCGCGGGCCGGCCGGGCTGGACACGGAACACCGAGTGGCCCGAGTGCAGGATGCCGGTGCCGCCGCGCATCCGTTCCCACCGGGCGATGGCGACATCGGCGACGAGCGGCTTGCCGAGCACCTCGCCGTCGAACGCGAACATCGAGTCGCCGCCGATGACGATGCCGTCGAAGTCCGGGTCGGACTGCCCGAGCGACGCGACGACGTCGGCCGCCTTGCGCCGGGCGAGCACCAGCACGTGCTCCTCCGGCGGCAGGATACGACCCTCGGCCTGCTCGAGGGCCGCGACGACCGCTTCCTCGTCGACCCGGGGCGAGCGCGTCTCGGGCTCGATGCCCGCCTGACGCAGCAGCATGAGGCGGGCGGGGGACGTCGAGGCCAGGCACACGCGCATGACTTCACGCTACCCGCGGACCGGGCACCACCCGCCGCGCTGACGGGCTCGGGCGTGTGCGAGCATCGAGGGATGCAGTCCGGCGACCTCCTCGACCTCGACGTCACCGACGTCGCCCACGGCGGCGTGTTCGTCGCCCGTCACGAAGGCCGCGTCGTCTTCGTGCCCGACGCGGTTCCGGGAGAGAAGGTGCGCGCCCGCCTCACCGACACCGGCAAGTCGTCGTTCTGGCGGGCCGAGACGCTCGAGGTCCTCGACGCCTCTCCGCACCGGCAGCCGCACGTCTGGTCTCCCGCCGACATCGACACCCCGCCCGAGAAGCGCCCCGGCGGCGCCGACTTCGGGCACATCCGTCTCGAGCACCAGCGCGAGCTCAAACAGCGCGTCCTGCGCGACGCCCTGCAACGCTTCGGAGGCATCGACAGCGACGTCGTGGTGTCGCCCGCCGGCGACACCGAGAGCGTCGACGGCACGGGGTGGCGCACGCGCGTGAGCCTGCACGTCGACGCCGACGGCCGCATCGGACCGTTCGCCGCGCGTTCTCACCGCGTCGTCGAGGTCGACGACCACCCGCTCGCCACGCCCGTCATCGCCGAGGCCATCGCCCGGGGGCGCTCGGCCGCCCCGGGCCGCCTCGACCTGGTTCAGCCGGGCGACGGGCGCGTGCGCGCCCTGGCCCGCCCCGAGACGCCCCGACGCCGTGGCCGCGGCGGCCCCCGCCCGGCGGTCGATCCCGCTCTGCGGGAGGTCGTCGTCGAGACGGTGGGCGGGCGCGACTTCCGCGTCGACGCCGGCGGATTCTGGCAGGTGCACCGGCTCGCCCCCGCGGCTCTCCGGGACGCCGTGCACCGCGGTCTGCGCGAGGCGGGGCGCGACGCACTCGATCCGGATGCCTCGCACCTCGACCTGTACGGGGGCGTCGGGCTCCTGGCGGCCGCGGTCGCCGAGCTCGGTGGCGCAGGGACGCGCATCACGAGCGTGGAATCGGACGCACGCGCGACCGACCACGCCGGCGAGAATCTCGCAGAGTGGGTCGGCGCCCGCGCCGAGACCGGCCGCGTGGACCGCTGGCTCGCGCAGACCGAGCAGTCCGCGTCGCCCGCCGAGCGCGCTCGGCTGCGCGCCGGGGTCACGGTCCTCGACCCGCCGCGGTCCGGGGCCGGACGTGACGTCGTCGAGGCGCTCCTGCGGCTGCGTCCCGCCACGCTCGCGTACGTCGCGTGCGATCCCGTCGCGCTCGCCCGCGACATCGGCATGCTCCGCGCCGGCGGCTACACCCCGGTGTCGTTGGAGGGGCTCGATCTCTTCCCGAACTCGCACCACGTCGAGGCGGTCGCGATACTGACCGACGGGGGCGCTCTGTCCTAGGCTGAGCCCATGACACGGGTGGCACTCATCGACGATCACGAGTCGGTCCGGCTCGGGCTCGCCGCTGCGTGTTCGCGTGCGGCGGTGGGTGAGGTCGTGTTCTCCGGCAGCACCGTCGCCGAGTACCTGCGGTGGCGCGGCGAGACCGGCGAGGCGCCCGCCGACGTCGTCGTCCTCGACCTGATGCTGGGGGACGGCGCGACGGTGTCCGAGAACGTCTCGGAGCTCGTCTGGAACGGCTCGCAGGTCATCATCCACAGCGTCGCCGACCGCCCCGCGGCGGTCCGCGAGGCGCTCGCCGCGGGTGCTCTGGGCATCATCAGCAAGTCGGCCCGCACCGACGACGTCGTGGCCGCCATCCAGACGGTGGCACGAGGCGAGCATCTCGACAACGTCGAATGGGCGAGCGCGGTCGACGGCGACCGCGCGTTCGCCGATGCGCAGCTGTCCACCCGCGAGCGCGAGGTGCTGCGCCTGTATGCGGCGGGGCTGCCGCTCAAGTCGGTCGCCGAGCGTCTGGGCATCGCCTACTCCACGGCCAAGGAGAACATCACGCGGGTGCGCGTGAAGTATGTCGAGGTCGGCCGTCCCGCCCCGACCAAGGTCGACCTCCTCCGCCGCGCGATGGAAGACGGTCTCGTCGCCGAAGCCTCCGATGCCCGCTGAGCCTCCCGCAGCCGTCACCACCAGGCCGCGCCGGCCGGCCGAGTTCCGCGAGGCCCTCGCGCAGACGCAGCGGTTCACCCAGTCGCGCATCGACCGCATCCTCGGCATCGTGGTCGGGACCGGCAGCGCCGTCATCGGCGTCCAGGCGCTCGTGGGCGCTCTGAGTGCGCCCGCCGGCGACCGCCTGTGGAACACGATCCTCCTGTGCGCGGTGCTCGGCTCCCTGCTGCTCATGTGCGTCTCACTGCTCACCTTGCGCGGCGTCCGGGTGTTCTCCGGCGTCTTCGCGGCGGTGTTCCCGATAGCGACCATCCTCTGGCCCCTCGCCGCGGGCTCGTCGACCACGCTCGACGAACAGCCCTGGCTGTGGTTCCTTGTCAACGTCGGGACCGTCGCGGCGGTGTTCTGCCTCCCGCTCGCGGGGCAGATCGTGTGGGCGTTCCTCCTGCCCCTCCTCTACGGCGCGATGCGGCTCACCCTTCTCGAGATCACACCCGGGACGGTGCTGGATGTGGCGCTCGACTCGATCTTCGCGATCATCCTCGCCAGCGTCCTGATCGTCGTCGGCTGGATCCTCCGCACTCTCGCGGCCAGTATCGACGCGGGGCGGGAGGGCGCCGTGCGCTCGTTCGCCCAGGCCGCCGCCGCGGACGCCGTCGAGAAAGAGCGGGTCGCCGTCGCAGCCCTCATGCACGACAGCGTGCTCGCCGCCCTCATCGCCGCCGAGCGGGCCGAGACCGACCGCGAGCGCGCGCTCGCCGTCTCGATGGCGCGCGAGGCCCTGACCCGCCTCGCGAATGTCGACCAGGAGGCGGGGGAGGGCCCCGACGCCCCGATCCCCGCTGCCGTCGTGGGCGCCGAACTAGAGGCCGCCGTGCACCGGTTGCACCCGGCGGCAGCCGTGACAGCCGACATCCTGCCGGACGCGCGCTCCGTGCCGGGCCGGGTGGCTCGAGCCCTGCAGCTCGCGGCCGCCCAGGCCGTGACGAACTCCGTCGAGCACGCCGGCGCCGCGAACCTCCGGGTCTCGTGCCGGGCCGATGCGGCGGGGTTCGACATCGCGGTCCGCGACGACGGACCGGGGTTCGAGGCCGCGCGCGTCGCCGAGGACCGCCTCGGCATCCGCGCCTCGATCATCGCCCGCGTCGCGGCGGTCTCGGGCGTCGCGACGGTGGATTCCGATCCGTCCGGCACGACCGTGTCGATCAGCTGGCGGGAGCGATCGTGAATCGCTCGGTCCGTTGGGTCCTCTCGGCCCTGGGTGTCGCCTTCACCGCGTACCTCGCGGTCGGCGGCATGTTCTGGACGCGGCCGGTCGACTCTCCCGTCGTTCTCGTGCTGAGTCTCGTGGTCTACCTGGGCGTCACCGGGCTGTGCATCTTCTGGCCCACGCGTTCGATGGGCGTGCCCGCGCGACCGACCGCCGACGGGCGGGCGGTCAGCGCCGTCACGGCGGGGATGAGCAGGCCCGCGCCGCTGCCGGCATGGATCGCGTTCCTCGCCTTCGCCGTCGCCGTCGTCATCCCTACCGCGACCTGGTGGGCGGCGGGCGAGGAGGGGCGGCTGCAGCCGTTCGCGACGTGGAGCCTCGGCGGCCTCGGAGCGCTCATGGCCGTGCTCGTCGTCCGGCGCCGGTCGATCGTGGCCTGGACGGGCATCGCGGTGATGTTCCTCGAGTCGGTGCTCTGGATCGGCATCGAGCCGACCCTGTCGCTCGGGGCCGTCGGCTCTGCGATCTGGGTCGGCGGAGCGCAGATCATCGTGCTGCTCATCGACCGTGCGGCGGTCGAGACGGCGGAGCTGACCACCCTCCAGCGCGAGGCCTCGGAATGGCTCGCGACGCAGGAGGGCCGGCGCCGCGAACGGCGGGTGCGGGTTCAGCGGGCGCTCGCCGTCGCCGGTCCGGTGCTCTCCCGCACCATCAACGCCGACGGCGATCTCGACGACGACGAGCGGTTGCAGGCCCGGCTGGCGGAGGGGCGACTGCGCGACGAGCTGCGCGGCCCGCGCCTACTCGATGACGCCGTGCGTCGTGTGCTCGAGGACGTCCGGCGCGCCGGGTCGCGTGTCACGTTCCTCGACGAGGGGGGCCTCGACGGCCTCGACGAGCGCGAGCTGTCGGCCATCCGCGCCGAGCTCGCCGACGTGCTCGACGGGGCGCGGTCGGAGCGCCTGTACATCCGCACCTCGACGCACCCCGACACGGCGGTGACGGTGGTGGGACGGTCGCGGCAGGATGACGGCCCCGATGAGACGGTCGACCTGTGGCGCGAGATCCCGCGTCCCCGCGCCTGAACCGCATCGAGTCGAGCCTGCGTCACGTGACACGGGGGTGCTGGGGGCGAGGGGCGGCGAAGCCGCCCGCCCCTCGCCATGCGAGTGGTTACCCGAAAACCGACCCGCAGCAGTCACCGGCGTGAAGCACGAGTGACCGAACGCAGAAGCGTTCCAGCTCATTCAGTCTGCGCGAGCCCGCAGGGAGTGTCTGTAGGTATTTCGGGGGACATTCCGGGCATCGACGGAGGCGGGTCGTCGCCGCGGGCTCAGCCGGTGAAACGACCCCACCCGAAGCCCCGCTGCAGCGGGGCGCGCAGAGCGCGAGCGGAGCGCTGCCAGGCCGACGCCGGGGTGGGCTCGGGCGCGACCGCGTCGGCGGCCTCCTGGGCGTACGACTCGGTCACCACCGCGACGACGGCAGCGAGCTCCGCAGCGGTCGGCGCTCCGCGGCGCACCTCGATGCGCACCGGCTGCTCGTCGCCGCCGAGCTCGCCGCGATCGCCGTCCGTGCCGGTCACAGCGGGATGTTCCCGTGCTTCTTGGCGGGCAGCTCGGCGCGCTTGCCGCGCAGGGCGCGCAGCGACTTAGCGACGTACACGCGCGTCTGGGCGGGCTCGATGATGCCGTCGAGCTCGCCGCGCTCGGCCGCGAGGAACGGTGACGCGACACTGTAGGTGTATTCCGACGCGAGCCGGGAACGCACGGCCGCGACATCCTCGCCCGCTTCCTCCGCGCGCTTGATCTCGCCGCGGTAGAGGATGTTGACGGCGCCCTGGCCGCCCATGACGGCGATCTCGGCCGTCGGCCACGCGACGTTGACGTCGGCGCCGAGCTGCTTCGATCCCATGACGATGTACGCGCCGCCGTACGCCTTCCGCAGGATGACGGTGACGAGCGGCACGGTCGCCTCCGCGTAGGCGTACAGGAGCTTCGCGCCGCGCCGGATGACGCCGGTCCACTCCTGGTCGGTGCCGGGCAGGTACCCCGGAACGTCGACCAGGGTGACGATCGGCACGGAGAACGCGTCGCAGAACCGCACGAACCGGCTCGCCTTCTCGCCGGCGTCGATGTTCAGCGTGCCCGCCATCTGGGAGGGCTGGTTGGCGATGATGCCGACGGTGCGCCCCTCGACGCGGCTGAAGCCGACCACGATGTTCGGGGCGAACAGCGGCTGCACCTCGAGGAAGTCGCCGTCGTCGACGATGCCCGAGATCACCTGGTGGATGTCGTACGGCTGGTTCGGCGAGTCGGGGATGACGGTGTTGAGCGCGCGATCGCCGTCGGTGGTCTCCCACTCGAAGCCGCCCTCGTAGACGGGGGCGTCCGACATGTTGTTGTCGGGCAGGAAGCTCAGCAGGGAGCGGGCGTAGTCGATCGCGTCGTCCTCGTCCTCGGCGAGGTAGTGCGCGACGCCCGAGCGGGTGTTGTGCGTGTGGGCGCCGCCGAGCTCCTCCATGCCGACGTCCTCGCCCGTGACCGTCTTGATGACGTCGGGGCCGGTGACGAACATCTGGCTGGTCTTGTCGACCATGATGACGAAGTCGGTGAGGGCGGGGGAGTACACGGCGCCGCCGGCGGCCGGCCCCATGATGAGCGAGATCTGCGGGATGACGCCGGACGCGGCGGTATTCAGCCGGAAGATCTCGCCGTACTTGCCGAGCGCGACGACACCTTCCTGGATGCGCGCCCCGCCCGAGTCGAGGATGCCGATGATCGGCATGCCCCCGCGCAGCGCGAACTCCATGACCTTGATGATCTTCTCGCCGGCCGACTCGCCCAGCGAACCGCCGAAGGTGGTGAAATCCTGCGAGTAGACCGCGACGGTGCGGCCGTGGATGGTCCCGACGCCCGAGACGACCGAGTCGCCGTACGGACGCGAGCGATCCATACCGAAGGCGGTCGTGCGGTGGCGCACGTACTCGTCGAGCTCGACGAACGAGCCCGGATCGACGAGCATCTCGATGCGCTCGCGGGCGGTCAGCTTGCCCTTCTTGTGCTGCTTCTCCCGAGCGACGGCCTCGGCGTCGACGACCGCCGTCTGATAGCGGGCGCGGAGGTCGGCGATCTTGCCGGCGGTCGTGGACAGGTCGGGCTGGTCGGTCACGCGTTCCACCCTATCCAGCGCCGCCCCGCAGCCGTTGGAGCACGCCCACAACGACGGGGAGGATCACCTGTGGAAACCCTCGGACGCAAGGCCTCGCCGCAATCCGATGCCGGGTCGTAGGGTGACGGCATGACGATCCCCGAGAACGGCTACCCGCGCGCGGCCGCGGTCACGCCGCGCCTCCACTTGGTGGCGCAGACCGACTCGACCAACGCCCACCTGCGACGCGACGTCGAGGCCGAGCCCGACGCCCACCCGCACCTCTCGGTCGTCGTGACGACCGATCAGCGCGAGGGTCGCGGTCGTCTCGACCGCAGCTGGACGACCCCGCCCGGCACCGCGCTCGCCGTGTCGGTGCTCCTGCGCGTCGGCGCCGTCCCGGTGCGATCGCGCGGCTGGATCCCGCTGGTGGCGGGTCTCGCGATGAGCGACGCCGTCTCCGCGCAGCTGCGCGACTCGGCGGTGGGGGTGAAGTGGCCGAACGACGTCCTAGTAGACGGCCGCAAGATCAGCGGCATCCTCGCCGAGGTCCTGCCGGGAGCGGACGGCGACGTGATCCTCGGTGCCGGGGTCAACACGACGATGGCGGAGGTGGACCTGCCGGTCTCGACGGCCACGTCGTTCGCCGCGATGGGCGCAACCGTCGACGAGGATCGGCTGCTCGCCGACTTCCTCGGGGGAGTGCGCGACCACATCGCGCATCTCGCGGTGTCGGGTGCGGACGAGGGGCTTCGCGACCGTGTCGCCGCAGCCTGCCTCACGCTCGGCGCGGACGTCGTGGTGTCGCTGCCCGGGGGTGAGTCGCTGACCGGACGCGCGGAGCGCCTCGACGAGGACGGGCGTCTCGTCGTGGGGACGGGCGCCGCCGAGACGGCGGTCGGCGCGGGCGACGTCGTGCACGTCCGCGGCATCGGCTGAGGCGCCTGACCGGCCGTCCGCGACGGCATCCGGGCGTGCCGTCGCCAGGTTGTCGGGGGCTCGGGTCATGATGGTGCTGTGACACAGCCCGCCGCATCCTTCGGACGGCCCGTCGCACCCGCGCCGGGTGCGGCAGCCCCCGAGCTGCGCGTCGCGCGCGTCCGTCCCCACGCGGGCCCTCTGTTCTGGCCCGCGCTGCTCCTCGTGGTCGTCGCGGGCGTGACGGGGTACCTCACGGGCAATCTCCCGGCCCCCTTCACCGACGTGATGCTGTGGTCGGCCGCCGGGCTCGTCGTCGTGCTCCTGGTCGTGCTGCCCTACCTGCGCTGGCTCGCCCACTCGTACACCATCACGACGCGCCGGGTCATCGAGACATCGGGCCTCATCGTCCGTCGTCGCGCCGAACTGAGCCACATCCGCGGGTACGGCATCCGCGAGACGCGGGGTCCGCTGCAGCGCCTCAACGGCACCGGCACGCTCGCGCTGTCGAACGGCGTCGATCCGTCGATGCGGCTGCGCAGCATCCCGGCCGTGACCCTCGTCCACGAGGTGCTGGCCGATCAGGTCGAGGTGAGCCAGATCCTGGCTCATCGCGACTCGCACAGCATGCCCATCGTGGGACCCGAGTCCTGAGAGGCGCCGCGGGCCCGCGCGCGACGCGCGTGCCGACCTCGCGCCCAGGTGCGCGATGATGGATGCGAACCCGGAGGAGGCGTCATGTCGTTGCGCGTAGGAATCGTCGGCGGAGGGCAGCTGGCCCGCATGATGATCGCCCCGGCGGTCGAGCTGGGCATCGACGTCCGCGTCCTGGCGGAGCAGCCCGGGATGTCGGCGGCCATCGCCGCGACGGCCACCGGCGACTATCGCGACCTTGAGACGGTGCGGGCGTTCGCCCGCGAGGTCGACGTCATCACCTTCGACCACGAACACGTCCCGCAGGAGGTGCTGCGCGCGCTGGTCGACGACGGCGTGGCCGTGCACCCCGGCCCCGATGCCCTCTTCTACGCGCAGGACAAGCTGCGGATGCGCGCGCGTCTCGCCGAGCTCGGGATGCCGCAGCCCGAGTGGGCGGCCGTGTCGGACGCCGCCGGTCTGCAGGCCTTCCTCGACGACAACGGCGGAAGCGCGGTCGTGAAGACCCCCCGTGGCGGCTACGACGGCAAGGGCGTCCGCGTCGTCCGGGCCGCCTCGGACGCCGCCGACTGGCTCGATGCGCTGGAGCCCGGTGGGCACCTGCTCGTCGAGGAATTGGTCGAGTTCACGCGCGAGCTCGCGCAGCAGGTCGCACGCCGGCCATCGGGAGCGTGGCGCGCCTACCCCGTGGTGGAGACCGTGCAGCGCGACGGCGTCTGCGCCGAGGTGATCGCGCCGGCGCCCCGGGCCGGTCAGCGGCTGAGCGAGGTCGCCGAGGGCATCGGCGTCGCGATCGCGGACGGCCTCGGCGTCACGGGCATGCTCGCCGTCGAGCTCTTCGAGACCGCCGACGAGCGCCTGCTCGTCAACGAGCTCGCCATGCGACCGCACAACAGCGGACACTGGAGCCAGGACGGGGCCGTGACCGGGCAGTTCGAGCAGCACCTCCGGGCCGTCCTGGATCTGCCCCTCGGCGACACGACGCCGCGCGCGCCGTGGTCGGTCATGATCAACATCCTCGGCGGCCCCACCACCGACTCCCTCGCCGCGCGCATCCCCGCCGCGCTCGCCGCCCACCCCGGTGCCAAGGTTCACACCTACGGCAAGGCGCCGCGCCCCGGACGAAAGGTGGGGCACGTCACCCTCGCCGGGGACGACCTCGACGCCGTCGTCGGCGACGCCCGCGTGGTCGCCGCCCATTTCGACGACTGATCGCGAGGCAGGCGACCACGGATCGCCCGGCCGAGGGCACTGCGCTGCCGCGCCGCTCCGGGGATTCCTCAGGTGCCCCGCCTAACCTGGGTCGGTGACATCCTCGCCGCTGCATTCGTCGGACGCCCCGCTCGTGGGAGTCGTCATGGGTTCGGACTCCGATTGGCGCGTGATGAGCGACGCTTCGCAGGCGCTCTCCGATCTGGGCGTCGCGCACGAGGTCGAGGTCGTCTCGGCTCACCGGACGCCCGACAAGCTGCTGCGCTACGGCCGTGAGGCTCGTGCGCGCGGCCTGCGCGTCATCGTCGCGGGTGCCGGCGGTGCGGCGCACCTGCCCGGGATGCTCGCGTCGCTCACTCCTCTGCCCGTCGTCGGGGTGCCGGTCCAGCTGGCGACGCTCGACGGGCTGGACTCGCTGCTGAGCATCGTCCAGATGCCGGGCGGCATCCCGGTCGCGACGGTCTCGATCAACGGCGCCAAGAACGCCGGCCTCCTCGCCGCGCGCATCATCGGCGCCTCCGACCCGGAGCTCGCCGACCGGCTCGAGGAGTACGCGCGCGGGCTCGAGCAGCAGGTCGAGGAGAAGAACCGCCGGCTGAAGGAATCCCTGTGAGCGTCGCCGCTCCGCCGCGCCGCACGGCGCGCCCCCGCGGCGGCATCATCGAGGAACGTCCTCTTCGTCATCCCGACACCTCCTCGCCCGAGGTGATGGGGCGTCGCGGGTGGTGGCTCGTCGTCCTCAACTTCCTCCTCCCCGGTTCGGCGCAGGTCCTGGCGGGCAGCCGACGACTCGGCCGTTTCGGACTCGCGGCGACGATCGTGATGTGGCTCATCGCACTGCTGACGGTGCTCACGGGGCTGCTCTGGCGTCCGCTGTTGCTGACCGCGGCGACCAACTGGTTCGTCCTGCTCATCGTCCAGGCGGTCATCGCCTTCTACGCGGTGCTCTGGATCGTGCTGACGGCCGACACCCTGCGTCTCGTGAAGCTCGTGCGCGCGGGCACACTCGCCCGCGTCGGCGTGCCCCTGCTCGCCATCCTGCTCGCCGTCGCCTCGACCTCGGCGGCCGTGTGGACCTTCGACCGCGTCAACTCCGTCCGCGAGACGCTCAGCACCGTCTTCGGCGCCAGCGGTCCGAGCGTGCCGCCGTCCGACGGGTACTACAACATCCTGATGCTCGGCGCCGACAGCGGCGAGGGCCGCGACTCGATGCGTTTCGACTCCATCTCGGTCGTGTCGGTGAACGCCGAGACCGGCGCCACGACCATCACCGGCGTCCCGCGCGACATGGGACACTTCCCCTTCGCCGAGGGACCCATGAAGGATCTCTACCCCGACGTCCACGAGGGGCGCATCGACCCCACGTGCGGGTGGAGCAGCGGCATCAACCAGCTCCGCACCGAGGTCGAGGTCTGCCGAGACGGTGACGCCCTCTACCCCGATGCGGTGCGCGACGGGTCGGCTCCGGGCGTCGAGGCGACCAAGGATGCCGTCGAGGGCATCCTCGGGATCACCATCCCGTACTACGTCTTCATCGACATGAAGGGCTTCGCCGACCTCGTCGATGCCCTGGGCGGCGTCGACATCAACGTGATCGAGCGTCTGCCCAAGGGCGGCGGGCCCCAGTACGAGGGACAGAGCGCCGAAGACTGGGCCGAGGGGTGGATCGAGGCCGGTCAGCAGCACATGGACGGCGACACCGCTCAGTGGTACGCGCGATCGCGCTACACCACGAGCGACTTCGACCGCATGCGCCGGCAGCGCGAGCTCCAGGAGGCGATCCTCGCTCAGATGACCCCGCAGAACGTGCTCGACCGCTTCACCGAGATCGCCGACGCCGGTCAGGTGCTCGTGCAGACCGACATCCCCGCCGACCTGCTGCCGTTCCTCGCCGACATCGCGATGAAGGCGAAGGAGCAGCCCCTGACCACGATCGAGCTCACGCCCGCCAACGGCATCGAAGAGGCGTCGCCCGATTTCGCGCTCGCGCGTCAGATGGTCCAGGACGCCCTGCATCCGCCCACACCGTCACCCACTCCGGAGGGCTGAGGCATGACGACCGTGCTGCGCGTCGTCCTCGACCAGCTCGTCGACGTCGCCGACGCCGACACCGCCGAGGCCTCGCTCGAGGTCGCCCGCGCCCTCCTCGAGACGGCCCCCGCGAAGTGCGAGGTCGCGGCGGTCGTGCCCTCGGACGCGGTGGATGCCGCGGGCGCGATGGTCGGCCTGACGCAGACCGCGCGTGCGCCGTTCCCGCGGACCGGGCTGCTGACGTCCTGGCCGATGGGCATCTCCGGCGGCGTCGCCGGCGGCCTCCTGCACGCTCCCACCCTGCTGGCGCCGCTCGTCAAGCACGACCGGGCGCACGACAACGAGCAGACCGTCGTCACGGTGTGGGACCTCGCCGTCTGGGAGACCCCGGCGCTGTTCCCCCGCGCCACGGTGCTCGCCCACCGTGCCCTGCTCAAGCGCGCGGAGAAGCACGCCGACGCCGTGGTCGTCCCCGCGCACGCGATCGCCGACCGCCTCACCCAGCACGCCCCCAAGCTCGCGGGACGCATCCGCGTCATCCCGGGGGCGGCTGCGACCGGGTTCCGGGTCCCGACCGATGCCGTCGGGCGACGGCGCGCCCTCGGCGTGCCCGACCGTGTGGCGGTCGTCGCCGGCGGCACGGAAGAGCAGGTGCGCGACGTGCTCGCCTCGATCGCCGGCGAGCAGACGGCGAGCGTCGTGGTCTTCGACGAGCCCGCCGATGTCGCGGGTGCCATCGCCGCGGCGGGCATCGACCGCGACCGTGTCATCGTCCCGGGTCGCCTCGACGCTGCCGATCGCGCCGCCGTGCTCGACGCGGCCGTGATCGTGATCGCCCTCCACGAGGGCTCCGGCTTCCCTTGGCGCGCCGTCGAGGCCATGGTGCTGGGCGTCCCCGTCGTCGCCGCCGACTCGGCGGTGCACCGCGAGGTGCTGCTCGACGGCGCGCGGGTCGCGCCGTTCGCCGGACTGCGGGATGCGGCGGGCGAGGTGCTCTCGTCCGCCGAGGAGCTCAATCGATGGTCGGTGCGCTCCGCCGATCGAGGCCGGGCCTTCTCCTGGCGCGACCACGCCGAGCGTGTCTGGGCCCTGCACGCCGAACTGTGACGCCCGGTGCGACGCCGGACGACGTCAGCCGCGCATCCGCGCGACGGCCTCCTTGCTGGGGCCGTCGAACTCGATCTTCCCGTCCTTGAGGAACACGCCGCGCTCGCACAGGTCCGACACCATGTTCAGATCGTGTGAGACCACGACGAGCGTCTTGCCTGCGGCGTGCAGCTCGCGGATGCGCGCGAGGCATTTCTGCTGGAAAGGCTCGTCGCCGACCGAGAGGATCTCGTCGATGAGGAGGATGTCGACCTCGGTGTGGATGGCGACCGAGAACGCGAGCCGCAGGAACATGCCGGACGAGTAGTGCTTCACCTCGGTGTCGATGAACTGCTCGATCTCGCTGAAGGCCACGATCTCGTCGAACCGCTCCTCCGTCTCGCGCTTGCTCATGCCGAGAATGGCCGCGTTGAGGAAGATGTTCTCCCGACCCGACAGGTCGGGGTGGAAGCCGGCACCCACCTCGATGAGACCGGCGACTCGGCCGCGGGTCAGGACCTTGCCGGTGTCCGGTCGGAGCACGCCGGAGATCATCTTGAGCGTCGTCGACTTTCCCGAGCCGTTGAATCCGAGCAGGGCGACCGCTTCGCCCTCGGCGATGTCGAACGACACCCCGTCGAGTGCGTGGAACTGTGTCGTGAGCGGCTTGCGCCGCACGGCGGCGACGAAGGTCTCCTTCAAGGAATGCGTGTGACGCAGGACGAAGCTCTTGCGGACGCTGTCGACGACGATGCGCGGCTGCGCGTCGGGCTCAGAGATCCTGGGCAAAGCGCCCCTCCAATCGGCGGAAGACGAACTGCCCGACGATGAGCAGCACGACGGAGAACACGAAGGCGTACCCGGCGTAGCCCCACAGATCGGGGATCGGCTCGGCCGTCGCCGATCCCATGCGGTACCAGAGTCCGTAGTGGAAGAGCTCGACGGCGGACGTGAGCGGGTTGAGGCGGTACAGCACGAAGAGCCACTCCGGCACCTCGTTGCGCACCATCTCCCACTGGTACATCACCGGCGACGCCCACACCGACATCATCGTGATGATCTCGACGAAGCTCTGGGCATCGCGGAAGGTCACGTTGATGGAACCGAACAGCATGCCGAGACCGGTCGCGAGCAGGGCGATGATCACGAGCCCGAGAAGAAGGGCGGCGATGCTGAGCACGGTGGGCGCCCAGCCGAAGAACAGCGCGATCACGATGATCACCGCGATCTGCGGCACCGTGTTGATCGCGGCGACGAGGGTGCTGGCGACGGGGAACATCTCGCGCGGCAGGTAGATCTTCTTGATCAGCGCGGCATTGTCGACGAGTGATCGCGTGCCGTTCGAGAACGCCTCGTTGAAGAAAGTGATGGCGGTGATGCCGGCGAGCAGGTAGATCGGGTAGTTGTCGATGCTCTTGTTGAGCCCCAGGAACACGCCGAGAGCGACGAAGAACACCGCGAACTGGACGAGCGGCTTGACGTACGACCACAACCAGCCGAGAGCGGAGCCCCGGTACCGGATGCCGACCTCCTTCCGCACGACGAGGGAGAGGAGGTACCGCCGACGGAAGACCTCGATGAGGCTCCCCGAACGACCGGGTTCGGTGAGCACCGAACCCGTCGACGTCTGGCTCGCGCTCACGCCTTGTCCTCATTCCGGAAGATCGACCACCATCGCTCGGCCGACGCGAGGTTGCCCGCGTCGGCCCGATATGCCGCCGAGACCCGATTCCAGCGTACGTACAGCAGAACGTGCGAACGGATGCTGCGCCGCAGCTCGCGGCGGAACGTCGTGCGGTCGCGCCGATACTCCCAGACGCCGGATCCAGCCGCGTTGCCCACGAGGGCCACGTCCATGCCCGACAGGCGCCACCACTTCGCGTCGACCGACCGGACGCGGTCCTGCGGTGCGTTCGCGCGAACCGGACGCAGCTGGTGCGCGATGCCGCGCACGGCGTTGACGACGAACGTCACGATGTTGCGCTGCGGGCGGACGCGCACATGGCGCACGCCCTTCTGATGGGGGGCCACGGCGGGGTAGGCGGCCCGCTCGGTGATGAGTGCGCCGTCGCGCATCTCGGATGCGATACGCCGGGCGCGGGCCGCGCTCGACGCCAGCGTGCCGTCCATGTGGCGGGGCCCGCGCAGCACGTCGGTGAGCGCGTCTCCGCGGAGCCTCGACGCGGTGTACTGCATCGACAGCAGGTGCTTGAGGTCGGAAGCGAAGCTCTTGCGCACGAGTGAGCCGCCGCGGCGGTGCGGCGAGTGGAGGAGAGCAGCGACCCAGCGGTTGCGCTGGTGGAAGTACGCCTGCCAGTCGAGGCCGTCGTCCTTCTCGTCCCACGGGACGTGCCATGCTGCCATGCCGGGAAGCGAGACGGTCCCGATGCCCGCTGCGCCGGCGCGCAGCGAGTACTCGGCGTCGTCCCACTTGATGAACAGCGGCAGTGAGAGGCCGATGCGCTCCGCGACCTCGCGGGGGACGAGACACATCCACCATCCGTTGTACGCGACATCGATGCGCTTGCTCAGCGACGGCGTCGTCCGGATGCTGCGATTGCGGAAGTCGAGCATGGCGAGCTGCCGGTCGACGGGCTCCCACCAGAAGGAGTCGAAGTTGAGCGTCTCCCCGAAGCTGTGGAGCACGGTGCGCGCGTTCGCATTGAGCATGTGGCCACCGACGATGAGCGGCTGGCGGGTGAAGTCGTTGAAGCGGGCGGCGCGGATGACGCTCTCCGGCTCCGCTTCGGCGTCGTCGTCGAGCAGGAGGACGGCATCGGACGTTTCGTCGGCGAGCATCTCCGCCATCCCTCGGGAGAAGCCGCCGGAGCCTCCGAGATTGGCTTGCTCGATGACGGTAAGCCGGTCGCCCAGGCGAGCGGCGGTCTCGTCGAAGTCGGGGGCCTCGCGCAGTCGGCGAGTCCCCTGATCGACGATGACGACGCGACTGACGACCGCCATGGTCTCGGGGTGGTCGTCGAAGCGACGGATCTGGTCGAGGCAGGCCTCAGGCATGTTGAAGCTCGGGATCGCGACCGTGAGCCGGGTGGGCCCCCGGTGGCGGGAGCTGACCGGGACGGACCACTCCGCCGCCGACATCGACGCCGCCTCGGCATCGGTCTCGAGATCGAACCACAGCCAGCCGCCGTCACCGAAGGAGCGCAGCGGGACCTCGAACTCGGCGCGACCGTCGTGCGCGCTCCTCGACTCGATGCGCACGTACTTGCCGCGCGCGTTCGATCGGAACAGATCGATCCGGGCCGATCCTTCGACGTCGACGACGAGACGGACGGTGGCGACGTCGGTGTGCTCCTGCCAGTACGCCGCCGGGAAGGCGTTGAAGTAGGTGGCGAAGGAGATGCGGGTGTGCGGCTCGAGGCGGACGCCGCGCCGCTCGTAGGAGATGCGGGTGCCGCCGGATCCGCGGACCTCGGCGTGGAGCGAGTCCCGGAGCAGTCCGAAGAGCTGGCGCTGGTTCGCGGGGAGCGTGTCGGGTGTGGGGGCGGGCGTGCCCGAGCCCTCGTCGACGTAGAGCGGGAGCACGGTGGAGTCGCCGCCGACGGGGAAGACGACGTTGTGGACCGCGACCCACTCGGCGGTCGTCTGTTCGCGCGGACTCGTCGTCATAGTGCGTTCTCACTTCTCATCGATGGTCCCCTTGCGGGTCCCAGAGGATTGTACGGGGGGTGTGCGGTCCGGGCGGGCCGCTGGGCCTCAGGTCCCGGCATCCGGCTGCGGCACCGGTCCGCACGCCGTCGCCTCGTAGAGCACCGCGTCGCCGACGCGCGCGACCTCGCGGATGCCGGGAGCGTCGAAGTCCGTCAGGCCGGGCAGTTCCGCCGGACGGCCCAGCGCGTCGAGACCGGGGAAGGAGAGAGCCCAGTACGCGTTGAGCTCCTCGATGGCCTCGCAGACCGCCGGTTCGCGCCCCACCCGGTCCCACCGGGTGAGGAGCAGGTCCTCGTCGGGGCTGCGCAGGCCGAAGATGTGCGGCGCGAGCGGCGTGCGATCGGAGTACACGTAGACGAGCGAGGCGCCCAGGCCCGGGTCGCCGACGACGACGCCGTCGGCGGGAACGTATGCGTCGACCTCTTCGAGCAGCTCGCGCTCTTCGGGCGAGATCAGCCGGGCGTCGTCGCTGTAGGTGTAGACGTAGCGCACGAGCGACTCGGCCTCGCGCAGCTGATTGCCCTGTGAAAGCGGCACGAAGACGACAGCGAGCACCGTGCCGACGGCCAGCGCGATGCGTGCCGGGCGCCGCAACGGCAGTCCGCGGCGGCGAGCGAGGCGCGTCGTCAGCGTCGTCGCCCCGTGAACCACCGCGAGGCCCCCCAGGACGGCCAGCGGGATCGTGGCGACCGGCATCAGCGCTGCGATGCGCGGGGTGTCGCGGTACCAGACGCCCGAGAACGCGTCGCGCAGCGGCCCGTCGGCGAAACTCGCCACGACGATGTAGAGCAGGCCGACCCCGAGGTATCCGGCCAGCAGCGGCCACCACCGGCGGGGGGAGCGGACCACGACGACGGCGCCGAGGGCCACCAGGACCGTCACCGCCCAGGTCGGAGCGAGGCCGAGCGGTGCCGACGTGACGACGGCACCGACCGATGCGGTGGTCGATTCGACGGCGCTCCACTCCGCGGCGCCCAGGTCGGGACGGGCGACGACGAACGCGGCGACGGTGCCGAGCAGGTACGCCCCGCTCACGAGCAGTCGCAGGCGGCGCGCATCGTCGTGGCCGCGGACGTCCGCGACGATGCGCGCGATCACGAAGGGCGACGCGATCACGGATGCCGCGACGATCGTGCTCGGATGCGTGAGCGCCATTCCCGCCGAGACCGGAACGAGCGCGAGCACCGCGGTCCAGCGCGACTGCCCGCGTCGGCTGTCGCGCCCGAACGCCTGGATGAGGAGTGCGACGGCCACCGGGAGCATGGCGGTGGCGGTGATGAGCGGAGCCACCAAGCCCCACGACATCAGCAGCAGCGGGAAGGCGCCGAACGCGCTGCTGAGCACCCCCGCGAGCAGGATGGGCGCCGGCCGGACGCCGAAGACGCGGGTGACGAGGAAGATCATCGAGATCGGCCAGACCGCGGCCGCGATGACGAGGGCCATGGCGTTGGCGGCAGTGGGCACCGCGAAGTCGCCCAGCTGGACGACGACCGCGGTGAGATCGTGCATGGCGGCGGGGTAGAAGCCGCGAGACGCCTCGGTCAGGTTGCCGAGGGTGAGCGACGAACCCGACTGCGTCTCGGCGATGTGCTTGACCGCGTTCAGATGGAAGACGTTGTCGAACAGCTGCGCGATGTTCTCGGGCCCGCCGAACGCGCGGAGGACTCGTCGCCCGATCAGTACGGCGGGGATCGCGATCGCGGCCGCGAGCACGACGACGCCGGTGACGACGCCTCCGCGCGCGCGACGAGGGCGCACGGGGGCGGCGCGCTCGGGCAGTCGGCGGCGCAGAAAGAGGCGCACGAGGAGCGCCACGACGGCGGTCACCAGGGTGGCGATCGCGAAGGTGACCGGCGTGAACGGGAGGCCGATCAGGCCGGCTGCCACCGCGACCACTCCGGCGAGTCCGAAGCTGGTCGGCGCGGCGAGCCCGAGCCGGTCGAGGCCGCGCGCCCCGGCAGCCGATACGAGCACCGCTCCCGGGAGGAAGACGGTCGCGATGGTCAGGAGGATGACCGGCCAGACTCCGAACCAATCGGACATTCACGTGCTCCCTGCTGTGTTCGGACCGTCGTCGAGGGTATCGCAGGGGACCTGGGAGACCCCGCCGCGACGGACCGATCCGGCCGTGGCGGCGCCGGCCGATCAGTCGATCGCGGCCTTCTCGACGTACGACCCCAGGAAGGCGGAGGGGAGCTGCTCGACGACGATCGGGCCGGGGCCCGCCAGGCTGCGCAGGGTCTCCAGGCTCCGGACGTGACGGATCGCGGCGCCGTCGGCCACGAAGACGCGGGCATCGCCGAACTGCGCGAAGCTGCCGTCGGACAGGTGCGGAGCGCCCGCGGCCATCGTGGCGATCATGTCCGGCGACCACGAGACGACGCGGATGGGCTTCCCGTCGGCGAGACGACGCTGCACGTCGGCATCCCGGACGTGCCGCAGCGTCGTCGTCGAGGCGGTGTAGATGCGCGAGCCACCGTTCGTGCCGATGAAGACCGGCCCCTCGACGACCTTGGACGACCACGTCAGCGCCGAGCAGATCGAGGCGGGGACCGTGGCAGGCGACCCGGAGAAGGTGCCGGTGACGCGATTGAGGCCGCCCTCGCCGACGACGCCCGTGCGATCGCCGCAGCGCAGCATCGGAGCGAGGGTGCCGACGACGCGGTGCGAGCGCAGCGTCGTGTCGGGCACCACCGCGCGGGCGCTGAGCCCGGCCTCCGAGGCCAGTGCCCAGGAAGGCAGGTGCATGAGCTCGTCGCCGTATCCGGCGACGTAGACGGCCGGGGAACTCGTCTCCTTCACGAGGACGCCGGCCCCGAGCAGCGGCGCCGCCGTGCGGAACGTGTTCACGGTGGTGCGCGGCAGGACCGCGACGTAGTCACCGAGCGTGCGTCGTTCCTGGTCCCACGCGATCTGGCTGTAGATGTGGCGTCGGGAGCCGGCGTCGTATTTGAAGACCTCGGGGCCGTCGTCGGCACGGAAGAGGTCGCCGACGGCTGCGCCGGAGCTGTAGGCGTCGAGCTGCGCGGCGGGCAGGTCGAGGTAGTTGTCCATGGCGAAGCCGTAGCGCGTAACCAGGCTCGCCGACGTGAAGTGGTGCTTCGTCCCGTCGGCCTGCAGGAGATACATCCGACCGTCCCGCGCATCCCGGGCGAGGCGGGTCATGGCGGCGCCGCGCGGGAGCTGCGCCATGCGCCCATCGCTGATCACGGCGACCGGGCCGAGGCGGGCGGTCAGGACCGACAGATCTTCCTGCGACTGCACGTGACGGCGCACACCGTTGACGACGACGTAGATCTGCGGTGCCGACGCGGTGCGGACGAGGTTGCCCTGCGCGCCCTGAGTGCTGCCGAACCAGTCGGTGAAGAATCGGAAGAAGTTGCGGTTGCCGTACGACGAGCAGGTGTCGCCTGTCCCCCCGCCTGCGGCGAGCGCCGCACGGTTCGGCTGGTAGGGCGTGTAGTAGTAGAGGCCGGCGGTGGCCTTATTCACGATGTAGACGGGCGAGCTGCCGCAGCCGAGACTGGAGTTGGGGTGGTAGAGGATGTTCCAGGTGCGACCCGGGGCATACCAGGTGAAGTACCGTCCTTCGGCGTAGATCTGGAACTGTCGCGCTGCTCCGTAGACCTGATTCTGGAAGCCGTAGTAGCGGCTGTCGCACGCGGCGGTGTCGGGGCATCCCTGACCCATGGCGAACTGGTAGTGACCCGGACCCGGGTCGCCCCGCGTGACGAGCCTCTGCTCCTTCTGCAGGGTGACGAGCAGGACCTGCGGGTTGATGTTGCACGAGGCCGCGACCTTGGCGATGATGCGGGCCGCGCTCTCGTTGGCCGCTCCCGAGTACCCGGCGCAGTACGAGTCCGCCGCCTTGGTCACCGTGTTCATGCGGTAGTCGCGCAGGCAGGTGTGACCCGAGGAGCATCGTTCGCCGCGCGCGTTGAGGAACGCCTGGATGTCGACTTCGCCCATCGTCGTGCGATCGAAGAACACCTCGTCGCTGATGATGTTGCCGGGGTTGAAGGTCGACATGTCGACCGCCGCGGGAACCGGGGATGCGGTCGCCGTCACCGGCGCGGTCGCCGCGGTGGGCGCTGCCGACACGTCGGTCGGTTCCGCGGCCGATGCCATTCCGGGAATGAGCGCAAGGACGAGCGCGAAGACGGTCAGCGCCGCGGCGGCGGCCGCGCGGCTGGCTCGGGATGTTGACGACACACCCCCATTGTGTCCCACGGGTGGGAAAACGCCGGGAGCGGCGGGCGGACGTGGTCCCGGGAGCCGGGGGCGCCGTGTGGCACGATTAACGGGTGAAGGGCATCATTCTCGCCGGTGGTTCGGGCACGCGGCTGCATCCGATCACCCTGGGCGTCTCGAAGCAGTTGATCCCGGTGTACGACAAGCCGATGGTCTACTACCCCTTGTCGACGCTGATGCTCGCAGGGATCCGCGACATCCTGATCATCACGACCCCGCACGACGCGCCGTTCTTCGAACGACTGTTGGGCGACGGGTCGCAGTTCGGGATCTCGCTCACGTTCGCGCAGCAGCCGTCCCCGGACGGGCTGGCGCAGGCGTTCACGATCGGGGCGGACTTCATCGGCGACGACAAGGTCGCCCTCGTCCTGGGCGACAACCTCCTCTACGGCCCGGGCCTGGGCTCGCAGCTCAAGCGCTACGCCGATATCGACGGCGGCGCGGTGTTCGCGTACTGGGTGGGTGAGCCCTCCGCGTACGGCGTGGTTGAGTTCGACGGGGACGGCAAGGCGGTGTCGCTGGAGGAGAAGCCAGCCGAGCCCAAGAGCAACTACGCCGTGCCGGGCCTCTACTTCTACGACAACGACGTCATCGACATCGCCCGCAACCTCGAGCCCTCCCCGCGCGGGGAGTACGAAATCACCGACATCAACAGCGCCTATCTCGAACGGGGCAAGCTGCAGGTCGAGGTCCTCCCGCGGGGCACGGCGTGGCTCGACACGGGAACGTTCGATCAGATGACCGACGCCGCCGACTACGTCCGCACGATGGAGCGCCGCACCGGCCTGCGCATCGGTGTCCCCGAAGAGGTCGCCTGGCGGCAGGGGTTCCTCACCGACGACGAACTGCGCGAGCGGGCCACCAAGCTCGTCAAGTCCGGGTACGGAACGTACCTGCTGGAGATTCTGGAGAGGGGACGCTGATGGGAACGCTTCTCGTGACCGGCGGCGCCGGGTTCATCGGTTCGAATTTCGTCCACCACGTCCTCGAGCACACCGATCACACGGTGATCGTGCTCGACAAGCTGACGTACGCCGGCAACGCCGCTTCGCTCGCGGGCCTGCCCGAGGATCGGGTGCGTCTGGTCGAGGGCGACATCGCCGACGCTGCGCTCGTGGACGAGCTGTTCGGCCAGGTCGACGCTGTCGTGCACTACGCCGCGGAGTCGCACAACGACAACTCCCTCCACGACCCCCGTCCGTTCCTGGACACCAACATCATCGGCACGTACACGCTGCTCGAGGCCGCGCGCAAGCACGACAAGCGGTTCCACCACATCTCCACCGACGAGGTGTACGGCGATCTCGAGCTCGATGACCCGGCGCGGTTCACCGAGGACACCCCGTACAACCCGTCCTCGCCGTACTCCTCGACCAAGGCGGGCTCCGACCTGCTCGTGCGCGCGTGGGTGCGCTCGTTCGGAGTCAAGGCGACGATCAGCAACTGCTCGAACAACTACGGTCCGTACCAGCACGTCGAGAAGTTCATCCCTCGTCAGATCACCAACGTCCTGCGCGGCATCCGCCCCAAGCTCTACGGCAAGGGCGAGAACGTGCGCGACTGGATCCACGCCGACGACCACTCCTCGGCCGTGCTGACGATCCTCGACAAGGGCGTCATCGGCGAGACCTATCTGATCGGCGCGGACGGCGAGAAGGACAACAAGTCCGTCGTCGAGCTCATCCTCGCGCTCAGCGGCCAGCCCACCGATGCGTACGACCACGTCACCGACCGTGCCGGGCACGACATGCGCTACGCGATCGATTCCACCAAGCTCCGCACCGAACTGGGCTGGACGCCCCGCTACCAGGACTTCGAAGCGGGGCTGAAGGCCACGATCGACTGGTACCGCGAGAACGAGACCTGGTGGGCTCCCGCGAAGGACGGCGTCGAAGCCTTCTACGCCTCGAAGGGGCAGTGACCCGTGTCGATCGAGTTCGGTAAGAAGCTCACCGTCACCGAGACCCCCATCCCGGGGCTGGTCGTCCTCGACCTCCCCGTGCATGGCGACTCCCGCGGCTGGTTCAAGGAGAACTGGCAGCGCGAGAAGATGATCGCCGCCGGCATCGACCTCCCCGACTTCGGTCCCGTGCAGAACAACATCTCGTTCAACGACGCGATCGGCACCACCCGCGGCATCCATGCCGAACCCTGGGACAAATACGTCTCGATCGCCACCGGCCGGATCTTCGGCGCCTGGGTCGACCTGCGCGAAGGACCCACGTTCGGCGCGGTGTACACCGCCGAGCTCGATCCCTCCCGCGCGATCTTCGTGCCCCGCGGCGTCGGCAACTCGTATCAGACCCTCGAGCCCGACACCGCCTACACCTATCTCGTCAACGACCACTGGTCGCCCGACGCGACGTACACCTTCCTCAACCTCGCCGACGAGACCGCCGCGATCGAATGGCCGATCCCGCTCGACCAGGTCGAGATCAGCGAGAAGGACAAGAACCACCCCCGCCTCGCAGACGTCGTGCCCATGCCCCCCCAGCGCATCCTGGTGACCGGTGCCAACGGACAGCTCGGGCGGGCGCTGCGCGCCGAGTTCGGCGAGCACCCGTGGGTGGAATACGCCGGCCGCGACGAGCTCGATCTCACCTCGCCCGGTCTGGCCACCGCGCGACGCTGGCGCGACTACAGCACCATCGTCAACGCCGCCGCCTACACCAAGGTCGACCTCGCGGAGACGGCGGAGGGACGCATCGACGCCTGGGCCGCGAACGTCACCGCCGTCGCCGCCCTCGCCCGCATCGCCACCGCCAACGGGATCACCCTCGTCCACGTCTCCAGCGACTACGTCTTCGACGGCACGAAGGACGGCGCTTACCGCGAGGACGACCCCGTCTCGCCCATCGGCGTCTACGGCCAGACGAAGGCCGCGGGGGATGCCGTGGTGTCCGTGGTGCCGCGCCACTACATCGTCCGCACCAGCTGGGTCATCGGCGACGGCAACAACTTCGTCCGCACCATGGCGTCCCTCGCCGAACGCGGCATCGACCCCAGAGTCGTCGACGACCAGATCGGCCGGCTCACCTTCACCGACGACATCGCCCGCGGTATCCGTCACCTCCTCGACACGAACGCCGAGCCCGGTGTCTACAACCTGACCGGGGCGGGCGACCCCCGCAGCTGGGACCGCATCGCGGCCCACGTGTTCGAGTTGAGCGGGCACGAGGCGGCGCGCGTCTCGCCCGTCAGCACGGACGAGTACTTCGCGTCGGCGACCGGGCCCGTCGCGCCGCGCCCGCGGAGCAGCGTGCTCGAGCTCGACAAGCTCCGCCGCGCCGGGTTCGAGTCATCGAACGCGGACGAGCATCTCGCGACGTACGTCGGCGCGGAGCGCTGAGGGATGGCCGTGGTGTCACCCGAGCGCGTCGCCGTCCTCGTGCCGGCGTGGAACGAAGCGCAGGGGATCGCGGTCACGATCCGCGAGATCCAGGCGGTCAGCCCCACGTACGACGTGATCGTCATCGATGACGGCTCGCTCGACGAGACGGAGCGCGTCGCCCGGGCCGCGGGGGCCGTCGTCCTGCCGCTGTCGTTCAACCTCGGTGTGGGCGGCGCGATGCGCACCGGCTTCACGTATGCGCAGCGGCGGGGCTACCGCCGAGCCATCCAGGTCGACGCGGACGGTCAGCACAACCCGAGCGAGATCGAATCGGTGCTGTCGGGTCTGGAGCACGCGGACATCTCGATCGGCGCCCGTTTCGCCGAGGTCGGCGACTACTCGGTGCGCGGTCCGCGGCGCTGGGCGATGGTGGCCCTCGCCGGCGTGCTCTCGCGGGTCGCGAAGGTACGGCTGACGGACGTCACGAGCGGGTTCCGTGCGGCGGGCGAGCGCGCGATCGCGCAGTATGTCCAGTACTACCCGGCCGAGTACCTCGGCGACACCATCGACTCGCTCGTCGCCGCCGTCCACGCGGGTCTGCGCGTCACGCAGGTGCCGGTCGCGATGCGCCCCCGCCAGCACGGGACACCCAGTCAGGGGGCGCTCGGTTCGACGATCTATCTGTTCCGCTCGGTGTTCGCCCTGGCGCTGGCCATCGTGAGGCCCAAACCCCGAGCCTTCCGCGAGAGAGGAACCCAGCCGTGATCGTCGTCCTGGGCGTTGTGTTCTCACTGGCGCTTCTCGTCATCGTCGTGCGTCTGCTCATCCTGCGGCGCATCCGCGAGAAGTACGCGGTGCTCTGGCTGGTGCTCGGCGTCATCGTCCTCGTGCTCGGGGTCTTCCCCGGCGTGCTCGAGGCCGCGACCGATGTGCTCGGCGTCGAGCTGCCGGTCAATCTCCTCTTCGCCACCGCGCTCGCGGTGCTGCTGGGTGTCGCCCTGCACCTGTCGTGGGAACTGTCGATGAGTGAGGACGAGACCCGGAGACTCGCCGAGGACGTCGCGATCCTCAGCGCCCGGCTCGACGCGCTCGAAGCCGATCAGCGGATCGATCCGCCGCGGTCCACCGGCACGGAATGACGGATGCGGCGACCCGGTCGAGACCCGGTCACCGCATCCGTGAGCGTCGGCGCGACGTCAGCGCAGCAGATGCCGCAGCAGGGCCGACGGAGAGCCGGCTTCCTTGCGCACCGCGCGGGGGAGCAACGAGGCGGCGTTGAGCCGCGAGGTCAGGTGGAGCCGGGCGGTTCGGGCGGCACGACGCCATCCGAGCGCGTCGAAGCTCGCCGCCTCCTCCAGGAAGAACCGCCGCTCCTCGTCGAATCGGCGGCCGTCGAGAGCGCGCACCGAGGAATCGGACTGCGAGTGGCGACGGTACTCGAACACGACCTCCGGAAGGACCGCCATGGTTCCTCCGGCTTTGATGATGTCGAGGATGAGCGCGAGATCCTGGACGACGTCGAGTCCGTTGCGGAACCCGATGTCGCGGACCCGCTCGGTGCGCCACGCGAGCGAGGGGAAGTACGCCCAGTCGCCCCGCATGAGGCTCGCGGCGACGGGCTCGCCCGCAAGAGCGCCCCCACCCGCCGGGACGCGCGGCGCGAGGACGGCCTTCACGCGGTCCACCAGCGGCTGGACGATCCGGCCGTGCTCATCGATGACCCGCACGCCGGGCTGGATGATGTCCGCGGGGAATCGGCTGATGGCCGAGACGACCGCCTCGAGGTAATCGGGAAGCATGACGTCGTCGGCGCCCATCATGACGAACCACTCGGCCTCGACGAGCTCGACGGCCTTGCGGTAGTTGCCGTTGGCTCCGAGGTTCTGCTCGTTCCGCAGGTAGGTGACGCGCGGGTCTTCGAGGGAGGCGAACCATCGCTGCGGCTCGGGATCGGGGTAGCCGTCGTCGAGCACCACGAGCCGGAAGTCCTCGTAGGTCTGCTGCAGGACGCTCCGAGCCGCCAGCTTCATCTGGTCCACGTCGCCGTAGTAGGGCAGCATGACATCGATCTTCAGGGGCACAGGGGATCTCCAAGCCGGGGCAGCGGTCGACTAATATCCTAGTTCGTGAACGGAGGTCACCCATGTCCAGTCAGGCCGCCTCTCGCGCGGTGACGGTCTCCGTTTGCATGGCGACGTACAACGGCGAGAAATACGTCCGCGAGCAGATCGAGTCGATCCTGCCTCAGCTCGGTCCTCACGACGAGCTGGTGATCGTCGACGACGCGTCGCGCGACACCACCGTCGCGATCATCCGCGCCCTGGACGATACGCGCATCGTCGTCCACGAGTCGCCGCGGAATCAGGGCTATGTCCGCGCATTCGAGCGGGCGATCTCCGTCGCGCGCGGCGACGTCATCTTCCTCAGCGATCAGGACGACATCTGGCGTCCCGGCCGCGTGGACCGCATGGTCGAGGCCCTGCGCGACTCCCTTCTCGTGGTGTCCAACTTCGCCGCGTTCGGCGGCTCGTTGACGCCTGTCCAGGCGCGACGGCTGCGTGGTACGACGCCGCGCCGCTGGCTCGCCAACGTCTTCTGGGTGTGGACGGGCCTCCGCCCCTACTACGGATGCTGCATGGCCTTCCGGCGCGAGCTCGTGAATCAGTTGCTGCCCTTCCCGGCATACGTCACCGAGACGCACGACCAGTGGGTCGGATACGTCGGCAACGCAAACCGGGGCGTCGTGCATCTCACCGAGGACACGATCGATCGTCGGGTGCATGCCTCGAACGCCTCGGCGCGCGGCAACCGTCCGGTGCGCGTGGTCCTCGGTGCCCGCGTCGCGATGGCGCGCGCCGCGGCTGAGGCTATGCGACGTTCTCGGCGGCGCGGTCGGATCCGCGTCGCATCCTGACGAGCGCTCCGGCGACGCCGCCCGCGAGGTATTCCAGGGCGGAACGGTACGAGACCTGTCCGCGCACGGCCATCTGGATCACGGCGCGGGCGGTGCGCATGTCTCGGCGTCCCGCGCCGTAGAGACGTCGCGCGCGTTCCGCGATGGGGTTGCCGGGCAGTCGCGTCGACAGCGCCTCGGCCATGGTCTCGCGCCAACCGGCGCCGACCCGATAGGTGGCCCGCAGGACGCCTGCGACGCCGTCCGACCCCTCGAACCGCTCGGCGATCGAGCGAGCGGTGCGGATCGAGCGGCGTAGCGAGACGCCGCCGGTCGACTCGCCGATGACGTTGTTGCCGTGCTGCACGTAGTCCTGGACGACCTCGTCGAGGACGCGGGCACCGCCGATCGCCGCCCCGCACACGGCGATCCAGTGATCGTGCACCTCGGCGGGGGTGGAGAGGCGGGGGAAGGGCAGTGCCACCCGGAGCGCCGCCGGGAGGAAGACCATCTGACCACCGGTGAACTGGTTGTCGAGGAAGAACGCGAGGGGAGCGGTGTCCTTGCGCGCGGTCGTCGCCGCGACCACGCGCCCTTCAGGGTAGGTCACCACTCGAGCCTGCCCCGCGACCACCGTCGCGCGTGCGAGATGGGGCACGAGGGTCGCGAGCTTCGCGGGGTACCAGTAGTCGTCCTGGTCGGACAGTGCGATCCAGGCGGCGTCCGCCGGCACGGCGGACAGGCCGCGCTCGAAATTGCCGTAGAAGCCGGACCGATCCTCGAAGCCGATGACGCGGAAACGTCCGTCCTCGCCGACGATGTCGTGCACGAGACTCTCGACGTCCGCGGGCTCGCCGTCCGCGCTGATGAGGCAGACGAAGTCCTCGAGCGTCTGCGCCTGGATCGACAGCAGCTGCCGCCGGAGAAGCTCGGGGTCCGGCCGGTAGGCGGCCAGGACGACGTAGCCTCGGGATGCGTCGGATGCCATGTCAGTCCCTTTCGTCGTTCGCGCACGCGTCGGATGCCGCGCGGTCGGCGCGGCGCACGGCGAGGTAGCCCACGACCTGCACCGCCACCACGATGAATTCGGAGAGGGCGAACGCCGCGGCTGCCCCCGGGGCACCCCCCAGGGCGGTGCCGAGCACGATGAGCGGGACGCCGACGGCCGCGCCGACGAACGTGCTCCGCGTGACCCAGCGGATCGCGCCGAGGGGGGTCAGCAGGAGGCGCCCGAAAGCCGAGTTCACCGCGATCGCGAAGAACGTGGCGCCGATGCCCACGGAGGTGAGCGCGTCGATCGCGACCCGCTGCCCGAAGACGACGGTCGTCGCCCAGGGCCCGAGCAGACCGATGCCCAGTGCCCCCACGACGCCGATGCCGCCGAGGATGTAGGTGCCGCGCCAGCCGCGCGCTCGGATGACCGCGCGGTCCGCGTCCTCGGAGACCCACCCCTGCACGGCGTTCGTCGCGGCGACGATCGCGGTGAGGGCTGCCTTGAGCACCTTGTCGGCGACGACGTAGACGGCGACGACCGACGTCGTGCCCGCGATGGAGACGATGGCCACCGTGCCGGCGCTGTAGACGCCCGCTGCGACGACTGCGAGCGCGGGCTGGATGTCGTCGCGCAGCGAACGGAACCCGACCCGGACCGAGCCGCGCGGCGGTCGCGCCGCGCGGCGCGCGCAGAACCACACGATGCCCCCGAGCGTCACGGTCAGCATGACGACCGGGTACCAGATCACCGGGGCGCCGGCGAGGACGAGGGCGGCCGAGAGCAGAGCGCCCGCGAGACGGGGGAGAAGGTCGTAGATCGCGATGGCCCGCGGCTCGCTGCGGCCGATGAGGAACCATGAGGGCGAGAGACCGGCGACGCCCACGGCCGCCATCGCCGCCACCGCGAGCCCGGCGGAGCCGCCGGGCGCCAGGAGCGCCGTGAGCAGGGCTGCCGGCACCGCAGCCACGACGGCCACGATGCTGCGCGAGACGAGACTCATCGTGAAGAGCTCGCGTGCGCGCGCGTCGTCGAGCGCCGCGACACGCGACGGGCCCACGAGAGGCCACCCGTAGCCGATGACGAGCGCGACCACGGCTCCGACAGACTCTCCGATGCCGACGGCCGCCCATGCGGACTCGTCACCCCGCGAGATCACGGGGAGGATCGCGAACGGGATCGCCAGGGAGAGGAACGGAAGGAGCGCAAGGCCCCCGAAGCGCCTGACGGCAGCGATCATCGCGCCGGCAGGATCGGCGTGTCGTCCGCCCAGCGTCCGTCGAGGAGAACCCCGGCCACCTCGCTGTCGAAACGCTCGCGATCGCCGTCGATCCAGCGTCGGTATTGGGCTTGCTCGGCGGCCGCCTGCGCGGGCGCGGCGAGCACCGTCTCGAGCGCGGCGGCCGCGTCGGCGGCGAACACATCGGTCACGGCGACCTTGTGCTGCCACGGGAGCGGGGTGTCGGCCCAGAAGGCGCCGGCCCCGCGGCGTGCGAGGACTGAGACCGCGCCGAGGAGTGCCGCTTCCCGCGGCATCCGGTCGCGGCCGGGGTGGAATCCGGGATCGAAGTACGCCGCGGACGAGTGCAGGGCGTGGGCCACTCCCTCCGGCGTCATGCCGGTGAGCGGGATCCACTCGACGTCTGCGAGGTGGGGGCCGAGGAGGTCCGGCACCCAGCTCGCCTTCTTGGGGTTGAACGCGACGGCGCGCCGACGTTCGGTGGCCGTGCTCAGCTCCGCATCGATGATCGCGCGGGGGATGTAGTCGCTCACCAGCGCGGCGTCGACGTCCGCCTCGATACGCAGGAAGCTCCGGGCGTACTCGGACTGCGCGAGGTGGTGCATGGGGCGCAGCTCGCGGCGGCGGAAGGTGCGCGCGAGCAGATGCCGGTAGGTCGAGGCGAGACGATTCGGCTCCCAGGCCCGGTGCGCCACGCCGATGCGCCGAGCGAAGGCGCGGTCGGCGTACTCCTGTCGCGAGTAGAAGGGCACCGAGTAGTCGATGCTCAGCCACCAGCACGCGGTGCCGGCGTGGTTCAGAGCGGACAAGCGGTGCACGGCGCTCTCGGGAGCGATCACGAGCGACTCGGGGCGGTCGACGATCGCCGCCTCGGGGGCGTCGTAGTGCTCGTACGCGTCGACCCGGGGGGCGTGGCGGGTCGACTCGAGCGGTACGAGCGAGGCATCGGCGCCCTGTCGTCGCAGCGAGTCCACGAGCTGGTGGAGGGCCTCGGGGCCTCCTGTTCGCTGCCCCCGCGGGTAGAGAACGAAGATACGTTCGTATACGCGTTGCATCACGGCCTTCTTGGGGTCACTTCGAGCGGGCGTCGATCGATCCTATCGCGGCCCATGTTGCGGCCATGCCGAGCGCTGTCGGCGTTCATCCACGTAGGCCTGAGTAGAATCGCGGGGTTGTGTTCCGCCCGCGTCGGCGGCGCCGGGCCGAACAATCCGCCCCGCGGCCGGTCGCGCACACAGAAAGTGCTCTCATGGATCTCCTCATCGTCGGCTCCGGCTTCTTCGGTCTCACCATCGCCGAGCGCGCCGCCGCCGCGGGCCGCAAGGTCACCGTCATCGACCGGCGCCACCACATCGGCGGGAACGCGTACACCGAGAACGAGCCGACGACCGGGATCGAGGTGCACAAGTACGGAGCGCACCTGTTCCACACTTCGAACCCCACGGTGTGGGAGTACGTCAATCGGTTCACCGAGTTCACGAGCTACGTGCACCGCGTCTACACGACCCACAAGGGCGTCGTGTACCCGCTGCCCATCAACCTCGGCACGATCAACCAGTTCTTCCAGGCCGCATACACCCCCGGTGAAGCGCGTGCTCTGATCCAGGAGCTGGCGGGCGAGTTTGACCCGAAGCAGGCGCAGAACCTCGAGGAGCGCGCGATCGGCCTCATCGGTCGCCCGCTCTACGAGGCCTTCATCCGCGACTACACCGCGAAGCAGTGGCAGACGGATCCCCAGGAGCTCCCCGCCGAGATCATCTCGCGTCTGCCCGTGCGCTACACCTACGACAACCGGTACTTCAACGACACGTGGGAGGGTCTGCCCGTCGACGGTTACACCGCGTGGCTCGAGCGCATGGCCGACCACCCCAACATCGACGTGAAGCTGAACACCGACTTCTTCGACGAGTCGCAGCCGCTCAACAAGAAGGGCACGGTCGGCCAGGTCCCGATCGTCTACACGGGCCCGGTCGACCGGTACTTCGACTACACCGCCGGTGAGCTGTCGTGGCGCACGCTCGACTTCGAGCAGGACGTCCTCGACATCCCCGACTTCCAGGGCACGAGCGTCATGAACTACGCCGACGCCGACGCGCCCTACACGCGCATCCACGAGTTCAAGCACTTCCACCCGGAGCGTGCCGACCGCTATCCGACCGACAAGACGGTCATCGTCCGCGAGTACTCGCGATTCGCCACCCGGGCCGATGAGCCGTACTACCCGGTCAACACGGCCGAGGACCGGTCGGGCCTGCTGGCCTACCGCGACCTCGCCAAGGGTGAGCAGGACGTCCACTTCGGCGGTCGTCTCGGCACCTATCAGTACCTCGACATGCACATGGCGATCGGCTCGGCGCTGTCGATGTGGAACAACCAGCTGGTGTGACTCAGGTCGAACTCCCGCGGCGAACGCGTCGGCGGCCCGCTGCCACGGAGTGGCGCGCAGACATCGACGGTCTGCGCGCCTTCGCGATCGTCCTGGTCGTGGTCTACCACGTGTGGCTCGGACGGGTCTCCGGCGGGGTCGACGTCTTCCTCCTCGTCTCGGCGTATTTCCTCACGGCATCCTTCCTCCGCAGGTCGGACGGTCTCCGGCCGAGCGATCTCCCGGTCTTCTGGTTCCGGCGCTTCGCGCGGCTGCTGCCGGCGGCCGCCGTCACGATCTTCGCGGTGCTGGGGTTCACCGCGGCCGCGCTTCCCGGCTCGCAGTGGCGAACCGTGTGGAGCCAGTCGTGGGCCTCGCTGTTCTACGTCCAGAACCGCGAGCTCGCCGACAGCTCCGTCGACTACTACGCACGTACCGAGACGTTCCCCAGCATCCTGCAGCACTTCTGGTCGCTCTCGGTGCAAGGCCAGGTGTTCCTGCTGTGGCCCGTGATCATCCTCGTATCCGTGCTGATAGCGCGCGCCCTCGGACGGTCGGCGCGGCTCGTCCTGGGCGTCGTCTTCGCGGCCGTCTTCGTCGTCTCGTTCCTGTATTCGACCTGGCTCGTGGGAGCCGACCAGCAGGTGGCCTACTTCAGCACGCCCGCCCGGCTGTGGGAGTTCGCGCTCGGCTCTCTCGCCGCTCTTCTGCTCCCGTCCCTCCGTCTGCCGCGGTGGGCGGCCGCCGCCCTGGGCTGGGGCGGCATCGTCGCCCTCGTCACGTGCGGCATCGTGCTCGACGTCGGAGCAGGCTTCCCCGGCGTCGCCGCGCTGTGGCCCACTCTCGCGGCGGTGGCCATCATCGCGGCCGGGCAGACCGAGAAGCCCGCGGCGGCATCGTCCGCGCGCTTCCTGGCCTCGCGCCCGCTCGCCGCAGTCGGGGAGATCGCATACTCGCTCTACCTGGTCCACTGGCCGATCCTCATCGGCTACATGACCATCACGGATTCGACCGACGTGGGGATCGGCGGCGGCGTCGTCGTGATCGCGCTCTCGGTCGCCGCGGCGTTCGTGCTGCATCGCGCGGTCGAGCAGCCCGCGGGACGCATGATGGCGGGTGTGCGGCGCAACGCGGCGGTCATGTCCGCAGCCGTGCTCCTGGTCGCCGTGCCGCTGGGCAGCTGGCAGCTCGCAGACAGCGTGCGCGCCGCGACGGCGAGCCCCGAGAACAATCCGGGCGCGGCGGTCCTCATGCCGTGGCTCGGGGCCGTCGCCGCCGACGACGCTCCCGTCGTACCTACGAGTACGCAGCTCGATGACGAATGGGTCGAGGTCGGCCGGGGCTGCACCGGCTCCCGCGTCCCCGACCAGCCGCTCGCTGCAGAGAGCTGTCTGGAGAACGACGTCGTCGAGGGTGCGCCCACGCTGCTGGTCCTCGGCGACTCGCACGCACAGCAGTGGCTCGGCATGTTCCTCCCGATCCTCGACGAGGCGAACTGGAACCTGGTCGCGGTCATGAAGGGCGGCTGCGCCTTCGCGCCGGGCGAGGTCGGTGACGAGGACTGCGTCGCCTGGCGAACCGAGGCGGCCGAGTACGCGGAGGCTGCGGACGTCGACGTCGTGGCGGTCGTCGGGACGAAAGCCATCTCGATGTCGCCCGAGGAGCGCGTCCCGTACGGGCTCGACGCCGTCGTGGACGCGATCGCGGCGTCGGGGTCGCAGGTCGTCCTGCTCCGCGACAATCCCCGCTTCGGCTTCGACATGTACCGCTGCTGGGAGGACGAGGGATCGGAGTCGTGCGCCGTCCCCGTCGGCGACGTGCTCGCCGCCGAGAACCCCGCGCAGGCGCTGACCCGCGAGGGGTCGGTCTTCGCCCTCGACCTCACGGAGTACATCTGCCCCGACGGCGTCTGCATCCCCGTGGTGGGCAACGTGGCCGTCTTCCTCGACGACAATCACCTCACCGGCACCTACGCGGCCACGTTGGCTCCGGCGGGCATCGCGGCGCTCCGCGAGATGCCCGGGGTCCCGCTCGGGTGATGGCGTGACGCATAGGATCGAACCCGTGAGCCCTGCCGTCGTCGGCGCCCCCGGATCGCCCCGGCGCTATGTGCATTCGCTGTGGCTGCTGTCGTCGCGCGACCTGCGGGTGCGGTACTCCACGAGTGCGCTGGGCTATCTGTGGTCCGTGCTCGATCCGCTGGTGATGAGCGGCATCTACTGGTTCGTGTTCACGCAGGTCTTCCATCGTGACGTCGGCGAGAACCCGTACATCGTCTTCCTGATCACCGCCCTGCTTCCCTGGGTGTGGTTCAACTCGGCGGTCACCGACTTCACCCGCGCGTTCAACAAGGACGCGCGCCTGGTCCGCTCGACATCCATCCCGCGCTCGATCTGGGTCGGCCGCATCGTCCTGAGCAAGGGCATCGAGTTCCTCTTCTCGCTGCCCGTGCTCGCGGTCTTCGCCGTCTTCGGCGGCGCGACCGTCAGCTGGGCGCTCCTGCTGTTCCCCGTGGCGATGATCCTGCAGGTCGTCCTGCTGCTGGGCCTCGGGCTCATCGTGGCGCCGCTGTGCGTCCTGTGGGGCGATCTCGAGCGGACGACCCGTCTGGTGCTGCGGGCGCTCTTCTACGCATCGCCGATCATCTACGGGGTCGCGGATCTGCCCGGGTTCGCGAAGGAGATCGGGGCGTTCAACCCGCTCGCCGGCATCTTCACGCTCTATCGCGTCGGGTTCTTCCCCGACCAGTGGGACACCCCGTCGGTCATCGTCGGCGCGGCGACGAGCATCCTCGTCCTCCTGCTCGGCGTGCTGGTCTTCCGCCGCCTCGAGCGTCCCGTGCTGAAGGAGCTGTGATGGCGGATCTCGCGATCGACGTGCGCGGGCTGGGCGTCCGGTTCCGCCGCAACCGGCGGGGCCGGCGCAGCCTCAAGGACCTCTTCGGTGGCGCTTCGCGCCGCAGTCGTCCGGGCGAGTTCTGGGCGCTCCGCGACGTCTCGTTCACCGTGGCGCCGGGTGAGTCGATCGGCGTGGTCGGCCGCAACGGGCAGGGCAAGTCGACGCTGCTGAAGCTCGTGGCGGGTGTGTTGCTGTCCGACGAGGGGAGCGTCGACGTGAACGGCGGCGTCGCTCCGCTGATCGAGATCACCGGAGGATTCGTCGGCGATCTGACGGTGCGTGAGAATGTGCGGCTGACCGCGGGGCTGCACGGGATGCCGAAGGCCGAGGTCAGCCGTCGCTTCGACGACATCATCGCGTTCGCCGAGATCGCGGACTTCGTCGACACCCCGTACAAGCACCTCTCGAACGGCATGAAGGTCCGGCTGGCGTTCTCGGTCGTGTCGCAGCTCGACGAGCCGATCCTGCTCGTCGACGAGGTGCTGGCCGTGGGCGACCGCGCCTTCCGCGCGAAGTGCTACAAGCGCATCGACGAACTGCTCGCCGAGGGGCGGACGCTGTTCTTCGTCAGCCACAACGAGAAGGATCTGCGTCGCTTCTGCACGCGCGGGCTGTACCTCGACAAGGGCGCACTCGTCCTCGACGGCCCGATCGGCGACGTGCTCGATCGGTACAACGCGGACTACAACGCGGCGGCCTGATCGATCAGCGGCTGCATCGGCCGCCACGATCGATCGCGTGCGATGCGCCGGCCGTCGCGGAGTCCGCGGAACAGGTGCGACGTGCCGCGCACGGTGCGCTCGACGAGGAACAGTCGGATGAGCTCCTTGCCGAAGGTCAGGGTCGTTCCCAGACCGAACAGCACGGGCTGGTAGACGCCCTTCGTGCGGTAATACTGCTTGATGTGCGCCCGGTTGCGCATGATGTAGTACCGGTAGGCGTCGCTCGAGGCGTTCATGTGGCGGATGCCCATGTCCCACTGGCGGATCTCACGCGTACGGCGCAGGACGAACTCGTCGACGATGACCGACGTCGTGATGCGCGAGGCCAGCCACCCGTACAGCTGGTCATCCCAGTAGATGAAAAAGCGCGGATCGGGGAGTCCGATGCGGGCCACGATGTCGCGGTGGATGAACATGCCCTCGAAGCAGCCGGAGTTCATCTCCTTGTACCCCGAGTCGCCGAAGCCGGCGGGTGCGAACGGGATCGGGATGCCCATGCGCTCCGCGACGCGGTACTGCCAGTAGAACTCGCTGCCGTCGTAGTCGTAGCGACGACCCTGGATGCTGCGGAACCGCGGCGCCCAGCGCCCCATCTTCGACAGGCCGTCGGGAAGCACCTCGACGTCGTCGTCCATGAGCCAGATCCATTCGGATCCGAGCTCGTAGGCCACCCGTACGCCCTCGCTGAAGCCGCCGGAGCCGCCCGTGTTGGTCTCGAGCCGCCGGTACTCGAGGTCGGCGCCGAGCCGGTCGCGGAACGACTCCACGACGGAGGTGGTGTCGTCGGTCGAGGCGTTGTCGATGATGACGACGCGTCCCGGCTTCGGATCCATCCGCGTGATGCTCTCGAGCAGCCGCGACAGGAGCGCGGAGCGGTTGAAAGTGACGACGGCGATGGTCGCCGATGTCGGGTCGAAAACCTGCGCGCTCACCGGCCCGATCCTACCGTGCGATGCCGTGCGTTCCCGTCGCGGTGTCGTCAGGACCACCGGCCGCGGGTGCCGCGGGGCGGCCGACCTCGCGGATGCGCTCGCGCCACGACTTCGACTGCGCGGCTCGCAGGGCGCACAGGACGAGGACGAACCACCCCGAGCCGTGCAGGGGGAAGCTCTCGAAGAGGGCATCGACGAGCACGGTCACGAGGATGAGCGGGGTCCAGGCGTACAGGATGGATCGTCGCTCGCTCGCGACGAGCCAGGCGCGCCCCAATGCCAGGCCGCAGAACGCGATGAAGATCAACAGGCCGATCCAGCCGAGCTGCAGGGCGACGTCGACGTAGGCGTTGAGAGCCGAGGCATGGCGGTCGCCGAGCGCGAAGTTGATCGCGTTGAAGGGGAAGTCGGTGCGCGACCACGAACCGAACCATCCCCAGCCCCGCACGGGCTCGACGCGGACGAACGAGGCGATCCGGTCCCACAGCTCCGCGCGGATCGAGAAGTCGGTGCCCGCTCCGATCCACGCGATGATGCGTTCGCGCAGCAGGTACCCCACCATCGCGCCTGCGACGACCGTCGCGCCGAGCACGGTCTGCACGGTGCCGCGCAGGGACCGGGGGGTGCGGCGGACGAGCCCGAGCGCAGCCGTGGCGATCGCGGTGGCGACGGCGAGCACGAGCACGGTCGGCGAATCCGACAGGGCGGCCAGGAACGCCGCCAGCACCGCCGAGAACAGCGAGACCCCGGTGCGGACCGAGACGGTGCGCCATTCGATGTAGAAGGTGATGAGGGCGAGGACGGCGATGAAGCCGAGCGCGTTGCGGGTGCCGAAGATCCCCTGCACGGGCCCGAAGGCGGCGATGTCGCCCTCGATGCCGAGGAACGTGAACGGCATGTCCAAGAAGACGCCCGAGAGCAGCTCGAGCGCGAGCGAGAGCGCCAGCAGCACGCGGAACACGTCGGCGAGCGCCCTCACGGTCTGCAGCGTGTCGCGGGTGTTGGCGATGACGACGGCGAGGAACGCGATGCCGGCGAGGGCCAGCCAGCCGCCGACCGTCCCGGAGACGTCGGTCGTCCACGTGACGCTGGCCAGCGCCCAGCCGAGGAAGAAGACGAGGGTCGAGGGCACGAGCCGCACCAGCGTGAACTCGCGTCGCCGGACGAGCAGGACGCCGGCCCCCAGGATGCAGAGGCCGGCGATGACGGTGAGCCACGTGACGCGTCCGGCGGTGCGTTCGACGAGGTGCTCGGCGAACACCGCGGCGATCGCGGCATGCGCGAAGGACTGCGCGAACGCCGCCGAGTCGAGGGTGCGGACGAGCCACGAGGCCGACAGCGCCGGCGGGGTGCTCACGCAGCGCCTTCGACGGGGACGCCGCGCTCGATCGGGTCGCCGCCCTCGAGGGGCCAGACCGCCGCGAGCGTCGACCGGCGGCGTACGGGGGTGCCGCGAACGGAGGCCGGCGCCTGCTTGATGGCGAACGCGAGCATCACGAGGAGGAACCACCCCCAGTTCAGCAGCGGCGACGACTCGGTGACGCTCTGGACGAGCAGGATCGTGGCGACGAGGGCGGGGATCAGCAGCAGGCGCGAGCGCGGCTCGCGGTCGGTGCCGGACCGGGGGATGCGACCGAGAGCGAGGAACCACGCCCGCCAGGTGAACACGCCGAGCGCGACGGCGAAGAAGAGCAGTCCCACCACACCGAGCTGCATGGCGACGTCGAACCAGGTGCTGTGCGCCTGCATGACCGTGACACCCCGGTCGACGATCCAGCCGTCGAAGAAGGGGTCTGTCGGAACCCACGGCACCGAGTAGCCCCACCCGATGAGGGGGCTCTCGGCGAACCTCGCGGCGACCATGGCCCAGATCTCCTTGCGGCCGCTCAGATCGGACGAGCGTCCGAGCAGCTCGAAGAGGTCTTCCCGCACGAGCCAGAGGGTGACGATGAGAGAGACACCCGTCACGGCGAAGACGACGTAGAGGATGCGTCGGACGTGAGCGGTGCGTGCACGGCGCATCAGCAGCACGACCATGATGACGATCGCGATCGCGATCGCGCACATCGCCGCCGTGGCGGACGACCCGCGCCAGAAGCAGAAGGCCGCCAGCACCGTCCACGCCACGAGGGGTCCGCGGCGCCCGGCGCGTGTGTTGATCTGCAGCCCGAAGACGACCAGTCCCAGGAGTGCGATGTATGCGAGCGAGTTCGCATTGCCGAAGATGCCCTGGATGCGGTCGTCGGTGAACAGCTTGTCCCGCGACCAGAACATGATGGGATCGCCCTCGAAGCCCGGGCCCGGACGGACGAACTGCGGCAGGACCGGGCCGCGCCAGACGAGGGACACCCACAGCTCGAAAACGAGCGACAGGGCCAGCATCCACTTCACGGCCGCCGCGATCGCCTCGATGATCTGACGGCCCGTCAGCACCGAGGCGACGAAGATCGCCTGTGCGGTGGTCGCGAGCAGCAGCGCGAGGGTCATCGCTGTGGCGCGCGGCCACTCCGTCCACAGCAGCGAGGCGAGCGCCCAGCCGACGTAGGCCAGCGCGAACCACGGCAGCCGGCGCCAGCGTCGGCGTGGTCGCTGGATCGCCCAGATCGCTGCGGACCCGAGCGTGGTGAGCGCGACCACCACCGCGGATCCGGCGACGCCGATCGCCATGAGCCAGGCCGTGCCGGCCATCGACGAAGCGATGACGAGGACGCACCATGCGCGGACCAGTCGCTGCGGGATGCGCCGCGTCGTCGGGGTCGATGACGCACCCGCTCGTGGTCGCGCGTGCGTGTGACTGGCCATGGTGGTCTCAGATTAGCCTCAGCCCCTGGGAGTCCTCATGGACGTCGGTCGTCGCCGTTCCCCTCGGCGAGGAGGTCGCCCTGCTCGGCGTCGAGACGCTGCTCGGCGGGACCTCGGCCGACCAGCGGAGCCTGTTTGATCTTGAAGGCGAACAGGATGATGAGGAACCATCCCCAGTTCAGCAGCGGAGCCGACTCGGCGAGTCCCTGCACGAGCAGGATCGTCGCGACGAGAGAGGGGAGCAGCGTCAGCGCCGTGTACGGGCGGTCGGCGACGAGGTCCCAGCGGGGACGGTCGACTGCGAAGAACCACGACCGCCACACGAAGGCCAGGAGGGCGAGCGCGATCAGCACCACGCCGACGAAGCCGAGCTGCAACGCGACGTCCAGCCACATGTTGTGCGCCTGCATGACACTCACGCCGTGGTCCACGATCCACCCGTCGAAAGCCGGGTCGGACGGCACCCACGGGGTCGAGTAGCCCCAGCCGAGGAAGGGGCGCTCGCCGATGCGCTCGCCGACGGCGTCCCAGATGCGCTGACGGCCGGTCAGGTCGGGGGAGCGCCCCAGCAGGTCGAACACGGTGTCACGGGCGAACCAGACGGCCGCGCCGCCGAGGCCGGCGACGATGACGTACATGACGTAGAAGCGCGTGCGCTCGCCGGGGCGGCGTGCGGTGCGCATGAGCAGGATCGTGATGAGGACCACGGCGACCGCGACGGCGCACAGGAGCGCGGTCGCCGAGGCCGCCCGCCAGAAGAGGAATGCAGCGAGCGCCGTCCACAGCACGAGCAGCAGCTTGCGGGGCGCGCCCGACGCGAGACGGATGACGAACACGATGATCGCGAGGAGCGCGATGTAGGCGAGCGGGTTGGCGTTGCCGAAGATGCCCTGCAGCCGGCCGCCTGTGAAGAGGTTGTCGCGCGACCACAGCGTGATGGGGTGTCCGTCGTACGAGGCATCGGGACGCACGAAGCCCGGCAGGATGTCGCCGCGCCAGATGAGCGCCACCCACAGCTCGAAGAGGAGCGAGAGGGCGAGCATCCATTTGAGCGCCGACGCGACGGCGCGGAGGATCTCGCGCCAGGTGAAGACCGCGCCGACGAACATCGCCTGCAGCGTCGTCGACACCAGCAGCAGGAGCGTGAGCTCGGTCGCGCCGAGCCAGTTCGACCACAGCAGCGACGCAACGGCCCAGGCGACGTAGGCCAGCGCGAACCACGGCAGGCGACGCCATTGCACGCGCGGACGGATCGATACCCACAGGACGGCGGACACGACGCCGGTCGCGACCACGACGACCGCCGACCCGATCGCACCGAACGCCATCAGCCAGCTGGTGCCCGCCATCGACGCGGCGATGACGAAGACGCACCAGGCCCGCAGGAGCAGATGGCCGGTGGTCTCGCGTGCGGGTGCCGTGGGCGGCGCCGAGACGGGGTGGCGGGAGTGGACGGCCATGGTCCAGACAGGCTATCGCGGGCACCGCATCCGGCACCCCGGCCCGGGCGCGTCGAGCTCTAGGCTGGGGCCGTGCTGATTCCGATCTCGAACATCGCCAGAGACTACGCGTGGGGCAGCGAGACGCTCATCGCCGACCTGCAGGGACGCGAGCCCTCCGGGGCGCCGGAGGCCGAGATCTGGTTCGGCGACCACCCCGGGAGTCCGTCACGGGTCGACGACGGGACCGGGCGCCCGCTCGACCGCGCGCTGCACGAAGCCGGGATCGCACCGCTGCCTTATCTCCTGAAGATCCTGGCGGCCGCGACGTCGCTGTCGATCCAGGCGCACCCCTCCCGCGCGCAGGCCGCGGTGGGCTTCGCACGCGAGGAGGATGCCGGCGTGCCGCGCGACGCCGCCGAGCGGCTGTACCGCGACGAGAATCACAAGCCCGAGATCATCGTCGCGCTGTCGGAGAACTTCCGTGCCCTCGTCGGGCTGCGTCCCCTCGCCGAGACGCGCCGCCTCGTCGCGGGCCTGGGGGAGCGCGCCGGCGTCGCCGCCCTGGCCGCGGCGCTCGCGCCGACCGACGCGGAGGACGAGGCCGCGGCGCTCCGCCGCGTCATCGGATGGGCGCTGTCGGGGGAGGCGACCGAGGTCGTCGACGATCTGGCCGCCGCTCTGCGCGCCCTTGAGGATGCCGCGAGCGATGACTCCGGGTTCGCGGCGGAGCGGGCGGTCCTCCGCGACATCGCGGCGGAGTTCCCCGGCGACCCGGGTCTCGTGGTCGCGACGCTCATGAACCTCGTCCAGCTGCGTCGGGGCGAGGGGCTCTTCGCGCCGGCCGGCGTGCTGCACGCCTACCAGGACGGTCTCGGCATCGAGCTGATGGCGGCGAGCGACAACGTCCTGCGCGGCGGCCTGACACCCAAGCACGTCGACGTGCCCGAGCTGCTGAGCATCGTGAGCACCGAGAGCGGTCCCGCCCCGATCGTCGAGCCCGTCGAGATCGCCCCCGGCGTCTTCGGCTACGACGTCGGCGTCCCGGATTTCCGACTGGTACGGGTCGACACGACGTTCGAGGCGGTCACCGAGATCGAACTCGAGGGCACCGCGATCGTGCTCGCCACGGTCGGCGACGTCGTGGTCGAGGCGGAGGGCGGGCGTGTCGAGCTCGTTCCCGGAACGGCAGCCGTGGTGTCGGCGGCGACCGTCGCGATCGGCGGTGCGGGCGAGGCGTTCGTCGCGCAGCCGGGCCGCGGCTGAGCTGCGACACGCCGATGCGTCGGCGCGAAGCTTAAACACCCGCTTGAGGGTTTACGATCCGCGACTTGACCCGAGCGAATGACACAGGTGTAATTACTGAAGACACGCGGCTCGCGTGCCGGCCGGCGAGGAGGGGACACGATATGACGGCATACCGTTCGGGCGTTCCCGACAACTGGTTCGTCGACCCGGTGAACCTGGGCGTGCCGGGTGTCCGGCGCGCCGAAGCCGACAGCGACGACAACGCTCTCGCGTGGCAGACCGATGCCCTGTGCGCCCAGACCGACCCTGAGGCGTTCTTCCCCGAGAAGGGCGGCTCGACCCGCGACGCCAAGCGCATCTGCACATCGTGCGACGTCCGTGGCGAATGCCTCGACTACGCGCTGCAGAACGACGAGCGCTTCGGCATCTGGGGTGGTCTCAGCGAGCGCGAGCGCCGCAAGCTCAAGAGACGCGCGGTCTGACCGCCCACCACCCGTGCCCCCGAGACGCGGGCGCGACGTGTGGTACCCGTCGACGGCGAAATAGGCGAACCGCGCACCCGCTGCCGGAGCTGTCCATCATCGCCGCCTAGGCTTGCTCCGTCATGCCCGCCCGTGTTCACGCCCTCCTGGTCGTTCGTCCTGACGGACGCGCGCCGGCGGCCTTCCACCTCTCACGCACGCTCGCCGCGCTGCGCGAGCAGACGCGCGCCGTCGACGCGCTCACGATCGTCCTGTGCGGCGGCGACGAGCGCATCCGCGCGCTGGCCGAGGGGTCGGGGGCGGAGGCCGTGATCACAGCGCCGACGCGCACCGGCTTCGCCGCCGCCCTCCGGCTGGCCTCGCGCCGGATCGACGGCGACGCCGTCTGGCTGCTGGCGCAGGACGTCGCTCCCGAGCCGGACGCGCTGCGCCGTCTCGCCGCCGCGCTCGAGACGGCACCGTCCGTCGCGGTGGCCGTGCCCAAGACCGTCGAGTGGGACGACCGCACCCGGATCGTGTCGCTGGGGCGGTCGATGACGAGGCTCGGGGCCGCGGTCGGGCTCGCGGACGGAGAGCACGATCAGGGACAGCACGACGGCACGGACGATGTCCTCGGCGGAGACGTCCGCGGGGTGCTCGTGCACACCGCGGCCTGGCGGGAACTCGACGGTCTCGACACCGCGCTGGCGGGAGCCGACGAGGGACTCGATCTCGGCGTGCGCGTCCGCCTGGCGGGCGGGCGAGTCGTGCTCGCACCGGGCGCACGGATCGCCGTCGCGCACGACGGCGTCGCCGGCGCACCCGCTCCGCGCACCACGGGAGCGCGGGCCCGGGCCACACACGCGGCCCGGGTCGCGCAGCTCCACCGCCGCCTCGTGTACGCGGCTCCGCCTCTCGTCGTCCTGCACTGGCTGACACTGCTGCCCCTCGCGCTCTGGCGCAGCATCCTCGATCTGGTGGGCAAGCGTCCGTCACGCATCGGCCCCGAATGGACCGCGGCCCTCACCGTGCTCTTCCGCGTCGGTGCCGTCGCGCGTGCTCGCAGCCGCATCGCCCGGCACCGCCGCGCATCGTGGGCCCAGCTCGCCCCGCTGCGCGTGGGCACGCGAATCATGCGGCAGCGCCTCATCGAGGACGAGCCCGCCGGTACCGGCCCTCGGCGCACCGAGCTCGGCTTCTTCTCGGGCGGCGGCGCGTGGGCGGTGCTCGCGGCGCTCGTGGTCTCGGTCGCCTCCCTCCCCGCCGCGCTGAGCTGGCCCTCGATCGGCGGTGGCGGGCTGGCGCCCCTCGCCGCCAACGCGGCGCAGGCCTGGACCGAGGCGACCGGAGCGCAGCGCCCCCTCGGCTGGGACGCCGTCGGCCCCGCTGATCCGTTCAGCGCGGTGCTCGCCGTGCTCGCGACGTTCTCGCCGGCCGACCCGTCGCGCGCCGTCGTCGTCCTGTGGCTGCTCGCACTGCCGCTGGCGGTCCTCGGCGGATGGTTCGCGGCGACACGGGTGACCGAGCGGCCGGTGCTGCGCATCGTGGGTGCGACGGCGTGGGCCCTCGCGCCGATGTTCCTCATCGCCTGGGGCGACGGACGGCCGGCGGCCGTCATCGTCCATCTCCTGCTGCCCTGGCTGGCCTTCACGGCGGCGGCGGCGCACCGGTCGTGGGGGAACGCGGGCACGGCCTCGATCCTGCTCGCCGCGGTGCTCGCCTGCTCTCCCGTGCTGTCGGCGCCGGTCGTGGTCCTCTGGCTGTTCGCGGTCGCGCTGTCGATGGTGCTGCGCGGCCGGCGGGCGGCGTTCCGGTGGATCTGGGTCCTCGTGCCGTCGCTCGCCCTCTCGGCTCCGCTGGTCGTCGCACGGTTGCAGGCCGGTGACCCGTGGTCGCTGCTCGCCGATCCGAGCCTGCCCTGGTCGGGTCCGCGGTTCCCCGACGACGTCATGGGACGCGTTCTCCTCGCCGCCGGGTTCCCGGCCGACGCCGGCTGGGAGGCGTTCACCGGTGCCGCCGGACCGCTGTGGTGGCTCCTGCTCTTCACGGCCCCGGTCCTCGCCCTGTCGCTCGCCGCCGCGTCCTCTCCGCGACGTCTCGCGGGGATCGTGCTCCTCGCAGTGGCGGGTCTCGGCACGGTGACCGCGTTCGCGGCAGCGGGCGTCGCCGTCGCGGTCGACGGCACGACCCCGATCACGCTCTGGCCCGGAACCGCGCTCAGCCTCGCCTGGATCGGGGTGGCGGGAGCGGCGCTGCTGACGCTCGACAGTGTGGTGACCATCCGTGCCGTCCGCACGGTCGCAGCGTCCGTGGCGGTCGCGGGGCTCGTGGCGGCCGCCGCTCCCGTGCTGACCGCGCAGGCGCGGGACGCCTCGCTGATCGGACGCGGTGACAGCAGCACACTGCCCGCGTTCGTGGCGGCCGAGGGCGCAGGCACGCCCGGCCTCGGCACGATCGTGCTGACTCCGACCGACGACGGTGTCGCGGTCGACGTCGTCTGGGGCGGCAGTGCCACGCTCGGCGGTCAGTCGACGCTCGTCACCACGCGGACCGAGCTCTCGGCGGGTGACAGCGAGGTGGCACAGGTCGCTGCCGACCTCGTCGCGGACACCGCGAACGACGTCGTCGCCGAGCTGCGTGACCAGGGTGTCGCCTTCATCCTCCTCGCGCCGGGTGGCGATGCGGAGTCGGCCACCGCGCGCGCGACGCGGCTCGCCGCGGCGACGGCCCTCGATGGGCGCGACGGCCTCGACGCCGTCGGGTCCACCGACAAGGGGGAGCTGTGGCGCCTCTCCGGCGACGTCGCGCCCCGCGACCAGGCGCCCGCCTCGGCGCGCGCGGTCGCCGCCACCGCTTGGACCGGCATCGCCGTCGTCTTCGCCATAGCTCTGCTGCTGGCCCTCCCGACCCGGAGCAGCCGCTCGGCGTCGCGAGCCGTGCCGCGCGTCGTCGGCACGCGCCCGCTCCGAAGGAGGGACCGTTGACCACGCGAACCTCGACCATCACCCGTGTCGCCGTGGGCGTCGTGAGCGCCGTCATCGTCGGCGGCGGTGTCGCCGCCGCCGCTCTGGCGCCCTGGCCGACCCTTTCGCGCGACCCCGTGTCGCTCGACGTCGTGCCCGAGGCGGCACGATCCGTCGCCGCCTGCGACGGGCCGCTCCTCGCGCTCGGCCGGGACGCTGCGGCCGCCGGTGCGATCACCGAGGCGGCGGCAGCGAACGTCGTCGCGGCCGCGGATGGGGTGGAGCCCGCCGAGTCCGCGCTCGCCACGCCGGACCGGGCGGACGAGGGAGCGGCTCCCGCCGCGTTCTCCGCCGATCCCGCGGGCGGCGTGCCGACCGATCTCGCCGCGGCGTCCGCGTCCACCCTCGACGCCGACGACCTTCGCGGGCTCGCGGTGTCGGCGTGCTCCCGTCCCTCGATGGAGTCGTGGCTCGTGGGCGGGTCGGCTGCGACCGGCGCGAGCGACCTCGTCCTGCTCACCAACCCGGGGGATGTCGCGGCGACGGTCGATCTGCGCGTGTTCGGCACCGACGGTGCGCAGGACCCGGTGGCCGGCCAGGACATCGTGGTGGCGGCGCGATCGCAGCGCGCCATCCCGCTCGCCGCACTGCAGCGCGGCGAGGAGACCCCCGTCGTCCAGGTGACCTCGGACGGTGCCCCCGTGCGGGCCTCGCTCCAGTCGACCCTCACGCGAACGCTGATCGCGGGAGGAGTCGACCAGATCGGCGCGAGCGCGCTGCCCTCTGCCGTTCAGGTGATCCCCGCGGTCGACGTCACCGTCGCGCCCGACTCGGGGGTCTCTGCGGGCGGACTGTCGGTACGGCTCATGGCGACCGCGGGCGACACGATCGCGGCGGTCACCGTCCGCTCCGTCGCCGACGGGAGCGTGGTCTCGCAACAGGAGGGCATCGAGCTCACCGACGGGAGCCCGCTCGAGCTCGAGGTGACTGGGATGCCCGTCGGCGACTACACCGTGACCGCGACGGCCGGGAGCCCGCTCGTCGCCGCGGCGTGGACGTCGACCGACCTCGCTGGGCCCGCCGACTTCGCGTGGGCGGTCGCGGCGCCGCTCGTCGAGGCGCCGACCCTCGTCGCGGTCGCACCGGCGCCCGGCCCGACCCTGACGCTCACGGCGGAACGCGACACCGTGGCGACGGTGACGGCGCTCGACGGCGGGGCCGCGCGCACGGTCGAGCTCGCGGCAGGACAGTCGCGCACGCTCGACGCGACGGCGGGGACCGTCTACCGGATCGACCCCGGCGAGGGCGGCATCCGCGGCTCGGTCGGTTTCTCGGCCACCGGCCTGCTGGGGACCTACCCCGTGACCGGGTCGGCCTCGGCGGCCGCCGAGCTCACCGTCTACCCATGATCAGCATCACCCGGCGGTAGGGAGCGCGGCGCGCGCACCCCGCCCGCACGGGCTCACAGGAATCGGAACCGGTCGGGGCCGAGGTCCCACGGGTCGCGGTCGAGGTACTCGGCGGCGGCACGGAAGACGCAGCTCTCGACCATCATCCGCCGGTGGAGGTCGTCGTTGCGGTGGAGCCGGTTCAGGCGCTCGATCGGCAGCCGGTACAGCACGATGCGCTTCTCCTCGGCGAACACGCGCCAGCGCGGGATGCCGTCGTCGTCGCTCGCCATCGGCATGCCGGCGACCTCGAACCGCACCTCGCGCAGCTCGGGCCAGGCGCTGCGCAGGAACTCCGCGGCGGTCCCGACCGAGAGATCGAACCGCTCCGACCGGGTCTCGAGCGGGGGCAAGGGCGGCCGGACGACAGGGCTCCGATCGTCGCGACCGTGACGGCCATGCCGCGACGGTCGATTCCGCCGCGGCGGGACGGGTCGGGAACGACGCCGGATCATGAGGCCATCCTATGGGCCCGTCGCGGCGACGTCGGCGCGGCATCCGACCGGCGGATGCGGGTGGGGTTAGCGTGGGTGCGATGCGCGAGAGACTGTGTTCGAAGGTGGGCTGCGCCCGCGAGGCCGTGACGACCCTGACCTTCGACTACGGCGACCAGATGGCCGCGCTCGGTCCGCTCGGCGGCGGCACCGACCCGCATGCCCACGATCTCTGCGCCATCCACACGGAGCGTCTCTCCGTGCCGAAGGGATGGGTCGTCATACGTCACGAGACCCTGCGGGTCTGACGGGGAAGCCGCGGGGCGTCTCGTCGGCGCGTCCGACCAATGCCCGCGCGCGTTCGTCGACGCGCACGATGGCGGTGTACTCGCGGTCTCGACGGACGGCGACGACCGCGCGAACCAGCGTCTCCGGATCGACCGGCGGCAGGGGCGAGACGTAGGGCGCTACCTCGGCGGCGACGGTCGCCGCGGCGCGTGAACGCGCGCCGGGATCCATCGTCCCGGCCGAGCGTGCGAAACGGGTGGCGCGTCGCGCGATCCGATCGGGCAGGCGGGCGACGTCCGCCACCCGCGACCATTCCTCCAGGCCCGCAGGGACGGGACCCGCGGGCTCGGGCAGACCCGGCGCCCGGGTGCGTTCGCAGTAGGTACCCGCCACCATGTCGCCCAGGCGCGTCGAGCGCGGAGTGAACGCGGCGACCACCCCCGCGAGGGCACCGAAAGTGAACCAGATCTCGAGCACGCCGACCAGGGCACGGACGAACGCCTGTCGGAATCCGGTGGCGCCGCCGTCGGTCCGCACGATGCGGCCGCCGACCGCGAGCTTGCCCAGGCTGCGACCGCGCGTGACGGTCTCCACCGCGGTCGGGATGACGACGAGCACGAGCACGAGGGCCGCGACGACGAGGATCGGCGACAGTGCCTCGATCCTCAGGCCGCCCACGATGAGGCTCGAGACGAGGAAGAACAGGACGAGGAGGGCGACGCCGCACACCACGTCGATCAGCACGCCGAGGGCCCGCAGGAAGAAGCCGAGGGGCTGGACGTCCAGCGCGACCGCCTCGCCCGTCAGGATCTCGTCCTGCCGGATCTGCACCGGGGGTGCGGGCGTCGTCATGGGTACAGTTAAGCAAATGGACCTCGACGCCCTGGTCGCCGCGCGTCGCGCCGAATGGGATCGGCTCGACGTTCTGGCGCGTGCTCGGCGCCTCTCCAGTGAGGACGTCGACGAGCTCGTCACCCGCTACCGCGCCGCCTCGGCCGACCTGTCCGACATCAAGACATCCGCCGGTCGGAGCCCCGAGGGCGACCGCCTGTCCATGACGCTCTCGCGGGCGCGGCTGCGGCTGACGGGGGCGCCCGAGAACGTACTGCGACACCTGCCGCGTTTCTTCCTCCGCCAGCTGCCGGCAGCACTGTACCGAGTGCGCTGGACGACGCTCGGGGTCGCGACCGCATTCCTGGCCGTCGCCGCGCTCGTCGCCTTCTGGGTCTCGGGCGATCCGGCGGCAGTGGCTTCGCTCGGCTCGCAGGCGCAGCTCGAACAGTACGCCGAGAACGACTTCACGGCCTACTACAGCGAGAACCCGGCGGCGGTGTTCGCGGGCACCGTGTGGACGAACAACGCGTGGATCGCGGCGCAGTGCGTGCTGTTCGGCATCACCGGGCTGTGGCCCGTGATGGTGCTGATGCAGAACGCCGTGAGCATCGGGCAGGCGGCGGCCATCCTCATCTCGTTCGACCGCGGGGACGTCTTCCTGCTGCACATCGCCCCGCACGGCCTGCTCGAGCTGACGTGCATCTTCGTCGCGGGGGCGACAGGCCTGCACATCTTCTGGGCGTGGATCGCGCCGGGGCCTCGCGGCCGTGGCGAGGCTCTCGCCGCAGCCGGCCGCTCGCTCGCGACCGTGGCGATCGGGCTCGTCCTCGCTCTCGCCCTCGCCGGCGTCGTCGAAGGCTTCGTCACCGCGCAGCCGTGGCCGTGGCCGGTCAAGATCGGCATCGGCGCACTCGCACTCGGTGTCTTCCTGGCGTACATGCTGGGCCTCGGCCGGATCGCTTCGCGAGAGGGCGAGACGGGCGACCTGACCGAATACGAGGCCGGAACGCCGCGGCTCGTCGTCGGATGACGATGGCGCGAAACGGCCTAGATTTGATCTGATCAAAACACGCGGTATCATCGTCATATGACGACCGCGACAGCTCCCGAGGCCATCCGCGCCTCCGGATTGCGCGTGACCGAGTCGCGCGCCGCCGTCTACGCGGCGCTGAGCGCGCTGCCGCACGCGAGTGCCGACGAGGTCTACTCCGCCGTCGTCGACCGGATACCGCACGCCAGCCGCCAGTCCGTGTACAACGCGCTCAACGACTTCGCCGACGCGGGACTCGCGCGCCGTATCGAGCCTGCGGGCCGGTCGATGCTCTTCGAGCTGCGGGTGGGCGACAACCACCATCACCTCGTGTGCACCGGCTGCGGACGCGTCGAGGACGTCGACTGCACCGTGGGCCACGCGCCCTGCCTGCACCCCTCCGACGACCACGGCTTCGAGGTCGCCTCGGCCGAGGTGACGTACTGGGGGCGGTGCGCGGAATGCGCCGCCGCCGCGACATCCCACCCCTGACTTCCCTCTCACCCGAAACCCCCAACGGAAGGATCACCATGAGCGATCGCGACCAGCAGTCCGCGCCCATCGGCGAGGACGTGACCGACACCGACCAGGCGGTCACCCCCATCGACACACCCGAGGACGAGCGGGCCGACGGCGAGACCCGGCCGCGCCCCAACGACGCGGGCGGCTGCCCCGTCATCCACGGCGGCGACCAGGGCCACGGCGCGCAGGGTCACGGCTCGCACGGCGGCCAGCCTCACCCGACCGTCGGCAACGCCAACCACGTCTGGTGGCCCAACCAGCTCAACCTGCGGATCCTGAAGAAGAACCCCGCCGTCGCGAACCCGGTGGGCGAGGACTTCGACTACAAGGCCGCCTTCGAGACGCTCGACCTGGCCGCCGTCAAGAAGGACATCGAAGAGGTCCTCACCACGTCGCAGGACTGGTGGCCCGCCGACTTCGGTCACTACGGCCCCCTCATGATCCGCATGGCCTGGCACTCGGCCGGAACCTACCGCGTCACCGACGGACGGGGCGGCGGCGGTGCCGGGCAGCAGCGTTTCGCGCCGCTGAACAGCTGGCCCGACAACGTCAACCTCGACAAGGCCCGTCGTCTGCTGTGGCCGATCAAGAAGAAGTACGGTCAGTCGATCTCGTGGGCCGACCTCATGATCCTCGCCGGCAACGTCTCGCTCGAGTCGATGGGCTTCTCGACCTTCGGGTTCGCCGGTGGTCGCCCCGACGTGTGGGAGCCGGACGACGACGTGTACTGGGGTCCCGAGACGACGTGGCTCGCCGACGAGCGCTACTCCGGCGACCGCGACCTCGAGAAGCCGCTCGCGGCCGTTCAGATGGGCCTCATCTACGTGAACCCCGAGGGCCCCAACGGCGAGCCCGACCCGCTCAAGTCGGCTCGCGACATCCGCGAGACGTTCGGCCGCATGGGCATGAACGACGAGGAGACGGTCGCCCTAATCGCCGGCGGCCACACCTTCGGCAAGACGCACGGCGCGGCCCCCGACTCGAACCTCGAGGACAACCCCGAGGCCGCGGGCGTCGAGCAGCAGGGTCTCGGCTGGAAGAACAACAACGGCACCGGACACGGCGATGACACCATCACGTCGGGTCTCGAGGTCACGTGGACCTACCACCCCACCCGCTGGGACAACGAGTTCTTCCACATCCTGTACGCCTACGAGTGGGAGCTCATGCGCAGCCCCGGCGGCGGCCACCAGTGGCGGCCGATCAACGGGGGCGGCGCCGACATGGTGCCCCTCGCGCACTCCAACGGCCGTCGTGAGCCGCGCATGCTGACGAGCGACCTCGCGCTGCGCACGGACCCCGCGTACGACGAGGTCTCGCGCCGCTTCAAGGACGACCCGGTGGCATTCGGCGACGCGTTCGCCCGCGCCTGGTTCAAGCTGACCCACCGCGACATGGGCCCCATCGCCCGCTACCTCGGCCCCGAGGTGCCCCAGGAGGAGCTCATCTGGCAGGACCCGCTGCCCGCCGTCGACCACGAGCTGATCGACGACGCGGATGCCGCCGCCCTGAAGCAGCGCATTCTCGAGACCGGCCTGACGGTGGCGCAGCTCGTGTCCACGACCTGGGCCGCGGCATCGACGTTCCGCGGCAGCGACAAGCGCGGCGGCGTGAACGGCGCCCGCATCCGTCTCGCGCCGCAGAAGGACTGGGAGGTCAACAACCCGGCTCAGCTGCAGACCGTGCTGGAGGCGCTCGAAGGTGTCAAGCAGGCGTTCGACGCCGAGCAGACCGGTGGCAAGAAGGTGTCGCTCGCCGACCTGCTCGTTCTGGCGGGCAATGCCGGCATCGAGAAGGCCGCCCGTGACGGCGGCGTCGAGGTGACGGTGCCGTTCCGCCCGGGACGCACCGACGCCACGTCCGAGCAGACCGACGAGCTGTCGTTCAGCCACCTCGAGCCCGCCGCCGACGGGTTCCGCAACTACTACGGCCCCCAGGCGGTCCTCCCGGCGGAGCACCACCTCATCGACAAGGCGAACCTCCTCACGCTGAGCGCGCCCGAGATGACCGTGCTCGTCGGTGGTCTGCGAGCGCTCGGCGCGAACTACGACGGTTCGTCGTTCGGGGTGTTCACCGATCGGCCCGGCGTACTGACGAACGACGTGTTCGTGAAGCTGCTCGACCTCGGAGCGACCTGGAAGCCGCTCGACCCGGGTTCGCACGCGTTCCGCGGCGTGGACTCCGACGGCTCCGAGATCGGCATCGGAACGCGTGTCGACCTGCTGTTCAGCTCGAACTCCGAGCTGCGCGCCATCGCCGAGGTCTATGCCTCGGACGACGCGAGCGAGAAGTTCGTGCGCGACTTCGTCGCCGCGTGGACCAAGGTCACCGAGCTCGACCGGTTCGACCTGCGCTGAGTCGCATCCCGCCGAAGGCCCGTCCCGCATCCCGGGGCGGGCCCTCCGCGTACCCGTTTCACCAGGTGAGCGGGTGCTGAGCCCGGTGGGACGGCAGCGCGGGTCTCAGAGTCGGCCGGCGGCCTTCAGCGCGAGGTAGTGATCGGCGATCGCCGGCGGGAGGGCCTCGGGAGTCGCCGTGAGCGCGGCGCCGCCCGCGCGCCGGATAGCGGATGCGACGAGTTCGGCGTCGCGCGAGGCGCGGGCGACCGCCGCTTGGCGGTAGACGTCCTCGGCGGTCCGCATGTCGGGGGCGCGCTCGGGGTCGTCCGTCGCGGAGCCCACGAGGACGGTCGCGCGCTCGGTCAGCGGCGGGAGGGCTCCGAGGAATCCGCGAGCGGCATCGGGGGCATCCTGCGCCGTCAGCAGCACGATCAGCGACGGGCGCGATGTCAGCGCCCGGACCTCCGTGAGCACCGCGCTCCAGTCGGTGTCGATCAGTGTGGGCTCGACCGGCGCCATCGCGTCGACGAGGGCCGGGAGCAGGCGCGCGCCGTCGATCCCGGTCACCCGGGCGCGGCGTGCGCGGTCGAACATCAGCAGGTGCACGTGGTCGCCGGCGCGGGCCGCCAACGCGCTGAGCAGCAGGGCGGACTCCATGGCGGCATCCAGTCGGACCCCGTCGGCGACGCGCGACGCGCTGGTGCGCCCGGTGTCGATCACGATGACCACGTGCCGGTCGCGCTCGGGTCGCCACGTGCGCAGCATGGTCGTCCCTGCTCGCGCGGTCGCCCGCCAGTCGATCGAGCGGACGTCGTCTCCGCGCACGTATTCACGGAGGCTGTCGAACTCGGTGCCCCGTCCGCGCACCTGCACGCTCGTGTTCCCGTCGAGCTCGCGCAGCCGCGCGAGCCGCGAGGGCAGGTGGCGGCGCGAGGTGAACGGGGGGAGTACCCGCAGCGCTCCCGGTGCGGCGACGACGCGCTGACGCCCGGCCAGGCCCAGTGGCCCCCTGCTGCGGAGCGCGACGAACGCCGACCGCAGCTCGCCCCGTCGACGCGGCAGCAGCGGCAGGGCGACGGCTCGGCGCTCGCCGGCGGGCAGATCGATGTCGGCCCGTGCCGGTCCTGCGCCGGCGGTGGGCTGCCACCCATCACGCAGCCGACCGCGGATCCTCCGGCGGCCGGCGTTGCGCAGCAGGATGACGGTGTCGACGGGCTCATCACGACGGGCTCGCGCCGGGATGCGGCGCTCGATCTCCACCGCGCGCAGCGGACCGGCGCTCAGCACGTCGACCGTGGCGAGCACGAGGCACAGCCCGGCCCAGGCGAGCGCCGCCCACCCGGCGTCGAGCCCCGCGGCGGGAGCGAGCACCACGGGGACGACGCCGAGGGCGACGAGCAGGGCGAACAGCCCGGACACATACATCGGCGGCTCAGATCGGGACGCGCGTCTGCTGGAGAACCGACGTGAGGATGGTGTCGGCGGAGATTCCCTCGATCTCGGCGTCGGGACGCAGCTGCAGGCGGTGCCGCCAGGCGGGGACCAGCATCGTCTGCACGTGGTCGGGGGTGATGGCGGGGTAGCCACCCAGCCACGCCCACGCTTTCGCAGCGGCGAGCAGGGCGGTCGCCGCGCGCGGGCTCGCGCCCAGCTGCACGGACGGCGACTGCCGGGTGGCGCGCGCGAGGTCGACGACGTAGCCGAGCACGTCGTCCGAGACGTCCACCGCGGCCGCGGCCTGCTGCGCGGCGCGGATCTCGTCGGCGCTCACGACGGCGCGGACTCCGGCGGTCTCGAGCGACCCCGGTCGGAACCCGTCGGCGTGGCGGCGCAGTACGGCGACCTCGTCGTCGCGAGCGGGTACGTCGATCACGAGCTTCAACAGGAAGCGGTCGAGCTGCGCCTCGGGGAGCGTGTAGGTGCCCTCGTGCTCGACCGGGTTCTGCGTCGCGGCGACGAGGAACGGATCGGGCAGCGGACGCGAGACGCCGTCGGCGGAGACCTGCCGCTCCTCCATGGCCTCGAGGAGCGCCGCCTGCGTCTTGGGCGGGGTGCGGTTGATCTCGTCCGCGAGGAGCACGTTCGTGAAGACGGGACCGGAGCGGAACTCGAACTCCCCGCTGCGGGCGTCGTAGACGAGCGAGCCGGTGACGTCGCCCGGCATGAGATCGGGGGTGAACTGGATGCGGGTGGTGTCGAGCCCGACCGCTCTGCTGAACGTGCGCACGAGCAGCGTCTTGGCGACGCCCGGAACTCCTTCCAGCAGCACATGCCCGCGGCCGAGCAGGGCGATGAGGAGGCCCGTGACGGCCCCGTCCTGGCCGACGACGGCCTTGCCGACCTCGACACGGACGCGGTTCATCGCTTCGCGGAGGTCGCCGGATGCGGACTCGCTCATGGGGTGTTCCTTTCGGGACGGACGGATCGGATGACGGCCGCTTCGAGGTCGCGCAGGCGGTCGGCGGCGTCGACGAGCTCCCGATCGCTGCGGGGCAGGTCGTCGAGCAGGATGCCGCGGACGCGCGTGCGGTCGTCGCCGAGCCGGGCCGCGACCGCGTCGGCGATCGCCCCGGCATCGGAAGCGCCGAGCCCGAGACGACGGCCGAGGCGCCGCAGCGCGTCGCGGCGGAGCTGATCGAGGGCGTGGACGGGGTCGGCGGCGGCGGCGTACAGCCGCGCGCGGCCCTCGGTCGTCTCGGACGCCCGGACGGTGACGGGCAGGTTCTCGGCGACGAGCGGACCGAAGCGTCGACCCCGCCACAGGCCGGCGGCGACGACGGACCCGATGAGCAGCAGGATCGCGGGGGTCACCCAGGGCGGCGTGAGCTCGCCGAGCGTCGGCGCGGCGGTCAGCGACCCGTCGCCGATCGCCGGCAGGTACCAGACGACCGTGCCCTCGGAGCCCAGCAGGTTCAACCCCAGGGCGGCATTGCCGTTCTCGGTGAGACGTCCGTTCGTCAGCAGCGCGGTCGCGTCGAGGGCGATGGTGCGCTCGCCCCCTGTGACCGCGCCGACGAGGCCGTATCCGGCCCCCGCGGGGTAGCAGGCGACGCCGAGGTCGTCGCCGGAGAAGACCTCGCCAGGCTGCACGGGACCGCTGACGGCAGCCTCGGCCAGATCGCACGCGGGCGCGACGGTGTCGTCGGCCGCGAAGCCCGCGGTCTGCGCCCCATCGACGAGGAGCCGCAGGTCGCGCGTGCGCGGCTCGAGCAGCACGACACTGCCGGCGGTGGCGCGCAGCTGCTCGAGGTCGTCGTCGTCGAGCGGGGCCGTGTCGGCGATGGCCAGCGTCGCCTCGCCCCCCTCGAGCGCCGCGAGAGCCGCGGCGCGGTCGCGCGCGATCTCGACGTCGATCCCGCGGTCCCGCAACAGCTCGACCAGGGCGCGCGACCCGTCGGGGCCGGCGGCCTCGGGATCGAGAAGCCCCTGCGCGGGCATCGTATTGACGCCGGCTATGGCGGCTGCGGCGAGCCCGGCGACGAGCACGCCCGCGGCGAGCCCGAACCAGCCGAGCACGGCGCGCGTGCGCCGCGGCGCGTCGGCCGTCGGGACGGCGCCGCTCACACCGGGACCTCGGCCCGCGCGACGGCCAGGCGCTCGTCGAGGTCGCGGACGACCGCGTACGCCGCTTCGGTCCCCGGACGTCGCAGGTAGCGGACGTCGTCGAAGGAACGGGCGACACGGTCGAGCTCGGCACGCGACGCCGGAAAGGCGCGTGCGGCCTCGGCGGCGAACCGGTGCACCGTCGCGCCGGGGGAGGTCTCGACGATCGTGCGCTCGGCGAGACCGCGCGCGAGCGCACGCACCCGCAGCACGACCGCCTCGTCCCACGCGTCCCGGCGCGCAGCCTCTTCGGCGTCCCGGCGGAGCCGTGCCGCGTCGCGCGTCTCGTCCTCGCCGAAGAGCGGGACCGCAGCCCGCGATCGGACGACGGCGCGCGGCCGTCCCCAGATCACGATGGCCGCGGCCACGACGAGGAGGAGGACCACGATCGCCCCGACCGCGAGCCACGGCCCGAGCGTCGCGGGGACCTGTCCGGTGAAGAGCGCGGCGAAGAACTCGCCGACGCTCCGAGCGAACCGGTCGATCGGGGTGGGCTCGGCCTGCCGGTAGGCGGACTTCGACAGCTCCGACTCGGCCCAGCGGCGTGCCTCGTCGGGGTCGGGTGCGATCGGTGCGGCGAAGAGGCTCATGGGCGATCGGAGCCGGGCGCGGTCCACGCGGTCGGCGACGGCGGCTCCGGGGGACCCGCCGCGGGCGAGGCGCCGTCCGACTGGTCGCGCTGCGCGGGCTCGGCGGTCGGCGCGGCACCGGCGGGCGCGCCGTACGCGGTCGGCGGCGCGTACCCGGGCTGCCCCGGGAAGACCGGGCCCCACGCCGGGTCGGGCTGGCCCGTGGGCTGCGGCCACCGTCCGCCCATCTCGCGACCGACGTTGCGGCGGTAAGGATCGGGTGGGTCGACCACACCGGCGTCGCGCTGGTCGACGTAGGCCGACAGATCGAGGTCGAGTCCTTCGCGCCGCATCCGGCAGTCGACGTAGACGAGCGCACCGGCGGTGGACTGCACGATGACGGCGATCGTCTGGATGAGGGTGACGAACGCCTGCGCGAAGAGCGTGCCGACCAGCAGCGCGATGATCTGACCCGGCTCGGGGTCGCCGGTGGGGGTGATCACCGAGGTCAGGCCCATCGTCACGAACGAGAACGGCACGCTGATGACCTGGGCGAGGATGCCGAAACTCATCGAGATGACGACGATGATGCCGAGCGTCGGCCAGAACCGTCCCCGCGTGAGCGTCCAGGAGCGCGAGATCGCGCCGAAGACGGTCGCGTGCTCGAGGACGATCGCGGCGGGCACGAGCAGAAGCTTGGTGCTGAGCCACAGGCTCAGCGGGATGGACGACAGGGCAAGCACGATCGCGAGCACGATCCCGACCCACCCGACGCTCACGGTCAGGGCGACGATCCCCGCGGCGAGGATGCCGACGACCACGGCGACGATGAGGAACACGAGCGCGGCGTAGCCGATCAGGCGCCCGGCCACCGGCTTGACCCGCCCCCACAGGGTCGCGAGGGTGTGCTTCTCGGCGAGCACCGCCTGGGCGACCTCGCTCACCACGACGCCCTGCACGATCACGCCGAGCGCGCTCGAGGCGAGCGAGAGCACGAGGGCCGTGGCGCCGCTGATGGCGATCGACCCGGCCAGCACGGTCTCGAACTCGTCGGTGCCGGGCTGCAGTGAGGCGAGACGGCCGAACGTGGCGAAGCCGACCGTGACGATGCCGGCCGTGGCGAGCAGGATCGCCGCCGTCTGCACGACGAGCGCGAAGCCGAGCAGGACACGGGGATTCTGACGCAGCGCCGAGAACGACCGGCCCAGGATGACACCGAAGGAAAGCGGGTGGAGCGGGATGATGCCGGGACGCGGGGCGGGCGTCCACGCTGGGTATGCCGTCACGATGCACTCCTGGACAGTCGGCTCGGTCGCACCCATCGTGTCACACGCGTCTCGGCCGGCCGGAGTCGACGGCTCGGGCGTCGGGTACGGTGAATACGCGCACGTCGCGCGCGAGCCCGAGCCGAAAGACGAACGCCGCCCATGACTTCTCGCATCCTGGTGGTCGATGACGACACCGCTCTGGCGGAGATGATCGGCATCGTGCTGCGCACCGAGGGGTTCGACACGGTGTTCTGCGCCGACGGCGCCGCGGCCGTCGACGCGTGGCGCACCGAGAAGCCCGACCTGATCCTGCTCGACCTGATGCTCCCCGGTATCGACGGCATCGAGATCTGCACGCGCGTGCGCGCCGAGTCCGGCATCCCGATCATCATGCTCACCGCCCGCACCGACACGGCGGACGTCGTCCGCGGACTCGAGTCCGGTGCCGACGACTACATCGTCAAGCCCTTCAACCCGAAGGAGCTCGTCGCCCGCATCCGCACGCGGTTGCGTCCCGTGGTCGCCGCCGCGTCGGAGTCGCTCCGCATCGGCGACCTCGTCGTCGACGTCGAGGGTCACGAGGTGCGCCGGGGCGCCGAGGCGATCGCCCTCACCCCCCTCGAGTTCGAGCTGCTCGTCGCGCTCGCCTCGAAGCCGCAGCAGGTGTTCTCGCGCGAGATGCTCCTCGAACAGGTGTGGGGCTACCACTACAAGGCCGACACCCGACTGGTGAACGTCCACGTGCAGCGGCTGCGCGCCAAGGTCGAGATCGACCCGGACAATCCCCGCATCGTCACGACCGTCCGCGGGGTCGGCTACCGCGCCGGCGCCGTGATCTGATCCGCCGATGCCCATCCGCACCGTCACGACGGCGACGGTCGCGACGCACGGCTGGCGCTCGTGGCCCCGGCGCCTCGCCCGCACCTGGCGGCGTTCGCTGCGGTTCCGGACCGTCGCGATCACCCTCGGCGCCACCGCGTTGACGATCACCGTGGCGCTCGTGTGGATGTCGCTCGCGATCCAGAACGACCTCTTCGAGTCGCGGACGACCCAGTTGCTGGCCGAGGCGCAGCGCGCGACGCTGTCGGCGCAGTCGACGCTCGACGCCGCCGAGGTCGGGGGAGACGTCGTCGCGATCGACAACCTCATGGAGAGCGTGCGCACGTCGATCCAGCGGCAGTCCTCGACCGATCGCATCGCCGCGTTCCGCATCTCCTCCGAGCCCTCGTCCATCGCGCCGCAGGACTTCGACTCAGCCGGGCTCCCCGCCGACCGCATCAGCGACGATCTGCGCGACCGGGTGCAGAGCGATGACGAGCTGCAGTGGTGGCAGCCCGTCGGCTTCGCGGTCGACGACGGCGGTCAGGTTCCGGGCATCGTCGTCGGGCAGCAGATCGTGCTGCCCGAGGTGGGGGCATACGAGCTCTACCTCGGGTACGACCTCGCCGGAGAGGCGCAGACGCTCGCGTTCGTGCAGATCACGCTCTGGATCGTCGGGGTCGGGCTCGTCGTCCTCATCGGCGCGATCTCGTGGATCGTGCTGCGCTCTGTGACCGAGCCGATCGCTCAGGCGGCGGAGAGCAGCTCGAAGCTCGCGTCCGGCGACCTCGCCGTGCGGCTGCAGGTGCGGGGCGAGGACGAGTTCGCGACGCTGGGCCGCTCGTTCAACGCGATGGCCGACAGCATCGAGTCGCAGATCAAGGAGCTCGCCGAGCTGTCGCAGGTCCAGCAGCGCTTCGTGTCGGACGTCTCGCACGAGCTGCGGACGCCGCTGACGACGATCCGGCTCGCGTCCGACATGCTCAACGATCGGCGCGAGGACTTCGACCCCGTGGCCGGTCGAGCGGCCGAGCTGTTGCACGACCAGGTGCACCGGTTCGAGGTGCTCCTCACCGACCTGCTCGAGATCAGCCGCTACGACGCCGGCTCCGTCCAGCTCGAGAGCGAGCCGACGAGTATGACGCAGCTCGCCGAGGACGTGATCGCGTCGATGGTCCAGCTCGCCGAACAGCACGGCAGCGACGTCCGTCTGGTCGCCCCCGGCGGGTACTCACCGGTGGAGATGGATCCCCGACGGGTGCGGCGCATCGTGCGCAACCTCCTGGGGAACGCGATCGAGCACGGGGAGGGACGCCCCATCGTCGTGAGCGTCGACAGTGACGCGCGCGCCGTCGCGATCGGGGTGCGCGATTACGGCCTCGGGATGCGGCCGGCGGATGCCGAGCGGGTGTTCGACCGCTTCTGGCGTGCCGATCCGTCGCGCAAGCGCACGATCGGCGGCACCGGGCTGGGACTCTCGATCGCGCTCGGAGACGCCCGTTTGCACGGCGGCACCCTCGCTGTGTGGTCCGAGCTCGGTCGCGGCACGAACTTCGTGCTCACCATCCCGCGCCGCAGCGACCCTCTCGACGGTCACTCGCCGATCCCGGTCGATCCCGGGGAAGACGGCGTACCCTTCGACGACTTGGGCCTCACCCAGCCCATCTCGCTGCCCCGACTCGCGAAAGGATCGTCCTGATGCGTCTCCGCTCGCGCGCGCGTCACGCCGTCGCCGTCGTCGTGGCGATGATGTCCGCGCTGCTGCTCGCCGGCTGCACGGGGTTGCCGACCTCGGGAGCGGTCGTCGCTGGCGCGCCGATCGACGAAGAGGCCGGGTCGGTCGACTTCTCGTTCCTGCCCGACGATCCGCCGCCGGGTGCGACGCCGCAGCAGATCGTCGCAGGGTTCCTCGCCGCCGGGTCGGGCCCGCGCGACGACTGGGGCACCGCGCGCCAGTTCCTCGCGCCCGACTTCCGGTCGTCCTGGCAGCCGACCGCACGCGCGACCGTCGACCTCCCCGGCGAGCGGGTGTACACCGTCGCCGGAGACGGGACCGTGACGGTCTCGATCACCGCCGAGGCGTCGGTCGACGCGACCGGTGCCCTCTCGGTGGCGGACGGCGGGTCGATGCCCCTGGCGTTCAGCCTCGTCGACGTGGACGGCGAGTGGCGCATCTCGGACGCCCCCGACGGTGTGGTGCTCGATCGCGCCCGTTTCCAGGCGGTGTTCCGGGAGTACTCGGTCATGTACTTCGACCGGTCGTGGTCGTACCTGGTCCCCGACCGCCGCTGGTTCCCCGCGACGAACGCCGCGACGCACATCGCCGAGGCGCTGATCGACGGCGACCCGAGCCCGTGGCTCTCGGGTGCGGTGTACTCCGCCTTCCCCGAGAGCCTCGAGCTGGCGACGCGGGCCGTGCCTCTCGACTCCGGCGTCGCCCAGGTGCCGCTTTCGCAGTCGGCTCTCGCGATCGTGCCCGAGACGCGCAACCGGATGCAGGCGCAGCTCGAGGCGAGCCTGCAGTCCGCGGGCATCCGCGAGGCGCAGATGTCGGTCGACGGTGAACCGGTCGCGGCACAGGCGGTCGACGTGCGGCCGACCCGGGTCGACGTCCGGCCGCTCGTGCTCACCGACGACGCCTTCGGGTTCCTCTCCGGATCCGAGATCGAGCCGGTGCCGGGGCTGTCCGAGGCCATCGCCGATCTCGAGGCCGAAGCGATCCAGGTGGGTGCCGACCGCCGGGCCGCGGCAGTGCGCACGACCTCGGGGGCGGTGGTGCGTGCACGCGACGACGCGACCTTCGAGGTGGTCGACGAGCGGGCCGGGCTCGTCGACCCGACGATCGATCCGCAGGGATTCATCTGGACCGTACCCGGCGGGTCCCCGTCGGCCCTCCTGGCGACGGGGGCCGACGGAACCGTTGTCCCCATCGCCGACGCGTGGCCGGGCGCCTCCCAGATCTCCAGCATCGAGGTCTCGCGCGACGGCACGCGGATCGCCGCCCTGGTGCGCGACGGATCGCGGCCGGCGCTGTGGATCGCCGGCGTCCTGCGCGACGATAGCGGCGCCCCGGTGGGGCTCGGCGACCGGGAGACCATCGCGCAGCTGCCCGGCACCGGTCTCGCCGCGAGCTGGGTCGACGCGTCCACCATCGCGGTGCTGGCCGAGGACGGCGACGGCGACGTCGTCATCTCGCAGTCCGTCGGCGGCTTCGGCGAGTTCACCACGGCGCCTGCGGGAGCCGTGTCGATCGCTGCGACGAACCAGCTGAGGGCGGTGCGCGTGCTCGACGGCGACGGGGTGCTGTACGCGCAGAAGGGACAGGCCTGGCCGCCCGCGGCCGAGGGCATCCGGGTGCTCGCCGGTCAGCAGGGCTCCCCGCGCTGACGCCTCCCCGACGTGCGGTTCTCAGCCGCGGTGAACACGGGGACGTCAACGCCCGCTGCATCGCGCACGGCCGTTCGATCCTGGAGCGATGGATCCGATCGACCCGCGCCGCTCCCGCTGGCGCGACCATCTCGCCGATGCCCTCGACTTCGTCATGCCCGTCTGGTGCGCGTCGTGCGACGAGCCGGGGCGGATACTCTGCGCACGCTGCCTGGCGACCCTCCCGCAGCCGGAGTGCCGCCAGATCGACGGCCTCGACGTGTGGAGCGTCACGCGGTACGAAGCCGCGGCGGGGCGCATCGTCCGCGCGCTGAAGGAGGCGGGCACCACGGGTCTCGCGCGGCCGCTCGGTGGAGCGCTGTCGCAGCTCCTCATCGGGGCAGGCTGGTGCGACCTGGAGCTGGTCCCGGTACCGACCTCTCGCGCGGGCCTGCGGCGCCGCGGCTATGCCGTTCCCGATCTGCTCGCGCGCCGCACCGGTGCGCCGGTGCGGCGGTTGTTGCGGCTGCAGCGGCGCGTGGCCGATCAACGGCGTCTCGGTCGCGCAGACCGGCAGCGGAACGTCGCGGGATCGTTCGTCGCCCATCCCGGTGACGGCCCCGTCGTGGTGCTCGACGACGTCGTGACGACCGGCGCGACGCTGCTCGAGGCGCGCCGTGCGTTGCGTGCCGCAGGCCGGGACGTGTTGGGTGCGGTGGTCGTCGCCGACACGCCGCGGCGGGTTTCCCCGGCGGTCGAAGAGTGACAACCGGCGCGCTCGCCGCTAGCGTGGGGGAGACCAAGGCGAACGAAGGTCCGCCCTTGAACCGGGCGGACCGGAGCAAGGAGGTCAGGATGGAAAACAGCATCGTCGGCGTCGGAGTCGGGATCACGGATCGCTTCCGCACGGTGGCTGAAGAGAAGTCCAGTCGGATCGAGACGCTCGCGCCCCGCGCGCAGAGTCTCGACATCAAGGTCACGCACCGCGCGTATCGAAACGGGCGCATGGATGACGAGACCGTTGAGCTGACCCTCACCGGAAAGGGACCGCTCGTCCGGGCCGAGGCCACGGACGGCGACAAGTTCGTCGCCCTCGACCTCGCGGTCGACAAGCTCGTCGAGCAGCTGCGGCGTGCGAAGGACAAGCGGGTGGACGCCCGCAACCATCCGCGCGGAGCCAAGCTCGACAAGGGCACGGGCTCCCTCGCGGGCATCGACGTGGAACCTGCCTCGGTCGAGGTGCTGCGGGCCGTCGCGACGGGCGAGGTGCCCGTCATCGGAGACCCGGCGGACGACGAGGACTACAGCCCCGTCGTCATCCGCACGAAGGAGTTCGGCGCCGAGTGGATGACGGTCGAGGAGGCCGTCGACCGGATGGAGCTGGTCGGTCACGACTTCTTCCTCTTCATCAACGCGCGTACCGATCACCCGAGTGTCGTCTACCGCCGCAAGGGCTGGGACTACGGCGTCATCTCGCTGACCGCCGCCGCTCCGCCGGAGGCCGAGCTGGCGTCCTGACCTCGGAGACGACGGGGGCGGGTGTCGTGATGGCACCCGCCCCCGTCGTCCGTCTGCCGGTGTCGCGGTTCAGTCGAACATGCCGTCGAGCATGCTCCCGATCACGAGGCCCCCGAGAATGCCGCCGACCATGTTCCCGCCGCCACCGCCGCCGCGGCCGCCCCAGCCGCCGCCGGGTCCTCCGGGTCCGCCCCAGCCGTCGTTGGGTCGTGAGCCGTCGATGTCGCGCTGAGCGAGCTGCAGCGCCTCGCCGGCGAGTGCGGCGCAGCGTCGTGCGTCGGCGAGCGCCTGCTCGCGATCGTCCTCGGCGATCGGTCCCGCCGGAGCGAGTCCGAAGCGCAGGCTCTCGGCCTCGGCGAGACGGGTCCGTGCATCGGCGCCGATCCAGCCGCGGTGGCCGGCGATCACGCTTCGGGCCACGGAGAGCTGCCGGTCGGCGTCGTCGATGGCGTGACGGACGTGGCTCTCCGGGGGGAGGGGGCGGGCGGCACGCTCACGGGCCGTGTCGACCGCGACGTCGAGTGCGGCGTTCTTCTCGCGGAGCATCGAGAGCTCGGCGAAGGGGTCGCCCTTCGAGCCGGCGGGGCTGACGCGGGTCAGGGCCTGCTGCAGCTCGGCCATCGCCGTCGTGACGGCGGGGGTCTGCGGGGCGCTGCGGGCCACGACGAGGTCGTCGCGGGAGTCGGCGACGACGTCGGCGAGGGTGGACTGCGCCCGGAGCGCCTCGACCTCGAAGTCGTCGACCGCGTCGAGGAGGGTCCGCGCACGTCGCACGGCCTCCGTGGCGGTCTCGAGTGCGATGTTGGCCGGGCCGCGCTCGCCCGCCGCCCGGCGGCGCTCGGCGACATCCGCGCCGTGCTCCGCGAACTCGAGCAGTCCGGCAGCCTCGTCGGCGTTGCCGCCGACCCGGTTGAGGGCGTCCGGGTGGTAACGACCCGAGACCCGCTCGATGACGGAGCGCGCCGGCTCGACCCGGTCTCGCAGAGCGACGACGTCGCTTCGGATGCCCGCGAGGATCTCGGGAGCGCGTCGGGCCCGCTCGATCGCCTCGGACAGCGCGGAGGTGCGGTCGTCGAGGAGATCCTGCGCCCACTCGCAGAGCTGCACGATGCGTGCGTTGCGTGTGCGCACCTCGTCCGGGGTGTCCGGGATCTCGTCGTGGTTGAGCTGCTTGAGGTGGAACGCCTCGCCCAGGTGGTGCCGGACCGCGGCGATCGCCTCGCGCAGCGACGCGGTGGCATCCTCGCCGAGCTCGGCCTCGGCGAAGATCATCTCGTCGCTCGTGACGCGCAGGCGCTCGTCGGCGGCGACGAGAGCCACGTCGGCCTCATGGGCGAGGTTCGCGGCCGCGTCGGCGACTTCCTGCTGTTCCCGCTTGCGTCTGCCCCAGAATCCAGCCATGTCACGATCCTAGGTCCGCGCCGGTCCGCTGCGGATGGCGGGGGCGCCCACTCGCAGGCGACGCCAAGGTCACGGGCCGATAACATGGCTCCATATGCCCGTGCGTACGCGCGGGCGCGGCCGACGTGGCGTCGGCGCACCCGATAGATGGAGATACGCCGTGGCCAATCCCCTCGAGAAACTGCTCCGCGCCGGTGAGGGCCGAGTGCTCCGCCGCCTGCAGCAGATCGTCAAGGCCGTGGGCGCGCTCGAAGAGGACTACGCGCACCTCACCGACGAGGAACTGCGCAACGAGACCGTCGAGCTCCGTGCCCGGTACGAGGCCGGCGAGACGCTCGACCGGCTCATGCCCGAGGCGTTCGCCGCCGTCCGCGAGGCCGCCAAGCGCACGCTCGGCCAGCGTCCCTACGACGTCCAGGTCATGGGTGGGGCCGCGCTCCACCTCGGCAACATCGCGGAGATGAAGACCGGTGAGGGCAAGACTCTCACGGCGACCTTCGCGGCCTACCTGAACGCCATCGCCGGCCAGGGCGTGCACGTCATCACCGTCAACGACTTCCTCGCGTCGTACCAGTCGGAGCTCATGGGCCGCGTCTACCGTGCCCTCGGCATGACGACGGGCACGATCGTCGCCGGGCAGACGCCCGAGGTGCGCCGTGCCCAGTACGCCGCCGACATCACCTACGGCACGAACAACGAGTTCGGCTTCGACTACCTGCGCGACAACATGGCGTGGCGTCGCGAGGACCTCGTGCAGCGCGGCCACTTCTTCGCCGTCGTCGACGAGGTCGACTCGATCCTCATCGACGAGGCTCGCACGCCCCTCATCATCTCGGGCCCGTCGTCGGGTGAGGCGAACCGCTGGTTCGTCGAGTTCGCGCGCGTCGCCACGACGCTCGAGCCCGGCGTCGACTACGAGGTCGACGAGAAGAAGCGCACGGTGGGTGTGCTCGAGCCCGGCATCGAGAAGGTCGAGGACTACCTCGGCATCGACAACCTCTACGAGTCGGCGAACACCCCGCTGATCTCGTTCCTCAACAACTCGATCAAGGCGCGCGCGCTCTTCAAGCGCGACACCGACTACGTCGTCATGAACGACGAGGTCATGATCGTCGACGAGCACACCGGCCGCATCCTCGTCGGGCGGCGCTACAACGAGGGCATCCACCAGGCCATCGAGGCGAAGGAGGGGGTGCCGGTCAAGGCCGAGAACCAGACCCTCGCGACCGTCACGCTGCAGAACTACTTCCGGCTCTACGACAAGCTCTCGGGCATGACCGGTACCGCCGAGACCGAGGCCGCCGAGTTCATGTCGACCTACAAGCTCGGCGTCGTTCCGATCCCCACCAACAAGCCGATGATCCGCAAGGATCAGCCCGATCTCGTCTATAAGAACGAGACGGCGAAGTTCGCGCAGGTCGTCGAGGACATCGTCGAGCGTCACGCCGGCGGCCAGCCCGTCCTCGTCGGCACGACGAGCGTCGAGAAGAGCGAGTACCTGTCGCGCCTGCTCGCGAAGAAGGGCGTCAAGCACGAGGTCCTCAACGCGAAGAACCACGCGCGCGAGGCCGAGGTCGTCGCCCGCGCCGGACGTCTGGGTGCCGTCACCGTCGCGACCAACATGGCCGGCCGCGGTACCGACGTCATGCTCGGCGGCAACGCCGAGTTCCTCGCCGTGCAGGAGATGAAGTCGCGCGGCCTCGACCCGGTCGAGACGCCGGACGAGTACGAGTCCGCGTGGGACGAGGTGTTCGCCTCGGTCCGCGACACGGTCGCCGAAGAGGCTGCCAAGGTCGTCGCGGCCGGCGGTCTCTACGTTCTCGGCACGGAGCGCCACGAGTCCCGTCGTATCGACAACCAGCTGCGCGGCCGGTCCGGCCGTCAGGGCGACCCCGGCGAGAGCCGCTTCTATCTGTCGCTCACGGACGACCTCATGCGTCTGTTCCAGTCGGGAGCCGCCGAGGCGATCCTCGCGCGCACGAACTTCCCCGAGGACGTCGCGATCGAGTCGTCCATGGTCTCCCGGGCGATCAAGAGCGCCCAGTCGCAGGTCGAGGCGCGCAACGCCGAGATCCGCAAGAACGTCCTCAAGTACGACGACGTCCTCAATCGGCAGCGCGAGGCGATCTACACCGATCGTCGTCAGGTGCTGCACGGAGACGATCTGTCGGAGCGTGTGCAGCACTTCGTCGAGGACGCCATCAGCGCCGTCATCGACGACCACACCTCGTCGGGCCACACCGAGAGCTGGGACTTCGACGCCCTGTGGACCGAGCTCAAGACCCTCTACCCGGTCGGCGTCACGATCGACGAGGTCGTCTCGGAGGCGGGGAACAAGGGCCGCATCACGCCCGAGGTCCTCAAGCGCGAGCTTCTCTCCGACGCGAAGATCGCGTACCAGAACCGCGAGGAGTCGCTCGGTGAGCCGGCGATGCGCGAGCTGGAGCGCCGCGTGGTGCTGCAGGTGCTCGACCGCCGCTGGCGAGACCACCTCTACGAGATGGACTACCTCAAGGACGGCATCGGTCTGCGCGCCATGGCTCAGCGCGACCCGCTCATCGAGTACCAGCGCGAGGGCTACGAGATGTTCCAGTCGATGATGAGCCAGATCAAGGAGGAGTCGGTCGGCTTCCTCTACAACCTCGAGGTCGAGGTGCGTTCGCCCGAGAGCGGCGACGTCGACGCGAAGGGCCTGGCCCCGACACCCGTCGAGACGCAGAAGCTCGAGTACTCGGCGCCGAGCGACACCGGGTCGGGCGAGGTCGAGGTGCGCAACGACCGCGGCCAGGTCCAGAAGTCCGCCACCGCGAAGGCGCGTCAGCAGGCCACCGAGCAGGACGCCCCGGCCGACGCTCCGCGGGGCTCCTTCGGTCAGAAGGTCGCATCCGACGACGCCGACGAAGCGGGCAACCGTGCCGCCCGTCGCGCCGCGGGCAAGAAGAAGTGACCTCCCGAGCGGGCCACGCATCGTCGATCGGCCCGCTCGGCCCCCCGATATCCTGATCGGATGAAGCGCCGTACCCTCGACCAGTCATCCAAGCTCAAGGACGTCCTCTACGAGATCCGTGGCAGCGCCCTGGCCGAGGCCGACCGTCTCGAGGCCGACGGACACCGGGTGCTGAAGCTGAACACCGGCAACCCCGCGATCTTCGGATTCGAGGCGCCGTTCCAGATCGTGCGCGACATGATCGAATCGGTGCCGCACGCCCACGGCTACAGCGACAGCCGCGGCATCCTCTCCGCGCGACGTGCCGTCGTCTCGCGCTATGAGCAGGTGCCCGGGTTCCCGCACGTCGACCCCGACGACGTGTATCTCGGCAACGGTGTCTCCGAACTCATCACCATGACGATGCAGTCGCTCCTCGACGAGGGCGACGAGGTGCTCATCCCCGCCCCCGACTATCCGCTGTGGACGGCCATGACGAGCCTCGGGGGCGGCAAGCCCGTGCACTACCTGTGCGACGCGACCCAGGGCTGGGAGCCCGACCTCGACGACATCCGGTCGAAGGTGACGCCGCAGACCAAGGCCATCGTCGTCATCAACCCGAACAACCCGACGGGGGCGGTCTACAGCCGCGAGGTGCTCGAGGGCATCGTCGAGATCGCGCGCGAGCACTCCCTGCTGCTCCTCTCCGACGAGATCTACGACCGCATCCTGTACGACGGGGCCACCCACATCCCGCTCGCGACGCTCGCTCCCGATCTGCTCTGCCTGACCTTCAACGGCCTCTCCAAGACCTACCGCGTCGCGGGATACCGGTCGGGGTGGCTCGTGATCACGGGACCGAAGGCGCACGCCAAGGGCTTCCTCGAAGGCATCCAGCTGCTCGCCTCGACGCGCCTGTGCCCGAACGTCCCGGCGCAGTACGCCGTGCAGGCGGCGCTGTCGGGGGTGCAGTCGATCGAGGCGCTCATCGCCCCGACGGGTCGGCTCCACGAGCAGCGGGATGCCGCATGGAAGGGGCTCGAGAGCATCCCCGGCGTCACCTGCCACAAGCCCGAGGGCGCGCTCTACGCTTTTCCGCGGCTCGACCCCGAGGTGTACGACATCCACGACGACGGCAAGCTGGTCTACGACTTCCTGGTCGCGGAGCACGTGCTGCTGGTGCAGGGCACCGGCTTCAACTGGCCCGACCCGGATCACCTCCGCATCGTGACGCTGCCCGAGGCCCGCGTGCTCACCGAGGCGATCGAGCGGCTGGGCAACTTCCTGTCGTCGTACAAGCAGTAGCGCGCGACGACGGCGCCGTCACAGCAGCGCGAGCGACGTCGCACGCCACCGGCCGTCGAGTCCCTCGAGGCGCATGGCGACGGCGCGGGTGCGGTGCGGGGTGGTCACGACGACCGTCGCCTCGACGACGCCGTCCGCGGGCTCGCACAGCCGGACCGTGACGATCGAGTGCACCGGTCGTGACGGCGTCACCTGACGTGCGCTGCGCGCGCGGGCTGCGAGGTTGCTGCGCGTCACCAGCGCGCGGAAGGCGTCCTCGCTGAGCCACCGTGCGAGCTGCTCGACCTCGCGCACGCCGGCGAGGACCTCGAGCACACCACGGGTCAGGTTGCGTACGAGCGGCTCGGGATCGGGAAGGTCGGCGGTGGCCGTCGGCTGCGGTGCGAAGTACTCGGCGACGTCGAGCGAGGAACCGATACGGGGGTACCTGCGGGGGTGGTCGGCGCTCAGAGATGTCATCGCACGCACCTCCTCTCATCGGGGTCCAGTGATGCCGATGAGTACAGCACACTGCCGGATATGGCCGGATGAGAATCCTCCAACCTGTGGACAGTGCCCCCGGGCACGCCCATGCGCCCGCTAGCCTCGCCGCGTGCGATGGCAGCGGTTCTTCGAGGATCTCGAACTCCAGCTCGACTCCGAGTGGGAGGCCGAGCGTGCGGCGCTCGACACCGAGGCCGAACGACTGCGTTTGTCGCGGCTCGGCCTGCGCGAACGTCTCGTCGGTCTGATCGGAGACGACCTAGCGCTGGAAGTCCGCGCACCGGAGCCCGTGCGCGGCCGGCTGACCGGGGTGGGAGCCGATTGGGCGAGTCTCGACGTCGGCGACCGGCGCGGCGCGGCCATCGTGCCGATCCCGGCGGTCGACGCCATCATCGCGGCCGAGCCCGATCTCCTGCGCAGCGCTCGTCCCGCCGGAGCGCGGACCGGACTGTCCGATCGTATGGGCCTCGGCTTCGTCCTCCGCGACCTCGCTCGCCGCCGGATCGGTGTCCGCCTCGTCTGCGACGCGGGGCGGAGCTGGAGCGGCACGATCGACCGTGCCGGCGCCGACCATCTCGATCTCGCCGTGCACGAGGCCGGGGAGCCCCGGCGGGCGGCCGCGGTGACCGGCCACTGCCTGGTCGCCTTCTCCGCGATCCACGTGGTCCAGCTACGGGGCGAGGGCGCGTGAACCTTCAGTCGCCGCGCTCGCGGCGGGACCACAGCTCGGGGAAGCTCGCGACCTGGGACTGCTGCCACAGGGCGGCCCGCCGGGCGTCCTCGACCTGCGCGTCGAGGTAGTCCTCCACGCTCGCGCCCTCGATACGCCAGCGGGCGGGAGTCCCGACTTTCGCTCCGACCAATCGTCCCTCGCCGACGAGGGCGATCACCTCGTCGACCTCGATCTGCAGCATCTCGGCGACCTGAGAGGGGAGGAGGAAGCACGCGCGGTCGGATGGGGCGGGCATGGGGACATTATGCGCTGGAGCGCCCTCATCCGATCGGGGCTTGACACCCCTGTGGACAACGACGGACGTGCCCCGATCGGTTCGACCAGCATGAGGTCATGTTCGCTCGTTCCGCCTTCCGTCGTCGATTCGCCCGGGCCGATCTCCGGGTCGCCATCGGGGCGGTGCTCGTCCTGGTCTCCGTCGCCGGGGTCTGGCTGGTCGTCGCCGAGGCTCGGCAGACCTCACCCGTCTTGAGCGCGGCCCGGACCATCATCGTCGGCGAGCCGATCGATGCGGCCGATCTGCGGGTCGTCGACGTCGTGCTGGGACCCGCCGACGAGGTCTACGCGGCTCCGGGGAGCCTCGCAGTGGGCGCCGTGGCGACGCGGACGGTCCCCACCGGCGAGCTTCTGCCGCTCAGTGCAGTCGCTGAACCGGGCGATATCGACGTCACGACCGTCGTGGTCCAGACGGCCGGCGCGGTGCCGGGCTCGGTCTCGGCGGGTACCCGCGTCGAGGTGTGGAGCGCCCCGCAGACCGATCGCGGGGTCTTCGGCGATCCCCGCGTCCTCGTCCGGGATGCAACCGTCCGCGCGATCCAGAGCGGCGAGGGACTCATGGCACAGCGGGCGGCAGCCGTCGAGCTCGCGGTATCGCGCGCAGACGTCGCGGCGGTCCTCGCAGCCGTCAGCGCGGGCGACGCGGTCTCCGTGGTCGCGACCGGCCCGGGGCCGCGCTGATGCGGGTCGTCGTCGCGCTGCCCGACGCGGTCCGCGTCGTCGACCGACTCCGCGCGGGCGGGCACGGCGGGGTTCGGGGCCTCACGCGCGACGAGCTCGAGGCCGCCGCCGGCGCGGCGGAGTCCGACGCGCCTTTCGCCGCAGCGGATGTCCTCATCGTGGCGGCCTCGCGGGCGTGGCTCACCGGTTCGGTCGTCGCGCTCTGCGACAGGACCGGCACGCGGATCGTCGCCTGGAGCGCGAGCGCAGACGAGCGGCGCGCGGCCGAGAGGCTCGGCGTCGCCGTCGTCGACGCCGGCACCGATCCGCTGGAGGCCGTCCACGCACTGCCCTCGTCCGCGCCGATCGAGGTCACGCGGGGCCGCGTCATCGTCGTCTGGGGTGCGGCGGGTGCGCCGGGGCGCACGACCCTCGCGATCGAGCTCGCGCGCGAGCTGGGCCGGGGTGACCGGGGCGTGGCTCTCGCCGACGCCGACACCCACGCCCCGGCTGTGGCGGTCGCGCTCGGCATCCCCGACGAGGGCCCCGGCCTCGCCGGCGCCTGCCGTCGGGCCGCGAGGGACGAGCTCACCGCCGCGGAGCTCGCGCGGATCGCCGAGCCGGCAGGCGGTTTCGACGTGCTCGCGGGCATCAACCGTGTCGCCCGCTGGCCGGAGGTGGCAGCACCGCGGCTGCAGCGCGTGCTCGAGATCGGCCGGCTCTGGGTCGATGATCTGGTGGTCGATGTGGCGGCATCCCTGGAGCGGGACGAGGAGATCGTCAGCGATCTGGACGGACCGCGTCGGAACGCCGCGACGATCGCCGCACTCGAGGCCGCCGACATGGTCGTCGCCGTCACCGCCGCCGATCCCGTCGCCCTCGCGAGGTTCCTCAAGACATACCCCGATCTGCGTGCCGTCGTCGGCTCGACCCCGGTGCACGTCGTCGTCAACAAGCTGCGGGCCGGCGCCCTCGGCATCGACGCTCGGGGGCAGATCCGGCGGAGCCTCGAGCGCTACGCGGGTGTCGAGCGGTGCTGGTTCGTCCCCTGCGACCCGCGCGCGACGGATGCGGCACTCCTCGCTGCGCGGCCCGTGGGCGAGGGCAACGGCCGCGGCGCGATCCCCGCGGCCGTCCGGCGGCTGGTCGGCGAGGCGGTGTCGCCGCCGGAGCCGCGGGCGCGCGGACGACGGCGCGATCGCGATGTCGTGGGAGCCGCGGGCGTCCGATCGGCCCCCTAGTCTGGGATGGTGTCGACCCTCAGCGATCTCGTCCATGCCCAGGGACTCTCCACCGACGCCGACGTCGAGTGGCTCCATCGCCTCGCGGGCGACGGGCAGCTGCTGGCCGACCTCGCTTTCGCCGACATCGTCATCTGGGTGCCCACGGCCGACGACTCGTTCATCGCTGTCGCCCACACTCGACCCGGGGGAGCGGCGACCCTCTTCTACCGAGACATCGTGGGCGATCGGGTGCGACCGCAGTGGCGCACGCAGGTCACTGACGCCTTCACGCAGGCGCGCATCGTCGACTCGGCCTCACCCGACTGGTTCGAGGAGACCCCGACGCGGGTGCGCGCCGTGCCGATCGTTCGCGAGCGCGCCGCCGAGGGACGCGCGGCCCACGTCGTGGGTGTGCTGACCCGGCACACGAACCTGGGCGAGGCGCGGACGCCGTCGCGCCAGCAGATCACCTTCAACGACTGCGCCGACGACCTCTTCGGCATGGTCGCATCCTCGGACTTCCCCGACCTCAACGCGCCCACGGCGCCCCGACGCGGTGCGCCCCGCGCGTCCGACGGGCTGATCCGCCTCGACGTCGACGGGATGACGACGTTCGCCAGTCCCAACGCGCTGTCGGCCTTCAACCGCCTGGGGTTCGAGGACGAGCTCGAGGGCGAGCCCCTCATCGAGGTGGCGACGGCGATCCTGCCCAGCAAGCGCGAATTCGACGAGTCGCTGCCCATCGTCATGGCCGGCCGCGCCCCCTGGCGAGCCGACATCGAGGCCCGCGGGGTGACGGTGTCCCTGCGCACGATCCCGTTGCGCGACCACGGGAACCGCATCGGCGCGATCGTGCTGTGCCGCGACGTGAGCGAGATCCGCCACCAGGAGCAGGAGCTCATCACGAAGGATGCGACGATCCGCGAGATCCACCACCGCGTGAAGAACAATCTGCAGACCGTCGCCTCGCTGCTGCGCATCCAGGCCCGCCGGACCCATTCCGAAGAGGCACGCGACGCGCTCACGCAGGCGATGCGTCGGGTCTCGGCCATCGCCGTCGTGCATGACACGCTCTCGGAGGGCCTCGCGCAGAACGTCGACTTCGACGAGGTCTTCGCCCGCGTGCTCAAGCTCGTCGCCGAGGTCGCCGCGGCACCGAACACGCGGGCACGCACCCGCTCGTCGGGAGAGTTCGGCACCCTTCCGAGCGAGTACGCGACTCCGCTCGCGCTCGCGCTGACCGAGCTCGTGACGAACGCGGTGGAGCACGGGCTGGCCGGCACGGAGGGCGACGTCGAGATCGTCGCGGAGCGCTCGGCCGAGCACCTCGAGGTCAAGGTCCGGGACTCGGGCATCGGACTGCCCGAGGGGCAGGTGGGACGCGGTCTCGGGACGCAGATCGTACGCACGCTCATCCAGGGCGAGCTCAGTGGGACGATCGACTGGCACACGCTCGTCGGCAGCGGCACCGAGGTGACGATCGAGATCCCGCTGCGCTACATCGAGCGCGACGCGGGCTGAGGGCCGCCGCTCCGCTCCCTCCGACAAGCAAAACCGGCGTCGTGCGAGGCGCGACACCGGTTCGTGGCGGAGGTCAGGACGCGCGACGCGCGCGTGCGGCGCGGCGCTTCAGCGCGCGACGCTCGTCCTCGGAGAGGCCGCCCCAGACGCCCGAGTCCTGTCCGGTCTCGAGGGCGTACTGCAGGCAGACCTCGGTCACGGTGCAGCGTGCACAGACGGCCTTGGCCTTCTCGATCTGATCGACGGCCGGGCCGGTGTTCCCCACGGGGAAGAAGAGTTCGGGGTCGACGGTCAGGCAGGCAGACTTGTCGCGCCAATCCATGTGGTGCTCCTTGGGGTGGTGGTTCTGTCGGGCCGGACTCGGGTAGTCCGGTACCCTGGTTAAGTGTGCGAGCGGATGCTCGCCCCACTTCGCTGTGGGAGCACACGGCTTGATCTATCGTCCCATAGCCCGGACAGGTGAATCAAGGGTGAACTGCGGATTTGCTCGCCGTCGCGCCGTGAATACCGGCGCCGGGCGGCCCGGATCGAAGGTCGGATGCCATGGCGCCCTCTGCTGTCGAACGCATCGCGGGAGCGGTGCTGGCCGCCGAATCCGTCGCGCTCCTCGCGGTCGTCGGGTGGGAGATCGTCGCTCTCCTCGGGGGCGACACGATCGACGTGCCCAGCTCGGTCGCGCTCATCGTGCTGACCGCGGTCGCTGCCGCGGCGCTCGCCGCCTTCGCGGTGTCGGTCTGGCGCCGGGTGTCGTGGGGCCGGTCGGGCGGCATCGTCGCCCAACTGCTCATCCTCGCCGTCGCCCTGGGCGCGGCCACCGGTCAGTACGCCGATGCCGGCACAGCCGTGCTCATCGCTGTGCCGGGCGCCATCGGCTTCGTGCTGCTGATCGCAGCCTCGCGCCGTGCCGCGCGGGAGCGCGACACGCGCTGAGCCGCGGCGGGGTCAGCCGAGGCCGAGCAGGGTGCGGACGCGGGCGACGTGCCCGGTTGCCTTCACGTTGTATAGCGCGTGCTCGATGCGGCCCTCGGGGTCGATGACGAAGGTGGAGCGGATGACTCCCTCGACGGTCTTGCCGTAGTTCTTCTTCTCGCCCCAGGCGCCGTACGCCTCGTGGACGGCGCGGTCGGGGTCGCTGAGCAGCGGGTAGGTGAGCTGCTCCTGCTCGCGGAACCGCCGCAGCTTGGCCTCGTCGTCGCGCGAGACGCCGAGGACTTCGACACCCGCACCGCGCAGCGCGTCCACGCTGTCGCGGAAGTCGCAGGCCTCGCGCGTGCAGCCGGGCGTCATCGCCGCGGGGTAGAAGAAGACGACGGTGCGACGCCCGCGCAGGTCCGACAGCGAGACGGTCGCCCCGTCCTGGTCGTCGAGGGTGAATTCGGGGGCGGGGTCGCCGGGTTCCAGACGCGTCATGTCTCCAGCCTAGGACGGCGGGTCGCGGCATCCGCGCCCGCGGAGAACGTGCCGAGCAGTCGCTGCAGCGAGTCGAGCCGTGCCGGTCCGCGTTCGCCGAGACCTCCGGCGGCGACGGCCTCGACGATCGCGCAGTCGGGTGCGTCGGGGAGGTGGGTGCAGCCGCGAGGGCATTCCTCGGCGACGGCGGCGAGGTCGGTGAAGGCGGCGAGGATGTTGGCCGGATCGACGTGGCCGAGGCCGAAAGAGCGGACGCCCGGGGTGTCGATGACCCAGCCGCGGCCCTCGGGACCGCGGTAGCGCAGCGAGACCGTCGAGCTGGAGGTGTGCCGCCCCCGGCCGGTGACCTCGTTCACGTGGCCCGTCGCGCGTGCCGCGGACGGGACGAGAGCGTTCACGAGCGTCGACTTGCCGACGCCGGAGTGCCCGACGAACACCGTCGCGTGACCGACGAGTCGTGCGCCCAGGTCGTCGACGGGCATACTGTCGCGTCCACTGGTCAGTACCTCCAGGTCGTCGACGCCCTCGAAGTGCGCGAGGAAGGCCGTCGGGTCGGCGAGGTCGGTCTTGGTCACCACGAGCATCGGATGCATGCCCGCGTCGAGCGCCGCGATGAGGTACCGGTCGACGAGGCGCGGGCGCGGCTCCGGATCTGCAGCGGCGACGACGATGACCATCTGATCGGCATTCGCCACGACGATGCGCTCGACCTGGTCGGTGTCGTCGGCGCTGCGGCGCAGCAGCGTCGTGCGCGGTTCGATCCCCACGATGCGGCCGAGCGTCCCCTCGTCGCCGGACACGTCGCCGACCACGCGCGCGCGGTCACCGCTGACGATCGGCTGCCTCCGCAGTTCGCGGGCGCGCACCGCCAGGGTCGTGTGCTCGTCGTCGCCGTCCTCGTCGATCAGCACCGTGTACCGGCCGCGGTCGACGCCCACCACGCGTGCGATGTGCGCATCGCTGTGCGCCGGTCGCCGTTTGGTGCGCGGGCGATTGGCCTTGGGATTCGGACGTGTGCGGAACCCCGAGTCGTCGTACTCGTCGAGCTCGTCGTCGTCGTCGCCGAGCCAGCTCACCCGTCGGTCCGTACGTCGTCGCCGAGCATCTCTGCCCACAGCTCGGGGAACTCCGGCAGCGTCTTGGCGGTCGTCCCGATGTCGTCCACCTCGACCCCGGCGACGCGCAGGCCGATGATCGCCCCGGCGGTGGCCATGCGGTGGTCGTGATGAGCGCGCCACAGTCCGCCTCGCAGCGGTGCGGGGACGATCCTGATGCCGTCCTCCAGCTCTTCGGCGCGGCCGCCGAGGGCGCGCAGGTTTCCCACGAGTGCCGCGATGCGATCGGTCTCGTGGCCGCGGATGTGACCGATGCCGTGGAGGGTGCTGGGAGAGTCGGCGAACGCGGCCAGCGCGAACAGCGAGGGCGTCAGCTCGCTCGCCGCCGAGAGATCGAGGTCGACGCCGCGGATCTCACCCGTTCCGGTGACCGACAGGACGCCGCTGCGGCGGGTGACGCGCGCGCCCATCTCGGTGAGGATGTCGGCGAGCAGCGCCCCCGGCTGTGTGGAGTGCACCGGCCAGTGCGGGATCGTCACCCGGCCGCCGGTCAGCGCGGCGGCGGCGAGGAAGGGAGCGGCGTTCGACAGGTCGGGCTCGATCGTGAGCTCCTTGCCGCGCAGCGGACCGGCGGGCACGAGCCACTCGCGCTCGCTGGGCCGCTCGACGTGGACACCGCGATGGGCGAGAGCCTCGACCGTCATGTCGATGTGCGGCATGCTCGGCAGCCGGTGCCCCTCATGGACGAGGCGGAGCCCGACGTCGAAGCGCGGGGCGGCCAGGAGCAGGCCCGAGACGAACTGGCTCGAAGCGCTCGCGTCGATCGTGACTTCGCCGCCGCGAACGTGACCGTGTCCGTGGACGAGGAAGGGGAGCGTCCAGCGGCCGCCGTCGTCGATGTCGACCCCGAGCTCGCGGAGGCTGCGGATCATCTCGGCCATCGGGCGGTGGAGGGCGCTCTCGTGCGCCGTGACGGTCACCTCGCCCCGTGCCAGGCCCGCGAGGGGTGTGACGAAGCGCATCACGGTGCCGGCCTGTCCGCAGTCGACGACGGCGTCGGCCGACTCCGTCCCCAGCGGTGTCACGACGAGGTCGGGGCCGAAACGTCCCTCGCCGGGCACGGCTTCGATCCCCGCGCCGAGCGCACGCAGGGCGTCGATCATCCGCGCCGAATCGTCGGAATGGAGCGGCGCGATGAGTCGGGACGGGGTCTCGGCGATCGCGGAGAGCACGAGCTCGCGATTCGTGAGCGACTTCGATCCGGGGACCGCCACCTCGGCGCGGACGGGGCCGTCGGCGACCGGTGCGCGCCACGGCGCGCCGTCGTCGGCGGGACGGGGGGAATAGGCGGCGTGAGTCATGGGTTTCCACAGTATCGAACGCGTTCATCCTCTGGAGGAAGGGAGTCCATGATCGCACTCGCCGATCCCACGGTGTCCTCGTGGGACGCCCACGTAGACTGGCCGCTGATGGAAGAGCAAGCGGTCACCGATCCGAGCGCCCAGTTCGAGGAGCAGGCGCTCCCGTTCATGGACCAGCTGTACGCCGCGGCCATGCGGATGACGCGCAATCCCGCCGACGCCGCCGACCTCGTGCAAGAGACGTTCGTCAAGGCGTTCGCGTCGTGGTCGTCGTTCACGCAGGGCACGAACCTCAAGGCGTGGCTGTACCGCATCCTGACCAACACCTACATCAACACGTACCGCAAGAAGCAGCGGGAGCCCTACCAGGGCACCATCGACGACCTCGAGGACTGGCAGCTGGGCGGGGCGGAATCCACCACCGCCTCGAGCAGCAGGTCCGCCGAGGCCGAGGCGATCGACCACATGCCGGCATCCGCTGTGAAGGATGCCCTCCAGTCGATCCCCGAGGATTTCCGACTGGCGGTGTACCTCGCAGACGTCGAGGGCTTCGCCTACCAGGAGATCGCCGACATCATGAAAACCCCGATCGGCACGGTCATGAGCCGTCTGCACCGTGGCAGACGACTCCTGCGTGACCTGCTGGCCGACTATGCGAAGGAGCGGGGCATCGCGATGCCCCCCACGAGGAGCAAGAAATGAGCGACTGCGGCTGCGACAAGGCCCGACGTGACCTGGAAGAGTACCTGCGCGACGAGGTGTGCAAGACCGAGCACGCCGACATCCGTGCCCACCTCGAATCGTGCCCGGCGTGCCGCGACGAGGCGCTGGTCTCGCGCACGTTGACCGAGGTCGTGGCGCGCGCATGCCGAGAGACCGCGCCCGAGGAATTGCGCGATCAGGTGCTCCTGCGCCTGCGGCAGGCCCAAGAAGCCGCCCACGCCTGACCCTCCGTCGGTCCGCGACGTCGACTCGATCGGCGCCCGGACAGCGGGGATGAGAAGAGGGTCGGACGTCGAAACGTCCGACCCTCTTCTCGCGCCGTCGTCAGAGCGTGAGCGCCTGTTCGATCAGCTTCGCCTGCTCGACCGCGTGGACCTTCGGGGAGCCGGTCGCGGTGGACGCCGCAGCCGGCCGCGTGATGCCTCGGACGGGGCGGCCGCCGAGCTTCGCCGATGCCTCCAGAGCGATGAACGGCCAGGCGCCCTGGTTCTCGGGCTCGTCCTGGACCCAGACGATCTCGGCGTTCGGGTATTCGGCGAGGACCGCGTTCAGCTCGTCGACCGGAGCGGGGTAGTACTGCTCGAGGCTGACCAGGGCGATCGCCGGGTTCGGCTTCTTGTCGAGCTCGGCCTTGAGGTCCCAGTGGATCTTGCCCGCGTGCAGCAGCACGCGCTTGACGGCAGCCTTGTCGGTGATCGTCGCGTCGTCGAGGACGGGCTCGAACTTGCCGTTCTGGAAGTCCTCGACAGGGCTGGTGGCGCCGCGCAGGCGGAGCATCGCCTTGGGAGTGAAGACCACGAGGGGCCGACGCGGACGCGCGTACGCCTGCCGACGGAGGAGATGGAAGTACGATGCCGGCGTCGACGGGCGCGCCACCGTCATGTTGTCCTGCGCGCACATCTGCAGGTAGCGCTCGATGCGGGCCGACGAGTGGTCCGGTCCCTGGCCCTCGTATCCGTGGGGGAGGAGCAGGACGACGCCCGACTGCTGCGCCCACTTCTGCTCGGCCGACGAGATGAACTCGTCGATGACCGACTGTGCGCCGTTGGCGAAGTCGCCGAACTGGGCCTCCCACAGCACGAGCGAGTCGGCGCGCTCGACGGAGTAGCCGTACTCGAACGCCATCGCCGCGTACTCGCTCAGCAGCGAGTCGTAGACGTAGAAGCGTCCCTGGTTCTCGGACAGATTGGCGAGCGGCAGCCACTCCTGACCGTTCGATCGGTCGTGGAGCACCGCGTGCCGCTGCACGAACGTGCCGCGACGGGCATCCTGACCGGCGAGGCGGACGTTCGTGCCCTCCATGAGCAGCGAGCCGAAGGCGAACAGCTCGCCCATCGCCCAGTCGATGTTGCCGTTACGGCTCATGTCGTGGCGCTTCTCGAGCAGCTGCTTGAGCTTGCCGTGCACCGTGAAGTTCTCGGGTGCGTTGATGAAGGCGTCGCCGATCTGGCGGATGACGTCCTGGCCGACACCCGTCGTCTCGGGTGCGCCGACCGCCTGATCGACGGGACCCGACAGCCCGACCGGGCCGGAGGCTCCGGTCTCGGCGGCGTGCGTCTCGGCGAACGCGACCTCGAGGCGGTCCTGGAAGTCGCGCTTGGCCTGCTCGTACTCCTCCTCGGTGATGTCGCCGCGACCGACGAGCGACTCGGTGTACAGGCGGCGCACCGAGCGCTTGGCCTCGATGAGGTTCGTCATGAGGGGCTGGGTCATCGAGGGGTCGTCACCCTCGTTGTGGCCGCGGCGGCGGTAGCAGACGAGGTCGATGACGACGTCGCGCTTGAACTCCTGGCGGTAGCGGAACGCGAGCTGGGCGACGTGGACGACGGCTTCGGGGTCGTCGCCGTTGACGTGGAAGATCGGCGCCTGGATCGTCTTGGCGACGTCCGTGGCGTACACCGAGCTGCGCGCATCGAGCGGCAGCGTGGTGAAGCCGACCTGGTTGTTCACCACGACGTGCACGGTGCCGCCGGTGCGGTATCCGCGCAGCTGCGACATCTGCAGGGTCTCGACGACCACGCCCTGGCCGGCGAAGGCCGCGTCGCCGTGCACGAGCACCGGCAGCCACGAGAAGGAGGCGATGGGGCCACGGTCCTGCTTCGCGCGGACGATGCCCTCGAGCACGCCGTCGACGGTCTCGAGGTGCGACGGGTTCGCCGCGAGGTAGACGGGGAGCTCGTGGCCCTCGTCGCCGACGAAGGTCCCCTCCGTGCCGAGGTGGTACTTGACGTCGCCGGAGCCGCTCTTCGACCCGATCGCGACGGAGCCCTCGAACTCGCGGAAGACCTGTCCGTAGGTCTTGCCCGCGATGTTGGTCAGGACGTTCAGGCGGCCGCGGTGGGCCATGCCGATCGCGGCGCCCTCGAGCCCGGTGCGCGCGGCACCCTGCAGGATCTCGTCGAGCAGCGGGATGAGCGACTCGCCGCCCTCCAGGCTGAAGCGCTTCTGACCGACGTACTTCGTCTGCAGGAAGGTCTCGAACGCCTCGGCCTGGTTCAGCTTGCCGAGCACGCGGAGCTGCTCGTCGTGGCCCGGCTTCTGATACTTGACCTCGACGTTGTCCTGGAACCACTTGCGCTGCTCGGGGTCCTGGATGTGCATGTACTCGATGCCGATCGTGCGGCAGTACGAGTCGCGGAGCACACCGAGGATCTCGCGCAGCTTCATGACGCGCTTGCTGCCGAAGCCGCCGGTGACGAACTCGCGGTCGAGGTCCCAGAACGTGAGTCCGTGCTGCTCGATCTCGAGGTCGGGGTGCGTGCGCTGGCGGTACTCGAGGGGGTCGATGTCGGCCATGAGGTGGCCGCGCACGCGGTAGGAGTTGATGAGCTCCTGCACGCGTGCCGTCTTGTCGACGCGCTCCGCGAGGTCGACGTTGATGTCGGTCGACCACTGGATGGGCGCGTACGGGATGCGCAGCGCCGCGAAGATGTCGTCGTAGAAGCCGTTCTTGCCGATGAGCAGCTCGTGGACGGTCTTGAGGAACTCTCCGGAGCCGGCGCCCTGGATGACGCGGTGGTCGTAGGTGCTGGTGAGCGTGATGGTCTTGCCGACGCCGAGGTTGACGAGCGTCTTCTCGCTCGAGCCCTGGAACTCGGCCGGGTAGTCGAGTGCGCCCGCGCCGATGATGCTGCCCTGCCCGCGCATGAGACGCGGCACCGAGTGGACGGTGCCGATGCCGCCGGGATTGGTCAGCGAGATCGTGGTGCCCTGGAAGTCGGCGGCCGTGAGCTTGTTCTTGCGGGCGCGGCTGACCAGGTCTTCGTAGGCCGAGAGGTACTCGTCGAACGTGAGCGACTCGGCGCGCTTGATGCTCGGCACCATGAGCGCACGCGTGCCGTCGGGCTTGGGCAGGTCGATGGCGATGCCGAGGCCGACGTGCGCGTGCGCGATGACCGACGGCTTGCCGTCGACCTCGGCGTACGACACGTTCTGGCTCGGGAAGGCCTTGAGCGCCTGGATGAGCGCCCAGCCGATGAGGTGGGTGAAGCTGATCTTGCCGCCACGGGTTCGCGACATGTGGTTGTTGATGACGATGCGGTTGTCGATCATCAGCTTCGCGGGGATGGTGCGAACGCTCGTTGCGGTCGGCATCGTGAGCGAGTCGTCCATGTTGGCCGCGAGGGTCTTCGGCATGCCGCGGAGCGGGGTGACGACGTCTTCGCGCTGCTCGACCTCGGCGGCCGGCGCCGTCGGGGCCTGAGCGGGCACCGGCTGCGCAGAGGCGGGCCGGGCGGTGGTGCGGGCGACGGGCTGGGATCCAACGGTGGGGACCGGGGCGGTCACGGGATGCGCCGACGCGGCCGGCTGAGCGGCCGCGGGCTGGGCCGCGGCCGCCGGAGCGGCAGTGGCGTCGGCCGCGTTCAGGTGGTTCGCGTACGCCTCGAGCGTCGGCCACCACTCCTTGTCCACCGAGTTCTTGTCATCTCGGAACTGTTCGTACAGCTCGGCGACGAGCCATTCGTTCGCTCCGAACTCTCCGTCGTTCGAGGTTCCGATTCCGGTCGCCTGGCTGGACACGGCAGATCGCCTGCTTTCATCGGTGAAGATCAGTTCTCACGGCGGTCGTCCGCCGCCGCGCACAGTGTCCTAGGGTAGCCCAGATCATGAGGCCGGATGCCGCGACGACGAGCGTGGTATCGCATCGTGACCGAGCTTCCGCCCTGTCCGGCCGCCGCCCCGTCACCCCCGTAGGCGCGCGGCGTAGCGTAGGGGACATGCGATTCTCCGGAGCTGAGCCCACGGTCGACCTGACGTATTCCGACGTCTTCCTCGTGCCCCGTCGATCCGCCGTGACCAGTCGGCTCGACGTCGACCTCGCTCCTGGCGACGGTACGGCGGCGACCCTCCCGATCGTGTCGGCCAACATGAACTCGGTCACCGGCCCGCGTCTCGCTGCGACCCTGGCGCGTCGCGGCGGCCTGGCCGTCCTCCCGCAGGACATGCCGCTGCAGGACCTCGACGAGGCGATCCGATGGGTGAAGGATCAGCCCGTCGCATGGGACACGCCGATCGTGTTGTCGCCCGATGCGACGGTCGCCGAGGCGTCCCGCATCCTGCCCGCCCTCGACGGTCACGGCATCGTGGTCGCCGACCCCCGGGTCCCGGCGCTGCGCATAGAGGACATCACCGGGATCGTGCCGGCCGGTCGGCTGGCCACCGCGCTGCCGGACGCGCGGCTGGGCGACCTCGTCCGCGATCGCCCGACCGCGATCGACGCGGACGATGTGCCGGACGCCCGCGCCGCTTTCGACCTCATCGAGGCCGCGGACGTTCCCGTCGTGGCGGTGCTGCACCAGGGCGGACTCGTCGGCACCCTCTCGCGGCGCAGCGCCCTGCGCTCGGCCATCTACCGGCCCGCCGTCGACGGCGACGGCCGGCTCATCGTCGCGGCCGCCATCGGCATCAACGGGGATGCGGAGGCGAAGGCGCGAGCCCTCGCCGCCGCGGGTGTCGACGTGCTCGTGGTCGACACCGCGCACGGACACCAGGAGGGCATGCTCCGCGCGCTGCGCGAGGTCGCCGCCCTCGACCTCGGCCTGCCGATCGTCGCGGGCAACATCGTCACGGCCGACGGTGTTGCCGACCTCGTCGAGGCGGGCGCCACGATCCTGAAGGTCGGCGTGGGCCCCGGGGCGATGTGCACGACCCGCATGATGACCGCCGTCGGACGCCCCCAGTTCTCCGCGGTGCTCGAGACGGCCCAGGCCGCTGCCGAGCGCGGGGCGCACGTGTGGGCCGACGGCGGCGTGCGCTACCCGCGCGACGTCGCGCTCGCGCTCGCCGCCGGTGCGGCATCCGTCATGATCGGCTCGTGGTTCGCCGGCACGATCGAGTCGCCCGGCGAGGTGCAGGTCGACGACGAGGGCCGGGTCTTCAAGGAATCGTGGGGCATGGCGTCGACCAAAGCGGTCGTCGGCCGCTTCGGACGCCTCGACGCCTACGAGCGCGCCCGGAAGGAGCTCTTCGCCGAAGGCATCTCCTCGTCTCGCATCTACCTCGATCCGCTCCGGCCCGGCATCGAGGATCTGCTCGACATGATCACCTCCGGCGTTCGCTCGTCGTTCACGTACGCGGGAGCCGCCTCGGTCGCCGAGTTCCACGACCGTGCGACCGTGGGCCTGCAGTCGGCTGCCGGCTACGAAGAGGGCAAGGCCCTGCCCGTCAGCTGGTAGAGCTCGCCGCGGGCCCGACCGCTGTACTCGAGGCGCAGTTCGCTGGATGCCACGCCGTTCCTCCTGCGGGCGAAGACAGGAAGTGCGCCCGATGGCTGGCGCGGGTCGGCGCGGGGTGTGGTTCACCGGCCGGGGCGAGGACGGGCCGAAGGGAGGCCGTCGTCCCGCAGGATGTCGTACAGCAGGCGTGGGCTCCGGAGATGGGGCGTGCGCCAGCGCGAGAGCGCCCGAACCTGACGTCGTAGCGCGTCGCCGCGGTCCTTCTCGGCGATGAGTGCCTGCTCCGGCGTGCGGCCGCGCCGCATCACCGGGTCGAAGTACTTTCCGGTGCCGTCGAATTCGCCGATGTGGTCGTAGTCGGGCCACCAGAAGTCGGCGAAGGCGTCGCGTCCGTCCGGCTCCGGCTCTGCGGGCCCGATCCAGGAGCCGCATGGCGGCCTCGTCGGCCTCGCGCCGCCGTACGACGGTCTCCAGCGGTGGTCGCGTCATCCAGGCCATGCGGGAAGCCTGTCCGACCGCGAGGGCGCCCGGCGCGCAGCATCCGACACCGTGCGCTCCGACATCCCGAGACGGCCCGGGGAGGAACGGGCGCCTGTTCGCGCAATCCGCAGCCGGCGACGGGGAGCGCACTTCGCGCGATCAACCGCGGCTCGAACCGCGCCCGACACCCCGAAGTGCGACCCACGCGAGGAAAGGAAGCGAAGCGGATGCCGCCCGCCGCGACGCCCCCGACAGGCGTAAGATCGGGCGCACGATGGACGACCCTCCCAGTTGCCGACCCTCGCCCCGCCGACCCCGACCGATCGGGGGTGACGCCTGATGGATTTCGTCATGCTGGGCGTGGGGCTCCTGCTGACCGTCGGCACCGGTCTGTTCGTCGCGAGTGAGTTCGCGCTCGTCAATCTCGATCGGGCCGACCTCGAAGCGCGTCAGGCGGCGGGAGAGTCGCGGCTGGCGATGACGATCGCCGCGCTGCGCATCACGTCGACGCACCTGTCGAGCGCGCAGCTCGGCATCACCCTCACCACGCTGCTCACCGGTTACACGATGGAGCCGGCGATCTCGAACCTGCTGTCACCCGTCTTCGAGGCGTGGGGCTGGCCCGAGACGGTATCGCGTCCCGTCGCCGCGATCGTCGGCGTGTCGATCGCGACGGTCTTCTCGATGATCCTCGGCGAGCTCGTCCCGAAGAACTTCGCACTGGCGATCCCGCGGCAGACGGCGAAGCTCGTCATCCCGTTCCAGACCCTCTTCACGACGGTGTTCCGCCCCGCGGTCACGGTGCTCAACGGCAGCGCGAACGGGGTGCTCCGCTCGATCGGCGTCGAGCCGAAGGAGGAGCTGTCGGGAGCGCGCTCGGCCGAGGAGCTGTCGAGCCTCGTGCGCCGGTCAGCGAGCGCGGGCGTGCTCGAGAAGGACACCGCGTCGCTGCTCGACCGGTCGCTCACGTTCGCCCGCCTCACGACGGCCGACGTCATGACGCCGCGTCCGAGCCTGCATGCGGTCGCCGCCGGCGACAGCGTCGAGGACGTCATCCAGCTCGCGCGACGCACCGGGCACAGCCGGTTCCCGGTGTTCGGCGACTCGATGGACGACATCACCGGCATCGCGCACGTCAAGCAGGCCGTGAGCGTGCCGCGCGAGCGCCGCGCCGATGTGCCCGCCGCGGCGATCGCCGAGGAGCCGCTGCGGGTTCCCGAGGCCGTGCACCTCGACGCCGTGCTCGCCGAGCTGCGCGCCAAGGGGTATCAGATGGCCATCGTCGTCGACGAGTACGGCGGGACGGCGGGGGTCGTGACCCTCGAGGACCTCGTCGAGGAGATCGTCGGTGAAGTGCTCGACGAGCACGACCGCAATCGCGCCGGCGTGCTCCGCGTCACGGGCGGCATCGTCTTCCCCGCCGAGCTGCGTCCCGACGAGGTGCTCGACCGGACCGGCATCCGTGTTCCCGAGGGCGACGTCTACGACACCGTCGGTGGTTTCGTCATGAGTGTGCTCGAGCGCATCCCCGTCGTCGGCGACACCGTCGAGATCGAGGACGGCACCCTGACGGTGCAGCGCATGGACGGCAGGCGGGTCGACCGCGTGCGGTTCGAGCCGACCTCGCCACCCGACGCGACCTCGACCGACGACGCGGTCGAGCCCCTCCGCACGGCGCCGCGGACCCACGAGGGGGGAGTGCGATGAACGACTGGGCCGGACTGGCGTGGCTCGTCGTGCTGCTGGCGTTCAACGCGTTCTTCGTGGCAAGCGAATTCGCCGTCATCTCGGCGCGCCGGTCGCAGATCGAGCCGCTGGCCGATCGGGGATCCCGCTCGGCGAAGACCGCCCTGTGGGCGATGGAGCACGCGACGCTCATGCTCGCGACGTGTCAGCTCGGCATCACCATCTGCTCGCTCGTCATCCTGAACGTCTCGGAGCCGGCGATCCATCACCTGCTCGCCGTGCCGCTCGGGCTCACGGGCTGGGGTGAGGCCGTCGTCGACGTCGTCGCCTTCGCGGTGGCGCTCGTGGTCGTGTCGTACCTGCATGTGGTGTTCGGCGAGATGGTGCCCAAGAACCTGGCCTTCTCGCTTCCCGACCGGGCCGTGCTGCTGCTCGCGACGCCGCTGCGGTGGGTTTCGCGTCTGTTCTACCCGATCATCGTGACGCTCAACTGGATCGCCAATCACGCCGTCCGGCTCTTCCGCGTCGAGCCCAAGGACGAGGCGACCTCGACCTACACGCTCGACGAGGTGGCGACGATCGTGGCGACCTCGCGCATCGAGGGTGTTCTCGACGACGCGTCGGGCACGGTCGCGGCCGTCATGGAGTTCACCGACAAGAAGGCGGCGGATGTCGCCGTGCCGCTGACCGAACTGGTCACCCTGCCCGAGTCGGCGACTCCCGAGGACGTCGAGCGGGCGGTCTCGCGCCACGGCTTCTCGCGATACGTCATCGTCGACGACGCCGGGCAGCCGGTCGGTTACGTGCACCTGAAGGATGTCCTGCGCGAGGCGGAGGATGCCGACGAGGCGGCGTCACGGCCCATCAAGGCCAAGCGCATACACCTCATGGTGCCGGTGTCGGAGACGACCGACCTCGAGGATGCGCTCGCGCTCATGCGCCGTTCGAGCCGCCACCTCGCGCAGGTGCGCGACGCGGAGGGGCGGACGACGGCCGTGCTCTTCCTCGAGGACATCATCGAGGAGCTGATCGGCGAGGTGCACGACGCGACGCGTCGCGCGCCGCGCTGGGCCGCAGCCGACGGCCCAGCGCAGCGGTGATGCGCATCGCGGGGCGCACCGGGAACGCGTGACGGCCGCGGCGCGGGTGTTCCGCGGCCGCGGCCGTGCGACGGTGCCGAGTCTCGTCGAGCAGACGCTCAGCGCCGGCGAGCGCGGACGTACTGCGGCGGCCAGATCGTGGCGTCCTCGCCGAGCTCGTCGGCGGCTCGGAGACCGAAGTGGGGATCGCGCAGCCACTCGCGTCCGGCCATGATCGCGTCGGCGTCGCCGGCGGCGAGGATGTCCTCGGCCTGCGTCCCGCTGGTGATCTCGCCGACCGCGCTGGTGGGTAGCCCGGTCGCGCGGCGGATCTCGCGGGCGAAGGGCACCTGGTAGCCCGGGCCCGTGGTGATGCTCTGGTGGGCGACGAGGCCGCCGCTCGACACGTCGACCAGGTCGGCGCCGCGCTCGCGCGCCCACGTCGACACCGTCGCGGTGTCCGCGACATCCCAGCCGCCGTCGGCCCAGTCGGTCGCCGAGAAGCGGACGAACAGCGGCGCATCCGGCGCGGCGGCCCGCACGGACTCGACGATGCGGAGCAGCAGCCGCGCCCGGTTCTCGAGCGAGCCGCCGTACGCGTCGGTGCGCTGGTTCGACAGCGGCGACAGGAACTCATGCAGCAGGTAACCGTGCGCGGCGTGGATCTCGAGCACGTCGAACCCGGCCTCGACGGATCGGCGCGCGCCATCGGCGAACGCGTCGACGAGCGCGTCGATCTGCGCCGCGTCGAGCTCGTCGGGGCGGGTGTAGCCGTCGAAGGCGACGGCGGAGGGTGCGAGGGGTCGCCACCCTCCCTCCTCGGCGGGGACGGTTCCGCGGGACGGTGCGAACGGGGGGTACGTCGAGGCCTTGCGCCCAGCGTGCGCGAGCTGGATCGCGGCGACCGCGCCGCGGTCGTGGATGGCCGTCACGATGGGTCGCCAGGCGTCGCGCTGCTCGTCGTTCCAGATGCCGGTGTCGTCCGGGGTGATCCGCCCCTCCGGCACGACGGCCGTGGCCTCGGCCATGACCAGGCCGGCCCCACCCGACGCGAACTGGGCGAGGTGCACGAGGTGCCAGTCGTTCGGCACGCCCTCCCGTGCGGAGTACTGGCACATGGGGGCGACCCACAGGCGGTTGCGCACCTCGACGGCGCGGACGGTCAGGGGACTGAACAGCTGGCTCACGCCGGGCTCCTTCGGGGCGCCGCCGGTAGGGTGGCGCCATGGTCGAGATCCACGAATGGGACGCGGTCGACACGGCCGCGCTCCTGCGCAAGCCAACTGCCGACGACCACAAGTATTCCCGGGGAGTCCTCGGTGTGCGCACCGGCTCGCAGGAGTATCCGGGAGCAGCCGTCCTGGGGGTCGAGGCGGCGTGGCGCACCGGCATCGGCATGGTGCGCTATCTCGGACCCGATCGCCCCGCCGACCTCGTCCTCCAGCGCCGCCCCGAGACCGTGACGGCTCCGGGCCGCGTGCAGGCGTGGCTGATCGGGTCGGGCACGGACGCCACGACGCGGCCGCCCGCCGAGACGGCGCGGCTCGAGGAGCTGCTGCAAGGCGATGTCCCGGTCGTCGTGGACGCAGGGGCGCTCGACCTCGTGCCGGGTGCTCGGGCCCCGCTCGTGGTCACGCCGCATCGATCCGAGCACGCCCGGCTGCGTGGCCTGCTGGGACTCGACGACACCGACGCCACGACCCTCGCCGACCGCGTGTCCGCCGCGCGCGAGACGGCCGCGGCGGCGGGCATCGCGGTGTTGCTGAAGGGCGCCGAGACGGTCGTCGCCGCTCCCGACGGCTGGAGCACCGTGGTCCGCGCCGGCACCGGCTGGCTCGCCACGGCGGGCACCGGTGACGTCCTCGGCGGCGTGCTCGGGAGCATCGTCGCGGCGCGCGCCGCCGACCGCGAGCTGGAGGCCGCGCAGCTCGCGCGCCTCGCCGCCGCGGCCGCGTACATCCACGGTCACGCCGCCCGCGCAGCCGCAGCCGGACCCATCACGGCGCTCGACGTCGCCGAGGCGGTTCCTGCGGTGATCGGCACGCTGCTCTCCGGGGGAGACCCCGCTCGCTGAGCGCGCCCGCCGTAGGATGTGACCGTGTCGAGACGGGGAACGCTCTGGGTCGCGTTCGTGCTCGTGCACCTCGTCGTCTCGGTGCTCGGCTTCGTCATGCCGAACCAGCCGATGGGTGACGTCTACCTCGTCTACGAACCCTGGTCGCAGCGCGCGCTCGCCGGTGCCGGCATCGTGGGGATCGACGATGACTGGGTCTATCCGCAGCTGGCCCTCGTGCCGCTTGTCCTGGCTCACGCGTTCGCATGGATCGCGGGCTACACGGTGGGTTGGGCGATCCTGGTGGCCGTCATCGACGCCGTCGCCCTCGGCGTGCTCATCGGTCGGGCACGATCGCGGGGACGCGTCGCCGCCGCCTGGTTCTGGCTCGCGGCGATCCTGCTGCTCGGTCCGGTCGGTCTCTACCGGCTGGATGCCGTCACGGTCGCACTGGCCGTGATGGGGTGCGTCTGGCTGCGCGGTCGGCCGTGGCTGGCCGGCATCCTGCTCGCCGTCGCCACCTGGATCAAGGTGTGGCCCGCCGCGATGATCGCGGCTGCGGTCATCGCGCTGCGCCGCCGCGCTGCGTTGGCGGCCGCCGCGCTCGTGGTGTCGGCACTCACCCTGGCGGCGGCCGTGGCTGCGGGTGGCGCGGGCCACGTGTTCGGTTTCGTGGGCGATCAGACCGGGCGAGGGCTCCAGGTCGAGGCCCCCGTCAGCATGTTCTACCTGTGGGGCACGATGGTGGGCGTTCCGGGGTTCTCCGTCTACTACTCCACGGAGATCCTCACCTTCCAGGTCACCGGCGACGGCATCGATGCGGTCATCGCGGCCATGACGCCGGTGCTCGCGCTCGCCGTCGGTGCGGTCGCGGTCGTCGCCGCGCTCAAAGCTCGGCGGGGCGCTGCCGTGAGGGATCTGCTGCCCGTCGCGGCACTCGCCATCGTCGTGGTGTTCATCGCCCTCAACAAGGTCGGCTCGCCGCAGTACCTGTGCTGGCTGGTGCCGCCGGTCGTACTCGGGCTCGTCTTCGACCGGCGCGCCTGGCTGCGTCCTGCGGCCTTCGTGCTGGTCCTGAGCGCACTTACGCAGCTCGTGTACCCGCTCCTGTACGGCGATGTGCTGGCGGCCCTCCCCACCGGCGTGGTCGTGCTGACCGTCCGCAACGTCCTGCTCGTCGCCCTCGGGGTGTGGATGGTCGTGCGGCTCGTCCGCGTGCCCGTCCGGACTCCCGCATCCGTCACCACCTGATCCGGAGGTCACCATGCTCATCGCCTTCTCCGTCGCTCCGAGCGGCACCGGCCGCGCCGACGGCTCGGTCCACGATGCCGTCGCCGCGGCGGTCGCGGTCGTCCGGGCATCCGGTCTGCCCCACCGCACGACGTCGATGTTCACCGAGATCGAGGGGGAGTGGGACGAGGTCATGGATGTCGTCAAGCGAGCCACGGACGCGGTGATGCCGTATGGATCGCGCGTCTCGCTCGTGCTCAAGGCCGACATCCGCCCGGGGTACAGCGGCGAGCTCGACGGCAAGATCGCTCGGCTCGAGGGCGCGCTCGAATCGATTCGACACACGGGTGAAGGCGGCGCTACGCTCCCGGAGTGACGACCCCCGCCCCCTCCCGCACCGCTGCCCGCCGGGCTCTGCTCTCGCTCGCGATCGGCAGCTTCGGAATCGGGATGACCGAGTTCGTCGTCATGGGTCTGCTGCCCGACATCGCCGGTGAGCTCCTGCCCGCCGTCTCGGCGGCCGACCCCGAGGCGGCGATCGCGCAGACGGGGTGGCTCATCACGCTGTACGCCGCCGGAGTGGTCGTCGGGGCTCCGACGATCGCGGGAGTCGTGGCCAAGTATCCGCGGCACCGCGTCATGCTCTTCCTAGCTCTCGCGCTGACGGTGTTCAACGGGCTGACGCTCGTGCTGCCCTCGTTCGAACTCGTCGCGGCGTCGCGCTTCCTGGCCGGGCTGCCCCACGGCGCCTACTTCGGTATCGGCGCGCTCGTCGCCGCGGATGCCCTCGGCCCGGGCAAGCGCGCGCAGGGCGTCGCCTTCGTGCTCACCGGGCTCACGATCGCCAACGTCGTCGGCGTCCCGCTCGGGACGTTCCTCGGCCAGCAGTTCGGGTGGCGGGCCGCCTTCCTCGTCGTGACGGTGATCTTCGCGATCGCGACCGTGGCGATCGGTCTGACGGTGCCGCACCACGCCGGCGAGCCCGCGCGCACGCTGCGCGCGGAGCTGCGGGTGTTCCGCGTCGGGCAGGTCTGGTTCGCGCTCGGCATCGGCGCGATCGGGTTCGGCGGCTTCTTCGCCGTGTACAGCTACATCGCGACGCTCGTCACCGAGGCGGCGGGCTCGCCGCAGTGGGTGGTCCCGATCGTCCTCGTCGTCGCTGGCCTCGGGATGACGACCGGGAACCTCGTCGGCGGCCGGCTCGCCGACCTCGACCTGCGCCGGAGTCTGCTCGGAGGTCTCGTCGCCCTCGCGCTGGTGCAGGCACTGCTCGCGCTGACCGCCGGCTGGATCGTGACGGTCGGTCTCTTCGTCTTCCTCGTGGGGTTCTTCTCCGCCGCGCTGAGCCCCACCATCCAGACCCGGCTGATGGACGTCGCGGGCGAGAACCAGTCGATCGCCGCCGCGCTGAACCATTCGGCGCTCAACATGGGCAATGCGCTCGGTGCAGCGCTCGGCGGTGCCGTCATCGGTGCCGGTCTCGGGTTCGTCGCCCCCGTCTGGGTGGGCGTGGCGCTGGCGCTCGGCGGGCTCGCGGTGGCCGCGGTGAGCTTCTCGGTGGAGTCCCGCGCCCGGGCCGGCGTCGCACCCGCGGCGGGCACCCGCTGAGGCGCCGCTACGCCTCGAGCAGTCGGCGCAGGTGGGCGCCGACGACCGGGGTCTCGATGAGGAAGGCGTCGTGGCCGAAGTCGCTCGAGATGACCACGGCCTCGTCGTCGATGGTCGAGCGGATACCTCGCGCGATGCGGTGCTGGCCCTCGACCGGGAACAGGCGATCCGAGTCGATCCCGAGGACCAGCGTGCGAGCGGTCACCCGTGCCAGTGCGTCGTCGACGCCGCCCCGATCGCGTCCGACGTCGTGCGAGTTCATCGCCTCGACGAGCGTGATGTAACTGTTCGCGTCGAAGCGGCGGGTGAACTTGTTGCCGTGGAAGTCGAGGTAGCTCTCGACCGCGAAGCGTCCGCCGTGACCGAGCGGGCTCTTGCCCGACTGCCAGGTGCGCTGGAAGCGCACGTTCAGTTCGGTGGGGCTGCGGTAGTTCAGCAGTGCCATCCGGCGCGCGAGTGCGAGACCCCGATGCGGGCCGTCGCCGTCGCCGGAGTCGTAGTACTCGCCCTCCTGGAAGCGCGGATCGATGCGGATGGCCTCGAGCTGCACCGAGTTCAGCGCGATCTGGTCGGCGGTGTTCACCGGAGGAGCGGCAAGCACGGCCAGGCGTTCGAGGCGCTCGGGGTGGCCGACGCCCCACTCGAGGGCATGCATGCCACCCATGGACCCCCCGACGACGGCGGCCCAGACGTCGATCCCGAGCGCATCGGCGAGGCGGGTCTGGGCGGCGACCTGGTCGCGGACGGTCAGATGGGGGAAGCGGGCGGCCCACTCGTAACCGTCGGCGGCGATCGAGGAGGGGCCCGTCGATCCTTGGCAGCCGCCGAGCATGTTCGGGGCGACGACGAACCACCGATCGGTGTCGATCGCGAGCCCGGGGCCGACGATGTCCTCCCACCACCCGGCGGTCGGATGCCCCGGACCTGCCGCGCCGCGCAGGTGGCTGTCGCCGGTCAGGGCGTGCAGCACGAGGATCGCGTTGTCGCGGGTCGGAGCGAGCTCGCCCCACGTCTCATAGGCGAGGCGGAAGCTCGACAGGTGCTCTCCGCTCTCCGTGGTGAGCGGGCCGAACGCCGCGAAACGCCGCTCGCCGACGGGGTCTCCGTCCCGCCAGGCACCGCTCGCCGGGGGCCGGCCCCGCAGCAGGCGCGCGTCGGCCTCCGTGATCGGCGCGCTCGGCACCGTGTCTTCGGAGGTCTGCCAGTCCATGGATGCCGTTCCTTTCGCGAGACTCCAGGCTAGGTTGTCGTGAGCCGTCGGCCGCGAGTGTTACGACTTGTCGGCCGCCTCGGGTCCGCACCCGGTCGGCGGAGCGAGACGGCTCAGAGCCCGGGATGACTGTGGGCCCGGGATCGCCCAGAGGAGCCGCGCGGACGGCGTTGCGATCGAGTAGATGATCGAGTCGGTGTGGACGCGAACCCGCTCCCTGGCCGTGGGTTCTCGAGGGGCTTCGTACACGCGCAGGACGCGGATCTCGTTACCGCGGAACTCCAGCAGCCCGGGGCGGACATGGATGTTGCCGCGTCGCCATGTCTCGGTCACACCCTCCTGCGATCCCGATTCGAGACGCAAGGCTGCTTGCATCTTCCCCCGACCCGGCTTGGCGCGGATGAACGGCGCTTTGATGGCGCGGCCGATGAAATAGCCGATTTCTCCTCCGACGAGGCTTCCGAAGAAGTCGTCAAGCAATGTGTCCTCCCGTCCATGAAGAATCGATCGATCCTACGAGCAGGGCAGAGATGCGTGAGTATGCGGGTAACGAGACGGCGCGGTCAGCCGTATCTCGTCACGGTCGGAGGGGCATGACCTCGTAGGAGGCGCCGTGCTGACCGGCGAGGGCGACCGGCTCACCGTCGACGCTCTGCACGAAGCGCCCCGTGCTGTCGACGCCCGGCGGCATCTGCCGGTCGACAAGCGGCAGCACTCCCGCGGACTCGTTGGAGATCCAGATGACGCGTCGGCCGAGGTGAGCGGCGAGACCGGCGGCGAGGTCGGAGAACCGACGTCGCTCGTCGGCGTCGAGATACATCAGCACGGCGCTGTGGAACACCACCAGAGTCGCATCGCGGGGGCTCTCGGCGGCGACATCGGCCAGGTGGTCGAGGATGTCGCCCTCGACGATGCGCGGCGGGTCGGTGCGGACGACCCCGACGGCGGCGCGCAGTCGGGCGACCCTCTCGGCGTGCGCCGAGCCCGGCCAGATCAAGGTTTCGAGCCACGCCACCGCGACGGGGTCGCGCACATCGATCGGGGCGAGGTCGATCCCGGCGCGCCACACCACGTCGGGCCGGCGCTCCGGCAGCGCCTCGACGGAATCGAGGCGGCAGTGCAGCACGGGTGCCGACGATTCATCCTCTGGCGAGGCGGGCTCGGCGAGCGGCCGCGGGTGCTCGCCGGCCGGCGACGAGTACGCATACGAGTACCGATCGGGGAAGAGGCACAGACCGGCCGCCGTACCGGTCTCGAGGAGGGCGACGGGGCCGTCGACGCGCGAGAGCAGCGGAAGGAGCGTCGCGCACCGCCCCACCTCGTTGGTCTGCGTACGCCGCTCCGCCGTGATCTCGGCGACCCGGTCCCAGGCATCGAGCACATTCTCCCGCCAGACGGGGAAGGGGTCGAGCCCGCAGCCCGCCCACCGGGCCGCGGCGAAGACGAGGTTCGGCTGCCCGCGGCGCTCGCCGAGACGGGCGATGCGCTCGGTCAGCTCGTCGTCGTTCGCGACGCCCTCGGCCCACTCGGAGTAGAGGGGCGAGGTGTCGAGCGCCCAGGGAGCGAAGCCAAGGTAACGAGCAGAGACCGCCACATCCATGGGGTCAGGGTAGGACGCATCCGCTGCCACGATCGTCCCGTAAGATATCGCGAGCAAGGGGAGTACTTCCGCCTGCGGCGATCTCGTCATTACGAACCCGACGTCGGGTTCCGGGACGCCGGTCCCTCCGGGGATGAAGGAGACCTGGCCGTTCGTTGCTGTCGACCCCTTGGAGCCTTCGTGGACATCACTCCGCTCGTCTGGATCATCACCATCGCGGTGACCATCGCCTTCTTCGTGTACGAGTTCTTCGCGCACGTGCGCACACCGCACGAACCGACCATCGCCGAATCGGCGCGGTGGTCGGCGTTCTACATCGGCCTCGCGCTTATCTTCGGCGTCGTCATCGGGCTCATCCCCGGATGGGGCTGGGTCTTCGCGGGCGAGTACTTCGCCGGCTACCTGACCGAGAAGGCGCTGTCGATCGACAACCTCTTCGTGTTCCTGATCATCATGACGGGCTTCGCGGTGCCGAAGAAGTACCAGCAGAAGGTGCTCATGATCGGCATCGTGATCGCGCTCATCATGCGTGGTGCGTTCATCGCGATCGGCGCCGCACTCATCGATAACTTCTCGTGGATCTTCTACATCTTCGGTGCGCTGCTGCTGTTCCTCGCCTACCGGCAGGCGTTCTCGCACGGTGACTCGGACCCGGCCAACGGCAAGTTCATGCGTTTCGTGCGGCGCCACCTGCCCGTGAGCGACGAGTACAACGGCGACAAGCTGACGGTGAAGAAGGACGGCAAGCGCTTCGTCACCCCGATGCTGCTGGTCATCATCGCCATCGGCTTCATCGACCTCGTCTTCGCGGTCGACTCGATCCCCGCGATCTACGGTCTGACCAACGAGGCCTACATCGTCTTCACCGCGAACGCTTTCGCACTGATGGGCCTGCGCCAGCTCTTCTTCCTCATCGGCGGCCTGCTGGAGCGTCTGGTGTACCTGGCACAGGGCCTCGCCGTCATCCTGGCCTTCATCGGTGTCAAGCTCGTCTTCCACGCGCTGCACGTCAACGAGCTGCCCTTCATCAACGGGGGAGAGCCGCTGCTGTGGGTCCCCGAAATCCCCATCTGGTTCTCGCTGCTCTTCATCGCCGCCACCGTGGCCGTCGCGACCATCGCGAGCCTGGCGAAGACGCGCGGCGACAAGGCGAAGGGCGACCGCGAGCAGGTTCAGGGCGAGGAGATCACGACGGCGTCCGACGCCGACTGACCGGGCCCGAGACGACGGATGCCCCGGCCCCACCGAACGCGGTGGGCCGGGGCATCCGGTCGTTCTGAGGAGGAACGATCAGGCGCGCGCCGCCTCGACGACGTCACGCGCGGCCGCGAGGGCCTGTTCGAGGTCGGCCTTCAGGTCGTCGATGTTCTCGAGACCGACCGAGAGCCGCACGAGACCCGGGGTGACGCCCGTCGTGAGCTGCTGCTCGGGCGTCAGCTGCGAGTGCGTCGTCGACGCCGGGTGGATGACGAGGGAACGGACATCCCCGATGTTCGCGAGGTGGCTGAACAGCTGCAACGCGTCGACGAACGCGCGTCCCGCCGCGACGCCGCCCTTCAGTTCGAACGACAGCACGGCGCCCACGCCCTTCGGGGCGTAATGATTGGCGGCCGCGTACCACGGCGAGGTCGGCAGACCCGAATAGTTCACCGAGGCGATGTCGTCGTGGTTCTCGAGCCACTCGGCGATCTCCTGCGCGTTCTGCACGTGGCGCTCGATACGCAGCGAGAGTGTCTCGATCCCCTGGATGAGCAGCCAGGCGCTCTGCGGCGAGATCGCGGCGCCCAGGTCACGCAGCAGCTGGACGCGGGCCTTGATGACGTAGGCGAGACCGTCGCCGACGGCCTGCGTGTAGACGGCGCCGTGGTACGAGGGATCAGGGGTGGTGAGACCGGGGAACCGCTCGGAGTGCTCCGACCATGCGAAGCGGCCGCCATCGACGATGACTCCGCCGATCACGGTGCCGTGGCCGCCGAGGAACTTCGTCGCCGAGTGGACGACGATGTCGGCGCCGTGCTCGAACGGTCGGATGAGGTAGGGCGTGGCGATCGTGTTGTCGACGATGAGCGGCACGCCGGCCTCGTGCGCGACGTCCGAGACGCCGCGGATGTCCAGCACGTTGATCTGCGGGTTGCCGATCGTCTCGGCGAAGAAGAGCTTCGTGTTGGGCCGGACCGACCGACGCCACTCCTCGAGATCGTCCTGGTTCTCGACGAACGTGACCTCGATGCCCAGCTTGGCGAGGGTGTACTTGAAGAGGTTGTAGGTGCCGCCGTAGATCGAGCTCGACGAGACGAAGTGGTCGCCGGCCTCGGCGATGTTCAGGATGGCGAACGTCTCGGCGGCCTGGCCCGATGCGACGAGGAGCGCGCCCGTGCCGCCCTCGAGGGCAGCGAGCCGCTGCTCGACGACATCCTGCGTGGGGTTCTGGATGCGGGTGTAGATGTTGCCGAACTCCGACAGCGAGAAGAGGCTCGCGGCGTGGTCGGAGTTGTCGAACACGTACGACGTCGTCTGGTAGATCGGCGTGGCACGGGCCTTCGTGACCGGGTCCGGCGCAGCACCGGTGTGGATCTGCTTCGTCTCGAAGCGCCAGTTCTCGGGTGCGGACATGCGAGGCTCCATCGGGTCGGAAAGCGGCGACGGTCGCCGGCCTGGGTCGAGCGTACGGACATGTCCGGCGGTCGACAACGCGCGGGACACGCTGCGTAATCTCCTCGCCTGCCGGGTGACGCGCCATGACCGGCCCGAGGCTACGGTGGAGGGATGACGCGTCGTGCAGTGGTGACCGGAGCCAGCTCGGGAATCGGAGAGGCGGTCGTGCGTGCCCTGCGCGCCGCGGGATGGGACGTCGTCGGCGTCGCCCGCCGGGGAGAGCGCCTCGCGGCCCTCGACGCGGAGGTCGGGTCGGCGTCGTTCGCCGCCGACCTCACGCAGGAGGGCGACGTCGCGAGCCTCGCCGAGCACCTGGCATCGAGCGGCGAGCTGCACGCGGTCGTCCACGTCGCAGGCGGAGCCCGGGGCAGCGACCGCGTCGAGGACGGCCGAGCCGAGGACTGGCGGTGGATGTTCGAGGTGAACGTACTCTCGGCGCAGCTCCTCACCGCGGCGCTCCTCCCGCTGCTGCGACGCGGGATCGCCGCCGACGGTGGCCACGCCGACACGGTGTTCATCACCTCGACCGCCGCGCAGAACGCCTATCCCGGCGGTGCCGGCTACAACGCGGCGAAGGCGGGGGAGTCGATGCTCGTCCATGCGCTGCGGCTGGAGCTGAACGGCGAGCCGATCCGGGTCGTCGAGGTCGCGCCGGGAATGGTCCGCACCGAGGAGTTCACCCTGAACCGCCTGGGCGGAGACCGCGAAGCGGCCGACCGGCTCTACGACGGGGTCGAGCAGCCGCTCGTGGCCGCCGACGTCGCCGATGTCGTCGCCTACGCGCTCGCCGCACCCGGGCACGTCAACCTCGACCTCGTGACGATGCGCCCCGTGGCGCAGTCGGCGCAGCACCTGCTCGCCCGGGGTCCGCTGCAGCCGCGCACGACCGAGGACTGAGTCGAGCCGGCCGCCGCAGTCGCATCGGCCCGCGGCGGCTCAGCGCACGATGCCCGACGGGAGCTCCGCCTCCGCTTCGTCGGAGTCGGCGAACGCGACGCGTGGAACGACGAGCAGAAGCGCCGCCGCCACGAAGCCTCCCGCCGCGCAGACCGCCCAGACGGTGAGGTAGCCGCCGATCGAAGCGGCGGTCTCGCTGGCGACGACACCGGCTCCCGCGGCGAGCACGACCCCGAACAGGGCCGAGGAGAACGTCCCACCGATGGTCTTGGTCATGTTGGTCATGGCCGACGCGACGCCGGTCCGGCCCCTCGGCGCCGCGGCCGCCGCTGCGGCGGGCAGCGCGCCGACGAGGGCGCCGCAGCCCAGGCCGGCGATGCAGAGGTTGAGGAGCACCTGCCACAGCTCGCGGTGGAACGGCAGGAACAGGGCGTATCCGATGCCCACGAGGAGGGCCGCGACGATGAGGACGATGCGCGGGCTGGCCCGGCGCGACGTGACCGCGAACAGCACCGCACCGACGATCAGCGACACGAGATAGACGCCGATGATGTTCGAGCGGTCGGTCGCATCGAGTCCGAGGCCGTAGCCGAGCGCGGGATCGGTGCCCGCGTAGGTCGAGAGCGGCCCCTGCGCGCCGAGCAGACTGATACCCACCAGGAAGGCCGTCGCCTGCACGGGCCACATCTCCGGTCGAGCGAGCATCCGGACGTCGACCGCCGGGTCGGGGCGCGTCAGCTCGAAGCGTCCGAAGACGACGAACGCGCCGATGCCGGCGAGCAGCAACAGCCAGACCCAGACCGCGCCCGGGCCGTTCAGCCGCAGGAAGGTCAGCGCGCTCGTGACCAGCAGCAGCGCGATGGCCAGCAGCACGAAACCGCCGGAGTCGAGCTGGCGGCGTCCGGGCTCCGGCACCGATTCCGGCACTGCGACCCAGATGACGAGCGCGACGACGGTCACCGCGATGGCGGGCACGACGAGGGTTAGGGTCAGGTCGCCGGATGTCGCGGCGTAGATGCGACCTGCGGCGAGGGCGCCCATGATGGCGCCGACCTGCAGGCCCACGACGAGCAGGCCCGCCGCGCGGCGGGTGAGCGAGACCCCGTGGCGCTGTCGTCTGCCGCGTTCGAAGATGAGCGCGATCTCGAGCGGCAGCCAGACGACGTAGAAGCCCTGCAGCGCCCACGCGATGAGGAAGGTCCAGAACGAGGCGGCGAAGGCCAGCCACCAGGTGGCGGCCGCCGTCAGCACGGCCGTGATCAGCAGGATGCGCTTGTGGCCGTACATGTCGCCGAGCTTGGCGAGCACGGGCACCACGAGCGCCGAGAGGAGCAGCTGCGCGGCCTCGAACCAGTTCACGTCGGAGTCGTGGATCCCGAGCTCGACGACGATGTCGCTGAGGAGCGGGACGTAGTAGCCCTGCAGGATGCCGCTGACGATCTCGACCAGGATGAACCATCCGATCAGACCCGCGGTGACACCCAGGGCGGAGGTGCGCAGCGTCGTGGACACGGGGCGAGCATACTGCTGCGTCGCACCTACCCTGGGAGGGTGACGCCGCGCTCGCTGACCGAACTCGCCGCCGATGGTCTGATGGCCCCGGATTGGGCCGAGGCCCTGAGCCCCGTCGCGGCGGACATCGCCGCGCTGGGGGAGCGGCTGCGCTCCGAGACCGCCGCGGGCCGCGGTTACCTGCCCGCGGGCGACCGGGTCCTGCGGGCGTTCGAGCGGCCGATGGCCGACGTGCGTGTGCTGATCGTCGGCCAGGACCCGTACCCCACGCCCGGCCATCCGATCGGTCTCTCCTTCGCGGCCGACGCGCATGTCCGCCCGCTGCCCCGCAGCCTCGGCAACATCTACCGCGAGCTCGAGGCCGATCTGGGCATCCCCCCGGCGACGCACGGCGACCTGTCCGCCTGGAGCGATCAGGGCGTCCTGTTGCTGAACCGCGTGCTCACCGTCGCTCCGGGTGCCCCCGCCTCGCACCGCGGCTGGGGCTGGGAGGCCGTCACCGAGCACGCCATCCGCGCCCTCGTCGCCCGCGACGGCCCCCTGGTCGCGATCCTGTGGGGCAAGGATGCCGGCACACTGCGTCCGATACTCGGCGACACCGCGATCATCGCCTCCCCGCATCCGTCCCCGCTGTCGGCGAGCCGCGGGTTCTTCGGGTCCCGACCGTTCTCTCGCGCGAACGATCTCCTGGTCGAGCGCGGCGCGGCACCGATCGACTGGCGGATCCCGCCGGCGTGAGCGTGATTCGCGACATCCGTGTGAAACCTGCGCACCGTAGAGTTGCCGCATGCTCGAGGAGGATTACAACCGCGACCGCCGACGCCTCCCGCGGCACCTGCGCCGGCCCGCGGAGCCCGAACGGCCGTTCTCGTACGAGATCCGTCCGGCCCAGCTCGACGACCTGCCCGACATCCGGGAGATCTACAACTACTACGTGACCAACTCGGTCGTCACCTTCGACGAGAAGAAGTGGTCGCAGGCGCAGTGGCGCGAGAAGTTCGACTATCTGAGCAAGCTCAAGCTGCCGTTCCTGGTCGCGGTCTCACCGACCGGCCAGATCCTGGGCTACGCGCTCGCCTCACCCTGGAACGGCAAGACGGGATACCGCTACACGGCCGAGACCTCGATCTACCTGGGTCAGGCCGCCACCGGCAAGGGACTCGGCCGGGCGCTGCTCGAGACGCTGATCGAGGAGTGCCGGCAGCTCGGCCTGCGCGAGATCGTCGCCGTCGTCAGCGACAAGGGTGCCGAGGCATCCATCGCCCTGCACGAGAGGTTCGGCTTCGTCGAGGTCGGCCGGATGGGACGGGTGGGTCACAAGTTCGGGCGTTGGCTCGGCACGATCTACCTGCAGAAGTCGCTCGAACAGCAGAAGAAGGGCCTGCTTGGGCTCTTCGCGCAGAAGTCCGGCTGATCGGTCACGACGGGTCGGGCGATCTCGGATCCTCGGCCCCGGGCGGTCGTCCCGACCGCACCGCCTCGACCAGCGAGCGCCACGGCGCCCCGAGGTCGTCGGCGAACTCCGCCTGATGCGTGGCCTCGCTGTCGGAGACGACGATGTGCCAGCGGAAGCGGTCGGCCCCCGGTGCTGACGCGGACGACCGCGGCTGATCCCACGGGCAGCGCCGGACGAGCTCGAGCCAGCGATCGCGTTCCGCGTCTGCCGGCTCGACGCGCCACGTCCGCGTCATCCCCGCGAACCCGCCGCTGCGTTCGACGACGATGCGCAGCGGGCTCGCCGGGCCGTCTTCGGTGTCAGGCATCCTCCAGCACGCCGACGCCGTACCACCCGGCACGAACGGCGGCGACCTCCTCCGATCCCTCACCGTACTCGGCGATGGCGATATCGACGGTGGCGAGCGCGAACGCGACGAAGTCGGACTCGGGGGAAAGGATGCGCGACGTCAGCGTGCGGTACCAGACGAGCCCCGCGCGTTCCCAGGCGTAGCCGCCGAGCCGCGTCGCCACGAGGTGGAACGCCCGGTTCGGGATGCCCGAATTGATGTGGACGCCGCCGTTGTCGCTCGTCGTGTCGACGTAGTCGCGCATGTGGCCCGGCTGCGGGTCGCGGCCGAGCACATCGTCGTCGTAGGCCGAGCCGGGGTCGGCGAGCGAGCGGAGAGCGCGACCCTGAACCGCGTCGGAGAAGATGCCCGCCCCGATGAGCCAGGACGCGCGGTCGGCGCGCTGCTGGAGGTGATGCTGCTCGGTGAGCGCGCCGAAGACGTCGGACAGTGACTCGTTGAGCGCGCCGGACTGACCGGCGTAGGTGAGACCGCCCGAGAACTCGGTGACGCCGTGCGCGAGCTCGTGCGCGATGACCGTGAGCGAGCGGGTGAATCCCGTGAAGACCTCGCCGTCTCCGTCGCCGAACACCATGCGCTCGCCGTTCCAGAACGCGTTGTCGTACGCGTCGCCGTAGTGCACCGTGGCCGCGAGCGCGCTGCCCCGCGCATCGATCGAGTCGCGCCCGTACGCCTCGAGGAAGAAGGCGAACGTGGCCCCGAGCCCGTCGAAGGCCTCGTCGGCCGCCCGGTCGCCCGTCGGGGCGTCGTCCTCGCGCCGGACGACGACGCCGGGGAGTTCCTCTCGACCCCCGGCGTCGGAGATGATGCGATCGGCGGCGGGAACCCGCTCGGCGACGAGGGTCCCGCCGTCCTCGACCGACAGCCGCAGCTGCGTTCGACCGGCGAGATCGGCGGGCCGCGCCGCGAGCGTCGTCCGCGCGGCGACGGCGGCGCGGGCGAGGTGCGGCTCGCGCGCGGAGGCGACACGGGCCAGCAGATACGGGGGGATGATCGCGCGCATGGCCCCACGGTAGCGCCGGGCGCCGACACCGGGGCCGATCCGGGCCGACGCGGGGCGTCGGGATCGTCAGTCGCGGGATCGGTGGGGATCGATGACCGGCACGGATGCGAGCAGGCGCCGCGTGTAGGCCGCCTGCGGCTCGAGCAGCACTTTCTCCGTCGGCCCCTCCTCGACGACCCGGCCGCCGGTCATGACGACGACCTCGTCGCAGAGGTTCTGGACCACTCCGATGTCATGCGAGACGAGCACGAGGGTCATGCCCTGCTCCGTACGCAGCCTGCGGAGCACCGCGAGGATCTGCGCGCGCACCGTGACGTCGAGGGCCGAGAGCGGCTCGTCGCCGACGAGGATCTGCGGTCGGTGCGCGATCGCCCGCGCCAGGGCGATGCGCTGCCGCTGCCCGCCCGAGAACTCGTGGGGGTACCGTTCCGCCGCATCCGCCTCAAGGCCGACGTCCGAGAGGACTTCGCGCACGCGTGCCCGGCGGTCTCCCGGCACATCGAGCGCCCACAGGGGCTCGGCGACGATCCGTCCCACGCTCATGCGCGGGTCGAGCGAGGCGTAGGGGTCTTGGAAGACGATCCCCGTGCGGCGCCGCAGCCAGTGCAGGCTGCGGGCCGACGCCCGCGCGTCGACGGGGCGGCCGTCGATCGTGACCGTGCCGGCCGACGGTGTGTCCAGCCCGAGCAGGAGCCGAACGAGAGTCGATTTGCCCGACCCCGATTCGCCGATGATCCCGAGGGCCGAGCCCGCCCGCACGTCGAGGTCGACATCGTCGAGTGCGATCGTCTCGCGTCGGGGAGCCCCCGGGCCCGTTCCGCGCACGCGGTACCGCCGGCTCAGACCGCGAGCCGAGATCAGCGTCTCGCCCGTCATGCGTCCCCCTCCGGGCGCCACACCGTCGCGGTCGCGTCGCGCAGCAGTCCGCGCGTGACCTCCGAGGCCGGCGCGGTGAGCAGGTCGCCCACGGCGCCGGTCTCGACGACACGTCCGTGCTCGAGCACGACCGCGTGCGTGGCGACCTGCGAGAGCACCGCGAGATCGTGGGTGATGAACAGCAGCGACATCCCGTCGTCATCGACGAGATGGCCGAGGAGATCCAGGATCTCGGCTTGTATCGTCACGTCGAGTGCGGTCGTGGGTTCGTCGGCGATGAGCATCCGGGGCCGTGCCGAGAGCGCCATGGCGATCGCGACCCGCTGGCGCTGCCCGCCCGAGAGCTGATGCGGATAGCGGCGCAGCGTCCCCTCGGGGAGCCGCACCCGGTCGGCGTCGGCCTGGGCGCGCGCGAGGGCGTCGCGACGGCTCGCGCGGGAGTGGATGCGCAGGGGCTCCGCGATCTGGCGGCCCACGGTGCGCAGCGGGTTGAGGGCTGTCTGCGGCTCCTGGAACACGATGCCGATCTCGGCGCCGCGCAGGGCGGCCAGCTCGCGATCGTGACGCCCGATCAGCTCGGTCCCGTTCCACCGGATGCTGCCGCTGACCGCAGCACCCTCGGGGAGCAGGCCGAGCACGGCGAGGGCCGTCAGAGACTTCCCCGACCCGGACTCGCCGATCAGTCCGACGCGCGCCCCGTCGGCGACATCGAACGACACGTCGGTCACGACGCGGCGCCCGTCGAGCTCGATGGAGAGGTTCTCGACCACGAGGCTCATGCGACGACCGCCGGGACGTGCGTCGCCGCGGGGGAGCGGCGTCGAGCCAGGGTGGGGTCGGTCGCCTCGCGCACGGCGTCGCCGAGCAGGTTGAGCCCGAGGACGGTCACGGTGATGGCCAGTCCCGGCCACACCACGCTCAGCGGGTGCGCGGAGAGGTAGGTCTGCAACTCGCTGAGCAGGAGTCCCCACGAGGGCTGCGTCGGGGGCGCGCCGAAGCCGAGGTAGCTGAGCCCCGCCTCCGCGAGGACCGCGACGGCCATTCCCCACGACAGCTGCACGATGAACACGGGCGCGACGTTGGGCAGCAGGTGACGCACGGCGATCTGCGTCGGGGTCAATCCGTTCGCGCGCGCGGCGAGGACGAAATCGCTGTGGAGCGTGCGTCGCAGCTCGGGCCGGGTGACGCGTGCGATGTTCACGCCGAATCCGACGCCGACCGAGATCACGACGACCCAGAGCGACCCGCCCCACACCGCCGAGATCATCATGGCGATGAGCAGCACCGGGAAGGCGATCAGGATGTCGACCAGCACGGCGACCGCCTCGCGGGTCCAGCGCCCGGTGAGGGCCCCGAGGCATGCGAGTGCGAGGCCGATGAGCGTCGCGACGACACCGGCCCCGACGGCGACGAGAACCGTGGTTCGCGCTCCCGCCAGCAGCAGCGACAGGATGTCGCGTCCCGACGCGTCGGTGCCGAGGACGTGGGGCCAGCCGGGTGGGCTCCACCGTGCCGGGATGTCGACCCGCTGCGGATCGAACGGGGTCCACACCAGCGAGACGGCGGCGAGCACGCCGATCGCGACCACGACCACGAGGCCGAAACGGCCGGCCGGGATCGCCCACAGGCGCCGCAGCCACGACATCCGACCGTTCATGACGCCTCCCGCTGTCTCGGGTCGAGACCGCGGTGCACGAGGTCGACGACGAAGCCGATGACGAGCACGACCCCGGTCAGCGCGAGGAGCTCGCCCTGCACCTTCGGCAGGTCGCGCAGGCCCACGTCGGCGACCAGCATCCGCCCGATGCCCGGGAGCGTGAAGAGCTGCTCGATCACCACGGCGCCGACGACGATGCCCGCGACCTGCAGCCCCAGGACGCTCACGATAGACAGGCCCACGGTGGGCAGTCCGTGCCGCAGCAGTGCCGCGCGGCGGGTCAGACCCTTGGCGGCGGCGGTGCGGACGAAGTCCTGGCCCATCGCCGAGAGGGTCGCACTGCGGACGAACCGCATGAGCATCGCGCCCTCGACGATGCCGATCGTCACGGCGGGGAGGACGAGCGCCGCGATCGCGCGGCCGGGGTCCGCCCATCCGCTCCGGGGGAAGCCCTGCGCCGGCAGCCAGCCGAGCCAGACGGCGAAGACCACGACGAGCATCATGCCCGCCCACACCACCGGGACGGCGGCGAGCGCCTGCGCGCCGAACGACAGGGCCGTGCCGCCGGCGCGCCCGCGACGCAGAGCGGCGACGACGCCGAACGGCAGGGCGATCAGGAGCGCGACGACCATCGACATCAGTCCGAGCGGGACGGTCACCTGGGCCTTGGCGACCAGCTCGGCGGCGACGGGGGTGCCCGTCACGAGCGAGGCGCCGAGGTCACCCCGCACGAGTCCCGCCATCCATTCGAGGTACTGCGTCGGCAGGGGCACGTCGAGTCCCAGCTGTTCGCGCAGCGCCGCCACCTGCTCGGGGGTCGAGTTCGTCCCCGCGATCTGCTGCGCCACGTCCCCGGGGAGCACGCGCAGCGTCACGAAGATCAGCACGCTGGCGACGACCAGGCCCAGCACCAGCAGGCCCAGTCGCGTCAGCGCGTAGCGGATCACCCGTCGCTCTTGGCGATCTCGGCCAGATCGATGCGCGCGTTGACGTTGTCGACGGGCATGCCCGAGACGTTCGTCGCCACCGCGACGACCGAGGCCCAGTTGTAGAGCCAGTCGGCGGCGTGGTCCTCCGAGACGATGCGCGCGGCCTGCTTCAACAGGTCGTCGGCGCTCGCCTCGTCGGTCGCGAGCAGCGACTGCGCGTAGAGCTCCTGCACCTCGGCGTTGTCGTAGGTGAAGTAGTAGTCGGGGTTGGCCCAGTTCTCGAAGTCGCGCGGCTCGGCGTGGTTGACGACGCTGAGCTCGTAGTCCTTGTTCGTGTAGACGTCGCTCAGCCAGGTGCCGAAGTCGACCGGGTTCACCTTGAGGTCGATCCCGACATCGTTGAGGTTCGAGACCAGGATCTGGGGGAGCGTCGTCCCGTAGGCCGAGGGGATGGTCAGCGTGAGCGAGAGGTCGCTGACGCCGGCCTCGGTCAGGAGGGCCCGCGCCGCATCGGGGTCGTAGGAGACGACATCGGAGAGATCCTCGTAGCCCGGGTCCGCCTGCGGGATCGGGCCGTAGAGAGTCTGGCCCGCTCCGACGGCCTCGACGATGGCGTCGTGGTCGATGGCGGTCCGGATGGCTTCCCGCACCCGCACGTCGGCGAGGGGGCCGGACGTGGAGTTCATCGCCAGGACGCTCTTGTCGGTCGCGCTGCCGGTCTGGACCACGAAGTCGCCGCCGCCCTCGACCTGATCGGTCAGGGTGGCGTCGAACCCGACGACGACGTCGACCTCACCCGCGAGGGCGGCGCTGATGGCGGCCTGCGTGTCGGGGATGAAGTCGAAGGTCACGTCTGCGACCTGTGCCGCGTCGCCCCAGTAGGTGTCGTTGCGCTCGAGGGTGAGGCTCGCGCCCTGGCGCCAGTTCGCCAGCCGGAAAGGACCGGTGCCGTTGGCCGCGGTGTTGTAGTCGACGGTGTCACCCTCCTTGAGGATGATCCCGGCGCGGCCGGTCAGGTTCCACAGGAGCGAGGAGTCCGGCTGCGAGAGGGTCAGCGTGACCGTCTGGCCGTCGGCCGCGATGGCGGCCACGTTCGCGAGGCGCTCGCTGTCGGCCCACTCCGGCGTCGCCTTCCGTGCGGTCAGCGAGGACACCACGTCCTGAGGCGTCAGAGGCTGCCCGTCGTGGAAGGTGACGCCCTCGCGCAGCGTGAACGTGTAGGTGAGACCGTCGGCCGAGACGTCGTGAGCGCTGGCGAGCGCGTCGACGATCTCGCCCTCCGAGGTGCGTGCGACCAGGCCCTGGTAGACGTTGTCGATGAGGGTCTGGTCGAGCGAGATACCCGAGGTCTGACGGATGTCGAGATTGGAGGGCTCGAGGACGAGACGGATGTTCACGCTCGCGTCCGGATTCGGGGTGCCGACGCTTGCGCTCGGCGAGGGCTCGGCCGAGTTTGTGCAGCCGGCGAGCAGGAGCGTGCCGGCGGCCACGAGGGCGGCGGCCGAGAGGGTGGTACGGCGGAGCATGTGGAGAGGGTCCTTTCGCAAGGGCGGCGGCATCGTTGCTGTCCGATGCGCGTCCGCGAACTCAGTGCGGCATACAGCCTAGGGTCCGCCGCGCCCGCTCGGCGCATCCGTCGACGTCCGGCGTCGCACGGCGTTCTCCGGCTTCACCGAACGGCGTGCCGCGAGCAGGCCCAGTCGGCCGTCGAGCTGCCGCGGGCAGCCTCCGACTCCGCCCAACCTGTCGACGGCACGCGCGGGGTCGGATACCCGGCGATCCGACGGCCCAGACGGTGCCGCGAGGGAGAGCGCGGCCGGGCGATGCCGGTCAGGCGATCGCGGCGTCGCGGATGATGCGGGCGAGCTCGATCGGCAGCTCCTCCTGCACATTGTGGCCGGAGTCGACGGTGACGACGGCGGCGTCCGGGAGCCGGTCGGTGAAGGCCGCGAGGTCGGCGTCGCTGAGGTAGCCGCGGGTGCCGCGCACGAGGGTGACGGGGGCGGTGACGGCCGCGAGGTCGTCCCAGCCCGAGGCCGCGAGGATGCCGGCCAGCGAGTCCTGGCGCGCGGAGGCGGCGGCCGCCGCATCGGGGTCGGCGGCCAGCGCGTTGGCGATGCGTGCGAAGTGGTGCTTCCACTCGACCCGGCCGTCCTCGCGCACGCGCGAGTTGAGGAAGACGCCCCGCTCGGCGGCGGTGCGGTCGCCGCCGAGGCCGAACGACAATGCGCGTTCGACCATCTCGTCGCGCGAGGTCCAGTGCGTCGGGCCGGCGAAGAACCTGCGGATCTGCGCGGCACCTCCCGCGGGGTCGAGGCCGGGGGCGATGTCGACGATCACGAGAGCGCGGACGAGCTCGGGGTGAGCCGCGGCGAGGGCCGCGGCCGTCAGGCCGCCCAGCGATTGACCGACGACCACCTGCGGGGTCCCGACCCACTGCGCGACCGCCGGTGCGATGTCGGCGGCGAGCGTCCGCGCCGTGTAGTCGGCGTCGTCGCGCCAGCCGGAGTCCCCGTGGCCCGGGAGATCGAGGGCCAGTGCCGGGCGCCCGAGCGCGAGCACCGTCCGATCCCAGGTGTGGGCGTTCAGCCCGGCGCCGTGGAGCAGGGTCACCTCGGGTGCGCCGTCTCCGAGCCGGAGCGCGCTCAGCGGACGCCCGTCCGGCATGAAGGTGAACAGCCGCTCCGCCGCCGGCGCGGGCACGCCCGCTTCGGCGGCCTGCACGGGCAGGAACGAGAACTCGTCGAACGTGTCGTCGGTCACGGGGATCCTTCGGTCGAGGCAGGCACCCCATTCTCGCGCCCGAACGGATGCCGGTGGGTAATGTGAACGCATGAATCCCGAGCGCCGCATCCACCTGGCGAAAGCGGCACGACCCGCCTTCGACGCACTGGATGCCTTCGCCCGGACGGTTGGTGCGATCGCCGCGGACGCCGGTATCGGCGACCGGCTGAAGGAGCTCGCACTCGTGCACAGCTCGCAGCTCAACGGCTGCGCGTACTGCGTGCGGGTCCACGTCGAGCGCGCGGTGGCGGCCGGCGTCACGGCGGACGAGGTCGCCCAGCTCGCGACCTGGCGGGAGTCGGGCGTGTTCGACGAGCGCGAGCGCGCGGCGCTCGAACTCGCCGAGGCGTACGTCCACATCGCCGACGAGGGCGTGTCCGACGAGCTGTACGACCATGTGGGCGGGGTGTTCTCCGAGGCCGAGTACGTCGCCCTCAGCTGGCTGCTCATCTCGATCAACGCCTTCAACCGGCTCACGATCGCCGGCCGCTACCCGGTCCCTCCGATCCCGAGACCCGCGGGATGAGCGACGCGGCATCGCTCTCGATCCCCGGGGCCCTCAACTTCCGCGACACCGGCGGTCTCCGTGCCGGGAGCGCCACCACCCGGTCGGGCGTGCTGTACCGCTCGGGCAACCTGTTCCGGGTCGACGACGAGGGCCGCCGCGCCCTCAGCGCGCTCGGCCTGCGTCGCATCATCGACCTGCGGGACGACGACGAGGTGCGCTCCGAGCCGACCGTGCTCGGTGAGCTCGCGATCGAGACGCAGCGCGTTCCGCTCTTCCGCGGATCCGTCGCGTCGCTGTTCCGTGCCGACATGTCGCTCGAGTCGATGTACCGCTCTCTCGTGGACGAGTCCGCTCCCCGCGTCCTCGAGGTCGTGCGGGGGGTGATCGCGGACCAGCCGGTGCTCGTCCACTGCACGATCGGCAAGGATCGCACCGGGGTCACGATCGCACTGATCCTGGCCGCCGCCGGAGTCGACGAGGACGCCGTCGTCGACGACTACGCGCGAACCGAGACGCTGCTGCCCGCCGAACGCAACGCGCCCATCCTCGCCTACCTGCGCGCGCATCACCCCGAGGCCCCGCAGCTGGTCGATCTCGCCATGCGCTCGCCGGCCCCCGTGATGCGCGGGCTGCTGTCGGACCTGCGGGAGCGATGGGGCTCGCCCGCCGAGTATCTGCTCGCTCAGGGACTCGACGACGCCGAGCTCGCGGAGTTGCGCCGCATCATCCTGCGCTGAACGCGTCGAGCCCGTTTCGGCGACCAAGGTAAGGCATGCCTACTTCGCGGTATAGTGGAGTTATCATGACCGAGCTCCACAGCGCCGCCGCCTGCCGCGCCTCGAAGCACGTGCGGGTGCAGCACCTCGTGACGGCCGACGAGAATTCGCTCGCCGAGCTCGAGGCGCTCCTGGCGACCCTGCCGCTGTGCTCCACGGGCCGCGTCTTCGTCGAGGTGCCCGACGCCGCGTGGATCGGCGTCGTGTCGGTCCCGGCACGCATGATCGTGACGTGGCTCGACCGCTCGACGCGCAGTGGGCAGCCCGGATCGGGTCGCACCTGCGCGCCCGGAGAGGCGCTCGCGCGTGCGGTCGCGGCATGGGCCGACGAGATGCTGTGCACGGAGGCCGCACAGGCCACCCGCGTGCACCTGCTGGGCGGGTTCCTCGGCACGGCCGACATCGTCGACCACCTCACCGCCCGGCGCGGCATCCCCGCGTCGTCGATCCACACGCCCGAGCGCTTCGGCCTCGCGACCGCTCGCTGACCCCCGCCACCGCGGGCAGCGGGCAGGCGGGCAGGGGGCATCGCGGAGTCGCCGCTCAGGAGCGCTCGGCCCGCCGCGGGATGTAGTTGCCGTCGGCCAGGCCCGCTTCGATCTCGAACCGGTTGCGCAGCGGGTCGCGTCCCGCGATGAGGTAGAGCACGGGCATGAGCAGGCCGTATCGGCGCCACTGTCGGGCGTGAACGGCCTCGTGCACCAGGATCCGCTCGCTCGGATCGCGATCACCCGTCAGGAAGCACGATCCCACGCACACGCCGCCGCGGCCGAAGGCCCAGCCGGGCATGCCCCGGAAGACCCAGAGCCCGCCGCGCCGCTCCACGCGACCGGTCGACCACAGCGATCCCCAGACGAAGCCGAAGACCGTGCCCGCCCGTGCGCCCAGCCGGCTGAGGGGCGAGTCGAGCAGGACCCGCGGGATGCGGCGGTCGATCGCGGCGCCGCGCGAGAGCGCCGTGTCCGCGCGCTCTCGCCACCCCTCCGGCGGCATCGTCGGCGTCATGCGAGTGCCCCGACGACGCGGAGGACCGAACCCATGTCGCTCACGACGGCGTCGGCGTGCGGTGGTGCGAACCCGGAGACGGATGCGCCGACGATGGGGAGTCGCTCGCGGAGGAGCCCGATCGTGCCGGTGAGCGAGGCGACCTCGAGCCCGAACGGCACGGGCGCGGCGACACCGGTGATGGCCGCCGGGTCGAGGACGTCGAGGTCGACGTGGACGTACACCGCCCGCGCACCGGTGGCTGCGACGACGTCCGCGAGCCGTGCGGGGTCGGTCAGGTCCTCGACACCGAGGTGGGCGAGCCCGGACGTCCGGGCCGTCTCAGCCTCGGCTTCGTCGAGTTCCCGCGCCCCGGCGAGGATGACGCGTTCGGCCGGGACCGAGGCATCCGGCGTCAGGGGGCTGCCGTCGAAGACGGCGCGCAGCGCCATCCCGGCGAACGCTCCGGAGGGCGAGGAGTCGGGCGTGTGCAGGTCGGCGTGGGCGTCGAACCACACGACCGCGAGTTCAGGATGTCGCGCGGCGGCGTACGCGATCGCGGGCACGGCCACGCCGCAGTCCCCGCCGACGACGACGGTGTGTCCCGTCGCGACCCCCGCGGCCTCGGTCGATCCGTCGGCCTCGGTGAGGGCGGTGGTGATCAGGTCGCGCACGCGCTGCAGCGAGCTGAAGCGCCGGATGCCGGTGTCGAGCGCTTCCCCCGCCTCGACGGGCACCTCGACCCGCGCGGTCGCGCTTCGGGGCAGGTCGCCGGCGATGGCGTCGGCGCCGTCGATGAGGGTCATCGACCGTGCCGACGGCGAGCCCTGCCACTGTGGGACCACGATGAATCGGGTCATGACGTCATCCTCTGTTCGGAGTGCGGCGGGTCGAACACTGACGTCCGGGCGGCGGTGCCGGCCCGGACGTCGATGCGGGGAGAGTCAGCGCTCGATGGCGCCGGCCGCTCCACCCGTCTTGAGCGCGGCGAGTCGCGCCTCGACCTCGGTGAGCTGCCCGACGTCCTCGAGGCTCTCGAACTGCGCGTCGAGGCTCGACGCGGCGAGCTCCTGCTTGCCGGCGGCGAGCGCCTCCTGACGGCGGACCTTGTCCTCGAAGCGGCCGAGCTCGCTCGTCGGGTCGAGGACGTCGATCGACTTGACGGCGTCGTGGACGCGGTTCTGGGCCTCGGCCGTCTTGGCACGCGCGAGCAGCTCCGAGCGCTTGGCGCGCAGCTGGTCGAGCTTGACCTTCATGCCGTTGAGGCCGTCCTTCAGCTTCTCGACGACCTCGGTCTGCGTGGCGATCGTCGGCGCGATCGTCCGGGCCTCGTTCTCCTCGCTGATCTGGCGCTGCAGTGCGACCTTGGCGAGGTTGTCGAACTTGTCGGCGTCCGCGGTGTTGCCCACGCCGCGCAGCTCGTCGGCTTTGCGGCTCGCGGCGAGCGCCTTGTTGCCCCACTCGGCGGCCGCCTGGACGTCCTCCTGGTGGTCGCGCTCGAGCAGACGGAGGTTGCCGATCGTCTCGGCGATGGCCGACTCCGCGTCGGCGATCGAGTTGGTGTAATCCCGCACGAGCTGGTCGAGCATCTTCTGCGGGTCCTCGGCCTGGTCGAGAAGGGCGTTGATGTTCGCCTTCATGAGCGTCGAGATGCGACCGAAGATGGACTGCTTTGCCATCGAGGTTCCTTTCGTGGGTGGTCTGGAGGAGAGATGAGTCGTCAGAAGCGGCCGCCGCCGCCGCGGGAGCGTCCGCCGCCGAAGCCGCCGCCGCCGGATCGACCGCGCGAGCCGCCGCCGAACCCGCCGCGCGAGCCGCCGCCGAACCCACCGCCGAATCCGCTGCCGCCGAAGCCCGACGAACGGCGTCCGGATGAGCCGCCGCCGAGGAGCGAGTTCAGCACCATGCCGCCGATCATGGCTCCCATCATGCCGCTCGAGTTCGAGCCCGGCGAGCCTTGGGCGAAGCCGCCGACATCGCTGCGCGCCGCGTCGATCGCGAGCCCGCTCAGCTGCGTCGCCCGCGCCGCGTCGGCGAGGGCGCGCTCGGGCTCGATCTGCGCCGTGGCCTCGGCGCGGTCGAGGGAGGCGCGGGCTTCGGCCACCCGTGTACGAGCGGTCGCTCCGACCGCGCCGCGGCGCGTCCCGATGTAGTCCTCGGCGGCCGAGACCTGGGAGCGGGCCTGCTGCAGCTGCTGCTCGAGCGTCTGTCGGGCCCGCGTGGCGCGCTGCGCGGCGTCGCGGGCCCCCGACAGGGCGGCGTCGATGGCGGAGTTGGCGCCGAGGAGCGCGGCGAGTGCCGCCTGAGGTCGCCGGTGGTCGCCGGAGAGCTGGGCACGCGCGGCGTCGATCTGCTGACGTGTGGAGGAGACGACGGCCGCGAGCGAGCCGTCGGGGTCGGGTACGCCGACGGCCGCGGCGACGTCCTGTTCGAGGTCGGCGATGAGGGCGGTCGCGTCGCGCTCGGCGGTCGTCAGGTCGGCCGATACCTTCTCGACGGCGGCTTCGAGCTGAGCGGCCTGCGCGACGGCCCCCTCGGCGGCACGCAGCGACACCGCCGCGGCGGAGCCGTCACCCGCGGCGATCGCGCGCTGCGCCGCCTCGAGCTGCTCGTCGGCGTAGTCGAGGCGGCTGCGCGCCTGATCGTGGTTGTCCCCGATGGTCGCGAGCTCCTCGGGCGCGTAGGCGGCGCGCAGGCGCTCGATCGACGCGACGGCGTCGTCAAGGCCCGTCGCCGCTGCGGCACGCTGCTGCTGGATGCGCACGAGCGCTTCCGGGGCGTTCTGCTCGAGCGCTCGGAGGCGATCGAACTCCTCCGTGCGGGCGTCGAGCTCGGAGTCGGCGTGGGCGCACAGCTCGAGGATGCGCGTGTGGATCCCGCGAACGTCGGCCTCGGTGTCGGGCTGGTCGTCGTCGAGACGCTGCTGCAGTGAGAACGCTTCGTCGAGGTCGCGTCGCGCCTGGGCGACGGTCTCGCTGAACGCGGCCGCGGCCTCGTCTCCGAACTGCGCGCGGGCGAATCCGAGCTCCTGCTCGCTGGTGCGGATGGCGTCGTCCGCGGCGACGAGCGCGCTGGCGGATCGCCGTGCGAGCTCCTCGACCGGCTCGGCGGCCTGGCCGCGGTCCGCGCCGGTGCCCGCCCCCGCGCGACGGCGCCGGACGACCACGACGATGACGGCGATCACGGCGCCCACGGCGAGGATGCCGAGGACGATCGTGATGCCGGACACGCCCGTGCCGCCCGGCGAGCCGTCCGAGCCGCCCGTACCGTCTCCGGGAGCGCCGACCGCGGCGGCGAGCCCACCGGCCGCGGCGAATGCGGCACCGCCCCAGTCACCTGCGCGCAGCTCGGGCAGGATGTCGTCGGTCTCGATGCGGCCGAGGGCGTCGCCGTCGACGGGGCCCGCCGTGTCGCCGGAGAGGTAGAAGTTGCGCTGCTCGGTCGCGACGGCGAGGACGTACTGGTTGACGCCGAGTCCGCCGTTGGCGGCGACCTCGTTCGCCCAGCCTTCGGCGTCCGACGGGGAGGTGAAGGCGTCGACGTAGACCACCCAGAGGTCGATTCCGGCCTCGCTGCTGAGTGCAGTGAGCCTTTCGTCGAGAGACCGCTGCTCGCCGGTCGAGAGCGCGCCCACCTGGTCGACGACGCGACCGGCGCCGAGGTCGACCGGGTCGGTGGCCCAGGCCGCGGCGGAGCCGCCGAGGACCAGCACCAGGCTCGCCACGATCGAGAGCGTCACTGCTCGGAGCGCGCGCATCCGTTCCCCTTCCGAGGACGGAGGACCGGCCTCGCTCCCACTCTATTGAGGGCCTCGAGTCCGAGCCTATGCGGGGACTGGGAATCAGCGCGCAGCGGAATCGCGGCGCGGATACCCGGCGGGGTGCGCTGCGACGGTTACGCTGACCGGCGGCCGGAGGGTCACGAGGCGGGAGGCTGCGATGGACGACAGGTACGGCACCGATGTGCTCGCCGCCGGATGGCGCGACGCGGGGCGGAAGGTCGTGCCGGAGGTACCCGCCGACTCCGACCTCGTGGTCGAGGTCGCGGCCGACGGATACTGCGGGGCCGTGATCGCGGTGCGGGGCGGCAACGTCGAGCTCGAGGACCGGATCGGCAAGGTGCGGATCTTCCCACTCGGCGGCGGCTTCCTCGTCGACGGCGAGCCGGTCAGGCTCGTCGCGCCGCGGGCCAAGCAGGCCGCGGGCCGGCTGCGGACGGCATCCGGATCGTTCGTCGCCCCGCAGCAGCGCGCGCGTGTGGCCCGCGCTTCGCGCATCCTCGTGGAAGGCCGGCACGACGCCGAGCTCGTCGAGAAGGTGTGGGGGAGCGACCTGCGCGTCGAAGGCGTGGTCGTGGAATACCTGCAGGGCATCGACCTGCTCGACGACCTCCTGCGCGACGAGCCGCCCTCGGCCGAGCGTCGCTACGGCGTCCTCGTCGACCACCTCGTCGCGGGGTCGAAGGAGACCCGCATCGCCGAGCAGATCCTCCGCGGACCGCACGGCGCACACCTCAAGATCGTCGGCCATCCGCACATCGACGTGTGGCAGTGCGTGCGTCCCGAGGCCGTCGGCATCCGCGCGTGGCCGGTCGTGCCGCGCGGCATCGACTGGAAGACGGGCGTCTGCCGCGCGCTCGGCTGGCCGGCGGAGGACCAGGCCGACATCGCCCACGCCTGGCAGCGCATCCTCGGATCGGTGCGCACCTACCGCGATCTCGACCCCTCGCTGCTCGGTCGGGTCGAGGAGCTGATCGATTTCGTCACGGTCTGAGCGCCGGCCGCCGATCGGATCAGCGCAACCGGGACGGCTCGGTAGCCTGGACACATGCCCGAGACCGATACGCCCGAGACCGGCGACGAGCCCCGCTATCGCGAGCGGCCGGTGTCGTTCGCCCGCCGCAGCGGCCGGATGAGCGACGGGCAGGAGCGCGCCTGGAACGAACTCGGGTCGTTCTACGCCGTCCCCGTCGAACGCGACCAGGCGCTCCTCAGCGTCCGGCCCGGGTCGGAGGTGCAGCCCGCCGCGCTCTTCGGTCGCACCGCTCCGCTCGTCGTTGAGATCGGGTCGGGTCAGGGCCACGCGATCGTCGCGGCTGCGCAGGCCGCGCCCCAGACCGACTTCGTCGCGGTCGAGGTCTTCCGTGCGGGACTCGCCCGCACCATGCTCGATGCCGACCGCGCTGGTGCGCGCAACCTGCGCCTGATCGAGGCCAATGCTCCCGAAGTGCTCGAGCACCTGCTGCCGGCCGCATCGGTCGACGAGCTGTGGATCTTCTTCTCGGACCCGTGGCACAAGACCCGCCACACCAAACGACGGCTCATCTCGCCGGACTTCACCCCGCTCGCAGCGCGCGTGCTCAAGCCGGGCGGCGTGCTCCGCCTCGCGACCGACTGGGAGGACTACGCGCGGCAGATGCGCGAAGTGATGGGGGATGCCGCCGGATTCGAGCCGGACTTCGAGGGCGACTGGGCCCCGCGATTCGAGGGCCGCGTGATGACGGCGTTCGAGCGCAAGGGCATCGCCAAGGGACGCGACATCCGCGATCTCGCCTACCGCCGTGTCGACGCGGTCTGACCGGGCCGCCGGCGCATGAGGACGCATCCCGGTCTTGCCCCCCGCCCTGTCGTGTCGGCGAGCACGGTGCCGGCCCTGCTGGTGTGCCTGGCCGCCCCGGCGTTCTTCGTGCTCCTCCTGCCCTGGCTCGGCTGGGGCCTCCTCATCGCGGGCCTCGTGACCGCGCTGGGCGTCGACCGGTGGCGGGTCGGTGAGCCCGAGCGACCATCGCTCCTCCGCGATCTGTCGCTCATCGCGCTGGGCCTCGTGGTGGTCAGCCTGATCGATCTCAAGGCTGAGCTCGACAACCTCGCGATGGTGCGCTTCACCCTGGCGCTCGGCGGCGCCGTGCTGCTGCCCTATCTCGTCTCGCGATTCATCTACCGCGACCACGCCATCCGGTTCCCTTGGCGAGGAGGGGGTCGCTGGAGCACGTTCCAGTGGGTCTGGCTCGCCGCCGTCCTCATACTCGGCTGGCTCATCCTGCCCTTCTACTTCATCACCTCGGGCGTCTACACCAACTGGCCGGTCGTCGACACGCCCGATCTCATCGCGAGGCTCTTCGTCGGGGTGGGCGCGGTCGGCATCTGGGACGAGCTCTTCTTCATCTGTACGTGCTTCGCCCTCCTCCGTCGTCACTTCGCCGACGTATCGGCGAACGTGTTGCAGGCCATCGTGTTCGTGTCGTTCCTGTGGGAGCTGGGCTACCGCTCGTGGGGGCCGGCGCTCACCATCCCGTTCGCCCTCCTGCAGGGGTACATCTTCCTGCGCACGCGTTCGCTCGCCTATGTCGTCACCGTGCATCTGCTCTTCGACGCCGTCGTCTTCGGCGTGCTGGTGCACGCTCACAACCCAGGCCTCCTCGACGCGATCTTCCTCGTTCCGGCGCCGTGACCGGCGGCGTGGTTCCCACCGGTCACGCGGCCCGGGGGGGTCGGCTGCACAGGGCGTGCCCAGGCCGCCGCGCTAGCGTGATGGACGGGGTCCGACGGCGGGCCCGCGGACGAGGGAGCAGTACCCGCACCAGACAAGACTGACTCGGACAGGTCTGTCATGGCATGGGTGATCCTGATCGCATCCGGTGTTCTCGAGGCGGTGTGGGCCTCGGCGCTCGCGGCCTCCGAGGGCTTCCGGAGGAACCGACCCGCGACCCTGTTCGTCGTCGCGCTCGCCGGGAGCATGGCCGGCCTCGCCTTCGCGATGATCGAGCTCCCCACCGGAACGGCGTACGCCGTCTGGGTGGGCGTCGGCGCGACGCTCACCGTGGTCTGGGCGATGGCGACGGGTCGCGAGCGGGCATCGACCGCCCGCATCCTCCTGCTCCTGCTGCTGGTGGCGAGTGTCATCGGGCTCAAGGCGGTGAGCTGAGATGGCATGGATCATCCTGCTCGCGAGCGCCGTGTGCGAAGCGGTGTGGGCGACGGCGCTCGGTCTGTCGGACGGCCTACGCTCGCCGCTGCCGACGATCGTCTTCGTCGCCGGACTGCTGGTGAGCATGCTCGGCCTCGGCCGTGCGATGAAGCAGATCCCGATCGGGACCGCCTACGCGGTGTGGGTCGGGGTGGGTGCGGCGCTCACGGTGACGTGGGCGATGGCGACCGGGGCCGAGCCGTTCTCCGTCGGCAAGGGCGTCTTCATCGCCGGGATCATCGTCGCCGTCGTCGGACTGAAGCTCGTTCCGGCCGCTCGCCGGGCGCCGGGCGGCGCCTCACAGCCGCGCGAGGAGCGCGGGCGCGAAGGCGAGGAAGGCGGCGACCGGTACGACGAGGGCGGCGACGGCGACGATACCCAGGATGACGATGTTGCCGAGGATCGCCCCGAGAACGGCCCGGGAACGATCGGCGGCGAGACGGATGCGGTGCGTCGGGGATAGGGGTGCGGTGGTCACACTCCGACGATAGGAATCATTCCGCGCGGACGCGTCGGTCGCGAGTCGCACGGCCGTCCGCCCCGGGGATGATTCCGTCCCGACGCTGTCAATCCCCTCGGCGGCGGGGTGCGGCGGACGTACCGTCGGCACACGCACGCGACGAGAGGACGACAGATGAGCGATTTCCGAGAGACGCACGCCGACGCGGCGAGCTCGGCCGGCGACGAGGTCTCCGGCGGCGACGTCGAGACCGGGACGGCGACGGGCGGGGCATCGGCCTTCCCGGGTGCGCCGAGCGCGGCACCGGATGAGCCCGGGCCCGAAGCGGACGCGGGCGGCAACGACGAGGGAGATGACGTCGACACGACGACCGACTCGGACGGTCAGCCGCTCGACAACCCGTCGGGCGGCTGACGCATCGTCCCGTCGGCGCCTCCGTCGCCGGTGTCAAGACCGCGACGGGCGACGACCGGCGGTGCGAGCCTGGAGCGACCGACGCCCGGACCGACCGACGACGGATCTGCCGCACCGAAGGAGAGACGATGAGCGACAACGAAGACCCCCGGACCATCCTGGCGGAACTGCTGCCGGAGTTCCGGTTCGCGATGGTCACGACCACCGACGAGACCGGCAAGCTGACCGCACGCCCGTTGACCGTGCAGGAGGCGGAGTTCGACGGCGACCTGTGGTTCGTCATCGACCGCGGCTCGTCCGTGGCCTCGCACGTCGCGTCCCGACCCGCCGTCGGCGTCGCGCTCAGCAAGGATGACGCGTGGGTGTCGCTGGCGGGCGAGGCGGCGGTGGTCGACGATCGGGCAAGGCTCGATCACTACTGGTCGAGCACGCTCGAGGCGTGGTTCCCCGACGGCCCTGACGACCCGCGCATCACGCTGCTGCGCATCGACGCGGTCTCGGGTGAGTACTGGAGCAGCGCGGGTGGTCGGATCGCCACGGCTGTCGGGCTGATCAAGTCGAAGTTGACCGGCGAGACCTACGAAGGACGCAACGAGAAGCTCGACCTCTGATCCACGTCCCGACGCACGAGAGGACCGCCCCTGACGTGGGGCGGTCCTCTCGTCGGTCTCGCGGGTTACTTCGCGAGGAAGGCCAGCAGCGCCTCGTTGAACTCGCGCGCGTGGCTCACGTTCAGGCCGTGCGGGGCGTCCGGGATGAGCACCAGCTCGCTGCCGGCCAGCTGCTCGTGCGTCCGCTTCCCGGACCCTTCGAACGGCACCGTTCCGTCGCCGTCGCCGTGGATGATCAGCGCGGGAACGGTGACGGCGTCGAGGTCGCGGCGGAAGTCGGTCGTCCCGAAGGCCTCCATCGCCTTGAGAGCGGCGTGGTGGTCCGCCTGGCGGGTGAGTGCGAGGGCCTCCTGGCGCTGCTCCTCGGTGACCTTGAGGTCGCCGTCGACCGAGAAGAACTGCGTGGTGAAGCCGTCGTAGAAGGTGGCCTCGTCGTCCTTCAGGCCGCTCTCCATCTCGTCCGCGGCATCCTGGGTCAGGGGACCCTCGGGGTTGTCGGCGGTCTGGGCCATGTACGGCGGCACCGCAGCGGCGAAGACGACACTGCGCAGCCGCTCCTGTCCGTGGTTCGCGATGTATCGCGCGACCTCGCCCCCGCCCATCGAGAAACCGACGAGCGTCACGTCGCGCAGGTCCAGGGTCTCGAGGACGGATGCCAGGTCCTGGGCGAACGTGTTGTAGTCGTACCCCGAGCGCGGCTTGTCGCTGCGACCGAAGCCGCGGCGGTCGTACGCGACCACGCGGTAGCCGGCTGCGCTGAGGGCGGGGACCTGCTCCGACCACGACTCGGCCGAGAGCGGCCAGCCGTGGATGAGGACCACCGGGCGCCCGGTGCCGCCCGTGTCGTCGACGTGGAGCTCGATGTCATTGAAGAGGCCCTTGTGGGCGGTGATCTCAGTCATGAAGCCATGCTCGCTCCTGCCTCGGCGAGATTCGAACGGTTGACGGACGGCGGGCTGCACGGTAGCCCGAGACGGCAGACTGGGTCCATGGGGTCGCTCGATACCGCCGGGGGCTGCTGTGCCCGAGGGTGACAGCGTCTTCCGCCTGGCCGCGCGTCTGCGCGGCACGGTCGCGGGTCGTGAGATCGTCGCGGGGGAGCTGCGGTCGGGGAAGGCCGCGGGGACGTCGTTGGCGGGATGGCGGATCGCGGGTTTCGAGACGCACGGCAAACACCTCATCACCTGGCTCGATCCGGACTTCGCCCTGCACACGCACCTCCTCATGCAGGGGTCGTGGACGGTGACGGGCCCGCGTCGCGCTCTCCCACCCGGGCCGCGTTCCCTCGCTCGGGTGAGGGCCGAGCTCGAGGACGGCTCGACGCTGTGGGGGATCGACATGCCCGTCGTCGACCTCGTGCGAGCGAGCGAGATCGACGGTGTGCTGGCTCATCTGGGCCCCGACCCGCTGCGAGCCGATTGGGATGCCGACGAGGCGGTGCGCCGCCTGCGCACGCAGCCCGATCGCCCCTTCGCGGCGGCCCTCCTCGACCAGCGCAACATCGCCGGTCTGGGGAACCTGTGGGCCAATGAGCTCGCGTTCCTCTCCGGCATCCACCCGTTCGACCCGATCGGCCGGTGCGATGTCGCGGCCGTGGTCTCGCGCGCCGCGCGGGCGCTGCGGGTCTCGGCCACGGTGCCGTCGATGTATCAGGTGACGACGGGCAACACCCGGCGGGGGAGTTCTCATTGGGTGGCCGGCCGAGCCGGCCGGCCCTGCCTGAGGTGCGGGACCCTGGTGCTCGTCCGCGCGGAGACCACCGGAGATCCCGAGCGGCGGCGCACGTGGTGGTGCCCAGCCTGCCAGCCGCGGCGCGGCTGATCGTCAGCCGACGGAGGTCGCGTCGCGCCCGCGCTGGTGGGTCGGAGCGGGCTCGACGGAGTCGACCGCATCCTGCATGCGCGAGAGGAAGTCGATGACGGCCTCGGTCGCCTCGGCCGTGGTGTCGGCGGCGACCTGATGCATGCGATCGTGCATGGCGGAGAGGGTCGTGCGCACCTCTTCGTCGGCGCGTTCCGTCGGTTCGAGGTAGACGCTGCGACGATCACTGGGGTGGGGGACGCGGCGCAGGTAGCCGGAACTCTCGAGCCGGTCGAGCAGGCTGGTCGTGCTTGCCGTCGAGATCCCGAGGTACTTGGCGACGTCGCCCGGCTTGACCTGAAGGCCTCGCGACTGAGCGCGGAGCAGCTGACGGACCACGAGCAACTCGTTCTCACCCATCGACATCGACTCTCGGGTGCGACGACGCATAGCGGCCTCAGCGGCCTGATACAGGCGCAGTGCCTCGAGGGCGCTCGTCGCACGCTGGCGATCGTTGTTGTAGAAGAAACCACTCATGGGAACACCTCCGCGTTCTGCTCGTAGCTATACCTTACCAGATATCTAACTTGACGAGATACTTGTCCACCTAGTAGCGTTGCGGACAAGTCATCCAGCATCTGTGAGGAGCCACCATGGGCCAGCTGTACTACGGCAACGCGTCCGAGTCGATCGAGATCCCCGACCGTCTGCTCGCGCACCTCAAGGTGCTGACGGCGACCAAGCTCCGCCGATCGGAGAGCTTCACGCTCACGTGGCGGCACGGCGCCGACAGCGCCGCGGGTCGGTCGACCATCTGGCTGCAGCCCGCTATTCCGCTCCGCTTCGTCTTCGACAGCGCCGACATGGAGAAGCTGGACTCCGGCCTGCTGACCGAGATGGCGCGCGCCGCGACGTCGTCGACGGGTCTCGTCGTCGACATCTCGGACTTCGAAGCCGCCGCCCCCGCCCCTATCGCATCGAGCGCCGCGCCCGTCGCCGCCCCGGTCGCCGCGTCCGAACTCGCGACCGCAGCATGAGCCTGCTCGAGCGCGACCAGGATGCGCCACGCATCCTGACGGCACGCAGCATCACGTGGTCCACCGTGGCACCCGGCTTCTATGTGGCATCGACGAACGGCGAGTTCGTCGGGTCCATCGACACCTCACCCGACGGTCACTTCATCGCCCTCGACGGTCAGGCGACGCCGATCGGCCGGTTTGCGACGCTGAAGGAGGCACAGCACTCGCTGCTGACCACCGAAGCCCCGGGCAACCGGGCGCGCAAGTTGCGCACCCGCCGCCACCTGCGCATGACCGCGACCGCCTCCGGAGCGGTCGCCGGCGCGCTCGCGCTGACGGCTGGAGCGCTCGCCCCGTTCATCTGAGCCCGGACGGCCGTGTGCCGTCATCAGAGAGAAGGAGAACGACATGAATGAAGACACGTCGCGACAGACGGACGACAGCAACCACCAGGGGCCCGACGTCGATGTCGCCTCGACCGAGACCGAGACCGACAGCGAGGGTACTCGCGAGCCGAATGGCCTCGGTCAGGACGGGACGATCCCCAGCGACCCCGACGGCGTGGCCGCAGGTCACACCGGAACGGCATCGACGTTCGAGCCGGAAGAGGACGAGCAGTCGTCATGACCTCGCGGTCGGAGGCGGCGCGGTCCCCGACCACGATCACATCGCTCCACCCCATCGGCGATGCGCGAAGAGCCCGGAGACGACAGCTCCGGGCTCTTTCTCGTCGGTTCGGTCGGCTCGGCTGCCTACAGTCCCTCCGCGGGCTCGGTCGCGGTCGCCCACTGCTCGAAGTCATCGATCTCGGGGGCGAGGCGGCCCCAGCTCGCATCCACCGCGAGGTCGGTCGTGAGCAGGCACGCGTACTCGACCTCGCCGTCGACAGTGGGATCGTCGAGCGGGACGACGACGTACCAGAGGCCGTCCGGGCGGAGAGCGGACCGGGCCTGATCGGTCGCGATGGCGGAGCGTGCCAGCTGCTCCGACGCCGGGGCGTTGTCGTCTCCGACGGCCGTGAGGCACGCGTCGAGGAGTTCCGCGGTCGATCGTTCGGGTCCCTCGGTTTCGACGGGGTCGGGGGAGCTGGTCGGCGTGGGTCCGTCGGACGGCGACGGCGCGGGCGTGGTGACAGAGGGCGTCGGCGTGGTGGTGGGCGAGGGGGCCGCATCTCCCACGCTCGGAGTGGCACAGCCCGCGAGGCCCAGTGACACTGTGGTGAGCAAGGTGAGAGCCGGGGCGAGGGTCCGGAGGCTGCGCTTCGTGTCGGTCATGGGGTGCCCTTCGTCGTCATGCCCGTCCGCCCACTGTCGGCACGCGGAAGTTGTCACCCTCGTAGTACCAGATGTGCGGCCAGCGTGCGATGACGGTGTCCCGCTCCGAGGCATCGGACGTGTAGAAGTGATGCCCCTTCTGGCGGTTCAAGAACCGAGCCACGGTGACGGTCCCCGACGCGGTCGAGTCATACGGGTAGACGTAGTACGCGATGCCCTCGTATTTCCACGTGTCGGTCAGTCGGGCGGCGACATCGTCGCGTTCGGCCGCGTTCGCCGTGTAGAAGTGTCCGTCTTGCAGCCTGTTCCAGAACCGATACAACGGCACGGTTCCCGGCGCCGGTGTGGTGAAGGCCGAGTACGCCGTTCCTTCGAGCGTCCAGATGTGCGGCCAACGCGCGACGACGGTGTCGCGCTCGGCGGCATCCGCGGTCCAGAAGTGCTTGTCGTTGAGGGCGCTCCAGAACCGGTAGACGGGGGTTGGCTCGAAAGCCGAGGTGGGCGGGAGCGGCGCGCTCTCGATGAGCCAGGCCGGGTTCCAGACCGTGCCGGTCCGGTGCGGACCCGAGAAGATCGCGAGGTGGAGGTGTGCGTTGCTCACCGTGCGCGGCCGGACATCGCCCGTGTTTCCGGTGCGTCCGAGCGGTGTCCAGCGCGAGACCCGCTGGCCGACGCTGACGAGAGGACTGCCGCGTTCCATGTGCAGATACTCGGACCGCACGCCGGCCGCGTGCTGCACGACCACGAAGACCCCTCGGCTGACGTCGCCGTCGTCGCCCACTGCAGAGACGGTGCCGTCCGCGACCGCGAGGATGGTCGTCCCCACGCGGGGCGTGGCGTAATAGTCAGCGCCGATGTGCCCGCTGTAGGTCTGGCCGGGGTAGCCGTCGACTCCGGAGCCGCGGGTCGCGCGGCTGGTGAACGGGTACCCCCAGACGATGGGGAGGGCGGCATGCTCGGCCGCCGTCTTGATCGTGTAGGTCAGGGCGCGGGCGGGCGCCGCGGAGGCGAGCACGAGCGAACCGGCGGCGACGGATCCGAGCAGAACGGATCGGCGGCTGAGGGCACGCTGCTTCCGGGGGAGCTCGTTCTCGTCGGTCGGCACGAGAGAAACCTAACAGGCTGCTGAGGTCGCGCCGAGGTCGCTCGCGTGCGGAAGGTCGGGACCCGGGTGCAGCACGGCGTTCACGATGGCGCGGATGGCGAATTCGCTCGCTTCGCCCAGCCCGATCGTGCCCGGCAGGAGCAGCCATTGCAGCTGCAGGCCGTCCATGACGCCCAGGATGCTCGCGGCGGCGAGCTCGATCGCCGCATCGTCGGTCACTCCCTCGGCGGTGCAGATGATCCGGAATGCGTCAGCGACGTCGCGGCGGAGCGTCGTGTAGCGGTGCTCGAAGTAGTCGCGGCCCGGGTGCCCGTCTGTCACCGACTCGGACGAGAGCACGGTGTAGACCTGCACGATGCCGGGCCGCCGTGCGTTCTCGAACGCGGTGCGGACGAGGTGGAGGAAGAGATCGGCGCCGCCCGGGATGTGCTTGTCGTCGAGTTCCTCGACGTCGGCCTCGTCGCGGTACGCGATGACCTCCAGAAGCAGGTTCTGCTTCGACCCGAAGTGGTGCAGGACGCCGGCGTGCGTCATCCCGACCTGCTCGGCGATGTCGGCCAGTGTGCCGTTCGTGTAGCCCTTGTTGCCGAAGATCTCGATCGCGGCCTTGAGGATGTCGGTGCGCTTCTGGCGTGTTGACGGGCGCGCGCGCGACCCGCTGGCAGCCGTATCGGTCACGGTGGCCCCCTCTCATCGGTGAGTGTAACGGTTCGGACAAGCACGCTTGCCAAGGTTACTTACTTGTCGGTAACCTCTCGACAGCTTACTTTCTGACCAGTAAGCAACCACCCCCCGAGCGGCGTCCGCTCGGGGGAAGCACAATGACCGTGCCAAGGAGAAGCAATGAAGCTCAGACGATCCCTCGCGGCGGCCACCGCCGTCGCCGCCCTCGGCGCCCTCGTCCTCGCCGGCTGTTCCGCCGGTGACAACGACTCGGGCGGCGACGCCTCGGGCGCGGGCGCGGCATTGACCATCGCCAAGCCCGATGGCGCCATCACGACCGAGTCGAACAACCCGTGGGTCGGTGACTCCTCGGCCAACAAGCTCGGCTACAAGAACGTCATCTTCGAACCGCTCGCCATGGTCAATCTGGTCGGCGACAACGAGACCACCCCCTGGCTCGCCGAGAAGGTCGAGTGGAACGACGACTACACGCAGCTGCGCGTCACTCCGCGCACTGGAGTGACCTGGAACGACGGCGAGGACTTCACGGCCGACGACATCGTCTTCACGTTCGACCTCATCCGGAACACCCCGGCGCTCGACACCGGCAATCTGCAGCTCACCGACGTGGCGGTCGACGGCGACGACGTCGTCCTCAGCTTCGCGGAGTCGAAGTTCGTCAAGCAGGCGCAGGTCCTGCACATCGGGATCGTCCCCGAGCACGTCTGGAAGGACGCCGGCGACCCGACGACCTTCGCGAACCCGGAGCCGGTGGGCACCGGCCCGTACACGCTCGACAGCTTCAGCAGCCAGTCGGTCACGCTCCAGGCCCGTGACGACTACTGGGGCGGCGAGCTCGCCGTGCCGACCCTTTACTACATCTCCTACAACGACAACACAGCCCTGACCACGGCCCTCGCCAACGGCGACGCCGACTGGGCGCAGGCGTTCATCCCGAACGTCCAGAGCGCCTTCGTCGAGAAGGATCCGGAGCACAACGTGTTCTGGGCGGCCAACGTCATGGCTCCCGACGTCCTCTTCGTCAACCACACGCAGAAGCCGTTCGACGACCTCGCGTTCCGCCAGGCGGTCAATATGGTCATCGACCGTGAGGCGCACACCGAGATCGCCCGCGAGAACGCGGGCCCGGTCCTCACCTCCGTGACCGGGCTGCCGACCCCCGTGGGCAAGCAGTACATCGCCCCGGAGTACGAGGGGGTCGAGTTCTCGATGGACGTCGACGGCGCCCGCGACATCCTCGAATCCGCCGGCTACAGCTGGGACGGCGACGCGCTGATCGACCCCGACGGCGAGCCGGTGTCGTTCACCCTCGAGGTGCCGCAGGGCTGGAACGACTACGTCACGGGTATCAGCCTCATCGCGGATCAGGTCTCCGAGTCGCTCGGCGCCGACGCCAAGGTCAACACCCCGGACGCCGACACCTGGTGGGCGAACAAGCGATCGGGCGACTTCGACGCCATCATGCACTGGGTCGACAGCGGCACCACGCCGTACGACCTCTACTCCGACACCATGGACGGCCGTTGGCTGCTCGCCGGTGACGACGTCGACTTCAACTTCGGTCGCTACGAGAACCCGCGCGCCACCGAGCTCCTCAACACCTATGCGACCGCGGCGAGCGACGACGAGCGCACCGCGGCTCTCGAAGAGGTGCAGAAGATCTTCGTCGACGAGGTCCCGGTCATCCCGGTCGGCACGCACCCCTACCTGGGCGAATACAACACGCGTTCGTATGTCGGCTGGCCCAGCGAGGACGACCAGTACGCGACCGCCGACCCGACGCAGGTGACGGTCCCGCTCATCCTCACGAAGCTCAAGCCCGCCGAGTGATCCCGCACGGACGGGGGCGCTGCGGCGTCCCCGTCCGTCGCGCCCACCCGTCTGCCCGTTCGCCTGCCACGAAAGCGAAGGACGATGTCCGAACCCCTGTTGACCGTGCGCGACTTCTCCGTCGTGTACGACGTCGAGCCGCCCGTCGAGGCGGTCAGAGAAGTCACCCTCGAACTGCGACGCGGTGAGATCCTGGGCCTGGCCGGCGAGAGCGGCTGCGGCAAGACCACCCTCGCCTACGGTCTGCAGCGCCTGCTGCGGGCTCCGGCCGTCATCACGGGCGGCAGCGTCGTCTTCCACGACGCGTCGGGCGATGACGTCGACATCAACGCGCTCGACGTCGAGCAGATGCGCCGATTCCGATGGGACAAGATCTCCATGGTCTTCCAGGGCGCGATGAACGCGCTCAATCCGGTGACCTCCATCGGGGCGCAGCTCGACGACGTGTTCCTCGTGCACCGGCCCGACATGGGGCGGCGTGAACGCCGTCGCGCCTGCGAGCACCTGCTCGAGCTCGTCGCGGTGGGCAAGGAGCGCATGCGCTCCTACCCGCACGAGCTGTCCGGCGGGATGCGCCAGCGCGTCATGATCGCGATGGCCCTCGCGCTGCGCCCACAGCTGATGGTCATGGACGAGCCCACGACGGCGCTCGACGTGCTCGTGCAGCGAGAGATCCTGCGGCAGATCTCGCAGCTTCGCCACGAGTTCGGATTCTCCGTCATCTTCATCACGCACGACCTCCCGCTCCTCCTGGAGATCAGCGACAGGATCGCGGTGATGCGCTCCGGCGAGATCGTCGAGCTGGCGGACGCGCGAGAACTGTGGGAGCGTCCGCAGCACGAGTACACCCGGACGCTGCTGTCGTCCTTCCCCCGCCTCACCGGCGAGCGGGGGGTGCTGGTGCGATGACCACCCTCGAGTTCCGCAACGTCAGCAAGCGCTACCGGGTGCGCGGTGCCGCGCCGATGCTCGCGCTCGACGACGTGAGCTTCACCCTCCGCGACCGACAGACCATCGCCCTCGTCGGGCAGTCGGGCAGCGGCAAGTCGACGATCGCCAAGATCTTGACACAGCTCGAGACGGCCACGAGCGGGGAGGTGCTGCTCGACGGCGTGCCGATTCCCCGGCACGGGCGCGGCCTGCGGCGCTACCGCCAGCAGCTGCGCATGGTCTTCCAGGACCCGTTCGCATCGCTCAATCCGTACCACTCCATCCGCTACCACCTCGAGCGTCCGCTGCAGCTCGACCGGGTGGTGCCGCGTGGCGAGGTCGACGCCGAGGTCCGGCGACTGCTCGAGCGGGTCCGCCTCGACCCGGCGACCGTGATTGATCGCCGACCGCATGAGCTGTCGGGCGGCCAGCGGCAACGCGTCGCCATCGCTCGGGCCCTCGCCTCGCGGCCGCAGCTGCTCGTCGCCGACGAACCGGTCTCGATGCTCGACGTGTCGATCCGTCTCGGCGTGCTGAACCTCCTCGCCGACCTGCAGCGCGAGGAGGGGCTGGGCGTTCTCTACATCACGCACGATCTGGCGACGGCGCGGCATTTCAGCGACGAGATCATGGTGCTCCACCACGGCCGGGTGGTCGAACACGGGCCGGCGGACGACGTCATCCTGCGCCCGCAGCACGAGTACACCCGTGACCTGCGCGCCGCCTCGCCCGACCCCGAGAAGCACTTCGCGGATGCATCCGCCCGCCCGTTCGGAGACATCGCATGAGGATCCCCGTCCGCTTCATCGCCAGTCGTGCGGCGTTCTACCTGTTCACGGCCTGGGCGGCCATCACGATCAACTTCTTCCTGCCCCGCATGCTCAAGGGCGACCCCGTCTCGGCATACATGCAGAAGAACGCCGGACAGATCTCGCCGGAGGCCGAGCGCGCGCTGCGCATCCTCTTCGGGCTCGATCGCGACACGAGCGTCTGGCAGCAGTACCTCGACTACTGGGGCCTGCTCTTCAGCGGCGATCTCGGCCGTTCGTTCTCGAACGGGCTCGCTCCCGTGGGCGACGTCATCGCATCCGCCCTGCCGTGGACTCTCGGACTGGTCGGCTTCGCGACCGTCGTGTCGTTCCTGCTCGGCACGGCGACGGGCGCGCTGATCGGATGGCGCCGGGGAAGCCGAGCCGACGTCATCGTGCCGATCTCGACCTTCTTCAGCACCGTCCCCTACTTCTGGCTCGGCCTGATCGCGATCGCCGTCTTCTCGTCGATGCTCGGCTGGTTCCCGGCATCGCACGCTTACGACAAGGGCGCGCGGCCCGCGTTCACCCTCGACTTCATCGGACAGGTCGTCGCCCACGGCACCCTGCCCGTCCTCACGATCGTCATCGCCTCGCTCGGCGGCTGGATCCTCGGCATGCGGAACATGATGCTGACGGTCCTCGACGAGGACTACATCACCGTCGCGCAGGCGAAGGGGATGCCGAACGCGCGCGTGCTGTGGCGTTATGCGGCGCGCAACGCGATGCTCCCGCAGCTGTCGAGCTTCGCCCTCTCGATCGGCTTCATCGTGGGCGGCACGATCGTGATGGAGATGGTGTTCTCGTACCCCGGTGTCGGGAAGCTGCTCCTCGACGCGACCACGGCCAAGGACTACCCGCTGATGCAGGGGCTCTTCCTCATCATCACGCTCGCCGTGCTCGTGGCCAACATCCTCGCCGACATCGCTTACGCGGTGCTCGACCCCCGCACGCGTCAGACGGAGGCCTGACATGACGTCCCCGAATCAGCCCACCCCCGACCGTATCGGCAGCCCCGCCACCGCGACGGTGCTCGCCGCTCCGCCGGCGGCTCCCGCCGAGCGCACGTTCGCGACCCAGCTGCGCTCGTCGTTCGCGATGTTCGGGAACCGCAAGTCTCTCGCCGGACTCGCCATCCTGGCGGTGTTCGTCGTCGTCGCGGTGTTCGGCGATCTGATCGCGCCCTACGGGCCGCTCGAGAAGGACTACTCGGCCCTCCGGCAGGCCCCGTCGGGGGCGCATCTGCTCGGCACGACACACATGGGCGAGGACGTCTTCAGCCAGATCGTCTACGGCACGCGGGGGGTGCTCGTCGTCGGGTTCCTCGCGGGCATCATGGGCACGGCCATCGCCGTCGTGATGGGCGTGATCTCGGGATACACGCGGGGGTGGCGCAGCGAGTCGCTCTCGGCGCTGACGAACGTCTTCCTCGTCATCCCGGGGCTGCCGCTCATCATCATCGTCGCGTCGCAGTTCGAGAACCCGCCGCTCGTCCTCATCGCCGCCGTGCTGGCGATCACCGGATGGGCGTGGGGCGCCCGCGTGCTCCGAGCCCAGACGATGTCGCTGCGCAACCGCGACTTCATCCAGGCGGCCCGCGCCAACGGCGAGCCGCTGCGGCGCATCATCTTCGTCGAGATGCTCCCGAACCTCATGGCGATCATCGCCTCGAGCTTCGTGGGGACCGTCACCGCCGCGGTGCTGGGTCTGACGACGCTGGCCTTCATCGGGGTCATCCCCATCAGCAACCTCAACTGGGGCACCATCCTGTTCTGGGCGCAGCAGAACGGCGCCTTCCCGGACTACTGGTGGTGGTACATCCCCGCTGGTCTGTGCATCGCGTTCCTGGGCGTCGCGCTCTCGCTCATCAACTTCGGCATCGACGAATACGTCAACCCGCGCCTCCGATCGGCCGGGGAACGCGCCCGAGCGATGAAGAAGCGCGGGCTCGACGTCAACGACGCCGTCACCGCGGTACGCGCACCCGCATCCCCCGACCGGAAGGCCACCGACCGATGACGAGCCCCACCATCGCCCCCGCGCCGCCGTTCCGCCAGCCCGCCCTGCCGATCCCGGAACGCGTCGCCGACCTGCTGTCGCGGATGACCCTCGAGGAGAAGGTCGGGCAGATGCTGCAGCTCGACGCGCGCGACGACCTCGCCGACCACGTGCTCTCGCGTCACGTCGGGTCGATCCTGCACACGTCGCCCGAACGCATCCTCGAGGCGCGCGAGCTGACGCAGCGCACGCGCCTGCGCATCCCGCTGCTTGTGGGCGAGGATTGCATCCACGGCCACTCCTTCTGGCCCGGGGCCACGATCTATCCCACCCAGCTCGGCATGGCGGCGAGCTGGGATGCGGATCTGCTCGAACGCGTCGCGCGGGCGACCGCCGAGGAGGTCGCGGTCACCGGCATCCACTGGACCTTCTCGCCGGTGCTCTGCATCGCGCGCGACCTGCGCTGGGGCCGAGTAGGGGAGACGTTCGGCGAAGATCCGTTCCTCATCGGCGAGCTCGCCTCGGGGATGGTGCGCGGGTATCAGGGGACGGGCCTCGGCGACCCATCGGCGATCCTCGCCACCGCCAAGCACTTCGCCGGCTACTCCGAGACCCAGGGCGGCCGCGACGCGAGCGAGGCCGACATCTCGCGACGCAAACTGCGGTCGTGGTTCCTGCCGCCGTTCGAGCGCGTCGCCCGCGAAGGGTGCCGCACGTTCATGCTCGGCTATCAGACGACCGACGGCGTGCCGATCACGACCAACGACTGGCTGCTCAACGACGTCCTCCGCGGCGAGTGGGGATACGGCGGGACCCTCATCACCGACTGGGACAACGTCGGACGCATGGTCTGGGAGCAGCGCGTGCAGCCCGACTACGTCCACGCGGCTGCGGCGGCGGTGACCGCCGGCAACGACATGGTCATGACCACGCCGCGGTTCTTCGAGGGTGCACTCGAGGCCGTCGAGCGGGGGCTGCTTGTAGCGGACGCCTTCGACGCCGCCGTGGCGCGCATCCTCACCCTGAAGTTCGAACTCGGTCTGTTCGAGGACCCGCGGCTGCCCGCCGCGAACCGCGACGAGGTCGTGGGAGCCGCGGCGCACCGGGAGCTCAACCTCGAGGTCGCTCGTCGCTCGCTCGTGCTGCTCGAGAACGACGGCGTGCTGCCGCTCGATCCGGAGCGGACGAGGCGCGTCGCGGTCGTCGGACCGCTCGCCGACGACGCGCAGACGCAGCTGGGCGACTGGGCGGGTGGCTCGGGTCAGGCCGGCTGGCTCGACGGGCAGCCGCGCGAGATGATCACGACCGTGCTCGACGGTCTGCGCAGCATCGCGCCGTGGGATGTCGTCCACGCGCGGGGCGCCGACATCCTCACCCTGGAACCGGATCCCGCCGGGCCCACCTTCCCCGACGGGCAGCCACGACCGCCCGTGCTCCATGCATGCGAGCCGGACGACGAGCTCATCTCGGCCGCCGTCGCCGCGGCCGAGCGATCCGACGTGGTCGTCGCCGTCGTCGGCGACCGCATCGAACTCGTGGGGGAGGGGCGCTCGACCGCGACCCTCGAGCTCATCGGCGGGCAGCGGGCGCTCCTGGACGCCGTCATCGACACGGGCGTTCCCGTGGTCGTCGTCCTCCTGGCGTCCAAACCGCTCGTCCTGCCCGCCTCGGTCTCGAGGGCGGCAGCCGTCGTCTGGGCCGCCAATCCCGGCATGGCCGGCGGCGCCGCGCTCGCCGAGCTGCTGACCGGGGCCATCGAGCCCTCCGGACGGCTGCCCATCTCGTTCCCGCGCCACGTCGGGCAGCAGCCGACCTACTACAACCAGGTGCGCGGTCAGCACGGCGACCGGTACGCGGACCTCACCCAGGCGCCGGCGTGGGCCTTCGGGCAGGGCCTGTCGTACACGACCGTCGAGTACCGCGGCGTCGCGCTCGCCGACACCGAGGTCGATCCCGCCGGGACGGTCGTGGTCGACGTCGAGGTCTGCAACACCGGCGCCCGTCCCGTGCGCGAGACCGTGCAGCTCTATGTGCGCGACGTCGTCACCAGCGCCAGCTGGTGCGACCGCGAGCTCAAGGCCTACCGGCAGGTCGAGCTGAGCCCCGGTGAGGTGCGCACGGTTCGGATCGAGCTCGCGGCCGCTGCCTGCACGATCGTCGACGCGAGCGGTCGCCGCGTGGTCGAGCCCGGCGAATTCGACGTGCTCGTCGGAGCGTCATCCCGGCCGGAGGACCTGACGGCGGCGAGGTTCCGCATCCGCTGAGGGGCCGACGCGCGGCGCCGGGGACGGGACCGCGCGCCGGCGGCGCCGATCCGGCGGCAGGCCTCGTCCCTCAGTCGGCCGTGCGCACCCCGAGGTGCAGCAGGGCCGAGCGTGCCGTGAGGTCGGCGAGGTGCTCGTCGAGCGGCGCGCCGAGCGGCAGCAGAGCGCGGGCCAGGACCGGACCGATGAGCAGGTCGGAGATCTCGTCGCTGTCGACGTCGACGCTCTCGAGCTCGCCTCGCGCCACAGCCGCGTCGATGACGCGCCGCACCCGGTCGCGACGTGGCCGGATGAACTCGCTGAAGTAGAGCGCCGAGAGCTCGGGTGCCGTCCGGGCGGCGCCGAGCAGTCCGACGATGCTGTTGCGCATGACCGGGTCGGCGAGCATCGCCACCTCCTCGCGCTGCATCGCGCGCAGGTCGCCGGCGAGGGTGCCCGTGTCCGGTTGGGCGCCCGCACCGAACCGGCGCTGGAGAACCGTCAAGGCGAGATGCGCCGTGCTGGAGAATCGGCGGTAGAAGGTCGGCCGCGTGGTGCCGACCTCGCTGACGAGTCCGTCGACCGTGAGGGCGGAGAAGCCCTTCTCGGCCATGACCCGTTCCGCGGCCCGGAGGAGGTCCTCCGTGATGCCCTGCGTGTGCGGGCGACCGACTCTGCTAGCGGACATCCCGCAACTGTAATCGCGATGCGCCGAGAATCGCGGTGGAGCCCCCCATGCGCTTCGTCGCGCGGATCTTCACCGCGACCTTCGGCGGACCGTGACCGGGTGAGGCCCACGTTACAGCGTCAGACGTAACGCCCGGATGCTGCCAGCGCCGGCCGTCTCCGATGCCGCTATCCTGTGATTGCCCACCCGTGCCCTATCGAGAAAGAACACCCGTGAGCAATCGCCATTCCTCCACCGACCAGGAGGGTCGATCTTCGTACCCCCTCGCTGAGAGAGGGGGTGAATCCGAATGATCGAGGCAGTTCTGACACTGCTGCTCGGCATCCTGCTGACACTGGCGATCATCGCCGCCTGCGGCTTCTTCGTCGCGCAGGAGTTCGCGTACATGTCCGTCGATCGGTCGCGCATGGCCGCCCGGGCCGAGAAGGGCGATGCGCAAGCAGCACGTGTGCTGGCCATCACCAAGCGCACGTCCTTCATGCTCTCGGGCGCGCAGCTCGGCATCACCGTGACCGGCCTGATGATCGGCTACGTGGCCGAACCGCTGATCGGCGAATCGATCGGCACGCTCCTCGGCGGCGTCGGCATCGACCCGGCCGTCTCGGTGCTGATCGGCACCGTGGGCGCGTTGGTGCTCGCGACCGTCGTGACCATGATCTTCGGCGAGCTGTATCCGAAGAACCTCGCCATCGCGAGCCCCGAGCCGCTCGCCCGTGCGCTGGCGGTGCCCACCCGCATCTACCTGCTGCTCTTCGGCTGGCTCATCACCGTCTTCGACGTCGCAGCCAACGCCCTGCTCCGTCTGCTCCGCATCGAGCCGCTCGAGGACGTCGACGAGAGCGCGACCGCCCGCGACCTCGAGGCCATCATCGAGGAGTCCCGCGCGAGCGGCGACCTCCCCGACGATCTGTCGATGATCATCGACCGCATCCTCGACTTCCCGCAGCGCGACGTCGAGCACGCGATGGTGCCGCGCTCGCGCATCGACTCGATCTCGCCCGACACCACGGTGGGCGAGGTGCGCGCTCTGATGGCCACCGGCCACACGCGCTACCCGGTCATCGGCCACGAGGACGACCCCGTCGGTGTCGTCGAGCTGATCGACCTGCTGCGCGGGCACTACGCCGACGACGCGCCGGTGTCGACCATGATGCGCGAGGCCGTCGTGCTGCCGACGACGATGCAGCTGCCCGTCGCGCTCGACCGCATGCGGCAGACGCGGAACGAGCTCGCGTGCGTCGTCGACGAGTACGGCAACTTCGACGGCATCCTCACGATCGAGGACCTGACCGAAGAGGTCATCGGCGAGATCTCCGACGAGCACGATCTCGACGTCCACGAGATCGTCAGCGTCGGGGACGACCACTGGCGTCTGCCCGGCGACATCCACCTCGACGAGGTCGAGCGCCTCATCGGCTACGACCTGCCGAGGGACGACGCCGAGACCATCGCCGGACTCATCATCAGCGAGCACGGCGACCTGCTGCCGGAGGGCGCGGTCGTACGCATCGACCTGCCCGAGCGTGCGTCCGAGACCGTGCAGGGCCTGCGGATGCAGCGCTGGCTCGACGTCGAGGTGGCCGAGGTCGCCCGACTGGTCCCGTCGGAGCTCGTCGTGCGTCTGCACGAGGTGGATCTCGACGCCGACGCCGATGATGCCGAGCTGACAGCCCATACCGGGGGCGGCGATGCCGTCGTCGCGGCCGGCGCGCCCGACGAGGAGGTCACCCGATGAGCTGGTGGGTCGTTACGATTATCACGATCGCGCTCATCGTCGCGAGTGCGTTCTTCGTCATCGTCGAGTTCGCGCTGCTCGCCGCCCGGCGACACCGGCTGGAAGAGGAGGCCGACCGCAGCGCGTCTGCGCGCGCGGCGCTGCGCGGTGTCAACGAGCTCACCGTCATGCTCGCCTTCGCCCAGCTGGGCATCACTGCGTGCACGTTCCTGCTCGGTGCCATCACCAAACCGGCGATCGACTACGCGCTCGCGCCCGTGTTCGAGCAGTGGGGTCTGCCCTACGTCCTCGCCGACATCATCGCCTTCATGCTGGCCCTGATCGTGGTGACGTTCCTCCACCTCGTCATCGGCGAGATGGCCCCGAAGTCGTGGGCGATCGCGCATCCCGAGGTTGCGGCGAAGGCCACGGGCATCACGGCGCGTGCTCTCACGTGGCCGCTGCGTCCGTTCCTGCTGTGGATCAACCACATCGCCAACCGGCTCGTGAAGGCGTCGGGCGTCGAGCCCGTCGAGAAGGCCGCCGCCGGCGGTCAGGATGCCGACACGATCCGCGAGCTCGTCGCGCACTCGCGCGCGGCGGGGACGCTCGAGGTGCAGTACTCCGAGCCCATCGCCCGCGCGATCGCGCTCGGCTCGCTGACCGTCGGCGACATCGTGCGCACCGACCGCGTGCCTACGTCGGTGCCCGTCACGGCGACCGCCGCCGACGTGCAGGCCGTCGCCGCGTCGTCGAGCCACTTGCGCATCCTGGTGGGTGAGGGGGCCTCGAGCCGGGTGGCGCACGTCCGCGACACCCTCGCCGTCGCTCCTGACACTCCGGCGATCGACATCGCCCGGGAAGCGCTCGTCGTGGGCCCGGACGCCTCGGCCTACGACGCCCTCGCACGCATGCGCCGCGGGCACGTGCAGCTCGCGACGGTCGTCGACGGCGACCGGCTGCTCGGGGTCGTCACGCTCGACGACCTGCTGCGCGAGGTGCTCCCGGGTGCTGCCGACAGCGAGCTGATCACGAACTGACCGGGTCGGCCGGTCGCCCGGCATGCTCGCATGGCAGATCGCGCCCCTTCCTCGTGAGGATGTGGGCGCGATCTGCCGGGTGAACCCAGCCCAGTCTCGCCCCCTAAGCTACTATCGGTAACTTAAGGGGGGCGAGATGGACGACGAAGGACCGCGGCGCCGGATGCCGCGACACGAGCGGCGGGCGCAACTGTTGGCCGTCGCCCGCGAGCTGATTCACGACGCGGGGACCGACGAGTTCACCCTGGGGCGTCTCGCCGAACGCGCGGGTGTGACCAAGCCGATCGTCTACGACCACTTCGGCGACCGCGCCGGCGCGCTCGCCGAGCTCTACCGGGCGTTCGAGGAGCAGCAGCGCGCGAGCCTGACCGCAGCACTGGCGGGCGCGGACCCGACGCTCGGCTCGGTGTGCGCCGCCGTCGCCGGCGCCTACATCGACTGCTCGCTCGCCGAGGGGCGCGAGCTCGCCGACGTCGTGTCGGCGCTGGCCGGCTCGGCGACCCTCGCCGAAGTGCGCCGCGAGGCGGAGGAGGCCTATCTCGCGCTGTGCCGCGAGGCGCTCGCGACCTGCGGCGGGCGGTTCGACCACGCCGCCGCGCGAGCTGTGGTCGGCGCCGGCGACTCTCTTTCGCGCGCGGTGCTCGAGCACCGCATCAGCGCCGGCTCTGCCCGTTCGGCCCTGTCCCGCGTGCTGCACGCCCTTGCTCACCCATCCGACGACCGACCGGAGGCATCATGACCCTTTCGCACGAACCGACGCCGAACACCGCGCACTGGGTGCTCGCCCACCCGCGCGGCTCGTCGCTGAACGCTCACCTGTTCCGCGAGGGCACAGCCGAGCTGGCGAAGACGCACACCGTAGCGACATCCGATCTGTACGCCGACGGCTTCCGGCCCGTCTTCACCGATCCGGAGCTCGACGTCACCCTCGGTCGGGCCTCCGGAGCGCCCGGCGGTACGTATGGGCAGGTCGCGTTCCCCGACGACGTCATCGAGGAGCAGCGCAAGCTCGCCGCCGCCGAGCTGCTCGTGCTGCAGTTCCCGCTGTGGTGGTACGGGCCGCCCGCGATCCTCAAGGGCTGGATCGACCGCGTGCTCACCAACGGATTCGCCTACGGCGACATGGACCCCGAGCTCGGCGTCCCGCGCCGCTACGGCGACGGTGGACTCTCGGGACGGCGCGCGCTCGTGGTCGTCACGGTGGGGGAGGACGAACGCTCGATCGGAGAGCGCGGCATCAGCGGAGACCTCGGCTCGCTGCTCTTCCCGCTGACCCACGGCGCCCTCTGGTACGTCGGCATCGAGGCCCTCGACCTGCACGTCGTCTACGACGCGGACGGCCTGGATGTCGCCGGCGTCGACCGCGAGACGGAGCGCCTGCGCGCTCGCATCGCGGGCCTCGGGATGGAGCAGCCGCGGCGGTACCGCGCGCTGCGCGACGGCGATTACCAGGGAACGCGGGCGCTGCGCAGCGACATCCATCCCGGCCGGACCGATTTCGGCATCCACCTGGCCGACTGATCGGTTGCGGTACGGCGAAGGGGAGCCGGCGAACCGACTCCCCTTCTTCCGTGTGTGCCCCCGACTGGAATCGAACCAGCGACCTTTGGTACCGGAAACCAACGCTCTATCCCCTGAGCTACGGAGGCGTGCCGATCGAGACTATCACCGCGCGAGGTCGTGATTCGACCACGCGCGTCAGGGGACGAGGGGCTCCGGCGCGGGCTCGGCGGCGACGGCGGGTGCTTCGGTGATGGCGGCGATGTCGGACGCGAGACGGTCGGCGAGGTAGGCGTGGCCGGCGGTGGACGGGTGGTCGCGACCGGTCGCGCTCGTGTCGATCACATCGAGGTAGTTCGCGTCGGTGATCCAGTCCTCCGCGATGGGGGAGAGGTACCACCAGCCTCGCGCGGCGGCGAGGTCGGCGAGGTCGCGGTCGATGCGCGCGGTCTGCGCCTCGACCGGGAGCACCTGGGGCGCGGGTCCGAGGACGACGATGCGGGCGTCGGGGTAGGTGTCGGCCAGCGCATCCCACGCGGCGTTCACGGCGTCGCGGTAGCCCGTCTCGCCCTGCTTGCGGTCGTTGATCGAACCCTGCACGATCACCAGGTCGGGGTCGAGGGCAGGATCCAGCGCCGCGATCCGCTCGCCGAACGCCGGTCCGTCGATGCCGGGCTTGAGGTATCCGCTGCCGCGCACTCCGTCGACGATGGTCGTCCAGCCGGTGCGCTCGGCCACGACGTAGGCGTATCCGAGGGTCGGGTCGGATGCTGCGGAGCCGTAGGTCCACGAGTCACCGAAGATCAGCACGCGCGCACCGGCGGGGAGCGCGAGCGGAGCTGCATCCACCGCGGTGACCGCTCCGTCGGCGGCGGCGACGGGCGCGGCGGTGGGGGCGGACCACGGGCGCAGGAACGCCGTCAACGCGAGGGCGACGACGGCTGCCGAGATCGCCGAGACCGCCCACACGGTCCTGCGGCGAGGACGGTCGTTTCGGCTCTGCACACGCTGAGGGTACGTCATCCGATCGTCAGGCACGTACACGCGTTACGCGGCCACCCGCCCGTCGCGACGCAGCGGGCGGTCAGTCGCGGACGGCGGCGACGGCTTCGATCTCGACGAGCTGGTCGTCGTAGCCGAGCACGGTCACACCCAGGAGGGTGCTCGGCACGTCGTGGTCGCCGAAGGCGTCGCGCACGACCTCCCACGCCGTCACGAGGTCGGACTGCGATGACGATGCGACGAGCACGCGCGTGCTGATGACGTCCTCGATCGTGGCTCCGGCGGCCGCGAGCGCGACCCGCATGTTGTCGATGCAGGATGCCGCCTGAGCTGCGTAGTCCCCGACGCCGACGGTGGTTCCATCGGCCGCGAGCGGGCACGATCCCGCCAGGAAGACGAGCCGGGCGTCCGCCGGCGCGGTGGCGGCGTACGCGTACTCGGCGGCGTCCGACAGGGCCGCCGCGCGGATCAGGGTGACGGTCTTCGCCATGGTGCGCTCCGGGGTTTCAGGGTCGGAATCCAGCCTGCCACGCCCCCGGACGCGACCCGACCCGAGGGCTGCTTCGCGCGTGCGAGGATTGCCCGGTGCAGCGCATCCTGACGGCCGAACTCGACCTCCAGATGACCGGTCCCGTCGACGTCATCCTGCAGGTCGCCGCGTCGCGCGCCGCGTCGTTCAGCGAGGAGCGCCTGAGCGTCTCGCTGGCCGGGCAGGAGGTGCCGGTGACCGAGCTCGTCGACCCGCCCGGCGACCCGGCCGGTAGCCGCATCCACCGCATCTCCGGCGCGCCGGGCACGGTTGTCGTTCGTTACCGAGCGGTCGTCGACGGCACCGCCGCACCGGCCCCGACGAGCGACCTCGACGCGATCGCCTACCTGCGTCCGAGCCGGTACGCGCAGTCGGACGAGGTCTTCGCGCAGGCGCGACGGCAGTTCCGCGGCCTGCAGGGGCGCGAGCTCGTCTCAGCGATCAGCGACTTCGTGGCCACGAGCACGACCTACGCCCCGGGGCTCAGCCTCGGCACCGACTCCGCGGTGACGACGCTCGCGAGCGGCCAGGGCGTGTGCCGCGACTACGCCCACCTCGTCATCGCCCTCCTGCGTGCGATGGACGTGCCGGCCCGGTACGCCGCCTGCTACGCGCCGGGCCTGCGACCCATGGACTTCCACGCGGTCGCCGAGGCTTACCTCGACGGCGCGTGGCACGTCATCGACGCGACCCGGCTCTCGAACCGGCGCGGTCTCGTCCGCATCGCGACCGGGCGGGATGCCGCGGACTGCGCGTTCCTGAGCTACTACGGCGGCAACATCGCGCTCACGCATCTTCGCGTGGACGCCGAGGTCGCCGGGGGAGACGCGGCGTTCGACGACGCGTCCGCCGACGACCACGAGGCGTTCGTCTCCATCGCCTGAGTCCGACGGCCGTCGCGTTCATCCGCGAGGCACCGACAGCCCGCCTAGAATCGGAGGGCTATGAATCCCGATGCCCTCGCCGAAGCACTCCTGTCCGTCGTCGCCCCCCTCGCCGAGGCGCGACGCCCCGGGTCGAGCGAAGGTCTCACCGCCGCCGACTTCGTCCTCGAGCGGCCGAAGAACCGCGACCACGGCGACTGGGCCTCGAACGCTGCGATGAAGCTCGCGAAGAAGGTCGGGACCAACCCCCGCGAGTTCGCGACCGAGATCGCGGACGCGCTCGCCGAGACCCCCGGAGTGGCCTCGGTCGAGGTCGCCGGCCCCGGGTTCATCAACATCCGTCTGGATGCCGCCGCCGCCGGCGCGCTCGCCCGCCAGATCGTCGAGCTCGGCTCGGCCTTCGGACGCAACGACAGTCAGACCGGAAACTCGATCAACCTCGAGTTCGTCAGCGCCAACCCCACCGGTCCGATGCACATCGGTCACACGCGGTGGGCGGCCCTCGGCGACGCCATCGCCCGGCTGCTCCTCGCGAGTGGCGCCGAGCTCGTGCGCGAGTTCTACATCAATGACGCGGGTGCGCAGATGCAGCGGTTCGGCCGCTCGGTGCTCGCGAGCGCGAAGGGGGAGCCGACTCCGGAGGACGGCTACCCGGGCGCCTACATCGACGAGCTCGCGCAGCGCGTGCTCGCCGCTCGCCCCGACCTGCTGACCCTGCCGCAGGACGAGCAGGAGCAGATCGCGCTCGACCTCGGGTACGAGCTGCAGATGGCCGACCTGAAGGACTCGCTCGAGAAGTTCAACGTCCACTTCGACGTCTTCTTCAGCGAGCGGCTGCTGCACACCACGCCCGCCGATGGCGGCCCGAGCCTCGTCGACCAGGCCGTCGATCGGCTGCGTGCGCAGGGGCACGTGTTCGACCAGGACGACGCCGTGTGGGTGCGGACCACCGACTTCGGCGACGATAAGGACCGCGTCATCCGGCGCTCGAACGGCGAGTACACCTACTTCGCCGCCGACGCCGCGTACTACCTGAACAAGGGCGACCGCGGCTTCGCGCACAAGATCTATCTGCTCGGCGCCGACCACCACGGCTACGTCCACCGTCTGAAGGCCCTCGCGGGTGCCGCGGGCGACGACCCGGAGAAGGACATCGAGGTGCTCATCGGGCAGCTCGTCTCGATCAACGGCGCGCGCCTGTCGAAGCGTGCGGGCAACATCATCGAGCTCGACGACCTGCGCGACTGGCTCGGCACCGACGCGCTGCGGTACTCGCTCGCGCGCTACCCGGCCGACTCGCCTCTGACACTCGACCCCGAGATCCTGCAGAAGCGCACCAACGACAACCCTGTCTTCTACGTGCAGTACGCCCACGCGCGCACGCACAACGTGGCGCGCAACGCCGCCGACTCGGGTGTGACGCGCGACGCGTTCGCTCCGGAGCTGCTCGATCACGAGACCGAATCGGCTCTGCTGGGTGCCCTCCAGGAGTTCCCCCGCATCGTCGCCTTCGCCGCCGAATTGCGCGAGCCGCACCGCGTCGCCCGCTATCTCGAAGAGCTCGCGAGCCTCTACCACCGGTGGTACGACACCTGCCGGGTCACGCCGCTCGGCGACGAGGAGGTCACCGACACGCACCGCACGCGCCTGTGGTTGAACGACGCGACCGGCCAGGTGCTCCGCAACGGCCTCGACCTGCTGGGCGTCAGCGCGCCCGAACGGATGTGACGACGTGAGCGGTGCGACGCAGCCGACCCTCCCGCTGCCGGAGGCGAGCGCCGCTCCCGCGCGCCGCCGACGCCGCGCGCTTCCCTGGATCATCGCCCTCGTGGTGGTCGTCGGGCTCGCCGTCGCGGCCTGGTTCATCGCCGAGAGCATCACGCGCAGCATCCTGACGAACACGGTGCGCGAGCAGGTCATCACCCAGCTCGCGCTTCCGGAGGACCAGCAGATCGACGTCGGATTCGACGAGCCGGTGCTGCCGCAGGTCATCGGAGGCAGCCTCGACCGCCTCGACATCGCGAGCGACGACGTGCCGCTCGGCGACGTGCTCGCCGACGTCTCGGTGCGCGCGACGGACGTGCCGATCCGCGGCGACGGCGACATCGGCTCGGCCGACGCGACCGTCGTGTTCGCTGAGGATCAGCTCGAGATCCTGCTCTCGCAGGTGTCCGGCGTCTCGGGCGCCGGGCTGACCCTCGACCCGCCGAACGTGACGGTCGACGTGGACATGCCGGTCTTCGCCGTGTCGGTGGCCGTCGGTCTCGATCTCACTCCGAGCGCCGTCGACGGCGACATCGTGCTCACGCCGACCGCGGTCCGGCTCGGCAACGCCGAACTGACCGGCGACGGACTGCGCGACCGATTCGGTTCCGTGGTCGACGGCGTCGTTCGCGACTATCCGATCTGCATCCGCGACCGGCTGCCCGCGGGGCTGACGCTGCGCGAGGTGCACGTGGAGCCGTCCGCGCTGGTGGCCGAGGTCGACGTCGACGGTGCGATCATCCGCGACGCGTCGCTGCAGGCCGACGGCACCTGCTCCTGACCCGCGAGCCGCTCGCGGTCCGCGCGGCGGCAGCGGTGCTCAGTGACCGTGGGCGAGCAGCAGCGCGACCGCCACGAGGGCGACGAGGCCGAGCAGCAGCGTCGACGCCACGAGTCGCTGCACGATGCTCAGCCCCGTACGGGCGCTCGCGAGGAGCACGACCCCGACCAGCACCGCCGCGTCGACGACGATGCCGATGATGAGGGCGGTGTCGAGGTCGATCAGCCCGCCCAGGGCGAGCAGGAGTGCGAGCAGCGGAAACGACGCTGTCCCGAGGGCGACGACGGCGGTTCGGGCCATGACGGCGAGCTCGCGCCCGCGGGGGAACTGCCGGTGACCGATCTGATGCGCGATGACCTCGGCCACGAAACCCGCCGCAGCGATCGCGAAGATGCCGACGACGAGCGCGAAGATCGACTCGCCGACCGTCACGTGACCGGCCGTCAGCAGCCCTGCGAGGATCGCGAGACCGGTGACGGTCGCGTAGATCCGTTCCTTCAGGGCGCCGATGCGTTCCTCGAGCTCGGGCCCCTGCGCGCTGTCGTTGCTCATCTCGACCTCCTGCGCCAGGCTACAAGCGGGAGGGACGATGACCGCAGCGGTCGATGAGCGCCCCGCGCCGCTGATCGTGGCGGATGCGGCGGCCTGGCGGGCCTGGCTCGACGCCAACGAGTCGACATCCGACGGGGTGCAGGTCGTGATGGCGAAGAAGGGGGTGACGGACCCGACCTCGTTGACCTACGCCGAGGCTCTCGACGAGGCCCTCTGCAGCGGCTGGATCGACGGCAGGCGCAACTCCCGAGACGCCACCACCTTCCTGCAGCTCTTCACGCCGCGACGAGCGCGCTCGATCTGGTCCGAACGGAATGTCGGGCTCATCGAGCGCCTGATCGCCGAGGGGCGGATGCGCCCCCGCGGGCAGGTCGAGATCGACCGGGCCCGTGCCGACGGCAGGTGGGACCGGGCTTATGCCGGTCCGGCCGCGGCTGTCGCGCCTCCCGACCTGGTGGCGGCACTCGCCGAGCATCCCGCGGCGTCGGAGCGGTTCGCCGCTCTCGGAGCGACGGCTCGGTACGCGGTGCTGCATCCGATCCTCAGCGCGCCCTCCGACGCGGCGCGCGCGGCTCGCATCCGGCGCGCGATCGAGCGCCTCGCGGGCGATGACACCGCGCCCGGAGGGCGGTGACGAAGCGCACTGCGGCGGCCTCGACGCCCGACGTCACGAGGATCGGGCCCGTGCGGCGGGTGTCCTAGACTGGCGGCACCGTCGCGGCCCCGTCTGCCGGACGGTCAGCGCTCCTCCCGATTGGTGTTCCCGTGTCCGCGTCCGACGTCCGCCCCGCCGTGCCGGAATGGCTGCTCCCTCCCGCCGACGCCAACGACCTCGTCGAAGCCGTCTGGCCGCCGCGCGCCGAGCGCGATGACGCCGGTGTGCTCTCGATCGCGGGCGTGAGCGTCGCCGACCTCGCCGCCCAGTTCGGCACGCCCCTCTACGTGCTCGACCAGGATGCCGTCGTCGCCGAGGCGCGTCGCGTGCGCGAGGCGTTCGCCGCCGCCGCCGCCCGCCACGGCACGACCGCCCGCGTGTATTACGCGAGCAAGGCGTTCCTGAGCACCGAGGTGGTGCGCTGGGTCACCGGCGAAGGCCTCGCGATCGACGTGGCGACCGGGGGCGAGCTCGCCGTCGCGCTCGCCGCCGACGCCGACCCGGCGCGCATCGGGCTGCACGGCAACAACAAGTCGCGGCTCGAACTCGCCCGGGCCGTCGAGCTCGGCGTCGGTTCGGTCATCGTCGACAGTCTTATCGAGATCGATCGGCTCGCCGAGATCGCCGCCGCCCGGGGCGCGGTCCAGCCCGTCCTCGTCCGGGTGAACAGCGGTGTGCACGCCGAGACGCACGACTTCCTCGCCACGGCCCACGAGGACCAGAAGTTCGGATTCGCCCTGACCGACGCCGAGTCGGTCGTGGCCCGGATCCGCGAGCTGCCCTCGCTGCGCTTCATCGGGCTGCACTGCCACATCGGCTCGCAGATCTTCGGCACCGCGGGGTTCGCCGAGTCGGCATCCCGCCTGGTCTCCGTCCACGCCCGGCTGCTCGCCGACGGCGAGGTCCCCGTCATGAACCTCGGCGGCGGGTTCGGCATCGCCTACACGAGCGTCGACGACCCCACCCCGATCGAGGAGCTGGCCGACGGCATCGTCGCCGCCGTGGCGCGCGAGTGCGCGGCACACGGCATCCCGCTGCCGACCCTGGCGTTCGAACCCGGACGCGCGATCGTCGGCCGGGCCGGCGTGACGCTGTACGAAGTCGGCACGACCAAGCCCGTGCGGGTCAGCGACGAGCTCGAGCGTCTCTACGTGAGCGTCGACGGCGGCATGAGCGACAACGCGCGTCCCGCCCTGTACGGCGCGGCGTACTCCGCGCGGATCGCCAGCCGGTCGAGCGACGCTCCCGCGGCGCTGTCGCGGGTCGTCGGACGGCACTGCGAGTCGGGAGACATCGTCGTGGACGCCGAGTACCTGCCCGGCGACGTCGCTCCCGGCGACCTGCTGGCCGTGCCGGCCACCGGTGCCTACTGCTTCTCGCTCGCCAGCAACTACAACTATGTCCCGCGCCCGCCGGTCGTGGCGGTCGCGGGCGGGAGCGCCCGCGTGATCGTGCGCGGCGAGACCATCGACGACCTGCTCGCCCGCGACGCGGGCATCCCCACCGAAGGAGCCGAATGCGAAACACCGAGCCAGCGAAGCGGGTCGAAGTGACGGACTACCGCCGCCTGCGCGTCGCGCTGCTCGGCGCCGGAGCCGTCGGCTCCCAGGTCGCCGCGCTCCTCCTCAAGCACGGGGACGAGCTCGCCGACCGGGCCGGTGCGGCTCTCGACCTCGTGGGCATCTCGGTACGCGACCTCGATGCGCCGCGCGACGTCGACCTGCCGCGCGAGCTGCTGACGACCGACCCCGAGTCGCTGCTCGTCGGGTCGGACATCGTCATCGAACTCATGGGCGGGATCGAGCCCGCCCGCACCAGCATCCTGCAGGCGATCGGCGCCGGAGCCGACATCGTCACCGCGAACAAGGCGCTCCTGGCCACGCACGGTCCGGAGCTGTTCGAGGCGGCCGACCAGGTCGGTGCCTCGATCTACTACGAGGCCGCGGCCGCCGGCGCCATCCCGATCATCCGCCCGCTGCGCGACTCGCTCGCCGGCGACCGAGTGCAGCGCATCATGGGCATCGTCAACGGCACGACGAACTACATCCTCGACCGCATGGACCGCGAAGGCTCCGACTTCGCCGAGGTCCTCGCCGACGCGCAGGCCCTCGGCTACGCCGAGGCCGATCCCACGGCCGACATCGAGGGGTACGACGCCGCGCAGAAGGCGGCGATCCTCGCGTCGCTGGCCTTCCACACGGCGGTGCCGCTGAGCGCCGTCCACCGCGAGGGCATCACCCGCATCGACGCCGACATGATGGATGCCGCGCGCAAGGCCGGCTTCGTCATCAAGCTCCTGGCGGTGTGCGAGCGGCTCTCCGACGCCGAGGTGTCGCCCTCGGGAGAGACGATCTCGGTGCGCGTCTACCCGGCTCTCGTTCCCCGTGAGCACCCGCTCGCGAGCGTGCACGGCGCGAACAACGCCGTGTTCGTGCAGGCCGAGGCCGCGGGAGACCTCATGTTCTACGGCGCCGGCGCCGGCGGTGTGCAGACCGCCTCGGCCGTGCTGGGCGACGTCGTGTCGGCGGCTCGCCGCCACATCGCCGGCGGGGTCGGCGTGGGGGAGTCCACCCGCGCGAACCTGCCCGTCGTCCCCATCGGGCACGTGACCACCCGGTACCAGATCACCCTCGAGGTCGAGGACCGTCCGGGCGTGCTCGCCGCCGTAGCGGGCCTGCTCAGCGACGGACGGGTGTCGATCGCGACGCTCGAGCAGTCGATCGTCGGAACGGAGGGCGACGAGACCGCCCGCCTCGTCGTCGGTACGCACCTCGCACGCGAGCAGGACCTGAGCGACGCCGTCGCCGCCCTCAGCGCGAGCGGCGTCGTGCAGCGCGTCGTGTCGGTCCTGCGCGTGGAGGGCGACTGACGTGGCGCGCCTCCGCGATGCCATGTCGTCCGCGATCGGCACCGGCACCGACACGTCTCTCGTCGGCGTAGCCCGGGTGATCGCATGAGCCGCTCCGTCCAGGTGCGCGTGCCCGCGACCAGTGCGAACCTCGGCCCCGGGTTCGACACCCTCGGGCTCGCCCTCAGCGTGTACGACGAGCTGATCGTGACCGAGCTGCCCGAGCCGGGCCTCGAGATCACCGTCTCGGGCGAGGGCGCCGGCGAGGTGCCCACCGACGCCTCGCACCTCGTGGTACGGGCAATGGCGTACGCCTACGAGGCCTTCGGACGCACGATGCCGGGTCTGCGGCTCGAGGCCGTCAACGCGATCCCGCACGGGCGGGGCATGGGCTCGTCCGGCGCCGCCGTCGTCTCGGGCCTGCTCGCGGCCAAGGGCCTGCTCGCCGGTGACGTCGAGATCGGCGCCGAGGCGCTGCTGCGTCTGGCGACCGAGCTCGAGGGACATCCCGACAACGTCGCCCCGGCCCTCTTCGGCGGCCTCACGATCGCCTGGGTCGACGAGCACGGCCCGCAGCACAAGAAGCTGCTCGTCCATCGCGGCGTCGCGCCGCTGGTGTTCGTGCCCGACTTCACGATGTCGACCTCTGTCGCCCGCGGCTTCGATCCGCTGCAGGTGACGCGCGAGGACGCGATCTTCAACCTCTCGCGATCGGCGCTGCTCGTCGCGGCCCTCACGCAGAGCCCCGACCTGCTGCTCGCCGCCACCGAGGACAAGCTCCACCAGTCGTACCGGGCGCAGGCGATGGTCGAGACCGACCGGCTCGTCCGCGCTCTGCGCGCGGAGGGTTTCGCGGCGGTCGTGTCGGGCGCGGGCCCGAGCGTGCTGGTGCTCGCGGACGGTCCCGGGCAGCGTCTCGCCGCCGCCAGGATCGCCGCCGATATCACAGACACCCCGTGGGATGCGCGGATGCTGGCCGTCGATGTACGCGGTGGTATGGTGAGGGACCATACGGAGGGTTCCACACCACTGTGATCTGAGCCTCCGTCGCAATTCTGCGAATCACCGCGAACACCCCTGATCCATACCCCGTGCCGTCGGCCGGACGCGTGTGGCAGGTGGAGGGCGCCCGCCGTGGACGGCGCCGACGCGGTTCTGTCATGTCCACCGTGTAAGAGGAGAACTCGTGGAGTCCAACTCCGAGAACCTGACGATCGACGAGACCGTCGACGCCCCGACCGAGGGGTCCGCCGAGCAGCAGGACGTCGTCGCCGACGCGCCTGCCGAAGACGCGACGACCGCGGCTCCCGCCCCCGAGGAGGAGACTCCCGAGGAGGCGGAGGTCGCCGACGTCGCTGCCGAGGCTCCCGCCGAGCCCGCACCGGACGCATCCGCCCCGGAGAGCGCCCCCGAAGAGACGGCACCGGCCGCTGAGGAGGCCCCCGTCGACACCGCGGAGGTCGCCGAGAAGCCGGCGAAGGCGCCGCGCAAGCGCGCTCCCCGCCGTGCGAAGAGCACGGATGTCGCGCCGGCGCCCGCCGCCGACGAGACGCCCGCCGAGGCACCCGTCGCCGACGCTGCTGCCGCTGCTGATGCTCCCGTTGCCGAGACGGCCGTCGCCGACACGGCCGTCGCTGACGCTGCGGGAGGTGCCGAGGCTGTCGAGGCCCCCGCCGAAGCCGAGGCGCCGAGCGCCGATGCGCAGCCCGCCGCCGACGCGCAGGCCGCCGCCGATGCCGAGCCCGCCGAGGCGCCGAAGAAGACCGCACGCGGTCGCGGTCGTGGCCGCAACGCGAAGAAGGACGCCGAGCCCGAGGCGGCTTCGAGCGACGAGGCGGCCGCCGCCGACGCGGCACCCGCCGAGAGTGCCTCGGAGGCACCGTCCGAGCAGGCCGCCGAGGGCGAGTCGAACGGCGACGAGTCCGCGAAGACGGACGGCGGCGAGGGCGAGGGCGAATCGTCCGGACGCTCGCGCAGCCGGTCGCGCAGCCGCAACCGCAACCGCAACAAGGACAATGCCCAGAACGGCGCCGCGGGCAACCAGGGCCAGAACGGTCAGGCCTCGGGCGGGAACCAGAACCCGGGCGGGAACCAGAACCAGAACCAGGGCGGGAACCAGAACCAGGGCGGCAACGCCGGTCCCGACGACGACGACGCCCCGGGCCAGAACGGCCGCGGTCGTCAGCGCAACAAGCGCCGCGGCCAGGGCGGTGGCGACGAGTTCGACACCGAGATCAACGAGGACGACATCCTCATCCCGATCGCCGGCGTGCTCGACGTCCTCGACAACTACGCGTTCGTGCGCACCACGGGCTACCTGCCGGGCACGCAGGACGTCTACGTCTCGCTCGGCCAGGTCAAGAAGTACAACCTGCGCAAGGGCGACGCGGTGGTCGGCGCGATCAAGCAGCCCCGCGAGGGCGAGCAGTCGAGCCGCCAGAAGTACAACGCGCTCGTCAAGGTCGACTCGATCAACGGCCTGTCGGTCGAGGATGCGGCGACCCGCGTCGAGTTCGGCAAGCTCACGCCCCTGTACCCGCAGGAGCGGCTGCGCCTCGAGACCGGCCCCGAGAAGCTGACCCAGCGCATCATCGACCTCGTCGCCCCGATCGGCAAGGGCCAGCGCGGCCTCATCGTCGCGCCGCCCAAGGCGGGCAAGACGATCGTGCTGCAGCAGATCGCCAACGCCATCGCGCAGAACAACCCCGAGGTGCACCTCATGGTCGTTCTCGTCGACGAGCGCCCCGAAGAGGTCACCGACATGCAGCGCACGGTCAAGGGCGAGGTCATCGCGTCGACCTTCGACCGTCCCGCCGAGGACCACACCACGGTCGCCGAGCTCGCCATCGAGCGCGCCAAGCGTCTGGTCGAGCTGGGCCGCGACGTCGTCGTGCTGCTCGACTCGATCACCCGTCTCGGACGCGCATACAACCTGTCGGCGCCCACGTCGGGCCGCGTCCTGACCGGCGGTGTCGACGCGTCGGCGCTCTACCCGCCGAAGCGGTTCTTCGGCGCGGCGCGCAACATCGAGAACGGCGGCTCGCTGACGATCCTCGCCACGGCGCTCGTCGAGACCGGATCCAAGATGGACGAGGTCATCTTCGAGGAGTTCAAGGGCACGGGCAACAGCGAGCTGCGCCTGTCGCGTCAGCTGGCCGACAAGCGCATCTTCCCGGCCGTCGACGTCAATGCCTCGTCGACGCGTCGCGAGGAGATGCTGCTCTCGTCCGACGAGGTCAAGATCACCTGGAAGCTGCGCCGCGCCCTCGCCGGGCTCGACCAGCAGCACGCCCTCGGCGTCATCCTCGACAAGCTCAAGGAGACGCAGTCCAACGTCGAGTTCCTCGTGCAGATGCAGAAGTCGATCCCGGCGCCGAACGCGCACGACAACAGCATCCGCTGATCGTGTTCGAGTCCGTCCGGGGGCTGCTCGACGAGCACCGCGCGGTCCAGGAGGAGCTCTCCGACCCCGCGGTGCACGCCGACGCCGCGCGCGCGAAGCGCGTCAACCGCCGGTACGCCGAACTGTCGCGGATCGTCGCGGCCCACGATGCGTGGGTCGCGGCGTCCGACGACCTCGAGGCGGCGCGCGAGCTCGCGCGTGACGACGAGGCGTTCGCCGCTGAGGTGCCGGTCCTCGAAGAGGGGCTGCGCGAGGCGCAGGAGCGCCTCCGCCGACTGCTCATCCCGCGCGACCCCGACGACGCGCGCGACGTGATCATGGAGATCAAGCAGGGCGAAGGGGGAGCGGAATCCGCTCTCTTCGCCGCCGACCTGCTGCGGATGTACATGCAGTACGCCGCGTCGCGCGGCTGGAAGACCGAGCTGCTGGAGCGCAACGAATCCGACCTCGGCGGCTTCAAGGACGTCCAGGTCGCCATCAAGGGGTCGTCGTCCGACCCCTCGCAGGGTGTGTGGGCCCACCTCAAGTACGAGGGCGGCGTGCACCGCGTGCAACGCGTGCCCGCCACCGAGTCGCAGGGCCGCATCCACACGTCGACGACGGGCGTGCTCGTGTTTCCCGAGGTCGACGAGCCCGAAGAGGTCACGATCGACCCGAACGATCTCAAGATCGACGTCTTCCGTTCGTCGGGACCGGGCGGGCAGTCGGTCAACACGACCGACTCCGCGGTGCGCATCACGCATGTTCCGACGGGCATCGTCGTCTCGATGCAGAACGAGAAGAGCCAGCTGCAGAACCGCGAGGCGGGCATGCGCGTGCTCCGGGCGCGGCTGCTCGCGAAGCAGCAGGAGGAGCGGGATGCCGCGGCATCCGATGCCCGCCGTTCGCAGATCCGCGGCATGGACCGTTCCGAGCGCATCCGCACGTACAACTTCCCTGAGAACCGCATCGCCGATCACCGCACCGGCTATAAGGCCTACAACCTCGATCAGGTCATGGACGGCGCGCTCGCACCGGTCGTCGACAGCTGCATCGCCGCCGACGAAGAGGCTCGTCTGGCCGCCCTCGCCGACGACTGACTTCCCACCCCCACCCCGTCGACTCGCCGGAATCTGCGGGTCAGGCGACCCCTGCACCCGCCGTTGCTGGCGAGTCGACGGAGCACCGCGACGGGGGAGTCAGATGTGGTACTCGGGCGCGGTCAGCACCGCGCGGGTGTCGTCGCCTTCGCGGCGCGGCCGCGGCTTGGCGGGCACTCCGACCAGCACGGAATCGGCCGGCGCGTCCTTCGTGACGACGGCGTTGGCGCCGACGACGCTCCCGGCGCCGATCGTGATCGGGCCGAGGATCTTCGCCCCCGCGCCCACGGCCACGCCGTCCTCGAGCGTGGGGTGGCGCTTGCCGGCGTGCCGGGTGCGGCCGCCCAGCGTGACCCCGTGGTAGAGCATGACGTCGTCGCCGATGACCGCGGTCTCGCCGATCACGACGCCCATGCCGTGGTCGATGAAGAAGCGCCGCCCGATCTCGGCACCCGGGTGGATCTCGATACCGGTGAACCACCGGGTGACCTGAGACCCGGCGCGCGCGAGGAAACGCGCGCGCCGGGTCCAGAGTCGATGCGTGATGCGATGCGACCACACCGCGTGCAGCCCCGGGTACAGCAGCGCGATCTCGAGGCCGCTGCGCGCCGCGGGGTCGCGGAGCTTCGCGGCGGCCAGATCTTCGCGGATGCGTGCTCGGAGCGTGCCCATCAGTCTTCGCGGAGGCCCTCGAACAGCGGGGTCGAGAGGTAGCGCTCGCCGAACGACGGGATGATCACGACGATGTTCTTGCCCTCGGCCTCGGGACGTGCCGCGACCTGCAGGGCGGCCCAGACGGCGGCGCCCGACGAGATGCCGACGAGGATGCCCTCCTTCTGCGCCACCTCGCGCGCGACCCGGATCGCGTCGTCGAACGTGACGTCCTGCACCTCGTCGATGACGCCCTGATCGAGGATCGGGGGGATGAAGTTCGGGCCGATGCCCTGGATCTTGTGCGGGCCCGGCTTGCCCTCGGTCAGCAGCGGCGAGTCCTTCGGCTCGACGGCCACGACCTGCACGTCGGAGACCCGCTCCTTGAGCACCTGGCCGACGCCCGTGATGGTGCCGCCCGTGCCGATGCCGGCGACGAAGTAGCCGACCTGCCCGTCGGTGTCGCGCAGGATCTCCTCCGCGGTCGTGCGGCGGTGGACCTCGGGGTTCGCCTCGTTGGCGAACTGCTTCGCGAGCACGGCCCCCGGCGTCTCGGACGCGATCTTCTCCGCCTCCGACACGGCGCCCTTCATCCCGAGCGAGGGGTCGGTCAGGACCAGCTCGGCGCCGTACGCCTTCAACAGCAGGCGGCGCTCGATCGACATCGACGAGGGCATCGTGAGGATGACGCGGTATCCGCGTGCGGCGCCGACCATGGCGAGCGCGATGCCGGTGTTGCCGCTCGTGCCCTCGACGATCGTTCCGCCGGGCTGCAGCGCGCCGGCCTTCTCGGCGGCGTCGACGATGGCGATGCCGAGGCGGTCCTTGACCGACGACGCCGGGTTGTAGAACTCGAGCTTGGCGAGCACGGTGCCCGGCAGGCCCTCGCTGACCCGGTTCAGACGCACGAGAGGGGTGTTGCCGTACGCGGTGGTGATGTCGGGATGGATGCCGTGGGTGACCGGTTCGGACATGACTGCCTTTCGGGTTTCGAGCGGATGCCGCGACGCGGCGGGATCAGCGCCCAGCCTATTGTCGCCGTCTGCGCGGGGACCCGAATGTGACGAACACGCACGCCTGACTAGGCTTGTCGGCGCCATGAGCACCGCGACCGCCCCCGTTCCGACCCTGACCGAGGTCCTCCGCGCGGCGACCGCCGAGCTCGCGGCCGCGTTCGTGCCGACCCCGCAGGTCGACGCCGAGCTGCTCGCGGCCCACGTGCTCGGCATCGGTCGCGGCGAGCTCTCGGCGGCCGTCTTCCGCGGCGATGCCATCGAGGCGTCGGCGGCTGCCGAGCTGTCCCACCTGATCGCGCGGCGTGCCGCCCGCGAGCCGCTGCAGCACCTGACCGGCGTCGCTCCGTTCCGGCACCTCGAGCTGCGCGTCGGGCCGGGCGTGTTCGTCCCCCGTCCCGAGACCGAGTCGGTCGCCCAGATCGCCATCGATCTCCTGCGGGCCGTCGCGGGGCCCGAGCCGGTCGCCGTCGACCTCGGCACGGGATCGGGCGCGATCGCCCTCTCGCTCGCGACCGAGGTGCCGCACGCGCGGGTGCACGCGGCGGAGAACTCCGTCGACGCCTTCATCTGGACGAAGGAGAACTTCGCCCTCGTGGGCGCGCCGAACGCGCGGCTCGCCTTCATCGACCTCGAGCACGCGTTCCCGGAACTCGACGGCACCGTGTCGGTGCTCGTCTCCAACCCGCCGTACGTGCCCGACGACGCGATCCCGCGCGACCCCGAGGTGCGGCTGTGGGACCCGCCTGTCGCGCTGTACGGGGGAGCGGACGGGCTCGACGTCGTCCGTACCCTCTCCCGAGTCGGGCTGCGCCTCGTCCACCCCGGCGGCAGCATCGTGATCGAGCACGGCGAGCTGCAGGGCGCCGCGATCCGCGGCATCCTGACCGCCGACGGATGGTCCGCGGCGGCGACGCACCCCGATCTCACGCTGCGCGATCGCACCACGACGGCCGTCCGCTCCTGAGACCGGGCGGCCTCCGCCGTACACTGGAGCGGTCATGTCTCCCGTTTTCGACTGCCGCGACGAGACCCAGGTCCTCCCCGGCATGCGCCAGGCGCGCCAGGCCATCGGCCGGGGCGATCTCATCGTGATCCCCACCGACACCGTCTACGGCGTCGCCGCCGACGCTTTCAGCGCGTCCGCGGTGACCAAGCTGCTCGCCGCCAAGGGGCGGGGGAGGCAGTCGCCGCCGCCGGTGCTCGTCGCCGGCATCTCGACGATGCGCGCGCTCGTCGCAGAGGTCCCCGAGCCGGTCGAGCGACTGGTCGAGGCCTTCTGGCCCGGCGGTCTCACCATCGTCCTGCCCGCCCAGCCGTCGCTGTCGTGGGATCTGGGCGAGACGCGCGGGACGGTCGCGGTACGCATGCCCGCCGATCGATTCGCCCTGGAACTGCTCGAGGAGTGCGGCCCGCTCGCCGTGTCGAGTGCGAACCTGACGAAGATGAACGCGGCCGTCACGATCGACGACGCGATGCGGATGCTCGGCGAGAGCGTCTCGGTCTACCTCGACGGCGGACCGGCGGCCACGGGTGTCGCCTCGACGATCGTCGACGCGACGACGCTCGTCGGACCCGATCCGACCCCGGTGCGGGTGCTCCGCGAGGGTGCGGTCAGCCGCGAAGCGCTGCGTGACGTGCTGGGCGATCTCCTCGAGCCCGACCCGGAACCGGAGCACGCGGAGGCGGCCAACCGCACGCCCGGCGACCCGGGCTCCACGGGCAGCGCCGGCGAGGCCGCCGGCGGCAGCGTCGCGTGAGGCTCTACCTGGCCACATTCGTGGTCACGGCCATCGTCACCTTCGGGCTGACCTGGCTCGTCCTCAAGGTCAGCCTGCGCTACAAGCTTTACCCCGCGATCCGGGAGCGCGACGTCCACAAGACGCCCACTCCCCGTCTCGGTGGCGTCGGGATGTTCCTGGGCGCGGCCGCGGTCATCCTCGCATCGTCGCAGGTACCGTTCTTCTCGATCTTCTGGGCGGAGCCCGAGCCGATCTGGGCCATCCTCGCCGCGACGGCGCTCATCGTGGCGGTCGGCGTCGCCGACGATCTGTGGGACCTCGACTGGCTCATCAAGCTCGGAGCGCAGTTCGCCGCCGCGGCGATCGTCGTGGGCTTCGGCGGCGTGCAGATGTACACCATCCCCGTCGGCGGCCAGACGGTGGTCTCGAGTGCCGCGAGCTTCACCATCACCGTCTTCTCGATCGTCGTCGTGATGAACGCCGTCAACTTCATCGATGGCCTCGACGGTCTCGTCGCCGGCGTCGCGCTGATCGCCAACGGGGTGTTCTTCACCTACACCTACCTGCTGGGCCGCGACTTCGGGGCGAGCAGCTACGCGAACCTCGCCTCGTTCCTCGCGGTGGTGCTGCTCGGGGTGTGCGCAGGCTTCCTGCCCCTCAACTGGAATCCGGCCAAGCTCTTCATGGGCGACTCCGGAGCGCTCATGATCGGGCTGCTCATGAGCTGCTCCGCCATCCTCGTCACGGGAACGCTCGTTCCCGCGACCGGCGACAACGACGTGTTCGGCCGGTCGCAGCTTCTCGGAGCGTTCATCCCGATCCTCCTCCCGGTGGTCGTCGTGCTGCTGCCTCTGCTCGACTTCGGCATGGCCGTGATCCGCAGGATGGCGCGCGGCAAGTCGCCGTTCTCCCCGGACCGCAAGCACCTCCACCACCGCATGCTCGACATGGGCCACAGCGACCGCGATGCCGTCCTCGTCTTCTACGCGTGGACGACGGTCGTCAGCCTCTCGGTGCTGCTCATGTACATCGGCACCACCGCCGCCTGGCCGGGGGACTACCTCTTCGGCCTCGGCTTCCTCGTCCTCGGCGTCGCCGCCTGCCTCGTCGTCACCCTCATCCCCGCCCGGTCCCGGCGGGTCGTCTCATCCGTGGAGAACTCATGAACCAGAAGACCCTGTCGAGTACGCCGATTCTGCGAGCCGCGCTGACGTGGGGGCTCGTCGTCGGTGCCGCTGTCGCTGTCGTCGCCGCCGTCGTGGGTGGGCTCGTCGCCGGATCCGAGGGCGCATGGAGCGGCGTGATCGGCGCGGCTGTAGGGATGATCTTCCCCGCCCTCACTGCGCTCAGCATCCTGATCGCCAACCGCTGGTACGGGCAGGAGATGTTCCTTCCGATCTACTTCGGCATCGTGATGGGTGGCTGGGTCGTCAAGTTCGCCCTCGTGCTCGTCGCGCTCTTGGTCATCAGCCGCATCGACTGGATCGTCTCGCCGATGTTCTTCTTCGCCCTGGTTGCCGCCGCGATCGGAGCGATCACTGTCGATCTCGTCGTGATGGCTCGTATGCGCCTGCCTCACGTGTCGGACACCACCCTGCCGGAGACCAATCCGGAGGTCTGACCGTTCCGGGATTCCGATGACAGGCTGGGCTCGGTTGTTTGATAGGCTGACACAGCACTTCACGGACGGTGGGCAGCGGCGACGCTGAGGCCCCGTGAAGATCTCTTCTCATACTTACCGAGCTGGTTCACGCTGGCACGAGAAGCTGGAGCCAACCCGTTGACTCAAGCGGCAATGATCGCCATGGCGGCCGATAACGAATTCCACCCGCCCTCCATCAGTGACTTCTTCCCCGAGGTCCTGCTTTTTGAAGGCACTCCGTTCGCATTCACGCGGATCTCGATGGTTCAGCTGATCGCGACCGCGGTGCTCGTGCTCGTCCTCGTGATCGGCGCCCGACGCATGACGGTTGTTCCGGGACGATTCCAGAGCGTTCTGGAACTCGGGTTCGGGTTCGTGCGCGAGCAGGTCGCATACCAGGTTCTCGGAGAGAAGGACGGCAAGCGGTTCCTCCCCGTCCTGACGTCACTGTTCTTCGGCATCCTCTTCCTGAACCTCACGGGCATCATCCCGTTCCTCAACATCGCGGGTACCGCGGTCGCGGGGGCGCCGTTGATGTTCGCCCTCGTTGCATACGTCGTCTTCGTATATGCCGGTCTGAAGAAGCACGGGCCCGGTCGGTTCCTGAAGAACTCGCTGGTGCCGAGCGGTGTGCCGGTTCTGATCGTGCCTCTGATCGCCCTGATCGAGCTCATCTCGATCTTCGTGGCCCGGCCCTTCTCGCTGTTCCTGCGACTACTGGCCAACATGATGGTCGGTCATCTCATGCTCGTGCTGTTCTTCGCAGCCACCCAGTTCTTCCTGATGAGCTTCAACTGGTTCTCGATCCTGGCGGCCGGTACCCTCGCGATGGGTTTCGCCTTCACCCTGTTCGAGATCTTCGTTGCTGCGTTGCAGGCATACATCTTCACCATCCTGACGGCGGTCTACATCCAGCTCGCCGTCGCCGAAGAGCACTGACGATCAGCCACCCGGCTGGTCGCCCTACGAAAGGAAAAATCCAGTGGACGCTACGACGATTCTTGCCGCCGTCACCGGAAACATCGCCACCGTCGGCTATGGCCTCGCCGCCATCGGCCCGGCCATCGGCCTCGGCATCATGATCGGCAAGACGATCGAGTCGACGGCTCGTCAGCCCGAACTCGCGGGACGCCTGCAGGTGACGATGTTCATCGGTATCGGCCTCATCGAGATCCTCGCGCTGATCGGCATCGCAACGCCGTTCATCTTCAACGCGCTCTGATCCGCTCGCCATTCACCAAGAGGGAGGCATGATGGTCGACGCACTGCTCACCGTCGCCGCCGAAGAGGGCTCCGGTAACCCGCTGCTGCCCGCCTACTACGACATCATCTGGTCGGGCGTCTGCTTCGTCATCATCGTTCTCGTTGTCGTCTTCTACGCGCTGCCCCGTGTCACCACGGTGCTCGACGCGCGCAGCGCGGCCATCGAGGGCAACATCGCCAAGGCCGACGAGGCTCAGCGCAAGGCCGAGGCGGCGCTCGAGGAGTACACCGCCCAGCTCGCCGACGCCCGCAAGGAAGCCGGCGAGATCCGTGACGCCGCTCGCGAGGACGGTCGCAAGATCGTCAGCGAGGCGAAGCAGAACGCGTCGGCCGAGGCCGAGCGTCTCACCGCCGCAGCGCACACGCAGATCGAAGCCGAGCGCCAGGCGGCCGTCGTGTCGCTCCGCAGCGAGGTCGGCACGCTGGCCCTCGACCTGGCCGGCGGCGTGATCGGCGAGACCCTGTCGGACGACCAGAAGGCTCAGGCCGTCGTCGACCGCTTCCTCACCGACCTCGAGGCCTCCGAGAAGGCGTCGAACTGATGGGCAGCGCGACCACTCAGGCTCTCGCCGCGACGACGGCGGCGGTCGCCGAGACTCCCGGGCTGACGCTCGACGTCTCGCGCGAGCTGTTCGTCGCCGCGCGGGCTCTGGCGGACTCGCCGCAGCTGAGCGGCGCGCTGACGGACAACGCGGCCTCGTCGTCTGCCCGCGACAAGGTCGTCGGCGATGTGTTCGGTCCGGCCTTCGCGGCGCAGACCGTCTCACTGCTGCGCACCGCTGCGGGTCAGCGCTGGTCGTCGGCCGACGACTTCGTCGACGCCGTCGAGGAGCTGGCGATCCGTGTCGCGGCCGTCGCCGATGCGGGTGACCTCGAGAACGAGCTGTTCGGTGTGCTGCACACCATCTCGGCGAACCCGCAGCTCGAGCTCGCGCTCGGCAGCCGTCTCGGTGAGCAGTCGGCCAAGGGAGCTCTCGTCGAGCGTCTGCTCGATGGACGCGGCGGCGACGGCACCCGTCTGGTCGCCTCGTCGGTCGTGCAGCGCCCGCGCGAGCGTCGTGTACGTCAGCTGCTCGAGCGCGCCATCCGCATCGTGTCGAGCCAGCGCGGCCGCATCGTGGCGAGCGTCCGAACGGCGACCGCCCTGAACGACCAGCAGCGCTCGCGGCTGGCCGAGACCCTCTCGAGCCGATACGGCACGCCCGTCTCGCTCAACCTCGTCGTCGACCCCGCGGTCGTCGGCGGGCTGCGCATCGAGATCGGCGACGACGTCATCGACGCGACCGTCGCCTCCCGCCTCTCCGATCTCCGCCAGCGACTGGCGGGCTGACCCACCTCCCGCCCTCCCGGGCGCATCGGCCGGACGCATCCGGACCCACAGACTCAGGACCGAAGGAACACCATGGCAGAACTGTCCATCAGCCCGGATGTCATCCGTGACGCGCTGAAAGACTTCGTCGCCGCGTACGAGCCCACCGGGGCCGCCGCGACCGAGGTCGGCACCGTCGTCGACGCGGCCGACGGCATCGCCCACGTCGAGGGTCTGCCCGGCGTCATGGCGAACGAGCTCGTCCGCTTCGAGAACGGCGTCGAGGGCCTCGCGCAGAACCTCGACGAGCACGAGATCGGTGTCGTCGTCCTCGGCGACTTCGCCGGGATCCAGGCGGGCCAGAAGGTCACCCGTACCGGCGAGGTGCTGTCGGTCGGCGTCGGCGAGGGCTACCTCGGCCGCGTCGTCGACCCGCTCGGCAACCCGATCGACGGACTCGGCGAGGTCGCGACCGTCGGGCGCCGCGCGCTCGAGCTGCAGGCGCCCGGCGTCATGCAGCGCAAGTCGGTCCACGAGCCGATGCAGACCGGAATCAAGGCCATCGACGCGATGATCCCCGTCGGCCGCGGCCAGCGCCAGCTCATCATCGGCGACCGCCAGACCGGCAAGACGGCGATCGCGATCGACACGATCATCAACCAGAAGGCCAACTGGGAATCCGGCGACGTCAACAAGCAGGTCCGCTGCATCTACGTCGCGATCGGCCAGAAGGGCTCGACCATCGCTTCGGTGAAGGGCGCGCTCGAGGACGCCGGCGCCATGGAGTACACGACGATCGTCGCCGCTCCGGCATCCGACCCCGCCGGCTTCAAGTACCTGGCCCCCTACACCGGCTCGGCCATCGGTCAGCACTGGATGTACGAGGGCAAGCACGTCCTGATCATCTTCGACGACCTGTCGAAGCAGGCCGAGGCGTACCGCGCCGTTTCGCTGCTCCTGCGTCGCCCGCCGGGCCGCGAGGCATACCCCGGCGACGTGTTCTACCTGCACTCGCGTCTGCTGGAGCGTTGCGCGAAGCTGTCCGACGAGCTGGGCGCCGGCTCGATGACGGGTCTGCCGATCATCGAGACGAAGGCCAACGACGTCTCGGCGTACATCCCGACGAACGTCATCTCGATCACCGACGGCCAGATCTTCCTGCAGTCCGACCTCTTCAACGCGAACCAGCGTCCCGCAGTCGACGTGGGCATCTCGGTGTCGCGCGTCGGTGGTGACGCCCAGGTCAAGTCGATCAAGAAGGTGTCGGGCACGCTGAAGCTCGAGCTCGCCCAGTACCGCTCGCTCGAGGCGTTCGCGATGTTCGCGTCCGACCTCGACGCCGCGTCGCGTCGTCAGCTGGCTCGCGGAGCCCGTCTGACCGAGCTTCTCAAGCAGCCCCAGTACTCGCCGTACCCCGTCGAGGAGCAGGTCGTCTCGATCTGGGCCGGCACCAACGGGAAGCTCGACACGATCGAGGTCGAGGACGTCCTGACCTTCGAGCGCGACCTGCTCGACTACCTCAAGCGCAACACGTCGATCCTCGACACGCTGCGTGAGACGAACGTGCTGGGTGACGACACCGTCGCCGAGCTCGAGAAGGTCGTCGACGCGTTCGTGCTCGAGTTCCAGGGCGGCAAGGGTCAGGCCATCAACAAGCCGGGCCACGAGGAGACCGCTGCTGCCGCGGCCGATGACGTGAACCAGGAGCAGATCGTCAAGGGCCGCCGCGGCTGACGCGGAGGACGACACACTATGGGCGCACAACTCCGGGTCTACAAGCAGAAGATCAGTTCTGCTCAGACGACCAAGAAGATCACGAAGGCGATGGAGCTCATCGCGGCTTCGCGCATTCAGAAGGCGATGGGACGCGTCCGCGCGTCCTCTCCCTTCGCGCGGGCCGTGACGCGTGCCGTCTCCGCGGTGGCGACCCACTCCGACGTCGAGCACCCGCTGACGACCGAGCGCGAGACGATCCGTCGCTCCGCGGTGGTCATCTTCGCCTCCGACCGCGGCCTCGCCGGCGCGTTCAACTCGCAGATCCTCCGCGAGGGTCTCGAGCTGGCCGAGCTGCTGCGGTCGCAGGGCAAGGACGTGGAGTACTACCTCATCGGCCGCAAGGCCGTCGGGTACTTCCAGTTCCGTCGGATGCGGGCTGCCGGCGAGTGGACGGGTGACACCGACACACCGCACTTCAGCACGGCCGAGCAGGTCGCCGGGGCCCTCCTCGACGCCTACGCTCAGGGCGGCGAGGACGGCGGCGTCGACGAGATCCACCTCGTGTACAACCGTTTCGTCAGCATGATGACGCAGACGCCCGAGTCGGTGCGTCTGCTGCCCCTCGAGGTCGTCGAGGCCGACGCTGCGACGGCGGACCAGGCTCCGGTCTATCCGCTGTACGAGTTCGAGCCCGACCCCGAGACGGTGCTCGACGCGCTGCTGCCGGTCTACGTCCAGAGCCGCGTGTTCAACGCGCTGCTCCAGTCGTCGGCCGCGAAGCACGCCGCGACACAGAAGGCGATGAAGTCGGCGAGCGACAACGCCGACAAGCTCATCACCGACTACACCCGCCTGCGCAACAACGCTCGCCAGGCCGAGATCACTCAGCAGATCGCCGAGATCGTCGGCGGCGCCGACGCTCTGGCGTCGGGCAAATAAGACCAACCGAAAGAGACAGACATGACCACCGTCACTGCCGAAGCCACGTCGGTCGTCGGCCGCGTTGCGCGCGTCACCGGCCCCGTCGTCGACATCGAGTTCCCGCACGACTCGATCCCCGACATCTACAACGCCCTCAAGACCACGATCACGATCGACGGCGAGTCGACCGAGATCACGCTCGAGGTCGCTCAGCACCTCGGCGACGACCTCGTCCGCGCCATCTCGCTGAAGCCGACCGACGGCATGGTCCGCGGCCAGGAGGTGCGCGACACCGGCGGACCCATCACGGTCCCCGTCGGCGACGTCACCAAGGGCAAGGTCTTCAACGTCACGGGTGACGTCCTGAACGCCGCCGAGGGCGAGACCGTCGAGGTCACTGAGCGCTGGGGCATCCACCGCCAGGCGCCGAGCTTCGACCAGCTCGAGTCCAAGACCCAGATGTTCGAGACCGGCATCAAGGTCATCGACCTCCTCACGCCCTACGTGCAGGGTGGAAAGATCGGCCTCTTCGGTGGTGCCGGCGTCGGCAAGACCGTCCTGATCCAGGAGATGATCCAGCGCGTCGCGCAGGACCACGGTGGTGTGTCGGTGTTCGCCGGTGTCGGTGAGCGCACCCGTGAGGGCAACGACCTCATCCACGAGATGGAGGAGGCGGGCGTGTTCGACAAGACCGCCCTCGTCTTCGGTCAGATGGACGAGCCGCCGGGAACGCGTCTGCGCGTCGCGCTCTCGGCGCTGACGATGGCGGAGTACTTCCGCGACGTGCAGAAGCAGGACGTGCTGCTCTTCATCGACAACATCTTCCGCTTCACGCAGGCCGGCTCCGAGGTCTCGACCCTGCTGGGTCGTATGCCGTCGGCCGTGGGCTACCAGCCGAACCTCGCCGACGAGATGGGTGTGCTCCAGGAGCGCATCACGTCGACGCGCGGTCACTCGATCACCTCGCTGCAGGCGATCTACGTGCCTGCCGACGACTACACCGACCCGGCCCCGGCGACGACGTTCGCGCACCTTGACGCCACGACCGAGCTCTCGCGTGAGATCGCGTCGAAGGGCCTCTACCCGGCCGTCGACCCGCTGAGCTCGACCAGCCGCATCCTCGACCCGCGCTACATCGGTGAGGACCACTACCGGGTGGCGACCGCCGTCAAGCAGATCCTGCAGAAGAACAAGGAACTGCAGGAGATCATCGCGATCCTCGGTGTCGACGAGCTCTCGGAAGAGGACAAGATCGTCGTGTCGCGTGCGCGCCGCATCCAGCAGTTCCTCTCGCAGAACACCTACATGGCGAAGAAGTTCACCGGCGTCGAGGGCTCCACGGTCCCGATCAAGGAGACCATCGAGTCGTTCGACGCGATCGTCAAGGGTGACTTCGACCACGTGGCCGAGCAGGCCTTCTTCAACGTCGGCGGTATCGGCGACGTCGAGGAGAAGTGGGCGAAGATCCAGAAGGAGAACAGCTGACATGGCTCTGACGGTCACGCTCGTCTCCGCCGAGGCGGAGGTCTGGTCCGGCGAGGCCACCCTCGTCGTGGCCAAGACGGTCGAGGGCGAGATCGGCTTCATGGCAGGTCACGAGCCGGTGCTGGCGATCCTCGCCGAAGGCCAGGTCCGCATCACCCAGCCCGGCGGCGCGAAGATCGTCGCCAACGCGCAGGACGGCTTCCTGTCGATGGAGGGCGACGAGCTCACCATCGTGGCAGGCAACGCCGCACTCGCCTGACGCGCACACGTCGCACGACACGACACGAGAGACCACGCCCTACGGGGTGTGGTCTCTCGTGCTGAGAGGGAGGACAATCGGATGCTGGTGCTGCTGCCGCCCTCGGAGACCAAGCGCGCGGGAGGGGCGGGGGCTCCTCTCGACCTCGACGCGCTGGCTCTGCCGCAGCTCGCGAGTCAGCGCCGGGAGGCCGTGGACGCTCTCGTCGCGCTCTCGGCGGATGCCGGCATCGCCGCTCGGGTGCTCAAGCTGAGCCCCCGGCAGTTGGGCGAGATAGACGTCAACGCCCAGATGGCGACCGCGCCGACCATGCCGGCGATCGACCGGTACACGGGCGTGCTCTTCGACGCGCTGGACGCTGCATCCCTCGACGCTGCGGGCCGGGCGTGGCTCGGCGCTCACGTCCTGATCCAATCCGCCCCGTTCGGCCCCGTCGGCGCGCTCGACGCCATCCCCGCCTATCGCCTGGCCGCCGGGACCGCGCTGCCCGGGATCGCCCCGATGCGCCGCCATTGGGCCGAAGCGACATCCGCGGCGCTGGCCGCGACGGGGGCGTCGTTCATCCTCGACCTGCGGTCCGAGGCCTACGTGGCGCTCGCGCCGGTGCCCGCCGCCGTGCCGTCGGCTTTCGTCCGGGTCGTCACCGCGGGTGCCGACGGCACCGTGCGGGCGCTGAACCACTTCAACAAGCACGCGAAGGGCGAGCTGACCCGCGCTCTCGCCGCTACGGGTGCCGCGATCGATTCGCGCGCCGCGTTCGTCGACTGGGCGGGCCGCAACGGGTGGAGCGTCCGCGCATCCGACCGGAGCGAAGAGCTCGAGCTCGTCGTCTGACGGCCGCGGCCGACAGGGCACGGCCGGCATTCCCGCACGCCCGCGCCCGGTTCGCTAGCATGAGCGGCGACCGGCGACACGATCGTGCCGTTCCGGGTCCTGACTGAGGAGGTCGTTTCATGCCGGACTACTACGACGGGAGCGGAGCGGGCGTGGGAGCCATCCTGGCCGTCATCTTCGTCCTGCTGCCCATCATCCTGATCCTCTCCCTCGCGGGATACGTCATCAGCTCCTTCTTCTACATGAGGATCTTCGAGAAGGCGGGCGTGCAGGGCAAATGGCGTGCGTGGGTCCCCGTGTACCGCGAGCTGGTCTTCGCGAAGCTCGGCGATCTGTCGCCCTGGGTCATGCTCGGCGCCATGGTGGCTGCTGCCGTCCTGACGAACATCCCCGCCATCGGCGGCATCTTCAGCTACGTCCTCTTCGCCGCCCTCGCCGTCGCCAGCTGGCGCGTCGGGCTGAAGCTCGGCAAGGACTGGCCCCTGGTCCTCCTCTACCTCATCCCCGGCATCGGTGGGCTGATCTGGCTGGGTATCGCCGCGTTCTCCAGCTCGCCGTGGAACCCGAATGTGACGCCCGCGCCGTGGCGCACCTCGTTCCTGCGCGACACGACCGTCTGGCAGGGCATCCCGGTGCAGCCGGACGGCGGAGCCGCTCCCGCCGCCGGCTACGGCGCCCCGTCCGCCGGATACGTCCCGCCGGCCGCGCCCGCGGCGCCGCAGGCGGGCTCGTACCCGCCGCCGGCCGGATCGTACCCGCCGCCGCCCGCCGAACCCCCGGCCTCGGACGCTCCGCGCCCGTGACTCCCGAGAGAGCCCCCGTCACGCGACGGGGGCTCTCTCGTCGATTCCGGGCTAGCGTGGGGGGATGGACGACGCAGTGCAGACCCGCAGACTCGGCTCCTCCGGACTCCTCGTGTCGGCGGTGGGACTGGGCTGCAACAACTTCGGTCGGCGGGGCACGCCGACGCAGTCGTTGGAGGGCACGGTCGCCGTCCTCGACGCCGCGCTCGACGCGGGCATAACCTTCTTCGACACGGCCGACATCTACGGCGGCGAGCCCGGGCTGTCGGAGACCCTGATGGGGGAGGCGTTGCGCGGGCGACGGGACGGCGTGGTCGTGGCCACGAAGTTCGGCCACAGCGCCGTCGATCTGGGCCTGCCCGGTGCCAAGGGCTCGCGGGCGTACATCCGGCGTGCGGTGGAGGCGTCGCTCGAAAGACTGCAGACCGACTGGATCGACCTCTACCAGCTCCACACCCCCGATCCGGAGACGCCGATCGAGGAGACTCTCGACGCGCTGTCCGAGCTCGTGCGCGAGGGCAAGGTGCGCTACGTCGGGCACTCGAACTTCACCGGTTGGCAGATCGCCGAGGCCGAGGCGGTCGCGCGGGCCCGGGGTGACGTGCCGTTCATCTCCGCGCAGAACCACTACAGCCTTCTCGCCCGCGCCGCCGAGCGCGAGGTGCTGCCGGCGGTCCGTCGGTACGATCGCGGCTTCCTGCCGTACTTCCCCCTGCACAACGGCTTGCTGACCGGCAAGTTCACGCGCGACCACATCCCGTCCGATTCCCGTGTCGCACGCGAGCGACGTCACCTCTGGGAGAAGGCGCCCTGGGATGCGCTCGACGCCTACCGCTCGTTCTGCGACGAGCGCGGCATCACGATGGTGCAGGCGACCTTCGGCTGGCTGCTCGCGCAGCCCGCGCTCAGCAGCGTCATCGCGGGCGCCACCTCAGCCGATCAGGTCCGGTCGAACGCCGCCGCGGCGTCGGCATGGCGCCCCAGCGCCGACGACCTCGCGACCATCGACGCGCTTTTCCCGCTGCCGGCCGACCCTGCGGCGGGGTAGCGGAATCACGCTCCGCGGGCGTGTCCACTAGAGTGTGACACGTCCATCCGTCCACGAAGGAAGAGTGACAGAGTGCCCGACCCCACGACCCAATCCCGGATCGTGGACGTCCCGTCCGGTGCGATCGAACTCCGCTGGGCCGCAGCCACCGACACCGGACGACGCCGCGACAGCAACCAGGACGCGCTTCTGGCGCAGTATCCGCTGTTCATCGTCGCCGACGGGATGGGCGGCCACATCGGCGGCGAGATCGCGAGTGCGAGCGCCGTCGACCGCCTGCGGGGAGTCGCCGACCGCGGCGTCGTCACCCCGGAGGACATCGAGGACGCGCTCGAGCGTGCGGTCGGAGACATCGCCGATCATCCCGAGACGACCGACGACGGCACGGGTACGACCGTCACGGGCGTCTACCTCGACGTCGTCGACGGCGAGCCGCAGTGGACGACCCTGAACATCGGCGACTCGCGCGTGTACCTCCTGCGCGATCAGGCGATCGCCCAGGTGACGACCGATCACTCCGTCGTGCAGGAGCTCGTCGCAGCGGGTCGCCTCAGCCCGGAAGAGGCCGAGCAGCACCCGTACGGCAACGTGATCACGCGCGCCGTCGGACCCAGCGACGGGGTCACCCCGGATTACGTCCGGCTCGACGTCGTCGACGGCGACCGCTTCGTGATCTGCAGCGATGGACTCACCAAAGAGCTGACCGATTACGGCATCCTGCATTTCCTGCTCGAGAACGCCGATCCCGCCGCCGCCGTGTCGGCGATGATGACGGCCGCCCTCGAGAACGGCGGCCGCGACAACGTGACCGTCATCGTGCTCGACGCGCACCTGCAGGGCGATGCGGGTGGCGCGACGGGCGAGGCTCCCGGCCCCCAGTCGTCCGACGCCGGTTCCTCCCCGGCCTCGGACTGAGCACCGACCTCCACCGAGGCGCGAGTGTCGGCCGCGCGGGCCGGTCGTCCGGGGTTGACTCGGCGACGTGCAGCACCCGGCTCTCCTCGATGACCCGATCCGCGTGCCCTCTCGGGCCCCGGAACCCCGCCGCGCGTCGTTCCCGTTCTGGGCCCTCGTGGTGCCGGTCGTCGGGGCGGTCGTCCTCTGGCAGGTGACCGGGTCGCCGACGGTGCTGTGGTTCGCCGCACTCGGACCCCTCGTCGCCCTCGCATCGATCCTCGACGCAGGGCGGATGGCGCGTCGCGAGCGGCGTCGCGCACAGCGGCGCGAGGCCGACGACCTGCGGCTCGCGCGTGCCGAACTCGATCGCCGGCACGCCGCAGAACGCGCCGCGCTGTGGCGGGCGACGCCCGACGCCGATCGTCTCGTCGAGCGCCCCGACGGGATCTGGCGAGCCGGCCCGGGCCGGGAGGTCGTCGTGGTCGGATCGGGTTCGGTCCCATCACGCGCGCGCATCGACGGGGATGCGGCAGCCGAGTTCCGCCGAGAGGCCGCCGTGCTCGCTGATGCGCCCATCGACGTGCCGCTCACGGCGGGCATCGCCGTCGTCGGTCCGCGCGCGGCGTCGGTCGCGGTGGCGCGCGCGCTCGTCGCGCAGATCTGCCTCGCCCATCCGCCCGGTGCGGTCCAGCTGATCGGCGTCGACGAGGAGTGGGCCGACGCGTTGCCGCATGCCCAGGTCGCGCGCGGACTGCGACTGTGGTGGGGCCGGGCGACGCTGCCCCCCGACGTCGATGCCACGATCATCTGCGCCGGCGCGGCTGCGCCTCCGCCGCAGTGCTCGGCGATCCTCCGTCTGATCGACACCGACGAGGCGGAGCTGACTTTCGAGGGTTCGTCGACGCGTGTGCGGCCCGCGGCCTGGGGCGCCGAGCGCGCTGCGGCGCTCGTCGACGTGCTCCGAGGCCACGAGGCCGCCGTCGGCGCCGGTCCGCTCGCCCCGATGGCGTTCGACGACCTGCCGCAGCGGCCGGATTCGGGCTCGCGGGTCGCGATCGGCGCCGGCCCGGCCGGTCCGGTCGAGGTCGACCTGGTCGACGACGGGCCCCACGCGATCGTCGTGGGGATGACGGGGAGCGGCAAGAGCGAGCTTCTCGTGACCTGGGTGACGGCTCTGGCGCGCAGCGCGCCGCCCGATCGCGTGAACTTCCTGCTCGTGGACTTCAAGGGCGGCCGCGCCTTCGACGCGCTCGCGCCGCTGCCCCACGTCGTGGGCGTCGTGACCGACCTCGACGAGTGCAACGCGGTGCGCGCCGTCGAGAGTCTCACCGCCGAGATACGCCGCCGGGAGCGCGTCCTCGCCGAGCACGGCGCACGGGACATCGGCGAGATCGCCGACGTGCTGCCGCGTTTGGTCATCGTCGTCGATGAGTACGCGGCGCTCACCCGGGCTCATCCGGGGATGCACGACCTGTTCGCCGATCTCGCCGCCCGGGGTCGTGCACTGGGTCTGCATCTCGTGCTCGCGACGCAGCGGGCCGAGGGCTTCCGCGACGCCGTGCTGGCCAACGCACCGCTGCGGATCGCGCTGCGCGTCGCCGATGCCGCCGACTCGCGGACCGTCCTGGGCTGCTCGGACGCGGCGGCGCTGCCGGGAGGGGTGGCGGAGCGCGGCACCGCACTCGTGCGGCGCGCCGCCGACACCGCGCCGCAGCTGATGCGGGTGAGCCTCTGCCCGCCGGCGGCCGTCGAGCGGATCGCGCGATCCTCGACGCGCGGTGCGCCCGCCCGCCGACCCTGGCTGCCGCCGCTTCCCTCGCGCGTCGCCCTCGACGGGCTGCGGCGCCCCGACACCGTGGTGCTCGGGGTCGCCGACGAGCCGGCCGAGCAGCGTCGCCGCGTGGTGTGCCTCGAGCCCGGCGCGCCCGGCGCGGCGGTCCTCGGTCGGGCGGGCTCGGGCCGCACCACACTTCTGCGGACCATCGCCGTACAGGCCGCTCGGGACCGGCTCTGCTGGGTTCCCGACGACCTCGAGCAGGCGTGGGACGTCATCGCGGGCCTCGACGACGTCCCGCGGGGGTGGGTGGTCGTGGTGGACGACCTCGACCTGCTCCTCACCCGGATGCCGGACGAGTACGCCGCTGCCGCCGCGGCATCCATCGAGCGCTGCGCACGGGAGGCGCGCGCCCGGGGCATCAGCGTCGTCTGCGCGGCGCAACGGATCACGGGCGCGGTCGGAAGGATCGTCGACCAGCTGCCGGACCGTGCCGTGCTCGCCGCCGTATCGCGGTCGGAGCACATCGCTTTCGGCGGTGACCCCGCGCATCACGACCCGGCGGCACCCGCCGGGCGCGGGCGATGGCACGGCGCGCTCGTGCAGTTCGCCGACACCGCGGCGCCGGCTCCGATCGGTGGAGATCCGCGCGCGCCGTCGGTCTTCCGGCCGAGTCACGCCGTCGCTCTCGTCGCCCCGCCGACCGCGGCCACGCGCATCGCGCTCCACCGCTGGCGCGACGCCGGCATCGAGGTGCGCAGCACAGAGGAGACGACCGAACTCCGCCCCGGACGCGTCGTCTGGGGCACACCCGAGGCGTGGCTCGGACGATGGCGTGCAGCAGCCGCGGCCGTCGCCGGGACGGGCGGACGGTGTCAGCTGGTCGTCGACGCCGGGTACGGGAGCGAGCTGCGTCTTCTCACCGGCAACCGGGCACTGCCACCCTTCGCGCACCCCGGTGGCGGGCGCGCGTGGCTCTTGGACACCCGAAGCGACCGCGTGCGCCGCGTCATCCTGACCGCGGCGGGCACCGCGCAGAGCTGACTCTTGCGCGGCGACGATGCACGGCCCTAGCGTGCAGCTTGTGACCACCTCTCCCATCGACATGCGGCGGGCTGACGGCAAGGGGCTCGCGGCCGGAACGCTGGGGTTGTGGGGCTCGACGGTGATCGGCCTCGCCTCGACCGCCCCCGTCTACTCGCTCGTCGCCACCCTCGGCTTCGTCGTCCTCGCTGTCGGCGCGCAGGCACCGATCGCGTTCGTCATCGCGTTCATCCCGATGCTCTTCATCGCTTTCGCCTACCGCGAGCTCAACAACGCCGTCCCCGACTGCGGCACGACGTTCACCTGGGGCACGAAGGCGTTCGGTCCGTGGGTCGGCTGGATGGGCGGCTGGGGCGTCGCCGTCGCGGGCATGGTTGTGCTCGCCAACCTCGCGCAGGTCGCCGGCATCTACTTCTGGTCTCTCTTCGGCGACGGCTCCCTCAGCGAGAACGTGCCGCTCGTCACCGCGACGGGCGTCGTCTTCATCGCCCTCATGACCTACGTCAGCTGGCGGGGCGTCGAGATCGGCGAGAAGCTGCAGAACGTCCTGCTGGCGGTGCAGTACCTGCTGCTGGCGGTGTTCGTCGTCTCGGCGCTCTGGCACTACTTCTCGGGGGAGGCGCCCGATCCCACGGCCTTCTCGTGGGATTGGCTGAACCCGTTCGCCTTCACGGACGCGAGCGGCTTCGTGCAGGCCATCCTGCTCGCCCTGTTCATCTACTGGGGGTGGGACACGTGCCTGGCGTTGAACGAGGAGACGAAGGACCCGACGCGCATCCCGGGCCGCGCGGCTGTGCTCACGACGATCATCCTGCTCGTGACCTACGTGGGTGTCACCATCTCGGCCATGATGTACGCGGGGCTGGGTGACGGGGCGACGGGCCTCGGCAACGAGGACATCGCCGACGACATCTTCCTCGCCCTCAAGGACGGCCTGCTCGGCCCGTTCTCGTGGGCGCTCGTCGTCGCGGTCATGATCTCCGCCATCTCGTCGACGCAGACGACCATCCTGCCCACGGCTCGCGGAACCCTCGCCATGGCCGCCTACCGGGCACTGCCGAAGGCGTTCCGCACGGTTCACCCGGTCTACCGGACGCCGTCGGTCTCGACGATCGTCGGCGGCGCGGTCGCGATCGTCTACTACATCGGGATGACGCTGATCAGCGACAACATCCTGCAGGACTCCATCCTCTCGCTGGGGCTCGCCATCGCCTTCTACTATGCGCTCACCGGGTACGCCTGCGCGTGGTACTTCCGTCACGACCTGCGGCGGTCTGCGCGCGACCTCGTGGTGAAGGGCGTGCTCCCGGTGGTGGGCGCGCTGATGCTCACGTACGCCTTCGTCCAGTCGGCGATCGACATGTGGGACGTCGACTACGGGTACACCGTGCTGCTCGGCATCGGCGGCACCTTCGTCCTCGGCATCGGCGCGCTCGCCCTCGGCGTCGTGCTCATGCTGCTCTGGTACCTCTTTCCCCGGTCGAAGCCGTTCTTCCGCGGAGAGAGTCTCAATCGCGACACCGAGGTGCTCGTCCCCGACGAACCCATCGAGTACCCGCGTTCGGTCGACGGCGGAAGGGGCTGACACATGAGCATGCGCATTCTCATCATCGGGGCGGGAGGCGTCGGTTCTGCGGCGGTCCGCCTCGCGGTGCGTCGCAGCTTCTTCGACACTCTCGTCATCGCCGACTACGAACCCGCGCGCCCGCAGCGCCTCGTCGACGAGGTGGGCGACAGTCGACTCGTCGCGGCGCAGGTCGACGCGTCGTCGGCCGACTCCGTCGCGACGTTGATCGGCGAGCACGCCGTCACCCATGTCCTGAACGCCGTGGACCCGCGCTTCGTCATGCCCATCTTCGAGGGCTGCTTCGCGGCACGCGCGACCTACCTGGACATGGCGATGAGCCTGTCGCGACCGCATCCCGAACGCCCCTACGAGGAACCGGGGATCAAGCTCGGTGACGAGCAGTTCGCTGCGGCCGCCGACTGGGAGGATGCCGGGCTGCTGGCACTCGTCGGCATGGGCGTCGAGCCCGGGATGTCTGACGTGTTCGCCCGGTACGCCGAGGACGAGCTCTTCGACGAGATCGAGAGCCTCGGGGTGCGAGACGGTGCCAACCTCGTCGTCGAGGGCTACGACTTCGCGCCGTCGTTCTCGATCTGGACCACGATCGAGGAGTGTCTCAATCCGCCCGTCGTGTACGAGGAGGGGCGCGGGTGGTACACGACGCCGCCCTTCTCCGAGCCGGAGGTCTTCGATTTCCCCGAGGGCATCGGTCCGGTGGAGTGCGTCAACGTCGAGCATGAAGAGGTCCTGCTGATGCCGCGGTGGACGTCCGCGAAGCGCGTCGACTTCAAATACGGTCTCGGCGACGAGTTCATCGAGGTGCTCAAGGTGCTGCACAAGCTCGGGCTCGACCGCACCGACCCCGTCACCGTCAAGGGGACGGCCGTCTCGCCGCGCGATGTCGTGGCGGCGTGCCTGCCCGATCCCGCCTCACTCGGCGATCGGATGACGGGCAAGACCTGCGCCGGTGTGGTGGTCACCGGCACCGGACGCGACGGCCGTCCGCGGTCGAGCTACCTCTACCACGTGGCCGACAACGAGCACACGATGAGGGAGTACGCCTCGCAGGCGGTCGTCCTGCAGACCGCGCTCGGGCCGGTGATCGCTCTCGAGCTGCTCGCGACCGGCGTGTGGACCGGCGTCGGGGTGCTGGGCCCCGAGGCCTTTCCCGCCACGCCCTTCCTCGACCTCCTCGCGTCGCCCGAGGGCCACGGCTCGCCCTGGGGCATCATGGAGCTGCCGGTCGCCTGACCGTGACCGACGCGACCCGAATCGCACCGCGCGACGGGCCGTCGTCGGTCGGAGCGCGTCAGGCCAGCGCGTCGACGAGCGGGCCCGCGGGCAGGCCGTGCGCCGCCGCGACGCCCTCATTGACGACGTGGCCGCCGGCGACGTTCAGGCCGGCCGCGAGCGCGCTGTCGGAGCGCAGGGCTCGCTGCCAGCCGTGGCGCGCGATCTGTCGAACGTAGGGGAGCGTCGCGTTCGTCAGCGCGGCGGTCGAGGTGTTCGGCACCGCGCCGGGCATGTTCGCCACGCAGTAGAAGACCGTGTCGTGTACCCGGAAGGTCGGTTCGGCGTGAGTCGTGGGGCGCGTGTCTTCGAAGCACCCGCCCTGGTCGACCGCGATGTCGACCAGAACCGATCCCGGTCGCATGCGCGCGACCGTCTCATTGCGCACGAGCTTCGGCGCCTTGGCACCCGGGATGAGGACCGAACCGATCACGAGGTCGGAGGCCACGACCGCCCGATCGAGATCGAGCGGGTTCGAGGCGGCGGTCTTGACCCGCCCCTGGAAGTGGTCGTCGAGGAAACGCAGCCGCTGGATGTTCGTGTCGAAGATCGTGACGTCCGAGCCCAGGCCCGCGGCGATGTAAGCGGCGTTGGCCCCGGCGACGCCGCCGCCGATGACGGTCACGGTCGCGGGGCGCGTGCCCGGCACCCCCGACATCAGCAGCCCGAGACCTCCCGCCGAGCGCAACAGGGTCGCAGCGCCGACGGTCGGCGCGAGCCGGCCCGCCACCTCGCTCATCGGAGCCAGCAGCGGCAGGCCGCCTCCCGGCAGTTGCACGGTCTCGTATGCGATCGCGGTCATGCCGCTCGCGACGAGCCGGTCGGTGAGCGGCCGGTCCGCGGCGAGGTGCAGATACGTGAACAGCACGAGGTCGTCGCGGAACCGGTGGTACTCGCTCGCGATCGGCTCTTTGACCTTCAGCAGCAGCTCCGCGCGCGCCCAGACCTCGTCCGCCTCCTCGACGAGCACCGCACCGGCCTCGTCGTACTCGGCGTCGGGCAGAGACGAGCCCGCGCCGGCGCCGCGCTGGACGAAGACCTCATGACCGGCGGCGACCAGGTCGTGCACACCCGCAGGGGTGAGCGCGACGCGGTACTCGTTGTTCTTGACCTCGCTGGGAACGCTGATGCGCATGGCAGTCCTTTCCACGCTCCCTCGTGAGGAGCCGCTACACCGTCGGCCGGATGATGCCGACGTTCTGTCCGCCGCCGAGGACGGCGAGCGGAAGATGGGAGATCACCCGGGCGACCGGCGCCGCCTCGAGCGCGCCGGCCCGGACGAGCAGTGTCAGCGCGATCGCCGTCGCCGCCCGGCCGTTGCCGTCGAGAACCTTGAGGGCCGCCGTGGTGCCGTCGGGAGCGACCATCACGAGCACACCCTCGGCGCCCGTCTTCGCGAAGACGCCGAGCCGCTCGATCGCGACCGTGTCGGGGCGCCCCGGGCCGTCGATCGTCCAGGGATTCTCGCGGACGGCGCGGACGAGCGAGCCCGCCATTCGGTGCAGCGCGAAAGGCGATCGCTCGCTCGCGGTTCCGATGCGCTGGATGGCGCGCCCGAGAGCGATGAGGCTCATCGCGTATACGGGGGCGCCGCACCCGTCGATCGCCGTCGCGGCGGCCTTGCTGCCGGTGAGGCGCTCGATGACCTCGCGGGTGTGGACCTGAAGGGGGTGCTCGGGATCGAGATACGTCGCCGTGTCCCAGCCGCTGGCGACGCAGGCCGACAGCATCGCGGCATGCTTCCCCGAGCAGTTCATGCGGATGCGGCTGGGGGAGCCGAGCTCGCGGACCATCTCGTCACGCGTCGCCGTGTCGCCGGGCCACGCCGCCGGGCAGCCCAGGTCGTCTTCGCCGAGGCCGGCGTCGTTGAGGATGTCGCGAACGACGGACACGTGCCGGTCGGTACCGGAGTGGCTGGCCGTCGCGAGGCCGAGACGTTCGCCCTCGAGCGGGGCGCCCGCGGTGAGGCTCGCAAGGGCCTGAAGAGGCTTCAGCGTCGAGCGCGGCAGGATCAGCGCGTCGACGTCGCCGAGCGTCCGGATGGGGGCGCCGTCGGCTCCGAGAACGACCGCGGCCCCGGCGTGTCGAGATTCGACGAAGCCGCTGCGCTCGACGACCGCGAGCTCGACGGCGGCGGGGACGGCGAAGGTCTGCGGCACCCCGACAGCCTACCGTCGTGGCACGCGCTGCGCGGCGTGTCAGACTGACCGCATGTTGGGTGAGCACCACTACTCCGTCCGCGCCGAATGGACCGGGAATCGCGGCACCGGGACGAGCGGATACCGCGATTACGACCGCTCCGTATCGCTGCGCGTCGACGGCAAGCCCGAGATCGCGGCCTCGAGCGACAAGCCGTTCCGTGGCGACCCGTCGCGGTGGAATCCCGAGGACCTGCTGCTCTCGGCGCTTGCCGAGTGTCACCTGCTGTCCTACCTCCACGCCTGCGTCACAGCAGGTGTGGTCGTCGTCGACTACCGGGACGACGCGATCGGGACGATGCGCGAGGACGGTCGCGGCGGGGGAGCGTTCACCGAGGTCGTGCTGCGGCCCCGGGTCGTGGTGGCGCAGGAGGAGATGCGCGAGCCTGCGCTCGCCGCGCACGCGCAGGCGAACGCCTGGTGCTTCATCGCGAACTCGGTCAACTTCCCGGTGCGTCACGAACCGACGATCGTGGTCGCCGCCTCGGACTGACCGTCCGCGCGACGGGACCGGGGGCGGGTCAGCGGCGCTCGTGCGGCAGGGCCTGCTTGATGCGCTCGACGGTGTTCTGCGGCGGTGCCTCGTTGTAGGCGCCCGCGAGCTCCTGTCCGGACAGGGCGTGGATGGCCGCCATGATCTCGTCCGTGGCGTTACGGCGCGCGCGTCCGGAGTCGGCGGGACCGTGGTGGCTCAGGTCGAGAGGCTCGCCGAAGCGCACGGTCACGCGCGGCCGGAGGCGGGGGAACTTCGCCCCGACCGGCATGATGTCGCTCGTCCCGATGAGTCCGACGGGGATGACGGGCGCGCCCGTCTGGAGCGCGAGGAACGCGACGCCGGTCCGGCCCTTGTAGAGGCGACCGTCGAGGGAGCGCGTGCCTTCGGGATAGAGGGCCGTGGACCATCCCGCATCGAGCATCTTCTTCTGCTGGTCGAGCGCGTCGAGAGCCGCCTGCCCCGCTCCCCGGCGCACCGGGAACGCGCCGGCGGCGAAGAAGAACTCGCGCGACAGCCAGCCGCGGAACCCGGTGCCGTCGAAATAGCTCGACTTCGCCAGGAACCTCACCGGTCGCGGCGATGCCATCGGGATGATGAACGAATCGATGAACGAGAGGTGGTTGCTGGCGAGGATGACAGCGCCCTTGCGCGGGAAGTGCTCGCGTCCCTCGATGCGGGGGCGGTAGAGCATGCGCGCGAGCGGCGCGAGAACCCAGCGTCCGATCACGTAGGTCAGGCCGATACCGGGCACGGCCTCGACCGCGTCGGGTGCGGCTTCGTGCTCGCCGGGCTCGCCTGACTGCGGCTCGGTTGCGTCAGCGTTCACCAGACGAGGCTACTGCGGATCGCATAACCCCGCGGACATGTGCAGCGCCGATGCGCCGCGCCGTCAGCTCCGACGGACGCCGACCCGACGCGAACAGTCGTCTCAGCATCGGGAAGACCGCCATCCCCGTCGGCTCGCGTGTCGGCCGTTCCCAGCGCACGCTGATGCGGGTGCGAGAGGATGGGTCTCCTCCATCCCCGATCGAAGAGGTCACTCGTGCGTCTGCGCCCGTTCGCCGCTCTGTCCGTCGTCGCCGTCTCGGCGCTCGCCCTCGCGGGCTGTGCCAGCGGGGATGCGCCCACCGAGTCGCCCACCCCGGACGCATCGGGCGCGGCTTCGCAGTGCCTGGTCGACGCGCAGCCCGGTGAGTCGTCCGACAGCATCGAGGTCTCCGGCTCCGCCCCTGACCTCACCGCGACGGTGGCCGCGGGGCTCGAGCCGGCCGAGATCGAGCGCACCATCACGACCGAGGGCGACGGTGAAGACCTCTACTCGGGCGACCTGGTGTCGGGCTCGTACGCGATCTACGACGGTGTCACCGGCGATCTCCTCGAGCAGTCGCGCGACACCTCGCCCGACGACACCGGCCTCGTGCCGGTGCTCCTCGACGCGCAGCAGTACTCGGTCTTCGTCGCCGCTCTCGAATGCGCGCCGCTCGGCTCGACCGCCGCGCTCGCGATCCCCGGTTCCGCTTTCGGAGAGAGCGGAACCCCCGTGGTCGTCGTGGCCGAGGGTGTCGAGAAGCTGTCGACCCGGGCGACCGGCACCGATGTGGCCCCGGTCGACGGGATGCCGACGGTCGAGCTCGCCGACGACGGCGCGCCCACCGTCACGCTTCCGGGTACCGACGCTCCCACCGAGGTGGAGCTGGCGAACCTTAAGACCGGTGACGGTGCCACCGTGCAGCCGGGCGACACCGCTTTCGTCCAGTACACCGGTGTCAAGTGGTCGGACGGCTCGGTGTTCGACTCGAGCTGGGACCGGGGTCAGCCGGCGGCGTTCCCCACGAACGGCGTCGTCACGGGCTTCCAGCAGGCGCTCGAGGGGCAGCAGGTCGGTTCGCAGGTCCTCGTCGTCATCCCGCCCGCCGCCGGTTACGGCGCACAGGAGGGCAGCGAGCTCCAGAACGAGACCCTCGTGTTCGTCGTCGACATCCTCGGCGTCCAGCGCACTCCGGCGCCCGCCGCCGGCTGACCATCCGGGCGGGACCCCACGGCCTAGGCTGACGGCATGCGTCGCGTCCTCATCCTCGGCTCCACCGGATCGATCGGGACGCAGGCGCTCGACGTCATCGCCTCGCGACGCGACCGCTTCGAGGTCGTCGGTCTTGCCGCCGGGTCGAACCGGGAGCTGATGGCAGAGCAGGCGACGCGCTTCGACGTCCGCCACACCGCTCTCGGTGCCGACGACGCGGAGCGCCTCGTGCGCGACGTCGACGCGGATGTCGTCCTCAACGGGATCACCGGATCGGTGGGCCTCGGCCCGACCCTCGCCGCGCTGGAGACCGGGCGCACCCTCGCGCTCGCCAACAAGGAGTCCCTCATCGTCGGCGGCGACCTCGTCACGTCGCTCGCGGCACCGGGGCAGATCGTCCCGGTGGATTCGGAGCACTCGGCCATCGCCCAGGCGCTGCGCTCGGGCGGGCCCGACGAGGTGCGCCGGCTCGTGCTGACGGCATCCGGTGGGCCGTTCCGCGGCCGTCGCCGCGACGAGCTCGCCGCCGTCACCCCCGCCGAAGCGCTCGCGCACCCGACCTGGGACATGGGACGCGTCGTGACCACCAACTCGGCGACCCTGGTGAACAAGGGGCTCGAGGTGATCGAGGCGCACCTGCTGTTCGGCGTGGACTACGACAGCATCGACGTCGTCGTGCACCCCCAGTCGATCGTCCACTCGATGGTCGAGTTCATCGACGGCTCGACCATCGCGCAGGCGTCACCGCCCGACATGCGTCTGCCGATCTCGCTCGGCCTCGACTGGCCCCGCCGTGTCGAGGGCGTCGGGGCCCCGCTCGACTGGACCCGTTCGAGCGAATGGACCTTCGAGCCGCTCGACGATGCCGCGTTCCCGGCGGTCGCCCTGGCCAAGCGCGTGGGGCGGGAGGGCGGGACCTATCCGGCGGTGTTCAACGCGGCGAACGAGCAGGCCGTCGAGGCGTTTCACGCGGGGGCGCTGAGCTTCCTCGGGATCGTGGAGACGATCGAGCGCGTCGTGGAGGCGCATGTCCCGCCGGGCGAGCTCACGCGCGCCTCTCTCGCGGCGGCGGAGACGTGGGCCCGAAGCGCCGCGGATCGTGCGATCTCCGCGGCCGGGTGACCGTCCCGTCAGTAGACGGTGAGACCGCGCGTGGCGAACTGACCGCGCACCCGGGCGAGCAGCTCCGCATCCGGCGTCGGCCGTCCGGCGAGGGGGTAGGCGATGCTCAGGCGCTCCCACTTCGACGTGCCCATCTGGTGGAAGGGCAGCACCTCGACCCGCTGCACGTTCTCCCACCGCGCGACGGTGTCGGCGACCGCCTCGACGTTCTCGACGGCATCCGTGAGTCCGGGCACGAGCACGAACCTGATCCACACCGGGGTGCCCCGAGCCGCGAGGCGGTCGCCGAACTCGATCGTCGGCTGCAGCTCGCGTCCGGTGACCTCGCGATAGGTGCCGGGCAGGCCCGACTTCACGTCGAGGAGCACGAGCGAGACGTCGTCGAGGAGGGCAGCGGATGCCGCGCGGCCGAGGTTTCCCGACGTGTCGAGGGCGACGTGGACGCCGAGGTCGGCCGCAGCCCGGGCCAGGCGCGTGACGAAGGCCGACTGCTGCAACGGCTCGCCGCCGGAGATCGTCAGCCCGCCGCCCGTCGCGCGGAATACCGGCAGGTACCGGCGCAGCCGGGCGACGACGTCGTCGAGGGCAGTGAGCTCGCCGTCGCGCTGACGCCAGGTGTCGGGGTTGTGGCAGTACTGGCACCGCAGCGGGCATCCCGCGAGGAAGAGGGTCATCCTGGTGCCGGGGCCGTCCACGGAAGTGACGAGCTCCCAGGAGTGCACACTCGCGATGTGCCCGGACCGTCGTGCGGCGAGACGGTCGTGACGGGGATCGCTCAGATCGGCGGTGCAGGCTTCGCCCGGCACCAGGATGGCGGACACGGGAGTCAGACCCCCGTGTGGAAGGTGCGGCTGAGCACGTCGAGCTGCTGCTCGCGGGTCAGGCGCACGAAGTTGACCGCGTAACCGGATACCCGGATGGTCAGCTGCGGATACTTGTCGGGGTTGACCATCGCGTCCTCGAGCGTCTCGCGCGTCAGCACGTTGACGTTGAGGTGATATCCGTCCGACGTCATCTGCGCGTCGAGCAGCCCCACGAGGTTGCGCACCCGTTCGTCGGGCGTGCGTCCGAGCCCGCCCGGTGTGACCGTGGTGGTCAGCGAGATGCCGTCCTGAGCCTGATCGAACGGGAGCTTCGCGACCGAGAGTGCGGCCGCCAGCATCCCGTGCGTGTCGCGACCGTTCATGGGGTTCGCGCCCGGGGCGAAGGGCTGGCCGGCGCGGCGGCCGTCGGGGGTGTTGCCCGTCGCCTTGCCGTAGACGACGTTCGAGGTGATCGTCAGCACCGACTGCGTGTGAACCGCGTCGCGGTACGTCGGGTGCTTGCGGATCATCGACATGAAGTCGGACACGAGCTCGCGGGCGATCTCGTCGACGCGGTCGTCGTCGTTGCCGAAGGTGGGGAAGTCGCCGTGGACGAGGTAGTCGACGACGAGGCCCGAGGAGTCGCGCACCGGCTCGACGGTCGCGTACTTGATGGCCGAGAGCGAGTCGGCGGCGACCGACAGTCCGGCGATGCCGCACGCCATGGTGCGCAGGACGTTGCCGTCGTGCAGAGCCATCTCGAGACGCTCGTAGGCGTACTTGTCGTGCATGAAGTGGATGCAGTTGAGCGCGTCGACGTACGTCTCGGCGAGCCACTCCATCATCACCCGGAAGCGCTCGCGCACGTCGTCGTACACGAGCACGTCTCCCGAGACCGGGGCGGCGGCCGGTGCGATCTGCTTGCCGCTCACCTCGTCGCGTCCGCCGTTGACGGCGTACAGGAGCGTCTTGGCGAGGTTGACCCGAGCCCCGAAGAACTGCATCTGCTTGCCGACCGTCATCGGCGAGACGCAGCACGCGATGGCCGCGTCGTCGCCGCACAGTGCGCGGATGTGGTCGTCGGACTCGTACTGGATCGACGAGGTGTCGATCGAGACCTGCGCGCAGAACTCCTTGAAGCCGTCGGGCAGCGCGTCGCTCCACAGCACCGTCAGGTTGGGCTCGGGCGCGGGGCCGAGGTTGTAGAGCGTCTGCAGGAAGCGGAAGGCGGTCTTCGTCACGAGCGTGCGACCGTCCTCGCCGACGCCGCCGATCGACTCGGTCACCCAGGTCGGGTCACCCGAGAAGAGCGCGTCGTACTCGGGTGTGCGCAGGAACCGGACGATGCGGAGCTTGATGACCAGATCGTCGACGAGCTCCTGGGCCTCCGTCTCGGTGAGGAGGCCAATCGCGATGTCCCGCTGGATGTAGGCGTCGAGGAACGAGGTGTTCCGTCCGAGGCTCATCGCGGCGCCGTTCTGCTCCTTCACGGCGCCGAGGTACGCGAAGTAGAGCCACTGGATCGCCTCACGCGCCGAGGCGGCGGGACGGGTGAGATCGAAGCCGTACGTCGCGGCCATCTCGGCGAGCTCGTGCAGCGCCCGGATCTGCTCGGCGTTCTCCTCGCGCGATCGCAGGATGCCCTCGGTCGAGGGCTGCATGTCGAGCTCGGCACGCTCGACCTTCTTCGCGGACACGAGGGCATCGGTGCCGTAGAGACCGACGCGCCGGTAGTCGCCGATGATCCGGCCGCGGCCGTAGGCGTCGGGGAGGCCCGTGATGATGTGGCTGCTGCGGGCGCGGCGGACGGCTGGCGGATAGACGTCGAAGACGCCGTCGTTGTGGGTCTTGCGATAGCGCGTGAAGATCGTCTCGAGGGTCGGGTCGACGGGGTAGCCGTACGTCTCGAGGGCCCCCGCGACCATACGCCATCCGCCGTTCGGCATGATCGCACGGCGCAGCGGCGCATCGGTCTGCAGGCCGACGATCAGCTCGTCCTCTTGGCGGATGTAGCCCGGGGCGTGCGACGTGATGGTCGACGGGGTCAGGGCGTCGACGTCGTACACGCCCCGCTCGCGCTCGGCCGGGAACATCTCGCTGAGCGTGTCCCAGAGCCCCGTCGTGCGTGCGGTCGGTCCGACCAGGAACGCGGCGTCACCGGTGTAGGGCTCGTAGTTGCGCTGGATGAAGTCGCGGACGTCGATGTCGTCCTGCCACGGGCCCGGGGCGAAGCCCGCCCACGCCGCGGGGACCGCGTCGTCGTCGTGTGCTGTCGGGTTCGGGATGACTGTGCTCATCGTGGGTCCTTCGTCCTGTCGAAGGCCCGCCGTAAGCGGGGGAGGCCCTAATCGTGCCTGCCGCGGCGTGCCTGAGGCCGACGCTACGCCGGGTGCCACGGCACGACGTAGTTCGTGCACGCGGGGCACAGGACGTCACCGGACCGACTGTTTTTCACAGTGGTCCGACCACAAACGCGCTCAGTCGGGGTACGGGACCGCCCAGCTGGGCTCCGGCACGGGCCAGCCGGCCTCGCGCAGCGCTCGCCGCGCGAGCTCGCGCGCCGAGTAGGGCGTGCGCTGCCCTCGGATGTCTCGATAGTCCTGGTGTCCCGGACCGGCCCACAGGATGGCGTCGCCCTCCCCGACGAGCGAGACGGCCTCGACGATCGCCTTCTCCGGCGGTGAGGACTCGCGGATGTCGGCATCCGGCCGTGCCCGTCGAGCCCCCTCGAGCAGGGTCGCGCGGATCGCGTCGGGGTCTTCGAAGCGCGGGTGGTGGTCGGTCACGATCAGGATGTCGCTGCCCAGGACGGCGGTCGCGCCCATGTCGTGCCGCTTCGTCTTGTCACGGTCGCCGTCCGCCCCGAAGAGCATGACGACGGTGCCCGGGGTCACGCGTCGCACGGCCGCGAGAGTCTTCTCGAACGCGTCGGGGGAGTGCCCGAAGTCGACGTAGACGGCGGGTCCGCGCTCTCCCGAGACGCGCTGCGTGCGGCCGGGCAGGTGAGCCACGATGCGCTCGCCGTCGAGCGCTCGCACGAGGTCGTCCCACGCGTAGCCGCCCTCGAGCAGCATCACGATCGCGAGACCGGCGTTGGCGGCCATGTGGCGGCCGATGACGGGCACCGTCGTCGTCAGCACGCGTCCGGCGGCTCCGACGAGCCGGAACTCCGTGCCGTTCTGGCGCTCCTCGACGATCTCGACCGTCCAGTCGGCCGTAGCGGACGGCGTCTCGGCGATCGCGGGGGTGATGATGGTCGTCACCGGGATCTCCGCGCGCGCGGCGATCTGGGCGCCGGCCTCGGAATCGAGGCAGACCACGCCTCGTCGCGACCGGTCCGCGCGGAACAGGGGGAGCTTCGCCTCGAAGTACTCGGCCATGTCGCGGTAGTCGTCGAGGTGGTCGTGCGAGAGGTTGGTGAAGCCGGCGACGTCGAACACGACCCCGTCGACGCGGTGCCGCGTGAGCGCCTGGGCACTGACCTCCACGGCCACAGCCTCGACGCCGCGCTCGCGCATGAGGGCGAGCAGGGCGTGGAACTCGGACGCCTCGGGCGTCGTCAGCCGCGAGACGATGACCTCGCCGGCGATGTGACGCTCGGCGGTGGACGAGAGGCCTGTGACGGCGCCGAGCTGCCCGAGGATGCCCTCGATGAGGTGCGACACGCTCGTCTTGCCGTTGGTGCCGGTCGTCGCGAACAGCAGCGGCAGGCGGTCTTCGCGGCCGGTGCCGTACACCCAGGCCGACAGCTCGCCGAGCCGGGCGCGGGGATCGTCGACCACGACGATCGGCAGACCGACGTCGGCCGCGAGCTCGGCGCCCGCGGCGTCCGTGACGATCGCGGCGGCTCCCGTCTGCGCGGCGGTCCGGGCGAACTCCGCGCCGTGGCGGGTGGCACCCCGGATCGCGACGAAGGCCTCGCCGGCACGCAGATCGGCCGTGGCGAGGGTGATGCCGCTGACGGAGACACCGTCGGCATCGCCGATGATCCGACCGCCGACGTGCGCGGCGAGCTCTGTCAGGGAGCGGCGCGGCGGACTCTCGGGTCGGAGAACGGGAGGGAGATTCGGGGCGTCGGTAGGCATTGCTGCCATTGTGTCATCCCGGTTCCGGGGCAGCCGCGTCGGAGGTCACGACCGCCCCGGCGTGTTCAGGCCCGGCGTCGCGCGATGGCGAGCACGAGCGCGATCGCGGCGACCACGAGGGCGCCTGCCGAGAGCCAGATCGGCAGAGGATCGGCGGCGGTGGTGGTCGAGGCCGCGGTCTCCGCGTCGGCCGCGTCGGACGACGCGTGGTCGCCCTCATGTCCGCCGTGCTCGTCCGCGGCAGCCGCGCCGACGAGCACCACGGGCGCCGGGTACTCGAGGTCGTGCGGGTCCTCGCCGTCTTCGGCGATCTGGGTCCAGGGAGCCTCGCCCGTCTCGCACTGCTGGGTGACGGGGAAGGCGAAGCTCTCGCCTTCGGCCGACGCCGGGAAGATGACGTTCATCCCCGCCGAGGCGGCGTACGCGTCCGGGATGGGGGTGACGGCGGTGTAGGTGATCTGGGTCGGGATGCCCGCGTCGCCGGTCTCGGTCGTGATGGTCCACGCCCCGTCGATGACGGGCGTCGCGCCCTGCGCCTCGGCGGGGATGTCGACCACCAGCGCGGTCGTCGGAGACCCGTCGCAGCCGTGGCTGAACGAGAAGTCGATGCGGGTCGAGCCGTTGGCGGCGACGTCCTCGGGCGTCACGTGCACGTGGGCGGAGGCGGCGAGCGGGAGGGCGATGGCGAGGGCGGCGCCGGCGGTCACGCCGACGGCCAGGCGCGCGCGGCGGCGCGCGGAGATGGTGCGGGTCATTTTCGTCTCTCAGAATGAGCGGGCGCGTTCCGTGCGCCCGCGGGGAGGGGAAGGGGTGAGGTCATGCGAACGCGACCGGAGGACCCCGGAGAGACAGCGAGGAACGCAGGAGACGCGCGGGGAGGACACAGCGCTCGCCGACAGCGCGAGGCCTCGGCGACGTCGGAGGCGGGATGGGCGATGCGAGGAGCCGTGCCAGACGGCGCAGCCCGCCCAGGATGCTGCGAACGACGCGCTCCCCGAGCGCGAGTGCCGCGACCGTGATCACTGCGGCCAGCACATGGGTCGCCGTCATCCCGGCACCGGCACCGGCATGAACGTGGGCGAGGGGTGCCGCCGCGGGCAGTCCGGTCGTGTGCACGTGCGGCGCGAGGACGGGGGCGGTCGCCGATCCGGCGAGGGAGAAGAAGGTGTGGAACAGGCCCTGACTCGCCAGGACGACCAAGCCGGTACGCCACAGCGACGGCGTCCGTCCGGCGAGGAAGACCGCGATCGGAGCGGCCAGCAGGGTGGCCGCGACGATGAGCCACAGCGGAGCCAGACCGCCTGAGATCGTGTGGGCGGTGGCGGCGAGTATCGTGGCGATCCCGGCGGAGATGCTGCCGCGGACGGCGCGCCCACGGCGCGATCTCGCACCCCCGGCCCGCTCCATGGTCCGAGTTTAGAGCCTGGGACAATTCAAAGGCACGGCGGGTAATCTGACCGCTCGTGACCGTTCTCGCTTTCGTCGTCGGCGTCCTCCTGCTCGTGGTCGGGCTCGCCGTGTCGATCGCACTGCACGAGGTCGGCCATCTCGTCCCCGCGAAGGTCTTCGGAGTCCGCGTCGGCCGCTACATGATCGGCCTCGGACCCACGCTCTGGTCACGACGCTTCGGCGAGACCGAGTACGGGGTCAAAGCGCTGCCGCTCGGCGGCTACATCTCGATGTCGGGCATGTACCCGCCGTCGCCCGACGAACCCGACGCGGCCGCGCGCCGCAGCGGCCGGTTCTTCGGCGCGATGGTGCAGGACGCCCGCCTGGCCAACGCCGAGACGCTCGTCGAGAACGACACGCGCCCGGCCTTCTACCAGCTCGCCGTATGGAAGCGCGTGATCATCATGGTCGGCGGCCCGTTCATGAACCTCGTGCTCGCCATGGTGCTGTTCGGCATCGCGCTGAGCGCCATCGGGCTGCCGAGCGTCTCCACCACGATCGCCGGCGTGAACGAGTGCGTCGTTCCGGCCGGCGTCGAGCGCACGACATGCGAGCCCGGCGATCCCGTCTCACCCGCCGCGGCGGGCGGCATCCGTCCCGGAGACGTCATCGTCGCCGTCGACGGGACCGAGGTGGAGGGCTACGTCGAGGCGACGTCCATCGTCCAGGCATCGCCGGGACGCACCATCCCGATCGTCGTGGAGCGCGCCGGGCAGCGGGTGACGCTGAGCGTCACGCCGATCGCCGCCGAACGGCCGGTGGCCACGGCCGACGGCGGGACCGAGGTCAAAGAGGTCGGGTTCGTCGGTATGACGGGAACGCGGATCAACGTGCCGCAGCCGATCTGGACCGGACCGCAAGCGGCGGTCGAGCGCCTCGGGGCCGTTGCGAGCGTCATCTGGCAGCTGCCGGTCAAGGTCTATGAGACCGGAGTCGCTCTCGTGACGGGCGGGGAACGCGACCCGAACGGGCCGCTGTCGGTCGTGGGCGCTGGTCGCATCGCGGGGGAGGTCGCCGCGACCGAGGCGCCGGTCCAGGACCGCGTCGTCGACCTGCTGAGCCTGCTCGGGTCGCTCAACATCGCGCTCTTCGTCTTCAACCTGCTCCCCCTGCTGCCCCTCGACGGCGGTCATGTCGTCGTTGCGCTGTGGGACGGGCTCAAACGGGTGTGGGCGAAGATCGCCGGCAGGCCGAAGCCGAGACCGGTCGACGCGACGAAGCTCGTTCCGGTGACGTTCGTCGTCGTGATCGGCCTCATCGTGATGGGCGGCACGCTCATCCTCGCGGACGTGTTCAACCCGATCTCGATCCTCGGCTGACGTTCCTCGCCGGGACGGCGCACGTCAGGCCGGGACGGGCCCCAGGGCGAATCCGATGAGCCGTTCGAGCGTCGGCAGGCCGTCGCGCGAGAGGATCGACTCGAGGTGCCCCTGCACGGATGCGTACCCGGGCCCGCGCAGCGCGTAGACGTCACCCGATGAGGGATCGGCAGCGATCTCGGTGCCGCCCAGCTCGGTGGTGCCGGGGGCGACGCGTGCCGTGAAGGTGTTGTAGAAGCCGATCGACGCCGGCATCCCGAAGACGTCGACGCTCTTCTGCAGGCCCTGGTGCGGCGACGCGAGCGGAGCGAGTCCGATCCCCAGGCGGTCCGCGAGGATCTGGTGGCTCAGGCACACGGCCAGCAGCGGGCTGCCCGCGTCGGCTCGACGGGCGACGAGCTCACGCATGCGCGCGATCCGGGCGTTCGTGCCGTCGCGGGGGTCGCCCGGCCCGGGCCCGAAGACGACCAGACCGGCCTCATCGACTGCCGCGTCTGTCACCTCATGCCACGGCGCGATGCGCACCGCGAAACCCAGATGATGCAGCTGGTGGCCGAGCATCGTCGTGAACCGGTCTTCGGCGTCGACGACGAGGACCTCGCGGCCGGCGTAGGGACCGCCCTCGGCGGCCTGGGGGTCGAGCCAGAACTGCGCGAGACGCGCGTTGCGGGAGGCGAGCAGGGCGGCGATCGCGGGGTCGTCGCCGAGCCGCGGGCGTGGGTCGGGCGCCGGGGCGTCCTCGTCGACGGCGGCGGTCCGGGCGATGGGCGCCGGGACCTCGTCACGGTCGACGGCGCCGATGGCGCCGAGGACGCCCGCCGCCTTGCCGTGGGTCTCGCCGACCTCGCCGGCAGGGTCGGAATGCCGCACCAGCGTCGCGCCGACGGGGACCCGCAGTCGGCCGTCGACGAGGTAGGCCGTCCGGATGAGGATGGGGGCGTCGAGATCATGACCACCGGCCGCTGCGGGGGTGAAGAGCGCCGCGACGCCGGAGTAGTAGCCGCGGGGGGTGCGCTCGTGCCGCGCGATCACCGTGCAGGCGTTCTGCATCGGCGAGCCGGTGACCGTCGGGGCGAACATCGTCTCGCGAAGGATGTCGCGCGGATCCATCGTGCTGGAGCCCCGGAGCATGTACTCGGTGTGGGTCAGACGCGACATCTCCTTGAGATGCGGGCCCGTGATGCGGCCACCGTCGGAGCACACCGCCGACATCATCTTCAGCTCCTCGTCGACGACCATGAAGAGCTCTTCGGTCTCCTTCGTCGACGACAGGAACTCCGTCAGCGTCTCAGCGGTCGCGCCGCCCCGGGGGTGACGGAACGTTCCCGAGATGGGGTTCATCGTGACGACGCTCGTGCCGGGCTCGGCGGGAGCGCCGCTGCGGGCGCTGACGTGCGCCTCCGGGCTCGCACCGACCGCGACGTGGCCGTCGGTGACGACGAGGAACGTCCAATAGGCGCCGCGCTCGTGCTGCAGCAGGGCCCGGAACCACGTGAGACCCGCGGTGACGGCATCCGTTTCGACCGTCGCCGTGAAGTCGCGTCGGATGACGAAGTTGGCTCCCTCGCCCCGGCCGATCTCGTCGGAGATGACCCGCCGCACGATATCGGCGTACTCGTCGTCAGAGATGTCGAAGCCGGCGTCCCCGAGGGGGACTCGCTCGGACGGCAGCTGCCGCAGTGCCTCGGACAGGGGCATCGAGTCGTGATCGGTCACGCGCAGGCAGCGCAGCGGCGCGTGATCGTCGTGGCAGACGAAGCCGCGCTCGACGACCTGGCGGAACGGGACGAGCGCGAGGACTTCGCGCGGCGTGCCGTCGGCGTCGTCGAGCGGGATGTCGGCCAGCAGCTCGACGTCGACGACGTCGCCGCGCAGCACCTCGACGTTCGCGCCGTCGCGGGCGATGAGGGCGAACGGCTCTCCGCTCGCCGCGAGCTCGGTCAGGGTCGGCAGAGAACCGGTCATCGTCGTCTTTCTTCGTCGGAGCGCCCGCCCCACGAAGAAGACCGCCGGGCCTTCAACGCCGGGCGGTCTGAAACGTGTGCACGTCGAACACACCGCCTAGGCGGTGTGCCACCAGGAGAGGCGCGTGCGCATGGGCCGAAATTATCACACCCGCGTGCGCGGCGCCGCGCTCCGGCGCTCCCAGCCGCCCAGCGGCGGTGCCGCGTAGGCTGTGCCCGTGCCAGCTGTCAATCTCGGGATGCCCCAGGTTCCGGACGTCCTCGCCCCCCGCCGCAAGAGCCGGCAGATCCGCGTCGGGAAGGTGCTCGTCGGGGGAGGAGCCCCCGTCAGCGTGCAGTCGATGACGACGACGCCGACCACCGACATCAACGCGACGCTGCAGCAGATCGCGGAGCTCACGGCATCCGGATGCGAGATCGTGCGCGTGGCCGTGCCGTCGCAGGACGACGCCGATGTCCTGCACATCATCGCGAAGAAGAGCCAGATCCCGGTCATCGCCGACATCCACTTCCAGCCGAAGTACGTCTTCCAGGCGATCGACGCCGGGTGCGCGGCCGTCCGCGTCAACCCCGGCAACATCCGGAAGTTCGACGACCAGGTCGGTGCCATCGCGAATGCGGCGAAGGCCGCCGGCGTCTCGCTGCGCATCGGCGTCAACGCCGGTTCGCTCGATCGCCGCCTGCTCGAGAAGTACGGCAAAGCGACGCCCGAGGCCCTCGTCGAGAGCGCCGTGTGGGAGGCGTCGCTGTTCGAGGAGCACGACTTCCACGAGTTCAAGATCTCGGTCAAGCACAACGACCCGATCGTCATGGTCAAGGCCTATCGTCAGCTCGCCGAGCGCGGTGACTGGCCGCTGCACCTCGGCGTGACCGAGGCGGGTCCCGCCTTCCAGGGCACCATCAAGAGCGCCACCGCGTTCGGCATCCTGCTCGGCGAAGGGATCGGCGACACCATCCGCGTCTCGCTGTCGGCGCCGCCGGCCGAGGAGGTCAAGGTCGGACACCAGATCCTGCAGTCGCTCAACCTGCGCGAGCGCAAGCTCGAGATCGTGTCGTGCCCCTCGTGCGGGCGTGCGCAGGTCGACGTCTATACGCTCGCAGACGACGTGACGGCGGGGTTGAAGGACGTCACCGTGCCGCTGCGCGTCGCCGTGATGGGGTGCGTCGTCAACGGACCCGGTGAGGCGCGCGAAGCCGATCTCGGCGTCGCGTCGGGCAATGGCAAGGGGCAGATCTTCGTCAAGGGCGAGGTGATCAAGACCGTGCCCGAGTCGGAGATCGTCGCGACCCTCATCGAGGAGGCTCGCCGCATCGCCGACGAGCTCGGCCCCGACGCGCCCCTCGGCACGGCGCAGGTCGTCACCGCCTGAGATCGGTTCCATTCCGGTCCCGAGAACATCGAGACCACAGATGCGCCCCGAGACCCTGGCTTTTACCGCCGGTCTCGGGGCGCATCTGATGTCTCGCGGGTCGGGAGGGGTGGGCGGGGGCTAGGCGATCGTGCCGGCGGCGTACGACGTGTCGACGTCGGTGTCGAGTGCGGTGCGCAGCGCGATGCGGAGGGCTTCGGTGATGTCGGCGAGGGGGAGCGCGGGCTGGCCCTGCGGCGCGTGCTCGGCCGCGAAGGGAACGTGGATGAAACCGGCGCGACGGTGCCCGGAGCCGTTGACATCGAGCGCGGTGAACATGGCGTGGTTGCAGACGAAGGTGCCCGCCGAGTGCGAGACGGCGGCGGGGATGCCGGCATCCGCGATCGCGGCGGTGATCGCCTTGACGGGCAGGGTCGCGAAGTGGGCGGCTGGCCCGTCGGGCGATGACGGGACATCGACCGGCTGGTCGCCGGCGTTGTCGGGGATGCGCGCGTCCATGAGATTGATGGCCACGCGCTCGACACTGATGCCGATGCGTCCGCCTGCGAGCCCCGTCGCGATGACGACGTCCGGGTCGTGCGTCGCGATGAGCTCGAGCAGTCGGTGCCGAGCGCCGCCGAACTCGACGGGAAGGACCGCGGTGACGAGCTGTTCCGGCCCTTCCCAATGATCGGCGACCCGGCGGACGGCATCCCCCGACGGATTGGTCGCGTCTCCGGCGAACGGCTCGAATCCGGTCAGCAGCACGGTCGTCATCCGCTCAGATTAGTTCGCGCGGCCGCGAACCTTCTCGGCGGTGCCGGACACGACAGAGTCCGGGAGCGCGGAAGGGGAGTGACCGCACGTCGCGGCCCCGCCGCATCCGTAGACTCGACTCGTGGTCACCCGTATGTCGCACCTGTTCCTCCGCACCCTCCGTGAAGACCCCGCGGGCGCCGAGGTCGCCAGTCACAAGCTGCTGATCCGCGCCGGCTACATCCGGCCGCAGGCCGCGGGCATCTTCGCGTGGCTGCCGCTCGGCCTGCGCGTCAAGGCGAAGATCGAGCGCGTCGTGCGTGAGGAGATGGCCGCCGCCGGTGCGCAGGAGGTGCACTTCCCGGCACTGATGCCGCGCGAGGCGTACGAGGCGACGGGGCGCTGGGAAGAGTACGGCGACCTGCTGTTCCGCCTGCAGGACCGCAAGGGCGGCGACTACCTGCTCGCTCCCACCCACGAGGAGGCGTTCACGCTCCTCGTCAAGGACCTGTACTCGTCGTACAAGGACCTGCCGCTGACGATCTACCAGATCCAGGACAAGTACCGCGACGAGGCGCGTCCCCGTGCCGGCCTGCTGCGCGGCCGTGAGTTCACGATGAAGGACGCGTACTCGTTCGACGTGAACGACGCCGGCCTCGAGGCCAGCTATCAGGCCCAGCGCGACGCGTACGAGCGCATCTTCCAGCGCCTCGGTCTCGAATACGTCATCGTGCAGGCGGATGCCGGCGCCATGGGCGGCTCGCGCTCGGAGGAGTTCCTGCACCCGACCCCCGTCGGTGAGGACTCGTTCGTGCGCTCCGCTGGCGGGTATGCCGCGAACGTCGAGGCGTTCACGACAGTGGTGCCCGAGGCCGGGCCGATCGACGGGCTGCCCGAGCCGGTCGTCTTCGACTCGCCTGACACCCCCACGATCGAGACGCTCGTCGCACACGTCAACGCGAACCTCGAGGGTGAGTTCACCGCGGCGCACACGCTCAAGAACGTCGTGCTCGCTCTCACGCACCTCGACGGTACGCGGGAGCTCGTCGTCGTGGGGCTGCCCGGCGACCGTGACGTCGACGGCAAGCGTGTGGAGGTCGCCTTCGCGCCGGCCGAGGTCGAGCCGGCGACAGCCGAGGACTTCGCCAAGAACCCGCTGCTGGTCAAGGGTTACATCGGCCCTTGGTCGCCCGAGGGCCTGGTGCTCGGCGAGGAGTCGGCCACGGGCATCCGCTACGTCCTCGACCCCCGCGTCGTCGACGGGACCTCGTGGATCACGGGCGCCAACATCGACCAGAAGCACGTCCACTCGCTCGTCGCCGGTCGTGACTTCACCGCCGATGCGTTCGTCGAGGTCGCGACGGTGCGCGAGGGCGACCCGGCTCCCGACGGCTCGGGCCCGGTCTCGATCGCGCGCGGCATGGAGATCGGCCACGTCTTCCAGCTCGGCCGCAAGTACGCCGAGGCGCTGGGGCTGAAGGTCCTCGACGAGAACGGCAAGCTCGTCACGGTCACGATGGGCTCGTACGGCATCGGCGTGACCCGCATCCTCGCGATCATCGCCGAGCTCAACAACGATGACCGCGGTCTGATCTGGCCCGCGTCGGTCGCGCCGTTCGACGTCCACGTGGTCGCCACGGGGCGCGACGCTGCTGCGTTCGAGCTCGCCGAGCAGCTGTCGGCCGACCTCGAGACCGCCGGACTCGATGTCGTCTACGACGATCGCCCGAAGGTGTCGCCCGGCGTGAAGTTCGGCGACGCCGAGCTGGTCGGCGTGCCGCGCATCGTCATCGTCGGGCGCGGAGCCGCCGACGGCCAGATCGAGCTGTGGGACCGGCGCACGGGGGAGCGCGAGACCGTCGCGGTCGCTGACGCCGTCGCTCGACTCACCGCCCGCTGATCGCGCCTTCCGTCGCCGGATGCCGCGCATGTCGCGGCATCCGGCGCACTTCTTCGTGCGCTCGATACGTCGAAGTGAGCTCGAAGCGGGCTGCGTCGAGAGGCCGGGCCTCAGAGGTCGGCGTAGCGTGCGCGGAAGACGGTGAAGACGCCGTAGGCGAGGAGCCCGACGCCGACGATCACGACGATCTCCGGGCCGAACGAGAGGTCGAGGAGCGCCCGGATCGCGGCGTCGAGACTGCCCGCCTCCTCGGCGCGGGACCGCACGGCCGCGACGATCAGCACGAGCCCCAACGAAGCCAGCGCGACGCCCTTGGCGATGAAGCCCACGATGCCGAGGCTCTCGACGGCACGGCCGACGGCGCCATCGGGGATCGTCATCTTGGAGTGGAACGAACGTCGGACGCCCATGACGACGAAGACCACCCCGGCGATGGCGACACCGACGCCGACGAGCACGATCGCGAACACGCCGCCCGGAACGGCGAGGATGCCGCGGCTCGCATCGCGGGCGGCTTCGTCTGCCTGCGGGCGGGCGCCGAGCGCCACCGCGGCGGACAGCCCGCCGAAGAACAGGAACACGATCGCCTGGCCCCACTCGGAGACCCGTAGGCCCCACACCGCGGCACCGCGCCGACGCCGTGAGGCGAGCATGCCCTCGGCGAGATGCCACGTCCCCAGTGCTGCCAGCAGTGCGGCGATGGCCCACAGGGCAAGGAAGCCGAGCGGCAGTTCAGCCACCGCGCGGAAGGCCCCGGTCTGATCCGCGTCGCGGTCGCCGCCGAAGACGACGGCGATGATGAGAGTGCCGATCAGTAAATGCACGATGCCGTTGGCCACGTATCCACCGCGGGCCAACACGCGAGCCGCCGGCTGCCGTTCGACGGCGCGCGCTGCGTCGTGTACGGGTTCGCCCATCCCGCGAGCCTATGGCCTCGAGGGCTTCCAGCGCCGGTCCCGGGCCGGAGTGCGACGCGATGCGTCGACCCGGCCCGCTGACGCGGGTCAGCCCATCACGAGCACGGCCTTGACGGCCTTGCCCGACTGGGTGTCGGCGATCGCCTGCTCGATCTCCGAGAAGGGGTACTTCGTGATGAGCTCGTCGAACGGGAAGCGGCCGGCGGCGTGCAGAGCGAGCATCTCGGGGATGAACTTCTGGGGGACCGCGTCGCCCTCGATGGCCCCCACGAACGTCTTGCCCGAGCCGGAGACGGCGGCGAGCGAGATCTCCGCACCGGGCTTCGGCACGCCCACGAGAGCGATCTTGGCTCCGAAGGCCGTCGCCGCGACGATCGTGTCGATGACCGCGGGCACGGCGGTGGTGTCGACCGCGTAGTCGGCGCCGACGCCGCCGGTGATCTCGAGGATGCGGGCGACCGCATCCTCGTCCTTGCTGTTGACGGTGTGGGTCGCGCCGAGCTTGGCCGCGAACTCCAGTCGCTCGGGGATGATGTCGACGGCGACGATCGTCGTCGCTCCCGCCACCTTCGCCCCCATGATCGACGACAGGCCGACGGCGCCCGTGCCGGTCACGACGACGGACGCGCCCGCGGGGACGTCGAGGGAGTTCAGCACCGTTCCGGCGCCGGTCTGCACGCCGCAGCCGAGGGGACCGGCGATCTCGACGTCGGCGTCGGCGGGCAGCTTGACGGCGTTGCGTGCCTCGACGATGACGTGGCTCGCGAACGACGACTGGCCGAAGAACGAGCCGTGGACGGCCGATCCGTCGGAGGCGGTCATGGTCGCGGAGCCGTCCTCGCGGGCGCCGCCGAAATTGAGAGCCATGAAGTTGCGGCAGTACGCCTCGCGGCCGGTGAGGCAGTTCGTGCAGTGTCCGCACGACGCGAACGAGACGGCGACCTTGTCGCCGACGGCGTAGCCGGCCACCGCGTCGCCGACCTGCTCGACGACGCCCGCGCCCTCGTGGCCGAGGACGAAGGGGAAGGCGGCCGGGATATGACCGTGCTGCACGGCCAGGTCGGTGTGGCAGAGACCCGTGGCCGCAACGCGCACGAGCAGCTCGTCGGGCCGGATGTCGTCGAGGGTGATGTCCTCGAAGGTGAAGGGTGCGTCCTGGCCGTGGAGAACGGCGGCGTGGGCGGTGGTGGTCATGAAGGGGTTCCTTTCGCGTCGCGGTCGCGGCGGCTGTGCCGTCGTCGCAACCGATGTCACGATCGGGCGTCTTCCCGCAGCGCGGGTCGCCCGGTCCTCAAAACAGTATGCGCCTGAATCGATATCTCCGGGCCATCGAGCGTGCGGGCCCCGCGGAACGGCGATCGCTCTCAGCGCGGTCGCGGCGCCATCGGGTAACGTTGGATGGATGCCGGGAGCGCGAGGCGCGCCCGGCCAAGAGCTGAATATGGAGGGCCCCCATGGACATCGATCTCTCACTGCTGCGCACCGTCGAGCGAGAGAAGGAGATCCCCTTCGACGAACTCGTCCGCATCATCGAGCAGGCCGTGCTCACCGCGTATGCGAAGCACACCTCGCCCGACGGCGAGCTGCCCGAGGGTGCCCGCGCGTCGCTCGACCGCAAGACCGGCCATGTGGCGATCTACATCCCGCTCCGAGACGACGAGGACGTCGTCGTCGGCGAGGAGGAGTCGACCCCCGATGACTTCGGCCGGATCGCCGCCTTCGCCGCGAAGCAGGTCATCAGCCAGCGTCTGCGCGACATCGCCGACGACGCGGTGCTGGGGGAGTTCCGTGGCAAGGAGGGCGATATCGTCGCCGGCGTCATCCAGCAGGGACCGAACCCGCGCATGGTCCACGTCGACCTCGGCACGATCGAGGCCATTCTCCCGCCGGAGGAGCAGGTCGCGGGCGAGGAATACCGTCACGGCTCGCGTCTGCGCGTCTACGTCACCTCGGTGTCCAAGGGCACGAAGGGCCCGTCGATCACGGTCTCGCGGACACACCCGGGTCTGGTCCGGAAGCTGTTCGCGATGGAGGTCCCCGAGATCGCGAACGGTCTCGTCGAGATCACCTCGCTCGCACGCGAGGCCGGACACCGCACGAAGATCGCGGTCAAGGCCAACGATCCCTCCATCAATGCCAAGGGCGCCTGCATCGGCGAGCTCGGTCGGCGCGTGCGCGCGGTGACCGAGGAGCTCGGCGGCGAGAAGATCGACATCATCGACTACAACGCCGATCTCCCCGCGTTCGTCGCGAACGCCCTGTCGCCGGCCAAGGTCACCTCGAGCTTCGTGCTCGACGCCGCGACCAAGGCCGTCCGCGCCCTCGTGCCCGACTACCAGCTGTCGTTGGCCATCGGCAAGGAAGGGCAGAACGCCCGTCTCGCCGCCAAGCTCACGGGCGCGAAGATCGACATCCAGCCCGACTCGATCCTGGAGTCGTGACGAAACCGGCACGCCGGTCGAGGGGGTAGAATGGAACCTGTTCGAACGTGCGTGGGGTGCCGCGCGCGTGCCTCCCGGTCCTCGCTCCTTCGAGTCGTGGCCCGCGACGGGGTCCTGATCGAAGATCGGGGCGCGTCGCTCCCGGGTAGGGGCGCGTGGGTGCACGAGACGCGCGAATGCATGGATGCCGCTCTGCGGCGCCGAGCGTTCGGACGAGCCCTGCGGGTGTCCGGCCCACTGGACACGCAGGATTTCCCGATTGATCACCAGCGCAAAGGCTGAACGGCTATGGACACGAAGTGAACGGCTCGAAATGAGACCCGTCCGCGCTTAAACGGTCCCCCCTGTCCGAGGGTGGGCCTTCAGACAGGAGAATTGTGGCAAAACCACGCGTACACGAGATCGCTTCCGAACTCGGCGTCGACAGCAAAGTCGCGCTCGCGAAGCTGAAGGAGCTCGGCGAATTCGTCAAGAGCCCCTCGTCCACCATCGAGCCCCCCGTGGCTCGCAAGCTCCGGGCTGCGCTCGAGGCTGAGGGCGGCGCCGCCGCTGCAGCCCCGGCCCCCGCGGCCTCCGGCGCGCGCCCCGGCGCCGCCCGCCCCGGTGCCGGTCGTCCCGGCCCGGCCGGCGCGAAGCCGGGCCCGGCGGTCAAGCCCGGCCCCGCCAGGCCCGCGACCCCGGCAGCCCCCGCAGCATCGGCTCCGGCCGCTCCCGCAGCAGAGTCGGTCGCTCCGGCGGCATCCACCGCCCCGCAGGCCTCGCCCGCGGCGCCGTCGGCTCCCACCCCCGGCGCAGCGACCCCCGGTGCAGCGACCCCCGGCGCCGGCAAGCCCGGCCCGGCCAAGCCCGCCGGCCCGACACCCGGCGGGTCGCAGCCGCCGCGTCCCGGTGGCGCCCGCCCCGGCAACAACCCCTTCGCTCCCTCGCAGGGCATGGGCCAGCGTCCCGCCGGTCCCCGCCCGGGCAACAACCCCTTCGCGTCGGCGCAGGGCATGGGCCAGCGGCCCACGCCCGGCAACATCCCGCGTCCGCAGGCCCCGCGTCCCGGCGCGCCGCGTCCCGGTGCTCCGCGCCCCGGCGGTGCGGGTCGTCCCGGTGGCGGCGGTCGTCCCGGCGCGCCCTTCCAGCAGCGTCCCGGCGGTCCGGGTCGTCCCGGCGGTGCCGGCGGCGGCTTCCAGCGTCCCGGCGGCGCACCCGGTGGCGGCTTCGCCGGTCGTCCCGGCGGTGGCGGTGGCCGCGGCCGTGGTCCCGGCGGTGGTACGGCCGGCGCCTTCGGAAAGGGTGGCGGCAAGTCCAAGCAGCGCAAGTCGCGTCGGGCCAAGCGGCAGGAATTCGAGATGCGGTCGGCGCCGGTCGTCGGCGGCGTCAACGTCCAGAAGGGCAACGGCGAGATCATCCGCCTGCGCCGCGGCGCCTCGATCGCCGACTTCGCGGACAAGCTCGAGGCGCTGCGCGGCTACACCGTTCAGCCCGGCACGCTCGTGACGATCCTGTTCAACCTGGGTGAGATGGCCACGGCCACCGAGTCGCTCGACGAGGCCACCTTCGAGGTGCTCGGCGAAGAGCTCGGCTACAAGATCCAGATGGTCTCCCCCGAGGACGAGGACAAAGAGCTCCTCGAGGGCTTCGGTCTCGACCTCGAGGCCGAGCTCGACGCCGAGAGCGAGGACGACCTCGAGATCCGTCCTCCCGTGGTCACCGTCATGGGACACGTCGACCACGGTAAGACGCGACTGCTCGACGCGATCCGTCAGACCAACGTGGTCGCGGGCGAGGCCGGCGGTATCACGCAGCACATCGGTGCGTACCAGGTCTGGACCGAGCACGAGGGCATCGAGCGCGCGATCACCTTCATCGACACCCCGGGCCATGAGGCGTTCACCGCCATGCGTGCCCGTGGTGCTCAGGTGACCGACATCGCGATCCTCGTCGTCGCGGCCGACGACGGCATCATGCCGCAGACGGTCGAGGCCCTGAACCACGCTCAGGCAGCCCAGGTGCCGATCGTGGTCGCGGTGAACAAGGTCGACAAGCCCGACGCCAACCCGGCCAAGGTCCGTCAGCAGCTCACCGAGTACGGCCTGGTCGCCGAGGAGTACGGCGGAGACGTCATGTTCGTCGACGTGTCGGCACGACAGGGCACCAACATCCAGGAGCTCCTGGACGCGGTCCTCCTCACCGCCGACGCCGGTCTCGACCTCACGGCGAACCCGAACAAGGCGGCCCGTGGTGTCGCGATCGAAGCGAAGCTCGACAAGGGTCGCGGTTCGGTCGCCACGGTGCTGATCCAGTCCGGAACGCTGCGTGTCGGCGATGCGATCGTCGCGGGTACGGCCTACGGCCGCGTGCGCGCCATGATCGACGAGAACGGCGACCCGGTGGAGGAGGCCTGGCCTTCGCGTCCGGTGCAGGTGCAGGGTCTCAACTCGGTTCCCCGTGCCGGCGACGTGTTCATCGTCACCGAGGAGGACCGTCTGGCCCGCCAGATCGCCGAGAAGCGTGAGGCTGCCGAGCGCAACGCCCAGCTGGCCAAGGCCCGCAAGCGCATCTCGCTCGAGGACTTCACCCGCGCTCTCGAAGAGGGCAAGGTCGAGTCGCTCAACCTCATCATCAAGGGTGACGTCTCGGGTGCCGTCGAGGCCCTCGAGGAGTCGCTGCTCAAGATCGAGGTCGACGACTCCGTGCAGCTGCGGATCATCCACCGCGGCGTGGGTGCGATCACCGAGTCGGACATCAACCTGGCGACGATCGACAACGCGATCGTCATCGGATTCAACGTCCGTCCCGACACGAAGGCCCGTGAGCGCGCCGCCCGCGAGGGTGTCGACGTCCGGTTCTACTCGGTCATCTACAACGCGATCGACGACGTCGAGCAGTCCCTCACGGGCATGCTCAAGCCGGAGTACGAAGAGATCCAGTCGGGTGTCGCCGAGATCCGCGAGGTGTTCCGCTCCTCGAAGTTCGGCAACATCGCCGGTGTCATCGTGCGGTCGGGAACGATCACGCGCAACGCCAAGGCTCGTGTCATCCGCGACGGCGTCGTGCTCGCCGATGGCCTGGCCATCGAGTCGCTGCGCCGCTTCAAGGACGATGTCACCGAGGTCCGCACGGACTTCGAGGCGGGTATCGGCCTCGGCAAGTACAACGACATCCAGATCGGCGACGAGATCGAGACGACCGAGATGGTGGAGAAGCCGCGCGGCTGACGCTCGTCAGGCGCTCCGGCGTTGGGCGCCTCCGCGATGACGGGTCCTTCGGGATCGCGGTCGTCGCGGAGGCGTCCAACGCCGTCGCTGTCTCTGCCCGCCGCCGTGCGGGCCGGAAGAAGGAGAAGAAGGTATGTCGAGCGAACGTCAGTCACGTATGGCCGACCGCATCCGCGTGCTCGTCGCGGAACGCCTCGAGAAGGGGCTGCGCGACCCGCGCCTCGGTTTCGTGACCATCACCGACGTGCGGGTCACGGGTGACCTGCAGCACGCCTCGGTGTTCTACACCGTCTACGGCTCCGACCAGGAGCGCACCGACTCGGCCGACGCCCTGCGTGCGGCGACGGGGATGCTGCGCAGCGAGGTCGGACGCAAGCTCGGCGTCCGCGTGACGCCGACGCTGGAGTTCATCCTCGATGCGATCCCCGAGAACGCCGGGCACATCGAGCACCTCCTGCGTGAGGCGCGCGAGCGGGACGCCGCGACAGCGGCCACCGCGACGGGCGCGAGCTATGCCGGTGAGGCCGACCCCTACGTCAAGCCTCGCGAGGCCGACGACGACGAGGACTGAGAGAGGGGGTGCCGCAGCAGCGCGGCATCCCCCTTTTTCATCGCGCCGGCCGGCCCGTCGGGCGTGTCAGCGAGGAAGCCGGAGCCGACCGTCGATCGCCTCGACGAGACCGTCGGCGATGAGCGAGTCGATCGCGCGGTCGCGCTGTGTCGGGTCGGCCCAGTCGCCGATGACCTCGTCGGCGGCGAGATCGTGGGTCGTGGCCGCACGCAGGACCTTGAGCACGGCGCCGCGCGCCTGCCGGTCGCTGCCCTCGTATCGCGCCTGCTTGGTGCGGGTGTCGCCGGTGTCCGGATAGCCCGCCGCGCGCCACGCGCATCGGTCGGCGAGGGGGCAGACCTCGCACCGGGGTGAGCGAGCGGTGCACACGACCGCACCGAGTTCCATCGCGGCCGCATTGACCACCGCCGACTCGGCGACATCGTCGGGCAGCAGCGCGGCCATGTCGACGAGGTCGCGTTTCGCGGCGGGGCCGGGCTGCGAGCGCCCCTGAACGGCACGGGCGATGACGCGCCGGGTGTTCGTGTCGACGACGGGATGCCGGTCACCGTATGCGAAGACGGCGACGGCGCGCGCGGTGTAGTCGCCGATGCCGGTCAGAGCGAGGAGGTCGTCCACGTCGCGAGGGACGACGCCGGAGTGCCGGTCGCGGATCTCGACGGCGGCGCGGTGCAGCCAGAGTGCGCGGCGGGGGTACCCGAGGTTCGCCCACTGACGCACGGCATCGGCCGGCGCAGCGGTGGCGAGGGCCCCGGGTGTCGGCCAGCGCGCGAGCCACGCTTCGAGGAGGGGGACGACCCGGCTCACGGGTGTCTGCTGGAGCATGAACTCGCTGACGAGCGTGCCCCACGCCCCGAACCCGGCGCGGCGCCAGGGCAGATCGCGCGCATTGTCGCGATACCACGCGGCGAGCGGCAGGGCGAGGTCGGGCATCGATTCAGCCTACGACGCACGCGGGGCGCCGGTCACCGCTACCCACTGACCGGACAGCGGCCGGGGGGAGGGCGCCGTAGGCTGGAGAGCATGCCCGAAACCGCCCCCCGCGGCATCCTGCTCGTCGACAAGTCGGGCGGAATGACCAGTCACGACGTCGTCGCACGTGCTCGTCGCGCGCTCGGCACCCGCAAGATCGGACACGCCGGGACGCTCGATCCGATGGCGACCGGCCTGCTCGTGCTGGGCGTCGGTGGCGCGACGCGGCTGCTCACCTACATCGTCGGACTCGACAAGACGTACGAGGCGACGATCCGACTCGGTGTCTCGACGGATTCGGACGACGCCGACGGATCCGTCACCGGACGGGCCACGGAGCACGCGCTCTCGGCGGTCGACCGCGCCGGTATCGAGCGGGGTGTCGCGGCTCTGACCGGCGAGATCGACCAGATCCCCAGTACCGTGTCGGCGATCAAGGTCGGTGGGAAGCGAGCCTATGACCTCGCCCGCGCCGGGGAGCAGGTCGAGCTCAAGGCGCGGCGCGTCACGGTCTCGCGATTCGAGATCGGCGAGGTCCGCCCGGTCGACCGCGCCGATGCGGCCGGGGCCCTCGATGTCGACGTCGTCGTCGACTGCACGAGCGGCACCTACATCCGCGCCCTCGCGCGCGACCTCGGAGCCGACCTCGGCGTCGGCGGCCACCTGACTGCCCTGCGGCGCACCCGTATCGGTCCCTTCGATGTCGCGGAGGCGGTGACGGAGATCCTTCCCGACGCCGCCCTTCTGTCGGACGCGGCCGTCGCGGCGGCCGTCTTGGGTACCTTCGCGGTCAGCGCCGACGAGGCCCGTGACCTGCGTCACGGCAAACGGCTCGTCGGCGCGGCGGAGCGGCTGACGGGCGTGAATCCCGCGGCCATAGATCCCGACGGGCGACTCGTCGGGATCGTGGGACGTCGGGGCGACGACGTCAAAAGCCTCATGAACATGGCGGAGGGCGCATGATCGCGGTGTTCACGATCGTGCAGGTCGTGGTGGCCGTCGCCGCGGGGCTGCTGTGCACCGGGCTCGGGCTGGCGAACCGGCGCCCGAGCGACCTCTCGGTCGGGTCGCTCGCCCTCGTCGAGGTACTGCTGATCGCGCAGGTCGTGGTGGCGATCGTCGCGCCGTTCGTGGGCAACCCGCCCAGCGGCAGTGCGCTGGAGTTCTGGGTCTACCTCGTCTCGGCGGTGCTGCTGCCGCCGGCCGCCGTCTTCTGGGCCCTCATCGAACGCAGCCGGTGGAGCACGGTCATCCTCGGGGTGGCAGCGCTCTCGGTCGCCGTCATGGTCTGGCGGATGCAGGTGATATGGACGGTTCAGGTCGTCTGAAGCCGCTCGTGCGACGCCTATCATTGTTCGGGTCATGGATCAGACCCGCCCTCGTATGACCGGCATCGGCCGCGTCCTCGTGGTCGTGTACGCCGTCATGGCCCTCGCCGCGACCGGGCGCTCGCTCGTGCAGATCGTCGAGGACTTCTCATACGCGCCATTGGCGTACTCGCTCTCGGCGGCCGCGGCGCTCGTCTACGTCCTCGCCACCGTCGCGCTCGTGAAGTCGGGCTCCCGCCGGTGGTACCTCGTGGCTTGGGTGGCGATCTGCTTCGAGCTCGTGGGCGTCCTGGTCGTGGGTACGCTGAGCCTCGTTCTGCCCGACCTGTTCTCGCATGACGCGACGGTGTGGTCGGGCTACGGCTTCGGCTACTTCTGGGTGCCGCTCGCGTTGCCCTTCGTCGGCATCTGGTGGCTCGTCTCGCACCGGGACGGTGCCGCCGACAACGACGAGCGTCCCGTCGTCCTGGAGGGATCCTCATGGTGACCGTGTTCCGAGATCCCGCCGAGGTGCCTGCGGGCTTCGGCCCGAGCGTCGTGGCGATCGGCAAGTTCGACGGCGTGCATTCGGGTCACCGGGCCGTCATCGACCGGGCGCGTGTGGATGCGGCGGCGCGCGGCGCCCGCGTCGTCGCCGTGACCTTCGACCGCAATCCGCTCAGCCTTCTGCGGCCGGAGCTGTGCCCGGAGCCGCTCGTCGCGCTCGACCAGAAGATCGGGCTGCTCGCCTCGGCCGGCGTCGACGCGGTACTGGTGCTGCGCTTCGACGAGCAGCTGGCCGCGCTGCCGGCGCGCGCTTTCGTCGAGAGCATCCTGGTTCGAGCCCTGGGGGCCGTCGGCGTACTCGTCGGCGACGACTTCCGGTTCGGACGTGGGGGTGAGGGCGGCCCCGGAACGCTGGTCGAGCTCGGCGGCGAGCTGGGCTTCGACGTCGACGTCGTCACCGACGTGCGCGCCCGCGACGCAGGGCGGCGGGTCTCGTCGACGTGGGTGCGCGATCTCCTGGCCGACGGCGATGTCGCCGGCGCCGCGCGCCTGCTCGGTCGGCCGCACGCCGTCGAGGCCGAGGTCGTGCACGGCCTCAAGCGCGGCCGCGAGCTCGGCTATCCGACGGCCAACCTGGCGACGGACGCGGCGGGCTTCATCCCGGCGGACGGGGTGTACGCGGGGTGGCTCGTCGACCTCGGGATGCGGGGGGGCGACGGCACGTACCCGGCGAGCGTGATCCGCTATCCGGCGGCCATCTCCGTCGGCACCAATCCGACCTTCGACGACGTGCCCCAGCGGCAGGTCGAGGCGTACGTCCTCGACGAGACCGGCCTCGACCTGTACGGCCACCGCGTCGAGGTTCGGTTCACGGCCCGCATCCGCGGCATGGTCGCGTTCGAAGGCATCCCCGCGCTCATCCGGCAGATGGATGACGACGTCGTCCGGGTGCGCGAGGCGCTCGCCTGACGCGCGTCGTCGCGGGGCCGCTCAGTACGAGGATTCGTCAACGGCGCCGGTGGCTTCGTCGCCGGCCTCGAGGCGTCGTGCCTCGCCCAGGATCGTCGCGCTGCCGCTCGTGCCGAGACGCGTCGCCCCCGCATCGAGCATGGCGACAGCGTCGGCGAAGCTGCGGACGCCACCCGAGGCCTTGACCTGCACGGACGGTCCGACGTTCTCGCGCATGAGACGGACGTGCGGCACCGTCGCCCCGCCGCCGGCGAAGCCTGTCGAAGTCTTGACGAAGTCGGCGCCGCCGGCCTCGGTCAACCGGCTGCCTCGGGCGATCTGCTCGTCGTCGAGCAGGCTCGTCTCGAGGATGACCTTGACGATCTTCCCTTCGGCGGCGTCGACGACCGCGCGGATGTCGTCGACCACGACGTCGTCGAAGCCCGACCGCAGCGCCGCGATGTTCACGACCATGTCGAACTCGGAGGCGCCGTCAGCCGCGGCCTGGCGCACCTCGGCGACCTTCGTCGCGGTCGACGTCGTGCCGTGCGGGAACCCGATGACGGTGCCGACGGCCACGCCGGTGCCGCTCAGTCGCTCCACCGCGTGCGGGATGTCGGAGGGGCGGACGCACACCGAGAACACCTTCCACTCCGCGGCGACGGCCAGCTCGGCGTCGACCTGAGCTCGCGTGAGCTCAGGCTTGAGGATGGCGTGGTCGAGGGTCGCGGCGAGCTCGCGCTCGGAGATCGTGGACATGGTTTCAGCGTACGCGTTCCCTGCGCACGGGCATCGACGGGAATACCCCTGGGGGGTATCCTGTTGTCATCGTCGAACGAACAGGAGCATCATGTCGACCCAGACCTACGCCGTCGAAGGCATGACCTGCGGCCACTGCGCCGCCGCTGTGACCCGCGAGCTCGGGCTCGTACCCGGCGTCTCCGACGTCGCCGTCGACGTCGACGCGGGAACCGTCGCGGTCACGGCCGTCCAGCCGCCCGACGACGACGTCGTCTCGGCGGCCGTCGCCGAAGCGGGATACACGGTCACCGGACGCCGCTGATGAGCACCGACACCGCCGGGCGCGAGCTGAGCCACGCCGTCCTCGACATCGAGGGGATGACCTGTGCGAGCTGCGTCGCCCGCGTCGAGAAGCGTCTGCAGCGCCTGGACGGTGTCCGTGCGACCGTGAATCTGGCGACCGAGACGGCTCGCGTGGAGCATCCCGCCGACGTCTCGGCCGAGCAGCTGATCGGAGCCGTGGGCGAGGCGGGGTACACCGCGCGCGTGCGTCGCCCCGCGGCCGCGCCCGCCGACCACACCGAACATCACGCCGGCGGTGGACACCAACACGACGTCGAGGACGTGCCGGGGCGCACCACCCTGCGGACCCGCCTCGTCTGGGGCATCGTGCTCGCCGTGCCGGTGGTCGTGCTGGGCATGGTGCCCGCGTGGCAATTCCCCGGATGGCAGTGGCTCTCGCTGGTCCTGACCGCGCCGGTCGTGTTCTGGGCGGGCTGGCCGTTCCACCGGGCCACGTTCGCTAACGCGCGTCACGGGGCGCTGACGATGGACACGCTCGTGACCATCGGCACCTTCGCCGCGTTCGCCTGGAGCCTCTGGGCCGTGCTGTTCGGTTCGGCCGGGCGGATCGGCATCCGTCACGACGTCGTGCTCTTCGGTCCGGTGCACGACCCGACGTCGCTCGTCTACTTCGAGGTGGCGGCAGCCGTCACGGTCCTGATTCTGCTGGGCCGCTTCGTCGAGCAGCGCTCGCGGCGTCGCGCTGGTGCCGCTCTGCGTGCGCTGCTCGAGCTCGGGGCGACCGACGTCGAGCTCGCCGATGGTCGACGCGTGGCGGTCGACTCCCTGCGCGTCGGCGATGCCTTCGTCGTGCGCCCGGGGGAGACCGTCGCGACCGACGGTGTCGTGCTCGAGGGGGCGGCCGCGGTTGACGAGAGCATGCTCACGGGCGAGTCGGTGCCCGTCGACGTGGCTGCGGGGAGCGAGGTGACCGGGGGCACGATCGCGTCGGGCGGACGCCTGTTGGTCCGTGCGACGTCGGTCGGCGAGAGCACGCGCCTCGCGCACCTGGCGCGCCTCGTCGACGAGGCGCAGGCGGGCAAGAGCCGCGTGCAGCGTCTCGCCGACCGGGTATCGGCGGTCTTCGTGCCGGCGGTCATCGTGGTCGCCGTGCTCACGCTCGTCGGATGGATCGTCGCGGGTGCGCCCGTGGCCTCGGGCTTCACCGCGGCCGTAGCCGTGCTCATCATCGCCTGCCCCTGCGCGCTCGGGCTCGCGACGCCGATCGCCGTACTCGTGGGTACCGGTCGCGGCGCCGAGCTGGGCATCCTCATCACCGGACCCGAGGCGCTCGAGGCCGCCGAGCGGATCGATGTCGTCCTGATGGACAAGACCGGCACGCTCACCGAGGGCCGGATGTCGGTGGCGCGGGTCGTCACCGCGAACGGGGCCGCGCCGGACGAGGCGCTGAGCAGGGCAGCCGCCGTCGAATCGGCGTCCGAGCACCCGATCGCTCGGGCGATCGTCGCGGCCGTCGACACCGTTCCCGCCGTGGCGGACTTCGCAGGCTTCGCGGGTCATGGTGTGCGGGGCGTCGTGGCCGGGGAGGAGGTCGTCGCCGGCAGCATTGCGTTCGTCGCGGACCGTATGGCCCCGCTGCCGGCCGAGCTTCTCGACGCGGCGCGCGACGCGGCCGAATCGGGGGCCACCGTCGTGGCCGTCGGCTGGGACGGGCATGTGCGGGCCGTCATCGCCGTCGCGGATCGTGTCCGCGACGACGCTCGCGAGGCCGTCGCACGCTTGCACCGCACCGGCGCATCGGTCGTGCTCGTGACCGGCGACAACGCCGGCGCGGCGGCCGCGGTCGCCCGCGAGATCGGGGTCGACGAGGTCGTCGCCGACGTGCGGCCCGAGGGGAAGCTGGCCGAGGTCCGCTCGCGGCAGGCGGCGGGACTTCGGGTCGCGATGGTCGGCGACGGCGTCAACGACGCCGCGGCGCTGGCCGCGGCCGATCTCGGCATCGCGATGGGCGGCGGCACCGACGCCGCGAAGCACGCGAGCGACATCACCTTGACAGCCGGGAGCCCTGTCGCGGTCGCGGCGGCCATCGAACTGAGCCGACGCACGCTCGGCGTCATCCGAGGAAACCTCTTCTGGGCGTTCGCGTACAACGTCGCCGCGATCCCGTTGGCCGTCGCCGGATTGCTGAACCCGATGGTCGCCGCCGCGGCGATGGCCTTCTCGAGTGTCTTCGTGGTGCTCAACAGCCTCCGGCTCCGGTCGGCGCTCCGGCCCGCGCGCCGGGGGGCGTCCGCGCCCGCCGCTCGTTAGGATCGGCACATGGCCGTCACGCACCGCACCACCCTCCGCCTCATCCCGGTCGTCGCTGCGGTCGCGCTGCTGGCCGCGGGGTGCGCCACTCCGGCCGGGGGAGTCGCCACTCCCGACGTGACCGAGACCGCGCCCACCGCGACCGCGTCGCCCGAGGTCTCGCCTTCGGCGACGCCCAGCCCCGTCGAGACGCGCACCCCGACCGAGGACATCGCGCTGCCCGCGTCGTGCGACGATCTCTACCCCGCCGATCTCCGTGCCACGCTCGACGCCGAGATCCCTCCGCTCAACGACCCCGGTGTCACGATGTACTCCACCGAGAACGCCGAGGCGCTCGGCGTCCTCGAGTCCGGTGTGCAGAGCCTCCGCTGCACGTGGGGCACGCCGTCCGACCGGGGCATCGCGACGACCGTCTCGATCGTGTCGCCCGACCAGGCAGCACTCATCGCCGAATCGCTGACCACTGCCGGCTTCGGCACGGAGGAAGCGTCGGGCGGAGAGTACTTCCGCACGTCCCAGCAGATGCTGTCGATGGACGAGCAGGTCGTCGAGCTGGGTGAGACCCACTTCCTGCGCGGCAATGCCTGGGTCGCCACGCGCTGGATCAATTACGGTCCCTCGTCGTACACCCCCGGCATCGTCGGCTCCCTCTGGCCCTGACCTGAGCCCGAGGGGCGGCAGTTCCGCGTGTTCTCGCGGCACCCGTGCCGTATGACGTAGAATGGGGTTCGGGGACACCGTCGGATTCGACGCCGCAGCTCGCTGAAGCGAGTGCCCGCGGCCGGCCGACACGATCGCCCTTCGCTCGCATGACGCTCCGGTGTCCGTTCGAGCGGCACCCGTACGTCTCCGTCACGACGGAGCTCCGGCACTCAGGCTCAGGAGGAGCATGCCGACCATGGCCACCGCCACAGCGACCGCCAACCGCCGCAGGAAGTCGTCGTCCGCCCGGCGCGACGACGACGCGCCTCTCATCCCGATCCTCGCGCGCAAGGTGCGCGAGGTCGAGGCGAAGGCCCAGCGCGGCAAGCTCGGGCCCACCAACCGTGTGAAGTTCCAGGTCATCGCCTTCCTGGTGCGCGAGGAGCGCGCCCGCGTGAAGGCCGACGAGAACCTGTCGACGGCGGCACGAGCAGAGCTGCTCAAGCGTCTCGACGGCGTCGCGACCATCCTCGCCAAGACCGCTGCCCGCGACACCTCCCTGATCCAGCTGCTCGAGGTCGACCAGGCGACCTCGCCCGTCGCCAAGCGCATGCGGCGCGACTGGCTGCTCGAGTCGGGCGCCGAGCTGCCCGAGGACGAGCTGATCATCACCGATGTCGCCCCGGTGCAGGCGCCCGTGGTCCCGGCGGCGCTCGCCGAGCGGCAGGTCACGCCGCCGCAGGTGCTCGTGCGCCGCGAGGCGAACCCCTTCCTGGCGCCCGACCTCGAGATGCACGCGCCCCAACAGACGCCGCGTCGACGACTCGACGGCTGGGAGCTCATGGGTCCGCTGTACAAGGCGTTCGAGACGGGGGCCGGGGGCGCTGCCGCGTCGATGGACCTCCCGGGCGTGCCCGAGTTCGACCGCCTGTCGCCCAAGGGCCTCGAGGTCATGCCGCACCAGTCCCGTTTCCTCGAGTCGGTCCGTGCAGGACACCGTTCGTTCCTCCTCGCCGACGAGCCCGGTCTGGGCAAGACGGCGCAGTCGGTGCTCGCCGCGTCCGTCGCCGGCGCGTACCCGCTCCTGGCCGTCGTGCCCAACGTCGTCAAGATGAACTGGGCGCGCGAGGTCGAGCGGTGGACGCCGCAGCGCCGCGCCACGGTCATCACGGGCGACGGCAGCCAGATCGACGCGTTCGCGGACGTCTTCATCGTCAATTACGAGGTCCTCGATCGGCACCTGTCGTGGCTCGGTTCGCTGGGTCTGCGCGGCATGGTCGTCGACGAGGCGCACTTCATCAAGAACCTCGGATCGCAGCGCTCGCAGAACGTACTGGCGCTCGCCGGCCGCATCCGCGAGCAGGTGCGCGATCCGCTCATGCTCGCCCTCACCGGAACCCCGTTGATCAACGACGTCGAGGACTTCGACGCGATCTGGCGCTTCCTCGGGTGGACCAACGGCGAAAAGCCCGGCCCCGTGCTGATGGAGCGTCTCGACGAGACGGGGATGACCCCCGCCGACAAGGCCTTCTATCCCGCTGCCCGTGACGCCGTCATCTCGATGGGCATCGTCCGTCGCAAGAAGAAGGATGTCGCCGCCGACCTGCCCGACAAGCTCGTCGCCGACCTGCCCGTCCAGCTCGACGACGAGTACGGTCGTTCGATCCGCCAGGCCGAGCACGAGCTCGGCGAGCGTCTCGCCGCCCGCTACCGTCGCATCATCGAGGCGCGGGGCGACCGGGTGCTCATCGGCGAGGCCGATGACGACATCGTCCGGCTCGTGGCCACGCAGGAGCTCGAGGAGTCGAAGGCCGCCGGAAGCGGGGCCGAGAACGTCTTCACGATGGTCCGTCGCATCGGTCAGGCCAAGGCTGTGCTCGCCGCAGATTATGCGGCGCAGCTCCAGCGTTCGGTAGGCAAGGTCGTCTTCTTCGCCAAGCACATCGACGTCATGGACGCCGCCGAGGCCCACTTCGCCTCGGCGGGGCTCCGCACGGTGTCCCTCCGGGGCGATCAGACCGCGGCGGCCCGTCAGGACGCGATCGACGCGTTCAACAACGATCCGGATGTCGCGATCGCGGTGTGCTCCCTCACGGCGGCCGGCGTCGGCGTCAACATGCAGGCGGCGTCGAACGTCGTGCTCGCGGAGCTGTCGTGGACCGCGGCGGAGCAGACGCAGGCAATCGACCGCGTTCACCGAATCGGTCAGGAAGAACCCGTCACCGCCTGGCGCATCATCGCCGCGCACACGATCGACACGAAGATCGCCGAGCTCATCGACTCGAAGCAGGGTCTCGCAGCTCGGGCGCTCGACGGCGAGGCCGTCGACCCGACGTCGAGCGACTCGGTGCAGCTGTCTGCACTGATGCACCTGCTGCGCCAGGCGATCGGCGCAGCCTGACACGACGTCATCGTCGATCCGCGGCCCGGCCCCGTCACCACGCGGGGACCGGGCCGCGTTCGTCTGTCCGCCGCGGCCTCGCATCGCAGCGCCGACCGGCCCGTCCTGGCGTGCGGCCAGTTCTCCCGGGCCACGCCGCCTGGCAGCTCCCGCGCCGCGACGATAGTCTCGATCTGAGGCAGCGTCGCCACATCACACCCGAGCAACAACGAAGGATCTCCCCATGAAGATCGGCATCCTCACCAGCGGCGGCGACTGCCCCGGACTGAACGCCGTCATCCGAGGCGTCGTGCTCAAGGGCACCACCTCGTACAACATCGAGTTCGTCGGCATCCGCGACGGGTGGCGCGGTGTCGTCGACGGCGACTTCTTCCCGCTGACGCGTCACGAGGTGAAGGGCCTGTCGAAGGTCGGCGGGACGATCCTCGGCACGAGCCGCACCAATCCCTACGAGGGCCCGCGCGGAGGCGCCGAGAACATCGCCGCGACGCTCGACAAGCACCGCATCGACGGCATCATCGCGATCGGCGGCGAGGGCACCCTCGCCGCCGCCAACCGTCTCGCCAACGACGGCATCAACGTCCTCGGGGTGCCGAAGACGATCGACAACGACCTGAAGGCCACCGACTACTCGTTCGGCTTCGACACGGCCGTCAACATCGCGACCGACGCGATGGACCGCCTGCGCACGACCGGCGACTCGCACCAGCGCTGCATGGTCGCCGAGGTCATGGGCCGGCACGTCGGCTGGATCGCGCTCCACGCGGGTATCGCAGCGGGTGCCCACGTCATCTGCATCCCCGAGGTGCCGATGTCGATCGAGGAGATCACGGCGCAGGTGACGAAGGCCTTCGACCGCGGCCGTGCACCGCTCGTCGTCGTGTCGGAGGGCTTCAAGGTGACGGGCCAGGACGAGGCGTACAGCGACAAGGGCCTCGACGCCTTCAACCGCCCGCGTCTCGGTGGCATCAGCGAGGTGCTCGCGCCGGAGATCGAGCGCCTGACCGGCATCGAGACCCGCGCGACCGTGCTCGGCCACATCCAGCGCGGAGGCTCGCCGTCCGCGTTCGACCGCGTGCTCGCGACACGCCTCGGGCTCGCCGCCGCCGATGCGCTGGTCGACGGTGCCTGGGGCCAGATGGTCTCGCTCAAGGGCACCGATATCGTCCGTGTGTCGTTCGACGAGGCCCTCGGCGAGCTCAACACCGTGCCGCTGTACCGCTACGAGGAGGCGGCCGCGCTCTTCGGCTGATCCTCGCTCACTGCTCCGCACGGCCGTGTGCCGGACAGATGCCTCACGCGTCTGCCGGCCGCGGCCGTGCTGCGTGCGCAGTCGATGCGCGCGGGGATGCGCGTCGGCCGGCGGCGATCAGCGCACGCGGGCGCGCGCGCGGATGACCGACCCGAGCGAGGCGCGGAGCGGCTGGCCGAGGTAGATGCCGAGCGACGCGCCCACCGCCAGCGCGATGCCGATGGTGGCCGCCCCGGCGAGCGTCGTGAAGCCCGTCAGCAGGGTTGCGGGCTCGTCCCCGGACTCGACCACTCCGAGCAGCCCGCGGAAGACCGCGGCACCGGGCACCATCGGCAGGATCGCCGCGGTCGTGATGGCCACCGACGGTACGTGCAGGCGGTACGCGGCGACGATTCCGACGAGGCTGCCGACGAACGCTCCCAGACCGCTCGCGGCGGCCGTCTCGAACCCCAGCGTCGCGGCGGCGACGTAGCCGAGCCAGGCGACGACGCTCAGCGCCACGCTCACGACGATGATGCGCACGCCCGCACCGTTGAACACCGCGACCGCGAGCGCGATCAGCCCCGCGCCGAGGAACTGCAGCGGCACCGGCCCGAGCGGCAGCGCCTCGGTCGGCGCCTCGAGGCCGAGCCCGATCACGCGCGCCGTCTCGATGCCGGCGAGGATGCCGAGCACGACGCCCAGCGTCTGCGTCACGAGCTCGAGGATGCGCCCCATCGCCGTCAATGCGAACCCGTCGATGGCGTCCTGCGCCGCCCCGACGACGGTGAGGCCGGCGAGCATCAGCACGATGCCCGACGCGACGATCACCGAGGGGCGCATCGTCATCGCCGCCTCCCAGCCCGTCGCCCGCAGCAGCGGTGACGCCGCCGCGACGATCGTGAGCACGAAGGCGCCCGCGATCTGGCTGAAGAAGAACGGCACCCGGGCCCTGCTCAGCAGGAACTGCGTCACCGCGGCCGAGCCGGCGGCCAGGAACGACAACAGGATGACGAGCCAGTTCGCACCGAACATGACTGCGACGCCCACCGCGAGCAGCGCCTGCGACGCGACGACCACCGGGGTGTGATACCGGAACGGCGTACGACGGATGCTGCGGAAACGGACGGCGGCGGCATCGAGCGGCAGCCCCCCGCGGATCTCGGTGACGAGCGCCTGCAGCCGCTGCAGGCGGGCGTGATCGGGCGCGGCGCCGCGGACGACGCGCATGAGTGTGATGGGCCGGTCGTCGCCGCTGCGGTGGTGCGCGACCGTGATCGAGTTGTAGGTGACGTCGACGTGCACCGGGTCGAGGCCGTACACCCCAGCGACCCGCACGATCGTCAGGGTGACCTCGCTCGCCGGCGACCCCGCGACGAGCATCGTCTCACCGATGCGGATGGCCACATCCAGCACGCGCACCGCGAACGTGTCGTCGATGACCGGGAGGAGCTCCGTCGCCGGGCCTGCTGCCGGATCCGCGGTGCGCACCAGCGCGTTCAGCGACGTGAAGAGCGAGCGACGTCCCATGGCATCCAGCCTAGATCGGCGCCGCCGACGTCCGTCGCGGGCGCTCGTCACATGGCGCCGGGCGCATGGGACCCTCCGTAAGATGGGGCGGTGGGCGCGGCATCCGGGCGCCCGAAGCAATCGCGCCGGCACCGGTACCGGCTCCCGGGAGTCCCACATGGCATTGATCGTGCAGAAGTACGGCGGGTCGTCCGTCGCCGACGCGGAGAGCATCAAGCGGGTCGCCAAGCGCATCGTCGACACCCGCCGCGCCGGTCACGACGTCGTCGTCGCCGTCAGCGCGATGGGTGACACCACCGATGAGCTGCTCGACCTCGCGAACGAGGTCGCACCGATCCCGGCGCCCCGCGAGCTCGACATGCTGCTCAGCTCGGGCGAGCGCATCTCGATGGCCCTGCTGGCGATGGCCATCCACTCCATGGGCTTCGAGGCGCGGTCGTTCACGGGCAGCCAGGCGGGGATGATCACCGACGCGACGCATGGCGCCGCACGGATCGTCGACGTCACCCCGGTGCGTCTGCGCGAAGCGCTCGACGAGGGCGCGATCGTGATCGTCGCCGGTTTCCAGGGCTTCAACCGCGACACCCGCGACATCACCACGCTCGGTCGCGGCGGCTCCGACACGACCGCAGTCGCGCTCGCCGCCGCCCTGTCCGCCGACGTCTGCGAGATCTACAGCGACGTCGACGGCATCTACACCGCCGACCCGCGCGTGGTGCCCAAGGCCCGCAAGCTCGGCGTCGTCTCCGCCGAGGAGATGCTCGAGCTCGCCGCCAACGGTGCCAAGGTGCTCTACATCCGTGCGGTGGAGTACGCCCGCCGCCACGGCGTCATGATCAACGCCCGGTCGACGTTCAGCTCGGGATCCGGCACGTTCGTGCTGGGACCCGGGATGGCGCTGCCCGAAGGCCGAAAGGAAGAAGAGATGGAAGAGCCGATCGTCGCGGGCGTCGCCACCGACCTCAGCCAGGCCAAGATCACCGTCATCGGTGTGCCGGACGTCCCCGGCAAGGCCGCGGAGATCTTCAAGATCGTCGCCAAGTCGGGCGCGAACGTCGACATGATCGTCCAGAACGTGTCGGCTGCCGCCACCGGCCGCACCGACATCTCGTTCACACTGCCCAAGACGGATGCGACGCTCGCGTTGCGCGCCCTCGCCGGAGAGCAGAGCGAGGTCGGCTTCGAGAGCCTCGTGCACGACGACCAGATCGGCAAGCTGTCGGTCGTAGGCGCCGGCATGCGCACCCACTCGGGTGTCTCCGCGACGCTCTTCGAGGCCCTCTCGAACGCGGGTGTGAACCTCGAGATGATCTCGACCTCCGAGATCCGTATCTCGGTCGTGGTCCGCGGAGACGAGCTGGCCGAGGCCGCTCGCGTCGTGCACACGGCCTACGGCCTCGACGGCGACACCGAAGCCGTCGTATACGCCGGCACCGGTCGCTGACCCGAACGGTCGCCCGCCGCGCCCCCGGCATCCCGCACACCCCACCGTCATCCCCGATCCGCTACCGAGGAGCCCGCGTGCTGTACATCTCGACCCGAGGCGGCGCCGAGCCGCTGCCGTACTGCGACGCCCTGCTCGAGGGACTCGCGACCGACGGTGGTCTCGCCGTGCCGCAGGAGATGCCCACGGTCACCCCCGAGACGCTCGAACGCTGGCGCGCCCTGACGTACCCCCAGCTCGCCACCGAGGTGCTCGGACTCTTCGCCACCGACATCGAGCGCGACGATCTCGCCCGCATGACCGAGGCGGCGTACGCGCCGTTCCCCGACGAGGTCGTGCCGCTGCGTCCCATCGGCGGCGGACTCACGCTCGTCGGGCTCTCGGAAGGTCCGACGCTCGCGTTCAAGGACCTCGCGATGCAGTTCCTGGGTCAGGTGGTCGAGCACGCCCTCGCCCGAACCGGGTCGGTGCTGAACGTGCTCGGCGCGACGTCGGGCGACACCGGCTCGGCGGCGGAGTACGCGCTCCGAGGCAAGGAGCGCATCTCGGTGTTCATGCTGTCGCCGCAGGGCCGGATGAGCCCGTTCCAGCGGGCGCAGATGTTCTCGCTCGACGAGGCCAACATCCACAACATCGCGATCGAGGGCGTCTTCGACGACTGCCAGAACCTCGTCAAAGAGCTCGCGGGCGACCTCGACGTCAAGCGGGAGCTGCATCTCGGCGCCGTGAACTCGATCAACCTCGCGCGCATCACGGCGCAGGTCGTGTACTACTTCTGGGCCTGGCTCCGTGCGACCGATGCCGACGGGCACGCCGAGGTCTCGATCACGGTGCCCTCGGGCAACTTCGGCAACATCCTCTCGGGGTTCTATGCACGCGAGATGGGCCTGCCGGTCAGCCGGTTGGTGCTGGCCGCGAACGAGAACAACGTCCTCGACGAGTTCTTCCGCACCGGCATCTACCGTCCCCGATCCGCCGCGCAGACGCTGCAGACCTCGAGCCCGTCGATGGACATCTCGAAGGCGTCGAACCTCGAACGGTTCATCTTCGAGCTCGTCGGTCGCGACCCGCAGCGTGTCGTCGCGGCCTGGCGCGACCTCGAGTCGCAGGGCTTCGCCGACTTCACCGCCGACCTCGCGAGATTCACCGCCGAGTTCGGCATCGTCAGCGGCACCTCGACCCACGATGACCGTCTCTCGACGATCCGCTCGGTGTACGAGGAGTCCGGCGACGTCATCGACCCGCACACGGCCGACGGCGTCACCGTCGCGCGCGAGTACGTGCAGGCGGGCGAGACCATGCTCGTGCTCGAGACCGCGAAGCCCGAGAAGTTCGCCGAGACGATCCATGAGGCCATCGGCATCGAGCTGACCTACTCCGACGAGCTGCGGGCACTGCTCGACGCGCCGCAGCACGTCGTCGACCTTCCGGACGACGCTGCGGCCCTCACCGCCTTCATCCGCGAGCGCGCCCTGCGCTGACCGCCGTCCTCTGAGCGGGAGTTCGACCGACCGTATCGGGACGGCCGCTCAGCGGCCGGCGCGAGCGGCGGTGATGGCGTCCCACACGACTGCGGCGACGGCGGTCTTCGAGCCGGAGGCCTCGGCGACGACGGCACCGTCGTCTCCGACGACCGCCACGGTGTTCTCGCCCGAGCCGAAGCCGGAGTCCCAGCCGACTTCGTTGACCACGAGCAGGTCGACGCCCTTGCGCTCGCGCTTGCGACGGGCGCGCTCGAGCAGATCGCCGTCGGCGGTCTCGGCGGCGAACCCGACGACGGTCTGACCGTCGCGGCGTCCGGCGGCCAGACCCGCGAGGATGTCGTCGTTGGGTACGAGCTCGATCGACGTGAGCGGGCCGTCCTCCTTGCGCAGTTTGCTGTCCGAGACGTCCGCCGCGCGGTAGTCGGCGACGGCCGCCACCATCACCACGACGTCCGCGCTCGCGGCGGCATCCGTCATCGCGACGCCGAGCTCGGCCGCCGTCTCGACGTGACGGGTGGTGACCGCGGCGCTCGCGCTCACCGCATCGAGCACGCCGGCATCGACGGATGCCGCCACGAGCGTGACGGTCGCCCCGCGGCGCGCCGCCTCGGCGGCGATCTCCGCACCCTGGCGGCCGCTGGAACGGTTGCCCAGGAACCTCACGGGGTCGAGCGGCTCGCGGGTGCCACCGGTCGAGACGGCGACGTGGAGACCCGCGAGATCGTGCGATGCGGGTGAGAGGAGGTCGAGCGCGGCGGTCACGATCTCCTCGGGCTCCGACATGCGGCCCGGACCGCTGTCGCCGCCCGTGAGCGGTCCGTCGGCGGGACCGACGAAGACGACACCGCGCTCGCGCAGCGTCGCGACGTTGGCCGTCGTCGCAGGATGCCGCCACATCTCGGTGTGCATCGCCGGCGCGACCACCACGGGCGCCGTCGTCGCGAGCAGCGTCGTCCCCAGGAGATCCGAGGCGAGACCGGCGGTCATTCCCGCGATGGTGTTCGCGGTCGCGGGAGCGACGATCACGAGGTCGGCGCTCTGCCCCAGGGCCACGTGCCGCACGCGGGCGACATCGTCGTGCACCGAGGTCGTGACCGGGTTGCGACTGATCGCCTCCCATGTCGTGAGCCCGATGAAGCGCAGCGAGTCCGGCGTCGGGATGACGTGGACATCGTGGCCCTGCTGCACGAGCAGTCTGACCAGATGAACGCTCTTGTAGGCGGCGATGCCCCCGGTGACCCCGACTACGATGAACATGCTCCCGATCCTCCCACGGCCCCCGGTCGGGTGCGCGGAACGTCCGTCGGGCGCCGAGAGCGAGTGATCCGCATGTGCACCGTCGTCATCCAGGTGCCCGCCGATCCGGGCCGTCCCGTGCGTCTTCTCGCCGTTCGCGACGAGGACCCGAACCGGGCATGGGACCCGGTCGGACCCTGGTGGACCGAGTCGCACCCGGGCGTCGTCGGTGTGCGCGACCGTCGTGCGGGCGGAGCATGGCTCGCAGCGGATGCCGACGCGCGCCGCCTCGCTGTCATCCTCAATCGTGCCGACGTGCTGCCCGATGACGCCCCGGCGCTCTCGCGCGGCGGGATCGTCCTGGACGCCGTCACCGGCGCCCCGCCGGCGGGTTCGCCGGCCACCCACGGCTTCAACCTCGTCGACGTCGCGCCCGACGGCGTGCGGGTGTCGATGTGGGATGCCGCGTCCCTGCGGACGATCGAGCTCGGGCCGGGCACCCACATGATCGCTCACGACGACGTCGACGATCCGCGTACGGCCCGCATCCGTCGGTGGCTGGGGGCGTTCGCCGGAGCGGCGCCCGACCTCGAGCGCGCCGATGACCTGCGCCCGTGGCTCGACGTGCTGCAGGACACCGCGGCGACGCCCGCGACCGACGATGCCGCGATCATCCGCGACAACCGCCCGTACGGGGTCCCGACGCTGTCGCTGCTGGTCTGCACGGCCTCGGTCGGGCCCGCGGGCCTCGACCTGGAGTACGGCGCACTCGACGTGCCGGGGGAGTGGAACCGCCCGGAGATGGCGTGAATCGTGCGGTCATCGACGGTCACGCGCGTCGGGTCCAGGTCGCCGCGCCGATAGAATCGCCGAAACCCGATCCCGCTCCACGCAAGGAACAGCTATGACCCGCATCTCCGATTCCGGACTCTCCGTCGCCGTCGTCGGCGCCACCGGCCAGGTCGGAAAGGTGATGCGCGAGATCCTCGTCGAGCGGAACTTCCCGATCCGTGAGCTGCGCCTGTTCGCAACGGCGCGCTCCGCGGGAACGTCCGTCGAGTTCGGCGGTCAGCAGGTCGTCGTCGAGGATGTCGCCACCGCCGATCCCGCGGGCATCGACATCGCGCTTTTCTCTGCCGGGGCGACCGGCTCGCGTGCCCACGCACCCCGGTTCGCCGAGGCCGGCGCCGTCGTCATCGACAACTCCAGCGCCTGGCGTATGGACCCCGACGTGCCGCTCGTGGTCAGCGAGGTCAACCCGCACGCCACCGTGAACCCGCCCAAGGGCATCATCGCGAACCCGAACTGCACCACCATGGCCGCGATGCCCGTGCTGAAGGTCCTCGACACCGAGGCCGGGCTCGAGCGTCTCATCGTCTCGACCTACCAGGCGGTCTCGGGCTCGGGCCTCGCCGGCGCCGAGGAGCTCCTCGGCCAGGTCGAGGGCGTCCTGGCGCAGGGCCGCGCGCTCGACCTCGTGCACGACGGCTCGGCTGTGGACTTCCCCCAGCCCGAGAAGTACGTCGCGCCGATCGCGTTCGACGTCATCCCCTTCGCGGGCAACCTCGTCGACGACGGCGACAACGAGACCGACGAGGAGAAGAAGCTCCGCAACGAGAGCCGCAAGATCCTCGAGCTGCCCGACCTGCGCGTCGCCGGCACCTGCGTGCGCGTCCCGGTCTTCACGGGACACTCGCTCTCGATCCACGCCGAGTTCGCGCGCGACATCACCCCCGAGCGGGCACGCGAGATCCTCGGGACGGCGCCCGGTGTCGCGCTCGAGGAGGTTCCCACCCCGCTGCAGGCGGCCGGCAACGACCCGAGCTACGTCGGCCGCATCCGCGCCGATCAGTCCGCGCCCGAGGGCAAGGGGCTCGTGCTGTTCATCAGCAACGACAACCTGCGCAAGGGGGCGGCGCTGAACGCCGTGCAGATCGCCGAGATCGTCGCCGACCGCCTCTGACCCGACCACGGGTCGGCGGGATGCCGCCCGCCGACCCGGGATAGACTGGTGCATCGTGAGTGAAAAGGTCGACGTCGTCCTGATCGGCGGGGGCATCATGAGTGCCACGCTCGGTGCGCTGCTGAAGCAGCTCCAGCCCGATTGGAAGATCGAGGTGCACGAGCGCCTGTCCGATCTGGCGCAGGAGAGCTCGAACCCGTGGAACAACGCGGGGACAGGGCACGCTGCGCTGTGCGAGCTCAACTACACGCCCGAGTCGTCGGACGGGACCGTCGACCCCGGCAAGGCGATCACGATCAACGAGCAGTTCCAGCAGAGCCGTCAGCTCTGGGCCTCGTTCATCGAGCGCGGCATCCTCGACGAGCCCTCGACCTTCATCAATGCGACGCCGCACATGACCTTCGTGCGCGGTGAGAAGGATGTCGCGTTCCTCAAGCGTCGCTACGAGGCGCTGAAGGATCAGCCGCTCTTCGCGGGTATCGAGTACTCCGAGGACTCGCGCGTCATCAACGAGTGGGCGCCCCTGCTCATGCAGCAGCGCCGCAAGGGCGAGCCTTTCGCGGCCACTCGCGTGCCCGCGGGCACCGACGTCGACTTCGGCTCCCTCACCCGCCAGCTGTTCGCGCACCTGCAGGACCAGGGCGTCGAGGTCGTCACCGACCGAGAGGTGCGTACGCTGACGCGCCAGAGCGACGGATCGTGGCGCGTGTTCTGGCGCAACCGTCTGGGACGCACGCCGGGCCACACCGACGCGCGGTTCGTCTTCGTCGGCGCCGGCGGCTGGGCGCTCAAGCTGCTGCAGAAGTCCGGCATCCCCGAGATCAAGGGCTACGGCGTCTTCCCCATCGGCGGACAGTTCCTGAAGACGTCGAACCCCGCGATCGTGTCGCAGCACAAGGCGAAGGTGTACTCGCAGGCGTCGGTCGGTGCGCCGCCGATGTCGGTACCGCACCTCGACACCCGCGTCGTCGACGGCGAGGCGTCGCTGCTGTTCGGGCCGTTCGCGACGTTCAGCCCGAAGTTCCTCAAGAACGGGCGCATCACCGACATCGTGGCGCAGGTGCGCCCCCACAACCTCGTGCCGATGCTGAAGGTGGCCATCGACAACCCGAGCCTGATCTCGTATCTCGTCGGCGAGCTGCTGAAGAACCACCGCAAGAAGGTCGATTCGCTGCGCGTCTTCATGCCGACGGCGAAGGACGAGGACTGGGAGCTCATCCAGGCCGGTCAGCGCGCCCAGGTCATGAAGAAGGATCCCGAGAAGGGCGGCGTGCTGCAGTTCGGCACAGAGGTCGTGACCGCGGCCGACGGCTCGATCGCAGGTCTGCTCGGAGCCTCGCCGGGAGCGTCGACCGCCGCGTCGATCATGCTCGGGCTGCTCAAGAAGTGCTTCCCCGATCGCATCGACGGCTGGGAGCCGGAGCTGAAGAAGCTCATCCCGAGCTACGGTCAGCCGCTCAACACCCGGGGCGACGCGGCCCGCGCCTCGATCGCGGCGACGGCCGAAGCGCTGTCGATCAACCCCTGACGGGTATGGCCAAGCTCTACTTCCGCTACGGGGCGATGAACTCCGGCAAGTCGACGGCCCTGCTGCAGGCCGCCTACAACTACGAGGAACGCGGACAGCATGTCCTCCTCGCGAAGCCGGAGATCGACACCAAGGGAGCGGGGCAGATCGCGAGTCGCCTGGGGGTCGAGCGTGACGTCGACTTCCTGGTGGGTGCGGACGACGACCTCCGCTCCCTGTTGGCGGTGCACCGTGGGCGGGTACGGGCGCAGACCGGATCAGATGTGGCCTGCCTCCTGATCGACGAGGCACAGTTCCTGACCTCGCAGCAGGTCGACGATCTGTTGCGCACGGTGGTCGACGAGAACGTCCCGGTGCTCGCGTACGGCATCCGCACCGATTTCCAGACCCGCGCCTTCCCCGGCTCCGCGCGCCTCATGGAGCTCGCGCACAGTCTCGAGGAGCTCAAGACCATCTGCCGCTGCGGCCGCAAGGCGCTGTTCAACGCGCGGCTCGTCGGCGGGCGTTTCGTCTTCGAGGGCGACCAGGTCGCGATCGACGAGCTCGCCGCCGACCGGGTCACATACGAGTCCATGTGTGCGGAATGCTATCTGCGCGAGTCGGGCGGCCGGCTGGCCTGAACCGTTTCACGACGCGCCCGTCCAGTGCTTTGCGCGGTCTGACCACAAGATGTATGGTGGTCCGGCTACGGAGGAGAGGGGCGTCATGGCTGACGGAACCCCGGCGCGCGCCTGGCGCGTCGTACTGGAGAGGATCGAGTCCGATCTTCTCGCCGGCAAGCTCGGCCCTGGCGACCGCCTGCCGTCCGAGCGCGACCTCGTCTCTCAACTGGGCGTCGGTCGATCGAGCGTCCGCGAGGCGCTGCGCGTGCTCGAGGTCATGGGCCTCATCCGCACCGCCACCGGCTCCGGCCCCACCGCGGGCGCCATCGTCGTGGCGCGACCCACGGGCGGCATGCAGGCCCTGCTGCGACTGCAGGTCGCTGCGCAGGGCTTTGCGATCTCGGATGTCGTGAGTACACGCCTGCTGCTCGAGGAATGGGTGGCCGGGCAGCTGGCCGCATCGCACGACGTCGACCTCGCTTCCGCCCGTGAGGCTCTGCTCGCGATGGACGCCCCGGGCCTCAGCCCTGCCGACTTCCTCGCCCTCGACGCGCAGTTCCACGTCGCGCTCGCCGAGGCCTCGGGCAATGAGGTCGTCGCGGCGATGATGGCCGGGCTCCGCTCGTCGATCGAGGACTACGTCCTCGAAGGCGCTGCCCGCATCCCGGACTGGGAGAACACCGTCGACCGGCTCCGCGACGAGCACGGCGCCATCGTCGCGGCCATCGACGAGCAGCGTGTTGACGACGCGCGCACTGCCGTCCACGACCACATCACGGGGTACTACGCGTCCGCCAACCCCGTCCGCCCCGAATCCGCCTGAACCCACCCGGCCCGACCCCTCCGGCGCTGCGCCGGAATCGAGGAGAGACATGGTCACCCGACAGCTTCCGAAGATCCCCGAACTGCTCGAACTGATGCAGTTCAAGGCTCCCGACCTCAACGGCCGCCGCCGCCGGCTCACGTCAGCGCTGACGATCGATGACCTCCGCACGATCGCGAAGCGCCGCACCCCCAAGGCCGCCTTCGACTACACCGACGGAGCCGCCGAGGGCGAGATCTCGCTTGAGCGCGCCCGCCAGGCGTTCCAGGACATCGAGTTCCACCCCGACATCCTGCGCCCGGCCGAGTCTGTCGACATGTCCACCGAGATCCTCGGCGGTCGGTCGGCTCTGCCCTTCGGCATCGCGCCGACCGGGTTCACCCGGCTCATGCAGACCGAAGGCGAGAGCGCGGGCGCGTCGGCCGCGGGCGCTGCCGGCATCCCGTTCACCCTGTCGACGCTCGGCACGACGTCGATCGAGGGGGTGCGGGCGGCGAACCCGCATGGGCGCAACTGGTTCCAGCTCTACGTCATGCGCGACCGCGAGATCTCGTACGGTCTGGTCAAGCGCGCCGCCGAGGCCGGTTTCGACACCCTCATGTTCACGGTCGACACCCCCGTCGCCGGTGCGCGCCTGCGCGACAAGCGCAACGGCTTCTCAATCCCGCCGGCGCTGACCGTCGGTACGATCGTCAACGCCATCCCGCGGCCGTGGTGGTGGATCGACTTCCTCACGACGCCGAAGCTCGAGTTCGCGTCGCTCACGACCACCGGAGGCACCGTCGGCGAGCTGCTGAACTCGGCGATGGACCCGACCATCAGCTACGACGACCTCGAGGTCATCCGCGGCCTGTGGCCGGGCAAGATCGTCATCAAGGGCGTCCAAAACGTCGAGGACTCCAAGCGTCTCATCGATCTCGGCGTCGACGGCATCGTGCTCTCGAACCACGGCGGACGCCAGCTCGACCGTGCGCCCGTGCCGTTCCACCTCCTGCCGCAGGTCGTGCGTGAGGTCGGCAAGGACGCCACCGTCATGGTCGACACCGGCATCATGAACGGCGCCGACATCGTCGCCTCCATCGCGCAGGGCGCGAAGTTCACGCTCATCGGCCGTGCGTACCTCTACGGTCTGATGGCTGGCGGCCGGCAGGGCGTCGACCGGACCATCGCGATCCTCCGCAGCGAGATCGAGCGCACGATGCAGCTGCTGGGGGTCTCCAGCCTCGACGAGCTCGAGCCGCGCCACGTCACGCAGCTGCAGCGACTCGTCCCGATCACAGGTCCGGCGCCGCGCCGGTCGTCTTCGCGGGCTAAGACGACGTCGCCAGCCTGACGACGGGACGAGAACGTCGGGTCCCGGAGCCGGCAGCCGAACGGCTGCACGGTTCCGGGGCCCGAATGCGTGCGCTGCGGTGAGGGGCGTGGCTCAGCGCAGGGGGAGCGTGGGAAGAAGCTGGTCGAGGAACTCTGCGGTGTCCTCCCAGCCGTCGACCGCGTGGCACGCTACGCCCATCGCGAGGACGGGGTAGTCGTTGCCGGTCTCGTCGAGCCGGTCGCCGATGAACAGGATGTCATCCTGCGGGATGCCCGTCTGCTCGATGAGCCGCGTCATGCCGTAGGCCTTGTCGATGCCGCGCTCCGTGATGTCGACCGATGTCGAGCCGCCGGCGCGCACCTCGAGGTCGGGGATCCGGTCGGCGACGGCCGCGCGCAGGGCGTTCTTCTTCTCGCCCGTCGGGTCCCACGCCATCTTCGCGTCGACGGGGGCCTGCTGGCCGAGCGCGGAGAAGGTGATCTGCGAACCGCGGTCCTCGAGGATCGGGCCCCACGTCTCGCTCTCCCACAGGCAGAGGCGGCGTGCCTCCTCTTCGACCGCGGCCAGGGCGCGGGTCTTCTGGTCGTCGGTCAGCGAGCGCGCGTAGATCGTCTCGATGCCGGCGGGGGAGAGGCGGTAGTACTGCGTTCCGCACGTGGGCAGCAGATGGAAGTGCGACAGCAGCTCGGCGTCCGTCTCGGGCAGCTGGTCGACGACCTGCGCGGTGAACTGCGCGAGCTGACCTCCCGAGATGACGGCGACCTCGACCCGTGCGGCGAGGTCGAGCAGCTGACGCCCGATCCGCGGATCGATGGCGCTCTTCGACGGGGCGAGGGTGTCGTCGAGGTCGAAGGCGACCAGGCGGGGGAGGGACATCCGTGCTCCGTTCTCCGGTGGCATGCGAGAGGCTCCGCCTCGCGGCGGAGCCTCTCTGCTGTCGGGGTGACAGGATTTGAACCTGCGGCCTCGTCGTCCCGAACGACGCGCGCTACCAAGCTGCGCCACACCCCGTGGCAACCCTCCAAGCTTACCCCGATCCGGCTCGGAAGACGAATCGGCTCAGGCCTTCGGGCGCAGCACGATGACCGAGGCCTCCGGGCGGCAGCCGAACCGCACGGGTGCGTAGATGGAGTGTCCGAGCCCCGCGCTGACGTTGAGCGGCACGGACGCCGAACCCCACGTGCTGAGACCGCGTGCCTGGTCGAGCGGGATGTCGCAGTTCGCGACGAGTGCCCGCGACGCGAACGGGATGCGGACCTGTCCACCGTGGGTGTGTCCGCCGAAGATCATGTCGGCGCCCAGATCGACGAAGCGGTCGAGTACGCGGCGATAGGGGGCATGGGTGACGCCGAGGGTCAGGTCGGCGCGTCTGCGGCCTTCCAGCGCCCCCAGGGCGCCGGGGAGGGCGTCGAGGTCGTCCCAGTCGCGGTGGGCATCGTCGACGCCGACGCCGTCGATGCGGAGGCCAGCGGCACGCACCGTCGCTGCTGCGTTGTCGAGCTCCGACCAGCCGAGGTCGTCCGCGAAGAACGAGTCCATCGCGGCGGTGTCGAGCTCGGCCACGGCCTTGGGGTGCCGCGAGGGTCCGGTGAAGTACCGGAGCGGGTTCCGACCGCTCGGTTCGTAGACGTCGTTCGACCCGTGGACGAAGAACCCGGGCACGCCACGCAACGGCGAGAAGGCGCGACGGATGCCGTCGAGTCCGCGGGCATGACCGAGGTTGTCTCCGGTGTTGATCACGAGATCCGGTTGCGTGTCCTCGGCGAGGTCGGCGATCCAGCGCTGTTTGCGGTGCTGCCACGGCGCCATGTGGGCGTCGGAGAGGTGCAGCACCGTGATGCTCGGGCTGCCCGCGGGCAGGATGCGGAGCTCGTGGCGGCGCGCGGTGAACAGGTACCGCTCGATTCCGACCCCCCAGACGACCGCACCGCCGGCGCCCAGGGCGCCGGCGGTGGCGATCGTGGAGAGCGTCCGACGGACGCCCCCCATCAGCAGTCCTTCGCCGAGTACTGGATAGTGATCTCGGTGCCGCGTCCGACAGAGGAGCCGGCGGCGGGATCGGTGCCCGTCACCCGAGGCTGCTCGGCGTCACCGTCCTCGGAGCACGAGGTCGAGACGCTCGTGAACCCGGCCGCGCGCAGTTGGCGCTCGGCCTCCTCGGGGTTGCCGGTGACTTCGGGCACGGTCGCGCCCTGACCGTTGCTCGGCGTGATCGTGACGGTCGTGCCGCCCGGAGCGCGTCCGGCACCCGGGTCCTGCGAGACGATCCGGCCCTCGGGCTCGGTCGAGTCGGTGGCGTCCGCGACGTTCACCGTGAAGCCGGCGTTCTGCAGGTTGCGCTGTGCCTCTTCAACGGTCTGTCCGACCACGTTGGGCAGGTCGGTGAGCGTGTTCTTGGAGAGGTTCTGGTCGGGACCTGGGAAGCGGTCACCGCCGTACTTCGCGTTCGCTGCACCCTGCATCTTCGGCCAGATCGCGTTTCGGATCTGATCCAGTCGCCAGCCGTTGACGCGGTAGTCGTTGAGCTTCACGAAGCCTTCGACGTTCCCGACCCAGACCACGGTCGCGACCTTCGTGCTTGCACCGTCCATCCAGGTGTGCTCGTACTCGTGGATACCGGTCTTACCGAAGACCGGGACGCCGTCGTAGATGCGCGCACCTTGGCCCGTCGCGTTCATGACGCCTTCGAGCGCGTAGGCCGTGGTGTTCGCAACCGACGCGGAGATCGCCTGTTCGCAGCTGTGCTGAAGTTGCAGCTCTTCGCCGTCGGAGTTCACCGCGCGATCGATCGCCTTCGCCTGGCAGAGCATGCCTTGGCCGGCGATGGCGGCATAGGCCTCTGCCATGTCGATCGGCGCGACGGCGGCGTCCCCCAGCACGTTGTAGGGCTGATTCGGGGACGACGTCGATCCAGCGGGTACCTGGTCGAGCGGGCTGCCGTCACCGCGCATGACGCCGAGCTTCATGGCGACCTGGTTTGTCGAGCACACCGAGATGCGTTCCGCCATCGCGAAGAAACCAGAGTTCAGCGAATCCTCAGTGAACTTACGAATGGTTCCCGAGTAACCCGGGTTCGCCTGGAAGTTAGCAATGGAGCCTTGACGCTGGTCGTTGGCGGCGCGCACCTGCATCGTGTTGCCGTCGCAGGTCTGCACCCGCTTGGTGCCCACGCGGCCATTGATGACCTCGTTCACCGAGTGACCCTGCTCGAGCCAGTTGACAACGCTGAACAGCTTGTATGTGGAGCCTGCCGGGTGGCCGATGCCACCGCCATCGACCTCACGCACGTTGTAATTGACGGCGGTCGAGGAACCATCCTCCGAGCCGTTGGGGCTGAAGGGACGGTTCTGCACCATCGACAGCACGCGCCCAGTGCCGACCTCTACCTGTACCGCGGAGGAGCCGAGATTCAGCCGGTCATCCGTGGCCGGGACAACGGACATCGCATCGAGAGCGGTGGCCTGCAGGTCGGGATCCACGGTCGTGTAGATCTTCATGCCGCCACGGCGAAGATTCTGCTGCCGCTCCTCGATGGTCTCGCCGAAAGCGGGGTCGGAGAGCACAACACTCGTTACGTACTGGCAGAAGAACTCGACGCCGGTCGCGAGCTGGCAGCCCTGCGGGCGCTGCTGGATGTTCGGAGTGATGGGCTCGGCGACGGCCGCATCCCGCTCTTCCTGCGTGATCTTGCCGTCGGAGAGCATGCGGTTGAGGACGTAGACTTGACGATCCTTCGTCAGCTCGTAACCGTTCGCGGCGCCGTTCGTCTCGCTGTCGGGACGATCGAGGCGGTAGGTGTTCGGCTCCTGGACCATGCCGGCGATCGCGGCGGCCTGACCGATGGTCAGGTTCGCGGCAGTGGTGCCGAAGTAGTACTGGGCGGCCGCGCCGATGCCGTACACGGTGCCGCCGAAGTGGGCGATGTTCAGGTACCCGAGGAGGATCTCGTTCTTCGGGTAGCGCTTCTCGAGCTGGATCGCGTAGCGCATCTCCTGCAGCTTGCGCTCGATGCCGTCGGTGCCCGACGAGACCGTCGTCGAGCGGAAGCACGCCTCGACCTCGTCCTGCGACTTGGCCTCCTTCTCGCAGGCCTGCTGCAGGACGTTCTTCACGTACTGCTGCGTGATCGACGACCCACCGCGGGTGTCGCTGCCGCGCAGGTTGCCGAGGACCGCGCTCGCCGTGCCGAGGAGGTCGACCCCGCCGTGCGTGTAGTAGTTCTTGTCCTCGCTCGAGGTGATCGCGTCGAACATGACCGGCGATACCTCGTCCCACGTCACGGGCACGCGGTTCTGATCGTAGAACTGCGTCATGAGGACGTCGTTGCCGTCGCTGTCCTTGCGGTAGAACTCGGTCGGCAGCATGAGCTTGTCGACCTCGAGGTAGCTCGGCATGTTGTCGAAGACGTCGATCGCACTGGACGCCGCGTAACCCGACACGGCGATGGCAGGGGTCACGGTCGCCGTGACGAGGATCCCGGCGACAGCGCTCAGGCCGACCAGGCCGGCGAGACCGCCGAGCACACCGGTGGCCGTGCGTTTGTTGTGAGGCATAGGGTGATCGTAAGCGAGATACCTGGGCGTCCGCCTCAGGGCCACCCCTTGCGCGCGCACCTCGGCGCATGCGAGAGCGCGTCCGAAATCCACAGATCGGAGCCCCGATGACGACGTGGGAGTACCTCACCACACCCCTTCTCATCCATAACACCGCGGCGATCCTCAACAACTGGGGCAAGCAGGGCTGGGAGCTCGTGCAGGTGGTGACCGGGCCCGAAGGCGGGCTGGTCGCTTACTTCAAGCGCCCCGCCGGCGGGGGAGCGGCCAACGCCGGTCTCGGTGCCGCGCAGCAGGCCGCGCAGCAGTTCGAGGGAACGGGCGCGTGAGCGTCTCCGAGCGCCTGGCCGAGCTCGGCATCCAGCTTCCCCCCGTCGTCCCGCCCGTGGCCGCCTACATCCCGGCGACCGAGCACGGCGGGCTGGTCTACACGTCGGGCCAGCTGCCGATGGTCGACGGTGCGCTGCCCGCGACCGGCAAGGTGGGCGAGGGTGACGGCCTCGTCGACGCCGACACCGCGAAGCGGCTCGCCCGGCAGTGCGCCCTCAACGCGATCGCGGCCGCGGCCGATGTCGCAGGCGGCGTCGACAAGCTGGCGCGCGTGGTCAAGGTGACCGGGTTCGTCGCATCCGTCCCCGCCTTCACCGGCCAACCGGGCGTCATCAACGGAGCGAGCGAGGCGCTCGGCGAGATCTTCGGCGAAGCCGGCCGCCATGCGCGATCCGCCGTCGGCGTGCCGGTGCTGCCGCTCGACTCGCCCGTCGAGGTCGAGGTCGTCTTCGCCCTCGCCTGACGCTCGCCGGCTCCGCCCACCGCGAACGCCGCCCGGGCGGGGCCGCTCGGCTCTACGCTCTGGTGAGGATCACGCGGAAGGGCGGTAGGGGATGCAGGGTCTCGAGGTCACGGTTCTGCTGGGGATCGCGCTTCTGGTCGGCACCGTCCTGGCCCCGCGACTGCGCGTCGCGACGCCGCTGGTGCTGCTGGTCATCGGTCTGCTGCTGGGCTTCGTTCCCCAGTTGCGTTCGATCGAGCTGCCGCCCGAGACCGTGCTGCTGCTGTTCCTGCCCGTGCTGCTGTTCCGTGAGGCGTGGACCACCTCGCTGAGATCGGTGCGGCGGTCGCTGCGGTACATCGTGCCGATGAGCACCCTGCTCGTCGTCGCGTCCGCCTTCGCCGTCGCGGCGGTCGCGACGTGGATGGGCGTGCCCTGGGAGGCGGCGCTCGTGCTCGGTGCCGCGGTCGCGCCACCCGACGCCACGGCCGTCGCGGCGCTGGGGCGCCTGCTGCCGGCCCGCACGTTCATGAAGCTGAAGGCCGAGAGCCTGACGAACGACGGCACCGCGCTCGTGCTCTACGCGATCGCGGTGTCGCTGCTGCTGGGCGACCAGGTCAGCGCACTCTCGGTCACCGGCATGGTGCTGCTGTCGTACCTCGGCGGAGCCGCCGCGGGCATCGCGGTCGCCGCCCTCGCCTTCTTCGCGCTGCGGCGGATGCAGTCGACCCTGACGATCAACCTGACGCTGCTGCTCGTGCCGTTCGTGGCGTTCCTCATCGCCGAGCTCATCGAGGCGTCCGGTGTCCTTGCCGTCGTCTTCGCGGGGCTCATCGTCGCCTGGGTGTCGCCGCGGATCACGACCGCGATGTCGCGGCGGGCCGCCGACGCGACCTGGCCGTTCGGGGTGTACCTGCTGAACGGTGCGCTGTTCGTGCTGATCGGCCTCGAGGTGCAGCTGGTGCTGCACGAGATCTCGCCCGCCGAGATCGGGACCCTGCTGATCATCACCGTCGCCGCGTGGGTCGCTCTCGTCGTCGTCCGGTATCTCTTCCAGTGGCTGTTCTCGCCGTTCTCGCGGCCGGCGACGGGGTCGAGCAGGTCGCTGCGACACCGCTCGCGGGTCGTCAGCACCGTCTCGGGGTTCCGCGGCGCCGTCTCGCTCGCGATCGCGCTCTCGGTGCCCATCACCACCGCGTCCGGCGAGCCGGTCGAGGGGCGCGACGCGGTCGTGTTCGTCACCGCCGGCGTGATCGTGCTCACCCTCCTCGTGCAGGGACCGCTGTTGCCGGCGGTGATCCGCTGGGCGAAGCTCCCCGCCGACGACGCAGCCATCGAGGAGTTCGAGCTCGCGCAGCGAGCGATCTCGGGAGCGGCGCTCGCGGCGCTCGACGATCTCGCCGCCGAGCACGGCGTCAGTGACCGGGTGCGCGACCGTGCCCGTACCGAGGGCTACGAGCGGCTCGAGCTCGCGAACGCGCGTGCCGTGGCGCGGGTTCGGGCGGCGGAGGAGCGCGAGGCGGAGGCCGACACCGACGACGAGGCGGCGAGTGAAGACCAGGACGCCTCGCTCATGGGGCCCGTGCCGCCCGGGGCCGCGGAGACCGACGGCCGACGCGCCTCGCCGCAGCTCGAGATGATCGCGGTGAGCGACGACATCGACCTGACGCAGCGCTCGCCGATCGTCCGGCACAAGGAGGCGACCCGGCTGCGGCTGGCGATGCTCGACCGCAAGCGCGAGGTCCTGTTCCGGCTGCGGCGCGACGGCACGATCGATGACCTCGTCGCCCGCCGCATCCTCGCGAGCCTCGACCTCGAGGAGATCCGCGCCCGCGGTCTCGACCGCGACGCCGAGTGAGGTCTCGCGCCGCGCGTCATCGCGTGTCGGCGGCGCGAGACGTCCCGATCACTTCAGCTGCGCGCTGATCACCGACATCACGGCGGTGTCGGCGAGCGTCGTGGTGTCGCCGACCTCGCGCCCCTCCGCGACATCCCGCAGTAGACGCCGCATGATCTTGCCGGAGCGGGTCTTGGGCAGTTCTCCGACGATGTAGACGTCGCGGGGTCGCGCGATCGGGCCGATCTGGTCGCCGACCCACTGGCGCAGCGACGCAGCCAGACCATCTGGTGCGTTGGCGTCGAGATAGCTCTGCTTGATGATGACGAAGGCGACGACCGCCTGACCGGTGGTCTCATCGGACGCCCCGACGACGGCGGCCTCGGCGACGGCTTCGTTCGCGACGAGCGCCGACTCGATCTCGGTGGTCGACAGGCGGTGGCCCGAAACGTTCATGACGTCGTCGACCCGGCCCATCAGCCAGATGTCGCCGTCGTCGTCGAGTCGCGCACCGTCTCCGGCGAAGTAGAAACCCTGAGCGCGGAACTTGTCCCAGTACGTCTCGACGAAGCGGTCGGGGTCACCCCAGATACCGCGCAGCATGCTCGGCCACGGCTCGGTGATGACGAGCAACCCGCCATTGCCCTCGCCGACGCGGTTGCCCTCCTCGTCGACGACGTCGATCGAGATTCCGGGGAGCGCGACCTGTGCCGATCCCGGCTTCGTCTCTGTGACGCCCGGCAGGGCAGAGATCATGATGGCGCCGGTCTCGGTCTGCCACCACGTGTCGACGATGGGCGCTCTCTTGCCGCCGATCACCTTGCGGTACCACATCCACGCCTCGGGGTTGATGGGCTCGCCCACCGAACCGAGCAGACGGATGCTCGACAGGTCGTACTCGGCGGGTACCTGGCGTCCCACCTTCATGAACGAGCGGATCGCGGTGGGAGCGGTGTAGTAGATCGTGACGCCGTACTTCTGGATGATCTCCCACGACCGGCCGGCGTGCGGCGTGTCGGGGGTGCCCTCGTAGAGCACCTGTGTCGCCCCGTTCGCGAGCGGACCGTAGGTGACGTAGCTGTGCCCGGTGACCCAGCCGATGTCGGCGGTGCACCAGTAGACGTCGGCCTCCGGGTGGATGTCGTGGACGACGCGGTTCGTGAATGCCGCCTGGGTCAGGTAGCCGCCGGAGGTGTGGAGGATGCCCTTCGGCTTACCGGTGGTGCCCGACGTGTAGAGGATGAACAGCGGGTTCTCGGCGGGGAAGGCCTGGGCCTCGTGATCGGGGGAGGCGTCGGCCAACACGTCGTGCCACCACAGGTCGCGGCCGTCCGTCCACTCGATGTCGTTCCCTCCGCGGCGGACGACGATGACGTGCTCGACGGTGGTCTGCGGCCCGGCGCCGCGGTCGGCCAGCGCCTGGTCGACGGCAGGCTTGAGCGGCGACACCTTGCCCTTGCGGTATCCGCCGTCCGCGGTGATGACGAGCTTCGCGCCGGCGTCGTCGATGCGCGTGCGGAGGCTGTCGGCGGAGAAGCCGCCGAACACCACGGAGTGCACGGCGCCGATCCGGGCGACGGCGAGCATCGCGGCGACGGCCTCGGGAACCATCGGCATGTAGATCGCGACTCGATCGCCCTGTTCGATGCCGAGACCGGTGAGCACGTTCGCGAGGCGCTTCACCTCGTCGGTGAGCTCGCCGTAGGTGACGGCCCGATCGTCTCCGGGCTCGCCTTCCCAGAGCAGCGCCACGCGGTCGCCGAGACCCGCTTCGACGTGACGGTCGAGGCAGTTGTAGGCGACGTTCAGCTCGCCGTCGGCGAACCACTCCGCGAAAGGCGGGTTGGACCAGTCGAGCACCTGGGTGAAAGGCGTGTGCCAGTGCAGCTCGCGCGCCTGATCCGCCCAGAACCCCTCGCGGTCGGTCGCGGCCCGCTCGTACAGCTCGGCCGTGCCGACGGCGGCGGCGGCGAAGTCGGACGACGGTCCGAACCGTCGGGTCTCGGTCAGCAGGTGGTCGATCTGGCTGCTCATGCGGCACGCTCCTTCGCGGTCGATGGCGCCGCGCGCAGGCGGCGTGCGGTCAATCTAGACCGCGGCGAGAATCGGAGGCTACCGCCGTTAGTGGGTGGTCGCGCGGGTGGCGGAATCGGCGGGTCAGATTGACCCATCTCCGTGTCGAGCGCGTAAGCTGATCGCGGCAGCGACTTCGATCGCGCCCGTGGCGCCCCGACCTACCCCCCAAGCGGCGGGCCGTCACGTGGACGGCACCCCTATCCCCCAATGCGGGGTGCCGTCCTTCTTCTTTTTCCCGCCCGGTGCTCATCGGCCCGGGCGGTACCTCTCCTCCCCAGGTGGGCGACGGCATGGGCTTCTCCCGCGTTCCCGTGCCGCCCGCGTGAGACGGCGGCCGCGCTTCCTACAGTCGGGTCCATGCCGTCGCCGTTCGTCGTCGTCCCCCGCCCGGTCGGGTCGTCGGTGAGGGCGCCCCGTTCGTCGGACGCGCCCCTCGCCGAGGCTCTCGCGGATCCTGTCGCCGCGGCCGGCGAGGTGCCCGCGCAGCGGGAGCTGCCCGACCACGACGCGCTCGACCCTCTGCGGGAGTACTTGCTCGCGCCCGACGTCACCGACGTCTTCGTCAACGGCGAGCACGGGCTCTTCGTCGACCGCGGGAGGGGCGCCGAACATATCCCGGGGTGGCGGCCCGATGATGCCGAGGTCCGTGCCCTCGCCGTGACGTTGATCTCGCTCGGCGGACGCCACATCGACGATGCGACACCGTGCGTCGATGTCCGATGGGCGGGCGGCATCCGGGTGCATGCCGTGCTCTCGCCCGTAGCTTGCGCGGGGGCGGCGATCTCGATCCGTCTGCCGGCGGCCGAACAGCCGGGCCTCGACGAGCTCGAACAGCGGGGGATGTTCGAGGCTCCCGTCGGCGAGCAGCTTCGACGACTCGTCGCCGACCGCACGAACGTGCTCGTCACCGGTGCGACGGGCGTCGGGAAGACGACGGTCCTGGCTGCACTGCTGTCGAACGCGAGCCCGCGGGAGCGCATCGTGACCATCGAGGACGTCGCAGAGCTGCGGCTGGAGCATCCGCACCATGTGCGTCTCGAGGCACGGCAGCCGAACCTCGAGGGTGCCGGTGCGGTGCCGCTCGCCCGTCTTGTGCGCGAGGCGCTGAGGATGCGGCCCGATCGCCTCGTGGTCGGCGAGTGTCGCGGCGAGGAGATCCGGGAGCTCCTCACCGCGCTCAACACCGGCCATCATGGCGGGGCCGGAACCGTGCACGCGAGCGGGCTCGCGGACGTACCCGCCCGCCTCGAGGCGCTGGGCGCCTTGGCTGGGCTCGATGATCACGGGGTCGCGCGGCAGGTCGTCAGCGCCATCGGCGCCGTCGTCCACCTGGGCAGGGTCGACGGGGTTCGGCAGGTGACCGGCATCGCGCGGCCCGTCCTCGACGGTGCTCGACTCGCGCTCACGGAGCTCGTGTGATAGGCCGGTGGCGCCGTTCGGCGACGGATGACGGAGCGACCACGGCGGAGGTCGCATCGGTGCTGCGCCGACTCGCCGTCCTGCTCGAGGCCGGCGTCGCGCCCGACCGAGCCTGGGAGTACCTCGCTGCATCCGGCGGCGACGCCCCGCGTCTCGTGCACCGCCGTCGAAGCGCCGGTGCATCGCTCACCGCCGCGATCGGCGCGGCGGGCGGCGCGTGGCGCGAGGTCGCCTCCGCCTGGCACGTCGCTACGACGGTGGGCGCCCCACTCGCACGCACCCTCCGGAGCACCGCTGACGCCCTCCGCGACGCCGAACAGGCTCGCGACGACGTCCGTGTTGCGCTCGCCGAGCCGGCCGCGACGGCCCGCCTCGTCGCGTGGCTGCCTCTCGTCGCAGTCGTGCTCGCGGTGGTGCTCGGGTTCGACGTGGTCGCGGCGATCGGGCACCCGGTCGGCAGCGCCTGTCTCGTCGCGGGTGCGTCGCTGATGATCGCGGCGCAGGTGTGGACACGCCGTCTCGTCGAACGCGCCCAGCCGCCCGGCGGCGTCCCCGGCATGTCGGCCGAGCTTCTCGCGATCGCGCTGTCGAGTGGCGCTTCGATCACACGCGCCGAAGCGGTGATGGCGTCGGTGGACGTGTTCCCGGAGGAGTCGGACCGCGAAGTCCTCGACCTCTCCGCGTCCGCCGGTGTCCCCGCGGTGGATCTCCTGCGGGCGACGGCCGACCTGAGGCGTCATCGGGCTCGGATCGACGGACGGATGCGCGCGGCGAAGCTGTCGTCGCGCCTCCTCCTGCCGCTCGGCGTCTGCACGCTGCCCGCCTTCCTCCTCATTGGGGTCGCCCCGATGCTGCTCGGCGCCATGACCGGCGCCGCGGTGACGCTGTGACACCGGCACACGCCGCCCTATCGTGCCGCCGCCCAGACCGTGCCCGACGTGCCCGATCCCCACACCCGACGACAGAACGGAACACCCATGAACCGATCCCTTCCCACGCTGACACGTGCCCGCGCGGCGCAGCTCTTCGCCGACGAATCCGGTGCCGCGACCGCCGAGTACGCGATCGCGACGATGGCCGCCGTGGCCTTCGCCGGGCTCCTGGTCGTGATCATGCGCAGCGACGAGGTGCGCGGCATCCTCACCGACCTCGTTCGTCGGGCGCTGACCGTCGAATGATGCTGCGCAACGACGATCGCGGCTCCGTCACCGCGGAGTTCGCGGTGGTCGTGCCCGCGGCGGTGCTCGTCGTGCTGCTCGCCGTCGCCGCCCTGGCGGCGGCGGGCACGCAGATCCGTCTCGAGCACGCCGCCGCCCAGGCCGCCCGGCTCGTCGCTCGCGGCGAGGACGAGGCGCGTGCACGGGAGATGGTCGCGGGCGCGGCCGGGGGAGCGTCGCTGACCGTGCGTGTGCACGGCGACCTGACGTGCGCCGAGGTCGCAGCGGAGCACGGCATCCCCCTGCCGCTCCCACCGCTGCGCGTCGAATCCTGCGCGCTGTCCGGAGGCCGCTGATGGCGGGGGTCGCGACAGCGTTCGGGGTGCTGGCGGTGACGATGACGATCGGAGTCGGATGCGCCGCCGCCGGAGCAGCCGCGATCCGCTCGGCCCAGGTCACGGCCACCGCCGACACCGCCGCGCTCGCCGCGGCAGACACAGCCCTCGGCTTCGTCGGGGGAGTGCCGTGCGAGCGCGCGGCCGAGGTGGTCGCCGCTGCGGGTCTCGAGCTCGCCGCCTGCGATGTCGACGGCGCGATCGCGACCGTCGAGGTCGGCGCGTCGACCGGTGTATTCCGTGTGCACGCGCGCGCCCGCGCGGGCCCCGCCTCGTGACATGCCGACAGAAGGATATGGCCGCGCCGCTCTCAGCGTCCTCCACCGTGTGGCGCGTGTATGGTGTGCGCTGGAGAAAGGATGACTCGTGGCAGGCGGCAAGAAACTCGTCATCGTCGAGTCCCCGACCAAGATGAAGTCGATCCAGGGGTACCTGGGCGACGAGTACGAAGTGCTCAGCTCGGTCGGGCACATCCGGGACCTCGCTAAGAAAGAGGACATCCCGGCCGACAAGAAGCAGGCGTACGGCAAGTACTCCATCGACGTCGACAACGGCTTCGATGCGTATTACGTGGTCAGCGATCGCAAGACCAAGACCGTGGCCGAGCTCAAGCGCGCCCTGAAGAGCGCCGACGAAGTTCTGCTCGCGACTGATGAGGACCGCGAGGGTGAGGCGATCGCCTGGCACTTGCTCGAGGTGCTCAAGCCTAAGGTCCCGGTCAAGCGCATGGTCTTCCACGAGATCACCAAGGACGCCATCCGCGCCGCCGCCGGCAACACGCGTGAACTCGACCTCGCGCTCGTCAACGCACAGGAGACCCGGCGTGTGCTCGACCGCCTGTACGGGTGGGACGTCTCGCCCGTGCTGTGGCGCAAGATCGGCTCGGGCCGCGACGGACAGGCCCTCAGCGCCGGCCGCGTGCAGTCGGCCGCGACCCGCATGGTCGTCGAACGCGAGCGCGAGCGGATGTCGTTCGTATCGGCCTCGTACTGGGACATCGAGGCTCACGCAGCGAAGGACGGCGGCTCGTTCTCGACCCGCCTCGCGCGGCTCGACGGTGCCCCGCTCGCCCGAGGCACCGATTTCGACGACTCGGGATCACTCAAGAAGGCCGTGGTCGTCCTCAGCGAGAAGGACGCCCGCGACTTGGCCGCCGCCATCGAGAAGGCGGCGACGGCCGCGGTCACCGGTGTCGAGGCCAAGCCGGGAACGCGCAGCCCCAAGCCGCCGTTCACGACGTCCACGATGCAGCAGGAGGCCGGCCGCAAGCTCTCGATGAGCGCTAAGCACGCGATGAGCGTCGCCCAGCGTCTCTACGAGAAGGGCTACATCACCTACATGCGTACCGACTCGACCGCGCTCTCGGCGCAGGCCGTGACGGCGGCGCGTACGCAGGCGGTCGCGCTGTACGGCGACCGGGCAGTGCCCGCGAGCCCCCGCTCGTACCGCAACAACGCGAAGAACGCGCAGGAGGCGCACGAGGCGATCCGTCCCTCGGGCGAGGAGTTCCGCACGCCCGCGTCGGTGTCGTCCGGCCTCGACCGCGACGAGCAGCGCCTCTACGACCTCATCTGGAAGCGGACCGTCGCCAGCCAGATGTCCGATGCGAAGTACGAGACCACGACCGTCACCCTCGAGGTCGACGCCGACGGCAAGCGCGCAGCGTTCACGGCATCCGGCACCGTCTACACGTTCAAGGGCTTCCTCGAGGCGTACGAAGAAGGCAACGACGAGAAGCGCGGCGACAGCGACCGGTCGGCCGACCAGTCGCTGCCCGCCGTCGCCGTCGGTGACACGCTCACGCTGTCGGATGTCGAGCCCAAGGGCCACGCCACGAGCCCGAAGCCGCGCTACACCGAGGCGAGCCTCGTCAAGGCTCTCGAGGAGAAGGGCATCGGCCGCCCCTCGACCTTCGCGAGCATCATCGACGTCATCCTCGAGCGCGGCTATGTGACCAAGCGCGGGCAGGCCCTCGTACCCAGCTGGCTGTCGTTCAGCGTCGTGCGGCTGCTCGAGCAGCACTTCTCCGACCTCGTCGACTACGACTTCACCGCTGCCCTCGAAGACGACCTCGATGCCATCGCCCGCGGCGAGCAGGCGCGCGAGGCGTGGCTGAAGGAGTTCTACTTCGGCTCTGACAACCACGTCGGCCTCCGGAACATCGTCGAGAACCTCGGCGACATCGACGCGCGTGAGCTCAATGCGACGCCCATCGGCGACGTCGCGACGCTGCGATTCGGCAAGTACGGACCGTACCTCGACGTACCGGTCGGCGAGGGCGAGACGCGGATCGTCAACGTCCCCGACGACCTCGCTCCCGACGAGCTGACGCCCGAGAAGGCCCAGGAGCTGATCGACGCTCCCGTCGCCGGCGACCGTGTGCTCGGCGAGAACCCCGAGAACGGCAAGCTCATCGTCGTCAAGGACGGCCGCTTCGGCCCGTACGTGCAGGAGCTCGAGCCCGAGCCCGACGAGACCGTCGACGAGGCGACCGGCGAGGTCGCCCCCGCGAAGAAGAAGACGACGAAGAAGAAGGAAGCGGCTCCCAAGCCGCGGACGGCATCGCTGTTCAAATCGATGAGCGTCGACACGGTCGATCTGGAGCAGGCCCTCCAGCTGCTCTCGCTTCCCCGTGTCGTCGGCGTCGACCCGGAGTCGGGCAACGAGATCACCGCGCAGAACGGTCGCTACGGCCCGTATCTGAAGAAGGGCACCGACTCGCGCACGCTCGCGAGCGAGCAGCAGCTCTTCGACATCACGCTCGACGAGGCGCTTGCCGTCTACGCGCAGCCGAAGTACGGCGCCCGCGCGGCATCGAGCGCACTCAAGGAGTTCGAGGCCGACCCCACGAGCGGCAAGCCGATCAAGCTCAAGGACGGCCGCTTCGGTCCCTACGTCACCGACGGCGAGACCAACGCGACCATCCCGCGCGGGGAGAACGCCGAAGAGGTCACCTTCGAGCGGGCCGTGCAGCTGCTCGCCGACAAGCGCGCCAAGGGGCCGGCGCCCAAGCGCAAGACGGCGGCACGCAAGACCACCACGACGCGCAAGCCCGCGGCCAAGAAGAAGTGACCGGCGACGCGCCACGCGGACTCTGGATCACCCTCGAGGGCGGCGACGGGTCGGGCAAGACGACCCAGGCCGCGGCCCTCGAGGGATGGCTGCGAGAGAGCGGCCGGGAGGTCGTGCGCACCCGGGAGCCGGGTGGCAGCGACGTCGGGCAGTTGATCCGCGACATCGTGCTCCATCACCGCGGCGACATCGCCCCCCGCGCCGAGGCGCTGCTGTATGCGGCCGACCGTGCCCACCATGTGGCGACGGTCGTGCGTCCGGCGCTCGCCCGCGGCGCCGTGGTCGTGCAGGACCGCTACCTCGACTCCTCCGTCGCCTACCAGGGCGCCGGACGCGTGCTGGACGCCGGAGAGGTGCGCGACCTCTCGCTCTGGGCGGCTGACGGCGCCCTTCCCGACCTGACCGTCCTCCTCGACCTCGACCCGACCGCCGCACGGCAGCGCCTCGACGCCGACGACAAGCCGTTCGACCGGCTCGAGGCGGAGAAGTCGGACTTCCACGAGCGCGTGCGCTCGGCTTTCCTCGGCCTCGCCGAGGCCGAGCCCGACCGCTTCCTGGTGCTCGATGCGACGCGGCCACCGGGCGACCTGTCGGCCGACATCCGCGCCCGGGTCGGCGACGCGCTGGGCGCCGCCCCCGGACGCTGAAGCCCGGCCGCGACCGGGCCTCGGACGACGTGATGCGGGGCCGCCGAAGTCGGGGGCTCCCCGTAGGCTGGACCCATGGCTTCCCCCGTCCCGCCCGCGCCGCCGTGGAGCGAGGTCTGGGGACAGGAATCGGCCGTCGCGGCGCTGCAGGCGGCCGCATCCGATCCTGCGCAGCTCGCGCACGCCTGGCTCATCACGGGCCCGCCCGGGTCGGGGCGCTCGACCCTCGCGCACGCCTTCGCGGCGGCGCTCATCGCCGAACCGGGCGATGACGCGGCGATGCGGCAGGTGCTCGCGGGGACGCACCCCGATCTGACCGCCCTGCGCACCGAGGGCGTCGTCATCTCCATCCGCGATGCGCGCGCTCTCGTGGAGCGCTCCTACTTCGCGCCGTCGCTCGGCCGCTATCGGGTCATCGTCGTCGAAGACGCCGACCGCATGGTCGAGCGGACCAGCAACGTGCTGCTCAAGGCGCTCGAGGAGCCGCCCGAACGGACCGTCTGGGTGCTGTGCGCACCGAGCGACGCCGACCTGCTGCCCACCATCCGCTCCCGGGTGCGCACGCTGCGACTCCGCGAGCCCGACGTCGCCGACGTGGCCCGCCTGATCTCGGCGCGGACGGGCGTCGACGAGGCCGTCGCCGAGCAGTCCGCACGGCTCGCGCAGCGCCACATCGGCATGGCCCAGCGACTGGCGACCGACGCGCCGTCGCGCGAGCGTCGTGACGCGACGCTGCGGGCTGTCCTCGCCGTCCGCGGGGTCTCCGACGCCGTCGAGACCGCCGGTCGCATCGTTGCGGCTGCGACGGAGGACGCGAAGGCGCTCACCGCGGAACGCGACGAGGCCGAGCGCGAGGCGCTGCGGCGCACGCTCGGCGTCGCACCGGGCGCGCCCGTGCCGCCCGCCGTGCGCGGTCAGCTCGGGGCTCTCGAGGACGACCAGAAGCGCCGGGCGACGAGAAGTCTGCGCGACGGCATCGACCGCGTCCTCACCGACCTCGAGTCGATGTACCGCGACACCCTCATGCTCCAGTTCGGCCGCGGCGACGATCTCATCAACCGCGAGCTCGCGAACGAGCTGTCGAGCCTGGCCGCCGCCTGGACGGCCGATCGCACGCTCGTGGTGCTCGATCGCATCGCCGCCACCCGCACCGTCCTCGAGGGCAATGCCGCGCCGCTGCTGGCCCTCGAGAGCATGCTCATCACCGTCGCCAGCGGAAGGACACCGTGAAAGCTCCTCGTCGTCTGATCACCGCCGTCGCCCTCGTGGCAGCGGCGGCCACGGCACTCACCGGATGCGTCTTCACGGGCGACCGTGATGCGGCGAGTCCCGCTCCCAGTCGCACCCCGATCACGGAGGGCGTCTCGGCCGAGCTCCTGCCGTTCTACGGGCAGGAGCTCGACTGGCAGGCCTGCGAGGGGGCCGACTCGGGCGCCTACGACTGCACGACCGTCCGGGCGCCCCGTGACTGGGACGATCCGGCGGCAGGGGAGCTCGAGCTCGCGGTCGTCCGGCGTGCGGCCGACTCGGGCGAGGCGCTCGGCTCGCTGCTGGTCAACCCCGGCGGCCCCGGTGCGAGCGGCTACGACCTCGTTGCCGACAGCGCTCAGTTCGCTGTCGGCTCCGTCCTCGCCGACGCGTACGACGTGATCGGATTCGACCCCCGCGGTGTCGGTCGATCGAGCGCCGTCGCGTGCTTCGACGCCGCCGGCACCGACGCCTACTTCTTCGACATCCCCGCGGCGCCGCGAGGCACCCCCGAGTGGGAGGCCGAGCTCACCGCCCGAAACGAGCAGTTCGCCGCCGCATGCGAGGACAACAGCGACGGCATCCTGCCCTACATCACGACCGAGTTCGCGGCGCGTGACATGGACCTGCTCCGGGCCGTGCTCGGTGACGAGAAGCTCAACTACCTCGGCTACTCGTACGGCACCTTCCTCGGCGCCACGTACGCGAAGCTCTACCCCGAGAAGGTCGGGCGCCTCGTGCTCGACGGCGCGATCGATCCGAGCGTCCCCTCGCTCGACGTGAGCACCACGCAGGCGGTCGGGTTCGAGTCTGCGCTCCGCGCGTTCATGGCCGCGTGCGTCGAGGAAGAGGACTGCCCGTTCCGGGGCACCGTCGACGACGCGATGACTGACCTCGCGACGCTGCTGGCGGGTGTCGACGCGACGCCGTTGCCGGCTTCCGACGGACGTCAGCTCGGCGCCGACACGCTCATGACAGGGATCATTGCCGCGCTGTACTCCGAGGAGAACTGGTCGATCCTGCGGCAGGCGCTCGCGCAGACCCTGCAGGGCAATCCGCAGACCGCCTTCCTGCTCGCGGACTTCTACTACGCCAGGAACGCGGACGGACAGTACGAGGACAACTCGTCCGAGGCTTTCCGCGCCTACAACTGCATGGACTACCCGGTCGAGAACGACCCCGAGGCCGAGGCCGCCGCGACCGCTCGCATCGCGGCCGAAGCGCCGACGGTCGCCCCGTACTGGGAGGGCGTCGACGGCTGCGCCGTCTGGCCGTACCCGCCCACCGGGACGCGCGGCGAGATCACCGCGGACGGCGCGGCACCCATGGTCGTCATCGGCACCACCAACGACCCCGCGACGCCCTACGAGTGGTCGGTGTCGCTCGCCGACCAGCTGGCCTCGGGCGTCCTGATCACTCGCGAGGGCGAGGGACACACGGGCTTCCAGAAGGGCAACGACTGCATCGATTCCGCCGTCGAGTCGTTCTTCGTCGACGGAACCGTTCCCGACGACGGCCTCGTCTGCCAGTAGACCTCCGCGTCCGCCGCGCGTCAGCGGCGCAGGATGCGGCGCGCCAGGGTATTGCCGAAGAACTGCACGCCCTGCACGATCAGGATGATGATGATGACGGCCGCCCACGTGACCCACGGGTTGAACTGACGGAAGCCGTTCACCAGGGCGAACTGACCGAGCCCGCCTGCGGCGATGGCGCCCGCGACCGCCGTCATGTCGACGAGTGCGACCACGATGAACGTGTAGCCGAGCACGAGCGGTCCGAGCGACTCGCGGGGGACCAGTCGGAACAGGATGCGTGAGCGGCTCGCTCCCGCGGCGCGCGCGGCCTCGATGACGCCCGGTCGGACGGTCAGCAGGTTCTGCTCCACGATGCGGCCGATCGCGAACATCGACGCGATCGAGATGGCGAAGACGGCGAACTCGATGCCGATGCCGCGGATGCTGAAGGCACGCGCGAGGGGCTGCACGGCGGCCATGAAGATGATGAAGGGGATCGGCCGGAACGTGTTGACGATCACGTTGACGATCCCGAACACGACCCGGTTCGGAAAGAGGCTGCCGGCACGGGTCGCATACAGTGCAAGACCGATCAGGAACCCCGCGAGCCCACCGAAGACGAGGCTCAGCGTGATCATGTAGAGCGTCTCGGCCGTCGCGGGCCACAGCTCGGGCAGCAGGTCGATGAGCCTATCCACGGGAGTCCTCCTCGATCAGCGGTGCGTGGGCGGATGCTGCCGCGATGGCTCGGGCGACGGCATCCGGATCTCCCGAGAGCGCCAGGGTGAGGTGTCCGAACACCCGACCCCGGATGTCGTTGATGCCGCCGTGGATGAGCTCGAAGCGCGCGCCGTGCGACGACAGGGCGGCGAACACGTCGGCCTGCGTCGACTCGCCGTCGCGGATGGTGAACGTCACGATGCGCCCGGGGTGCCGTGCCCAGAGGGCGGCGAGCTTCTCACCCGCGGGGACCTCGTCGATGATGCTCGAGACGAACCGGCGGGTGGCTGCGTGCTGCGGCGCCGAGAGCACGTCGAAGACATCGCCGCTCTCGATGACGCGCCCGTGCTCCATCACCACGACGCGGTCCGCGATGGCCCGGACGACCTCCATCTCGTGCGTGATGACGAGGATGGTGACGCCGAGCTCGGTGTTGACGCGCTTGAGGAGCGCGAGCACCTCCTGCGTCGTGTCGGGGTCGAGGGCGCTCGTCGCCTCGTCGGCCAGGAGGATGCGGGGGTCGGTCGCGAGGGCGCGGGCGATGCCGACGCGCTGGCGCTGACCGCCGGACAACTGCTCCGGGTAGTTCCGCGCCTTGCCTCCGAGGCCGACGAAGTCGAGCAGCTCGGCGACGCGCTTCTTCACCTCCGCGCGAGGCCGCCCCGCCACCTCGAGCGGGTACGCGATGTTGCCGGCGACGGTGCGGGAATCGAACAGGTTGAACTGCTGGAAGATCATCCCGATGTCGCCGCGCAGCGCGCGCAGGTCGCGCTCGCGCAGCGCGGTGATGTCACGGCCGTCGATCTCGACGATGCCGCTCGTCGGGGTCTCGAGCGCGTTGACGAGCCGCAGGACGGTGCTCTTGCCCGCACCGGAGTACCCGACGATGCCGCAGACGGTACCCGCCGCGATCTCGAGGTCGACGTCGTCGACGGCGACGACGGGTTCACCGCCCTTCGTGGACGGGGGGAAGCTCTTGGTCACGCCGGACAGGCGGATGAGGGTCATACGGTGCTCCTCGAACGGGACATGCGTGTGCGGCCCGTCCGATGGAGCGGGCCGCACACGCATGATGTCACTGGTTGGCGCGGATGTCGTCCTCGACCTGCTTGAGGGCCGAGGCGAGCTCGTCCTGCGGCGTCTTCACGAGCACGGCGCTCCCACCCGATGCCTCCTGCAGCCCGTCGGTGACGGCCTGGGTGTCCTGGAAGATCTCGACGAGCTTCGCGTAGGTGGGGTTGTCGGCGTCTTCGGCCTTGGCGGCGAAGATGTTGATGTACGGCTGCGCGCTCGGGTCGCTCGGGTCATCGGTCGCGAGGGCGTCGTCGAAGGCCAGTCCGGCGTCCTCGACGAAGTCGTTGTTGATGATCGCCGCGGCGACGTCGGGCAGCGACGTCGCGGTGAGCGCTGCATCGAGCGCCTCGACCTTGACCTTCGAGCCCGGCTCGACGTCGGCGGTCGTGGAGAACACCGAGCCGCCGTCCTTCAGTTCGACCAGGCCCTGCGCCTGCAGCACGAGCAGGCCGCGGGCCTGGTTGCTCTCGTCGTTCGGCACCGCGACGGTGGCGCCCTCGGGGATCTCGTCGATCGAGTCGTACTGCGTGGAGTAGAGGCCCAGCGGGTACGTCGCGGTGGAGCCGATCGCGACGAGGTCGTCATCGGCGTTCACGTTGTAGGTCGCGAGGTAGATGATGTGCTGGAACTGGTTGAGGTCCAGCTCGCCCGCCGACAGGGCGGGGTTGGGCTGCGTGTACTCGGTGAAGTCGACGATCTCGACCTCGATGCCCTCGTCGGCTGCGGCCTCCTTGTACGTCTCCCAGTACGGGTCGCCGGCGCCGACGACGCCGATGCGCACGGGGCCTTCCTGTGCAGCGTCTCCCGCGTCGCCGGAGCCGGCGTTCGTGGCGCATGCGCCCAGCAGCAGAGTCAGGGGGAGGGCCAGGGCGGCCGCGGTCAGAAGTCGCTTGGACATGAGTGGTGCTCCTCGGATCAGGCACCGCGGGGCGGTGGCCCGCCCATGCGCGACCGGGTCGCGCTCGCCTCTTCGCGGTGCCCTCCGACGGTATGTCGGGTGCTGCCCGTCGCGTAATCAGCTCGTAACACGGCGACTCCGGCATCCCGTGGCGCCCGCCTGCCGGACAGGCCCGCCGACGGTTCGCGACCGCCGTCGGATGCATGTAACATTGCTGATCGTGCATCGCACAGCGACGCGCGCCGCCTTAGCTCAGACGGCAGAGCGATTCACTCGTAATGAATAGGTCAAGGGTTCGATTCCCTTAGGCGGCTCCACCACGAAAGGCCCGGACTCCGAAGAGTCCGGGCCTTTCGCGTTCCCGCTCGGCGGGTCGCCGTCGCGCCTACAGCGTCGCGGCGAAGGGGTCGAAGTCGACCGGCACGGCGGGCACGGGCGCCACGGTGCTCGCGACCTTCACGAACTCGCCGGAGGCGGCCGATTCCTGCGCCGACAGCATGACGTCGAGGACGTGGTAGCCGAGCTCGCCGGTGGCGACGTGGGGCCGGTCCTCGGCGATCGCGCGGACCATGTCGAGCAGCCCGAGACCGCGACCGGTGAGGGTGCCCTCCTGCTCGATCTCGATCCACTCCTGCTCGCCCCAGTTGCCGTCCGAGAGCGACGTGCGCGCCTTGACGTAGGCGATCCGTCCCTCGAACTGGTTCGGGTCGGGGATGACGATCGACCCCTCGGTGCCGTGCACCTCGAAGATGCCGTGACGCTCGAGCGCGGAGTCGAAGCTCAGCAGGCTCGCCGCCTGCTGACCGGCCTCGAACGCGGTGACGACCTGCATGGTCGTGGGAACCTCCACGGGGAACACGGTGCCGGCGTTCGGCCCGGCCTGGATGGTGCGCTCCTCGAGCTTCTTGCGGCCGACGGCCGCAACGCGGTCGACAGGTCCGAAGAGGCTCACGAGCCCGCTGAAGTAGTACGGACCCATGTCGAGCAGTGGCCCGGCGCCCTGCGCGAACAGGAAGGCGGGGCTGGGGTGCCAGAGATCGGGTCCGACGGTCTGGAAGGTCGTCGACGCGAACATCGGCTCGCCGATGACGCCGCTCTGGATCGCGCGCTTGGCCGTCTGGAACCCCGGACCCAGCAGTGTGTCGGGTGCCGAGCCGATGCGCAGGCCGGCGGCCTCGGCCTGCCGGAGCAGGTCGGACGTGCTCTCGCGGTCGAGTCCGAGCGGCTTCTCGGTCCAGACGTGCTTGCCCGCGGCGATCGCGCGCGAGGAGACCTCCACGTGGACGGCGGGAATGGTCAGGTTCACGACGACATCGACGTCGGGGTGCGCGAGGACGTCGTCCGTCGTGCCCCACTCGCCGACACCGTGCTTCTCGGCCTGTGCCTTCGCCCGATCGACGTCGAGGTCGCCGAGGATGACGACCCGGACGTCGGGGAACGAGCCCAGGTTCTCGAGGTAGGTGTCGCTGATGACGCCGACGCCGACGAATCCGACTCCGACGGGCCCGGTCATGCGCTGACGCCGTTCTGGCGGAGGAACGCGAGGCTGGCGGCGACGTCGGCGAACACGTCGCCGGGTGCCTTGTCGTATTCGACGACGGCGTACTGCAGCGCGCTCGCCGCACGCAGCGACTCCGCGAGGGGCACGTCGCCGGTGCCGGCGTGGCGCTGGTCGAGGCTGTCGGAGCCGAACTGCTCGGCGCCCGGGGCCCACGGGTTCGAGGCCGGGACCACGCCGTCCTTCACGTGGACGGCGATGAGCCGGTCACCGAGGCTGGAGACCAGCGCGGGAACATCCTGACCGCCGGTCAGGGCCCAGAAGAGGTCGAGTTCGAGCGTGACGCGCTCGTCGAGCAGAGAGACGAAGCGCTCGTACGCGCTCTGACCGTCGAACGAGGCGACGAACTCCTGCGCGTGATTGTGGTAGCCGACGCTCAGGCCGAACCCGGCGGCGATCTCGGCCTGCGCGTTGAGACGCTCGGCGATGTCGGCGACGCCCTCCTCGGTGAGCCAGCGGTCCGGTGCGACGAACGGGTCGATGACCGTCTTCACACCGATCGTCGCAGCGGCCTCGTAGACGACCTCGGGTGCGGGCGTCGGGATGGAGCCGTCGGGCGTCCAGAGTTCGTCGGTCAGCAGAGGGGCGTGGCCGGTCGGGGAGGTGAGGCCGGCGGCGTCCAGAGCCGCGCGGATCTCGGTGGGACGCGAGACGAAGTCGAACGCCTCGACGCGCGCGAACCCGATCTCGGCGAGCTTCGCCAGCGAGCCGGACATGTCGGCGGAGAACTCCTTCGCAAGCGAATAGAGCTGGACGGATGCCTGGACCTGAGTCACAGTCGACCTTCTTTCGTACGTCATCGTGCGGGGTGCCGTTCTGGGCACGTCGTCACGCTAACACGTAATACATCCAGGTGGAGGTTTTTGTTACAGTCGCGATGTGAGCACTGACGATCGCACGCGGATGGGCCGTCCGGGCGCCTACGCGAAGGGCGTCGCGCGGCGACAGGAGATCCTCGATCGCGCGATCGAGGTGTTCCAGGAGCGCGGGATGCAGGGGACGTCGCTGCGGCGGATAGCCGAGGCCATTGGTGTCTCGCACGCTGCGCTGCTCCACTACTTCGAGTCGCGCGAGCAACTGCTCGTCGCCGTCTACGAGCACGCCGAGACGCAGCGCGGCGTGCGCAACCCGGTGCCGCCCGAGACCGCGGTGGGCGTGATGACGCGGGCGGCGGTCGACAACGTCGAGGTACCGGGTCTCGTCGAGCTCTACTCCATCCTCGTCGCGGGCGCACTCGAGACCGGCAGCGAGCACGGCAAGCGCTTCTTCACGACGAGATTCGAGCGGATCCGCGGCGAGCTCACCGATCGCCTCCGCGCCGAGCAGCGTTCGGGCGCGGTGCGTGACGACGTCCCGCCGGAGCACCTCGCCGCGCTGCTCATCGCGGCGTCCGACGGTCTGCAGATCCAGTGGCTGCTCGAGCCCTCGATCGAGCTCGAGCGGACCCTGGCGTCGCTCGCCGTGCTGCTGCGCCCGGCGTGATCCATCCGGCGTGATCCATACTGAATCCATGGCCTCCGCGACCCGATCCTCGTATCGGCGGTGCCCGTGACGACGACACTCGACGCCGTCCTCGAGGCTTTCGGCTGGGCGGGGTTCGGCGGCGCCGCGGCGTTCGGTCTGGCCCTCGTCGTGCTGTGGGCGACCGACGGCACCTGGCTTCCCGCCGAGGGGCTCGTCGATCACGAGCCAGACGGCACCTGGGTGCGTTGGTTCGACGACGAGGGTGAGGCGAACAGCGCGCGCGTCGACGGGCACACAGCTGCACTGCTCGGAGGGCACGACCGTGCGGACATCTGGTTCCGGCACGGATGGCGGGGGAGGATGCGGCTGACCAGGCGCCCCCCTATGCGTCGCTTGCTCGCGGGTCTCGCGCTCGGATTCCTGGCCCTCGGAGTCGTCTCGACGGCGGCGTCGTGGGTGGTGCTCTTCGTTCGCGGCTAGTCGGCACGCATCGGAACTGGCGTGAAGAGATGTAGCTAGATAAGCTACCTACGTGAATAGCGAACGAAGCGTGCCGCGCTGGCTGCGGATCGGCATCCCCGCCCTCCTCGTGCTCGTCTGGCTCGTCGGCGGGTCGGTGGGTGGCCCCTACTTCGGCCGTGTCGACGAGGTCGCCACGAACGATCAGTCATCGTTCCTCCCCGCGAGCGCTGACGCGACCCAGGTCAGCGAACGGCTCACCGACTTCACCGGAGCCGATGAGATCCCCGCCGTCGTCGTCGCGGCGTCTGCCGATCCGCTCGACCCGTCTCAGCTCGCGGCGCTCAGCGAACTCGCCACCGCGATCGGGGAGATCGCGGATGTGGGCGAGGTCTCGCCGCCGATCCCGTCGGAGGACGGCCTCGCGGTGCAGGTGTTCGTGCCGATCGACACCTCGGCAGAGGTCCGCGACGTCGTCGAGGACATCCGCGCCCTCATCGCCGACGACGTGCCGAGCGGAGTCGATGCGTGGGTCACCGGACCTGCCGGCTTCACAGCCGACCTGGTGAAGGGTTTCCTCGGCATCGACGGGCTGCTGCTCATCGTCGCTCTCGCCGCCGTGTTCGTCATCCTGGTCGTCGTCTACCGCTCGCCGCTTCTGCCGATCCTCGTGCTGCTTACCTCCGTCTTCGCTCTGTGCGTCGCTCTCCTCACCGTGTGGTGGCTCGCGAAGGCCGAGGTCGTCGTCCTGAACGGACAGGTGCAGGGGATCCTCTTCATCCTCGTCATCGGCGCGGCCACCGACTACGCGCTCCTCTATACCGCCCGGTATCGCGAGGCGATCGGTTCCGGTGCTACCCGCTGGGATGCGACGGTGCGAGCCTGGAAGGGCGCCGTCGAGCCGATCCTGGCGTCGGGGGGCACCGTCATCGCCGGCCTCCTGTGTCTGCTGTTGAGCGACCTCGCCAGCAACAAGGCGCTCGGGCCCATCGCCTCGATCGGCATCGCGTTCTCGATGCTGTCGGCGCTCACTTTCCTGCCCGCGCTGCTCGCCCTCGTCGGGCGTGCCGCGTTCTGGCCCTTCGTCCCGCGGACCGGAGCGATCGACTTCCCCGACGACCCGAGCGTTCCCGTCTCGGGACTCTGGCCGCGCCTGGCGCGCTTCGTGGCCCGGCGTGCTCGGCCGGTGTGGATCGTCAGCACCGTCGTCCTCGTGGCCGGTGCGGCGGGAGTTCTGCAGCTGAACGCCGACGGCGTTCCCGCCAGCGACCTCGTGCTCGGCGCGTCGGAGGCCCGGGACGGCCAGGTGGCCCTGGGTGAGCACTTCCCGGCCGGCTCGGGCAGCCCGGCATCCATCATCGTGCCCGAGGACCGCCTCGCCGACGCGCTCGCCGTGCTCGACGACAGCCCCGGTATCTCCTCGGTCGCCGCTGTCGCCGCCGATTCGCCGACCGGCCAGGTGGCGGTGACGCTCGAGAACGGCGAGCCCGTCTTCGGATCACCCGGGCGACCGGGCGCCCCGGCTGCGGGTCCGACCGTCTCGGACGGCGAGGTGCTCCTCTCGGCGACCCTCACCGACCCAGCCGACTCGTTCGCGGCAGAGCGGACGGTGCGTGATCTGCGCGACGCCTTCGCCGAGCGCGCGCCCGACGTGCTGGTGGGCGGCACCACCGCGACCGACATCGACACGAACGACACGTCGATCCGCGACCGCACGGTCATCATCCCCGTCATCCTCGGCGTCATCCTGCTGATCCTGATGATGCTGCTGCGGTCGGTCCTCGCACCGGTGCTGCTCATCCTCAGCACGATCCTGTCGTTCGGCACGGCTCTCGGCGTGAGCGCGCTCGTGTTCACCCACGTCTTCGACTTCCCCGGGGGCGATCCGGCGGTGCCGCTCTACGGCTTCGTGTTCCTCGTGGCTCTGGGGGTCGACTACAACATCTTCCTGATGTCACGCGTGCGCGAGGAGACGCTCGCGCACGGCACCCGCCGCGGCATCGCTCGCGGCCTCGTCGCGACCGGCGGGGTGATCACGTCGGCGGGCCTCGTGCTCGCAGCGACGTTCGCCGCGCTGGGCGTCATCCCGATCCTGTTCCTCGCGCAGATCGCCTTCATCGTCGCGTTCGGTGTCCTGCTCGACACGTTCGTCGTCCGCTCCCTGCTGGTGCCCGCTCTCGCCCACGACATCGGGCCGGCGATCTGGTGGCCGTCTCGGCAGTGGCGGCGGGAACGCGAGGCGCGGCGCGCGGCTGCTCGGCGTACCCTCGACGCATGACCCGTGCGCTGTTCATCGTCGATGTCCAGAACGACTTCACCGAGGGGGGAGCCCTCGGGGTCGACGGCGGCGACGCCGTCGCGACGGCGATCACCCGCCATCTACGCGCGCACGCGGGCGACTACGAGCTCATCGTCGCGTCGCGGGACTGGCATCACGCCGACCACGACAACGGCGGACACTTCGCCGACGGTGAGCCCAACTACGTCGACACCTGGCCCGTGCACTGCGTGGCCGAGACGACGGGGGCGGAGTACGACCCCGAGCTCGACACCGGTGCCGTCACGCACCACGTCAAGAAGGGGCAGGGCGTGCCCGCGTACTCGCTGTTCGAGGGGACGACGGACGACGGCGAGGCGGTCGCCGACCTGCTGACCCGCCACGGCGTCGTCGACGTCGACGTCGTCGGCATCGCCACCGACTACTGCGTGCGCGCGTCCGCTCTCGATGCGATCGCGCACGGACGGCGGGTGCGCGTGCTCACCGACCTCGTGGCCGGGGTCGCCGCATCGTCGAGCGAGGCCGCCCTCGCCGAGCTCGCACACGCGGGCGCGGAGCTCGTGACGAGCACCGACCGCTGATGCCGCGTCAGCGGTCGCGCTGACTCGCTTTGTCGGGCTTGGCCGGGGCCTTGTCCTTCGCACCGTTTCCGGTGCCGCTGTTCTGGCCGAGCCCGTTCCCGTTGCCATTCCCGCTGTTGGTCTCCGGACCGCTGCCGCTGTTCTGCCCCGGACCGTTGCCGTTCCCGTCGGCGTCACGGGCGGTGGAGCCCTTGTCGGTCTTCCGATCCTCCACGGGGGTCACGCCCTCCGGTGCCGGCACCGTATCGACGACGGGCACGGTGTCGATGGGGTCGGTGGCGGCATCCTCCGGGGCGATCACCGTCTGAGTGTCGACGGTCCCGTCCGTCCCTGTGCCGGCGTCCGTCGTATCGGTCGTCACCGTCTCGTCGGTGGGCGCGACCGTGTCGCTCGGCGCGACCGCCGGCGTCTCGACCGTCGCGATATCGGTGGTGGGATCGATCTCCGGTGCGGTGAGCATCAGATGGGCTGCGAGGACGGCGCCGATCGCGCCCGCCGATGCCGCACCCACCGCGATCGCCGTTCGCCGCCGCCGCCGTCGTCGGTCGGCGCCACGGCGCGTTGCGGAGACGCCGGCGGAAGCGAGGACGGGGCCGATCTGCGTGGTGCCGGTGCCAGTGTCGTCTCGGCCGAGGGGCGTCGCCACCGTGACCGACGGCTCACCCGCCGGACCCGTGATCCCCGTCGCGTCCGCGACCGGCCATGCAGCGGTAGCCATGCTCGCGAGGGCGACCCGGCGGGCGTTCTCCGTCTGCGCCTCTGCACCGGCGGATGCCGGCACGACGGGGATGCCGCCGGATGCGACGCCGACACCGTTCTCGCCGATCCGAGCCATGACCTCGTGCGCGGTGGGCCGGTCCTCGGGGCGACGTGACGTCATCGCGCAGAGAAGGTCGCGCCAGTGGTGGTCGAGGGTCATCGGCATGTCGGGATCACGCGAGAGGCGCGCGAGCAGCTGGCCGCGATTCCCCTCCGCGGCCGCGAACGGTCGCGAGCCGGAAGCCGCCTCGACCAGGACGAGGCCGAGCGCGTAGATGTCCGACGGGGGAGCGGGGGCGGCGCCGTGCAGGATCTCGGGCGCGATGTAGGCCGCGGTTCCGACCATCAGGCTCGGCGACGTCACCCGCTCGCTGTCGAGCAGGTGCGCGATCCCGAAGTCGGCGAGCTTCGCCCGCAGCGGGACGCCGGGCGTCGTCGACCGTGTCAGGAGGATGTTCGAGGGTTTGACGTCGCGGTGCACGATGCCGGCGTCGTGAACGACGTGCAACGCGTCGGCGAGCTGAGCGCCGAGCGAGGCGAGCTCACGCTCGTCCAGAGCGCCTGTCATGATCCGGTGCGAGAGGGTCGTGCCCACCACGTGTTCCATCACCAGGAACCGCGGGTCGCCGCTCAGGTGCGCATCGAACAGCGTCACGAGGCCGGGGTGGTTGAGCGACGCGAGCAGGCGGGTCTCGATCGCCGCGCGGTCGGCGGCCGCCCCATCGGCGACCTCGGTCCGCAGGACCTTCACCGCGACGGGGCGACCGAGCGCCTCGTCCCGCGCGAGATACACCCGCGCCATCCCGCCCGAGCCGATGGGCTCGACCACGCGGTAGCGTCCCGCGAGGAGGGCGCCCGACATCACGGCGTCCTCGTTCGTGACACCGTCGTTCATCCCGCGTCCTCGTCTTCGGCCATCCTCACCGCGTGCAACGGTAGCCTTCCGGTGCTCCGGAGGAGGGGGACTGGCGCTCCGGCTCCGGGCGCGCTATGGACGCCGGATCAGGCGTTGCCCCGCAGCGCCACGACCGGTTCGATCCGCGCCGCGCGCCGCGCCGGGATGCCGCCTGCGGCGAGGCCGATGAGCGCCCCCAGGACCGTTCCCGCGAGCGCGACGCCGGGGTCGAGGACCGGCGACCACTGTTGCACGATCGAGACCCCGATGACCGCGAAGACGCCGAGCGCGGCGCCGATGAGGCCGCCCAGGAGGCCGATGATGATCGACTCGACCACGAATTGCCCGGCGATCTGCCGCCCCGTCGACCCGAGCGCGCGGCGCAACCCGATCTCTCCGGTGCGTTCGAGCACCGACAGCGTCGTGACGTTGGCGATGCCCAGGCCGCCCGCGAGCAGCACGATGACTCCCAGGATCAGGAACACCACGTTGACGTCGCTCTGCACGTCGCGCGCCAGGTCGGAGCGCCCCTGCGGTGCACTGACCTCGAGGGTGTCGACCGCATCGGGAGCCAGAGCGAGGGGTGCCTGCTCGCGCAGCTGCGGGCCGGTCCCGACAGCGATGCGGGCGATGGCGTCGCCCGGCGACGTGAGCTGGAAGTCGGCGCGGGCCGCCCCGGTCGGGATCACGACGGCATCGACGACCTCGGCGCGACGATCGAGATCGTCGAAGATGCCGACCACCGCGTAGGCGACCCCGCCGATGAAGACCGACGGCTGGGTGTCGACGCGGTTGATCGCGAGCCGCTCGGCGGCACGGGCCCCGAGCATCGCGACGCGGTCGCCGCGGACGTCGTGACCGTCGTCGAAGGATCGGCCGGTGACGATGTCGCCGCCGAGCGTGTCGATGATGCCGCCCGATGCGGCGAACAGGGCCGGGGGCGCGGCCGCCGCGATCGAGGGGTCGTTGATCGGGACGGCGGTGATCGTGTTGTCGCTCAGCGTCACGGGAGCCAGGACGGCCGCGGCCTCCACCCCCGCGAGGTTCTCGAGGCGCGTCGGAGCATCCCACGGCAACGAGGCGGTGGCGACGCTCTGTCCGCCGCGGGCCTGCGCCTCGGCGGGGCCGATGCTCAGGTGCGTCGCGGACGCCGCGTCGAACTGCCGGGCGATCTGTCCGGCCGCCGTCTGCGCGAACCCCACGGTCGCGACGAGCGCGCCGATGCCGAGCACCGTGCCCATGACCGTCATCACGAGACGGCCGGGACGCGAGCCGATGTCGACCGTCGCCTCGAGTACGAGGTCGCCGAACCCGAATCGGTCGGCGCGCGGCACGCGGTTGGCCTCGGCGACCGCGCTCGTCGCCGTGGCCGTGGCCTCGGCCTCCGGGCGCCGAGGCGACCGCCGAGACGCCAGCCGCTTCCAGATCGCCATCAGCTCAGCTCGCTCATGCGACCGTCCGCGATGCGGATGCGCCGCGCGGCACGATCGGCGACGTTCTGATCGTGCGTGATGACGACGAACGTCAGGCCCTCGGCGTTGAGCTCCTCGAAGAGCGCCATGACATCTGCGGTCGTGGCCTGATCGAGGTTGCCCGTGGGCTCGTCGGCCAGGATGACGCGCGGCTGCGTCACGACGGCGCGGGCGACGGCCACGCGCTGTCGCTCGCCACCCGAGAGCAGGCCGGGCAGGAAGTCGACGCGGTGCCCGAGGCCCACCCGGTCGAGGGCGGCCCGTGCGCGGTCGGCGCGCTCGGCGCGCGGGGCACCGCTGTACAGCATCGGGAGCATGACGTTCTCCAGGACCGTGCGACGCGGCATCAGGTGGAACGCCTGGAACACGAAGCCGAGCCGATGCGCGCGGACGGCGGCTCGTTCGTCCTCGGAGTAGCCGCCGGTGAGCTCACCCGCGAGGCGGTACTCGCCGACCGTGGGGCGGTCGAGCAGGCCGAGGATGTTCAGCATCGTCGACTTGCCCGAACCGCTCGGGCCGACGATCGAGACGTACTCGCCGGCCGACACCGTGAGGTTGATCCCCTTGAGCGCCTGGACCTCGGGCGGGCCGGGGAACGATCGGGTCACGTCGCGAAGCTCGATGACCGGCGGAACGCCATCCGATCGGACGACGTCGGTCTGGCCGTCGGGTGCTGTGCCGACGTCGCCGACGGTCACCGCGACACTCGTCGTCATCGTCCGACCACCACGAGGTCGTCCTCCTCGAGTTCGCCCTCGGTCGCGCGGACCTCGACCGCGCCTCCGGCGGAGAGCCCCGTCTCGACGACCACCAGGCGCGTGCGCGCGTCGGCGTCGCGCGGGTCACCCTCCACGACCTCGACCCGCGTCTCGCCGCCCGGGCCCGCCGTGAGGGCCGCCGCGGGGACGCTCAGGACGTCGCCGGCGGTCGCGCCGACCGCGATCGTGACGCGGACGTTCGTGCCCTGCAGCTGCGAGATCTGCTCGGACGTGAGCTCGGCGGGCTCGAGCGTCACCTTCCAGCGGCTCTCTCCCTCGCCGCCCGGCGCGACGTCGGTGACGGTCGCCGCGTGCTCGGCGCCGTCGGGCAGTGCGAAGGTCGCGGTGGCGCCGGCGGTCAGCAGCTTGGCGTCGGCCTCGGCCGCCGACCCGCTCAGCGCCACCGTGGCACCGGACACCGTCATCGCGGCGCCGGAGAGGATGCTGCCGCGCTCGGCGGCGACGGCGTCGACGCGCCGGGGGAGCTCGGTGAGGTACAGCACCTCGCCGGCCGGCAGTGCCGGCAGCGCCTGCTGACGGGCGCGACCGAGATCCTCCTGTGCCTGCGACAGCTGCGCCGCGGCCGAGTCGACCGCCGCACGCTCCGCGCTGGTGTCGGGGGCGGAGTTGAGCTGCTCGCGCGCGAGCTCCGCCGTGGCGACCTGGTTCTGCGCCTCGACGACGACGTCCCATTCGGCGGCGGCATCACGGGCGGCCTGCAGGACGGCGCGCGCATTGGCGATGTCGAGGTCGGCTCGGGCGATCGCGTTGCCGTCGCGGCCCGCCGACGCCAGCTGGCCCCGGGCGGCGCTCAAGGCCTGCTCTGCCGACCGCACGCCCTCCTGCGCCGAGCGCAGTCCGCCCTCGCCGTCCTCCTCGGACTCGGGACCGGTGTAGCCGACGGCCGCGTACAGCGCGGTCACGGCGGCCGCCGCCTGCTCGTCGAAGACGTTGTTGCCCGGATCGCCCGCATCGATGCCGACCGCGCGCATCGCCTCCTTGAACTGCACGACGTCGGGACCGGCCACGCCGAACCGCAGGGTGCGGTAGGCCGGGAGCTCACCCGGCAGGGTGATGACGGGACGACCGGCCACCTCGAGCGCGACCGACAGCTGCGCGAGCTCGGCGCCCAGCTCGGGTACCTGACCCGTGACGACGGCCGGGCCGGAGATCGCCGACGTGTCGATCTTCACCTCGACGGGGTCGGCGAATGCGACCTCGCCGCGGATCGTGACGTCGTTGCTCAACGGCCCGAACTCGACCGGAACGGTGACCAGGCCGGGAGCCGGTGCATCGTCGGACGCGGCGGAGGCGGGAGCCATGACGAAGCGTCCGACGAGCAGACCGCCCACGAGTGCGACGACCGCGACGGCTGCCGAGATCCACAGCACGCGATTGCGCGTGACGACGGAGCGCCAGATCGCGAGGCGGCTCGCGGCCGGTGCTGCAGCGTCGGCGGTCTCGTCGCCGACGAGAGCGGCATCGACACCCGTGCCGTCCGCCGCGTCATCCGACGACGACGGGTCGCCGACGAGCTCGTCGAAGGTGTCGTCGGGCTGCGACGCGCCACCGCCCGACGACCGGCCGCCGGTCACGAACGAGCCTGCTCAGCCGCCGCCTTCATCGCGTCGAGCTCGGTCTTGTGATCGGCGATGAACTGCTCCTCGGCCTCGAACTGCGCCTTTTGGTAGGCGTCGCGGTAGCCGGTCTCCTCGCGGCAGTCGAGATCGGCGAGAGCCACATCGACCTCGCGCTCGTGGATCTCGTCGAGGGCGGCCTCGTCGACACCCGTCTCCGAGGTGGACGAGTTCTCGTACATGGCGTTCAGCTCGTCGTAGACGGAGTTCTGCGCGTCGGCCTGCGTCGCGAAGCCGGGGTAGCCGGCGGCATCCATGCACGACGCCCACTCGCGGTCGATGTCGGCGATGGCCGGCAGCGAAGCGGAGTTCTCGTAGAAGGTGGAGATCGCGTTCATGACGTCGGCGAACTCATCGGACTGCAGGGGGTCGTCTCCGCTGATCTCGTGGCCTGCCCAGCCGTAGCAGCCCGCGGTCTCCCAGTCGTACTCGTACGAGCCGTCCTCCGACATCTCGTCCTCGGTCGGGGTCGGGCCGTAGAGGGCCTCGTAGTACGCCGTCTGCTCGGACTCCGAGAGGGCCGAGACGTAGTCGGAATTGGGATCGGGCGCGATGTCCTCGGGCTCGGGCGGCTCATCGCCGCCCGGGTACCGAGCGGCGCCGTAGCCCCACTGCGCGACGAACTCGCGGTCTTCCGGCTTCCACTCGACGCCGGGGTCGAACGACATACTGTTGACGACCGGGATGTACTCGAAGCCCTCGTCCTGCATGCACTGGGCGACGAGTTCCTCGCGCTGCTTGTTCTCGGCCTCGTACTTGGCCTGCTGCTCCTCTTCACTCAGGTCGCCGCCGTAGAAGGCGGAGAAGTACTCGCCGAGCGGCGACATCTCTTCGTCGTCGGCGGGAGCATCGGCTCCCGTGCATCCGGCCAGGATGAGCATCAGACCGACCGTGGCCGACGCGGCCCAATGGAGCATTTTGCGGTGCACGTGCAACCCCCTTGTTTCGAGAACGGCTCCACACTATGGGTTCGCTGAGAAGCCCGAATCATCCGTGAGGATGACGTTTGCGACAAGATGAGGTCCACGACGAGGGAGGTTCGATGGTGCACCGCGACACGACGGATACCGATCTGAGCGACTTCCGTGCGCTGCTGACGGCTCCGTACGGATCGCCGCCGCCGAGTGACGAAGAGATCGCATCGCAGGGGCGGAGGCGGCGCCGGCGCGGTTGGATCGCGGCGGCCGTGACGCTCGCGGTCGTCCTGGGGCCGCCCGCCGGATACGCCCTGTGGGCCCTGAACGCGCCGCTGAAGGAGGCGGCGGGCGGCATCACGGTGCCCGGTGCGCCGCAGCCGTCTCCGGCGGTCGACCTCGGCTTCGCGCCGGACGGCTCGGCAGCGCTGTCGGTCGCGGGCGCCGAGCCCTATCTCGGCCCGGAGGCGGCCGGCCTGTGGGTGACCCACGGGGGTGACGACGCCCGGCCGATCGCCAGTATCACCAAGATCATCACCGCCCTCGTCGTGCTCGACGCCCATCCTCTCGGCGAGGGCGGCGCCGGTCCGACACTGACGTTCTCGCGTGCGGATCACGCCCTGTACGACGCGTACTTCGTGCGGGACGCGACGATCGCCCCCATGCCCACGGGCAGCTCGATGTCGCTGCGCGACGCCCTCGCGACGATGCTCATCCCGTCGGCGAGCAACTACGCCGAGTCGATCGCGGTATGGGCGTTCGGCTCCGTCTCGGGGTTCCGGTCGGCCGCCGCGCGCTGGCTCGATGCCAACGGCCTGCAGAACACGAACATCGTCGAGCCCACCGGCCTCGACCCGCGCAACACCAGCACCCCGAGCGACATGATCGCGCTGGGTCGCATCGCCGCCGCCGAACCCACGGTCGCCGCGATCGCCGCGACGCCCTCTCTCACTCTGCCGGGGCCGGGGCGGCTCGTGAACACCAACGGGCTCCTGGGCGAGAACGGGATCACGGGGCTCAAGACCGGCACCCTCGACGAGAGCGGAGCCAACCTGCTCTATACGGCGAGCATCGACGTCGGACTGGAGCAGCCGTTGGACATCGTGGGCGTCGCCCTCGGCGGGTCGACTCAGCGGGGCGTCGCGGCGAACGTCCGAGGTGTGCTGGAGCGTCTCGTCGCGGGGTTCCATGGCATCGCGGTGTCACACCGGGGTAAGGAGATCGGCTCGTACACGACCGCCTGGGGAAGCTCGGCGCGTGTCGTGCTCGCCGACAACGCCGCCCTGCGGACGTGGTCCGACACCCCGATCGAGGTCGCGAGCGATATCCGCGAGCCCGTGGACTGGGTCGACGGCGAGGTCCTCGGTTCGGTGACATGGACCGCGGGGCCGGAGTCGGTGACCGTCGACGTCGTGCTCGAAGGCGACATCGAGCCCCCCTCCGACTGGTGGCGTCTCACTCATCCGGGTGAAATCGGCTGACCGATCTCGGCGCTCGCGGCGGCCGGTGTGCGAGCAGTCCGCGACGGCTGGAGGTCGACCCGTCGGATGCCGCAGACCGCGCAGCGGACGTAGCGGACCAGCCCTTCCGACGTGCGGTGAGCGGATTCGGTCGTCCAGCCGTGTTCGTGGCGGTCGGGTGCGACGGGCTCGGGGGCGGCCGCACGGGTGAGTGATGTCGAAGGCATGATCCGATCGTGATGTAATGCCGTTATGCAACTCAACCCTTACGGTGAGTACGCCGTCCTGCTCGCCGCGTCACTGGCGAACGACTGGCCCGGCGACCGGGAGGGCATCGTCGCCCGAACGTACGAGTTCGGGATGACGGCGATCTACGCGCCGGCCGCCGCGACCGACCACGATGCGACGCGTTCCGTCGTGGACGACTGGCTCGATGTCGTCGACGCGGACGATCCGGGTCGACGCGCGGAACTGCTGAACGGCCTCATGGCGGCGGCGACCGCGTACCCGCGCCTCACCGACCACGACGGCGATTGGCACCTGCACTACCGCGACGACGACCAGCGGCTGCCGCAGGTGCTGCGGGCCGTCTTCGCGGTGGGCACCGCCCTCCACATCACGACCCGGGGGATGGAGCGCCTCTCGCGGTGCGCCGCGGGACGAGCCCCCGGCGACCCGTGTCGCAACGTGGTGGTCGACATCACCCGCAACGGCCGCCAGCGCTACTGCTCGGTGCGCTGCGCGAACCGCGACGGCGTACGCCGCCACCGCGCGAAGGTCGCGCTAGCGCATCGGGGGCGGTGAGGGCAAACACCATCGGCCAGCGGGCCGCATCGGCACGATGAGGGGATGCACTCCGTTCCCACCCCGTTCCGGGGCGTCGAGCCGCCGGCGGGCTTCGGCATCGTCGTCGGCAACTGCCAGGCCGAATCGATGCGCATCGTGCTGGACGCGCCCGACCGTCCGACGGTGCGGGTGCCCCCGGTCCACGAGATGGACGCCGCCGATGTCGAGCGGCTGCACGAACTGCTGCCACGTGCCTCGTTCCTCGTCGCGCAGCCGGTGCGCGACGACTATCACGGCCTGCGCCTGGGCACCCGGCAGCTCGCGGCGTCGCTGTCACCGACGGCGCGTCTGATCACGTTCCCGGTTGTCCGGTACGCGGGCCTGCACCCCTTCCAGGCCGCCCTGCACGTCGAGGGCATCGACGAGGTGCCCCCCGTCGTCGCCTACCACGACGTCAGGACGCTCGCCCGGGCGGCCGGCCTGCCCGCGGCTCATCGCCTCGACCATCGCGCGGTGCGCGAGGTGGCGCGCGACTCGCTCGCAGAGCTGCAACGCCGCGAGCAGTCGATCGATGTCGCGGTGTCCGACCTGTTGCATCCCGCGTCGACCGACGTCATGCGCACCGTGAATCATCCCGGCAACCCGGTCTGGATGCCGCTCGCCGAGCGGGTGCTCGCGGCGCTCGGGCTGCGCGGTGAGCCGACGGATCCCGGACGCCCTCTGCTGAACGCGGTGCGGGCTCCGCTCGAGGACTGGGTGCTCGACGCCTGGGGGCTCGCGGATGCGCCGCGCGCGCACTGGATCGTCGACGGCGTGGAGGTCGACACCGATGCCGTCGCCGAGGCCCACCTCGAGTGGTACCGGACGCAGCCGCGCTTCGTCGCCGCGGCGACGACACGGCTGCACGACCTGCTCGCGCACTGGCGAGGTTGACTCCGGCGGCCCTCGCCGCCGGAGCGCGTGTTAGCGTTGACGGGTCCCTTCGGGGCTCGTGTGTCGTTCGTCTGGCTCACTGTCGAGCAGATCGTCCGACGCGATCACTGGTACATCCAGCCCTCATCTTTCTCCGCGCACCGTGCTGTGCGCGCTCTTTCTCAGGATTCTCGTGCTCTCTTCGCTTTCTTCTTCCGCGCCCGCCCTCGTCTGGCGCCAGGCCGACGCCGACTTCTACGTCGCGACTCTCGACGGCCAGTACGCCGGGTTCGTCACCACCGGTACCGCCCCGGCGACCTTCGATGCCGAGAGCGGCCACGGCGCCGATCTGGGCGCGCACACCACGGCAGGTGCCGCCGCGGCCGCGGTCGCCGCGGCCGCACGGCCCGCGCCGCCGCGCGGGGGTGGGCGTGCCCCGCGCCGGCGCTCCCGCCGCCCCGGCTCGTCGCGGCGCACGCCCACCTACGACATGCGCTGAATCGCCGAGACGGCTCGCCACAGGTCGGCCCACTGGGTCGGAGACAGGTCGCGCGGCAGGGCGTCGGAGGCTGTCCGGCTCGCGGCGAGGGCCCTGCGGGCCGACGACGCGTCGAGCCCACATCCCTGTCGCAGGATGCCGGCTGCGCCCCGCCCGCGGGCGGTGAACATCGTCCGGACGAACGACTCGTACCGCCGACGATCCGCGTCGGCGACGAGAGGGAGCGCGCGACGCGAGATACCCAGTACCCCGCCGTCGACGGACGGCTGCGGCGAGAAGCCCCAGCGGGGCACGCGGCCGTGCAGCGCGAAGTCGAACCACGGCGCGCTCTGGGCCGTCATCATCGTGCGGCCGCCGACACCCGCACGCTTGCGCGCGACCTCCCATTGGGTCACGAGCACCGCGTCGCGCCACGACGGTGCGGCGAGGAGCCGGCGCAGGATGGGGGTCGTCAGATGGAACGGGATGTTGCCGACGACGACCGGGCCGTCGAGGGGATGGCGCAAAGCGTCACCGGTGACGACCGAGACCGCGGGCAGTGAGCGTGACAAGCGCCGCGCGCGATGCTCGTCGATCTCGACGGCCGTGATCGGCCGGCAGGTTTCGGCGAGAACCCGGGTGAGGGCGCCGTCGCCGGCGCCGAGTTCGAGGATGGCGCCGCGTGTGGCGGCGACGAGCGAGGCGATGGTGTCGAGGGTGGGGCGGTGGGTCAGGAAGTTCTGACCCAGTTCGTGGCGTCCGCCGTGGCGGCAACGAGACATGGGTGTGCTCCGGGTTTCGAGGGGAGCACCCCGGATGCGGGAAGGCGTGCGAGAGCGGCCCGTCCGAGGTGCGATGGCATCTCGAGGGACGGCGCGGTCAGACCAGAGGTCGCGGACGCGCCGTCAGGCGCGGCGGTCGCGAGCGGTGAAAGTGCGCGCCATCACGGGCGCTGCGTGTAGTGAACCCACGTCCTCAGGCTATCAGCCGTCGCACTGCGCATCGGGCTCAGATGAGATGGGTCGGGCTCTTCTCGAGCTGTCGACCGGCGGCGGCGAGACCGCGCCTCATCTCCAGATAAATGTCGCGGACGCTCGCGCGTTCGTTGAGCTCGGCACGCCGGACCCACTCGTCGATCGTGAGGCGCAGGACGAGCGCCATCATCGATACGGCCGCGCGTGCAGCGAGCACGTCGGCCTCCGCTCCGGCGGCATCCACGGCCGCATCGGTGAGCTGATCGACTTCCTGGGCTTCGTTGCGCAGGGCGAGCGCGAGGAGAGACGGCTCGGATCCGACGAGCCGCCGCACCCGCAGCGCGCGAACATGCTCGTCGGGATGTGCGTCGAAACGGTCGAGAAGAGTGAGCCAGCTGCGCTCGATGCCCTCGACGACCGACGCCCCGGCCTTCACCGCGGCGATCGCGTCGCCGACGACGCGTGCGGAGTCGTCGGCGCTCGCGAACACGGCCGCCTCCTTCGACGGGAAGTAGCGGAAGAAGGTGCGCTGCGAGGTGCCCGCGCGGCGGGCGATGTCGTCGACGGTCGTGCCGTGCACGCCGTGCTGCTCGAAGAGGTCGAGAGCGGCGTCCGACAGCTCGCGCTGCGTCTCCTGTCGACGTCGTTCGCGCAGACCCGCCGCGTGACCGTCTGCGGGGGTGGCGTCGTGATCGCGCTCCATGGCTTCAGTGTCTCATAGCGCCAAAGTGGCAGAGACTGCCATATGATCAGTGAGTGACAGTTGACCAGCAGAATCCCTCCACCTCCACCATCCCGCTCGCACCGGCGATGGCACGCCGAGCTCGCACCGGCCCCGTCATCGCGCTCCTTGTGGCATCGGCCTTCGTCGTGATCCTCAACGAGACGATCATGGGCGTCGCGCTGCCCAGGCTCATGGTCGACCTCGACATCACGGCCGCCACCGCGCAGTGGCTGACGACGGGCTTCCTCCTGACGATGGCCGTCGTCATCCCGCTCACGGGGTACGTGCTGGCTCGTTTCCCGATCCGGGGAGTCTTCTTCACCGCGATGTCGCTCTTCGCCGCGGGTACCCTCATCGCGGCCCTCGCTCCCGGATTCGGGATGCTGCTCACCGGCCGCGTCGTGCAGGCGTCGGGCACGGCGATCATGATGCCCCTCCTCATGACGACCGTCCTCAACGTCGTCGAGCCGGCCCGACGCGGGCGGATGATGGGCGTCATCAGCATCGTCATCGCCGTCGCCCCCGCCATCGGACCCACCGTGTCGGGCCTCATCCTGTCGGTACTCGACTGGCGCTGGATGTTCTGGCTCGTGCTGCCCATCGCGCTCCTCGCCCTGGCGCTGGGCGCCATCTGGGTGCAGAACGTCACCGAGACGCGCGAGGCCCGGTTCGATGTCGGCTCGGTCGTGCTCTCGGCTCTGGGCTTCGGCGGTCTGATCTTCGGTCTGAGCTCGATCGGCGAGTCGGCGACCGGACACGCCGCGATCCCCGTCTGGATCCCCCTCGTCGTCGGGGCGGTCTCACTCGTCGCCTTCGTCGCGCGCCAGCTGAAGCTGCAGCGCAGCGACGCCGCGCTGCTCGACCTGCGGACGTTCCGATCGCGGTCCTTCAGCCTCGCCGTCGCCCTGGTCGTCGTCGTGATGTCGGCGCTCTTCGGCTCGCTCATCCTGCTGCCGCTCTACCTGCAGCAGGTGCTCGGCCTCGACACCCTGGCGGTGGGCCTGATGCTGCTGCCGGGCGGCGTGCTGATGGGGCTCATCGCCCCCGTCGTCGGCGCGCTGTTCGACCGCTTCGGTCCGACGCCTCTCGTCATCCCGGGCATGATCGTCGCCGCCGCCGCGCTCTGGGGCATGACCACGTTCGGCGTCGACACGCCGATCGGCTGGATCATCGCCGTCCACATGGGCCTCAACCTCGGGCTCGGCTGCGTGTTCACCCCGCTGCTGACCTCGGCGCTGGGCTCGCTCCCGGCGCGGCTCTACTCGCACGGAAGTGCGACCGTGAGCACCCTGCAGCAGGTGGCGGGCGCGGCGGGCACGGCCCTGTTCGTCACCCTCATGTCGGTGGGTGCGGCAGCCGCCGCGGCCGACGGAGTCGACGCGATCGCGGCGACCGCCAGCGGCGTGCACACGGCGTTCCTGACGGGCGCATGCATCGCGTCGGCGGCCGTCGTCCTCACGTTCTTCGTGCGGCGCCCCGCTCCCGTCGACGAGCTCACGGGTCCCTGAGGTCCGGCGGGTCGGCCCCGGCGGGTCGGCCCCGGCTCGTCGGTGAGCCGACGCGAAAGGCGGTGACGCGCGCAGCGTCACCGCCTTTTCGGTCGGTTCGAGGGAGGAGCGGGGGTCAGCTCGCGATCAGGGAGTGGAGGGTGGCGAGCAGGCGGTCCTCCGTCATGCCGCGCTCGCGCAGGGCGTCGGCCGCGGGGGCCGAGAGCCCGAACTCGTCGATGCCGACGACGGCACCCGCCGAGCCGACGATCTCGTGCCAGCCGAAGGGCGATGCCGCCTCGACCGCGATGCGCGCGGTCAGCGACGGCGGCAGGACCGCATCGCGGTAGGACGCATCCTGCGCAAGGAACCAGTCGCGGCTCGGCATCGAGACAACCCGCACCTCGACGCCGGATGCGGCGGCCGTCTCGGCTGCCGAGAGCGCGAGCGCGACCTCGCTTCCGGTCGCGATGATGACGGCGACGGGGTCTGCCGCGTCCCGCACGATGTACCCGCCGCGGCGGACGCCGGCGCGCACGTCGTCGATCGGGATGTCGAGCACCGGCACGCCCTGCCGGCCCAGCACGAGCCCGGCGGGGGAGTCCGCCTCGACGATCGCGTGCCACGCCGCCACGGTCTCGTTCGCATCCGACGGCCGGACGACGGTGAAGCCCGGCATCGCCCGCAGGCTCGCCAGGTGCTCGATCGGCTGGTGCGTGGGGCCGTCCTGGCCCAGGGCGACGGAGTCGTGCGACCACAGGTACGTCACCGGCAGGCCCATGAGGGCCGACAGACGGATCGCGGGGCGCTGGTAGTCGCTGAAGACCAGGAAGGTGCCGGCGAAGACGCGCCATCCCCCGGCGAGGGCGATGCCGTTCATCGCGGCGCCCATCGCGTGCTCGCGAACGCCCCAGTGGATGTTGCGGCCGGCGCGGGTGCCCAGACCCGTCTCCTCGGGCAGGAACGATCCGCCCTGGTGGATCTCAGTGCGGTTGGGCTCGGCGAGGTCGGCCGATCCGCCCCACATCGCGGGAATCGCCTGCGCCAACGCCTGGATCGCGGCGCCGGATGCGTCGCGCGTCGACACTTCGGTGCCGGGCTCGAATCGGGGGAGGGCCCCGGCGAGATCGTCGGGCAGCCGGCGCCCACGGAACGTGTCGTGCGCGTCTGCCCGCGCGGCATCCGTCGCCTGCCAGCGCGCGAACGCCTCGTCCCACTCCGCGTGCAGTCGCGCGCCCCGGACACGGGCGCGGCGCGCGCGCTGCAGCACCGTCTCGCTCACCTCGAACGGCGCCGCCTGGCTGCCGAGTGCATCGCGCAAGAGCTGTATCTCTGCGGCTCCGAGCGGGGCGCCGTGCGATGCGGCGGTGTTGAGCGCGCCCGGCGAGGGGTAGGCGATCTGCGACTTCAGGACGATGAGGCGGGGCTTGCCGGGAGGGTTCGCCGCTCCGAGCACGCGGTCGAGCTCGTCGACGTCGACGTCGCCGTCCGCGGCGAGCTCGATCCGCTCGACGTGCCAGCCCTGTGCGCGGAATCGGGCGCCCACGTCCTCCGACGACGTCAGACGGGTGTCGCCCTCGATCTGGATGTCGTTGTCGTCGTACACGACGGTCAGGTTGTCGAGGCCGTGGCGGCCCGCGAGCGCTCCCGCCTCGTACGAGATGCCTTCCTGCAGGTCGCCGTCCGACGCCAGCACCCACACGTGCCGGTCGAACGGTGATCCGTCCGCCGGTGCGCCGGGATCGAAGGTCGCACGCTCGTGCAGCATGCCCATGGCCATGCCCACCGCGGTGGCGAGTCCCTGCCCGAGGGGTCCGGTCGTGGTCTCGACCCCGGCGGTGTGACCCAGCTCGGGGTGGCCGGGGGTGCGGGAGCCGAGGGTGCGGAAAGCGCGCAGGTCGTCGATCGTGACGTCGTAGCCGGTGAGGAACAGCTGCGTGTAGAGCAGGATGCTGGCGTGCCCGCACGACAGCACGAAGCGGTCGCGGCCCGGCCATGCCGGGTCGGCGGGATCGTGCCTGATGTGCCGCTGGAAGAGCGCCGTCGCGATCGGGGCGAGTGCGATCGCGGTGCCGGGGTGCCCGGACCGAGCGGCCTCCACCGCGTCGGCAGCCAACAGGCGAGCGGCGACGACGACGTCGCGATCCGATGCTTCGGTGGTCTCGGCAACGGCGGCCGGTGCGGCGGGGGTCGAGATCAAATTCTCCATAGTCATCATGATGTCATAATGAGTTGCGGGCGCAATCTTGCGGTCTGTGCCTGATTCGGGCATGATCGTCCACGGATTAGTCATGACGTCATGACGACGCACAAGAGTCAGCGAGGAGGCGACCGATGGTGACAGCAGCCGGAACGGCGAAGTACCGGACCGTGCACGATGAGCTCCTGCGCCGCATCCGCGAGATGGCGGTGGGAGATCGCCTGCCGTCCGAGCCGGAGCTGTGCGACGAGTTCGCGGTCAGCCGCATCACCCTGCGGAAAGCGGTCGATGGACTGGTGCAGGACGGATGGCTCGCCCGCGAGCACGGCCGCGGCACGTTCGTCACCGAACCGGTCGCGGGAGACCACTACCCCGAGCACTTCGCCGACGTCGTGACGGGGTTCCATCGTCAGCAGACGAGCGCCGGCAACGTCGTCACGACGCGCGTGCTCCGCCAGGAGCTCGTGCCCGCCGGTGCGCAGGTGGCCCGGCTCCTCGAGCTGGAGGAGGGCGAGGGAGTGGTCGAGCTCGTCCGCCTGCGCTACGTCAACGGACAGCTCCACCAGCACGTCTTCACGTGGGTTCCACACGTGCGGTACCCGGCGGTCTACACCGGCGATTTTTCGGATCAGTCGCTGTACGCGTTCCTGCAGGAGCAGTACGGGGTCAGTCTCGTCCGCAACGACATGACCGTGCGCGTCGACGAGGCGGCGCCGGACGTCGCCCTGAACCTGGGCGTGAGCGCCGGTCTGCGGCTGCTCACCATCGATTCCCTCGTCGTCGACGCCGACGGCACCCCCGTCGCGTTCGGCACGGCGCGCCACGCTCCGGAGAACAGCGAGATCTCCCTGACGCTCCACGGCCCCCGGCCCGGCGCCTGATCGGAAGGACCCCCATGCTCATCGAACAGCTCAGCGACGACCGCATCCAGTTCGCGACCGACGTCGACGGATGGCGCACGGCCGTCGAGACCGTCAGCCGGCCGCTGCTGGACGACGGCTCCATCACGCGTTCGTACATCGACGCGATGATCGAATCGATCGCCGCCGGCGGCACCTACATCGACCTCGGGTTCGGGATCGCTCTGGCCCACACGCGTCCCGAAAAGGGTGTCCTCCGCACCGGGCTCTCCGCGCTCTGGGTCGAGCCCGCGGTCCTGCTCAACGACGAAGAGGCCCACCCGATCACCCTCTTCTTCTGCCTCGCGGCGACCGACACCGAGTCGCACCTGTCGACCATGTCGGAGCTCGCCCGTCTGCTCAGCGACGACCGCGCCCGCGCCGTACTGCTCTCCGCCCGAACCACCGCCGACGTCCGCGCGGCCCTCATGACAGGAGTCACCGAATGACCAAGTTCCTCGCCGTCTGCAGCTCCGGCCTCGGCAGCAGCTTCATGGTCCACATGAACATCGAGAAGGTCCTGAAGGAGCTCGGGGTCTCCGGAATCACGGTCGACCACGCCGATCTCGGCTCGGTCGCCCGCGGCGACGCCGACACCATCTTCGTCGGCCGCGACATCGCGGAGGCCGCGAGCGGTCTCGGCGACGACGTCGTCGCGCTCGACAGCATCATCGACCTCGCGGAGCTTCGCACCAAGGTCGACGAGGCCGTGAAGCGCCACTCCTGACCTGACCGCCTCTGCTCGCCACCCGACGCTTTCACCGACGAAAGGAGCATCCGCGATGGATGCTGTCATCGATGTCCTGCTCGACATCTTCACCCAGCCGGCGGTCATCGTCGCGCTCATCGCCCTGATCGGTCTCGCCGTGCAAGGCGAGTCCTTCAGCGACGTCCTCAAGGGCACCATCCGCACCCTCGTCGGCTTCCTCGTACTGGCCGCCGGTGCCGGTGTCGTGGTCGGCTCGCTCGACCCGTTCGGCGCGATGTTCCAGCATGCGTTCAACGTGCAGGGCGTCGTCCCCAACAACGAGGCGATCGTCGCGCAGGTGCTGCTCGACTACGGCTCCGCCGCCGCGCTCATCTTCTTCTTCGGCATGATCGTCAACATCGTGCTCGCGGCGACGACCCGCTTCAAGTACATCTACCTGTCGGGTCATGTCGCGTTCTACATCGCGGCCATGTTCGCCGTCATCCTCGGTGTCGCCGGCTTCGAGCCGTGGGCCGTCGTGCTGTGGGGCTCGATCGCGCAGGGCATCTACATGGTGGTCTCGCCCGCTCTCGTGCAGCCCTTCATGCGCCGCGTGACCGGCAGCGACGACGTCGCCCTCGGGCACACGGGCGGCGCCGGTGTCGCCCTCAGCGGTCTCGTCGCCCTCGCCACCCGAGGCAAGGGCGGTTCGAAGTCGACCGAGGAGATCTCGTTCCCCAGCGGGCTCGGCTTCCTCCGCGACACCACCGTCATCGTCGCCCTCTCGATGGCCGTCATCTACATCGTCGTCGGCCTGTTCGCGGGTGCCCCGTACATCGAGGGGGAGCTGTCGAACGGGCAGAACTTCATCGTGTTCCTCGCTCTGCAGGCGGCGACCTTCTCGGCCGGCGTGTTCATCATCCTCGCCGGCGTGCGCGTCGTGCTCGCCGAGATCGTGCCCGCCTTCAAGGGCATCTCGGAGAAGCTCGTGAAGAACGCCAAGCCCGCGCTCGATGTGCCGATCGTCTTCCCCTTCGCCCCGAACGCGGTCCTCATCGGATTCCTCGCGAGCTTCGTCGGCGGCATCGTCGGCATGCTCGGCATGGCGGCGCTCGGCACGGCGATCATCATCCCCGGTGTCGTCGCCCACTTCATGACCGGTGCGGCATCGGGCGTCATCGGCAATGCAGTCGGCGGTCGCCGGGGCGCGGTGCTCGGCGCGTTCGCGAACGGTGTGGCGATCACCTTCCTGCCCCTCCTCCTGCTGCCCGTGCTCGGCGACATCGGGTTCTCGAACTCGACGTTCTCGGACTCCGACTACGGCGTCTTCGGCCTCATCCTCGGCGGCGTCTCGGGGGCCGGCGGGCAGATCGCCGTCATCGTGACGCTGGCCGTCGCCCTCGTCGCGCTCTACGTCACGACGTTCGCGCTGCGCGGCCGTGACCGCCGCAAGGCGGCCGCAGTCGAAGCGGAGTCGACGCCGGCACCCGCGGCCTCGGCTCGCTGAATCACACCGATGCCCGCCGGGGTCCGCCCCGGCGGGCATCGCCATACCCGGAGGATCCTGTGACCACCATCACCCCGACCGCCGTCCTCTTCGACTGCGACGGCGTCCTCGTCGACTCGCTCGAAGCCGCCGCCACCGCGTGGGACGCCTGGGCCGCGCGCTACGCGCCGGGCTTCGACTTCCGCACGCAGATCGAGCACGGGGTCCGCGCCGCCGACACCGTCGCGACCCTCGTGTCCGCCGGCCTCCTCGACGAGGCGGTCGCCGCCCTCGACGCGGCCGAGGTCGACTCCGCCGCTCTGACGGAGCCGATCGCCGGCTCGGTCAACCTCACGTCGAGCATCCCGTCGGGATCGTGGGCGGTCGTCACGTCGGCCACCCGCGAGCTCGCGCGGCGCCGGCTCGCAGCAGCGGGCCACCCGGTTCCGGCAGCGCTCGTGTCGGCCGAAGACGTCGATCGCGGCAAGCCCGATCCCGAGCCCTACCTCGCCGGCGCCGCGCTGCTCGGCGTCGACATCGCGCGGTGCGTCGTGTTCGAGGATGCCGAGGCCGGTGTGCGCTCGGCCCGCGCTGCCGGAGCCGGGTGGGTCGTCGGCGTGGGGGACCACCTCGGGGCGGCGCACGTCGACGCTCGGATCGACGACCTCCGCTCGGCCGAGTGGCGAAACGGCATCCTGCACCTGCGAGGGTGACGGCCCACTCCGTCGCCGAGCCGACGCGAAAGGCGGTGACGCGCACTGCGTCACCGCCTTTTCAGTCGGCTCGAGGGCCTCAGGGGTGGGAGTCAGGCGATGCGGACGAGCATCTTGCCGGTGTTGGCGCCGCGCATCATCGACAGGAACGCCTCGACGGTGTTCTCGATGCCGTCGACCACGGTCTCGTCGTACGAGATCTTTCCCTCGGCGAACCAGCCCGTCATCTTCTCGCTGAACTCCGGCGACAGGTGCAGGTACGACGCCAGCGTGAAGCCGGTCGCGGTGAGCCCGCGGGTGATCATGTTGGCCATGTTGTCGGGGCCGGGGGTCTTCTCCGTCGTGTTGTAGCCGGCGATCGCGCCGCACAGCGAGATACGGCCGCCGGTGTTCATGACGTCGAGCGCGGCCTCGAGGTGGTCGCCGCCGACGTTGTCGAAGAAGACGTCGACGCCGTCGGGAGCGTGGGCGGCGATCTGCTCGCGCACCGGAGCGTCCTTGTAGTTGAAGGCCGCGTCGTAGCCGTACTTGTCCGTCAGCAGCGCGACCTTCTCGGCCGAGCCCGCCGAGCCGATGACCCGTCCCGCGCCGAGGAGCTTCGCGACCTGCCCGACCGCTGTGCCGACCGCGCCCGCCGCGCCCGAGACGAAGACCGTGTCGCCCGGCTTCAGATTCGCGATCGCGGTCAGGCCGACGTACGCCGTGAGTCCGGTCATGCCCAGGATGTGCAGCCGCACCGACAGCGGCAGTCCCGGCACGTCGGGCACGGGGCGGAAGGTCGCGGCATCCGCCTGCACGACGTCCGACCAGCCGTGCTGATGCAGCACGATCGTCCCGACGGGCAAGTCGTCGGCGGCGCTCGCCACGACACGACCGATCGCGCCGCCCGCGATGACGTCGCCCAGCGCGTAGGGCGCGACGTAGCTGCGCACGTCGTTCATGCGTCCGCGCATGTACGGGTCGACCGAGACGAACTCGTTCGCGACGCGCACCTCGCCGGCGGTCGGCTCGGCGAGTTCGACGCGCGCGATGTCGAAGTCGTCGGTCGTCGGCCAGCCCTGCGGGCGGCGGGCGAGACGGACCTGCGTGCTGATCTCGTGGGACATGGTTCTCCTTCGTGAGGGGGCGGAATGGATGCCGCGAGCCCGGTCGGAGCCGCGGACACGGGGGAGTGCGCTGGGCGCGGAGGTCAGAGAGCGAGCCCGATGACGAGGGCGATGACACCGAGCGCGGGGACGACCCCCTGCTTCAGGGCGGCGGAGGCCTTGCTCGGGTCGGAGAGGAGCAGGACGAGGCTGGCGGCGACCATCGAGCCGGCGCCGACGAAGACGAGCGTCGCTCCGATCGCGAGGTCGCCGGCGATGACGAAGCCGATCCCGACGAAGACGGCGACGGCGAGGAAGAGGTTGTAGAAGCCCTGGTTGAACGCGAGCGCCTTCTGCGACTCGGCCTGGGCGACGCTGCCCGTGCCGAATGTCGCCCGCGCGCGCTCGCCGGTCCAGGCGATCGACTCGAGATAGAAGATGTAGACGTGGATGAGCGCTGCGAGACCCGCGAGCGCGAGACCGACGATGATCACGAGCTGTTCCCTTCCGGCGATGCACACCGTTTTCTGTATCGTTCGGTTCAATATATACTGAACTGACCGATACACAAAAGGGGTGGTTCCGAATGGGCCGAGCGCAGACGTACGACCGCGCGGATGCCGTCCGCGCGGCGCGCGGGGTGTTCTGGGAACTGGGCTACGACGGGGCTCCGCTGCCGGAGCTCGAACGGGTCACGGGCCTGAACCGGTCGAGCATCTATCACGCCTTCGGGTCGAAACGTGGCCTGTTCGATGCGGCCGTCGAGAGCTATCTCGACGAGGTGGTGCGTCCCCGGCTGACGCCGCTGGTCGCCGCGACCGTCGCGCCGGATGCGCTCGAGGGGTATCTGACCGGACTGCGCGCCGCCCTGCGGCAGCCGAGCTCGCTGCCGTCCACGAGCGGCTGTCTGCTCGTCAACACCGCCTCGGCGCCGATCGCCCGCGACGAGGCGGTCGCTCACGTGATCGCCGAGTACCGGTCGGAGCTGCGCACCGCCTTCGGCCGAGGCGTCGCCGCTCGCCGCCCCGATCTCGGCGCGACCGAGATCGGCACGCTGGCCGACGCGTGCACCGGGCTCGTCGTCTCGGCGTTCGCCCTGGTGCGGGTCGACGCGGATGCCGCATCCGATGCCCTCGGCACGGCGATCGCGCTCGTGACGGGGTCGCCGCAGTCCTGAGCGCGCCGAACGGGTCCGCGATGCGCTTCGGATGCGGCCGCTTTACGCCTCATCCTTGACTTTTGGCAAGCGTTCGCGCCGACATTCGGCCGCGACCTACCGTGAGCCCCGTGGAGCAGAGCGATCAGTACACCTTCGACAACCCGGTGACCCGATACGACCGGGTCGAGCCGCCGGTCCAGCACCAGCCCGAACCAGGCGTGCAGGCCGACATGGACCCCGTGCCCGACCTGGGCGAAACGACCTACCGCGGATCCGGCCGGCTGTTCGGCCGCAAGGCCCTCATCACGGGCGGCGACTCCGGCATCGGCGGCGCCACGGCGATCGCGTTCGCCCGCGAAGGGGCCGACGTGGTCATCGTGCACCTGCCGGCCGAGCAGCGCGACGCCGACCGCATCCTCGGCCTGATCGCCGAGGCCGGCGTGCGCGGGCACGCCATTGCAGCCGACATCTCCGACGCCGCGGCATGCCGCGCGCTGGTCGCGGAGGCGGCCGAGTTCCTTGGCGGCATCGACATCCTGGTCAACAACGCGGGCAAGCAGGTCGCGGTCGACAAGCTCGAGGACCTCTCCGACGAGCAGTTCGCGGCGACCTTCCACACCAACGTGTTCGCGAACTTCTGGATCACCAAGGCCGCGCTCCCGCACCTTCCGGCGGGTGCCTCGATCATCAACACCGCGTCGCTCGAGGCCTACAAGCCCGCGCCCGACCGGCTCGACTACGCCGCGACCAAGGCCGCGATCAACAACTTCTCGAAGGGGCTGTCGCAGCAGCTGGCGCCGCGCGGAATCCGTGTCAACGTCGTGGCCCCCGGGCCGGTGTGGTCGGCGCTGCAGGTGAGCGACGGCGTCTCGGACGAGCAGATGAAGGCGTTCGACGACGAGAGCACATACCAGCGTGCCGGTCAGCCGGCCGAGATCGCCCCGGCCTTCGTCTTCCTCGCCTCGGCGGAGTCCAGCTACGTCTCGGGTGAGACGCTCAATGTCAACGGGGGAATGGTCACCCCGTGAGCGAATACGCCTTCGCGGTCGTCTCCCTCATCGGCGACGTACCGCAGCTCGATGACGCCGTCCGGCCCGTCGACCCGACGGAGGCCGACGGCGTCGCGGAGCTCGTCGCCGGCCCCTTCTCCGTGCTCGCCCTCGATCCGGCCCTCGGCACGGACGGGATCGTCGCGGCCATCGCGGATGCCGCGCTCGACACCCCGTGGATCGTCGTCGCCGGGCCTGACGAGCGCGATGCCGCCGCCGAGCTCGTCGATCGGGCGCTCGACGGGGTGGTCGGCCTCTTCGGCCTCGCCGGCGTCGTGGTCGAGAGTGCGGAGATCCCCGACAGCATCCGTCACCGGGAGGTGCCGGCCACGGTCGCGACCGACGGCGTGGCGACCGCCGTCCGCGGGCTCGCGACCGACGTGGCCGCCCGCGGGCCCCGCGTTCCCGCCGCATGGTCGCGCATCATCGCGTCGGACCGCACGGACGTCGCCATGCGCGCCACCCTGGCCCGCCGCGCCCTCGCGGACGATCCGGGCTACCGTCCGCGGGCACTGAGCGACGAACAGCTCGGCCTGCTGCGCGAGGTCGCGCGTCGGATCGTGCCGCAACAGGCGGGTCCCGCGATCGACCTCGCCGCCCGTCTCGACCGCATGGTCGAGGCCGGCGAGAGCGACGGCTGGCGCCCCACCGGCATGTCGACCGATGTCGAGGCCTATCGCACGGGCCTCGACGCGCTCGCCGCCATCTGGATGCGCGGCCCATCCGCACAGGACGCCGTCATCCAGCAGGTCATCGACGGCGAGGCGGCCTCGGGCTCCGTGCTGACCCCCGGTCAGCTGAGCCTGTGGTTCGAGGATGCGCGGAACGACCTCATCCGGCTGTGGTTGTCGCACCCGGCCTCGCTCGCCCACGTCGGCTACACCGGCTTCGCCACCGGCGGCACCGGTCCCGAACCCGCCGGATACCTCGTTCTCGCCGCGGGCGAGCGCGAGGAATGGGAACCCGAAGAGCTCGGCCGCCTCGGAGCGGCGGAAGGACGAACCTCATGAACCTCACCGGCATGCGCACCTACGACCTCGACGAGGTAGTGGACGTCGTCGTGGTCGGCACGGGAGCAGGCGGCGGGCCGTTGCTCAGCCGCCTCGCGGAGCGGGGGCTGCGGGTCGTCGCGCTCGAAGCGGGTCCGAACCTCGAGATGGACCAGTTCTCGCCCGACGAGCGCGAAGCCACCCGCATCAACTGGATGTCCGACCGTTTCAGCGGGGGAGACGCCCCCACGGCGTTCGGCCCCAACAACAGCGGCTGGGGCGTGGGCGGCGGCACGTTGCACTGGGGCGCGTTCACGCCCCGTCCCGACCGGCGCGACCTCTCACTGCGGAGCGAGTCGGGTCAGGGACGAGACTGGCCCATCGATTACGACGAGCTGATCCGCTACATCGTCGAGGTCGAGAAGGTCATCGGTGTCAGCGGTCCGACGCCCTATCCGTGGGATCCGCAGCGCGAGTACCTCGACGGCCCGACCCGTCGAAACGCTCCCGCCGATCTGGTGCTGCAGGGCTGCGAGCGGCTCGGCATCGCGGCGACCGATGCGCCCGCCGCGATCATCACCCGCGACCGGGAGCAGCCGCACTACGGGCAGCGCAAGGCGAGCATCGACGTCGGCGGCATCCACCAGGGCGACCGGTTCGGCTACAAGGCGACGACGGCCATCACCTATCTTCCGGTCGCCGTCGCCCACGGCGCCGAGATCCGCCCCGACTCGATGGTGCACCGCATCGAACAGGATGCCTCGGGCTCGGTCACGGGTGTCGTCTACCTGCACGACGGCGTCGAGTACCGGCAGCGGTGCGCTTCGCTCGTGCTCGCGGGCGGCGGGATCGAGACGCCGCGCCTGCTGCTGAACACGGGTCTGGCGAACTCGAGCGGCCAGGTCGGTCGCAACTTCCTCGCCCATGGCGCGGTGCAGGTGTGGGGGCGCTTCGACGAGAGCATCCGCGGCTACCGCGGCTACCCGTCGGCCGCGATCACCGAGGACTTCGTGCGGCCCGAGGGGGTCGACTTCGCGGGCGGATACCTCATCCAGAGTCTCGGCGTCATGCCGCTGACCTACGCCACGTCGCTCGTGCGCAGCGGGTCGCTGTGGGGTCGCGAGCTCATGGACGCCCTCGACGCCTGGCAGTTCTCCGCCGGAATCGGGATCAACGGCGAGTGTCTGCCCGCCGACGGCAACCGGCTCGTGCTCTCGGACGAGACCGACGAGTGGGGCATCCCGCGGGCCGAGGTCAGCTTCTCGCCGGGACCGAACGAGAAGGCGATCGACGATCACGCGGTGGGGGTGATGACCCGCATCCTCGAGGCGGCGGGCGCGCGCGAGACGCGTGTGCTGGCGCGTTCGGCGCACACGATCGGCACGTGCCGCATGAGCACCGACCCCGGTGACGGGGTCGTCGACCCCGACGGCCGGTCGCACGACATCCCGAACATGTGGATCTGCGACAACTCGACCTTCCCGAGTGCCCTGTCGGCCAACCCGGGGCTGACGCAGATGGCGCTGTCGCTGCGCACCGCCGACCGCATGCTCGCCACCGCCTGAGTTGCCGACCCGAACGCAGAGGGTGGATGCCGCAGCACGCGGCATCCACCCTCTGTTCGTTCGTCGGCGCCCTCAGACGCCGGTGAGCTGCTTCTCGCGCTTGCGCGCCACCAACCGGCTCCGCACCGAGAACACCAGCACGATGGCCAGCAGGGCGTAGAGCACGATCGTGATCGGGCTCTGCACCAGCACCGAGAAGTCGCCGTTCGAGCTCATCGCCGCGTCGCGCAGGCTCGTCTCGGCGAGCGGCCCGAGGACCATGCCGATGATGAGCGGGGCGAGGGGGAAGTCGAGCGCCCGCATGAGGAATCCGAGCAGGCCGATGCCGAGCAGCATCAGCAGGTCGAAGGTCGACCCCGACGTGGCGTAGATGCCGAGGGCGCAGAACACCGTGATCCCCGCGTAGAGATAGGGGCGGGGGATCAGCAGCAGCTTCGCCCAGAGCATCGCGAACGGCAGGTTGAGGATGAGCAGCACCACCATGGCGATGAAGAAGCTCGCCAGAAGCGACCACACGAGGTCGGGAGCGCGGTCGAACAGCAGCGGGCCGGGCTGCAGCCCGTACTGGCGGAAGGCGGCCAGCATGATCGCGGCGGTCGCGGAGATCGGCAGGCCCAGGGCGAGCAGCGCGCCCATCGCCATGCCGGTGGTGGAGTTGCCCGCCGCCTCGGGAGCCGCCAGTCCCCGGATGGCGCCCCGGCCGAACTGCGGATTCTTCCGTCGCGCGTCGAGCCGCTTCTCCACGCCGTAGGCGAGGAATGTCGGGATCTCCGAACCGCCGGCCGGTACGACACCGAACGGCAGGCCGATCGCGGTGCCGCGCGCCCACGCCGGCGCCGCCTCCTTCAGCTCGCGTCGCGTCAGCCAGGGTCGGCCGGTCGGCTTGATGAGCGCCTTGTTCGAGGTGTGCCGCTCGAGGCAGGCGACGTAGATGACCTCCCCGAGCGCGAGGATCGCGACCGTGACGGTGACGAGCGAGATGCCGTCGAAGAGGTTGGGGGAGTCCATCGTGAACCGCGGGGCTCCCGAGACGCCGTCGATGCCGATGACGGCGATGCCCAGCCCGATGAACAGAGCCGTCAGACCCTTCACGACGTTGTCGGTGACGACCGACGAGGTCGCCGCGAACGCGAACACCGCGAGCGCGAAGAACTCGGCCGGACCGAATCGGCTCGAGAAGTCGGCCAGGGCCGGAGCGACGAACACCACGACGACCGAGGCGACGAAGCCGCCGATGAAGGCGCCGATCGCGGCGGTCGCGAGCGCCTGCGCCGCACGTCCGTTGAGGGCCATCTTGTGACCCTCGAACGTCGACGCGATGGCCGACGCCTGACCCGGGGTGTTCATGAGGATGCCCATGGTCGAGTCGCCGAACAAGCCGCCGAAGTAGACGCCGGCGAACATGATGAAGGCCGCTGTCGGGTCGAGCGAGAAGGTGATGGGCAGCAGCAGGGCGACGGCCATCGACGAACCGAGGCCGGGGAGGACGCCCACCGCGGTGCCGAGGAGGCACCCGACGAGGACCCAGAGGAGGTTGGCGGGCGTCAGCGCACCCGCGAAACCCTGGCCGAGAAGCTCGAGCACATCCATGTCAGAACCCTCCGAGGATGCCGGACGGGAGCGGCATCCCGAGCACCATGTCGAAACCGATGTAGGCGATGGAGCTCACCGTGAGCCCGACGACGAGACCGCCGAGGTGCTTCGTCGACCCGAAGGCTCGCGCGACGCACCAGAAGAGGAGGCCCGCGGCGATGATCCACCCGAGGATCTCGAGCAGGAAGGCGAAGGCGAAGAACGCACCGACCACCCACAACAGCGACCGCACATCGACACGTACCGCTCGCGCCGGTGCGGCGGCCCCGGACTCGGCGCCGGCGTCGTCACCACCGACGACATCCGCGGTCACGGCGGCGATGTCGGGACGTGCCGCGCTCGTCTCGCGCATCTCTGTGAGCGCCGACACCACCAGGGCGGCGGCGAAGACGTACAGGCCGCCCGCGATGATGCCGGGGAAGAACTGCGGACCGGGGAACACGGCGTTGGCGGGCACCTTCATCGTGAAGATGCCGACGAGCAGGTACGTCGCGAAGGCCGTGATGATCACCGGCATCGTCAGGCCCTTGAGCAGGGCGGCGATGCCCGGCCCCGACACGAGTCGCAGGCGGTCGCCGACGACGGCCGAGGTCGCCGTCGGGTTCGGGGGGAACGTCATAGTCCCATCTCCTCGTACAGGTTGGTGATGCGCTCTTCCTCGTCGTCGAGGAAGGCCGTCAGTTCGTCTCCGGTGATGATGCGTTCGGTCCAGCGATAGCGCTCGATGGCGTCCTGCCACTCGGGCGTCGCGACCGAGTCGAGCACGAGCTCGGTCAGGGCCGTGACGTCCTCGTCGTCGAGACCCGACGGGGCGGCGAGCATGCGCCAGTTCGACAGTGAGATGTCGTAGCCCTGCTCGTTCGCGGTCGGGATGTCGATCCCCTCGATCGGCTCCTCCGACACGAGCGCCAGGGCCCGCAGGCGACCGGCCTCGATCTGGTCGATGTTGTCGGGGTACCCGCCGGCGGCGGCCTGGGCCGTGCCGTTGAGAAGGGCCTGGATGGCCTCGCCGCCACCGTCCGACGAGATGTACGTCGTGTCGATCGGGTCGATGCCCGCGGCCAGGGCGAGGTCGGTGACCACCAGCTGGTCGAACGAGCCGCCGCCTGTCCACGGGATCGACTTCGGGTTCTCGCGCCACGCGTCCACGAGGTCGTCGAGGGTCTCGTACGGGGAATCCGACGGAACCACGATGACGTCGTACTCCTCGACGACGACCGCGAGCGGCGTGACGTCGCCGAGCTTGGCGGCGGAGTCGAACTGGATGGTGGCGGCGAGCAGGCCGGTGCCGCCCACGAGCATGTTGCCGGGCTGGCCGTCGAGAACCGACACGTTCCCCAGGGCGATGGTGCCGCCCGCGCCCGGCATGTTCACCACCTGGACGTTGTTGACGAGGCCGTTGGCCTTCTGCGCCTGTTGGAGCTCGCGTGCCACGCCGTCCCACCCGCCTCCCGCGGCGGCCGGAGCGATGATGGTCATCGAGGCGTTGATCTCCTGGCCGGTGGCGGCCGAGGTGATGGAGCCGACTCCCGCCGTCACGATCGCGGCTGCGGCGACGGCCCCTCCGATGATGCGTGCAGCCAGGGTTCGGCCCCGATGCTGCGGGCGCGCATCTGTCTCTGTCGCGGTATGCGTCATGATCACTCCCATTCGCGCGGACGTCGTCGTCTCCGCGAGATCGAATTAGGATGGCACTTCGCCGAGCCGCCCCCGAGCGTGGCGGGATTTGTTCTCATAGATGCGCACGGGCCCGGTCCGCCGTGTCCGACCGTACGAGGAAGTCGACAGGATGCCGTTCACGATGAGACCGTCCGCGGTGCGTCTCGTCCTGCTCGTCCTGCCCTCGGTGGTCACGCTGGCGGCGCTGTCGGCGACGGGCGCGGTCGCGCTCGCTCTGCAGGAGCGGACCATCCGCGAGGCCACGGGCGAGCGCGTGCTCGAGGTGGCGTCGAGCCTCGCCGACCTGCCCGAGGTGCGCGAGACGGTCGGCGCGGTGACCGCGAAGGGATCGCCCGCGGCGCTCGCCGGTGCCGACGACCTGGCCGAGGCCACGGCGGTCCTGCAGCCGATCGCCGATCTCGTCGGTGAGGCGGCGGGCGTGTACTACGTCGTCATCACGGACGACGAGGGCGTGCGGATCACGCATCCGCTGGCCGCGGAGCGCGGGGTGCAGGTCGAGACCGCGAATGCGTCGGTCCTCGCGGGCGAGACGTTCACCGGAACCGAGATCGGCGCCTCCGGCCCGTCGCTCCGGGCGAAAGTGCCGGTGCGCGACGCGGCCGGTCAGCCCGTCGGGATGGTGGCCGTCGGGGTGCTCGAGTCGGAGATCGCCTCCGAGCTCGACGCGGCCGTCCGGGCGCTGCTGCCGTGGGCCGTCGGGGCGCTGCTGGTCGCCACCCTCGCGGCGTCCGTCTTGACCGCCACTGTCGAGCGGCGCTTCCGCCGGCTCGACGTCATCGCGGCCGAGCATGCCCAGATGCGCCGGACGACGGTGGCGCTGCGCGAGCAGTCGCACGAGTTCAGCACCCGGCTGCACGTCATCCACGGACTGGTCTCGCGCGGCGATGTCGATGAGGCGCGCGGCTATATCGAGGAGATCGCGGCGGTACGCCGACCCGTGGACGCGGGCGGGGCCGGTGACGAACCGGTGCCCGATGACCTGCCGGTGCTGGCCGCGATGACGCAGACGGTGCGCACCGAGCTCTCCGACCTCGGCGCCCGCGTGCGGTTCGACCTCGCCGTCGAGTTCGACGTCGACGAGGGGGTCGTCTCGGTCGTGGCGAACCTCTGTCGGAACGCCGCGGAGGCGGGTGCGGCCACCGTCGTCTGCGCGCTGCGGAATGCCGATGACCGGATCGTGGGGTCGGTCGACGATGACGGACCGGGAGTCGAGCCGCGCATCGCCGCACGCATCTTCGTCCCGGGTTTCACCTCGAAGACTGATGCGTCGGTTTGGGGGCGTGGGCTGGGGCTCGACGTCGTCTGGCGCATCGTCACCGCGCGCGGAGGGTCCGTCGAGGTCGGGCTGTCCGCACTCGGGGGAGCGCGCTTCGCCTTCGAGCTGGAGCGCGCGGGATGAGTCGACCGATCCGCGTCCTCGTCGTCGACGACGACCGGGGCGCCCGCGCGCTGCACGCGGGGTTCGTCGCGGACGTCCCGGGCTTCGTCGTCGTCGCCACCGCCGGCAGCGGAGAGGCTGCGCTCGAGCACAGCCGCGCGGGGGTCGATCTCCTCCTGCTCGACATGCGGCTGCCGGGCATCAGCGGCATCGAGGTGCTGCACCGGTTGCGCACCCTCGGCGACGAGGGGCCCGACGTGCTCGTCATCAGCTCGTCACAGGATCAGACCACGGTGCGGCAGGCGCTGGCCGCGCGGGTCGTCGGCTACCTCGTGAAGCCGTTCACCCAGGCCGCGCTCCGCGAGCGACTGGAGCGCTACGCCCATGACCGCGAGCGGATCGTCGCCGGCAGTCGCGACCGTCTGCTCGCCCAGGGCGAGATCGACCGCCTGCTCTCGACCGGCACGGTTCGCACGGTGTCGGCAGCCTCGGGGGCCTCGGCGTCGCTGCCGGACGACACCGCCGCCGCGGGTCGGGCGCGGGCGCCGCGCGGCGGCGCGCTGCCCAAGGGCCTGGCCGCGCCGACCCTCGCCCAGGTCGTCGCGGCGCTCGACCCGGTCGTCGCCCTCACCGGCGAGGATGTCGCCGCCGCATGCGACATCTCCCGAGCCACGGCGCACCGCTACCTGAGCCATCTGGTGGACGCCGGCGTCATCCACGTGTCGCACCGGTACGGCAGACGCGGACGACCTCAGGTGCTCTACCGGCTCGCGCCGTCACCGGAGCTCTGAGGCGGCTCCTCCGAAGTGGCGCCGTGAGGGGCGCCGTGACGGGCGCCGTGCCCGGCTGCGCGCCCGGCCACCGCGGAGGCGACGAGATTGCTGCGGCTCAACGGCGTCCCGGTCGTCACCGCGGCGGCCCACCCATCGGTGTTCGCCACCGAGGCCCAGTTGGAGTGCAGGAGCGTCAGCAGTGTCGAGTGCACCTCGCGCGCGTCGCGTGTTCCCGCATCGTTGGCGAGCGGGATCGCCCCGGTCGCGTCCGCGAGCACCTCGGTGTCGAATCCGAGCGCTTCGGCCGCGACCGCCGACGCCAGGATGCAGTTGTTGATCATGTACCCGACGAGGGTCACCGTCGTCACGCCCCGCTCACGGAGCCAGTCGGCGAGGGCGGTGCCGGCGTAGACCGAGCCGTGATGCTTCACGACATCGTGCCACGGTTGCGCGCCGGTCGCCGGACGGAGCGCAGCGATGTCGGGGTGGAGCGGGTAGCCGTCGCCGTCGGGGTCGAATACGGCGGCCCCGGCCCCACCGGCATGCTGGACCATCACGACGGGGAGGCCCGCGGCGTGTGCTGATTCGACGGCGCGGACGATCGCCGTCCGGGAATCCTCGCGCGGCGGGTACTCGATCTCGAGCGGGCCGGCGAAGTACTCCTGCTGCACGTCGACGACGACCAGTGCGCGGCGAAGGGTGTCCATGGGCACACCTTCTCACGCCTCGACCGTGTCGTGGACCTCGCAGTGCGCCGCCGGGGCGGGGCGCGCGCGACGTGCGCGCGGAGCGATCATCACCGCGGGCGTAGCCTGATCGGATGAGCGCGCCCGACGTCCTGCGATACACCGCCTTCAGCTCGCACTCGGCGGGCGGCAACCCCGCGGGCGTCGTGCTCGATGCCGGAGAGCTCGACGAGCGCGAGATGCAGCGCATCGCCGCCCAGGTCGACTACGCCGAGACGGCTTTCGTCACGGGAACGACCCCCGCCGGCGAACAGACGGTGCGCTACTTCTCGCCGATCGCCGAAGTGCCTTTCTGCGGGCATGCCACGGTCGCGACCGCGGTGGCGCTCGCCGAGCGTGACCGCGTCGGGTCGGACGGGACCGTGCGCTTCTCGACACCGGTCGGGGTCGTCGCCATCGCGGTGTCGCGCGACGCCGACGGCATCCGCGCCGCGTTCACGAGCATCGAACCGACGGTCGGCGCGCTCCGGGAGACCGACCTCGACGCGATCCTCGACCTGCTCGGCCTGACGCGCGACGACCTGCACCCGGACCTTCCGCCGCGCATCGCGAACGCGGGCAACCCGCATCCGGTCATCGTGCTCGCACACGAGGCGACCTTCGACGCGTTCTCGTTCGATGCGGACGCGGTCCGCGCACTCATGGACGAGCGCGGGTGGCCGGCCACGATCACCGTCGCCTTCCGCGCGGGGACTGACCGCTTCGTCGCCCGCAACCTGTTCCCGGTGGGCCGGATCACCGAGGATCCGGCGACGGGCTCGGCCGCCGCGTCGTTCGGCGCCTACCTGCGCGAGCTCGGCGCCGTCATCGCCCCCGCGACGATGACGATCGAGCAGGGGCGGCACGTCGGCCGGCCGGGAGAGCTCACCGTCATGATCCCCGCGGTCGGCGGGATCACGGTCTCGGGGCACGCCGTGCCGATCGACTGACTCCGAGCGCGCATCCCGCTCAGGGCAGAAGTCGGGCGAGCGACGAGACCACGAAGAAGACGACGGGGGCCATCAGCAGCGCGAGCGCGACGAGGTTGAGCCATCGGTGGTCGCGCAGCAGGGCGAGGTACTCCCGCAGCAGGGCGCTCGGACGGTAGTAGCGCGCTGAACGGGCGCCGATGGCGTGACCGGCCATGTCGAGGGTGCGCAACAGCGTCGCCGCGCGGAAGGCGTGGTAGTCGCTTGTAACCGCGAGGACCGGGCCGACGATCTCGCGCTCGGCGAGGATGCTGCGCGTGAGCGTGAGGTTCTCCTCCGTCGTGCGCGACTCGTCCTCGACGATCAACCGGTCGCGGGGTGCGCCGAGCGAGACCGCGTACTCGGCCATCGCGGCGGCCTCGCTGCGGGGTTCGTCCGCACCCGTGCCGCCCGACACGACGAGCACCGAGTCGGGGTAGCGCCGCTGCGACGCGACCCCGAGGTCGACGCGCTGAGCGAGAAGCGGCGGAACGCTGCCGTCTCGCCGGAGGCCCGAGCCGAGCGTCACGACGGCTGCCGGTGCAGCGCGACGGCGCGCGATGCGCGCGTACACGGCCGACCAGCAGAGGTAGGCGACGAACCCGGTGCCGACGTAGCCGATGGGACCGGCGAGAAGGAGGAGCACGACGGCGAGCTGCAGCCATCCGACCGCTATCGCGAAGATTCCGAGCCCCAAGAACCCGAGGACGCCGATCCCCGCGATGAGCGAGAGGAGATTCGCGAGCGAGCGTCCCTCGCGTCGCACCATCACCAGGCCGTTGGCGAGCAGTGCTGCACCCAGGCAGATGGCCGACGCCAGCGGGATGACGAGCAGCAGCAGCCCGCCGACGATCGTGCGCGCGCCGTCGGGCAGGGGAGCGAGCACGGCCGCCGCTTCGAGGACGAAGCCCACGACCGACATGACGAGCGAGGCCGCGGCGAGGGTCAGCAGCACTCCGGGCAGCAGGCGGCGGGGATCTCGCGAAGCGAGGACGGCTCCCACGGCGGCGAACACGAACGTGAGGAAGCCGGGCACGATTCCAGCCTAGAGTTCAGCGCTCGGGTGACGCGTCCGTCGCGCGGCGCGGCTCGCGGAGAGCGCGGGCCATGCGGCGGAGCGCAAGGAAGACGGTCTGCCGATCGGGGTCGTCGATGTCGGCGAGCATCCGCAGCTCGACCCCGCGGACCGCTGCGGTGGCCGCAGCCAGACGTTCGCGGCCACGCGGCGTCAACTCGGTGGGCAGTGCCTTGCCCGAGGTCGGGACCGCATCGCGGACGACTTCGCCGTCGCGCTCGAGCGTCTGCAGGAGCACGTTCATGCTCTGCCGTGTCACGAAGGTTCCGCGGGCGAGATCGGAGTTCGAGAGTCCGGGCCGCTGGGCGAGCAGCTCGAGGCACGAGTAGTGGGTGATGTTCATGCCGAGGGGGCGCAGCACCTCCTCCATCGCCGCGCGGAGCGCGCTCGAGACCTCCTTCACGAGGTAGCCCATCGACGTCTCGAGATCGATGCCGCTATCGCCTTGACTCATGTCAGTATTCTGACATATGGTCGGATGTCAGAAAACTGACACGAAAGGACGTCATCATGCCCGTCACCGGACCCGATTTCATCTCGCTGCAGGTGCGCGATCTCGACGCATCCCAGGCGTTCTACGAGCGCTATCTCGGCCTCGTCCGTTCGCCCGCCGGGCCGCCGCACGCCGTCGTCTTCACCACCGAGCCGATCGCGTTCGCGCTTCGCGACCCACTGCCCGGGGTCGACCTCGACGCGCTCGCCCAGCCGGGTCAGGGGGTCGCTCTCTGGTTCCACGCGTCCGGCGTGCAGGAAATCCACGACGCGTTGGTCGCCGACGGGCGTCAGATCGTCGCTGAACCTGTGGACGGCCCGTTCGGCCGCACCTTCACCTTCGCCGACCCCGACGGATACCACGTCACCTTCCACGACCGCGGCTGAGGACGGCGTCGGGCGCCGGCGCGAGCGACTGTTAGGTTCGCTGGGTGCAGAGTCTGTGGGAGCGCATCGCCGCGAGTTCGGTCGCGACACCGTTCGGGGTGATCGTCATGCAGGCGATCGTCTGGGTGGGGATGTCGGCGATCTGGATCCCGTGGGCACTGAACGGCGGCGACGTCATCCGCGTCGTCCTGGCGATCATCTCGCCGCTCCTCGCCACCTACTGGGTCGTGGCCCTCGTGTTCGGCATCCGGCGCCGCCGCGAGGCGCGGGAGCGACGCGACTGATTGGTTCCGCTCCGCATTGGATGGCGCGCCGGTGGTGTGGCGTTGGCTCTCTTCGGGACTCTGATGTTCGTTTCGAGCCGGGATGCAGCCTGGCTGATCTCGCCGTTGCTCGTCGGAGCGTCGTTCGTGCCGGCCATCATCGCTATCGTCGTCGTCAACCGCCGCTCGGCCGGCTCGCCCACGCGAGGCGGGGCGACCGATCCGGCGGAGTGACAGCGCAATAAGGGCCAGGCGCGATCATTTCCAGCAGCGCGCCGAGAATGCGAAATGGCTCAGGGCTGGAGGCGCCTGAGCCATTTCGGATGCGGGTGATGCGTCAGTTCGCCGCGCGGTATGCGTCGAGCACAGCGGCGGGGACGCGGCCGCGCTCGTTCACGGTGTGACCGTTGGCGCGTGCCCATTCCCGGACGGCGCCGAGGTCGACGTCGCTCTTCGAACGCGAGGAACGGCCGCTGCTGCGGCGGGGCGCACTCGAGGATGCGGAACGGGCGACGTCGACATACGGCGCGAGGGCGTTGTAGAACTTGTCGGCATTGCGGTTGGACAGGTCGATCTCGTACGAACGTCCCTCGACGGAGAAGGAGATCTGCTTTCCTTCGCCGTCTTCGAGAACGGTGCCGTCGAGATCGTCGATGAGCTGGGTGATTTGCTTGCGGGCCATGCGCTTACTTTATGCCCGCGGCCTGTGTCGATGCGATCCGCGAAGAAGAGATGTGGATGATTTGTTTTCATTCTGAGGATATGCATAGGAAGCGCGCTCGCAGCACGCTCATTCCGGACCAGGAGATCATCGTCTTCGCGCGACGACGACGGCGACGATTACTGCAGCCGGTATCGCCACAGCGCCGAACAGTTGCGTGAGGCCGAGAAGCGGAGGTGCATCACCCAGCGCGCAATCCGGAGACCACTCAGACGCGGCGAAATGCACCAGGAGCATCGGTAGCGACGCGGCACCCCCAGCGCATCCGAGGGTCAACAGGTGACCCATGAGCCTCTCTTTCGGTCGCAGGCGCCGCGCGATCATCCGGACGAGCAGGAGGGGAAGGCCGAGGCAGATCGAGAGCGTAACGATCCAGGCGACAACGGTAGCCGGGCGCACCATCGCGGACCAGAACTCGGGTGACGACGAGCATCCGGGAAGTCCGGAGATAAGTGCCCCGGCGGCGAGCGTGAGGGCGGCGAGATAGAGGACGGTCGTTGCGCGCGACGACGCGACGGTGGACCGCGCCGAACCGGCATCCATCTTGTGCACCCAGCCGCGTCCAAGAAAAGGGCGCCAGCCGAATTCCGCTATCTCGAGGGCTTCTTCTTCGGGTCCACGTTCGTACCACTCCAATCCCCATTCCGCTTCGAGTCGCGCCGGCAGGTCCCATTCGTCGGCGTAGAAGTCGCCCGGGGTGTCAGGTACGGCGGGCGGCGAGAGAATGCCGATCCACCAACCGGGAGCGGTATCGGGGATGAGGAAGAGCAGCCGGCCTTCCCAGGGCCCGGTGGTCGCCCGGGCGATTCGCCCTTGCGGCGCCCAGAAGTCGCTATCCGGCTGCATGAACACCGACTCCTCCTGTTGCCCCAGGAACGGACGTTACCGGGTCGGCGCAGAGAACGCCCCCTTCGATTTTCGGATCCCCGGAGGGGAGTGGCCGAACCCCGAAGGGGGCGGTGGTCGTGAACGCTCAGGCGCCGGTGGAGGCGAACTCCGGATGCAGCACCACCTTCGTCCAGCCGTCGTCGCGGTTGTCGAAGTGCTCGTAGGCCCGCGGCGCGTCATCGAGGCCGAGGTCATGGCTGACGATCTGCGACGGCGTCGCCTTGCCGCTGACGATCAGATCGCGAAGCGCCCGGTTGTACTTCTTCACCGGACACTGGCCGCTGCCGAGCTTCTGCCCGCGGAACCAGAACTCGCCGAAGTCGAAAGCGACCTGTCCCTGCTTCCCGAGCGGATCGGGTGAACCGGGGTCCTGCGGGATGAACACCCCGACGACGCCTATCTCGCCGGTGAACCTCACCGACTTCACGAGGCGGTTCAGGGTCAGGTTCGGCTGCTCGTTGCCGTCGGCGTCGTGCGCCTGGTAGCCGACGCACTCGCATCCGTTGTCGGCGCCCAGCCCCATCGTCATCTCGTTCACCGCCTCGACGGGGTCGACCTTGGAGTCGTCGATCGCGATACCGCCGATCTCCTCGATCTTGCGCAAACGGTCGGGGTGGCGGTCGACGACCATCACCTTCGACGCGCCCTTGATGATTGCCGAGTAGGCCGCCATCCATCCGACCGGACCCGCCCCGTAGATGACCGTCTGATCACCGGGCTTCACGTGAGCGAGCTCCGTCGCGTGGTAGCCGGTCGGGAAGATGTCGGCCAGCATCACGTAGTCGTTCTGCTTCTCCTCGGCATCCTCGCCGAGGCGCAGGCAGTTGAAGTCGCCCCACGGCACGCGCAACAGCTCCGCCTGCCCGCCGGGCCAGGGGCCCATGTCGGCGAACCCGTAGGCGGCACCGGCCCACGCGGCGTTCGGTTGAGCCGTCAGACAGTAGTTCGTCAGCCCGCGTTCGCAGTTCTTGCAGTGCCCGCACGCGACGTTGAACGGCATCACGACGTAGTCGCCGACCTTCACCTTGTCCACTCCGTCACCGACCTCGATGACCTGGCCGAGGTTCTCGTGACCGAACCAGCGACCGGTCTCGAAATCGGTTCGGCCCTCGTACATGTGCAGGTCGGACCCGCAGATGTTCGTGGTGGTGATGCGGACGAGCACGTCGGTGGGGCGCTCGATGCGCGCGTCGGGAACGTCCTGGACGCTGACCTTCCGCGGGCCCTCGTAGACGACAGCTTTCATGATCTCTCCTTCTTCGACAGTGATGAATGGGATGCAGTGAGTCGTTCAGTCGACGGGGAGCCGCGGGTCACCTCCTCGCGGCGGCCGGCACGGCGCAGGGCGACCCGACGGTTCAGGGCCGGAACACGGCGCGGACACAGCCGTCGTCCTTCTGCTTGAACATCTCGTAGCCGGCCGGTGCTTCGTCCAGCGGCATGATGTGCGTGGCGAGGTGCTCGGTGATCAGCTCGTCGCGCGACATCCTCTCGAGCAGCATCGGGATGTAGCGATGACCGTGCTGCTGCGCGGAACGCAGCGTGAGGCCCTTGTTCATCAGGGGGCCGAGCGGGAACTTGTCGACGAAGCCGCCGAAGACCCCGAGGACGAAGAGGCTGCCGCCCTTGCGAGCCGCGAAGATCGCTTCGCGTACGGCGGTCGGCCGGTCGGTCTGCAGTCGCAGCTGCTGCTTGACCTGGTCGTAGGCGAAATCGACGCGGTCGGAGTGCGCCTCCATCCCGACGGCTTCGATGCAGACGTCCGGTCCGCGACCGCCCGTCAGCTCACGCAGTTCGGGAAGCACCTCGCTCGTCTCGTAGTTCAGCGTTTCGGCGCCGATGATGTCCGACACCTGAGACAGGCGCTCCTGGTACCGGTCGATGACGATCACCCGTTCGGCGCCCAGCAGCAGCGCGGCGCTCGCCGCCATCTGTCCGACGCCGCCGGCGCCCCAGACGGCGACCGTGTCGCCGGGCTTGACCCCTCCGAGGTCGGCACCCATCCATCCCGTCGGGGCGGCATCCGATGCGAACAGGGCGCGCTGATCGCTGACGCCCTCGGGCACGGTGAAGGCCCCCTGATCGGCGTAGGGCACGCGGATGTACTCGGCATGGCTGCCGGCCCATCCGCCGAGTGCGTGGGAGTAGCCGTAGCAGCCGCCGGGTGCCTGACCCCACAGCATCTCGGGGATCCCCGCATTGGGGTTGCCGTTGTCGCACAGCGAGAACAGGTCGTTCTTGCAGTACCAGCATCTGCCGCAGCTGATGAACGAGCACACGACGACCCGATCGCCCACGCGGTGCTTCGTCACGGCCGAGCCGACTTCGACGACCTCGCCGATGAACTCGTGACCGAGCACGTCGCCGGCGCGCATGGTCGGCACGTAGCCGCCGAGCAGGTGGAGGTCGGATCCGCACGTCGTGGTGAGGATCACCCGCACGATGATGTCCTGCCGATTGAGAATGGCCGGGTCGTCGACGCTCTCCACCTCGAGCTTGTTGACGCCGGTCCAGCACAGAGCCTTCACAGCACCCCACCGCCCTTGGCCTTGTCCTCGGCTGCGTCGACCGCCGCGCCGAAGAGGGTGATCGAGCGGTGTCCGTGCGGCCGGGGCGTGGCCTGAAGCACCTCTCCGGTCTCGAAGACCTGCTTCGCGTCGCGAAGGGCCGTGCGCAGGATCTGCTCGGGGTCGGCGTCGTCGTCGTCGGATGACAGCTCGGCGCCTTCGCGGATGCGGGCATGGACCTCGAAGCCCTTGTCACCCGGCGCGGGCTCGATCCGGATCTCGAGGCCGTCGGCTATCCGTTGCAACGGTTCGGGATGATGGCCGCGGAAGGTTTCCGCGTCACCCAGCACCGTCACCGCCTTCCATCCTTCGGGATGACGTCCGTCGCCGACGGATTCCTGCTTCTTGCGCACCAAGGACCGTGCCACCAGTCCCGCCGCCGCCACACCGGCCGCACCTGCTGCAACCGCCGCTTTCACGTCCATGTCTGCTCCTTCGTTCTTACGTCGTCGCTCATGAGCCGCCCATGCTGGGGGCGTGTGGCACCGTCGACACAGGGGGTTATGGCGGGCCGGATCGAGGAGGACAATCGGTGCGCGCCCACACGGACCGGCACGGCCGCGGCACCCCGATGCGGCGCGCCGGATCAGCTCGACTGCGTGAGGCTGGTGATGAGGTTGATCGCGACGGCGACCACGAAGGTGCCGTAGAAGTAGGCCAGCAGTGCGTGCCCGAAGGCGATGCGACGCGACGGGGTGGAGGACTGCGTCACGCTGGTGGCGCTGTACGCCATGCCGATCCCGAAGGCGGCATAGGCGAAGTCGCTGTACGACGGGTCTTCGTCCTGATCGAAGTCGAAGCGGTGACGCTCATCGTGGTAGTACATGCGGGCGTATTTGAACGCGTAGACCGTGTTGACCAGCGCCCAGGCTGCGACGACGCCGATGACCGCGAGAATCGCGCAGGCCGCGCCGATCGGATCGCGCTGCTGGCTTCGCAACAGCGCGAAGACCACGCCCACCAGGCTGACGAACGTGGCCCCGATGATCAGGGTGTCGACGAGCCGACGGGCTTTGCCCTCGTGCAGTGCGAGCTCGCGCGTTCGGTCGGGTCCGGCATGCCAGGCCTGCGCCCACGACCACGTGAGGAAGATCCCGGCAGCGACAGCCCAGCCGAGCAGCGGAGCGAGTTCCGCGGCCTCGAGCAGTATCGGAATGATGGCGACGACGATTCCGAGGGCTGCCGAGACGGCGGCTTTGACGGCGATGTGCGACATGGGGGTCCTCCGCTGAGCGGCCGCCGACGGAGTTCGGCTGACCGTCCGCGCACCCTGGACCCGCCGCCCTGTGCGCGCGGACCCCCTTGACGCGCGTGCGTCAGGAGCGGAGGGTTCGGGGTGGGCTCATGGTGGGCGCGTATGCCGCTCGCCGAACCCGCACCGCCGAGCTCTGCGGCGCCACGCTCTGCGCCGCCGAGTCACCACGCGCTGAGAGGAAGGACCTCCACCGAGCCGTAGAGGGGAGCTCGCCGCGCGTGCCGAGATGCTTCCTCGAAGTCCGCGCACTCGAGGATGTAGTACCCGACGAGCGAGCCCGCGGGTGTGCCGTCCGCGGGCTGTGGCTTTTCCGGCGAGCGATTCTCGGTGAGTTCGGTCAGCAGGGTGCCGCCGGCGCCATCCTCGAACTGGCCGGACGTCACATATACGCCCTGTTCCTCGAGCGAGACGGTGTAGTCCGACCAGACCGCGTAATCCTCCTCCGAGTTCCCGCCGTCGTAGGTGCCGTCGGAGCGCATGAGAAGCATGACTTTCATCGAGTTCCCCTTCGTGTTGCAGCAACCGTCTCACCCGCGACGGGTTCTGACCACGGTGTTCACGCGAACGTCATACGTCGGCATCAGGATGAGCCCATGACGAGTGGATACGACGCGACCTTCCTGCCCACCGACGTGCCCCTTCCGGTTGCTGACGGCGACACCGTGACTCTGGATTATCCGCACTTCTCGGTCGTGCTCGACCGGGATCGTCGCCTGGCGGCTGTGACGGGTGTGAACATCGACGGTGCTCAGCTGCGCGACGTGCCGCGGACGGGGGACTGGTCTCTGGACGTGCGTCTTCCGGCCGCGCAGCAGGCGGGGAATGAGATCTACTCCGGGAACGACCTCGATCGCGGACATCTCGTCCGCAGGCGCGACCCCGGCTGGGGCGACGCGGATACGGCGCGCGAGGCCACCGAGGCGACGTTCCGGTACCCGAACGCGGCCCCGCAGGCGTCGGGCTTCAACCAGTCGAAGGAACTGTGGCTCGGACTCGAGGACCACGTTCTCGAGTACGCCGAGACGACCGAGCAGCGCATCTCCGTCTTCACCGCACCCGTCCTCGCGAGTGACGACCCGCCCTATCGCGGTATCCAGGTGCCGCTGCAGTTCTGGAAGGTCGTCGCCTGGCAGTCGCCGCGCGGCCTGCAGGCGACAGGATTCCTCCTGGATCAGTCCGAACTCGTCGACGTGCGAACCGGTCTCGTCGAGGCGCCACCGCTCGGCGGGTTCAAGACCTTCCAGGTCACGGTCGCCGAGGTTTCGGGATTGAGTGGTGTGGACTTCGGTCCTCTTGCGGGGGCCGACGTCATGGTGCCGCGGTTGGTGGCGGAGGGTTGGCGTCGGCTGGAGACGGTTGGGGACATCGAGTTGATCTGAGCGGGGTTCAACGGCGGACGCTCGCACCGCTCGGGCTTCGCGGCGCACACCGTCGCAACGTGTGCGGAGCTCTGAGCGAACCGGGGGTGAGGTGGTAGGACCCGTGGGGCTCTGACGCATTCGAAGGGCACCAGGATGTTCGCCTCGCCCAGCTTGTGCTCGCATGAGCGCTGCAACCGCGCGGCCAGGACGCCCTCAAGGAACGTAAGCGCGCCACGGGTTGACGCTCATCGATAAACAATCTATCGTTTATCGATACCTAGTGAAGGAGCGCGATATGAACCGAACCCTGATCGCCACCGCGAAGATCGTCTTCGCGGTGCTTGCCCTAATCGGGCTCGCGCTACAGCTCTTCATCATTCCCGCGAACGTCACTGGCCTCGCCAGCGCCTACGCGGAGGTCGCCAGCATCGCGCCGGTCATCATCGGGTGGGGAGCCTTCGTGATCGCCTGCGGTCAGGCAGCTCTCATCGTCACATGGCGCTTGCTCGATCTTGTGCGAGACGACAGCATCTTCACGACCGACGCCTTTTCGTGGGTGCGCGCACTGACGTGGTGCCCCGCCGCGATCGGGCTCAGCACCCTCGCAATGTTCGTTGTGCTCAATGCCGCGCACGTCACGCCGCCGGCGCTGATGCTGAGCATGCTCGCCGCGATCGGAGTCAGTGCCGCGGCGACGTTGATCCTGGCCGTGCTGTTCGCGCTGCTGCGGCAGTCCGCCACCATGAGACACGACCTTGCGGAGGTCATCTGATGCCGATCCTCGTCGACATCGACCGGCTCATGGACGAGCGCGGCATGACCGTCGCTGAATTGTCCGCGCTGATAGGAATCACGCCAGCGAACCTTGCCGTGCTAAAGAACGGTCGCGCGAAGGCCGTCCGCTTCTCCACGCTCTCTGCGCTCTGTGAGGCGCTCGACTGCCAGCCCGGCGACATACTCCGATACGACAACGCCCCGGCCGAATCTATAGACCCAGCCGGGGCGTCGGCGACGATCGCACGTTAGACGATGTTCGGGTTGATCCGCGTTGTCTGAATGTTGAAGATGGTCTTTGGGGCGTTGGATTCGAGCGAGTCGGTGGCCCACCCGACGACTTCGGGCCCAGCCCTCCAAGCGCCGGTCGCGCACGACGCGTTCGAGCACGTCGTACCGGTCACAGCCGAACCACCGCGGGTCCACCAGAAGCAGACCGCGGGTCCACCAGAAGCAGACTGTGATGATGCGCTGGCCGCTGTAGACGTTCGCGGCCGCCTTCCCCGCGCCTCTGTAGGTGACCTAGGCATTCCTCCGCGTAGGCATAGCTCGGGCCCCACGACGCCATAGGCGTGATGGTCCCCGGGGGAATGTCGGTCGGGTAGTTCATGCCGACGAGCGCGCCGGTGTCGTGGCCGCCGTAGACGACCAGCTCTCCGACGGGGACGGGCGCCGGGACTAGGTCTGCGTCCAGTTCGGTGGAGGCCGAAGCCGCGCTCGGCAGCGCGGTGACGGCGATCAAGCTGGCGAGCACGCTTGCTCTGATGGACAGGGTCCAAATACTTCTGAGCAAACCCTGCCGACCCAGGGGCGTCGAAAACCATGGGTTTCGACGCTGTTTCAGAGGTGGGCCCCGTGGGGCTCGAACCCACGACCCGCGGATTAAAAGTCCGATGCTCTACCGACTGAGCTAGAGGCCCTGAGCTTCCTAGCCTAGTAGCCGTGACCGGGCGATCGAGCCGCCCTGCACCGCTGCTGCCGGCTGCCGTCCGCGGCATCCGCTCGCACCACCGGGCGCCGCGGCATCCGTCCGGGCACGACAAAGCGGCCGGTGTGCTCGCACCGGCCGCTTCGCCTCAGCCACGGAGTTAACCGAGGCCGTGCCGCGGGAACCCCTCACCGCGGCTGTTCGGGTCACATCGGGGGCATCAGCACCGTGTCGATGAGGTAAACCGTGGCGTTGGCCGTCGTGACGCCACCGCAGATGACTGCAGCGCTGTCGTTGACCATGATGTTGTCGCCGGAGCCGGTGACGGTCAGGTCGGCACCGTTGACCGTGGTGTGGGTGCCGTCGATCTCGTCGGGCGCGATCTGGCCGGGGACGACGTGGTAGGTGAGGATCGACGTGAGGGTCGCCGAGTCGGTCTTCAGCGACTCGATGGTGGCGGGGTCGATCTTGGCGAATGCGTCGTCGACGGGAGCGAAGACGGTGAACTCGTCACCGTTCAGCGTGTCGACGAGGTTGACGTCAGGGTTGAGCTGACCGCTGACGGCTGCGACGAGGGTGGTGAGCAGCGGGTTGTTCGACGCTGCGGTGGCCACCGGGTCCTGAGCCATACCGGCGACCGAGCCAGCGCCGTCCGGAACGGCTGCGGCGTAGTCGGCACAGCCGGGGCCGACGAGGTTCGAAGCCGGGTCCATGGTGGTGGCTTCGGGCGAAGCCGACTCCATCGGAGCTGCCGACGACGAGGGGGCCTCGGTCTCCTCGGTGGCGTTGTCACCCGATCCCGCCGAGCAGGCCGACAGAGCGAGCGCTCCGGCGAAGCCGAGGGCCAGGGCAGCAGTGAACTTCTTCTTGGTGCTGAGCATGATTGCCTCCGTGTGTTCTCCGCCGTGGTCCGTCCCCGGCGTCGAGAGTTCTTCGGAGACCCCCTGCGATCGGATCGGAAAAAGTTCGGGAATCTCGAAAATCGCGCTTCGGGCAATCCGATACACCCCCCTTATACGAAGCAGAGTCGACACGGACACACGCCGGCGACCACGATGGCCCCACGGGCGGTTGGTAGAGAAGCGGTAACAGGTCGGCGCTGCATCCGAGAACACGTCAGGGGATGCGGCATGCTTGTAGCGATGGTCATAGATGGAATGGACGTGCCCGACGACGGGGCGTCGACGGATCACGTCGCGGAGCTGATTCAGCGCTGCGCCGACGGTGACCACAGCGCTTTCACCCGCCTCTACGACACGCTCTCGTCACGCGTGTTCGGGCTCATCCTCCGCGTGCTGGTCGATCGGTCGCAGAGCGAGGAAGTGCTGCAAGAGGTCTTCCTCGAAGTGTGGCAATCCGCTTCGACGTTTGCTCCGAAGAAGGGGCAAGGAAGGTCGTGGATCCTCACGATCGCACACCGCCGCGCAGTCGACCGGGTTCGGTCGTCGCAGGCGAGCAGCGATCGCGATGTTCGTGCGGGCTACCGAGAAATGGCGTCACAGCCCGAAGGTGTCGCCGAGCAAGTTGAGCTTCGCATCGAAGGACGGCGCGTCGCTCGGGCTCTCAGCTCTCTACCCGAGGCACAGCGAGAGGCCATCACCCTCGCCTACTACGGGGGTTACAGTCAGAGCGAGATCGCAGCGCTGGTGGGAGCGCCGCTCGGAACGATCAAGACACGGATGCGTGACGGATTGACCAGGCTCCGAAGTGCAATGGGGGTGACATCGTGAACGAACAGACTTTCGCCGAACTCTCGGCAGGCTACGCGCTCGGCGCGCTGTCTCCTGAAGACGAGCTCGCCTACCGCGAGGCTCTCGACGCGCACCCCGAGTGGATGCCGATCGTCGAGGCAGACGCCGCCACCGCCGCGCTCCTCTCCGAAGGGGTCGCCGACGTCGCGCCGCCCGCCTCTCTGCGAGCGAACCTCCTCGCCCAGATCGGCGCACCCGAGGTCGACATCGACGTGGCTCCGGCATCAGCCGTGACGAGCGACGCGGACGCGGCATCCATCGCCGGGACGCGCGACCCCGACGTCGCCGATGCCGACGACGAACTCGAGGATGACGACCCGCGGGCCGCCGGACACCGCGTGGGCTCGCCCGTGACCGAGCAGGTGCAGACCGTTCAGCGTCGCAACTGGACGCGCAGCCTGTTCGCACTCACCGCATCGATCGCGTTGCTCGTGGGCATCGGCTGGGGAGTCGGCACGCTGACCGACGGCATGCGTGCCCCCTCCGCCAACAGCGTGCTCGCACAGATCGAGCAGTCGGGCGACGCGCAGTCGAGCACGGCGCAGCTGGCCGACGGCGGCGAAGCGACGGTGCACTGGTCGCCGAGCGTCGAAGGCGTCGTGCTCGTTGCCGAAGGACTGCCCGAGATCGCCGACGACCAGTCGTACGAGGCCTGGTTCGTTCGCGGTAGCGCGCCGGTCCCGGCGGGGGCGTTCGAGTCGAGCGATGGCTCGGCGGCGCTGCTCCTCGACGGCGACATGCAGCCCGACGACGTCATCGCCCTCACCATCGAACAGAGCGGCGGCTCGCCCAGCGGCCTGCCGACCACCGACCCGATCGTCGCCATCCCGACGTCCGCCTGACTGCCCACCCCGTTATCCGGCAGCGGAACGGCCGACCTTCGTGGTCGGCCGTTCTGTCGTTGTGGGGCGGGGCTGGCGCGGCGTGGGGCGGGGAGGGTTCGGCGTGGGGTGTTCGCAGTGGGCGAGCGGAGGCCACGAGGATGCCGTGCTCGCTTAGCCTGGATTGATGACGGACGGATCCCGGGACTACCACAAGCCCGTTCGGCGCCCCGCCGACGAATTCGATCGACACTTCGCCGGTGAGGACCCCGCGGAGGTCTCGCGCGTGGCTCATGCCACGGCGGGTGCCCTGCTGTCGCGCGTGCGCGAAGACCCGAGCGACGCCGTCGTCGACCGCCTTGTGGGTTTCACCGCAGAGCACGGGATCGACACCGTCGCCGAGCTCTGGTCGCGTTCGCCCGCGAAGTCGTTGCCCGGTGCGCTGTGGCGCCTGTACCTGCTGCAGCTCATGATCCATCGCGACCCGCGCACCGCTGCGCTGCTGTACGAGCGGGGCAGAGTCACACTGCGCTCGGCCGACGAGGTCATCGCCGGTGCTCCGACACCCGCGGGTCCCGAAGAGCTCGTGGCCCTGATCGACATCATCCTGCGGGGCGTCTTCCGCGGCGACTTCGCCGTCGCCCTCGAGCGCGCGGCGTCGTTCTGCCGTGTGCAGGCGGCGGGTGCGACATCCGTCGCCGACGACCACGACGCCAGCGAGCCCGACCGCTCGTCGGCGTTCACCGCGCGCGCCCTGCGACTGAGCACGTACGCCGAAGACCTGGGTTCGTGCGCGGGCCTGTGGCGGCGCGAAGCGCTGACCTGAGCCGGTGAGGTCGAGGCGGTTCCGCCCTGATCTCCGCGGTTTCGCGGTTCGCCGTTCGCGGCGGAAAAGATAAGTGCCGGGCCGCAGAACGCCTCTCGGCGCGTGGCCGCTCGCAGCGGCTGAAGATGGAGCCCGGGGTTACTGCGGCCCGGCACTCACAGTCTAACGGAGCCCCACCCGTGGGCATTCCCGGGGTTGACGATCGGGACCTCTGGCGGGTAGCGGATGAGGTCGATCGGGCCGGGCTTGGTGGCTGGGCGCCTGCCGGCTGGTGCCGCGATGCAAGGGTTCTGGGGCGACATGCCGGGCGGCCGGCATCCCTCGCGGGGTGTCGCACCGGATGTCGTGCATCCCGGCACTCGGGCGCGTCGTAGGCTCGGCGCATGGCATTGCGATTCGCGCTGATGATCGACCCGCTCGCGGCGGATGAGACCCCGTCCGACCTCGCGTCGACCTTCACGTCGGTCGACCCGGCCGCGCCGGCGCTCACCGTCGGTGAGCTCAGCACGCAACGGGGCGACGGCATCTTCGAGTCGATCGGCGTCGTCGACGGTCACTCGCAGGAGGTCGAGGCGCACCTCGAGCGCCTCGCTCACTCCGCCGAGCTCTGCGACCTGCCCGCGCCGAACATCGCGCAGTGGCGGGCGGCGGTCGCGATCGCGGCTGCCGAGAGCGGCCCGGGCGAGGGAGTGGTCAAGCTCATCCTCAGCCGGGGTATCGAGCACGGCCCGACGCCCACCGCCTGGGCGACCGCTGCGGCGGCCGCGGACTTCACGGCGCCCCGCACCGACGGCATCCGCGTCGTGACCCTCGACCGGGGGTACGCGATCGACGCACCGGCACGCGCGCCCTGGCTGCTGCTCGGCGCCAAGACGCTGTCGTACGCGGTGAACATGGCGGCGCTCCGCGAGGCGCACCGGCGCGGCAGCGACGACGCGATCTTCCTCAGCTCCGACGGATTCGTGCTCGAGGCGCCCACCGCATCGCTGATCCTGCGGCGAGGCGACACCTTCGTCACGCCCGCCCCGAACGGCGGGATCCTGCACGGCACGACCCAGCTCAGCCTCTTCGAGCACCTCGCGCAGCGCGGATTCGAGACCGTCTACGAGACGATTCCGCTCGATGACCTGCGCCGAGCGGATGCCGCCTGGCTCGTGTCCAGCGTCCGGCTCGCAGCCCCCATCGTCGAGCTCGACGGCGCCGCCCTCGCCGTCGATGCCGAGTTCACCGCATCCCTCAACGACTACCTGCTCTCGCCGCGCGACTGACCCGGCCCGGCTCCTCGGGCGGGGCCGCGTCTGCCGCGTTGCAAGGGATTATGCGCGACGCGCCGTGCGGGGGTTGAGGCTGCCGGGGTGTCTTCCGTACTCCCTTGCATCGCGGCCCATTGCCCGTGGCTCGTGGGCCGTGGGCCGTGGGTCGTGGGTCGGGGCTGTGGGTCGTGGGCTGTGGCCTGTGGCCGGTGACCGGGCCCACCGACCTGCGCGAGCGGATGCCGCGATACAAGGGAACGAGCGCGGCGCGCCGGTGAAGCCCAAGGCTGACCGGGGTGTCGGAAGCGATCCCTTGCATCCGCGCATCCGCGCGTCGGCGCACCGGCGCACCGGCTCAGGCGGAGGCCGCGGCGCCGGGGCCCGCAGAGGCGAAGGCGCCGAGGATGGCGGTCTCGACGAGGTCCCAGTCGTGGATGACGAGTGCGTAGTCGAAGCGCAGAGTCGTGTACCCCCACGAGGCCGCGTTCGCGTCGCGCACGAGATCCTTGTGTCTCATCGTCGCGCCGTCGTGATTTGCGCGACCGTCGAGCTCGACGATCAGTCGATCGCCGATCAGCGCATCGACGACGCCGACGCCGAACACGGCGACCTGGGTGCGCACGCGCAGCCCGAACCGCCGCAGCCGCCACCGCAGCAGCGACTCGAGGCCGCTGTCGGCGTCCGTACGAGCGAGATGCAGCGCCTCGCGTCCGCGTGCGTTCGTGTTCCTGCGCAGCCAGCGGAGCTCGTCCGAGCTGAGACGGCCCTGTCGCAGCGCGGACTCGACGGCCACGAAGAACTGCTCGGGGCCGCGGCATCCGAGGATCTGCCGCAGTACCTGCGGTAGCGGAAGCGGGCCGGATGCCGTGCGTCGCCGATCGCGGTCCCAGTGCTCGACGCATCCGCATGCGCTTTCGTGGTGGGCTCGCTGCCCGGTCTTGAGCCAGACGTGCGGCTCATCCTCGTCGTCGAGCGTCCACAGACCGTGGTGACGCGCCGCCGTCACGCATGCCATCGACCCTCCGTGGGCGGCGACCGCCCGCGCGGCTCGGCACGCGTCGGGCGACGCGTACATGCCGATCCGGATGCGCTCGAGCCGTCCTGTGTCGAGCGCTGCGGTGATGTCGCGATGTGTCAGCCCGTCGGCTCGCAGCTGGCGGGTGGTGAAGATCGATCGGGTGGCACACATCCGACCAGCGTGAAATCGGCTCGGCGACTCACCCGCGGGTGGTGCCCCTTCTGTGCATCACGACGCCGCGGTGAGCATGGGGGAGGACCCGAGTGGTGGCCGGTCCGCGGACCCGGATGCACGGCTTCGGACGCGACACCCCGGCCGGACGTCATCCATGCCGGGGTGTCGGTCTGAATCCCTTGCATCGCGGCCCCGCGCGGGCAGCCGAGGGCGCTGGCCCCGGCGAGGCACCGCGGGCCCGGGGGTCGTGATGCAGGCCGACCCGAGGCCGCGATGCAAGGCGGATGCGGCGACGCGCCGGGCGAGGAGTCCTCGCACCGGCGCGTCGCGCACGATCCCTTGCATCCCGGACCGGGCTCAGCGGCTCACAAGCCCCAGCCCAAGCCCAACCACAAGCCCCACCGCACCCCGGCCCCGCACGTCACCCGAAGCGGCCGGAGACGTAGTCCTCGGTGGCCTGGACGGACGGGGTGGTGAAGATCGAGGTGGTGTCGTCGTACTCGATGAGCTTGCCGGGCTTGCCGGTGCCGGCGATGTTGAAGAAGGCGGTCTTGTCGCTGACGCGCGAGGCCTGCTGCATGTTGTGCGTGACGATGACGACGGTGTAGTCGCTCTTGAGCTCCTGGATCAGCTCCTCGATCGCGAACGTCGAGATCGGGTCGAGGGCCGAGCAGGGCTCGTCCATCAGCAGGACGTCGGGCGACACCGCGATGGCGCGAGCGATGCACAGACGCTGCTGCTGGCCACCCGAAAGGCCCGAGCCGGGCTTGTCGAGGCGGTCCTTGACCTCGTTCCAGAGGTTGGCGCCGCGCAACGACTTCTCGACGAGGGCGTCGGAGTCCGACTTCGAGATGCGGCGGTTGTTGAGCTTGACGCCGGCCAGCACGTTCTCGCGGATCGACATCGTGGGGAACGGGTTCGGCCGCTGGAACACCATGCCGACCTGGCGACGCACGAGCACCGGGTCGACGCCGGGGCCGTACAGGTCGTCGCCGTCGAGCAGCACGCTGCCCTCGACGCGGGCGCCGGGGATCACCTCGTGCATGCGGTTCAGGGTGCGCAGGAACGTCGACTTGCCGCAGCCCGACGGGCCGATGAAGGCGGTGACGCTACGGGGCTCGATGTCGAGGGAGACACCCTCGACGGCGAGGAAGTCGCCGTAGTAGACGTTGAGGTCGTTGACTTCGATGCTCTTTGACACGGAGGTTCTTTCTTTCGGGTCAGCGGCCGGTCTTGGGTGCGAAGAATCGGGCGATGAGGCGCGCCACGAGGTTCAGCAGCATGACGATGACGATGAGGGTCAGAGCCGACGCCCACGCGCGACCGACGAAGGCCTCGGCGGGAATGCCCTGGTTCATGTACTGGGTGTAGGTGAAGACCGGCAGGGTCTGCATACGACCGTTGAAGAGGTCGTAGTTCATGGATGCCGTGAAGCCTGCCGTGATGAGCAGCGGAGCGGTCTCGCCGATGACGCGCGAGATCGACAGCATCACGCCGGTCGTGATGCCCGCGATCGCGGTGGGCAGCACGACCTTCGCGATCGTGAGCCACTTGGGCACGCCGAGCGCGTACGAGGCCTCGCGCAGCTCGTTCGGGACGAGGCGCAGCATCTCCTCGGTCGAACGGACGACGACGGGGATCATGAGCACCGCGAGCGCGACCGAGCCCATGATGCCGAGGCGGACGCCGGGTCCGAGGAAGAGCGCGAACAGGGCGTAGGCGAACAGGCCGGCCACGATCGAGGGGATGCCGGTCATGACGTCGACGAGGAAGGTGATGCCCTGGGCGAGGCGCTTCCCCTGGCCGTACTCGATCAGATAGATCGCCGTGAAGATGCCGATCGGGATGGAGATGACCGCCGCCGCGAGCGTGATCAGCACCGTGCCCATGATGGCGTGGAGCGCGCCGCCGCCCTCACCGACGACGTTGCGCATCGACGAGCTGAAGAACTCGCCGCTCCAGCTCGGGGCGCCGAGGGTGATGACCGTGAAGGCGACCGAGACGAGCGGCACCATCGCGATGATGAAGGCCACGGTGACGACACCCGTCACGAGGCGGTCGGTGGCCTTGCGGCGCCCCTCGACCGCGGCCGAGACGGCGGTGACCAGCACGAGGTAGGCGACGGCCGAGAGGATAAGCCATCCCGGCACGTTCAGGCCCTCGCCGGCTGCCGCGGCGATGACGCCGAAGAAGATGCCGACCACCACGAGCGAGGCGCCGAGGATGGCCCACGGTGCCCACTTGGGCAGATGACCGGTGGTGAGGCTGGTCGAGGCCTGGCGCGTCGGCGTGGCCGGGGGAGTGATCGTCGTGGTCATGTCAGTTCGCCCCCGAGAATTCCTTGCGGCGACTCACGATGTAGCGAGCGACCGCGTTCACCGCGAAGGTGACGATGAAGAGGATGAGACCGGTGGCGATGAGCACGTTGACGTTCGTGCCGTACGCCTCGGGGAAGGTGAGCGCGATGTTCGCCGCGATCGTCGACGGGTTGCCCGACGTGAAGAGCGCGAAGGTCACGCCGCCCGACACCGACAGCACCATCGCGACGGCCATGGTCTCGCCGAGCGCGCGTCCGAGGCCGAGCATGGCCGCCGAGACGATGCCACTGCGGGCGAAGGGGAACACGGCCATGCGGATCATCTCCCAGCGGGTCGACCCGAGGGCCAGCGCGGCCTCCTCGTGCAGGGTCGGCGTCTGCAGGAAGATCTCGCGGCAGATGGCGGTGATGATCGGGGTGACCATGACGGCCAGCACCACGGATGCGGTGAAGATCGTGCGGCCGGTGCTCGAGACGGGGCCGGCGAACAGCGGGAACCAGCCGGCGTTCTCGACGAACCAGCTGTAGATCGGCTGCACGGCGGGGGCGAGAACGCCGATGCCCCACAGACCGAAGACGACGGAGGGGACGGCGGCGAGCAGGTCCACGACGTAGCCGAGGGCCTGCGCGAGTCGGCGGGGCGCGTAGTGCGAGATGAAGAGGGCGACGCCGAGTGAGAGCGGAACAGCCATGAGCAGCGCCAGAGCGGCGGCCCATACGGTGCCGAACACGAGGGGTCCGACGTACGACCAAAAGTTGTCGGGCAGGATCGAGGCGTCTTCGTTGGTGGCGACGAAGGCGGGAAGCGACTGGATGATCAGGAAGATCGCGACCGCGGCGAGGGTCACGAGGATCATCGAGCCGGCGAAGAGCGCGGTGCCGGAGAACCAGCGGTCACCCGCTCGGGTCTTGGCCGTCGGGGTCCCGGTTCGGGTGACCTCGGGTGTTGTGGTCATGGCTTCGATTCTGTGCGACGGGCGGGAACCGCGCGAGGTGCCCGGCCCGGCGAAACGCCGGACCGGGCACCCGGAGCGTCTTACTTGATGGCCTCGATGGCCTCGGTGACCTGCGTGCGCAGGGTCTCCGAGATGGGCGCGGAGCCGGCGGCGGAGGCCGCGGCGTCCTGGCCCTCGGCGCTCGCCGCGTAGGTGAAGAAGCCCTTCACCAGGTCGGCGGTCGCGGCGTCCTTGTACTCGGCGCAGCCGATCAGGTAGCTGACGAGGACGATGGGGTAGACGCCGGCCTCGGTGCTGGTGCGGTCGAGCGCGATCGCGATGTCGGTCGCGGCGCGGCCGTCCTCCTCGGGCGACGCGTCGACGATCGCCGCGGCGGCCTCGGGGGAGTACTCCACGAACTCGTCGCCGACCTGGATGGCGACGGTGCCGAGGTTGCCGGCGCGCGAGGCGTCGGCGTAGCCGATCGTTCCCTGGCCGCCCTCGACGGCGGAGATGACGCCCGAGGTGCCCTGAGCGGCCTCGCCGCCGAGCGCCGGCCACTCCTCGACCGAGCCGGCCGTCCAGACGTCGGCCGCGGTCTTGGCGAGGTAGTCGGTGAAGTTGCCGGTCGTGCCCGACTTGTCGGAGCGGTGCACGGGCGTGATCGCGGTCGAGGGCAGGTCGACGCCCTCGTTGAGCGCCGTGATGGCCGGGTCGTTCCACGTCGTGATCTGGCCGGCGAAGATCTTCGCCAGCGTGTCGGCGTCGAGGTTCAGCGAGTCGACGCCGTCGAGGTTGAAGACGACCGCGATCGGCGAGATGTAGGTGGGCAGCTCGACGAGGTCGGAGCCGTCGGCGCATGCCTCGAAGCCGCCGGCCGAGATCTCGTCGGTCTTGAACGCCCGGTCCGAGCCGGCGAACTGCACGGCGCCGGCCTGGAACGACTCGCGGCCGGTGCCCGATCCGGACGGGTCATAGTCGATGGTGAGGCCGGGGTTGGCGGTCTGCAGACCCTGCGTCCAGGCCTGGACGGCGACCTCCTGCGACGAGGCGCCGCCGCCGACGAGGTTTCCCTCGAGTGCGGGGGCGGAGGAGTCGCTCGAGCCGGCGCCGGCGTCGGGAGCGGCACCTTCGTTAGCGGCGCAGCCGGCGAGGGCAAGAGAGGCCACGGCGGCCACGGCGCCCAGCTGGGCGAATCGGGAGAGCTTCACTGTGTGAATCCTTCGCATGTTGATGACGAGAACCCGGTGCAGGTTCGTCCCGAACGGTAGACACCGTCCCTTACGAGAGTGCGCTGTGGGGGTGAACAGAAGGTGAACGACCTCGAGCTGCCGCGTCATACCGGGCTTCTCGGGCGGCGCGTCGTTCACGTATTGCCGCTACGGTGTGCGGCATGGCGAAGACATCGAAGCAGGAGCGGGCAGCCCGCGAGGCCGTCGACGGCGTCGCGCACGCGGCGAAGAAGGCGCGGAAGACCGCCAAGAAACTGCCGAAGAAGATCGCCCGTCCGCTCGGTGACGCGATCGACGAGGCGCGCGAGGCCGCCGCGGTGTCGGACAAGCGGATGCGGTCTTCGCCCAAGAAGGTGGCCAAACGTGCGCGCGCCGCGGCGGAACGGCTCGAGAAGGCCGTCGAGACGGCGGTGCGTCGGGCTGCCGAGAAGGCGCGTCTGCGCGCGGAGGCGGAGCAGGCTGAGACCGCGGCCCGGGACGCCGAGGCGGAGGCCGCGGCGAAGAAGACGGAGTCGAAGGAACGTCGCCGACGCGCGGCCCAGGCCGAGAAGGCCGCGGCACGGGCGGAGCTGGCCTCGCGCGAGGCCGACGACGAGCTCGCGGCGGCGCTCGGCGAGCCCGGGGCCGATGACCCCGCGGCGCAGGAGCCCCGCCGTGGGGCATCCGCTGTCGAGGAGTCCGCAGGCGCGCCCGCGCTCGCGTCGATGACGGTGGTGCAGCTGCGCGCTCGGGCGCGGGCCGCCGGCCTCACGGGGTACTCACGACTGACGAAGGCGCAGCTGGTACGACGGCTGTCGTGACGGTCAGATCTTGGGCAGGTGCGTCTCGATAGAGACGATGCCCGCACCCGGGTTCTCGCGTGGCAGATGCACGACCGAGAACGCCCCCGTCTCGAGGGCCGACGCGCTGCCCAGATACGACCCGCGAAGCGTGCCGGTGGCGAGGGCCATCTCGTTGAGGAGGTCGGGCAGCACCGGTCCGTGGGTGGACAGCACCACGGGCTTGCGGGCGCGGACGCGCTCGCCGACGACCGCGCGCACATCCGCCTTCCCGTGCTCCCACGCCTCCTGCGACAGCGAGCGCGACCTCTCGATCCGCTTGCTCAGCGCGCCCGCCAGGGGAGCGACCGTGCGCAGACACCGCTTGGCGTCGGACGAGACGATCCGGCGCGCGCCGAACGCGATGAGCGGCCCGACGATCGCGTGGGCCTGTTTCTTGCCGCGCGCCGACAGCGGGCGCGCCGCATCCTCGCCGTCCCAGTCCTCGCGGGCGACGGCCTTCGCGTGGCGCAGGGCGATGAGGGGGAAGGTGTCGATCGCGCGCTCGTCGACGAGGCGGACGAACTCGTCGAGGATCTCGACGTCGACGGGGTAGCTCAAAGCCTTGCGGGCCTTCTTCAGCCCCATCCACTCGAGCGCCGCGATCTCCTTGTTAGGCACGAAGGTCGACATCTTGATCGCGAGATCGGTCGCCTCGGCGGCCCAGTAATGGACGATCTTCTGCTTCTTGCTCGGCAGGTGGTACTTCGAGACGCCGACGGGCGGGCCGAGCCGCACCGTGATGCCGGTCTCCTCGCGGATCTCGCGCACCGCCGTCTCGGCGAGCATCTCGCCGGGGTCGACCTTGCCCTTGGGGAGCGTCAGGTCGCGGTACTTGGTGCGGTGGATGATGAGCACCTTCACCTTGTCGTCGACCCACCGCCACACCACACCGCCGGCCGCGTACACCGCGGTGTCGGTCATCGCACCGCCCGTGCCCGGCGTCGACGCTGCACCTGAGCCATCGTGCGCTCCTGCAGGTCGACCAGCGGCTTGCCGTCGTCGTCGAACGCGTGACGCGTCCAGACCCCGCCTTCGCCGAGATGCCACGAGCTCGTCGAGTCGCTCATCGCGAGGTCGAAGAGCGTCGTCAGCTCCTTCACGTGCTCGGGCGCGACGACGCGGACCAGCGCTTCGACGCGCCGGTCGAGGTTGCGGTGCATCATGTCGGCGCTGCCGATGAAGGCGGTGGTGTCGCCGGCGTTGTGGAACGTGAAGATGCGCGAGTGCTCGAGATAGCGGCCGAGGATCGAGCGCACCGTGATGTTGTCGGTGACGCCGGGCAGGTCGGTGCGGAGCGAGCAGATGCCGCGCACCCACACGTCGACGCGCACCCCCGCCTGGCTCGCCCGGTACAGCGCGTCGATGATCTGCTCGTCGACCATCGAGTTGACCTTGATGCGGATGTGCGCCGGCTTGCCGTCGAGAGCGTTGCGGCGCTCGGTGTCGATGTGGCGCAGGAGTCCCTTGCGCAGATGCAGCGGGGCCACGAGCAGGCGCTTGAACTTCTTCTCGATCGCGTACCCGCTCAGCTCGTTGAACAGGCGGGTCAGGTCGCGGCCGACCTGCTCGTCGCTCGTGAAGAGGCCGAAGTCCTCGTAGAGCCGGCTCGTCTTGGGGTTGTAGTTTCCCGTGCCGATGTGGCTGTAGCTACGCAGGGCGCCGTCTTCCTCGCGGATGACGTGGAGCAGCTTGCAGTGGGTCTTGAGCCCCACCAGGCCGTACACGACGTGGACGCCCGCCTTCTCGAGCTTGCGGGCCCACACGATGTTGGCGGCCTCGTCGAACCGGGCCTTGACCTCGACGAGCGCGAGCACCTGCTTGCCGCGCTCGGCGGCATCGATCAGCGCCTGCACGATGGGGCTGTCGCCCGACGTGCGATAGAGCGTCTGCTTGATCGCCAGCACATGCGGGTCGCGTGCCGCCTGCTCGAGGAACGCGACGACGCTCGTCGTAAACGACTCATACGGGTGGTGCACCAGGACGTCGCCGGCGCGGATGGCGCCGAAGAAGTCGGTGCGCCCGTTCTGCTCGGCAGGCTGGAAGGCCGTCGCCGTCGTCGGCACGTGCGCTTTGTAGCGCAGCTCGGGGCGGTCGATGCGGGCGAGGTCGAAGAGTCCGCGCAGGTCGAGCAGCCCCGGCAGCCGGTAGACCTCCTGATCGGTGATGTCGAGTTCGCCGAGGAGGAGATCGAGCGTGACGTCGTCCATGTCCTCGGTGACCTCGAGGCGGATCGGCGGTCCGAAGCGGCGGCGCAGCAGCTCGGCCTCGAGGGCCTGGATGAGGTTCTCGGTCTCGTCCTCCTCGATCACCACGTCCTCGTTGCGCGTGAGCCGGAAGGTGTGGTGCTCGAGGATCTCCATGCCGGGGAACAGGTCTCCGAGGTTGTTCGCGATGAGGTGCTCGAGCGGCAGGTAGCGCTTGACGGAGCTTCCCGTGTCGAGCTCGACGAATCGGGGGAGCATCGGCGGCACTTTGAGGCGCGCGAACTCCTGGCGGCCCGTCTTGGCGTTGCGGATGCGGATCGCGAGGTTCAGCGACAGACCCGAGATATAGGGGAACGGGTGCGCCGGGTCGACCGCGAGCGGCATGAGCACGGGGAAGACCTGAGCCTGGAAGTAGTCGTACAGGCGGCTGCGCTCGGACTCGTCGAGGTCGTCCCAGCCGACGATCTCGATCCCGGCCTCGACGAGCGCGGGCTGGACCTCGCCGCCCCAGACGCGCGAGTGCCGCAGCTGCAGCGCATGAGCCTCGGCCGAGATGTCGGCGAGGACCTCTTGCGGAGCGCGACCGACGTTGGTCGGCACCGCGAGGCCGGTGATGATGCGTCGTTTCAGGCCGGCGACGCGGACCATGAAGAACTCGTCGAGGTTGCTCGCGAAGATCGCGAGGAAGTTGGCCCGCTCGAGCACGGGCATCGTCGGGTCTTCGGCGAGCTCGAGCACGCGCTGGTTGAAGGCGAGCCAGCTGATCTCACGATCGGTGTAGCGGTGGTCGGGCAGCTGAGCGTCGACGTCTTCGACCGCGGGATCGAAGTCGTCGTCGTCTGCGTCGCCCAGACCGGAGTCCAGGGCCTCGGTGTCGATCATCCCCTCATCATGGCAGTCCTGCGTGTCTTGCCGGTGAACGGGACGGAGAGTCAGCTCTGGCCGGTCTCGCGACCGGCGGGAACCGGATCGTCCTCGTACACGTTGAACCGGTAGCCGACGTTGCGGACCGTGCCGATCAACTGCTCGAGATCGCCGAGTTTCGCGCGCAGGCGTCGCACGTGGACATCGACCGTGCGGGTGCCGCCGAAGTAGTCGTAGCCCCACACCTCGCTCAGCAGCTGCTCGCGGGTGAAGACGCGCGACGGGTGGGTGGCGAAGAAGTGCAGCAGCTGGAACTCCTTGTAGGTGAGGTCCAGCGGACGTCCGTGCACCTTCGCCGAGTACGACGACTCGTCGATCGTGATGCCGGAGGTCTGGATGCGGCTCGACACCGCCTCTTTGCTCACCCGCCCGATCGCGAGACGGATGCGGGCATCGATCTCGGCGGGACCGGCGGTCGCGAGGATGACGTCATCCACGCCCCAGTCGGTCGAGACCGCCGTCAGGCCGCCCTCGGTGACGATGAGCACGAGGGGAGCATCGATACCGGTGCTGCCGAGGATCTTGCAGAGCGACTTCGCGCCGACCAGGTCATGGCGCGCGTCGACGAAGACGACTTCGGCGCTGGGCGCGTTCACCAGCTGCGCGGGCTCGGCGGGGATCTGGCGCACCCGATGGCTGAGCAGCTCGAGCGCAGGCAGCGCGAGACCACCGCCATGCGTGGAACTCAAGACGAGAAGCTGTGCCAACGGGTAATCCTCCGGGAGCGGCCGGGACGTGACCTCATCTTAGGCGTTCGCTCGGGTCGCACCGCGCGCATCGTCGCGGGCGACAGCGGGGTGGGCCACAATGGAACGGTGACCACGCCCGATCTCGCACCGCCGCGCACCGTCGCCGGAGTCGTCGCCGTCTGGATCATCGCGGCCGTCGCCGCCGTCCTCGTCGGAGTCCTCGCGCCCGTCGAGACGCGGGCGGTCTGGATGCCCGTAGCGCTCGGGGGCTGCCTCATCGTGGCCTTCGGCGTGCAGCTCGCCCTCGGCCGATCGCGCGGTTTCATCGAGCGCGTGGCCGCGAGCGTTCTCGGTGCACTCCTCGTCATGGGCTTCATCGGCATCGGTTTCGGGCTCTCCGCGCTCGTCGCGGCGTGAGCGCGCCCGCGGGCGTAGAGTAGGGAACATGGATCTCCTCGCGCTCGAAATCTTCTTCGTGGGCCTGCTCGGACTGGCATCGCTCGCGATCGTCTTCGTCTCGGGCGTCGTCGTGAAGAACCTCTATCGCGGCCAGCGCTGACACCGTGCTCGAGCTGCCGACCGATCTCCCGGCGGATCTCGTCCCGCTGTCCTGGCTGCTCGGTGTCTGGGAAGGCACCGGCGTCATCGACTACGAGACGGCCGACGGGCATCTGACCGGAGAGTTCGCCCACCAGGTCAGCTTCAGCCACGACGGCGGCGACTACCTCAACTACTCGGCCGGCGCCTGGCTGCTCGACGACGGCGGCGAACGTGTGCGTCCGCTCGTCGCCGAGACCGGCTACTGGCGCGTCTCCCGGCCCGCGGGCGTCGAAGACGTCGGGCCGGGTCTGCTTCCGGCACCCGCACCCGCCCGGGAACGCACCGTCGATGACGTCGAGGCGCTCCGGAACGCCGAGGGCGGCTTCGACCTCGAGGTCGCGCTCGTGCACTCCGACGGGGTGAGCGAGCTGTACCTCGGTCAGGTGCGCGGGCCGCGCATCGACCTCGCGACGGATGCGGTCGTGCGGGGGTCGGGCGCGAAGGACTACACCGCCGCGACCCGCATGTACGGCCTGGTCGACGGACACCTGCTCTGGGCCTGGGACATCGCCGCGCTCGGCGGCGAGCTCGCCTCGCACGCATCAGCACGCCTGGCCAAGGCCGAATGATGGCGGGCGACGGCGCGGCCTTCGCCGGTCTCGATGGTGCGGTTTGCGACGAGCAGGGTCTCATCCACGTCGGCAACCCGATGCGCGAGCAGCAGTTACTCGACAGCGGCGCGGCCCTCGCGCCCCTCGGCGACCGCGCCGTCATCACCGTGACGGGACCCGACCGGCTGAGCTGGCTCGACTCGTTGACGTCGCAGGCGCTCACCCGGCTCCTTCCCGGCGAGAGCACCGAGCTGCTCGTTCTCGACCCCCACGGGCACGTCGAGCATGCGGCATCCGTCGTCGACGACGGCGAGACGACGTGGCTGATCACCGACGCCGACCGGCGCGAGGCGCTCACCTCGTGGCTGACCCGGATGCGGTTCCGGCTGCGTGTCGAGGTCGCCGACCGGTCGGACGACACCGCGGTGCTGGGCGGCACGGCCGAGGCGGTGTCGCGGCTTGACGCCGCGGCGGTCTGGCGCGACCCGTGGCCCGAGGTCTCGACGGGCGGCTGGGGCTACGCCCTCGGCGAGGGGCACCCGGCTTCGGGCCGCGACTGGGCCGAGGCCGTCGTCGCCCGTGACCTGCTCGATCGTCTCGCCACCGATGCGGTCTCGGGCGAGCTCCGGATCGTCGGTCGCTGGGCCGCCGAAGCCCTGCGCGTCGCCGCATGGCGCCCTCGCGCGAGCGCCGAGGCCGACGGCATGACGCTCCCGCACGAGGTCGACTGGCTGCGCACGGCCGTGCACCTGTCGAAGGGGTGCTACCGCGGCCAGGAGACGGTGGCCAAGGTGCACAACCTCGGTCACCCGCCGCGCCGACTCGTCGCGCTGCAGCTCGACGGCAGCGACGCGGTCCTGCCCGACCCGGGTGCCATCGTGCGCCGCGACGGCGACGAGGTCGGTCGCATCACCTCGGTCGCACGGCACTTCGAGCAGGGGCCGATCGCGCTGGCGATCGTCAAGCGGACGGTCCCCGTCGACGCCGAGCTCGCTGTCGACGCGGACGGCGCGGTCGTCTCCGCCGTGCAGGAGGTCGTCGTCCCGCCCGACGCCGGTCGCACAGCCGCGCCGCCGCGGCTGCCCCGGCTGAGCCGCCGCACCTGACGTGGCGCCCGAGCGTGCCGACGAGCCGCCCGCCGTCACCGCGCCCATCGCGACCGGCTGGCGCGCTCGCGTGCGCCCGCGGCGGGGGCTGAACCGCGCGCGCGAATCGGCGCCCGCCATCCTGCAGATCGTGGTCGCGGCATCCGTCGCCTACGCCTTCGCGCACATCGTGCTGGGGCACGCATCACCGCTGCTGGCCGCGACGGTCACGATCTCGAGTCTGGGCCTCGTCCGCGACGCGCGTCCCCGACGTGTGCTCGAGACGGTGATCGGGATGCTGGTCGGTGTGCTCGTGTCCGAGCTGATCGTGCTCGTCGTCGGTTCGGGAACGTGGCAGCTCGCCCTCGCGCTGACCGCGACGATGCTCATCGCCCGGGCGCTGTCGCCCCAGCCGAGTTTCGCGATCTCCGCGGCCATCCAGTCGGTTATCGTGATCGCCATTCCTGGCAGCATGCCCTTCGTGCGACTCATCGACGGCTCGGTGGGCGCCATCGCCGCCTTGCTCGCCACCGCGCTGCTGCCCCGGCGCCCGCTCCGCGAGGTGTCGCGAGCGGGGCGTGCGCTGTTCGCGGGCTTCGAGAACGCGGCGGCGACCGTCATCCAGGCCATGCGTCGCGGCGACCGGATGCGGGCCGACCGCGGCCTCGAGAAGGCCCGGTCGCTGCAGCCGCTCGTCGACGACTGGACCACGTCGCTCGAGTCGGGGCTCGCCGTCGCCCGCATCTCGCCCTTCCTCCGTCGTCAGCGGGAGGAGCTGCAGCGCCAGGAGCGGATGCGCGCCGCCCTCGACCTCGCGACGCGCAACCTCCGCGTGATCGCGCGCCGCGTCGTCTACGCCCTCGACGACCGTCAGCCCCGCCCGATCGCAGCCGACCTGCTCGCGCAGATCGCGCGCGCCGCCGCCCTGCTCGGGCAGTCGATCGACGACATCGAGCTCGAGCCGATCGCACTCGAATCACTTCGGGCGGTGGCGGCGCGCCTCGACCCGACGGCGCTCGTGCCGGGATCGTCGCTGGGCGACCAGAACATCATCACCGCGCTGCGCCCGCTGGTCGTCGACCTGCTGACCGCCGCGGGCATGGCGCCGGCCGAGGCTCGCGCGACCATGCCCCGCATCTGACCGCAGCGGCCCGCGCGAGGCGGTGCCGCTCGTCGCGTCTCAGGAGACGACGGCGCCCCGGTCGTGCACGAGCTCGCCGCCGACGATCGTCGCGCCCACCTCGACGGACGAGATGCGCGTCGGGTCGACCGTCAGCAGGTCGTCGCTGAGCACGGCCAGATCGGCCAGCATCCCGCGGCGGATGGTGCCCTTGACATGTTCTTCGCGCGCGGCGTACGCCGAACCGTACGTATAGGCACGCAGAGCCTGTTCGGGGGACACGGCCTCGGCGGGCGCCAGCGGCACGCCGGCCGCGGTCCGACGGTTGACCATGTCGTGGATGCTCGCGATCGGGTCGGGATGCACGATGGGTGCGTCGGTCGACCCGGGCAGCACGACGCCGCGGTCGAGCCACGTCCGCATCCGGTAGACCATGTCGGCGCGCTCGGGGCCGACGGCCGCGAGCAGGCCGTCGCCGGTCTCGGAGACGAACCGGCCCTGCGGGCTCGGGATGAGGCCGAGCGAAACGACACGGTCGATCTGGTCGGGACGCGACACACCGCAGTGCTCGATGCGGTGGCGCGGGTCGTGGCGGGGGAACTCCCGCTGCGCGGCGTCGACGGCATCCATCAGCGCGTCGAGCGCCCGGTCGCCGATCGCATGGGTCGCGATCTGCCAGCCGTTGCGGTGCGCGTCGCGGATCATCTCGCGCAGCTGGGGCTCCTCCCACACCAGGAAGCCCCGGTTGCCCGGGTCGTCGCTGAAGTCGCAGCACATCGCCGCGGTGCGTCCGATGAGCGATCCGTCGCTCAGCACCTTCGTGCCCGAGATCCGCAGCCGGTCGTCGCCGAGCCCCGTGCGGGCTCCCAGGTCGAGACCCCACCCGGTCTCTCTGCCCCCGATCGCGCCGAGGTCGTGCATGACGCGGATGTAGGGCATCGCGTTGATGCGCAGACGGACGTCGCCGGCCTCGATGCCCTCCTGGTAGGCGCGCAGCTCGACGGGGCTCTGCCCGATCTGTCCGGGGGCGCCGATGCCCGGCTCGGTCACGGTCGTGATGCCGTATCCGAGCAGGTCGGCCGATGCCAGCCGGGAGCCCTCGCGGTGCGTGTCGAGCGCGACCGGCAGGAACCCGCCCGTGACGAGCTCCTGAGCCCGCTCCTGCAGCAGGCCGTCGGGATGGCCGTCGGCGTCGCGAGAGACGTGGCCGCCGTCGACGTGGTGCGGCAGCGCGGCGGGGTCGAGGCCCATCGCGCGGAAGGCGGCGCTGTTGGCGACCCCCATGTGCCCCGAGGTGTGCTCGAGGTAGACGGGGTTGTCGGGCGCGATGCGATCGAGATCGGCCAGGTGCGGGTGGCGGCCGAGCTTGTTCTGGTCGTGTCCGCGCCCGAGCACCCACGCGCCGGGCGCGGCATCCGCGACGGCCGTCGAGATCGCGGCGTACACGGCGTCGAGGTCGGGTCGCGCCGTGTGCGAGAGGTCGAGCCGCAGCAGCTTCTGCCCGTGGAGGCTGAAGTGCAGGTGGGCATCGTGGAACCCGGGCACGGCGGGCGCGCCGCCGAGATCGAGCACGCGGTCGGCCGTGGCGCCGTCGATCTCCTCGTCGACCCCGACGATCCGTCCCGCGAACACCCCGACGCGCGAGACCATCGGGCGGTCGGCGTCGCCGGTGCGGATGCGGCCGTTCTCGATGATCGCGTCGAGCCTCATGCGGTCACCTCGGCGCGCTCACGACGCTCGGCGGCCGCGGAGAAGCCGCTGCGCACCGTCACACCCACGACGCCGATCAGGGTGATGCTGATGAGGATGACGTAGAAGACCGCGATGCCGACCCAGCTGCCCCCGCCGATGTTCAGCGCGAGCTGCGCGAGCAGGGGAGTGGTGCCGCCGATCAGCGTGGCGCAGAGCTGGTAGGCCGCCGAGATGCCGGTGTAGCGGATGCGCACCGGGAACGCCTGGGCGAGGAAACCGGCCAGCACGGCGTAGTAGCCCGAGGTCGGGATCATGACCGCCGCGAGCACCAGGAAGATGCCGAGCGGCTCGCCTGCCGAGATGATGAGGAACGCCGGGAAGGCGATGGCGATCGCCACGACGAGGCTGACCACCATGAACCGGGCCGTTCCGACGCGCTCCGCGATGCGCGCTGCGATCGGCTGCCAGGCGAACTGCACGAACACCGTGCCGAGCAGGATCATGAGCATCGTCTGACGGTCGACGCCCAGCTGGGTCGTCGTGTACGACAGCATGAACGTCGAGGTGAAGTAGGCGCCGCCGATGCCGAGACCACAGGCGAGCACGCCGACCAGCAGGGTGCCCCAGTGGTGGCGCAGCAGTTCGCCGATCGGGATGCGGGGGACGTCGGCATCCGACGCGGCCGCCTCGAACTCCGGAGACTCCTCGACCTTCAGTCGGATGAGGAGCCCGACGGCGACCAGCGCGGCCGAGGCGAGGAAGGGCACGCGCCAGCCCCACGACAGGAAGGCCTCCTGGTCGAGGAGCCCGACGAGCAGGAACGCGACGGTGGCGAGGATGCTGCCGACGGGCGAGCCCTGCTGCACCCACATCGCGGAGCGGACTCCGCGGCCCTTCTGCGCGCTCTCCGACGCCATCAGGACGGCGCCGCCCCACTCGCCGCCGACGGCGAATCCCTGCGCGGCCCGCAGCGCGATGAGCAGGATGGGGGCGGCCACGCCCCACGTGTCGGCGCCGGGCAGCAGCCCGATGAGGAAGGTGGCGACGCCCATGATCACGAGGGTGACGACGAGGGTGTTCTTACGGCCGAGGCGGTCGCCGATGTGGCCGAAGAACAGACCGCCCAACGGCCGGGCGAGGAACCCGGCCCAGAACGTCGCGAACGAGGCCAGCAGCCCGATCGCGGGGTCGGCTCCCGGGAAGAACACGGTCGGCAGCACGAGGGCCGCCGCCGTTCCGAACAGGTAGAAGTCGTACCACTCGATCGAGGTGCCCACGAACGAGCCGAAGGCAGCCCGGCGGGCTTTGCGCTCATCGTGGAGCGCGGGGGCGGGAACGGTCATGGGGTCGGGTCCTCTCATCGCGACGCGGGAGCGCCGTTCCGCCATGCTGGCGAGAGACGAACCATGTTGTCGAATGATATTCGGGCATTGAGGTATGTTCTGGGTGCATGGCCGACCTGTTCGCCTTCGCATCCTTCGCCGCCGTCATCGAGGAGGGTTCGATCTCTGCGGGCGCGCGACGCCGCAGTATCACGCAGCCGGCGATGACACGGCAGATCCAACGGCTCGAGGACGAGCTCGGCGTCCGACTGCTGATCCGCGGCAACGGGCCGGTACGTCCGACGCCGGCCGGCGCGAGATTTTACGACCGCGTAACCGACCTGCTGGCACTCGCCGAGAACGTGGTGGGACGCACGAAGCAGGAGAGCGGCCAGACGCGCGCGATCCTGCATGTCATCGCCCCTTCGGCGACGATCACCTCGGCGATCGCCCCGTACCTCGTCGCCCGGGGCGCAGAGGCGCCCGTGCTCGACTGCGACGATGCCGACCCCTTCCGCGTCTTCGACCTGGCGGCGACCCGCGGGGCCGACCTCGGGATCTCGACGACGACCCCGCGTCCGGGCTGGCGGGCGCGGCGGCTCTCGCCCGCGCGCGTGTGGGCGCACGTGCCCCGCGAGCACGAGCTCGCTCGTCGGGCCGAAGTCGCCGTCGCCGAGCTGCTGCAGCATCCGCTCGTGCTGCTCACGCCCAACAGTGCGGCCCGACGTGCCCTCGATCACGAGGTCGGGAGGGCGGGGCTCGACTACGACGACCCCATCACGGTCAGGCAGCCCGCGATCGCCCGCGCCCTGGTGGCGGCCGGTCGCGGAATAGCCGTGCTCACCGACGACCCGGCGCCGGGAACCGTGACGGTGCCCATCCTCGGCGCCGACGGATGCCTCGAGGCGCAGCTCTACGCGGGGTGGGATGCCGACGGGCCGCGGGCGGCGCTCATCGAGACAGTGGTCGACGACCTCGCGGTCTTCCTCGCCGAGCGCGGTCGCGGGCGGGCTCGGCAGGCAGCCCGTCGCAGCCGCCGCGCGGCGTCGGAGGCCTGAGACCGCGTTGTGAGAACGACGCGATCGGGCCGCGGCGTCCCGCGAGCGTGTTCGATAGGGGAGGAGGAGTGACACCATGACCAGCGAGAACACCCCCACCGCAGCCGACCTGCTGCGCCGAGCCCTCGGTTCGTCGGACGGGTCCGAGCGCGTCCGCAGCGCGATGGCCGCCGGCACCTACCCGCGTCCCGAGTATGTGCCCGTGCTCGTCGAGCAATGCGCCCACGAGCCCGACTTCACCGTCCGCGAGACCCTGACCTGGGCCCTGACCCGGCAGGACCGCGACACGACCCTCGACCGGGTGCTCCCCGAGCTGATGTCGACGTCCCCCCGTGCGCGCAGCCAGGCGCTGCACACCCTCTCGAAGATCGGTGACGCCCGGGCGTGGCCGGCGATCACAGCCGACCTCCTGCACGACGACGACCCCGATGTCGCGCGCACGGCCTGGCGGACGGCGGCCGGTCTGGCCCCGGATGCCGAGCGTGGCGCGCTCGCCGCCGAGCTGGCGGACCACTTCGGATCGGGTGCCGATGACGTGCGGCAGAGCCTCAGCCGGGCCTTCGTGATGCTCGGCGAGGCCGGCCGCGACGCGATCGAGACCGCCGCGGCATCCACCGACTGGGAGGTGCGGCTGCATGCCCTCGCGACCGATCATCTCGTCTCCCACCCCGAGGACGGGTTCGAGGCCGCCGTGGCCATCGCCCGCCGCGCCGCGGCGCGCCGTGACGCGGCGGACTGGCACGACGCCTGACCGCCGCTCGGCGCGGTTCGGCTGCTCGGCGGGGAGCTCGGGTCAGGCCGGGGCGACGGCGCTCCAGGGCACGGTGAACTCGCCGAGGCGCCAGCGCGAGCGGTCGCCGAGTTCGGCGCCGCGGGTGCTCATCGCCTGCAGCGCGGAACGCCAGCGCTGGACGGGACCGAAAGCGGATGCGGGGGCGGCTCGGCGCCACTCGTCGTCGAGCATCGTCAGCAGGTCGTGCACGCGCTCGCCGGCGACATTGCGATGAATGAGTGCCTTCGGCAGGCGCTCGGCCGCGATCGCCGGGGAGTCGAGCCCGGCGAGGCGGAGCGAGACGGTCAGCGACCGGGGTGCAGCATCCGGCCCGACCTCGATCCACGTGCTCACGCGACCGATCTCGTCGCACGTCCCCTCGACGAGCATGCCGTCGGGTGCGAGGCGCGACGTCATGCGCGACCACGCGTCGGCGACATCCGTCTCGTCGTATTGGCGCAGCACGTTGAAGGCCCGGATCACCGCGGGACGTCTACCGCCCGGCACCGGCACCTCGAAGCCCCCGCGCGCGAACGAGACGCGTGCGGCGCGCGAGAATGCCGTGCGCCCGGCCCGCACCTCGTCGAGCTGTGCCCGGGCGCGCGAGACGCGGTCGGGATCGATCTCGAGACCCAGTACCTCGACGTCGTCGCGCGCCGCGCGCAGGCGTGCCTCGAGCTCGAGAGCCGTCACGCCGCTCGCGCCGTAGCCGAGGTCGACGACCAGCGGGTCGGCGCACCGACGCAGCACGGGATGACGCGCGATCCAGCGATCGACGCGGCGCAGGCGATTCGTGTTGGTGGTGCCACGGGTGGCCTGCCCGATATGTGCCGGGGCCATGACCCCATGATCGCAGGCCTCGGCTCGGTAGACTCGGAGCATGAGTGCGCCGTACACCCTGATCCTCCTCCGCCACGGGCAGAGCGAGTGGAACAAGTCCAACCAGTTCACCGGCTGGGTCGACGTCCGACTGACCGACCAGGGCAAGGCCGAGGCCCACCGCGGCGGCGAACTGCTCGCCGAGGCGGGGCTGCTGCCCGACGTGCTGTACACGTCCGTGCTCAGCCGGGCCATCCAGACCGCGCAGATCGCCCTCGACGCGGCCGATCGCCTCTGGATCCCCGTGAAGCGCTCGTGGCGCCTGAACGAGCGCCACTACGGCGCTCTGCAGGGCAAGGACAAGGCGCAGACCCTCGAGGAGTTCGGCAACGAGCAGTTCATGCTCTGGCGTCGCTCGTTCGACGTTCCGCCGCCGCCCCTCGCGGACGACGACGAGTACAGCCAGGTCGACGACCCCCGCTACGTCGGCATCGACGGCGAGGTGCCCCGCACCGAGTCGCTCGCACTCGTCATCGACCGTCTGCTGCCGTACTGGGAGTCCGAGATCGCCGGCGACCTGCGCTCGGGCAAGACCGTGCTCGTCACCGCGCACGGCAACTCGCTGCGCGCACTGGTCAAGCAGCTCGAGGGCATCAGCGACGACGACATCGCCGAGCTGAACATCCCGACCGGCATCCCGCTGGTGTACCAGCTCGACGAAGACCTGCAGCCCCTCGGCCCCGGCCAGTACCTCGACCCCGAGGCGGCTGCCGCGGGCGCCGCGGCCGTGGCGAACCAGGGCAAGAAGTAAGTCGAACACACACGAAGGGGCGGTGCCGATCGGCACCGCCCCTTCGTCGTCTGCGGGATGCGGTCAGAGACCGCTCTCGCCGACGATCACGCCGATCGTCTCGGTGTCGGGGCGCCACTCGCCCGTCGCGAGGTAGGCCACGCGCTTGCCGACGGTCACCGCGTGGTCGGCGAAGCGCTCGTGGTAGCGGCTCGCGAGCGTCGCGTCGACCGTCGCGGCCGCCTCACCCTGCCAGTTCTCGCTCAGCACCTTCTCGAAGACGCTGAGGTGGAGGTCGTCGAGCCGGTCGTCGAGACCGCGGAGGGTCTCGACGAGCGAGAGGTCCTCGGTGCGGAGGAGCTCGGTCAGGGTACGCGCGACCTCGACGTCGATCTCGCCCATCTTGGTGAAGGTGTTCTTGAGTCCCTTGGGGATCGCACGCTCGGGGAACCGCATGCGCGTCAGCTGCGCGACGTGCTCGGCGATGTCACCCATCCGCTCGAGCGACGCACTCATGCGCAGCGCGGCCACGACGATGCGCAGGTCACGCGCGACCGGCTGCTGGCGGGCGAGGATCTCGATGGCCTGCTCGTCGATCGCGACCGCCTTCTCGTCGATGATCGCGTCGGCGTCGATGACCTCTTCGGCCAGGGTGATGTCGCTGGTGCTGAACGCACGCGTGGCCTTCTCGATCGCGACGGTCACCAGCTCGGAGATCTCGACCAGTCGCGCCTGGACGTCCTCGAGGGACTGGTGGAAGACTTCGCGCATCGGAGCACCTTTCCTTCTTGCGGAGACAGCACGACGCCGTACTCACGGCGACGCGATTGTCGCTCCCCAAGGTTAACGAACGGTGCCGGGCCGATGAACATCCGTCCGTGGGCTCACGGGTTCGTCGCGAGAGCGACGGCGGGGGCCGAGGCGGCGTCCTACTCTGGAGGAATGAATCCGACGCAGCTCGCGCTGGTCGCCCTCGTCGCGGGCGTGTTCGTCGGCCTTCTCATCAGCGCCGTGGCCTTCCTCGCCTGGCGCGCCCGCGTCAAGGCGCAGGAGCAGGCCGACGGTGAACTCCCCGCCGGTGCCCGCGAGGTGCTCCGCGCCTTCGACGAGGCGGCGTTGATCGTCGATGCCTCGTTCACCGTCATCGCGACCTCGCCCACCGCCGAACTGTTCGGCCTGCGCGAGGGCGAGACGGTGCCGGGCGAGGAGTTGCGCACCCTGCTGCGTTCCTCCCGCGGCGTTTCGCACTCCGAGACGGGCACGTTGCGGCTGCGGCGCGGTGTGGCGCCGGCCGAGCCGAGGCTCGTCGTCGCGCGGGCGAGCAGCATCACGCCGCGTTTCACCCTCGTGCTGGTCCGCGACATCACCGAGCGCGAACGGCTCGCCGCGATGCGGCGCGACTTCGTGGCCAACACGAGCCACGAGCTCAAGACGCCCGTCGGCGCGGTGACCCTGCTGGCCGAGGCGATCGAGTCGGCGGCCGACGATCCCCAGCAGGTCCGCTCCTTCGCCAGTCGGCTGAGCGCGGAGGCGCTCCGGCTCGGCAACCTGACCTCGCGCATCATGAGCCTGTCGCGCCTGCAGTCCTCCGACGAACTGACCGAGCTGCGCGACGTCGCCGTCGACGAGGTCGTCACGTCGGCCATCGAGACCAACGCCATCACCGCGGAGTCGGCCGGCGTTGCGCTCATCCGCGGCGGCGACCGCGGACTGTACGTGCGCGGCGACGTGCAGGTGCTGAGTGAAGCGATCGGCAATCTCATCGCCAACGCGATCGTCTATTCCCCGCCGGCGAGCCAGGTCGGCGTCGGGGTGCGCGCTTCGGACGACACCGTGGAGATCGCCGTGACCGATCGCGGCATCGGCATCCCGGAAGACGAGCAGCAGCGGGTGTTCGAACGCTTCTACCGTGCCGACGCGGCGCGCTCGCGACGCACCGGCGGCACGGGACTGGGTCTGTCGATCGTCAAGCATGCGGTGCAGCGACACGGTGGCGAGGTGCAGCTCTGGTCGCGCCAGGGCCACGGGTCGACGTTCACCGTGCGCCTGCCCGCCATCCCGACACCCGACGGCGCTCCGGTCGCGCCCAAGAAGACCACCAAGAGAATCGTCCGTGCGCTTCCCGCCCGGGCCAAGGGAGAACCATCATGACCCGTGTCCTGCTCGTCGAGGACGAACCAGACCTCGCCGACCCGCTGGCGTACCTCCTGCGACGCGAGGGCTTCGAGGTCGAGATCGCCGAGGACGGCCCCGCCGCACTCGAGGCGTTCGACGCGCGCGGCGGAGACGTCGTGCTGCTCGACCTCATGCTGCCCGGCATGCCGGGAACCGAGGTGTGCCGCATCATCCGCACCACCTCGAAGGTGCCGATCATCATGCTGACCGCGAAGGACTCCGAGGTCGACATCGTTGTCGGCCTGGAGCTCGGCGCCGACGACTACGTCACGAAGCCCTACTCGTCGCGCGAGCTCCTCGCCCGGATGCGTGCGGTGCTGCGTCGTGCGGCCACGGCGGATGTCGAGGTCGACGAGCGGGTGCTGGCCGGCGGCCGCGTCACGATCGATCTCGACCGCCATACGGTCGCGGTCGACGGCGGCGAGATCAACATGCCGCTGAAGGAGTTCGAGCTGCTCGAGGTGCTGATGCGCAATGCCGGCCGGGTCATGACCCGCGGCCAGCTCATCGATCGTGTCTGGGGGAGCGACTACTTCGGCGACACGAAGACGCTCGACGTGCACATCAAGCGCATCCGGTCGCGCATCGAAGTCGATCCGGGTCAGCCGTCGATGCTCCTGACCGTGCGGGGGCTCGGCTACCGGTTCGAGGCCTGATCCGACGGTTGATACGACGAGAGGGGCCTGGCAGACATCGCCAGGCCCCTCTCGTCATGTCGCGACGAACGCGATGGAGTGTCAGGGGGTGGGCGTCGCCGTCGGGGTCGGCGTCTCGCGGGGGACGAACTCGGTGTAGTACGGCAGCAGTCCGTCGAGCACGGGGACCTCGGTGCGCACGCCCTCGCCGTCGCCGGACTGGAACGACATGGCGATCGTGGCACCCGGGGCGGTGTCGAGGTTCTCGAGCCGGATGGGCTCCTCGCCGTCGACGCCGAGGCTCAAGCGCTGACGCGCATCGACGCGGAGCGTGGCGGTCTCGCCGCCGAAGCCGAACACGAGCGTCTGCGGCTCGTCGGTGTCGTTGACGATCGCGGCGATGAAGTTGCCCGTGGTGCCCGACTCGTCGGCGATGACCATCGCGTTGCGGACATCGAGCGGCCCCGAGTGCGGGATGTTCACGCCGTCGGAGGCGGAGTACTGGATGGTCGTCGCCTGCGGCGCGATCATGCTGCAGCCCGTGGCTCCCAGGGTCAGGGCGGCGCCCACGGCAATCGAGGCGACGATTCGCAGTTTCACGGATCCTCCAGGCTGGCAGACGGCGTCTTCAGCAGTCTAGAGGGTGACGCGGCTCCCGCAGACACGGGGGAGGAGGCGTCCGCGCACAGGAGGCGGCAAACCTTACTGTATGCCCCCTGTGTTATCCTGGATGTTGCCGAAGGGATATAACTCCATGCTTTTTGAGGTTGGCGAAACCGTCGTCTACCCCCACCACGGGGCAGCCACGATCATCGAGGTCAAGGACCGGATCATCAAGGGCGAGACGAAGAAATACCTGAAGCTCAACGTCACGCAGGGAGACCTCATCATCGAGGTCCCGGCTGACAACGTCGATCTGGTCGGCGTCCGCGACGTCATCGGCAAGGACGGACTCGAGCGCGTGTTCGATGTCCTGCGCGCTCCCTTCACCGAGGAGCCGACCAACTGGTCGCGCCGGTACAAGGCCAACCTCGAGAAGCTCGCCTCGGGCGACGTCATCAAGGTCAGCGAGGTCGTCCGCGACCTCTGGCGCCGTGACCAGGACCGCGGCCTGTCCGCGGGTGAGAAGCGCATGCTGGCAAAGGCGCGCCAGATCCTCGTCTCCGAGATCGCCCTGGCCCTCAAGGCCGACGAAGAGCACGCTTCGGGCGTGCTCGACGAGGTCCTCGCCTCCTGAAACCGGCCCGGCATCGCTGCCGTGGGCATCATCCCGGTACCGCGTGTCGCGGTCGTCGTCGTCGCGGCGGGCTCGGGCACCCGGCTGTCCGCCGGAGCACCCAAGGCGTTCGTCGGCATCGATGACCGATCGGTGCTGCGTCATGCCCTCGACGGCGTGGCGCGGGCGCCGCTCGCTCAGGTCGTCGTCGTCGTGCCCGCGGGCCGCGAGGGCGACGCGCGCACCGAGGCCGACGCGGCGTTCGGCGACCGCTCCGAGCTCGTCACGGTGGTCGTCGGCGGAGACACGCGTCAGCGGTCCGTCGCCGCGGGCCTGCGCGCGCTCTGGGCCGACGTCGAGACGGTGCTCATCCATGACGCGGCGCGCGCGCTCACCCCACCGGCGGTCTTCGAACGCGTGATCGCCGAGGTCGAGCGCACGGGTGCCGGCGTCGTGCCGGCCCGCCCGGTCGTCGACACCCTGAAGCGTGTCGCGGGCGCCGACGTCGAGGCGGCCGTCGATCGGGCGCCGCTCGTCGCCGCGCAGACGCCCCAGGGGTTCCCGCGCGCGCTCCTCGACCGGGCGTACGCCGATGCGACCGCGGACTACACCGACGACACCGCGCTCGTGGCAGCGAGCGGTCATCCGATCCGGACGGTCGACGGCGACGATCTCTCGTTCAAGATCACCACGCCCGCCGACCTCGAACGCGCCCGGCATCTGCTGCGACCGATCGCGCCGGCGGCATCCGCCCTGCCGCTCGTCGGCATCGGAACCGACGTCCACGCGTTCGGCGGCGACGGCCCACTGCGGCTGGCCGGTCTCGAATGGCCCAGGGAGACGGGGTTGCGCGGGCACTCCGACGGCGACGCGGTCGCGCATGCGATCGTCGACGCCGTTCTGGCCGCCGCGGGCCTCGGAGACATCGGCACGCACTTCGGCGTCGACCGACCCGAGTACGCCGGTGCCGCGGGGATCGTCTTCCTGCAGCGCGTGCGGCAGCTCGTGGCCGAAGCGGGTCTCGCGATCGGCAACGTCTCGGTTCAGGTGCAGGCCAACCGGCCGCGATTCGCGCCGCGCCGGGCCGAGGCCGAGGGCGTCCTGACTGCGGCGCTCGGCGCGCCGGTGTCGGTCGCCGCGACGACGACCGATGGGCTCGGGTTCACGGGCGCCGGCGAGGGCGTCTCGGCTACCGCGGTCGCCCTCGTCTACCGCATCCGCTGACCGGCGGTCTCTCCTGCGAGCTCGCGCGTCATGAAGACCGACAGCGGGTCGGGGGAGTAGTCGCCGAACGGCGGGCAGTACGAGAAGCCCGCGCGCTCGTACAGACTGCGGGCCGCGACGAAGTCGGGCCCGGCGCCGGTCTCGAGCCAGAGCGAACGGATGCCGACACCCCGGGCCTCGCGCTCAAGGTGTTCGAGCATCGCCCGCCCGATCCCTTGACCCAGGTACGCCTCGGCGACCCGCATCGACTTGATCTCGGCCCGGTCGGAGTCGAAGGTGGTGAACGCTCCGACGGCCGCGATCTCATCGCCGACCCAGGCGGAGTACACGCGCACGGCGGGATGCTGCAGTGCGGTCAGATCGAGGGCGTGGACGCTCTCCACCGGGGTGTTGGCGAGCATGCCGGCGAGGTGCGCGGCGATGAGGTCGCGGGTCGCGGTACCGGTCAGGTCGTCGAGCACGATCGAGAGGGACGCGGGCATGTCAGGCCTCCAGGGGGGTCGGAGCCGGGTTCCGGCGTGAGCGCGAAGTGAGCGCGAGCAGCACGAGTCCCGCGGCGAGCACGGCGAGCCCGACGAGTGCGAGCGGGGCGAGGTGCTCGCCGAGCAGCAGCACGCCGAGCAGGCTCGCCGTGAGGGGCTCGGCCAGCGTGAGGGTGGCCGCGGTGGCGGCGGTGAGGCCGCTCAGGCCCCAGGTGAACAGGGCGTAGGCGAGCGCGACCGTGGCGATGCCGAGCCACAGCGCCATGGGCCAGCCTCGGGGATCCGCGAGCCAGGTCATGTCGGTGACGGGGATCATCGCGAGGCCGCAGACGGCGGCGCCGGCCCCCATGGCACCCGAGACGGTGAAGGCGTCCCAGCCACCGGAGATGAGACGACGCTGCGCGTTCGCGATCACGGCGAACGACGCTCCTGCTCCGAGCGAGCCGAGCACGCCGAGCCCGTCGGCCCCCGCCGAGCCGCCACCGGTGACGGCCAGCAGCGCGACGCCGATCGTCGCGAGCGCCGTCGCCGTCATCCACGACGGCGTCGGGCGTCGACGGGTCAGGGCCCATTCGAGCAGGCCGGCGAGCACGGGCGCCGACCCGAGCGCGATGACGGTGCCCACCGCGACACCGTTGCGCGCGGTTCCGAGGAAGAAGAGCGGCTGGTAGAGAGCGAGGCACAGACCGGTCAGCGCCATCAGGGCGAACGCCCTCGCCCCGCCCTGGGGTGCTGAGTCGCCGCGGGTGAGCGCGCGGCGGCGGCGTCGAGAACCGATCGACAGCCCGACGGCGGCGAGAGCAGCGCCCCCGATGACGAGGCGGGCGGCGCCGACGCCGAACGGGGTCGTGCTCTCGGGGCCGAGCGCCTGCGCCGTGCCGGTCGTGCCGAACAGCACCGCCGCGACGAGGACGGCGATCACGGGCAGCACCCTCCAGTTCTACCGCGTCTCGGACCACGCGTATGCCACGGCGGCGCGACGCCCCGCCGGTAGGCTTATGCGGTGACCGTTCGCCTCTACGACACCCGCGCGCAGGCGCTGCGTGATTTCGCGCCCCGCGACCCGTCGAACGTCACCGTCTACGTCTGTGGGCCGACCGTGCAGTCGGGCCCCCACATCGGGCATGTCCGCGCCGCGGTGGGCTTCGACATCCTGCGCCGCTGGCTCGAGCACCGGCACGGTCGCGTCACGTTCGTGCGCAACGTCACTGACATTGATGACAAGATCCTCGCGAACGCGACGGATGCGGAGCCGTGGTGGGCACTGGCGTATCGCATCGAGCTCGAGTTCACCCGTGCTTACGCAGCCGTCGGCGTGCTCCCGCCCACCTACGAGCCGCGCGCGACGGCGTCCGTGCCGCAGATGATCGAGATCATCGAGACACTGATCGAACGCGGCCACGCCTACCCTGCTCCCGACGCCTCCGGCGACGTGTACTTCGACGTGCGGTCGTGGCCGGCCTACGGCTCGCTCACCCGGCAGTCGCTCGACGCGATGGAGGCGGCGGCCGACGCCGATCCGCGGGGCAAGCGCGACCCGCGCGATTTCGCCCTGTGGAAGGGCGCGAAACCGGCGGAGCCGACGGATGCCGCCTGGGCTTCACCCTGGGGGCCGGGTCGCCCCGGATGGCACATCGAGTGCTCCGCGATGAGCCGGCGTTATCTCGGCGGCGAGTTCGACATCCACGGCGGCGGCCTCGACCTGCGCTTCCCGCATCACGAGAACGAGCTCGCGCAGTCGACGGCCGCGGGCGACGGCTTCGCGCAGTACTGGGTGCACAACGGCCTCGTGACCGTGGGCGACCAGAAGATGTCGAAGTCTCTCGGCAACTTCCTGCTCGCCGACGACGTGCTCGCCGAGCGCGACCCGGCCGTCGTGCGTTACGCGCTGGGCGCCGCGCACTATCGCTCGAGCCTCGACCTGACGCCGGCGAGCTTCGACGAGGCCGAGGCGGCACTCGACCGCATCCGCTCGTTCCAGCAGCGCGCCGCACGTGCGCTGTCGACCGGAGCACCCGCCGCCACCGCCGATCTTCCCGCGGCGTTCGCGGCCGCGATGGACGACGACCTGGCCGTGCCGCAGGCCCTCGCCGTGCTGCACGAGACGGTCCGTTCGGGCAACACCGCCCTCGACGACGGCGACCACCCCGCAGCCGCCGCAGCGGCCGCCGCGGTGACGGGGATGCTGTCGGTGCTCGGGCTGCTCCGCGACGACGAGTCGCGCGGCGACGGCGCCGCGACAGGCGCGCTCGACGCGCTCGTGCGCACCATGATCGACCAGCGCGCCGATGCGCGCGCCACCAAGGACTGGGCGACGGCCGACCGCATCCGCGACGCGATCGCGGCGGCCGGCATCGTCCTCGAAGACGGTCCCGAGGGGACCCATTGGAGTGTGAACCGTGGCTAAGCCAGGAAACCCGTCCGCCGGACGCGGCAAGAAGAAGGGCCCCACCAAGGGCACCGGCGGCAAGAACCGTCGCTCGCTCGAGGGTCGGGGCCCGACCCCGAAGGCCGAGGACCGCGCCTGGCACCCCGCCGGCAAGCGCAAGGCCGCCCAGGAGCGGTACGTCGCCGCCGGCGGCAAGCCGCAACAGCGCCAGGGCGGCAACCGTGCGCCGAAGGCGAAGTCGGGTGACGACACCGAGACGGTCACGGGCCGCAACAGTGTGCTCGAGGCGTTGCGCGCGAAGATCCCCGCCACGGCGTTCTACATCGCCCAGCGCGTCGAGATGGACGACCGCGTCAAGGAGATGCTGTCTATCGCGACGAACCGCGGCATCCCGGTCCTCGAGGTCACCCGGCAGGAGCTCGACCGCATGGCCGGCTTCGACGGCGTGCACCAGGGCGTCGCGATCAAGGTGCCGCCCTACGAGTACGGCCACCCGCAGGACCTCCTCGAGGAGGTCATCGATGCCGGCGAGACCCCGCTCCTCGTCGCGCTCGACGGTGTCACCGACCCGCGCAACCTCGGTGCGATCATGCGCTCAGCGGCCGCATTCGGAAGCCAGGGCGTCATCGTGCCGCAGCGTCGCTCGGCGGGCGTGAACTCGGCGGCGTGGAAGACCAGCGCCGGCGCCGCCGCGCGCATCCCGGTCGTCATCGCGCCGAACCTCACGACCACGTTGAAGGAGTTCAAGAAGCAGGGCGTCTTCGTGCTCGGCCTCGACGGCGGCGGCGACGTCGAACTGCCCTCTCTGCAGCTCGCCGATCGTCCGGTCGTGATCGTCGTCGGGTCGGAGGGCAAGGGCCTCTCGCGCCTCGTGACGGAGACCTGCGACCAGGTCGTGTCGATCCCGATCTCGTCGGCGACCGAGTCGCTGAACGCGGGCATCGCCGCATCCGTCGCGCTGTACCAGGTCGCGACGATCCGCGCCGCGCAGGAGTGACACCGGGGTCGCAATGCCCGCGGCGCGGCGACCTCGCGCGGGTGACGTCGCGCCGTGACGTCGCGCTGTGACCGAGCGATGACCTTCCTGTAAATTCCGTGACGCCGATCCCGGACCGCCCCGCGCGATCCGGATCGACCCGGTAGTTTCGAACCGTGAGCGAGAACGACAAGACTCCCGATTCCCGCACGTTCAATGCGACGCACCCGCTGGCGCTTGCGCCGGTGGCGACGCCGCCGGTGACCGTCGACGGGTTCGTCCGCGAGTTCCTGCTGAACCTGAACATGGACCGGGGCGTCGCCCTGTCGTCCGCGACCGAGACCGACAAGTACATGGCCCTCGCCGCGACCGTGCGCGATTACCTCGTTGCGCGGTGGCTCGAGGATCAGCGGCGGCAGCGCTCCGACCAGAGCAAGGCGGTCTGCTACCTCTCCGCGGAGTACCTGCTCGGCCGGCAGCTCGACAACAACCTGCTCGCGGCGGGTCTCACCGACATCGCCAGCGAGGCCCTCGCCGCGTGCGGCATCGACATCGACACGATGCGGGCCCACGAGGTCGAGCCCGGCCTCGGCAACGGCGGTCTCGGCCGTCTCGCCGCCTGCTTCATCGACTCGCTGGCCACCCTCAGCGTGCCGAGCATCGGCTACGGCATCCGCTACGAGTACGGCATCTTCCGCCAGGTGTTCCGCGATGGCGAGCAGGTCGAGAAGCCGGACGCCTGGCTGGCGCTCGGCTCGCCCTGGGAGTTCCGGCACCCCGAGTCGGCACAGACGGTGTCGTTCGCCGGGCACACCGAGACCTACGACGACGAGGGCGTCATCCGCAGCCGCTGGGTGCCCGCGTGGAGCGTTCGCGCCGTGCCCTACAACTACATGGTGCCGGGCTACCAGAACGGTCGGGTGAACACTCTGCGGCTGTGGAGCGCCGAGGCCACGAAGGCGTTCGATCTGCGCACCTTCAACAGCGGCGACTACGTCGAGGCGGTGCGCGCGCAGACCTTCGCCGAGAACATCTCGAAGGTGCTGTACCCCGAGGACTCGACCCCGCAGGGCAAGGAGCTGCGCCTGCAGCAGCAGTATTTCTTCGTCGCGGCGTCGATCGCGGACTATCTGACGAAGGTGCTACCCGAGGACTTCGTCATCGAGGACCTGCCCGAGCGCGTCATCTTCCAGCTCAACGACACCCACCCCGTCATCGCGGTGCCCGAGATGATGCGCGTGCTGGTCGACGAGCGCAAGCTCGAGTGGGACGTCGCCTGGGCCATCACCCAGAAGTGCTTCGCCTACACGTGCCACACGCTGCTGCCCGAGGCGCTCGAGGTCTGGTCGGTCGACCTGCTCGGCCGGCTGCTGCCTCGTCACCTCGAGATCATCTACCGCATCAACGACGAGTTCCTCGTGCGCGTCCGTGAGCGCTTCGGCGACGACGAGCAGCGCCTGAACGAGATGTCGATCGTGTCGGAGCACCGCGCCGTGCGCATGGCCTACCTCGCCACCGTCGCCGGCGCCAAGGTCAACGGCGTCGCCGAACTGCACTCGCAGCTGCTTCGCGAGAAGGTGCTGCACCAGTTCGACGAGATGATGCCCGAGAAGTTCACCAACGTCACGAACGGCGTCACGCCCCGCCGGTTCATGCGGCTCGCCAACCCGGAGCTGTCCGAGCTCATCACCGCTGCGCTCGGCACCGGGTGGCTGACCGATCTCGAGCGCCTGCGCGAGCTCGAGTCGTACGCCGAGGATGCCGACTTCCGCGCGGCGTTCGCCGAGGTCAAGTCCGCCAACAAGCGCCGACTGAACGACGTGCTGCTCGCGCGCGACGGGTTCGAGATCGCCGACGACCACCTTCTCGACGTCATGGTCAAGCGGCTGCACGAGTACAAGCGGCAGATGCTCAAGGTGCTGCACATCGTCACCCTGTACGAGCGCGTGGTGTCGGGACGCGTCGCGGCATCCGACCTGCAGCCGCGCACCTTCATCTTCGGAGCCAAGGCGGCCCCGGGGTACGCGATGGCCAAGCGCGTCATCCATCTCATCAACGCCGTGGGCTCGGTCGTCAACAACGACCCACGGCTCGAGGGACGGCTCAAGGTCGTCTTCCCGCCGAACTACAACGTCACGCTCGCCGAACGAGTGATCCCCGCCGCGGATCTCTCGGAGCAGATCTCGCTCGCCGGCAAAGAGGCGTCGGGTACCGGCAACATGAAGTTCGCCCTCAACGGAGCGCTGACCATCGGCACCGACGACGGCGCGAACGTCGAGATCCGCGAGCTCGTCGGCGACGACAACTTCTTCCTCTTCGGGATGAGCGAGCCCGAGGTCGAGGAGCTCTGGGCCGCGGGATACCGTCCGGGCGAGTTCGCCCAGGGCGACGACGAACTCCGACGTGCTCTCGATCTCATCGGTTCGGGCGCGTTCTCCGGCGGTGACCGGGCGACGTTCGAGCCCATCGTCTCGAACCTGCTCTACGACGACCGCTTCATGGTGCTCGCCGACTACACGTCGTACATCGCCGCCCAGGAGAAGGTGGATGCCGCGTATGCCGACCGCGATGCGTGGACGCGGTCGGCCATCCTCAACGTCGCCCGTACCGGCTTCTTCTCGTCCGACCGGTCGATCCGCGACTACATCGACCGCATCTGGCACACCCAGCCCGCGCGCTGACACCCCGGGGCCCAGACCCCGACCTGACCACGACCAACCAACGGAGGGAACAGTCATGGCACGTATCGCCGTCATCGGAGGAACCGGTTACGCCGGCAGTCACATCGTCGAGGAGGCGGTCTCGCGTGGTCACACCGTGGTCTCCGTCGCCCGCAAGGTGCCGGCTGAGCGCGTCGAGGGTGCGACCTACCTCGAGGGCACCCTGCTCGACGTCCCCGCCCTCGTCACCCAGCTCGAGGGGGTCGACGTCGTCGTGTCGGCGGTGGCTCCCCGCGGCGACATGCAGGGACAGGTGCGTCCGAACACCGCACTGCTCGTCCAGACGCTGCCCGAGAACGTGCGCGTCGGCGTGGTCGGTGGTGCCGGCGGCAGTCTCGTCGCGCCCGGTGGACCGCGTCTGATCGACAGCGGCTTCCCCGAGGAGTTCAAGGCCGAGGCCCTCGAGGCGATCGGCGTGCTCGAGGACCTCCAGGCCGATGACACCGGCCGCGACTGGTTCTTCATCCACCCCGCGGGTGGCTTCGGGTCGTTCAACCCGGGGGAGCGCACCGGAACCTATCGCGACGGGGGAGACGTGCTCGTCACCGACGACAACGGCGACTCGTTCATCTCCGGTGCGGACTTCGCCATCGCCGTGGTCGACGAGATCGAGAACCCGAAGCACGTCCGCGGCCGTTTCACCGTCGGATACTGACCCCGCCCGCCGAGTTCCTCGCTCTCGGCACGTCGGACTCAGACGAGGTCGCGCCAGTCGACCGCGGCCTCGTCGTCGTCGACCGTGACGGAGTCGGTGATGACCGGAACCGACATCGTCTCGGTCTGCGGACCCATGACGGTGGCCTCGTCGCGCCGGTGGCGCAGCACGTTCTCGACGTAGGACGACAGGACCTCGGCCAACGGGATGGACCGGCCCTCGCTCTGCGACAGGTACCAGCGGTGCTCGAGCACCTGGTGGAACAACTCGGCCGGCTCGAGCTTGGCGCGCAGGTCCCACGGCACCGAGAGGACGACCGGCTCAAACACGCGGGTCAGCCACTCGTGAGCGACCATCTCCTCATTCGAGCCGAGTCGTGACACACGGGCGCTGAACTCGTCGAGGTCGTTCAGCAGGCGGCGGGCCTGATTCTCCTCGACATCCAGCCCGGTCAGCCGGATGAGGCGCCGCTGATGGTGTCCGGCGTCGACGACTTTGGGTTGGATCGATACGCGCGTGCCGTCGGCGGCGGCGTCGATCGACATCTCGCCGATGTCGAAGCCGAGCGAGTTGAGCTTCTGCACGCGCTCGGTGATGCGCCACGACTCGTTCGCCGAGAACGTCTCCTGGTCGGTGAGGGCCGCCCACAGCGAGTGATACGACGACATGATCCCGTCGGCGATGGCGATGGCGTCGACACCGCCCTCGAGCCGCCCGCCGGCTTCGAGGTCCATGATCTCGCCGGCGATGTTGGTGCGCGCGATGTCGAGGTCGTGCAGACGCTGGCCACGGGTGAGGCCCCGCTCGTGCAGCTCTCCCGTCTCGGCGTCGACGAGGTAGGCGGCGAACGCGCCGGCATCACGGCGGAAGAGCGTGTTCGACAGCGAGACGTCGCCCCAGAAGAAACCGACGTTGTGAAGGCGGACGAGCAGCAGCGCCAGGGCGTCGACGAGACGGGTCGCGGTATCGGGGCGCAGCACCTGCGTGAACAGGGCGCGGTAGGGCAGGGAGAACTTCAGATGCGCGGTGACGAGGGCTGCCGGCAGCTCGTCGCCGCCGGCATCCCGGCGACCGTCGATGACCGCGACGCGCTCGACGCACGGCACGTCGAGACGCTGCAGCGACCCGAGCATCTCGTACTCGCGCCGGGCCATCGCCGCCGTCGTCTCCTTGATCGCCACGACACGACCCGAGAGGTTGGCGAAGCGCACGAGGTGCCGTGAGATGCCCTTGGGCAGGTAGACGATGTCAGGCGTCGACCAGTCGGCGAGGGTCGTCGACCACGGCAGGGCGAGCAGGCCCGGGTCGACACTGCTCGCGGTGATCGAGAGCGAGGAGCGCACGTGTTCTCCGATCGGGTGGGGGCGCAAAGACTGCGGCGCGGGCGACCACAGTGGCCACCCGCGCCGCAGCGTACGAAGATACCGGATCAGGCCGAGGCGATGGCCTTGTCGGTGAGACGCTCGCCGCTCTCGCTGTCGAACACGTGGATGTGTCCGGTGACGGGAGCGAGCACGACCTTGTCGCCAGCGTTCGGGTGACGGCGGCCGTCGACGCGCGCGACGATGTCGGTGCGCTTGCCGTTGATCTCGGTGTGACCGTAGAGGTAGCCGTCCGCGCCGAGCTCCTCGACCAGGTCGACGTCGACGGTCAGACCCTGGCCGTCCTCCGGGTTGACGATGATGTCCTCGGGGCGGACGCCGATGGTGACCGTCGAGCCCTGAGCTTTGCCCAGCGTGTCGGCCTCGACGCCGGCGACCTTCGTGCCGAACTGGACGCCGCCTTCGACGAGCGACGCGGAGAACAGGTTCATCGCCGGCGAGCCGATGAAGCCTGCGACGAAGATGTTGTTCGGCTTCTCGTACAGGTCGCGCGGGGTGCCGACCTGCTGCAGCAGACCGTCCTTGAGCACCGCGATGCGGTCACCCATGGTCAGCGCCTCGGTCTGGTCGTGCGTGACGTAGACCGTGGTGACGCCGAGGCTGCGCTGCAGCGACGCGATCTGGGTGCGGGTCTGGACGCGGAGCTTGGCGTCGAGGTTCGACAGCGGCTCGTCCATGAGGAACACCTGGGGCTTGCGGACGATGGCACGGCCCATCGCGACACGCTGACGCTGACCACCCGAGAGGGCCTTCGGCTTGCGGGTCAGGTACTCCTCGAGGTCGAGCAGCTTGGCGGCCTCGAGCACGCGCTGAGCGCGCTCTTCCTTGCCGACGCCGGCGATCTTGAGCGCGAAGCCCATGTTCTCGGCGACGGTCATGTGCGGGTAGAGCGCGTAGTTCTGGAACACCATCGCGATGTCGCGGTCCTTCGGCGGCACGTCGGTGACGTCGCGCTCACCGATGCGGATGCTGCCCGAGTTCACCTCTTCGAGGCCGGCGAGCATGCGCAGCGAGGTGGACTTTCCGCAGCCCGAGGGGCCGACCAGGACGAGGAACTCGCCGTCGCCCACTTCGAGGTTGAGCTTGTCGACCGCGGGGCGCGTGCCTCCGGGGTACAGGCGGGTAGCGTTGTCGAAAGTGACGGTCGCCATCGTTTCTTCTCCTTCACCGGCAGGTACGTGCCGGACGATCCGTTGTGAATGGAACGGGGTCGCCCCCGTACGCCCCCCATCGGGCGCGATCTCAGTATGGCACGCGCGCAGGCGTGTGCGGGACGTCGGATCGCGCTCGTGCTCTGGGCTTTCCCAGGCTGGCTGATTACCATCGGATGACTCGTGAAGCCCGTCGCGAGTCCCATCGCTCGGCCCTCATTTTCTTCCTGTCCCCGAGGTTCCATGTCTTCTGACGACACTCCTGACGCTCCTGAATCGCCGGCAGTCGCCGACCGCCGCGAGGCGGTGCGCGAGAAGGCGCTCCAGGTCCACACCCGGCAGTCGCGCGCGCGGATCGCCCGCCGCTCGGGTCTCGGGGTGCTCGCCGTGGGTGTCGTCGCGGCCGCGGCCATCGCGGTGACCTGGACCGTCTCGAGCGCCGGCAGCAGCCCGCAGCTCCAGCCCACCACCGCGTCGGGCGACGGGTTCGTCGTCGCCGACGTCGTCACCGGATCGGTGACTGCGGACATCTCCGCCGAGGCCGGCGCCGCCGAGGAAGCAGCCGCGGACGCGCCGGAGGATGCCGCGCAGGCGACGCCCGCGGAGGGACTGCCCGCTCCGTCGACGACCGCCGCCCCGCCCGTCGAGATCCGCGTGTACGTCGACTACCTCTCCGCCGGAGCACGTGAGTGGCAGGTCGCCAACGCGCAGCAGCTCACGTCGTGGGTCGACGACGGTGCCGTGACGCTCAGCTACTACCCGGTCGCGATGCTGACCGCGAAGTCGAACGGCACGAAGTACTCGCTCCGCGCCGCGAGCGCTGCGGCCTGTGTGGCCACGCATTCGCCCGACGCGTTCTTCGCCTTCAACAGCGAGCTGCTCACGCGTCAGCCCGAGGTCGACTCCGACGGGTACTCCGATACCGAGCTCGCGAACATGGCGCAGGCGTCGGGCGTCGACTCGACCCGTGTCGTCCGCGACTGCATCGAATCGGGTTCCTACGCCGCTTGGGCGAAGTCGGCCACCGAGCGTGCCGTCGCCGGCATTCCCGACACCGACGGCCTGTCGCTCACCGGCACCCCGATGGTGCTCGTCAACGGCAAGCAGTACATCGGTGACCTGACCGACCCGGCGGAGTTCTCGCAGTTCGTGCTCACCACCGCGAGCGATGCGTACTACAAGTCCGCGCCGACACCGACACCGACGCCCACGCCGACTGCGACGCCGGCATCCTGACCGCCTAGGCGGTTGCGGGCGAAACGACTGATGGACGTAAACGGTGCGCAGCACGACGTCCGCCGCGTCTACCGCGGAGGGTTCGCAGGTCCGCTCGTCTCGGCAGTCGTCTGGGCGGCAGCGGCCGCGGCCTACCAGTGGGGCTCCGTCTCGGCGTCGATGGCGGTGCTGTTCTTCGGGGGAATCCTCATCTTCCCCCTGTCTTCGCTCGTCTTGAAGGCGATGGGAGGCCCGGCCTTCCTGCCGAAGGGGCACCCCTCCGCGGCGCTGGCCACTCAGAGCGCGCTCACCGTGCCGCTCGGCCTGCTCGTCGCGATCGCTCTCGGCACGGTCGCGCCGTCGCTGTTCCTGCCGGCCGCGCTGATCATCGTGGGCGCGCACTACCTGACGTTCATCTCGCTCTACGGCATGCCGCTGTACGGCGTCCTCGCCGGAGTCCTCGCCGCGGTCGGCGCCGGCGCGATCTTCGCGATTCCTGCATTGCGAGCGGCCAGCGGATGGCTGGGGGCCGCGCTGTTGCTCGCCTTCGCCATCCCGCTGTTCCTAAGCCACCGCGCGGAGACGCGGCGTGATGCTTCCTCGCCCGTGGCGGACGTGTCCGCGCCGGTGGTCCGGTAGCCGACGCGGGAGGCCGCGAGCGATCGGATCGCGCTGATCTCGGACGTGAGAGGTGTCTCATATAGCGGGCGATGGCTCACGGGTCGCCATAGTCTTGCGGAGGCGCTGCTCGCTCTTGGGGCCGGTTTCACACCGCCGCGTCGGACCAGGAAGTTTGGGGCTTCCCCGACGAGAGACGCGCGCTGCTACCGCAGCACCGTTCGGCAGACAGAGCCCCGTTCTGTCTGCCGAACGGTCAGGTGATTCCGCCCGAGAGCCTCATCGATCGGCGCCCTCCAGGCGTCCTCGCCGCAAGCGGTTCTCGGCCGGTGCGGGTCGGTCGATAGACTGTGGTCATTGCCGACTTGGCGCAATTGGTAGCGCACCGTACTTGTAATACGGGGGTTACGGGTTCAAGTCCCGTAGTCGGCTCCAGAAAGGCCGGGTCAGGCCGACAAGCGCTAACGCATGGTTTTCAGGTGAACAGCATCGGCGTAGTGCGCCTCCGTCGTCTTCTTGCCCCTCGCGGCCGAGTTGGTCCTTCGCCGCCTCGATCCCGAGCTCGTCGCGGATGACGGTCGCCACCGTCTTGCGGAAGCTCTTCGGCGTCATGCCGGCGTACGGCGTCCCCGCCAGGGCGGCGCGCCAGGTCGTGCGGTAGTTGTTCGGGTGCCGGAGGGTGCCGAACGCGGTCGGCTTGCCGCCTATCGTCGTGCGTCGTATGCGCCCCCACGTCTCGAGCTCGAGTGGTGGGCGAGGCGTGACTTGCCGCTGGTCACTGTGGGTACTCCCACTCCCACCCACGCAAATCCGGGCACTGAGACTCCGCTCACCACAGAGGTGGCTCGCGCTCTATGCATTCGGATGCGCCGCGGTAAGCGGAGCCCTCTCCGGTGATTCGACGTAGCCGGACCAGAAGCCGGCGACGCGGCCGAGGATGTTGGCCCGTCCGCATGAGGCCGCGGTGAGCCCGCCGATCACGGGCGCCGGGTCGTGGGTGTACTGGCTGCGGCCGCAGATCGCGGGCAGCAGCACATCGAGCTGCACGTCGGGCCCGAGCAGTGATGTCGTGGCCGGGTTCCCCGTTCTCCGGCCGAGAGACTGCCATGGTACGCCGACATCAGGCGCCCTCATGGCTGTTCATCGCCGAGGTCGAGCCGAAGCGCTTGAGGCTATGAGCGAATGGTTTCGCCCGCTGGCGATGCCCGCTGCTCGACACCGACAGTTCTGTTCTGCGGGATGTCGGCGATCCTCAGCCGCACTTCGGACATGACGCGGAGGACGAGCAGAGATGCCACCGCTCCCGTCGCTCCGTCGATGGCGGTGACCCACGGCAGAGCCCCCCATGCTGCGACGATGCCAGCAACAGCGATCAAGGCGACCAGGCCGACGAGCGTCCACGCTCGGGGTGCGGCATCTTCGCTCGGTGCCTCGGTCGCCACGGGGTGACGCGTGCCGGACGACATCCTCAGGCGGAGGAAGCTCGAGTGCGCCACCGTGCCTGTCAGCGTGAATACCGCGATGGTGAGGAGCGCGGCGCCGATGATCTCGCTGGGGCGGTGATTTCCGATCACGACGATGGCTGAGGTGGCCAACGCCATCCATACCCCCAGCGCTGGGACGACCCACCGTGCCCAGCCCTTGGGCACCACGACGATCAGCGCGGCGGACACGGCGAGCACGATGACGGCATGGCCGCTCGGATAGCTCACTGCGTCGTCGCGCGAATCGATCAGCAGGGGGCGCCCGAAGACCATCTTGAACCCTTCGGACGCGAGGACAGCGCCGGGGGTAGCGATTGCGACCCAGGCGACTGTGCGCCAGTCGCGGCTCACGGCGGCAATGCCGATCGCGAGGAGCGTGCCGACGGCGATCGTGGCGCGGTCGTGAGCGATCGGTGGTAGATCATGCTGGTGGAGCCAATAGCCGACCGTGTCGAAAACTTCGTACTTCCACGCCCAACCGTTCTCCAAAGACTGCCCGACAACGGTCAGATTGAAGAAGACGTACAGGGCGAAGAAGAGGGCGGCGGCTGTGAGCCCACCTGTGATCATTCGACCCTGCACGGAGACGGGGGCGCGAAGTTGGTGCATCCCGCTAGCGTAGGGGCCTGACCCGTGGCCATTCGCAGGTCCGCCGGTTGCGGGCTCGATCGCCACGGTGCCGTCATGGTGGGTCTGTACCCTCTGTGTCGTGACGGACGCCGAGGAGGACCACACCCAAGATCTGATCCGTTATCGACTCATCATGCTTGCCCGCACGGATACAGCCATGGAGGTCGGGGCGAGCGAGCGAGACCGCCTCGATATCGAGCTGTCTGCGGCACGGTCATGCGCACGGTCGACGGCGGGTACGTCTGCGGCGGGTGCGGCTACGAGATCCATATCCCATGATTGCGAAGGCTGCGGACCTTGGTCTACCCGTGGTTTTGCGCGTGTACTCAGTTGTATCCGGGTGTACCGAAACCGCCGCGAGGCGCGATAACTGCAGCCAGTGTGTCGCACGTAGAAGACGGGGATGACGGGTTCACATCCCGTAGTCGGCTCCGAAAACGCCGACTCAGGCCGGCGAATGCACCTCGCAATTCAGCCGGTTCCCGGCCTTGCTCCTCAGCGCAGCAGGTTGAGTACGCCGATCGACAGAGCTCCTCCGCCGGCACCGGCCACGGCGACCACGACGAACCATCGGTGAGAATACACCTGCAACCCGCCTCGACGGCTTTCGCGGAAACCGAACATGAGGGCGACTCCGACGATCCCGACGCCCGCCACGATCGAGATCACCCAGAACGTCGTCATGGGCCGAACGTACCGCACGGCCACCGCGGCGATCCGTTCGGCGGGCTTGTGCGGCCACGACACCCACGCCCAGACGGTCGGCCGCTGTTCCGCCCACGTCAGCGGCTGCGGCCCGTATGCCTGCATGGGGATCGTGCAGGGCGGGATGCGCATGATCGTCTGCTGCGAGAGCTCGGCTCGACTGTCGATCGCGTCGGCATACCGTGTGTTGGTCCCCACCCGCGAACGCCCCTTCTCCCAGCGGTGAGCCTGCCACGCAGTGCCGACATCGGGATTCGCTACCGGACCCGACGCACGATCACCCCGACCGCGGGAATGTCAGGCCGAGTGCGCCTCGGGATGCTCGTGCGTGCGCTCCCGACGCTCGGTACGGCTGATCGCTCGGAGGTTGAGGGCCTGCGACGCCGCGAGCATCGCCATGGCGGCGACCGTGAACCACAAGGTGGTACTGAGTGCGCCGGTGATGATCATGACCGCGACCACCACTCCGTACACGACGCCGAACAGGAGGAAGCCCCACGCCCATCTGCGTCTCGTCTGTGTGCTGTTCATCGGGCCACCCTCGCAGGCAGATGGCTATCTGTCGACCCCGCCGTATCGCGGGTGTCGGCCCACCTGGTGTTCATCACGCTTCGAGGGAGGCCGTCGACGCCGCACGGTCAGATGCCGTCATGCACCTCTTGGCCGGTCGCCCAGATCTCGAAGTCGTCGGGTGCGGTACCCGAAGTCCGAGAGCACCGGAGTCTGCCTCCGCAGTGGCGTCGGGACTGGGCGAGGTCGGAAGCTGCGACGCTGCGCCGATCCCGGACCTGAGGGCGTGCCCCCCCAATAGAGCGCTCTCCGGTCCGGGAGCGACCGCCCCACTGTGAGGACGATCAGCGTCCACCGAAAGGGGGCTACCGCAAAGACTGCCCGACGCGTACCTTCTTCGGTCGGCGTATCCCTGACCGGCCGCAACCCTGCCCCGAGCCATCCCCGGCAGTCGGCGGGGTCGCCGCATCCCCTGGTCAGTGCTTGCGCAGGTTGACGAGCTGCCAGCCCTCGGGCACTTTCGCGAAGAGAGCCTCGCGATCGTCCGCCTCGATGTCACGAAGGACGTCGCGCCGCCGGTAGGTCGCGGTCGCCTTGAGCTCGGTGCTGCCCTTGATCATCTGCACCGGTGCCGAGACGAGATCGAAGCCCGCCGGCGCGGCTGCCTGCGCCTGGTCGCGGATCTCGGCGAGGGAATGCCCCGCCAGCTCGACAGAGGCGCTCTCCACCTGACGGATGGTGCCCACGTACATGCGAACCAGCCTAAGCCGCCGTGCCAGCCCCGCTCGGACGGCAGATGATCAAGAGATGACGGCGGTCTGCGGAGACACGTGCACGGTGCTCAGGGCGCCCGCCTCAGGGCCGCCGCGCGGTGCGGGTTCCGGCGTCAGGTAGAGACCGGTTCCCGAGTTGGCGACGATCGTGAGCGCCTCGAGCCAGTCGCGGTTCAGACGCGGTGACCGGTGCCCGTGGTACTTGAACTCGAGGTCCGCACCGTGGTGGATCCAGACCGAGCGACGGCCGTCGCCGACGCTGACGTCGTCGCGCCACGTGAAGAAGAAGCATTCGTTGCGGCGCAGCTTGGTGCCGATGACCTGCTGCAAGTGGGCGAGCGCCCGATCCTCGATCTCGACCTTGGCGTTCCCGTTGCCGTAGATGAAGCGACCCATGATGGCCCTCGGGAGGACGTTTCACGGGCCGGCCGTCGCGCTGAGGGGGTGCGCGGCGTGTGGACCAGAGCGCGAAACGTTCTCTGTTCTGACTTGCCACGCTTCCGGGTGCCGGAGGAGACGTCAAGGGGGGTCGGCGCCGGGGGTGCGGGTGAGGAGCGTCGCCGATTCTCCGGCACTATTGAGCAAGTGAACGCTCAGGCCCGCACCTCGACGCTGCCGCTCGGACTCGCGGTCGCGGGAGCCGTGCTCGTCGGCATCCTCACGGCCGTCCAGGCGCGCATCAACGGGGCACTGGGCGCAGCCGTCGGCGACGGGTTCGTGGCGGCCTTCATCTCGTTCGCCACGGGTCTGGTCCTCATTCTCGCGATCACCGTGCTCACTCGCGGTGGCCGGAACGGTGTGCGGCTGCTCGTGGCCGGGGCGGGCCGAGGCATCCCCGTCTGGATGCTGCTCGGCGGGCTCGCCGGAGCCGTCACGGTCGCGACACAGGGGCTCACGGTCGCGACGATCGGCGTCGCTCTGTTCACGGTCGGCGTCGTCGCCGGGCAGACGGCGGGAGGGCTCATCCTCGACCGGGTCGGATACGGACCGGCCGGCGTCGTCGCGGTCACGGTACCGCGCCTCGTCGGGGGCCTCCTGGCGATCGCCGGCGTCATCCTCTGCGCGCTCGGTCCGCGTGGCGAGCCGGTGCCCTGGTGGATGCTGCTTCTGCCGGTGGTCGCCGGCGCGGGCATCGCCTGGCAGCAGGGTACGAACGGGCGTCTCCGGCACGAGATCGGCAGCCCCATCACCGCCACAGCGGTCAACTTCGCCGGTGGGACGATCGCGCTCGGCATCGCCGCCGCGGTGAGCGTCACGGCGAGCGGTGTGCCCGACGCACTGCCGTCAGCGGCCTGGGTGTACCTCGGCGGCCCCACGGGAGTGGTCTACATCGTCCTCTCGGCCGCGCTGGTGAAGCGCACCGGCGTTCTGCTTCTCGGACTCGGCTCGGTCGTCGGTCTTCTGTCGGCCTCGATCGTGCTCGATGCGGTCGCGCCGCCCCCGTCCGGGCCGTCGCTGCTGGCCGCGTCGACGGCCGCAGCGGTCGCCTTCGCCGGGGTGGTGATCGCCGTCGTCCCCTGGCGGCGCCGCGCCCGCTGAGCCGCCGGCTGCCTCGGAGTCCGGCGTCAGCGCTTGGCGGCGTAGTGGTCGGCCAGACGCGCGAGTCCCTCGTCGATCGACACGGTCGGCGCCCACTGCAGGTCGCGTCGGATGTCGGTCTGATCGAACCAGTGCGCGGTCGAGAGCTGCTCCGCGAGGAAGCGCGTCATGGGGGGCTCATCCACGCCAGGGCGCACCTGCCACACGCGTTCTACGGCGGCGCCCGCCGCGCGAGCGACAGCAGCGGGCAGCCGCAGGCGCGGGACCGGCGCGCCGGCCGCGCGGCAGATGCCGGCCATGAGGTCGCCGACGGGTCGCGGCTCGCCGTTCGTCAGCACGTAGGCACGGCCGCCGACGGCATCCGCCCGGTGCAGAGCCGCCACGATGCCCGAGGCCGCGTTGTCGATGTAGGTGGTGTCGATGAGCGCCGTGCCGCCGTTGAGCAGCGGGAGCGTGCGGCGCCGGGCTCGCGCGACGATGCGTTCGATCAGCTGCGGGTCGCCGGGACCCCAGACCAGGTGCGGGCGCACCGCGACGACGCGCATCGCCGCGCTGTCACGGGCGAGCGCGATGAGCTCGGCCTCGGCCTTCGTGCGGGCGTAATCGCCGCGCGCGTGGACGGGATCGGCCGGGTCGGCGCCGGCTCCGGCCAGAGCTGAGCCGGCGTGCGCCACCGAGGGAGACGACACCTGCACGAATCGGGTCGCGCCGGCAGCCGCTGCCGCGTCGAGCAGTGCCGTCGTGCCGTCGACATTGACGGCGCGGAAGTCCCGGCGGTCGCCCGCGAGCGAGACCTTTGCGGCGAGATGCACCACGGCTTCGGCGCCCGAGACAGCCTCATCGACGGCCCGGGGGTCGGAGATCGAGCCCAGGATGTCGTGGGCGCCCGCGACGCGCGACGGCCGTCGCTGCAGGGTGCGGACCTTGTGCCCGGCTGCTAGCAGCTCGGCCACGACGGCTCGGCCGAGGAAGCCGGAGGCCCCGGTGGCGAGGACGATCACGGCGCGCTCGGCTTCTCGCCCGCGAGCACACGTTCGGCCCAGCCCGACAGCCGTGAGCGGTCGATCTTCGAGTTGTGCCGGATATCGGTCGGCAGCACCGGCACGACGAGGACCGCGGCGATCTCGAGGTCGGACGCGGCACGGATCTGGTCGGTCAGCTCCGGCGACGCGAGGCCGGGCTGGCGCGCGCCGCGAGCGGTCTCGAGGACGGCGATGCACACCTGGCGGCCGCGTGGTCCCACGCCGACCACGGCCGCGCGGCGGACGGTGCCGAGTTTCTCGATGCGCTGCTCGGGACCGACAGGGGTGACCGGCCCGTCTGCTGTGACGATGACGTGAGGCAACCGTCCCTCGACCCAGAGCCGCCCCTCGGCGTCGAGGTGCCCGACGTCGCCTGTGCGGTGCCACCGACCGGCGACCGACCCGGTGCCTCGGACCGCTTCACGATCGGTCGCCCAGAGGCGGTGGTAGCCGCGCTTCAGATGCGGCGCCGAGACGACGATCTCGCCGGCGACGTGCGGGTCTGCGGCGAGCTCGCCGGTGGCGCGGCCGTCGGTGTCGAGGGCCGAGATGCGGACGTCGCCCGAGCCGATCGGCGTGCCGACGCAGATGCCGGCGTCTGGAGCGCTCTGTGCGCGCTCCAGCTCGTCGAGGGTGACGTCGGTGACCAGCAGGCACTCCGTCATCCCGTACGGGGTGTGCGCCTCGGCCGCCGGCATCAGATCGTGCGCCTGCCGGAGCAGGTCGATGCCGACCGGCGCGCCGGTGGAGAGGAACGTGCGCACCTGCGCGAGCGCCGCGCGGTCGTCGTCGCTCAGCCGGCCGGCGGTGGCGCAGACGTTCGCGAGGGCGGCGGGGGAGAGGAACACGATGCGTGCGCGCGACGCTCGGACGGCCTCGGCGACCGCCACCGCGGTGAGGGTGCGCGGCGCGGAGACGTCCATGCGCGGGGTCGCCGAGCGCGTTCCGAGGGCGGGGCCGAGCAGGGCGAACGGCGCGAACCCCGTCACGAGGCCCACGTCGGGCGTGACGTCGAAGTGCGCCCCGAGCACATCACGCAGTGCCGACAGCTGTCCGTGCGTGTACACCACGCCCTTCGCGGGTCCCGTGGATCCCGAGGTGAAGAGGATCGCGGCCTCGTCGTCCGCGGTCGGAGCCGCGGGGAGGGTTCCTCGAGCGCCCCGCGTCGCGATCTCCGCGAGGCTGGCCTCGACGCCCAGGGCTCGCGCGGCGGCGCCCGGGAGCTGCGGGGCCGAGATCCGGCGTCCGGGCCACGCGAGGGCGCGAGCGGCGGCCAGGCCGGCGCGCTCGCCGATGACGAACGAGGGTTCCGTCCCGCGTACCGCGCGGGAGAGCCCCCGGACGCCCAGGCCGCGATCGGCCACGACGACGACGGCGCCGATGCGCAGACAGGCGTACAGCACGGCGGTCAGCGTCGGCCCGGGCTGGACGAGCAGCGAGACGCGATCGCCGGGGCGGATGCCGAAGTCGGCGAAGCCGGCGGCGAGCTGGTTCACCCGTTCGGCCAGCTCGCGCCAGCTCACGCTCAGGGGGCCGCCCGCGCTGGAGCGGGTGAGGTCGACCACGGCGGTGTCATCGTCGTCGCGACGATCGGCCAGTCGCTGCCAGATGGGCGCGAACGGTGCCTGATCCGACGTCTGCCCGGGGTCGGTGTCGTCCTCGCCCTCCGGGTCGGCGACCACGCGAGAGGCCTCCGCATCGTCGCCGTCGGCCTGGGGCGTGGCGATGCGATTGTCGTCGAGCCAGTCGAGGACGAGGTCGGCATACGGCCGCTCCTCGGCGAGCATGTGGCCCGCTCCCTCGAAGCGGTGCACGTCGGCGTGGGGGAGACGACGCGCGAGATCGTCGAGATGGTGCTCGCCGAAGACCGGGTCACGCGGGCCGCGCAGCAGCAGCGCCGGTACGGCGAGGTCGACGAGCCCGCCCGCGAGCTCGTCGAGAGCGGGCGTGCTCGGATGCTCCGGTGTCGCCGGGATATCGGCGACGAAGGCGCCGATGCCGCGGCGCAGCGCACTCGTCGCGTACGGCGCACGGTAGGCGGCGCGCACCTCCGGTTCGAGTGCGGGGTCGGCCAGCGCCAAGGTCGTGTCGAGGAAAGCCGTCGTCTTCACGGTCGTCGCCGCGAGCAGTGAGCGGGCGCCGGCGACGCGCAGGGCGGCGGGCAGCGGCATCCCGGCCGGGTGGTGCACGGCGGTGTTCAGCACGGAGACAGCGTCGACGCGGTCGCCGTTGCGGACAGCCCATCCCAGCGAGATCGGGCCGCCCCAGTCGTGACCGATCGTGACGAGGCGGCCGGTGAGCGCCAGATCGTCGACGAGAGCCCCGAGGTCGGCGATGCGCTGCGGCAGGCCGCGCGTCACGGCGGTGCGCTCCGAATAGCCCATCTCGAGCTGATCGACTGCCACCACCCGCCAGGCCGTGCCGCCGCGGCGGGCGCGATCGAGTGAGGCGGCGACGAGACCGCGCCAGAGATATGACCAGGTCGGGTTGCCGTGCACGGCGACGATCGTCCCGACGGGCGCGATGCCCTCGCGTTCGAGGAGAGCGCCCGTGTCGAGCAGGTGCCACCGGCGTGCTGCGCCAGCGTCTGCCCCCGCTCCCGCCACGACGCGTGTGGTCGACACGCCGCTCTCGACTCCGGGCAGGCTCTCCGGCACCGTGGGGATCACCAGGCGAGCTCCAGCATGCTCGTGTTCAGGCCCGATCCGACGCCCATCAGCAGCACGCGGTCGTCACGGCGCAGCGTCGCCTGCTCGGCGGCCAGGGTGATGGGGATGGATGCCGGACCCACGTTGCCGAGGGTCGGGTAGGTCACCGGAACGCGCTTCCGGTCGAGTCCGACGGCCTTCACGATCGCGTTCGTGTGCACCGAGGAGACCTGGTGGGTGACGTAGCGGTTCATCGACGACCAGGAGAACGTCGACTGCGCCTCTTTCCACGCATCGACGACGAGCGCGAGGCCGCCCTTGAGCAGCGCCTTCGCATCGGTGAACATGCCGTCGACGCTGCCGACGCACAACTCGTGGAACTGCGTCGCGGCTCGGGTCACGCCGCCCACGATGCGGTGCCCCTCGGGGTGGGCGCTCGCACGGCCGAGCACGGCCGCCGCCGAGCCCGAGCCCAGCGTGAGCGAGGCGAACTCGCTCATGAAGCCTTCGCGGTCGAGACCGCCGCGGTTCAGACGGTCGACGGTGTTCACCTGGATCTCGTCGGCGTCCTCGCCGTTGACGATGATGGCGTAGTCGATCTGGCCCGACTGGATCATGCCGGACGCCAGGGTCATGCCGTTGATGAAGCCGAGGCAGGCGTTGGCGACGTCGAAGTTGATCGCCGAGGTCGGAAGGCCCAGTCCGTGGTGCAGACGCACCGCGACGGAGGGCTCGAGGTGCTTGCGTGAGACCGACGTGTTGATCAGCAGCCCGATCTGGTCGGGGCGGACGCCCGCCTCGTCGAGCGCTCGCCGGCCCGCCTGGATCGTCGCGTCGTCGGAGGACTCACCCACGCCCCAGTTGCGTCGCTCGTTGACTCCCGCGACGCGGCGCAGCAGACCCGGCTTGAGGCGCAGGTCTCGCAGCACGCCGGACAATCGCTCCTCGATCGCATCGGATGTGGTGACCCGCGAGGGGAGGACACTCGCGACCGACAGAAGGGCGACGTCGTCGTAACGAGTGGTGGCGTTTCCGTGCAATGCGACTCCCGCGGTGTCTCCGGTGGTCTTCGGCGTCTGCCTCCGACCAGCGCTCAAGGCGCATCCGGGCATCCGTCGATTTTACGTCTCCGCTCATGCGGTCGGCTGCATGCGGGTGCTGTGCTACCCGCCGACGCTCGTCCACGCCCGGGAGGTGCGCTCGGCCCGCGCGCGGCGCAGGATGCGCTGGAACGCCTGCACGAGATCGACGGTGACGTCGAGCTCGACGGCCATGGCTTCGACGTGGCCGGCGTGGAGCGCCTCGGCTCGCGCGTAGTCGTCGACCGGGATCAGCATCTGCGCCGCCCACTCGTCGGCCCGCGACTCTTGCCGTTCGGCATGGTGGGGATCGCTCAGCGGGACGTCGCCGTGGACGGCGTGTGCGCACTCATGGGCGAGTACCGACCGGTGCAGCCGACGTGCCATGCCCGGGCGCAGCCGCACGAGACGGACGTCGTGACGGTACTCGCCGTCACGGTCGGGCGGCAGATCGGCGAAGATCAGACGGACGCCGAGCAGGTCGAGTGTGCTGAGAAGTTCGTCATCCGTCACCGTCGTCCCCTCCGCGGTCGTCGTGCGGCGCTTTCGCCACCGCGCGCTGAGTATCGCGCGGGGGTCCGACATCGATGCGGGAGATATCGGCCGCCGGGCGGCTGCGTCGGCGGCCGTCCTCCGGCATCACGACGACCTGCGCGATGGGCACGCCGACGGCGCGGCACACCGAGTCGAGCTGGTCGATCGTGAACACCTTCTTCGCGGACAGCACGCGCGACAGCTGCGAGGACGACATGCCGGCCGCGGCGGCGATATCGGTCTGGCGCAGCCCGCGGCGCGAGATCTCGGCGGCGAGCAATCGGGCGACGTGATGACTGAGCGGACCGGGTTGCGGGGTCTTTCCTGTGGGCACGTGCCAAGTTTGGCAAAGGTGTTGCCATGTGGCAAGCATGGTCAATACTGTTGCCATATGGCAGACGGTTTGCTAAGCGTCCGGGTAGCCCGGTCCATTCGAGCAGTGCTCGCCGACGAGCGGCGGACGCAGGAGTGGCTGGCGGAGGCGACCGGCATCCCGATGCGAACGCTTGCTCGGCGTCTGCACATCCGCCGTCCGTCGCCCATGTCGATCGAGGAGCTGGCGCGTATCTCCGCGGCGCTCGACGTCGAGATGACCGAGCTGCTCGACGACAGCCGCCTCGCCCGGCGTCCGTTCCGTTCCAGCGCGCACCCGCCGACCTGACCTCGGGCGTCAGGGCATAGCGGTCAGGAACGCCTCGCCGTCGACCGTCTTACGACGGCCCGAGTCGCGGCCCTCCGGTTTGCCGCCGACGTACAGCCATCCGAGCAGTTCTTCGCGCTTGCCGAGCTTGTGCGCCTTCGCGACCGCCTTCGTCCGCGTGGCCCCTCCGGTACGCCAGAAGACACCCCATCCGGCCTCGTCGAGGAGCAGGCTGAGCACGTGGGCCACCCCTGAGGCGACGGCCTCCTGCTCCCAGCGCGGCACCTTGCTCTTCGTGCTGTAGCTGGCGACGAGGGCGATCAGCAGGGGTGCGCGCAACGGCTTCGTCGACTCGCCCTTCTTGCCCTCGGCCTTGTTCAGTGCCCGGCCGAGTCGCACGCGGTCGTCGCCCCGGATCTCGATGAGGCGCCACGGACGCAACGAGGAGTGGTCCGCCACGCGTCCGGCGGCGGACACGAGCCGCACCAGCTCCTCATGGGTCGGCGCCTCGTCGGTGACCTTCGACCACGACCGGCGGTCTCGAGCAGCCTCGAAGGCGCCGGTCACTTCCCCTGCTCGGGCGTGAACGACAGCGACAGCGAGTTCATGCAGTAGCGGTCGCCCGTGGGCGTGCCGAACCCGTCGGGGAAGACGTGTCCGAGGTGCGACCCGCAGTTGGCGCAGCGCACCTCGGTGCGGACCATGCCGTGCGAGCGGTCCTCGATGAGCTCGACGGCCTCCGGGCGCACCGACTCGTAGAAGCTCGGCCACCCGCAGTGCGAGTCGAACTTGGTGCCGCTCTGGAAGAGCTCGGCGCCGCACGCGGCGCACGCGTAGAGGCCCGCGCGGCTCTCGTCGAGCAGCTCGCCCGTCCACGCGCGCTCGGTGCCGGCCTGACGCAGGACGGCGTACTGCTCCGGGCTGAGCTCGTCGCGCCACTGGTCGTCGGTCTTGTTCACGGAATAAGTCATGTCTGCTCCTTCGCCTCGTCCTATTCAACTCGACGGCGGGGGTCGATGTTCCCGGAGAATGGCAGCATGTCCGCCGACTCCGCCGCCGTCATCGAGCGTTACCGGCGTTTCGCCCGCGAAGAGGCCCCGGGGCGATCGGACCTCTACGCCGACTGGGCCCAGCGTGTCGTCGACGAGCCCGCGCTGCAGGACGTGCTCGCGCGCCTGCCCGCGACGCGTCGTCAGCCGCCCCTGGTGTTCGCGGTGTGCCGGTTGCTCGGGTCGGGCGATGTCGACGCCGAGGCGTGGGCCGCGTGGGTGATCGAGAACGCCGACGAGGTCGTCGCCGAGACCCGCGCGCGATCGGTGCAGACGAACGAACCGCTGCGGTGCGCCGTGCTGCTGCCCACCCTGTCGCGTATCGACGGCCCCATCGCCCTCCTCGAGGTCGGAGCCAGTGCGGGCCTCTGCCTGTATCCCGACCGGTACTCGTATCGGTACGTCGGTGAGGCGGGGGAGACGCGCCTCGACCCGGCGTCGGGGGAGACCGCCGTCGAACTGGTCAGTGCGGTGCGCGGTGAGCGGATGCCGCGGGTGCGACTGCCCGATGTCGTCTGGCGCGCCGGCATCGACCTCGCGCCGCTCGACGTGCGCCGCCCCCGAGACGTCGACTGGCTCGCCCGCCTGGTGTGGCCGGGCGAGAGCGGCCGGGCCGAGCGCATCCGTGCCGCGGCCGACATCGCCGCCGTCGATCCGCCGAACCTGTTCGCGGGGGATGCCCTCTCGCTCCTGCCCGAGGTGGCCGCCCTGGCCCCGGCGGACGCCACGCTGGTGATCACCACTCCGGGCGTCCTGGTCCACATCCCGCGGGAGCCGCGCGGGCAGGTGATCGAGACCGCTCGGCGGCTCGGGCGCTGGCTGACGATCGACGCACCGGCCACCCACGATGCGTGGGTGGGCGGTGGCTCCGCCGACTGGCCCGACGGCTTCGCGGTCGCCCTCGACGGTGAGATCGACGCGGCCGCCGATCCGCTCGGGCGTTGGTGGGAGTGGCGTCCCGGCGCGAAGCACATCCGGTCGTAGCGTGGGGTCGTGGCCCTCTCCGATCGTGATCGCTCGCTCCTCGAGTTCGAGGCGCGCTGGGGTGCGCACAGCGGTGCGAAAGAAGAGGCGGTGCGCGCGGAGCTGTCGCTGAGTCCGGCGCGCTACTACCAGCTTCTCGGGCGGGTCATCGAGTCGACGGACGCGCTCTCGTACGACCCGATGCTCGTCCATCGGCTCCGACGGATGCGAGCCGCTGCAGAGCGGTCGCGCACCGACCGCGCTGCCATGTGACGCCGAGGTTCGGCAGATAGCATTCCCCCGTGCCGACAACGACATACCCGAAGGACCGCTTCGACGAGCTGCCCGCCGACTCCGTCCGGGTCGGCGCCCACCGCGCCGAGAACCCACGGCTGCGACCGGCCGTGCTCCTGTTCTGGGCCGCGGCCGCGGTGCTCGTGCTCGTCGCCGTCGGGATCTTCGGGACACTGCTCGTCACCGGCCGGATCGCTCTGTTCCCGACGTCGCAGTCGTCGGCCCCCGCTGCGGAGACCACGGTCGACGCCGAGCCGGTCATCGACACGTCGTACCCGGTCCTGATCCTCAACGCCACGACGGAGCGCGGCCTCGCGAACTCCGTCCGCGACACCGTGGTGGGAGCGGGATGGAGTTCGGATGTCGTCGACGCGGGCGAGGCCGGCACCCAGGATTTCGCGACGACCACGATCTACTACCTGACTGCGGACGACGAGGGGGCGGCCCGAGGGCTCGCCGAGGTCGTCGGCGGCGCTGCGATCGAGATGAGCGACGCCTACCCGGGGCCGACGAACGAGGACGGGACCCCCGGCAAACAGCTGACGATCGTGCTCGGTGCGGACCGGCTGCAGGGCGGCGACGGCGGCGAGTGAGCCCGCGTGTTTCACGCGCGTGAAGTTCTCGATGCGGCCATGTCAACAGTGGCCGGAACCGCGTCATCTCGCGAAATCCCCTGCATACGATGACGCTGTCGCACAGCATCAGGAGATTCGCATGACACAGGGAACCGTCAAGTGGTTCAACGCCGAGAAGGGCTTCGGCTTCATCACCGTCGACGAGGGTCAGGACGTTTTCGTCCACTACTCCAACATCGAGATGAGCGGCTTCCGCGTCCTCGAAGAGGGGCAGGCCGTCGAGTTCACCGTCGGTACCGGACAGAAGGGTCCGCAGGCCGAGTCGGTGCGCGTCGTCGCCTGAACCACCTCGTCACGACAGAGCGCGCCGCGAATCGCGGCGCGCTCTGTCGTTCGTGCGTCATGACCGCGTCGCGTGGCTTGCACTCCCCATGGGCGAGTGCCAGAATGGCTTTAGCACTCGCATTCGTCGAGTGCTAAAGACTGTTCTCCACCGTCCGGGAGGGACGACACACACATGGCAAAGATCATCGCTTTCGACGAGGAGGCCCGCCGTGGCCTCGAGCGCGGCCTGAACATCCTGGCCGACGCCGTCAAGGTGACGCTCGGCCCGCGCGGTCGCAACGTCGTGCTCGAAAAGAAGTGGGGCGCCCCCACCATCACGAACGATGGTGTCTCGATCGCTAAGGAGATCGAGCTCGACGACCCGTACGAGAAGATCGGCGCGGAGCTCGTCAAGGAGGTCGCCAAGAAGACCGACGACGTCGCCGGTGACGGAACCACCACCGCGACCGTGCTCGCTCAGGCGCTCGTGCGCGAGGGTCTGCGCAACGTCGCAGCCGGCGCCGACCCCATCTCGCTCAAGAAGGGCATCGAGAAGGCCGTCAAGGCCATCACCGACCAGCTCCTCGCCGACGCCAAGGAGGTCGAGTCGAAGGAGCAGATCGCTGCCACCGCATCCATCTCGGCCGCTGACGCGTCGATCGGCGAGCTCATCGCCGAGGCCATCGACAAGGTGGGCAAGGAAGGCGTCGTCACCGTCGAGGAGTCGAACACCTTCGGCACCGAGCTCGAGCTCACCGAGGGCATGCGCTTCGACAAGGGCTACCTGAACCCCTACTTCGTCACGGACCCGGAGCGCCAGGAGGCTGTCTTCGAGGACCCGTACATCCTCATCGCGAACCAGAAGATCTCGAACATCAAGGACCTTCTGCCGATCGTCGACAAGGTGATCCAGGAGGGCAAGGAGCTCCTCATCATCGCCGAGGACGTCGAGGGCGAAGCTCTCGCGACGCTGGTGCTCAACAAGATCCGCGGCATCTTCAAGTCGGCTGCCGTCAAGGCTCCCGGCTTCGGCGACCGTCGCAAGGCTCAGCTGCAGGACATCGCGATCCTCACGGGTGGCCAGGTCATCACCGAAGAGGTGGGCCTCAAGCTCGAGAACGCGACCGTCGACCTGCTCGGCCGCGCTCGCAAGGTCATCATCACCAAGGACGAGACCACGATCGTCGAGGGTGCCGGCGACTCGGCTCAGCTCGAGGGCCGCGTGACCCAGATCCGCCGCGAGATCGACAACACCGACAGCGACTACGACCGCGAGAAGCTCCAGGAGCGCCTCGCGAAGCTCGCCGGTGGCGTCGCCGTCATCAAGGCCGGAGCCGCGACCGAGGTCGAGCTCAAGGAGCGCAAGCACCGCATCGAGGACGCCGTCCGGAACGCCAAGGCGGCCGTCGAAGAGGGTGTCGTCGCCGGTGGTGGCGTCGCGCTCATCCAGGCCGGCAAGAACGCGTTCGCCGGACTCGAGCTCACGGGTGACGAGGCGACCGGCGCGAACATCGTTCGTGTCGCGATCGAGGCTCCGCTCAAGCAGATTGCCCTCAACGCCGGTCTCGAGCCCGGTGTCGTCGCCAACAAGGTGGCCGAGCTCGAGGTCGGTCACGGCCTCAACGCTGCGACCGGCGAGTATGGCGACCTGTTCGCACAGGGCATCATCGACCCCGCCAAGGTCACGCGCTCGGCGCTGCAGAACGCAGCCTCGATCGCCGGCCTGTTCCTCACGACCGAGGTGGTCGTGGCGGACAAGCCCGAGAAGGTCGCCGCTCCGGCTGGTGACCCCACGGGCGGCATGGACTTCTGATCCATCACAAAGAACGGCCCCTCCTTCGGGAGGGGCCGTTCTTCGTTTCCCGGTTCAGCGGAACATGCCCGCGGCCGTGGCCTCGGCGTGCAGATACTGCTGTCCGGCTGCGTCCAGCGCCGAGCCGATGTCGCCCAGGGCCGCCTCGACCTCGCGCTGGGCCGCTCGCCAGCGCTCGGCCACGCCTTGGAACGCGACCGCGGCGCTGCCCGTCCACGACCCCTGCAGCTGGGTCAGCTGCGCCATCATCGCGCCGGTGTCGCTCTCGATGCGTCCCGCCGTCGTGCGGATGGCTGCCGTGGCTCCGGCCACGGCGTCGCTGTCGATGGAGAAGATGGCCATATAGCTCCTTGCGTCGTATCCGAAGGGATGACGTCACGTTAGGGCCTCTGGGGAGCCCGGGCACCGTGTCGACGCGGCCCCGCGGAGGCTGGCCGTCCGTCGGCGACAGGGGAGGAGCGGACGGCGGCCCGTGGCTCAGCGGTCGTCGCGCAGGCGCGGCAGGGGCTGTGTCGCGATCCAGAGGTGCTCCGCCGCGTCGCGCCGGTCGGCGAGGGGGAAGGCGACGCGGAAGGTCGCTCCACCACCGGGCGTGCCCTGGACGTCGATCGACCCGTGCAGTGCCTCCACGATCGACGCCACGATCGACAGGCCGAGCCCCGACCCTCCGGTCTCTCGGGTGCGCGAGGTGTCGGCGCGCCAGAACCGCTGGAAGATCTTCTCGCGCAGCGGTTCGGGGATGCCCTCGCCGTGGTCGATCACCGAGATCCACCCCATGCGCGCGTGCCGGTCGAGGCCGACGGCGATCTCGATCGGCGTCCCGGCCGGGCTGTACCGGCGGGCGTTGCCGATCAAGTTGGCGACGACCTGGCGGATGCGGTTCTCGTCGCCGAGCACCACCGGCACGAGAGGCGGCTCAGCGGGCTGCAGCAACGGCGGGCCGTCGGCGGCCGCATCCGCGGGGCGCTCGTCGTCGGGGCGGGCCCCGGCGGTGGAGCGGGCGCTGCGTTCATCGCGCGGGCGACGCCGCAGGCGCGGCAGGGAGGGCCCGGTCCGGCCGCGGCCGGCGCTGCGGCGGCCGGCGGGCCCGGGCTTGTCGTCGGACGGCAGTTCGAGCGTCAGCGTCTCGTCGGTGAACTCGATGACCGACACCTCGCGCTCGGGCGCGGCCGCACGCGTGTCGAGCGCTGCGTCGCGTGCGATGGGGCGCAGATCGACGGGGGCGACGACGAGGTCGCGGCGCTCGTCGAGCCGGGCGAGGGCCAGCAGGTCCTCGACGAGACCGCTCATGCGGACGGCCTCCTTCTCGATGCGGTCCATCGACTGCGCGGTGTGCTCGGCGTCGGTGATGGCGCCCATGCGGTACAGCTCCGCGTAGCCGCGCACCGTCACGAGCGGTGTACGCAGCTCATGGCTCGCGTCGCCGATGAACCGCCGCATCTGCTGCACGGTCGCGTCGCGCTGGGCGAGCGCCGTGTCGATGCGGTCGAGCATGGCGTTGATGGCGATCTTCAGGCGCCCCACCTCGGTGCCGGGCGAGATGTCGCCCATGCGCTGGCTGAGGTCGCCCGCCGCGATGGTCATGGCGGTGTCCTCGACCTGGCTGAGGCTGCGGAAGGTCAGGGTCACCAGCCAGCGGGTGCCGAGCGCTCCCGCGATCAGGATGAGCGCGGCGATGACGGTGTAGATGCTGATGAAGTTCGCGACCGTCTGGGTGACGCCCGTCAGCGGTAGTGCCACCAGCTGGGTGTAGCTCTCCCGCGACCCCTCGGGCTGCAGCACGTCGGCGCTCGCGTGGAACGTGCCCGTCCCGCCTTCAGCGGCGAGCTCGAACGGCTCGGTCCCCTTCACGACGGTGCGATCGAGCGGGAAGGTCTCGGGGAGTTCGGGGCGAACGGATCCGGAGCCGCCCGCAACCGCGACCAGCTCACCCTCGAAGCTGTAGATGGCGACGACGAAGTTGGTCGGCGGAGCCGAGGCCTTCTCCTCGAAGAGTGCGATGCCGTCGACGACGGTCACGTCCATGACGGTGCTCGCCAGATCGGTGGGGGCGAGCGAGCGCAGGCTCCCGTCGAGGGCGGCGACCTGCGCATTGCGCAGGAAGACCATGGTGCCCACGCCCGCGGCGATCAGGCCCATGGCGAGCAGGGTGACGATGACGCCCGTCACCTTCGTGCGCAGGCTGATGCCGCGCCACCAGCGGGTGACGCCGTCGTTCGCGGAATCGCTCAGGCGTCTGCGCTCCCGCGGGTCAGGCCGACTTGTCGGCCTTGAGCATGTACCCGAAGCCGCGCTTGGTCTGGATCAGCGGCTCGGAGGAGTGCGGGTCGATCTTCCGGCGGAGGTAGGAGATGTAGCTCTCGACGATCCCGGCGTCGCCGTTGAAGTCGTACTCCCAGACGTGGTCGAGGATCTGCGCCTTGCTGAGCACCCGGTTGGGGTTGAGCATCAGGTAACGCAACAGCTTGAACTCGGTGGGCGAGAGGTCGATCGAGACGTCGCCGACCTGCACGTCGTGGGTGTCCTGGTCCATGGTGAGCTCGCCCGAGCGGATGATCGATTCCTCGTCGGCCTGCATGGTGCGGCGCAGGATCGCCTGGATGCGGGCGACGATCTCGTCGAGGCTGAACGGCTTGGTGACGTAGTCGTCGCCGCCGGCGTTCAACCCCTCGATCTTGTCCTCGGTCTCGTCCTTCGCGGTGAGGAAGAGGATAGGAGCCGTGTAGCCGGCGCCCCGCAGCCGCTTGGTGACGCTGAAGCCGTTCATGTCGGGCAGCATGACGTCGAGCACGATGAGATCGGGCTCCTCCTCCAGCACGGCCGAGATCGTCTGAGCGCCGTTGCCGACGGCGCGGACCTGGTAGCCGGCGAACTTCAGCCCGGTGATCAGCAGGTCACGGATGTTCGGTTCGTCGTCCACGACGAGGATGCGCGGTGCTGTCATACGGCCATACTGGCACCGGAATCCATCGGTTTGCTGGATATCGCGCCGTCGGTCGTCGACCTGGTAGGGGCCGCGAGAGGATGGAGGCATGCCGCGTCCGATCGATTCCGACCGTCTCGCATTCCATCGGCTCGTGTTCGCGCGCCGCCGTTCGGGATGGTGGACGCCGCTCGCGGTGGGCGCGCTCGGGGTCGCGTTCTACGTCGTCATGGTGCTGGCGGTCTCGCTCGTCGCGGTCCTCGTCTCTCTTACGAGCGATGACGTCGCACGGGCCCTCGACGGCGTGCTGCAGGATGCCGGGGCGCTCGACGTGGCGAGCCCGCTGTCGCTGCTGATCGGTCTCGGCTCGATCGCGCTCATGCTGCCTGCGTACCTACTCGCTTCGCTCATCGTCAACGGCCGCCGCGTCGGCTTCGCCTCGGCGGTCTACGGGCGTCTGCGGTGGCGCTGGCTGTTCGTCTGTTCCGGTCTCGCCGTGGCGATGGCGGTGATCGTGACGCTCGCGACCGCGTTCCTCCCCGCCGACGACAGTGCGGCCACGATCACGCCGGCCGCCGGGGCGACGGTATGGCTGAGCCTGCTGGTGGTGCTGCTGCTCGTACCGGTGCAGGCGACGGCCGAGGAGTACGTCTTCCGCGGTTACCTCATGCAGTCCATCGGCCGGTGGCTGCGGCATCCGCTCTTCGCGATCCTGCTGCCGGTGCCGCTCTTCGTGATCGGGCACCTCTACGACCCGGTGGGTCAGGCCGCCGTCGGACTCTTCGCCGTCGCCGCGGGGTGGCTCACATGGCGCACGGGGGGCCTGGAGGCTGCGATCGCGGTGCACATCGTGAACAACCTGCTCGCATTCCTGCTGGGTCTCGCGGGGCTCTCCGACCCGTCGGCGACGGATGTCGGCTGGGTCAGCTTCGCGAGCTCGGTGCTGCTGCTGGGCGGCTATTGCGCAGCCGTCGAGTACGTGCTGCGGCGGCGCCCGATCGTGCGCACCTACGCGCTGCCGCGGGCACCGCTGCCCGCACCGGTGCCCATGCCCACGCCGACCGCCACCGTGCCGCTTCCGGGCGAGCCGACGCCCGACCTCACCAAGCCCTGACGGCGCTCCGGTCGGTCAGGCCGCCTCGAGGGTCTCGGCGTCGAGGATCGTGTAGCTGTATCCCTGCTCGGCGAGGAAGCGCTGCCGGTTCTGCGCGAAGTCCTGATCGACGGTGTCGCGCGCGATGAGGGTGTAGAAGCTCGCCGTGTGGCCGTTCGACTTCGGCCGCAGCAGACGCCCGAGACGCTGGGCCTCCTCCTGTCGCGAGCCGAACGAGCCGGACACCTGGATCGCGACCGACGCGTCGGGGAGGTCGATCGAGAAGTTCGCGACCTTCGAGACGATCAGCACCGGGATCTCGCCGGTGCGGAACGCGTCGTACAGCTCCTCGCGCTCGTCGACCGGCGTCGATCCGGTGATCTTCGGTGCCCCCAGTGCGTCGGCGAGCACGTCGATCTGGTCGAGGTACTGCCCGATCACGAGGATCTGCTCGCCGGGGTGCTTCGCCACGAGGTCGCGGACGACCCCGATCTTGGCGTGCGCGGTCGCTGCGAGGCGGTAGCGCTCGTCGTCGGCGGACGCCGCGTACTCGAGCCGGTCGGATGCCGGCAGGTCGACGCGCACCTCGTAGCAGACGGCGGGGGAGATGAAGCCCTGGGCCTCGATCTCCTTCCATGGCGCGTCGAACCGCTTCGGGCCGATGAGGCTGAACACGTCGCCCTCGCGCCCGTCTTCGCGCACGAGCGTCGCGGTGAGGCCGAGGCGCCGCCGCGCCTGCAGATCGGCGGTGAGCTTGAAGACCGGGGCGGGGAGCAGGTGCACCTCGTCGTAGACCACGAGTCCCCAGTCGAGGGCATCGAGCAGCGCGAGGTGGGCGTACTCGCCCTTACGCTTCGCCGTGAGGATCTGGTAGGTCGCGATCGTGACCGGCTTGACCTCCTTCGACTGGCCGGAGTACTCGCCGATCTCCTCGGGCGTCAGACTCGTGCGCTTGAGCAGCTCGTTGCGCCACTGGCGGGCGCTGACGGTGTTGGTGACCAGGATGAGGGTCGTCGTCTTGGTGTCGGCCATCGCCGCGGCCCCGACGAGGGTCTTGCCCGCGCCGCAGGGGAGCACGACGACGCCCGATCCGCCCTCGGTGAAGATGTCGACGGCCTTGCGCTGGTAGGGGCGCAGCGTCCAGCCGTCCTCGTCCAGCTCGATCTCGTGGGGCGTGCCCGGGGTGAAGCCGGCGAGGTCTTCGGCGGGCCAGCCGATCTTCAGCAGCTCCTGCTTGATCTGACCGCGCGCCCAGGCGTCGACGACGAAGGTGTCGGGCGTGGGGTGGCCGAGGAGCAGCGGCTGGATGCGCTTGTTCTTCGTGACCTCGGCCAGCACCGCGGCGTCCGTCGAGCGGAGGATCAGCGTGCCCTCGTCGTCGCGCTCGATCACCAGACGTCCGTAGCGTGTGACGGTCTCGCGGATGTCGGTCGACACCGACGGGGGCACGGGGAACCGCGACCACCGGTCGAGCGTCGAGAGCATGTCGTCGGCGGTGTGCCCGGCCGCGCGCGCATTCCACAGCCCCAGCCGGGTGATGCGGTAGGTGTGGATGTGCTCGGGGGCGCGCTCCAGCTCGGCGAAGATCGCCAGCTCGTGGCGCGCGTCCTCGGCGCTCGGGTGGGCGACTTCCAGCAGCACGGTGCGGTCGCTCTGGACGATCAGGGGGCCATCAGCCATAACGAGCAATCGTACCGGTGCTCGATGGGCGTCGGCCTGCGCAGCCCCCCCGAGCTTTCAGGACAGGCGTGCCGAGACGATGCTCGAGACCGGGAGGGTGCGCTCCACGTCCGAGGCGCGGTCGCGGCCGCGCAGGCGCCCGCCGCCCAGACCGGTCGCCTCGAGCACGAAGTCGCGGGTCGTTCCGTCGGGGAGTCGCACGGTGACCGTCACGACGGAGCGGGCCTTCACGGCCTGCTCGAGCTCGCGCCCGAGCCAGGCCGCATCCGCGTCGTCGGACGAGTGGGCTGCGCGCATGCGGTTCACCAGCGCCCGGTATACGTCATCACCCTCCTCGGCCGCAGACTGCTGCTCGGGGTCGACGAGGCGCGCGCGATCGAGCACCTGAACGTCGCCCGCCTCGTCGACAGCGGCGACGGGGTATCGCGCATCGCTCAGCATCCAGAACACCGCGTCGACGGAGCTGCGGCTGACGAGGCGATCGCCGTCGGGCACGAGCCCGATCGGGCGCAGCGCCTGATCGACGGCGAGGGTGTCGAGGATGCCGGGCTCGGATGCCGTGACCTGGGTGCGCCCCTGCGCGTCGATACCCACGCGGAGCCGGCCCTGGCGGCGTGCCGCCCGTTCGAGCTCGTAGGCCAGCGGCTGCGGCATCCCCGTCAGCGAGATGCTCGTGAGGAACTCGGCCAGGGCGGTGGCGTCCTCGCCGGCGGCGAGGGCCGCACCGATCGACTCGGCCGAGAAGCGGTAGGTCGAGGCCTGCGCCCGCGACTCTCGTCGTGCGGCCCGGCGCAGGCGCGCATCGATCGCGGGCTCGAGAGGGCCGGGGGCGATGGCGGTCAGGTCGTTCTGCAGGAAGATGCGGTCGACCTCGCCCGGCAGGCGCTCCTGCAGGGCGGCGAGATCGATGTCGCGCCCGGTCGCGAACCCCTCGGCCCAGCCGGCGGGTCGCCCCGATCCGTCGACGATCGCCCAGAACCGCCACTGGGCCAGCAGCCGGTCCGCGCGAGCGGACCACTGCGGGTCGAGCGGGTACGCCCCGTGCCAGTGCGTCAGCGGCAGCCATCCGCCGGATGAGGTGCGCAGCGCGGCGGGCAGCGCGTCACGCAGCCGCCGCGCGGCCGTGGCCCACCGGTCGACCGACCCGCGCAGCAGCCAGGCGCCGCCTTCCGGAGTCACCCGCCACTCGCGGTCGATCGGACCGAGCAACCCGGCGTCGAGTCCGATGGCGATGACGAGGTCGGCGGCATCGGGGTCGGCGACCGCGCCCGCATCGATGAGCCGGCGGCGGTCGCCCGCCCCGAGCGTGCCCGCCCCGGTGCGTCCGAGCGGCGCCGGGCCGGCGAGCGAGAGGACGTCGGCGAGCGACGAGAGCGCGGTGAAGGCCTGCTCGGCGAGCTGCGCGTCGTCTTCGGGCTCCGCGTGCCGCGAACCGGTGGAGGACGCGGCGGGGCGGGGAAGGTCGCCCCAGACGGCCGTCACACCTGCGTACGGCACGCCGTCGGGTGAGACGAGACCGAGGCGGGTCAGCTGCGCGCGCTCGTCGCCGGGAGGCACGGGGGCATCCGCCTCGACGGCGAGGTCGATCGCCTCGACGAGCGGCCGCGAGAGCAACGGTGCGGCCTTGGCCACCGCGGCGGGGTCGAGCAGGGCCTCCGCGGCATCGAAGAAGTCGGACCAGGCGGCCTCGGGCGGGATGCGGCGTCGGCGCAGGAGGTCGATGAGGGCGTCGTCGTCCGACGCGGCGAGCCAGGTCGCGAGAGCGCGTGCGTCGACGGGGGTCACGTCACCGGCCCTTGTTGGCCCGGCCCCGTCGGATGAAGGTCATGATGAGCACCGTCAGCAGCAGGGCGAAGGCGATGGGCGGGGCGATCCAGACGATCGCACTGACGGTCGGCCACGCGCCGGCACCGAAGTCGGCCTGTTCCATGCCCGTCGCCGTGCCGATGATGATGGCGAAGAAGCAGACGATCGCGAGGATCAGCAGCCCCAGCGACATGAACGCGAGAATGCGGTCTATGCGGCGGACCGGAAGGTCATCACCCGTGCTGCGCGTGCTCATCCGCATCAGCGTAGCGCTTCACGGCGGTGACGTAGGCTGGATGCCGGGGAGCAGGACGTCCCCGGGATTCCGTTCTGCCCGCGAGACGCGGGCCGTGACAGCGAGGTACGCACATGCCCACCGGCAAGGTCAGGTTCTACGACGACGAGAAGGGGTTCGGCTTCATCTCCTCCGATGACGGCCAGGACGTCTTCCTGCACGCCACGGCTCTTCCGGCGGGCACCGAGTCGCTCAAGCCCGGCACGCGCCTGGAGTTCGGGGTCGCCGACGGCAAGCGCGGGCTGCAGGCCCTCGCCGTCCGCGTCCTCGAGGCTCCCGTGAGCCTGAGCAAGCGCAACCGCAAGCCCGCGGACGACATGGCGATCATCGTCGAGGACCTCGTCAAGCTCCTCGACGGCATCGGCGCCGACCTCCGTCGCGGCCGGTACCCCAGCGCGGGTCACGGCAAGAAGATCGCCGCGGTGCTGCGCAAGGTCGCCGATGACCTCGACGCCTGAGCCCGCCGACGCTGCGACGTCGGACGAGACCGCTGCCGTGGACGCGCCGGAGGCTGCGGCGCGCGAGACAGGAGCGCCCGAGACGGTCGCTCCCATGGCCGCCGACGAACGGCTGATCGCCGCGCACGACCTGGCTCTCGCCGCACTCGGTGAGATCACGCCGCTCGCGACCGTCGGCGACCCCGTCGACTACGTCGTCGAGCCCGACGGCGTCGTCTCGCTGCGCTTCGCCAACCGTCTCGCCGGCTACCCGGGATGGCTCTGGACCGTCAGCGTCGCCGTCGTCCCCGACGCCGAGCCGACCGTGCTCGAGGTCGAGCTGCTTCCCGCGGCCGGCGCCCTGCTCGCTCCCGATTGGGTGCCCTGGGCGGTGCGTCTCGCCGAGTATCAGGCGGCGCAGGCCGCGGCGCAGGACGACGCCGACGACGAGGATGACGAGGCCGACGCCGACCTCGATGACGACGCCGACCTCGATGAGGACGACGACGTCGATGAGGACGACGACGTCGACGACGAGTCCTTCGCCGACGGCAGCACCGCGGTGACGCACGCGGGAGACGTCGACGGGGTCGACATCGACGCTCTCGACGCCGGTGCTTCCGATGGCACCGAGGACGACGAGGACGACGACGAGTCCGACGAGGACGACGACGAGTCCGACCACGACGAATCGCTCTGGGAGCGCTGAGCGAACTCAGCCCGGACGACAGAACGGATGCCGCGCGATGCGGCATCCGTTCTTCGTCTCACGGGCGGAACCCGTTCAGAGGCGCTCGATCGTGTAGTCGATGCACTTGATCAGCTGACGCACGTCCTCGGGTTCGATCGACACGAACGTCGCGATGCGCAGCTGGTTGCGGCCGAGCTTGCGGTACGGCTCGGTGTCGACGATGCCGTTGCCCCGCAGGCTCTTGGCGACCGCTGCGGCGTCGACCGAGTCGTCGAAGTCGATCGTGACGACCACGGGCGAGCGGTCGGCGGTGTCGGCGACGAAGGGCGTCGCGTGCTCGGACGCCTCGGCCCAGTCGTACAGCGCCGATGACGACTCCGCGGTGCGGTCGGCGGCCCACTGCAGTCCGCCGTTGCTGTGGATCCACTCGAGCTGCTTGTCGAGCAGGTAGAGCGTCGCGACGGCGGGGGTGTTCAGCGTCTGGTTCAGGCGCGAGTTGTCGAGCGCGTTCTTGAGGCTGAGGAATTCGGGGATGTAACGGCCCGAGGCCGCGACCCGCTCGATCCGCTCGATCGCCGCGGGGGAGACCGCTGCGAACCAGATGCCGCCGTCGGAGCCGAGGTTCTTCTGCGGGGCGAAGTAGTAGACGTCGCACTGCGAGACCGAGAAGTCGATCCCGCCCGCGGCACTCGTGGCGTCGATCACCGTGAGGGCGCCCGCGTCGCCGGCCACGCGGCGCACCGGAGCGGCGACGCCGGTCGAGGTCTCGTTATGCGGCCAGGCGTAGACGTCGACGCCCTCGACCGCCTCGGGGGCGATGCTCGAGCCGGGCGCGGCCTTGCGGATGTCGGGCGCCTGCAGCCACGGTGCGGAGGCGGCGGTGCCGAACTTCCCGCCGAACTCGCCGAAGACGAGGTTCTGGCTGCGGTTCTCGATGAGGCCGAACGCCGCGGCATCCCAGAACGCCGTCGATCCGCCGTTGCCGAGGATGATCTCGTATCCGTTGGGCAGCCGCAGCAGATCGGAGAGGCCGGACCGTACCTGGCCGACCAGGCTCTTCACGGGCGACTGGCGGTGCGACGTGCCCAGCAGGATCGAGCCGGGACCCGACAGGGCAGCGACCTGCTCCGGACGGATCTTGGCGGGGCCGCAGCCGAAGCGGCCGTCGCGGGGAAGGATGTCTCGGGGCAGGGTGACGTGCGCCATGAGCCGATTCTAGGGGCGACGCCCGGGGTCGCCGTGCCACGGGGCGGAGGTAAGGGCAGCCTCCGATGTCGTCACCAGCGGATAGGCTGGAACCCTTCCAACCGCGCGTACGACAAGGGCTGTGATGACCGATCTCATCGACACGACAGAGATGTATCTGCGTACCATCCTCGAACTCGAGGAAGAGGCGATCGTCCCTCTGCGCGCCCGCATCTCCGAGCGTCTCGGCCACTCCGGACCCACCGTCTCGCAGACCGTCGGCCGCATGGAGCGCGACGGTCTCGTCGTCGTCTCGGAGGACCGTTCGCTCGAGCTGACCGACAGCGGTCGGCAGAAGGCCGTCGACGTCATGCGCAAGCACCGTCTGGCCGAGCGCCTGCTGAGCGATGTCATCGGGCTCGACTGGGCGTACGTGCACGAAGAGGCGTGTCGCTGGGAGCACGTGATGAGCGAGCTCGTCGAGCGCCGCCTCATCGAGCTGCTGGGCCACCCGACCGAGTCGCCGTACGGCAACCCGATCCCCGGTCTCGACCAGCTCGGCGACGTGCCGGCGCGCACCTTCGACGACGGCGTCGTCGGCCTGGTCCGCCTGCTCAACGAGACGGGCGGACCCATCGAGGGCACCGTTCGTCGCCTCGCCGAGCCGGCTCAGGTCGACCCCGAACTGCTGCAGCAGCTGCGCGCCGCGGGAGTCGTCCCGGGGGGCGAGGGCACCTTCCAGTTCTCCGAGGGGTACGTCCTCGTGCAGATGGACGGCACCGACGAGGGTCTCGAGCTGCCGGTCGAGGTCGCCTCGCACATCTTCCTCACGCGCCGCGACTGACGGCGGTCCGCCCGCCGGCGAGTCTGAGCGTCGGGTGGGTAAGGCGACCACAGCGTGACTTATTCGTTACCTTCCGGTAGCCTCGAGAAGTCTTCAGGCGAGAAGCCCGCCCGAGACCGCCGCCTGGATTGCCTCTTCGGCTCGTCGTCCACGCGGTGACACCCGAAACGTCGCGTGCATCGTCACGCAGTATCGACGAGCCAGCGCAGACCACCGCGCAGAGGCGCCGGAGGACTGATTTGGCTGAACACAACGATTCGTCGGTAGACGTACCCGAGGTCGACACGACGAATCCCGACCGCTCTGGTCGCGCTCTGCGTGCCCCGCGCCGTTTCTCGGTAGCGAAGAGGCAATCCCGTGAGGTCGCACCCGCAGACAACCGAGCCGCACGCCGCCGTCGCGGTCGCGTGAACCCCGTCCGCAGCACCTTCACGGTCGCCGCCGTCGTCGGTCTCGTCGCCACCGTCGCGATCCCGGCCTTCGCTGCGGTCCGCAGCACGTCGGCCGATGCCATGACGCTGCAGCAGGTCGCTGCCAACAACGCGCAGTCGATCGTCGTGGCGTCCGAGGTCGCACCCGCCGCCCTCGACCGCAGCGGCTTCACAGCGACCACGCCCGAAGAGATCCAGAAGAAGAAGGACGAGGAGGCAGCCGCCAAGGCCGCCGCCGAAGCCCTCGCGAACCGCATCTCTGCGAGCAGTTCGACCGCCTCGTACAGTCAGTCGATTCCGCTCGTCGCCCCGGGCTCGGGTCTGGTGCGCCGGCCGCTGATGTCGTTCAACAACTTCGGCACCCCGTACGCCGGTCACCGCGGCACCGACTACATGGCCGACCGCGGCACGCCGATCTACTCGGTCGCCGACGGCACCGTCGTCGCGTCGAGCGAGAGCGGCCCCGGTTGGGGTGTCTACGTCAAGGTCGCCCACAACATCAACGGCACCAACGTCACCAGCCTCTACGCGCACATGGACTGGGGCACCCGGGCCGTGCAGGTCGGCGACACCGTCTCGGCGGGTCAGCTGCTCGGCCAGGTCGGCGACACGGGCCGCGCGTTCGGAACCCACCTGCACCTCGAGATCGTGGTCGACGGCGCGTACATGAACGCCGAGTCGTGGCTCGTCGCCAACGCCGGCTGACGACACGCACCATCCGTTCATCTCCCGGCGACCTCTAGCGGTCGGGGGTGTATTACCCTGAACGCGACGCTCGCGCACGCCGAGGGGAGAGCTGATGGGACCAGTACCAGGCATTCGAACCGTGAATGCGATCGGACGCTACGTCCTGCGGCATCGTGTGCACCACTGCGGCCTCGGCCGTGATTCAAGGCGCTGTCTTCATGACAGCGCCTTTTTTCGTGCCCACACCCCGGCGGGATCTGCCCGCACGGTGTGCGCGTCGTCGATCACCGAACATCCGCTGAAGCCGTCAGGGCAGTTCGTGAGGACAGGAAATGCGCACTCTGGTACTGAACGCCGGGTATGAGCCACTCGCTGTGGTGTCGTTCCGTCGGGCCCTCCTCCTGGTGTTGAACGACAAGGCGACGATCGTCGAGCACGTCGTCCACGACCCCGTTCTCGGGATCGATGGGACGTACGAGCGCCCGGCGGTCATCGTCCTGACCCGGTACGTCCGCATCCCGAATGCGCGACGAGTGCCCGTCACGCGGCGGGGGGTGCTGCGTCGCGACGCGCACCGCTGCGCATACTGCGGAAAGGCGGCGTCGACCATCGACCACGTGATGCCGCGCTCGCGCGGCGGCAGCAACTCGTGGGAGAACCTCGTCGCCTGCTGCCTGCGGTGCAACAACATGAAGAGCGACCACACCCCGCAGGAGATGGGGTGGGAGCTGCGCTGGCTGCCGAAGCCGCCGCGCGGTCCGCAGTGGACCGTGCGGGGCACCGAACGCACCGATCCGCGCTGGGAGCCCTACCTGTCGCTCGCGGCCTGATCGTCGCTGCGTGCGCTACTCCGCTTGTCGGCCGTAGGCGCGCAGGAACGCGTCGGCGCCATCGGTCATGATCTGTCGAACCCGCTCGGCATCGGTCCGGCGGCGAGCCGGCTCATTGAGAACCCGGAGCGTTGTGAGGGCATGGAAATGCTCGGCGGCGAGCCCCGGGTCGTCGAGCTCGAGCAGGCCCGCGGACGCGAAGTGAGCGAAGCGCTCGGCGAGGACGTCGGCGTGCGCTCGGTCCAGAGGGTGGTCCTCGAGCTCGGGCAGGAGTGACTCGTTTTCCGAGATCAGCTTGATCGCGGCAGCGTAGTTCGTCGACGTGGCGAGGAAGCCCCCGAGTTCGGCAGCGAACGCGCTCACGGCCCGGTGCAGACCGCCGTGCGCGTCGAGCGCGATGGCGTCCGGCAGGTGCTTCTCGGCCAGCTCGCGGAGGGTGCTCACGGCTGTCTCGCCCGCGTTCTCGACGACTCCGAGCAGGAGCCGCCGCTTGTCGCCGTAGTAGTCGTAGACGGTGCGCTTGGACACACCCGCGCGTGCGGACACCGCATCCATACTCGATCGCTCGACGCCCACCTCGACGAAAAGCTCTCTCGCCGCCGTCAGTATCGCGGAGCGCTTCTGCTCTTGGCCTCGCCGGACCGGGCTCGCATCGATCATCGTCATCCTTCTCCTCGCAGCCCGAACTCTACACCGACCAGTGCAGGGATACACCACACGGTGTAGTGTACCTGGCGTGCAGAAGACAACCGAGGTATCTCTCCGAGCTCACGATCTCGTCAAGCGCTACGGAACCGTCACCGCCGTCGACGGTCTCTCGTTCCACGTGCGCCCCGGGCTGGTGACGGGCTTTCTCGGACCGAACGGAGCGGGCAAGTCCACCACCCTCCGCATGTTTCTCGGCTTGGATAAACCCACGAGCGGCGCCGCGACCGTGAACGGGCGTCGCATGCATGAGTTGGACCATCCGATGCGGGTGATCGGAGCCATGCTCGATGCACGTGCCGTCCACCCGCGGCGTACGGCCGTGGATCATCTGGCGTCCGTCGCGCGCGCCGGGGGCGTGCCGCGGGGACGGATCGGCGAGGTCCTGGAATTGGTGGGCCTGGCTGAAGCGGGGAACCGGCCGGCCGGCGACTTCTCCCTGGGGATGAAGCAACGGCTGGGGATCGCTACCGCGTTGATCGGCGACCCCGGCATCGTCATCTTCGACGAACCCCTCAACGGCCTCGACCCCGAAGGCATCCGCTGGGCTCGATCCCTGATGCGCGAGCTCGCTGCGGAAGGCCGATCGGTGCTGTTCTCGAGCCACCTGATGGGTGAGATGCAACTCACCGCGGACCGCCTCGTCGTCATCAACCGCGGTCGCCTGCTCGCAGACCAGGCCCTGGACGACTTCATCGCCTCGCACACGAACGAGCATGTTCGCGTGCGCACTCCGGATGTCGCGGTCCTGCGTGATGCGCTCATGCGAGCCGGCTTCCTGGTGCGGGCAGACGCCGATCGCACCGACGTCCTCATCGTCGCGGGAGTGACGACGGAGAGTGTCGGCCGCATCGCCGCCGCTTCCGACGCCGAGGTGTTCGAGCTCACCCTTGTTCGGGATTCGCTCGAAGATGCGTTTCTCGCCATGACCACGATCGAGCAGAAGGCCGCCTGACATGAACCTCTTCGCTTCCGAGTGGATCAAAGCGCGCAGCGTCCACAGCACGTGGATCCTCGCTGCCTCGGCAGTCGTCGTGACGGTGATGGTCAGCCTGCTGGGGGTCAGTGGGCTCGTGGCCGATGGGCAGACCGCCCTCCCGACCGATTTCGACCCCACCGGCATCAGCTTCAAGGGCATCCTCGTCGGTCAGATCCTTCTCGCGACCATCGGTGCGCAGGCCATCACCAGTGAATACGGCTCGGGGCAGATCATCACGAGCCTCGCCATCGTGCCCCGGCGCGGGGCCCTGTTGGCGTCGAAGCTGGCGGTTTCGGCGCTCATCGGCATGGTCGTCGCGGTCGCAGCGGTGGCAGGCAGCTTCGGCGCCACTCAAGCCGCGCTCGCTACGGCCGGTCTGCCCCTGTCGGCGCTCGATGATCCTGATACTGCTCGGGCCATCGCCTGCGCCATCGTGTACCTCGTTCTCACGGCCGTCCTCGGCCTCGGGTTCGGCATCATCACACGAAGCTCCTCCGGTGCGCTCGCGATCATCGTGACGGTCGCGCTTCTCGTGCCCGCTCTCGCCCCGGGGATGCCCGGGGCTCTGGGTGAGTTCGCGGGGACGTATTGGCCCACGACGGCTGGCCAGGCCTCTTATGCGGTCGCGACGACGAGCGGGATGCCGCCGCTGGTGGGGCTCGGGATCATGGCGATCTTTTCCCTAGGGACGACCCTCGGCGCTCTCGTCGTCCTCAGAGCGCGTGACGTGTGACGTCGTTCCGCTCATGTGTGCTTCGCGCGTAAGCGGGCCTTCTTCGCGTGGTTGCCGCACGTGTTCATGTCGCACCACCGTCGAGTGCGGCTCCTGCTGGCGTCGAAGAACGCCGCACGACAGGTCGGTGAGGCGCACAGAGCAAGCGCGCCGGGTCGCGCGCCGGAGATGATGTCCACCGCATCCGCGGCGACGACCCCCAGTGCGGCGTCGACCGTGGCGGGGGAGCCGAGGTGCCAGCGCCGTTCGCCGGCATCGGTCAGCACCGAGCTCGCCGTGCCGCGTGCACTGAACTCGTTGATCTGTGCCACCGCGTCTGGCGGCAACGTCGCATCCTGAGCGCGCGCCGTCGCGGCCGCATGGATCGCCTCGCGCAGGACGTAGGCCCGATCGAGGTCCGACGCCGAGCACTGCGCGACCGCCAGATCGAACTCGTCGAACCAGGCCTGCAGTCGAGCTGGTGTGGGAATGCGCTCGACTCTGGCGCCGTGCCGCTCGGTCAGCGTGCCCGTGAAGCTCGTCGCCAGCACCGAGCCGATCCGGAACTCGGGAAAGTCGTCTGACATGGCACCACCATAGCCGGTTCCATTAGGTGTGGATCTCTGGTAGAACCGGCTATGACGGTTCGCGCCCGCGTGCTGCGACGAATGGAGTGAACATGACCGCTTCCCACCCGTCAGAGTCGGTATCGCCGTTCACTCCGCAGGTGACGGATGCCGAGCTCAACGACCTGCGTGCGCGCCTGGGCGCGGCCCGTCTGCCCGAACGCGAGACCACGCGGCTCGACGCCGGCGGGCGGGAGCGCTGGCAGCAGGGTCCGCCGCTCGCCGACGTCGCCAGCCTCATCGACTACTGGCGAACGGCCTACGACTGGCGCCCGTTCGAGCGGCGTCTCGCCGAGATCGGTCAGTTCCGCACGGTCGTCGACGGCCTCGGCATCCATTTCCTTCACCGCCGGTCGTCGCGCCCCGATGCGGTGCCGTTGATCATGACGCACGGCTGGCCGGGCAGTGTCGCCGAGTTCGTCGACGTGATCGATGACCTCGCAGAGCCGAACGAGCCGACCCTTCCGGCCTTCCATGTCGTGGCGCCGTCGCTGCCGGGATACGGCTACTCCGACAAGCCCGATGAATCCGGATGGGGCACCGAGCGGATCGCCGCAGCGTGGATCCAGCTCATGGCACGCCTGGGCTACGACCGGTTCCTGGCGCACGGCGGCGACTGGGGCGGTCCCATCACGATCGCGCTCGCCGGACGGTTTCCGAGCCATGTGATCGGGATGCACACGACCACGCCGCAAAGTCCGCCGGGTCTCAGCATCGATGGTCTCGACGCGACCGAGCGGCGGTGGGTCGACGAGACGCGCGCGTTCGAAGAAAACCGACTCGCCTACGCGAAGGTCATGGCGACGTCGCCGCAGACCATCGGCTACGCGCTGGTCGACTCTCCGCTGGGCTTGCTCGCGTGGATACTGGAGAAGTTCTCCGAGTGGACGGACACGGTCGACACCCCCTTCGAGAGCATCACGCGCGACCGGCTGCTCGACAACGTGACGCTCTACTGGCTGACGCGCACAGGTGCGTCAGCGGCGCGCATCTACTTCGAGAGCCACCAGTCGCTCGACCCCCACCTCCGTGTCGACGTGCCAGCCGCTCTCACGACGTATCCCCACGACATCGAGAAGCACCCCCGTCCGTGGGCGGCGCAGCGCTTCCGAAACATCGTCCGGTGGCGAGAAGCGGAGCGCGGCGGGCACTTCCCGTCGCTCGAGATGCCCGGCGCCTTCGTCGACGATCTGCGGCAGGGGCTCGCCGCCGTGCTCGCGAAGGCCGGGAATCAGAGTGTCGCGGACGAGGGCGGAGAGAGCGCCTTCCGCATCCGGTAATTCGTCAGCTCGACCCCCTCTTTGACCGGATGCTGCTCGCGGACGACGCGGAATCCGACGCTCTCGAAGAAGGGCCGAGCGGCGATGCTGACGTCGGAAGTGAGCTCGGGCGTCGCCGCTGACCGGGCCCGCTGCTCGATGAAACAGAGCAGGGTTCGCGCGATTCCGCGACGCAGGTGCCGCGGGGAGACGAACAGCATGTCGATGTAGCCGTCGCCGTCGACGTCCGAAAACCCCACCACCTCCTCGCCCGCGACAGCGACGACTGTCGCGCGGCCGCTCATGGCATCGTTCCACGAGGGGAGGTCGCGACGTCCGGGCTGAGCCCACGCCTCGATCTGCTGCGCGGTTTAATGCGCTGCCGCAGTCTGGGTGATCGCTTCGGTGAAGACGGTGAGCGTCGCGGCGGCGTCGGCAGCCCGATAGGGGCGCGTGGTGACGGGCAGGGCGTCGGAAACGTTCACGTGATCCAACCTGCCACGCCCAGCCCGTCCCGGCCTCTCGCGGTCGGCAACCTGTGAGCCTCACATCTGGGAGGCGTAACGTCCGGTCATGAGCGCATATTCACACCACGAAGCTCCCTCCACCCACAATCTCGGCCTCGACTCCGTGTTGGTGGGGTCGCTTCCCACCGGCTTGATGACCGACGACCCGCCCGCGCGGTACACCGTGGAGGCGGTGTTCACCCGGCGTCCGGGGAAAGAGGAGATCCGAGACGTTCTCGGCGGGTCCACACGCGAGCTGTTGGCGCGTTCCGGCTATCCCGATGTCGTGCTGACTGTCTCGGATCGGCGTCTGGAGATCCACAACACGACGCTGGAGGAGCTACGTGACGGCCTCGCGGAGTTGATCGCGTTGAGACTGGCGGAGATCAGTGAACGGGTCCGAAGCGAGAGGGAGGCATCGGACGACAGCGCACGCACGTTCGCGGCACGGGAGCTCGAGCGGGCCGCGGCGGTCGCGACTCTGGCGGAGACGGTGGTTTTCACCGCGCCGCCGGTCGAGGGCGACGCGGCTCGGCAGCGCGCCGACGCGTACCGCGTCCAGATCGAGGGGTGGTCCGCAGTAGGGGGCGGCGTCTCTCGGTGAGCCAGGATTCGGGGAGGAGCGCACCCCACGCGGCGGTGGTCTTCCATCCCGGAAAAGTAGACGTCGAACGGCTTCGCCAGATCGTCACGGCTCATGGGTGCGCGGCGGGTTGGGCACCGACCCGGTGGTATCCGACCCAGGCGGAGGACTCTGGGCGCGGGGCCGCTCAGGATGCCGTGGACGACAAGCCGGCCGTGGTGCTGGTCGCGGGCGGCGATGGAACGGTCCGTGCCGCGGCGGGGGTCCTGCAGGGCACCGGCGTGCCCGTCGTGCTCATCCCCGCCGGGACGGGGAACCTCCTCGCCCGTGAACTGGGCGTTGCTCTCGCTGATCTCGATACGGCGGTGTCGGCGGCCTTCTCCGGGTGCGAGCGGCGCATCGATGTGGCTGTCGCCGATCTCAGCGACTCCGACGGCGAGTGGACCTCGCACGCTTTCGTCGTGATGGCGGGGATCGGGCTCGATGCGGACATGGCTGCCAACACGAATGCTCGTGCGAAGAAGCATCTCGGGTGGCTCGCGTACGTCTCGCCGATCGCGCGATCCGTCCTTGCCAACCGGCTGTTCCGCATCGACTACCGGATCGACGGGAGCCGGTCGCGCACCGCTCGGGCGCACACCGTCATCGTCGGCAATTGCGGAACGCTCGCCGGAAACATGCTGCTCATTCCGCGGGCGAGCATCGATGACGGGTTCTTGGATGTGGTGATGATGCGACCGCGCGGCCGGCTCGGATGGGCCGGGATCGGTTCCCGTCTGACGCTGCAAGGAGCCGCGCGGCGATCGCGCTTCACCCGCCGCATCCTTGCTCGGGCTCCGGAGCTCCACTCGCTCGCCTATGCGCGGGGTCGGGTATTCGAGGCCACGTTCGAGGTTCCGCGTGTGGTGCAGCTCGACGGTGACAGCTTCGGTCACGTCACTGCTGCGCGCATCACCGTCCGTCCTGGCGTGCTCCTGATCCGTGTGCGGAAACCGGACCCTGAGACTGCTCCGGTGTCAGGGGCGGCGTCTCGCACGCTGCCGGATGATCCCGAACACGAGGGTTCCGATGGTCAACACGACGCCGATGATTCCTAGCCAGAGCAGCCCCTCGAACGCGAACCCCACGATCGACAGCACCACCCACACGATGATCAAGATCACAAGTACTGTCCACATGCTTGTGACCATACGCTTCGCCAGCCCCGGGGGATACGGGTAGCAGCGGTAGCGGGCCTCACGCCGACGCGGAGCGGATGTCGCAAGTCGGTCGTATCTTCGATCTCGACATTGATGGTCTAGAACATATGTTCTACCCTTGCTGAGTGAGGTCGATCATGCGCAATCCCGCTGCCGCCGAGGACGTGCAGCGACTGCGCGCGCAGATGGAACGGATGCAGGGGCGCCGCCTCGACGCTCCGGTGCTGCCGACTCATCCTGCCCTGGCCGGACTGCTGCCCGGGCGGGGGCTGCGGCCCGGCGCCGCCTATTCGCTCGGCTCGTCGTCTTCGCTGCTGTTCGCGCTGCTCGCGCAGCCCTCGCAGACCGGCTCGTGGTGCGGCGTGATCGGCATGCCGGGATTCGGTGCCGAGGCCGCGGAGCACGCCGGGGTCGATCTGTCTCGCGTGGTGCTGATCCCCGATCCGGGCGCACGCTGGCTCGCCGTCACCGCGACGATCGCCGATGTGCTCCCCGTCGTCGCCGTGCGTCCGCCCGAACGGGCGAAAGACTCCGACATCGCCAAGCTCGCCGGCCGGCTGCGCGACCGCGGAACGGTGCTGCTCGTGCAGGGGCCGTGGCCGCAGACCGAAGCCATGCTCGATGTCGCCGATCCGCGGTGGTCTGGGCTGGGCGACGGTGATGGCTACCTCAGCGACCGCGAGCTGACGGTCACCGTGTCGAGCCGGCGGTTCCCCGTGCCCCGCTCGGCGCGGATGCTGCTTCCCGCACCCGATGGGGCGATCTCGGCCGCCCCGCACGAGCGCGCCTTCGCGGGCACGCCGGTCGCCGAGCCGATCCCGATGCGCCGGGCGGTCTGACATGACCGAGCAGAGCGTGAAGGCGCCGGTGCGCAGCCTCGTCGTCTGGGTGCCCGACTGGCCGGTCGTGGCGTTCGTGCGAGACAGCGGCGGCGACGCGAACGCGCCGATCGCGGTGTTCGAGAAGGGCATGGTCGTCGCCTGCTCGGCGTCGGCCCGCGCCGACGGCGTCTCCCGGGGGCAGCGGCGACGCGACGCGCAGGCGCGATGCCCCGGACTGCTGGTCGCGGAGGCCGACGCGGTGCGAGACCACCGGCAGTTCGCACCGATCGTCGCCCGCCTCGAAGAGATGGCTCCGGGCGTGCAGGTGCTCGAGGCGGGGTTGTGCGCGCTGCGGGTGCGCGGTCCGGCGCGCTTCTACGGCGGTGAGACCGAGGCAGCCGGCGCGTTGCTGGCCGCGGCGGCCGAGGGCGACCTCGACGTGCGGGCCGGCGTCGCCGACGGGCCCTTCACGGCTCAGCAGGCGGCCCGGATGAGCACGCGTCCCGAACGGCCCATCCGCGTGGTCGAAGCCGGGCGGTCGGCGGAGTTCCTGGCGCCGCTGACGATCGCCGTGCTCGACGACGACACGGTCGACCTGTTCGCCCGGCTCGGGGTGCAGACCCTCGGCGATCTGGCCGCGATCGACCCCGAGCGTCTCGTCGAGCGGTTCGGACCCCGTGGCGTCCGACTGCACGGGCTCGCAGCCGGAGCCGACTCCCGCCCTGTCGTCCCGCGCACCCCGCCCCCCGAGCTGCACCGCGAGGTCGCGTTCGAACCGCCCCTCGATCTCGCCGATCAGGTCGCATTCGGCATGAGGGTCGCCGCAGAGGAGTTCATCGCCGGTCTCGGGGCGGTCGATCTCGTCTGCACCGAGCTGCGGGTCATCCTCACCGGCGACCGGGGCGAGACCAGCAACCGCGTCTGGCTGCATCCCGGCACGTTCGACGCCGCCGCCGTGGTCGACCGGGTGCGATGGCAGCTGGCCGAGAGCGGCAAGCTCACGAGCGGTGTCGCACGGGTGAAGATCGAGCCCGAATCGGTCGATGCGGCCTCCCATCACGCCGTCTCGCTGTTCGGCTCCGGTCCCGAGCAGCGGGTGCACCACGCCCTGTCGCGCGTGCAGGCGATGCTCGGGCACACGGGGGTGGTGACCCCCGTCGTCGGAGGCGGGCGGTGGCTCATCGAGCGGCAGGTGCTCGTGCCCTGGGGCGACCGGCCCGTGACGAGCTCCCGCGAACGGCCCTGGCCGGGGAGCATGCCCGACCCCCTGCCCGCCACGGTGTTCGAGCGCGCCCTGCCGCTGGCCGTCGTCGACCGTGAGGGCGACATGGTGGCGGTCGACGGTCGCGGCGAGCTGACGGCGACGCCCGCGGCCCTGGTATCGGCATCCGGGTCGCGCGGCATCCGCTCGTGGGCTGGTCCCTGGCCGGTGATCGAGCGCGAATGGGATGCGGCGCGCGCGCGGCGGGCGCATCGGTTCCAGGTGGTCGACGCCACTCAGACCGCGTGGCTGCTGGTGTGCGATGGCGGCGAATGGTCGGTCGAGGGGCGGTACGACTGATGGGCTTCAACAACCCCTCGGTGCCGTGGTCCGAGATCGAGCGGCTGCTCAGCGGCAACCGGGCGCCGAGCGCGCCCCCGGGGGCGGACGGCGGCGACAGCCCCGCATGGTCGCGTAAGCGCGGCACGTATTCGGCGCCGAGCATCGAGCGACCCGACGACGCCGTGCCGTACGCCGAGCTGCACGCGCACACGTCGTACTCGTTCCTCGACGGCGCATCCTCACCCGAGGAGCTCGCCGAAGAGGCCGAGCGGCTGGGCCTCCACGCCCTCGCCGTCACCGACCACGACGGCTTCTACGGCATCGTCCGTTTCGCCGAGGCCGCCGAGCAGCTGTCCGTGAAGACCGTGTTCGGCGCCGAGCTGTCGCTCGACCTGCCCCAGCGCGTCGGCGCGGCCCGCAACGAGGCCGACCCGCCGGGGGAGCACCTGCTCGTGCTCGCCCGCGGCGAAGAGGGCTACCACCGGCTGGCGAGCGCGCTCACGCAGGGACAGCTCGCCGGAGCCGAGAAGGGCAAGCCCCGCTACCGACTCGACGATCTGGCCGACATCGCCGGTGGACAGTGGGCGATCCTCACCGGGTGCCGCAAGGGCGCGGTGCGGCGTGCGCTCATCGATCGGGGAGCGGATGCCGCCGCCTCCGAGCTGGACGCTCTGGTGGCGCGTTTCGGCCGCGACGCCGTCGAGGTCGAGCTGACCGACCACGGCGAGCCGCTGGACTCGCGGCACAACGACATCCTCGCCGGGCTCGCCCGAGAGCGGGGCCTGCCGATCCTCGCGACGAACAACGTGCACTACGCAGTTCCCGAGCGAGCGCACCTCGCTGCCGCGATCGCCGCCGTACGAGCCAACCGCGGGCTCGACGAGCTCGACGGCTGGCTGCCGTCGCATGCCGGGGCGCACCTGCGCTCCGGCGCCGAGATGACACGGCGTTTCCGTCGATACCCCGGGGCCGTGGCGCGCACCGTCACCGTCGCCGACGAGCTCGCCTTCCCCCTGCGCCGGGCCAAGCCCGCCCTGCCGAAGCTCCCCGTGCCCGAGGGGCACACGCCGATGTCGTGGCTGCGACAGATCGTGTGGGAGGCGGTGCCGCGCAAGTATCCCGGCCTGCCGCCCGAAGACCGCGACCGCATCGAACGGGAGCTGGCCGTCATCGAGCAGAAGGACTTCCCCGGCTACTTCCTCATCGTCTACGGCATCGTGCAAGAGGCGCGGCGTCGCGGCATCCTGTGCCAGGGGCGGGGATCGGCGGCGAACAGCGCCGTCTGCTACCTGCTCGACATCACCGCGATCGACTCCATCTACTACCGGCTGCCGTTCGAGCGCTTCCTCTCGGCGCTGCGCGAGGAGGAGCCCGACATCGACGTCGACTTCGACTCCGACCGGCGCGAGGAGATCATCCAGTGGGTCTACACCACCTATGGCCGCGAGCGTGCGGCGCAGGTCGCCAACGTCATCCAGTACCGGCCGAAGAACGCCGTACGAGACATGGCGAAGGCCCTCGGGCACTCACCCGGCCAGCAGGACGCCTGGTCGAAGCAGGTCGAGCGCTGGGGGGCGACTCTCGACACCGGTCCCGACCACGACATCCCCGAGCGGGTGCTCGTCTACGCCGCCGAGCTGCTGAAAGCCCCGCGGCACCTGGGCATCCACTCGGGCGGCATGGTGCTGACCGATCGGCCCGTCGGCGAGGTCGTGCCGATCGAGCACGCCCGCATGCAGGACCGCACCGTCATCCAGTGGGACAAGGACGACGCCGCGTGGATGGGACTGGTGAAGTTCGATCTGCTCGGCCTCGGGATGCTCGCCGCCCTGCAGTACTGCTTCGACCTCATCGAGGGCTCGACGGGTGAGGTGTTCGAGCTGTCGACCCTGCCGAAAGAAGAGGCCGCGGTCTACGACATGCTGTGCCGGGCCGACTCGATCGGGGTGTTCCAGGTCGAGTCCCGCGCGCAGATGGGGCTGCTGCCGCGCCTGCAGCCGCGCCGGTTCTACGACCTCGTGATCGAGATCGCGCTCATCCGACCCGGGCCCATCCAGGGTGGCGCCGTGCACCCGTACGTGCGGCGCAAGCTCGGCTACGAGACGACGACGTACCCGCACGAGAAGCTCAAGCCCGTGCTCGAGCGCACGCTCGGTGTGCCGGTCTTCCAGGAGCAGCTGATGCAGATGGGCATGGTCATCGGCGGGCTCTCAGGAGAGGATGCCGACCTGCTGCGCCGCGCGATGGGTTCGAAGCGCGGCATCGAACGCATCGACTCGCTCAAGCAGAAGCTCTACGACGGCATGGCCGAGAACGGGCTCGTCGGTGCTGAGGCCGACGACATCTACGCGAAGATCCAGGCATTCGCGAACTTCGGCTTCGCCGAGAGCCACTCGCTGTCGTTCGGGCTGCTGGTGTACGCGAGCTCGTGGATCAAGCTGCACTACCCGGCCGCGTTCCTCGCCGGACTGCTGCGCGCGCAGCCGATGGGGTTCTACTCGCCGGCGACGCTCGCGGCCGACGCCCGCCGCCATGGGGTCGAGGTGCGGCGCCCCGACCTGCAGCTCTCGGGCGCCGAGGCCGTGCTCGAGGCCGTGCTCGAATCCGTGTCGGGTGAGGCGGGGCGGCCGGGACCGACGGGACTCGACAGCTGCCTCGGCGAGCAGCCTCCCGTGCCGGTCTTCGACATCACCGCCCCCGACGAGTCGGCGGCGCATCGCCGCGACGGCGGCTTCGCCGTGCGGTTGGGGCTCGCCGCGGTCACCGGCATCGGCAAGAGATTCGCCGAGCGGATCGTCGCCGAGCGCGAGGCATCCGGTCCCTACCGCGACATGCGCGACCTCGTGCGGCGCACGGGCGCCGACACGACGCAGCTCGAGGCGCTCGCCACCGCGGGGGCGCTCGAGTGCTTCGGCCACACCCGCCGCGAGGCGATCTGGCTGGCGGGATCGGCCGCGCAGGACCGGATCGAGTACCTGCCCGACTCGCTCATCGCCGTGCAGCCGCCGCTGTTCACCGATCAGTCGAGCTACGACGTGCTCGCCTCCGACCTGTGGGCGACGGGCATCTCGCCCGACGATCATCCGATGACCCACTACCGCTCGCAGCTCGACGCCCGCGGGGTGCTGACCGCGACCGATCTGCGCGAGCACGAAACCGGCCGTCGAGTCGAGATCGCCGGACTCGTCACGCACCGGCAGCGGCCGGCCACGGCATCCGGCATCACCTTCCTCAACCTCGAAGACGAGCACGGGCTGATGAACGTCATCTGCTCGACGGGCATGTGGCACCGTTACCGCCGGGTCGTGCGCGACAGCCCCGCGCTCATCGTCCGCGGCATCCTCGAGCGGTCGAACGAGGGCGTCGTGAACATCCTCGCCGACGCGTTCGAAGACCTGCGGGTGGGGGTGAGGCACCAGTCGCGGGACTTCCGGTGAGCCGGGCCGCCGGCGCCGGCGTCGGCGCCGGACACCGACCCGACGCGAATCGTCGCTACGCGAGCGGGAGAAGAGCCATTCGAGTCGGGTCGAGCGTCAGGAGGAGGGAGCCGACAGCACCGCCCAGCCACGAGCAGGCAGCGACGCGGTGCTGCCCTCGAGGTCGTCGGCGGCGCCGGCGAGAAGCTGCGTCGCATCGGCGACCGGCACGGTCACGGGCGCGTCGGCGAGGTTGAGGGCGGTGACGACGGCATCCGTCCCGGTCGCGGTCCGCAGCACCATCGCCGTGTTGTCGATGTGGATGACGTCGGTGTGGGCGCGGTGCAGCCAGGGATGCTGCCGGCGGATGGCGATGAGCTGCTGGTGCGTGCGGAGGATGTGCTGCGAGCTCGCCGACAGCGAGTCGGGCGAAGGGGGTGCGTCGGGGAACTCGGGACGCACCGCATCGTCGCCGCCGAGACGCTCCTCCTTGACCGCTTCGTAGCCGTACTCGTCGCCCGCGTACACCGAGGGCACGCCCGCCACGGTGAACAGCACCGCGAGGGCATGCGGCACCAGTTCCGCGCCGATGGCCGAGGCGATGCGCGTGACGTCGTGGTTCCCCACGAATGTCTGCGGCGCGAACACCGGCAGCAGCTCGTTGTTCCGCTCGATCGCGTGCTTCAGCTCGAACAGGTTGCCGTCGGCGATGCCGTGCCAGATGCCCTGCCACAGCTCATACTGCGTCAACGAGTCGATCGTCGACTCCTCGACGATGCGGGGAGCGTCGCCGTGGATGACCTCGCCGAGGAACCACGCGTCGGGATGCGCAGCGCGGACCCGCGGCAGGACGTGCGCCCAAAAGGCCGGAGGCACGGCGTAAGCGGCATCGAGGCGCCATCCGTCGATTCCTCGGTCGAGCCAGTGGTTCATGACCTCGACGACGAGGTCGGCGACGGCGGGGGAGTCGTGGTTCAGCGCGACGAGTGCGTCGTGTCCCTCGAACACGTCGGCGTCGACCGGATCACCCGTCTGCCAGTCGTCCCAGCGCACACGGAAGAGGTCGGCGGTGTCGGCCTCGGGTCCGCGCTTCTCCAGCTCGTGGAATGCGGGGTGCTCACGACCCACGTGGTTGAACACACCGTCGAACAGCACACGGATGCCGCGGTCGTGCGCGGCGGCGATGAGACGGTCGAGATCACGGCCGTCGCCGAGGCGGGCGTCGAGGCGGAAGTAGTCGGTGGTGTCGTAGCCGTGCGTGCTCGAGGCGAACACCGGCCCCAGCAGCAGCCCGTTCAGGCCGAGCTCGACGGCATGGTCGAGCCACGCCTCGATGCGGCCGAGCCGGTGCTCGACGTGCCCGCCCGCGTTGTCGGCATCCGCCGACGCATCGTCGATGCCGTCGCTGTCGTCGGGTCGGATCGGCGCCCCGGTGAAGCCCAGCGGGTACACGTGCCACCACATGACGGTCTCGGCCCAATTGCTCATCACGGCAGTCAACACGAGTGGGGCCCCCACCGGGAACGACGTGCGAGCACGCCGCCGGGGGCTTAAGGTGCGGTGTCACGGGGCCGGCGGCGGTCCATCAGATGCCACGATCCCCCGGCGAGAGGCGACAGGGTCGCGAGCGTATACACGACCGCGATGAGCCCGAATGCGACGAGGAGACCGACGCCGTCGGCGAGGATTCCGCCCATCAGAGCGCCGAGCGGGACACCGGCCCACGTCCCGGCGTTCAGCAGCCCGAAGACCCGGCCGCGCAGGGGAGCGGGAACGCGCTCGAGCTGAACGGCGCCGAGGATCGGGTTGAGTGCGCCGGCCGCAAGTCCCGACACCGCCACCACCGCGAGCAGGACGGGAAGCGGGGCCGCGAGTGCGAAGGCAGCGCTCGACGGACCGCCGGCGATGAGGAAGCAGATAGTGAACGTCAGGCGCCGCGGCATCCGGTGCGCGACGAATCCGAACGTGATGTTGCCGAGCAGTGCGCATCCGCCCATGACCGCGACGATGACCGCGAGCGCCGCGGCGCCGCCGAGCTCGGCATTCGCGTACAGCGGCAGCAGGGTCGATCCGCGGGCCGCGTCGAGCAGGTTCGTGATGAGCACCATGCCGACGATGAGTCGCATGAGCGGATCGCGTAGGACGAAGCGAAACCCGTCGCGCAGTTCGTGCCAGTACGACGATTGTGCGTTCTGTGTGACGGCGTCGCTGTCGGTGGGCACGCGGGCTGCCGTCGCGGGGACCATCGCTCGCGTCACGGTGGCGGAGATGAAGAACGCCGCGGCATTCGTCACCAGCGCGATCGTCGGCCCGAGGAGGGCGACGAGCGCGCCGGCGATCGATGCGCCGATCAGCTTGGATAGTCGCTCTGATCCGTCGAGGAGTCCGACGCTCCGCTCGATCCGGATGCCGGCGGCCGCGGTGAGCTCGGGCAGTAGGACGCGGCGCGCGATCTGGCCCGGAGTGTCGAGCATCCCGCTGGCGAAGACGATGAGCAGCAGCGCCCAAAAGGGCAGGCCCACGGTCAGGGCGAGCGCGGGGATGGCGAGAACGGTCACCCCGCTCATGACGTCGGCGACGACCGCGGTGCGGCGGCCCCCGACGCGGTCGACGACGACCCCTCCGAAGACTCCACCGAGGATGACGGGCGTGGTTGCGGCGAAAGCAGCCAAGCCGACCTCGATGCCCGAGCCGCCCGTCGACAAAACGTAGAAGGGGATCGCGAAGGCGGTGATGACGTTGCCGGTCTGCGACACAGCGTGCGCCGACAGCAGCGCATACAAGGCTCGGGAGGCTCGGCGGTGCTGTCGGGGGTCGCCAGACGGATCGCCGACGGTGCTCGCCGGCGACGGTGGGGCAATCACGGCCGGCGGTAGGCCTGATAGACGAGTGCGACCGGCACAGCGGGCCCGCCGTCGTCGTGGTCGCGACGCGCCGCCGTGTCGACCCATCGTTCGACGAGAGACTCGAGTTCGGTCTTCATGGCGCTCAGCTCTTCGAGTGTGAGGCGGAGCGTGCGGTCGCCGGTCGTTCCGGCGGCGACCCATTCGACCGGGAAGGTCGGCATCGCGTCGACGTACTCGCTGTACCGGGCGGCGTAGACCTGCGCGATCGATTTCTCAAGCGACGCGGACGCCGCCCGTCGGGCCGGATCCGAGAGCTGTTCGGACGGCTCCCAGCTCGTGAGGGCCGCGGTGGCCTGCCACCAGCGCTCGCGCTTGTCCGAGCTTCGTGTCTCGGCGGGTTCGATCAGTTCGACCGCGGCGAGTTTGCCGAGGTGGTAGCTCACGGTTCCGGGAGCCTCGTCGACGACATCGCCGAGCTGGGCTGCGGTCTGTGGCCCGTGCTCGCGGAGGAGCGTCAGCAAGCGCAGTCGCGTCGGGTGTGCGAGCGCGCGCATCGCGGTGGCGCTCTCGAGTCGGGAGGCGGGCCGGCCGTCGGGTGTCATGTCTTCACGATAGAAGGACAAGAGATATTGCGCAACATATCTTGTGCTAGTCTTGCGCTGCTGCACTGGAGGATGGTCATCGTGGACGACCTGTACGCCGAGCTCGACCGGATCTTCGCCGAGCGCGATCGCGACGACATGGCGCCGACCATCGCCGCGCTGCTGCCGCTGCACGAACAGCATCCCGACGACGCACGCGTCACCTACGAGCTCGCCGGCGCCGATGACACAGCAGGCGACGAGAGCGAGGCCGTCGGCCTGTACGAGCGCGCGCTTGCCACAGGGCTCGCGGGTGACATCCGTCGGCGCTGCCTGTTGCAGTACGGCAGCACCCTGCGCAATCTCGGACGTGTCGATGAGTCGCTGGCGGCCTTCGCGCGCGGGCGCGACGAGTTCCCGTCGTCGGTGTCGCTCGGCGCGTTCGAGGCGCTCAGCCTGCATGCCGCGGGCCGGACCGACGACGCGCTCGCTGGACTGCTCGTGCTTCTCGCCGACCATGTCGATGCCGACGAGCTCGAGCGCTACAAGCCCGCGCTGCGGGCGAACGCGGCGTTCCTGGCGTCGCGCGGTGGGTCTGTGACCTGAGCTGTCGGGGGCGGAGCCCCGCCGTGATCGTGCGTCAAGCGTTCGCGGCGAGCCAATCGGCGAAGGTGATGGTGCCGCGGTCGGCGTTCGCGTGTCCGCGCAGGCGGCCCGACGACATCGCTCGACCGAACGATCCGGGAAGCCGCATCTCGATCGTGGTCCGGCGGATGCCGCGGGCATTGAGCAGCGCTCGCGTCATGTCGATGAGCAGCTCGTCACGCGGACCGGTCAGGTCGCGCGCACGCCCGATCGGCTCGCCCTCGGCCAGCGTCACGAGACGGTCCGCGACCTCGGCGGCCGCTATCGGGCGTACGCGGGCGGCGGGAACCACCGACACCGGGCCGACCTTGCCCCGTTCGAGCGTCTGCTCGGTGAACTCGTGGAACTGGGCTGCCCGCAGGATGGTGTGCGGGAGCGGCCCGCGCTCGACGGCCCGCTCGTGCGCGAGCTTGCCGCCGTAGTAGGAGGCATCGACGCCGTCGATGCCGACGATCGACAGAGCCACGAGATGCTTCACGCCCGCGGCGGTGCCCGCCCGGTGCAGGTTGCCCGCGACGGTCTCGAAGAAGTGCCGCGACCGGTGCCGCGAGAGCGTCTGGATTCCGGTGACATCGACGATCGTGTCGACCCCGACGAGCGCAGGCGCGAGGTCGGCCCCGTGCACCAGGTCGTGCCCTTCGCTCCGCGCAAGCGCCACCACCTCGTGTCCCCGCTCTGAGGCGAAGCGGTGAACATGTCTGCCGACGGTGCCGGTCGCCCCGGCGATCGCGATTCTCACGCGCTCAGTATGTCGCCTTGCCGGTGCTGCGTCGCGTGCTCGGGCGTCTCATCTGTCAGAAGTCGCCGCTGCCAGCACCGTGAGGGGGCGCGAAGTGCCAGATGAATCGGCCTCGCCCGTAGACGGGCGCTCGAAACGACACTGGCCGCGCCGCTGTCAGCGGTCGAAGCGTGCGCCGGCGGGGTTGGAGGGCAGCGCGCAGAGCACGAGGACGGCCAGGCTGCCGGGGCCCGCGATGAAGTTGAGGAACCAGAACGGTCCGGCGAGGTTGGCGTCGTGCAGGCGGCGCCACGAGAGCGCGATCGTGGGAACGAGGATCGCCAGGTGCCAGATGACGATCAGCAGCGCGCCGAACCCGAAGAGCGGGCCAGGCTCGGTCGTGCCGGTGGCGGAGTTGTAGGTTGCCCCCGAGAAGCCCAGGATGCCGGCGAGGATGTAGAGCACGGCGGTCACGAGGAACGCGGCGAGGTACCACCACCAGAACTCGCTGCGGCTCGCGCGACCGGTGAACGTCGCGTACTTCTTCCAGAACCGGCTGAACGCCTGGCCGAACGTGGCGCCGTACAGGGGCTGCGACAGCGGGTCGACGTGCGAAGCGGCGGGCTGCGGGGCGGCGTAGGTCACGGGTTCCTCCAGGAAAGGGCGACGGTGGCGCCGGAGCGGCGCGCTTCATCATCCCGTAGTGGCGTTTCGGGTGTGCGTCGCTGGGCGGGCCGTGACAGCGGCGGTGTCCGACCGATAGAGTCCGCGTCCTTCGCCTGTCACCCCCACGCCGCTACTAGCGCCGCAGAAGGGCCCAAGGCGCCAGGTGAGGCGGGCGAATTAGCTCGGAGCGCCCGCCTTACGCCTCCAGGATCTTCTGGAACAGGCGATGGTCCTGCCAGCGCCCGGCGATGCGCAGGTACGCGGGCGCGAGCCCGAACTCGACGAACCCGCACCGGGTCAGCACCGTCTGCGATGCGACGTTGTCGACGAGCGTTCCGGCCTGGATGCGGTGCAGTTCCAGCATCGTCGCGGCGAGGCGCGACACCTCGTTCACCGTAGCCGTCATGAGGCCGCGGCCCGCATAGCGCTGATCGATCCAATACCCGAGGTTGCCGCTCTGGAATGCTCCTCGGACGATGCCGGAGAGAGTGATCCGTCCGATGATGCGCGACCCGTCTGCCAGCACGAGGGGGAGCGTGGTCTCGGCGTCGCGGCCCGCGATGAGCGCGGCGATCTCGGTCTGCTGTCCCGCCTCGGAATGGAAGTCGTTCGTGCGGAGGGGTTCGTACGGCGCGAGATGCTCGCTGTTGCGCAGGTATGCCTCGGCGAGAGGCGCCGCATCCGAGGTTCTGATCGACCGCAGCGAGACGCCGTGGCTCAGCGCGATGTCGATCGATGCGAGGTTCATCGTGCGGTGTCCGCGACGGCGACGGCTACCTTCGTGCCCACGCGGGTCGCCCACAGCATCACGAGCAGCATCAGCACGGCGCCGATGAGGACGCCGATCGTGAGCGCCGTCGTCGAGATGGGTAGGAGGGTGCATGCGGCGATCACGCAGGCGACGTATCCGGCGACGAGAGTGGGGCGCTTCGCGCGCACGTGCGCGGCGAGCCACGCTTCGTCGCTGGCCATGGTCGTGGGGGTGCGGATGCCGGCAAGCGAGTTGCGCTTCAGCTTCCCGGATGCCGCGGCCCGCGCCATCCAGATGATCGCGGCGCCGGAGCCGCCCATCGTGATGAAGAGGACGATGCGAGCGATGAGATCGGTTTCCATCACTTCGACCATATCGGGGGCGACGTGACGTGCCGCCGCCGGACAGACGAGAGCCCCGGCAGCCGGGCTGAGGAGGCGGCTGTCGGGGCTCTCGAGATTTCGGGGTGTCAGGCGGCGCGGACGCCGAGCGCGAAGCTGATCGCGCCCTCTCCGTCGACCTGGGCGTCGAGCACGCGGTCGTCGAGCGCGAGCGCTGCGGCCGGGTCGACGAACACGCGTGCGCCGTCTGCTTCGACGACGGCGTCCTCGCTCTGGGGAGCCTCGGCGAGGGCGAGGGCGAAGCCGGTCTCGGGGGAGCCGGAGTCGCTGATGCGGATACCGCCGGTCTCGGCGGGGATCTGGGCGGTGAGGTTCTTCACCGCGGTGGCGGCGTTCTCGGTGAGCGTGAGCATGAAGCTCTCCTTCCGTGGATTGCTGCGGAGCCCGCCACGATTCCGAGAATCCGGGCCGAACGCAAACCTGGGCCGTGACTCCCAGGGGATTCGGAAGGTTCGGGGAGCGTGCGATGCGTCACAAGCTTCGGGCGAGGACGAAGCTCACGATCAGCCCGAGCAGCAGGCAGCAGACCCACGCGGTCGCCGCCGAGACGTACCAGTTCTGGCGAAGTTCGAGACCGAGACGATCCGGGTGATCGCGCGGGGTGCGGCGGAGGCTCCGCTGGGTGATGAGCATCGGCGGAACCATCAGCACGAAGCACAGCAGCAGACCGATCAGCTGCAGAAGTGCGCTCGACGACCGTCCGCCCGGAGCGATGATCTGCCACGCCTCGGCCAGCGCAAGGGTGATGTTCCTCGGCCCGCACAGCGCGACGAGACCCGCCGCACCGACGACCATGACGAGCATGCGGAGAACGCGATCCGGTGTCGTCACGGAGACTCTCGGTGGCGTGGCGCCGTGGTGCTGGTGAGCCCAGAACTCGCGGTGCGCTCGCCGTCCCGCGAGCGGCCACACCGCGACGGCGACGAGCGCCGCGAGCACCCAGCCGAGCCACTCGTCGCCCTGCATCGGAATACCGAGCGCGTGGAACGCAATGAGTCCACCGATCCAGGCGGCCATCGCGGCGGAGAAGAGAACGAAGGCGGCGAGGAGCCCGAGCGCCGTCCGCAGTGGCCTGCGCGTTGGCGCGGTGGCTGGGGTGTCTCGGGTCACGTCGGTCAGCATAGGGCTGGGGCGCGCCAGGGATGAGGAGGGGCGGGATGCGGCCGCCCCCGGCCGTCTAGACTTGGCATGCCTTGCCTCTGTAGCTCAGTGGAAGAGCCACTCCGTCCTAAGGAGCGGGTCGGGGGTTCGAATCCCTCCAGGGGCACACTCTCTTTTGCCCATGACCAGGTATTTCTTCCGTGGTCAGACCTCTCAGGATCGCGTTTTGCCCGCTTTTGCCCGCATTTGTAGACGCTGTGAATGGAAACAGAGCCCGGCAAAGCGCGACATCCGGCGTCCCCGAACGCCAAATCGGCGTGTTTCGCGTGGCTTCGAAGTCGACGAGAAATTGAGCAATCTGCTCTCTACAGTCGGGTCGGCAATACGTAGCGTGTCTGCGGACCCGCTGGCAACGCCACGAGCGGCATCTGGGCGTTGAGTCGTGACGCGACGGCATCCAGACCGTCGTCGAAGAGGTCGGCGTAGGTGTCGAGTGTCATCGCCGCCGAAGCGTGCCCGAGCATCCGTTGCACGACCTTCACGTTGGCGCCGGAGCTGATCGCGAGCGATGCGGCGGTGTGGCGGAGGTCGTGCGGCGTGAGCCGGGGGATCGACGGGTCGACGGTCTGTGCGCGCTGCACCGCGTTCGCGAACCATCCCTGGCTGCCGGAGTTGCGCATGTGGTGGACGCCGTCGCCGAAGAGCGATCCTTCCGGGCCCTTGCCGGCGCAGGCTTGTTCGATCATCGGGGCGAGGCCATCGGGGTAGGGGACCGAGCGCTTCTCGTGCGTCTTCGGCATGCCGACATGAATCTCGTAGCCGATCATCACCGCGTTCTCCTCGATGACGAAGCGCTTGCGCAGCCGGTTCACGCTGCGCACCCGCAACCCCGTCGCCTCTCCCCAGCGCAAGCCGGTGTAGGTGAGCGTGAGAACCGTGGTCGCCCCCGGGTCTCACGATCTGCTCGCTCAGCGATCCCGTCTTCAGGGTCTCGTGCTGGCACGCCGTCCTCTCTCGGCGCGAGTGCTGTCGAGCCTTGTGCTGCGTCGCAGGCTGGAGAAGGTGCTCAGTGTGGCCCCTGATCACTCGGTGGCCAACTACCTGATCGGGCGGTGGCATCTGGCGACGCCCGCTCCTCTGGGTGGTGGCGCGGCGCGCGCAGAGGTGGCGTTTCGCCGGAGCGCGGGGTCAGCGGAGGTGGGGGACACGCGTGCGCTCGCGGCGCTCGCCGAATTGTACGCCGCGGCGGGGCGCGTCAGTGAAGCGCTCGAAGCTCTCCGACGGATCGCTGACGCGCCGACGGGCGGCGATGCCCGAGCCGAGATGTGTGCCGAGCGGGCGCGATCAAGAGTCGCGGAGTTGTCTCTATCAAGGCCGGAAGGCGGCGACACGGCAGGATCGGCATTCCGTCCGCGTGGACCGCCGGCGCACTCGCACGTGCTTCGGCGGTTGCGCCAGCTGGCCCGAGCGGAATGGGCCGATCGTCGAGGCTGACCGAGCGTCAGCGCCGGAGGCGCCGGGCGGCGCTCAAATCGATGACGAACAGCGCCGCCCCCTGCAGCACGACGGCCAGGCCGTGGCCGCGCGCGTCGGCGGGTCGCAAGCGGCCGCCGAGCGTCGGCGTACGGACGGCGAGATGGGCGCCCGCGGCGACGTAGCCGGCATCGAGTGCGGCGTTCACGAGCAGGATGCGGCGCAGGGTCTGCGCGTGCGAGACCTTATCCCTCCCACGGGTGACCGCCGCGAGCGTGAGGTCGATCGCGCCCCACATCAGGGTCTGCACTCCGAACCCGCGCGTGCGTCGCGGGAGCGCGAATGCGCCACCGACGAGCACGGCTGCCGTGCCCCACCGCGTCAGCCGACGGACTACGGTGCGGGTCACGGTGCGCGCGGAGCTCATGGACCCATCATGGTGCGGCGGGGCCGCGGCATCCCGCCACTGTCGTCCCACCCGCCGGCGACCTAGACTCAGCCGCACCACCAGCGCGTCAGCGCTTCAGCACGCGCCGCTCCGCCATCTTGCGTACGACCTCGAGCAACCCGGGTGCGTAGTCGCCCCACGAATCGGTGACCTTCGAGACGTCGATCTTGCCGGTGTGCACGTTCTCGCACATCCGCAGCCAGGCCTCGCCGGTGGCGGCGGTGAGGGCGAAGGCGACTCCCGCGTTGATCACGCTCCCGGCACCGGGGATGAGTTTGAGGAAGCTCCGTGCCAGCGCCTGTCCGCTGATCTGGACGCCGAGCTGAGCGAGGGCTCCCGCCGACATCATCGTGGTGAGCTCGAGGTCGTAGATCGCCGCGATTCGGCCCATCATCGCGAGCTGGATCGGCGCGAGAACCACGGCGTCGGCAACCGGAACGGGAACCGCCGCGGCTGCCGCTGCGGCTCCTGCGGCACCGGTGATGACGGGGCGGGCGAGTTCGCGCTTCCACGGGAGGTTGAGTCTCTGCGCGATGCGAAAGGCGTCCTTCTCGTTGTCCGGCGAGAGGGTCAGGGTCTCGGCCACGAGCTCACCGAGGCCGTGCCCCTTGCCCTTCCCGTGCTTGCCGGCGGTGGAGGTGAGGATGACGCGCTGAATCGGGATGTGGATCGGCCGCCCCTCGCCGTCGACGGGCTCTTCGAGCCATTCCTGGAACTCGGTCACGTCGTCCGGTGCGCTGCGCTTGCCCGTGATCGGGTTCTTCGACCAATCGACCTTGGTGAGCACGAGGATGACGGGGAGCCCCGCGGCGTCGAGCTCGCGGATCATGTCGATGTCGGGCTGTGTGAGCCGCGGCAGCTGCGAGAGCACGCAGTACCAGACGACGGAGACCTGCTCGATGGCCGGGCGTTGGGAGATCGTGCGCAGATGACCCCGCAGGATGTCTGCCGGGGGAGCGGCGGATCCGATCTCGAACCCTTCGATGTCCCAGATGCCGAGAGAGGGATCGCTGTAGTACTTCACGCCTCGTGTGACGGGCAGGCCTTTCCCGACCTTGGCGAGGTCACGGCCGAACACCGCGTTGACGAGCGAGGACTTGCCGACGCCGGTGCCGCCGATGACGGCGAGGTTGAAGCGCCCGTACCGCGACTTCGCCTCGGAGTTCGCCTCGATGAACGCCCGCTCGTCGGCCGCTGAGGCTTTCGGCGTCTTCTTGTCGCGCTTGTCAGTCACAGGTCGATCATCCCTCTCATCGAGGGATTCGGGCTCATCGTACGAACGGGCTTCGCTTCCACGCTCAGCCGCATCTCAGGCGGTGCTGTCCAGCACGAGGCGCGCGGTTTCCGCCGGCTGGTCCCAGTGCGGGAAGTGACCGCACTTCTCGAACCAGTGCAACGTGGCATCCGGGAACAGCTCGGTCGCCCGCGCTGCCTCGCTCGGAACAGTGACTCTGTCGTTCCGCCCCCATCCGATGACCATCCTGCCCGTGAGCGAACCCGCCGGCGCCCCCTCCTGGCGGGGCCCGTGAATCAGAGCATCAAGGGCGGGATCCAGGCTGGTCGATGTCTTGAACCCGCGAAGCTCACGCAGCACCAGATCCTGCGGCAGCTTCCAGGGGTGGGCGGAGAACTGCAGCAGCAGGGCTGTGCGGCCTACGGCGTTGCCCGTGAGGAACGGCAACGCCGGTTGGATCCGGCGCACCAGTGCTACGGAAGCCTTGATGCTCTCACCGAAGATCGCCGCCTGACGGTCATTCCAGAAGCCGCCAGGGTCCAGTGCGACGGTGTTGCCGGCATGCCCTCGACGCGCCATCTCCATCGCTATCCGGGCGCCCATGGAGCTACCGACCACGTCGACGTCGCCCAATCCCGCGTCGCGTATGAAGTCCTCGACGGCACTCGTCAGCGTGGCGATCGTGGTCTCGCCGGTGAGCGGCGCGGACTCGCCGCAACCAGGGAGGTCGACGGCGATGACCTCGCGCTCAGCCGCCAGCGCCGGGATCACCGGTGCCCAGTTGCCGCTGCTGGAGCCGAGCCCATGAACCAGGAGCAATGGCTTACCGGAGCCCTGCCGGATTGAGTGCAACATGGGTTCACCGTAAGCCGGAGGGGTGCGACAGCCGAGACCGTTGCCAGGTCGGCCCCGAACGCATATGCGTTCGTGAGAGCGCCGCCGATAAGGTCGACGCATGTCGTCACGCATTCTCCGCGTAGCGGTGCTCTCATTCCTGCTGGTGATGGTGAGTGGCTGCGCGGGTCAGGTCGATGACATGGACTCTTCCCCCTCGCCGACCGACTCCCGCGAGACGCCCGCGCCCAGTGCCGTAAGCCCGACAGCGGAGCCGGGGGTCACGCCGCCCCCGGAGCGGGCCGCGCTCCCGGACTGCTCAAATCTGATCGGCATCGAGCAGGTGCGTGTTTCCGTCAATGACGATCGGGTCGAAGGCCCGGATCCGCTCGAGGTCGTCGAGGCGCCGGACGTGTTGGGGCCTGCGGCACAAGACGCGTTCGACACCGCCGCAGATGTGGTGGGTTGCACGTACGGCATTCCTGAAACGGGCGGAGGGTTCTCCGTCATGGTTCTCGACATCGACGAGGAAGCGGCATCGGAGCTCGTCAGCGCGCTGGCTGAATCCGACGAGTACGAGCACACGACGCGCGACGAGATCGCCATGTTCTCAAAGGGCATCCCGGAAGGCCTCGGTACATACCTGGGATACGCATTCGCCGATAACGTTTGGGCGATCGTCCACGGCAGCATGGTCGGCCCCACGACTTCCGTCAACGTTGCCGCAGACGCCGTCGCTGCCGCGTTGGCGCGAGCGGCGTAGACAAGTCAGCGCCGTGGTGGTCGTGATCCTCCAGGCATCGCGCTCGGCTAGCATTTCCGCATGGCCAAAGCACCGCGCATCACCGACGTCTCGATCGGGAGCGACGGCATCCGTCTCGGCCAGTTCATGAAGTTCGCGGGTCTGCTCGACTCGGGCGGCGACGTGAAGGAGGCCATCATCGACGGCTTCGTCATGGTCAACGGCGAGGTCGACCGGCGGCGAGGACGTCAGCTGCAGCACGATGACGTCGTCGAGTTCGACGGCCGCGGGGCTCGCGTCCGTCCGTGAGGTGACACGTCTCGCCGCTGTCGAGCGCCGAGCCGCGTAGCTCCACGGGCTGCGCCAAACTGTCCGGATGGAACAGTTCCTCGATGCTGACGTTCCCGCAGGGCGTGAAGCGGTCGCCGGCATCCCGCTCCCGCCGTTCGCAACGGCCGCCGACCACCGGCGCTACCTCGACATGCTGCAGCTCTACCTCGCCATGCTCGATCCCGGAGCACCCGCGACGAACACGGTCATCCTCAACGAAGCTCTCGCCGCCGAGCGTCGGCGTGCGGATGCCGGACCCCTCAGCCCGCTCGCGCTGACTGCGAGCCTGTCGTCGTTCTTCCCCGCGCCCTGGACCCCCGACGCCCTTGCCGCAGCCCTCGCCGGCCGCATCGGCGCGCCCCTCCGTCACCGTGATGCGTGGCGGTGGATGGGTGATCCCGACTTCTCCGCGGTTCCGCGCGAGGGTGGCGGCTGGGACATCGTCCGCCACGAGCGCGGATCGTTCTCGAACGGGGTCCTCGCTCACGACGGCGACCTCGTCCTGTTGTGGATGGACCATTTCCGGTCGCGGTTTCCGCTGCCCTTCGGTCACGCGTACGAGCGCAGCGACGCGGCGCTTCTCGCCCCCGCGGTCCGCGCGGCCCGCCGCGCCCACGACGTGAACACCGCCTACCCCTACCTCGTCACCTGGCGCGCGGCCCGCGACGCGGCGCTCGGAGGGGGCTAGGCGCCCTCCGACCATCCCGCACCGATCCGGCGCCCATCCCGCCAGATGGAAGAATCGTCCGGTGACCGCAACTCTCGTCGCTCAGGGCCTCGCCGGCGGATACGGCCACCGCACACTCTTCGACGGCGTCGATCTCACCGTCAGTCCGGGTGACGTCGTCGGTGTCGTCGGCGCGAACGGCGCCGGCAAGTCGACGCTCCTCCGCATCCTCGCCGGACGCGACGCGCCCCAGGCAGGCACCGTGAGCCTCGCTCCCGCCGATGCGTTCGTCGGCTGGCTGCCGCAGGAGCACGAGCGCGTCGAGGGCGAGACCGTCGCCGCGTACATCGCCCGCCGCACCGGGTGCGCCGAGGCGACGGCGGAGATGGATGCCGCGGCATCCGACCTCGGCGATCCCTCGATCCCGGGCGCCGACGACCGGTACGCCACCGCCCTCGAGCGCTGGCTCGCGAGCGGTGCGGCCGACCTCGACGAGCGGCTGCCGATCGTGCTCGCCGACCTCGGGCTCGAGCTCGACGCCGACGGCATCCACATGACATCCCTCTCGGGCGGTCAGGCGGCGCGCGTCGGACTCGCGGCCCTGCTGCTGTCGCGCTTCGACATCGTGCTGCTCGACGAACCCACGAACGACCTCGACCTCGACGGTCTCGAGCGCCTCGAAGCGTTCGTGCGCGGCCTGCGCGGGGGAGTCGTGCTGGTCAGCCACGACCGCGAGTTCCTCGCGCGCAGCGTTACACGCGTGCTCGAGCTCGACCTCGCGCAGAACTCCCACCGCATCTACGGCGGCGGCTACGACGCCTACCTCGAAGAGCGGGCGACCGTGCGGCGTCACGCGCGCGAGAAGTACGACGAGTTCGCGGGCAAGAAGGCCGACCTCGTCGCGCGTGCCCGGGTGCAGCGCGAGTGGTCGAGCCAGGGCGTCCGCAACGCGATGAAGAAGAGCCCCGACAACGACAAGATCCGGCGCAAGGCGGCGACGGAGTCGAGCGAGAAGCAGGCGCAGAAGGTTCGCCAGATGGAGAGCCGCATCGCCCGGCTCGAAGAGGTCGACGAGCCCCGCAAGGAATGGCAGCTCGAGTTCACGATCGGCGCCGCGCCGCGGTCGAGCTCCGTCGTCTCGACGCTCAACGGTGCCGTCGTCCGACAGGGCTCGTTCACGCTCGGGCCGGTGTCGTTGCAGGTGAACGCCGGCGACCGCATCGGCATCACGGGGCCGAACGGTGCCGGCAAGTCGACACTGCTGCGCACGATCCTCGGTCGGCAGACTCCTGACGAGGGATCGGCGGGACTCGGGTCGAGCGTGAGCATCGGCGAGATCGATCAGGCGCGATCGCTGCTCGTGGGCTCACGCCCGCTGGCCGACGCGTTCGAGGCGCTCGTGCCCGAGATGGCGTCCGGCGAGGTCCGAACGCTGCTCGCGAAGTTCGGTCTCAAGGCCGACCACGTGCTCCGCCCGGTCGACGAGCTGTCGCCGGGGGAGCGCACCCGCGCCGGTCTCGCGCTGCTGCAGGCGCGCGGCGTGAACGTTCTGGTGCTCGACGAGCCGACCAACCACCTCGATCTGCCCGCGATCGAACAGCTCGAGCAGGCGATGGAGTCGTACGACGGCACGCTGCTGCTCGTCACTCACGACCGGCGGATGCTGGATGCCGTGAGCACCAACCGTCGCTGGCACATCGAAGGCGGGCGGATGACCGAGGCCTGACCGGGCGAACCCCTCCCGACGGGGTCAGGCACCAGGGGATGGCCGACGAACCCTATTGCTCATCGTCATCGTCATCGTCCGCGGCGGCCTCTGACGCGGTCGTCGCGGTCAGCTCGCAGCTTGCTCGGTCTGGGCGTTCCACTGCGCCCGCAGCACGCTCACGACATCGTCGATCGCGGTGCCGGTGCGCAGTGCCTCGTCGGTCAGGTCGCGGATGCGCTTCAGCACCGCGTGGGGGAGGACCGCGGCGGATTCCGCGACCCGCGTGCCCGCGGCGGTGCGGCTGACCACGAGTCCCTCCTGCTCGAGCAGCTTGTACGCCTTCGCGACGGTGCCGGGAGCGACGCCGAGGTCGGCGGCGGTCTGCCGCACGGTCGGCAGACGCTCGTTCGCCGCGAGCATGCCCGAGACGATGAGCCCGCGGAGCTGCAGGTAGATCTCGCGCGACGGGCTGGCCTCGTCGGCGGGGGACAGCGGACGGGTGAGGGTCACCGTGCGTACCCGACATCGGTCGAGGTGGCCGGCGCGGGCGCCACGGCCTCGACCGCGCTCGGCACGAGCGAGCCGGCCACGACGAGCAGCAAGCACAGCCCGATGATCTCGACGATCGGCGCCGCCGCACCGGCAAGTGACGCGAGCTCTGCGAACCGCCAGGCGACGTCGTACGTCGCAGCACCGCTCGCGTCCTCGATCGTCAGGGTCGTGGTCGACCCGGCGTTGCCGACGAGTCGCCACGCCGCTGCGAGAGCGATCAGGGCGGCGCCCGTGCTCAGCATCACGATGCTGCCGGCGGTCCGGCGCCGGGCGGCGCGCTCGATCGCGACTGCTTCGGGGCGGAGGAAGGAACGCGCCGCGCTGCGGTCGAGACCGCGCCAGGCGGTGATCACGAGCAGTGCCAGGGTGATGAGGGCCGGCACGCCGTAGACCCAGCCGTAGAAGGTGACGCGGAGGGGATCGACATCCGGTGCGTTCGGAATCGGCACGACGAGCCACACCCATTCGCCTTCGGCGTTCGGGGATGACGCTATGCCCGCGGCGATCGTCGTGGCGGCGACCGCGACGGCGGTCAGGGCGAGCGCGATCAGCGCCCCGCGCGAGCTGAACGAGATCCACGAGCGGCGAATCGGCGGCGACACCGGACGTTCGGGCGAACCCGACCCGCGCGTGCGGATGACGGCGAGCGTGGCGGCGACACCGACGAGGGCGACGACCAACGGTGCGGCGACGCGCCACCACGACGTGCCGGACCCGTTCCAGACGTATCCGCGGAAGAGGAACTCGACGACGAAGCCGAGCGCGACGGAGGCCCCGGCGATGCTCAGCGTGGCGTGCTCACCGAGGTAACGGCGGCGCAGCGACGACCCGCGGGCGCCGATGAGTCCCGCGCGCTCGCTGCCGCCGCTCGTGTTCGCCCGAATCGCCACCACCGTGGCCGCCGCGACGAGACCGATGACGAACGACATCGGGGGCCACACGGCGATCGCCCCGGCGACGTCGAGCAGGCCGAAGGCCGTCGAAAAAGGGATGAGCATGCACGGCGCCTCTCGCTTGTACCTTGCGTGTGGCACAAAATGTATCAGTCATGCGGCACAAACAGGGTGAGGGTTGCTGTATTTCTTCACCGGGGACGAAGCCATGCCGCCGCGCGCGTAGCCTCGACGGATGACGAGCGACGCGAACCGGGCACCGAACCGTCACATCGAGCCCCCGCTCGGACTGCCCTATCCCGGGGCGTCGTTCACCGTCGCCGCGCGGAGGTTCGTGCAGAACTACGCGCGGTTCTCCGGCCGGGCCAGCCGCTCGGAGTTCTGGTGGCCGACGCTCGTCGTCGTGCTTGCCCCGATCCTCGTGCAGATGGTGCGCGGACTCGCTACGGGCGACTGGCGACCGATCGACACGCGCGTCGTGCAGGGACCGGCCGAGATCGTCGTGCTCGCCTTCTCACTCGTCACGCTTCTGCCGCTGCTGGCGGTGACCTGGCGCCGGCTTCACGACACGAACCGCACCGGCATGTGGTTCTTCCTGATCATGATCCCGGTGCTCGGATGGATCGCGCTCGCCATTCTGCTCTCGACGCGGAGCGAGCGCGACGGTGAGCGATTCGACCCGTCCCGCTGATCCGGCGGCGGCCGCTCCGACGGCCTCGAACGGTCTCGCGGCTAGGCGCGGCGGGCGATCAGAGCCGCGAGGACCGCGACGACCGCGATGACAGCGGCGATCCGCAGCGCCTTGCCCGTGCCGCGTGTCACTCCCAGCACGCCGTCGGCGATCGCGACGTTCTGATCGATCCGTGCCGTCGCGAAGCCGGCCGCGGCGTCGACGATCTTGTCTGCGACGTCGGGCACCGCGTCGGGCAGTGCACCCTTGGCCGCTTCCTGCGCCTTGTGGACGACGTTCTTTCCCGCGTCCGCGACACCGTGCACCGCGCGCGACGCAGCTCGCGTCAGGCCCTGGGAGCTCTGTGAGCCGTCGTCCGCCGTCGTCGCCTGATCGGTGGACTCGACATCGGGAGTGGGAGTGGCGTTGGCGTCGGACATGGGGGACTCCGTTCGGTCGGGGTGTTCTCCAGTCGTCACTCTCGCACCGCGGCCCAGCAGGCAAGAGCCACTAGCACAAACCCCCCGATTCGCGTATGCGCGATTCGCGCCGGCCGCGCGCGGGTCGTTCTCGGCGCGCCGCGCCTATGATCGAGCTGACGTCGACGGCATCCGCCGCCCCGCCCTCCGCCCCCGACGAAAGAGCGCCCGCCGTGTCCGACCCGTTCGCCCGTGCCGTGGCGCTGCATCGCCTGCAGGCGATGGGGGCCGGAGCAGCACTGCGCCGCGACGGCCGCGATGAGGGCGCCGCGGGCGAGCTCATCCGCGTGGACTTCTCTGCCGAGGTGGGCGGCGACGAGGTGCTCGAGGCCTGACCGATTCGTCGAATCGTCCAGGTGTGACGCTCGTTCCGCTATGTCGAGCGGTCGGCCGTCGCCCTAGCGTGTGAGATCCGGCTGCTACCCGAGCAGCTCGCATCACACACATGCAAAGGGGCATCGATGTCTACTCCTCCCCGGCGGCTCCGCGGTCGTCGCCTCCTCTCTCTTGCGGTCACGGTCGCCGTCATCGCGCCGCTCGCGGCCTGTTCCGGCCCGGCCGACGACGGACCCGTCACCCTCACCTTCCAGACCTGGGTGCCTGGGATCGACCAGGCGGTCGACCTCTTCAACGAGCAGCACGAGGACATCCAGGTCGAGTTGCAGACGATCGTCTCCGGCGCTGAGGGCGGCTACGCCAAGATGCTCTCGGATGTCCAGGCCGGCAACCCCGCGGATGTCGCGCAGGTCGGATACGACCAGATGCCGACCTTCCTGCTCAACGGTGCCCTCGAAGACATCACCGACTACGTCGGCGACGACGTCGACGTGTTCGCCGACTGGCAGATCGGGGCCACCACCTTCAACGACCGCGTGTACGGCATCCCGCAGGCGGCCGGTCCGATGGGGCTGTACTACCGCTCGGACGTCTTCGCCGAGGCCGGCATCACCGAAGCCCCCGCGACATGGGACGACTTCTACGCCGCTGCCGTCGCCGTACGGGCCACCGCCCCCGACCGGTACATCGCCGCATTCGCCCCCAATCAGGCCGCCTGGATGGAGGGCCTCGCCGAGCAGGCGGGCGAGCCCTGGTTCCAGGTCGAGGGCGACGCGTGGAAGGTCGCGATCGACAACCCCGACACGCTCCGCATGGCCGAGTACTGGCAGCGCCTGATCGACGAGGACCTGGTGAAGGTGCAGGCCGACCTCTCGAGCGAGTGGTTCGCCGACGTGCAGGCCGGACGCATCGTGTCGTGGATGAGCGGCTCGTGGGCCGACGCGATCATCCGCAACAACGCTCCCGAGACCGCCGGCGCGTGGTCGGTGGGGCTCATGCCGCAGTGGGATGAGGCGAACCCCCGCTCCGCGAGCTGGTCGGGCGGTTCTGCCAACGTCGTGCTGAAGGGGTCGGCCCACCCCGAGCAGGCGGCCGAGTTCGCGCTGTGGCTCAACAGCAACCTCGACAGCGTGAGCCTGCTCACCGAGAACGGTGCGGGCTGGCCCGCGATCGCCGACGTCGACGCGATCCCCTCGATCCAGTCGGCCCCGGAGGTCTTCGAGTTCTTCGGCGGTCAGGACATCTGGGACGTCTTCGCCGAGTCGAGCGACCAGGTCGCGCGCGACTGGCAATGGCCGCCGCTCGTCGACGCCCTCAACGCGAGCCTGCTCGACGAGGTCGGCGCCGCCGTCGAGTCGGGCACCCCGCTGACCGAGGCCTACGCCGCGGTGCAGGAGCGGATGGTCGCGGAGATGACCGCGAAGGGCATCTCGGTCGCCGACTGACCGTGTCGGGGCGGACGGCAGCGATGCCGTCCGCCCCGCTCGGCCGTGCCCGAAGGGAATCCCCATGCACACCACCCGAAGCCGCCTGCCGCTGCTGTTGCTGCTCGGCCCGTTCCTGATCGCGTTCGCCGTCTTCTACGTCGCCCCCATCGTCTGGGCGATCGTCCAGAGCCTGTTCTCGGTGCGCGCGAGCGGTCTCGGCCTGGGCGCGCCCGAGACGCTGTTCGTGGGTCTCGACAACTACGTCCGCGCGCTCGCCAACCCCGCGTTCGTCTCGAGCCTCGGACGCATCGCGGTCTTCGCGCTGATCCAGGTGCCGCTGATGGTCGTGCTCTCGGCGGTGCTGGCCCTGCTGCTCGAATCGACGAAGGCCCGCTGGCCGCAGTTCTTCCGGGTCGCCTTCTTCATGCCCTACGGCGTCCCGGGCGTCATCGCCTCGCTGCTGTGGAGCTTCCTGTACGTGCCCAGCACGAGCCCGATCCTGCAGGGGCTCTCCGCCGTCGGCATCTCGGCCGCGCCGCTGGACTCCGGGACCGTCATGTTCGCGATCGCGAACATCGGCATATGGACCTTCGCCGGCTACAACATGCTCGTGCTCATCGCAGCGCTGCAGGCGGTGCCTGCCGACCTGTACGAGGCCGCGCGCATCGACGGCGCGGGCGAGTGGCGCATCGTGTGGGAGATCAAGCTGCCGCTCCTGCGCCCCTCGCTCGTGCTGACCACCGTCTTCACGATCATCGGCACGCTGCAGCTGTTCGTCGAACCCCTCGTGCTCCGTCCGCTCACGACCGCCATCAACACCGACTACACGCCGAACCTCGCCGCCTACAACCAGGCGTTCACGCAGAGCAACCCGAACCTCGCCGCCGCGATGGCCGTCATCGTCGCGGTCATCGCCTTCGTGTTCTCGTTCGTCTTCCTGCGGCTGGTCAACCGGAAGGGGAACCGCGCATGGTGATCGCACCCGTCACCGAATCCACCCGGTCGGTCACCACGGAGCAGAGCCCGGGCCGACGTGCGACCCGCCGCCCGAGCGCGGGCGGGCCGGTCGGTGGGTTCTGGGGCTCGCTGCCCACCCTGGCCGTGCTCGTCGCGGCGCTCGTGTACTTCGCGCTGCCCGTGGTGTGGGTGCTCTTCGCCGCCACCAAGAGCAACGCCGACCTGTTCGGGTCGTTCGGCCTGTGGTTCAGCGACGCGCCGCAGCCGCTGACCAACCTCGAGAACCTCTTCACCACCGACCGCGGCATCTACACGCAGTGGCTGCTCAACAGCCTGTTCTACTCGGGCCTCGGCGCGCTGATCGCGACGATCCTCAGCGGCGCGGCAGGCTATGCGTTCGCGAAGTACGCCTTCACCGGGCGCGAGGCCGTCTTCGCGATGATCCTCGGCGGCGTGCTCGTTCCCGCCACGGTGATCGCGCTGCCGACGTACTTCATGTTCAACGCCGTGGGCCTCACCGGCACCTACTGGTCGTTCCTCTTGCCGAGCATCGTCAGCCCGTTCGGCGTGTACCTGTGCCGCATCTACGCGACGGCGGGCGTGCCCGACGAGGTCATCGAGGCGGCGCGACTCGACGGGGCCGGCGACGTGCGCATCTTCGCGACCATGGCGACGCGCATGATGGCGCCCGCGCTCGTGACGGTGTTCCTCTTCCAGTTCGTGGGGATCTGGAACAACTACCTGCTGCCGCTCGTCATGCTCAACGACGCCCGGACGTTCCCGGTCACCCTCGGGCTCATGCTGTGGAACGGCCAGACGCAGCGCGCCCCGCTCTACTACGAGCTCGTCGTCACGGGAGCGGCGGTGTCGGCCGTGCTGCTCATCGTGGTGATGGCCGGTCTGCAACGATTCTGGCGAGCCGGTCTCACCGCCGGCGCGACGAAGGGATGACCCGATGACCCGCTACCTCGGTTCCGGACACGACCCCGCCCCCGACACCCGCGGCCTCACGGGCGCGGTGCCCGCTCACCTGCCGCCGCGCCTGACCATCACGCTGTGGGACTTCTCGTGGTACACCCGGGCCGGTGTGGGCGAGCCCTACGCCCACCTCGACGCGGCGCTCGACGAGGCGGTCGACCGCGGCTACAACGCCATCCGCATCTGCGCCGCGCCGCTGCTGCTGTTCGGCGGCCTCGGACTCGACGAGCTCGCGGGCGACCTCGCGATCGAGGGACTCGGACGGTCGCCGCACGGCGAGGTGTTCGGCAACGGCACCCGCTGGTACGACGTGCCGGGCGGCTACCGGCTCGACCTGCGCCGACGCTTCTTCGACCTGCTCCGCGGCGCTCGCGAACGCGGCATCGTCGTCATCCTGGCCAGCTGGGAGTACCAGCAGTCGCCCGCGTTCGCGGCGGACGAGCAGTGGTTCCGCGCAATCGACGCCGTACCGCTCACCGAGCGCTACGACCTGCTCGCGTCGGCCACGATCCGCATGCTCGACGAGATCGAGGCGGCCGGGCTGGCGGACACGATCGCGTTCGCCGAACTGCACAACGAGGTCGACTTCTCCATCGTCCCCGCCTTCGACGACGGCGGGGACGATGCCCTCGATCGGGTCCGAGCGGCGCACCCCGGTCACCTCGTTACCGCGAGCTACGGCAAGGCCCCCTTCCTCGACCTCGCGGCGCTGTCCGAGCGGTTCCAGGTCGGACAGCTGCACGTCTACGCGTACGGCGTGCTCGACGCACTGCAGCGACGCATCGACATCCGTGCGGAGGGAACCGACGGCTTCCCAGGAGAGGGGATGCGGGCGCTGCTCGTCGCCGAGGCACCGGCGTTCGCCGAGTACGGCCGTGCGGCGGACTGGAAGTTCGAGGCGACCGTCATCACCGACCAGCAGATCTACGGATACGACTGGGTCGACCCGGACCTGTGGGATCGCTGGCTCTACAACCATTACGGGCTCTACCGCGAAGAGATGTTGCGCGAGATCGGCTCGCGAGTCACGGCGCTCGCCGCGTGGTCGCGTCGCCGCGGCATCCCGGCCGTCGTCGGCGAGGGCTGGGTCGGATACACGCCGCTGCGCGCCGACTTCGAGGACGGGCCCGTCGGCACGGAGCTCGCCGAGCACGGGGTGCGGACGGCGCTCGAGCACGGGGTGTGGGGTATGGTGCTGAGCTCGAACGCGGCACCGCATCATCCGCAGTGGGCGGACGTCGCCTGGCAGCGGCGCCTGAACGCCGAGATCCTCGCGGCGCCGACGACCTCGGGGCCGCCCCGCACGGCGTGATCGCCGCCCGACGGGCTCAGCCGCGTCGCTCCTCGCGGAAGCGGCTCGGGCTCATGCCGTGCACGCGCCGGAAGTGCCGCGAGAAGTAGAACGGGTCGGCGTAGCCGACCTCGCCCGCGATCTCGCCGACGGTCCGATCGGTGCGCTCGAGCAGCGTCCGCGCCGCCGTCATCCGCAGCGCCGTGTGATACGCCAGCACCCCGCCGCCGGTCGCCCGCCGGAACAGCGACGTGAGGTGCGAGGCCGAGACCCCGACGAGCGCCGCGAGCTCGCCCACCGGCACCGCGCTGTCGAGCCGTTCGGCCAGGAACGTCATCGCGCGCTCGAGCGGGTCGCCCCGCTCCGGCAGTGCCTGATCGGACGCCAGCTGGGTCATGAGCTTGAACGCGGCACCGGTGACGGCGACGAGACGCACGGGGGACTGGTCGCGCTCCAGCCCGCGAACGATCTCGTCGAGCAGGGCCACGGCGCGCTCGATGCTGTGCAGCCGCACCAGGGGCCGCGCCGCCGTGGTGCCGATCGCCGCGGTCAGGTCATCGACGTCCGACCCGACCACGTGACACCACCAGATCGTCCAGGGGTCGTCCCTGTCAGCGCCGTAGGAGTGGGGTGTGCGTGCGGGCACGACGACCGCACTGCCGGCGCTCACGCGGTGGCGCACGCCGTCGATCTCGAGCCAGCCGGCGCCCGCGGTGCAGACGATCACGATGGTGGTGCGGATGCCGCGCTCCCGCACTCGGCCGTGGTCCGTCGCGTGCGGGAACCAGCCGGCGTCGGTGACGACGAGCCGACGCGTCACGGGACGTTGGAGGGCGGCGGTGATCGCCGGTCCGGGCACGACGCAGAGCCGTTCGCCGGCGAATCCGTCTGAGATGGCCACGGATGCCATGATGGCACATCGCGCGTTCCAGTGGTCGTCGGATCGTCCAGGGTGAGCCCCGCTTCCGCCATGTCGCGAGCACGCGCGATCGCCGACGCTGGAGGCATGCACTCGACCTCGACGACTCCGCTGCGCCTGCCCGAGCCTCCGCCGGGGGAGCAGGCGGCGCTCGACGACGGCGGCGTGGCCGTCTGGGAGCAGGACCTCACGATCGCCACGTACGAACCGGCGCCGCCCGAGAAGCTGCCCATGTTCTTCGATCGGCGCGTCTACCAGGGCTCGAGCGGACGCGTTTACCCCTTGCCGTTCACCGAGCGCATCGCATCCGAGCCCCGCGACCGCGCGTGGCGCGCCGTGCACATCGAGAACCGCTGGATCCGGCTCGTGATGCTGCCCGAGCTCGGCGGCCGCATCCACATCGGCTACGACAAGACCGCGGGTTACGACTTCTTCTACCGCAACAACGTCATCAAGCCCGCTCTCGTCGGACTCGCCGGCCCGTGGGTGTCGGGCGGCGTCGAGTTCAACTGGCCGCAGCACCATCGACCGGCGACCTTCCTGCCGATGGAGAGCTGGATCGAGCGCGAGCCCGACGGAGCGGTGACGGTGTGGATGTCGGACCATGACCCCTTCGCGCGCATGCGCGGCACCCACGGCGTCCGCCTGCGTCCCGACAGCTCGCTCATCGAGCTGCGCGCACGGCTGCACAACCGCACCGACGTGCCCCAGACGTTCCTGTGGTGGGCGAACGTCGCGGCGCGCGCCCACGAGGACTATCAGTCGTTCTTCCCGACCGACGTGCGGTACGTCGCCGATCACGCTCGGCGGGCCGTCACCGCATTCCCGCGGGCCGACCGTCCGTACTACGGGGTGGACTATCCCGCCCGCGTCGACGCCGAGCATCCGGATGCCGACCGCATCGACTACTACGGCAACATCCCCGTGCCGACCTCGTACATGGTGGTCGAGACCCGCGACGACTTCTTCGGCGGATACGACCATGCCGCCGGCGCGGGCTTCGTCCACTGGGCCGATCGCCGCATCGCGCCGGGCAAGAAGCAATGGACGTGGGGCAACGCGCCCTTCGGACACGCGTGGGACGACCAGCTCACCGACGGCGACGGCGCCTACGTCGAGCTCATGGCCGGGGTCTACACCGACAACCAGCCCGACTTCTCGTACCTGGCGCCCGGCGAGGTCAAGACGTTCTCGCAGTTCTGGTACCCCATCACCGGCATCGGCGCGGCGCACCAGGCGACCAAGGATGCCGCGGTGTCGGTCCAGGTCGGTGACGGGCGCGTCGAGGTCGGGGTCGTGTCGACCGCGGTGGTCCGCGATGCGCGCATCCGTGTCGCGGTCGGCGACCGCGTGGTCGAGCGCGTCGTCGACATCGAGCCCGGTCGTCCGTTCGTCGAGTCCCTCACGGGCGACGACGTCGCGAGCGGCGACGACCTGCGCGGCGGCGACCTGCGCGCCGTCGACGTCGAGGTCACCGTCACCAGCGGCGACCGGGAGCTGGTGCGATGGCGCCCGCGGGCCGACGACGATGCGGCGCCCGAGCCGGCCGTGGCCACCGAGCCGCCGCTGCCGGCCGACATCGCGTCGGCCGACGAGCTGTACCTGACGGGCGTGCACCTCGCGCAGTACCGCCACCCGACCCGTCAGCCCGAGCCGTACTGGCTCGAGGCGGTGAAACGCGACGCGGGCGACGCGCGGTCGAACACGGCCCTCGGAGCCGCCGCCACGGCACGCGGCGAGTACGACCGTGCGCGGGCCTATCTGCATACTGCGATCGAGCGACTCACGTTCCGCAACCCGAACCCGGCCGACGGCGAGGCCCACTACCGGCTCGGGCTCGTCGAGCTGCGTCGCGGCGACGCCGAGGCCGCATACGACGCCTTCGCCAAGGCCGCATGGGACGTGCGGTGGGCCCACCCCGCGAGCGTGCAGATGGGCCTGGCGGATGCCCGCGCGGGACGAGACCTCGACGCGCTCGGCCGGGCCGACGATGCGCGGCGGTTCGGGGCGGACGATCCGCTGCCCCGGCAGCTGCGCATCATCCTGCTTCGCCGCCTCGGACGGACGGCGGACGCCGACGCCGAGCTCGCTGCGCTCCGAGAAGACGACCCGCTCGACGTGCTGACGGGCTACCTCGCCGATCGGCGCCTGCCCGCCGACGGCCTGATGCTGCTCGACCTCGCCGGCGACCTGGAACGCGCGGGCGAGCGCGACGCCGCGCTCGCCGTCCTCGCCGCGGCTACGACCGCCCCCGCCGCCGGCACGGGCGCCGCCGCGCCTGTCGCGGAGTACCGCAGGGCGGCTGTGCTCGCCGACGCGGGCGACGACGAGCAGGCATCCGCGGCACGCCGGCGCGCACAGCAGGCACCGGCGGACTGGGCGTTCCCGGCCGGCCTCGACGCGCACGACGCCCTGCGCCGGGCCGTCGCCGCCGACCCGGCCGACGCGCGGGCCCGGTCGCTGCTCGGGATGTGGCTCTACGACCGCGGTCGTCGCGCCGACGCCCTCGACCTCTGGCGCGAGGCCCTGACCGAGACCACCGACGACGCGGTGCTGCTGCGCAACGCCGCCCTCGCGACGGTCGAGGTCGCGGGAGACCTCGATTCGGCTGCCGCGCTCTACGACCGCGCCGTGCGGTCCAGTGCCGATCCCCGGCTGTGGTTCGAGCTCGACCAGCTCGCGCAGCGCCGCGGCATCCCGGCCGCCGCACGCCTCGCGCGGCTCGAACCGCACCGCGAGCTCATCACGGTGCGCGACGACCTGCTCGTGACGCTCGCCGACCTGCTGACCGCGACGGGCCGCGCGGCCGAGGCGATCGACCTGCTGCTCTCACGGCCGCTGCAACCGTGGGAGGGTGGCGAGGGGATCGCCATCCGCGCGTTCGCCCGCGCCTGCCTCGCGCGGGCCGACGAGCTGCGGCCGGATGCCGCGGGGGCCGTGATCGAGCGGGCGCTCGACGCGCCCCGGTCGCTCGGCGAGGCGTGGCACCTGCTCGACGACCGCGCGTCGCTCTGGCTGCGGCTCGGGCGCGCCCGGTCCGAGGCGGGCGATGCCGCGGGTGCGGATACTGCGTGGCGTCGCGCGGTCGACGAGTCCGTCGCAGGGGAGGTCGGCGCCGACACGCTCGACGGCGCCCGGGCGGCCCGCGCCCGCGGCGACCACGGCACAGCCGCCTCGTTGCGCTCGCGCGTGGCCGCGCGGTCGACCGAACTGCGCACGACGCCCGCGCGCATCGATTACTTCGCCACCTCGCTGCCCGAGACGCTGCTGTTCTCGCTCGACCCCGCCGACGACGCGCGGAGACGGGCGGACGAGCTCGAGGCCGCGCTCGCGCGGTATGACGCGGCGGATGGCTCGGGCGAGCCCACGGAGAGATCGGGAACTCCTGCCGCGGCGACCGCCGACGCCGACCGCGAGGTGCTCGCATGAGCGCCGGAGCCGACCGGATGATGGCGAGCGTGCTCGTCGAGCCGCGACGCCTCGAGGTGCGCGACGTGCCGGTTCCGGCGATGGAGCCCGGCGACGTGCTCGTCGAGCTCACCGCCGTCGGACTGTGCGGTTCCGACGTGCACTTCTTCGAGCACGGACGCGTCGGCGACCTCGTGGTCGAGCGGCCGCTCATCCTGGGTCATGAGGCCGCGGGGGTCATCGCCGCCGTCGCGTCGCCGGCCGACGAGCATCGCGTCGGACAGCGCGTCGCGATCGACCCGCAGCGTCCGTGCCGGTGGTGCCCCGCGTGCCGTGCGGGGCGCTCGAACCTCTGCGAACGGATGCGGTTCCCCTCGGCCCCGCCCGAAGACGGCGCGTTCGCGAGATACCTCGCGGTGCCCGCGGATGCCGCGCACCCGCTGCCCGACACCATGAGCGACGACGAGGGAGCGCTCGTCGAGCCCCTGTCGGTCGGCATCGCGGCCGTCCGCAAGGCCGGCGTCGTGCCCGGGTCGCGCGTGCTGGTGGCCGGCGCCGGGCCGATCGGGGTGCTGACCGGTGCCGCCGCTCGCGCGTTCGGGGCCGCGGAAGTCGTCGTGGCTGACCCCATCGCCGCACGCCGTGAGGTCGCGCTCGCGCACGGGGCCACCCGTGCCGTCGACCCGGACGACGTGGCCGCACTCGACGGCCGGATGGACGCGTTCGTCGACGCGTCGGGTGCGCGTGCCGCGATCGCGGCAGGGCTGCGCTCGCTGCGAGGCGCCGGTCGCGCGGTGCTCGTCGGCATGGGGGCGGCCTCGGTCGAGCTCGACCTCTTCCTGGTGCAGAGCCGCGAGCTGGTCATCGAGGGGCTGTTCCGCTACGTCGACACCTGGCCCCTCGCCATCCACCTCGTCTCCTCGGGCGCCGTGCGGGTCGACGACCTCGTCACCGCCCGTGGCGGGCTCGACGACCTCGCCGACTTCTTCGCGCGCAACTCCGCTCCGGACGCGATGAAGTTCCTCGTCGACCCCCGCGTGCGGCGGCTCGACGGGCCGGGGCGGTAGCGTCGGTCGGATGAGTGATCCGTTCGGCGAAGTGCCGGTCCTGCCGGTAGTCGTGCCCCTCGGCCTGGTCGTCTTCGTCATCCTGCTGGTGACGCTGTCGGCGCGTCGCCGGCTGACGCTCCCGCGCATGGCCGTCGCCGCGGCACTCGCTGTCTATGCCGCGGGGATCGTCGGCAACACCGTCTTCCCGATCTTCCTCGACAAGCCCGACTCCGGCGGGCCGTGGACGCCCGGTCTGTCGCTCCTCCCGTTCGTCGACTACGAGGTCGAGGACGCTCTCACGAACATGCTCGTCTTCGTGCCCCTCGGCATCCTGATCCCGCTGCTGCTCGCGCGGCCGACCTGGCTGAAGGTCGTCGGGGCGGCCGCGCTCACGAGTCTCGGGGTCGAGTCGGCGCAGCTCGCGGCGCAGGCGTTCTTCGCCGGTGGCCACATCGCCGACATCAACGACTTCCTCTCGAACGTCGCGGGCGGCGCCATCGGCTACGGCGTGCTCACGCTGCTCGCACGCGTGCCCGTGCTGTCCCGTCTGATCGATCCCTTCCGGTGGAGCCCGCGAGGCGCCACCGAGCCGGCAGAGAGCACGTCCATCCGAGGATGACGGCGGGGGTCAGCGCCCCTGACGCTTCTTGTACGGTTTCGGCTGGCCCTTCACGATCGGTGCACGACCCGAGCCCTTCGACGCCTTCGCCTTGCCGCCCGACGTCGACTTCTGCTTGGGCGCGACGGCCGGTGCGGGGGCTGCGGCGACCTCGGCCCGCGCGTCGTCGAGCAGCAGCGCGCCCGCCGGAGTCAGAGCGGGCTTGCCGCCGTCCTTCGTGAACAGCGGGTGCCCCGCCTCCTCCTCGAGCCGGTCGAGCGAGGAGTAGAGCACCGGCAGCGACACTCCGAGGCGTTCGGCCGCGCGCGGGAAGTGCAGGGTCTCGGCGGCCGCGATGAAATGGACGAGGTCGCGGATCTTCATGGGGTCACCTTCCGTCGCGCCTGACCAGCGCGGTGCGCAGCGAGCGCAGGAGCAGCAGCAGTCCGCCGAGCCCGACCACACTACCGAGGAACGGGAACACCGACACCGTGTCGGTCAGCAGCGGGCCGTGGTCGGCGACGCCGAGCATCACACCCACGATGACCAGCGTCGCGCCCACGACGGTGGTGGTCAGCCGCCCGGTGAGCGATTCGACCCACGATCGGTCGTCGGGCGCCTCGAGCGCGCGCAGTCGCACCGTCAGCTGACCCGACTCGAGGTCTCCGAGGATGCCGTCGACACGACGCGGGAGCTCGCGCAGCCGCTCGAGACCGAGCTGCGCCTGCACCTGAGCGGTCATGGCCGCCGCGCGCGGGTCGCCCAGGTGCAGCGCGTAGTGCGGGGCGCGGGAGAGCGCGCGTTTGATCATGTCGTAGTCAGGGTCGAGGCGCCGGAGGGTCCCCTCGACGGCGCCGAGCGTGCGGAAGGCGAGGAGCAGCCCCGGAGGGAGCGCGAGCCGGTGACGGCGCAGCACCTCGATGAGCGCGGCGAACAGGTGCTGATCGGCGCGCGAGTTGTGCATGCGGGTGAGGATGACGCCGATGTCGTGCTGCAGCGCGCCGATGTCGAGGTCGGCGTCGGCCCGCGGTTTGACCAGCATCAGCACGGCATCGGTCGCTCCCGAATCGTCCTCGTTGTGCAGGGCGACGAGCAGAGGGAGCAGCAGCCGTCGCAGGCTGCGCTCGACGACGCCGACCGAGCCGAAGTCGATGAGGGCGACGATGCCGTCGGGCTGCAGGATGAGGTTGCCCGGATGCAGGTCGGCGTGGAACACCCCGCGCAGCGCGATCTGCCCGACGATCACGTCGAGCACGGCGTCGGCGATGCGCGTCGCGTCGTCGCGGGCGACGGCGCCGGGGGAGTCGCTGCCCGGTTCCGGCAGTCGGCTGAACGGCACGCCGCGCACGTGCTCCATCACGATCAGCTGCTCGCTGCACAGCTCCGGATACACGTCCGGGATGCGCACCGCTCGTGCGTCGGCGGACGTCATCGAGTCGCGCAGCATCTCCATGTTCGCGACCTCGACGCGGTAGTCGAGCTCCTCGCGCAGCGCGACGGCGAACTGCGCCGCGAGCGCCGAGGCGCCGACATCCTTCGCCCACGTCGTCCGCCGCTCGAGGTCGGCGGCGGCATGCTCGATGATGTCGAGGTCGGTGGCGACCTGCGCACGCGCCTTCGGGCGCTGGATCTTCACGACCACCGACGTGCCGTCGCGCAGACGCGCCGCGTGGACCTGTCCGACCGACGCGGCGGCCAGCGGCGTCTCGTCGATGCTCGCGAAGACCAGCTCGATCGGACGGCCGAGCTGCGTCTCGATCGCCGACTTCGCGTCGTTCCAGGGGATGGGAGTGGTGTCCATCTGCAGCGACGCGAGGGCGGTCGTGATCTCGGCGGGCAGCAGATCGCCGCGCGTGGAGAGGATCTGACCGAGCTTGACGAAGGTGACCCCGGCGTCATCGAGCGTCGCCGCGAGAGCCCGCGGCAGCTCGGCCCGGGCCGATTCGCTGCGCACCCCGTCGAGGCCGTGGCGCGACGCGATCGCGACGATGCGGGCGTACCGCATGGCGCGGCGTCGGCGGTGCAGCGCCTCGCGGACGGCGGTGATGGGACCGACGGGCGGCCGCGCCGGCCACATCAGCTCGAGCGTGATGAGGGCGATGAGCACGATCGCGAACAGCCACGCGAGCACGAGGAGCACGAATCCGAAGGCGATCGGCTGGTCGGTGAGCAGGCGACCGTCCTCGAGCACACCGGCCTCGCGCAGCACCCAGACCCCCAGCGGCCCGAACACGACGAAGACGACGAGCGAGACGAGCGGCCCCCGCACCCACCCGACGCGCGCCTCGAGAGCGCGCTTGGCGAGCCACGTCGCGATGACGGCGAACACGACCGCGGCGATGGCGAAGATCAGCCACTCCGGCATCCGTACCCCCTCGAGCCCGTCGTCGTGCTTCGAGGCTATGCCACCGCGCCCGCGCATGCCGGGCCGATCATGCGTTCTCGGCGACGGCGGACTACCCTGAAGCGTGTCCACTTCTGCTGAACAGTCCGCACCCGAGTCCGTCGACGAGCCGCCCGTCATCACTTTCCGCGACCTCGGACTGGGGGAGCAGGTCCTGAAGGCGCTCTCCGACGTGGGTTACGAGACCCCCTCGGCGATCCAGGCCGCGACCATCCCGACGCTGCTCGAGGGACGCGACGTCGTCGGCCTCGCGCAGACCGGAACCGGCAAGACGGCCGCGTTCGCGCTGCCGATCCTCGACCGTCTCGACCTCGCGCAGAAGACCCCGCAGGCCCTCGTGCTCGCCCCCACCCGCGAGCTCGCGCTGCAGGTCTGCGAGGCGTTCGAGAAGTATGCGGCCCGCACGAAGGGCGTTCATGTCCTCCCGGTCTACGGCGGACAGGGGTACGGCGTGCAGTTGTCGGCGCTTCGCCGCGGCGTCCACGTGATCGTCGGCACGCCCGGCCGCATCATGGACCACCTCGACAAGGGCACGCTGGATCTCTCCGAGCTCAAGTACCTCGTGCTCGACGAGGCCGACGAGATGCTGAAGATGGGCTTCGCCGAGGACGTCGAGACGATCCTCGCCGACACCCCCGACACGAAGCAGGTCGCCCTCTTCTCGGCGACGATGCCGGCCGCGATCCGTCGCATGTCGAAGCAGTACCTGAACGATCCCGAAGAGATCACCGTCGCGTCGAAGACGACGACCTCGTCGACCATCACCCAGCGCTACCTGATCGTGTCGTTCCAGCAGAAGATCGACGCGCTCACCCGCATCCTCGAGGTCGAGAACTTCGAGGCGATGATCGTCTTCGCCCGCACGAAGAGTGCGACCGAGGAGGTCGCCGAGAAGCTGCGCGCCCGCGGCTACTCCGCCGCCGCGATCAACGGCGACGTGGCCCAGGTGCAGCGCGAGCGCACCGTCAACCAGCTCAAGTCGGGCAAGCTCGACATCCTGGTCGCCACGGATGTCGCCGCGCGCGGTCTCGACGTCGAGCGCATCTCGCACGTCGTGAACTTCGACATCTCGACCGATACCGAGTCGTACGTGCACCGCATCGGTCGCACCGGTCGCGCCGGCCGCACCGGCGACGCGATCAGCTTCGTCACGCCTCGCGAGCGCGGTCTCGTCAACGCGATCGAGCGCGCGACGCGCCAGCCGCTGACGCAGATGCAGCTGCCGAGCGTCGACGAGGTCAACGTGACGCGCCTCTCGCGCTTCGACGACCGCATCACCGCGGCGCTCGAGGAGACCGAGCGCGTGGAGCGCTTCCGCGACATCATCGCCCACTACGTCCGGCACCACGACGTGCCCGAGGTCGACGTCGCGGCGGCCCTCGCCGTCGTGGCGCAGGGCGAGACGCCGCTGCTGCTCGAGCCCGACCCCGAGCCGCGGGCCCGCGCGCCGCGCGACGATCGTGCCCCGCGCACGTTCGACCGCGACGACCGCGACGGGCGCCCCGAGCGTCGCCCGCGGGGGAGCAACCCGAACATGACGACGTACCGCATCGCGGTCGGCAAGCGCCACCGCGTGGAGCCGCGTCAGATCGTCGGAGCGCTCGCCAATGAGGGTGGGCTGAGCCGTGGCGACTTCGGCGCCATCCAGATCCGTCCCGACTTCTCGCTCGTCGAGCTGCCGTCCGACATGCCGCAGTCGACGCTCGACCGGCTGTCCGACACCCGCATCTCGGGCAAGGCGATCGAGATCCGCGTCGACACCGGCGGTCCCGGCCGTCGCCCGCGCGACCGTGACGACCGCGGCGGCTCCGACCGCTTCGGCGGCCGCGATCGCGACGACCGCGGTTCGCGCGACGACCGTGATGACCGCCCCGCGCGCAAGCCGCGCCATCGCGCCGATCACGACTGACCCGCGTTCGGCGGCGACGGTCGACGCTGCGTCGCGCCGAGCACCGATCGCGCGGCGCGGCAAGCCCCGTTCGCTCCCCGGCCATGACGGGGCACAGTGGGTGATGTTCCGAGTGCTCGGGACGCCACCCACGATCGGAGGCACCGCATGAGCGAGCAGCACCACGGCCACCACGGCCACGACGACGCGACCCACGGCGGCGACTCCGCCGCAGCGGCCGGATCGGAGTCGCCCGAGGAGGGCGCCGAGGCCGAAGAGGCGGCGGAGGACGCCCGCACCGACGGCTGACGGCCGTCGTCCGTCGTCCGTCGTCAGCGGTGGGGCTTCGATCTTCGGGATACTGGGGTCATGAGCACCACCGCTGTCGTCGTTCCCGGATTCCCTGTCGCGCTGGTCCCGTCCGAGGCTTGGGCATGGCACGTGCACGATACCGGTGTCGCCGCCACGGCTAAGCCCCATAGTGATCTCTTCGTCGATCCGAGTGGTGCATCGAGCACGGCGGCGGAGTCCATGATGAACGCGGTGAGGCTGACAGCGTCTGCTCCGACCGGCGACTTCACCTTCGAGTCACGGGTCGGCGTCGACTTTGGAGCGACCTTCGATGCGGGCGTTCTCCTCGTGTGGGTCGATGAGAGGCGGTGGGCGAAGCTCTGCTTCGAAGCCGCTCCTTCGGGCGGCCCGATGGTCGTTTCCGTCGTGACACGCGGCGTCTCGGACGATGCGAACGCCTTCGATGTCCCCGGTGCCGAAGTATGGCTGCGGGTGTCGCGTGTCGGACCGGTGTTCGCCTTCCACGCGTCCATCGACGGCGACACCTGGTCCATGGTGCGTGCATTCGCCCTGCCTCTCGGCGAGGACGACGAGGTGCGTATCGGCTTCGAGGTGCAGAGCCCGACGGGTGACGGTTGCGCCGTCCGGTTCGCCGACGTCGCGCTCACCGAGAGGAGGCTGCGGGACCTGCGCGACGGCTCCTGAGCAGCGATCGGCCGTCTCAGTGCCGCCGCAGCGCGCGCCTCGCGATGCCGATGACGGCCCACCCGGCGAGGATCCATGGACCCGCCACGATGAGGGGGTCCATCCAGGTGTGACGCAGGTCGACGCGACCGCGGCCGATGCGGGAACGGATCGGATGCCGCCGCGTCTCGGCGAGCACACCGGTCTCGGTGATCGGGTTGTCGGGGCGCAACGACGCGAGCGAGCGCACGTGCGCTCCGATCGCCTCGACCCGGTCCCCGAGGATGAGAAGCAGCCAGTGTGCCGCGCGGCCCTCGCTGAACCGGTCGTACGCGAGTCGGCGGATACCCCCGGACAGCCCGTGCAGGGGCTGCGCCGTGCCGTACACCGGCGTGAGGAACGCATGCTCGATCGAGCGTTCGCGACGGGGGTCGAGGGCCTGCCGTGTCGGCATCCCGCGTCCGGCCGCCTCGTCGTCGATCACCTCGACGGTGCCCGACGGGCGGTCGGCGGGGTCGAGGTCCACTCCCCACCCGGGGATGCGCGCACGCAGGGCGGCCCGGTCGGGGGCTGGACGCGGCACGCTCGGTGTGTAGGGCGTCGGGACGTCGGTCGAGTCGGTGCTCATGGATCAGCCTTCCGCGGGGACGACGACGGTCTTGACGCAGTCATCGAGCTTGGACGAGAACATGTGGTACCCCTCCGCGATGTGGTCGAGCGGGATGCGGTGGGTGATGAGATCGCGCGGCGCGATGTGACCGTTCCGGATGTGCTCGAACAGGCGCGGCCACTGCCGCTTCACGGGCGCCTGGTTCATCCGCAGAGTCAGGCCCTTGTTCATGGCATCGCCGAACTTGACGGCGCTGAATAGCGGTCCATAGGCGCCGATGACCGAGACGCGCCCGCCCTTGCGGACGCCGTCGATCGCCCAGTTGAGCGCGACGGGCGAGCCGCCCTGCAGCTTGAGCTTGGCCGACGTCACGTGCTGCGTGAGGTTCCCGTCGGCCTCGGCGCCGACCGCGTCGATCACGACGTCGGCGCCGAGGTAGTCCGTCATCCGCTTCATCTCGAGCACGACGTCACGATGCTCCGAGATGTTGACGGTCTCGGCATGCGCGAAATCGCCGGCCTTGGTCAGCCGGTAGTCGAGGTGGTCGAACGAGACGACCCGTCCGGCGCCCATGAGCCATGCCGACTGCGCCGCGGCCAGACCGACAGGCCCGGCACCGAGCACCATCACGGTGTCGCCCTCCCTGATCCCGCCCAGCTGTGCACCGAAGTATCCGGTGGAGTAGGCATCCGTGAGCAGCAGCGCGTCCTCGTCCGACATCCAGTCGGGGATGACCGACGGGCCGACATCGGCGAAGGGCACCCGGACGAGCTCGGCCTGCCCGCCGTCGTAGCCGCCCGTGGTGTGGGAGTAGCCGTAGATGCCGCCCACCGCCGTGGCGTTGGGGTTCACGTTGTGGCAGTTCGAGACGAGACCGCGGGCGCAGAAGTAGCACCTGCCGCAGAAGATGTTGAAGGGCACCATCGCCCGGTCGCCCACGGCGAGGTTCGTCACCGCGCCCCCGAGCTGTTCGACCACGCCGATGAACTCGTGGCCGAACGTATGGCCGATGCGGGTATCGGGCATCATCCCGTGGTACAGGTGCAGGTCTGAGCCGCAGATCGCGGCGAGCTTCACTCGGACGATGGCGTCGTGCGGATGCTCGATACGCGGATCGGGCTTCTCCTCCACGCGCACCTTGTACGGTCCGCGGTACGTCATGGCTTTCATCGATCGCCTTTCTGCCGGGGTGGTGCCGCCACCCTGCGCCCCGGGGCGATGCGCGCCCACGGGGTGGACGATGCCCGCCCCGGCCGCTATCGTGCCCGCCCGCGGATGCGCGAACCTCTGCTGCGTCGCAGACCCGGTCGCCGATGCAAGAGAACACACCCGTCACCCCGGTCGGATCGGCATCCGGTCGGGGTGGCGGTCGAGATCCCTTGCATCGACGCACGGCATCGGCGCGCAGCGACGTCGCGCACGCGGCGGGGTCAGAGCTTGTCGCGGATGAAGCCCTCCGCCTTGTCGATGATGTTCGGCTTGGCGTCCGTGCCGTAGAACCGGGGGTCGGGCTGCGTCGGCGGCGGCATCGGCACCGAGGTGTCGGGGCCGTCGAGGTAGGTGAACTCGCCCTTGCCGTCGGGGGTGGGGCCCGATGCCCACGAGCCCTCCGCGGCGGCTGCGCCGTCGGAGAAGTTGATGTACTTGTACGAGTGGTCGCGCGCTTCGTTCGAGAGCGGGAAGTTCGACGGCACGGGGATGTCCTCCACTCCCTCTTCGCGCAGCTCCTGGGCGGCGCGGATCCATTGGTTCTGGTGCATGGTGTCGCGGGCGAGGAGGAACGAGAGCATGTCGCGGACGCCCTTGTCCTCGGTCATGTGGTAGATCCGGGCGACCTGCAGGCGCCCCTGCATCTCGGCGTTGGCGTTGGCGGTGAAATCGGCGAGCAGGTTGCCGCTCGCGGTGACGTACGAGCCCTGCCACGGGTTGCCGTTCGAGTCGACGGGACGAACGCCGGCGCCCGCGACGATCGCGGCCTGGACGTCCATACCGCCGATGATGGCACCCAGGACGGGATCCGACTTCGCCGCCGCCTCCGACTGCTCGGCGGGGGCCTTCTCCAGCAATTGCGCGATCATGATCGCCAGCATCTCGACGTGGCCGAACTCCTCGGCACCGATGCCGTAGAGCAGGTCGCGGTACTTGCCGGGGATGTGGGCGTTCCACGCTTGGAACCCGTACTGCATCGCGACGGTGATCTCGCCGTACTGGCCGCCGAGCACCTCCTGCATTCGCCGCGCGAAGATCGCATCCGGCTTGTCGGGTGTCGCAGTGAACTGCAGTTCTTGACGATGGAAGAACATCGCGCCTCCTGGGGGATCGGCCGAGCGTGAAATGCGCCGGGGCGGCGAACGTAGGACCGGGTTCCGACGGATGCCGCGGGCCTTGACTCGCCCGCAACGCGGTGCGACCATCGCGCCCGCGCGGCCCGCAGACCCCGCCCCGTGTCAACCCCCGCGCGCTCGTCGCGAACCGACAGCAGGATCGGCGCACACCGAGGGGGAGACTCATGACCGATCACCGACCGCGGGTGTCCGAGGTCGCCGACGGCGTGTTCCAGCTCGCTCGCGCCGGGGTCAACGCGTACCTCGTCGCCGCGGACAACGGGCTCGTGCTCATCGACGCCGGGCTGCCGCGTACCTGGCCGCTGCTCGAGCGCACCCTCGCCTCGCTCGGCGCGCGGGCGTCCGACATCGACGCTCTCCTGCTGACACACGGGCACTTCGATCACGTCGGCATGTGCGAACGGCTCGTCGAGGAGCATCGCCTCGTGCCCCGGGTCCACCCGGGCGACGCCGAGCTCGTGCGGCATCCGTACCGCTACGCCCACGAGAACGCGCGCCTCCCGTATCCCTTCCGGTATCCCGGTGCCGTCCCGATCCTCGGCCGCGTGGTCGTAGCTGGCGCGCTCGGGGTGACGGGGGTCCGCGCCGATCCGACCATCTTCGACGGTGACATGATCCCGCTCGCGGGAGGCATCGTCGCGATCGCGACTCCCGGGCACACCGGCGGGCACTGCGCGTTCCTGCTCGAGGCCCGCGGCATCCTGCTGACCGGCGACGCGCTCGTCACCCTCGACCCCTACACCGGCCGCACGGGTCCGCGAGTCGTCGCGCGTGCCGCGACCGCGCGCAGCGACGACGCGTTGCGGTCACTGAGTCTGCTCGCTGAGACGGAGGCGAGCCTCGTGCTCCCCGGCCACGGCGAGGCCTGGGACCGCGGGGGCATCGCATCTGCGGTCGCGATCGCCCGGTCGCGCGGGGTGGACTGACCGTCTCCCTCGCCCAACCTGCACGCCGGGCCTGATCTGGACTCCGCTGATACCCGCGACCCTGCCGGCGGACGCGGTCGAGAGCTTCAGCGAGCAGACGCCGCTCAGACGCCGCTCGGACGAGCCGGGCAGCCGGCCGAGCTCGCGCCCGCGTATGTGCTCCTCGCCTCGGATGAGGCGTCGTACATATCGGGCGCCCGCCTCGCCGTCACGGGGGGCAAGCCGATCCTCTAAGACCGGAGCCCCCGGGCGTCGCTGTACGTTCACGCAACGCTCGTCCGCGGTTCACGCACCGCGGACGGGCGTTGCCGCACGATGGATCGCACCTGCCGCGTCGATCCCGAAGGTCTTGCATGAGCGCTCCGCTTCGCGTCCTCACCCTCACCGAGGGCTTCTTCGCCGGCGGAGCCCGCATCCTGCACAGCGACGTCGTCGCCGGTCTCCATGAGCGCGGCGGGCAGAGCCACGGGGTGCTGGCGATCGCGTCGCGAGCGAGGCGCGAATCGACCATCCAGCACATGGCCGCCGACCCGCGGTATCGGGCGCTTCGTGCGGCCGGAGTGGCGATCACCTCGCTCGGCAAGACGGCGGCGGCGGTGCCCCACGCGCCGCACGCCTTCTCGTCGCGGCAGCTGCGCACGGCCGCGCGCGCGATCGCCGGCGCCGACGTGGTGCTCACGCTCAAGGAGCAGCCGCTCGGGCTCCTGCTCGCCCTCGACGACGCGATGATGCTGCCCGACCGGCCCGTCGTCGCGTGCCTGCACCGGTCCGACCCCGGGCACTCCGGGGAGGCGCTCGTGTGGCTCGGCGAGAGCGTGCGGCGCGGCATCGTCACGGCATCCGTCTCGTGCGCGCGGTCGACGGATGCCGCCTACGCACCGGTCCTCGGCGACATCGAGCGTCACGTCGTCGACAACGGGATCGATCTGTCGCGGTTCCGCCCCGCCATCACGCGCGGGGGCGATCCCGTGCGGCGCGAGCTGGGCATTCCCGACGACGAGGTCGTCGTCGCCTACGCGGCCCGCTTCGACGCGATGAAGGACCCGGAGCTGTTTCTGCGGTCGGTCGCGGCCCATCGGGCGCTCGTGCCGGACGCGCACTACATCCTGTGTGGGGCGGGTATGACGGCGCAGAACCCGGGCTTCGCCGCTCTCGTCGCCGCGGTCGGGGCAGACCGCATCCACGCCCTCGGCATCCGCGACGACATGCCCGCCGTGTACCGCGCCGCCGACGTGGTCGCGCTGACCAGCGCTTACGGCGAGGCGGCCCCGCTATGCCTGCTCGAGGGCGCGGCGAGCGGAGCGATCCCGGTGACGACGGATGTCGGCGACGCCGCGCGGCTCGTCGCGGGCATCGGCATCGTCGCCGACCGGCATCCCGACGCGATCGCCGCAGCATGGTGCCGGGCCATCGCCCAGCGTGGAGCGTTCAGCGCCGCCGCGCTCGCCGCCCGCAGCCGCCTGGGCCGCGATCGCATGATTTCCGAGTACGCCGCCGTCGTCGCCGGTCAGCGCCGCCGCCTCCGGCTCGCCGCCTGACCTGGCCCGCCCGGCCCCGGCCCGCCCAGAAGGTGCGCGTCAGTGCGCGGCGTCGTACGCGTCGAGCACGGATGCGGGCACGCGGCCGCGCTCGGAGACCTCGTAGCCGTTCTCGGCCGCCCACGCCCGGATGGGCGCGTAGTCGCGCTGGCTTGAGCGGCGCTGCGTGCGGGCGGCGGTGCGGCCGATGGCCGAGCCCGCGCTGATGCGGCGGCCCGCGTCGATGAAGGGGGCGAGCGCGTCGCGCAGGCGGTCGGCGTTCTCGTCCGTGAGGTCGATCTCGTACGCGACGCCGTCGAGGGAGAACATCACCGTCTCGCCGTCGCCGATCTCGAGGACGGTGCCGTCGAGGTCGTCGACGAGCTGATGCATGATCTTGCGAGCCATGCGGATCACCCTAGCGTCGGGTCAGGGGAGGAGCCCGATGCGCCGAGCGCGTGCTACGGCGGCGTGGCGGGTCGACGCGTCCAGCTTCGCCATGGCGGCCTGCAGGTACGACTTGACCGTCCCCTCCTTCAGGCTCAGCGCTGCCCCGATCTCGGCGTTCGTCGATCCGAGGGCGCAGCAGGCCAGCACGTCCAGCTCGCGGGGCGACAGCTGCACGTCGGCATCCGGTGTCGCGCTCGCGCCCTCGCCGGCGACCGTGGTCAGGCGGCGCTCGACCGCCGCGAGCCGCGCACGCAGCTCGGCGTCGTCGACCGTCGCGGCGATGCTGCGCAACTCCGCGAAGCTCTCGCGCAGGTCCTCACGCGCCGAGGGCGAGAGCCCTGCCACCGTTTCGGGCGGCGGGGTCAGCGAGAGCCTGCGCTGCACCTCGTCGCGGATGCGGAGCTCGGTGCCGATCGCGTCGGCGGCGCGGAAGGCGGGCCGGGCCACGAGGTCGCCGACCGGCGCCTGAGACCACGAGCCGCAGTACAGCACCCCGCGGGCGCGACCGTCGGTGACGATGGGCACGGCGAACAGCGTCGCGATGCCCTCGCCGAGGATCGCGCGGTCGTAGTCGTGCGTGATGGTGCGGGCGGTCCGGTAGTCGAGCGCCAACCGGGGGCGCTTCTCGATCATGGCGGCACCGCCCAGGCCGCGGCCGACGCGCACGACGAGGTCGTCGATGGCGTGGGAGCGTGCGCCGGCGATCGCGGTGACGTGCACCGAGCCCTGGCTCTCGAGGCCGCCAAAGACCACGGGAAAGCGTGTGCTGCGTGCCAGCTCGTCGATCGCGCGGGAGACCAGCTGCGCGTCGTTCTCGGGGGCCGCCAGCGCTGTCACGCACTACCTACTTCCGGGGGTGACGGCCTCGTTGCCGCCTTCGTAGCGTCGACCCTACCACCGCGGTCCGTCGACGACGACGGTCGAGGGAGCAGCTGCTCACCATGAGGCAAGGAGGCCACATGACCGCATCCAACACCCACTCGCCGCCTCCTGCGGGAGTGGATTACGTCGCCGTCGAACAGTCGGCGCCCTTCCAGGAACTCAAGCGCAAACACCGCAGTTTCGTGTGGCCGCTGACGATCGTCTTCCTCGTCTGGTACTTCGTCTACGTCCTGCTGTCGTCGTTCGCGACCGACTTCATGGCGCAGCGTGTCACGGGCGACATCACCGTCGGGCTGGTGTTCGGCCTCGGCCAGTTCGTCACGACGTTCGCCATCACGATGGGCTACGTCTGGTACGCCAACCACAAGCTCGATCCGGTCTCGTCGTCGATCCGACACGATCTCGAGCGCCAGGAGGCGGGTTCGTGAACGGCTTCTGGGAAGCGGTGAACGGCTTCGGGGCGGCGGTCGTCGCGGCGGGTGAGACCGTCGACAACAACCCCGTCCTGAACATCTCGATCTTCGGCGCGTTCGTCGCGGTGACGCTGTTCATCGTCATCCGGGCGAGCCGCAACAACAAGACCGCTGCCGACTACTACGCGGCGGGCCGGTCGTTCACAGGGCCGCAGAACGGATTCGCGATCGCCGGCGACTACCTGTCGGCGGCGTCGTTCCTGGGCATCTGCGGCGCGATCGCGATCAACGGATACGACGGCTTCCTCTATTCGATCGGCTTCCTCGTCGCGTGGCTCGTCGCGCTGCTTCTCGTGGCCGAGCTCATGCGCAACACCGGCAAGTTCACGATGGCCGACGTGCTGTCGTTCCGGCTCAAGCAGACACCGGTGCGGATGGCCGCGGCCATCACCACCCTCGCCGTGTGCTTCTTCTATCTGCTCGCGCAGATGGCCGGAGCGGGTGGACTCGTCTCTCTGCTGCTGGGTATCACCGAGCAGGTGGGCCAGTCGATCGTGGTCGCCGTCGTCGGTGTGCTGATGATCGTGTACGTGCTGATCGGCGGGATGAAGGGCACCACCTGGGTGCAGATCGTCAAGGCGTTCCTCCTGATCGGCGGCGCCCTCGTCATGACGATCTGGGTGCTCGCGATCAACGGGTTCAACCTGAACACCCTGCTCGAGAGCGCGGTCGCAGCATCGCCGAAGGGCGAGGCCATCCTCGGACCCGGGCTGCAATACGGCGCAAACCCGTGGGACTTCATCTCGCTCGCTGTGGCGCTCGTGCTCGGAACCGCGGGCCTGCCCCACGTGCTGATGCGGTTCTACACCGTCCCCACGGCCAAGGAGGCGCGTCGATCGGTGGTGTGGGCCATCTGGCTCATCGGCCTGTTCTACCTGCTGACCCTCGTCCTCGGCTACGGCGCGGGCGCCTTGGTCGGGCCCGAGCGGATCGCGGCCGCGCCCGGCGGCGTGAACTCCGCCGCGCCGCTCCTCGCCCTCGAGCTCGGCGGACCCCTGCTGCTCGGATTCATCTCGGCGGTGGCCTTCGCCACGATCCTCGCGGTGGTCGCGGGGCTCACGATCACGGCGGCGGCGTCGTTCGCCCACGACATCTACGCGAACGTCGTCAAGAAGGGCGACGTACTGCCCGACGGCGAGGTCAAGGTCGCCCGGCGGACGGTCGTCGTCATCGGCATCCTCGCGATCGTCGGCGGCATCGGGGTGCAGGGTCAGAACGTCGCGTTCCTGGTCGCGCTCGCCTTCGCCGTCGCGGCTTCGGCGAACCTCCCGACGATCATCTATTCGCTCTTCTGGCGGAGGTTCACGACGCGCGGCGCGGTGTGGAGCATGTACGGCGGTCTCGCCGCCGCGATCATCCTCATCGTCCTGTCGCCCGTGTTCTGGGGTACGGAGACGAGTGTCTTCAAGAACGTCGGCACAGCGATCTGGCCGCTGAACAATCCCGGGATCGTGTCGATCCCGCTCGGGTTCCTCCTCGGATGGCTCGGCTCGGTCACCGAACGACGCCGGGAGGATCCGGTGAAGGCGGCCGAGATGGAGGTGCGCTCGCTGACCGGCCACGGGGCGGAGAAGGCGGTCGACCACTGACCGCGAGGTCGGTCCCACGGATCGCGGATCGACGACAGCGACGGCGGCCCCGGGTGCGCGACGCCCGGGGCCGCCGTCCGTTCCGGCGCGGCCTACACGCGTCCGGAGTCGGCTCTGCTCTCGAGGTCGAGCAGGAGGCGTTTGCGCTCGGGGTGTCCGCCGTACTCGCCGATCGAGCCGTCGCTGCGGACCACGCGATGCGCGGGTACCACGATGGACACGGGGGTGCGCGCACAGGCGGAGCCGACGGCCCGGTGCGCGCGCGGCGACCCGGCGGCGATGGCGATCTCGCCGTAGGTCGCCACTTCTCCGTAGGGCACCTCGCAGACGCGCCGGAGCGCCTCGCGTGCGAAGCCCGCGGGAGCCAGGAGCCAGTCGATCGGAGTCGCGAACTCGCGCAGCTCGCCCGCGAAGTACGCATCCAGCTCCGCCGCGAGAGCGGCTGCGGGGTCGGCATCGTGCACGGGCGGCGAACCCAGCGCGAGGGCGACATCCGCGAGGGCGATCTCAGCGGGACGATCGAGGATCTCGAGCCATGCGAGGCCCGTCTCGGTGATCACGAGTAGCGCCGGGCCCAGCGGTGTCGGGTGCACCGCGAATGCTGCGTCGGTCATGGCTCCATCATCTCCAGCGCGTTGCCTGATCGACGCAGCACCGACGCTTACAGGGGACCGATCGTCGTGTCGGACGGTGGGGGAGGAATCGCCGTTCCTCCGGGGCGCCGGCAATAGCGCGAAACTCGGCGGCGCCTGAGGCCCGGATGCGGACGCGCCGCTTAGGGTGTGTGCTGTGTGGCGAGGAGATCGAGGAGCCGTCCGTCCGGACGCGACCGACGAGGTTCGGGTCGATTCGGTGACCCCTGCGCACCTCGACGTCGCCGAACAAGACACGGTCGTGGCGCATATCGCCGACTCCGAGCGCGACCGCATCCGGGTGCAGGCGGCCCGGCTCGGCGGCCGCTCGACCCTGCTGCACTACATCGCCTCCGACGACGTCGGGATCGACATCACCAAGGCCCACCCCGGCAGTCTGCCGCAGTTCATCACGGGCCGCTCCACCCTGCTCTCCAACCTCTTCCGCGACGAGGTCGGGCTGCGCACCGCCCGCCTCGCGGCCGGCCGCATCACGGCGAAGGACGTCGAGCTGCGGACGACTCGCGGGCTCGACACCGTGCACCTCGGCGTCGGCTTCGCCTCGTGGCGCGCCGGCGGACTGACCTATAACGCGCCCGTGCTGCTGCGGCCGCTCGCCATCCGGCGGCACCACGGCGACTTCGACCTCAAGCTGCACGGCTCGTTCACCGTCAACCCCGAGCTCGTCGAGATCGCGCGCACGCACTTCGGGATCGACCTCGACCGCCGCGGTCTCGCGGCGCTCGCCTACGAGGGCGGCGTCTTCAAACCGCAGCCGGTGATCGACCACCTGCGCGCGTTGACGGCTCACGTCGACACCTTCACCGTGCAGCCGCGCCTCATCGTGTCGACCTTCGCCGACGTCGCGGCCCGTGCGGAGCGCGACGCCGCCGACCTCGACGTCCCCGTCCTCAACGCGCTCGCCGGACACGACGACGACCGCGCGCTCATCGCGACGCGGCAGCCCGTGCCCGACGCCGTGCCGTCGGACGACCGGCCCCCGGCATCCGACCGGCTCCTGCTCGACGCGGACGCCGAGCAGGAGGGCGTGCTCGACCGCATCGTCGCAGGCCAGTCGCTCGTCGTGCACACGCTGCCGGGCACCGGCGGCACCCAGACGGTCATCAATGCGGTCGGCGAGCTCGTCCGTCGCGGCAAGCGCGTCCTCGTGGTCAGCGCCCGCCGCTCCACCCTCGAAGGGGTGCGCCACCGCCTCGCCGGTATCGGTCTGCCCGGGCTCGCGGTCTCGCCGCGCAGCGTGCACCGTGACCTCATCCGCGCCATCGCGCGCAACGAGAAGGCGCAGCACCCCAAGATGGGCGAGATCGACGACGCGCTGGTGCGCCTGCGCACGGTGCTGCGCGACTACCGTGTCTCGCTCACGCAGCGGCATCCGATGCTCGGCGTCTCGCCCCTCGAGGTGCTGCAGAAGCTGACGACGATCGCGGCGCAGAATCCGCAGCCCTCGGCCGCCACCCGGTTCGACGCGGCCACGCTGCAGCGGCTGTCGACCCGGCGCGCCGAGGCGGCCACGTCGCTGGCCACCGCGGCGCGACTCGGCGAGTTCCGCTTCGGACCCGACGACTCGCCCTGGTACGGCGTGGCCTTCGACACCACCGAGCAGGCCCGCGCTGCCCACGCGCTGGCGGGCCGGCTGCACCGCGCCGAGATCCCCGAGATCCTCGAGCGCGCGTACGAACTCATCGGGCAGACGCGGATGCGGCCCTTCACGACCCTCGCTGAGCTCGGCGCGTACATCCGGCTGCTTCAGGGCATCCGTGCCTCGCTCGACCGCTTCAGCCTGACCGTGTTCGAGCGCCCGCTCGGCGACCTGATCGAGGCGCACTCCACCCGGCGCGACACCCCCGACATGAACGGCGCGACGCGACGTCGGTTGCGTCGGCTGTCGAAGGAGTACGTGCGCCCGGGCATGCACGTCACCGACATGCACGATGCCCTCGTCCGGGTGCAGAAACAGCGCGAGCAGTGGCACCGCCTCGCCGAGGTCGGAGTGGTCCCCGAGATCCCCGCGGGGCTCGACGCCGTCGCGACCTCATGGCAGCGCGTCGATGCCGATCTCGCCGAGCTGTCGCGCGTGCTCGGTCCCGGTCACGACCTGCTCGCGACCCCCATCCCCGATCTCGTCCGCACCCTGGCCGGCCTCGCCGCCGACTCCGACGTCTTCGACAATCTCGTCGAGCGCGCCACTCTGCGCGGCGAGCTCGCTTCGCTGGGCCTGGAGGGGCTGCTCACCGAGCTCTCGGTGCGGCACGTGCCCGAGGAGCGGGTCGCCGCCGAGTTCGAGTTCGCGTGGTGGCAGTCGGCCCTCGAGGCGATGCTCCGCAGCGACCGCGCGCTGCTCGGCGCCAACACGAGCGTCGTCGACCGCCTCGAGCGCGACTTCCGCCTCGTTGACGAGGCGCACGCCGCATCGGCGGGACAGCAGCTCGCGGCCGAGCTCGCGACGCGCTGGAAGATCGCGATCGTCGACGAGGCCGACGAGACCGCCGCACTGAAGGCGGCGCTCCGCGAAGGCACGGCGTCGGCAGCCGAGCTGCTGGCCGTCGCGCCGCGCCTGCTCCGCACCCTCGCACCCGTCTGGATCGCGTCGCCCTACGAGGTCGCCGCACTGCCGGCACGCCCCGTCTTCGACGTCGTGGTGCTCGCCGATGCCGGAGCCCTGAGCGTCGCCGAGTCCGCCTCGGCGCTCCGCCGCGGTCGGCAGGTCGTCGCGTTCGGCGACCCCGTCACCCAGCGTCCGACGCCCTTCGAGATCGCCGCGGATCGCGACCCGTCCGACGACCCGGTCGCCGACGCGGAGGAGCGCAGCGTCTTCGAGCGCCTGGCCGAGATCGTGCCCGTCGAGACGCTCACCCGCAGCTATCGCGCGGGCGGTGAGGACCTCGCCGAGCTCGTCAACGAGGCCTTCTACGGCGGCGAGATCGTCTCGTTCCCGTGGGCGGGGTCGTACCTGGGCCGCGGCAGCCTGAGCGTCGACTACGTCGAGGGCGGTGTGGGCGCACCCGACCCCGATTCCGGCGCGGTCGAGAGCCCGGATGCCGAGGTCGCGCGCGTCGTGACCCTCGTCGTCGAGCACGCCGTCAACCGTCCGACCGAGTCGCTCATGGTCGTCACCGCGTCGACGAAGCACGCCCTGCGCATCCGCGCCGCCGTCGAAGCCGCATTCGCCGGACGTTCGGACGTCGCCGAGTTCGTCGGCCGCGAGACCGCAGAGCCTTTCGCCGTGCTCGGGCTCGAGGAGTCGGTGGCCGAGAGCCGCGACCGCGTCGTCTTCTCGCTCGGCTACGGCCTCACCCGGCACGGGCGTGTGCTCAGCGACTTCGGTGTGCTGTCGGGGGCCGACGGCGAGCGACTGCTCACGGTCGGCATGACACGCGCCCGCCGCTCGATGGTGATCGTCTCGTCGATCCGTCCGTCGGCGTTCGACGACGGGCGCCTCGAGAACGGCGCAGCGACCCTCATGTCGATCCTCGGCGGCATCGCTGCCCGGGCGCGCGAGGCCCGTCTCGAAGACCTCGCAGACCCGCTCACGCTCGCCCTCGCGCAGAACCTCCGTCGGCTCGGCGTCGCGGTGGATGTCGCCTACCGCGGGCTGCTGCCGCTGGTCGCGCAGCGCGACGGCAAGGCCGTGGTCGTCGAGGGCGACCCCGAGACGATCGGTCAGTCGCTGCGCGAGTCGCTGCGCCTGCGTCCGCAGATCCTCCGACGGCTCGGCTGGCACTACATCCGCGTGCACTCGTTCGACCTCTACAGCGACCCCGCCGGCGTCGCTGCGCGCGTCGCCGCGATCCTCGGCGTCGAACCCGAGGCTCCCACGGCGGATGCCAGCACCGAGCCGCTCGATGTCATCGAGTGACCGCCAACGGGTCGAGCGCGTCGGACGCCGTCGCGCGCGCCTGACCGCTGCGCCCGGCACGACGCCGGAGCCGGTCTCGGCCGATGAGACGACGGATGCCCCGGCCGGCGCCGAGGGCGCGGCCGGGGCATCCGGTCCGAACGATGCGCGGATGCGGAACGAGGTTCCGCCGCACTATTGATCGGCTCAGGCGGACGGTGCCGCCGGGGGAGTGTTCTGCGAGCGACGCAGCGGCGCGTCCGCGGGAGCCGGGGCCGTGCTCGTCGCCTCGGTGGCGGCGTTGTTGCGCTCGAGCAGGTCGCGGATCTGGATGAGCAGCTCCGCCTCGGTCGGAAGCTTGGCGGCATCCTCGACGACGCCGGCCTTCGCGGCCTGACGCTCCTTCCACTTGTTCATCGGGACGACGAACACGAGGTAGACGACGAGGGCCACCGCGAAGAAGCTGATGACCGCGGTGATGAGCTCGCCGAGCGGGAAGGTGACTTCCTCGCCGTGGATGCCGGTCAGCTTGGGGCCGATCGCGCCGGTCGCCGGATCAGGCTGGTACACCAGGCCGATCAGCGGGTTGATGACACTGGTGACGATCGCGTTCACGATCGCCGTGAACGCACCGCCGATGACCACGGCGACAGCCAGGTCGATGACGTTGCCGCGCATGATGAAGTCGCGGAAGCCCTTGATCATGGCTCTCCTCCCTTTCCGGCGGTGCCGGGTCTACGAACCCGCCGCGGCGGGTGAGGACTTCGCCTCGGGCTTCGATGATGCCGAAGACGACGAGTCGCCGCCACTGCTTGACGCGCCCGACCCGGATCCGGATGCGCGCGAGTCGGTGCGGTAGAAGCCGCCGCCGTTGAAGGTGACGCCGATCGATCCGTACTGCTTGCGCAGCTCGCCCGAGCACTCGGGGCAGACCGTCAGCGCGGGCTCGGCGAACGACTGGACCGCATCGAAGCGGTGCCCGCACGACTTGCAGGCATAGGCGTAGGTGGGCATGGTTCCTCGGAATTCAGTGCGCCTCGGGAACGAGGACGACGGTTCGGGTGGGGGTGACGACACCAGTGACGGGCTGATCGTGCAGATCGCGCGGCACCTCATCGACGAGTTCGGAGTCGAAGAGCACGGCGTACACCGGCGGGCGGTTCTCCATCGAACCGAGCGTCTTGTCGAAGTAGCCGCGTCCCCAGCCGAGGCGCATCCCCGCGGCGTCGACCGCGGCGGCGGGGATGACGAGCAGATCGACCTCGCCGACCGCGATGGGACTCAGCACCTCGCCGATCGGCTCGGGCATGCCGAACAGACCGTCGGCGACGGCCGCGCCCGGTTCGGCGACGACCCAGTCGAGGAGTCCGTCGTTGCGACTGATCGGCAGGAGCACGCGCACGCCGCCCGCGACGGCCTCGTCGATGAACGCACGGGTGCCGGGCTCGGTGGGAGCAGACAGGTAGCACGAGATGGCGCGGGCGCCCGTGGCAGCCACGAGCTCGCGCAGTTGCTCGCGGATGCCGGATGCCGCGCTCTCGCGTGCCGCGTCCGACATCGCGGAGCGACGTTCGCGGAGGTCCGCCCGCAGAGCGCGCTTGGCGTTGTCGATCGCGTCGGACATGCCCTGATTGTAAAGGGTGGGCGTCGCATCCCTCGCAGGCGGTAGTCGCTCGCTATGGTTGACGCATGTCTCAGCAGCGCATCAAGGCGGTCATCCCCGCCGCAGGCCTCGGCACCCGCTTCCTTCCCGCGACGAAGGCGATGCCGAAGGAGATGCTGCCCGTCGTCGACAAGCCCGCGATCCAGTACGTCGTCGAAGAGGCGACCCAGGCCGGCATCGACGACGTCCTCATCATCATCGGCCGCAACAAGAACAACCTCTCGAACCACTTCGACTCGGTTCCCGAGCTCGAGCACAACCTCACGCGCAAGGGCGACGAGGTCAAGCTGCGCAAGGTGCAGGAGTCGTCCGACCTCGCCGACATCCACTTCGTCCGTCAGGGCGAGCCCAAGGGCCTCGGGCACGCGGTGCTGCGCTCCCGGGCCCACGTGGGCGACGCCGTTTTCGCCGTCATGCTCGGCGATGACCTCATCGACGAGCGCGACCCGCTGCTGCCCAAGATGATCGCCGAGCAGGAGCGCTCGGGCCTGACCGTCGTCGCCCTGATGGAGGTCGACCCCGACCAGATCCACCTGTACGGTGCCGCCGCGGTCGAGCCCACCGATGACCCGGACGTCGTCAAGGTCACCGGTCTCGTCGAGAAGCCGAAGAAGGAGGACGCGCCCTCGAACTATGCGATCATCGGCCGTTACGTCCTCAAGCCGAACGTCTACGAGATCCTCGAGCGCACCGAGCCGGGCAAGGGCGGCGAGATCCAGCTCACCGACGCGCTGCAGGAGCTCGCAACGACCGAGGGTGTGCTGGGTGTCGTGTTCCGCGGACGCCGCTACGACACGGGCGACCGTCTCGACTACATCAAGGCGATCGTGCAGCTCGCCTCGGACCGTGACGACCTCGGTCCCGAGCTGCGTCCCTGGCTGCAGGAATTCGTCTCGACCCTCTGACGCGAGAACGGGAACGCGCGTGGAAGCCACCGCACCCCGCCACCATGGACCGGTGGCCATCCGGCTCGTCCGGCCGCGTGACGCCCGTGTGTTGCAGTCGGAGCTGCTCGCGAACCGTTCGTGGCTGAAGCGCTGGGAGGCGACGAGCCCCGACGGGCCCGTGTCGTTCGACATGCGGCTCGGCATCCGTCGTCTGCTGCAGCAGTACCGTGACGGTGTCGGCGTGCCCCTCGTCATGGAACACGAGGGGCAGATCGCGGGCCAGCTGAACGTCTGGGGTATTGCGCGCGGCTCGCTGTCGTCGGCCACGATCGGCTACTGGGTGAGCGAACGGTTCGCCGGCAAGGGGATCACTCCCATCTCGGTCGCGCTGGCGACCGACCTGTGTTTCGAGGAGCTGCGCCTGCACCGGATGGAGATCTGCATCCGACCCGAGAACCGGGCGAGCCTGCGCGTCGTCGAGAAGCTCGGGTTCCGGTACGAGGGACTCCGCCGGCGCTACATCCACATCGACGGCGACTGGCGCGACCACTTCTCGTTCGCGCTGCTGGCCGATGAGGTGCCGCGCGGCGTGCTCGGCCGCTGGCTCGACGGCACCGTGCCGGACGGAGCGGCCACCGTGCCCCTCGCCGACCGGCGTGCCGCGGGCATCGAACCTTCAACCTGAACAAGAACTTCAGACACGCGGTCGCGTGATGCGGCCCTTTGGGCGTTGCCGCGTACGGTTGTCGCATGGGTGGGCAGGTTCTCGGCGGCGGCGTGATCGTCCTCGTCGCGGTCGCGTTGTGGATGGTCTATCTCCTGCCGACCTGGCACAGTCGCTATCGCTACGATGCCGCCGAGCGCAACGCCGTCCGCCTGAATCAGGCGCTGCGCGTGCTCGCGGAGACGGCCGAGACCCCCGGCGAGGTACGTGTCGAGCTGTCGACGCGTACGGCCCTCGCTCAGCAGAAACTCGCGCGTCAGGTGCTGCACGAGAAGGAGCAGCTGCGGCTCGAGAGCGAGCGCCGGCAGCTGGTCGAGGCTCGTCGCGAGGTTCGGACCGCTCGTGACGAGCGCGTCGCGTCGCCCGAGCATCGTGCGAGCATCCGTCGTCGCGTCCGCCTCGCCGCCACGGTCATCGCTCTCGCGGCACTCGTCGCCATCGTGGCCGGTGGGTGGCTCGTCGCGGTGCAGGGTCCCGCCGTGGTCCTGATCAGCGGTGTCGCCACCTTCCTCGTCGCAGCCGTCGTACTCAGCCGGATGGCCGCCGTCGCCCGTCGGGCGTCGCGCGCTCAGAGGTCGGCTCCGTCGGTCGCGGTCCGCACGGAGCATGCATCCGCCGTGGTGCCCGAGTTCGAGTTCGCCGACGCACGCGCTACGTGGACCCCGCGAGAGCTGCCTCGACCGCTGACAGCATCCGCCGGTTCGCGTGCCGCGGCCGTCCTCGATGAGGCTGCCGCACGCGAGGCTCTCCGTCAGGCCGCTGTCGTCGAGGCCATCCAGCGCGAGGCCGCGCGGCGCGCGCCGGCATCGCTCACGAGCCGGGCGGCGAAGGCCCCTGCCGCGGCGTTCGTGCCCAACGGGCAGGTCGACGACGCGCAGATCGAAGACCACGTCCGCCGGCTGCTCGCTCAGCGCGCTGTGGGCTGATCCGGGCGCACGGGGGGCCTCCGGCACCGTGGTAGTGTGGAGGAGTTCCGGGCCTGTGGCGCAGTTGGTAGCGCGCTTCGTTCGCAATGAAGAGGTCAGGGGTTCGAATCCCCTCAGGTCCACCGAGACGAGAAACCGGCATCCATCACGGATGCCGGTTTCTGCGTATGGGGCGTTCAGCCCGCGATCGCCTGCTCGCGAGCGACATCGACGAGGATCTGGTGCATCGCGCGCTCACCAGGCGGACGCACGCGGTCGCTGCGGTGGGCGATGACGATACGGCGCGAGGGCGCCTCCTGGCCGAGGCTGACGATGCGCACGTCGGGTCGCGCCGAGACGACGGCCGTGCGTGGTGCGAGCGCGACACCGAGACCCACGCTCACCATGGCGAGTGCCTCCTGGTAGTCGTTGGCCTCGAACGCGATGCTCGGGGTGAAGCCGGCGGCGCGGCAGCTGCGCTCCAATACCTCGGCGACCGGATGATCGCGTTTGCGGACGATCCATTCCTCGTGGCGGAGCATCGACATCGTGACGTGTCGGGTGCGTCCGAGCCGGTGGTCCTGCGACACCACGAGCACCGTCGGGTCCTCGAAGAGCGGCGTCAACGACAGGTCGGGCTCGTCGATGCGGTTCCATTCGTAGTCCCACAGCAGGGAGAGCCCGATGGTGTTCTCGTGGAGTGCGGCGACGAGTTCGTCGAACCGGGCGCTGTGCACGTCGAGCCGCACGTCGGGATAGTCGCGGCGAAAGCGGCTGATGGCGACCGGCATCAGCGTGGTGCCGATGGTGGGGAACGTGCCCACGGCGATGCGGCCGCGACGCAGGCCCGCCAGCTCGCCGAGCTCGGATTCCGCCGCGCGCAAGCGACGCAGGATGTAGCGGGCATGACCTGCGAGCAGTGCTCCGGCCTCGGTCGCGACGACGCCGCGCGGCTGGCGACGCACGAGCGGCTGTCCGACCTCCTGCTCGAGGCGCTGCAGCTGCTGCGACAGTGCGGAGGGGGAGTACCCCAGCGACTTCGCCGCCGCGGTCAGCGAGCCGTGGTCGAGGATCGTCACCAGCACCGACAGTCGTCTCACATCGAGCATGCAGCCCTCCTCGTTCGTCTCACCGTACAGTCGGCAGGCCTTCTACTGAAAGCGGATGAAGCTCCGCTTCACGCACGCGGCCGTCAGCCGCATTACATCTGGCACGTCGCATCGCTTTGGCGTGCGCAAACGCGGGCTTCTATGCGTGAAGGCGCGCTTCACGGGTGTGAAGTAGATCGCGATTTTGCTGGATGCTCGGGACGACGAGCATGGATGCCGACACCTCAGGAGGCGGCCATGTTGGACATTCCGGCGACACTCATGCGGGGCGGGACGAGCAAGTGCTGGGTCTTCTCCCGCAGCGAGCTCGAGCGCATCGGCGCACCCGTCGACGACATCCTGCTGCGCCTGTACGGGAGCCCCGACGAGCGGCAGATCGACGGACTCGGCGGCGGCACTTCGACCACCAGCAAGGCCGTGATCCTGGCGCCCAGCTTGCGAGACGACGCCGACATCGACTACTCCTTCGCGCAGGTCGGTCTCGCCGACGGCCGCGTGGACTGGTCGAGCAACTGCGGAAACTGCTCGGCGGCCATCGCTCCGTACGCGCTTCATGCGGGATGGCTCGTGCCGCGGGGTGAGCGCACCACGGTTCGCATCTTCAACACCAACACCGGCCAGCTCATCGTGGCCGAGGTGCCGACCCCGGGCGGGATGTTCGACGAGTCGGGAGACGCCCGCATCGTCGGCGTCCCGTACCCGGGTCTCGAGGTCGTGCTGTGGTTCGTCGACCCCGCAGGCCGAACGACGGGCAGCCTGCTGCCGTCCGGTCGCCCGTGGGAGGAGATCGCCGGTGTGCCGGTCAGTCTGGTCGACGCCGGCGCCCCGGTCGTCGTCGCCGATGCGGCCGCGCTCGGGCTCACGGGGCACGAGACGCCGGCCGAGATCGACGCGCGGCCCGAACTGCTCTCCCGCATCGACGCGATCCGTCGCGAAGGGGCCGTCCGCATGGGGCTGGCTGCCACGTCGGCGGAGGCGCTCAAAGCGGTGCCGAAGTTCGCGATCGTGTCGCCCAGCACGGCGGGCGACCATGACTTCGGCGTCATCATGATGTCGATGGGCAAGGCGCACCCCGCCCTCGCCATCACGGGGAGCGTCGCGCTGACGCTCGCCGCGACCGTCCCCGGCACCGTCGTCGAGCGGCTCGCGCGGCACGAAGGGGCCGAGATCGTCTCGATGCGGACCCCGTCCGGCGTCATCACCACGCGCGTGGGTCGTCACGGGACCTCACCCGCCGTCGGCATCACGCGAACGGCGCGGCGTCTCGCGGACGCATCCGTGACGCTGCCGGTCGAACAGCTCCCCGGTCACGTTCCGGGACTGGCCGAGGAAGCCCTCCTCGTCCGATGATCGAATAGGCGGCCGGTGCCCACCACCCGGATTCCGGCCGTCGCAAATCTCTGTCAGGAGACAACGATGTCACCAGAACTCATCTCCATCCTCGCGCTGTTCGCGATGGTCGTGATCGCCACTCTGCGCCCGATCAACATCGGAATCCTCGGGTTCATCGGCACGTTCCTCGTCGGAACGCTCGTGCTGCGACTCGACGAGAAGCAGATGCTCGCCGGCTTCCCCGCCGACCTGTTCCTCACGATCGTCGGCGTCACATACCTGTTCGCGGTCGCGAAGCTCAACGGCACGGTAGACCTCATCGTCGACCGCGGCGTGCGCCTGGTGCGGGGCCGCACGGCGCTCGTGCCGTGGGTGCTCTTCGGGATCGCCGCCATCCTCACCGCGATGGGTACCTTCCCGCCGGCAGCGGTCGCGCTCGTGGCCCCGGTCGCGCTCAGCTTCGCCGCCAAGCACGGCATGGACCCTCTTCCCGTCGGCATGACGGTGGTCTACGGCGCCCTCGCCGGGTCGCTCTCGCCGATCTCGGTCCTGGGGTTGCTCGTTAGCGGGATGGTCGGCGACACCCCGGGCTTCTCGCCCATGGTCCTGTTCGTGACCGCCTTCGTCTACTCGACGCTCATCGCGATCCTCACGCAGTTGTTCTTCTCGTGGAAGAACCGTCTCCGCGGTGGGGCGTTCACGGCGGTCGTCGCGGATCGCCCGGATGGGAGCGCGGGAGGCGGTGCGGCTCCCGGCCCGCGCGTGCCCGCGACGGGCAACATCTCGGTGGGCGGCGCCGGGCGCGGCTCGACGCTCACCCTGACTCAGACGTTGCAGACGCCGCGCGTGCGGACGACGCCCGCGCAGGTGCTGACCCTGCTCGCCCTGGTGTCGCTCGCGGTCGGTGCCATGGTCTTCCACCTCGACATCGGCATCCTGGCGCTCGTCGCGGGCACGCTCATCGCGTTCATAGAGAAGAAGCACCTGACCGCGGCCGTCGAGGGCATCAGCTGGTCGACCATCCTGCTCGTCGCGGGCATGATCACCTACATCAGCATCGTCGAGGAAGCCGGGGCCATCGAATGGGTCGCGAACGGGATCGGCAGCCTCGGCTCACCGCTCGTGGGCGTTCTCGTGCTGTGTGTGATGGCCGGCGTCGTCTCGGCGTTCGCCTCGTCGACCGCGGTCATCGCGATCTCCATCCCGATGCTGCTTCCGCTCATCGAGGGCAGCCCGATCGCCGGGGGGATGGCCATCTCGGCCGTCGCGATCGCCGCGAAGGTCGTCGACGTCTCGCCGTTCTCGACCAACGGCGCACTGGTCCTCGCGAACGCGCAGAACGTCGACCCGGCAGCGTTCTACCAGCGGATCCTGCGGTACTCGGGTGTCATCGTGCTCGTGGGCCCGCTGCTCGCCTGGGCGACGCTCGTCGTGCCGTTCTCGGTGTGAGGCGCTCCGATGCGGGTGTGAGAGGCTGGCCGTGATCTGCGTACAATGTATGCAAATGAATCGATCCCCCGGGAGGTTTCGTCCATGACCACCTATAACGTCGGCATCATCGTCGGCAGCATCTCTTCGACCTCGATCAACCGTCGCCTGGCGAACGCGCTGACCAAGCTCGCCCCGCAGGCCGAGCTCGAGCTCACCGAGATCCCCATCGCTCAGCTGCCGTTCTACTCGGCCGACAACGACGGGTCCATCCCCGCCGAGGCCGCCGAGTTCAAGGCCGCGGTCGAGAAGGCCGACGGCGTGATCATCGTCACGCCGGAGTACAACCGCTCGGTGCCCGGTGTGCTGAAGAACGCCCTCGACACGGCCAGCCGCCCGTGGGGCGACAACAGCTTCGCCGGCAAGCCCTCGGCCGTCATCGGCATCTCGGTGGGCGCGGTCGGCACGGCGGTCGCCCAGCAGCACCTGCGATCGATCCTGTCGTTCCTCGCCTCGCCCGAGCTCTCGCAGCCTGAGGGCTACCTGCAGCTCACCGAGGGCCTGATCGACGACGACGGCACCGTGACCAACGAGTCGACGTCGGACTTCCTACTCTCGTGGCTGAAGGCCGTGCACGCGCACGTCGCGAAGAACCTGGCACCCGTCAGCTGATCTGAACGCTGCCTGCGAGAGGGCGCCCTGCTTCACGGCCGGGCGCCCTCTCGTCGTTGCGGCGCGTATCAGGTGCACGGTTCTCCCAGGCGCGAGGGCATACGATGGTCGGCGGGCACCGGCCTGGGGCATCCTATCGCCGCCGGCGGCCCATGACCGCCGACGGACCCGTGTCTGCCGGTGTCGACGTGCGAGAGACAGGAAGCGAGGTGAGGTGCTCCATGAGCAGTGATAGTTGCCATCGCGAGATCATCAGCGCCATGCCCGCTGCCGACCCGCGCGTCGACCAGATCGACCTCTGAGCGGACGAGCGTGCGGTGCATGGCACCAGCAGCCTTCGCGATGTTCCCCGGGTCGTCGTCGCCGTGACGATGCCGTGGGTGGGCGCGCGTCCACGTGAGGAGAGCTCCATGACTCCGGAGCAGATCAACGAACTGACCATCGTCGTCGACGGCATCGCCGCGCCCCTGTCGCGCGGAGACCTGCCCTCGGCCGCCACGGCTCTCGGCAACGTCGAGCCCGACCGCCTCGCCGACGTGCTGGAGCGGCTCGACGGGCGGCACCGTGCGGTCGCCTATCGTCTGCTGCCCAAAGGGCATGCGCTGCAGGTGTTCGAGGCGCTCTCGCCCAACATGCAGGGCGAGCTGATCGGCGACCTGCGCGACGTCGAGGTGGCGCACATCTTCGGCGACCTCGACCCCGACGACCGGGCATGGCTCGTCGACGAGCTGCCGGCCTCGCTCGCGTCGCGACTCATGCGGGGCCTGCCCGCGCACGAGCGCGAAATGACCGCCGCGGTGCTCGGATACCGGCGGGGCTCCATCGGACGTCGGATGAGCCCCGAATTCGTCTCGGTTCCCATCAGCAGCACCGTCGCGGCTGCTCTCGATCGGGTTCGCGCGCGCCTGCACGACGCCGAGACCGTCTACACCCTGCCCGTCGTCGATGACGGACGACGCGTCGCGGGTGTGGTCAGCCTGCGCGACCTGCTCGCCGCCGAACCCGGCGACGCCGTGCGCGAGATCATGCAGGCCGCCCAGACCGCAGGCGTCGACGACGACGCCGAGACCGCGGCGCGCCGTTGCACGGAACGGGGCCTGCTCGCGTTGCCGATCGTCGACAGCGAGGAGCGGCTGGTCGGCATCCTGACCGTCGACGACGCCGCCCGCATCCTCGAGCACGAGGAGAGCGAGGACGCCGCGCGCCAGGGTGGCGCCGAGCCGCTGCGTCGTCCGTACCTCTCGACGCCGATCGGTCAGATCGTGCGGTCGCGGGTCGTGTGGCTCCTCGTGCTCGCCGTCGGCGCGACCCTCACGGTGCAGGTGCTGTCGGCGTTCGAAGACACCCTCGCGCAGGTCACGGTGCTCGCGCTGTTCGTGCCGCTGCTGATCGGCACCGGCGGCAACACCGGCAATCAAGCGGCGACGACCGTCACCCGTGCCCTGGCGCTCGGCGACGTCCGACCCCGCGACATCGCGCGGGTGCTGAGCCGCGAGGTGCGCGTCGGGTTCTTCCTCGGCAGCATCCTCGGTCTCGTGGGCTTCGGCGCCACCGCACTCGTCTACGAACCCCGCATCGGCCTCGTCATCGGGGTGACCCTCGTCGCGGTGTGCACGATGGCCGCGACCGTCGGGGGAGTCATGCCGCTGCTCGCGCGGGCGATCCGGGTCGACCCCGCGGTGTTCTCGAACCCATTCATCACGACGTTCGTCGACGCCAGCGGCCTCATCCTGTACTTCCTCATCGCCCGCGCCATCCTGCAGATCTGAGGCCGACCCCGGTTGTGGCTCTGCCGCCGTGCCGGGATGCAAGGGATCGTGCGCGACGCGCCGAGGCGGATGCCGCGGCCGCGGGGTGTCGGCGACGATCCCTTGCAACCCGGCGGTTCATGCCCGCTGGTCAGCATCGGCGCGACGCGATCCGACCGGGAAGGCCCGGGGTCCTACCAGCCCTGCCGCCGTGCCGGGATGCAAGGGATCGTGCGCGACGCGCCGAGGCGGATGCCGCGGCCACGGGGTGTCGGCGACGATCCCTCGCATCCCGGGCGGCCGGCATCCGTCCGCCCGCAGCCGTGCGGGCTCAGACCAGGGCGGAGCGCTCGGCGCCCGCGGCGAGGCGCTCGGCGGCGAGCGACTCGGCGGCTGCGAGCGGGGTGACCCTGCGGGCCTCGGCCTCGTCGAAGATGCGGCGCAGCACATCGCCGATGCCCTCGACGCGCGTCGAGATCTCGGTGCGGTCGCGCTGCTTCGCTGCGAGGTCGAGATAGATGACGCCGCCCGCGTTCACGACGAAGTCGGGGGCGTACAGGATGCCGCGGGCGGCGAGCCGGTCGGCGCCGGCGCGGTTGGCGAGCGGGTTGTTCGCGGGCCCGCAGACGGCTCGGGCATCGAGCGCGTCGATGACCTCGTCGGTCAGCACTCCGCCGATCCCCGCGGGCACGAAGACGTCGGCGGCCGCGAGGTGGGCGTCCGACGGCTCGATCCACGTCGCCCCGAGGCTCGCCGCGAGCTCTCGCTTGGCGGGGTTCACGTCGGTCACGGTCAGGTGCGCGCCCTCGGCGGCCAGCTGCACCGCGAGTCGGCTGCCGACCTGGCCGAGCCCGGCGACGGTGATCCGGCATCCGCCGACCTCCCCCAAACCGGTCACGCGCTCGAGCGTGGCGAGCAGAGACGCGTGCACGCCGACGCTGGTGGGGCCGGCGGGTTCTCCGGAGCCTCCGACGCGATCGGGCAGCCCGACGACGTGGGCCGTCCGCTCGCTGACGGTGAGCATGTCGTCGGTCGTCGAGCCGACGTCCTCGGCGGTGCGGTACAGCCCGCCGAGCGACTCGACCGCGTCGCCGAGGTCGAGGAACGCCGCACGTCGCCGCTCCGCGTCGAGCTCGGTTCCCGGCGGCAGGCCGATGACGGCCTTGCCGCCACCGGCGTCGAGCCCCGCCGCCGCATTCTTCAGGGTCATCGCGGCCGACAGCCGCAGGGCATCGCCGAGCGCGTCGCTCCAGTGCGGGTAGGTCCACATGCGCGCACCGCCCAGAGCGGGGCCGAGCACGGAGGAGTGCAGCGCGGCGGCGATGAACAGTCCGCTCCGTCGCCCCGTGATCACCTCCACGCGCTCGTGGGTGAAATCTGGCAGGGGCAGGGCGTGGGTCATCGCGATCCTCTTTCGGCGAAGCCTTGTGGGCTCGTGCTCGTCGCGCCGCGGCGTTGCGGCATCCAGGCCATTGTGCCCCTTCTAGAGTGTGAGCGTGACCACCGATCTCCCCGCGCGCAGCCGCGTCGTCCACGAGTCCCTGCGCGCCGCCGGCATCCCGGGCGAGATCGTCGTGTTGCCGGACGCCGCCTCGACGGCGGCCCTCGCTGCGGCGGCCCTCGGCGTCGAGGTCGGGGCGATCGCGAACAGTCTCGTGTTCTGGTCGGACGGCGAGCCGCTGCTCGTCATGACCAGTGGGGCGCACCGCGTCGACACGGCGGCGCTCGCCGCGCACACGGGACGCGATGAGATCCGCCGGGCGAGCGTCGAGCAGGTGCGTGAGGCCACGGGACAAGCGATCGGCGGCGTCGCACCGACAGGCCACCCCGCGCCGCTCACGACGCTCGTCGACGAGGATCTGTCGCGCTACGACGAGATCTGGGCGGCCGGCGGCACGCCGCACACCGTCTTCCCGCTGACGTTCGACGACCTGGTCCGACTCACCGGCGGCACCGTCGTGGCCGTCGTCTGACGGGCCTCAGGTGCGGGGGCTGTCGAAAGCCCACTCGTCGGGATCGGTCGCGGTCGCGACATCCCAGTCGTCGGTCTGCCAGGTGAACGTCGCGACGCCGCACGTGGGCATCTCGCCGATGGCGCCGTTCGACAGTCGTTCGGCCAGCACCGTCATCCCGGGATCGTGCGCGACGACGAGCACCGCACCGACCCCGCTGCCGCCGGCGGTCTCGAGCAGCACCCGCGCACCGGCGCCGTAGAGCTGGTCGCGCAGCTGCGGCTCGAGGCCGAGAGCGGCGCCGAAGGCGGCGGCCGTCGTCCGGGCGCGCAGGGCGGTCGATGCCAGGATCCGATCGACCCCGACGCCCGAGGCGACGAGCCGGTCGGCCATCAGGGGCGCGTCGCGTCGCCCGCGATCGTTGAGCGGCCGGTCGTGGTCGTCGAGACCGGGGGAGCCCCAGTCGCTTTTGGCGTGTCGGACCAGGATCAGCGTCGTCATGGGTTCATCCTCCCGCGCCGAACACCGCATGGGCGACCGTGAAGATGACGAGCCCGGCGAGCGATCCGACGATCGTGCCGTTCAGGCGGATGTACTGCAGGTCGCGCCCCACCATCAGCTCGATCTTCTCGGTCGTCTCTTGCGCATCCCAGCGCTCGACGGTGTCGGTGATGATCGAGGCGATGTCGGCGCGGTGCCGCGACACCAGCGTCGCGGCCGCGTCGATCACCCTGCTGTCGATGCGCTGCTGCAGAGCGGGCTCGGTGGACAGACGCTCGCCGATCTCGACGAGCGCGGCGGCCATCCGGCGGCGCAGCGGGCTGTCGGCGTCGCCGAGCGAGCGGATGAGTCCCGCCTTCGCGGTGCCCCACGCCTCGGCGGCGAGGGCTCGCACGCGCGGGCTGTCGAACACCGCGGCCTTGGCGGCCTCGAGGCGGAAAGCGGTGTCGGTCTCACCCTGCAGGTCGCCGGCGAGACGCTCGAGATAGCCGTCGACCGCGCGCCGAGCCTGATGCTCGGGGTCAGCGCGCACGGCCGCCACGAAGGTGAGCGCCTCGCGGTAGACGGTGTCGTCGACGAGCCGCGTGGCCACCGACGGCAGCCAGGAGGGGAGGCGCCGCGAGACGAGTCCGGTGAACACCGACCGGTTCGCGTCGAGCCACTTCTCGATGCTGTCGACGGCGAGGTCGACGGCGCCGTGATGCGCACCCGACTCGACGACGCGTTCGAGCCACCCGCCGATCGACGGCCCCCACGAGGGCGCGAGCAGGTGGTCGCGAGCGAGGTCCTCGAGCAGGTCCTGCACCTCTTCGTCGCTCAGTGCGTTGAGGATGCCGGACGCCGCGGCCGACGCCTCGGACGACACGCGCTCGGCGTTCTCGGGGCGACGCAGCCAACCTCCGAGTCGGGCGGCCACTCCGATCGACTCGAGCTTGCCGCGGATGACGCCCGACTCGAGGAAGTTCGTCTCGACGAACTCGCCCAGCGTGCGGCCGATCTCGTCCTTCCGACGCGGGATGATCGCGGTGTGAGGGATCGGCAGGCCGAGCGGATGCCGGAACAGCGCCGTGACGGCGAACCAGTCGGCCAAGGCGCCCACCATGCCGCCCTCCGCGGCCGCACGGACGTACCCGAACGCGGGGATCGTCTGCTGCAGGGGGAACGAGATCGCGAACACGACCGCCATGAACACCAGGGCGCCGAGCGCGACGGCCTTCATGCGCCGCAGGCCCTGGCGGCGGGCCTGGTCGGCGGGCGAGAGCAGGGATGTCGGCGTGCGTGCCATCCGGTCATCCTCCCACGGGGCTTCGCCGGGACGGCCCGCTCACGGCGTATCCTGACCGCGTGATCGATGACATCCAGAAGCGCGCCCTGCGCCGCACGAGCATCCTCGAAGGCCAGGTACGCGGGCTCGCCCGGATGATCGAGAACGAGGACTACTGCATGGACATCATCGCCCAGTCGCGGGCGATCCAGAAGGCTCTCGCGTCACTCGACAAGCTCCTCATCGAGAACCACCTGCGCACCCACGTCACCCACATGTTCGAGAGCGGCGGTGCCGCTCGCGAGCAGGCGGTGGCCGAACTGCTGAAGGCCTACGACCTCGAGACCCGCTGACCGCCAGCCCGCTCTCCTCCCCACCCGTCGACTCGCCAGAAGGTGCGGATGGAGCGGCTCCCGCATCCGCAGTCTCTGGCGAGTCGACGGGCGCCGGGCGGGCGCCGGGCCGGGTCAGGGGGTGAGTGGGCCGAGCCACGCGGCGGCGACGGTGCTGTGGGCCGACTCGGGGTCTGACGGGTGGAACATCCCGGCGAGCACATCGCGGTAGAGGCGTCCGAGCTCGGAGTGCGAGAAGTACGACGACCCGCCCGCCACCAGCATCGCCTCGTCGACGACCGCCTTCGCCGCGGAGACGGCGCGGTGCTTCAGGCCGCTGAGCTTCGCGAACCACAGCGCTCCGTGGTCGGCCCGGGCATCGATGTCGCGCGCGATCGCCTCGAGCTGCGGCAGCATCCCGTCGTAGGCCAGCGCCATGTCGGCGATACGCCAGCGGATGTCGGGATCCTGGCTGTAGGCGAGTCCGGTCTTCTTCGAGGTGCGGGCCCGCGCCGATTCGACGGCGAGGTCGAGCGCTCGCCGCGCGAGACCCGTGTACACCGACGCGAGCAGCAGCTCGAACACCGAGAAGATGCCGAACACGAGGGGGTCGGGGTTCGGGCCGGGAGCGAGGCGGCGCACGATGCGGTCGGCCGAGGCGGGTGCTCCACGCAGCTCCGTCGTCCGAGACTGGGTGCCCCGCATGCCGACGGTGTCCCAGTCGTCGCGCACGTGCACCGCATCGGTGCGGTCGACGAACGCGAACACCAGCCGAGGCGCGTCGTCGCTCGTCGTGTCGAGACCGTGCAGCCCGAGGTGGTCCCACGTCGGCGCGAGCGAGGTGAAGATCTTCGTGCCGGTGAACGCGTATCCGCCGTCGGGCTGCGGAACGGCGTCGGTGTCGCTGCCGAACAGTACGAGGTCGTTGCCGGCTTCGCTGATGCCGAAGGCGAACACCTCACCGGCCGCCGCCCCCTCCTGCACGAAGCGCAGCGCGTCGTCGCCGCGGTCGGAGAGCACTTTGGCGACGCCTGTCCAGACCAGGTGCATGTTGATCGCGAGCGCGGTAGCCGGTGCGGCGCCTGCGAGACGCTGCTGCAGCACCGAGGCCTCCGCGAGCGAGAGCCCGGCGCCGCCCAGCTCGCGCGGAACCAGGATGCCGAGATAGCCGGCCTCCCGCAGCTCGGCGAGGTCGTCGTCGGGAAAGAGGTTCTCGGCGTCGACGGTCGCGGCGCGCGTGCGGATGCGCTCGATGAGGTCGTCGGAGAGGTAGCGGGCCGGGTCGAAGTCGCTCACGCATCCATTCTGCTCTCGCTGCGTCCGACCGGCCTCGCGCTCGACGCGGTGCGGCAGGATGGGCACATGATCTCGACCGACGCGGCGCTGGCCCTGCGCGAGGCCGGTCTCGTCTGGCATCCGGCATCGGGTGACCGCTTCCAGCTGAACGAGCCCGAGTTCGATGCCGACGTCTTCACGGTCAGCGAGATGACGGTGGAGCCGCGTCGCTACCCGACCGGCACGATCCTCGCCTTCAACGGCACGACCGAGTGGGCGCTGGACTCGGTGGCCCTGGACGAGGCGCTATGGCTGCCGCGCGAGGACCAGCTGCGCGAGATGCTCCGCGGCGGGTTCCGCAGCCTGCGCCGTCTGGCCGACACGCACCGGGTCGAGATCGAGTTCGCCGGGCAGCAGCTCGCGTTCGAGCATCCGCAGCCCGAGGACGCCTACGCGGCGGCCGTGCTGGCCATGCTGCGGCGGGTCAACGACTGAGACCGCATCCCGCGCCGCGCGCGCGGTCAGGTGATGGTGTGGACCGGCTCGGTGTCGGGGATCGGCGACGAGTCGCGGCCGCGCAGGTCGGGGAACCACCGCACGCACGCCGCGGCGACGATGAGCCCGGCGGCGGCGAAGAGCGTCGCGGCGATGTAGGCGCCCTGCGGCCCGACCCCGTCGATGAGGAAGCCTGCGACCGCGGAGCCGGCTGCTGCGCCGATGAGCTGCCCCGTTCCGATCCAGCCGTACGCCTCGGCCGTCTCGCTGAACTTCACGCTCGCCGAGGTGATGGCGAACATCACGGCCAACGCGGGCGCGATGCCGACGCCCGCGATCAGGAGCGAGCCGCCGAGCCACCACGCGTTCAGGGAGAAGATGGTCGCGGAGAGTCCCACCGTGACGATGAGGAAACGTCGCGCCATCGCCCACCGCCCGATCGGGATGTGACCGAACGACAGGCCGCCGGCGAGGCTGCCCACGGCGAACACGGCGAGAACGATGCCCGACTCGAGTCCGCTGTGACCGAAGGAGGCGACCACCCCCGCCTCGACCGCCGCGCACGCGCCGATGAGGAGGAAGCCGGTGGCCGTCGCGAGTGCGACCGGAGGCTTGAGCAGCACACGGCCGAGGCTGCGCCGGCTGCGCGGGATGCGCACGCGGCCGACCTCGGGGGAGAGGATGAACCAGGCGCCGCCGGCGATGAGGATGACGACGATGAGCAGCAGCCCGGGAACCGTGCCCGCCTGCAGCGCGACGACGGTGATGAGCACCGGGGCGATGATCCAGATGATCTCCTGCAGCGACGCGTCGAGCGAGAACAGCGGTGTGAGCTGACGCGAGGTCACCATCTTGGGGTAGATCGTCCGCACGGCCGACTGCACGGGAGGCGTCGAGAGCCCGGCGACCAGACCGAGCATCATGTAGACAGGCAGCGGGACCTCGAGCAGCGCGAGCAGAGCGATCGCGGCCGCGCATACCGCCAGGGTGAGCGTGAGCACGCGCCGCATGCCCCATACGCCCATCCACCGGCTCGTCACGGGTCCCGCGATCGCCTGTCCGACTGACGTGGCCGCCAGGACCAGACCGGCCGCCCCGTAGGAGCCGGTGACGTGCTCGATGTGAAGCAGGACGGCGAGGCTCGTCATCCCGTTCGGAAAGCGCGCGGTCAACTGTGCGGCGATGATGCGCGCGACACCCGGTGTGCGCAGCAGTTCTCCGTATCCCGCCACCCCTCCACGGTAGCGATTCCGGCGGCCTTCCGGCGACACGCCGCGACACGCCGACGCGACGAGATCCGTCCGAATCGGATGTCTGTGGGCCGGTCTACCGTCCGACCTGTGGACAGACTCGGCGCGCGACGACGAGAGGCGCGGAAACACGGGTCGATCGGGCCCCCGGTTCGGCCGCAGAACTGTGGATGAAACGGTGGACAAGATGTGTTGTACCTGGGGAGAGCGGTGCAAAACTACAGACTTGTAACTACTACCCCTTGTGGTGCCCCCCGATGTCGGCACCCATATGTAGTATTGAGGTCCCGGCGGGTTCTCAGCCGGAGATGCGTAAGAAGCGAAGGGAAACCACACTCGACATGGCGATCACGGTCTACACCAAGCCCTCCTGCGTGCAGTGCAACGCGACGTACCGTGCGCTGGACTCCAAGGGCATCGAATACGACGTCCTCGACCTCTCCGAGGACCCGGCAGCGCTCGAGCGCGTCAAGTCGCTCGGTTACCTGCAGGCCCCCGTCGTCATCACCGACGAGGACCACTGGTCGGGCTTCCGTCCCGACAAGATCGACGAGCTGGCCGCTCGCTTCGCCTGAACCATGAGCATGGCGGTCGCGACGCGGGCGCCTCTGCTCGTGTACTTCTCGAGCGTCTCCGGCAACACCGCGCGATTCATCGACAAGCTCGGTCTCCCGGCGCTCCGCATCCCCCTTCACTCCTCACCGACGCCTCTCGTCATGACCGAGCCCTTCGTGCTCGTCACTCCCACCTACGGCGGGGGACAGGGACGCGGTGAGGAGAAGGGTGCGGTGCCCAAGCAGGTCGTCCGCTTCTTGAACGACGTGCGCAACCGCACCCTGCTCCGTGGAGTCATCTCCACCGGCAACACGAATTTCGGCGAGTCGTACTGCCTCGCCGGCGACATCATCAGCCGCAAGTGCTCCGTGCCGCACTTGGACAAGGTGGAACTGTTCGGCACGCCAGAAGACGTCGAGCGCGTGAGCGCAGGATTGGAACGATGGTGGAATCAGCACTGGAAACGGCCTTGACCGATAACGGCTTCAAGGTCGACACGCGCTTCGAGGGGCTCGACTACCACGCCCTCAACGCGATGCTCAACCTCTACGGCGCGGACGGCAAGATCCAGTTCGACGCCGACAAGCGTGCGGCGCGGGAGTACTTCCTGCAGCACGTCAACCAGAACACGGTCTTCTTCCACTCGCTCAAGGAGCGCCTCGACTACCTCGTCGAGAAGGAGTACTACGAGCCGGCGGTCATCGAGAAGTACTCGCTCGACTTCATCCAGCAGCTCAACGACTTCGCGTACGGCAAGAAGTTCCGCTTCGAGACCTTCCTCGGCGCGTTCAAGTACTACACGAGCTACACGCTCAAGACGTTCGACGGCAAGCGCTACCTCGAGCGTTTCGAGGACCGGGTCGTCATGACGGCGCTCGGCCTCGCCGACGGCGACGAGAAGCTCGCGACGCAGATCGTCGACGAGATCATCTCCGGTCGCTTCCAGCCCGCCACGCCCACCTTCCTCAACACGGGCAAGGCGCAGCGCGGCGAGCTCGTGTCGTGCTTCCTGCTCCGCATCGAAGACAACATGGAGTCGATCGCCCGCGGCATCAACTCGGCGCTGCAGCTGTCGAAGCGCGGCGGTGGCGTCGCCCTGCTGCTGTCGAACATCCGCGAGGCGGGCGCCCCGATCAAGCAGATCGAGAACCAGTCGTCGGGCATCATCCCCGTCATGAAGCTGCTCGAAGACAGCTTCAGCTACGCGAATCAGCTCGGCGCACGCCAGGGCGCGGGTGCCGTGTACCTGTCGGCCCACCACCCCGACATCCTCAAGTTCCTCGACACCAAGCGCGAGAACGCCGACGAGAAGATCCGCATCAAGACGCTCTCGCTCGGCGTCGTGATCCCCGACATCACCTTCGAGCTCGCTCGCAACGGCGAAGACATGTACCTCTTCTCGCCCTACGACGTCGAGAAGGTCTACGGCGTCCCGTTCGGCGACATCTCGGTCACCGAGAAGTACCGCGAGATGGTCGACGACGCTCGCATCAAGAAGACGAAGATCAACGCGCGCGAGTTCTTCCAGACCCTCGCCGAGATCCAGTTCGAGTCGGGCTACCCCTACATCATGTTCGAGGACACGGTGAACAAGGCCAACCCGATCAAGGGTCGGATCAACATGTCCAACCTCTGCTCGGAGATCCTGCAGGTCAACACCCCGACGACCTACAACGAGGACCTCTCGTACGCCCAGATCGGCAAGGACATCTCCTGCAACCTCGGGTCGATGAACATCGCCCTGGCGATGGACGGCAAGGACCTCGCCCAGACGGTCGAGACCAGCATCCGCGCCCTCACCGCGGTGAGCGACCAGAGCCACATCGCATCGGTGCGCTCCATCGAGGACGGCAACGACCGGTCCCACGCGATCGGTCTCGGCCAGATGAACCTGCACGGATACCTCGCTCGTGAGCACGTGTTCTACGGCTCGGAAGAGGGCATCGACTTCACGAACATCTACTTCTACACGGTGCTGTTCCACGCCCTGCAGGCGTCGAACAAGATCGCGATCGAGCGCGAGTCGTCCTTCGAGGGCTTCGCCGATTCGACCTACGCGTCGGGGGAGTTCTTCGACAAGTACATCGAGCAGGAGTGGGCGCCGCAGACCGACAAGGTGAAGGGTCTGTTCGACGGCATCCACATCCCCACGCAGGACGACTGGCGCGAGCTGAAGGCCTCGGTCCAGCAGCACGGCATCTACAACCAGAACCTGCAGGCGGTGCCGCCGACCGGGTCGATCTCGTACATCAACAACTCGACGTCGTCGATCCACCCCATCGCGTCGAAGATCGAGATCCGCAAGGAAGGCAAGCTCGGTCGCGTGTACTACCCGGCGCCGTTCATGACGAACGACAACCTCGAGTACTACGAAGACGCGTACGAGATCGGCTACGAGAAGGTCATCGACACCTACGCCGCCGCCACCCAGCACGTCGATCAGGGCCTGTCGCTCACGCTGTTCTTCAAGGACACCGCGACCACGCGCGACATCAACAAGGCGCAGATCTACGCCTGGCGCAAGGGCATCAAGACGATCTACTACATCCGCCTGCGGCAGATGGCTCTCGAGGGCACCGACATGTCCGAGTGCGTCAGCTGCATGCTGTGATTGTCTGAGGCCGAAGTGCGCTAACACTTCGGCCTCAGATCACCCCGCGGAGCGAGGCTTTCGGTTTGCACAACCGTCCGAACAGCCTAGTACGAGTTGAACTGGAGAGAAGTACTTCAGGCTCACCGCGGACAATCCGCCTCATCGGCGGAGGAAGGACGGAAGCCATGGCGACCGTCAACCGTAGCGCCCGCACTGGGCAGTTCGTATCCAACGCGACTGCTGCACGCTGGCCGCAGTACACAACCACGGAGCGCGTCGGAGCCGGAACGGCGAACCGGACCCCGGTCCATCGGGATGCGGGGTCAGGGCAGTTCGTGACGGCGAGGGACGCGGCCCGCAGTCCTCAGACAACAATCCGACAAATGATCTGATCCATGCGGGGCGAGCGCACTGCTCGCCCCGCATGCTGAGAAGCCAAGGAACAGCCATGACTCCCGAACCGCTCAAGCTCATCGACCACGTGCAGGCGATCAACTGGAACCGCATCCAGGACGATAAGGACCTCGAGGTCTGGAACCGTCTGGTGAACAACTTCTGGCTGCCCGAGAAGGTGCCGCTGTCGAACGACATCCAGTCGTGGAACACGCTGACCCCTGACGAGCAAACGCTCACGATGCGCGTGTTCACGGGGCTGACGCTCCTCGACACGATCCAGGGCACCGTCGGCGCCGTCTCGCTCATCCCTGATGCGATCACCCCGCATGAGGAGGCCGTCTACACGAACATCGCGTTCATGGAGTCGGTGCACGCGAAGAGCTACTCGTCGATCTTCTCGACGCTCGCCTCGACGCCCGAGATCGACGACGCGTTCCGCTGGTCGGTCGAGAACCCGAACCTTCAGAAGAAGGCCTCGATCGTCATGGATTATTACCGTGGCGACGAGCCCCTCAAGCGCAAGGTCGCCTCGACCCTGCTCGAGTCGTTCCTGTTCTACTCGGGCTTCTACCTGCCGCTGCACTGGTCGGCGAAGGCGAAGCTGACCAACACCGCGGACATCATCCGCCTCATCATCCGCGATGAGGCCGTGCACGGTTACTACATCGGCTACAAGTTCCAGAAGGGCTACGAGCAGCTCACGCAGGCCGAGCGCGACGAGATCAAGGACTACACGTTCTCGCTGCTCTACGAGCTCTACGACAACGAGGTGCAGTACACGCAGGATCTCTACGACGCCGTCGGCCTGACCGAGGACGTCAAGAAGTTCCTGCACTACAACGCCAACAAGGCGCTGATGAACCTCGGCTTCGAGGCGATGTTCCCCGCCACGGTCACCAACGTGAACCCGGCGATCCTGTCGGCCCTCTCGCCGAACGCCGACGAGAACCACGACTTCTTCTCGGGGTCGGGCTCGTCGTACGTCATCGGCAAGGCCGAGGCCACCGAAGACGAGGACTGGGACTTCTGAGTCCCGCGTGATTCCGCGGATCTAGAGCGTCACAAAGGCCCCCGGCCGGTCGCCCATCTGGGCGGTCAGCCGGGGGCCTTTCGTCGTTCTGACCACGTTCTGCCCACACCCGCTACGACACGGCAGCAGCGCGCGCTCTGCTCACCACGATCGCCGCTGAGCTCCCGGACGCCGCCCGCCCACATCCAGCAGCGGCGCTCGACGTCGCCGCTCGACCGTCTGTCCCGACGGCGTCGCGTACCGGTCTGGCGGCGACCGCGTGGACCTGCTCGGGTGCTCACTGGGCGAGGACAGGCATCGTGCGCGGGGTCATCTTGGGGGGTTTCCGCGCCGCAGCTGGGCGGCTACGGTGTCGGGATGATCGGCGAATCGAGCATTTCCGCTATGCCTGGGTCAGAGATCTCGAATTGGTTCCCGATCGTGTTCGGGGTCGTGTCTGTGCTGATCGTCCTGGCGTTCGTCTACGTCATCTACGCGATCGTGCGGAACCGGCGAGTCCTGCGGCGGGCAGGAAGGAACCCAGACACGATCGAGGCCGATGTCGCGAATGCTCTGCTCGACAGTCAGGTGCTGCGTCCGCGTCGCGCGGACCTCGAGAGTCAGCTCGCGGAGATCGATCGGTTAGCCGAGTCGGGGGCGATCACTGCGGAAGAGCGCGCGGCCGCCCGCTTGCGGATCCTGTCTGGGTGACTCACGAAGGTCGCTGGCCGGTGTCTGCGTTGACCGTGGTGTAGATCCACGCGGCTAGGCGTCCGGTGAAGACGACGAATGCGCTCCCGAAAGCGAAAACCTGGCCGCGTTCTTCGACCAAGCGCCAGCTGAAGGTCATCGTGTTCGCGCGAACAACGGGTGGATGCCGTAGCTCTGCGCGGGCAGCATGCGGGAGGCTCGAGCGCAGCTCCTCTATCCGACGTTCGAACCCGGCCCGTCCGTACACCGAGCTGTCGAAGCTGACGTGGCAGACATCGGGATGGATGAGACGGTCGACCGCTGCGTGTCGCTTCCCCGCGTCGGGCTCATTGAAGATCTCGCTCAGGTACGCGCTCGCGAAGCGCCTTATGCCGTGCACCATCGCAATGTGCTCGTGTGTCAGATACCTCGTCCAGACCTTGCTGCGACCTGAGTGCTATTGGTATAGACAGCTTCGGTGATGCGACGCAGAACCAACGAGCGAAAGACGCTGGCCGAGCCGATTCCCTTTGCACGCGCCACCTTCGCCGTTGACGGCGCGCTTCCTCGTCCCGTAACGTGACGAGGCTGCGCGAATCCGCACAGCATCACCGGAGGAACGGCATGACCATGCGCAATGAGCGCCTGATCGCAGCGGACCTGGACCAGTTCCAGCTCCGCTATGAGCCGTACCCTCCGGTGCGAGACGTCTGACACCGCCACTGTCAGAACGCCCCGCACCGCACAGGTCCGGGGCGTTCGTGTGTTCCTCTCCATGCGCCCGTTCCCGGACCGCCATCACAAGGAAAGGAACCATGGAGAAGCTCTCGAACAGGCTGCTGTCGTGGGCGAGCATCATCGACGAGAAGACTCTCGATCAGGCTCGCACCGCGTCGAGCATGCCGTTCATTCACCCGCATTTGGCGCTCATGCCGGACGCGCACCTCGGCAAGGGGGCGACCGTCGGATCGGTGATCCCGACGCTCGGGGCGATCATGCCGGCCGCCGTCGGCGTCGACATCGGATGCGGCATGATCGCCGTCCGCACGCAGTTCACGAAGTCGCAGCTGATCGCTCGCGACCTGGGGTCGCTGCGCGAGCAGATCGAGCGGGCGATCCCGCTGTCGGCGGGTCGGGACAACCGCAAGATCGTCGCGACCGCCGAACCGCGCATCGCCGAGCTGGAGGAGCTGGCGGAGAAGAGCGAGTTCGACCCCGCCCGTTACGCCGGGCACTGGCGGAACCAGCTCGGATCGCTCGGGTCGGGCAACCACTTCATCGAGGTGTCTGTCGACGAGGCCGACGCGGTCTGGATGTTCCTGCACTCCGGTTCGCGGGGAGTGGGCAACAAGATCGCGACGCACCACATCGGGGTCGCGCAGCGGCTCGCCAAGCAGTGGTGGATCGACCTGCCGGACACCGACCTCGCGTACCTCGTCGAGGGGACGGAGGAGTTCCGGCGCTACATCCGCGAGCTCCGGTGGGCGCAGCACTTCGCGCTCCTCAACCGCGAAGAGATGATGGACCGCGTGACTCGGCAGCTGTCGGAGACGATGGGCGCAGACGTCGAGGAGCTCGAGCGCATCAACTGCCACCACAACTTCACCGAGAGCGAGAAGCACTTCGGCAAGCAGGTGTGGGTGTCGCGCAAGGGGGCGATCCAGGCGGATGCCGGCAGGCCGGGCCTCATCCCGGGGTCGATGGGCACGGCGTCGTACGTCGTCTCCGGTCTGGGGAACCCGCTGTCACTGAACTCGTCGCCCCACGGGGCGGGCCGTGAGTACTCGCGGTCGGCCGCGCGCCGAACCTTCACGCACGACCAGCTGCGTGAAGCGATGGTGGGCATCGAGTTCCGCGACACGGACGCCTTCATCGACGAGATCCCGCAGGCGTACAAGCCGATCGACCGGGTGATGGAGGATGCCGCCGGCCTGGTCGAGGTGCGGCACACGCTGCGGCAGCTGGTGAACGTGAAGGGCGACTGACCCGCATCCCCATCGGAGGAAGAAAGCATGTCGGAGGGTGGCTCCCAGGAGTCCACCCTCCGACGTGCAGATGCCCTCTGGTCAGGCGTCGCCCTGACCGATGTCGGACGCCTCGGCCACGGCGCTCTCGTGCGGGCGACCGAGGTGGCCGAGGGTGCGGCCGGCGGCCGCGAGGATCACGATCGCGACGACGAGCGCGGCCACACCCAGCCAGTACGGCGCGCTGGGAGTGAGTGCAGCGGCCAGCGGACCGGCCACGGCGGGCGCGATCGCACCGCCGATGAACCGCACGCCGGAATAGGTGCCGCTCGCGACGTTCCGGGGCAGGTCGGTCGCCTCCATGACGGCCTCGGTGAGTGCCGTGTTCAGCACCCCGAGGAACAGGCCCGCGACGATCACCGTGACGATCAGCACGGTCGCGCTGTCGATGCCGACCGCGAGGACGGCCTCAGCGACCGCAAGCAGCCCGAGCATCGTGAAGAGCACCGGACGCAGTCCGAGTCGGCGCGTCAGGACGGGCGCGACCAGGACCGATGTGAGCGCGACGGCGAGTCCCCAACCGAAGAAGACGAGACCGAGCTCGTGCGCGCCGAACGTCATGCCGGCCTGCGCCGCGGCCTCCTCGATGGGATACGGGCTGTAGGCCAGCAGCACGAAGAACGCGACGTTGTAGAAGAACGCCGTCAGCGAGAGGGTCAGCAGCGCCGGATTCCGCAACGCGCGGAACGAGGCGAGGAACGACACCTTGGCCGGTGCGACGGCCCCCGCGGCCGGAGCGGGGGAGCGGAACACCACGAGGATCGCCAGCAGGGCGATCGCCATCAGCGCTGCGGTGCCGAAGAACGGTCCGCGCCATGACAGCTCGCCGAGCGCGCCCCCGAGGAGCGGCCCCACGGCGAGGCCGATGCCGAGGGATGCCTCATAGAGCACGATCGCCTGGCGGCTGCCGCCACTGGCCGCTCCCACGATCGCCGCGAGGGCGGTGGCGATGAACAGGGCGTTGCCGACACCCCAGCCGGCGCGGAAGCCGATGATCTCCACCACGCCGCCCGACATCCCGGCAGCGGCGGCGAAGACCACGATGAGGGCGAGCCCGAGGAGCAGGGTCTTCTTGACGCCGAGCCTCGATGACACCCAGCTGGCGAACAGCATGACGATGCCGGTGATGAAGAGGTAGCTGGTGAACAGCAGCATCGTCTCGGACGGCGTCGCATCGAGCTCGCGGCTGATCGCGGGCAGGATCGGGTCGACCAGGCCGATGCCCATGAACGACACCGTGCAAGCGAAGGCGATCGCCCACACCGCGACGGGCTGCCGCCAGATCGACGCCTTCGCGGTCTCGGCTGTCGCATTCGTCCGGTCGTGTGCCGTCCGGTCTGACTTCATTGCGCTTGTCACGCGTGCCTTCCTCTCTGTCGTGGTCATCGCAGTTCGGGCTCCTCGAGCAACGCGGCGAGCAGCTCCGCGGCGCGCACGAGCACCGCGCGGTCCGAGTCGCTCAGCCGGCCCCATGCGGGAGCGGTCACCTCGATCGCCTGGGCGCGGAACACCTCGAACTGGTGACGTCCCTCTTCGGTGATCGACACGAGCGAGGCCCGGCCGTCCCCGGGGTCGGGCTCGCGCTGCACGAGCCCCTCCTGTTCCATGCGCCGCACGAGCGTCGTCATGGTGGGCTGGCTCACGCGCTGCCATTCGGCGAGGTCGCTCACGCGGGTCGGCCCGAGCTCGTCGAGGGCGGCCAGTGCCCGCCAGGTGCCCGCCGCGGCGCTGGTCTCGACGCGCCGCGCGACGGCACGGTTGAACCGGCTCGACGATGACATCAGGCGGACGGGCGACAGGTGAGCCGCGGCGTCCGGGTTGATGTCCGCTGCCGCCCCATCTATCAACTGCATAGCTTGACTATACAACATGCATAGATGAACTATGTTCTTGCGCGAGAGCTCCGCGCATGACGATGCCCCCGGCATCCTCCTCGCGAGAGAGGATGCCGGGGGCATTCGTGTGGTGTCAGCGGCCGCCGTTGATGAGGCCGAGCCATTGACCGAACGGCTTCTCGCCGCGGATGTCGGTATTCTGCTCGTCCTGCTCTTCGTACGCGATCATGATGATCCTCCCGCTTCGTCCGTGCTCCCATCTTGACTATCGCCGATGCGCGATGCGTGGTCCTTGACGAACGGTCGACGGCGCGTTACGCGTGCGTGCCCGTGTCGCCGGACGACCCTCATAGCCGCGACACAACTCCCGTCGATCGGATCACCCGCGCGGAGCGGGCCGCTCCTCCTACAATCGTGGTCGTGTCGGAAACCACTGTCCCCACGCGCGAACCGAGGTTCAGCCCGGTCATCGCGCTCATCGCCGTATCGGCGTCGTGGGAGGGCCGGCTCTCGGCGGCACTGCGCGACCTCGGACTGTCCACACGCAAGTTCGGCCTTCTCGGCCACATCGGCTCCGAGCCGGGCATCTCGTTCTCCGAACTGGCGCGCCGCTCGCACATCACGGTGCAGTCGGCCCACACCGCCGTGCGCACTCTCGTCGACGAGGGGCTCGTCGCCGACGCGACCGCCCACGCGGGCTCGGCGTCCGATCTACGCATCACGGCGAAGGGCCTCCAGGTCATGGAGCTCGCGCACCAACGCCTCCTCGAGCTCGATTCGACCCTCAGCGACCACATGCCGGGTCTCGCGGCCTCGATGGACGGCATCCGCGCAGGAATCGTCTGACCGCGCTCGATAGGGTGCGGAGGTGTTCCGAACTCCGCTGACCGCTTTCCGCTCACTCGCGATCGCGGAGGCGATCTCGTGGACGCTGCTGATCCTCGGTCTGGTGATCAGGTCGGCGTTCGACCTGCCGGTCGCCGTGACGATCGGCGGCGGCATCCACGGTTTCGTGTTCCTCTGTTACGGGGCGACCGCCGTGCTCGTCGCATGGAACAACAGATGGTCGATCGTGCCGACCGTGTGCGCCGTCGGTGCCGCGATCGTCCCGTACGCGACGGTGCCCACCGAGATGGTGCTGCGGCGGCGCGGCCTCCTCGCCGGAGAGTGGCGCACGGAGGCGACAGAAGACCCGCGAGACCGGCGGCCGCTCGACGGGTTCCTGCGCTGGTTCGTTCGTCGACCGATCGTCCTCGCCGTGATCCTCGCGGTCGGTATCGTCACCGCATATGTCGCGCTGCTGGTCATCGGGCCTCCCGGGCGGGCGTAGCGTGAGCGGATGCTGCGCACTGTTGCCCGCTTCGCCCTCGCCGCCCTGCTGATCGCCGCCGGCACGGCTCACCTCACCGTTCTCCGGCGCGGGTACCGCATCGCGGTCCCCGACTGGGCGACACGGGTGCTGCGCACGGACAAGGACATGATCGTCGTCGCCAGCGGCGCCGTCGAGATCGTGCTCGGCGCCGGTCTCGTCGCGCTGCCGAAGGAACGCCGGCGGATCGGGGCGGCGATCGCGGCGTTCTTCGTCGCCGTCCTGCCGGGGAACGTGCATCAGTGGCGTACGGGTGCCTCGGCACCCGGCCTCGACACGGACCGCCGCCGTTTCGGACGACTCTTCCTGCAGCCGGTCCTCGTGGCGTGGGCGCTGTGGGCAGGAGGCGGCGGGAACGACACGCCCGGGCGCGCGGGGTGACGCCTGCAACAGTCCGACACGGAATTTCTCGTCGGGGCCGTGCGTTTGGTTGCCTGTCATGGTGAGCACATCCGCGTCCGCGTCCACAGCGTCCGATTCCTCGGCAGCGTCCGAGTACCGAGACTGGGCCGTGTCGCGCCGTGCCGCGGTGACGGCCCCGCAGGGTTCGCTCGCTCTCGTCCTCACGCACTGGTCGGCTCCCGGTGAGCCCGCCGTCGACGATGCGGCGGCACGTGCCGGGCATCCCGTCGACGCTCTCCTCACCCGCCTCCAGCGGACGGACATCGAGACCGGCCTCCCGCAGGAGGGTTATCGGATCTGGCAGCAGGACTCCCCGGCGAATGAGGCGTTCGAGGAGATCGAGCGCTACGACTTCGACCCCGCGTGGGTGATCGAGGGCCGCTTCGAGCTCGTCGACGAAGACCGCGTCGTGCCCTTCGAGCACATCAAGGACGGTGGCGCGACGCGCGGGCTGCCGGTGTCCGGCGACCTCGTGTTCGTCATCGATGGCACGGAGTACCGACTCGCCGCATTCGACACGAACTACGGCGGGCCCAAGCTCCATCTGGTGTTCGGCGATCAGACCAACGGCGCAGAGAGCTATGGCGCCGGTCGCTTCCTCTTCCTCGATCATCCCGGCGCCACGGGCGACCTCGCGCCCGGCGACAGCACGCCGGTGACGGTCGACTTCAACCGGGCGGTCGTGCCGCCCTGCGGCTTCTCGAACCAGATGAACTGCCCGCTGCCGCCGCTGCAGAACCGTCTGCCCTTCCCGGTTCGCGCCGGCGAGAAGAAGGTCCGGTTCGCCGGCGACTTCTCCCTCTGACACCCCCCCCACCCGCATCCCGCGACACGGTGGCGCGCCGCACCACGCACCACCGCACCCCTCCACAGCAAAGGAACACCCGTGACTTCACGCGGCTTCTCCCGGCTCGTCGTCGCCTCCGCGGCAGCGACGGCCGGCCTCCTCGTCCTGGCCGGCTGCTCCGGTTCCGCCGACCCCGCCGGTTCGGCGGGCGCGAGCGACCCGGATGCCGAGATCGTCGTCGGATCGCAGAATGAGCCGACCAATCTCGACCAGATCTTCGGCGGTTCGTCCGGAGTCACCGAGGTCTTCACCGGCAATGTGTACGAGGGCCTGTTCCGCATCACCGACGACGCGCAGGTCGAGCCGCTCCTCGCGGCCGAGACCGCCGTGTCGGCCGACGGCCTCGTGTACACCTTCACGCTCGAGGACGCGACGTTCCACTCCGGCAAGGAGCTCACCGCCGAGGACGTCAAGTACAGTCTCGAGCGCTTCGTGGGCGACGATTCGATCGCCGCTCGCAAGCGTCAGTTGAGCGTCATCGACAGCGTCGCCGCCGTCGACGACAAGACGGTCGAGGTGACCCTGTCGCAGCCGTCCATCAGCTTCACCTACAACCTCGGCTACGTGTGGATCGTCAACGAAGAGGCCGGCGACCTCACCGCGACGGCCGACGGAACGGGCCCCTACGAGCTGGGCGACTACCGCAAGGGCGACTCGATCACCCTCGACGTGAACGACGACTACTGGGGGGATGCTCCCGCGAACGGCGGCGTCGTCTATCAGTACTACGCCGACCCGACAGCTCTGAACAACGCGCTGACGACCGGTGCGGTCGACCTCGTCACGAGCCAGTCGAACCCCGACAGCATCGGCGAGTTCGAGGCCGCGGGCTTCCAGATCATCGAGGGAACCTCGACGACGAAGGAGCTGCTCGCATTCAACGACCGCATCGCTCCGTTCAACGACGTGCGCGTCCGCAAGGCGATCTACTCGGCGATCGATCGCGAGAAGCTGCTCGATGCGATCTGGGACGGCCGCGGTGAGCTCATCGGTTCGATGGTGCCCCCGTCCGAGCCCTGGTATCTCGATCTCGCGGACAACAACCCGTACGACCCCGAGCTGGCCGAGCAGCTGCTCGCCGAAGCCGGCCAGGAGGCGGGCTTCTCGTTCACCGTCGACACCCCCGACTCGGGCGTGCACTCGACGGTGGCGGAGTTCCTCAAGTCGGAGCTCGCGAAGGTCGGCATCACGCTGAACATCAACATCATCACCGATGACGAGTGGTACCAGAAGGTCTACACGGAGAACAACTTCGAGGCGACCCTCCAGGGCCACGTCAACGACCGCGACATCAACTTCTACGGCAACCCCGACTTCTACTGGGGCTACGACAACGCCGATGTGCAGACGTGGCTCGCCGAATCCGAGGCGGCGTCGTCCGTCGAGGAGCAGACCGAGCTCATCAAGAAGGCCAATCAGCAGATCTCGGACGACGCGGCGAGCGTCTGGCTCTACCTGAACCCGCAGCTGCGCGTCGCGGCCGAGGGCGTCTCGGGCGTGCCGAAGAATGGACTGAACTCGCTCTTCTACGTCTCCGACATCACGAAGGCCTGATCTCCCATCACCCGGTATCTGCTTCGACGGACAGGATTGCTGCTGCTGGCGTTCGCGCTGGCCGTGGTGATCCTGTTCGTCGTGCTGCGCGTGCTCGGCAATCCCGTGTTCGCGCTCATCTCGGTGGGCGCGACGGATGCCGAGATCGCGGCGGCCGCCGCGCGCTTGGGTGTGGATCGGCCGATCCCGGAGCAGTTCGTCTCGTATCTCGGACAGCTCGCGAGCTTCGACCTCGGCCGCTCGTTCACCAACAACCTGCCGGTGGGCGACGAGATCCTGCGGCGCCTCAACGTCACGCTGCCTCTGACCTTGATCGCCTTCGCGCTGTCGGTGGTCATCGCCGTTCCAGTCGGCTTCATCGCGGCGTGGCGGGCGCGCACCTGGTACGGCACCGCCTTCTCGGCGGTGTCGCAGCTGGGCGGCGCGATCCCCGTCTTCTGGGTGGGGATCCTGCTGGTGGCGGTGTTCGCACTCAACTGGCGGCTGCTGCCGGCGGGCGGCTTCCCTCGTCGCGACTGGGAGGATCCCGGGGCCGCCCTCGTGTCGCTGACCCTGCCGGTGCTGACGATCGCCCTCGTCGCGGGCAGCGACCTGGCGCGCTACGTCCGCAGCGCGACGCTCGACGTCCTCGGACAGCAGTACCTCCGCGCCGCACGCGCCACGGGGCAGAGCTTCGCGACCGCGATCTGGCGCCACGGCGTGCGGAACGCGATCGTCCCGCTCATATCGATCCTCGCCATCCAGCTGTCGACGACCTTCGTGGGAGCGGTCATCATCGAACGGGTCTTCGCCCTGCCGGGGCTGGGAGACATGCTGCTCGTGGGGATCAAGGAACAAGACTTCCCCAGCGTGCAGGGGGTCCTGTTGTTCTCGACCGCTCTCGTGCTGCTGCTCGGCTTCGCCGCCGACGTCGCACAGCGCGCGATCGACCCGCGCCTGCGCGACACCATCTCGGGCAACCGGCGAGCGAAGGCGGCGGCATGACGACGACGCTCCCCGACAGCGGCACCGCTCCGACGGCCGCCCGGGCACGACCCCGACGGCGTCGCTCGGTGAACCTCGCGGTCGGCGCCATCCTCTTCGGGATGATCGCGGCGATCGGCCTCGTCTCGGTGTTCTGGACCCCGTTCTCGTTCGACGACACCGGGGGTGGGCGCTTGCAGCAGCCGTCGGCGGAGCACTGGGCCGGTACCGACCGGCTGGGCCGCGACCTGTTCACGCAGCTCATGATCGGTGCGCGCCTCGCTCTCGCCGTCGGCTTCGGCTCCGTCGTCATCGCCGCGGTGATCGGAATCGGGCTGGGCCTGCTCGCCGCCGTCGCCCGGCGCTGGGTCGACGACGCGCTGACGAGCCTGCTCGACATCGCCATCGCCTTCCCGACGCTCCTGCTCGCGATGCTCATCGTCGCGTGGCGAGGCGCGTCGCTGGAATCGGCGATCCTCGCGATCGGCCTGGCGGGGGCGGCGGTGATCGCGCGCCTGACGCGGATCGCGGCGACCCGCGTGCTCGCGATGGACTACGTCACGGCCGCGCGGACGTCCGGCACCGGGCGGACGGGCATCGTGTTCCGGCACGTGTTGCGCAACGTCTGGCCGACCCTCATCGTCCCGCTCGCCCTCCAGTTCGGGGGAGCGGTCGGTGCCGAGGCGTCGCTGTCGTATCTGGGTCTCGGCTCCCCGCCGCCCAATGCCTCGTGGGGCCGCATGCTGGAGGAGGCGCAGAGCACGGTGCTCGTGTCGCCGACCGCAGCGATCCTGCCGGGGGTCCTGCTCGTGGCGTTCATCATCGGAGCGAACCTGTTGGCCGACGGCCTGCGAGACATCGCCGACCCGACCACGAGGAGCATCGGATGACGCCCGTGCTGACCACGACCGGGCTCGGGGTCCGGCTGGGCGACGACCGGACGCTCGTCCACGGCGTGGACGTGAGCCTGCGACCGGGCGAGCGGCTCGGCATCATCGGCGAGTCGGGGTCGGGCAAGTCGCTCACGGCGCTCGCGCTGCTCGGTCTCCTCGCGTATCCGCTGGTGCCCGTCGGATCGGCGATCATCGCGACCGACGACGGTCCCGTCGAGGTCGTCGCGACGCCGTCCCGCCGCCTCGACCGTGTTCGCGGACGCACGATCTCGGCCGTGTTCCAAGAGCCGCTCGCGTCGCTCGACCCGCTGATGCGCGTCGGCAAACAGCTCGCGTGGCCGCTCGCGAAGCACCGGGGTCTGACGGGCGAGAAGCTGCGCCGCGGCGTCCTGGACGCACTCGCCGACGTCCAGCTCCCCGAGCCGGAGCGCATCGCGCGCTCGTTCATCCACGAGATCTCCGGTGGGCAGCGGCAGCGGGTCGCGATCGCACTGGCGCTCGCTGCCGGCCCCCGCATCCTCATCGCCGACGAGCCGACGACCGCGCTGGACGTCACCGTGCAGGCCGGCATCCTCGAGCTGCTTCAGCGGGAGGTCGCCGAGCGGGGGATGACCCTGCTGTTCATCAGCCACGATCTGCCGGTCGTCTCCCAGATCGCCGATCGGGTGCTGGTGATGCGGGACGGGCGTCAGATCGAGCTCGGCGAGACGGCTCGGCTGCTGCGGGCTCCTCAGCACGAGTACACCGCACAGCTCGTCGCCGCTTCGCGGGCGCTCGACGACTTCCTTCCCGCCGCCGACCCGTCGCGCCGCGGAGGGTTCGAGCCGACCGACGCCCGAGAGGAGTCCCGATGACCGCCGATGCGGGCCCCGTGCTGGCTCTGGAGCACGTCGACTTCGCCTATGGGCGAGGCCCCGGCGTCCTTCACGACGTGTCGCTGTCGCTGGTGCCGGGCGCGACCGTCGGGCTGGTGGGCGAATCGGGAGCCGGCAAGACCTCGGTGCTCCGCCTGTTGCTGGGCCTCGCAGCGCCGACCGGGGGCCGCGCCCTGTTCGAGGGTGCGCCATTGCGCCTCGCCGATCGGCGGCAGATGCGGTCGCTGCGCCGCACGGTGCAGCCGGTCTACCAGGACCCGTTCGCGTCTCTCGATCCCCGGATGACCGTGGGACAGTCGATCGCGGAGCCGCTGCGCTCGCTCGGTGTCGTGGGCGACAGGGCCGGAGCGCGGCAACGCGTGCTGGAACTGCTGACCGCGGTCGACCTCGACCCCGAGTCCGCTGATCGCTACCCGGACGCTTTCTCCGGCGGGCAGCGGCAGCGCATCGCGATCGCCCGCGCGCTCGCACCGCGTCCGCGGGTGCTGCTGGCCGACGAACCGGTCAGCGCCCTCGACACCTCCGTGCGTATGCACGTCATCGAGCTGTTCCAACGCCTCGCGTCCGAGCAGGGCATCGCCATGCTGCTGGTGTCGCACGACCTCACGATCGTGTCGGCGCTGTGCGAACGGATGACGGTGCTGCAGCACGGCCGCGTCGTCGAGGAGGGGCCGACACCCCGTCTGCTCACCTCGCCGAGCGAGGAGTACACCGCGCAGCTCGTCGCCTCCGTGCCGCGTCTTCCCGCGTGATCACGCGGGACAGGGGCCGCGACACGCCCGGGATGTCGCGCCGCTTTGCCACGATGCCGGGAGCCGCGTAACTTATTACTTGTTCGCCCCACAGGGAAGAGCGAGAGGGCCGGAAGGTCCCGCCTCCCTCAAGTGGAGAACAACCCGAAACAGATGCTTCCGAGTATCGCAGGTCCAAGACCTGCCACAGGGTCCCGATCACCTCACCTTCAGCAGTCTCCGGTTCGCCGGCGTCGGTTCCGAAGATCGATGTGCATCGGGTATGGTTGTGAAGTTGCCCTCTGGGCTGGCTGTGAGGTCAGTTGGGGGAGCGTCCGATCCTTGAGAACTCAACAGCGTGCACTTGTCAAATG
>NZ_FNKN01000002.1:0-716028 GCF_900102175.1 Microbacterium sp. cf332
CCATGATTCTGCATCAACACCGCACGAGAACGATGCCCCCGAAGCGTGTCCACGATCCCCCGACCGATCGAATCATCACCGATGATCGCGAACGGCCCCACCGGAACCGGACCCCCGAACTCATCCGCCATCGCCGTGACCACACACGGGATCTCCTCACCCCGCGCCGCCCACGCCACCGCATACGGCGAATGCGTGTGCACCACACCACCCACCTCGGGCATGTTCCGATACACATACGCATGAGCCGCGGTATCACTCGACGGCGACCGATCACTACCCGGCGTCCCCGGCACCACAGTGCCATCCAGATCGCACACGATCATGTTCTCCGGAGCCAACTCCTCATACGACACCCCCGACGGCTTGATCACGAACAGATCAGCGCGGGGATCCCCACCCAGACGAACCCGCCCCGACACGTTGCCCCCGGTCCACACCACCAGCCCGTACCGCACCAGCTCACCGTGCAACGACGCCACCTCGGCCCGAACCCGCGCCACTTCTTCGTGCTCCATCGGATGCTCCCTCGCCTCGGATACCCGGACCGCCGACCGATCGGGACGGACGCCATGTTACCGGTAACAGGCTCCAGGCTCCGCGGGAAGTCTCGGCGAGCGCTCTGTCAGGATGGGTCGAGTGGGTGACAGCGTTCGACTCGGCGTGATCGCGATCGGCCTCGGCGTGATCGTGGGCATCGTCCTGTTCGTGCCCTTCGTCGCGGTCCAGTACCGCCGCGCCGGGCACCTCACCGCCGGCCAGTTCGCGCTCTGGGCAGCAGCGCTCGTGTACTTCTGCGCCATCTGGACTTACACCCTGTTGCCCCTGCCCGAGCCCGCGGGCATGCGCTGCGCGGGGGTGAATCTCAACCCTCTGCAGCTGATCGACGACCTCCGAGGCGCCGCCCGCCGCGCAGACGGCAGCCCGCGCGCGTTCCTGGCGGACGTCGCCGTGCTGCAGCTGGCCCTGAACGTCCTGCTCCTCCTGCCACTGGGGTTCTTCCTGCGCGTGCTCGGAAGGCGCGGCATCCTCGTCGCCTTCGCCGCGGGCCTCGGCATCTCGCTCGTCATCGAGTTCACGCAGCTCACGGGCGTCTGGGGCATCTACCCCTGCGCCTACCGCGTCTTCGACGTCGACGACCTCCTCACCAACACCGCCGGCGCCGTGCTCGGCTCGATCCTGGCATTCGCCGTCCCCCGACGCGCTCCGCGTGACGAGCCCGACGCCCCACGGCCCGTCACCCGGGGCCGTCGCATCCTCGCGATGGCGTGCGACCTGCTCGCGTACACGGTCGTCGGGATCGTCGTCAGCGTCGTCGTGCAGCTGGCCTTCGCGGTCACGGGCAACCGCGACGTCGCCCTCGCCGGTGACATCGCGGGGCAGGCCGGGTCGATCGCAGCACTCGCCGTCGTGGTCGGATGCGTCGTCGTATCGGGCCGCTCGATCGGCGACGTCGCAGTGCGCCTGCGCTACCGCGGCGTCGCCCCCGCCCCCGCCGCCGTGTCGCGCCTCGCCCGGCTCATCGGCGGGATCGGCGGATACGCGCTGCTCGACCAGCTCCCCGACGGCTGGGGCCTGCTCACCGCCGCATTCGCCCTGGCCGCCCTCGTCGTCGCACTCGCGACGCCGGACGGTCGCGGTCTCCCCGGGATGCTCGGCCGGCTCGAGCTGCGCGACAGCCGCGAGGATCGTCCTGCGGGACGATCGGATATCAGCCGTTCGGGGGACGCGCGAGGCAGCGACCGTCCGTAGCGTCGAAGCCATGGACGTCGAAGCTCTCGCCCACACCGCCACCGGCGCCCTCGTCGGCATCGCCCTCGGGTTCGTGATCGGGCTCGTGACCCTGAACCCCATGCTCGGCGTCGTCGTCGGGGGCGTCGCGATGGTCGTCCTCGCGATCGCGGCCGCCATGCTCCTCCCCCGCGGCGCCTACCGCTGACATCCCGCTTGACCCTCACGCAGCGTGAGGCCCGAGAGTCGTCGTATGACCGACTACTACGACGCCTTCGAGATCAGCCCCGTTCCCGCGCCCGGACCGGATGCGGTCGCCCCGCAGCCCTACCGCGGCATCTACGGCATGCCCGCCTTCGTCACCGTGCCCACCGCCGACCTCGCCGCGTCGACGGAGTTCTGGACGGCCGGCCTCGGCTTCTTCGAGCTCTTCACGATTCCGGGCACGCTCGTCCACCTGCGCCGGTGGGCTTTCCAGGACGTCCTGCTCGTCGCCGCCGAGCGGGAGGCGGAGCGCGCCAGGGCTGACGCGCCCGCGATGACCTACACCTTCGCCTGCGTGCTCCCTGAGCTCGACGCGATCGCCGAGGCATGCCGGGCACGCGGCACGGGGAGCGTGTCGCCGGCTCGCGACACGGCGTGGAACACGCGCGACGTCGAGGTCGTCACCCCCGAGAACGCGCGTATCGTCGTGACGGCGGCGAAGCCCTACGAGCCCGACAGCGCAGCCGCCCGTTCGCTGGCCGACATCGGAATCGCACCGGCGCCGGACGGGCACCGCGTCGACTCCAGCACCCGGAAGGCACCGCGATGACCGATCACGACGGGCTCGGTGTCGGTCGGACCGCCGCCGAGCTGAACGTCACGGTCCGGACCCTGCACCACTGGGACGAGATCGGCCTGGCGCGTCCCTCGCAGCGCAGCACTGCCGGATATCGGATGTACACCGCGAGCGACATCGAGCGATTGCAACGGATCATCGTCTACCGCGAGGTCGGCCTGGGGCTCGACCAGATCCGCGCCGTGCTCGACGAGCCCGGCGCGGACACGACCGCCGCGTTGCGCGCGCAGCGCGACGAGGTGGCGCGGTCGCTCCGACAGCTGGAGGGGCTGCGCACGGGCCTCGACCGCATGATCGAGGCCCACGAGCGCGGCATCCTCCTGACCGCCGAGGAGCAGCTGTCGATCTTCGGGCCCGACTGGGATCCGGACTGGCCCGCGCTGGCGCAGCGGCGCTACGGCGACAGTGAGCAGTGGCACCAGTACGCCGAGCGTGCGGCGACGCGGACCCCCGACGAGTGGCGCGCGATCACCGCGGCGATGTCGACGCTCGAGCACGATCTCGCCGCCGCCGCGGCGGCCGGCGTCGAAGCAGGCAGTCCCGAGGCCGACGTCCTGGCCGAACGGCATCGCGCCGCGCTCGGCGCCTTCTTCACCGTGAGCCCGTCGATGCAGGTCTGCCTGGGCCGCATGTACGAGGCCGACGCGGGCTTCACCGCGCACTACGAGGGCATCCGGCCCGGCCTCACGACGTGGCTGCGGCGCTGCATCGACGAGAGTGCCCGCGGTCGCGGCATCGACCCCGACACCGCCGCCTGGGAGTGACGTCCGCGGCGCCCCGCGACACCCGTGACGTCCCGTCAGGCGCGTCCGCCGGTGAACGCGCGCCACATCACGGCGGCGTGCGACTCCTTCGCGTGCGCGACCCCGACCTCGTCGCCCTGCTTCGCGCTGAACCACTCCTGAGCGCGGTAGCGCATCGCCCGCAGGATCAGCGGGATGCCGCCGTAGGCGGGCTGCGGGACGCGCGACTCCTCCCGCGACATCTGGCCGCGCCGGGCGAGGTCGCCCGCGGTGAACGCCCTCATGAGCTTCGCGACGCCGATCGCGTTGCCGTTGATGACGGAGTGGGCCGCGCCGTGCACCTCCCACCGCCAGGCATCGCGCGCGACGGCGACGAGAGCCGAATGGAAGTATCGCGGCGACGAGAAGTCGCGGGCGCCGCGGATGAGCAGCACCTGGGCCGATACCTCGGCGAGCCGATCGGTCAGCGGATACCGCATCATGTGCGGGAGCACCCGGATGAAGTACGCGAACCCGCAGAGCAGGTAGGCACTGACGGCGAGCAGCACCAGCCGGAACGGCTCGAAGAACGACGACTGCGCGAAGCGGATGGCCTGCAGCACGGTCGACCGCTCACGATCGTTGACCACCGGGCCGATGAGCACCGCTCGACGGATGCCGGGCCGCCGCACGAGCACCTCGGTCACGATCTGCGTTCCGAACGAATGCCCCAGCAGCACCGGGTCGTCGAGTCCGAACCGGTCGAGCACGGCCTCGACCTGGTCGGCGAAGAACGCGACCGACGGCTCGTCGCGGGGTGCGCGCTGTCCGGCGAAGCCCGGCAGATCGAGCGCGTACACGCGCGCGTCCTGCGCCAGCGTGGGAGCGAGCAGGTCGAAGTAGGTGGCCGCGACGCCGATGCCCGCGATCAGCACGAACACGCGCCCGGACTCGGCCGACCGCTCGGTCTGCACCCGCGTCACGCGGGTGCGCACACCGTCGAACTCGACCGTGTCGACGTCGATGTCCGCCGGCTCGAGCTCGTCCGAAACCCCGTCTCCGTCCACCATTCCCCTACCGTCTCACACCCGACGGCGGGCAGACTGAGCCGATGAGCATCACCTTCGCGATCGTCGGCAGCGGTTGGCGCAGCGAGTTCTTCCTGCGCATCGCCGCCGCACTGCCCGAGCGTTTCCGGGTGTCCGGCCTCGTCACCCGGAGCTCCGACACCGCCGCGGCCGTCGAGCGGCGATGGGGCGTCCGCGGCCACCGCGACCTCGACGACCTGCTCGCAGCCGGCACCCCCGACTTCGTCGTGGTCTCGGTGCCGCGCGACGTCGCCCCGTCGGTCATCGTCGAACTGGTCGAGCGGGGCATCCCCGTCCTCACCGAGACCCCACCCGCGGGCGGGCTCGACGACCTCCATCGGCTGTGGGATCGGGTGGGTGGCGCCGGGACGCCGACGGTACAGGTCGCCGAGCAGTACCACCTCTCACCCCTGCTCTCGGCGCAGCTCGCCGTCGCCCGCTCCGGACGCCTGGGCCGACCCACGCAGGCGCTCGTCGCGCAGTGCCACGATTACCACGGGATCAGCGTCATGCGCCGCGCGCTGGGCGTGGGCTCCGAGGAGGCGGAGATCACCGCATCCGTCTTCCGGTCGCCGCTCGTGGCCGGTCCGGGGCGCGACGGCGATCCCGTCGAGGAGCGCATCGTCACGGCGACGCAGACCACCGCCCGGTTCGAGTTCGGCGACCGGTTGGGCGTGTACGACTTCGCCGGCGAGCAGTACTTCTCGTGGATCCGCGGCAACCGGCTGCTCGTCCGGGGCGAGCGGGGCGAGATCGAGAACGGCGAGGTGCGCTATCTGCGCAGCTACGACGAGCCGGTCTTCGACACGCTCCGTCGCGTCATGACGGGCGAGGGCGGCAACCTGGAGGGCATGTTCCTGCGCGGCATCCTGCTGGGCGACGAGTGGGTGTTCCGCAACCCGTTCTCGCCCGCCCGCCTGAACGACGACGAGATCGCGATCGCGCGGATGCTGGACGGCATGCCCGCGGCGATCGCGGGCGGACCCGCGGTCTACTCGCTCGCCGAGGCGAGCCAGGACCACTACCTCGCGCTGCTCATGCAGCGGGCGGCCGACACCGGCGAGCGGCAGCGCTCGACGGTGCAGCCCTGGGCCGACGCACTCGGATTGCCCTGACGGCACCGTGCAGGGTAATTTTTCGGTATGCCGAAAAATCTGCGCCGCCGTCTCGCGCCCGCGCTCGTCGCCGTGGCGGTCGCGGTCTCGGCGCTGAGCGGCTGCGCCGAGACCGGCTCGGGCTCGGCGAACGGAGCCGGCGACGGCCGACCGGTGGTGCTGACGACCTTCACCGTCCTCGCCGACATCGCGCAGAACGTCGCCGGCGACCGCCTCGACGTGCGCTCGATCACGAAGGTCGGTGCCGAGATCCACGGCTACGAGCCGACGCCCCGCGACATCGCGGCCGCGTCCGACGCCGACCTCGTCCTCGACAACGGCCTCGGTCTGGAATCGTGGTTCCAGCGCTTCGTCGACACCGCCGACGCCCCGCACGCCGTCGTCTCCGACGGTGTCGAGACGATCGACATCACCGGCGACGCCTATGCCGGCAAGCCCAACCCGCATGCCTGGATGAGTCCGCTCAACGTCCAGATCTACGTCGACAACATCGTCGCGGCCTTCTCGGAGCTCGACCCGAACGGAGCCGACGAGTACGCGAGGAACGGCGCCGCCTACGCCGCCGAGTTGCAGCGGATCCACGACGAGCTCGTCGCCGATCTCGCCGAGGTTCCGGTCGCGCAGCGCGCCCTGGTGACGTGCGAGGGTGCGTTCTCGTATCTGGCGCGCGACGCCGGGCTGACGGAGGCCTACATCTGGCCGGTGAACGCCGAGCAGCAGGCGACGCCTCAGCAGATCCGGCAGACCATCGAGTTCGTCGACGAGAACGCGGTGCCCGCGGTGTTCTGCGAGTCGACGGTGTCCGACCGTCCGATGCAGCAGGTGGTCGAGGCGACCGGCGCGGTCTTCGGCGGAACGCTCTACGTCGACTCGCTGTCGGAGGCCGACGGTCCCGTGCCGACCTACCTCGACCTGCTGCACCACGACACCCGCACCATCACGGCGGCGCTGACGGGTCGCGCGTCGTGAGCGCCGGCCGCGCCGCCGAGGCCACCGGCATCGAGATCACGGGCCTGTCGGTGCGCTACCGCGACATCGTCGCGCTCGACGACGTCGCCCTCTCGGTCGCACCCGGTCGGGTTACCGCGCTCATCGGGATGAACGGGTCGGGCAAGTCGACGCTGTTCAAGTCGATCACGGGCATCGTGCGTCCCGCGAGCGGCACCGTCGCGGTCGGGGGCCAGACGCCGGCCGCCGCGCGCCGCCGCGGCCTCATCGGCTATGTGCCGCAGAGCGAGGACGTCGACTGGAGCTTCCCGGTGTCGGTACGCGACGTCGTCATGATGGGCCGCTACGGCCGGCTCGGTCCCACCCGCCGCCCGCGCGCCGAGGATCACCTCGCCGTCGACGCCGCCCTCGAGCGGGTCGAGCTCGTCGACCTCGCGGACCGGCAGATCGGACGCCTGTCGGGCGGTCAGCGCAAGCGGGCGTTCGTCGCGCGCGGCATCGCCCAGGACGCCGGAGTGCTGCTCCTCGACGAGCCGTTCGCGGGGGTCGACAAGAGGTCGGAGGCGACGATCGTGCGGCTGCTGCGGGAGCTGGCCGCCGACGGGCGCACCGTCCTGGTGTCCACCCACGACCTCCACGCCCTGCCCTCGCTTGCCGACGAGGCCGTGCTCCTGCTGCGCCGCGTCGTGTTCCAGGGACCTGTCGGCGAGGCGTTGCGACCCGACAACCTCGCTCGCGCGTTCGGCCTCGATCCGGGGGCGGCCTCGTGAACCCGATCGACATCCTGCTCGAGCCGCTGCAGTACGAGTTCATGCTGCGCGCGCTGTCCGCAACGGCGATCGCCGCGATCGTGTGCGCGCTCCTGTCGTGCTGGCTGGTGCTGATCGGCTGGTCGCTCATGGGTGACGCCGTGAGCCACGCCGTGCTGCCCGGGGTGGTGCTCGCGTACGTCCTCGGCGCCCCCTTCGCCATCGGGGCGCTCATCTTCGGCTTCCTCGCGGTCGCCCTGATCGGCATCATCCGGGGGACGAGCCGGGTCAAGGAGGACGCCGCCATCGGCATCGTTTTCACGACGCTGTTCGCGCTCGGCCTCGTGCTCATCTCGGTCACACCGAGCCAGACCGACCTCAACCACATCCTGTTCGGCAACGTCCTCGGCGTCTCGACCGCCGACCTCGTCCAGATCGCCGTCCTCGCCGCCGTGGCCTTCGCCGTGCTGTTCGTCAAGCGGCGCGACCTGACGCTGTTCGCGTTCGACCCGATCCACACGTTCGCGATCGGACTCTCGCCACGGCTGCTCTCGGGACTGCTGCTGGGCGTGCTCGCGCTGACCGCCGTCGTGGCCCTTCAGGTCGTCGGCGTCGTGCTCGTGGTCGCGATGCTGATCATCCCGGGCGCCACCGCGCACCTGCTCACCGATCGCTTCGGCCGCATGCTCGTGATCGCGCCGACGCTCTCGGCGGTGTCGTCGATCGTCGGCATCTACCTCAGCTACTGGGTGGACGCTTCCTCGGGCGGACTCGTCGTGCTGGTGCAGGGCGTCGTGTTCGCCATCGTGTACCTCTTCAGCCCCTCGCACGGCGTCATCGGGCGCTGCATCGCATCGCGCAAGCCCGTGGCCCGATCCGATTCGGCTGGCTAGCGTGCGGATATGAAGATCAGCGAGATCCACTGGAACGACGAAGCCCGCCAGAAGGTGCTCGACGATGCCGACCGCGTCCTGCAGGATGCCGTCGCCGCCGTCGCCGCCACCGACGACGCCGCGGACGCCGACAAGGCCTACGCCGCGCTCGTCAGCCACATGAAGGACAAGTTCATCGATTGGGAGCCCGGCCCCGACGTGCGCAGGTACGCCGACGCCCTCGCCGCCGGCGAGGTCGAGCTCGAATCGACGGACTGATCACCGCCGCATCCTCCCCCTGGTCGCCGGCGACGCGGATGTCGGTGCCCAGGGGGACGATCGGATGATGGCCCGCGACCGCGCCCCGCTGCTGCAGATCAGCCGCATCTACGCCGAGGAGGCGGCGCTCGCTCTGCCCCGGGGCCAGGAGATCGCGGCACGGTGGCCCGACGCGGAAATCGTGCCGATCGATTCGCACTGGCTCGTCCCCGAGATCCACGGCGACGAGACGAACGTCCGGCGCTGGGTGCGGATCAAGACCGAGGCCCTCGTGCTCGGGGTGAAGAAGTCGGTCGCCACACGCCTGAACGGCCGATCGGCCGATTTCATCGCGCCCTCGACCGCGAACGGCTGCGCGATGGCGTGCTCCTACTGCTACGTCCCGCGGCGCAAGGGGTACAGCAACCCCGTCACGGTGTTCGCGAACATCGACGAGATCTCACGCCACCTCGCCCGCCACATCTCGAGGCAGGGACCGAAGAGCGAGCCGAATCAATGCGACCCCGAGGCGTGGGTCTACGACATCGGCGAGAACAGCGACTGCTCGGTCGACGCGATGATCAGCGAGAACGTCCGCGACCTCAGCGAGCTGTTCCGGATGTCGCCGACCGCGAAAGCGTCCTTCGCCACCAAGTACGTCAACCGCGACCTCCTCGACTGGGATCCGCTGGGACGCACGCGCATCCGCTTCTCACTCATGCCGCACGAGACCGCGAAGGTCACCGACATCCGCACCTCGCCGATCTCCGAGCGGATCGCCGCCGTCAACGACTTCGTCGAGGCCGGCTACGAGGTGCACCTGAACTTCTCGCCGGTGATCCTGACGCCGACGTGGGTCGCCGACTGGACCGCGCTGCTGCGCGAGCTCGACGATGTGCTCTCCGAGCGGGCGAAGGCACAGCTGGCATGCGAGATCATCCTCCTCACGCACAACGAGGGCCTGCACGAGGTCAATCTCGGCTGGCACCCGCGCGGCGAGGACCTGCTGTGGACCCCGCGGATGCAGGAGACCAAGCGTTCGCAGAACGGCGCGATCAACGTCCGCTACCGATCGCCGCTCAAGGGCGAGGCGGTCGCGGCGCTGTGCGCGCTCATCGAACGCGAGCTGCCGTCGTGCCGCATCCGCTACGCGTTCTGACGCGCCGGCCCTCCCTCTCCCCTTGCATCGCGCACGGGGTCTGCGCCACCCTGGCGGGATGTATGTGCTGCTGCCGCTCCTCGTCCTCGTGCTGATGGTCGCGGCCCTCGTCGACGCGATCACCCGTCGCGACGACCAGGTGAAGCACCTGCCGAAGTTCGCCTGGGTTCTCTTCATCGTCTTCCTGCCGTTCATCGGCTCGGTCCTGTGGTTCACGCTCGGGCGCGAGTGGGACGCCTCCCCGAAGGAGTCGATGAGCTTCGGCGACCCGCGCCGCTGGTCGCGGGACGACGCGGGGCCCGCCTCGCCGGCCGGACGGCCGGCACCCCGCGACTACCGCACGACGGCGCAGCAGCTCGCCGACCTCGAACGCGAGATCGAGATCGCCGAGCTCGAGGCCGAGCTGCGACGCCGACGCGCCGTCGACCCTCAGTCGCCGGACGCCGGCTGACGCACCGACACGATCTGCCAGTCGCGTCGCCGCGGGGCGACACGACGCCAGGGGCGGGCGATGAGCCACCCGACGGTCGCGCCGGCGGTGTTCGCCACGACGTCCAGCACGCTCGACGTCCGCTCGACGAGCAGCGCGCCCTGAGCGAGCTCGATGACGACCGAGATCGCGAGGGCGGCCGGGATCACGACGGCATGCCAGCGGCGCCATCCGATTGCGGCGCACCACCCGAACGGCACGAAGAGGACGATGTTCGCGGCGAACTCGATGCGCCCGTACGTGAGCCACGGCACCGCGGCGGTGATGGAGCGCAGCAGCGGACCCGCATCGCGGTCGACGGGCGTCGGCCAGAAGGCGATGAACGCCAGGACGACGATGTACGCGGCCAGCAGCAGCCGAGCGATCGCGGCTGACGAGATGGTGCGCCGCGTCGCGGTCACCGCACGATGACCGTCGGCGACCCGACGTGCGCCGCCACGTGCTCGCTGACCGAACCGAGCAGCAGCCGCGACAGTCCGGTGCGCCCGTGCGATCCGACGACGGTGAGCACGGCGCTGCGCGACCCCTCCTCGATGAGGGCGGAGGCGTCGCCGACGTCGATGCGCGTGCGCACCTCGAGCTGCGGATGCCGCGAGCGCACGGGTTCCAGCATGCGCTCGAGCATCCCCGCTGTGGCCTCGGTCAGGTCGACCGGCATGGGCCCCGTCCACAGGTCGAGACCCGGCTCGGTGCCGACCGAGACGGGCTCCCAGGCGGCGAGGGCGATCAGGGGTTCACCCGCACGTTCGGCCTCGATCGCGGCGAAGGCGAGGGCGCGCGCGGAGACGTCCGACGGGTCCACGCCGACGAGCACGCCCGAGCGTGGCGCGTCGTCGGCGCCGGTCTCGCCTCGGGGGTCGGGCACGACGGCGACGGGGCTGTGCGCATGTGCGATGAGGGCGTGATACGAATGACCGTGCTCGGCCGGGAGCACGAGGATCTCGGCGTCCGTGGTCGCCGCAGCGGCCGTATCGGCGTCGTCGCGCGTCGGCGCGATGAGCAGCTCGCGCAGCGGCAGGCCGAGCGCCTCCGCCCGGCGCACCGCCCAGACACGGGCACCCGCGCCCGCGGCGTCGGTCACTCCCAGAATCACGTCGCTCATCAGTACCGCTCCTTCTTCCCCGGTTCGAAGCCCCCGATCGTCCCAGGCTAGCCGCCCGGCGACGCGATCCTCGGCCCGGCGGGCGCGCCCACCGATAGAGTCGAGGCGTGGCACAGCGACCGGGCTCCGATGCGTCGCGTCGCTATGTCGTCAGCGGGCACTACGAGCCGCCGGCCGAGCCGGACCGGCCGCCGCAGGCCGCTCCCCGTCGCCGTCGACGCCGCCTGCCGCGCTGGGCCGTCATCGTCCTGGTCGTCGCCGCCATCGCCCTGGTGATCACCGGCATCGCTTTGGCGGTGTCGTTCGCGTGGAACGGCGTCCAGACGCTCACCGCCCGCCCTCCCGGCGTCGGCACGGCGTTCGTCGCCCCGGAGGAGTCGAAAGCGGCGCGAGCAGCCGCTGCCGGCGGCTCGGCCGACGAAGTGGCGGCCGCCGAGTACCTGGCGGCCCAGCCGACCGCGTACTGGCTGACGCCCGAGCAGGACCCCATCGGCGAGGTCGGGCCGCGGGTGCTGAACATCGCCCACGAGGCGCGCGAGAGCGACACCGCGATGGCCGTCGTCGTGTACGGCCTGCCCGGCCGTGACTGCGGCAACCACTCGGCGGGCGGCCTCGACGAAGCCGACTACGAGACCTGGACGACCCAGATCGGCACGGCGCTGCGCTCGGTACGCGACGTCAAGAAGATCGTCGTCGTCGAGCCCGACAGCCTCGCGCTGGCACCCGAGTGCGGCAACGTCGACGAGCGCGTCGAGCAGCTCCGCGGAGCGCTCGGCCGCCTCACCGGGGCGGACACCTGGATCTACGTCGACGGCGGCCACTCGAACTGGCTCGGCGTCGAGACGATGGCCGGCCTCATCGAGCGGGTCGCCGGGTCGGGCGTGCGGGGCTTCGTCACCAACGTCTCGAACTTCAACGACACGTACGACGAGTTCGCCTACGCGCACGCGCTGTCCGAACGCCTCGGTGGTCTCCACGCGCTCGTCGACACGTCGCGCAACGGCTCCGGCGCTCCGGGAGACGGCGACTGGTGCAACCCGCCGGGGCGGACCGTCGGGGACCCGAGCGGCACGTACGGCGACGACGTCGTCGACACCAACCTGTGGATCAAGCCGCCCGGCGAGAGCGACGGGCCGTGCAACGGCGGTCCGGACGCCGGAGTCTGGTGGCCCGCGGGCGCAGTCGACCTCGCGCGCGAAGCCGTCCGGTGAATGTCCGCCGTTCGGACGACACTGCCGTACCCCCCGCGTATGGCAAAATTACGCGAACCTGAGGGAGAAGAGTGACGAGCATGGCGTCCGAGCAGCAGAAGACCGCGGTCATCGTCGAGGATGATCCCGACATCCGCCATCTCCTCGTCGAAGTGCTCGAGGCCGCAGGCTTCTCCACCGTCTCGGTCGGCAACGGGATCGACGGCATCCAGGCGGTCCTGTCGTATCGACCGCTGCTGACGACGCTCGACGTCAACATGCCCGGCATCGACGGATTCGAGGCGGCACGCCGCATCCGCGCCCAGAGCGACACGTACATCATCATGCTCACCGGACTGTCGGAAGAGGCCGACGTCGTGCTCGGACTCGGCGCGGGAGCCGACGAGTACATCGTCAAGCCGTTCCGCCCTCGGGAGTTCCGCGCGCGCGTCGACGCCCTGCTGCGCCGGCCCCGCGCAGCCGCGCCGCAGCAGGCCCCGCAGCAGGATTCGGTCGGCCCGTCGTTCCCGGGCGCCCGCGCCGCCGCGGCGCCCGCAGCGGCACCGGCCGACGACGCGCCGCTCTCGTACGAGGAGTACATGGCACGCTTCCCGGGTGCCGCCCCGGCCCCGGCGGCCGCCCCGGCGGCATCGCCGACCCCGGCGCCGGCCCCCGCCCAGCAGCCCGTGTACCTGCCTCAGCAGCAGCCGATCATCGTGCATCACCCGAGCGATGCGCCTGCCGCATCGACCGGCGCCGCGTCGATGGGCGCGGAACTCGTCGTGCATCAGCCCGCGGGCGAGCTCGTCTCGACGGCGGGAGAGCACTGGCTCACGCACCGCGACCTGCAGGTCGACACCGACACCCGCCTCGCCTACGTCGCGGGTGCCGAGCTCGACCTGACCCGCACCGAGTTCGATCTGCTGTCGACCCTCATGGCGTCCAAGCGGCGCGTGCGGTCGAAGGCCGATCTCACCCTGGTCCTGCGCGGCGAGTCGTATGTCACGAGCTACTTCGTCGGCGAGGCCGACAAGCGGGCGATCGAGGCCCACATGACCAACCTGCGACGCAAGCTCAGCGACAACCCGACGAACCCGCGTTACATCGAGACGGTGCGCGGCGTCGGGTACCGCATGACGTCCGAGATGGCCGCCCCGGCCTGACGGCGGGACGGCCATCTCGGCACGTCGTCACTCCGAGCGGGTCAGACCTTGTAGCCGTTCTGCCGGCGCACGAGCTTGGTGAACATGAGGAGCGTCTGCAGCACAGTCACGACGCCCACGATGGGCCAGCCGATCCAGAGGATCGACGACTGGGCGACGGGGCCGATCAGGTTCCAGACGACCGCCATGGCGAGCAGCACGGCGACGAGGATGAGCATCGGCATCCAGTGACCGATGCTGCCGCCGCCGCTCTCGGCCTTGGCCTGCATCGCCCAGTTGTCGACCTTCTTCTTCGACAGGAAGCGCGACCACGACCGCATGAAGTGGCCGAGTCGCACCCACATGAACGCCTCGGCCGGGAACACCAGCAGGGCGAAGAGGATGTCGCGCTGGTTGCGGTCCTTGATGCTCAGCGCCATGCGCAGGTTCAGCGCGATCGCCACCGCCGGGGGGATGAGCCACAGCGGCGAGAAGACGAAGGCGCTGATCGACAGTGAGCCCGCGAGCAGGATGAGGAACGCCACGCGGACGAACAGGTTCGTCAGCATGCCGAAGTTCTCGAACCAGCGCAGACGCAGGTTCGGGTGGAACGGCTGCCCCTTCGTGTCGCCGCGCTGGCCCGGCCACATCAGCTCGATCGCGCCATAGGTCCACTTGACCTGCTGTGCGTCGTAGCCCTTCAGCGTCGTCATGCCGCCGACGTTGGCACGGGCGTAGGGGCTGATCTTCGTCAGGTAGCCGGCGCTCTTGATCTGCAGCGAGAGCAGCGAGTCCTCGACCTCCGAGTCCTTGACCCAGGGGGTCGACTGGTGGTTCGCCTTCATGGCGTCGCGCAGGGCGTTGGTCGAGAAGATCGAGAACTGTCCGCCGAGCACTGCCATGTTGCGACCGCGCAGGAGGTTCTGCATGTTGAAGGCCGCGAACTGTGTGCGCTGACCCGCGATGAGGAACTTCGCGATCGTGCCCTTGATGGGCCGGTCGTCGATGGAGTAGATCGCCGAGATGCCGCCGATGCGCGAGTCTCCGACCGCCTCGGACTCGAGGTACTCGACCGCCCGGGAGTCCGCGATGGTGTCGCCGTCGACGCCGAGGAGGTAGTCGTAGCCCTCGACGAGCGAGTACCCGTAGTTGAGGGCACCGACCTTCTTGTCGGGGTTCTTGCCGATGTCGTGGACGAACACCTCGGTGAACTGGGTGCCGAGCTCGGTCGTGACCTCGTGCGGCCCGGCGTAGCCGGCCGCGATCTTCACGGTGTTGTCCGAGGTGTTGTTCGCGATGACGTGGATGACGTCGGGAACGCGGCTCTGACCGAGCAGCCCCTCGATCACGTCGGCGATCGACTCCTCCTCGTTGTACGCCGGGATGACGCAGCCGATGGTGGAGCGGTGGACGGTCGTGTGCTCGAGGACCGACTCGAAGTCGTCGGGATAGGCCGCGTCGAAGTGGTCGGTGAGCTGCACCGGGACCGGCTGGGCCGCGGCCTGCGGAGCCGGGCGATGCGGCTGCGCGAACGCCGGGTTCGTCGTGTACGGCGTCTGGGTCATGCGATCACGTCCTGTGCGAAGTGGTGGGCAGCTGATGTCTGCCGGGATCCATTCTCGGGGGCGGCGTGTTCAGAGTGGGCGAAGCCAAGCGCAATTTCTGCGCAAGGAACGGGGCCGAGTGGGGTCAGGGCGTCGCCGTCGCCGTCGGCTCGGGCGCCGGCGCGGCTGCGGCCGCCTGCTCGTCGGAGAAGATCGCGATGGGCAGGTACTGGTAGACCGTCTGCTGCGTGAAGCTGGCCTCGTCGTTGGCGTTGCCCTCGACCCAGACGGTCATCGCGAACTCGAGCGTCATGCCGTAGGTGTCCGCGGGCAGGCCGTGGATCATCGTCTCGGGCACGTAGAGACCGCCCTGGAAGCTGTTGAGCAGCAGGCCGCGGTCGGAGCGGATGGTGTCGCTCGGCACGAGCGTGCGCGGGTCGGCGCTGAACTGGAAGGGGCTCTGCACCTGACCCGAGGTCTGCGCCGTCTGCGACGTGATCGAGATCGACGAGATGAACACGCGTCGCTTCTGCGACAGCACCGACTTCTCGTCGACCCGGTTGTCGTGCACGTTGACGGCGAGCCCGAAGGTCTTCTCGGCGTCGGGCGTCCACTCCTGCGTGCGCTTGGGGTTCTGGGCCCAGACGTCGAGGCGCAGCTCGAGGTCCTGGGCGACGTCGGACGAGAGCGAGACCGACCCGTCGTAGGTGAACTGCGAGTTGAAGGCCATCGCGGGCGAAGCCGAGGCTGCCGGAGCCGGCACGGCCGACACGGGCTCGCCCTGGGCGCTGTTGATCATGTCGGTGATCTGCGTGCAGCCCGAGAGCGCGACGAGGGAGACGACGAGGGCGCCCGCCGAGACGGCGGTGCGGAGGGCGAGGGAGCGGCGCGGAGACATGGGAGACCGGGTTTCTCGAGGCAGGGGCCGGCGTGGGATGTCGCGGCCTCGCCATACAACCACCCCCGGGGCCGCGGTCCCGGCGGTTTCGCGATCTCTTCAGCCCGCCTTGCGGCGACCTTGAGGTTTCAGTCCTCGTCGACCTCGCGCGCTGCGATGGCGACCGTGATGCTGTCGGTCGCGGTCTGCTTCGCGAACTCGCTGGAGGTCGGCGTCGTCTGCACGAGGAAGTCGTAGGTGAACCGGATCGTGACGAACGTCGCCTCCTCCGGGACCTCGCCGACGTAGAAGGTCTGCGAGTAGCTGTAGGGCGACAGCACCAGGTAACCGGGATTCGTCGCGGACTGGTCGGAGGTGGGGGCCAGCGGGCTGAGGTCGCCCTCCGCGTTGCCGGGCACGGCGATCATCGTCGCCTTCTGGAGATAGACCTTCTGCCCGTCGTCGGGGCTCACCGTCGTGACGAGTGAGAGGCTGACGGGCTTGAGCGCCGTCGCCGACCAGCGGTCCATCGAGAGGTCCGACCAATAGTTGAGCGCACCGGACACCGAACCGGCGGTCACCTGCCGCTCGGTCGACCCGCTCGAGAGGTCGTTGGGCACGGGAGGCGGCACCGCGGTGCGCGAGATGCTCGGCGAGGGCGCGGGCTCGCCGGCGTCGCTGCTGCCGACTCCGCCACCGGACGGGACGTTCCAGGGCGCGGGACCGCAGCCCACGAGAGCCACGGCCAGCGCCGTCGTCGCGGCAGCCGTCACCCAGCGTCGCATCATCGTCTCCTCCGCTTCCCCTCCCCCCGAGTGTAGGGGGCGAGCGGCGCCGGACGCGGCCAGCGCTCGCGGCTCTCAGCCGGGCTGGGCCGTGACGAGGATGGGCAGGTGGTCGCTCAGGCCCTGCGGCAGCGTCTGCACCCGCGAGATGTCGAAGCCGACGCTCGTGGCGAAGTCGTAGTGGCCGCGGAAGAACTTGTAGCGCGTGTAGGTCCGCGCATCGCTGAGCGTCAGCTCGTAGCCCTGCTTGCGCACGACCTGACCGAGGTTCTCCTTGAAGACCGGATAGTTGTAATCGCCGACCATGAGGATCGGCAGGCCCGAGCCGAGCTCGGCGAGGGCGCCGAGCGCCGCCTGGATCTGGTTGCGGCGCAGCGAATTGAGCGCCGTGAGCGGCGCGGCGTGGAAGCTCGCCACGATGAACTCGTGGCCGTCGTCGATGTCGCGCAGCCGCACTCCGAGCATGCGCTCCTCGGCCGGCTTGAGCACGCGGTCGTGCAGCGACTTCTTCAGCGCGAGCGAACGGACCTCGATCGCCCGGTAGGTGTTCTCGCGGTAGTACACCGCGAGCCCGAGCCGGTTGCGCGCCGTCGCCTCGGCCAGCCGCAGGCCGCTGATCTCATCGGGGATGCCGGTGGTGTCGGCCTCCTGCAGGCACAGCACGTCCGCGCCGTGCTGCTCGACGAGGGCGGCGAGTTCGGATGCCGCGCGGTGCTTGCGCAGGTTGTACGAGATGACCTTCATGGTGCCGCCAGGCTACGCCCGCCAGCTTTCGGTCAGATGTCTGTTGCGCGGCGCGCGCGGGTCTGCTCCGCACGCGCCGCGAGCAGGTCGTCGGCGGGATAGCCGACTTCGGTGAGGGTGAGCCCGCGCGCGGCGAGGACGACGAAGGCGCTCGTGCGCTCGCGGGCGTCCCGCAGCACGGCGACGTCCGAGACGGCCAGCCGACCCTCGCCGACGGCGACGCAGGCTCCCACGAGAGCACGCACCATGCTGTGGCAGAACGCGTCGGCCTTGACGTTCGCGACGAGCACTCCGCGCTCGTCGCGGCGCCAGTCGAACTCGAGGAGCGTCCGGATCGTCGTGGCCTCGGGCCGCGGCTTGCAGTACGCCGCGAAGTCGTGCAGGCCGACGAGGCTGCGGGCCGCGGCATCCATCGCGTCGACGTCGAGCGCCGCCGGCACGAACGTCGTCCGGAACCGCTCGAGGGGGTCGTAGCCCACCGCGCGGTCTGCCACTCGGTACGCGTAGCGGCGCCAGACGGCCGAGAACCGCGCGTCGAATCCCTCGGGCGCTTCAGAGGTCGCCCGCACCGAGACGTCGGCGTACCGCCCGAGGACGCCGTTCAGGCGCGCCGCGAGCGCGTCCGCGCGAGGGTCGCGCCCCCGCCGCAACCTCGCCTCCTGCGCATCCGTCAGGTCGAGGTGGGCCACCTGACCCGACGCGTGCACGCCTGCGTCGGTGCGACCCGCGACGACGAGCTGCGCCTCGCCGCCGAGGATCCGCCCGACGGCCGCCTCGATCGACCCCTGCACCGTGCGCAGGGAAGGCTGACGAGCCCAGCCCGAGAACGCGGTCCCGTCGTAGGCGATGTCCAGTCGCAGTCGCACCCGTTCAGTCTTCCAGCTCGGCCCGGGTGGGCGGATCGGCGCCGGGCCGCGACACGGTGACGGCGGCAGCGCGCGCGGCGATGCGCATCGCGTCGGCGAGGGCGTCGCCGACGGCCGGCACGCCGCGCTCGACGAGGGTCGCGATGAGGCTCGCCATGAACGAGTCGCCGGCTCCGATCGTGTCGGCGACCGTGACCGGCACGCCCGCGACCTCGACGACCTCGCCGTCGGCCGCCCGCCCGACGGCACCGTCGCCGCCGAGCGTGATGACGACCGCGGACGCGCCGAGGCCGGCGATCGTCTCCAGCACGGTCGCCATGTCGGCGTCGGGCCAGAGCCACGCGGCGTCCTCGTCGCTCAGCTTGACGAGGTCGGCGGCGGCGGCCGCGCGCGCCAAGCGGGCGTGCGCCGTCTCGCGCGTACCGACGAGCGCCGGGCGGATGTTGGGGTCGACCGTCACGATCGCGTGGCCGCGGGCCGATTCGAGCGCGGCGAGGCATGTCTCGCCGCCCGGGTCGAGGAAGAGGGCGATCGACCCGCTGTGGACGAGCGCTGCCCCGTCGCGGGGCGCCGGGGGCACGAGGCCCGCGACCGCGAACGCGTACTCCGCGGACCCGTCCGGTCGGATGCGGGCACGCGCGGTGTCGGTCGGCGTCGTGGTCCACGACCCGTCGGCGACCACCGCCCCGGCGTCGCGGACGTGCGCCGCGATGCGTTCCCCCCGGTCATCGCGGCCGAGGCGCGTGGCGAGACGCACGGGCACACCGAGCCGGGCGACGCCCACCGCGACGTTCGCGGGGCTGCCCCCGACGTGCTCGGTGACCGCGTCCTCGGTCTCGACGATGTCGATCAGGGCCTCGCCCAGCACCAGGACCTCGGGAGAGCCCATGTTCCACCCGTTCTCGAACTCGTTTCGCGCTACACACCCCGGTCTACCACATCCCCTCCGCCGCTCCCGTCTACACTGGGATGCCGCCGCCGCCCGTCCCCCCGACGCCCTCGGACACCGCCGTATGACCTCTCCTCCCCTGCCGCGCGCCCGCATCGCGGGAGTCGACGGCCTGCGCGCCATCGCCGTCGCGCTCGTCGTCGTCTACCACCTGTTCCCCGGCTCCGTGCTGCAGAGCGGCTACGTCGGGGTCGACGTCTTCTTCGTCATCTCCGGCTTCCTCATCACGACCCTTCTGCTGCGCGAACGCGCGCGGACGGGACGCATCCGACTGCGCCGGTTCTGGTCGCGTCGCGCGCGACGCCTGCTGCCCGCTCTCGCGGTCGTGGTGACCGTCAGCGCGTCACTGGCCTGGCTCGTGGGCGGCGACGTGCTGGTGAACATGGGACTTCAGGTCCTGGGGGCCGCGACGTTCTCGTACAACTGGGTCTCGATGGCCGACGGCGGCGGCTACTTCTCGGCCGCCGATCCCGAGATCTTCCGGAACCTCTGGTCGCTCGCGGTCGAGGAGCAGTTCTACGTCGTGTGGCCGCTGCTGCTGCCCCTCTTCCTCCTCCTGCCCGGACGCCGTTCGCGTGCCGCCGTGGCGCTCGCCCTCGCTGCGGCATCGGCTGCCGGGGCGTTCCTCGCCGTCGGCAGCGGCGCCGATCTCACCCGTGTCTACTTCGGCACCGACACCCACGCATTCGGACTGCTGATCGGCGTGGCCGTCGCGTTCGGGCTGCACGGCCTCGTCGTACGGCGCGCCTCGGTGGCCGGGGTCGGGCCCGTGTGGGGGCTCATCACGGGCTCGCTCGCGACCGTCGGCATCGTCCTGGCGGCCTCGCTCGGCGGCGGTGGATCGATCGCCTTCCCCGCCACCAGTGTGCTCGCATCAGCGCTGACCGCCGTCGTCCTGATGGTGGCCGCCTGGCCCGGCTCGTGGTTCGGCCGCGCGCTCGACGTCGCGCCGCTGCGCTGGATCGGCGAGCGGTCCTATGCCATCTACCTGTGGCACTGGCCGTTGCTCGTCCTGCTGTCGTTCCATCTCACCGCAGCCGGGCCGGAGGCCGGGGTCGCCGTCGGCGCCGGCCTCGGCGTCGCGGGCGCGAGCGTCGCCCTCGCGGCTGTCTCGTACCGGTTCATCGAACAGCCCGTCCGGATCCACGGGTTCCGCGGTGCGTTCTCGCGCGCCCGCGCCGGTCTGCGCTCTCACCCGCCCCGGCGACTGGCGACTCTCGCGGCCGCTGTCGCCGCAGCGCTCGCCCTCGGCGGCACGACGGCGGCGGTGGCGGCGGCGCCCCGCGAGACGACGAGCCAGAACGCGGTCGAGGCCGGTCGCGACGCACTCGAGCAGGCGCGCCGGCTGCCGACGCCCGCCCCGTCGCCCGGCGCGCAGACGGTGGACGGCACCCGCGTCACCGCGGTCGGCGACTCGGTCATGCTCGCGTCGGCACCCGGCCTGCTCGCGGCGATGCCGGGTATCGAGGTCGACGCCGAGGTCTCTCGCTCGGTGTGGGCCGGTGCGCGCATCGTCGACGAGCTCGCGGCGTCAGGCGACCTGCGCGACTACGTCGTCGTCGGGCTCGGCACGAACGGTCCGGTCTCGACCGATGCGCTGCAGAGCATCGTCGACGCGGCCGGCCCCGAGCGCTACGTCATCCTGGTCAACGCCTTCGCGCCCCGCGATTGGATCGACGGCGTCAACCGCGATCTCACCTCGTTCGCGGCGGAGCACCCGCGCGTCGCGGTCGCCGACTGGGCCGCCACCATCGCGGGACGCACCGATCTGCTCGCGGGCGACCGGATCCATCCGGGTGCGGCCGGCGGCGAGCTCTACGCCGAGACCGTCGAACGGGCGGTAGAAGGCGCGGCGACCCAGCTCGCCACGGCCCAGTGGGCGGCGCAACGGACCCGTGACGGGCTGCTGGAGCTGTTCTCCCGTGTCACGGAGGATCCGGACGCCGAGCGGCGTTGAGCCCGGCCGCGACGGCCCGCTTCAGTAGCGGCGGACGAGCACGCGGTCACGCTCGAACGCGGTGAAGCCGAGCCCGCCGTACAGGGCGTTGGCCCCCGTGGGACTCTCGGTGTCGACGTCGAGCACGGCCGTGCCGAGCCCGGCGTCGCGCATTGCGGCGAGCGACCGTGAGATCACGGCCGGAGCGAGCCCGCGCCGCCGGTGGGAGCGCACGACCCCGACCAGGTCGATGTACGCGTTCGGGCCGAGCACCGCGAAGTCACCCTCGTTCACCGACGCGAGGCAGAAGGCGACGATCCGACCGTCGTCGAGTGCCAGCGTGCAGAGATCAGGGCGCAGGAACGCGCCCCCGACGAACTGCTGCCAGCGCTCGGGCTGACTGGGCAGACTCCCCCAGTGGTCGCGGAAGGCGTCGTTGCGAGCGAGCCGGGCGTCTTCCGCCCGGTCGGGCGAGTACGGCACGAGCTCGATACCCTCGGGCGCCGACACGTCGGCGATGGGCTGCGACAGGTCTCGGTGCATCGTCGAGAACCAGCGCTCGGTGCGGTACCCGTGCGCCTCGGCGATGCGCTCGAGCGCCGCGTCCTTCTCCGACGCGTAGACCTGGATCTCCGCGGGCAGCGCGGCCACCGCATCCGAGGTGGCCGCCTCGACCAGCTGCTGCTCGGCGCGCGCGTGCTGCCAGCCGAACAGCGATGCGCCGATGCCGCGGCCGCGCCGGTCCGGACGCACGGCACCGGTGAGGTACACGTGCAGGTGCTCGTCGCGCGCCGGATGCAGCGTCACCGAACCGACCGCGACCGCCGCGCCCGTGGCGTCGAACGCGATGAGGGTGTCGCGTGCGTGGTCGACGTGCGAGAGCTCGAACGTCTCGGCCACGTCCTCGCGCGGCGTCGTCCAGGTGGGGTGGTCGACCTGGTCGGCCGCCACGAACACGCCATGGATCGCATCGATGTCGTCGGCCGTCGCGGTGCGCCAACGGTCGACCTCGGGGTGGGACGGGATGACCGGATCGGATGTGGCGCCGACGCGCTCGGACAGGGGCTGCTGTTCGCTCACCCCTCCACCATCGCATATCGCCGCACGGAAACGACGTCGGGCCCGCACCCTCGGAAGAGGTGTGCGGGCCCGACGTACGAGCGGAGAGCTCTTACTTCTTGTCGTCCTCGGCGGGCGCCTCAGCGGCGTCCTCGGCCGCAGCCTCGGCGGCCGCGCCCTCCTCCGGCGACTCGGCGCCGGCATCGGCAGCCGCGTCGTCAGCCGGAGCCTCGGTGGTCTCCTCGACGGGTGCCTCCTCGGCCGGGGTCTCCTCGGCGACCGGAGCGGCCGCTGCCGACTTCTTGGCCGACTTGGGCTTCGGGCTCACCGGCTCGAGCACGAGCTCGATGACGGCCATGGGGGCGTTGTCGCCCTTGCGGTTGCCGACCTTCGTGATGCGGGTGTAGCCACCCTCGCGCTCGGCGACCAGCGGAGCGATCTCGGCGAAGAGCTCGTGCACGACGCTCTTGTCACCGATGATCGACGCGACGCGACGGCGGGCGTGCAGGTCGCCGCGCTTGGCGAACGTGACCAGACGCTCGGCGAACGGACGCAGGCGCTTGGCCTTGGTCTCGGTCGTCGTGATCGACTTGTGCGTGAACAGGGCCGCGGCGAGGTTCGCGAGAAGCAGGCGCTCGTGTGCGGGGCCGCCTCCGAGGCGGGGACCCTTCGTGGGCTTAGGCATGTTTCATTACTCCAGGAAGAAAGAGGGGCTCAGAGGTTCTCGTCGTCGTATCCGCCGTAGAAGTGCGCACCGTCGAACCCGGGGACCGAGTCCTTCAGCGACAGGCCGAGGGAGACGAGCTTGTCGCGCACCTCGTCGACCGACTTCTGACCGAAGTTGCGGATGTTCATGAGCTGCGTCTCCGAGAGGGCGACGAGCTCGGACACCGTGTTGATGCCCTCGCGCTTGAGGCAGTTGTACGAGCGGACCGACAGATCGAGGTCCTCGATCGGCATCGAGAGCTCGTTGGTGAGGACCTCGGCGACCGGCGCGGGGCCGATCTCGATGCCCTCGGCCTCGACGTTCAGCTCGCGGGCCAGACCGAAGAGCTCGACGAGCGTGCGGCCGGCCGACGCGACGGCGTCGCGCGGCGAGATGGACGCCTTCGACTCGACGTCGAGGACGAGCTTGTCGAAGTCGGTGCGCTCACCGGCACGGGTGGCCTCGACGCGGTAGCTGACCTTGAGCACGGGCGAATAGATCGAGTCGATCGGGATCTGACCGGCCTCGGCGTACTCGTTGCGGTTCTGCGTCGCCGAGACGTAGCCGCGACCGCGCTCGATGACGAGCTCGAGCTCGAACTTCGCGCTGTCGTTGAGCGTCGCGATGACCAGGTCGGGGTTGTGCACCTCGACACCGGCAGGAGCCGAGATGTCGGCGGCCGTGACCTCACCGGCACCCGTCTTGCGCAGGTACGCCGTGATCGGCTCGTCGCGCTCGGACGAGACGACCAGCTGCTTGATGTTGAGGATGATCTCGGTGACATCCTCCTTCACGCCCGGGATGGTGCTGAACTCGTGCAGCACGCCGTCGAAGCGGATGCTGGTGACGGCCGCACCCGGGATGGACGACAGCAGGCTGCGGCGCAGCGCGTTGCCGATGGTGTAGCCGAAGCCGGGCTCGAGCGGCTCGACGACGAACCGGCTGCGGAACTCGCCGATCTTCTCCTCGGTCAGAGTGGGACGCTGTGCGATGAGCACTATGTGTTCCTTTCGATCACGTGCCCGCTATATGACACGTGCAATTCAGTGAGGTGTTGAGTTTTCAAGGAAACGACGGAAGTCCGGATGCCGCGGGGTGCGGCATCCGGATCCGTGTCAGCTCAGACGCGGCGGCGCTTGGGGGGACGGCAGCCGTTGTGGGCCTGGGGGGTGACGTCCTGGATGGACCCCACCTCGAGGCCGGCGGCCGTCAGCGAGCGGATCGCGGTCTCACGGCCCGAACCCGGACCCTTGACGAAGACGTCGACCTTCTTGACGCCGTGCTCCTGCGCCTGACGCGCAGCGGACTCGGCAGCCATGCCGGCGGCGTACGGGGTCGACTTGCGCGAGCCCTTGAAGCCGACGCCACCCGAGGAGGCCCAGCTGATGACGGCGCCCGACGGGTCGGTGATCGAGACGATCGTGTTGTTGAACGTCGACTTGATGTGGGCGTGGCCCAGCGCGATGTTCTTCTTCTCCTTGCGGCGCGGCTTGCGCGCTGCGGACTTGGCCTGTGCCATGTGCGTGTTCTCCTAAACCTGTGGGGGCCGCGCCTTAGCGCGCCTTCTTCTTGCCGGCGACGGTGCGCTTGGGACCCTTGCGCGTACGCGCGTTGGTCTTGGTGCGCTGGCCGCGCACGGGCAGGCCACGGCGGTGGCGCAGGCCCTCGTAGGAACCGATCTCGACCTTGCGGCGGATGTCGGCGGCGACCTCGCGGCGCAGGTCACCCTCCACCTTGTAGTTGCCCTCGATGTAGTCGCGGAGCGCGACGAGCTGGTCGTCGCTGAGGTCCTTGACGCGGATGTTCTCGTCGATCTCCGTCGCAGCGAGGATCTCGTTCGAGCGGGTACGGCCCACGCCGTAGATGTACGTGAGGGCGATCACCACGCGCTTGTCGCGCGGGATGTCAACGCCGGCAAGACGTGCCATGCGGTTCTCCTAGGAGTAGTCGAAGGTGTGGAGCAGGATCGGTGCCCGGGCCTTCGTCCCGAGGTGTCCCCCGCCGGCCGAGCCGGCGGGTTCTGATCTGCCTGAATGTGTATTGAGTTGTCGTCGGGCCGGGTGCCGCGCGGAGGCGGCATCCGGTCAGCCCTGGCGCTGCTTGTGACGCGGGTTCGACTTGCAGATGACCATGACGCGACCGTGGCGACGGATGACCTTGCAGTGGTCGCAGATGGGCTTGACGGAGGGGTTGACCTTCATGATGTTCCTGATTCGCTGTCTTCGCCGACGGAGCCGGAGCTCCGGGGCGTTACTTCTCGACCGGTGCGCGCTGCGCTCAGCGGTAGCGGTAGACGATGCGCCCGCGGGTCAGGTCGTAGGGGCTGAGCTCCACGACCACGCGGTCTTCGGGGATGATGCGGATGTAGTTCTGCCGCATCTTTCCCGAGATCGTTGCGAGGACCTTGTGTCCGTTGCTGAGCTCGACGCGGAACATCGCGTTCGGCAGAGCCTCGGAGATCACGCCCTCGATCTCGATGACACCGTCTTTCTTGGCCATACGCTCGCTTACAGTTGTGCAGGCCGGTCGGTCTGCGTTGGATGGGATTGTCGGTGACACGCCGAGAGAGGCGCAACGCACCAAAGATCAAGCATACGCGCTACCGCAGGCTCCGGCAACTCGCCGTATCTGTTCCGGCGCGTCGCCTCCCTCCCCGAACCCGTGCGGGCAGGCGAGCAGGCCGCTCAGTCGAAGAGTCTCGCGAACGAGCCGCGCGCGGGGATGTCGCTGTTCGAGATCGTCTCGCCGTTCACCGCGATCGTGGGGGTGCCGATGCCGGACGCGCCGGGCTGGATCGGCGTCTCCTTCGTCATGGAGGTGACGTACGACCCGTAGGTGCGATCGGCGACGCACGAGTCGATGCCGGTCACGCCGGAATCCGACGCGATCTGCAGGATCTGCTCGTCGGTCAGACCGGTGGTCTGCTCGGCGGGCTGCTGCTCGAACATGGCCTGCATGAACGGCACGGCCGCATCGGGATCGGCCTCCGCGACGCAGTACATCGCGTTCGCCGCGCGCGTCGAGTACTCGGTGCCCTGCGAGTACCGGTCGAGGATCGCGATGGGGTGGATGTTGAGGGTGATCGTGCCGTCGTTCACGAGATCGAGGATCTCGGGACCGTACGTCGTCTCGAACTGACCGCAGATGGGGCACATGAAGTCGATGTAGGTGTCGAGCGTCTGCGACCCCTCGCCCACCACGATCGCGCCGGATCCCTGCTCGATGCCCGAGCCGGTCGGCGGCGTGCCGGGGTCGGTCGCGCTGTTGTTCATCCACACGACCAGAGCGACGACGAGGGCCACCACCACGACGACGGCCGTCGACACCCAGATCGCGAACCAGTTCGTCTTGCTCGTCGCCGTAGCCATCACATCTCTCCTCAGCCGATTGCCGTCGGCACGATTCCATACGGAGCGAGCCCCGCGGCACCACCGTCGGGAGCCGTGAGAACCCAGATGCCCCCATCATGCACCGCGACGCTATGTTCCCAATGGGAGCCGTCCGAGCCGTCGATCGTCGAGACCGTCCAGTCGTCGTCCTCGGTGAACGTCTCCTCGGAGCCGGCCACGACCATCGGCTCGATCGCCAGCACGAGGCCGGGCTTCACCTCGGGGCCGAGATCGGCCACGCGGTAGTTGAACACCGAGGGCGCCTCGTGCATCTTGCGGCCGATGCCGTGACCGACGTAGTCGCGCAGGATGCCGTAGCCCTCGCCCGACGCCTCGATGGACGTCTGGATCGCGTCGCCGATCTCGCCGATGCGCTTCGCGTTCGCCATCGCGGCGATACCCGCCCAGAGCGACTCCTCGGTCACCTGCGAGAGCCGCTCGCGCGTTGCGACGAGATCGGGGCGCGCCGGGTCGGGGATGACGATGGTGACGGCGGAGTCGCCGTTCCAGCCCCGGAACTGCGCGCCGGCGTCGATCGACAGGATGTCGCCGGGTTCGAGGGGCCGCTCGCCGGGGATGCCGTGCACGACCTGCTCGTTCACCGATGCGCACACCGTGTGGCGGTATCCCCGCACGAGCTGGAAGTTCGACTCCGCGCCGCGGGAACGGATGACGTCCGCCGCGATCGCGTCGAGCTCGAGGGTCGTGACGCCGGGTGCGACGTGCTCGCGTACCGCCTGCAGCGCCGCGGCCGTGATGAGGCCCGGCTCGACCATCGCCTGCAGCTGGGCGGGCGACTTGTAGATGGAGCGGCGGCCGATCACGCCGTGATGCCGCGTGCGACGAGCGCCGCGGTGATGCGCTCGGTGATCTCGTCGAGCGAACCGACCCCGTCGACCTGGTCGACGATACCGCGCTCGCGGAAGACGTCGAGGATCGGCGCGGTCTCGCGCTCGTAGATGGAGAGGCGCTTCGCGATCGACTCCTCGTTGTCGTCGGACCGCCCCTGCTCCGCGGCGCGCTTCGACAGGCGGGCGATCGACTCGTCGCGGGGCACGACCAGCTCGATGACCGCCGTGAGCTCTTCGTCGCGGTCGCGCAGGAACGCGTCGAGATCGCGTACCTGCGAGACGTTGCGGGGGTATCCGTCGAGGAGGAAGCCGCCGGCGGCGTCGGCCTGCTCGAGGCGGTCGCGGACGATCGCCCCGGTGAGCTCGTCGGGCACCAGGTCACCGGCGTCGATGATCGCCTTCACCTGCTGACCGAGCTCGGTGCCCTCCTTGACGTTCGCACGGAAGACGTCGCCGGTCGAGACCGCGGGGATGCCGAGGGCCTCCGCGATGCGGACGCCCTGCGTGCCCTTGCCCGACCCCTGCGGTCCGACGATCAACAGACGTGCAGCCGTCATCGCAGCAACCCTTCGTAGTGGCGCTGCTGGAGCTGCGCGTCGATCTGCTTCACCGTCTCGAGGCCGACACCCACGATGATGAGGATCGATGCGCCGCCGAACGGGAAGTTCTGGTTCGCCCCGACGGTCGCGAGGGCCAGTAGCGGCAGCAGCGCGATGAGACCCAGGTAGATGGAACCGGGGGCGGTGATACGGGTGAGCACGTAGTCGAGGTACTCGGCGGTCGGACGACCGGCACGGATGCCGGGGATGAAGCCGCCGTACTTCTTCATGTTGTCGGCCACGTCGACCGGGTTGAACGTGATGGCGACGTAGAAGTAGGTGAAGCCGATGATCAGCAGGAAGTACACCGCCATGTAGAGCGGGTGGTCACCGGTCGTGAAGTACTGCTGGATCCACGCCACCCAGCCCGGGACGTTGCCGTCGGCATCCGGGTTCTGGTTGAACTGCGCGATCAGCGCGGGGATGTACAGCAGCGACGATGCGAAGATCACCGGCACGACGCCGGCCATGTTGACCTTGATCGGGATGTAGGTGTTGGTGCCGCCGTAGGTGCGGCGGCCGACCATGCGCTTGGCGTACTGGACGGGGATGCGCCGCTGCGACTGCTCGACGAAGACGACGAGCGCGACGACGACGATGCCGACCGCCAGGACGAGGAGGAAGACCTCGAAGCCGCGCGCGACCGCGATCGACCACAGGGCCGCGGGGAAGGTCGCGGCGATCGAGGTGAAGATGAGGATCGACATGCCGTTGCCGACGCCGCGCTCCGTGACGAGCTCGGCGAACCACATGATGAGGCCGGTGCCCGCGGTCATCGTGATGATCATCAGCAGCTGGGCGTACCAGGCCTCGGAGGTGACGAGCTGCTCGCACTCCGGGACACCGGCGACCGGGATCAGCTGGCCCGAGCGCGCGACCGTGACGAGGGTCGTCGACTGCAGCAGCGCGAGCGCGATCGTCAGGTAGCGGGTGTACTGCGTGAGCTTCGCCTGGCCCGCCTGGCCCTCCTTGTAGAGGGTCTCGAAGTGCGGGATCACCACGCGCAGCAGCTGCACGATGATCGTCGCGGTGATGTAGGGCATGACGCCCAGCGCGAAGATCGACAGCTGCAGCAGGGCGCCGCCCGAGAACAGGTTCACGAGCGAGAGCAGACCCTGCGCGGTGCCGCTCTGGTCGAGGCAGCTCTGCACGTTCGGGAAGTTCACGAACGGCGTCGGCACGTGCGCGCCCAGGCGGTAGATGGCGATGATCGCCAGGGTGAAGCCGATCTTCCGCCGGAGATCCGGGGTGCGGAAGACCCGCGCAATGGCGCTGAACAAGTGGATTCCTCCCAAGGGATGGGCGGCGTCTCGGGAAGACACCGTCAACCAGGGTATCCCAGGCCGTTCACAGGCGCGCCTCGGATACGACGAAGCGAGGGCCGGAGCGAACTCCGGCCCTCGCTGGCGACTTACTTGATGGAACCGCCGGCCGCGACGATCTTCTGCTCGGCAGAGCCCGAGACCTTGTCGACCGACACGGTGAGCGCCACCGAGATGTCGCCGGTGCCGAGCACCTTGACCTTCTCGTTCTTGCGGACGGCACCCTTCGCGACCAGGTCGCTGATGGTGACGTCGCCGCCCTGCGGGTAGAGCTCCGCGAGCTTGTCCAGGTTCACGACCTGGTACTCCACGCGGAACGGGTTCTTGAACCCGCGCAGCTTGGGGGTGCGCATGTGGAGCGGCATCTGGCCACCCTCGAAGCCCACCTTGACCTGGTAGCGAGCCTTCTGGCCCTTGGTACCGCGGCCCGCCGTCTTACCCTTCGAGCCCTCACCGCGACCGACACGGGTCTTCGCGGTGTTGGATCCGGGGACCGGACGCAGGTGGTGCACCTTCAGCACACCGGGACGAGCAGCCGTGGTCTCGGCCTTCGCCTTCTTGTCGTCCTTCTTCTCAGCCATCAGTCGATCTCCTCAACCTTCACGAGGTGCGCGACGGTCTTGACGTAACCGCGCGTCTGCGCGTCGTCCGGACGGACGACCGAGTCGCCGATCCGCTTGAGACCCAGCGAACGCAGCGTGTCGCGCTGGTTCTGCTTCTCGCTCACCTTGGACTTGACCTGGGTGACCTTCAGTCGAGCGGCCATCAGGCACCTACCTTCTGTGCGGCGTTCGCCTCGGCCTCGGCGCGCACGAGACGAGCCGGCGCGACCTGGTCGAAGTCCAGGCCACGGCGTGCGGCGACCGCACGGGGCTCCTCGAGCTGCTTCAGTGCCTCGACGGTCGCGTGCACGATGTTGATCGTGTTCGACGAGCCGAGCGACTTCGACAGGACGTCGTGGATGCCGGCGCACTCGAGCACGGCGCGGACGGGACCACCGGCGATGACACCGGTACCGGCGGCGGCGGGGCGCAGGAGCACCACACCGGCGGCAGCCTCACCCTGGACGGGGTGGGGGATGGTCGAGCCCGTACGGGGCACGCGGAAGAAGTTGCGCTTGGCCTCTTCGACACCCTTGGAGATGGCGAGGGGGACCTCACGCGCCTTGCCGTAGCCGACGCCCACGAGCCCGTTGCCGTCGCCGACGACGACGAGAGCGGTGAAGCTGAATCGACGACCACCCTTGACGACCTTCGACACGCGGTTGATGGTGACGACGCGCTCCAGGAACTGGCTCTTGTCGGCATCACGCGAACCACGGTCGCGGTTGTTGGAACGCTCGCGGCTGCCGCGACGGGGCTCGCGAGCCTCGCGCTCGACGGGAGCGGTGCCGGCGGCCTGCTCGGTCGTGGCCTGTTCGGTCACAGGGTTCTCTCCGTTGTTGTTGGTCACTGCATCGCTCACAGGTTCAGACCTCCCTCGCGAGCGCCGTCGGCGATCGCTGCGACACGTCCCGCGTAGCGGTTGCCACCGCGGTCGAACACGACGTCCTCGACGCCGGCGGCCTTGGCGCGCTCGGCGACGAGCTCGCCGACCTTACGGGCCTTGGCGGTCTTGTCACCGTCGAACGTGCGCAGGTCGGCCTCGAGGGTCGACGCCGAAGCGACCGTGTGGCCCTTGGCGTCGTCGACGAGCTGCACGAAGACGTGGCGGGCGGAGCGGGTCACGACCAGGCGCGGACGGACCTCGGTGCCCACGATCTTCTTGCGAAGGCGGGCGTGACGACGCGCGCGCGCGTCGGACTTGCTCTTCAGAGCCATGCTTACTTACCAGCCTTTCCGGCCTTGCGGCGGACGACCTCGCCCGCGTATCGCACGCCCTTGCCCTTGTAGGGCTCGGGCTTGCGGATCTTGCGGATGTTGGCCGCGGTCTCGCCGACCGCCTGCTTGTCGATGCCGCTGACCGTGAGCTTGTTGTTGCCCTCGACGGTCAGGGTGATGCCGGCGGGAGCCTCGACGGTGACGGGGTGCGAGAAGCCGAGAGCGAACTCGACGGACGAGCCCTTCTGAGCGACGCGGTAACCGGTTCCGACGACCTCGAGACCCTTGGTGTAGCCCTGGGTCACGCCGATGATGTTGTTGTTGATCAGGGTGCGGGTCAGGCCGTGCAGGGCACGCGACTCGCGCTCGTCGTCCGGGCGGGTGACGAGAACCTGGTTCTCCTCGACCTTGGCCTCGATGGGCTTGGCGACGGTCAGTCGCAGCTCGCCCTTCGGACCGGTGACGAGAACGTCCTGTCCGGCGACCTCGACGGTCACACCGGCAGGGATGTCAATGGGGAGACGTCCAATACGCGACATCAGATCACCACACGTAGGCGAGGACTTCCCCGCCGACGCCCTTCGACTCGGCCTGGCGGTCCGTGAGGAGGCCAGAGGAGGTGGACAGGATCGCGACGCCCAGGCCACCGAGGACCGTGGGCAGCTCGGTGGACTTCGCGTAGACGCGGAGACCGGGCTTGGAGACGCGCTTGATGCCGGCGATCGACCGCTCGCGGTTGGGGCCGTACTTCAGGGTCATCGTGAGGGTCTGGCCCACACGGGCGTCCGAGATCTCCCACGCGGAGATGTAGCCCTCCTGCTTGAGGATCTCGGCGATGTTGGTCTTGAGCTTGGAGCTCGGCAGCGACACGGAGTCGTGGTGCGCCGAGTTCGCGTTGCGCAGACGGGTCAGCATGTCTGCGACCGGGTCTGTCATCGTCATAGGTGTATTCCTTCGATCATGAGGTTTCGACTGCCGTTACACGACAGGCGACCTTCTATGAATGTCCATATTCAGTTGTGCAGTCGTTCGGCCCCGGAGCATGCCCCGAGGCCGAACGATCGATTGTACCGGATTACGCCTGAGCGTCGTCCGACTTGAAGGGGAAGCCGAGCTGACGGAGCAGCGAGCGACCCTCTTCATCCGTCTTCGCCGTGGTGACGATCGTGATGTCGAAACCGCGGACGCGGTCGATGCGGTCCTGGTTGATCTCGTGGAAGACCGCCTGCTCCTGCAGACCGAAGGTGTAGTTGCCGTGACCGTCGAACTGCTTGGGCGACAGACCGCGGAAGTCGCGGATGCGGGGCAGCGCGAGGTTCACGAGACGGTCGATGAACTCCCACGCACGGTCGCCGCGGAGGGTGACGTGCGCACCGATGGCCTGGCCCTCGCGCAGCTTGAACTGCGCGATGGACTTGCGTGCCTTCGTGACGATCGGCTTCTGACCCGTGATCTTCGTCAGGTCGTCCACCGCGCCGTCGATCACCTTGCTGTCGCGAGCGGCCTCGCCGACACCGGTGTTCACGACGACCTTCACGAGACCGGGGGTCTGCATGACGTTGGCGTAGCCGAACTCGTCCTGCAGAGCCTTCTTGATCTCGCTCTGGTACTTCTGCTTCAGGCGGGGCTGGATCTTGCCAGCCGCCGCGGCAGTGGTGCTGCTCATATTCAGAGGTCCTTGCCGCTCTTCTTCGCGTAACGCACGCGGACGGTGCGCTTCACGCCGTCCTTCGTCTTCTCCTCGACGCGGTGGCCGACACGGGTCGGCTTCTTCGTCTCGGGGTCGACGATCTGGACGTTCGAGATGTGGATGGGGGCTTCGAAGGTCTCGATGCCGCCCGTCTTGGTGCCACGCTGCGTCTGGCCGACGCGGTTGTGCTTGGTGACGTAGTTGACGCCTTCGACGATCACGCGGTTCTGCTCGACGAGGACCTCGAGGACCTTGCCCTGCTTGCCGCGGTCGCCGCCGCGCTCGGGCTTGGCGCCCGTGATGACCTGAACCAGGTCACCCTTCTTGATGTTCGCCATGATCAGATGACCTCCGGGGCCAGCGAGACGATCTTCATGAACTTCTTGTCGCGAAGCTCACGACCGACCGGTCCGAAGATACGGGTGCCGCGGGGCTCCCCGTCGTTCTTCAGGATGACGGCGGCGTTCTCGTCGAACTTGATGTACGAGCCGTCGGAACGGCGCGTCTGCTTGACGGTGCGGACGATGACGGCCTTGACCACATCGCCCTTCTTGACGTTTCCACCGGGGATCGCGTCCTTGACGGTCGCCACGATGATGTCGCCGAGTCCGGCGTACCGGCGGGCGGAGCCGCCGAGCACGCGGATGGTGAGCAGCTCCTTGGCGCCGGTGTTGTCGGCGACCTTGAGGCGGGATTCGGTCTGGATCATGAGATCACTTCGCCTTCTCGAGAACCTCGACCAGACGCCAGCGCTTGGTGGCGCTCAGCGGGCGAGTCTCGTTGATGAGGACGAGGTCGCCGATGCCGGCGGTGTTGGCCTCGTCGTGGGCCTTGACCTTCGACGTGCGGCGGATGACCTTGCCGTAGAGCGGGTGCTTCACGCGGTCCTCGACCTCGACGACGATCGTCTTGTCCATCTTGTCGCTCACGACGTAGCCACGACGGGCCTTGCGGTAACCGCGGGCCTGGGGGTCGCGGACGTCGTGCTCGCCGTGCTCGTGGCCCTCGGCGACAGCCTCGGCTGCGTTCTTGTCGGTAGCCATTACTCGGTCTCTTCCTTCGCGGCCGCGGGGGCGTCATCCGCCTTCTTGGCCTTGGTCTTCTTCACCTTCGGCGCCTCGGCGACGGGCGTGGCACGGATGCCGAGCTCGCGCTCGCGGATCACCGTGTAGAGCCGCGCGATGTCGCGCTTGACCGCACGGATGCGGCCGTGGCTCTCGAGCTGGCCGGTCGCCGACTGGAAGCGCAGGTTGAACAGCTCTTCCTTGGCCTTGCGCAGCTCCTCGACGAGGCGCTGGTCTTCGAACGTATCGAGCTCGCTCGGGGCGAGCGTCTTGGTGCCGACAGCCATTACGCGTCGCCCTCCTCGCGCTTGATGATGCGTGCCTTCAGCGGCAGCTTGTGAATGGCACGGGTCAGGGCCTCGCGAGCGAGCTCCTCGTTGACTCCGGCGACCTCGAAGAGGACGCGACCCGGCTTGACGTTGGCGACCCACCACTCCGGCGAGCCCTTACCCGAACCCATGCGGGTCTCGGCGGGCTTCTTCGTGAGGGGACGGTCGGGGTAGACGTTGATCCACACCTTGCCGCCACGCTTGATGTGACGCGTCATGGCGATACGAGCGGACTCGATCTGACGGTTGGTCACGTAAGCGGGCGTGAGTGCCTGGATACCGTACTCGCCGAAGGAGACCTTCGTGCCGCCGGTGGCCTGGCCATCGCGCTTGGGGTGGTGCTGCTTGCGGTACTTGACCTTGCGGGGGATAAGCATCAGGCCGACGCTCCTTCTGCCACGGGGGCCTCGTTGCGGGGACCGCGACGGCGGTCACCGCGGTCGTCGCGACCGCGCGAGGTCTTCGGCGCGTTGGCCTGCTCGCGAGCGAGCTCCTTGGCCGTCAGGTCGCCCTTGTAGATCCAGACCTTCACGCCGATGCGGCCGAAGGTGGTCTTGGCCTCGTAGAAGCCGTAGTCGATGTTCGCGCGGAGCGTGTGCAGGGGCACGCGGCCCTCGCGGTAGAACTCCGAGCGGCTCATCTCCGCGCCGCCGAGGCGGCCCGACACCTGGATCCGGATGCCCTTGGCGCCGGCGCGCTGAGCGCCCTGCAGACCCTTGCGCATCGCGCGGCGGAACGCCACACGAGCCGAGAGCTGCTCGGCGATGCCCTGCGCGACGAGCTGGGCGTCGGCCTCGGGGTTCTTGACCTCGAGGATGTTGAGCTGGATCTGCTTGCCGGTGAGCTTCTCGAGGTCGGCGCGGATGCGCTCGGCCTCGGCGCCGCGGCGGCCGATCACGATGCCCGGGCGGGCGGTGTGGATGTCGACGCGGACGCGGTCACGGGTGCGCTCGATCTCGATGTTGCTGACGCCGGCGCGGTCGAGCGACGTGGTCAGCAGACGACGGATCTTGATGTCCTCGGCGACGTAGTCGGCGTAACGCTGGCCCGGCTTGGTCGAGTCCGAGAACCAACGCGACACGTGGTCCGTCGTGATGCCGAGGCGGAAGCCGTACGGGTTGACTTTCTGTCCCATTACTTGCTCGCCTTCTTGCTCGTACCGGCGGTCGCGGCATCCGCGTTCTCCGGCGTCGACAGCACGATCGTGATGTGGCTCGTGCGCTTCTTGATCTGGAAGGCGCGACCCTGGGCGCGGGGCTGGAAACGCTTGAGCGTCGTGCCCTCGTCCACGTACGCGTTCTTCACGTACAGGTCGGCGTCGTCCAGGAACTCGTTGTCCTTGTCGGCCTTGACGCGAGCGTTCGCGACGGCCGATGCGACGAGCTTGTAGATCGGCTCGCTGGCGCTCTGGGGAGCGAACTTCAGGATGGCGAGTGCCTCCTGAGCCTGCTTGCCCTTGATGAGCGCGACGACACGACGAGCCTTCTGAGGGGTCACGCGGATGTGCTTCACGCGTGCGGTGGATTCCACCATGTCTCTCCTCCTCTGTCCTCTCTGGAACTGCCCCCGCGTCAGCGGCGGCGGCCCTTCTTGTCGTCCTTCACGTGGCCGCGGAAGGTGCGGGTGGGCGCGAATTCGCCCAGCTTGTGGCCGACCATGGTCTCGGACACGAACACGGGGATGTGCTTGCGTCCGTCGTGCACGGCGATCGTGTGGCCGAGCATGGCCGGGATGATCATCGAACGGCGCGACCAGGTCTTGATGACGTTCTTGGAGCCGGCTTCGTTCTGCGCGACCACCTTGCGAAGCAGGTGCTCGTCGACGAAGGGGCCCTTCTTCAGGCTGCGAGGCATCTTCCTCTACTCCTACTTACGCTTCTTGCCGGCGTTGCGACGGCGGACGATGTACTTGTCGCTCTCCTTGTTGGGGTGGCGGGTGCGACCCTCAGCCTGGCCCCAGGGAGTGACGGGGTGACGTCCACCGGACGTCTTGCCCTCACCACCACCGTGCGGGTGGTCGACCGGGTTCATGGCGACACCACGAACCGTCGGACGAACGCCCTTCCAGCGCTTGCGGCCGGCCTTGCCCCAGTTGATGTTCGACTGCTCGGCGTTGCCGACCTCGCCGATGGTCGCGCGGCAGCGCGCATCGACGTTGCGGATCTCACCCGAGGGCAGACGCAGCTGGGCGTAGGGGCCGTCCTTCGCGACCAGACGCACGCTGGCGCCGGCCGAGCGCGCCATCTTCGCGCCGCCGCCGGGGCGGAGCTCGATGGCGTGGATGACCGTACCGGTCGGGATGTTGCGCAGCGGCAGGTTGTTGCCGGGCTTGATGTCGGCGCCGGCACCCGACTCGACGATGTCGCCCTGCTGGAGCTTGTTCGGGGCGATGATGTAGCGCTTCTCGCCGTCGAAGTAGTGCAGCAGCGCGATGCGCGCGGTGCGGTTGGGGTCGTACTCGATGTGAGCGACCTTGGCGTTGACGCCGTCCTTGTCGTTGCGACGGAAGTCGATCACGCGGTACTGGCGCTTGTGGCCACCACCGATGTGACGCGTCGTGATGCGGCCCTGGTTGTTACGGCCACCGGTCTTGGCGATCGGGCGGAGGAGCGACTTCTCGGGCGTCGATCGAGTGATCTCGGCGAAGTCGGCCACCGACGAACCGCGGCGACCCGGGGTCGTGGGCTTGTACTTGCGAATAGCCATGTTCGTTGTCCTCTATCCCGACCGTCAGCCGACTGCCGTGAAGATGTCGATGGTGCCCGACTTCAGGGTGACGATGGCGCGCTTGGTGTCCTTGCGCTTGCCGGTGCCGAAGCGGGTGCGACGGGACTTGCCCGCGCGGTTGAGCGTGTTGACCGCGGCGACCTTGACGCCGAAGATCTTCTCGATCGCGAGCTTGATCTCGGTCTTCGACGCACGGGGGTCCACGAGGAACGTGTACTTGCCCTCGTCGATGAGCCCGTAGCTCTTCTCGGAGACGACCGGCTTCAGGATGATGTCGCGCGGGTCCTTGTTGACGTCGGTCATGCCGACACCTCCTCGGTGGCGCCGGCCTTGGACGCGACGAAGGCGTCGTAGGCGGCCTTGGTGAAGACGAGGTCGTCCGAGACGAGCACGTCGTAGGCGTTGAGCTGGTCGAACGTCAGCACGTGGACGTACGCGAGGTTGCGCACGCTCTTGACGGTGAGCTCGTCACCGCGCTCGATGACCACGAGGACGTTCTTCGTGGCGTTGAAGCCGCTCAGGACCGCAGCCGCGGTCTTGGTCGACGGAGCGCCCTCGACACCGAACGAGTCGATGATGTGCAGACGCTGGCCACGAGCACGGTCGCTGAGCGCTCCGAGGAGTGCGGCGGCGACCATCTTCTTGGGGGTGCGCTGCGAGTAGTTGCGCGGCTTGGGGCCGTGCACGATGCCACCACCGGTCATGTGCGGCGCGCGGATCGAGCCCTGACGGGCGTTACCCGTGCCCTTCTGCTTGAAGGGCTTGCGGCCGGCACCCGAGACCTCACCGCGACGCTTGGTCGAGTGGGTTCCCTGGCGAGCCGCCGCGAGCTGCGCGACGACGACCTGGTGGATGAGCGGAACGTTGGTCTTGACGTCGAAGAGAGCGGCGGGCAGCTCCACGGAGCCGGCCGTCGTGCCGGAGGCGCTCCGGACGTCAAGCGCGAGAGTCGAGTCAGCCATGATCAGGCACCCTTCACAGCGTTGCGGACGTAGACGATGCGGCCGCGGGCACCGGGGACGGCGCCCTTGACGAGCAGCAGACCCTTCTCGGCGTCGACGGCGTGCACCGTGAGGTTGAGGACGGTGACGCGCTCGCCACCCATGCGACCGGCCATGCGCATGCCCTTGAAGACGCGGCTGGGCGTCGACGAGGCACCGATGGAGCCGGGCTTGCGGTGGTTGCGGTGCGCACCGTGCGAGGCCGAGACGCCCTTGAAGTTGTGGCGCTTCATGACACCCGCGGTGCCCTTGCCCTTGCTGGTGCCGACGACGTCGACCAGCTGGCCGGCCTCGAACGTGTCACCGGCGGTGAGCTCCTGACCGAGTGAGTAGTCAGCGGCGTCCGCGGTGCGCACCTCGGTGAGGTGGCGGCGCGGGGTGACACCGGCGGCCTCGAAGTGGGCCGTGAGGGGCTTGTTGACCTTGCGGGGGTCGATCTGGCCGGCGGCGATCTGGACGGCCGAGTAGCCGTCCTTCTCAGGCGTGCGGACCTGGGTGACCACGTTCGGCGCGATCTCGATGACCGTGACGGGAACGAGCTTTCCCTGCTCGTTCCAGACCTGGGTCATACCGAGCTTGGTGCCGAGGAGGCCCTTGGAAACCTTGGAGTTGATGTCAGCCATGTCGAACCTCAGAGCTTGATCTCGATGTTGACATCGGCCGGGAGGTCGAGGCGCATGAGCGAGTCGACGGCCTTGGGCGTCGGGTCGACGATGTCGATCAGACGCTTGTGGGTGCGCATCTCGAAGTGCTCGCGGCTGTCCTTGTACTTGTGGGGCGACCGGATGACGCACACGACGTTCTTCTCGGTCGGCAGCGGCACGGGTCCGACGACAGTCGCGCCCGCACGGGTCACGGTGTCGACGATCTTGCGTGCCGAGGTGTCGATGACCTCGTGGTCGTACGACTTCAGGCGAATGCGGATCTTCTGTCCCGCCATTGTCTGCTCACTCTCTTTATCGCGTCTTACGTCTCGCTGGTAGCGAGCGCATTGGACGCCCGGTGGCGCGGTCTGCGCCGGGCACTTCTCACCGCCGGGGCGGTGATGCTGCACCACTGTTCTGATGTCAAACCCGCAGGTCTCCCCGCGGTTCCGCACCGAGCGCGCACGCGCGCATCCTGTCGCCAGGGTGGTGTGGGGTTCGATGTTCGTCTGCCCGCGGCCTAGGACTCTGCGCTCGCGCGCCGCCTATGCACTGTCGTAGCAGTGATCCGGGATGCTGGGCACCCGTCGGAATGTGGAACCTGGATAGTCTACGTGCCGCCCGGGCGTGTCGCAAACCCGGGCGTGTCGCGAGATCCGCGCAGCGCCCCGCGCCGCGGCGGCGGGCCGCCGAACGCGTACCCTCGCCACGACCACGTACCTTCTATGGTGCACCCTCGCGACGGCGGTGCGTCCTCGTCGGGCGGTGCAGACTCAGCGCAGCAGGCCGTGCGAGCGGAGGAACGCGGCGAACGCGGTGCGGGAGCCGAGCCGCTCCCAGCCCCAGCGGACCGGGGTCCAGCCGGTCGCGGCGACGATGCGGCTCTCGCGTTCGCGCTGGTCGCGCAGCACGTCGCGGGGCGAACGGCCCGCCGTGAGCGCGGGATCGAGGTACTTGCCGTCCCCGTCGAACTCGCCGAAGCGCCGCAGCGTCGGCCAGGCGAAGTCGAGGAACGCACACCGGCCGCCGCCGATCGCGACGGGATACTGCAGCGCGGGCTGCGCGGCGCCGAGCTGCAGCATCCACAGCCGGCTGACGCTCTCCCCCGGCAGCTGCGCCCGGCCGTCGGCGATCGCGGCGACGAAGCGCGCGCGCCGAATACCGCGGGCACCGGGCGCATGCTCGATGCGCGCGGCCACCGCCGCGGAAAGCGCCGCAGCGGCAGCGGCCTCGTACACACCCCGTCCGCGCCACGCCACCGATCGCAGCGCGACGTCCATGGCAGCCGTCGCGGTCTCCGCCGACTCCGCGCACAGGACGTCGAAGAGCGTCCGGGCGAGATTCGTCGTGCGGAGAGCGTCGACCGATGTGATGTCGGTGGCCGCGACGTAGTGCCTGTGCCGCACGACGTCGCCCCGACTCGGAGCCGGCGCCGCGCCGAGCTCGAGCGTATGCACGCGAGCATCGTCGCCGCGGTGGACCGGGAGCCCGTGCAGCGCGGCGGCTGTCACGTGCGAGAAGACCGGGTCACGTGTCGCGACGGCGGACAGGGCGTGCGCGCGGAGCCGCATCCTCTCCTCCGGCCGCGCAGCCGACCACCGGGATGCCGCGATGTATACGCCTCGGCGCACCCGCACCACGTCCCCGCAGCGCTGGGGAGGAAATCCCGCCCCGCACGCGAGAACGCACCGTCGCCGCGATCACGCACCATCTACGGTGCGTTCTCGCGGGGGCGGTGCGTTCTCGGCGAGCGGCTTACTGGTTGCCGATGTTCTTGTCGACGTTCTCGCGAACCTCGTCCACCTTCGCGTGATGCTGCTCGGGGACGACCTTCTTCACGGCGTCGGCCGCGCCCTGCAGGAACTTGTCGCTGACCTCCTCGGCCTTCTCGCTCTTGAGGGCCTCCTCGATCTTGTCGCGGTTCTGCTCGAACATCTGCTTGCCCTTGTTGATGATGTCGTCGACGCCCATGGCGGTCCTTTCGGTCGGTCCGTTCGGTACCTGCCCATGACAACGCGCCGCACCCGCGCCGTCAAGCACTTGCGGAAACGACGAAACCCCCCGGATCCGAAGATCCGAGGGGTTCCGCGAAGGAAGTCGGAAGACTTACTTGACGATCTTGGTCACCGTGCCGGCGCCGACGGTGCGGCCACCCTCACGGATCGCGAAGCCGAGGCCCTCTTCCATGGCGATCGGCTGGATGAGCTCGACCGACATGTCGGTGGTGTCGCCGGGCATGACCATCTCGGTGCCCTCGGGCAGCGAGATGACGCCGGTGACGTCCGTGGTGCGGAAGTAGAACTGCGGGCGGTAGTTCGTGTAGAAGGGGTTGTGACGGCCACCCTCCTCCTTCGAGAGGATGTAGGCAGTGCCCTCGAAGTTGGTGTGCGGGGTAACCGAACCGGGCTTCACGACGACCTGGCCACGCTCGACGTCGTCACGCTTGGTGCCGCGGAGGAGCAGACCACAGTTCTCGCCGGCCCAGGCCTCGTCGAGCTGCTTGTGGAACATCTCGATACCCGTGACCGTGGTCTTCTGCGTCGGGCGGATGCCGACGATCTCGACCTCGGAGTTGATGGCGAGGGTGCCACGCTCGGCGCGACCGGTGACGACGGTTCCACGACCGGTGATCGTGAAGACGTCCTCGACGGGCATGAGGAACGGCTTGTCCTTGTCACGCACCGGGTCGGGGATCGACTCGTCGACGGCGTCCATGAGCTCGACGATCGCGTTGACCCACTGCTCGTCGCCCTCGAGAGCCTTCAGGCCCGAGACGCGGACGACGGGAGCGTTGTCGCCGTCGAAGTCCTGCGAAGACAGGAGCTCGCGAACCTCGAGCTCGACGAGCTCCAGGATCTCCTCGTCGTCGACCATGTCGGACTTGTTGAGCGCGACCAGCAGGTAGGGCACGCCGACCTGCTTGGCGAGCAGGACGTGCTCGCGGGTCTGAGCCATCGGGCCGTCGGTGGCGGCGACCACGAGGATGGCGCCGTCCATCTGGGCAGCACCGGTGATCATGTTCTTGATGTAGTCAGCGTGACCCGGGGCGTCGACGTGAGCGTAGTGACGCTTCGGGGTCTCGTACTCGACGTGCGAGATGTTGATCGTGATACCACGCTGACGCTCTTCGGGCGCCGAGTCGATCGACGCGAAGTCACGCTGCACGTTGGTGGCCGACGGGTACTTGTCGGCGAGCACCTTCGAGATCGCCGCGGTGAGCGTCGTCTTGCCGTGGTCGACGTGACCGATGGTTCCGATGTTGACGTGCGGCTTGGTCCGCTCGAACTTGGCCTTAGCCACTGGGTCCTCCTCAGGACTGTCGTTGTAGATCTCCGGGCGCTGGATTGCGACCGGTTCTCTACGGGGATGTTTTCACTCTAGTAGAGAGGTCGATATTCAGTTTGAGTGGATGCCGGGAGCCGAGGCCCCCGGCACCCGGAGGGCTTACTCGCCCTTGTTCTTCTGGACGATCTCGTCGGCCACCGCGCGCGGGACCTCGGAGTAGCTGTCGAACTCCATCGAGTAGACCGCACGACCCGAGGTCTTCGAGCGCAGGTCGCCGATGTAGCCGAACATCTCCGACAGCGGGACGAGAGCGCGGACGATCTTGATGCCCGAGCCGTCCTCCATCGACTGGATCTGGCCACGACGCGAGTTCAGGTCGCCGATGACGTCGCCCATGTACTCCTCGGGCGTGCGCACCTCGACGGCCATCAGGGGCTCGAGGATGACCGGGTTGGCCTTGCGCAGCGCCTCCTTGAAGCCCATCGAGCCGGCGATCTTGAACGCCATCTCGGACGAGTCGACGTCGTGCGACGCACCGTCGAGCAGGATCGCCTTGACGCCCACGATGGGGTAGCCGGCGAGCACGCCGACGTTCATCGCGTCCTGGAAGCCCTGGTTGGTCGGCTCGATGTACTCGCGCGGGATACGGCCACCGGTGACCTTGTTCTCGAACTCGTACGTCTTGTCGGCCGTGACCTCGAGCGGCTCGATCGCGAACTGGATCTTCGCGAACTGACCCGAACCACCGGTCTGCTTCTTGTGCGTGTAGTCGTGACGCTCGACGACCTTCTTGATCGTCTCGCGGTACGCGACCTGCGGCTTGCCGACGTTCGCCTCGACGCGGAACTCGCGCTTCATGCGGTCGACGAGGATGTCGAGGTGCAGCTCGCCCATGCCCTTGATGACGGTCTGGCCGGTCTCGGGGTTGAGCTCGGTGCGGAACGTCGGGTCCTCTTCGGCGAGCTTCTGGATGGCGACACCCAGCTTCTCCTGGTCGGCCTTGGTCTTCGGCTCGATCGCGACCTCGATGACGGGCTCGGGGAACGTCATCGACTCGAGGACGACGGGCTGCGCCGGGTCGGCCAGGGTGTCACCGGTGGTGGTGTCCTTCAGGCCGATGACGGCGTAGATGTTGCCCGCGGTCAGCGAGTCGACCGGGTTCTCCTTGTTGGCGTGCATCTGGAAGATCTTTCCGATGCGCTCCTTCTTGCCCTTGGTCGAGTTCACGACCTGGGCACCCGAGTCGAGGTGACCCGAGTACACGCGGACGTAGGTGAGGCGACCGAAGAAGGGGTGCACGGCGACCTTGAACGCGAGGGCCGCGAACGGGTCGTTGGCGTCGGGGTGACGCTCGATGATCTTCTCTTCGTCCTTCGGGTCGTGCGCCTCGATGGCGGGCACGTCGAGGGGCGACGGGAGGAAGTCGACGACCGCGTCGAGCATGGGCTGGACACCGCGGTTCTTGAACGCGGAGCCGCAGAGCACCGGGTACAGCTCGCCGGCGACGGTGAGCTTGCGGATGGCGCCCTTGACCTCGGCGACGGTGAGCTCCTCGCCGCCGAAGAACTTCTCCAGCAGCGCGTCGTCGGACTCGGCGACGGCCTCGAGCAGCCGCTGACGGTACTCGGCGGCCTTGTCCGCGAGGTCGGCCGGGATCTCCTGGATCTCGTACTTCGCGCCCATGGTCACGTCACCCTTGGCGTCACCGGGCCAGACCAGCGCGCGCATCTCGACGAGGTCGATGACGCCCACGAAGTCGTTCTCGGCTCCGATGGGGAGCTGCAGCACGAGCGGCTTGGCGCCCAGGCGGCTGACGATGGTGTCGACGGTGAAGTAGAAGTCGGCACCCAGCTTGTCCATCTTGTTGACGAAGCAGATGCGCGGGACGTCGTACTTGTCGGCCTGACGCCAGACGGTCTCGGACTGGGGCTCGACGCCCTCCTTGCCGTCGAACACGGCGACCGCGCCGTCGAGGACGCGCAGCGAGCGCTCGACCTCGACCGTGAAGTCGACGTGGCCGGGCGTGTCGATGATGTTGATCTGGTTCTTGTTCCAGAAGCAGGTCACGGCGGCAGACGTGATCGTGATGCCGCGCTCCTTCTCCTGCTCCATCCAGTCGGTGGTCGAGGCGCCGTCGTGCGTCTCGCCGAGCTTGTGGTTGACGCCCGTGTAGAACAGGATGCGCTCGGTCGTCGTCGTCTTGCCGGCATCGATGTGCGCCATGATGCCGATGTTGCGGACCTTGTTGAGGTCGGTGAGCACTTCTTGTGCCACGGGCTGTTCCTTACGTTTGGTGGGGAGCGCCGGCCGGGAGGGTTCTCCCGGCCGGCGCCGAGAAGCTGTTTACCAGCGGTAGTGCGCGAAGGCGCGGTTCGACTCGGCCATCTTGTGGGTGTCTTCGCGGCGCTTGACCGCGGCACCCAGGCCGTTCGAGGCGTCGAGGATCTCGTTCTGCAGGCGCTCGGTCATCGTCTTCTCACGACGGCCCTTCGCGTACGAGACGAGCCAGCGCAGCGCGAGGGTGTTCGCGCGGTGCGGCTTGACCTCGACGGGCACCTGGTAGGTCGAGCCACCGACGCGGCGGCTCTTGACCTCAAGGGTCGGGCGCACGTTGTCGAGCGCCTTCTTCAGCGTGGTGACGGCGTCCTGGCCGTTCTTCGCCTCGACGCCCTTGAGGGCGGTGTAGACGATCGCCTCGGCGATCGACTTCTTGCCGTCCACGAGGATCTTGTTGACGAGCTGCGTGACGATCGGAGCACCGTAGACCGGGTCGTTGACGACGACGCGGCGGGGTGCGGGTCCCTTACGAGGCATCTAACTCAACCCTTCTTCGCGCCGTAGCGGCTGCGAGCCTGCTTACGGTTCTTGACGGCCTGGGTGTCGAGCGCACCGCGGACGATCTTGTAACGGACACCGGGCAGGTCCTTGACGCGACCGCCGCGGACGAGCACGAGCGAGTGCTCCTGCAGGTTGTGGCCCTCGCCGGGGATGTAGGCGGTGACCTCGGTGCCGTTGCGGAGCTTGACACGGGCGACCTTGCGCATGGCCGAGTTCGGCTTCTTGGGCGTGGTCGTGTAGACGCGGGTGCAGACACCCGCCTGCTGGGGGTTCGCCTTCAGTGCGGGCGCCTTGGTCTTGGAGACCTTCGGCGAGCGACCCTTGCGAACCAACTGCTGAATGGTTGGCACGTTCTCTCCTTGTTGTGCTGCACGGTGACAGCGTCGTGGTTTCACCACAGATCCACCGACGCGTCACGAATGCTGCGTTTTCAGGGGGTGGATATGCCGTGGGGGCGCCCTGTTCGCAGGACGATCCCGGTTCGCGTGCTCCGCTTCGACCTGATCGGACCGAGGCACGACGCAGGGCGCGCACGAGCGCACACCCGATCAATGATACGCCCCCGCGGCGAGGCGGGCAAACACCGGTCGGTCGCGGTGGTATCGGCCTCAGACTCCGGGTCGCTCGATGCGCAGTTCTGCGTCTCCGAGCAGGAATCTCTCCCCCGCGGGGGCGTCGGATCCCGGTTCGAGCTCGATCTCGGTGCCGAGGAAGCTCGTCAGCACCACCCCGTTCGTCGAGTGCAGATCGGTTATGTGCCAGAGCCCGGAGCGCAGCTCGAGCCGCGCGTGCGTCTTCGACACGGTCCGGGTGCGATCGTCGATCGCGACGAGCTGAGCGCGAGGGAACGCGGGGTCGGGCGCGGGCTGGCGGCCGACGATCGCGACGTCGCCCGTCAGCGGGGCGATCTCTCCGTCCGGGAGGACGAGCTGCCAGTAGACACGCCGGCGCGAGACGACGACCGTGTGATCGACGTCGGCCTCATCCGCGCCCTCGGCCCGCCGCAGCTGCGCCGGGACGGCGGCCTCGGCGGTGCGGGGCGCGCCGGCGGCGGGGGCACCACGCACTGCCGACACCTCGTCGGAGAGCTCGGGGAACTCGTCCGGGGTCCGCGCGAAGGCGCGACGGGCGATGGGCGACGCGGGGACCGCGTCCCAGGTGCGACGCCCCGGCCCGTACGCGGCCGCCGCGTCGGGGTCGGCGAACGACGGGATGACACCGGGACGGTCGGATGCCGCCCGTGAGGGGAAGGGGGAGGGGGAGATCGCCGAGACGTCGTCGATCTCGGAGGGCCAGCGGGCGTCGTCCGGCCGGTCGTCGTCTCCCGGTTCCGCCGGTCGGGCGGCGGGAGTCGCCGCACCGGCCGCCACGGCCGGCTCGGGAGCGGAGGGAGCAGGAGCGGGAGCGGGCTCGCGCAGGATCGGCGTGCGCACCTCGCGCGGCGCCGGCTCGGAGAAGGCGGGGCGGGCGTCGGCGGGAACGGGGTCGGCGGATGCGGCGTCCGCAGCGCCCGGCGGCGGTGCGTCCGACACGTCGGCGGTCGGGGCGCCGGGGCCGGAGTCGGCGAGCGGCTCCGCGTCTCCCGTGGACTCCGATTCCGGCTCGCTCTCGAGCTCCGGGTCCGATGCCGAGTCGGCCGCCGGTCGCGGCGCGGACGGGGCCGGTGACGCGGGTGGTGACGGGGCCGGGGCCGGGGTGGCGGCGAGCGGCTCGTCCGCCTCGCGCGGGGCGAACGGCGGCGGCGGCGCCCACGGCGAGGGCTGCAGCTCGGCGGGGGTTTCCTCGCGGAGCCGCTCGGGCTCGTCGGCCTCGCCGCTGGACGCGAAGGGAGCGGGGCTGAAGTGTCGGGCCGAGAGCACAGGACTCGCGAGCGTGGGCGGTGCGGCCGGCCCGGGGACCGACCCGGCGGCTGCGGGGCCGGGCGCGTCGTGCGTGAGCTCGTCCGCCCGCTCCCCCTCGGACAGCGGCGGCGTGAACGCCCACGGCGGCGGCGATGCCGCCGTGCGCGCGCCGCGCCAGCGCGCGGGGCCGAGCCCGAGGATGCTGGCCCACACGACGAACAGCAGGGCTGCCAGCACCGTCATCCCGGCGCCGACGGCGAATTGCCGGCCGATGCGATGGGCGGCGACGACGAGCAGCGCATAGAGCGCGAGCCACCCGGCGACCGGGATGAGGCCGACGAGGACGAGCCACGGGCTGAAGCCGGCGATGCGCAGCACCACGGCGACGTTGAGCACCGGCACCCATCCCTGCCACGCCTCCTCGTCGACCTTGCGGAAGAGCGCAGCGAGCGCCAGTGCCGTCCACACGTAGAGGACCGCACCCAGCACCGCCGAGAGGACGACGAGCAGGATGAGGAGCGGTTCGTTGCCGGAGGTGGTCATCGCCATCCACGATAGAGGCCGGACCGCCGCGCGCTGATCGTCACGACTCGCGTCCGGGATCGATCCCCGGCTCGAACGGCGCGTCGAGCGACCGGGTGAGCTCCGCGAGCATCGCCTCGATCTGCGGTTCGACGTGCTGCGCGACGGCCGCCTGCACCCGCAACCGGTGATGCAGGAGCACGGCGCAGATCTCCCGTCCGATCATGTTTGCGTAGTCGTCGGCGAGACCGACCTCCTGCCGCAACGCTGCCTTCGCCTCGCTGCTGAGCGGGGGCAGGTCCGGCACCGCCTGATCGGACTCCTGCGCCAGGCCGGAGATCGTGAACAGGAAGGGCGCCCCCGCGACCGGCTCGGGATCGAGTGGAAGCCCCTCGAACTCGGGCTCGAGACCCTCGGCCGGCCGATAGGTGCGGGCGCGGTTGCGCGCGGCCTGCTGATCGAGCTCGGCCTGCAGCATCGGGAGGTTCCGGGAGGTGTACTCGGCCACAGCCGCGTCGACGATCGCCTTCATCCGGGTCGAGAGCCCGTGCTGAACACCGTGCGGCACGTCGGCGCCGAGCCCGACCGCCGAGAGCACGGGCGAGCCGAAACAGCGCCGGCACGGCGCCACGCGGCCCCGGTGCGTCGCGGGCTGCCAGCGCGGCAACCAGCGCAGCCAGGCGTCCACCGCCTGGCTGACCTGGGTCTCGAGCGACCGCTCCACGGGGCTATTGTCGCCGATCGGCGCCGGCGACGCCGGGATTTCGCGTCATTCGTCCTCGTCGCGTTCCCAGCCCCAGCGCGGCGGCCGCGCGTGCGTGCGCACGAGCGCGACCGCGACCCAGCCGGCGACGGCGGCCGCGACGAGGAGGACGACCGCGAACCACGACAGCGCGAAGCCTCCCGCGGCGGCGATCGCCCGCGCGGGGTCGACGCCGACCACCACGGCCGCGACGACGAGTCCGACCAGGTACGCGAGAGGGGCGGCCACAGCGGCCAGCGCGGCGACGCCGTACGAGGGATGCGGTCCGCGCAGCGTCGCGCCGAGGACGATCGCGAGGGCGACGACCGCGGCGGCGAAGCCCACCGCGCCCGGCAACGGACCGAGGCCGCGGACGGCGATGACGTCGGCTCCGCTCGCGAGACTCAGGATGCCCAGTCCGCAGATGGCGAGCGCCCCGAAACCCACGACCGCGAAAGCGGTGGCGAGCCCGGGGCGCATTCCGCCGGATGCGGTGGACATCTCAGTAGCGGTGCAGCTGCGGTCCCGCTTCGAGGGTGCGCTCGTACTCACGCTGCGCCTCGGCGTTCAGCTCGGTGACGCGGCGTCCGCGCGCGGCGACCCAGGCGCCGAACCAGATCGTGAGCTCGCGTCCGGCGACGAGCGCCACCAGCGCGAGCGGTGCGAAGGCCTGCTCGCTCACCAGCGTGAGGGCCTGGCTCGGAGCGATCGTCCAGAAGGGGGCCTGGAAGAGCTGGCCCGCGATGTGACCGGCGTAGGAAGCGAGCCCGACCAGGAGGCCCAGCAGCACCCACAGGCCCCAGCGGCCGCGGTTGATGAACGCGCCGAGGATCCAGAAAGCGAGGAAGAACACCGCCACCGGCACCCAGAGCCACCACGAGGTCGCGGCGGCCAGGGCCTGCTCGCCGATGTTGGCGACGGTCACCTCGCCCCGCAGGGCGTCGATGCCGAGGGCGGCGCCGAGGTAGACGATCGCAAAGACGACGGCGGCCAGCAGGCCGATCGCTCCCGCAGCGCCGCGGTTCCCGCGCGGGGTGGGCGCCTCGGGGGCCTGCACGAAGATGGGCTGCGGGCTGGGAGCCGCGCCGGGGGTGGACGTCTCGGCGACCGGCTCGCTCGAGCTCACGCTGGTGGTGCGCGCATTTCGGTCGTCGGCGTCGTAGGCGCGGGTCGCGGTGTCGCTTGCCGCCGCGCCTCCGGCCGTGGCAGCACCGGCGGTGGCGGCAGCGGCCGTCGCGGAGCCCGAGTGGTCTGCGTTCGAGGTCGGGGTGCTCGCGTCGGCATCGCGCGGCGTGTCCCACTCGCTCGGCGAGTTCCACGCGTCGGATGCGGAGGACGAACCCACGGTGTCGGTGCGCTCATCACGCGCCGCCGCGGCATCGATCCGCGCGGCATCGTGCGACGCGTCATCGCCGGAGACGGCGTCGTGGGAGACGGCGTCGCGAGAAGCGTCGTCGGTGGCTGCGCCGTCGCGGGGCCGATCGGAGGCGGCGTCGGCGTCCGCCGAGCGCTCGGGCAGCGAGCCGGAGCCGGCGTAGGCGGCATCCCAGTCGTCCGCCGAGACCGCGTCGCGCGACGCCTCGGCGTCGGCGAGCCCTGCCCGGGCGCTGCTCACGACGTCGTCCACCGGCTTCGGCTCGTCGACCGGCTCGCCGTACTTGGGGTCGCTCATGCGCTGTGCTCCTCACGCGGTGACCGGTGCCGCCGCAGAGGCGAGGATATCCCGGCGACGCGGACCGGCCGCGGAGGCGTGCCGACGTGTCTGCGCACCGACCCCGACCGGCCGACGTATCGTCGTGCCATGACCCCGCGCGCCCTCCCCCGCCTGGCCCCGGCGGCGCTGATCGTCGCCGCGCTGCTGCTGTCCGGCTGCGCCCCCGAGCCCGGCGCCGACGGAAGCGCCCCGACGCCCGACACGAGCGCCTCGACCACGGTCGCCGGCCCGCAGCCGACGGCGACGGCGTCCGCCGAGGCGGGCGGCCCGGCCCCGGTCGCATCGGGTTCCGTCGTCTCGACGACGGTGCTCCCCCGCGACTGCGCCGGCATCCTCGGCGCACCGGCGCGCGCGGCGCTCGCTGACGTTCCGCTGAACGACCCCGCGTTCGGCGAGGGCGGCGTCCTCGCCGACGGATCGCTCCGCTGCGTCTGGGCCGACCCCGCCGCAGACACGGCGAAGATCGTCACCACGATCTCGTACGCCGAGCAGAACCCCGTGATCGACTTCCTGAACGAGCTGACCGCCATCGGATTCACCTGCTACGAGCCGGCGGGCGGCGTGCGGTGCGAGAAGACCTGGCAGAACGAGCGCTATCCCGTGACGGACGGCCGCACCCTGTTCTTCCGGGACGGCGTGCTGGTCGACACCCAGTTCTCGCACCTGGCGCCGGAGGGCTACACGTCGGGGATCATCGCCTCGCTCTGGCCGGCGGGTGCAGCGACGCCGGCCGCCTGACGCCGAGGACGGACGCCCCGCCGGATGCGCCGCGGTCGGCGGAGGCTCTCACCCGGCCGAGAAGACCGCGTTGCCCACGCGGCTCGCGTACTGCTCGGGATGCCACGCGTTCTGCGACGTCGACACCCAGTGCCCGTCGCCGGCCTCGATCGTCTCGACGAGGTCACCCTCGGTACGCGCGCAGAGCGTGCGGGAGGCGCGTTCCGTGCACGAGAAACCCTGCGCCGGCAGGGCGGAGGCCGCGATCGAGCCCGCATCTGTGCCGACCGCGCCGACCGTGGTCGAGATCGTCCCGGTCTCGGAGCTCCAGGAGCAGGTGAACCGCACCTCGGGGGCGAGCGCCTCGACGAGCGCCGAAGCCGACGACACGGGCGCGTCCTGCGTCTGTTCGAGCGCGACGCCGGGCGCGTACTGCAGCGACACCCACAGCGCTTCGGGGTACAGGTCGCGGCACTGGGCAGGGCCGTCGGATGCCGCGGGCTGCGGCCCCGCATCGGTCCGCTCCCCGAGCAGGCCCATCCCCGTCGTGACGAGCGGAACCGTCAGCACGGCGAGCACGACGAGGACCGCGGCGCAGAACACGCCCACCGTCCAGGCGAAGACGACGTTCCGACCCCCGATGCGTGCCACACCCCCACGCTAATCCGACCGCATCCGCTCGCCACCACCGACACGACGAAGGGCCCCGGGACATGCCCGGGGCCCTTCGGTGGATCAGCGCTCGATCAGTTGTAGCTGGTGAAGTCGCCGTCGGTCGAGAAGCTGTCGAAGTCGACGTAGCTCAGGTCGGCGTCGCTGTACGCGCCGTCCGACGCGAAGATGCGGTTGGGGTACCGCTCGCTCTTCGCCTCTTCCGTCGCCTCGACGGCCACATTGCGGTACTTCGCAAGGCCCGTTCCGGCGGGGATGAGCTTTCCGATGATGACGTTCTCCTTGAGGCCGACGAGCGGGTCGCTCTTGCCCTCCATGGCCGCCTGCGTGAGGACGCGGGTGGTCTCCTGGAACGACGCCGCCGACAGCCACGACTCGGTCGCGAGCGACGCCTTCGTGATACCCATCAGCTCGGGACGGCCCGACGCGGGACGCTTGCCCTCGGCCACGGCCTCGCGGTTGATCTGCTGGTACTTCTTGAAGTCCACCAGCTCACCCGGGAGCAGCGTCGTGTCAGCGTGGTCGACCACGGTGACCTTCCGCAGCATCTGCCGGACGATGACCTCGATGTGCTTGTCGTGGATCGGCACACCCTGCGACCGGTAGACACCCTGCACGCCGCCGACGAGGTACTTCTGCACCTCGCGGGCACCCTGCACGCGCATGATGTCCTTCGGGTCGAGCGTGCCGACCTGCAGCGGGTCTCCGACCTCGACGTGCTGGCCGTCCTCGACGAGGAGGGTCGCACGCTTCAGTACCGGGTAGACGACCGGCTCGTCGCCGTTGTCGGGCGTGATGATGATCTTCTTCGACTTCTCGGTCTCGTCGATCGTCACGCGGCCGGTGACCTCGGAGATCGGGGACGCACCCTTGGGGGTACGAGCCTCGAAGAGCTCCTGCACGCGGGGCAGACCCTGCGTGATGTCGTCGGCCGATGCCGAACCACCGGTGTGGAAGGTACGCATCGTCAGCTGCGTGCCGGGCTCACCGATCGACTGGGCGGCGATGATGCCGACCGCCTCGCCGATGTCGACGATCTTTCCGGTCGCGAGCGAACGCCCGTAGCACTTCGCGCAGACGCCGACGGCCGAGTCGCAGGTCAGGACCGAGCGGACCTTGATCGAGGTCACCCCGCCCTCGACGAGCTTGTTGATCAGCACGTCGCCCACGTCGTCACCGGCAGCCGCCAGGACCTCGCCCGAGGGCGAGACGGCGTCGGCGGCCAGGGTACGTGCGAACACCGAGTTCTCGACGTTGGCGTCCTTGACCAGGACGCCGTCGGCGCCGGCTGCGGCGATCGGGAGCTCGAGGCCCTTCGACGTGCCGCAGTCATCCTCGCGGATGATGACGTCCTGCGAGACGTCGACCAGACGACGGGTCAGGTAGCCCGAGTCGGCGGTACGCAGAGCGGTGTCGGCGAGACCCTTACGGGCACCGTGCGTCGCGGTGAAGTACTCCGCGACCGACAGCCCCTCGCGGTACGAGGAGATGATCGGGCGGGGCATGATCTCACCCTTGGTGTTGTTGACCAGGCCTCGGATACCGGCGATGTTACGGATCTGCAGCCAGTTACCACGGGCGCCCGACGACACCATGCGGTTGATGGTGTTCTCGGCGGGGAAGTTCGCCTTCATGGCGGCCTGCACCTCGTCGGTGGCCTCGGTCCAGATCTTGATCTGCTCCTGACGACGCTCGGCGTCGGTCACGAGACCCTTCTCGAACTGGCCCTGGACCTTCGACGCGAGCTTCTCGTACTTCGAGATGATCTCGGCCTTGTTCGGCGGCGTCAGGACGTCGCTCAGCGCGACCGTGACACCCGAACGGGTGGCCCAGTGGAAGCCCGCGTCCTTGATCCGGTCGAGCGAAGCCGCGACCTCGGTCTTGGGGTACTCCTCGGCCAGCTTGTTGACGATCTGCGACAGCTTGCCCTTATCGGCCTGTTCGCGGACGAACGGGTACCCCTTGGGCAGGGTGTCGTTGAAGATCGCCTGTCCGAGCGAGGCGTCGACCAGACCGTGGCGCTCGTAGCCCTCGGGGGCGTCGCCCTCGAGGAACGCGAGACCCGGGATGCGGATGCGGACCTTGGCCTGCAGGTCGAGGGTGCCCTCGTCCTTCGCCAGGATCGCCTCGCCGACCGAGCCGAACACTCGACCCTCGCCGGCAGCGCCCTCGATGACCGTCGTCAGGTGGTGCAGACCGATGATCATGTCCTGCGAGGGCAGGGTCACCGGGCGACCGTCCGACGGCTTGAGGATGTTGTTCGACGCGAGCATCAGGATGCGGGCCTCGGCCTGCGCCTCGACCGAGAGCGGCAGGTGGACGGCCATCTGGTCACCGTCGAAGTCCGCGTTGAACGCGGCGCAGACGAGCGGGTGCAGCTGGATCGCCTTGCCCTCGACGAGCTGGGGCTCGAAGGCCTGGATGCCCAGGCGGTGCAGGGTGGGTGCACGGTTGAGCAGCACGGGACGCTCGCGGATGATCTCCTCGAGCACGTCCCAGACCTCGGGACGCGTGCGCTCGACGGCGCGCTTGGCAGCCTTGATGTTCTGCGAGTGACCGAGGTCGATCAGACGCTTGATGACGAACGGCTTGAAGAGCTCGAGGGCCATCTGCTTGGGCAGACCGCACTGGTGCAGCTTCAGCTGGGGTCCGACGATGATGACCGAACGACCCGAGTAGTCGACGCGCTTTCCGAGCAGGTTCTGACGGAAACGTCCCTGCTTTCCCTTAAGCATGTCCGACAGCGACTTGAGCGCGCGGTTGCCGGTTCCGGTGACGGGGCGACCACGGCGGCCGTTGTCGAACAGGGCGTCGACGGCCTCCTGCAGCATCCGCTTCTCGTTGTTGACGATGATCTCGGGGGCCCCGAGGTCGATCAGACGACGCAGACGGTTGTTGCGGTTGATGACGCGGCGATACAGGTCGTTCAGGTCGGAGGTCGCGAAGCGGCCACCGTCGAGCTGCACCATCGGACGCAGCTCCGGCGGGATCACCGGCACGACGTCGAGCACCATCGAGGCCGGCGACATGCCGGTCTGCAGGAACGAGTTGACGACCTTCAGACGCTTGATCGCACGGATCTTGCGCTGGCCCTTGCCCTCGGAGATCTGCAGGTGCAGCGAGTCGGCCTCGGCGGCCAGGTCGAACGCCGCGAGGCGGCGCTGGATGCCCTCGGCGCCCATGTAGGCCTCGAAGTACTGGCCGAAGCGGTCCTGCAGCTCGTGGAAGACGTCGTCCTCCTGCTTGAGCTGGCCGACCTCGAGGGAGCGGAACTCCTCCCACACCCGCTCGAGGCGCGAGATCTGCTCGTCGAAGTTCTTGCGGACCGTCGCCATGTCCTTCTCGGCGGAGTCCTTGGCCTTCTTCTTCTGGTCGGCCTTGGCACCGTCGGCCTCGAGGGTCGCGAGCTCCTCCTCCAGCTTGGCCAGACGCGTCGCCACACGGGCATCGCGACGGTCGCCGAGGTTCTTGATCTCGAGACGCAGGTTGTTCTCGTGCGTGGGGAGGTCGCGGTGACGCGCGTCCTCATCGACCGAGATGACCATGTAGGCGGCGAAGTAGATGACCTTCTCGAGGTCCTTCGGCGCCATGTCGAGCAGGTACCCGAGGCGCGAGGGCACGCCCTTGAAGTACCAGATGTGGGTCACGGGAGCGGCGAGCTCGATGTGTCCCATGCGCTCGCGGCGGACCGAGGACTTGGTGACCTCGACGCCGCAGCGCTCGCAGACGATGCCCTTGAAGCGGACGCGCTTGTACTTTCCGCAGGCGCACTCCCAGTCGCGGGAGGGGCCGAAGATCTGCTCGCCGAAGAGGCCGTCCTTCTCGGGCTTGAGCGTGCGGTAGTTGATGGTTTCGGGCTTCTTGACCTCGCCGAAGGACCAACGACGGATGTCGTCAGCAGTGGCCAGGCCGATGCGAAGCTGATCGAAGGTGTGTGACTCGAGCACTGATTCTCCTGTGTCGGAATTCTGTTCGTTGCCTGGCCGGATCAGATCTCGTCGATCGACGAGGACTCGAAACGGCTGGAGATGTTGATGCCGAGCTCTTCCGCTGCGCGGAAGGCCTCATCGTCGGTGTCGCGGAGGTTGACCTCGGTGCCGTCGGCCGAGAGGACCTCGACGTTCAGGCAGAGCGACTGCATCTCCTTCATGAGCACCTTGAACGACTCGGGGATGCCGGGCTCCTGGATGTTCTCGCCCTTGACGATGGCCTCGTAGACCTTCACACGGCCGACGATGTCGTCGGACTTGATCGTCAGGAGCTCCTGGAGCGCGTATGCGGCGCCGTAGGCCTCGAGGGCCCACACCTCCATCTCACCGAAGCGCTGGCCGCCGAACTGGGCCTTACCACCGAGCGGCTGCTGGGTGATCATCGAGTACGGGCCCGTCGAGCGCGCGTGGATCTTGTCGTCGACGAGGTGGTGCAGCTTCAGGATGTACATGTAGCCGACCGAGATCGGAGCCGGGAACGGCTCGCCGGAGCGACCGTCGAACAGCTTCGTCTTGCCCGAGGAGTCGATGAGACGCTCGCCGTCGCGGGTGAGGTTCGTCGAATCGAGCAGACCCGCGATCTCGGACTCGAACGCGCCGTCGAACACGGGCGTCGCGACCTTCGTGCCGGGAGCGGCCTCGCGGGCGATCTCGGGCAGGCGCTCAGCCCACTCGGGGGTGCCCTCGACCTTCCATCCCTGCGCGGCGATCCAGCCGAGGTGCAGCTCGAGGACCTGGCCGAAGTTCATTCGACCCGGGATGCCGAGCGGGTTCAGCACGACGTCGACGGGCGTGCCGTCGGCGAGGAAGGGCATGTCCTCGACGGGGAGGATCTTCGCGATGACACCCTTGTTGCCGTGGCGGCCGGCGAGCTTGTCACCCTCGGTGATCTTTCGCTTCTGGGCGATGTAGACCACGACGCGGCGGTTGACGCCCGAGCCGAGCTCGTCGTCGCCGTCCTCGGCGTTGAACTCCTTGACCGCGATGATGGTTCCCTGCTCACCGTGGGGCACCTTCAGCGACGTGTCGCGGACCTCGCGGCTCTTCTCGTTGAAGATCGCGCGGAGCAGACGCTCCTCGGCCGACAGCTCGGTCTCGCCCTTGGGCGTGACCTTGCCGACGAGGATGTCGCCGGGGCGGACCTCGGCGCCGATGCGGATGATGCCGCGCTCGTCGAGGTCCTTCAGCAGGTCGGGCGCGACGTTGGGGAGGTCACGGGTGATCTCCTCCTTGCCGAGCTTGGTGTCGCGCGCGTCGACCTCGTACTCCTCGATGTGGATCGAGGAGAGGGTGTCGTTCTTGACGAGCTCCTGGCTGAGGATGATCGCGTCCTCGAAGTTGTGACCCTCCCACGTCATGAAGGCGACGAGGAGGTTCTTGCCGAGGGCGAGCTCGCCGTCCTGCGTGGCGGGGCCGTCGGCGATGACCTCGCCGACCTCGACGCGCTCACCGGCCGAGACCACGACGCGCTGGTTGTACGACGTGCCCTGGTTCGAGCGGTCGAACTTGCGCAGGAAGTAGTCCTGCGTGCCGCCCTCGTCGAGCTGCACGGTGACGACGTCGGCCGAGACCTCGGAGACGACACCGGCCTTCTGCGCGGTGAGGACGTCGCCGGCGTCGATCGCGGCGTAGCCCTCCATACCGGTTCCGACCAGCGGCGAGTCGCTGCGGAGCAGCGGCACAGCCTGACGCTGCATGTTCGCACCCATGAGGGCGCGGTTCGCGTCGTCGTGCTCGAGGAAGGGGATGAGCGAGGTCGCCACCGACACCATCTGGCGCGGCGAGACGTCCATGTAGCCGATCTCGTCGTTCGGGAACAGGTCGACCTCGCCGCCCTTGCCGCGACGGGCGAGGACGCGGTCGGCCACGAACGAGCCGTCCTTGTTCAGCTCGACACCGGCCTGCGCGACGACGTAGTCGTTCTCCTCGCTCGCGGTGAGGTAGTCGATCTCGTCGGTGACCTTGCCGTCGACGACGCGACGGTAGGGGGTCTCGATGAAGCCGAACGCGTTGATGCGCGCGAACGATGCGAGCGAACCGATCAGACCGATGTTCGGGCCTTCCGGGGTCTCGATCGGGCACATGCGGCCGTAGTGCGACGGGTGGACGTCGCGGACCTCGACGCCGGCGCGCTCACGCGACAGACCGCCGGGGCCCAGCGCCGACAGGCGGCGCTTGTGGGTCAGACCCGCGAGCGGGTTGTTCTGGTCCATGAACTGCGACAGCTGCGAGGTTCCGAAGAACTCCTTGATCGCGGCGACGACGGGGCGCACGTTGATCAGGGTCTGCGGCGTGATCGCCTCGATGTCCTGCGTGGTCATGCGCTCGCGGACGACGCGCTCCATGCGCGAGAGACCCGTGCGGACCTGGTTCTGGATGAGCTCGCCGACGGCGCGGATGCGACGGTTGCCGAAGTTGTCGATGTCGTCGGTGTCGAGACGGATCTCGGCGTTCTTGCCGTCGCGGATACCGTCGAACGTCGCGTCGCCGCGGTGCAGACGCACCAGGTACTTGATGGTCGCGACGATGTCGGCGACGGTGAGCACCGACTCCTCGATCGAGGTGTCGAGACCCAGCTTCTGGTTGATCTTGTACCGGCCGACCTTGGCGAGGTCGTAGCGCTTCGCGTTGAAGTAGAAGTTGTCGAGGAGCGCGCGCGCAGCCTCGGCGGCGACCTGCTCGCCCGGACGGAGCTTGCGGTAGATGTCGCGGAGCGCGTCTTCCTTAGTGAGGATGGTGTCCTTCGCCAGGGTCTCCTCGATGGAGTCGTAGCCGGCGAACTCGGCCATGATGTCCTCGCTCGTGAGGCCGAGGGCCTTGAGGAAGACGGTGACCGACTGCTTGCGCTTGCGGTCGATGCGCACGCCGACCTGGTCGCGCTTGTCGATCTCGAACTCGAGCCATGCACCGCGGCTGGGGATGACGCGGGCCGAGACGATGTCCTTGTCGGAGGTCTTGTCGGGCGTCTTGTCGAAGTAGACACCGGGCGAACGGACGAGCTGCGACACGACGACGCGCTCGGTGCCGTTGATGATGAACGTGCCCTTGCCGGTCTGGAGCGGGAAGTCGCCCATGAAGACCGTCTGGGTCTTGATCTCACCGGTGAGGTGGTTCATGAACTCGGCCTCGACGTACAGCGGGGCGGCGTAGGTCTTGCCTCGCTCCTTGCACTCTTCGATGGAGTACTTCTCGGGCTCGAGGTACGGGTTGGTGAACGACAGCTGCATCGTCTCGCCGAGGTCCTCGATGGGCGAGATCTCCTCGAAGATCTCCTCGAGGCCGCTCTGGAGCGCGATGTCGGTGCGGCCGGCGGCCTGCGCCTCGGCGAGGCGGGCCTTCCAGGTGTCGTTGCCGACGAGCCAGTCGAACGACTCCGTCTGCAGAGCCAGCAGGTCGGGGACCGTGAGCTTGTCGGAGATCTTCGCGAACGAGAGGCGGGAAGCTCCGCGACCGTTCTTGGTGGTGGTGGTGGATGCGTTGCTCGCAGCAGCCAAGGGGATTACCTCCGTGGCCCGAGGGGGGCCGGTTCCTTGTCGTCAGGTGGAGTGCTCCCGATCCGAGCTCGCGCGTCTCACGCCGTCGGACGAGGCGGAATCGCGCAGAGCACAAGCCGACCACCATATGAGGGCAAGGGGGACGGGAGCGCAACTACCAACTATAGGCGGCGCGACGCGCCATGTCCAGCGCAATCCTTGACGACCTTTGGATGCTGCGGTATAAACCCGCTCGGGCCCGGCGTCGGCTCAGTCCCAGGTCCAGCTGGACAGCACCGTGTCGGCCGTGTCGAGCCGCTCCGCATCGGCTGTATCGGCCGGCGACGCGAACGTGATCACGTACGTCTGATCGTCGCGGCTCGCGTAGTACTGGTCGATGATCACCTCGCCCTCCTCCGTGACGAGACTCGCGACGAGGTGGGCTGACTCGCTGCCGCCGATGTCGACGCGATCCTCCAGGGTCACCTCGGTGGCACCGACCGCCTCGAGGCTCGAGATGCCGTCGGCCTCGACGTCGTCGGCGGTGATGACGCCCGGTGAGACGACGACGCTGATGTAGCGTGCGGCGGCATCCGCGGACTCCGTGACGAACACGTCGACCTGGCCGTCGGTGGGGTCCTGGGCGGGCACGCTCCATCCGGCCGGCACCGCGAAGCTGTACCCCGTTCCGATCACCGTCTCGCTCTCCGCGGACGGGGCGGACGGGGTCGACGGGCTCCCGCCAGCGCCCGTGGGGGTCGCGGCGGGTGTCGCCCGCGGGGTGCCGGTGCCGGCCGTCCCCGTGGGGTCGCCGCCTCCCGGCCCGGCATCGCACGCGGCGAGGAGCAGCGCCGCGGAGACGACGACGGCGGCTATCGGTGCGGTTCGCGATCGCCTCATGGGTCTCACGCTAGGTGAAACCTCCGCAGCGGCCCTCCCCTTGACAGACGAGACGCGCCGCCCGCGGAGGAGCGGACGGCGCGTCGGGGGCAGGGGTCAGGCCCAGGCCCAGGAGGCGAGGACCGACTCGTAGACCGCGGCGCGGTCGGCATCCGAGACGTCCGTGTTGAACGAGAACGTGACGACGTAGGTGCGGTCGTCGGTGGTCGGGTAGAACTGGTCGACGTTGTACGTCGCCCCCTGCTCGGTGACCGTCGCGGTGATGTGCGCGGACTCGGTGCCGGCGATCACGGTGCGCGACCCGACGGCGACGTCGGCAGCCCCCGTCTGCGCCTTCAGCTGCTCGACGCCCTCAGCCTCGATGCTCTCGGGCGTGACGACCTGTCCGTCGGGCCCGACGACGACGTTGACGTTGTCGGCGAAGGCCGCGTTGGGGTCGGAGAGGTCGGCCACGAAGACATCGAGCTGCTCCGTGCCGGGGATCTGCTGCTCGGGGATGGTCCACCCCTCGGGGACCGAGAAGCTGTATCCGGTCCCGGTGATCAGCTCGCCCGTCGCGGGCGCGACGTCGGACGCGCTCGCGGTGGACTGGGGGGCGGATGAGGGCGCGGAGGCCGAGGGCGACGAGGACGACGCGCCGGCGTCCCCCGACGCGGCGGTGTCGTCGGCCTGCCCGCCGCAGCCGGCGAGCAGGAGCGCCGCCGAGACGAGGAGTGCGGCCGCAGAGGTGGTCTTGGTGCGTGTCATGTCCCCGACGCTAGGGGAAACCGCCCGACGGCACGGGGTCTTGACAGGGGGAGTTCTCCCCCTTGACGGATCGACCGATCCGGTCAGTGCGCCGACGACGCCACCGGTCGCAGCCGCACCCGGTCACCGGGCCGCGCCTGCGCGAGCCGGCCCAGGCCCGCCGCGGTGACGACGCCCACGACGGGGTAGCCGCCGGTCACCGGACCGTCGACCCCGAACACCACGGGCAGTCCGGAGGGCGGCACCTGGATCGCTCCGGGGACCATCCCCTCGCTCGCCAGCTCGTCCGAACGCGAGCGCTCGAGCGACGGACCCTCGAGGCGGACGCCGATGCGGTCGGCGGCCGCGGACACCGTCCACGTCTCACCGGCGAGCGCACGGCGGGCGGTCCCGGTGAGCCAGTCGTCGCGGGGACCGGGAACGAAGGGGACGTCGAGCGGCGCGGCGTCCGTCCCGACATCGGGGAGGCCCCAGGGATGCAGCGGCAGGGCGGGCGGATCCGTCGCGATCTCCTCGCCGACCGCCACGACGTCGCCGGCCCGCAGCGGCGCGGGCCCGAGGCCGGAGAGCGTGTCGGTGGAGCGCGATCCGACGACCGGAGCGGCATCCCACCCGCCCCGCACGGCCAGATAGGCGCGGGCACCGGCGAGCATCCCGTCGAGCCGCAGCTCCGTCCCCGCGGGCCACGCGTGGACGACGAAGGGATCACCGGGCCGGCCGTCGATGACCACGGGAGCCCACCCGCCCGTCACGACGACCGCCAGGTCGCGCTCCGCCACCGCGCGCAAGCCGCCGAGGACGACCTCGATCGCGGCGGCCCCGGCCCGGTTGCCCAGCAGCCGGTTGGCGAGCGCCCAGGCGTCGCGGTCGGCGGCGCCCGAGACGGCGATCCCCTCGGCGGCCCGGCCGGGGCGGCCGCCGTCCTGCAGTGTCGCCCGTGCGCCCGGCTCGACGATGCGGATGCCGCGGGGCGCGTGGTGACCGGCGGGCGACACGGGGGGCAGGGTCGGGCTCGAGGTCGGTGCGGGGCCGGGCGAGCGGCTCACGGACCGGGAGCGCGCGGGTAGGAACCGCACCGGGGTTCCCGGAGCGAGGAGCGCGGGACGGGTCCCGTCGGGGTCGAACAGCACCGCATCGGTCGTGCCGATGAGCCGCCAGCCGCCGGGGCTCTCACGGGGATACGCGCCGGAGAATGCGCCGGCGAGCCCCACGGCACCGGCCGGCACCTGCGCGCGGGGCGACGGCAGCCGGGGGACGTTCAGATCCCACCCCGCCCCGACGAGGTAGCCGAATCCCGGCGCGAACCCGGTGAATGCGACGGTCCACGCGGTCGCCGCGTGCCGGGCGACGAGGGCCTCCGGGCTCGTCCCGAGGATGCTCGCGACGTCATCGAGGTCGGTGCCGTCGTAGCGGACCGGCAGCACCGCCGGCGTGAGCGCGTCGGCGGCGGGAGCAGCACCGGCGGCCGCAGCCGACACCCACGCGCGCACCGTATCGGACGTCAGCCGCGCGCGATCGAACCGCACGAGTACCGTCTCCGCCGCAGGCACCACGTCGACGACGCCCGGAGGAACCGCGGCGGCGAGGCGCGCGTGCAGCGCCATCACACCCGCGAGATCACCGGCCTCGAAGAGCACGGCATCGCGTCCGAGCGGCAGCATCCTCATGCCGGCCGCTTGCATGTCGGGCACGGCCCGGCCGCCGGCAGCGCTCACCACGGCGCGCGCACGGCGATCCCCGCGGCATCCAGCGCCGAACGCACCGCCCGGGCCATCGACACCGCCCCCGGCGAGTCGCCGTGGACGCACAGCGAGACCGCATCGCTGTGCACCTCCTCGCCGGTGACGGCGACCACCACGCCCTCGGTGGCGAGGCGCAGAGCGCGCTCCGCGGCGGCGATGGGGTCGTCGAGCAACGCGCCCGCCTCGCCCCGCGGCACGAGCGACCCGTCGGACCGGTAACCGCGGTCGAGGAACGCCTCGAGTCGGAACGGCAGGCCCGACCGGGCGGCGGCACCCTCGATCGCACCGGCCAGCCCCAGCACCGGGACGGCCCGGCCGAGCTCCGCCGACAGGTCGGCCACGGCACCGGCGACGGCCGCCGCCGTGGCCGGGTCGTCACTCGCAGCGTGGTACAGCGCGCCGTGCGGCTTGACGTAACGGAGGTCGGCGCCGGCCCGCACCAGCGCCTGCAGCTGCCCGAGCACCTGCGCACGCAGTTCGATCGGTTCGACCGACATGCGTCGCCGGCCGAAGCCCGCGCGGTCGAGGTAGGACGGGTGTGCACCGACGGCGACACCCGCGGCAGCCGCATCCGCCACAGCCGCGCGCATCGACGACGCATCGCCGGCATGGCCGCCGCACGCGATCGACGCGCTCGTGACCACCGCGAACATCGCGGCGTCGTCGGCGGTCGGCACCCCCTCGACGGTCTCGCCCAGATCGGCGTTCAGGTCCATGGACCCACGCTAGCCGCGCCGCCCGCGTCGCGCCGCGCGGGTCCCGGGGTCGGCTTCGCCGCGCCGCGCCGGAGCCCGCGCCGCGTCGCGCCGGAGCCCGCGCCGCGCCGGTCCCGCGATCGGCTTCACCGTGCCGCGCACAGGCTGATCGACCCGCGGAGCCCGCCGACGGCGAGCCAGACGCGCCCGAACCTGCGGACGGCACGCCGAGCGGCACCTCCCCGGGCCCGCCCGGCGCCGCAGCCCGGACCGCGCCCGGCGCAGCAGCGGCGCGGCCGTGCCGTGGTCACTCCGTGCCGTCGACAGGCTCAGCCGCCCCCTCGGGGCCACGGACCGCGCTCCCGCCGCCCGCGAGCCTGCGCACGGCACGGGAAGGTGCCGTGCGGGCCGCGGCGCGGGGCGGACGACCGCCGACACCGCGGTCCGGGTTACGTCGATGTAACGGGTCGCGCCGACACCGTGCGCTCGCGGCCGCGGGCGGGCAGGATGGGCCAATGGCAGACTCCTCCACTCCCCTGCTGCGGGTGAGCGACATGGCCGTCGACTTCCGCACGCTCGAGGGCCCCGTCCACGCGGTCGAGGGCGTCGACCTCGAGATCTCCGCCGGCGAGACGGTCGCGATCGTCGGCGAATCCGGGTCCGGCAAGTCGACGACGGCGATGGCCGTCATCGGGCTCCTGCCCGGCAACGGACGCGTCGTGCGCGGCAGCATCCGCCTCGACGGCCAGGAGCTCGTCGGCGCCCCCGAGAGCACGCTACGACGCATCCGCGGCGGCGCGATCGGCCTCGTGCCGCAGGACCCCATGTCGAACCTCAACCCGGTCTCGAAGATCGGCACGCAGGTCGCCGAGACCCTGCTGGCGCACGGCCTGGCGACGCCGAAGGACGTCGACGCGAAGGTCGTCGAGACGCTCGCGGCCGCCGGCCTGCCCGACGCCGCGGAGCGCGCCAAGCAGTATCCGCACGAGTTCTCCGGAGGGATGCGGCAGCGCGCCCTCATCGCGATCGGACTGGCCTGCAACCCGCGGCTGCTCATCGCCGACGAGCCGACGAGCGCCCTCGACGTGACGGTGCAGAAGACGATCCTCGATCAACTCGACCGGATGACGGGAGAGCTGGGAACATCGGTCCTGCTCATCACCCACGACCTCGGTCTCGCCGCCGAGCGCGCGGCGCGGGTCGTGGTCATGCACCGCGGCCGCATCGTCGAGCAGGGGCCGGCCCGTCAGATCCTCGAGGACCCCCAGCAGCCGTACACCCAGGCGCTCGTGAAGGCGGCTCCGTCGGTCGCGGCGGTGCGGCTTCGCCCCGAGGCCTACCGTTCGACGCCCGCGACGCACGCGACGCCCGCCACGCCCGCGGCAGCCACGCCCGCGGCATCCGTCGTCCCGATCGTCGAACCCGCGACTCCGGGAGGCCGCGAGGCCGCCCGCCGCGAGAACATCGTCGAGATCGAGAACCTCACGAAGCTCTACAAGATCCGCGGACGCAAGGACGACTTCGCCGCTGTCAGCGATGTTTCGCTCACCATCCCGCGCGGCGAGACCGTCGCGATCGTGGGTGAGTCCGGGTCGGGCAAGACGACGACCGCGCGGATGCTGCTGAAGGTGATCGAGCCGACGTCGGGCTCGATCCGGTACGAGGGGCAGGACGTCGCGGCCCTGAAGGGCGCACAGCTGAGGGAGTTCCGTCAGAAGGTGCAGCCGATCTTCCAGGACCCGTACTCGTCGCTCAACCCGATGTTCACGATCGAGCGGATCATCGCCGAGCCCCTCGAGTTCTACCGCCGCGGCTCGTCGAAGGACCGCGCCGCCCGCGTGCGGACTCTGCTCGACGACGTCGCCCTGCCGCAGACGATGCTGCGGCGGTATCCCTCCGAGCTGTCGGGCGGTCAACGCCAGCGCGTCGCGATCGCTCGCGCCCTCGCCCTCAATCCCGACCTGATCGTGTGCGACGAGCCGGTGTCGGCGCTGGATGTGCTCGTGCAGGACCAGATCCTCACGCTGCTGCGCGACCTGCAGACCGAGTACGGGCTGAGCTACCTCTTCATCTCGCACGACCTCGCAGTCGTGCGACTCATCTCGGACTACGTCTGCGTGATGAAGAACGGCGAGCTCGTCGAGGCGGCGTCGAGCGAGGAGATCTTCACCAACCCGCGCGATCCGTACACGCGCCGGCTGCTGTCGTCGATCCCCGGCAACGAGCTCGACATCGCCTCCTGATCGGCCCACGCCGCCCGGCGGTGCGGGTGACCCGGCGCGGGTCACCGGGCGCGGGTCAGCGGGCGCGGGTCAGCGGGCGCGGGTGCGGGGGTCCATGGCTTCGCGGAGGGCCTCGCCGAGCAGCGTGAAGCCGAGCGCGGTGATCATGATGCACAAGCCGGGGAGGAACGCGAGCCACGGCGCGATCGCCAGCTCGTTCTGGGCGTAGGTGAGCATGCGGCCCCACTCGGCGGTGGCCGCTCCCCCACCGCCGAGCCCGAGGAACGACAGCGCGGCCGCGTCGATGACGGCGGTCGCGAGGGTCAGCGTCCCCTGGACGATGACGGGGCCGAGGCTGTTGGGCAGGACGTGGCTCATCGTGATCCGGCCGCGCCCGAGACCGAGCGTCTGCGCCGACAGGATGTAGTCGGCGCTGCGCTGCTGCAGCATCGACGCACGCAGCAGGCGAGCGAAGATCGGCACCTGCGAGGCTCCGATCGCGATCATGATCGCGAGCTGCGACTGCCCGAGCAGCGCCGCGATCGACACCGCGAGCAGCAGGTTCGGGACGGAGAGCAGGATGTCGACGAAGCGCATGACGACCGTGTCGACCCACCCCCCGAACATCCCGGCGATCAGCCCCAGCAGCATGCCGCCCGCGAGGCCGAAGGCCGTCGAGATGATGCCGATCAGCAGCGAGGCGCGCGCTCCCCAGATGAGCTTCGAGAGCACGTCGCCGCCGAAACGGTCGAGGCCCAGCGGGTAGCCGGCGATCTCGCCGGGACCGGGGATGTTGGTGGGCGTGACCTCGCGAGCACCGGGGAGCGCCGTCTCGGGGTACGGCGCGAGCCACGGGGCGAGGACGGCCACGAGCAGGAACAGCAGCACGATCGCGGCGCCGATCCAGGCGACCGGGTTGCGACGCAGCCGTGCGAAGACGTCGTGCCAGAAGCCGCCGCCCGTGCGGACCTCGAGCACCTCGTGCTCGGCCGCGGCGGTGGCGGGCCCGCCACCGGGGGCGGGAGGGAGCGCGTTGGTGCTCATGACACCCTCACTCTCGGGTCGATCAGGCTGTACGACACATCGACGAGGAGGTTGATGAGCGCGTAGATGATGGCGATGAAGATGATGAACCCCTGCAGCACGGGGAAGTCGCGGGCGCTGATCGCACGCGCCAGGAACGAGCCGATGCCCGGGAAGGCGAAAACCGTCTCCGTGAGGATGGCGCCGGCGAGCAGCAGACCCACCTGCAGGCCGACCGTGGTTGCGACCGGCAGCATCGCGTTGCGCAGGATGAAGCGGCTGCGGAGCGTGCGACGGGCGACGCCCTTGGCGCGTCCGGTGCGGACGTAGTCGGAGTTCTGCACCTCGAGCACCGAGGCGCGCGTGATGCGCACGATGATCGCGAGCGGGATCGTGCCGAGCGCGAGCGCCGGCAGGATCAGGTGCAGGACCGCATCCCACGCGGCGTCGAACTCGCCCGTGATCAGCCCGTCGAGGACGTAGAAGTTCGTGTAGTGCGTCGCGTCGATGCGGGGGTTCTGCCGACCGTCGGACGGCAGCCAGCCCAGCTGCACGGCGAAGACGTACTTGAGCATGAAGGCGAGGAAGAACACCGGCACCGTGACGCCCACGAGGCTCAGCACGACGGCGAGGTGGTCGCTGATGCGGCCGTGGTGGCGGGCGGCGAGGTATCCGAGCGGGATGCCGACGCCGACGGCGAAGACGAGTGCCGCGACCGAGAGCTCGATGGTGGCGGGGAAGCGGCGGAGGAACTCCTCGACGACGGGGCGGCCCGTCTCGATCGACGATCCGAAGTCGCCCGTGAGCAGGCGCCCCATGTAGGTGGCGTACTGCTCGAGGATGGGGCGGTTGAAGCCGTAGAGCTCGTTGATGCGCGCGATGGCATCGGGGGTCGCCTTCTCGCCGAGGAGGGCGACGGCGGGGCCGCCCGGCAGGGCGCGGACCCAGAGGAAGAGGAGGATGCTGAGCCCGAGGAGCGTCGGGATCAGCAGGAGCAGCCGGTGGCCGATGGTTCGCAGCAACGCGGAATCTTTCGGTCGAGAGGGGTGCGGGGCGGGCTCGCGCCCGGGGCGGCGGCCCGCCCCGCGGGAATCAGCGGGTCGTCGTCACTCGGTCAGGACGATGTCCGTGAACACCTCGTCGTTGACCGGGCTGGCCGGGTAGCTCTCGACGCGCGGGTCGAACGCGAGCGTCGGGGCCGGGTGGGCCAGCGGGACGCCGGGGATGAACTCCGCGACCTGCTCGTTGATCTGCTCGTAGAGCGCGGTCTGCTCCTCGAGGTTCGGCACGCCGCGCGCGGCGTTCAGCGCCGCGAACAGCTCGGGGTTGTCGAAGCCCCACTCGGCGGACTGCGCCCCGAAGAAGACGCCCACGAAGTTGTCGGTGTCGTTGTAGTCGCCCGTCCAGCCCAGCAGGTGGATGCCGTGGTCGGCGGTGCCGGTGATCTTGTCGAGGTAGTCGGGGCTCCAGGCATCCGTCTGGGCCGTCAGCTGCACACCGACCTCGGTCAGCTGCGTCGAGATGACGGTCGCGATCTGCTCGGGGTCCGGCATGTAGGGGCGCGAGACGTTGACCGGGTAGTTGAAGGTCAGCGTCAGCGGGTTGGCCTCGGTGTACCCGGCTTCGGCGAGCAGCGCCTTGGCCTGCTCGGGGTCGTAGTCGTAGGTGGTGACGTCGGGGTTGTAGCCGTTGACGGTGTCGGGCATGAACTGCGTCGCGACCTCGGTGCCCTCGGGGAGCACCTGCGAGATCAGCGCCTCCTTGTCGATCGCGTACGACAGCGCCTGACGTACGCGGATGTCCTGCAGCTCGGGCTGGGCCTGGTTGAAGGCGAGGTAGAGGATCGTGAACGGCGGACGCGAGACCATCGTGAAGCCGGCGTCCTCGAGGGCGGCCGTGTCGGCGGGCCCCACCAGGTCGTACCCGTCGATCGAGCCGGCCTCGAGAGCCTGACGGCGTGCCGTCGGGTCGTCGATGACGCGGAAGATGATCTTGTTCACCTGGCCGGCATCGCCCCAGTAGTCGTCGTAAGCCGAGAGCGTGAGCTCCTCGCCCGGCGACCACTCGTCGAACTTGTAGGGGCCGGTGCCCGTCGGGTGGCCGGCGCCGTACTCCGACAGCGACGGCGATTCCTCGGTGCCGCCGATCTCATCGGCGCCGTACTCCTCGAGCGCCGTGGGGCTCTGCATCGCGAAGGACGGCAGCGACAGGGCCGGGATGAAGCCGGCGAACGGCTGCTTCAGCTGCACGGTCGCCTCAAGGTCGGAGTCGGCGGTGCACGAGTCGAAGACGGCGGTGTCGGGGGACTCCACGTACCCGCGGAAGAGCTTGCCGTAGTAGTACGACAGCGCCTCGCTCGCGGCGAGACCGGTCCAGTTGTACCAGCGGTCGAAGTTGGCGCACACCGCTTCGGCGTTGAAGGGGGTGCCGTCGTGGAAGGTCACGCCCTCCTTCAGCTGGAAGGTGTGGGTCAGTCCGTCGTCGGAGGACTCCCAGCTCTCGGCGAGCAGAGGGGCGGGGTCGGCCGTGCCGGGCTCGGTGCCGACGAGGCCCTCGAAGATCTGGCGCGAGACGCGGAAGGTCTCGCCATCCTGCGCGAAGGCGGGGTCGAGGTTGGCCGGGTCGGCGGAGGCCGCGAAGACGAAGGTGCCGTCGACGTCGGTCGTGGCATCCGACTCGCCGCCACCTCCGCGCTGGCTGGTGCACGCCGAGAGCGCGAGGGCGCCGATGGCGACCGCCGCGAGTCCCGCGAGCGCGCGCTTGCGAGGAGTGGAGAGCATGGGGGTGTCCCTTTCTGAGGTCCGGAGCGGGCCCACCGCGGCGCGCTCCGAGGTAATTGGGTCCGAACCTATACGGGCCCGGGGGTCGAAGTCATTACATCGATGTCTCGATCGTGTTTCGACTGCGCGGAGCGGCCTGCCCGGGTGCCGCTAGCGTTGAGGGATGGCACGAGCGCGCGTCGAGGAGTCCGGTCCGCAGGCACGCCTGTCGGACGGCACGATCGCCCGCATCGTCGCCTCGTCGTTCACCTCGGGCTTCGAACTCGACGTCGACGGGACGCCGCAGTCGCACGTCGATCTCGACGACCCGACGCACCTGCACTTCGAGTACATCGCGCGCATGGCCGCCGTGATCGACCGGCTGCGGATGCCGGGACAGCCGCTCACCGCCGTGCATCTGGGAGCCGGGGCGCTCACGCTCCCGCGGTACATCGCGCACACCCGTCCGGGCTCGCGCCAGCAGGTGATCGAGCTCGAGCAGCCCCTCGTCGACCTCGTGCGGGAGGCCCTTCCGCTCCCCCGCGATGCGCAGGTGCGCGTGCGCATCGGCGACGCGCGCGCCGTGGCCGAGAAGCTGCCGCCGGGACTCACCGGCGCGGCCGATCTGGTGGTGTCCGACGTGTTCGCGGGAGCGCAGACCCCCGCGCACCTGACCACCGTGGAGTACTACCGCTCGCTCGCGCGACTGCTCGCCCCCGGCGGCGTGCTGCTGGTCAACGTCGCCGACGGCGCGGGCCTCGCGTTCGCCCGCCGCCAGGTCGCCACGGTGCGCGAGGTGCTTCCCGAGGTCCTGCTCCTCGCCGAGGTGCAGCTGCTGAAGGGCCGCCGGTTCGGCAACATCGTGATCGCCGCATCCGCCTCGCCGTTGCCTTCGGAGTGGCTGCCGCGGCTGATGGCAGCCGGGCCGTTCCCCGCGAAGGTCGCGCAGGGGACCGAGATCGACGAGTTCGCGCGCGGGGCGCGGGTCGCGACCGACGGCGATGCGACGCCGTCGCCCAAGCCCTCGGCATCCGTCTTCGAGCGCTGACCGGCGCGGCGGGCGGTCGCATCGCGCGCTTTCGGTGAGACTGGGATCCACCGTTCTCGAATCGCGGAGGGGGACGACGGTGGGCTACATCCTCGGGTACGACCCGGACACGCTGCGGGAGATCGTCGACCCGGACCAGTGCGCAGAGCGCCTCGCCGAGATCGGCGAGCAGCGCAGCCTGCCCGCGCTGCTCGAGCGTGTCTGGCTGCTGAAGGTCCTCGACCGCCTCGACGAGGCCCTCGTGGTGGCGGAGCAGGCGGTGCGCGTCGCGCGTATGGCCGGCACCCGCAAGGACCTGCTCCGTGCGCGCGTGCTGCACGCGACGATCCTGCAGAACCGCGGCGCCTACGCGGCCGCCATCCAGGAGCTCACCACGTGCGCGGAAGAGGCCGAGGGCCAGAACTGGCCGTTGCTCGCCGCCTTCGCGTACCAGCACCGCGGCAAGGTCTCGTACGACGCCGAGGAGTACGCCGACGCGCGCACCGACTTCAAGCGCGCCCTGTTCCTGCGGCAGGAGGGCGGCGCGCCCGAGGACCAGCTCGAGTCCACCCTGCTCGCCGTCGACGCCGCCGAGCGACGTCGTTCGCGCTCGAGCGTGGCGAGCTGAACACCGTCCGCTGTCGCACCTCGCACGTAGCGTCGACCGTATGAGCGATCTCGATCGGGTCCGGGTCTGGGCCGAGGCGCTGATCGGAGCGCACCTCGACGACTCGTGGTCGTTCCGCTTCGACAACGCCAAGCGCCGCGCGGGCCAGTGCGACTACACGCGCCGGTGCATCAGCGTCTCGCGCTATCTCGCCGCACGGTTCGACGACGACGAGAACCACCAGACCCTCCTGCACGAGGTCGCCCACGCCATGGCGGGGCCGGCCGCGGGCCACGGCCGCGACTGGCTGCGGACCGCGCGCGAGCTCGGATACGTCGGCGGCACGACCCATCGCGGCGAGACGGCCGTCGAGCTCGCGCCCTGGGTGGGACACTGCCCCGCCGGGCACGTCGCCTATCGGCACCGGCGCCCGACACGGGCGGCATCGTGCCGCGCGTGCGCTTCGTCATACGACGAGCGGTACCTCTTCCGGTGGGTGCGGCGCGAGATCTCGCCCGCCGACCGGCGCGCGGCCGCGACGCCCCGCTGAGGGGTTGCTCGAACTCCTCATCTCCGGTCGCCGAGTCGTCGGATCCGGTGGCTGAGGGCTCGTTCGGAGCGGTTCTTGAGGAGTTGGGGTCAGGCGCCGGTGAAGACGCCGTCGCGGAGCACGGGGGCGACCCCGTCGACATCGATCTGCGCGGCGGCGAGCGCATCGTCTCGGAGCCCGCGCTCGAGCAGCTCCTGACCCGATCCGCTCGCCGTCAGCAGGTGCCGGACGGCGCCGCCGAGCCCGCGGAACGACTCGCACGCCGCAGCGGCCTCGGGCGAGGTGTGGTCGATGCCGAGCCGCGACAGCGCGTCGACGACGGCACCGGCGCCCAGCAGATCCTCGACGGCGAAGCGCAGGTCGGACGCCTCGTCGGGGCCCGCGAGCTCTCCCGCGGCGATGACCGCGATACTCGTGCGCGCGCCGCGTCGCCGCTGCTCATCGAGCACCGCATCGGCGACCGCGGCGGCGTTGCGCAGGCAGCCGAGCAGCACGACCGAATCGGACGCCGCCGCCGCGATCGCCGCGCCGTTGCGCGACACCGCGTGCGCCGCCTCGTCGAGCGGCACCGCCTCGCCCGCCGCCACGCGCGCCGACACCGTCGACGAGAAGCGCAGCACGTCGACCACGACCACGACCTCGGCGGGCGCCGCTCGGCGCAGGCCCGCGAGACCCCAGTCGAGGCGCACCTGGTAGCGGGACTGGTCGAACGGCGTGGATGCTGCGGGCGACGGCATCCGATCAGCCTATGACGGGGCAGACTGGGCTCATGCGCATCCTCCAGAAGCTCGTGCTCGACTGCGACGCCGACGCCGCTTGGCGTGCCCTCCACTCGCCGCGGGCGCTCGCCGAGCTGTACGCGCCGCTGATGGGGCTCGAACCGCTGGCGGCCGAGGGGATGCCGACCGCGCTCGAGCCGGGCGCCGACGTCCCGGTTCAGCTGTCGGCGTTCGGGATGCCGGTCGGGCGGCAGCTCATCCACGTGTCGGACCGCGCCGTCGAGGAGCGTCGACCGGGGGCGGCGGATGCCGACACGGTGCGCATCCTGCGCGACAGCGGCATCCCGCTCACCGGCCCGCTGTCGGTGCTCGACGTCTGGGACCACCAGATGGCCGTCTCGCCGGCGCCCGGCGACCCGACCCGCACACTGTGGCGGGAGCGTCTGGTCATCGGCGGCCTCGCCGCCCCCGCGCTGTGGCCGATGTTGTGGGCGACATGGCAGTGGCGCTCGACGCGCCTGCGTCAGGTCGCGCCGACCTGGGCCTACGACCCCGAGCCCGCGTGACCCGACCGGCGGTGCGGCGGGCGGTGCCCGCGGACGCCGCCGCGATCGCGCACGTGCACGTGCAGGGTTGGCGCGAGGCCTACACCGGCCGGATGCCGCAGCGCATCCTCGACCGCCTCGACGTCGAGCGCCTCACGCGCGTACGGCGCGAGGTGCTCGTGCGCGAGCAGCTGATCGCCGGGGCGCCTGACGCCCGCTCGCACGACCCCGGTCGGACATGGGTGGCGGTGGCGGGTGGCGAGATCGTCGGCTTCGCCGTGAGCGGCATCTCGCGCGACGATCCCCGGGTCGCCGAACTCGAGCTGTACGCGATCTACGTGCTGGCCGCCCATCACGGCACCGGCGCGGGCCAGGCGCTCCTCGACGTCGCGATCGGCGACGGGCCGGCATCGCTCTGGGTGCTCGACGACAACCCGCGAGCCCGGGCGTTCTACGTCCGCAACGGGTTCCGCGCCGACGGTGCCGTCAAGGACGACTCGGTGTGGGGCGAGACCATCACCGAGGCCCGGCTCGTCCGCGGGTGACGGACGGGCCGGGCCGGCGGACGAGGCGCGGGGCACTCACTCCGCGAGGGCCTCGACCGGGGAGACCCGCGTGGCGAGCCGCGTCGGCACCACGGCCGCCACGAGGGTGAGGACCGCGGTGGCGACGACGATGCCCGCGATCGTGAGCCACGGGATCCCGGGCAGCACGAAGCTCGGCGCCAGCCACAGCGGTGGCACGCGCACCGAGCCGAGCAGCGACTGCGCCGCAGCCCAGCCGTAGGCGACGCCGAGCAGCAGCCCGAACATCACGGAGGTGATCGTGATGTGCGCGGCCTCGAAGAGCACCATGGACCGGATCTGACGCCCCGTCAGTCCGAGAGCCCGCAGCAGACCGAGCTCGCGTGTGCGCTGCACGACACCGATCGTCAGCAGGTTCACGAGCCCGACGGCGGCGATGACGGCCGAGACCCCGACGAGAGCCATCATGACCGCGCTGAAGGTGTCGAGCAGTCGCGCCATCTCGCTCGAGACCTCGCCACCGCCCGACGCGGACATCACGCCCTTCACCGACTCGGTGGCCACGGCGAACATGGTGACGAGCGTGACGCCCATCACGACGCCGATCGCCATGCGGCTCGACCGCTCGGGGTAGCGCAGCGCGTTCTCGGCCGCGAGCCGCGCCGGCGCGGAACGACCGAAGAGGCGGCCGGTGAGGCGCAGCAGAGGCGGCATCACGAGGGTGGCGCCGAGGCTGAGTCCGGTGAACGAGGCGAGACCGCCGAAGAAGGCGATCACGACGCCGAGCGGCGTGACGAAGCCGGTGAGGATGCCGAGGGCGAGCAGCACCGCCCCGAGCGCGAACAGCGAGACCGCGGTGACACGGCGGCGGACACGGCCGGCGGCCTCCTGCGCCGTCCGCGGTGCGGATCCGGCGAGGGCGGCGAGCGGCGTGACCTCGAGCACACGGCGCGATCCGGCCCACGCGGCGAACCAGGTCGTCAGCGCCACCACGACGGCGGGAGCGATCAGCACCGGCTGCACGACGCTGTAGTCGACGTCGAGGCCCCACGCGCGGGCCGCGACCGCCTGCAGCCCCAGAGCCGCCGCGGTGCCGCCCATCAGTCCGGCGACGGCTCCGATCGCGCCGACGACGAGACCCTGTCGGGCGATCTCGGCACGCTGCGATCGGGCCGAGGCGCCGATGAGGCGCAGGAGCGCTATCTGACGGGTGCGCCCGGCGACGATCGTCGCGAAGGTGTTGGCGGTCACGATCGCGGCGACGTACATCGCGACGGCGACCAGCAGCACGCTGAGGATCGCCACGACCGCGATGACGGTCTCGCCGCCCGCCAGGAACGGATCGGCCATGAGCCAGGCCCCGATGAGCCCCGTCGCCGCGACGAGCAGCACCCCGAAGCCGCCCGAGATCGCGGCGACGAGCACGGACGCGCCCATGCCGCGCTCGCGCAGCCAGGCGAGGCGTCCTGCTGCGGGACCGGGACGTTCCGGGCCCACCGTCGCACCGGGACGGGCCGTCGGAACGGTGGCGGCGGTCACGACGACACCTCGGCGGCGAGCATGTGGGCCGAGATCGCCTCGGCGCTCTGGCTGGGCTTGTCGGCGACGATGCGCCCGTCGCCGAGGAAGATCACGCGGTCGGCGTGCGATGCGGCGACGGGATCGTGGGTGACCATCGCGATGGACTGGCCGTGCTCGCGGCTCGCGGTCGCCAGCAGCGCGAGCACCTCGCGCCCCGAACGCGAGTCGAGGTTGCCCGTCGGCTCGTCGGCGAAGACGAGGTCGGGGGCGGTCGCGAGCGCGCGGGCGATCGCGACGCGCTGCTGCTGTCCGCCGGAGAGCTCGTGGGGGCGGTGCTTCAGACGCGCGCCGAGTCCCAACGATGCGACGAGGCCGTCGATGCGGGAGCGCTCGAGCGCCGAGGGCGCCCGCCCGTCGAGCTCGAACGGCAGGGTGATGTTGCCGATGACGTCGAGCGTGGGCACGAGGTTGAACGACTGGAACACGAACCCCACGCGGCGACGGCGCAGGATCGTGAGGTCGAGGTCGGAGAGCCCGGAGATCTCAGTATCGCCGATCCAGACGCGACCCGAGGTCGGGGCGTCGAGGCCCGCCATGATGTGCATGAGGGTCGACTTGCCCGAGCCGGAGGGGCCCATGATCGCGGTGAACTCGCCGCGACGGATGCCGACCGAGACGCCGTCGAGGGCGCGCACGCCCGATTCGCCGGAGCCGTAGGTCTTAGAGAGGTTCTGGACCCGGGCGGCGAGGCCGAGGTCGGTGGTCGAAATCTGCATGTCACCGACGCTACGGACGCCCCCGGGCTCCGGCATCCGCCCCCCGTCGCTCCCGCCTACATCTCCCGGATGACCCCCGACCCGCGAGACCTCAGTCGCGCCTCGAGAGCCCGGCGCCGACCCACCGTCTCGGGGCGCGACTGAGGTCTCGCGGTTCGGGTTCGGGTTCGGGTTCGGGTTCGGGCGGGGACGCGGGGTCAGGCGAGGCCGTGCTCGAAGGCGAAGACGACGAGCTGGACGCGGTCGCGCAGGGCGAGCTTCGCGAGGATGCGGCTGATGTGCGTCTTCACGGTGGCCTCGGAGAGGTACTCGCGCTGCGCGATCTCGGCGTTCGAGAGGCCGCGCGCGGCGAGCCCGAAGATCTCGCGCTCGCGGTCGGTGAGCCCGGTGAAAGCGGGCGGCACGGGCTTTTGCTCGGGCGCGGAGAACTTCTCGAACAGCTCCCGGGTCGCGGACGCCGCGATGACCGACGACCCCGCGTGCACCGTGCGGATCGCCGCGAGCAGGAACTCCGGATCGGCGTCCTTCAGCAGGAAGCCGCTCGCCCCCTGGCGGATGGCGCGGGCGGCCGCCTCATCGAGGTCGAACGTCGTGAGCATGACGATGCGGGGCGGGGCGCCGTCGAAGACCGGGTCGTCGAGCAGCTGCGCCGTCGCGGTGAGGCCGTCCATCACCGGCATCCGGATGTCCATGAGCACGACGTCGGGACGCGTCGATCGCACGACCCCGATCGCCTCGGCTCCGTCGGAGGCCTCGCCGACGACGTCCATGTCGGGCTGCGAGGCGATGACCATGCGGATGCCCGCGCGGAAGAGCGACTGGTCGTCGACCAGCACGACGCGCACCCCGCTCACGCGCCGCCGCCCAGCGGGGCGCCCACGGGCAGGGTCGCGGCGACCACGAAGTCCGAGCCGACGGGGCCGATCTCGATGCTGCCGCCGATGAGCTGCGCGCGCTCGCGCATACCGATCAGTCCGTGACCGCCCGAACGCATCGGCCCGGTCGTGTCGACCGTCGACGGCGAGAGCGGGTTGCGCACGCGCACCTCCACACGGTCGGCCAGCCACGACAGGGACACGTCCACGGTACCGCCGGCGCCGTGGCGCATCGCGTTGGTCAGCGCTTCCTGCAGGATGCGGTACACCGCGATCTGCACCGCGGCGGGCGGCTCGCCCGGCGGCGAGGGGTCGACGTCGACGCGAAGATCCAGACCCGCGGCGCGCACCTGCGCGTAGAGCACCTCGAGCTCGGCGACGGTGGGCTGCGGCCCCTCCCCCTCGCTGTGACGCAGCTGGGTGAGCAGCATCCGGACGTCGGAGAGTGCGGAGCGCGCCGTCGTCGAGATGGTCTGCAGCGACGTGGCCGCCGCCGCCGGATCCGCCGCCGCCGCGTAGCGGGCACCGTCGGCCTGCGCGATCACGACGGCCAGGGAGTGGGCCACGACGTCGTGCATGTCGCGCGCGATCCGGTTGCGCTCGAACTCGGCCGTCGCCCGCGCCTCGGCGCGGCGCTGCGCCTCGGCGTTGCCGCGGGCGCGCATGCCGACCCGCACGAGGGCGCCGACCGTCCAGGCCAGGAGCAGGCCGAAGACGGAGGCGACGAAGAGCATCGTCCCGGTGACCAGCAGGTAGGTCAGCTCGTCGCCGGCCGCCGTGATCGAGTACATCGCCGAGGGCACGAGCAGGTAGACCGTGATGGTCAGGGCGCCCGCGATCGACGACGCGAAACCGAGCCAGAACACCCGGTTCGAGCCGTAGGCGGCGCAGGTGTACAGCACCGCGAAGATCGCGATGTCGACGGGCAGCGGCGGCAGCTGGGCCAGCATCTGCAGGATCGCACCGACCCACGCGAGGGCGAGCGCGACGGGCGGCGAGAGACGGCGCAGCGCGACGGCGGCGCTGAAGGGCACGAGCAGGAGGACCGCGACGATGGCCGAGACGCGGTCGCTCGGGATGCCGGTGCCGAGCACGCCGACGAACGTGAACAGCAGCATGAGCGCGGCGAACGCCACGGACACCGAGACGTCGGTGGCGAGCTGGGGCCGGGTCAGCGAACGGAACACGCTACGACGGTACGCGAGCACCGGGGGCGCGACATCCGTCTGGCGATGTATCCCCTGGGGGGACGCCGGAGCGCCGGCCCGCACCGCACCGCACCGCACCGCGCGGCGCCGGTCAGACGGGCCGGTCGCCGTCCGCACCGGCGGCACCGTCGGGCTCGGCCGTGCGCGGCGCGTAGATCCGCAGCCCGTCGGGGACCGCGCGCACCCGCATCCGGTACCCGTCGGCCGGCGCCTCGCCGAGCTCGCCGTCGTGGGCGAAGACGGGCGTCGCGCGGCCGGGTCGCACCGTGAGCTCGATCTCCGCGACCACGAGGCGCTCGATGTCGGACGCCGGCGGCATCAGACGCAGCGCACGCAGGACGGCGAGCGTGCGACGGCCGAAGGCGAGCGAGGTGACGGCGCGCAGGCGGGTGCCCCGGGCGTGGTGCACCCGCACGTCGAGCACCGGCTCGTCGAGGCTCGCCCGGCGCATCATCGCGATGCGCCGGGGGTCGCCGCGGCCGATCGCAGCGAAGACCGACCACACCTCGGCACGCCGGCCGTCGCGGACGACGGTGACGCGATGGGCGCCGTGGATCTCGCGCCACGCGGCCACCGCCCCGCCCCACCACTTGCCGAGGCTCGTGCGCTTCTCGCGTTCGGCGAGCAGTTCGGGATACGCACCGAGCGACACGGCGTTCAGGACGGTGATCGGCTCGTCGTCGTCGACGGTGACCTCGGCGACCGCGACGACGCGGGTGCCGCCCGAGGCGAACGCGTCGAGCGAGACCGCGACGGACTCGAGCCCGGCGGCTCGGGCGAAGTGGTTGAACGTCCCGCCCGGGAGCACGAGCAGCGGCAGGTCGTGCTCCCGGGCGACGTGCGCGGCCCGCGAGACCGAGCCGTCGCCGCCGAGGACGGCGAGAGCTGAAGGAGGGTCGTCGCCCGACATCGCTGCGGACACGACGTCGCCGATCGTCGAGTCGCCGAGGTGCACGATACGCGCCTCCGGGAGCCGTCGCCGGATCTCGGTCATCGGGTCGGCACGCACCACCGAGGTACCGGCGCGGGAGTTGGCGATCAGCAGCACCCCGCGCCCGTCCGACGCCGGGGCGCCCCGGTCCGCGTCGGGGCCGGCGGTCGGGCTTACGGGGGAGTCGTCAGGCATGAGGCGACGCTAATCCCCCGGCCTACCGCCCGCCGACGGGTTGACACCCGCGCCCGCCCGCCGAACGCACCGCCGCACCTCACCGGACCATCGCCGGAACGCGGCCCGGCCGATTAGGCTGACGCCACCTGACCATCGCTCCCGCGCGGGAGCCGTACCTCGTAGATCGGAGGTTCCCATGTCCATCGCCCAGACGCACCCCACCCCCGGTGCCGCCAAGACGATCATCGGCGAGCCCGAGGTCGTCGAGGACGGCGGCGCGGTCGTCGTCGTCGCGAGCATCGCGCTCGCCGACGGCGTCGAGCACGACCCGGCCTGGTTCGCGTTGCGCGACGCCGCGACGGCCCTGCACGAGCTGCAGGCCGCCGACGGCTCCGTGCCCGACGCGGGCCATCACGAGGCGGCGCGCCGCCACGTCGCGGCGATCACCGCCGCCATCGGCCGGCTCGCCCCGAGGTTCCCGCACGACGCGGATTACCTCGCGGCGTCGATCCGGGACTTCGACCGGTGGGCGGCCTCCGATCATCCGGACGGCGAGGCTTCGACGGAGGGGGCGTTCGGCGTGCCCGATTTCCTCGATTCGCTCGTGGCCTTCCAGCCGCAGCTCCACCGCGTCGACGGCATCCGGCATCTCGTCGTCTTCCCGATGTACACGCAGAACGGATCGCGGAACCGCCACGTCGAGGCGCTGCTCGTCGAGACGATCTGGCCCGAGCCGATCGCGCGCCTCGAGACGATGTACCCGAACCGGCTCTTCGTCTCGCTGCGGCTGCTCGACTTCACGGCCGGGTACGACACCGATTCGGCGGTGCTGTTCCCCGAGACCGTCGCGATGCGCGAGATCCCTCCGTTCACGTGGGGTGCGATCTTCCAGGACCGCGAGGCCGCCCGGTACCGCCGCGTCGTGCGGGCCGCGTCGGAGATCACGAAGCTCGACCTGCCCGCCGAGGCGGCGGAGATGCTCGACGACCAGGCGCTCACCGAGCGGGCGTTCGTCATGTGGGACCTCATCCACGACAGGACCCACATGCGCGGCGACCTGCCGTTCGACCCGTTCATGATCAAGCAGCGGATGCCGTTCTTCCTGTACTCCCTCGAGGAACTGCGGTGCGACCTGACGGCGTTCCGCGAATGCGTCGCGCTCGACCGGCGGCTGAGTGCCGAGGCGGATCTCGACCCGGTCGACGCCGAGTTGCTGCGCCTTTCGCGGCTCGTGCAGTACGCAGTGATCTTCGACCGGATCTTCCGGTTCGCGATCACCGGCACGCGGGTGCGCAACTACGACGGGCTCGGCGGGCAGCTGCTGTTCGCCTGGCTGCATCGACGCGGTGTGCTGCACTGGACCGACACCGCCCTCGCGTTCGACTGGGGGGAGGTGCCGGATGCCGTCGTCGCCCTCGGCGACGCGATCGACCGCCTGTACTGGGAGTCGATCGACCGGCCCAAGACCGCGCACTGGCTCGCGGCCTACGACCTCGTCCGCTCGGTACTCGAACCGCATCCCGCGTCGGCGTGGGCCCGCGGCCTGCCCGACGAGGTGCTCGCGGGGCCACCGAAGGGCTACACCGACGCGGTGCTGGACGACGAGTTCCCGCTGTCGATGTTCTACGAGGCGCTCGAGAAGAAGATGCGCGACGTGATCGCCTCCACCCGCGGCATCCGCGGCTGACCCGCGCACGGACCCGAGGCCGCGCCCGAGGCTGAAAGGATGAGGTCATGACCTCCCTGCACGACACCTCGGTGCGCGGCTTCGCGTCCGACAACTACTCCGGCATCCACCCGGAGGTCCTGGCTGCGATCACCGCCGCCAACGACGGACACCAGACCGCCTACGGCTCGGACGTGTACACCGCGCGTCTGCAGGAACTCGTCGGCGAGCACTTCGGCGCGGGCGCCGAGGCCTTCCCGGTCTTCAACGGCACGGGCGCCAACGTCACGGCGCTGCAGTCGATGCTCCCCCGCTGGGGTGCGGTCATCGCCGCGTCGACCGCGCACATCAACGTCGACGAGGGCGGTGCGCCCGAGCGGGTCGGCGGCATCAAGATCCTGAACGTCCCCACCGACGACGGAAAGCTGACCCCCGAGCTCATCGACCGCGAGGCGTGGGGCTGGGGCGACGAGCACCGCGCGCAGCCGCTCGTCGTGTCCATCACGCAGTCGACCGAGCTCGGGACGGTGTACTCCCCCGACGAGCTGCGGACGATCGCCGACCACGTGCACGAACGCGGGATGCGGCTGCACATGGACGGTGCGCGCATCGCGAACGCCGCCGCGGCCCTGGGTCTGCCCCTGCGCGCCATCACGCGCGACGTCGGCGTCGACGTGCTGAGCTTCGGCGGCACGAAGAACGGCGCGATGCTCGGCGAGGCGATCGTCGTGCTCGACCCCGCGGCATCCGAGGGGCTCACCTACCTGCGCAAGCTCAACATGCAGCTGTCGTCGAAGATGCGCTTCGTCTCGGCACAGCTCGTCGCGCTGCTCGAGAACGACCTGTGGCGCCGGAACGCCGAGCATGCGAACGGGATGGCGCAGCGTCTTCGCTCGGCCGTCGAGGCAGGTATCTCCGACGGCTCGGTGCGGGGTGTGGCGTTCACGCAGCCGACGCAGGCCAACGGCGTGTTCGCGGTGCTGCCCGAGGGCGTCGCCGACCGGCTGCGCGAGTCGTTCCGTTTCTACGATTGGGATGAGGCCCGCCGCGAGGTGCGGTGGATGTGCTCGTTCGACACATCGACGTCCGACGTCGACGCCTTCGTCGCCGAGCTCGCGCGCCTGACGACCGCCTGACGCGCCCGCCCGCCCCGGCGCGGGCGCGGGCGCGGGCTCGGGCTCGAACCGCGAGACTTCAGGTGCGCCCCGAGAGCCGGGGTCGAACCCAGCGTCTCGGGGCGGAAGTGACGTCTCGCGGTGCTACGCGGCGGTCACGCTGAAGCTCCAGGTGACGCCGAACCGGTCGGTGAGCATGCCGAAGCCGGCGCTCCACGCGGATGCGGCGAGCGGCTCGACGATGACCGCGTCCGCCGCGAGCGCATCCCACGGGCCGCGGAGCTCGTCGATGCTCTCGGACCCGACCGAGACGAAGAACGCCTGGTCGGTGAGAGTGGCATTGTCCTGCCGACGCGTCGAGCCGCCCCCGGCGATGGATCCCTCGGTATTGCCCGGGATGTCGTACGCCATGACGCGGAAGCCGCCTGGTGCGACCACCAGACCGAAGACGACGGCATCGGCGCCCGGCAGGTCAGCGGGCATGCCGACCTCGGCGTACGTGGTGATGACGACGTGCCCGCCGAACGCGTCGCCGTAGAACTCGAGCGCCGCACGGGCATCGCCGCGGAAGTTGAGGTGGGGTGTGGTCTGGATGGTCATCGCTGCTCCTGAGGAAAGGGCCGGCCCGATCGGCTCGACGACCTCACCCTGACAGCCCTTGCGGTCAGGTTCTGTCCGCAAGGGTGGATACGGTGGGGCGATGACGACGACCTCGCGGCTGCTGACCCTGCTGTCGCTCCTGCAGGCCCGCCGCGACTGGCCGGGCGGAGTGCTGGCCTCCCGGCTGGGGGTGAGCGACCGCACGGTGCGACGCGACGTCGAGCGACTGCGCGAGATGGGATACCGCATCCAGGCGACGACGGGACTCGACGGCGGATACCGGCTGGAGCCCGGCAGCGAGCTGCCGCCGCTGCTGTTCGACGAGGAGCAGACCATCGCCGTGGCCCTCGCCCTGCGGACGGCGCCGACCCTCGGCGGGGGCATCGGCGAGGCCGCGGTGCGCGCCCTGACGACGATCCGGCAGGTCATGCCCGGACGCCTCCGGCACCGCCTCGACGCACTGGCCGTCACCGTCGTCGACCGCCCGGGGGATGCCGCCCCGGCGGACGTCTCGCTCGACGTGCTCTCGACCCTGGCGAACGCCATCCGCGACCGTGTGACCCTGCGGTTCGACTACGGCGAGGGGCGCGATGCGGGGGCTGCGGGCGCGGAGGGCGGTGCGGGCGCGGCCGAGACCGGATCACCTCGCCGCGTGGAGCCGCACCATCTCGTGACCTCGGCCGGCCGGTGGTACCTGGTCGCGTGGGACCTCGACCGCGCGGACTGGCGCCTGTACCGGGTCGATCGTGTCCGCCCGCGGATCCCGGCCGGCGCCCCCTTCGTGCGACGCACCGTGCCCGGCGGCGACGTCGACGCGTTCGTCTCCGCGCGCTTCCGCGGGTCGGATACGGCGGCGTGGCCCTGTCGCGGCTCCGTCGTCCTCGACCTCCCGGCATCCGCGGTCGCCCCCTTCGCGGGCGATGGCACCGTCACGGCGATCGACGACGGGCACTGCCGCCTCGAGGCGGGGTCGTGGTCGTGGACCGCGCTCGCGGCCTCGTTCGGTCGGTTCGACGCCGAGCTCGAGGTCGTCGGACCTCCCGAGCTCGCCGATGCGTTCACCCTCCTCGCCTCGCGCTACGCCCGCGCCGCCCGCGCCTGACGAACCGCGAGACGACACTCGCGCCCCGAGAGCCCGGCGCGCACCCCGCTTCTCGGGGCGCGAGTGAGGTCTCGCGGTTCGTGGGGCCGGGCCGGGCGGGCGGGGCGGGCGGGCGGGTCAGGCTCCCGCGAGCCAGGCGCGGTAGGCGTCGAACGAGTACGGGCGACCGAGGAAGTCGGCGACGAGGTCGGCGGCGTCGCGGCTGCCGCCCGGCTCGAGGATGCGCTCGCGGTAGCGGGTCGCGACGGCCGGGTCCATGAGGTCGTCGCCGAACGCCGAGAGCAGGTCGCGGGCGATGACGAGGCTCCACTGGTACGTGTAGTAGCAGGCTCCGTACCCCGTGAGGTGCCCGAAGCCCGCGTACGTGTGCCCGTTCGGCAACGGGTGCACCGGGGACGACGCGCGGTACCAGCCCTCGACCGCGGCCTGCAGATCGCTCGGGCGCTCGACGTGCAGACCGTACGAGACGTTGGCATGCCCGAGCTGACGGGTCACCTCGAGGGCGCGGCCGAAGGCGTCGGCCACCCGCATCCGCTCGACCAGGTCCGCCGGGATCGGCTCGCCGTCCGCGTTGCGCGCGAACGTGGCCAGCACGCCGGCATCCCAGGCCCACTCCTCGAGGAGCTGGCTCGGCGCTTCGACGAAGTCCCACTCGGTCTCGATGCCGCTGAAATCGGCCCACACGGCGTCGGCACCGCCGAGGATGCCGTGGACGAGGTGTCCGAACTCGTGGAAGAACGTCACGACCTGGTCGTGCTCGAGCAGCCCGCGCGAGAAGTTGCACAGCAGCACGCCCTCGGGAAGCGACCGCCCCGCGATGCCGGGCGCCAGACCGAAGCAGGCGGCGTGGTTGTACTTGCCCTCGCGCGGGTGGAGGTCGAGGTGGATCCGGCCGAGCCGCCGCTCGCCGCGCACGACGTCGTAGCTGCGGACGTCCGCGTGCCAGGCACCCGCCTCGACGGGCACGTACGTGACGTCGAGCAGGCGGGCCGTGACGTCGAGCACGCCCGCGAGCACGTTCTCGAACGCGAAGTAGGCGCGCACCGCCTGCGCGTCGACGGCGTAGTCCTCGCGCTTGAGCGCGCTGAGGAGGTACCAGAGGTCGGCGGCGGTCACCGCATCCGCGTCGGGCTCGTCGACCCGCAGCCGCGCGAGCAGCCGGTCGTACTCGGCCGCGGCGGCCTCCCGGGTGGCGACGTCGATGTCGTCGAGGAACGAGCGGATGGCGGCGCTCGAGCCGATCATGCGCGTCTCGGTCTCGTAGTCGGCCCAGTCGCCGTATCCGAGCAGCTCGGCGCGCTCGGCGCGCACGGCGAGCAGCTCGGCGAGGACGGGGTCGTTGTCGGGCCAGGCGAGGTCGTTGTAGACCGACAGCAGCGCCGTGCGCGTCGACCGGCGCACGGCGAACTCGCGCACCGGCATGAGGTCGGTGTACTCGGTCGTCAGGGTGACCAGGCCCTCGTCGTCGGCGGGGTGCGCATCGATGAAGTCCTGCGGCAGCCCCTCGAGCGCGTCGGCGGGGAGCTTCAGCTCGCGCCGGCCGTCGCGGATGTTGCGCGAGAAGGTGAGCGAGAGCTCGGTGTCGCGCTCGGCGAGCACGCGCAGCCGCTCACGGGTGGCCTCGTCGCGGTCGACGCCGCCCCGGCGGAAGTCGCGCTGGATGTGGGCGAGCAAGCGGCGGGCAACGGCATCCAGCCCGTCGGTCGCGAGTCCGTCGAAGACGGCGAACAGGGCGGGGTCGAGCGAGCGCTGCGAGAGCAGGGCGTCGATGGCCTGCACGCGGGCCTCGGCGGCGTCTCGGACGTCGGCGTCGGGGTGCGACTCGCTCAGCAGGGATGCCTCGGACGCCGCCTCGGCGACCGCGATCGAGGCCTCGTTCCAGAGCTGCAGGCGGGCGAGCGGCGACAGGTCGCGTCCGGCGATCAGCTGCGCGTCGATCTCACGCACGCGGGCGATGCGCGCGTCGGGACGCTCAGCCGCGAAGGCGAGCCATCCGGCGGCGTCGGCGGGGAAGGCGAGGGGCTGCGGATCGGTCATGCCCCGAGCCTACTTACGCCGCCCGCTCCTCGAACCGCGAGACGTCACTTCCGCCCCGAGACCGTGGGTTCCACGGCCGGTCTCGGGCCGCGACTGAGGTCTCGCGGTTCGGGAAGGGCGGGGTCAGCGCAGGGCGCCGACCGAGGCGAGAGCGAGCCGGATGAGGGTGCCGCGACCGCCCTCCATCTCGGCGGCGAGCGCGTCTGAGGCCGCTTCGGCCGGGTCGAGCCAGGTCACCTCGAGCGCATCCTGCCGCGGCTCGCACGTGCCCGTGACCGGCACGACGAAGGCGAGCGACACCGCGTGCTGACGGTCGTCGTGGAACGGCGTCATGCCGGGCAGCGGGAAGTACTCCGCGACCGTGAACGGTGCCGGCGAGGCGGGAAGCAGCGGGAAGGCCATGGGGCCGAGGTCGTTCTCGACGTGGCGGAAGAGCGCGTCGCGGATGGTCTCGCCGTACCGCACCCGGCCCGACACGATCGTGCGCGTCATCTCCCCCACGGGCGTCGCGCGCAGCAGGATGCCGACCTGCGTGACCGCGCCGAGACCGTCGGTGCGCACCGGCACCGCCTCGACGTACAGCATCGGCAGGCGGCGGCGCGCCTCGGTGAGCTCGATGTCGCTGAGCCAGGCGGGGTTGGTCGCGCCGCCTCCGGGAGCCCCGCGCAGCGGGTCGGCCGGTAGCGACGACTCGCCGCGCTCGTCGGGATCGGGATCGGGGGTGCGCACGGCCATGCCTCATGTATACCAATGCCACCCGGCGGTATCCGGTGACACCCGACGGTGTCGGAGGCGGCTGGCAGGATGGTGTCATGTCGAACCCGGCACTCGATCCCGCCGCCGTGCGCTGGTCGGCGGCGCCCGCCGAACGGGCCGGTCGGCCGCTGCTGGTGCTCCTGCACGGATACGGCTCCGACGAGAACGACCTCTTCGGGCTGACACCTCACCTGCCGGCCGAGTACGTCTTCGCCGCGGTGCGCGCGCCCCTCGCTCCGCCGTTCCCCACACCGGGCTGGTCGTGGTACCCGATCGAGGGGCTGAACGGCCGCGATCCGCAGGCCGCGACGGCGGCGGCGGCGGCGAGAGCCGTGGTCTCATGGATCGACGCCGAGCGTGGCGACGCGGCCTTCGTCGGGCTCCTGGGCTTCTCGCAGGGAGGGGTCATGGCGCTCGAGGCCCTGCGCCTGCGGCCGCACGACCTCGCGTTCGCCGTCAACCTCTCGGGCTACGCGAATCCGGGGGCGCTCGAGACCGACGACGCCCTCACCGAGCTCCGCCCCGCGGTGTTCTGGGGGCGCGGCGGACGTGACGCGGTCATCCCGGCCGCGCTCGTCGCTCACACCGCACAGTGGCTGCCGAGCCGGGTCGAGCTGAGCGGGCGCGTCTATCCCGACCTCGGCCACGCGGTCTCGGCCGAGGAGCTCTCGGATGTGGCGACGTTCCTCCACAAGCAGCTCCCCGCGGCGTAGACTTCCCGGGCCCCTGCCCCGAGTGTGAGGAACGACCGGTGATCGGTTTCGACGCGACCGCGCTGTAATCACGCGCTGATCCGTCGACCCCTCGGGCGTCCGACCTGGCCAGCGCATCTCTATCTCCGCGCTGGCCGCCGGACCGTTCCGCCCCGGTCGGGGTGTCTTCGGTGTCGGTCGCGCCCGCGCCCGACGACATCCGAGGAGGCAGACATGCCCCATCCCACTCCCGCGGTCGTCCTCGACCGCGTCACCCTCATCCACCCCGACGGAACCCTCGCCGTGCGCGACGTATCGGGAACGTTCGGAGCCGGGCGAACCGGCCTCGTCGGCCGCAACGGCTCGGGCAAGACCACGCTGCTGCGGCTGATCGCGGGCGAGCTCGCGCCGACATCCGGCTCGGTCGCCACGTCCGGACGGGTCGAGATGCTGCCGCAGCGCCTCACCCTCGACGTCGAGCGGCGGGTCGCCGACCTGCTCGGGGTCGCCGCCACCGTCGACGCCGTGCGCGCCGTCGAGTCGGGCGACGTCGACCCGCGTCACTTCGACGCGATCGGCGACGACTGGGATGCCGAGGCGCGAGCCGCGGCCGCGCTGGCGGAGGCCGGCCTGCCGGCGGGCACGCTCGACCGGCGGGTCGGCGACCTCTCCGGCGGCGAAGCCGTGCTCGCGGCCCTCGTCGGCGTGCGACTGCGCGGCGCGGAGATCGCGCTTCTCGACGAGCCCACGAACAACCTCGATCGCGATGCGCGCGAGCGGGTCGGCGAGCTCGTGCGGGCATGGCGCGGCACGCTCGTCATCGTCAGCCACGACACGGCCCTGCTGGAGCTGATGGACGACACCGCGGAGCTGTACGGCACCGAGCTCGACGTGTTCGGCGGGCCTTACTCGCAGTGGCGCGCATGGCGCGACGCCGAGCAGGCGGCTGCGCGGGCGGCCGAGACCACGGCGGCCGCGGCGCTGCGGCGCGAGCGGCGCGACCGGGCCGCAACCGAGACGAAGCTCGCGCGCCGCGCGGCGATGGGGGCCAAGGCGCAGCGCGAGAAGCGCGTGCCCGGCATCATCTCGGGCAATCGCGCCTCGGCCGCGCAGGTCTCGGCGGGTCGTACCCGCGGCGAGGCCTCCCACCGCGAGGCGGCGGCCCGGGCCGCGCTCGACGCGGCGGGCCGACGGGTGCGGGACGACGACGCCGTGAGGATCGACCTCCCCGACCCCGGGGTCGCGGCCGGCCGACGGCTCGCGACGATCGGCGACAGCGAGCGCTCGTGGGTGCTGCAGGGCCCCGAGCGCACGGCGCTCATCGGGCCCAACGGCGCGGGAAAGACGACGCTGCTCGAGGCGTTGGTGCGGTCGGCGCGCGACAACTCCTCAGAATCCGACACCGCGGCGGCCCCTCGCCCTGTCTGCCCGCTCGACGAGCAGGATGTGAGGAGTTACGGCGCCGCCACGGCGCACACCGACCGCGTCGGCTACCTCTCGCAGCGCATCGACGGGCTGCGGGACGACGCCACGGTGCTCGAGAGCGTGCGCGAGGCGGACCCCGCGGCGACGGACGCCGAGCTGCGGACCCGTCTCGCCCGGTTCCTGCTGCGCGGCGACACCGTGCTGCGGCCCGTCGCGGCACTGTCGGGCGGGGAGCGGTTCCGGCTCGCTCTCGCGCGCGAGCTGCTCGCGGATCCCCCGCCGCAGCTGCTCGTGCTCGACGAGCCGACGAACAACCTCGACCTCGACACGGTGGATCAGCGGGTGCAGGCACTGTCGGCGTACCGCGGGGCGGTGCTCGTGGTCAGTCACGACGGCGGCTTCCTCTCGCGTCTCGCGCCCGACCTGACGCTCGAGCTCCGCGACGGCGTGCTGAGCGAGGTGCCGGCCGACCGGTGACGGGGAGGTCGGGGGGCGGGCCGGGGGCGGCCGCAGCCGGGCGGCGGGGTTGGCACGACGGACGCCGCCCGCGCAAGGCCGCGCCGATGTCGGAGGTCCGCGCGAAGATGAGGGCATGGCCGATGTGCTCGCCCGATTCTCCGCGCCCACCGCGGACTGGTTCCGCGGCGCGTTCTCGAAGCCGACCGCGGCGCAGGCCGGCGCGTGGGACGCGATCTCCGCCGGAAAGCACGCGCTCGTCGTGGCCCCGACCGGGTCGGGCAAGACGCTCTCGGCCTTCCTGTGGGCGATTGACCGCATCTTCCGCGACAAGGTGGCCGCCGGCCCCGTCGACGCCGCACCGGCCAAGCGACGGAAGTCGGATGCCGCACCCGCCGACACCCGGGTGCTCTACGTCTCGCCGCTCAAGGCGCTCGGCGTCGACGTCGAGCGCAACCTGCGCTCACCGCTCGTGGGCATCGGCCAATCGGCCCGTCGTCTCGGCCAGCCGGTGCCCGATGTGACGGTCGGGGTGCGGTCGGGCGACACGTCGTCGGCTGACCGCCGCGCGCTCGTGGCCCGCCCGCCCGACATCCTCATCACGACACCCGAGTCGCTCTACCTGATGCTCACGTCGCAGGCGTCCGAGACGCTGCGGGGTGTGCACACCGTCATCGTCGACGAAGTGCACGCCGTCGCCGCCACGAAGCGCGGAGCGCACCTGGCCGTCAGCCTCGAGCGCCTCGATGCGCTGCTCGAGAAGCCCGCCCAGCGCATCGGCCTGTCGGCGACGGTGCGCCCGATCGACGAGGTCGCCCGCTTCCTCGGCGGTGCGGCGCCCGTCGAGATCGTCGCGCCGAAGGCCTCGAAGGCCTTCGACCTTAACGTCGTCGTGCCCATCCCCGACATGCTCCACCCGCCGGCTCCCCCGGGCTCCGACGATCCGGCCACCGGCGCAGCCGTCCGGAACGAGGGCGATGATGATGGGGAGGACGACGACGACGACGGCGCCTGGTACCGGGCACCGCAGGCGACGGAGGTCACCGGGTCGGTCTGGCCCCACGTCGAGGAGGCGATCGTCGACCGCATCCTGCAGCACCGTTCGACGATCGTGTTCTCGAACTCGCGTCGGCTGGCCGAGCGGCTGACCGGACGCCTCAACGAGATCTACACCGAGCGCCTCGGCGGCGAGCTCCCCGAGCCGGCGGTCCCCGCGGGCATGATGGCGCAGGCCGGGGCGACGGCCGGAGCCGAGCCGGTGCTCGCCAAGGCGCACCACGGCTCGGTGTCGAAGGAGCAGCGCGCCCAGGTCGAGGACGAGCTGAAGTCGGGCGTGCTCCGCTGCGTCGTCGCGACGTCGAGCCTCGAGCTCGGTATCGACATGGGTGCCGTCGACCTCGTGATCCAGGTCGAGGCGCCGCCGTCCGCGGCGTCCGGTCTGCAGCGCGTCGGGCGCGCCGGCCACCAGGTCGGCGAGGTGAGCCGCGCGGCCCTCTTCCCGAAGCACCGCGGCGACGTGCTGCACACCGCCGTGGTGACCGAACGGATGCTGGCGGGCAAGATCGAGGCGATCGCGGTGCCGCAGAACCCGCTCGACATCCTCGCGCAGCAGACCATCGCCGCCTGCGCGACGGGAACGATCGAGGTCGAGAGATGGTTCGAGACCATCCGCCGCAGCGCCCCGTTCCGCACGCTCCCCCGGTCGGCCTACGAGGCGACGCTCGACCTGCTCGCGGGGCGCTTCCCCTCCGACGAGTTCGCCGAGCTGCGCCCGCGGCTCGTGTGGGATCGCGACCAGGGCACGCTCACGGGTCGTCCCGGCGCTCAACGCATCGCCGTCACCAGCGGTGGCACGATCCCCGACCGCGGCCTCTTCGGGGTCTTCGTCGCCGGCGAGAGCCGGAACGCGCGCGTGGGCGAGCTCGACGAGGAGATGGTCTACGAGTCGCGCGTCAACGACGTTTTCACCCTCGGCACGACGAGCTGGCGCATCGTGGAGATCACACACGACCGCGTCAACGTGGTCCCCGCGTTCGGGCAGCCGGGCAAGCTGCCGTTCTGGCACGGCGACGGCCTCGGGCGCCCGGCCGAGCTCGGCGAGGCGCTGGGCAAGTTCAGCCGCGAGGTGTCGGCGGCAGGGCCGGAGAAGGCCGCCGACCGCCTGCGCGAGTCGGGCCTCGACGACTACGCGATCGAGAACCTCCTCGCGCACCTTGCGGAGCAGCGGGAGGCGACCGGCAGCCTGCCGACCGATCGCACGCTGACCGTCGAGCGCTCGCGCGACGAAGTGGGCGACTGGCGCGTCATCCTCCACTCCCCGTACGGCATGCACGTACACGCACCCTGGGCGCTGGCGGTCAATGCCCGTATCCGCGAGCGTCTGGGCGTCGAGGGTGCCGCGGTCGCGAGCGACGACGGGATCATCGCGCGGGTGCCCGACGCCGCCGCCGAACCGCCCGGCGCCGACCTCTTCGTCTTCGATGCCGACGAGCTCGAGCAGATCGTGACCGACGAGGTGGGCGGCTCGGCGCTCTTCGCCTCGCGCTTCCGCGAGTGCGCGGCCCGGGCACTGCTGCTGCCGCGACTCAACCCGAACAAGCGCGCCCCGTTGTGGCAGCAGCGGCAGCGGTCGGCACAGCTGCTCGAGGTGGCGCGACGGCATCCGTCGTTCCCGATCATCCTCGAGACCCTCCGCGAAGTGCTGCAGGACGTCTACGACCTGCCGGCCCTGCTGCGCATCACCCGCAGCATCGCCGACCGCCGCATCCGTCTCGTCGAGACGACCACCTCGCAGCCGTCGCCTTATGCGCGCGACCTGCTCTTCGGCTACGTCGGCGCGTTCATGTACGAGGGCGACTCGCCGCTCGCCGAGCGCCGTGCGGCCGCACTCTCGGTGGATCCCGCCCTGCTGTCGGAGCTGCTCGGCAAGGTCGAGATGCGCGAGCTGCTCGACCCCGACGTCATCGCGCAGTTCGAGCGCGAGGTGCAGCGCCTCGATCCCGATCGTCGCGCGCGTGGCGTCGAGGGCGTCGCCGACCTGCTGCGGATCCTGGGTCCGCTCGACCCTGCCGAGGTCGCAGCCCGCCTCGAGGAGTCCGCCGGCGCAGGGGTGCGGGAGGAGACCGCCACAGCGGAGGAGATCGGCTCAGCGGAGAAGATCAGCACGCCGGAGGGTCCGGACGCCGCGCCCGCTCCTCCCGACGCCGGACCTCCGCCCGCGCACCGGATCACCGAGGCTGCCGAGCTGCTGCAGCAGCTGGTGACCGCCCGCCGGGCGATCCCCGTCACGATCGCGGGCGCATCACGCACCGCGGCGATCGAGGATGCCGGCCGTCTCCGCGACGCTCTCGGCGCAGCGCTTCCCGTCGGCATCCCGACCGCGTTCCTCGAGCCCGTCGTCGATCCGCTCGCCGACCTCGTGGCGCGGCACGCGCGCACCCACGGCCCCTTCCGCACCGCCGACGTCGCGACGCGGCTCGGCATCGGCACGGCTGTCGCACGCCAGACCCTGCAGCGGCTCGAGTCGCAGGGTCGCATCGCGAGCGGCTACTTCCTGCCCGAGGCCTCCGGTGCCGCGGCGGACGATCTCGAGTGGTGCGACTCCGAGGTGCTGCGCCGACTGCGGATGCGGTCGCTCGCCGCGATCCGCGGCAGCGTCGAGCCGGTGTCGCCCGAGGCCTTCGCCCGCTTCCTGCCGGTGTGGCAGCACGTCACGCGTCCTCTCGAGGGCGTCGACGGCGTCGCAGCCGTCATCGAGCAGCTCGCGGGCGTGCCGATCCCCGCGAGCGCGTGGGAGTCGCTCGTCCTGCCCTCGCGCGTGCGCGACTACGCGCCCGGGATGCTCGACGAGCTGACCGCGACCGGCGAGGTCGTGTGGTCGGGTCACGGCACGCTGCCGGGCCGGGACGGCTGGATCGCGCTGCACCCCGCCGACATAGCGCCGCTCACGCTCGCGTTGGCCGACGCCGACTCCGAGGCCGATGAGTCGGCGACCTCGGGCGACCTCGAGACGCGCATCCTCGAGGCCCTCGCGGTCGGCGGAGGCTGGTTCGCGGGCCAGCTCGTCGCCGCAGTGGGAGCGCCGAACGAGCAGAGCGTGCTCGACGCGCTCTGGCGACTCGCGTGGGCAGGCCGCCTGACCAACGACACCTTCACCCCCGTCCGCTCGCTGCTGTCCGGGGGCTCGCAGGCGCACCGCAGTGCCCGCCGCACACCGCGATCCCGCCTGTACCGCGGCACGCCGCTGGCACGACCCACGACGCCGTCGGCGCCGCGCCCCTCGACTCTCGGCGGCCGGTGGTCGCTGCTTCCCGCCGTCGAGCCCGACCCGTCGCTGCGCGTCACGGCCTCTGCGGGGCTCCTCCTCGACCGGTACGGCGTCGTGACTCGGGGCAGTGTGCAGTCCGAGGGCGTGCCCGGGGGGTTCGCCCAGGTCTACCGCGTGCTCGCGGGCTTCGAGGAAGCGGGACACTGCCGCCGCGGCTACGTCATCGAGACGCTCGGCGCAGCGCAGTTCGCCGCATCCGTGACCGTCGACAGGCTGCGCGAGTTCGCCGCGCTGGCCGATCCCCCGCCTCGGCGCGCGGTGACGCTCGCAGCGACCGACCCGGCGAACCCGTATGGCGCAGCCCTCGGCTGGCCCGCGCTCGAGGGCGTCTCGCATCGCCCGGGGCGCAAGGCGGGCGGCGTCGTCGTGCTCGTCGATGGAGCGCTCGTGCTCTATCTCGAGCGCGGCGGACGCTCGGCTCTCGCCTTCACCGACGACGAAGAGGTACTCACCGCCGCCGCGGCCGACCTCGTGCGCACGGCACAGGCCCGCCGCCTCGACACCCTCACCGTCGAGCAGGTGAACGGCGAGTTCGTCTACAGCACCGCGACCGGGCGGGCCCTGCGCGCCGGCGGGTTCGTCGAGTCGTCGCGGGGGCTCACGCTGCGCCGCCCGACGGCAGGAGCCCGCGCGATGTCGGGGAGCACCGAGCGTGCCTGAGGGCGACACCGTCTTCCGAGCCGCACGCAAGCTCGGCGAGGCGCTCGTGGGCGAGGAGGTCACGCGCTTCGACATCCGCGTTCCCGGCAGCGCCACCGCCGATCTGCGGGGCGAGGTCGTCTCATCGTCGATCGCGCGGGGTAAGCACCTGCTGCTGCGCATGGGCGCGTTCAGCCTGCACTCGCATCTCAAGATGGAGGGGCGCTGGCACGTCTATCGTCACGGTGAGCGCTGGCGCGCACCCGCCTTCCAAGCCCGGGCGATCGTCGGAACCCACGATCGGGACGCCGTCGGCTTCGAGCTCGCCATGGTCGAGGTGCTGCCGACCGCCGACGAGGACCGTCTCGTCGGCCATCTCGGTCCCGACCTGCTCGGGCCGGACTGGGATCTGGCCGAGGCGGCACGGCGCGTGGGCGCCGACCAGCGAGCCGCGCACGTCGCGCTGCTCGATCAGCGCAACGTCGCGGGGTTCGGCAACGTCTACGCGAACGAGCTGCTCTTCGTCCGCGGCATCCTCCCCACGACGCCCGCGACCGAGATCGACGTCGTCGGGGTGCTCGAGACCGGTCACCGGATGATCCACGCCAATCGTGACCGATCGGCGCGCACCTTCACGGGCAACGACCGCCCCGGCCAGCGGATGTGGGTCTATCGGCGCGAGGGCAAACCCTGCCGCCGCTGCGGCACGCTCATCCAGACCGACGAGATCGGCGCGCTGCCGACGAGCGAGCGGAACATCTTCTGGTGTCCGCGCTGTCAGAGCTGACCCGCCGCTGAGCAGAACTGCGTCGGGTCTTCAGCGGCCGATGTAGCGCCCCGGTCGATGGTTCAGCACGAGGACGATGTTGAGCACGATCGCCCCCGCCGCGCTGAGCAGCACCGCGGGCCACGGGAGCACGAGCAACGCCGACGTGATGATGATGACGTCGAAGATCATCTGGGTCCACCCGGCGCTGAGGCCCGTTCGGTCCTGCAGGACGAGCGCGATGATGTTGACCCCGCCGAGGCTCGCGCGGTGTCGGAACAGGATCAGCAGGCCCACGCCCGCCAGCAGGTTGCCGCCGAGGGTTCCGTAGATCGGTTCGATGCTCGCGAAGTGCAGCAGCTGCTGGTGGACGAAGGTGAAGGCCGACACAAGGCCGATCGACGCGAACGTGCGCAGCGTGAACGAGACGCCCTTCTTCCAGAGGGCGAGCACGGCGAACGGCGCATTCACGACCGCGAAGAGCACGGGGAACGACCAGCCCGTCGCGTAGCCCAGCAGCAGCGCGAGACCTGCCGTGCCGCCGGTCACCGAGCCGGACTCCTTCAGGAGGTACAGGCCGAGCGACGCCACGAACGTGCCGGTGACGATGCCGAGCAGGTCTTCCGCTCGCGTGTGGCGCGTCAACGCGGCCTCGAAGACGAGCGAGGGTCCGGTCGACGGTGCGCGAGAAGGCTCCACCCGCCCATCCTCGCAAACCCCGACGCGTGCGGGCGCCATCCCGTGCGAGCCGGGCATGTTATCGCGCCGGCGTCGGCTCGCACACCCCTTCGACCAGGGAACACCCGCGTCGCAGGCTTGTTCCAGCAAACCGGTCGACCCGCCGCTCCGAATGATTCTCGGGAATGAAAACGCGGATCGCGGGGTTGTTTCCAGTACTCAGTACCGGAACCGGAACTGTCGGAGGGGATCGTGGGCAAGAACTACATCGACATCGAGAACGACCGTGGAGAAACGCTGCGTTACCGCAAGCACGCCAACGGTCGGGGCTTGATCGCGAACGGGGCCAAGGTGCACCCGACCGCGCTGATCGAAGCAGGCGCCTACGTCGAACCCGGAGTCCAGGTCGCAGCGGGCGTCCACATCGGGCGCGGCGTCTGGATCGAGCGCGAGGCCGTCATCGGCCCGAACGTCGAGATCGCACCGCACGCGCACGTCGGATCGGGCGCAGCGATCGGCCCGCGGGCCAAGATCGGCATCCGCGCCTTCATCGGCGCGCACGCGCACGTCGCGGGCGGTTCGCTGATCGGCGACGACGAGAACATCGCCGATGGCGAGCACGTCGCGACCGACCAGCGCGGACTCCGCCTGGCCGCCTGACACCAGCCGCGCCGGGATACGCTTCAGACATGACTCCCGGCCGCTCCTCCGGCCGCCCCGCGCGGGGCTCCGGTCGTCGCACCGCGAAGTCGACCCCGCCGCGTGCGGCCGCGACACGTAAGACCGACCACACGATCACGCGCGCGACGGGCGCCGGCAGCGATGTCCATCTCGCGCGCCTCGGACCGTTTCGCCTGGGCGCGGTGCCCGGTGCCACTCCCGGCAAATGGATGGACGTCTGGAAGGAGCGGATGCCGGCCAACGCGATCGAACTCCGCACCATCGAGGTCGCCGAGCAGCAGCGCGCCCTGACCGACGGGTCGGTGGATGCCGCTCTGGTCCGCCTCCCTGTCGTGCGTGACGGCCTGAGCATCATCTCCCTTTACGACGAGACAACCGTCGCGGTGTGCGCGGTCGACGCCGCGCTCAGCGCTGTGGACGAGCTCACCCTCGACGACCTCGTCGGCGAGATCGTGATGGTACCCGCCGACGACACCCTCGCGATCGACGTGCCGGGCGCCGTGGCCCCGAACTTCCCCACCCTCGCTACGACGGAGGACGCCGTCGCGACGGCGGCGACCGGTGCGGGGATCGTTCTCATGCCGATGTCGCTCGCACGTCTGCACCACCGCAAGGACGCGACCTACCGCCCGATCGTCGACGCACCGACCTCGACGATCGCCCTCGCGTGGCGCACCGATGCGACCACCCCGCTCGTCGAGGCGTTCATCGGGATCGTCCGGGGTCGCACCGCGAACTCGTCGCGCTGACGACGAGCGACTTCGTCCTGCCGCGGCCGGGTGGGCGGTGCACTTCACGCGCCATGAAGGCGGCGCGCGCCGTCGACGACCGCGCCCGCGACGGGGGTCCGCGCGAGCAGGGCGGTCGCGTCGACGGGGTCGTCGACGGCCGCGGCATCCGGATCGTGCTCGATCTCGACGACCACCGGCGAGGGCAGCCGCAGCGCGGCCTTCGCCGATCGGGCACGCGCCTCGAGCTCCGCAGCGTCGTCCGGTCGGCGCACCCGCCACCCGCGCGGCGCGGCCGCGACGTCGATCCGGTCGAGGACGTCGCTCAGCGCGGCGACATCGGTGACGATCACACGCGAGGTCATGCGGCCATTGTCCCTCTGTCGTCACCGCGCGTCATCCCCGCGGACCCGACGCCTCGTCGCGGCCTAGACTTTCCGCATGGCCCCGCTCGTGTACGTCTGCGTGCGCCCGCAGCAGGTGGCCGCCGAGGCCGAGTACGCGTCGTTCCGATCCGCGATGGGGCTCGACGAGACCGGGCTCGAGCGAATCGACCTCACGCGAGACGCGCTCCCCGACGATGCCTTCACGCGGTGGCGCGGATTCGTCGTCGGCGGCAGCCCGTACAACGCCACCGACGACCCCGATTCCAAGTCGGAGGGTCAGCTGCGGCTCGAGGCCGATCTCGCCCGCATCGCCGACGCCGCTGCGTCCGGATCGACGGCGGCGCTGTTCACGTGCTTCGGCATCGGCGTCGCCACGACGCGGCTCGGCGGGACGATCTCGCGCGACTTCCCCGAGGACACCGGTCCGACGGACGTCACTCTCACCGATGCGGGACGGGCCGACCGCCTCCTGGGCTCGCTCGCGCCGACGTTCACGGCGTTCACCGCGCACAAGGAGGGCACCGAGACCCTGCCCGCGGGCGCGGTGCTGCTCGCCACCAACCCAGACTGCCCCGTGCAGGCCTATCGCGTCGGCGACACCCTGTACGCGACCCAGTTCCACCCCGAGCCGACTCCGCAGGCATTCACCGAGCGCATGACGGTCTACCGCAACGACGGCTATTTCGACGCGGCCGACTACGACCGCATTGCGGCCCGTGTGCTCGCGGCCCCCGTGACCGAGCCCAGCCGACTGCTCGCCGCCTTCGCCGACGCGTTCTGACCCGCGGCGCCTCCGACGCCCCTCGGACGGATCGGTATGGGGGTCAGCGCAGCACGAGACGCGGCTCGACGAGCACGTGCGCCGCGCCCGCGGTCGCCGCCCGCGGCGCGACCGAAGCACCGGTCGGCCCCATGAGCAGCTCCAGCACGCCGTCGGCGACCCGTTCGGGAAGCTGCTCGATGCTGCTGAGGCCCAGCGCCTCGGCGGCCGGGGTGTTGTCGAAGCCGACGATCGGCAGAGCGTCGCGGCCCGCGGATGCCGCCGCGAGCCGCGCGCCGATCGCGAGGGTGTCGCTCGCACAGACGATTGCGGCGATATCGGGCCGATCCTCGAGCGCGATGGTCACGGCAGCGCGCGCGGCGGCGACGTCCTCCTCGGCGGTGAGCCTGACACCCGTCGCCCCCGCGATCTCGCGCCAGCCGCGCTCGCGATCGTCACCGGTGCCCGACCCCGCGGGCCAGCCGAGGAACGCGACGGTCCCGGCCCCCGCGTCGGTGAGATGGGCTGCGGCCGAGCGGGTGCCCGCGGCCCCGTCGACGTCGACCCACAGGTGCGCCGGATCGTCGACGTCGTCGATGCCCCACGGTCGCCCGAAGGCGACGAAGGGAACGTCGCGCTCGATGAGCCACCCCGTGCGCGGATCGCCGTGGAACGTCCCGGTCACGACGAAGCCGTCGACCTCGCCGCCCTCGACGAGCTCGCGCATCCGCTCGATCTCCTCGTCGGCCGACCGCGCCGCATACAGCAGGACGCGCAGTCCGCGCTCGCCGGCCTTCTCGGTCAGGGCATGCACGAATCGGTCGAGCACGACACCCGAGATGCCGCCGGCGTACGGATCGAGATGGATGCCGATGGCACTGCTGCGCCGGGTGCGCAGAGCCCGCGCTGCGATGTGCGGACGGTAACCGAGGTCGGCGATCGCCCGCTCGACGCGCTCCCGGGTCTCGTCGCGCACGATCGCGGGGCTGTTGAGCACGTTCGACACCGTCTGCCGCGAGACCCCGGCGGCGCGCGCGACGTCTTCGACGGTGGGTGCCTTGACCATGGGCGACCATCTTACGGTTCGCGCGCGGTGGGCGTTCGGCGTTGCCTCACGGCCCCTGATCGAGGGATGGCGCCTCGGCATTCAGCACTTGTGCCGCGATGTCAGCGCCAAGCGAAAGGCGCTGATAGTTCCCAAGGCGTGACCGCACTCGCCGTAGTCATGAACCCCTCGCAGTTACGGCACTCACCCTTTAAGGCCTATGCCAACTGCGGCATGCTCAGTCAGGCTTTCTGAGGAGACAGCCGGTCAAGGTACGCGCGCGCCTTTTCGATGTATCGACGGCGCGCTGCGTGCCCGAAGAACAGCGCGTCCCAGCCGCGAGGCCGGACGACAGACCAGAAGTCGTCACCGACCTGTCCCCAGGCGCTGATGATCTCCGCGTCATCGATCCTGGGGTCACCGGTTCCTCTCGACCACCGAGAGACGAGAAGACGCATGACGGCCACGAACCAGAATGTCATCGCCGCCGAGTCAGCGAGTATCTCGTCCACCTCGATGCGCCGGGACCCGTCATCGGTCTCACCCCACTCCGGTCGCTCCGACCTCGGAAAAGCGATCGGGTCCGCCCCTCTTCCGAGCTCGTTCAGACGTGACCTGAGACGTGTGTGAGAAGGCGCGTCGATAAGCCCCAGCATCACTCCCAGCGCGAGCCCGGTGTCTGTCAGCCGATCGACATCCATCACCGCTTCCACCGAGAAGCCGACTCCCCCGAGAACATCGAAAGATCGCCGCATCGCCGCAATCTGTTCGTCGCCTCGGACGCTCATCTCACCGCCTCCGATCGAAATACGAATGCATCAAACGACCACGGGGTGTTGACCTGGGCGCCAGTACTCGGTCTTGTCGGAGCGCCCTCGTGGGTAGTGGCTGTGGGTTCAGCCGTCATCACGACGGTGGGCATGGTTGGCATTCTTGCTACAGCGACTCTCTCAGCCAAATGGGAACGGGACGCCATTGCCCAGTATGTTCACGAGGACGAAGGTCAAATGACCGCGAGGCGGGTGCGTGAATAGACGTGGCGCTGGAGCCGCGGCCCAGCAGCAGACCCGCGCCGGTGCCGATCATGTTCCCAAACGCTATGTGTTGGAAGTGCGCACGCCTCACTTGCGCCTCAACGGCCTTCCTACTAGCGAGCCGACTCACGGTTCCGGGGGCCAAGTTAGCACGGGCGATACTGCGAGCGCCCGCTTTCAGGAGGGCGGTCACCCCCGAACCTGCCACCATGCTCAGAGCGGAGACAGCGGCATTGGTCCAGTCGCCTTGAATCGCGTGGAGCGCGACCTGCACCCCTCCGCAAGCGGCCGCAATACCGAGAACCGGGACGAAACCGTCGCGGTGGCGCGACCCCAGGGGGAGGGTACGACCACGTGAAGGTTCCTGTTAAGGGCCTGTCGACTGATGCTCCGCCGGGTAGCGACAGCAAGGTGGTCGATACCCGGAGGAGGGGACTACTGCCCCCGCGGCGTCGCTGGTCCGGTGTAGAGGCACCGCACGGTCTCTGCGGCGCCACCGCGCGCCGGCACCCCCGTTGACACAACCGCGTCTGCTTCGTATGGTGTCAGCACGCGCAATTTGATCGTTCAAAATTCTGGCCGGCGCAACGCAGCACCGCATCCACCCGACCGGCCCGCACCCGATCGACGCACCGCGTCCTGCCTCATCAAAGGAGAAGAGACACATGACATCGCACCGCACGCGCTCGGCGCTCGGAGCCACCGCGCTCCTCGCCGCCGGCGCCCTCGCCCTGACCGCCTGCGGCTCGGGCTTCGACGACACCGGCGACGGCGGCTCCGCCGACGGGTTCACCAGCTCGGACGACGCACTCACCGTCGTGATCGGATCGTCGGGAGACGCCGAGACACAGGCCGTCACCGACGCCGTCGCGGCGTGGTCCGAGCAGTCGGGCGTCGATGCGACCGTGCAGGCGGCCACCGACCTGCCGCAGCAGCTGTCGCAGGGCTTCGCCGCCGGCTCGCCCCCCGATGTGTTCTACCTCTCCGCCGACGCGATGGCTGGCTACGCGGGCAACGGGTCGCTGAAGGCCTACGGCGACGAGCTCGCCAACCGCGACGACTTCTACCCGTCGCTCGTCGAGAACTTCACGATCGACGACGAGTTCTACTGCGCGCCCAAGGACTTCTCGACGCTCGGTCTCGTCATCAACACGCAGCTGTGGGAGCAGGCGGGACTCACCGACGCCGACATCCCCACCGATTGGGACCAGCTCGCCGCGGTCGCGCAGCGGCTGACGGCCGATGGCCGCGCCGGACTCGCCTTCGGCGCCGAGTACCAGCGGATCGGTGCGTTCATGGCGCAGGCGGGCGGCGGGCTCGTCACCGACGGCGCTGCGACCGCCGACAGCAGCGAGAACGTCGAGGCGCTCGAGTACGTCAAGACCCACCTGGCCGACGGCACCTTCGCCTACGCGGCCGACCTCGGCGCCGGCTGGGGTGGCGAGGCATTCGGGAAGCAGCTCGCGGCCATGACGATCGAGGGCAACTGGATCACCGGCGGCCTCGCGGCCGACTACCCGGATGTCGCCTATACGGTCGCCCCGCTGCCCGCAGGGCCGGGCGGCGAAGGCACGCTCCAGTTCACCAACTGCTGGGGCATGGCCGCAGACAGCCCCAACCAGCAGGCGGCGCTCGAGCTCATCGAGTACCTCACGAGCACCGACCAGCAGCTGGCGTTCTCCGAGGCCTTCGGTCCGATGCCGTCCATCCAGTCGGCCGCCGATGCGTGGCGGGACGCCAACCCCGACCTCGCGTCGTTCCTCGACGGCGCGGAGTACGCGCAGTTCCCGCCGAACCAGGACGGCTCGGCCGACGTCATCACCGACTTCAACTCACAGCTCGAGTCGCTCGCGACGGGTGACCCGAGCAGCATCCTCGAGTCGGTGCAGGCGAACCTCGAGGCGATCGTCGGCTGACGATGACCGGGATCGCAACAGCACGGCCCACCGGCCGTCGCGGTGACCGGCCGCGCCGCGCCGAGTCCCCTCGCGGGGCCCGGCGCGGCATCAACGGCAAGCAGGCCGCCGCCGGGTGGCTGTTCGTGTCACCCGTCATCGTCATCCTCGGGGTCTTCATGCTCGTCCCCGTGCTCATGGCACTGTGGGTCAGTGTGTCGGACTGGGGCGGCCGGGGCAGCCCGCTCTCGCCGTCCGTCGGCTTCGTCGGACTCGACAACTACGCGGCGGTCACGACCGAGGGTGGACTCGCAACGCGCGACTTCGGCATCGCGCTGCGGAACAACGCCTGGTACGTGCTGCTCGTCGTCCCCCTGCAGACGGCCCTGTCGCTGTTCCTCGCCCTGCTTGTCAACCGGGCGATCCTGCGGGGCCGCGGCTTCTTCCGCACCGCGTTCTACTTCCCCTCCGTCACGAGCTCGGTGGCGATCACGGTGCTGTGGCTCTTCCTGTTCTCCGCGAGCGGCGTCGTCAATGAGGTGCTGTCGTGGATCGGGATCGCCGGCCCGAACTGGTTCAACGACCCCAGCGGGGTCGGCCACAACCTGCTGGCGGCCGTCGGCGTCACGGCGGGCCCCGCGGCACTGACGGACGGCGGCGTGCTGGGCGTCTCGTGGTGGGACTGGCTCGCCGGCCCCTCGGTGGCCATGAGCGCGTTCATCCTCATGGCGGTTTTCACGACGTCGGGCACCTTCATGCTGCTGTTCCTCGCGGGCCTGCAGAACATCGGGGCCGACACCGAGGAGGCCGCGATGGTCGACGGCGCCTCGGGGTGGCAGCGCTTCTGGCGCGTCACCCTGCCCCAGCTCAAGCCCGTGCTCTTCACGGTGCTGACCCTCGGGCTGATCGGCACGTGGCAGGTGTTCGACCAGATCTACACCGGCACGCAGGGCGGCCCGAGCAAGACCACGCTCACCCCGGCGTACCTCAGCTATCAGGCCGCATTCGGTTCGCAGGACTGGGGACAGGGCGCCGCGATCGCGTTCATGCTCTTCGCGATCATCGTCTTCTTCACGATCGTGCAGCGCCTCGTGCTCCGCGACCGGCCGGTATCGGCGCGGCGAGCGCGGCAATACCAGGTGCGACCGGATCGGGGGCAGCAGCCGTGACCGCCTTCGCCGCCCCGCCGCGCGCCCGGCGCCAGCTGTCGCGCCGTGCGCTCACGGCGCAGATCGCGCTGTACGCACTGCTGATCGCGCTCGCGCTGATCTACATCTTCCCGTTCCTCGTTCAGGTCGCGACCTCGTTCAAGACCGAGGCGGACGCCGCGTCCGATCCGATCTCGCTCATCCCGTCACCGGTGTCGTGGGCCGCCTACGAGCGGCTCTTCGCGTTCTCCGACTTCCCGGTGTGGTTCGCGAACTCCGCCGTCGTGACGGTCTTCGTGACGCTCGGCCGGGTGTTCTTCAATTCGCTCGCCGGATACGCGCTCGCCCGGCTGCGGTTCCGCGGCCGGGGGGTGATCTTCGCCGCGCTGGTGGCCGTCATGGCCGTTCCGACGGTCGTGCTGCTCATCCCCAAGTTCCTCGTCATCAACCAGCTCGGCATCTACGACTCGTACGCCGGCATGATCCTGCCGCTGCTCGTGGATGCGGCCGGCGTGTTCATCATGAAGAACTTCTTCGAGTCGATCCCGGTCGCCGTCGAGGAGCAGGCGCGCATCGACGGCGCGGGCACGTTCCGGATCTTCTGGTCGGTCGTGCTCCCGATGGCGCGACCCGCCCTCATCACGATCGTGATCCTGTCGTTCCAGGGGTCGTGGAACGAGCTCAGCCACTTCATCGTGTCGACCCAGTCGCCCGAGCTCACGACGCTGACCAAGGGCGTCGCGTCGCTCGCGAGCGGTCAGCTGAGCCAGGGCACGCAGTATCCGATCAAACTCGCGGCGGCGGCGATCATGACGATCCCCGTCGCGGTGATGTTCTTCATCTTCCAGCGGCGCATCATGAACGCCAGCGAAGGAGCCGTCAAGGAATGACCATCCCCCGCCAACCCCTGCTCGATGACGCCGTGATCGCGCTGCGCGCGCCGACGCAGGCCTGGTCGCGCGCATCCGGCGACATGGGCGCAGCCGCGATCGACGGCATCTACCACGGCGACGTCCGGCACGTGCGTTCCCTCGCTCTCGCCTGCACCGACTCCGCGGTGGAGTGGATCTCGGCCTCGACCGAGTCGGCCTCGCGCATCGTCTTCGGCGGTCTGCTGCGGGGACTCGATTCGCCGCTGCCCGACCCGCGCGTGCGGCTGCTGCGCGAGCGCACGGTGGAGGACGGCGGCTTCGCGGAGGTGCTGCGGGTGGTGTCGGCGCGCGACGAGCCGCTGACGACGACCATCACCATCGAACTCGTCCCCGATTTTGCGGCGCTCCCGGAGGTCAAGGCGGGCCTCGCGGAGGCATCCCCCCTCGAGGTCACCGCCTCCGGCGGCACCGCCCATGCGCGCTCGGGCGGCCGTGGGCTCGAGGTCTCGGCGCCCGGTGCAGAGGTCGACGTGCGCACAACCGTGTCCGGCGAGAGCATCCGCCTCACCTGGCGCATCAGCATCCCGCCGCGCAGCGAATCGACTCTCGGCTGGTCGCTGCGGATGACCGACCCGGCGCTCGTCGTGGCGGGGGCGACGTCGCCCGCACCGTGGTCGCGGGCCGACGTCGCACGGCGGGGCGCAGCGCTCGAGCCGCGCCTCGGGCGCTGGCTCGACCGCGCCCTCGACGACCTCGACGCGCTGCGCCTGACCCTGCCCGGGCACGCGGACGACGAGTTCTACGCCGCCGGCGCCCCGTGGTTCTTCACCCTGTTCGGACGCGACTCGCTGTGGGCGGCACGGCTCGCCCTGCCCCTCGACATCGGGGTGGCGGCGTCGACCCTGCGCGTGCTCGCCCGTCTGCAGGGCGACCACGTCGACCCCGACACCGCGCAGCAGCCCGGCAAGATCCTGCACGAGCTCCGGGCCGCGGCCCTCGAGATCCCGAGCGAGGGGGTCGTGCTGCCGCCGGTCTACTACGGCAGTGTCGACGCGACGGCCCTGTGGGTGTGCCTGCTCGTCGACGCATGGCGGGCGGGGATGCCCGAGGTCGAGGTGCGCGCGCTGCTCCCGCACCTCGACCGGGCCCTCACCTGGCTGATCGAGTACGGCGATGCCGACGGCGACGGATTCCTCGACTACATCGACGAGAGCGGTCGAGGGCTGGCGAACCAGGGCTGGAAGGACTCGGGCGACTCCATCCAATGGCGCGACGGCACCCTCGCCCGGGGACCGATCGCGCTCTGCGAGGTGCAGGCCTACGCCTATGAGGCCGCCATGGGCGCGGCCGAGCTGATCGAACGCCTGGCGCATCGCAGCGACCGCGCTCCCGACGAGCTGCGCCGCTGGGCGGCGGCGCTCCGCGATCGGTTCGCCGCCGCGTACTGGGTGCAGACCGCGGAGGGCCGCTACCCCGCGATCGCCCTCGATCGCGACAAGCGTCCCGTCGACAGCCTGACGAGCAACATCGGACACCTCGTCGGCACCGGCATCCTCGACCCCCTCGACGAGGCCGCCGTCGCCGCACGGCTGCTCGATGCGTCGATGTCGAGCGGGTACGGCATCCGCACCCTCTCGACGGGGGCCGCCGGTTACTGGCCCCTGTCGTACCACGGGGGAAGCGTGTGGCTGCACGACACGGCCATCGCGGCGCACGGCCTGGCACGGGCCGGCTTCGCCGACGAGGCCCGCGAGGTCGTGGCGGGCATGCTCGCGGCGGCCGACGGTTTCGGCTACCGCGTGCCCGAACTCCACTCCGGCGACGCCGCAGCGCAGACCCGCGTTCCCGTGCCCTACCCGGCCGCCTGCCGGCCGCAGGCCTGGTCGGCTGCGGCGGCGATCGTCGCCCTGCGGGTGCTCGAAGGCTGAGTCGACCGAGGGCGGGGGCGGGCCGTGCGGGTCAGGCGGTGCGCGTACGGTGCAGGATGCCGCGGTGCTCGCGGCCGTTCGAGCGCCAGGCCACGACGGCGGCGGCCCCGATGACGACGACGATGACCAGGACGGCGGCCACGGCCACGGGGGTCGAGTGCGGCTGATCGGTGCTCCGGGCGATCGCGATCCAGGCCAGCCCCCACGACAGGGCGATGATCGGCGAGGGGCGGCCGCGCGAGAACGCGGCGATACCGACGCCGACCGCCGCGACGACGACGAGGACGGCCACGCCCCAGACATCGGCCTGAGCGCCCCACGATTCGGGCACGACGCGGCTCAGCCACGCCGTGATGTTGGCGACGGTGGCGAGCGACACCCACCCGAGGTGCAGCCCGACCGTGGCGTCCATCAGCAGACGGTCGCCGACCGACCGGGGACGCGAGCGCACCAACAGGTGGAACGTCCACCCCAGGGCCGCGAGCAGCGCGACGATGGCGACGACCGTGAGAGGGAGCGTCGTGAACTGGGCGGCGAGAAGCCATCCGCCGTTCAGCACGGCAGTCAGCGCGATCCACCAGCCCGCGCGCCGCTGCCGCTCGCGCGCACGCTGCGACGGCAGGGCCTGCCAGATCGTGTACCCGATCATGAACAGGTAGATCACCGACCAGATGCTGAACGCCTGCGTCCCCGGCGCGAGCACGGTCGAGTCGGCGTCGAGCGCGCCGCCCTGCAACTCACGCACATTGGTTCCGCCGAACAGCCCGGTGCCGACCATGGCGGCGATGATCATGAAGACCACGGCCGCGATGACGCCGACCTGGCGGACGATGTCCGAGCCCTGCTGCGGCGGACGGGCGGCGTGGTGCGCGGTGGTGCTCATCCCCTCACGCTACGACGGCACCCGCGGCAGGTCATCGGCTTGACAGAGCGGGACCGACGATCACGGCCGAGTTCGGCGCGACGACGAGGAGGTCGTCGACGAGACGACTCTCGCGCGTCTCGAGCCACACGACGTCGCCGCGGGGCTCGATGCGCCACGGCTCCTCCGACAGGTTCACCAGCACACGGGCGCGGCCGCGCTGCAGATCGTAGAGCCGGCCGCCCGTGCCCTCCGTGGCGCCGGCGCCCCGAGCGGTGAAGCGTGGGTCGGTGAGGTCGGGCGTCGTGCGGCGCAGACGCGCGAGGTCGCGATACAGCGCGAGCAGCCGAGCGTGGTCGCCCTCCTCCGCCTCGGTCCAATCGAGCTTGGAGCGCAGGAAGGTCGCCGGGTCGTTGGGGTCGGGCACGAGGTCCTCGTCCCACCCCATCTCGGCGAACTCCTGCTTGCGCCCCGCAGCGGTCGCTTCGGCGAGCTCCGGCTCGGGGTGCGAGGTGAAGAACTGCCACGGCGTCGATGCACCCCACTCCTCGCCCATGAAGAGCATGGGGGTGCCGGGCGCGGTGAGCGTCAGCACGGCGCCGATGGCGAGGTGGTCGGCGTCGAGCGTCGCCGAGAGCCGGTCGCCCGCGGCTCGGTTGCCGATCTGGTCGTGGTCCTGCGCGAAGGTCACGAGCCGCCACGACGGCGACTCCGGCGGGATCGGCCGCCCGTGCTCGCGACCGCGGAACGACGAGTAGGTGCCGTCGTGGAAGAAGCCCGAGTTCCAGGTCTTGGGCACGGCGTCGAGCGCGTCGAAGTCGGCGTAGTACCCCACCGTCTCTCCGGTGAGCGCGACGTGCACCGAGTGGTGCCAGTCGTCCGACCACTGCGCCGTCATCCCGTGACCGCCCGCCTCGCGCGGGAGGATCATGACGGGATCGTTCATGTCGCTCTCGGCGATGAGCGTGAGCGGCCGGCCGAGGTGCGTGCTCAGCGCATCGACCCGATCGGCGATCTCGCCGAGGATGTGCACGGGGCTGTCGTCGTCGTGCAGCGCGTGCACGGCGTCGAGCCGCAGGCCGTCAACGTGGAAGTCGCGCAGCCACATCTCGGCGTTGCCGACGATGTACTCGCGCACCGCGTCCTCATCGAGGTTGACGCTGTCGCCCCAGGTATTCCGGCGGCCGTCGCGGAGGTACGGACCGTACTCGGGCAGGTAGTTGCCCGAGGGGCCGAGGTGGTTGTAGACGACGTCCTGGATGACGGCGAGTCCGGCCGCGTGGGCCGCATCCACGAACCGCCGGTAGGCCTCGGGGCCGCCGTAGCTCTCCTGCACGGCGTACCAGAGCACGCCGTCGTAGCCCCAGTTGTGGGTGCCGTTGAACGCGTTGACCGGCAGCAGCTCGACGTGCGTGATGCCGAGCTCGACGAGGTGGTCGAGACGGGCGATCGCCGCGTCGAGCGTGCCGGCACTCGTGAACGTGCCGATGTGCAGCTCGTAGATGATGCCGCCCGCGATCGGACGTCCCGTCCACGCCTGATCGGTCCACGCGAACGACGAGGCGTCGTCGATCGCGGAGAGCCCGTGCACGCCGTCGGGCTGCCGCCGAGAACGTGGATCTGGGCGCACGTCGTCGCCGTCGCCGAGGACGAAGCCATAGCGGTCGCCCGTGGCGAGATCGACGTCCGCCGACCACCAGCCGTCCGCGCCCGCCACCAGCTCGAGGTCGGTCTGCTCCGGCCGCCGGAGTCGGACCCGCTCGGCCCGGGGTGCCCACACGTTGATCGTCATGACACCATCCTCGCGAGCGCACCGACCCCGCGGCCAGTGGTGGCGGGAACGACCCGGAATGTGCTTAGAGCTCGACGACCTCGCCCGACTCCGTGCGGAGCACGAGCCGGTACCCCGAGGCGCGCCCGGCGACGATGCGCGCCGTCCCGTCGCCGAGTCCGAGTGCATCGACGAGCGCGCGCAGGTCGTCCGGTGCCGGCTCGGTCCGTTCGAACCCGAGCAGCTCGATCGTCGGGATGTCGGCGAGGCCCGGCTGCGGGGTGCTGCCCCAGTCGATCAGGAACGGCACGTCGAGTCGCTGCGCCGGACCGCGGGTCAGCCGCCATTCGAGCAGCTCGCCGGCGGGGGTGCGGCGGGACAGGTCGCCGACGTCGCCCGGGTCGTACCCGTTCCGCCGCGCGTGGTCGACGGTCGCCTGGATGTCATCGGGGTGGACCGCGTAGGCCTGCACCGACGGCGCCTCGAGCGACGCGATGTCGAACGTCGCCGGCAGCGCACGATCGATCCGCTCCGGGTCGGGACCGATGAGCTCGAGGTACTGCGGTCCGCGTCGGCCGTCGATCGTCAGCGCGACGAGCGCGTTCGCGGTTCCCGTCGGATGCGCGCCGCCCGGCGCGGCGATCACACCGGTGCGCTCCGCGAACCACGCGATCAGCTCGCCCAGGTCGGGTCCGGCGATGACGACGTGATCGAGTCGGGTCGGGATGCTCATGCGTCGGCTCCCCCGGTCGCGCGGCGGCGAGCCGGCACCTCGGGCTCGCCGAGCGACAGCATGAGCCGGTTCGCCCAGTTGAAGAAGGCGGCGCCGTTGACGACGTCGACGATCTCCGCGGCGTCGAGGCCTGCGGCGACCAGACGGTCGATCTCCGCGTCGCCGAAGGCGAGCGGGGTGTCGGCGAGCGCGACCGAGGCCGCCACGACGGCGTTCCACGTCTCGCTTCCGACGTCGACGCCCGTGCCCTCGTCGAGCAGGCGCTGCACGTCGTCACGGCGCCCCGACTCGCGGGTCGCCGCCGCGGCGTGCACGGATGCGCAGAACACGCAGCCGTTGCGTCGCGACGTCGCGGCGGCCGCCAGCTCGCGCTCGGCGCGCCCGACGCCGCCCGAGACGTTGAAGAAGATGTCGAGGTCGGTGAGCGTCCGGGTGCGGAGCGCCTCGGGGTCGCGGGCCAGCAGCCGGAAGTAGGGCATCTTCGCTCGCGCCGGCTCGATCAGCGCCTCCCGTTGCTGGTCGGTCAGGTCGTCCTCGGCGACGGGCTCGAGCCACGGCACCCAGCCGAGGCCGTCCTGCGTGAACGCGTCGGGGCGGGCGAGGTCGTCGTAGGCAGTGACGGGGCCGGTCATGAGGTTGCTCCTTCGACGGATGCCGGAACGGTGGCGGCGACTGGGTGGGCCGCGATCACGCGGAGCGCCCAGGCGCTGCGCAGCTGGAATGCGAGGAACGCGATGAGCTGCGACAGCGTGACGATGCCGTCGGCGCTCCATCCGGCGGCCACGAGCGCGCTCAGGTGCTCGGGCCGCGCCTCGCGCGGTCGGAACACGAGGAGATGCGCGTGGGCGAGAGCGGCGGTCAGCCGCTCGCCGAGCGCAGCCGCCGTGGCGGGCTCGGGCGACCATCGCGGGCCGTCGCGGCCTTCCGACCGTAGCGCCGGTTCGCGGTACCGCCCGTAGGGACCCTCCGCCCACGCGGACTCCGCGGCGGCGGCGACCGCGGGCGTCAGCGACGCGGCCTCATCGTCGAGCAGGTCGCGGTAGAAGTCGACGGCCTGCGCGAACCCGTGGAGCTCGGCCACGAACGCGGCCACGGCGTACCGCTCGGCGAGGGGGACGGTGCCGGCGTCGGCGGGTTCGAGGAGCGCCTCGAAGCTCCGCTGCGCATTCTCGCGGGCCTGCGCGCGCGTGTCGCGCACCCGGGAGAGCACGTCGTCGGCGCGGATGCCGGCGAGCAGGTCGATGATGTCGGCGGATCCGGTGGTCACGCGCTGGTCTCCTGACGGTCGGGGGTCGGTTGGGGTGCCGGGGCGGCTCCGCGTGCGGTCGTGTCGTCGGTCCGGTGCGCGCCGTGGAGCGCGTCGGCTGCGTCGGGCCCGGTCGACAGCCCCAGCCGGGGAGCGACCTGATCGGCGAGCAGCTGCAGCGATCGCAGCGTCAGCTCGTGGGTCGCGGCGATCGAGTGGACCTGGAACGACACATCGGTCGCCGCGGCGAGCGTCTCGTCACGCGAGAGCGATTCGACGACCTCGTCGACGGTGCCGACGTGCGTGTCGGTGATGCGGACGAGCTCGTCGATGCCGACGCGGTCGACGTCGGTCCCGTGCATCGTGGCCGCGAGCCGTCGCAGTCCGTCCTCGGCGAGCTCGAGGGCGCGCGTGCGGTTCTCCGGGTCGACGACGAGTCCCGTGCGCGAGGCGAGCACCCGCACCGGGGCACCCGCGGGCAGCGCATCCCGGTAGGCCGCGATGATCGGCAGCTGCAGGTCGTGCAGGGGCGCGCCGGGCGTCTCAGCGGGCCGCGGCTGCGTGCGCGAGAGCAGGAGGCCGTCACCCCGGGCACCCGCGCGCCGACCGCCCTCGACCGAGAAGGTCGCCTGCCAGATGCGTTCGCCGAGGTCGCCGGCATCCGGGTAGATGCGCGAACCTGAGCCGCGCACGCCGCGCCCCGCGAGCGCGTCCGCGAAGACGGACAGGTGATCCGCGAAGATCTCGCGACGCCGCTCGGGATCGAGGCCGAACGCCGCGAACGACGAAGGCGTGCCTCCCGACGCGACGCCGAGCTGCACGCGGTTCCCGCTCAGCAGGTCGAGCACCGCCGCGTCCTCGGCGGCGCGCAGCGGGTCGTCGATGGGCAGGGTGAGCACGGCCGTCGCGAGGCCGATGTGCGACGTGCGCTCGGCCGCGGCGGCGAGTAGGACGAACGGCGACGGCAGCCCGCCCTCGTCCTCGCCGAAGTGATGCTGCGCGACCCAGGCCGATGCGAACCCCGACCGCTCGGCCTGCTCGATCTGCTCGAGTGCGAACCGGTAGCGTTCGGCCGCCGTCGTCTCTTCGAGCAGGCGTGTGAAGAATCCCAGTCGTGGGCCGCTCATGCCGGAGCCTCCTGATTCGTGGTGGCGCGGGTGCGCTCGTCGGTCGCGGCCGCCGCCCGCAGGCCCGTGCCCGGGATGGCGTCGAGCAGTCGCCGCGTGTACTCGTGCTGCGGCTCGTCGAACACCCGCGCCACCGGACCCTGCTCGACCTGGACACCGCGACGGAGCACCGACACCGTGTCGCTCACCTGCCGCACGACGGCGAGGTCGTGGGAGATGAAGACATAGGTGAGGTCGAGTTCGTCCTGCAGCTTCGCGAGCAGTCGGAGGATCTGCGCCTGGACGGTGACATCGAGCGCCGAGACCGCCTCGTCGAGCACGACGAGGCGCGGCTCGACGATGAGAGCCCGGGCGATCGCGACGCGCTGCCGCTGCCCACCGGACAGCTCGCGCGGGTGGCGTTGACCGATCTCGGGCGCGAGCGCCACGAGGTCCAGGTGGTGCGCGACGCGTTCCGCGCGCTCCGCCCGGCTGCCGATGCCGAAGTTGCGCAGGGGCTCGGTCAGGATCGCCGAGATGGTCTGCCGCGGGTCGAGCGAGGCGTACGGGTTCTGGTAGACGAGCTGCGTCGTCCGGTGGAACTCGCGCCGCGAGCGCAGTGCGGTGACGTCGGTGTCGCCGACCCGCACGACGCCGTCGGTGGGCCGGTGGAAGCCGGCGATACTGCGCCCGATCGTGGTCTTGCCCGAGCCCGACTCGCCGACCAGCGCGTGGGTCGTGCCGCGCGGGACGACGAACGAGACGTCGTCCACGGCGACAAGCGGTGCGCGGCCGGGGCGGGCGAACTCCTGACGGATGCCGCGCACGTCGACGAGCGGCGGCTCGCCCGGGGCGGCCGACGGTACAGCGCGGTCGACCACGCGGGCCAGCGAGGGCGCGTCGGTGAGCAGTGTGCGCGTGTACGCCGACGACGGCGAGGCGAGCACCGACGCCGAGCGGCCCGACTCCTGCACCTGCCCGGCACGCATCACGACGATGTCGTCGGAGCGGTCGGCGGCGACGGCAAGGTCGTGCGTGATGAACAGGATCCCGGTGCCGGTCTCGCGCCGGAGACCGTCGAGCAGGTCGAGCACGGTGCGCTGCACGGTGACGTCGAGGGCGCTGGTCGGCTCGTCGGCGATCACGAGCTCGGGCTCGAGGGCGATCGCCGCGGCGATCAGCACGCGCTGGCGCATGCCGCCGGACAGCTCGTGCGGGTACTGGCGGGCGCGCGCCTCGGGGTCGTCGATGCCGACGCGGTCGAGGAGGTCGATCACCCTCGAGCGGATGCGGCTGCGGTCACGCCATCCGTGGATCCGGAGCGGCTCGGCGACACTCGCGCCGATGGTCGCGACAGGGTTGAGCGAGTTGCCGGGATCCTGCGGGATGAGGCCGATGCACCGGCCGCGGAGCTGCCGCCACCGGCGCTCGGAGAGTCCGACGAGATCGACCGGCCCGCCCTGCCGTTCGTCGAGCCGGATCGTTCCGCCCGCGACGCGGCCGTTGCCGGCGAGGAGACCGATCACCGACTGTGCGACGGACGACTTGCCCGAGCCCGACTCGCCCACCAGAGCGGTGACGCCCCCGGCCGTGACATCGAGAGAGACGCCGCGCACGGCGTCGACCGGCCCGCGACGGGTGCGGTACCGGACGGCCAGGTCGCGGATCTCGAGCAGCGGTCGCGCGCTCATTCGGCGCCTCCCTGGATGGCGTGGCTGAGGCGGTTGGTGGCCAGCACGACCACCGCCACGACGGCGCCGGGAAGCACGGTGAGCCACCAGGCCGTGGCCACGTAGTCGCGCCCTTCGGCGATCAGCAGACCCCACTCGGGCGTGGGCGGCGGTGCGCCGTAGCCGAGGAAGCCCAGCGTGGAGATCTGCAGGATCGCCGATCCGAGCTGCAGCGCGGCGAGCGCGAGGACCGGGGTCAGCGAATTGGGCAGGATGTGGCGGAAGAGCACGCCCGCCGCCGACGACCCCGAGCCGTAAGCGGCCTCGACGAAGTCGCTGACCCGCACGCTCACGACCTGCGAGCGGGCGAGGCGTGCGAAGACGGCGATGGACGTCACGCCCACCGCGATGGCCGCGTTGGTAGTGCCGAACCCGAGCAGGATCACGACGCTGAGCGAGAGCAGCAGTCCCGGGATCGCCAGCAGCACGTCGACGAACCGCATGAGCACGTCGTCGACGGCCCCGCCGGCCGCACCGGCGGTGACACCGATCGCGCTGCCGACGACAAGGCCGACGAGCACGGCGACGAGAGCGCCGATGATCGACTGCGAGGCGCCGTGCACGACGCGGGCGAAGACGTCGCGCCCGGTCGCATCCGTCCCGAACCAGTGCGCGGCACTCGGTGCCTGCAGCGAGGGCGCGACCGTCTCGGTCGGGCTCTGCCCGGTGAAGAGCCCGGGCGCGAGCGCCCACGCGAGGGCGATCAGCACGACGAAGGCGGGGATGAGGATGCCCGGCCTCAGGAGCGCGCGCCACCGCGGCGGCGCGACGAGGGCGGTGGGCGACGGGGCGAGCGCGGTCATCGTCCGGCTCCGTTCGGGAGGATGTCTGCGGGGGTGTCGGCTGCCGCCGTGGTGGCGCCGGTCGCGGCGCCGGCGGTGATCGCCGCGGCGGTCGACGACGGGCTGCGGCGCGCGCGACCGCCGCCCGTGCGCAGCCGCGCATCGAGCACGGGGTAGAGCAGGTCGACGATCAGGTTGATCGTGACGAAGGCGACCGTCGAGATGACGACGACCGCGAGCAGCACGGGGGTGTCGCGGGTCTGCACCGCCTGGGCGGTGAGCTGGCCGATGCCGGCGCGAGCGAAGACGGTCTCGGTCACGACCGCTCCGCCCACGAGCTCACCGAACAGCAGCCCGCCCATCGTGAGGGTGGGCAGGAGCGCGTTCCGGGCGACGTTGCGCCACAGCAGCCACGAGGTGCTGGCGCCGCGGGCGCGGACCACGGTGACGAAGGGCTGCTCGCGCACCTCGTCGATGCTGCGTGTCAGCACCTGGGCGAGGGGCGCGGCGATCGGGATCGCGAGCGTCAGCACGGGCAGCACGAGCGCCTGCACCGGGTCGGCGCCGATCGCCGGGATGAGCCCGAGCCGGAACGAGAAGACCTGGATCAGGATGATGCCGATCCAGAAGACCGGCAGTGAGACGAACAGCGGCGGGAGGCCACGGAACAGCCGTCGCAGCCAGCGGCCGGCACCGTACGTCGCGGTGAAGGCGATCGTCACGGCAAGCACGACCGCGACGGCGAGACCGAGCACGGCGAGCACGAGGGTCGGGGGCAGCGCCGTCGCGATGAGATCGGAGACGGCGGCGCCGCTGCTGACCGAGTATCCGAACTCGCCTGTCAGGAATCCCGCGATCGAGCGGACGTACTGCACGATGAGGGGCTGGTCGGCTCCGAGCGCCTCGCGGATGGCCTGCACCTGCTCGGCGGTGAGCCCGAGCTCGGGGTTCGCGTACCGCGCGATGACGGCGTCGCCCGGCAGCGCGGCCAGCAGCAGGTAGGCGACCGTGTAGGCGAGCACCAGCACGAGCAGCGCCTGCCCGATGCGGCGCAGCACGTAGGTCGTCATGGGCGCCGCCCCCGCAGCGGCGGCGCCCACCCGTCGGCTTCCGCGACGGTTCGCGTCACTGGGCGAGCCAGGTCTGCGAGAACGAGGGCCGTCCGACCGATTCGGTCGAGAACCCCTGCACCCGCGGTCCGACGCCGAACACCTGCGGCTCCTCGAAGATCGGCAGGATGTACGCGTTCTCGGCGAGGTAGCGCTGCGCCGCCGCCGACGCCTCCTGACGCTGCTCGGTCGTGGGCTCGGAGGCGATCGCCGCGAGCAGGCTGTCGAGCTCGGGGTCGCGGACCGAGCCGCTCGCCGGGTCGCGGTTGAGCAGCGTGTTGCGGTTGCCCGAGAAGTACTGCGACTTCAGCACATCGAAGTCGGCTCGTCCCACCATCGAGTGGTACACCTGGATCTGATCGATGTCGGCCGACGCGGCCGTCTGCGCGGCCTGGTCTCCCGAGAACAGCTCGACCTGCACGCCGATCTTCGCCAGCTGCTCCTGAATGAGCGTCACGACCTCGCGCGAGCGCGGCTGCGGGAGCGCCTCGTTGAAGGTCAGCACGAGCTTCTCGCCGTCCTTCTCGCGCACGCCGTCGGAGCCGAGCGACCAGCCCGCCTCGTCGAGCAGCTCGGTCGCCGCGTCGGGGTCATACGCGTAGGACTCCGAGGTGTCGATGTAGCCGAGCGCGGTGGTGGCGAGCGCGCCCGTGGCGAGCGGGTAGTTGTCGGTGAAGAGGGTGTCGATGATCTCCTGGCGGTCGATGCCGGCGATGAGCGCCTGTCGCACGCGGATGTCGGAGAGGCGGTCATCGCCGAAGCGGAAGCTCAGCCCGTTGTTGACGCCGTTCGTCGCCGACGCGACGAGCGACAGTCCCCCGGCGCCGAACTGCGCCTCGTCGGGCGCCTCGATCTGGCGGGCGATGTCGGCCTGCCCCGCCACCACCGTGCCGACGCGCACGCTGTCCTCGGCGGCCACGATGAACTCGACGCCGTCCAGTCGTGCGGCCCCCTGGTGCTCGAACGACTCCGGAGCCCAGTCGTAGTCGTCGCGCGACGTCAGGGTCGTCTTCGCGCCCAGGTCCTCGCCCGAGATGACGAACGGTCCGCTGCCGACGATGTCCTCGGCGTTGCCGGGGCCGAAGCCTTCGCTCGCGCGGTCGAGCGTGTCGTCCGAGAGCAGCCCGGAGTTGATCGTCGACACCGCCTGCGCGAAGCCCGGCGACGGGGCGGTGAAGTGGAAGGTGACGGTGTCGTCGCCCGTGACCTCGCCGCGGTCGTAGTTGTTGATGGCTTCCGAGACCGGCAGCGCGCGATCGGTGTCGCCCCGCCCGTATAGGTCGAGGTTCTTCACGACGTTCTCGGGAGTCAGCTCGCTGCCGTCCGAGTAGGTGACGTCGTCTCGGATCGTGAAGGTGTACTCGGTGGCGTCGTCGTTGACGGTGTACGCCGTGGCGATCCAGGGCTCGAGGTCGAGGGTCTCGGGGTCCTGGTACAGCAGACGATCGGTGATGTTGTTGACGATGCCGCCGTTGGGGTAGAACCCCGCGCTCGGCGGGTACAGCGTGGTCCAGGCCTGGGGCTCGAGGTACGTGAGCGTCCCGCCGTCCTGCGGTTCGCCGACCTCTCCGCCCGCGGCGCCGGGGTTCGTGCCGGCGGAGCAGCCGGCGATGAGCGCGACGGTGGCGACGGCGGATGCCGCCGCGAGGAGCGCACGGGCGGAGCGAGGCATGGGGTCTCCTGAAGATGCAGAGCGACGAGGGATGCCCTCACCCCACCATGTCCGACCCCGCCGCACGAAACGGGCCTTCACAGTGCGTAAACAAGCACCCGCGACGGCGGGCGGGCGCGGTCGCACCGCGGGCGCATCCGGCCCGCGGCGCGACGGCGTCTCAGTGCTCCTGCCGCGCGAGCAGAGCCACGGGGTACGTGTCGAGCAGGTCGGCCAGGCGCACGGCCCCGCCCTCCCAGACCCGGCCCGTGAGCTGCTCCACGTATCGTCCCGGTGCGACCAGCACGACGGTGTCGTTCCATCCACCGCGCGCGGCGAGACCGACGGGCAGTCGCGTCGCGACGGTGACGGCGCCGCCGCGGTCGAAGGCGACCGCGTGATCTGCGGCGGCGCCGACGACGGGCAGCGCGGCGTAGCGCGTGAACAGCTCGGGGTGGTCGCGACGCAGGCGCAGCGCCCGCGATACGACGAGCAGCTTCACCGCCCCCGAGTCGTCGATCTCGGGATGCCACCCGCCGTCGAGCTTGGCGAGCAGCTCCCGCCGCTCGGCGAAGTCGACGTCGCGCCGGTTGTCCGGGTCCACGAGCGACAGGTCCCAGAGTTCGGTCCCCTGATAGACGTCCGGCACGCCGGGCGCGGTCAGCTGCAGCAGCTTCGCGGCGAGGGAGTTCGATCGGCCGGGCCCGGTCAGCTCGCCGACGATCTCTTCGACGATCGAGCGCGCGTCGCCGGTCGCGGCATCCACGAGGGCGGTGATGCGCTTCTCGGCGTCCTCGTCGGGATCGGACCAGGAGGTGACGATGCCCCCCTCGCGCGACGCCTTCTCGGCGTAGTCGCGCAGGCGTTCGGGCGACGCGGGCCAGGCACCGACGACGGCCTGCCAGAGCAGGTCGTCGAGGCGACCGTCGCCCGTCGAGGCGACCGCCCGCAGGCGTCCGAGGGCGTCGCTCCAGCGCTCGGGCACCTCGGCGATCACCGAGAGCCGGGCACGGACGTCCTCGCTGCGCTTGGTGTCGTGCGTGCTGAGCGAGGTCAGAGCGTGCGGCCAGGTCGCGTGACGGTGCGCCTGCGCGCGGTGATAGCCCGCGACGTCGAGAGAGAAGACCCCCGGGTCGCCGCCCACCTCGGTGAGCGTGCCGAGTCGGGGGAAGCGGTAGAACGCGCTGTCCTCGACGCCCTTCGCCATGACCGGGCCGGTCGTCTGACCGAACCGGCGGCTGAGCTCCGTGCCCTCCGCGGTGACGAGCGGGGCGATCGCGGCGATAGCGGGGGCGAGATCCGGGCGCGAGGCGGAGGCCGCGGCGACCGCTTCGGCGACCAGCTCGTCACCGACGGGCGGGTAGACGCGGTACACCGAGAAGCTCGTCAGCAGCTCTGCGAAGGCGTCGCGGGCGACGTCATCCCCGAGCTCGTCTCGGACGCCCGCGGGCAGGCCCCGGACCAGGCGGCCGACCTCGGCCGCCTGGATGGTGTCGGCGACGGCACGCTTCGCGTCGTGCACGATGTCCGCGTACGACGCGGGGGTCCCGTCGCTCCGCAGGGTCGCGTCGAGCTCGTCGAGCCGGCTCTCGCCCGACGGATCGATCAGCACCCGGTCGATCTCGGCCATCGCGTCGTATCCGGTCGTCCCCGCCGTCGCCCACCAGGTGGGGAGCTCCTCGGGATGATCGGTCGCGGCGTGCTCGAGGATCTTCTCGACGACGACGTAGGCGCCGCCGGTCGCCGCGGCGAGCTGCTCGAGGTACCCGCCGGGGTCGGCGAGGCCGTCGGGGTGGTCGATCCGCAGGCCGTCGGCGAGTCCCTCGCGCAGCCAGCGCAGGATCTCGGCGTGGCTCGCCTCGAACACCTCGGGCACGTCGACGCGGACACCGGCGAGGGTGTTCACGGCGAAGAAGCGCCGGTAGTTGAGCTCGGTCGCGTCGTCGCGCCAGAAGGCGGCACGCCAGTGCTGCGCGGCGAGCACGGCGTCGACGGTGGCCGGGTCGGTCGTCGCGGCCGCGGGGGCGGTTCCGTCGGCGAGCGGCAGCACATGGTCGAAGTAGCGCGCCGCGCCCTCGGCCCCGTGGGCCTCGTCCGCGGCGGCCGGCGCGATCTCGATCTCGCCCGCCGCGACGGCCTCGCGCAGGGTCTTGCCGAGGATCGGCAGGCCGACCTTGCCGGCGCCGTGATCCCAGTCGATGTCGAACGCCGCGGCGTGCGCCGAGTCCCGGCCGTGCCGGAGCACGTCCCACCACCAGGGGTTCTCCGCCGCGACCGCGACGCCCTGGTGGTTCGGCACGATGTCGACGAGCACGCCGAGGCCCGCGTCCCGCGCGGCGGCCGAGAAGCGGACGAGCCCCTCAGGGCCGCCGCGGCGCGGGTCGACGACGGTCGGGTCGACGACGTCGTAGCCGTGGTCCGACCCCTCCGCCGCGGCGAGCAGCGGCGAGAGGTAGGCCCAGTCGACCCCGAGGTCGCGCAGGTAATCGGCGATGCCGGCGGCCGCCGCGAGGTTGAAGGCGGGCCGGATCTGCAGGCGGTAAGTCGAGATCGGCGCGGTCATCGGCCCGGCAGCTCGGGGGTCGGCGCCTCGGCGGGGATGATGTCGATCGGCGTCGTGTACGCCGCGAGCGATGCCGCGACCGAGTGGTCGACCTCGGCCTCGGGCTCGACGTACTCGCCCAGCACGACGAGCGACTTCGCCCCGACATGCAGCGCGTTCCCGCCCTCGAGCGGCTCGGTCCCGACGAGCTCGCCGCTCGTGTCGATCAGCACCTCCCAGCGGTCGGCGTACTGATCCGACGGCACGGTGAACTCGACCTCGTCGTCACCCGCGTTGAAGAGCACGAAGAAGTGGCCGTCGGAGATGTCCTCGCCGCGGCGGTCGCGCTCGCGGATGCCGTCGCCGTTGAGGAAGACGCCGACCGCCCGGCCGAAGCCGGAATCCCAGTCCTCGGGCTGCATGGCGGTGCCGTCGGGGCGCAGCCACACGATGTCGGGCACCGGCGACCCCTCCTCGCGGCGCACCGGGCGACCGTCGAAGAAGCGGCTCCGACGGAACGTCGGGTGCAGGCGACGCAGCCGCGCCAGGGCGGCGGTGAACTCGATGAGCGGCTGGTCGACCTGATCCCAGTGGATCCAGGTCAGCTCGTTGTCCTGGGCGTAGCCGTTGTTGTTGCCCTGCTGCGTGCGTCCCAGCTCGTCGCCGTGGCAGATCATCGGCACGCCCTGGCTGAGCAGGAGGGTCGCGAGGAAGTTGCGCTGCTGGCGTGCGCGCATGGTCAGCACGTTCGGGTCGTCGGTGGGTCCCTCGACGCCCATGTTGTTGGAGCGGTTGTGCGACTCGCCGTCGTTGCCGTCCTCGCCGTTGGCGTCGTTGTGCTTCTCGTTGTACGACACGAGGTCGCGCAGGGTGAAGCCGTCGTGCGCGGTGACGAAGTTGATGGATGCCACCGGCCACCGGCCGTCGTGCTCGTACAGGTCGGCCGACCCCGTGAGGCGCGAGGCGAACTCGCCCAGCGTCGAGGCCTCGCCGCGCCAGAAGTCGCGGACGGTGTCGCGATACTTGCCGTTCCACTCCGTCCACTGGGGAGGGAAGTTGCCGACCTGGTAGCCACCCGGACCGATGTCCCACGGCTCGGCGATGAGCTTGACCTGCGAGACGATCGGGTCCTGCTGCACGAGCTCGAAGAACGCCGACAGGCGGTCGACGTCGTAGAACTCGCGGGCGAGCGTCGCCGCGAGGTCGAACCGGAAACCGTCGACGTGCATCTCGGTGACCCAGTACCGCAGCGAGTCCATGATCAGCTGCAGCGCGTGCGGGTTGCCGACGTTGAGGCTGTTGCCCGTGCCGGTGTAGTCGGTGTAGTAGCGCTTGTCGTCGTCCTCGAGCCGGTAGTAGGCCTCGTTGTCGATGCCGCGCATCGACAGGGTCGGACCCATGTGGTTGCCCTCGGCGGTGTGGTTGTAGACGACGTCGAGGATGACCTCGATGCCGGCGGCGTGCAGCGCCTTCACCATGGCCTTGAACTCCTGCACCTGCTGACCGTGGTCGCCCGTGGCCGAGTAGGTGTTCTGCGGCGCGAAGAAGGCGATGGTGTTGTAGCCCCAGTAGTTCGAGAGCCCCTTCTCCTGCAGCGTCGAGTCATTGACGAACTGGTGGACCGGCATGAGCTCGAGCGCCGTGACGCCGATCTTCTTGAGGTGATCGATGACCGCGGGGTGCGCGATGCCCGCGTAGGAGCCGCGGATGTCCTCGGGGATGTCGGGGTGGAGCTTCGTCAGGCCCTTGACGTGGGCCTCGTAGATCACGCTCTCGGCGTAGGGGATCTTCGGCAGCCGGTCGCCCGCCCAGTCGAAGAACGGGTTGATGACGACGCCCTTCATCATGTGGGCGGCCGAGTCCTCCTCGTTGAACGAGTCGGGCTCGCCGAAGTCGTAGCCGAATACGGGCTGACCCCAGTCGACCTGCCCCTCGACGGCCTTCGCGTACGGGTCGAGCAGCAGTTTGCTCGGGTTGAACCGCTTGCCGTCGGCGGGGTCGTTCGGTCCGTGCACGCGGTAGCCGTAGCGCTGTCCCGGCTGCACGTTCGGCAGGTACGCGTGCCACACGAACGCGTCGACGTCGCGCAGCTCGACGCACGTCTCGGTGCCGTCCTCGTCGAAGAGGCACAGCTCGACCTTCTCAGCTCCCTCGCTGAACAGGGCGAAATTCGTCCCGTTCCCGTCATAGGTCGCTCCGAGCGGATAAGCGGAACCCGGCCAAGCCTGCATGTGATCTCCCCTGTTCGTGACGCTCACACTACTCAGGCGGAATGTCACGTCCCGGTGCCCTTGACAAGCGCTGCCGCGGAGTCCGTTCAGGCTCCGCGCGGCGCGAAGCGGGCGCCGAGCATGCCGGGCGGCGTCTGCCGGGCGTCCGCCGCGAGGGACTCCGGGATGCGGCCGGCCGTCTCGAGCTCGTCGATGGCGTCGCCGAGGTCGGCGAGGATGCGGGCGCGCGTGTCTTCGTCGAGCGCCGAGACGGCGGCGGCGAGCCGATCCACGGTTCGCTTCCAGCGCTCGGAGCCATCGGTCGGCTTCCGCCGGAAGATCACGAAGTACAGCGCGCCGACGACGAGATCGGCCGCGATGAATGCGACGCCCCCGGCGCCCTCGGCCTCGTTCTGGACCACCGCGAGGATCGCGGCGATCAGGGCCGCACCAGCCGCGAGCACGTGCACCCACCCGATAGCGTGCGCGGAACCGGCGTCGACGCGGCCGGCATCCCGCCCGGTCGTCACGAGTCCGGCACCGGCGACGACGGCTCCCGCTGCGAAGGCGAATCCGGCGGCCCCGACGGCCGCGACATCGGCCCGCCCGAACACCCAGCCGAGCAGCAGCGCGGCACCGACGACGGGCGCACCCAGCCCGACGAGGTTCCAGACCAGCAGGAGGACCGTGACCGCCGGGTTCCGACCCGAGTGGACGGCGAGCTCGCGGAACACCGACGTCGGTGCGAAGACGGCGATGACCCGCCGCACCGCGGGCGCCTCCTGCCACGCCCGCGCCTCGAGCCGCCACCAGTCGATCGGCTCCCAGGTGCGGCGCGACGCCGCGAAGCGCGCCGCAGGTCCCGCCGTCATGCCGTCCACTCCGGCCAGCTGCGTCCCGCGGTGTCGAGGGGCGACGCGATCCGCTCGGGGTCGAACGCCGCAGACAGATCGCCCGCGACGCCCTCGATGCGCAGAGTCGAGAGGAACACCTCGGTCAGCGCTGCGACCGCCGTCACCGCGGGCGCGGCGACCGGCGTGATGTCGATACGGATGGCGCGGCCGGGCGGTACGAAGAGCCATCGCACCGCACCGAGCGCAGGGTCCGCGCTCACCAGGACGGTGGATGAGACCCCCCGCCCGACGGCAAGGTCGGGGGTGATCCGGACGTGGGGCGGCAGCAGGGCGGCAGGACGGACGAAAGCCTCGACCTCCTCCGGTGCCGGCTCGCGGTCGGCGACGGCGATGCGGACCGCGGTCCAGACCCGCCATGACGGCGCGTAGAGCAGCACGCCCGCCGCACCCTCGTGCGAGATGCGCGCCTGCGCGCGTGCCGCGAAGTCCACGGCCCGCTCCGAGCGGACGGCGTCGGCGCCGTGTCTGCTCGCGGTGGCACCGACGGCCTCGCGCGCCCAGTCCGCGCGAGCCGCATCGCCCATCCGGTCACCGGGCAGCGGAACGACGAACTCCGGATCATCGACGTAGCGGACGGCGATCACGAACGAACCCAGGCGAAGGTCGCGACCGAGGCGTCGATCATGTCGATCCAGTCCGCGATGCGGGCATCCGTCTCCCGGTCGCGTTCGACCGGCTGAACAATGGTGGCCGTCAACTGGAGAGCGCTCGACCTGCCGGTGCCCGGAATCGGCGTGAGGTAGACGAGGGTGCGCGTATCGGCCTCATCGCCGTCGATGCGGGCCCGCTTGTGGTGCTCCCACCGGAGGAAATGGCGACTCCCGCCGAGCACTCGCGCGCCATGATTCTCGATCGCCTCGGCCACCCGCGCATCGAGTGGCGCCGATGGGGCCGAACGCTGCAGCGAACCGATGATCGTGACGGGGGCCAGCAGACCGGCAGGGGTGTCGGCTCCCGGCATGATCATGAACAGCGCGCCCTGCGCACGGGCCGAGGCGAATGCCTCCGTGACGAGAGGCCCCAATCGGGCGAACAGCACCGGCTGGTGGGCTGCCATGAGACGCTCGCGTGCGCGGGCGACGAGCTGCTGCTCGGTCTCCGGAGCCATCTCGTGCAGCTCCCAGCCCGGCGGACCCATCATGCGGAACGCCGGGATCGACGGCACCCGGCCGAGCAGTTCGTCCCGCAGCGACATCATGAGATCACCCTGCCACAGCCGAGCCGCGTGATCCGGGCCGGCCTCACCAGCGGAGATCGGCCAGGTTCAGGAACGATCCGGAACCGACGTCGATGATGTTCTCGCCATAGCTGAAGATGTTCGCGACGTTCCCGACGAAGCTGCCCGCCGCATCCGTTGCGTAAGCGGCCTGCTGCGGCATCGTGCCGAGCTCGCCGACGACCCGCCACATGTCATTGTCGAAACCCGTCACCAGGTCCGACATGAACTCGAAGCTGTTCCCCCCGAGCGACAGGAAGCCCGCCCCGCTGCCGCCCAGACCGCGCATGTTCGACACGAAGTCGGGGAGACCGCCACTGAGGCTGAGGCTCCACCGCGCGGCGTCGTCCGCCACCGACAAGCCACCGCGCGACAGTCCCGTCCACGCACGCATACCCGATCCGATGCCGCCGGAGGCGAACTCGCCCAGGGCGCCGAACGGGAAGACACCGAGGATCGCGAGGCCGACCTCGACGGGGCCCGCGTCGCCGCGGGTCGCCTGATAGATGGTCAGCACGAGCGATAGCACCCCGACGGCGAGGGCGAGCATGGCGACGATCGGCCCGCCGACGACGAGCGCAAGCACCGCGAGGACCATGCCTGCGATCGCGAGGACGTCGAGGACGAACGACACGAGTCCGTCGAGGTTGTCCCAGAAGGAATCCTGCACACCATCCTGCGTGGCACCGCGGATCCCCGACACCGCGGTCTCGAAGGCCGATTCCCACGCGTCGTAATCGGCATCGAACGCGTCGCCCGCCGCCTCCCACAGGTCGTAGGCGGCGTCACGGGCCGCGAGCGCGTCCGCGGCGTCTTCGTCGGCCCGCTGCTGCGCCGCGTCCGACTCGGCCGGGTCGACGGAAGGCGTGGAGTTCGACTGGTTCAGCCGCGCGTTCTCCGCCTCCACCGCCTGATCACGACGCGATTGCAGGGTCGCCCACGCATCGTCGGCGGCGGGCACGCTCGACTGCATCCGACCCTGCACGTCGCCCAGCGCGGTGCCGTAATCGCGGATGAAGGGGCCGACCGCCACATACAGGTCGGCGGCGCGTCCGAGCTCGCGATAGACCTCTTCGCCGGCCTCGCGCAGCTTGTCGATCGCGGAGCCCTCCATGTCGGCTCCGTCCGCCACGAGGCGGTCGAGCAGCGCCGCGGCGTCCGACATGGCGGAACCCAGGTTGACGACCTGAGTCCCTCGGGCGTTGATCAGCCCGGCGTTTCCGACGACCACCTCGACCGGTCGGCCGCGCGGGGAATCGTGCGTAGCCATCTGCCTGTCCCTACCCGGTTTCCTGCATCTGCGCCGCCATCTGCGCCGCCGACTCGAGATCGAAGTCCCCGAACCCCTCGAGGACCGTCTTGGCACGGTTGATCACCGACTCCAGCCCGTCGTTGAGCTTGCCCCGGCGATCGTCCCACTGGCTCTCGAACGTGTTCGCCTCGTCGCGGAGCTCTCCGCGATCGTACGGACGGTCGATATCGGAAGCGAGATCGCTCGCGCGCGTCGAAGCGTTGTCGAACTCCGTCTGCGTTGCGATCAGATTGGTGTACAGCGCGCCGATCTCGTCGTACGAGAGCCGAACCGACATCTCGGCGTCAGCTGCCGGCGAGCTGCTGGTCCAGGTCCTGGATCGCGCGCATCATGCCCAGCAGCGAGTCGGACATGTCGTTGATGCCATCGACCGCGTTCTTCAGACCCGTCGTCAGCTCCGAATACCCCTCACCGAACTTGCCCGACGCGTGCTGGGTCTTGAAGTCATCACCCAGCAACGTGTCCACCTGCGACTTCAGGGTGTCGAGCTGACCCTGAATGTCATCACGAGCCTGCGACAGCGAGTTCGCAACCTGCTCCATCTCCGCATAAGACGCACCGAAATCAGCCATGACGGCCCTCCTGAAAGTAGATGTCCCGACCCCCCTCCGGAGCCGACACAGAAAACCTATCCGCCCGAGTCCCACCAGGTCGATGGGGAGAACTCCCCACCCCGCTGCGCGACCCGACGGGAACGGCGCCGCACCCGGTGCGGTGACGACCGTTCGCGTCGGGTCGTCGCTCGTCGGGATACCCGCGCGCTCATCCCACAGCGCTTCGGCCTCGTCAAGCCCCGAGCCCGATCGCCCGGCGCAGGCGTTACATCGGCACCCCGCGGAAGCAAGCGGTACCGAAAGGAGAACCGATGTCGCAGAACTACGGTGAGCCGACGTCCGGCTCGCAGGCAGGATCAGGATCCGGCACGGCCGAGACGGCGAAGGCCGAGGCCGGCGAGGTCGCCGGAACGGCGAAGGCCGAGGCCGGCCACGTCGTCGACACGGCGAAGCACGAGGCGGCGACCGTCGCCTCCGAGGCCAAGTCGCAGGCGAAACAGGTCTACTCCCAGACGAAGCACGAGCTCACGGAGCAAGCCGCGTCGCAGCAGCAGCGGGTCGCGGATGGCCTGCGCTCGATCGGCGACGAGCTCGAGTCGCTCGCGCAGGGGTCCGAGAACCCCGGCATCGCGACGGACCTCGTCCGCCAGGTCTCGAGCCGCGTCAGCGGCGCCTCCGACTGGCTCTCCCAGCGCGACCCCGGATCGCTCGTGAGCGAGGTGAAGAGCTTCGCCCGTCGCAAGCCGGGCGTCTTCATCGCCGGCGCCCTCCTGGCCGGTGCCGTCGCCGGCCGGCTGACCCGTGCTCTCGCCGAGGGCGCGAAGGAGGAGCACGACGCCGCGTCCGGACCGAGCACATCCACCCCCGCCGATTCCCCGTCCGGGGTGCCTGCACGCCCGTCGGCACCCTCACCGGCCCCGGTCGGCGCACCGCTCGACGAGCCCTTCGGCGTGCCGGGCGCCGCAGCCACGGGCATCCCCGCCGCGCCGTCCGCACCCTCACCGGCCCCGGTCGGCGCACCGCTCGACGAACCCTTCGGAGGTCCCGACGCGGCCGAGCCCACACCGCTGTACGACACCTCGCGCGAGCGGAGCTCGGACGAGCCTTACACCGAAGGCCTCGGGGAGACGCGCGATGACCGATAACCCGACGCCGTCCGAGCAGCAGGCGGCCACGACGTCGCTCGGCGACCTGCTGGGCGAGGTGACGCGCGACCTGTCGGAGCTGATGCGCCAGGAGATCAACCTCGCGAAGGCCGAGCTGAAGGAGTCCGGCTCCCGGGCGGGAAAGGGCGCCGGAATGCTCGGCGGCGCCGGATACGCCGCACTCATGGCCGTCTTCTTCCTGTCGGTGGCCCTGTGGTGGGCGATCGGACAGCTCGTCGGCCTCGGCTGGTCGGCGGTGATCGTCGCCGTCATCTGGGGCATCGTCGCCGCCGTCCTGTTCGTCGCCGGACGCGGCCAGCTGAAGAAGGTCCAGGGCGCGCCGAAGACCGCGGAGACCCTGGGCAGGATCCCCGACGCACTCAAGAGAAATGAGGAGAACCGATGACCGATTCACCGGAAGCGATCCGCGCCGACATCGAGCGCAAGCGTCGCGAGCTGAGCCAGGACACCGACGCGCTCGTCGACAAGGTGACGCCGTCGAAGATCGCCCAGCGACAGACCGACAAGATCAAGGGTGCGCTGGGCTCGGTCCGCGACCGCGTCATGGGCGCCGCCGACGACGCAGGCTCATCGATCCACGGTGCCGGCTCGTCCGTCGCCGAGGGTGTGTCGGGAGCGGTGCACAAGGTGGGCGCCAAGGCAGAGGGCAACCCGCTCGCCGTCGGGCTCATGGCGTTCGCGGGCGGCCTGCTCGTCGCATCGCTCATCCCGGCGTCCGCCAAGGAGAAGGGGCTCGCCGCCGACGTCAAGGAGCAGGCGCAGCCGCTCGTCGACGAGGTGAAGAGCGTCGCGCAGCAGGTGGGGTCCGACCTGACGGAGCCGGCGCAGGAAGCCGTGGCCGCGGTCAAGGACAGTGCCACCGAAGCCGTGTCCCACGTCACGAGCGAGGCGCGGGGCGGCGTCGACAGCGTCACCGACCGCGCGCACGAGGCGCGCGACAACGTCAGCGGCACCTGACGATCCGCGGCGGCCACCGCCGCCGCACCCCGTGCACCGGGACGGCATCGCCCGCCTCCCGGTGCACGGTCGCGTCACCCTGCACCCACGCCCGAGCCGACCGCGGCGCATCCGACCCCGAGGAGAGACATGAGCCACCAGAGAACCGACGGCCCCGACGCCGAGCACCCCGCCAAGCCGGACTCGATCACCGACGTCGAGAAGCCGTCGTGGAAGCACGTGCTCAAGCGCACGATCCGCGAGTTCAGCCGCGACCAGAGCCCCGACCTGGCCGCCGGCCTCACCTACTATGCGGTGCTGTCGGCGTTCCCCGCGCTCCTCGCCATCTTCTCGCTGCTCGGCGTGATCGGACAAGGGCAGCAGGCGGCGGACGCCGTGCTCGACATCGTCGGCCAGGTCGCTCCCGGCGGCGCCGCCGACACGCTCCGCGGCCCGATCGAGGAGATCGCCACCTCGCCGGCGGCAGGATTCGCGCTCGTGTCGGGCGTCGTGCTGGCGCTGTGGTCGGCCTCAGGCTATGTGGGAGCGTTCAGCCGGGCCATGAACCGCATCTGGGAGATCGACGAAGGCCGCCCCTTCCTCAAGCTCAAGCCGCTGCAGCTGGGCGTCACCCTGCTCGCCGTCGCGCTCGTCGTGATCGCCCTCGTGCTGCTCGTCGTGTCGGGCCCGGTGGCGGAGGCCATCGGCGCCGCGATCGGCCTCGGGAGCACGGCGGTGCTCATCTGGCAGATCGCGAAGTGGCCCGTCCTCGCCTTCCTCGTCGTCGTCCTCGTCGCCGTGCTCTACTACTTCGGTCCCAACGCGAAGCAGCCGAAGTTCCGCTGGATCAGCTGGGGCGCCGTCATCGCCATCGTCGTGCTCGCCGTCGCAACCCTGGGCTTCGGCGTCTACGTCGCCAACTTCTCGAACTACGAGCGCACCTACGGGTCGTTCGCCGGCGTCATCATCTTCCTGCTCTGGCTGTGGATCACGAACCTGGCGCTGCTGTTCGGCGCCGAGTTCGACGCCGAGCTCGAACGAGGCCGCGAGCTGCAGGCCGGCATGCCGGCCGAGGAGAGCATCCAGCTGCCGCCCCGCGACACGACGCGCATCGAGAAGACGGCGAAGAAGGAGGAGGAGGAGCGCGCCGAGGCGCGGCGGCTCCGACAGACCGGCGGTCGATCCGACACCTGAGACCGCGCGACGCACCTACCGGTCGACCGGGCCCGGATCAGGGCAGCAGTGCGATCCGATCGTCGAGGTAGGCCGCCAGCGGCATCCGCGCGCCCGCGGCGAAGGTCACCGTCACGACGCCGTCGATGCGAGCGAGTGGGCCCGAGGCCCCGCCCGCGTCGACGGCGTCGACGTCGATCTGCGTCCAGTCGAGGTGGGCCACCTCTCCCTCGGCGAATCCCCCGCGGAACGCCGCCGCAGCGCGCTCCGACCGAGCGCGCTGCGCCTCGGCGGTGTACCCGCGGATCGCCTCGGCGCGCGCCCGCAGCAGCTCGCCCGTCGCGAAGACCTCCTCATCGGCGATCAGCAGCACGCCGAGGTGCCAGGCGTCGCCGACCGGCAGGATGCGGGTGGCGCGGCCGAATCCGAGCAGGCGGCGTCCCTCGCTCCGCACCCCGAGCCGCTCACGGGGCACCCCCGCCAGGCGCGCGCGGGCATCGGCGATGAGTTCGATCGCGGTGGGCGCCATGCCTCGATGCTATTGATCGCCGTCGCCGGCCGCGGCCACCTTGCGCTCCGCCGCCGCGAGCGCAGCGCGCGCGTCGCCGACCTCCCGGTCGAGCTCGTCGACCGTCGCGTCCGCGCTCTCGGCATCGGCCATGACACGAGCGAGATCGCGCCGGAGCTCCTCGGCGCGATCGTGCAGCCGATCAGCCCTCTCACGCGCCGACGCGCCTCGCTCCTCCGCACGCGTCAGCGCCCGGCGTGCGTCGCTCGCGGCACGCTGCGCCTCGCGCCGCTCCTTCTCGGCCACACGCCGGGCACGGCGCTCGGCGAGGTCGTCTCGTGCCGGTGGGGCGACCTCCTGCACTCCCGGGATGGAGCCCGCCACGCGATCGGCAAGATCTCCGGACTCGACCGAGCCCGCCTCGAGCGTCCGCACGAGGCGCCCCGAGGCGACGATCGCTCCCGCGACCGCGTCGACGATGGCGGCGTTGATCGTGCGCTCGACCTCGTCCCGCGCAGCGGGCGCGAGCGCGACGCCGGCCTCGGCGGCGAGGTCGGTCGCGCGGCGCGCAAGAGCCGCGACGAGGGCGCGCCGTCGCCCCCCGAGCCGAGCCAGTTCCGCGGCATCGAGGTCGTCCTGCGCCTCGCGCAGCGCGGCCGACAGGTCGAGCGCCTCGCGGAACGTCGCGTCGTGGCTGATGAGATTGACCGCCCACGCCGCGACCGTCGGCTTCCGCACCGTGCGGATCCGAGCGGCGAGACCCGGGTCGGCGTCCCCGGCGCGGCGGGTGCGCGCCGGGATGAACTCCCGGGGCGCGACGCTCAGCAGCTCTGCCGCGGCGGCGTCGAACTGGTCCCCGTCGGATGCCGGATCGTCCCGGGCCGGGTCGTCGAGTGCCATGCCGTCAGAGCCGCCGACAGTCGTCACCGGCGAGGCTTGCGTGCCCGCGGCATCAGTTCGCCGTCGACGACGTCGAAGGCAGGCAGGTCCGCGAAGATGTCATCGTCGAGCGAGCCGGGGCTCATCGGCTCGGATTCTTCCTCGGGTCGCGGATCGATGCTCATCGCCGTCCACTCTCGTCCGCGATCCACCGGGCGTCGAGGCCTTGACAACCGCATTCCGGTTCGCCTCGATGCGGTTTAGTGTGGGGACCGTGGGCACGATCTACTACGGAGACGGCGCATCGCCGATCCACATCGACGACCGCACGCTGGCGCACCTCAAGGTCGTCATCGCTACGAAGCTGCGGCGCGGCGAGAGCTTCACGCTCTCGTGGCGACACCCCGACGGCGAGCCTGCCGGACGCAGCACGGTGTGGCTGCACCCCTCCATCCCGTTGCGCTTCGTCTTCGACGATCCCGAGCCCACGACGCTCAGCCGCGAGTGGGTCGAGGAGATGGCGAACTCCGCCAACTCCTCCGGCGGCATCATGGTGATCACCGAGCACCTCGACGATCCCGGCGCCGTCTCACGAGCCGAGAACGACGCCACCGCCTGACGCGGCGGACGGAGTCAGCCGAGCTCGGGCGCGCCGTCGTCGACGGGCTCGGGCACGATGCTCAGCCCGGCCGGACCGCTCGCGACCTGCATGAGCTCTTCGACCCAGTGGCGGTTGATGCGCGGCTGCCGGCTGCCCGAGAAGTGGAACTGCAGCGGCACCGACGGGTGGATCCAATAGCTGCGACGCTCACCCCCGCGCGGCAGGTCGATGTCGAACATGAACGGCTCCGAGCGGCGCAACTTGTTCATGATCACGATGCGCAGATGCGCCAGAGTCCGGTCGTCGATCTCGACGGAGTTCCCCAGCGTGTCGTAGATGAATCGGCCCACGCTGCGAGCCTAACCCGCCGAAGGCGGTCCAGAATACGACGGACCGGGTGATCGTCGAACGTTATCCGTCGACCTCGGCGGACGCCTCGATCTCGAGCATCTCCGTGGCACCCTCTTCGACGCCGATCGGAACGACGATCGGGCGGCTGCCGCTGAAGGCGTCCCACTCGCGCAGGACGACACGCTCCACATCGACGACGGCGAGGGAGGGATGGGCCGCCGCGAGGCGCGCGACGACACCGGAGAACGATGTCACCACCTGTCCCTCGATGGCGAACCGCTCCTCACTGGGGGTCACCGGAAGCGAACACATGTTCCCATGCTGTCACGCGTTCGATCGCCTGACGAATGTCAATTCGCGGGCTTTCTCCGTTGACTAGCTACCCGTCAGGCGCGGTCGCTCCGCGCCTGCTCCGCGCGCGGGTCGGGCGCGTGTGCGTCGACCTCGTCGACGGCCCGCTGCAGACGGCCGAGGCAGGCGATGACCGCTCGCGCCTCCTCCGGTGTCATACCGTCGACCGCGGCGATCATGCGCTCGTGCATCCGTCCGAGCGTCTCGCGCACCTCGTCGTCGGACTTCTCGGTCGCGACGACATGGACGCTCCGACGATCGCTCGGGTGGGCCTGACGTGTCACGTGGCCGGACTTCTGCAATCGGTCGATCAGCGCGGTCGTCGAGGCGGTCGAGATGCCGAGGTAGCGCGAGAGCTCGGTCGGTCCGACGAGGCGTCCCTCGCCGTGCGCCTTGATGAGGTAACGCAGGACGAGCAGCTCGTTCTCGCCCATCGACATCGAGTCCCGCGTCCGGCGGCGCATGGCCGCCTCGGCCGCCCGATACAGACGGAAGGCCTGCAGGACGGCGATGCCGCGCTCGCGAGGGTTGCCCGGAACGTCCGCGTCCGACGGATACCAGTAATGCGTGGGCGTCGGGACATCGGGCACCCCGGCATCCTAAGACGCGTTCCGGAGGGTGCGCGAGCGGCACGCGGGGCATTGACACGCCCACAGGTCCGTGGGCGCGCGCCCCGAGCGCCCGCCGTCACCGATCGCGGTCGAACCCGAGCGCGGGACCCTCGCCGTCGATCGCGTCGGCCGGCGCCCCGTCGTCCGCCGCCGCACGGGCGCGCCGAGCGCTGCGAGCGAGCAGCGCGGCCGCCCCCGTGGCGGAGAGGAGGGTGCCCAGCAGCACGCCGAGACGAGCGCCGTCGGTGTGCACGCCGTCGGTGAACGAGAGACCCGTGATGAGCAGCGAGACGGTGAAGCCGATGCCGCAGAGCAGCCCGATGGGCAGCAGGTCGCGCATACCGACGCCGTCCGGCAGCCGCAGCGGCGTGAGGCGGGTCACGAGCGCGGTCGTCGCGAGTACGCCCACCGCCTTGCCGACGACGAGACCGACCACGATCGCGAGCACCACCGGCTGCGCGACGACGGCGATCGGATCGCTCGTGCCGACGACACCGACGCCTGCGGCGAAGAAGGCGAAGACGGGCAGGGCGATGCCCGAGGAGAACGGCCGCACGAGATCGTCGTACGTGTCGGTGCGCGCGACGCTCTCGCCCCGGAGCGGCCGGGCCGGCACGGCGAAGCCGAGCAGCACCCCCGCGATCGTCGCGTGGACGCCTGACGCGTGCAGGAATCCCCACACGACGAGGCCGAGGGGCAGCAGCACCCACCAGCGGGCCCACCGCTGCCGGACGACGACCGCGAAGACGGCGGCGGCTGCCAGGGCGACCGCGAGCGCCAGCACGTGGATGGTGGCGGTGTAGAAGACCGCGATGATCACGATGGCGAGCAGGTCGTCGACGACGGCGAGCGTCAGGAGGAAGGTGCGCAATCCCGGCGGCAGGCCTCGGCCGAAGATCGCCAGGACGGCCAGCGCGAAGGCGATGTCGGTCGCGGTGGGGATCGCCCAGCCGCGCAGCGCGCCCGTGTCGCCCGCGACGAGCACGACCGCGGTGAACAGGATGGCCGGCAGCATCATGCCGCCGACGGCCGCGAGCACGGGCACGGCGGCCTCGCGCGGGCGCCGCAGGCTGCCGGCGACGAACTCGTGCTTGAGCTCGACGCCCACGACGAAGAAGAAGAGCGCCAGCAGACCGTCGGCCGCCCAGGCCGACAGCGACAGATCCAGGTGGAGTGCGGCGGGACCGATCGTGAACTGCGACAGGGCCCGGTACGAGTCAGCGAGGGGCGAGTTGGCCCAGATCAGCGCGAGGGCGGCAGCCCCGAGGAGCAGCGCGCCGCCTGTCGTCTCTCGCGACAGCCACCGGCGCAGGCGGGCTCGGCGGGGAAGTGCGTCGTACATAGGATGAAGCCTCTCGTCCTCCGCCGGCGATCGCCGGCGGATGTGTCGACCAGACTTCCCGACGCACCTCCCGCCAGTTTAGCCGTCCGACGGCATCGACTCCGCGGGGTCCGCCGGCGCGCGCGACACGTGCAGCTCGGCGATGCGGCGCCGGTCGAGCCGCGTGACCTCGATCGTCGCACCGTCGACCTCGATCCGATCGCCCACGCGGGCGAGGCGCCCGAGCTGCTCGATGACGAAGCCTGCGACGGTGTCGGAGGTGCCACGGGGGATGGAGATGCCGGTAGCCTCCTCGAAGTCCTGCAGGTTGAGCCGGCCGTCGACGGCGCCGCCTTCGCCGGCCAGCGGATGCGGCATCGCCTCGGTGTCGTACTCGTCGACGATCTCGCCGACGACCTCCTCGACCAGATCCTCGAGCGTCACGATGCCGTCGGTGCCGCCGTACTCGTCGACGACGACCGCGATCTGGCTGCCCTCCGCCCGCATCGACGTGAGCGTCGGCAGCAGGCGCGCGGTCGAGGGGAGGTAGCGGATGGGCCGCACGATCGACTCGAGCGCCTGCGTGTCGTCGGTGCTCGCGGCGTCGAGCAGGTCGCGCACGTGCACGAAGCCGACGACGTCGTCGATCGTCTGGTCGATGATCGGATACCGCGAGTGCGGCAGGTCGCGCACCAGCGCGGCGGCCTCGCCCACGGTGTCGCGGCCGGGCAGCGACACGACTTCGGGGCGAGGGCGCATGACCTCGCTGAGCTGGCGGTCGCGGAGCGAGAGGACGTCGTCGAGGATGCGGCGTTCGTCCTCCGGCAGCCCCTCGTGGCTCGAGACGATGTCGCGCAGCTCCTCGTCGCTGAGCTCCTCGCCCGTCTTGTTCGGGTCACCGCCGAGCAGGCGGACGAGGGCGTTCGTCGAGATGGAGAGGAGCCAGATCACCGGCCGCATCAGCGTCGCGAAGCCGTTCAGCACCGGCGCCACCCCGTAGGCGAAAGCGGCGTTCCGCTGGATCGCGAGCCGCTTGGGCACGAGCTCGCCCAGCACGAGCGAGAGGTAGGCGATGATCAGGGTCAGCACGATCGTCGCGACCGTCGGCGCGGCGGCCTCGTTCAGCCCCCACGACACCAGGAGCGGCGCCAGCGACGGCGCGATCGACGACGCGCCGTAGGCGGCCGAGGCGAAACCGGCGACCGTGACGCCGATCTGCACGGCCGAGAGGAACCGGTTCGGGTTGCGCGCGAGCGACGCGACCTTCTCGCCGCGCTTGCCGCGCAGCGCGAGAGCATTCACCTGGCTCTCGCGCAGTGTCACGAGCGCCATCTCGGTCGCGGCGAACACGCCGCCGATGAGGACGAAGACGACGACGAGGGCGATGTTGAGGAGGAGATCGCCGTTCATCGGCCGACCTCGCTCTCGAGGCGGGACGCGCCCGGGGTCACCCGGGCGCTGGGACTGTCGGAGTCGGAGGCCGGTACGGCTCGATGCATCATTGCACAAAGCTAGCGGCATCCGCTCGGGATCCGCTGGACGATCGACGCGGCGCCGGGGCCGTGCTAGCACCCGACTTGTCGTCGGCGGGTCCCGGGCGCCGCCGCGTGTGCCACGATTCAAGGATGGACGAGGGTGTCACCGCCGAACTCCGGACGCTCCGGTCCCGCGCGTACGCGCCGGGCGGCGACATCGCCGCGGATCCCGCCGCGCTGGCCCGCTTGGCAGAGCTCGAGGAGCGCGAGCGCCGACGTCGGGTCGCCGCGGCCCACGATCCCGAACCGGAGCCGGAGCCCGCCCCGCCGTCGATCGTCGACGCCGTGCCGACGTTCGGCGCGCTGCGGGCGGACCGCCGGGCCGCGCGTCCGGACGACGCGGAACCGGAAGACGGAGCGGATGCCTCCCACGACGGCGACGGGGCGGCGGCATCCGATGACGACGACGCCGGATCTCGCGCACGTGCGAGGCGGCGGCCACCGCTGCGGGCGGTCCTCACGTGGGCGGGCTCTCTCGTGGCGGTCGCCGTCCTCGCCGTCGGGGTCACCGCGTTCGCGACGGCGCGCACCGCTCGGACGGCCACGGCGCTCCCCGCCGACGCGAACGTGACCCATGTCACGACCCTGTTGCCCACCGGGGCGCAGCTCCCGGCGTTCTTCGGGAGCTACGCGGACGAGCAGCAGGGGCAGTCGTTCGAACCCTTCCTGGGTCTCGCCGTGTTCCAGACCGACATCATCTGGGCACCCGACGACAACGCCAACACCTGCGTCTTCGTCACCCGGGTCTCCGATGTCGAATCGTCGACGAACGACTCCTGGACGGGTTTCATGAACCAGGGCTGCTCGGCGGGGGCGTTCCCGGCGGCCGTCTCGTTCGTCGTCCGAGAGGATCAGCCCGAGGAGCTCCTCGAGCGCTACCCCGTCGGTACCGCGATGCAGTTCGTGCTGACGGAAGCGGGTGTCGACGTGTTCGTCTCCGACGCGCCCGAACCGCCGCGATCGTCCGCGGCATCCACCGGCACGGCCACCGACGCCGCGGCCGGGGCGGCGGCTCAGCCCGCCGGCTGAGAGATCACGTCGGACTCCGCGGTCACGCCGTTGAGCTCGACGTACAGATGACGCTCGGTCACCGAGACCGTCACGGTGTTCCGACGATCCAGCGCCGACACGAGCGTGTCGATGAAACCGGGCTCGAAGCTGTGCAGCTGGATCTCCGACACGCGGTGGATCTTCTTCCCCGCCCAGACGGCTGCGACCGGGCCGGGGTTGCGCTGGGTGTAGACCGCCACGCGCTCGGCCTGCTTGCTTCCCGTGTGCAGTCGTGCGGCATCCGGGGCTCCCACCTCGATCCAGGCGAGGATCGTGCCCGTGAGGTCGCGGACGAGCACGGCGGGCTCGTCCTTCGCGGCGATGCCCTCGGTGAAGTCGATGCCCTCCTCGTACTCGAGGCAGTAGGCGAGCAGCCGCGTCAGCATGAACGCGTCGGTCTCGGAGGGGTGCCGGGCGACGCGGAGGGCGAACGACTCGTACACGCCTCGATCGACGTCGGCGAGTGTCGCATCGAATGTGTGGATCGTCGCCCCGGCAGCCATGAGGATCGAGCCTAGCCGCCCGGGGGTGCCCCGCCGTGTGCGACGCTGGGGTCATGCGGATCGCACTGACGGGATCATCCGGAAAACTGGGGACGGTCGTCGCTCGTGAGCTCACGGCGGCCGGCCACGAGGTCATCGGCTTCGACGTGGTGGGAGCCCGCGGCCCCGCCTTCGTGCAGATCGACCTCACCGACTACGGACAGGTCGTCGACGCGTTCGGAGCGGTGGGCGACCGCCACGACGGCGTCGACGCGATCGTGCACCTCGGCGCCGTCCCGGCCCCCGGCATCCGTCCCGACATCGCGACCTTCCACAACAACATGGCCGCGACCTTCAACGTCTTCCACGCGGCGACGCGCCTCGGCGTCGACCGCATCGTCTACGCCTCGAGCGAGACCGTGCAAGGACTCCCGTTCGACGTGCCGCCGCCGTACCTCCCGGTCGACGAGGAGTACCCCGCGCGCCCCGAGTCGGTGTACTCGCTCGTGAAGCACCTCGAAGAGCAGCTCGCGATCGAACTCGTGCGGTGGCACCCGGGCCTGTCGATCACCGCGCTGCGCTTCTCGAACGTCATGGTGCCCGAGGATTACGCCGAGTTCCCCTCGTTCGACCCCGATGCGACGTCGCGCAAGTGGAACGCGTGGAGCTACATCGACGCCCGCGACGGCGCTCAGGCCGTGCAGCGCGCGCTCGAGAACGCCCCCGCCGGGTTCGACCGGTTCCTCATCGCGGCGGCCGACACCGTCATGTCGCGTCCGAACGCCGAGCTCGTGGCCGAGGTCTTCCCCGACGTCGAGGTGCGCGGCGACCTCGGCACGAACACGTCGCTCTTCTCCACCGAGAAGGCCCGGCGCCTGCTCGGGTACGTGCCGACCCACTCCTGGCGCGATCACGTCTGACCCGGGCCGCACGGCTGAGCGTCGAGAACCGGCGCTGCGCGGGGAACGCGTCGCGCCGGCGGGTCAGAGTGCGGCGAGCACGCGTCGTGCCTGTTCTGCAGCTCCGAGCGCGACGTACTCGCCGGGCTCCGGCACCTCGACCTCGAGACCGAACACGAGCGGTGCGATGCGCTGAACCGCCGCCGAGCGCGCCCCGCCGCCGACGAGCAGCACTCGGCGCAGCGGCACGCCCTGCTCGCGCAGCGCGTCGAGGCCGGCGCCGAGGCCCGACAGCATCCCCTCGACGGCTGCGCGCGCGAGGTTGGCGCGGGTCGTCGATGCGAGGGTCATACCGGTGACGGATGCCGTGGCGTCGGGCAGGTTCGGCGTGCGCTCGCCCTCGAAGTAGGGCACGAGCGCGAGACCGCCCGCGCCGGGCTCGGCCGACAACGCCAGGCGTGACAGCTCGTCGTGATCGACCGCCAGCAGCACCGCGGTCGCATCGAGCACCCGGGCGGCGTTGAGCGTGCACACCAGGGGCAGATGGTGGCCGTCGGCCGACGCGAACCCCGCGACCGTGCCGGTCGGGTCGACCGTGGCGGTCTCGCTGACGGCGAAGACCGTGCCCGACGTGCCGATCGAGACGACGACGTCGCCCACGCCCGCACCGACGCCCAGGGCGGACGCGGCGTTGTCCCCGGCTCCGGGCGCGACGCGGCGCCCGTCGGCGTCGACCACCCATTCGTCGGCGGCGAGCACGCGTGGCAGCCGCGCGTCGTGACCGAGCGCTGCGACGAGCAGCTCGCGGTCGTACGCGCCGGTCGCCGCGCTCCAATAGCCGGTCCCCGATGCGTCGGACCGGTCGGTCACGAGCTCGTCGAGCCGCGCGTCCGCACCGGGGCCGAAGCCCCGCAGACGCCAGGTGAGCCAGTCGTGGGGCAGGGCGACCGCGGCCGTGCGGGCCGCGTTGGCGGGCTCGTGGTCGCGGAGCCACCGCAGCTTGCTGATCGTGAACGACGCGACCGGAACGAGCCCCGTGCGCTCGGCGAGCCGCTCGGCGCCGAACTCGGCCACGAGGTCGGCCGCCGCCCGGGCCGAGCGGGTGTCGTTCCACAGCAGCGCGTCGCGCACGACGGTGCCGCGCTCGTCGAGGGCGACCATGCCGTGCTGCTGGCCGCCGATCGACCAGGCTGCGACGTCGGCCATGCCGCCCGCCGCGTCGATGGCCGTCCGGAGCGCGGCCCACCACGCTTCCGGGTCGACGCTTGTGCCCGCCGGGTGCGCCGCGCGCCCCTCTCGCACGAGCTCACCCGTGTCGGCATCGACGATCACGACCTTGCACGCCTGCGTCGACGAGTCCACGCCCATGACCAGCACCATGCCGGCATCCTCTCTCTCACGGCATCCGCGAGACCTCACTCGCGCCCCGAGACCGTGGGGCGAACCCAGCGTCTCGGGGCGCGAGTGGGGTCTCGCGGTTCAGACGGCGGATGCCGCGGGTCAGCGGGCGCCGAGCAGGTGCTCGGTCGCGAGCTGCTGCAGGCGCACGAAGCCGAAGCCCTTGCCGCCCAGGTACGCGTCGGTGTCGAAGTCCTCGTATGCCGAGCGGTCGGCGACGAAGTCGTCGTACGTCTCGCCCGCGCCGAAGGTCGGCTGTGCGAGCTCGGCGACACGAGCCGCTTCGAGCGCCTCCTGCACCTCGGGGTCGGCGCGGAACGCCGCGGCCCGCTCCTTGAGCAGCAGGTAGGTGCGCATGTTCGCAGCGGCCGAGTCCCAGACCCCGGTCTCGTCCTCGGTGCGGCTCGGCTTGTAGTCGAAGTGGCGCGGGCCCTCGTAGGCCGGACCTCCGTTCGGGCCGCCGTTCTCGAGCAGATCGACGAGCGCGAACGCGTTGTGCAGATCACCGTGGCCGAACACGAGGTCCTGGTCGTATTTGATGCCGCGCTGACCGTTGAGATCGATGTGGAAGAGCTTGCCGTGGTACAGCGCCTGCGCGATGCCGGCGGCGAAGTTGAGCCCCGCCATCTGCTCGTGGCCGACCTCGGGGTTCAGGCCCACCAGCTCGGGCCGCTCGAGCGACTCGATGAAGGCGAGCGCGTGACCGACGGTCGGAAGCAGGATGTCGCCGCGCGGTTCATTCGGCTTCGGCTCGATCGCGAAGCGCAGGTCGTAGCCTTTCTCGACGACGTAGTCACCGAGGAAGTTCACGGCCTCGCGATAGCGTTCGAGCGCTTGCCGTACGTCCTTCGCCGAGTCGTACTCCGCGCCCTCGCGGCCGCCCCACATGACGAAGGTCTCGGCACCGAGTTCCGCACCGAGATCGATCTGGCGCAGCACCTTGCGGATCGCGAATCGGCGCACAGCCCGGTCGTTCGAGGTAAAGCCGCCGTCCTTGAAGACGGGAGCGCTGAAGAGGTTGGTCGTGACCATGGGGACCGTGAGCCCCGTGTCGGCCAGCGCGCCCTTCAGGCGGTCGATCTGGGTCTGGCGCTCGCTGTCGCTCGAGCCGAACGCGAACAGGTCGTCGTCGTGGAAGGTCAGACCGGCGGCCCCGAGCTCCGCGAGCTTCTCGACCGCGTGGACGACATCGAGCGGGGGGCGCGTGGGCCCGCCGAAGGGGTCGGTGCCGTTGTAGCCGATCGTCCAGAGTCCGAACGTGAACTTGTCGGCGGGGGTCGGGGTGCGCATGCGTGCTCCTTCGCGTCGATTGCTGCGCCCTCACTGTAGGTCTATTTGTCTTGTGCGTCAACAAACTGCGTTCTCGTAGGCTGTGCGCGTGAGTGTCGCGCCCGGAACCGCTGAGCTCGTCCGGCGCGCCAACCTCGCCCGGATGCTCGTCACCGTCCACCGGGACGGGCCCATCTCGCGGGCCGCCCTGACCGCGGAGCTCGCGCTCAACCGCTCCACGATCGGGGCCCTCACCGCGGAGCTCGCGCGCCTCGATCTCGTCACCGAGACGGCCGGCGCAGCCGAGGGCCGGATCGGACGCCCCTCCCCCGTCATCACCGCACGTCCCGACGTCGTCGCGGTGGCCGTGAACCCCGAGGTCGACGCCGTCACACTCGCCGCCGTCGGCCTCGATCGCCGCGTGCACGCGCGCCGTCGCGCGGTCACCACGGGACTCATCGGCCCCGATGCGCTGGCCGGGCTCGTCGCCGCGACGCTCCGCGAGTGGCGCGACGGGCCGCTCGCGTCGGCGCACCTCGTCGGCGTCGGCATCGCGGTGCCCGGACTCGTCGAGCCCGCGGCGGGCCTCGTGGTGCACGCCCCCCATCTGCGCTGGACCGACGCACCGCTCGCCGACCTCGTCGTCGCGGCGACCGGCGTCACGACCACGGTCGGGAACGACGCCTCGTACGGCGCCCACGCCGAGTATCTGTTCGGCGCGGCGCGCGGGGCGACCGACGTCATCTACCTCAACGGCGGAGCGAGCGGCATCGGCGGCGGGCTCGTCGTGGGTGGCGCCCTCGTCGGCGGCGCGCGGGGGCTCGCGGGCGAATTCGGCCACAATCCCGCGATCTTCGAGGACGCCGCGGACCGCCGCTCGGGCGACCGCGCCGCCCTCGAGGACGAGGTCAGCCAGCACCGCCTCGTCGCGTCGCTCGGGCTGCCCGGCGCCGACGACGCCGAGCTCCGCGACGCGGTGCACGCCACCACGAACCCCGCTGCGCTCGACGAGATGCGACGTCAGCGCCGCATCCTCGCCTCGGCGGTCGCGAGCGCCGTCAACGTCCTCGACCCCGAGGTCGTGGTGCTCGGCGGGTTCCTCGCCCCGCTCGTCGAGAGCGACGTCGAGGAGTTCGCCGCGGCGATCGCCCGCCAGACCATCTCGGGTGCGGCGCCGATCGTCCGCACGGCGGAGCTCGGCGACGACCGCCTGCTGGTCGGAGCCGCCGAGACGGCCTTCGCCGCGCTCCTCGCCGATCCGGTCGCGGCCATGACGGTTTCCGACGCCGCGTCAAGCATGGCGTCCGCGACGGACTGACCTCCTACGATCGAACGACCGCGACCCGTCGCGCCGCCCACCCCGAGAGAAACGTCCGCATGGCCTCCAGATCCGTCCGCCCCGCCGCGCAGCCGCAGCGCCAGCGCAACGCGCTCGCCCCCGGCATCCTGGGAGCGGCTGCGCTCATCGCCGGCATCCCGCTGATCGGCGGCGAGTTCGCCATGGCCGTCTCGTTCGTCGTCGCGATCCTCGCCCTGATCATCGCGTGGTTCGCTGTGCAGGCCCGACAGTGGTGGTGGGCGCTTCCGATGGTCGCCGTCGCCGTTCTGTGGAATCCCGTCGTCCCCGTCGCCCTCGACGACGCGGTCTGGGTCGCGGCCCACGTCGTCGGCGCGGCGACCTTCATCGCGGCGGGAGCCCTCGTCTGGGTGCCCCGCGCCGTGGTGGCACGATGACCGCCGTCGGCGGGCACGCGCCGGAGGCCGGGCGGCGCCCCGCGAGCGGCATCGTCTGGGCACGCGTGGAGGACGGCTTCCACGTCGGCAGCCGCACGGGCGAGTTCGTGGGCTACATCGACCGGCAGCCCGACGGCCGCTACCTCGCATACGACTCACGCTCACGCTGCGTCGGCTCGTTCCCCGAGCTCACCGCCGCGATGCGCGCGCTGGCCACCCCCGCTCCTGCCGACGGTCTCGACGACCCGCAGCCCATCGAACTCCGGGAGATCCGATGACACCGACATCCGATGGCCTGCTCTCGGTCCTCTACACGAGCAACGCGCGCACGCCGTTCGGCGACGACGAGCTGGCCGAGCTGCTCGCCCAGAGCCGCGCCTCGAATGCGGCGAAGGATCTGACCGGGATGCTGCTCTACCGCGGCGGACGGTTCGTGCAGGTGCTCGAAGGGCCGGAGAAGACCGTCCGCGACCTTGTCGCCGTGATCGGCCGCGACGACCGCCACTCCGACATGCGGGTGCTCATCGAGCAGCCGATCGTGAGCCGCGAGTTCAGCGACTGGACCATGGGCTACCAGCCCATCGCCGAGACGACGGGTGCCGCGCCCGCCGGGTTCCGCGACACCTTCGACGATCTCGAGAACGCCCACGACCCGAGCGCCACGCTCCGCGCAGCGCGTGAGCTCAGCCTGTGGTTCCGTGTCCGCTCGGCACGACCGCAGCCGAGCGCGGACGCCGACTGACCGGCATCCGCGCTCTGCACGACGGGTCGCCGGTGCGACCGGCCCGAGCGGGTGCTACTCGCCGCGGCCGGTCGCGCCCTGGAGCCGGTCGATGTGCTCGGATGCCTCGGCCTTGGTGAGGTTGCCGGGCAGCTCCTCCCCCGCCTCGCGCGCGAGGGTGTCGAGGTAGCTGCGCTGGGGGCCGGTCATGGGCTCATCGCCGGTGACCCAGTTCTCGGGGTCCTTGACCGGCGAGCCCTGGCCGCCCCCCTCGGTTCCGCCGAGCGTGTCGCCGTCGGACGGGCCCGCAGCGTCGTCGCCGGCCGCGGTCGGCGTCGGGGCGCCCGGTTCGCCGGGGGCGGGCGCCGTCGGCTCGGTGGGAACGGGAACGGTCGGCTCGGCCGGGGCGGGGAACGTCGGCTCGTCGGGCGTGGGGATGGTCTGATCGCTCATGACTCGACGCTAGGCGGAGAGGCGCGTGAAACCGACCCACTTGCGCCCGCGCGGAAAACCCCTCAACGAGGGCACCCGGTCCCGTGAGCGCCGTTCGGGCAGCGTCCCCGGGACCGGGTGTGCTTCGATCATCGATCCGCTCGCGCAAGGAAGGCGCAACAGGTCCACGGGTGAACCTCAAGAAATGCGCAAGATCGCCCGGCGCTCAGCGGTCGACGACCCGCCGCTCGATGGCGCTCCAGCCGTTCTCGAGTACGGCGAACCCGGCCGCGAGGGTCTTCTCGGGCTGATCGCTCTCGTTGACCATGGTCTGGATCTGCAGCACGAAGCGCGCGAAGACCCGCACCTCGGCGCTCGGCTCACCCGCGCCGAGCTCCGCGGCGATGGCGTCGGCGAGGGCGCCCTCGTGCCGCAGCCACATCCGCGCCGCGTAGTCGCGGAGCGAGGGCGTGCGGTTCAGGAAGTCCAGGAAGATGCGCATGACGTCGTCGCCGTGTTCGGCGGCGTTCGTCGACGCCTCACGGGCGTAGTAGTCATGGATGGCCTGCGAGACGGTGGCACCGGGCGTCCGATCGCGGACTGCCGCGACGAGACGGTCGCGCTGCTCGTCCTCCTCGTCGAAGACGAGCGCCTCTTTCTGGCTGAAGTGCGCGAACACCGTCGTCGGCGACACATCGGCGGCCTCGGCGATCTCGCGGATGCTGACCTCGTCGAAGCCCCGATCGAGGAACATCCGTGTCGCGACGTCGGAGATGCGCTTGCGGGTCGCCGCCTTTTTGCGCTCGCGGCGCCCCGGTGGCGCGGTGTCGGTCATGTGGTCGATCCTACGAGGCGGATCGTGAAAGTGTATTGACTACGAAACTGGTATCGCTACAGTTATGGCATGACTTCACTTTTCTCGCGTCTCCGCGGCGGAGACATCGACCGGCGCTGGGTGATGCTGATCGTGCTCACGATGCTCACCACGGCGGGCATGACCGTCGTGCTGCCGGTGCTGCCCTTCGTCGTCCTGCGCTACGTCACCGGCGAGGGCGATCTGGCTCTCTGGGTCGGCATCCTCGAAGCGGTCAACGGCCTCTGCGCATTCATCGCCGCCCCGTTCCTCGGCCGCCTCTCCGACCGTTTCGGCCGGCGCCCGGTCATCATCGTCGCGGCGTTCGGAGCCGCGTTGAGCATGTGCCTGTTCGGCATCGGCGGCGCCCTGTGGGTCCTGCTGCTCGCGCGCGTCATCCAAGGTGCGACGGCCGGGGACCTCCCCGCCCTGTTCGCGTACCTCGCAGACATCACCCCGCCCGAGAAGCGCGCCCAGCGGTTCGGTCTGCTGGGCGCGCTGTCGGGCGTCGGGACGATGGTCGGACCGGCCGTCGGCGGGCTGCTCGCATCGGTCAGCCTGACCCTGCCGGTGTTCGTCACTGCCGGCATCTCGTTCGCGATCGCGACCCTGAGCATCTTCCTGCTGCCCGAGAGCCTCGAGCCGCGGAACCGCATCGCGACGATCGCCCTGTCGGATTTGCATCCGTTCGCGGCCTTCCGCCGCGCGTTCGCGCGTCGTGAGCTGCGCGGCCTGCTGATCGGCTTCGCGCTCCTCGCCCTGCCGTTCGGTTTCTTCGTCAACAACTTCAGCGTCCTCGCGCTGGACTCCATCGCCTGGGGCCCGACCGCGATCGGGCTGCTCATCGCGGTCGTCGGCGTCATCGACATCCTCGTGCAGGGCGTGCTCCTGCGGTTCCTCCTCCCCCGGATGGGCGAGCGCGGGGTCATCGTCGCCGGCATCGCGGCCCAGGCGGCCGGCCTCGTCGCGCTGGCGATCGTCGCCGCCGCCGTCGCCCAGCCGTGGCTGTTCGTGCTCGGCTCACTGGCCCTCGCGGCCGGTCAGGGCGCGTCTCAGGCCACGCTCGACGGCGTGATGTCGAACGCCGTCGGACCCGATGAACAGGGCTGGCTGGGCGGCGTGACCCAGTCACTGATGGCCGCGATGGGAACGATCGCGCCGATCATCGCCGGCATCCTCTACGCCGGCGTCTCCCACGCCGCCCCGTACGCGCTCGGCGCGGTCCTCATGGCGATCGCCGCCGTCGTCGTGCTGCGGGCACGCATCGACGACGCGGCACGACCTCATGCCGCTTCCGAGACCCGCGACCACGACGCCGCGCCCTCATCCGCCGGCCAGCCGACCGGGACCCCCGCGTGACGCGGATCGGCCGCGGCCCGCAGCTGTCGCGGACCGCGGCCGATGTCGACGCCGACGAATGCCGGTCCTGTCAGATGCGTCCGGCCACGTCCGTGCCGACGAGGTCGCCGTCCGGGTTCGGCTCGCTCAGCTGCTCGCCCGGCGCGGCGGATCCCTCGAGCGACGGCAGGCCCTCGGCGACCCGGGCGCCCAGCTCGGCGTCGACGCTCTTCCAGTACTGCACCGCACGGTCGCGCACCTCGGCGCGGGTCACACCGCCGACATGGCCCACGATCGTCTCGACGAGGCGGTCGCGCTCCGCATCCGACATCACCTCGCGCACGAGCGTGCCGGCCTGGCCGAAGTCATCGTCCTCGGCGTGGAGCGTCGCGGCCGTGCGCAGCAGCTCGCCGTCGCTGTGCCAGCCGCCGTCGCCGGCGCGAGCCGGGTCGGCCGCGGGGCCGCCGACCGAGTTCGGCGCGTACACCGGGATCTCGGGCGGGTTGTACTCGTAGCGCATCGCGCCCTCCTTCGAGTACGAGTGCACCTCGGTGCGCGGCCTGTTCACCGGCAGCTGCTGGTAGTTCGTGCCGACCCGGTAGCGATGTGCGTCGGCGTAGCTGAAGATGCGCGCCTGCAGCATCTTGTCGGGGCTCCCGTCGATCCCCGGGACGAAGTTCGAGGGCTCGAAGGCCGCCTGCTCGATCTCCGCGAAGTAGTTGCCGGGGTTACGGTTCAGCTCCATCGTGCCGACCTCGACCTCGGGATAGTCGCTGTGCGGCCACACCTTGGTGAGATCGAACGGGTTGAACCGGTACGTCTTCGCGTCCTCGTAGGGCATGATCTGGACCTTGAGCGTCCAGGTCGGGTACTCCTGGCGCTCGATGGCCGCGTAGAGGTCGCGGATGTGGAAGTCGGCGTCCTGACCGGCGATCTGGTCGGCCTCGTCCTGGGTGAGGGTGCGATGCCCCTGGTCGGTGTGGAAGTGGTACTTCACCCAGAAGCGCTCACCGGCGGCGTTGATCCACTGGTACGTGTGCGAGCCGTAGCCGTTCATATGACGCCATGACGCCGGGATGCCGCGGTCGCCCATCAGCCATGTCACCTGGTGGGCGCTCTCGGGCGACAGAGTCCAGAAGTCCCACTGCATCGTGTTGTCGCGCAGGTGACTGCCCGGCAGGCGCTTCTGCGAACGGATGAAGTCGGGGAACTTGATGCCGTCCTTCACGAAGAACACGGGGGTGTTGTTGCCGACGAGGTCGTAGTTCCCCTCGGTCGTGTAGAACTTCAGCGAGAAGCCCCGCGGGTCGCGCCAGGTGTCGGGGCTGCCCTGCTCGCCCGCGACAGACGAGAAGCGGGCCAGCATCTCGGTCTCGACCCCGGGCTGGAACAGCGCGGCGCGCGTGTATGCCGAGACGTCTCCCGTCGTGCGGAAGGTGCCGAACGCTCCGCCGCCCTTCGCGTGCACGACGCGCTCGGGCACGCGTTCACGGTTGAACTGCGCCAGCTTCTCGATCAGGTAGTGGTCGGTGAGAGCGATCGAGCCGTCGGCTCCCACGCTCTGGGAGTGCTCGTCGCTGGCTACGGGAGCTCCGTTGTTCGCGGTCGTGGCATCGGCCATGATTCCTCCTCACGTCGCAGCCCCGGCGTGACGGGGCCGTCGTCGTCGCCACGGTACGTGCGCATATCGGTCGAATCATCCGCTTGACGCATCCGGCCGGGCGTGCCGATCGGATCGGCGAGCACGCGGCGCCGCGACCAGAACAGGTGCGGATGCTGCTGCGGCAATGAGGCGCGCGCGTTGGCGACCGTCACCGCGACGGAGGCGAGCAGCAGGATCACCACCACGATCCCAGCGAATGCGAGCACCCGCAGCGGACGCAGATGCCAGCCGCCCACGAGCTGGACCGCGACCAGTGCGGCCACGACGACGCTCAGCACGAGGCCCGCGGCGATGCGGATGCGACAGGGACGACGCACGGCGCGCCACTGCGCGGGGGTGATCCGAGGGTTGACGACGATGTCGGCGTCCCAGCGCCGCACACGTCTGCTCACCTTGTCGTGAAGGGACATGCTCTCTCCGCGGGCGGGCTGTTCGGGCGTCCCGCCCCGCCGGTCACTATCGGTCGCGTCCCTGCGATCGTGCGCTCCGGCAGGAATGAGCATTACGCCTCCGCCCCTCGCTCGTCCAGCCCTTTTCGCAGGATGTCCGGAACCGACAGAGTGGCACCGTGCGATTGACAGACGAGCTCGGCGCCTGGGTGGTGCGACAGCGGTGGTATGCCGGCAAGAGCCACGAGCCGCGGTTCCGCATCCTCGACGCGCAACCCGCCCCCGGCACCGCGACCCGGTACCTCCTCATGGACGACGCCGGCGCCCTCCCGACCCTCTACAACGTTCCGTTGTCACGGGTGTCCGCACCCGGCGATGCCGACGAGGTCGTCGCCCGCGACGGCGACGCCTTCCTGGTCGACGCAGCGCGCCACACCGGCTTCACGGTCGGCACGCTCGCGCAGATGGGCGTCGACGTCGAACGCGTGACGGGATCACGCGTGCTCACGGGCGAGCAGTCAAACACCTCGATCGTCTACGACGTCGACGGCGAGCCGACGATCATCCTCAAGCTCTTCCGCACACTGCACCACGGCGAGAATCCCGATGTCACCGTGCAGCGGGTGCTGAGCGACGCCGGATCGCCGTTCGTGCCGCGGTTCTTCGGCAGCCTCGACGCCGAATGGCCCGATGTGGGACGCGAGACGGGCGCGGCACGGGGCACCCTGGGGTTCGCGCAGGAGTTCCTCCGCGGAGTCCGTGACGGCTGGGCGGTCGCCCTCGAGGCTGCGCGCGAGAACCGTGACTTCACCGACGCCGCCCGCGACCTCGGCATCGCCGTGGCGGGCGTGCACGGCGCGCTCGGCGCAGCGCTCGAGACGACGGATGCCGCAGGCGACGAGGTCGCGGCCACCGGGTCGGCCTGGCGCCGGCGCCTGCGGATCGCCGCGACCGAGGTGCCCGCGGTGGCCGATCGCGTCGACGCGATCGCGGCGGTGTACGACGCCGCGCTCGCGCGCCCGTGGCCCCGGCTGCAGCGCATCCACGGCGACCTGCACCTCGGCCAGGTGCTCGCCGTGCCCGCCGGGGGCTGGCGCATCGTCGACTTCGAGGGCGAGCCGCTGCGGCCGATGGCCGAGCGCGCGATCCCCGATCTGCCGCCCCGCGACGTCGCCGGCATGCTGCGGTCGTTCGACTACGCCGGCGCCGTCGGCGACGGACCCGACGCGAGCGGCTGGGCCGCGGCCTGCCGCGCCGCCTTCGTCGAGGCGTACGCCGGGGCGCCGGGCGCGATCGACCTCGACCCGGTGCTGCTGCGCGCTCTCGTCCTCGACAAGGCCGTCTACGAGTCGATCTACGAGGCCCGCAACCGCCCCGACTGGCTGCCCGTGCCGCTCGCCGGCATCGACGCGGCTCTGGCCGGCCTGGCCGGCCCCGCCTGACCCGTCAGTCGTCGGCCGGCTCGGGCGCGTTCAGCAGCAGGAAGGTCGCGCCGTAGCCCGGCAGCGAGACGCTGAAGCTCTGCAGGTCGTCGACACGACCGATGACGTCCCGCGTCGCGGCGTCGACCACCTCGGACTGGGGGGCGAGGTGCTCCGATCGCACGGTTCCCTCGATCGGCTCGGCCGAGAAGTTCAGCACCGTGACCTGCGTGACCGCCTCGGCACGCGGGTCGCCGTCGTCGAGCCGGTGCACGAGCACGAGCATGCCGGAGTGCGCGACCTCGGGGATGTCGACCTGCGATGCCGACGCGATGCCGTGCGCGCGGCGCAGGTCGAGGATGCCCGAGAGACGCGAGGCGAACGACTCGGGGTCGTCGAGCTGCGCCGGCAGGGCACCGTAGAGGGCCCGTCCGCGCGGCATCCCCGACGCCGACCGCGTCGCGGTCGGGTCTGAGTCGAGCAGGTCGTGCGCGCCGCGCTCGATCCAGCGCGTGTCGCCCGCGCCCAGCAGGTCGGACACCTCGTCGGCGGGAACCGTGAGCATGCCCACGAGGTCCCAGCCCGAGAGGGCGAAGACCCCGGGCTGCCAGGCGTTGTAGGCGCACAGCAGCAGGTGCGCATCGCGGATACCCGGGATGTCGTCGTCGCCGATGTCGTCGAGCCGGGCGATCCCGCGCGATGCCGCGATGAGCGAGGTGGTCGTGCAGGCGATGCCGTTCTGCGTGAAGACGCGGTTGTAGTCGGCCGTGCCGGTGAGGTGCTCCGTGAGGTCCGCGCGCACCTCCTCGGCGAGCTCGCTGCCAGTGATCTCGCGCCCGCGGAAGCGGTATTCGTCGTCGCCGTGACGGGTCGCCCAGTGCACCAGCTCGTACGTGAGCTCGTCGTGGTTCTGCATCCCGTGCACGAGCTGCACCGGGTGCACCCCCAGCTCGAGCGACGAGGTCAGCGCCAGGCGCAGGAACTCCGTCTGCCCGGTGGCGAGGGCGTGGTGGTAGCCCGGGCGGCCGATGAAGTCGTACGACAGGTCGGCCCCGACCGCACCGGTGTCGCGGATGTCCTCGATCGTGAGGTTGAGCTCCTGGAAGGTGAAGCCGCCCACCTTGCGCACCATGCCCGCGATGATGTGGTTCGCCGCGTGCGAGAGCGGGTGCCCCTCCGACCAGGCCGGCAGGCCCTCGGCGCTCTTCTCGACGCCGAGGAACCCGTTCGCGTCGAGGCGCAGCGCGCTGGTGCCGAGCTCGCCGAGCGAGTGCAGGGCGTCGCCGATGACCAGACGCATCCCGGCGAACGTCGGGTCGAGCCAGTTGATCGAGGGCTGACCCTGCTTGAAGTAGTGGAGGTAGACCCAGCGACGCGTCACGCCGTCGGGCCCGAGGACGGGGGCGGTCGCGCTCCAGTTCGTCTCCTTCACGCCGGGCGTGTAGAAGATGACGCGCTGCAGGGCGCCGATGATGTACCCGCGCTCGGCGAGCTCGTGCTCGGTGGCGGGGTCGAGATTGACGCTGTCGTACCCCTCGGCGACGTCGGGCAGCAGGTGCCAGTCCTCCGGGGGGATGTCGACCATGTGGTAGATGCCGGGATAGTCCTTGAAGCCCATCTCGGCCAGCCGGAAGTCGGCTCCCTTGCCGGTGTGGCCGGGAACGATGTCGTCGATGACGCTGCCGCCGTGAGCGTCGGCGACGTCGCAGAGGGTGCGGAACTCCTCCTCGGTGCCGAACGCGGGGTCGATCGACGTGCTGATGCGGTCGAAGTGACCGTCGACACTGGGGGTCTCGCGCCAGTCGGTGATGCCGCCGGCCCGCTTGACCGGACCGGTGTGGATGGCGGTGATCCCGATGCGCTCGAACACCGACCACAGCGCGTCGTCGCCGAGGGCCGCGAGGAACGACTGCCCCGGGCGTGTGATGAGCGAGATCGGGTAGGCCGTGAACCAGACGTCGGTCGTCGCGATCGCGCGACGGGCATCGGGCCGCGCGTACGGGTTGCGCCACATCGCGGGCTGGCCCGAGAGCTGACGTGCGAGCACGTCGGCGTCCTTGAGCATCGACTGCCGCACGAGCCACTCGATGTACGACGGGTTGCTGCCGTTCGCCGTGCGCGGGTCGGTCATGTTGCGTCGCACGCTGCCGCCGCGGAACTGGTCGCGTGGGCGCAGGCGCCGCGGCCGCGCGGGATAGCGCTGCTCGTCGTAGCTGATCTCGGGCATGTCGAGATCCGTGTCGTCACCGCCCGATCCCGCCGCCCCCGGCAGGGTGATCGGGGCGGTGTACAGGTCCTCCGGCTGTTCGTGGTCGCGCGCCATGACTCAACGCTAGGGGCGCCGACTTCCCGGCGGGAAGGGCTGGTGCCCGAACGGGCGAAGCATTATGGGACGACGGACGGCGAGCCCCGAGGGGTGGACCGGCGGGTCCTGGCTGCGCGGACCCGCGACCGGTAGAACGGATGCCGCACCGCGCGACCCGGAAGGCGAACGACACATGATCGATCGAGAGACCCTCGCCGCGTTCTTGCGGATGCGACGCGAAGCGCTGCAGCCGTCGGATGTCGGACTGCTCCGCGGCCAGCGCCGCCGCACGCCCGGGCTGCGACGCGAGGAGGTCGCCGCACTCTGCAACATGTCGGCGGACTACTACGCGCGGCTCGAGCGGGGCACCGGTCCCCGGCCGTCCGAGCAGATGCTGGCGGCGATCGCCCAGGGACTGCATCTGACCCTCGGCGAGCGCGACCACCTCTTCCGCCTCGCCGGTCACGTGCCGCCCGCTCGGGGACCCGCGAGCGACCACGTGAGCCCGGGACTGCTGCGGATCCTCGACCGCCTGCACGACACGCCCGCCGAGATCGTGACGGAACTCGGCGAGACCCTGCGCCAGACTCCGCTGAGCATCGCGCTCGTCGGCGACGCGACCCGGCGCACCGGCGACGCCCGCAGCCTCGGGTACCGCTGGTTCACCGACCCGTCGTCGCGCGCGCCGTACGACGAGGCCGAGCACGACGTGCTCTCGCGCGTGTACGCCGGCGGTCTCCGCGAGATCGTGGCGCTGCGCGGCCCGTCGTCGCGGGCCGCCGCGCTCGCGGCGTCGCTCCGGGAGCGCAGCGCCGAGTTCCGCGTGCTGTGGGACGGGCAGCAGGTCGGAATCGCCCCGCCCGAGGTCAAGCGGTTCCGGCATCCCGAGGTCGGTGCGCTCGAGCTGCAGTGCCAGACGCTGCTCGACCCGGACCAGTCGCACCGCCTGCTGGTCTACACCGCGGCCCCCGGCAGCGAGAGCCACGAGAAGCTGCAGCTGCTGGCCGTCATCGGTGCCGGCGCCGAGGTCTGAGCCCCGCCGCGCGCACCACTCCAGGGGTGACTCGGCGATCAGTGGATGATCCGGCTCTGGATGCCGCGGGCGGCGGCGCCCACCATGGGTCGGGCGGGCCACGACGGCTCGTCCGAACGATGGAGGAACCATGACCCGCGCCACTGCTCCCCTCGCCGATCTGCACGGACGGCTCGCCGTCGTCACCGGGGCGACCGACGGCATCGGCCGGGTCATCGCGACCCGCCTGGCCGCCGCCGGCGCGGCCGTCGTGCTGCCTGCGCGGTCGCCGGCGAAGGCCGACGCGGCCATCGACGGCATCCGTCGGGCAGTGCCGGGCGCCGACGTCACCACGCGTCCGCTCGATCTCGCCTCGCTCGACTCGGTCGCCGGCTTCACCCGCGACCTCGTCGCCGAGGGCCGGCCCGTGAATGTGCTGGTCAACAACGCCGGCGTCATGAACCCCGGCTCGCGGCAGCCCACCGCCGAGGGCTTCGAGCTGCAGTGGGGCGTCAACCACCTCGGTCACGTCGCACTCACCCTCGGTCTGCTGCCGCTGTTGCGCGCGGGGGGAGCGCGGGTGACGCACCAGACGAGCGTCGCGGCACGCTCGGGCGGCCTGCACTGGGACGACGTGGACTGGCGGCACGACTACGACGACATGGCGGCGTACCGGCAGTCGAAGATCGCCGTCGCCCTCTTCGCCCGCGAGCTCGATGCCCGTAGCCGCGCCGGCGGGTGGGGCGTGTCGAGCAACATCGCGCATCCCGGGGTCAGCCCCACCAACCTGCTCGCGGCGCAGCCCGGCATGGGGCGCGCGAGCGCGAAACGCGAGCGATCGCTCATCGTGGCCCTGTCGCGCGTGGGACTCGCCGGCACCGTGGCGAGCGCTGCCGAGCCCGCCCTGCTCGCGGCCGCCGGTCTGGACTCGCGCGGCGACGAGTTCTATGGCCCGCGGCGCGTCATCGCGGGCGCTCCGCGTCGGCAGCAGTTCTGGGCTCCGTTCCGCGACCTGACCGACGGGCCCCGTCTGTGGGACGTGTCGACGGAGATGATCGGCGGGCGCTTCGCAGTCTGACGGGGGCGGACCCGGCGCAGCCGTCACCCGCAGGTCAGCCGGGACCGTCGCTCGCGGCGGCGAGCAGAGGAACGAGCACGTCGCTGACCGGGGTGGGGATGCCGTGCTCGCGGCCGCGCCGTCGGATGACTGCGTTGCGCACGTCCCATTCGAGGGGTCGTCCGGCCTCGCGATCGGCCAGGATCGAGGTGCCCATATCGTCGGGGAATCCTCGGAACCGCTGCAACACCCGATCGGGCTCGTCGTCGGGGAGTGCTGCGCGGCAGGCGCGTGCCACCGCGAGGCACTCCCGGAGGTAGGCGAGCGCCAGGTCGGCGACGTCGTCCCGCCGGAACATCCCCGCGCGGCGGCCCGTCAGCGCCATGAGACCCGCCGCGGCGTTCTGCAAAAGCTTGCGCCACGCGAGCGTCGTGAAGTCGTCGGCGATGGTGAACTCGCACGCCGTCGCCTCGAGGACACGGCCGACGCGCTCCGCGCCGCCCACCCGCGGGACGGTGAAGCGCGGCTCGCCGCGCAGGCGGACGCTGCCGTCGGGCCGTCGCTCCGCGGGGGACCACACGATCGCGGGCACCACATCCGAGCCCGCGACGAGCGGTTGCACGCTCTCGACCTGCTCCACTCCGTTCTGGAGGACGCAGACGACGGTCGCGGGCCCGCACAACGCGGACAGCCACGCCGCGGTCGCGGCCGTCTGCGTCGCCTTCACCGCGAGGAACACGACATCCGCCGCCCCCGGCGATCGAGCGGGATCGGTCAGCACCGGACCGGGCACCACGATCGCGCCGCGTTCGGTGTCGAGGCGCAGATCAGGACGCGGCGATCGTCCGGCGACGAGAACCGGGGTCCCGGCCTCGTGAAGCAGCGCGGCGACCACCGTGCCGATGGCGCCGGGACCGACCACCGCGGTCCTCATGGTGTGCGATGAGACCATGTCGGCACGCTATCGCGCGGCGGCACGGCCACGGCGAAGGGTGGGTGGGCGCTGATAGCGTGCGGCTATGAGACTGAGCTTCGTCGTCGGCGAGCGCGAGCACGAGAAGCGCCGCGCAGCCCTCTTCGCCGGCTTCCGTCCGCAGCCGGTCTCCGCCTACGTCGACGGCGTGCTGGTCGCGCAGCATCCCGGGTGAGCCGGGGACGGCCGACTCCGGGCAAGAAAAAACCCCCGATCACTCGGGGGTCTTTCTGGCGGTGACGGTGGGATTTGAACCCACGGTAGGGGGTTACCCTACACAACTTTTCGAGAGTTGCACCTTCGGCCGCTCGGACACGTCACCGCCGACCAGCTTACGACATCTCGGGCGATGCCGCGAACCACGGTGCTCACGGGCGGGCGTAGCGTGGGGGCGTGACGCGATCCTCGACCCCCCGCACGGCCCTCGTCGTCGCGATCGCGTCGCTCGCATCGTCCGCGGCCTTCCTCGACTCGACCATCGTCAACGTCGCCCTCCCTGCGATCGAGCGCGAGCTCGGCGGGGGCCTCGCGACCCAGCAGTGGGCGGTCGACGCCTACCTGCTGACGCTGTCGTCGCTGATCCTGCTCGCCGGTTCGGTCAGTGACTCCTACGGGCGCCTGCTCGTGCTGCGCATCGGCCTCATCGGATTCGGCCTCGCCTCGATCGCCGTCGGGCTCGCGCAGGACCCGTTGTTCCTCATCGCAGCCCGTGCCGCGCAGGGCGCGGCCGGCGCCTTCCTCGTACCCAGCTCGCTCGCGTTGATCACCTCGCTGCTCCGGGGGCACGAGCGCTCCCGCGCGATCGGGCTGTGGACCGCGTTCACGACGGGAGCCTCGCTCGTCGGCCCCCTGCTGGGCGGGCTGTTCGTCGATCTGCTGTCGTGGCGGTACGCGTTCCTCATCAACGTCCTGCCCGTCGCGGTCACCCTGTGGCTCGTGACCCGACTGCCCGGCTACGACGAGCGCCGCGCCGACGCCGGCATCGACTGGCTCGGCGCCCTGCTCTGCACGGCCGGCCTCGGCGGCATGGTCTTCGCCCTCATCGAGCAGCCGAACCTCGGCTGGGGCTCCCCCGCCATCTGGATGCCGCTGGCAGCCGGCGTCGTGATGTTCGCGGCGTTCCTGCAGCGGCAGCGCACCGCGCAGCATCCGATCCTGCCTCTCGCACTGTTCCGGGCACGCAACTACTGGACGGGCAACCTCGCGACCCTGTTCGTCTATGCCGCGCTGTCTCTGAACGGCTTCGTCGTCGGCGTCTACCTGCAGCAGGGCGCGGGTCTCAGCGCAACCCTCGCGGGGCTCGCGAGCCTGCCCACCACGGTGCTGCTGATCGCGCTCAGCCCTTGGGCCGGTTCGCTCGCCGAGCGGTTCGGCGGACGCCTCCTCATGACCGTGGGCCCCCTGGTCATGGCGGGCGGGGCGCTGCTGCTCCTCCTCGTCGACGACTCGTTCGACTACTGGTGGCAGGTGCTCCCCGGGCTCGTGGTGTTCGGCCTCGGCCTGGGAGCGACCGTCTCGCCGCTGACCGCGACGATCCTCGGGGCGATCGACGCCGAACGCTCCGGTATCGCCTCGGCGGTCAACAACGCCGTCGCCCGCGTCGCGGGTCTCGTGATCATCGCGTTCCTCGCGCCGATCGTCGGCGGCGCACTCGACCTCGACGGATTCCACCGGTCCGCCCTCGTCACCGCCGCACTCATGACGGCGGGCGGCATCATCGCGTTCACCGGCATCCGGCGCGAGCGTTCGACGACCGCCTGATCTCAGCTCGGCGAGCGCTCCGACGCGAGCGGTCCGAGCACCGCCAGCATCCGCATCTTCTCGGCCGCCTCCGAACCGGGCGCGGGCGTCAGGGTCAGCAGGGCCTGCGAGCGGTCCTCGGTGAAGAGCACCTGGCAGTCGACCTCGATCTCGCCGACCGCCGGATGCACGACGACCTTGTGGTCGGCGAAGCGCTCCGCGACCTCCTCGAGCTCCCAGAGACGTGCGAACTCCTCGCTGCGAGCACGCAGATCGGCGACGAGGCGCGCGGCCCGCGACCCCGGCCCGCCGCGGCCGGCCACCGCGCGCAGGTTCGCCACGATCGCCCGGCTCTGCCGATCGTGTTCGGACGCGGGATAGACCGCGCGCTCGGTCTCGGGACGCACGAACCAGCACCAGGCGCCGCTGCGCTCCGCCCCCGTACGCAGCTCGCGCGGCCCGAACAGAACCCGGGCGAGATCGTTCTGGGCGAGGGTCTCGTCGAGCTCGGTGATGACGAGCGCCGGGGTGTCGCCCAGCCGGTCGAGCACGCGCTGCAGGGCGGGCGCGATGTGGTCGGCCGCACCCGACCGCTCGGGCGGCGTATGCCCGGCGAGGCGGTGCAGATGGTCGCGCTCCGAGCGCGACAGCCGCAGCGCCCGCGTCAGCGACGCGAGCATCTGCAGGCTCGGCTGCGGCCCCCGCTCCTGCTCGAGGCGCGTGTAGTAGTCCACGCTCATCAGCGCGAGCTGCGCGACCTCCTCCCGGCGCAGCCCCGAGACCCGACGGCGGGCACCCGAGGGCAGTCCGACGTCCTCCGGGCTCAGCCGCTCTCGGCGAGTACGGAGGAAACGGGCGAGAGCGGCGCGGTCCACCTGTCCATTCTGGTCGGGACGGCCCGCCCGAACCAGGGACCGCCACTCCCCCGTTCGGGCATGCCTGGATACCCGGCGACGCCGCGACCAGACTCATCGGCATGGACATCACCGGACGCACCGTCTTCATCCCCGGCGCCACGAGCGGCATCGGCCGCGCGCTCGCCATCGCCCTCGCCGAACGCGGCAACACCGTCATCGTCGGCGGCCGCCGCCGCGAGCTTATCGACGACCTGCGCGCCGCGCACCCCGCCATCGACGGCGTCGAGATCGACACGTCGGATGCGGCGTCCATCGACCGAGCCGCCGCCGAGGTGCTCGAGCGGCATCCTGGGCTCGACGTGCTCATCACGATGGCGGGCGTCATGGCCGCCGAGGACTGGACCTCGCCGGCCGGCTTCGTCGAGACCGCGGAGCGCACCGTCACGACGAACCTGCTCGGCCCGATCCGCCTGATCGGCGCCTTCATCGAGCACCTGCTCACGCGTCCCGCTGCGACGATCATGACCGTCTCGTCGGGCCTGGCCTTCGCGCCGCTGCGCGTCACGCCGACGTACAACGCCACGAAGGCGGCGATCCACATGCTCAGCGAGTCCCTGCGTCTGCAATACGCGGACACGCCCGTCTCGATCGTCGAGCTCGTGCCCCCGGCCGTGCAGACCGACCTCATGCCCGGCCACGCGGAGAACCCCCACGCGCAGCCGCTCGACGACTACATCGCCGAAGTGGTCGCCATCCTCGAACGGGATGCCGATGTGCGTGAGGTGCTCGTCGAGCGGGTGACGTTCCTGCGCCACGGCGAGGCACGCGGCGACTACGCCGACGTCGTCCGCGCACTCAACGCGAGCGACCCGCACGCGCAGCGGTGAGGGGGCGCTGGCAGCTCATAACCTCCCCTGCCAGACTGAGGTCATGAGCGCGATCGAGAACTCCAAACTCACCGTCGTCGGCGCGGGCGCCGTCGGATCCAGCGTCGCTTACGCGGCCCTCATCCGGGGATCGGCCCGCCACGTGGCGCTGTACGACATCGCCACCGAGAAGACCGAGGCCGAGGTGCTCGACCTCGCCCACGGCGCCCAGTTCACGGGGTCGAGCGACATCATCGGCGGCTCCGACATCTCGGTCGCCGAGGGCTCGCACGTCGTCGTGATCACCGCGGGCGCCAAGCAGAAGCCGGGCCAGACGCGCACCGAGCTCGCCGGGGTCAACGCGGGCATCATCGCCTCGATGATGCCGAAGCTGCTCGAGGTCGCGCCCAACGCGACGTTCGTGATCGTCACGAACCCGTGCGACGTGCTGACGGTGCTCGCCCAGGAGGCGACCGACCTGCCGCCGGAGCGCATCTTCGCCTCGGGCACGGTGCTCGACACCTCGCGCCTGCGCTGGAAGATCGCCCGGCGCGCGGGCGTGTCGATCTCGAGCGTGCACGCCTACATCGTCGGAGAGCACGGCGACACCGAGTTCCCGCTCTGGTCGCACGCCACGATCGGCACCGTCCCGATCCTCGACTGGGTGCCGCTCGACGGGCAGCCGAAGTTCACCACCGAGGAGCTCGACCAGATCGCGATCGACGTGCGCGACGCCGCGTACAAGGTGATCCAGGGCAAGGGCGCGACGAACTACGCGATCGGCCTCTCGAGCGCCCGCATCGTCGAGGCGATCCTGCGCGACGAGGACGCGGTGCTGCCCGTGTCGACGGTGCTGCGCGACTTCCACGGCGTCGACGGCATGGCCCTGTCGGTGCCGTCGGTCGTCAACCGCCGCGGCGCCTTCCCCGTGCGGGAGATCGAGTTCTCGGAGCGCGAGCTCGAGCTGTTCCGCCACTCCGCCAGCGCGCTCGGCGAGGTCGCGGCCTCCCTGCGCGGCTGACGGCTCGCGCCCCGTGCTCGCAGCACGGGGCGATGACACGCGTGTCGGACCGGCGGGGCCGGTGTCGTCCCGGCTGACCGGGGATGCGGCATCCGCACCGCCGGCCCGACGTCGGTGGCGGCGAGCCGGCGATGTCGGGGGTCGCGCCTACCCTGGACGCATGGCCTCTCGTCGTCCCTCTCCCACCACGGCCTTCAAGTGCACCGAGTGCGGATGGACGACGGCGAAGTGGGTCGGCCGCTGCGGCGAATGCCAGCAGTGGGGCACCGTGGTCGAGGCGGCGACGCAGACCGGACTCACCTCGACCGTCACGGCCGTCAGCCCCGGCGCCGCGCGCGCGGCGCGGCCGATCACCGAGATCGACACGACCGAGGCCCCGCGGCGCTCGAGCGGGGTCGGTGAGTTCGACCGCGTGCTCGGCGGCGGCGTCGTCCCGGGGGCGGCGATCCTGTTGTCGGGCGAGCCCGGCGTCGGCAAGTCGACCCTCCTGCTCGAGGTCGCGGCGCAGTCGGCCCGCTCCGGCCGGCGCGTGCTCTACGTCAGCGCCGAGGAGTCGCTCGGCCAGGTGCGGCTGCGGGCCGAACGCACGGGCGCGCTGCACGACGCGCTCTACCTGGCGAGCGAGACCGACCTCGCGACCGTGCTCGGCCACGTCGACGAGGTGCGGCCCGAGCTGCTGATCGTCGACTCGGTGCAGACGGTGTCGTCGTCCCTCTCCGACGGGGTCGCAGGGCAGCCCAGTCAGGTGCGCGAGGTGGCGTCGACGCTGATCCGGGTGGCGAAGGAGCGCGATCTGCCCGTGCTCATCGTCGGCCACGTCACGAAAGACGGCTCGATCGCCGGACCACGCGTGCTCGAGCACCTCGTCGACGTCGTCTGCCAGTTCGAGGGCGACCGGCAGACCTCGCTGCGCTTCGTCCGGGCGTTGAAGAACCGCTTCGGCCCCACCGACGAGGTCGGATGCTTCGACATGACCGGCGACGGCATCGCCGAGGTGCCCGACCCGAGCGCCCTGTTCCTGGGGCACGGCGACCCCGTGCCCGGCACATGCGTCACGATCGCGCTCGAGGGGCGGCGGGCGCTGCCCGTCGAGGTCCAGGCGCTGACCCTCAAGACCGGCGCCCCCAACCCCCGCCGGGTGGTCAGCGGTGTCGACAGTGCGCGGGTCGCGATGATCCTCGCGGTGCTCGAGAAGCGCGGGGTCGCGGTCACGAGCGACCAGGACGTGTACGTCTCGACCGTCGGCGGGGTACGCCTCGTCGAGCCGGCGGCCGACCTCGCCATCGCCATCGCCGTCGCCGGTGCCGTCGGGGGCAAGGCGGTGTCGCGCCAGGTCGCCGCGTTCGGCGAGCTGAGTCTCGCCGGCGAGATCCGTCCCGTCACGCAGTCGAGCCAGCGTCAGTCCGAGGCCAAGCGGATGGGATACCGCGCAGTGGTCGACGCCTCGTCGCGCACGATCGGCGGCGCCATGCGCGACCTGCAGGTCCGCCAGCCCGCCGCATCCGCCACCGACGCGGGCTTCTGACCCGCCCGGTCGGCTCGCGCACCCGTTCACCTGGCAGCTCGCGCCCTGACGACGGCGTTGAAGCGGCGCGAAGCGCCAACTCAAGCTCGCAGCACCAGCGCCCGACCCGAAGCTCAGGCGTCGAGAGCAGCGATGACGTCGGCGGGTGCGGCCTGCATGGGATGCGGGCCCGCGATGTCGAAGAAGACGGTGGTGATCTCCGCTTCGTGCACGCCCAGGAACGCCCGCAGCCCGCCCGGCGACTGCAGGGCCACGTGGGAGGGCAGCGCCTCGGGCTTGTTCGCCGCGTCGCTGAACAGCAGAAGCGCGACGTCGCCGGAGTTCGGGTCGCGGTACGTCCAGATCTCGCCGACGTCACGCGGGTCGTCGCGGTCGCCGGCGCGCATGAGCGGGACCACGGTCGGTCCATGACGCAGCGCGAAGGCGAGAGCGGCCATGTCCTGCGTCTGCAGTGCATCCGCGAGCTGCGGGTTGCGGAACTCGGGCACCGGCTTCTTCGCGCCGCGCTTCTTTCCAGCCATCACCTCAGCCTAGAAGACGCGGGGCCGGCTCCCGCAGTCGCGTCCGCAGCTCGCGCAGTTCCGCGACAGACGAGAAGGGGCCCTCTCGAACTCTTCATTGGGGACTGAGGAAATCGAGAGGGCCCATCGCTCACCGGAGCTGGGGATCCGTCGTCGCGATTCTGGGGGGTTTCACGACATCTCACTGCTGGGGACAGCGGATATATCTCCGGGAGCTGACACAAGGTTACGACTGCGCTGGGCGCCTGTCGCCCCCTCACAAGTGAGAAAAGTCTCACCCTGCAGCATCCGCCGGTCGCGGCTCACTGCAGGACGAACTGACGCTCCTGCTGTGCGGCGAGGCCACCGATCTCGACGGCGAGGTTGAAGTAGCCGGCGGGTGCCGTGGGGCGGTCGCCGTCGCAGCTGTCGACCGACGAGCGTGTGCGATCCCAGGTGATCGGCGTCACGCTCGACACCGTCTGACCGGGATCGATCTGCACGACCTGATCGCTCGACTCGCTCTGGCAGTCCGTCGAGCGCCACCAGACGTCGGGTCCGCTCGAGACCGTCAGCTTCTGCGTCGCCGTGCCCACGTTGAGCAGGCACGCGGAGTCACCCGAGTTCGTGAGCGAGATCGACAGCTGCGGCAGCTGGCCGGCGTCGTACGTCTCCTGGTCGGTCACGGCCGACACCTGCACCGATCGCGCCGAGCACGCTTCGACCTCTTCGGCCTCCGCATCGGCCGGAGGCTGCGTCGCGCCCGATGACGCCGAGGGGGATGCCGCGTCGTCCGAGGCCGTCGCCGAGGGAGAAGCGGGCGCCGCCGGGGTATCGGTCGAGGCCGCGGGCTGCGGTTGCCCGGACGCGGCCGACCCTTCCCAGGGCCGCCAGAAGGCGAGCACGACGACCGCGACGACCACGAGCACCGCGAGGAGCAGCACGAGACGTCGGCGGCGGTAGACCGCGGGCGACGGTCGGCGGCGGGGCGGCGTGTCGGTCATGAGCCCAGGGTAGGCCGACGCCCGGATGCCGCCGGGGCGGCACGCCTACAGGTGCTTGAGCATCCGGGTGTTGCCCAGGGTGTTCGGCTTGACGTGGGCGAGATCGAGGAATTCCGCGATGCCCTCGTCGGGGCTGCGGAGCAGCTGCGAGTACACGTCGGCGTCGACGACCTGCTCACCGATCGCCTCGAACCCACGCCGCGCGAAGAAGTCAACCTCGAAGGTGAGGCAGAACAGCCGCGAGAGCCCCAGCTCGCGCGCGCCCTGCTCGAGCCGGTCGACGATCGCCCCGCCGACACCGCGATGCAGCCACTCGTCGACGACGATGAGCGTGCGCACCTCGCCCAGGTCCTCCCACATGACGTGCAGCGCGCCGCATCCGACGAGCTTGCCGTCAGCCTCGGCGACGACGAACTCCTGCACCGACTCGAAGAGCACGACCAGGTCCTTGCCGAGCAGGATGCGGCGCTGGACCCACGGCTCGAGCATCTCGCGGATGCCGCGGACGTCGCTCGCACGTGCAGGGCGGACGACGAAGGCCGGGGCGTCGGAGGTCACGCCTCAACGATAGTCCGCGCCGGTAGTGTTACCTCAGCCCGAGATCCCTCCCTCTTTGGAGTGCCGACGTGAGCGTGCTCCGCGATTACGCAGCCGCAGTGTCCCAGCCGACACTGCCGTTGGCGTCTCTTCCGGGCGGTCTCCCCGACCTCTCCCGCTACGACGAGGTCGTCGACGCCGACGGCGGGCTGCGACCGGCATGGCAGTCTCTCGCGGGTCTCGCGCTCGCGCTGACGCCCGCCGAGCTCGCCCGCGTCGAGGGCGAGATCACGCGTTTCCTCGCCGACGACGGCGTCACCTACGTCCGCCCCGACACCGGCGCGCAGCCGTGGCAGCTCGACCCCGTCCCTCTCGTGGTGGATGCCGCGAGCTGGGCGCGGCTCGAGACGGGGCTGGCGCAGCGCGCAGAACTGCTGAACGCGGTCCTGGCCGACCTCTACGGGCCGCAGACACTGCTGTCGACCGGCATCATCCCGGCGGCGGCGGTGCTGGGCCATTCGGGCTTCCTCCGTCCCGTCGCGCGCGAGAGCGGCACCGACCGGCATCCACTGCTGCTGTCGGGCACCGACCTCGGCCGCGATGCCGACGGCGAGTGGCGGGTGCTGGCCGACCGGGTGCAGGCACCCTCGGGGCTCGGCTTCGCGATGGAGAACCGCCGCGTCATCTCCCAAGTGCTGCCCGACCTGTACCAGCAGAGCGACCCGCACCGCATGGAGCCCTACTTCTCGGCCCTGCACGCGACCCTCGCCGCGTCGGCTCCCGAGGGCGTGGCCGAGCCCCGCGTCGTCGTCCTCACGCCGGGCCCGCACTCCGAGACCTCCTTCGACCAGGCCTTCCTCGCGCGAGGCCTCGGTCTGCCGCTCGTGCAGGGGAGCGACCTGGTGGTGCGCAGCGGTCGCGTGTGGATGAAGCCCACGGGCTGGCCACACCGGGAGCCGACGGAGCAGGTCGACGTCATCCTCCGCCGCGTCGACGCCGAGTGGTGCGACCCGCTCGAGCTGCGCTCCGACTCGCGGCTGGGCGTCGCCGGTCTCACCGAGGCGGTGCGGCGCGGCACGGTGCGCCTGGTCAACGGGCTCGGTGCCGGCGTACTCGAGAACCCCGCCCTGCTGCCCTACCTCCCCGCCGCGAGCGAGGCGCTGCTCGGCGAGCAGTTGCGACTGCCCGGGGTGCCGACCTGGTGGTGCGGCGACGCCGCCGCGCGCGCCGTCGTGCTCGAGCGACTGCGGGCGGACGATCCCGGCCTGCTCGTCCGCCCGATCGACGGCTCGCGCCGCGACCTCGCCGACCTGGATGCCGCGACCGTCGCCGCCCGGATCGCGGACGCCCCGCACCGCTACGTCGGCCAGGAGCTCCTGCCGCTCTCGCAGGCACCGGTCTGGGCGGGTGACAGCGCACGCGCTCGAGCCCTGGTCTTCCGGGCCTTCACCCTCCGGCACGGATCGGCCTACCGCCCGCTGCTCGGCGGGCTCGCGACGGTGCGCGAGAGCGCCGCGGCCGCCCCCACGACGAAGGACGTGTGGGTGCTCAAGGCCGCCGAGGGCGATGCCGACCAGGGGCTCACCGACATCGGGCCGCTGCCCGGCGGCCGGAGCGCGCCGAGCGTCGCGCCGCGCGCCCTCGACGACATGTTCTGGTCGGGTCGGTACGCCGAGCGCGCCGAGGACCTGCTGCGTCTCGTGCTGACGGCGCAGCAGCAGCTCGATCTCGCGGGGGCCGGACGCGCCACCCACACGAGCGCCCGCGTGCTGCGCGACGCCATCCACCGTCTCGCCGGACCGGGACCGGATGCCGCGGACGCGGACTTCCGGTCGCTGCTCCTCGACCCCGCGCGCACCGGCTCCACGGCACACGCCCTGGCTCGCCTGCGCGATGTCCTCGAGGGCGTCCGCGACCAGCTCTCGGGCGACACCTGGCGCGTCTTCGCCGGCATCGAACGCGCGTCGCGTGCCCTGCGCGCCTCACCGCACGCCCATCGGACCGCCGAATCCGCGGGACGCATGCTCACCGTCATCCTGTCGCTGCAGGGCGTCACGGCGAACATGATGCGCGACACCGGATGGCGCTTCATCGAAGCGGGCCGCTTCATCGAGCGCGCACTGCAGGTCACCCACCTGCTGCGTGTCGTCGTCGACCGCCGCGATATCCGCACCGAGCACGCCGTGCTCGAGGCCGTGCTGACCGCGTCCGAGAGCATCGTCACCCACCGCCGTCGCTTCCGCGGCGCGGTGCGGCTGGGAGACGTCCTCGACCTGCTGCTGCGCGACCCCGACAACCCGCGGTCGCTCGCGTTCTCGCTCGCCGAGCTGCGCACGCACCTGGCGGCGGCTCCCGCATCGACGGGATCGACGCGCCCCGAGCGTCTGGTCGACGAGCTCGAGAGGCTCATCGACGCTCTCGACACCGAGGCGCTGACCGATGCCGTCGACGGCATCCGTTCACCGCTCGAGGGGCTGCTCGACGACCTCACGGCGCAGCTGGAGCAGCTCGGCGACGCGATCGACGCCCTGCACTTCGAGAGCGGCCCGCCGCCGGTCGCGCTGTCGTCGCTGGCCCTCATCGAAGAGCTGATGGAGGCGCGCGCGTGAAGCAGTACCGGGTGTGGCACCGCACCGCCTACACGTACAGCGACCCCGTCGAGGACAGCGTCGGCACGTTCCACCTGACCCCGCGCGAGCTGGTGGGACAGCAGGTGCGCGCAGCGGACGTCGTGGTCTCACCCGGCCCCGGCGACCTGCGCCGCGAGGTCGACTACTTCGGCAACTGGTCGACCTACTTCCACGTGACCGAGCCCCACGAGGCGCTCACGATCGAGTCGTCGAGCGAGGTCGCCGTCGTCGCGCCGCAGTACGACGCCGACGCTCTCGCACTGCCGTGGGAGCTCGCCCGCCCGCTGCACCATCCCGACCAGGAGGGCGCGTGGCGGGCTGCCGAGTTCGCGATGCCGTCGCCGCGCGTGGCCCAGTCCGAGGCGACCGCGAAGTACGGTGCGCTCTCGCTCACCCCGGGACGCCCCATCGGCGAGGCAGCGACCGACCTGATGCACCGCATCTTCACCGACTTCGACTACGACGGCACGGCCACCACGGTCACCAGCACGGTCGCAGACGCCCTGGAGAAGCGGGCGGGGGTGTGCCAGGACTTCGCCCATGTCGCCCTCGCGTGCCTGCGCTCGCACGGCGTCGCCGCCCGCTACGTCTCGGGATACCTCGCGACCCAGCCCCCGCCCGGCAAGGAGCGCGTCTTCGGCGCCGACGCGTCGCACGCCTGGCTCGCCGTCTGGCTGCCCGGCACCGACGAATGGCTCGCGATCGACCCGACCAACGACCAGTGGGCCAACGACCGCTACGTCACCGTCGCCTGGGGCCGGGACTACGGCGACGTCTCGCCCGTCCGGGGCATCATCTTCACCGAGGCCAAGACCTCGACTCTGCGCGTCTCGGTCGACGTCGCCCCGCTCGAGCCCTGACCCGCCTCGCCCCCGAGCGGGGCGGGCCGGGGCGGGCCGGGCCGGCGGGCCCCGCCCCGCATCCCACAGACCGCGATGCAATGGATCGGATGCGACACCCCGACGCCCCGCCCGCCGCACCCGCGTGTCGGCCACGAACCCTTGCATCCCGGATGGGGAAGACGGCCCGGAGCTGCCCCGACCTGCGCCGCTCCCCCGGGCCGGCCCATCCCGCATCCCACAGATCGCGACGCAATGGATCGGATGCGACACCCCGACGCCCGGCCGGCCGCACCCGAGTGTCGGCCACGAACCCTTGCATCCCGGACCGCCCGGCACGCAGCGACCGGCGGGGCGACAGCCGGCCCCGGGTCAGCGGCGGCGAGCTGCGTACTCGGTCGCAGCGGCGACGAGGCCGAGGAAGAGGCGGCGGTCGGCGGCATCCTGCTCGGGGTGCCACTGCACTGCCACGAGGTACTCGTCGCCGGGGGCCTCGATCGCCTGCGGCAGGCCCTCGCGACTGCGGGCGGACACGACGAGATCCTCGCCGAGGCGGTCGATGCCCTGGTGGTGGTAGCTGCTCACCGTGAGAGAACCCGTGCCGATGAGCTCGGCCAACAGGGTTCCGCTCGACACCGTCACCTCGTTGCGAGCGAACACCCCGTTTCCGAGCTGATATCGGTCGGTGCCCAGGGCGTCGGGAAGATGCTGGTGCAGCGAACCGCCCGCGGCCACGTTGATCAGCTGCAGCCCGCGGCAGATGCCGAAGACCGGGATGCCCCTCTCGCGGGCGCCTCGCAACAGCGCGAGCTCCCAGTCGTCGCGGTCGGGCCGGGCCGGATCCGTGAGCGGATGCCGCTCGGCCCCGTAGAGCTCGGGTTGCACATCGAGCCCACCCGTGAGCACGAGACCGTCGAGGCCATCGAGCACGACCTCGGCGGCCGGCTGCGGGGACGGCTGCGGCGGCAGCAGTGTCGCCGCCCCGCCCGACGAGGTGACCCCGTCGAAGTACTGCTGCGGCAGGAAACTCGCCCGCACGTCCCAGACCCCCTGCCGGGTGCGCTCGAGGTAGGTCGTCAATCCGATGACGGGTCGGGGCGCCGTCGTGGCGTCGTCGCTGCTCACGCGCCGATCGTAGGGCCATCGTGTTTCGCGCCGATCACACGCCGCGGATCCCCCCGCGCACACTCCCCGGGAGGACGCACGCGCGTCCCGTCGACAGGTTCGAGCCCTCCGAACTCGCCGCAGGAGCGGCATCCTGGGCGCTCATCCTGTCGACGGGACTCAACGCACGGGATGCCGCAGGCAGACCAGTCGCTCGCGGGACTCCCACGAGGGCACGACGACGAATCCCTGCGAGCGGTAGAGCCCGAGCGCGTCGGCGCGCCAGTCCCAGACCGACAGCCGCAGACCGCCGGCGACCGACCGCTCGGCATGCTCGCGCGCGTGCGACATGAGCGCTGCCGCGACGCCCCGACGCCGCCCGGCGGGAGCGACCCAGAGGCGCTTCAGCTCGACGTCACCGTCGGCCGCCTGCAGCACCACCATCCCGACCGGGCCGTCCTCGCCGTCGGCGACGACGACCTCCGCACCCGCGAAGGCGGACGCCGGGTCGTCGATCTCAGCCTGATACCGCGCAGGCAGCTCGCTGCCGCCTGGTGCGACCCCGTGCTGCGCCTTCTCGTGTTCCGTCTGCAGGTGGTAGTCGCGCAGGAGACCGGATACGGCCGTCCAATCGACTCTCATCCTGTCGACGGCACCACCCGCGGCGCGATCGACGGCGCGAACGACGACGGTGTTCGGCTGCGGCTGCATATCGCCATTCTGCCCCCGGAACCCCGAGGACCCAGTCCCCGGGAACGCCGACCCCCGGGAACGCCGGAGGGGCGGATGCCGCAGCATCCGCCCCTCCGTGTGTCCGTCGCTCGCGCGATCCCGGTCAGTCGCCGCTCGCGGCGATGTCGGGGGTCGCGGCGATCTCGCCCGCGGCGCCGACGCCCACAGCGACCTTGCCCTCGCGGGGTGCCGTCTCGAACACGAACTTCGTTCCCTCGGTGTCGACCTTGACGTGGTCGCCCGCGTTGAGCTGGCCGTGCAGGATCTTCTCACTGAGCTGGTCCTCGACCTCGCGCTGCATCGCACGGCGCAGCGGCCGGGCGCCGAGCGTCGGGTCGAAACCGATCTCGATGAGGCGGTCCTTCGCGGAGTCCGAGAGCTCGACGGTCATGTCGCGGTCGAGCAGACGGTCGCTCAGGCGCTTCGTGAACAGGTCGACGATCTGGCGGAGCTCGGACTTGTTCAGCTGCGGGAAGACGATGACGTCGTCGACGCGGTTGAGGAACTCGGGCTTGAAGTGCCGCTTGAGCTCCTCGTCGACCTTGCCCTTCATCCGCTCGTAGCTGGTCTGCGCGTTGCCCTCGACCTGGAAGCCGACCGGACCACCGGCGATCGCCGACGAGCCGAGGTTCGTCGTCATGATGATCACGGTGTTCTTGAAGTCGACGATGCGGCCCTGACCGTCCGTCAGACGTCCCTCTTCGAGGATCTGCAGGAGCGAGTTGAAGATGTCGGGGTGGGCCTTCTCGATCTCGTCGAAGAGCACGACCGAGAACGGCTTGCGGCGCACCTTCTCGGTGAGCTGGCCACCCTCCTCGAACCCGACGAATCCGGGAGGGGCGCCGAACAGGCGCGAGACCGTGTGCTTCTCACCGAACTCCGACATGTCGAGCGAGATCAGCGCGCCCTCGTCGTCGAAGAGGAACTCGGCGAGCGCCTTGGCCAGCTCCGTCTTACCGACACCGGTCGGACCGGCGAAGATGAACGAGCCCGAGGGCCGCTTGGGGTCCTTCAGACCGGCCCGCTGGCGGCGGATGGTGCGCGAGAGGGCCGCGATGGCCTCTTCCTGGCCGACGACGCGCTGGTGCAGCGCCTTCTCCATGAAGACGAGACGGCTGGTCTCCTCCTCGGTCAGCTTGAACACCGGGATGCCGGTGGCCTGGGCGAGCACTTCGGCGATGAGGCCTTCGTCGACCACCGCGTGCGACGCCACGTCGCCCGAACGCCACTGCTTCTCGAGGCGCAGCCGCTCGGCGAGCAGCGACTTCTCCTCGTCGCGCAGCGACGCGGCCTTCTCGAAGTCCTGCTCCTCGCTCGCGCGCTCCTTGTCCTCGCGGACCTTCGCGATCTTCTCGTCGAACTCGCGAAGCTCCGGCGGCGACGACAGGATCGACAGGCGAAGACGGGCGCCGGCCTCGTCGATCAGGTCGATGGCCTTGTCGGGAAGGAAGCGGTCGCTCACGTACCGGTCGGCGAGGTTCGCCGCGGCGACGAGCGCGCCGTCGGTGATCTGCACCTTGTGGTGCGCCTCGTAGCGGTCGCGCAGACCCTTCAGGATGTTGATCGCGTGAGGGATGCTGGGCTCGCCGACCTGGATCGGCTGGAACCGGCGCTCGAGGGCGGCGTCCTTCTCGAAGTGCTTGCGGTACTCGTCGAGGGTCGTGGCGCCGATCGTCTGGAGCTCGCCGCGAGCGAGCAGCGGCTTGAGGATCGAGGCGGCGTCGATCGCGCCCTCGGCCGCACCGGCTCCGACGAGCGAGTGGATCTCGTCGATGAAGACGATGATGTCGCCGCGGGTGCGGATCTCCTTCGTGACCTTCTTCAGGCGCTCCTCGAAGTCACCGCGGTAGCGGGAACCGGCGATGAGCGAGCCGAGGTCGAGCGAGTAGACCTGCTTGTCCTTGAGCGTCTCGGGGACATCGCCCTTGACGATCGCCTGGGCGAGACCCTCGACGACGGCGGTCTTGCCGACGCCGGGCTCACCGATCAGCACGGGGTTGTTCTTGGAGCGGCGCGAGAGGATCTGCATGACCCGCTCGATCTCCTTCTCGCGGCCGATCACCGGGTCGAGCTTGTTGTCGCGCGCGGCCTGGGTGAGGTTGCGTCCGAACTGGTCGAGCACGGCCGATCCGCCCTGGGGCGCCTGCGCCTGTTCGCCCGCCCCGACGGTCGCGCCGGCGGGCTCCTTGCCCTGGTAGCCGCTGAGCAGCTGGATGACCTGCTGGCGGACCTTGTTCAGGTCGGCGCCGAGCTTGACCAGCACCTGAGCCGCGACGCCCTCGCCCTCGCGGATGAGGCCGAGCAGGATGTGCTCGGTGCCGATGTAGTTGTGTCCGAGCTGCAGCGCTTCGCGCAGCGACAGCTCGAGCACCTTCTTCGCACGCGGCGTGAACGGGATGTGACCGGTGGGCTGCTGCTGGCCCTGGCCGATGATGTCCTGGACCTGCTCGCGCACCGCGTCGAGCGAGATGCCCAGGCTCTCGAGGGCCTTGGCGGCAACGCCTTCTCCCTCGTGGATCAGACCGAGGAGGATGTGCTCGGTCCCGATGTAGTTGTGGTTGAGCATCTTCGCCTCTTCTTGGGCGAGCACGACCACGCGACGGGCACGATCCGTGAATCTCTCGAACATCGTCAGCCTCCTTCGAGCGCCGGGAGTCCGGGCGCTTACGAAAGAGAGTAACCAGGCGGGGATACGGGTATGCCCGTGTTCGCCGTCGGCATAGCGCCGCCGGGCTTGCATCCGGGAGCCGCGGAACATAACGTTTGTCGATAATAACGATGATCGATAAGTAGAGGATGCGGATGTCGAACGTCTGGGCGGTCGGTCAGATCGTCGTCGTCGCAGGGATCGCCCTCGCCATCGCCGCCGCGCTGTTCGCGACGGCCGCGGCCCGGGCCCGTCGGCGGGGCGACCCGTCTCCGGTGGTGAGTCTCGCGCTGACGCTGTCCGCGCTGTGGGCGGTGTTCAGCCTCCTCGGGGCGATCGTCTCGGTGGTCCAGAACCTCGCGGCCGACGCACCGCGGATGAGTGTCCCCGTCGCGCCGTTCTGGCCGGAGCTCCTCCCCGGCGTCGTCATCGACACCGGGCCGACGGCGCAGGTCGCCGGCGGCGGGTTCTCGGTCGCCGAGGTGGACGTCGCGGGGATCAGCCCGCTCGCGCGCGGTCTGTGGACGACCGGCCAGGCGCTGTGGTCGCTGATCCCCGCGGCGGTCGCCGCGCTCATCGCCGTCGCGTGCTTCCAGCTGCTCGCCGGACGCGCCTTCGATCGCATCATCGTGCGGATGACGATGGCGACGGCGGTGATCGTCGCGGCGGGCGGCACCGCGGCGCAGCTGCTCTCCGACATCTCGGGCAGCATGGCGTCCCGGGAACTCTTCGAACGGGTCAGCGCCCACTGGACCGACATCCCCGGCATCGAGGATCCGCTGGCTTGGTGGCCGTCAGCCACGCTCGACATCACCCTGCCGTTCTGGCCGATCGCCGCCGGCCTCGGCCTCGCGGCGCTCGCCGCCGTCTTCCGCTACGGTTCGCGGCTGCAGCGCGACACCCAGGGACTGGTGTGATGAGCTCGTCCGAGCCGGCCTCCTGGCGCACCGGGGCACTCGACCTCCTCCTCTACACGGTCGCCGTCGCCATCGGTGCCGTCGGCTGGGCCGCATTCCGGATCGCCCGGATCGCAGGCGCCACGGGCCCGCGGGTGAGCGTGCCCGCGACCGACATCGTGTCGTTCGGCGGCGAGGACGCGACGGCCTCCGGCTTCGTCGACGTGACCGTCCTCGCTCCCGCCACCGATGCGCTCGGGCGCACCTGGCTCATCCTGGCGACGCTTCTCGTCGCCGTCGCGATCGTCGTGGCGATGCGCTCGCTCATGCTCATCGCGCTCGCCGTCCGCCGCGGCGAGGTCTTCAGCAGGCGGACGACACGGGCCCTGACGACGATCGGCGCGGCCCTCACCGCGACCGCGTTCGGCTGGCCGGTCCTCGACGGGCTCGGCCGCGAGCGGGCGCTCGACTCGTTGGGGGTGCCGTTCGAACCGCTTCACGTGATGGACCTGATCCCGCTGGCACCGGTCTTCGTCGCCGCACTCGCCGCGGCCGTGCTCGCCACTGCCTTCGCGCACGGCGAGCGCCTGCGGCGCGACACGGAGGGACTGGTGTGAGCCCTGCGGACGACGAGGGCCCGAGCGGAGTCCACTGCCGGCTCGACGAACTGCTCGCCGAGCGAGGGATGACGCTCACGCGCCTCTCCGAGATCGTCGGCGTCTCGGTAGTCAACCTCTCCGTGCTCAAGAACGACCGTGCCCGCGCCATCCGCTACTCGACGCTCTCGGCGATCTGCCGGGCGCTCGACTGCGAGATCGGCGACCTCCTCGTGCGCGCCGACTGAACGGCGCGGACGGCCGGGCCGCGTGCGCCCGACGGACACGCAGGACGCGCGCGATGACACGCAAGTCGGCTGTCTCGCCCACGCGTTCCGATCGCACCGCGGCGACGGCCGAGCCTCCCCTGCGAGCCTCGGATCGGAGCTGTGCGCGTGGCTGCGCGCGCCCGCTCTCACGGAGAGAGGGGTGCCGCGTGCCGCACGAAGAAGCGCCCACGTCGCGAGTGACGTCGACGGAGCCGGGCCCACGGTGGATCACGACGGCGACCGCGGCCGTCTGGGGACTGACGATCATATTTCTCCGCCTGTCGACGTTCTGGCTGGGCCCCTCACTGCTCATCTGTCTCGTCATCGTCGGGGGCCTGATCCACCGTCGGCGCGAGCGGTTCCGCGACGACCGCCGATTCCGGACCTCGCGGGCGGACGACGCCCCGGCATGACCGTCCGCGCGACGGCGGTCGCCCTCAGCCGAGCAGACTGAACCCGCCATCGCTCGTGATGACCTGTCCGACCATCCATCGGCCCGCGGGGGTGCAGAGCCAGGCGATCAGCTCGGCGGGATCGGTCGGACGCCCGACACGACCGAAGGGCGTGCTCGCGAGGTAGGCATCGAGGGCATCGAGCGACCGGTCGGTCGTATCGGGGTCGAGGTAGCCGGTGTTCACCGGGCCCGGGTTGAGCGTGTTGAGGATCACACCCAGCTCGAGCAGCTCCGCCGCGACCGACGCCGTGACTCCGGCGAGCGCGGCCTTGCTCGTGGCGTATGCGATCTCGCCGATCATCGGCCCGTGGATCTGGCCCGAGGTCATCCATACGACGTGACCGCGCGGAGCATCGTACGGCTTGCCGCCGGCGATGCGGTCTCCCGGCCGACGGGGCGATGCAGGCACCGCGGTGAAGCGGCGCGCGAAAGCCGCGGTCAGCAGCAGCGTCGCCCGGGCGTTGACGTCCCAGAAGGCGTCGAGACGCGCGGGCGTCATGTCGAGGATGCTGCCGTCATCGCCGCTCTTGGCGTGGTTGCAGACGAGGATGTCGAGCCCGCCGCTCGCCTGGGCTGCGGCTTCGACGAGTTCCTCCGCGGCGGTGGGGGCGGAGAGATCGGCCGCGAGGTCGGTGAGCACCGCGTCGCCGACGAGGTGTTCGCGGAGGCCGGCGCGCACGGCGTCGAGGTCGTCGCCGCCCCAGGGGAGGTCGAGGTCGTGCGGGCGGTGGTGGTGGATGACGATGCCGGCTCCGAGACCGGCGAGCTTCGCGGCGACGGCGAAGCCGATGCCGCGGCGGCGCGAGACGCCGGTGACGAGGGCGGTCTTCCCGGTGAGGGGAAGCGCGTGGACGGCGGACGAGTTCATGGGCAAGCCTTTCGATCGCGTCGACGTCGACGCGCGGATGGGGATCGAGAGCGACTCACCGGCATTGCATGCGGCACAGCCTAGCGACGGCGGGCGATCACGTCACCCGATCGGATGCCGTGGGACTCGTCTCACGCGCGCAGCAGCGGCATCCCGGCCGCCTCGAGTGCTCGCAGGCCGCTCGCCGACGCGCCGGTGTCGACCACGACCCCCGTGACGGCGTCGACGGGCAGCACGGCGAACGGCGAGACCGCGCCGATCTTCTCCTCGCTGCCCAGGACGTACGTCTCCGCCGCCCGTTCGGCGAGAACGCGTTTCATCGCCGCCTCGTCCGCATCACCCGTCGTCAGTCCCGCCTCGGCGTGGATGCCGGTGACCCCCAGCAGGAACCGGTCGGCGCGCACCCGCTGGGCGGCCTCGACGGCGGCGGCCCCGCTCGCGACGGCGGAGTGCTTGAACAGGCGCCCTCCGATGATGATGACCTCCGCCGCGTGGTCGAGCAGTGCGGCCGCCACGGTGGGGCTGTGCGTGACGATCGTGCAGGCGAGTGAGGGGTCGAGGGCTCGCACCGTCGCGAGCGCGGTCGTCCCACCATCGATGATGACCGTGCTGCCGGGTTCGATGAGCCCCGCCGCGAAACGGGCGACCCGCTGCTTGCTCTCGGTGGCCACACTCTGCCGTGCGGCGTAGGCGACGACGGCGGGCGACGCGGGCACGGCCCCGCCGTAGACGCGCGTGGCCAGGCCGGCGGCGTCCAGCTCTCGCAGGTCGCGCCGGATGCTGTCCTCGGAGATGCCGAGCTCGGCGGCGAGCTCCTTGGCGACGATGCGGCCGTCGGCGCGGAGGCGCGCGAGCAGGAGATCTTTGCGGGCGGCGGCAAGCATTCCGACTCCTTCACGTTGTTGCACGTTTATGCATACTATCGAATCATGACTGACACACTCATGATCCTCATCGCCGGCCCGTACGCGTCGGGCACGGGCGGCGATCCGGCGCTCATGCGGCGCAACCTCGGCCGCCTCGAAGAGGCGGCCTGGCCGTTGTTCGCCGCCGGGCACATCCCCATGATCGGCGAATGGGTCGCACTCCCCGTGCTCTCGAGTGCGGGCGCGAGCGGCCCGACGGATCCCCTCGCCGAGCGCGTGATGTACCCCGTGGCGCACCGGCTGCTGCAGCGATGCGACGCGGTCCTGCGCCTCTCGGGCGAGTCCCGGGGAGCGGACCAGGACGTCGCGATCGCCCGAGAGCGCGGCATCCCCGTGTACACCGCGCTCGAGGACGTACCGGGGGTGTCTCATCATCCGCTCGACGCGCACGGAACATTCAGCTGAATCATCAGGATTTCCCAGGAACGGCGCGATCTGGATAGAGTCGTTCGACGTGAACATTGGTCGTCGCCTCCTCGCCCTGCCCGCCGCCGCCATCGCCGTCGCCCTTCTCGCGACCGGCTGCTCCACGCTGAACGCGTTCTCCGGAGGGGCCGAGGCCCCGGTCCGCGACGAGTCCGGCGCGATCGCCGAATCGAACGAGAGCACGGACGTCTTCGCCATCCGCGTCGGCGATTGCATGCTCTTCTCGGACTCGGACGCCACCGAGGTCACGGAGGCGCCCACCGTGCCCTGCTCGGACCCGCACGACCTCGAGGCGTTCTACGCCGAGGACATCACGGGCGACGATTTCCCCGGGATCGAGGGCGCGCAGGCACAGGCCGAGCAGGTCTGCGCCGACGCGTTCTCGACCTTCGTCGGCACGGCGTACGAGGAGTCGGTGCTCGACTTCAACTACTACGTCCCCACCGCTGGCAGCTGGGACGCGGGAGACCGCGAGATCCTCTGCCTCATCGGTGACCCGCAGGGCCAGGTGACCGGCACGCTCAAGGCCGCCGCGCGCTGACGTCCGAGCGCCCCACGAATCGCCTTCTGCCCGTAGCGGACGCCCGTCCGCTACGGGCAGTCGTCTGTGTTGACTGGACACATGCGACGCGTACTGGTCCTCGGAGGCACCGGCTGGCTGGGACGGACGGTGGTGGAGCGACTCGTCTCGGACGGCGACGACGTCACATGCCTCGCCCGCGGCGAGTCGGGCGGGGTGCCCGCCGGGGCGCGCCTGGTCGCGGTCGATCGGCGCTCGGACGACGCGTACGCTGCGGTCCACGGCGACTGGGACGAGGTCGTCGAGATCGCCTACGAGCCCGACCTGGTCGGCCCGGCACTCGACGCTCTGGCTGCCCGCGCCGCGCACTGGACGCTCATCTCGAGCGTTTCGGCCTACGCCGGCAACACCGAGCCCGGTGCCGGCGAGACCGCCGCCCTCGTCGAGCCCGAGGACCTCAGCCGCTACCCAGACGCGAAGGTCGCCGCCGAGAGGGCGAGCGCCCGTCGGCTCGGCGACCGCCTCCTGATCGCGCGCCCCGGGCTGATCGTCGGACCCGGCGACCCCAGCGACCGGTTCGGCTACTGGCCCGCCCGCTTCACCCGTCCGGGGCCGGTTCTGGCCCCCTCGACGACCGGGCGGCACGTGCAGGTCATCGATGTGGACGACCTCGCCACGTGGATCGCCGCCGCCGCACGCGACGACGTGACCGGCACGGTCAACGCGGTCGGCGCCATCGTGCCCATGCGCGACGCCTTCTGCTCGATCGCGGAGATCGCAGGGTTCGGCGGCGACGTCGTCGAGGTGTCCGATGACACGCTGCAGGCCCACGACGTGCGCTACTGGGCCGGCCCCCGCTCGCTGCCGCTCTGGCTCCCCTCTACCGAGATCGGCTTCGCGCAGCGGTCGGGCCGTCGCTTCCTCGAGACCGGCGGACACCTCACGCCCCTCGCGGACACCGCAGCCAAGGTCCTGTCCGACGAGATGTCGCGGGGCGTCGCACGCGATCGCCGATCGGGGTTGAGCCCGGTCGACGAGGCGGTCGTCCTCGCCTCGGCGCGCTGACCACGGCGACGACGATCCTGCCGCCCGCGTCGCTCGGCGGTCAGATCAGCGCGGCGGTCAGATCAGCTCGGCGACCAGCCGCCGGATGCGGTCGCGGATCTCGTCGCGGATGGGGCGGACCGCCGCGATGCCCTGACCTGCGGGATCGTCGAGCTTCCAGTCCTCGTAGCGCTTCCCCGGAAAGTAGGGGCATGCGTCGCCGCACCCCATCGTGATGACGACGTCGGACGCCTGCACAGCCTCGGTCGTCAGCACCTTCGGCTGCTCAGCGGTGATGTCGATGCCGAGTTCGGCCATGGCCTCGACCGCTACCGGGTTGATCCGCTCCGCGGGCATCGAGCCGGCGGAGCGGACCTCGATGCGATCGCCGGCGATCTCACGAAGGAAGCCGGCCGCCATCTGCGAGCGCCCCGCGTTGTGCACGCACACGAAGAGCACGGTCGGCGTCGCATCGGAGGGCAGCGCACCAGTCATGCGCCGATGATACTCGGCGCCCCTTCCCTTCCCGCTCACGAGCCGCTACTGTTATGGTGTGTATATACAGCAGGTGACACGTTGAGGATCGTCCTCTCCACCGACTCGTCGACACCGATCTACGAGCAGGTCAAGGGGCAGGTCCGCGCCGCGATCCTCGCGGGCGACGCTGCGCCGGGAACGACCCTGCCGTCGTTGCGACAGCTCGCGGCCGACCTCCGGGTCAGCGTCATCACGATCACCCGCGCATACAACGACCTCGTCGCGGAAGGACTCGTGCGCAACGAGCACGGCCGCGGCTTCGTCGTCCTCGACGTCGATCCGCAGAGGGCGACGGCGGCCCTCCGCGGCCGTGTCGACGCCGCGCTGCGGGAGCTCCTTGCCGCCGCGCGAGACGCCCGGCTGACATCCGACGACATCCACCGACTGATCGATGAGACCTGGAGGGACTCATGACAGACGACCTGGCACGACTCGACCGCATCCGCATCCACCGGCCGTCCTTCGAGGTCGCCGACGTCTCGCTGCGCCTCCCGCGCGGCAGCGTCGTCGGCCTCGTCGGACCGAACGGGGCGGGCAAGACCACCATCATCCGCGCGCTGCTCGGTCTCGTCGCCCTCGATGGCGGCACCGCAGAAGTGCTCGGACACCCCGCCGGCGCACCCGAGGCCCGGGTACGCACGGGCGTCGTGCTCGACCGGCCCACGGCGGCACCCGAGTGGCGCGTGGCGAGCATCGGACGACGGCTGGCCCCGTTCTACGCCGGCTGGGACGAGGCGCGCTTCGTCGACCTGCTCGACCGGCTGCACGTTCCGCGGGAGCGTCGCGTCGGCGACCTCTCGCGCGGTCAGGGCGTCAAGCTGGCCCTCGCGACCGCGCTGGCCCAGCATCCGCGCCTGCTCGTGCTCGACGAGCCGTCGAGCGGACTCGACCCCGCCTCGCGTCGGGAGATCGTCGACGTGATCCGCGAGTTCATGGTCTCGCCCGAGAACGCCACCCTGTTCTCCACCCACATCACCACCGACCTCGACGATCTGGCCGACGACCTGGTCGTCGTGGTCGACGGGCGGATCGCGCACCAGGGCACCCTGCCCGACACCCGCGACGAGTTCGCCGTGGCCCGCGGCGCGGGACCGGTGCCCCGGTCCGGGCTGATCGGACCTCAGACATCGGGCGCGCAGTGGTCGGGTCTGATCCGAGCCGCCGACACGGCGGACTTCGGCGCGGACGTCGTGATCGACTCCGCCAGCCTCGACGACATCGTCATCCATCTCGCCGCCGCGAACGAGAGGACCCCCGCATGAGCACCGTCGCCTTCACCCGCTTCGACCTGCAGACCTGGCTGCCCCGCAAGCAGAGCCTGCTGCCGCTCGCATTCATCATCGTCGTCGGGGTCGCCGTTCCGGTTCCGGGCACCGCCGTGCTCGCCGCAGCGTTCGTCACCTCCTTCATGATCTCCGCTCCGTTCCTGTCGGACGAACGCGGCGGTCTCGACACGCTCTACGGCATCCTCCCGATCTCGCGTGCGCGCGTCGTCGCCGGTCGGACGACTGCGCTCGTCATCTACTACGTCATCTGCTGCGTCGTCGCGATCGTGACGACGGTGGGCGTGGCCTCGGTTCGGGGCAATCCCCTTCCCGCGGGGCTCCTCGGGCTCGTCGCGGTCGCGCTGGCGGCCGGGTTCGCCTTCGTCGGGCTCGCGCTCGCCCTGCAGCTGCCGGTGCTGTTCCGCGTCGGCTACACCCGCGGGCGTCTGGTCGCCTACGCCCCCGCCCTGGTGGTCGCCGCGCTCCTCTGGCTCAACCAGCTCACCGGCGCGGTCGAGATCACCTCGGAACTGACCGTCCCGGTCGGTGCGGTGATCGCGACGGCGATCGGTGTCGGCCTCGGCGGGCTGCTCGTCGGAGCATTCCTCGCCGGGCGGGTGTACCGGGCTCGCGAGATCCGGTGACGTCGCATCCGACAGGATGAGGGTATGACCTCTGCTCTGGGCGATTGGCTGCGGTCGCAGCCGTCGCTGACCGGCTCGCCGCCCGCGTTCGACGTCTCCGCACTGCCCGCCTCGCCGGCGGCGCTCTTCGAGGCTTGGATCCGCGAGGCGGCGGCCGCGGGCGTTCCCGAGCCGCACGCGGCGACGCTCGCGACCGCCGACGCGGACGGCCGCCCCGACGCGCGCACCCTCATCCTCAAAGACCTCGACGATCGGGGATGGGCCTTCGCGAGCACGCGATCCTCGGCCAAGGGCGCGCAGCTCGCGGCCAACCCCGCCGCCGCTCTCGACTTCTGGTGGCAGCCCCTGATGCGGGCCGTGCGGGTGCGCGGTGCCGTCTCGGAGGCGACCGCGGCAGACACGGCCGCCGACCTCGCCGCCCGATCAGCGGAGGCTCGACGGGGCGTCGCTCCGGGCGACTGGGCCCTCTGGCGCATCGAGGCCGACCGAGTCGAGTTCTGGCAGGGTGCCGCAGATCGCCGGCACGTCCGCGTCGTCTACGAGCGCGACGGCGCCGCGTGGCGACACAGTCCCCTGCACCACCCGGAGGCTCCCGGCGACAGCCCCGGCATGGACCTCCGCGTGGGCGGCTGAGCGGCATGGCTTCCCCCCAGTCGCTCACCGAGCACGACCGCCGTCTCGTCGCGGCGTGGGCCGCGGACTGCGCCGATCACGTGCTGCCGCTCTTCGAGGCAGCGGCGCCGGACGACGACCGGCCCCGCGACGCGATCGCCCGGGCTCGCGCCTACGCCCGGGGCGAGCTCGACTCGGCGGGCGAGATCCGCCGACGGTTCGTTGCCGGGCGAGCCGCCACGACGGCGTCGGATGCTGCCGCGATCGCCGCGGCACGCTCCGCCGCTCAGGCTGCCGGCGTGGCGCATATGGGCGCCCACGCTCTCGGGGCGGCGGGCTACGCGGCCGCGGCGGCCGAGCTCGCACAGCCCGGTGCCCTTCGGGACGAGGTCGCGCGACAGATCGAACGGATGCCCCCGGACGTGCGCTCCGCCCTGGCTCTCCTCCCCCGCGTCGGCGAGCACCCGTCCGGGCCGCTCGCGGCGGGCGGGCTCCTGGCGCGCGGGGCCGTCGGCACCGCCATCCGGTCCCTCCAGGCCGCGATCGGCAGCACGGATCCGGAGGCATAGCCCGCCGCAAGCCCTGGTCACCCGCTCGCGATTCCCGGCGGCTGATCCCCGCGGTTCGGCCGCGGTGCCGACATCCGGTTCGCGAGGGCGGTCGACAGCGCACGCCGCGGGACGGGAGGATGAAAACATGCCGAGCGCAACAAAAACGCCCCGCACCACCGCCCGAGGTCCCTACGCGAAGAGCGCGCGCACGCGAACGCTCATCCTGGACGCCGCGTTCGCCGTCTTCGCGGGGGCGGGCTATCGCAGCGGGTCGCTGCGGGAGATCGCCGAGCGCGTCGACATGAGCGAGGCAGGGCTGCTCCACCACTTCCGCAACAAGGCCGAGCTGCTGCTCGCCGTGCTCGACCACCGCGACGAGCTCGCGCGCGCCCAGTTCGAGTTCGGTGCGCACTCGGGCCGCGAGTCGCTGGCGGACCTCGTCGCGCTCGCCGACTACAACGCCACGATCCCCGGGGTGATCGAGCTGTTCTGCACGCTCTCCGCGGAGTCGACCTCGCCGGACCATCCGGCGCACGACTACTTCCGCCGTCGCTACGAGCAGTCCCGGCAGATCGTCGTCGACGCGCTCTCGGTCATCGCCGCGGACGGCGGGCTGCGCACGGGGGTCGACATCGCCAGCGCCGCGGCGCGCTCCATCGCCGTGTGGGACGGCTTGCAGATCCAATGGCTGCTCGACCGTTCGACGCTCGACATGGCCGACGAACTGCGCGCCTGCTTCGACGAGTTCTTGCTCGACGCCCTCCCGGCCCCCCGTCGCACCCCCGACGCCTGACGGCCCCGCTATGGGGTCGACTCGCCAGATTCTGCGGGTGTGGGGGCTGATGGACCCGCCTTTCTTGGCGAGTCGACGGTGCGGTGCGGGGCGGGGCGGGGCGGCGGGTCAGGCGGGGGTGAAGCCGATGAGCCAGGTGAGGCCGAAGCGGTCGCGCACCTGGCCGTCGTAGTCACCCCACCCCCGGAGCTGCAGCGGGTCGACCACCGTGCCGCCCGCCGCGAGCGCGTCGAACCACGCGCGCGAGGTGGGCTCGTCGGCCGCGCCGAGCAGCGCGAGCAGGATGCCGGCCGGGCGCGGCGCGACGTCCTCGCCGGCGGCCGCGTCGGCGCCGAACAGGTCGACCGCGCCGCGCAGCTCTCCGTGCGCGATAAGGTCGGCGTCGCCGTCATCCCGCCCGAAATCGCTGAAGGTGTGGAGCTGCAGGTCGCCGCCGAAGACGGATCGGTAGAAGCGCAGGGCCTCGGCGGCGTCGCCGCCGAAGTGGACGTAGGGCACCGGTGCGGGCATGCCCGAACGCTACGCGCTGTCTCCCGGCGCCGCCAGCCTCCTCTGTCCCCCGTCGACTCGCCAGATCTTGTGGATGCGGGAGCCCGCGCATCCGCAGAACGTGGCGAGTCGACGATGGGGGCGGAGGCCCGGGGCGGAGGGCGGAGGCCGGGCGGGTCAGGACAGCGCTCGAGCCCAGGCGAGCCGATGCCGGTCCACGAAGTCGTGGACCGCGGCCCAGTATGCGCCGTGCCCCTCGACGAACATCGTCGCCCAGGGCTCGCGTCCGGCTCGATGCGAGGTCTCGAGCAGCGCGTGCATCGCGGCGACGCGCTCGGTCATCTCGTCGGGCAGCGCGCCGCGCAGTACGGCGGACGCGCCGTAGCCGTCGACGAAGGCGCGCAGGCGTCCGGCGGCGACGTCCACGTCATCGCCGGGGTCGCCGAGCGCGAAGGACTGCGCGGCGTACGCGAGGTCCCACACGCGCGTGCTCGGCGCCGCGGCATCCCAGTCGATGAAGACCCAGCGCTCGCCCAGCACGAGGTTCCACGGGGCGTGGTCGTTGTGACAGACCAGTTCGGCGCCCGGAGCGGCGATCGCGGTCTCCCACCGCGCGTCGTCCGCGGGGGTGAATTCGGCAGCGGCATCGTGGATGCGGCGCACCATCGCGCCGACCCGGTGCAGCTGCGCCCGGTCGAGGGGCCCCGCGTCGATCGCGAGCGGGCCGTCGACGAACTCCGTGACCTGCCGGCCCCGCTCGTCGCGGCCCCGCGGCTCCGGGGCGTCGATCCCCTGGACCCGGAGCGCGTCGACGAACGCGACGACGCTCGGGGTCGACGCCGTCCACGCCTTGCGCACCGTGTCTCCGACGCGGACGACGCTCCCGCTCGCGTTGCCGCCCGCGAGCTGCTCCTCGCCCGCTTCCCCCGGCACCCGCCGCTCGTTCTGCACCCGCCCGATGCTAGCCCCGACCCATCCGTCGACTCGCCACGAACTGCGGATGCCGGGCGCCCCAAACCAGCTATTCCTGGCGAGTCGACGCCGGCCGCGAGGCCCTCAGGCCTCGAAGGGGACGAGGCGCACGGTCTGACCGGGACGCAGGTCGTCGACGATGCCCCGATAGGGCGCGGCGACCTCGCCGATGCGAGCCTGCCCGGCGTCGAGAGGACGATCCGCTCGCATGAGGTGCACTTCGCCCCGATACCGCCCATAGGCCTCGAGGTCGACCTGCAGGCTGCCCCGCTCGCGCACATCCGCGTTGCGAACGCGCGACGGTCGGATGCCGCCGCGTGTCTCATCGAGCCGGAAGGATGCCGCCGCCTCCTCGACCCGCAGCCGCCAGGGCCGATCGAGCAGCACGGATGCCGCGGCGTCCAGCCCCACGACCGGCAGGGTCACCGCGCCGGTGCGCTCGAACTCGGCGATCCACGCAGCGTGGTCGTCGGCCACCGCACCCTCGGCGCAGACGACGACCGCCTCGGGGACGAGCCGCCGAAGCTGCAGGTACGAACGCCAGGCGTTGCGGTGCCGCTGCTCCTCGAGCGTCGGCAGGCCGAGGTGCAGGGGCGCGCGCCACTCGCGTTCGCCGGGGAGGAACGCGAGCACCGGCATCCCCCGATCGAGGAACAGCCGCGACTGCGCAACGAGGAACCGCTCGGTCAGTCCGGTCTCGGGCCGCGGATAGAAGTTGTGCCACCCGACGACCGGCAGCCCCGCGAGGTCGTCGAGGAACCGCTGGTCGACGGTGCTGGCGTTGACGGCGATGCGGCACCCCGACGCCTCGGCGACCTGACGGATCTCGTCGGCGTCGAACCCGTAGTCGAGCCGCAGCATCGTGACGCCGCGGCGAGCGAGCCAGCTCCACCCCTCGTCGCCCCCCGCGACGTGTTCGAGCGCGGCCGGCGAGACGTCGGCGCAGAACGTCAGTCGGTCGTCGTCGTGCGCCGCGCGCAGCACGTCGCCGAACGCTGCGAGCTCACCGGTGTCGACCATATGCAGCGACGTGAACAGCATCCGCCCGTCGACGGGGTCTCCGGAGCCCGCGGAACCGCCCGGCGCGGCCGCGGTCGTCGCGAGCACCTGATCGATGACGTCCCGCCGCGTCCGTGCGGCGTCGGTGGGATAGATCGAGAACAGCATCCGGCGGCTCCCTGTCTCAGCCGAGCCGCTCGACCATGTGCTCCTTGAACCCGAAGAACCAGGTCAGGACGAAGCCCATGATGTACGAGATGACGAGGCCCCCGACGTACCAGAGCCACGCACCGTCGGTGATGACGGCGGTCATCAGCACGCCCGAGAGGCCGAGCGCCCCGGCCCCGAAACCACCCGTCGCCTGGATGCCGAAGGCCACGAAGGCGCCGCCGAATCCGCCGCCGAGGCACGCGGTGATGAGGGGGTAGAACAGTGGCAGCGAGACGCCGTAGATGAGCGGCTCCCCGACCCCCAGCACTCCGATGGGTAGAGCGGCACGGATGATGTTCTTCAACCGGGTGCTCTTGGTCTTCAGGAAGATCGCGATCGCCATGCCGACCTCGCCCGCGCCCGCCATCGCGAGCACCGGCAGCAGCTCGGTGAAGCCGTGGTCCGTGATGAGCTGGGCGTGGATCGGCGTCAGCCCCTGGTGGATGCCGAGCATGACGAGCGGCAGGAACAGCGACGACAGCAGGTATCCGCCGACGACGCCACCGCGCTCGAGGGCGAAGTCGATGAGCAGCCAGTTGATGCCCTGCATGAGCAGACCGGAGATCGGCATGATCACGAAGATGCAGATGACGGCGCCGGCGAGCAGCGTCACGACCGGCACGACGAACAGGTCGGCCCAGGCCGGCACGCGCTTGCGGATCCACTTCTCGATCACGGTGAACAGCCAGGCCGTGACCATCACGCCGATGATGCCGCCGAGCGCGGGCTTGAGCTCGCCGAAGAGCGGGAGCACGAGCGGCTGCGCGGGCGTGACCGTGCCGTCGGCGGCGGTCGTCGCGGCGATCCCGGCAAGCGCCGGAAGGTACGAGATGGCACCCGCGATGAGGCCCAGCACGGGGGTGCCGCCGAACTCCTTCGCCGTGTTCAGTCCCACGATGAGGTTGAGCGAGGCGACCACGATCGTGCCGAGTGCCGCGAAGACGAGGAACCAGGCGTTGGTCGCGACGCTCGGGTCGATGAGCTTCCAGATGTTGCCGATGGCCACGACGAGTCCGCACGCGATGAACCCCGGGATGATGGGCACGAAGATGTTCGCGATGTGCCGGAAGAGCCCGTGAACGCGCGAGGTGTGCCGCGACTTCACCTTCTGCGTGTTCTGCTGCTGCAGCGTGCGCAGGTCGGTCGCCGCGTCGACGGGCTCGCCTGCGCCGGAAGCCCGCGCGCCCGCGGCCCGGCTCCCCGCCGCAGCTGCCGCGATGTCGGCGACCTCGTCCGCCGGGTCGTCCACGGGGGCCGCGGCGGGGGCGTCCACCACCTCGGCGAAGGCGTCGCGCAGGCGCTGAGCGTGACCGGGACCGACGACGACCTGCAGCTGCGGCCCGTCCACGACGCCCATGACGCCGGTGAGGCGCCGGAGCGCGGCGACATCCGCCTGCGACGGATCGTGCAGGTTGAGTCGCAGCCGCGTCATGCAGTTCGTGTACGAGGCGATGTTCTGCGATCCTCCGACGAGCGGCAGGATCTCCTGGCTGAGTTCGGGGTAGTCCACGGTGAGTCCTTCCGGCGGACGGGTCGGGTTCGGGATGACGCGGGTGCGGAGCGGGGTGGTGAAGTGGGGACCGGCTGGGTCGCGGCCGGGCGGGGCTGGGTAGGGGTCTGTGGCGTCAGGTGCGGGGGCGCACGGCCTCGCGGACGAAGCCGGCGCCGGCGATGAGGCGGTCGCGCGCGGTCTCGGCGTCGACGCCGCAGAGGATCGCGACGATCGCGGTCTTGGCGTGCCCGTCGGCGTCATCGAGGGCCCGGCGCGCGGTCTCGGCGTCGCAGTCGGTGGCCGCCTGCACGATGCGCCGGGCGCGGGCGACGAGCTTCTCGTTGCTGGGCCGGACATCGACCATGAGGTTGCCGTAGACCTTCCCGAGCCGCACCATCGTGGCCGTCGAGATCATGTTGAGCACGAGCTTCTGACTCGTCCCGGCTTTCAATCGCGTCGAGCCGGTCAGCACCTCGGGGCCGTTGTCGATCTCGATCGCGACATCCGCATGGCCGCTGATTTCGGCGTCCGGGCTGCACGAGATGGCGACGGTAGACGCGCCCGCCGCGCGTGCGTGGTCGAGCGCGCCCAGCACGTAGGGGGTGCGGCCGGACGCGGCGATCCCGACGACCACGTCGCGGTCGGTGAGCCCGATGGTGACGAGGTCGTCGACACCCAGCTGCCGAGAGTCCTCGGCACCCTCGACCGCGCGGAACATGGCCTGGTGCCCGCCGGCGAGGAGCCCCACGACCTGGTCGGGATCGGTGCCGAAGGTGGGCGGGCACTCGGCGGCATCGAGCACGCCGAGACGGCCGCTCGTTCCCGCGCCCAGGTAGACGAGTCGACCGCCGGACGAGATCGCGGCCACCGCGAGATCGACGGCTCGTGCGATCTGCGGGACGGCGACGGCAACGGCGACGGGGACACCGGCATCCTCGTCGTTCATGACACGGAGGATCTCGGTCACGGACATGGCGTCGAGGCCGCCGGTGAGCGGGTTGGCGGTCTCCGTCGCCGGCGTCGGATGCGCGGTGGTCACAGAAGCTCCTCGGGTCGTGGCACTTTCTTTCAGACACAGTGGACTTTGAGGAATCTTTTGTCAAGAGCTGTGGAAGACTGAATCGACTTCCCGAGGAGGCACATGGACGGCGACGTCCTCGAAGCGATCCGAGCGATCATCCCGCGCCTGCGCCCCGCCGAGGTCCAGGTCGCGCAGGCGGTACTCGACGACCCGTCGTCGGCGGTCAGCGCGACCGTCACGACTCTCGCGGAGCGCGCCTCCGTCTCGCAGGCGTCGGTCGTGCGGTTCGCCAAGAGCCTCGGCTTCGCGGGGTACCCGGCATTCCGGGTCGAGCTCGCGCAGGAGGTGTCTCGGCGAGCCGTCGAGCTCGAGCGCTCGAACATCGCCGAGGGCGAGCTGAACCCCTCGGACACCCCCGCCGAGATGGTCGCGAAGGTGGCGTTCCACGAGGCGCGGACGATCGAGCAGACCGGACGGATGCTCGACCTCGACGCCCTCGAGCGCATCGCTCACGCCATCGCGGAGAGCGACCGCGTCGTGACCTTCGGCGTCGGTGCCTCGGGGCTCGCGGCGGCCGATCTGGCGCAGAAGCTGCAGCGCATCGGCATCATGTGCCTGAGCTCGCACGACACCCACGTGCAGCTCGTCCACGCCGCACTGGCCGATGATCGCACCACCGCGATCGCGTTCTCGTTCAGCGGCGGGACGATCGACGTGCTGCACGCGGTCGAGGTCGCCGCGGGCGCCGGCGCCTTCACCGTCGCCATCACGAACGACACCGACTCCCCCCTCGCCCGTGCAGCATCCGCGACGCTGCGGACCCCGGCGCGCGAGGCGACGCTGCGGGCGGCGGCGCTCGCGAGCCGGATGGCGCAGCTCGCCGTCGCCGACTTCGTCTTCATCCGCGTCGCCCAGCTGCGCTACCCCGACCTCGATGCGGCGCTCAGCGCCACCCGCGCCGCCGTCGGCGCCCAGCACCTCGCCCCCCGCCCCCGCTAGCCCCCTCCGTCGACTCGCCAAGATCTGCGGATCCGGGCGTGCCGACATCCGCAGATCTTGGCGAGTCGACGGGACCCGGCGGGGACCGGCGGGGCCGGCGGGGGTCAGGGCTGGAGGACGCCGTCGATGCGGCGGGGGATGCCGAGGGGGTTGGCGTCCTGGAGAGCAGCGGGCAGCAGGACGTCGGGGACGTTCTGGTACGCGACGGGGCGCAGGAACCGGGTGATGGCGGCCGTTCCGACGGATGTCGCCCCCACCGCCGTCGTCGCGGGGTACGGGCCACCGTGCTGCTGCGCCCACGTCACGGACACCCCGGTCGGCCACTGGTTCCACAACACGCGCCCGGCCTTCGTCGCCAGCACGGGGAGCAGCTCGGCGGCGACCGCGTCGCCCTCGTCCCCGACGATCGTGGCGGTGAGCTGGCCGTCGAGCAGCTTCGCCACGGCCACGAGCTCCGACTCGTCGTCGTACTCGGCCACGAGCGCGGCGGGCCCGAACATCTCCGAGACGAGGGCGTCGGGGTCGGCCACGACGGCGGCGGCGGTCGTCCGCAGCAGCACCGGCGCCGGGTCCCCGGCATCCGCCCCCTCCGCATCCACGTGCACGGTCGGCGCGCCGTCCGCGCCCCGCGCCCCCACGAGCGGCCCCACGCCGTCGTGCGCGGCGGTGGCGTCGACCGAACGACGGAAGCCGGCGGCGATCGAGGAGTTCAGCAGCGGCGCCGGCGCCGGCAGCACCGTCGCGGTGAGCGCGTCGACGACAGCCGACCCCGCCGGCACGAGCAGCAGCCCCGGCTTGGTGCACAGCTGGCCCGCGCTGCCGGTGACGGAGGCGACGAACTGCTCCGCGATCTCCGTCGCGCGCGCCCGGGCCGCCCCCGGCGTCACGAAGGCCGGGTTGACGCTGCCGAGCTCGCCGTAGAACGGGATGGGCTCGGGACGTGACATCGCGATGTCGAAGAGCGCTCGCCCGCCGGCGATCGAGCCGGTGAACGCGGCGGCACGCACGTCGGGATGCCGCAGGGCGTGCACACCGGCGTCGATGCCGTGCACGACCGTGAAGATGCCCGCGGGTGCTCCCGCCGCGGCGAGGGACGCGGCGACGATCTCGCCGGTGAGGTCGGAGAGATGCGGGTGTCCGGGATGCGCTTTCAGGACGACCGCGTTGCCCGCCGCGAGTGCGCTGGCGGTGTCGCCGCCGGCCACGGAGAACGCGAACGGGAAGTTGCTCGCCGCGAAGACGAGGACCGTGCCGATGCCCTCGAGCTGACGCCGGATGTCGGGACGCGGCGCCCCCATGGGATAGTCGGCGACCGCGTGGTCGATGCGCGCGTCGAGCCACGAACCCTCGGCGAGCACGTCGGCGAACAGCCGCAGCTGGAATGTCGTGCGGGTCAGTTCGCCGCGCAGCCGCGCCTCGGTCAGGTGGGTCTCCCGACGCGCGAGGAGCACGAGGTCGTCCGCACGCGCATCGAGCCCCTCGGCCACGGCCCGCAGCGCCTCGCCGCGCACCGCGATCGTCGCCGCGCGCCAGGCGGTCGACGCATCGACGGCGAGGCCGAGGAAGGCGTCGAGCTCGGCGATCGGCGTGTCGGCGACGGGTGTCGCGGTGGTGGGGGCTGCTGCGGTGCTCATGAGCGTTCCTTCCGGGGAGACAGGTCTGCGGGGCCAGCGGGCTCCGCGAGCGCGGCGAGATCCGCGACGCGGACGGGTGTGCCGATGGGCCGACGGACGAGAGGCTCGACGTCGACCGCCCGTCGGGTCCGCCCGGTCTCGTGCGCGACGAGGCAGGAGAGCGCGAAGCCGCACACCCGCCCCTGGCACATGCCCATTCCCGGCCGTGCGGTCACGCGCACGTCCCGCGCGTCGTCGGCGGCGAGGTCGGTCACGGTGGCGCGGACCGCCGACAGCGGTACCTCCTCGCACCGGCAGACGAGGGTGTCGTCGCGAAGCCAGGTCGCCCACTGCTCGGGAACGGGACTCGCCCGGTGCATCCCGACGGCGAAGCTCCGACCGCGCGCGAGCCGCCGACGCAGCCGACGCGCCGTCGCGGCGGAAATCGCGAGCCCCGCGTCGACGGCCGCCGCGAGGGCGGCCAGCTCACCCTCGGCGCACGATTGCACGGCACCGCCGATGCCGGTCACCTCGCCGGCGGCGTACAGCCCGGTGACGCTCGTGCGCTGGTCGACGTCGACGACAGCCACGAGCGACCCGTCGACGTCGATGCGGGTCTCGGCGCCGGCACCCACCACGAGTTCGATCTGCGGGGTGAAGCCCCAGCCGAAGGCGACGAGGTCGACGTCGGCGGTGCGCTCCGTGCCCGGTCGCACCCGTCCGGCGCTGTCCACGCGTGCGATCGTCGCGCCGGTCACGCGGCCCTCCCCCGTGACCGCCGTCACCACGGTGCGGGTGCGCACCGGGATGCGGTGGCGGACGAACGCCGCCGCGTACCCGGCTCCCTCGACGAGCTTGCCCGGCTCCTGCAGCGCGCGCAGCGGCGTCACCGCCCAGCGCGACAGCGCATTGGCCTCGCAGACGGCGACGACCTCGACGCCCGCCCGCACGAGCCCTGCGGCGACCGCGAGAAGGAACGGCCCCGTCCCCGCGACGACGGCGCGGCGCCCGGCCGCGACCTGGTCGGCCTTGAGCATCGCCTGCACACCGCCCGCCGCCATGACGCCGGGGAGCGTCCACCCCGGCACCGGCAGCTGACGGTCGTAGGCGCCGGGCGCGAGGACCACCCGCTCGGCGCGGATCGCGCGATCGTCGACAGCCGCGGCATCCGCACCGGCGACCGCGGTCGTCCGCAGCAGGAACCCGGACCGCGCGTCGCCGTCCATCCGCCACACCTGCCTCCCGGCGCGGTGGACGATGCGTCCCGCGTCGATGTGTCGACGGAGCCGCTCCCGCAGCCCCCGGTAACGAGCCCAGTGGTGGTGCCCGGTGTGCTCGGGCTCGGCGAACGCGTCGAGGTGCCACTCGTCGGGGTGGCGCCAGTACTGCCCGCCCGTCTGGATTCCGGCGTCGACGAGCACGACCCGCAGACCGGCCTCCGCGGCGACCACGGCGGCGGAGAGCCCCGCCGGGCCGGCCCCGATGACCGCGAGGTCTGCGGGGACGCCGGCAGCGGCCGGCTCGACCGCCCCGTCCGCGACGCTCACGAGTCCGTCCCCTCGGGCGCCGGCCGCGGCGCCGACCTCGCCGTGGGCGCCGGGAGGGGCGCGTCGGGGTCGTCGCTGCGGACATCCTGCCCCGGCCGCGCGCGAGTGACGCAGGCGCGCTGCGAGCGCAGGCCGTCGACGCTGAGCAGACAGTCGTAGCAGACCCCGATGCCGCAGAAGAGGCCGCGCGGTTCACCGCCGCCGCGGGTCGTGCGCCACGACACGACGCCGGATGCCGCGAGCGCGCCGCCCACCGTCTGCCCGGGGCGGAACGGCACAGTCCGGCCGTCGAAGCGGAAGGCGTCCTCGCTCGCCGTGTCCGGGCTCATGCGGCGCCCCTCTCCGCGAATCGCTCGGGCCGGAACGCGTCGAGCGGAAGGTCGGTCGGCTCGCCGCGCAGCGCCTGCACGATGAGAGCGGCCGTGCCGACGGAGAGTCCGATGCCGGCGCCCTCGTGTCCGGCGGCGTGCCAGAGCCCGGGAAGGCGGGCGTCGGGACCGATGACCGGCAGGTGGTCCGGGCAATAGGGCCGGAATCCCGAGTACGTGCGCAGGATCTGCACGTCGGCCAGCACGGGGAAGAGTTCGGCGCCCGCGCGCGCCACGCGGCCGACGGCCTCGGTCGAGAATGACGTGTCGAAGCCGACCCGCTCCCGACTCGCCCCCATCAGGATCGTGCCGCTGGGCGTGCCCTCGACGACCGACGACACCTGCAGCGCAGCATCCGACGACGCGACGTTCTGGACGTAGTCGGCCGCGTACACCTTGTGCCGCACCGTCACCGGCACCGGCTCGGTCACCAGGACGAACCCCCGCCGCGGCAGCACGGGCAGCTCGAGCCCGGCGAGCGCGGCGATCTCACCCGCCCACGGTCCGGCGCAGTTCACGACGACGCCCGCGTCGATGACGCCCGCGCTCGAGTCGACACCGATCGCCCGGCCCGAGCGGGTGCGGATGCCGGTGACCGTCACCCCCGTCATCAGTCGTGCCCCGCGGACGCGGGCGAGTCGCAAGAGATGGTGCGCGGCGAGCACCGGCTGCACCTGGGCGTCCTCCGGGTAGAAGACCCCGCCCGCCATCGCGGGATTGAGGTACGGCTCGACGCCGTGGAGCGCCACGATGTCGGGGACGTCGTCGGCGCGGATGCCGAGCGAGCGCTGGTGGTCGGCGAGCGCGTCGAGGGCCGTCTTGCCGGCCTCGCTCGCGGCCACCACGAGCCCGCCTTTCGCCTCGAACTCCCAGAGCGCGGCGTGCTCGGCGAGGGGGCCGCGCCAGATCCGCTGCGAGTGCAGGGCCAGCTCGAGCTCGGGACCGACCTCCTTGTCGGAGACCAGGAGATTGCCCTCGCACCGGCTCGTCGTGCCGGCCGCGATCGTGCCGCGCTCGACGACCGTGACCGAGAACCCGGCGGCGGTCGCGGCCTGCGCGACGGCGGCGCCGACGATGCCGGCCCCGATCACGAGGACGTCGGGACGTCCGGGGCGATCCGTCACGCGCCGACGCCCCCGCCCGCGGGATCCGGGCGCGACGGCGCCCGACCCGACCAGTCGGTCAGGACGTGCTCGATGTGCCGGTGCACGAGGTCGCGAGCTGCTGCCGCATCGCCGGCTTCGATCGCGTCGAGCATCAGGTCGTGCTCGTGGGCCGAGGCGACGAGGCGCCCCTGCTCGTGCAGTCCCGCCAGTCCGAACAGGCGCGTCTGCGAGCGGAGGCCCGCGACGAGGTCGACGAGGCGGGCGTTGTGCGCGTACCGCAGCAGTGCGAGGTGGAAGTCGCTGTCGGCAGCGAGGTACTCGACGAGGTCGCCCGACTCCGCACCCGCGACGATGGCCGCGGCCTTGCGCCGGAGATCGGGCAGCGCCGAGGCCGGGACGCGCGGGGTCGCACGCTCGACGGCGGGCGGCTCGAGCATCAGGCGCAGCTCGGTCACTTCGCGCAGGTCGCTCTCGGAGACCTCGGTGACCTGGAAGCCGCGGTTGGGCATCGTGACGACGAGCCCCTCGCGGGCGAGATCGAGCATCGCCTCGCGGATCGGAGTGGCCGAGACGCCGAACTGCTCGCCCAGGCTCGGCGCGGAGTACACCCGACCCGGCTGCAGCTCGCCGCTGATGACGGCCGCGCGGAGCGCGCGGGTGACGGTCGCACGGATGCTGGGCTGCTTGTCGAGCCGCACGACGTTCCGGACCTCGGGCGCGCTCACAGGACGAACCCCTCCGGGAAGGGGTCGGACGGGTCGAGCATGTACTGGGCGGTGCCGGTCACCCACGCCCGGCCGGTGACGGTCGGCACGACGGCGGGGATGCCGGCGACCTCCGTCTCGTCGACCAGCCTGCCGGTGAACGAGGTGCCGATGTACGACTCGTTGACGAAGTCGGTGTGCAGCGCGAGCTCGCCGCGCGCGTGGAGCTGCGCCATGCGGGCGCTGGTGCCGGTGCCGCAGGGCGACCGATCGAACCACCCGGGGTGGATGGCCATCGCGTGCCGCGAGTGCCGCGCGGTCGATCCCGGCGCCTCGAGGTACACATGGTGACAGCCGCGGATGGTGTCGTCGATCGGATGCACGGGGCTGTCGGCCTCGTCGACCGCGGCCATGATGGCCAGCCCCGCGCGCAGCAGGTCGTCCTTGCGCCCGCGCTCGAACGGCAGGCCGAGCTCAGCGAGACGCACGAACGCGTAGAAGTTCCCACCGAAGGCCAGGTCGTAGGTCACCGGCCCGAAACCGGGGACATCGATCGAGCGGCCGAGCGCGACGACGAACGAGGGTACGTTGCGGATGGTCACCCGCTCCGCATGCCCGTTTGCCACCTCGACCTCGGCGACGACGAGTCCCGCCGGGGTGTCGAGGCGAATCGTGGTGACCGGTTCGACCACGGGCACCATGCCGGTCTCGACGAGCACCGTGGCGACGCCGATCGTGCCGTGTCCGCACATCGGCAGACAGCCGGACACCTCGATGTAGAGCACGCCGACGTCGGCGTCCGGCCGGGTGGGCGGTTGCAGGATCGCGCCGCTCATCGCGCTGTGACCGCGCGGCTCGTTCATCAGCAGCCGGCGCAGTCCGTCGTTCTCGGCCATGAACCGCTGTCGGCGCTCCTCCATCGTCGCGCCGGGCAGGGTGCCCACGCCGCCGACGATCACACGCGTCGGCATCCCCTCGGTGTGGGAGTCGACGGCATGGAAGACGCGCGTCGTTCGCATGCGGAGCCTCTCGGTCGTCGGGCGGGTGGTGCTGAGATCCCCGGGGGATCAGCGGGGCCGTCGGTCAGCGGTAGCCCTTGCTCAGCACGGCCTCGGTGTCGGCGATGATACGCGCGGCAACCTCGTCGGGTAGGGCGAGGCGCGGCGGACGCGTCGTGGTGCTGGCGAGGACTCCGGCCACCTGCTGCGAGAGCTTGATGGCCTGGACGAACCAGGTCTTCGAGTCCCAGCGCAGCAGCGGGTGCAGGTCGCGGTAGATCTCCCGCGCGCGTACCCAGTCGCTCGGATCGTCGGAGGTCGACAGGGTGTACAGCTCGACCGTCGCCGCGGGAATGGCATTGGGATAGCCCGCGACCCAGCCGACGGCCCCCGTGAGGCCGAGCTCGAACACGACGTCGTCCGACCCGATCGAGATGTCGAGTCCCGGGGCGAGCTCGCGGATCTCGTACGCGTGTCGGACGTCGCCCGAGAACTCCTTGACCGAGACGATGAGGCCCTCGTCGAACAGGCGGGCCAGCAGATCGGGGCGCAGGTCGACCTTCGTGTCGATCGGGTTGTTGTACGCGAGGATCGGAAGGCCCACGGCCGCGACGCGGCGGTAGTGATCGACGACCTCGTCATCGCTCGCGCGGTAGGCGTTGGGCGGCAGGAGCATCACGGCGGGAGCTCCGTTCTCGGCGGCGTGCTCCGTGAAGCGCACGCTCTCGAGGGCGCCGTACGCTCCGACCCCGGGGATGACGGCGGAGCCCGGCGCGGCCTCGACGGCGGTGAGGAACACGCGCTTGCGCTCATCCTCGGTGAGCGTCTGGTACTCGCCGAGCGAGCCGTTCGGGATGATGCCGGTGACACCGTTGCGCGTCGCGAAGCCGACGAGTTCGGCGTAGGCGTCGTAGTCGACGGACAGGTCGTCGTGGAAGGGCAGCGTCGTCGCGAGGTTGACGCCGTGCCAGGGCTTGCGGTCGGTCATGGGTCGGTCTCCGATCGGTCGTGCGGGGCAGTCGAGCGGTCGAGCGGTGGAGCCTATGAAGAGGTGCAATGTGCAATTGTACTGACGGATGTCGAGAAGCGCAGCATCCGGGGCGATGCGCGCGCGACGGGTGGCGTCAGGGCACGGGGCAGATGGCGACGGACGCGAGGTCGCCGTCCATCTGCTCGGGCGTCCAGGGCAGGCCGGAGGGCGGTGCCGTCTCACCGGCGACCGCGGGAGCTTTCGACGCGATGGCCGCGAGTTGCCAGCCGAGCACGCGGATCGCCTCGGCGGAGGCACGGGAGTTGTTGAGCACGGCGACGACGGTGAGGCCGGTGTCGCGGTCGGCGAAGGCGACCGTCTGGTAGCCCGGCACCGCCCCGTACTGCCCGACGAGCGTTCCGGCCTGGAAGGTGCCGCCGTCGACGGTGTACCAGGTGGGGACCCCCTCGCCCACGGGGATCGGTGAGCCGAACCGGTCGTCGCCGTCGAACGGGCGCAGACCCGTCGCGAGCGCCCGGACGTACCGCCCCAGGTCGCCTGCGGTCGTCACGGCACCGGCAGCGGTGAAGCCCGCCGACGGTGAGAGCGAAGTGAGGTCGACCGCCGTCGCGCAGTCCGGCGCGCCCTCCGGGGTGAGCACCGACTGGGTGCCGCTCAGACCGACCTCGGCGGTGCGCAGCGGCAGCGACGACTCGGTCATCTCGAGCGGCGCGAACACGTAGCGCTGGAAGAGCTCCGCGGCGGTGTCGCCGGACGCACGCTCGAGCGCCATGCCGAGCAGCACGTACCCGGCGTCGGAGTTGACGAAGGTGCCGGCGCCGGTCGGCGGCGACGCGGCGAGCCCGTACGCGAGCAGCTCGTGCGGCGCCCACGGGCGCGTCGGATTCGCCTCCCATCGCGCCTGCAGCCGGGGCTGATACGAGCCGAGACCCGTCGTGCTGTCGCAGAGCTGCTCGAGGGTCACGACGGGGGTCGCGGGGAAGCCGACGATCCAGGTCGTGACCGGGTCGTCGAGGTCGACGATGCCGTCGTCCGCCATCCCGTAGAGGACGTCGCACGTCATCGCACGCGTGACCGGTCCCGCTTTGAAGGCGTCGGTCGTGGTCACCGCGGAGCCGTCGGGATTCGTGCCGAACGCCTGCACCCACTCCCCCGACCAGGGCACCCAGACACCGGCGATCGCGCCGGCGGAGCCGGTCAGAGCCATCGCGCGCTCGACGGCGGCGACGAGCTGCGCCTGCGTGTCGCCACCGAGGTCAGCCTCGACCTGCGGCGGCGCCGAGACGGTGTCGATCGCGCTGGGAGCACACGCGGAGAGCCCGAGCGCGAGGGTCAGCGCGGCGGCGATTCCCGCGCTCCGACGGCGTCGACTCGCACGCATCCTTCAGCCACCCCCTGATGTATGCCTCAAGTGAATCACACCGCTCTGCCGCATCCCGCGAACCTAGGGTGGGACGCATGACACACGCTTTCGACGCCGATGCCGTTTCCGGGGTGCTGGGCCACATGAACGCCGATCACCGCGACGACAATCTGCTCATCGTGCGCGCGTTCGGCGAGCCGGACGCCGCGTCCGCGACGATGACCTCCTTCGACGGCGATGGCGGCGACTGGCAGGCCACGCGTGCCGACGGCGGCATTCGCGAGGTCCGCGTCGCCTGGCCCGGAGGCGCCATCTCCGAGCGCCGCGAGGTGCGTCGCGAGATCGTCGCGCTCTACGACGCGGCCTGCGAACGGCTCGGCGTCGAGCCTCGACCGCACGACTAGGCGTTACGAATTCGTTAGGAGGTCGCCGAAAAACCTTCAGGTTAGCTGTACCTAAGTGCTACTGTCGGGCCATGTCCGAACCGATCCCGTTCTCGACCGCTCTCCGTGAGCGCTCCAGCTCTGCGCACTCCGGCAGCGAAGGCGCCGGCTTCATGACCGACCTCATGCGCGGAAAGGGCACCCGCGACGACTACGTCGCCCTCGTCGCGCAGCACTGGTTCATCTACGAGGCCCTGGAGCATGCGGCATCCCGCATGTTGATGGACCCGGTCGCCGCCACGTTCATCAGCGACAAGCTCACCCGCCTGCCCGCGCTCGAGATCGATCTCGAGTTCCTGATCGGTCCCGACTGGCGCGAGCGGATCGCACCCCTGCCGACGACGGAGCGCTACGTCGCCCGCATCCGCGAGGTCGCGGCGACGTGGCCCGGCGGTTTCGTGGCCCACCACTACACGCGCTACCTCGGCGACCTGTCGGGCGGGCTCTTCATCGGCAAGCTGATGGCGCGTCAGTTCGGCTTCGAGACCAACGGCATCGGCTTCTACCTGTTCGGCGACATCGCCGACCCGGCAGCCTTCAAGGATCGCTACCGCGCCCAGCTCGACGCGGCCCCCTGGGACGAGGCCGAGCAGCAGCGGGTGATCGACGAGGTGCTCGTCGCCTACCAGTTCAACACCGACCTGTTCGCCGACCTCGCCGCCGCCAAGGCCCGCGGGCACGCCTCGGTCGTCGCCTGAGCGGACCCCGTGCCACGCGATGCCCCGTCGCGCCCAGCCCACCCCTTCCCGCCGCCCCCTCGGGCGCCGCGCGCGTAGCGGGTGGGTTCGGCGCTGCCGGGTCGACTCGGCGACGGCGGACGAGGTCACATGCCGGCGGCGCGGACCGCGGCCATGAAGCGCCGCACGTCGTTGTCGACCAGGATGTCGCTCGGCCGGAGCGGCCGCGACAGGTAGAGGCCGTCGAGCGAGGTCAGGCGCGACAGCGCGACATAGGTCTGTCCGGGCGCGAACGCGCCCGACCCGAGGTCGACGACGGCCCGGTCGTACGTCTTGCCCTGCGACTTGTGGATCGTGACGGCCCACGCGAGCCGCAGCGGGAACTGGGTGAACTCCGCGACGATCTCACGGGTCAGCTTGCGCGACGCCGGGTCGTACGCGTACCGGAACCTCTCCCAGACCGCGGGCTCGACGTCGTGCTCCTCGCCGTCGAGCTCGACCCGCACCGACGAGCCGGCGATGCGGGTGACCGTCCCGATCGAGCCGTTCACCCAGCGCGGCCCGTCAGCCGCGTAGCCGGCCACGTCGTTGCGCAGGAACATCACCTGCGCGCCGACCTTGAGCTGCAGCTCGGGATCGGCCGGGTACGACGTCTCGCCGCGCCCGAAGTCGCCGCTGACATCGGCCTTCGCCGTCTGCACCGGCCCCGTGAGCGCGTCGAGGTGACGCTGGTTGATGCGGTTGACCGCGTCGTTGCGGGTCGCGAGCGTGATCACGGGCGGCTCGTCGCCGGTCGGCGGGGGCGGCGTCCGGGCGCCCGCGGCGTTGAGCGCGGCGGCGATGTCCGCCGTGACGACGCCGTAGCGCACGGCGTTGAGCATGTCCTTGAAGCCCGGATCGGCCTGGCGGTGGATCTCGCCGAGCTCGGCGATGTGCAGCGGCGCCCCGACCCGCCCGAGGTCGAGCAGACCGTCCGACCGGATGGCGCCGGCATCCGCCTTCGGCCCGGCCCACACCTGGGCGTCGAAGAACCAGAACGACCGGTAGTGGTCGCGGATGTACTTGAGCTCGTCGCCCCGCGGGGGCACGGGCGAGAGCTGATACGGGTCGCCGAACATCACGACCTGCACCCCGCCGAACGCATCGGACCGCCGTCGCCGCGCCTGGCGCAGCGACCGGTCGATCGCGTCCATGACGTCGGCGTTGACCATGGAGATCTCATCGATGACGAGCGTGTCGATCGCGTTGAGGATGCGGCGGGTCGGCTCGGACTGCTCGAGCTCGCTGTCTGCGACGAGTCCGATCGGCAGCCGGAAGAGCGAGTGGATCGTCTGCCCCTCGACGTTGAGCGCCGCGACGCCCGTGGGTGCGCAGATGGCGATCTGCTTGTCGGTATTCCAGGCGAGGTGCTGCAGGAGCGTGGACTTGCCGGTTCCGGCGCGACCCGTCACGAAAACGTGGTCGCGGGTGCTCTCGATCCGACGGAACAACGCCTCCTGCTCGGCGGAGAGAGGCGGCAAGGTCACCGATTCATGGTAGCCACAGGCGAGCCTTCCTAGACTTGTGCTGTGCACGAGGCGCAGACGACGCAGGATGCCGCGGTCGGCGGCGAGCCGTCGGGCGCGCCCGACGCCGCGCGACGCACCCCGCGACGTCCCGGTCGCCGCACCCGGCGGAGCGAGCGCGGGCGCCGCCGTCTCGCGCTCGACCTCACGGCGATCGGTATCCTCAGCGTGCTCGCCCTCGGTGCGCTCGGCGTCGGTGGCGTCGCCGTGTACCGCGCCCTGTACAGCCCCGCCGCGTTCGTGGAGCGGTACCTCGCGCTGCTGAGCTCGGGCAGCGCCGCCGACGCCCTGCTCCTGCCCGGCGTCGCGATGGACTCCGGCGAGCTCGCCGCCGCCGACCTGCCCTCGACGACGTCGGAGGTGCTGCTGCGCCGTGCGGCCCTGGCGCCGCTGTCGGAGGTGTCGGTCATCGGCGAGCGGGTGCGCGGCGACATCACCGAGATCACCGTCACGTACCTCGCCAACGGGCATCGCGGTCGCACGCAGTTCGACGTCGAGCAGGACGGCTGGGTCGGGGTCGCACCCGCCTGGCGCTTCGCGCACAGTCCCCTGTCGGCGATCGACCTCACCGTGCGGGGCGCCACGCGCTTCTCGGTGAACGGCTTCGAGCTCGACACCCGTCAGGTCGCCCCGGAGGGGACGGATGCCGACCCGCTCGTGCCCGTGTCGATGCTCGTCTTCTCGCCGGGTGCCTACTCGATCTCGGTCGACACCGCGACGGCCACCTCACCGGGCGTCGCGGTGCTCTCCGACGCGCCGCAGAAGGCCGTCCCCGTCGACCTGCAGACGCAGCCCACGCAGGAGTTCGTCGACGTTGTCCAGGAGCGCGTCGACGACTTCCTCGCCTCGTGCGCGACGCAGCAGGTGCTGCAGCCCACCGGCTGTCCCTTCGGATACTTCGTCCGCAACCGGGTCGAGGGCGCGCCGCAGTGGTCGATCGCGCAGAACCCCGAGATCGAGGTCGTGCCGGACGGGGCACAGTGGGCGATCCCGAGCACCCGCGCCGTCGCACACATCGACGTCGACATCCGCTCGCTCTACGACGGCCGCCTGAACGAGGTGTCGGAGGACGTCGAGTTCTTCCTGACCGGATCGATCACGATCCTGCCCGACGGCACGGCATCCATCCAGGTCTCGGCCGACCAGGACTGACCCGCGTCAGCTGCGGGCGGCGTCGCGCCGGGCGAGCTCCGCGAGACGCTCGTTGTACTGGTCGAGCTCGGTGTCGCCGGCACGGTCGACCTGTCGATCGCGACGGCGCTGCATCCGGTCGTCGGAGCGGCTCCACTGGATGGCGACCGTGATGGCGAGGATCAGGGTGGGGATCTCGCCCACCGACCAGGCGACGCCGCCGCCGATGTACTGGTCCTCGAGCGGGGTCGCCCCCCACGTCCGGCCCATCGAGCCGAACCACTCCGCAGCGAAGAGCCCCGACGACATCATGATCGCGATGCCGAAGAAGGCGTGCATGGCCATCACGGCGATGAGCGTGAGCAGGCGGAAGGGGTACGGCATCCGATACGGAACCGGATCGATGCCGATGAGCGACAGCACGAACAGGTAGCCCGAGATGAGGAAGTGCACGACCATCCACTCGTGCCCGATGTGGTCGTAGAGCGACCACCGGAAGAGGTCGGTGTAGTAGAAGACCCAGAGCGAGCCGATGAACATGATCGACGCGAACGCCGGATGCGTCACGACCCGCGAGAAGGGGGTGTGCACCGCCCACAGGATCCATTCGCGTCCGCCGCGCGAGCCGTCGTCGCGCTTGCGGATCGCCCTCGCCGCGAGGGTCACCGGTGCGCCCGCGACGAGGCACAGCGGGATCGCCATCGACAGCAGCATGTGCCCCACCATGTGCAGGCTGAACAGGTAGTCCTGGTACGCGTTGATGGGGCCGCAGGTGACCCAGAGCAGCAGGAGCAGACCGAAGACCCACAGGGCGGTGCGGTAGACCGGCCAGCGGTCGCCGCGGCGCCGCAGCCGCAGCACGCCCGCCAGATAGAAGAACAGGCCGAACCCGGCGACGAACACCCACAGCAGGTCGACGTCCCACATGGTGAACCAGCGGTCGATCGTCAACTCGGGCGGCAGGACGGTGCCTGTGAGCACCTGCGCCGGCGTCTGCTCCTCGGGCAGGGTGGTGTCGACCGGCGGCGGGGTGCGGGCGAGCGCCGCGGCGGCCCCGCTCGCGATGCCCATGAACACGATCTCGACCGTGACGAGCAGCCAGAAGATGCGGGCCGCCCCACTCGAGGCGAGCTTCGCGATGAGACGGCCGCGGTAAAGGGCGCCGAGCACCCCCATCCCGATCAGCGCGATGACCTTGACCAGCAGCAGCGCGCCGTACGGCGACAGCAGGTTCTCGGGCGAGACGACCGCCACCGCCGCCCGGACGCTGCCCGACACCGCGACGACGACGAACGCGGCGAGGGCGATGCTCGAGTAGCGCGAGACGACCGAGACCATGTCGGCACGGTCGACGACCGGGCGGATGACCACGAGCAGCAGCAGCCCCCCGAGCCACACCGCCGCCGCCACGATGTGCAGCGCGAGGGCGGTCACGGCGATGTTGTGGTTCGCCTCTGCACCCGAATGGCCCTGCGTCGCCATCGGGACGAGGGATGCCGCCGCCAAGATGCCGACGATCAGCGTCGAGGTCCAGCCGCGCACCGCGAAGGTGAGCACGGTGAGCACGGCGCCGGCGATCGTCGTGAGCAGCCACGCGCGCCCCGCCTCGGTGTCGACGAGGAAGCGCCCCAGCTGCTGTCCGAACTCGACGCCGGCGCTCGGCGCGGCGCCGAAGAGGTTGAGGAAGGTGAAGAACGCCGTCGCGGCGCTCGCGACGGTGAAGACCGCCGCCGAGATCGAGGCGGTGTCGAGGGCCGTGTCGAAGGGGCGCTCGCCGGCTCGCAGCGCGAAGAGCGCGACGACGAGGGACCCGACCATTCCCGCGGCCGCGAGATTGACGACGAGCTTGATGATCGGAAGGCCCCAACGCACGACCGGGCCGGGATCGAGCAGCTGCAGCGGAGCAGCTCCGCCGCCGGCCGCGAGGCCGATGAGGACGACGATGAGAGCCGACACAGCGAGGATCGCCGGTCCGGCGAGGCGCTGCGCTCGGGATTCCACCCGACAAGCCTACGGCGGTCGCGGGACCGCGGGCACAGGCGGGAACGACGGAGGGGGATGCCGTACGGCATCCCCCTCCGGTGAATCGTCGTCGATTACTTGACGGCGGCCTTCAGCTTCGAGCCGGCGGTCACCTTGACGCGCTTGCCTGCGGCGATCTTGATCTCTTCGCCGGTCTGCGGGTTGCGGCCGGTGCGAGCGGCGGTGTCGACCTGCTCGAAGGCGATCCAGCCCGGGATCGAGACCTTGCTGCCCTTGGCGACGGCCTCGGAGACGGTCGTGAAGAGCGAGTCGAGCACGCCCGAGACGGCGGCCTGGCTCTGACCGGTGGCGCTGGCGATGCTCGCGACGAGCTCGGTCTTGGTGATGGACTTGTCAGCCATAGGGTTGTCCTCCAGACGGCGGACGACGGACGCGCCGCCGACAGCGTGGGTGGTTCCCGGGGACTCGCGTCCCGCGGTTGGTCGTTCGACCGGTCCCGAATATACGCGGATTCCGCGGAATTTCGCGGATTTACCGGCTTCCAGGGGCGCTTTCACCCGGCGTGTCGCCCGTTTTCGGGGCGCATGGGACGAATGTGACGCCTGCGCGGCTCAGATCCGTCGCAGCGCGGCGACGACCTCGGCCTCCCAGCGGCGGGCGGCGGGCAGGGCTCCGACGAAGATCGGGGTGTCGTGCGTGACGCCGAGATACCGCGTCGCGCTCGCCTCGACTCCGGCCCGACGCAGCCTCGCGGCATAGGCAGCCCCGTCGCCGCGCAACGGGTCGTACTCGGCCGTGAGGATCACCGCGGGCGGCAGGTCGGCGAGCGAGTCGGCGCGCATCGGTGACGCGTACGATTCGTGCGCCCGCGATCGGTCGCCGAGGTACGTGCGCGCGACCGAGACCAGCTCGCGCACCGCGATGAACGCCGGGACGCCGAGCGCGTACGTCGCGCGCAGATCGATGTGGCGCCCCGTCAGGTCGGTCACGGGCACCTCGAGGATCTGCACCGCGACCGGCAGCCGAGCGCGGTCGCGGTTCATGAGCGTGAGGACCGCGGCGATGTTGCCGCCCGCCGACGAGCCCGAGATGCCCACGCGCCGGGGGTCGATGCCCAGCACCCCCGCCTCGTCGTGGAGCCACACCCACGCGGCGTAGGCCTGCTCGATCTGCGTCGGGTAGCGATGCTCGGGGGCGAGGGCGTAGTCGACGGCGACGAGGACGACGCCGGATGCCTCGGCCCGGCGCCGACAGGCCGCATCCGCCGTCGGGTAGTCGATGCCGCCGATGCGGAACGCGCCGCCGCCGAGGACGAGGCAGGCGGGTGCGGGCTCGCCGTCGACGACGGAGCTCGGCCGGTAGACGCGCACCCGCACCTCCGGGTAACCGGGCACCGGAACGCGGTGCTCGGTCGTCGCGATCGCGGGGCCCGGCGTGCCGACCGTGCGCAGCTCCTGGCGGTCCCACGACAGCGCCGCTTTGCGGTGGCGCTGCCGCGGGGTCAGCTGCCGCGCGGCGGTCGGCTTCGCGGGGGTGGGGGTGGACGGCGTCGGGGCGGGGGCGGCGGTCCCGGGCACGCCGTCCGCGGCGGGGGCTCGTGCCGGCACCGGCCGGGGCGCCTCCGGTCGCGTGGCGCGCGGCATCCGTTCGGCCACGGCCGACGTCACCGACCGCCACGCCTGACGCAGGAGGTACCGGCGGTGGGTGCGCAGCCGCTCGGCGAAGAACGGGTCGAGCGGCATCGTCAGTCCCCCGTCGCCTCGTCGCCGCGGCGGTCGAGTTCGTCGAGCCGCCGCAGCTTCGACCACGGCACGAGGGCGATCCACATGACCGACGCGATCGCGCCGCCCATGATCATCGAGCTGATGTCCATGCCCCGACGCTATTGCCGAACACCGCCGCGGCGCATCCCCGTGCGCGGGACGGTCCACTCCGTGTAGGGCACGGGTCGCCGGGTGTCGGGTGCCGGTCTCGGGCGGGCGGCGGTCTCGGGCGGGTTCTGTCCCGTCGACAGGTTCAGCGCGGACCAGGTCGGCAGGCGCGGCCCGCACACGACCCTGAACCTGTGGGCGGCACGGCCTCGGTCCGCGATAACCGCACACGGCGCCGGTCGGATGGCGGCAGACGGACGCGGCCCCCGTCCCGGCGAGGCCGAGCGGGGGCCGCGGAGGCGGATCCGGTGCCGGAGTCAGGCCCCCAGGAAGGGTACGACGAACAGCAGGATGGTGATCGCCGGGCCGATGAGCACCATCGACAGACCCCAGATCATGAGGTGCCGGTACAGGCGGGGCCGATCCTCCTCGGGACCCGAAGCGACGATCGTCGCGCCCGTCGTGCCGAAAGGCGCGCAGTCGACGAGAGACGCCGAGATCGCCAGGGCGTAGATGAACCCCGTCATCTCGAGCCCGCCGCCCGGCACGAGCAGCGGCACGGCGAGCGGGACGAGCGCACCGATGATGCCGATGGTCGATGCGAACGCCGAGACGAGAGCGGCGATGACGCAGAGCACCACGGCGGCGATGATCGGCACGCTGACCGACCGCGCAGCCTCGCCGAGCTGGTCGATGGCGCCCAGGCGGGTCAGGACGCCCACGTAGGTGATGATTCCGCCCAGCAGCAGGATGGTTCCCCAGTCGACCTTGCCGAGCGCTTCGCGTCCGACCTTCGGGTTGATGAAGGCGAGCAGCACGGCGAGCGTCAGCGCGACCGCGCCGAGGTTGAGGTCGACGTCGTTGATCGTCAGGGTGAAGAAGGCGACCACGAGGACCGGGATCGAGATGAGCGTCATCAGCTGGTAGCCGGTGAGCTTGGTCGTCTCGGTGCGGGTGAGGACTCCCGTTCCGCCGGCGCTGCCGAGGGGGCCGGTGTCGCCCGCTGCGCGCTTCGCCTTCGCAGCCCGGCCGCGGGCGATGAGCTCGCGCCCGCCGAACATGAAGAACGCCACGAGCACGACGAGGGCGTTGACCCCGATCGACAGGGCGAACATCAGACCCGCGTTGTACGGGATCTCCGCGGCGTTGGCGACGGTCATGACGGTGATGCCGACGATGCTCGTGGGGGCGAGCGCGCCGCCGACGATCGCAGAGCTCATGACGATGCCCATCATCGTCGTGTGGATGCGGTGCTTGTGCGCGAGGCTCATCGCGATCGGCACGATGGTGAAGGCCGCGTGCGACGTGCCGAGGCACGCGACGAGCGTGCCGACGACCAGCATCGCCCACGGGATCAGGGCGACGCGGTCGCCGATGAGGCGCACCGACCGGTCGACGAGCCAGTCGACCGCACCGACCGTACGCGCGATACCGAACAGGTAGGTGATCCCGAGGAGGATCAGCAGCGCGTCGACGGGGAACCCCCCGAGGACGTCGTCGAGCGGCTCGCCCACGACCAGCACGCCGACGAGGACGGCGGCCACGAGCGCGAGCGCGCCCATGTGCACGTTGCGGATGGCCGAGATGGCGAAAACGGCGACCAGGACGATGAGGGCGATGATCTCCACGTTCACGCGGACATCCCTCCCTCGCGCGCAGGGTCGGTCAGGTCACGGTGCATCGTCGTTGATCTCCAGGTCGTCGGAATCGGATTGCGGGCGGAATCGGGGGCGGTACGCGTCAGTGTCCGAGAGCGAGCCCGGCGCGGTAGGCGGCGAGGGCGGCGACGGGGACATCGTCGAGGTCGCCGAGCGTCACGAGGGCTCCGGCTGCGACGTCGCGGCGCAGGCGCGCACCCGAGAGCAGGTAGTACGGCGCGATCTCACCGGCATCCGGGGCCACGATGACGGGCGAGACGCCCGAGATCTCATGGTGGTGTCCTTCGACGCGGAAGGCCGTGCCCGCGCCGAGGTCGCCGGTCGCTCGGGCTGCGAGCACCGTGTGCTGGCGCGGAGCGGGGGTCGCGGCGGTGCCGTCGACGGCAGCAGCCACGGTCATCGGCGTCTCGACGCCCATGAAGTGATAGGGCCAGAAGATGCACGCGTATCGGCCGTTCCGGCTGACCACGTGTCCCTTGCCCCGCAGGGTCGCCCAGGTGACGTCGTCGCCCGTGCGGACGATCGCGAAGACGCCGCCCGCGAAGCTCGCCTCGCCGGGAAGACGGAGCATCGAGAACACGTCGACGACGCCGGTCGAAGCGAGGATGCCGCCGTCCGCGAGCTCGGCGTACACGTCGGCGAGCTCGTCCGGACGCGCTACGGGATAGTGCATCGACTCGCGGTCAGCGGCGGCGCCCGTGTACAGCGACACGACGTTCATCTCGCACGCGTCTGCCGCGGCGGCGCGCTTGAGCTCCGACACCGCGTCGGCTCGCGCCGCGAGCGTCGCCGCGGTGTCGGCACCGAGGTCGAGCAGCCCGGCGAGCGCGGGCGCCTCGATCTGCACGCCGTTCTGGTCGACGATGCCCGACTCCGGGTCGAAGACGAGGTCGTACTCGCCCGACTTCCCGAGCGCGACGATGTCGAATCCGACGGCGAGCACCCACGCGACGAGCCGGATCAGGTTGGCGGGCTGGTCACCGTCTCCGGGCAGGTAGCGCAGGCCCCGCTCGTGCGCCTTGGCGCTCAGGGCGACACCGGCGACCGACTCGATCTCCTTGCTGACCATGACGACGTGGGTGCCGGAATCGAGGGCGGCGTCGGCGTACGCGTACCCCGCCTCGATGCGGCCGGTCGCTTCGACGAGGACATCGGCGTGCTCCCAGGAGAGGTGGGCGCCGTCGCCGACGACCGCGACCTTGCCCGATTCGACGGCGGCGGCGGTCTCGGCGACGGACGTCGCGCGGACCAGGTCGTCGTCACCGACACCGAGGTCGCGCAGCATCCGGACCACGCCGTCGACGTCGGGGTCGATCAGCTGGGCGGCCGTCATGTCGGGGAGCCGCCGCAGCTGGTCGAGCAGGGTGCGCCCGTATCCGCCGTTCGCCCCCGTGAGGGCGATGCGGATGGCGGAGGTGCGGCGGGGTGCCGGGCTCTGGATCACCGTTGTTCCTGGTTTCGTCGTCGAGAGTGGTCGAGGATCCGGTGCGGACCTCGGGGAGCGCCTGCAACTGTAATCGTTTCTCACAGATTGTCAAAAATGTTCCCAAATAGTCACATAGACTGAAGGAGATCCCCCATCCCGGACGATCGCCGCTCCGTTCCCGACCCCGCGGACCGGACCACCCCGACGAAGAGGTTCCCCATGCTTATCGGCGCCATCGCCGACGACTTCACCGGCGCGACCGATCTCGCGACGACCCTGCGAGAGCGCGGCATGCGCACCGCTGTCGTCATCGAAGACCTCCCGGTCGGGCCGGAGCGCCTCGACGGACTCGACGCCGTCGTCGTCGCACTCAAGACGCGGACGGCTCCCGTGAGCGCAGCCGTCGCTGCGTCCCAGCGCGCCGTCGACCGGCTGCTCGACGCCGGCGCCGAGCGTCTCTACGTGAAGTACTGCTCGACGTTCGACTCCACCGACGAGGGGAACATCGGCCCCGTCCTCGACGCCGTCCTCCGCCGCGTCGACGCCGACCGCACCGTCGTCGTGCCCGCGTTCCCCGCCAACGGACGGACCGTCCGCGACGGCCTGCTCTACGTCGGCGACGACCTGCTCGAGAACTCCTCGATGCGCCACCACCCGCTGACGCCGATGACGCGCTCGCGCCTCCGCGACATCCTCGCGCCGCAGACGCGGGCGGCCATCACCGAGATACCGCTCGGCACCGTGCGCGCGGGGACGAACGCGCTGCGCGCGGCCATCGACGGCGCCGCACCGGGTTATCTGATCGTCGACGCCGTCACCGATGCCGACCTCGCGGCCATCGCCGCCGCCTCCGCGCACCTGCGGGTGCTGTCGGGCGGGGCCGCGCTCGCAGCGGGAATCGAAGGACCCGCGGATGCCGCGCCCCGCAGCCTCGAGCCGGTCGGTCCCGGCCGCCTCGTCGTATGCGGCTCGGCATCGAGCACCACGCGAGCGCAGATCGCGCACGCCCATGCCGCCGGCTGCGCGCTGCGACAGGTCGACCTCGACCGGGCGCTCGACCACCCGCAGGACGAAATCGACGGCATCGTCGCCTGGGTGCGGTCATTGCCCGCCGACGACCTGCCCGTCGTCTACTCGGTCGCCGAGCTGAGCGACATCCGCGTCGGCGCCGCCGAGGTCTCGGCAGCGGTGGAGGACGTACTCGCGAGAGTCGCCGCAGAGCTGGTCGCGGGCGACACCGCGCACCGGATCATCGTCGCGGGCGGCGAGACGAGCGGAGCGGTCGTGCAGCGGCTCGACGTCTCGCTGCTCGACATCGGCCCCCAGCTCGCCCCCGGCGTCTGCTGGAGCGGGGCGACGACGGGTAGCGGACGGCGCGTCGCGCTCGCTCTCAAGAGCGGCAACTTCGGCGCGACCGACCTGTTCACCGCAGCCTGGGAGGCACTAGCGTGACCGCGATCGACGACCTCATCGCCGCCGGCCGCGCGCTCGTCGACGCGGGGCTGAGCCCGGGCAGCTCCGGCAACGTGAGCGTGCGCGCGGGCGACCGCATCCTGATGTCGGGCACGGGAACGCGCCTCGGCGCGCTGCAGCCCGCAGACATCGCCGAGCTCTCACCCGAAGGGGCGCACCTCAGCGGGGCGCGCCCGTCTAAAGAGGTGTCGCTGCACGTCGCGCTCTATGCCAAGAACCCGACGCATCGGGCCGTGGTGCACGTCCATTCGCCCTCGGCCGTAGCACTGTCGTGCCTCGAGCCGTGGTCGGCGCACAGCGCGATCCCGCCACTGACCCCCTACGCGCTGATGCGGGTGGGGCAGACCCCGCTACTCAGCTTCGTCGCGCCGGGCGATCCCGCGATGGGCGCGCTCATCACCGACAGCCCGTATACGTTCCGCGCCGCCCTGCTCGCCAATCACGGTGCTGTCATCAGCGGCGAGGACGCCGCGACCGCGGTCGACAGTACCGTCGAACTCGAGGAGGCCTGCCGTATCGCGCTCCTCACCGAGGGCAAGCCGCGTCGCCTCATCCCCGCCCACGACATCGCCGCGATCACGGAGCGCTGGGGCATGCCGTGGACAGACCCCGCGGATCAGTAGGCTGAACGCGACGGAAAGGGCGCCGATGACGGACGCGGCTCCGATGATCCCCGACCAGCGGCGGGCGACCATCGTCCAGCACCTGCACCGCGAACGCGTGCTCAGCTTCCGGCAGCTCAGTGACCTGCTCGGAGTGAGCCAGATGACGGTCCGCCGGGATGTCTCGGCACTCGAGGAGCAAGGACTCGCGCACGCGACGACGGGAGGGGTCAAGCTCGCGCCGCGGTTGCTCTCCGAGCCGACGCGCGCCGAGAAGGCCGCGACCGATGTTGCGGAGAAGTCCGCGATCGCGCAGGCCGCGGCGGCGCTCGTCCGCGACACGATGACGGTGTACCTCGACGCGGGGACGACCGTGCAGGCCATGCGGCCACACCTCGACCACGTCGTCGACCTCACGGTGGTGACCAACGACCTCGCGACCGTGCAGACCTTCATCGACCACCCCAGCGTCGACCTGATCTGCGTCGGCGGCCGCGTCGATAAGACCAACCTGTCGACGATCGGTCGCCTCACGCGACTCTCGCTCACGGAGCTCTCGCTCGACCTCGCCTTCATCTCGTCGAGCTCGTGGGACCTGAGCCACGGAATCACGACCCCCGTCGAGGCGAAGATCGAGGCGAAGCGCGCGGCGGTCGAGTCGGCCGAACGGTCGGTGCTGATGGCCGACAGCTCCAAGTACGGACGGTTCGCCAAGTACCGCGCACTTCGACTCGACGAGCTCGACAGCGTCATCACCGACGCCAACCTGCCGCCAGCCGCAGCCGATGATCTCGCCGCCGCGGGCGTCGACCTCGTCCGCGCCTGAACATCCCCGGGCGCCGGCCGCCGGCCGCGCGGGGTAGCGACTGCTTGCCGATCACGTGGCGCGTGCCGGCCACAGGCTGAGCGGTGCCTACCAGCTGAATCCGGGCAGGCGAGAGCTGCCGAACCTGTGGAAGGCACGGCTCCAACCCCCGGCGGCCGTGCACCCTCGGGTGAGGACGAGGTCGACCACCCGTCGCGGTCGTGCGGGCGCCGCGGGGCGTAGCCGCCGGTGCCCGGTTCTTGCCGTCCCGCGTACAGGTTCAGCCGTGGCAACGAGCCCGGAACGGGTCCGGCGACGCCGCACAGCCTGTCGACGGCACCACCCCGCCTCCGACAACGACGCCCGTTCAGAGCAAGGCAGGTCCGGGCCGGGCGGGCCCAGCGGGCGGCCGGCAGGGCGGGCCTAGCGGCCGGGCGGCCGGCAGGGCGGGCGGGCGTGGGACCGCCGGCGCCGGGCGTCACCGTCCCGCGTACAGGTTGAGCGATGGCAACGAGCCCGAAACGGGTCCGCCGAGGCCGCCCAGCCTGTCGACGGCACGCAATCGGCACGGATGCGGGCTGGCGCCGGGATGCGGGCTGGCGCCGGGGTGCGGGCGGGAACGACGAAGCCCCCGCCCCGACGAATCGGGGCGGGGGCTTCAGCGCTGTGTTGCAGGCCGCTTACCAGCTGGACTTGGTCACACCGGGCAGCTCGCCCTTGTGTGCCATGTCGCGGAAGCGGACGCGGGAGATGCCGAACTTCGAGAGGTGGCCACGGGGGCGACCGTCGATGGCGTCGCGCTTGCGGACGCGGACCGGCGACGCGTTGCGCGGCAGCTTCTGCAGGCCGACGCGGGCGGCCTCGCGGGCCTCGTCGGTGGCGTTCGGGTCGACGAGGGTCTTCTTCAGCTCGGCACGCTTCTCGGCGTAGCGGGCGACGACCTCTTCACGCTGGTTGTTGCGCGCGATCTTGCTCTTCTTAGCCATGAGATCAGCGCTCCTCTCGGAATTCGACGTGCTTGCGGATCACCGGGTCGTACTTCTTGAGCACGATGCGGTCGGGGTTGTTGCGACGGTTCTTACGCGTCACGTAGGTGTACCCCGTACCAGCGGTCGAACGGAGCTTGATGATCGGACGGACGTCCTGCGCCTTCTTCGCCATTAGAGCTTCACACCCTTCGCGATCAGGCCCTTCACGACCGACTCGATGCCGCGGGCGTCGATGACCTTGATGCCCTTAGCCGAGACGTTCAGCGTGATCTTGCGACCAAGCGAAGGAACGTAGTAGGTCTTCTTCTGCACGTTCGGGTCGAAGCGGCGCTTCGTCCGGCGGTGCGAGTGCGAGATGTTGTGACCGAAGCCGGGAACTGCTCCAGTCACCTGGCACACTGCTGCCATAGTGATTCTCCTTAGTACCGTGACACCGGACGGTGCCACCCAAGATCCCTTGTCTGCACCCACGCCTCACCCGGCCGTTTCGGGCCGGTGATGGGGAATGGGTACGTACTGCGTGCTGGAGTGCGCGCAGACAAACAGTCAGTCTAGCACGGGGCGGCGTGTCGCCTTGACCGGCGGCAGTCCCTGACGGATGCCGGCCCCTCCGGGTCTGCCATACTGCCCCTATGTCGCCGGAGGTCGAGGCGCCCCTACGGCGATGGCGATTCACCGGGCGGTTGCGGCACTATCAGGCCGACGTCCTCGACCGGGTCGACGTCGGTCGGGCCGATCCGCTGCACATCGTCGCGCCGCCGGGCTCCGGCAAGACGCTGCTCGGCCTCCTGCTCGCGGCGCGCCGCGGCGGCCGGGCGCTCGTGCTCGCTCCGACGAAGACGATCCGCGACCAGTGGGCTGAGGCGGCCGCGGCGATGGCGGTCGAGCCCGCCGAGGTCTCGACCGACGGTGCGCACCCGGCGGCGCTGACGGCACTGACCTACCAGGCGCTCAGCGTCCTCGACGGCGACAATCCCCTCGCGGCGCTCGCCCGCGAACGCTGGCAGAGCGAGCTCGAGGCCGACGGCAGGTCGCCGGATGCGGCATCCGCCTGGCTCGACGCGCTGCGCACGGGCAACCCGCGCGCCTACGCCGCGGGGATCTCCCGACGGTCGCGCACGGTGCGACGCCGCATCGCGCAGGTGGATCCGGAGGCTCTCGAGCGCGCGCTGCATCCGAACGCCCGCGCGCTCATCGACCGTCTCGTCGCGCACGGGGTGGAGACGATCGTGCTCGACGAGTGCCATCACCTGCTCGACCATTGGGCCCTCGTGGTGGCGGCTCTCGTCGGGCGGCTCCGCGCCGACGGGCGGGTGCCGCTCGTGATCGGTCTGACGGCGACGCTCCCGTCGCCCGACGACGGGGCCGCCTACGACAACTACAGCTCGCTGCTCGGCGATGTGGATCACGAAGTGCCGGTTCCCGCGGTCGTGCGCGAGGGGAACCTCGCTCCGTATCGCGAGTACGTCCGATTCGTCGAGCCGACCGCCGACGAGCACGCCTTCCTGTCGGGGGCGGCCGTGGGGCTCGCCGTGCTCGTGCGCGCGACGTTCGAGCGCGGTGAGGGAGCGGACCATCTCATCGCGATGCTGCAGCCGCCTCTGCCCGACGCGGGCGCAGACGCCGACGCCGGAGCGGATGCCGACGCGGATGCGGATGCGGATGCCGACGCCTCGTCGCCGGCACTGGTGCCGCCACCCGCGCGTCGCACGACGGGGATCGCGTCGGAGACCGGGGATGACGTCGACGTCCGCCTGTCGCTCGCGTTCGCCGCCGACTTCGCGGGCGCGGAGGCCGCGGCCGCGATGCTCGCGACGGCGCATCCGCAGCATCCGCTCGTCGCGCACCTGCCGGCGGTCGCGCGGCGATCACCGACGACCGAGGAGTCGCTGCGGCTGCTGGGGCGCTTCGCGCTCGACCGCGTGCTGCCCGACGCGTCGGCCGCGGAACGATGGGAACGCATCCGCTCGGCGCTGGCCGACTTCGGGTTCTCGCTCACCGATCGCGGACTCCGCCGCACGCGCGATCCCATCGACACGATGCTGGCGTCGTCGCTCGCGAAGGATCACGCCCTGTGCGACATCCTCCGCCGCGAACGCGACCGGATCGGCGCGCGCCTGCGCGCCCTCGTCGTGACCGACTTCAGCGAGCACGGCAACCGGCACGGCGGACTCGTCGGACGGGCCGGTGCACTGCGGACCTTCTCGGTGCTCTCGTCGGATGCCGCGACCGCCGACCTGCGCGGCGCGCTGGTCACCGGCTCCACGACCCGGGTGGCGACACGGCACGCGGGCTCGCTGATGCCGGCGTGGTCCGCTGCCCTGGGCTGCGACGTGGCGATCGCACCGGTGCCGGATGAGCCCGGGGTGTCGGAGATCTCCGCCGCGGGGATCGGTGCTGCGAGGTTCGTGCGCGCGGCGGCGGTGCTGCTGACCCGCGGAGAGCTCGACGTGGTCGTCGGCACGCGCGGACTGTTCGGCGAGGGCTGGGACTGCCCCACGGTCAACACGCTCGTCGATCTGACGTCGGTTGCCACGGCCCCCGCGACGCAGCAGCTGCGCGGTCGGGCGCTGCGCCTCGACCCCGCCTGGCCCGAGAAGGTCGCGCACATCTGGACGGTCACGGCGTTGCTGCCCGCGTCCTCACCGCTCGACGCCGCGCCCGATCTGTCCCGGCTCCGCCGCAAGCACGAGCGGCTGTGGGGCGTGCACCGCGACGACCCGGCGCGCATCGTGCGCGGCCTGCCCGGGGCGCTGACCGGCGAGCAGCGGCGTCTGATGTCGACGGGCGAGCGACCGGCGGCGGATGCGCTCGACGCCCTGACCGCCGTGGACGCGCGCAAACGCACGCGCGAGCTGTGGCGGGTCGGCGATGCGTACGACGACCGGGAGTCCGTGGGCTCCCTCGTCTCGCGGCGAGCGGGCGCACCGGTGTTCCGCACCCGTCGGCGGGCGGATGCGGCCCTCGCGGTCGCCACCGGCGTGGCGGGTGCCGTCGCCTCCGGGGCGCTCGCGCTTCTGATCGCGGCGGCCGCGGGAGGGGCGGGGACGGCGAGCGTCGTGGTCGGCCTGCTCGCGCTCGTGGGTGCGGGCGTGATCGGGACGCCCGTCGCGCGCACCTGGTTGAGATCGCGACGGTCCCAGGCTCGGGCACCCGAGCTGTACCGCCGCATCGCGGTCGTGGTGACGGCCGCCCTGCACCGAGCGGGCCGGATCGGCGCCGGGGCGCGGCCGGAAGTGGTCGTCGGACCGGACGGCGGTGCCGCGACCGGGGGCGGGGCCGGAAGCCGGGTCGGGGCCAGAAGCCCCCGCGGTACGGAGCCGGACATGCCCGCAGCGGCGGGCCGAGCGGGCGCGGAGCGGACGGTGACGGGGCCGGAGCGGTTCGACATCCGCCTGACAGACGCCTCGTTGGAGGAGCAGCGCGTGTTCGCGGCGGCGATGGCGGAGCTGCTCGGGCCCGTGCGCACGCCGCGGTTCCTCCTGCAGGTCGATGCCGGAGGCTCATCACCGTTCGTCCGGTGGGTGCTGGCCCGTTCGGGCACGACGGCGCGGGCGCAGTTCCTGGCCGTGCCCGCGGCGTTCGGGTTCGCCTCGGCACGTCTGCGCGCGTTCGCAGCCGATTGGGAACGCGAGATCGGACCGTGCGTCCTGCACGTCGTCGACCGCCCCGCGTCGCTCGCTCTGCTCGCCGAGGCCCGCCGCGCCGGTGCGGTCGACGGCGACCTCTCCGTCATCGAGGGCTGGGACTGACGCGAAGGTCCCGCCGAGCGGCGCGCGAGCCGACGCGAACGGCATCCAATCCGACGCTGAAGCGACCATTCGCGTCGGGTCGGCGGGCCGCGGGGTGCCCAGCCGGCTCAGTCCGTCGCGGCAGCCGCGTCGGCGGCGCCTCGTCCCCATCGGAAGGGCGAGACGGTCGGGTCGCCCGCGATCCAGAATCGCCACGGGAACGCCGCGGTACCGGCGACGCCCGCGACCCCCACGCGCGGCCCCGTCGCGATGTTCCGCTCGGGCTCGGGCTCGTCACGCAGCAGCAGGCGCGCGACCGCGCCCGCGTGCTCCCGGCCCGTGACGGCGTCGATGCCGTCGTGCGCGGGATACCGCAGCCCGAGCGCCTCGCCGAGACGGCCCGGGCCGCGCGCGAGGTCACGGGTCGAGCGCGCCGCGCGCCGTCGGACCTCGGCGACATCCGCACCCTCGACGATCTCCGCGGCGCGCAGCAGCACCCCGCCGGCGACGCCCTCGGGGCCGCAGACGACGTTGACGCACGAATGGATGCCGTGACTGAGGTAGACGTACAGGTGACCGGGCTCGCCCCACATGGTCGCGTTGCGGGCGGTCCGTCCCATCCGCGCGTGCGAGCCGGGGTCGGGAAGGTCGCCGGTGTCGCGGCCGTGATAGGCCTCGACCTCGGTCAGCCGCGCGACGACCCGCTCGCCCGCCACCTCGACCGCGAGCAGCGCGCCGAGCAGGCGCGGCGCGACCGCGACGGGCAGCGCCGCCAGCTCCGCGCGAGCCGCCGCGTGGAAACCCGCGGGCACGCCCTCCCCGACGTCGCCCGCCCCCGTGTCCGTCCCCGCGCCGGTACTCGCGCTCCCACCGGGCCTCACGGCCGCGGGGCGCTCTGACACCACGAGATGTCGAACCCGCGCAGCACCGACACCTCCTCGCCGGTGTCGAGGTCGATGACGTGCGTCTGCACCCGCTCGGGAAGCGGCAGCAGGTAGGCGTCGTACGGGTTCGAGACCGCGTCGGGTGCGACCAGGAACGCGGCGTACCGGCTGCTCGGCGACACGCACGTGTGGAGGAGCAGGTCGTCCGGAGAGACGGTGAAGACTTCGCGCGTCGCACCGTCCGCATCAACCACCGCCGCCGCGGTCGACAGGACGGTGAACCCGTCGACCCGCGAGAGCACGCGCACCGTCTCGTCGGCGTTCCCCGGCAGAGCCGTCACCGACTGCGTCTCGCCCGCTGCCGCATCCGCGACGCTCAGCGGGCGCTCCTCGGCCGTCGCGAGGTCGATCGCCACGAGTCCGCCCGCGCGCTGCACGATCGCCTCGGACGAGCCCCGCGCGATGCCGTCGATCGTGATCGCGTTGCCGAGCGAGACCGGCTCGCCGCCGGACGCCGACACGAGCGTCAGAGCGCTGTCGAAACCGAGCAGCAGCACGGCATCCGTCCCCGGCACGAACCGCCAGTCGTCGACGCGCGGATCACCGCCGGCGAACTGCAGCTGGTCGGGATCGTCCTGGGCGCGCGCGTCAGCGAGCGATGCCGTGAAGAGCGCGCTCTCGAGCCCGCCTCCCGCCCCGATCGCGGCATCGGTGAACGTGTAGCCGATGAGGTCGCCCCGGTCGGCGGACTGCAGGTTGGTGACGAAACCCCGACCCGGCAGCGGGAGCTCACGCGCGTCCGCGCCCGCGCGATCGGTCACGACGAGCGTCGAGATCCCCTCGTCGTCGGCGGTCACGACGGCGAGGTGCGTCGAGGTCGCCCGGAAGTCCTCGATGTGCGGGTCGGTGAAGACCGGCACCGCGCTCTCGCCGTCGAGCCCGGTTCGGAAGATCGTGTCCTCGTCGCCGCCCCGCTCCAGGATGAACGTCTCGATGGCGGGAGTCGAGAACGACTCCTCGATCGTCGCCGCAGGGCCTCCGCCGAGGCCCTGCACCCCGTCGATGCGCACGGTGTAGTCCGTCGCGTCGCGCAGCGGCAGGGTGAACCGGATGCCGATCTGCCGACCCGAGGTGTCGACGGTGAAATCGGCGGCCGGCTCGATGTGCACCTGCGAAGGATCCACCTCGACGAGCGACTGCGTCGTCGTGACGATCATGCGGGAGCCCGCCGACTCGATCCCGGCCCGCGGATCGACGTTCGTCGCGGTCGCCCGCGGCCCCTGCACGGTCGTCAGCGCGCCGCTCGCGCCACCCACGAGCGCGAGGGCGGCCACGACCGCGGCCATCGCGACGACGAACCGACGCGAACGTCGATCCCGGCTGCGGCCGCGGCGCGAGCCTGCCGGCGTGCGGTCAGTACTCATAGGGGTCCTCGGGCTCGCCGACGGACTGCACCCCGGTCGCCTCGACGACGAGCGCGCCGTCGCGGTCGCGGATGACGCCCGCGACCGTCACCCACTCGCCCGTCTCCGGGATGTCGGTCGTCTCGCCGATCGGGATGCTGGCCGGCTGCGCGTCGATGACGCAGTGCGTGATGACCAGCCGCGTGAGTCCGAACCCGCCCGAGCTCGACGGGGTGACGAAGCCCGTGAGACTGATCTCGTCGCCCTCGAAGGCCTCGGGGTTCGTCGCCGTCGCGAACACGCTCGCCCACTCGCCGACGCCGAACGAGGCGGTGTCGCCCGTCGTCGCGAGGGCGACCGTGTCTGCGCCCTGGAACAGCGGAGGCGTGCCGGTGTCGCGCGACATCGCGAGCTCGGCCGACAGCGTCGCGGGCGGCGTGACGAGCACGACCGCGACGATGCCCGTCGCGAGCAGGCCCCCGGAACCGGCCGCGGCCGTTCCGAGGGCGAGTCGCCAGTCGGGGCGCGGTCGGACCGCCGCGACGGCCGCCCCCGGCGACGCCGTGTCGGCGGCGAGCACCGCGGCGCGGGCTGCCCGGCGCGACATCGGTGCGTCGTCCGCGGGGGCGTGCTCGTGCGCGGGGGCGCGCTCGTGCGCCCGCTCGTGCGCGTGGCCCCGACGGTGCGCGACGCCGTGGTCGTGGAGGTCGCCGTGATCGTGACCGTGATCGGCCTCCGCGCCCAGGGGAAGCGCGAAGCTCACGACGGTCCCGATGAGCGCGAGCACCGACATCCCGACGGCGAACCAGGCCGACTCGGGGTTGATGTACAGACCGATCCGGCCGGTGACGGCCAGCGTGACGGTCACGGCGGCGAGCGCCGCGGCCAAGCCGACCCCGAACAGGCGACTCACCAGGGCGGAAGACCTAGGCAAGGAGATTCACCATCCCTCCGAGGGCGATCGCGAAGAGCACCACGATGACCACCAGGCCGACGAGCACCCGCGACCGGAAGGTCGTGCGCATGAGCGCGAGCATCTTCACGTCGACGAGCGGCCCGACCAGCAGGAATGCAACGATCGAGCCCGGGGTGAACGTCGAGGCAAACGAGAGGGCGAAGAACGAGTCGACGTTCGAGCAGATCGACACGATCATCGCCAGCAGGATCATCGCGAGGATCGACAGCGCCGGGTTCGACCCGATCGCGAGCAGGGTGTCGCGGGGTACGAGCACCTGCACGGCGCCCGCCACCGCCGAGCCGAGGATCAGCGCGGGCATGACCGCACGCAGCTCGACGACGAACTGCGCGAGGCTCCGTCGCCCCTTGCCCCCCGGGTCCTCGGCGGCGAGCTCGCACGCGGCGAGGAACCGGTCGGTGAGCAGCCCGTCGGGGTCGGGGTGACGCGAGTACAGCCACCCGATGAGGTTCGCGACGGCGTAGCCGCCCAGCAGCCGCGCGATGAGGATGCCGTCGTCGAAGCCGAACGCCTGATGGGTCGTGATGATCACGATGGGGTTCACGATGGGCGCGGCGATGAGGAAGGTCATCGTCTCGGGAACCGAGAAGCCGCGGATCATCAGACCGCGGGCGAAGGGCAGGTTGCCGCACTCGCACACGGGGATGAGCATGCCGAGCAGCGACAGCACGGCGCGGCGGGCCCAGGCGCGGCGCGGCATCCAGCGTTCGATGACCCCCGGCGGCACCCACACCTGCACGATGATCGAGAGAAGCACCCCGAGCATCACGAACGGCAGCGACTCGATGAGCACGCTGAGCCCCAGGGTGACGCCGTCCTGCGCGCGGGTGGGCAGCGACGGCCCCGGCGTCAGGGTCGCGATCGCGACGAGTGCGGCGACGACGGCCGTGCCGATCCCGAGCGCGACGGCGGTGCGCGTCGCGGGCGAGGGCGCGAGCCGTGCGGTCTTAGGCCCCGCCACGCTTGTCTTCGGCTCGGGCCGCCGAACACGCGGCGCACAGCCCGAAGATGTCGACGACGTGCTCAGCCTGCGTGAAGCCGTTGGCGGCGGCGGTGCGGTGGGCCCATTCCTCGACGTCCGAGGCCTGGATCTCGACGGTCAGCCCGCACGAGCGGCAGATCAGGTGGTGGTGGTGGCCCTCGCTCGAGCACGCACGGTAGATGGCCTCGCCGTCGGGACTCTGCAGCTGGTCGGCCTCGCCCGAGGCCGCGAGGGTCGCGAGGGCGCGGTAGACGGTGGCGAGTCCGATGCCGGTGTTGTCGTCGCGGAGCGAGGCGTGCAGGTCCTGCGCCGACACGAAGCCGCGGGCATCGGACAGCGCGGTGCGCACGCGCTCGCGCTGCCAGGTGTTCCGCTGAGCCATGGCGGCGAGTCTACTCGGCGGTCCTCGGCATCGGCTGGGTGCGCAGCACCCGGCCACGGCGGGCGCCGACGATGCGGCATACGAGGTAGATGAGGAAGGAGATCGTCGTGATGTAGGGACTCACGGGCAGGGTCCCCGCGACCGCCAGGAGGATGCCGCCGACCGCCGAGACCACACCGAACAGCGCCGCGAGCAGCGGCACGGCGAGCGGACCGGTCGCGACCCGCACGGCCGCGGCCGCCGGCGTCACGAGCAGCGCCATCACGAGCAACGCGCCGATGATGTGCACCGCGACGGCGACGACGAGACCGAGCAGCAGCATGAAGCCGAGCGAGACCGCGACGGTGGGAACACCCCGGGCGGCGGCGGACTGGGGATCGAGCGAGTCGAAGCGCAACGGCCGCCAGATGAGCAGCAGCGCGACGAGCACGAAGGCGCCGATGCCGATGAGCCAGCTCAGCTGACCCGACTGCACCGACACGATCTGCCCGGTCAGCAGGCTGAACCGGTTCGCACTCCGACCGTCGTACAGCGACAGGAACAGGATGCCGAGCCCCAGACCGAACGGCATGAGCACGCCGATGATCGAGTTGCGGTCGCGGGCGCGCGACCCGAGCCAGCCGATGAGGGCGGCGGCGATCATGGATCCGACGATCGATCCGGTCACGACGTCGACGCCGATCAGCAGCGCGGCCGCCGCCCCGGCGAACGAGAGCTCGCTGATGCCGTGCACCGCGAAGGCCATGTCGCGCTGCAGCACGAAGACGCCGATGAGGCCGCCGACGAGGCCGAGCACCGCACCCGCCCACACCGAGTTCTGCACGAGCGCGAGGATGTCGCCGTAGACGGGCAGCCCCCCGAACATCGCGTCCCAGACGTCGGGCCAGTTCATGCGTGGTCTCCGTGGTCGTGGTGGTGGTGCGACGCATCGGCGTCCGGGGCGCCGACGACGACCAGCCGGTCGCCCGCCCGCAGCACGAAGACCGGGGCGCCGTAGAGGTCGGTGAGCACCGGCGAGGTCAGCACCTCTTTCGGGGTGCCGAGCGTGAAGCGCCCGTTGGCGATGTACAGGATGCGGTCGACCTTGCCGAGCACGGGGTTGATGTCGTGGGTCACGAGCAGCACCGCCGCACCGGAGCGGCGGTGTCGGTCGATGAGTCCGACGACCGCCTGCTGGTTCGCGAGGTCGAGACTCGTCAGCGGCTCGTCGCACAGCAGCAGCTTCGGGTCGTCGGCGAGGGCCTGTCCGACGCGCAGGCGCTGCTGCTCGCCGCCCGAGAGCACCCCGACCGGCCGATCGGCGAAAGCGGTCGCACCGACCCCGTCGAGCAGCCCCGCGATGCGCTCACGGTCGCGGCGGCGCGGCAGGGGCAGCCCGAAGCGGTGCCCGTCGACGCCGAGCGAGACGAGGTCGCGGGCCCGCAGCGCGGTGTCGCGCGGCAGGGGGCGCGCCTGCGGCAGATACCCGATCGACCGGTTGCCCTTGTGCTTCACCGGACGCCCGAGCGCCGTGATCGACCCCTCGCTCAGCCGCTCGAGTCCGAGGATCGCGCGCAGCAGCGTCGTCTTGCCCGAACCGCTCGGACCGAGGACGGCGATGAGCTCGCCCGGCTCGACGGTGAGATCGAGTCCGCTCCACAGCTCGCGTCCGGAACGGCGCAGGGCGGCACCACGGATCTCGAGCAGGCTCACCGGGTCAGCGTACCCGCCTAACCGATGCCCCGAAGCGGCCGATAGAGGCATCCAGGAGTCCACGGACGGACTCCGGGAGCCCAGGACGGGCTCCCGCTCATCCCAATCACGGAGGAATGAATCATGGGAATGCAGATCGCCACCAACGTGGGCGCGCTCAACGCGTACCGCAACCTGTCCAGCACGCAGAACGACGTGTCGAAGTCGCTCGAGAAGCTCTCGAGCGGTCTGCGCATCAACCGCGCTGCGGACGACGCCGCCGGTCTCGCCATCTCGGAGGGACTGAAGTCGCAGGTCAACGGCATGAACGTCGCATCGCGCAACGCCCAGGACGGCATCTCGGTCATCCAGACCGCGGAAGGCGCCCTGACGGAGGTCCACTCGATCCTCCAGCGCATGCGCGACCTGGCGGTCCAGGGCGGTAACGGCTCGAACAACGAGGACTCCCGCGCCGCGATCACCAAGGAGGCCGGCGAGCTCAGCCTCGAGCTGCGCCGTATCGCCGAGTCGACGAACTTCAACGGCATCGACCTGCTCAAGGGCGGCACGCTGACGTTCCAGGTCGGCGCGGGCGGCACCGACAACGACGCGATCACGATCGACCTGGCCGATGTCGCGACCGCTGTCGGCGACCTCGCCTCGGCGGACGGCGCCGCGGTCGGAACCGGCTTCGCCGTCACCGACAACGAGACCGCGCGCACCACCATCGACACGATCGACACCGCGATCACCGCCATCTCGACCGCCCGGTCGAGCCTCGGTGCATCGCAGAACCGCTTCGAGTCGGCCATCAACACGCTGAACGTGTCGGCGGAGAACCTGTCGGCGGCCAACAGCCGCATCCGCGACACCGACATGGCGGCCGAGATGGTCAAGTACACCGCCGCGAACATCCTGTCGCAGGCGGGCACCGCCATGCTCGCGCAGGCGAACCAGGCCAACCAGGGCGTGCTCCAGCTGCTCCGGTAAGCCGTGCGACGGTGGGTCCCGTGTCATCCGGCGCGGGACCCATCGCCGTCGCGGGCGTACCGCGGGAACGCGCCTCCGAGAACCGACGAGGAACCCGATGACATCCCCCCGAACCCTGACCCCCGCGCTCCCGTTCCTGTGGGAGCGAGCACGGCGCGTCAACCCGAGCAGCCTCGTCGCGCGGGCGCGACGGGCCGGGCGGCGGCACGGGCGGAGCACTGTCGGCGTCGTCGTCGACATGCTGTGGCAGGCGGGCGTGCGCGGCGTCGGGTTCCAGGACTACGTCGACTACGACTTCGCGATGCTCACCCGCGCCGAGCGCGCGACCTACATGACGAGCCCCGTGTCGCACCGGTTCGCGGTGCGGTTCGACGACCCCGCCTATCGGCACCTCTTCCACGACAAGGTCGCCTTCAACGGCACCTTCGCGGAGTACCTGCAGCGCGAATGGATGGTCGTGACCGACGGCAACGCCGCCGAGGTCCGCGCCTTCGCCCTGCGCCACGGCACCGTCGTGACGAAGGAGCCGCTCGGCCGGGCCGGTCTCGGCGTGCACCGTTACCGGGCCGACGACGTCACCGACTGGGCACGGTTCCACCGCGGCCTCCTCGAACGCGGCGAGACCCTCGTCGAAGAGGTCATCCGCCAGCACGACGATCTCGCCGCCCTCTGCGCCGGAACCGTCAACACGACCCGTGTGACGACCTACTTCGACGGCGAGCGCACGCACGTCCTCGCCATGGCCCAGAAGTTCGGCCGCGGCGCCGTCAGCGACCAGAACGCGTTCGGCGGGTTCTACGCGATGCTCGACGAGACCGGACGGGCGACGGGCGACGGCTACGACTCGAACGACCGCGTGTATCCCACGCATCCCGACAGCGGTATTCGCATCGCCGACTTCCGCCTGCCCCTGCTCGACGAGGTGCTCGACTTCGTCGACCGCCTGGCCCGCGTCGTGCCGCAGGTGCGCTACGTCGGCTGGGACATCGCGGTGTCGCCCACGGGTCCCGTGCTCGTCGAGGGCAACTGGGCCGCCGGGGTCTACGAGAACAAGCCCAGTGCCACCGGCATCCGCACGGGGCACAAGCAGCGCTACCTCGCGGCGATCGAGACGGATGCGGCGACACCCGGCGTGGGCGCGCGCACATCGTCCCCCGTCGCCGCCGTCGCCTGAGCGCCGCAGGCTCGAACGGATCGATCAGGCCAGCACGGCCCGCACCGGCAGATCCTGCCCCTCGAGGATGACCTGCGCCGCGACACCGGTGCGACGGTTGATCACGACGGGCGCGAGCAGGTTGACGCCGATGCCCTCGTCGGTCATCCGCGCCACGACGAGCACGCGGGCGTCCTCGGGTCCGGCGAGACCGAGGTCGGCGACGTGTCCGTCCGAGATCACGGGGGCGTAATCGTCGACGACGACCGACGGGTCGAGGGCGAACAGCCGCACCGCGGGATCGGTCGCCGCCGTCAGGGCGTAGAGACCGCCGGCGCCCTCGATCTCGTCGAGCGAGAACGACGTGTGCGGCGCCAGCCCGGGCGGGGGCGTCACGAACTCGAGCGCGCTCACCGGAGGAAGTCCATCAGCGTCGGCTGCACGACCCGCGCCGTCACGGCGAGCGCGGACTGGTAGACGAGCTCCTGCGACTTCAGCGCCACGAGCACCTCGACCGTGTCGATGTCCTCGACCGCGGCGCGCTGCGCTTCGAGGGACACCGTCGCGTCGGCCGCCGCGTCTTTGGCTCGCATGATCTGATTCTGCCTCGCCCCCACCGTGCCCTGCACCCCCAGCATCGCGTTCATGTGCCCGTCGATCTGATCGAGCCGGCCCCGCACCTCGCCGCCGGCGCGCAGATCGGCGGCGATCGACCCGATCAGGGCGAAAACCGAGTCGTCGCCCGAGCCGAAGACCTCGGCGCCGTTCGCATCGACGCGCACCGTCTCGCCGTCGGCGACGCGGCGGCGCACCTCGCCGCCCGGCGTACCGGCGAAAGCGAAGTCGGCGCCGAACGCGCTGCCCGAGGTCGTGCCCGCGAACACGGATCGACCGAGGAGCGTGGTGTTCGCCTGCGCGAGCAGCTCATCGGCGATGCTCTCGAGCTCGAGTGCGATCGCCTCGCGTGCGTTCGCGTCGAGCGCGCCCGAGTTGGCGCCCCGCACCGTGAGGTCGCGGGCCCGGCCGAGCAGCGACGTCGAAGCCGAGATCGCGTTGTCGACCGTCGTGACCCAGGTGAGCCCGTCGTCGATGTTCCGCGCGTACTGCGTGTTGCGGTGCTGGGCGGCGTGCAGCTGCAGCGCGGCGGCCGCGGCCGCGGGGTCGTCGGAGGGAGCCGTGAACGCCCGCTGCGAGGTCGCCTGGTTCTGCAGCCGGGACAGGTCGCTCAGGCCGGACTGCAGGTTGCGCAGGGCGGACTGCGCGAGGGACTGCGACGTGACTCGGGTGATCATGGCGCTCCGGGTGTCAGCGGCCGACGAGGCCGGTGCGGTTGATGAGGATGTCGAGGGCTTCGTCGACGGCGGTCAGTACGCGCGCGGCCGCCTGATAGGCGGTCTGGTAGGTGAGCAGGCTCAGGGTCTCCTCGTCGTTGTCGACGCCCGCGACCGACTGCTGGGCGGCGACCGCGGCGACCGCCGTCGTCTCGGCGCGCGCGGCCCGACCCGACTCGGCCGCGGTGGCGACGGCCAGCCGCGACACGACGTCGCTCCACAGGGCGTCGGGCGAGTCCGTGCGCTTGCCGATGCCGGAGAGAGCGTCCGCGTTGCCGCCGTCGAGCTCGCCGCCGCCGGGGGCCGCGACGGCCAGCTGGTCGCGTCCGGACGGCACCACGCTCAGCCCGAGCGCGGCGGGCGTGTCGGCGCTCAGCGCGAAGAAGTCGCCGCCCGCACCGCCGGAGGCCGTGACGCCCGCCCGGTGCTGGGCGTTGACGGACGCGGCGAGCGAAGCGGCCACGTCGTTGTACGAAGCCGCGAGGCCCGCGAGAACGCCGCCCGCCTCGGCGGGCGCCAGCACCGACAGCGTGCCCGCGAGCTCGCCGCTCGAGATGCCGACCGGCGGCCCCCCGGGGGTGCGCCAGGCCACGGTCACCGGCTCGCCGGCGTCGAGGGAGCGGGGACCGGCGACCTCGAGCTCGCGCACCTGCGAGCCCGACACGAGGGCGTTGCCGTCGAGCCGCAGCGTCAGCGTGCCGTCGGGCTCGGTCGTGCCGACCGCCCCGGAGAGCCTTGACACCGTCTGCGCGAGGAGGTTGCGCCGGTCGACCAGCTCGTTGGCCGACGCCCCGGTCGCCGTCACCTCGCGGATGCTGGCGTTGAGGTCGGCGATCTGCGCCGCGGCGGCGTTGATCTGCTCGACCGTGCGGTCGGCGGTGTCACGTGCGGCGGACCACTGCTCGACCACCGAGCGGTACCCGTCGGAGATCCGCGCGGCGAGCGTCTCGCCCCGCGTGATGACAGCGGCCGCGGCGGCCGTCGAATCGGGAGCGTTGGAGAGGTCCTGCCACGCCGTCCACAGCTGCGAGAGCTGATCGGACAACCCGTTCTTCGTCGGTTCGGCGAGCGCGGCCTCGGCGGCCGTCGCCGCCGAGGCGCGTGTCGACCAGTATCCGGATGCCGCGAGCGTGTCGCGCACCCGCGCGTCGAGCACGGCGTCGCCGAGCCGACCGATCGCGTCGACCGACACCCCCTGTCCGGCGACCGGACCGAAACGCGTGGCGCCCGCGGGCGCCGCGAGGGCGGTCGTCTCGAGCCGCTGGCGGGTGTAGCCGGGTGTCAGCTGGTTGGCGATGTTCTGGCCCGCGAGGTCCATGCCCCGGCGCGCGGCGGCGAGAGCGCTCGCCGCCGTGCCCAACCCGCTGAATGTCGACATGTGCTTCCTCACATCTCCCGGTCGACGATGCGTGCGGTGTCCTCGCGGACCCGCTCACCGCCGGTGGTGTACTCGCCCGTGCCGGCTTCGAGGCCCGCGAGCGTCTCGTCGACCGCGCGGCTCGCGGCACGCAGGTGCGTCTCGTTGGCGTCTTTGAGCTGCGCGACCTCGGCCATGCGCTCGGTGAGCGCCGCGCGATGCTCGGCGAAGACGTCGCGCCAGGTGCCGGTGGGTGCCGAATCGAGCAGCTCAGCGAGGGTGGCGGCATCGGGCACGCCCCACTCCCGCGCGACGGCGGCGACCTCGACGTCGCGTCCGAGACCCGACTCGCGCAGCTGCTCGAGCACACGCTCGATCTCGCGCGACGCGAGGTGGATCCACCTCGTGTTGCCGGCCTCGAGCAGCAGGCGCTGCTCCTCGAGCTTGAAGATCAGCATCTCCAGCAGCTCGCGTTCTCGCCACAGCTGCATCGACAGCTCGTTTGCTCCCACGGTGTCCCCCTAACCTGAGCGACCCCCCATGGACCGCACCGAACGACTCGCTCTTCTGACGAACCGTTCTGAAGCGATCATCCTCGTCTATCGGCCGCAGCGTCGACCGCGTTACGTTTGCTCAGGATTTCGTATGAGATCTTTCTCATTTTGCTTATGATGGGCCACAGCCGGCATGACGGCTCCCGCGAATTCGGGCCGCGGGAGTGGGTGCATGCCACGAAAGAGGTCCCCTTGCACATCCTCGGTCACGCGGAACGCAATCGACTCATCGAAGAGAACCTGCCCCTCGTGGGGTACCTGGCGCGCGACCTGCACTCGCGCGCCACCCACGTGCCGCTGGAGGAGCTCGCATCGGTGGGTGCTCTCGCGCTCGTCACCGCGGCCGACGCGTTCGACCCCGACCTCGGCGTGCCGTTCGGCGCGTATGCACGTCGGCGCATCCTCGGCGCGTTCGCCGACGAGATGCGCTCGATGGACTGGGCCTCGCGCGGCATCCGCAAGCGCATCAAGGAGACCACCGCAGTCCGAGACACCTTGACGGCCCGACTCGGCCGCGTCGCCGGGGTCGAGGAGATCGCCGTCACCATGGGCCTGCCCCGCGCCGCGGTCGTCGAAGCCCTCGACGATGCGGCACGCACGGTGACGAGCATCGACGACGCCTCGGCCCTCGAGGTGCCGAGCGCCATGACCCTGCCCGACGAGGCGGCGGTGCTGCGCGAGCGCCGCGACGTTCTCGAACGCGCCGTCGCGGCCCTTCCGGAACGGATGCGCGCGATCGTGCAGGCCGTCTACGTCGACGAGCGACCGGTGAAGGAGATCGCCGCCGAGCTGGGGGTGTCCCACTCCGCCGTGTCGCAGCAGCGCGCCGAGGCCATCCGCCTGCTGCGCGATGCGCTCGAGCGCTTCGCCGCCGAGGAGCAGGCAGCCGAGCCGGTCTCGCGCGTGTCGGTCGAGACCCGCGAGGCGTACTTCGCCCGCATCACCGCGCTGCTGCCGCGCGGCGGCCGCGGGATAGCGCCGGCGGCATCCGTCTCACTGTGACTTCGGTCCGGCGCTAACGATCCCGGTCGACCGGTCGATAGGACGTACGGACGGCACACGCGCCGTCGCCGCGACGACGACAGGACGGGCACATGGCGATCTCGATCGACGGCCTCGCCTCGAACCTCGACACCAAGGCGATCATCGACGCCCTGATGAACGTCGAACGCCTGCCGCGCACGATCCTCAGCGCCAAGTCCGACGACCGCAAGACCGTCATCGCGCAGCTGCAGGCGCTCAACTCGTCGCTGCAGTCGCTCGCGACCAAGGCGAAGGACGCGACCGGACCGACGGCGCTGCTGCAGCGCACCGCGACCAGCACGGACGACGGGGTGTCGGTGACGGCGTCCGACGGCGCCCCGGTTCTGCGCGCCGACATCGTCGTCGACCGCATCGCGACGGCCCACAGCGTCGTCACGGGCGCGTTCACGACGGCCACGGACGATCCGCTCGTCTTCACCGTGCTCGGCGCGGACGGCAAGCCGATCGAGGTGCGCCCGTCGTCCGGCTCGCCCGCCGACATCGCCAACGCGCTCGGCGCAGCCGGCACGGGCATCACGGCCGCGGCCGTCGCGGCCGGAACGGATGCGGACGGGCGCGCGCTGTGGAGACTGCAGATCACCGCGAGCGAGACGGGCGCCGAGAACGCCTTCCAGGTGTTCCGCGGCGACGCCGCTTCGGTCGCGGCCGGAACGGCGAGCGACCTCGCGACCGAGCCCGGCGCCGCCGTCGTCACCGTCGGCGCGGACGCGCAGGTGCGCCTCTGGGCGGGGACCGCCGCCGAACAGGCCGTCACGTCGGCGAGCAACACCTTCACCTCGCTCTTCGCCGGCGTCGACGTCGCGGTGACGCGGGCCTCGACCGCACCGGTCTCGGTCACCGTCGCGGCCGACACCGCCGGCAGCACGGCCGCGGCGAAGACGTTCGTCACGCAGATCGCGGCGCTCCTCGCGGGCATCGCGCGCGGCTCCACCGCGACGACGGCGACGGCACCGGGCGAGCAGACCACGCTCGGAGTCTTCACGGGAGACAGCACCGTGCGCGCCCTGCACCAGGCGCTCACCGGCGCCGTGCAGCTGCCGCTGAACGGCGTCGCCCCGTCGACGACGGGCCTGAGCGTCGACCGGCTCGGGGTGCTCACCTTCGACGAGGAGGCGTTCACGAAGGCCCTCGCCGACGATCCCGCCGGCGTTCAGCAGGTGTTCGCGGGCGTCGCGGCCCGCGTGCAGGACGTCGCCGAGCGCTACTCCGACAAGTACGACGGCCTGCTGACCACCCGCATCACCGGCCAGGAGTCCGAGGTGAAGATGCTCGGCGAGCAGCTCAGCCGCTGGGACGTGCGGCTCGAGCAGCGTCGTGCGACGCTCGAGCGCACCTACGCCTCGATGGAGACGATGCTCTCGCGCCTGCAGTCGCAGTCGTCGTACCTCGAGTCGCAGCTGTCGGCCCTGTCCGGATCGGCCGCGAAGTGAACGCCGCCCTGCGGGCGCAGCAGCGCTACCGCGAGGAGACGATCCTCTCGGCGAGCCCCGCGCGCCTGGTCACCCTCCTGTTCGACCGGCTGCTGCTCGACGTCGAACGCGGCGAGGCGGCGCAGCGGTCGGGCGACTGGCAGGCGGCCAACGAGCACCTGCAGCACGCCCAGCGGATCCTCGTCGAGCTGACGGGATCGCTGACCGACGACTGGAGCGGATCGGCGTCGCTGCGAGCGGTCTACGACTACATCACCCGCACCCTCGTGGGGGCGAACATCGGACGCGACCCCGAGCGCACCCACGAGTGCCGCGACCTCATCGCGCCGCTGCGCGACGCCTGGCATGCAGCGGCCGAGACGGCGCCCGCATGACGCACGCACGCTGGTCGGCCCTGCTCGACGGGCTCGAGGCCGACGTCGCGCGCGACCCCGCGTCGACCGACGTCGACGCGGGGGCCGGCGCATGGCATCCGCCCGTCGACCTCGGCCCGCTACCGGCCGATCTCGCCGACCGGGCCCGCGCCCTCGTCGGCGCCCAAGCCGCGCGGGCACGGAGACTGAGCGCCGAGCTCGACGCCCACCGGGCGCACCTCGCCGCGCTCGCGCGCATCCCGCAGACACGTCCGGATGCGGCGGTCTACCTCGACCTCGACGGCTGACCTCGCGCCCCCCGGCTAACGCGGCCGCGCGACCGGCCGATAGGGGATGCTGAGCACGGATCGCTCATCCACCCGGCCAGGGATCGGCCACATCGTTCGACGGAAGACGCCTTCGTGCTCGAATCTGTGACCACCACCGCGCTCACGAGCGCCCTCGCCGGCCTCTCGGAGCGCCAGCGCGCCATCGCGGACAACATCGCGAACGTCAACACCTCGGGCTACCGCGCCAAGGTCGTCAGCTTCGAGAACGCCCTCGCTCGCTCGGTCGAGCGCGGCGACGGTGCCGTGGTCCCGACCGTGCGCGAGTCGACCGCACCCACCCGCCTGAACGGCAACAACGTGAATCTCGACACTGAGACGCTCGCGAACATCGAGGCCGTGCTGCGCTACCAGTTCGCGGCGCAGGCCGTCGGCGGCACCTTCAGCTCGCTCCAGACCGCGATGAGGACGTCATGACCTTCGACGCCATCGGCATCGCCGGCTCGGGCCTCACGGCGCACCGCACGTGGCTCGACGCGCTCAGCGACAACATCGCCAACATCAACACCGCCGTCGCGCCCGGTGACGACGCGTTCCGCCAGCGCTACATCTCCGTGCAGTCCGACACCGACGCCGGCGGCGTGCGGGTCGCGGGCGCGGTCTGGGGCGGTACGGAGGGACGACTCGTGCACGAGCCGAACAACCCGCTGGCCGACGCCGACGGCTACGTCCGCTACCCCGACATCGACCTGGGCGAGCAGATGAGCCACCTGATCCTCGCGCAGCGCGGATACCAGGCGAACGCGGCCGTCGTCGACCGGGCGAAGACGACCTACGAGGCCGCGCTGCAGATCGGACGCCGCTGATGCCGCCGATCTCGGGGATCGACGCCCTCGGCGCCGCCGCCTCCACCCTCACGTCGTCGGTCCGCGCTCCGCAGGAAGGCGACGGAGCCGGGTTCGGCGCGAGCCTGACCGGCGCGGTCGACGAGCTGCGCGCGATGCAGTCGACCTCCAACGAACTGGCCGTCTCGGCCGTCACCGGCGACCTCGACGACATCCACGCCGCCATGATCGCCTCCTCCCGCGCCTCGGTGACCCTCGAGCTCGTCGCCGCGGTGCGCAACAAGGGCATCGAGGCGTTCAACGACATCATGCGGATGCAGGCCTGATGCCCGCCGCCGTCACCTCGCTGTGGACGCGCCTGCGGGGCACGATCGCGGGCTTCTCCGTCGCGCAGCGGACCATCGCCATCATCGGCATCGCGGTGCTCGCGATGGGCGTCTTCGCGCTCACCAGCTGGATGTCGCGTCCGACGCTCACCCCGCTCTTCTCCGGACTGTCGGCCTCCGACGCGAGCGCCGTCGTCGAGCAGCTCCGATCGGGCGCCGTGCCGTACGAGCTGACCGACGGCGGCTCGACGGTGCTCGTGCCCGAGAGCGCGGTCTACGAGCAGCGCCTCGCCGCGGCCGCCGCAGGCCTGCCGACCGCGGACTCCGCGGGGTACTCGCTCTTCGACAAGATGGGCGTCACGAGCTCCGAGTTCCAGCAGTCGGTCACGTACAAGCGCGCGATCGAAGGCGAGCTCGCCCGCACGATCGGCGCGCTCGAGAACGTCACGACCGCCTCGGTGCAGCTGGCGATCCCCGAGGAGAGCGTCTTCGTCTCGCAGCAGATCGAGCCGACCGCATCCGTCTTCATCGAGACCGCGCGCGGCGTCGCACTGCCCGCCGAGCAGGTCGAGGCCATCGTGCACCTCACGTCGGCCGCCGTCAGCGGCATGAAGCCCGAGAACGTCGCCGTCGTGGATGCGGCGGGCCGGACCCTCTCGGCCATCGGGGGCGAGGCCACCCGCAACGCCGACCAGCAGGCCGGCGCCTACGAGACCCGCATGACCGCCAGCGTGCAGCAGATGCTCGACACGGTGCTCGGCGCCGGCAACGCCACCGTCTCGGTCGCCGCCGAGATGCAGCAGGCGGCGACCGAACGCGTCGACGAGACGTACACGCCCGTCGACGGAGCGCTGCCCGCGTCGGAGGAGACGAGCTCCGAGCGCTACACCGGCACAGGCGGACAGACCGGTGTGCTGGGAACCGAGCTGCCGGCCGGCGTCGGCGGCGCGGGCACCTACGAGTCGACGCAGACGAATCGCTCGAACGTCGTCAACAAGACCGTCGAGAGCACGTCGACCCCCGCCGGGGCCGTCGCCCGGCAGACGGTGGCCGTCGCCGTCAACGCCGACGGGACGGATGCCGTCGACGTGGCCCAGCTCGAGGCCCTCGTGACCTCGGCGGCGGGCATCGACCGGGCCCGCGGCGACCAGGTGACCGTCGAGCTCGTGGCCTTCAGCGACCAGGGCGCCCTCGCCGCGCAGGCCGCGCTCGACGCCGCACGCGAGGCGGAGGAGGCCGAGCGCGCCGCTGAGACGCTGCGCACCTCGATCGTCGCCGCCGTCGTCGTGCTGGGGCTCATCGCCGCGACGATCGCCGGCGTCGTGATCGTGCGCCGCCGTCGCGCGGCCGCGGAGGACGACGCGGTGCTCACGCTGACGCCCGTCGACGAGCCGCTCGACCGGTTCGACGCCCTCACCCGCGGGCTCGCCACCCCGCTGCTCGACCAGGCGCCGACCGTGCCGCTGCCGGCGATGACGGTCGAGCCCGAACCCGATCCCGAGCCGGTGCAGGTCGCGCTCGACCGGCGCCGGGCCGAGATCGGCGACTTCGCCCGCCGCGACCCCGCCCGTACCGCCGACCTGCTGCGCCGCCTCGTGCGCGACTCGAGCGACGCATGAGCGAGCTGACCGGCACGCAGACGGCCGCGGTCGTCATCATGAACCTCGATCACGCGCAGGCCGTCGAGGTGCTCAAGCACCTCTCGGACGACGAGGCCGAGGCGATCGCGGCCGAGATCATCCGGCTGCGCGACCTCGATCTCGAGACCACGCGCGACGCCCTGACCGACTTCCAGCGGGTCGTGCGCGGTCATCTCCCGCCGGTGCGCGGCGGGCGCGACCTGGCCACGGGGCTCCTCGAGGCCTCCCTCGGGCCGGAGCGCGCCGCGGGCGTGCTGACGAAGGTCTCGTCGTCGATGACCAGCTCGTCGTTCGAGTTCCTCACCGCCGTCGAGCCCGCGCAGGTCGCGAGCATCCTCGACGGCGAGCTGCCGCAGACCGTCGCGCTCGTCATCGCGCACCTCCCGGTCGAGCGGGCGGCAGCCGTCCTGGCCGAGATCACCGACCCGGCGCGCACCGACGTCGCTCAGGCCATCGCCACGATGGGCACCGCATCGCAGGATGCCGTCGCCGTCGTCGCTTCCGCGCTGCGGGCTCGTTCGGGCGCGCTCACCACGCGCGACGCCCGCGAGACCCTCGGCGGAGTGCAGCCCCTCGTCGACATCATCAACCGGTCGGACGCGACCGTCGAGAAGGCGCTGCTGGCGAGCATCGAGGCCCGCGACAGCGCCCTGGCCGAAGACATCCGCTCGCGGATGTTCACCTTCGCCGACATCGTCGTGCTCGACGACCGCGACGCGCAGCGCGTGCTGCGCGGCATCGACGTGCGCGCGCTCGCCCTTGCACTCAAGGGCTCGTCCGGCCCCGTCGCCGACGTCATCCTCCGGAACATGACCGAGCGCAACCGCGACGCCCTGCAGGAGGAGTCGCGCCTGCTCGGCACCGTGCGCGTGTCGCAGGTCGAGGAGGCGCGCGCCGCGATCGTCCGCACGATCCGCGAGCTCGAGGCAGCGGGCGACATCCGGGTGCAGCGGGTCGAGGAGGAGTATGTCGTCTGACGCCTTCACCCGCCTCGAGATCCCGCGCCTGTCGGGTCCGGCGCTCGACCACGAGCGCGATCGCGCCCGCGCCCGCGGTCACGCCGCGGGCTACGCCGAGGGGATGCGACTGGCCGCCGCCCGCGCCGAGCGCGACGCGGCCGAGCGCGCCGAGCAGCGACGGCGTGCCGACGATCACGACCGCGCACGCGTGGCCGGGACCGTGGCGGCGCTCGAGGCCGCCGTGGCGCGGTTCGACGCCCACGCGGCCGCGCTGACCGCGCCGTCCGTCGCCGAGATGCACACGCGCGCCGTCGAGCTCGCCGAGACGATCGTCGAGCACGAGCTGTCCGACCCCGTCCGTTCGGCGATCACGGTCGCGACCCGGGTCGAGAACGCGCTCGCGGGGGCCTCCGACGAGGTCGCCGATCTCGTCGCGGCGGGAGCGTCGCCCGTCGTCCGCCTCTCGCCGCGGGACGCCGAGGCGGTCGCCGACTCCGCCGCATCCGGCGTCGCAACCATCGCCGGCGTCGTCGTGATCGAGAGCGACCCGTCGCTCGCGCCGGGCGAGGCGATCGTCCGCCTCGCCGACGGCGCCGTCGACCTGCGCGTCGCCGCCGCCTTCGCACGGGCGCGTCGCGCACTCGAGGAGGGCGCGTGAGCGGGGCGTGGCCGGCCGTGCTCGCGGCGGCACGACCGCTGCGGACCGGAACGGTATCGCGGATCGTCGGGCTCGGAGTCGACGTCCGCGGAGTCTCCGGCGCCGTCGGCGACCTCGTCGAGCTGGGCACCGGGGGATCCGCGCCCGGCCCGCGGATCGCCGCGGAGGTCGTGGCCGCGGAGCGCGGCGTCCTCCGCTGCATGCCGCTCGCCGTCGCCGACGGACTGCGGGTCGGCGATCCCGTCCGCACCCTGTCGGGACCGGCGCGGGTGCCTGTCGGCGTCGGCGTGCTCGGCCGGGTGCTCGACGGGCTCGGCCGCCCCATCGACGGCCGGGGTCCCGTCGTCGCACCGCGCGTCGACCTCGATCATGCGCCGCCGTCGGCGATGGGCCGCGAGCGCATCATCGACCCGCTCGTGACGGGGGTGCGCGCGATCGACACGCTGACCCCGCTCGGCCGCGGCCAGCGGGTGGGCCTGTTCGCCGGATCGGGCGTCGGCAAGTCGTCGCTGCTGTCGATGATCGCGCGGGGTTCGTCCGCGACGGCGAACGTCATCGCCCTCGTCGGCGAGCGCGGGCGCGAGGTGCGCGAGTTCCTCGAGGACGACCTGGGTCCGGAAGGCCTCGCGCGTTCTGTGGTCGTGGTCTCCACGTCGGATCAGCCCGCCATGGCGCGCCTGCGAGCCGCGTCGACGGCGACCCGCATCGCCGAGGCGTTCCGCGACGACGGGCAGCACGTCGTGCTGATGATGGACTCGCTGACCCGCGTCGCGATGGCGCAGCGCGAGATCGGCCTCGCGGCCGGCGAGCCGCCGGCGACGCGCGGATACCCGCCCTCGACGTTCCCCGTGCTGGCACGCCTGCTCGAGCGAGCGGGCACCGACCGGCGCGGCTCCATCACCGGCATCTACACGGTGCTCGTCGAGGGCGACGACCACAACGAGCCCGTCGCCGACACCGTGCGCTCCATCCTCGACGGCCACCTCGTGCTCGATCGCACCCTCGCCGTCACCGGACACCACCCCGCCATCGACGTGCTCGGCTCGGTCTCACGCCTCGCCGGCAAGGTCGCGACCCCCGACCAGCGCCGGCTCGCCACCACCCTGCGCGCCGTGCTGGCGGCGCGCCAGGAGGCGCACGATCTCATCGGCGTGGGCGCCTACCAGTCGGGCGCGAACGCGCGGGTCGACGCGGCGGTCGCGTCCGAGCGCGCAATCGACGCCTTCCTGCGCCAGGACCTCGACGACCGCTCCCCCGCCGCGGAGTCGTGGCGGCGCCTGGGCGAACTCGTCGCATCGTTCGGAGACGTCTCGTGAAGCGCGGGTTCCCCCTTGCCGGGCTCCTGCGCATCCGCGGCATCCAGCACCGCGCGGCGGCGGCCCATCTCTCGCGCGCCGCGATGGAGGAGCAGCGTACCGAGGCGCGCGACCGGCAGCTGCGCGCCGCGCTGACCGCGTCGGCCGACACCCCCGGCGACATCCGCACGCTCGCCGCGCTCGCGGCCAGTCGCGTCGCCGCGCGGAGCCTGCTCACCGACCTCGACACCCTCCGACGCGCACAGCGCCACGAGGTCGACGCCGCGCGCTCGCGACTCACCGAAGCGCGGCGGGCGGAGCAGGGCGTCGACCGTCTCGCCGAGGCGTACGACGAGCGCGAGCGCGCGCGGCGGGATGCCGCGGAGCAGGCCGCCCTCGACGAGATCGCGCTGCGTGGCCTGTCGACGCCGCCGTCGAGGTCGCCGGAGTCGCCGGCCGCGGGCCGGGGAGGACTCTCGTGAGCCTCGGAAGCGCTCTCGTCGGGGCGCGTGGCGCGCTGCCGGGCGCACGGCTCGAGGCCGCGAGCGACACCCGCGACGGTGCGGCGGACCCCGCCGAGGCGTTCGCCCGGGTGCTCGCGGGTCTCACGGGAACGGCGCTCGGCGCGCAGCGGGGAGTCGTCGCCGGGGGGCCCGGGGTCGCCGCCGTGGGCGGAGAGCTCGCCGGCGAGCCGGCGGTCGCGGCCGAGCAGGCGACCGTGGCCGAGCGGGCGCCTTCGGAGACGGAGCCGGACCCCGCGGGCCTCTCGGACCGCGGGCGCGTGGTGAGGGCGGATGCGGTGTCGCCGGATGCGGTGTCGCCGGATGCGGTGTCGCCGGATGCGGTGCCGCCGGATGCGGTGCCGGGATCCGGGGCCGTGCCCGCGCCCGCCGGAGCAGTGCTCGTCGCTTCGTCGCCGGCGGAGGCGGTCCCGACGCCTGTGCCCACGGCGCCAGCGCCCGTCGAGCCGGAGCCGGCGGGTGCGGCGCCCGTAGCGGTGCCGGTGAGCGCGCCGCGGACCGCGCCCGGGACGGCGACGACCGCGGCGGAGACGGATGCGGCACTGGGGGCAGCCTCCCCGACGACCGCGCCGCGAGGGCCCCGTCCGGAGGGGATGGCCTCGGAGCGCGTCGGTCCGAGGCCCGGGCCCCCGGACGTCGTCAGGGGTGCCGCCGCGGCGGGCCCCGCGTCGACGGCGGCGTCGTCATCGAGCGCGGCACCGGTCACGCGCGAGGACGAGGACCCGGCACGCATCGCCCCGGCGGCTCCCTCCCCCGCACCCGAGTCGATGATCGACGGCGGTTCGGCGACCGTCACAGTGCCGACTGCGGCAGCCGTCATGGGATCGACCGCGACGCCCGGCGCGGCGACGATCGCGGCCCCCGTCACGACATCGACCGCGGTGCCCGCCTCGACTCCCGACAGCGCATCCGACACCGCTCCCGCGGCCGCCGCATCCGATACCGCTCCCGCACCCGCTGCGGCTGCGGCTGCGGCTGCCACGACACTCACCGCGGCCGCGGCCGCCGCGTCCGACACCGCGTCGGCACCCGAGGCGCTCGCGGTCCCCGCGACGCCCGACACGACCTCCGACAGCGCTCCCCCGCCCGCGGCGCCGACGGCCGCATCCGATCGGGCGGTACCCGGCCCGACGCCGCCCGCCGCGCCGATGCCGACACCTGCGACGACCGCGCCCGCAGCTCCGCCAACGGCGGCGCCCGCATCCGGTCACCCGCCCGCGGTTCCGCCGCTTGCGCCGCAGCTGCGCGCCCCGATCCTCGAGCTCTCGCGCGCCCAGGCCGGGCGTCAGACGATGGTGCTGCGGGTCTCCCCCGAGAGCCTCGGCCCGATCACGGTCACGGCGCACATCTCCGGCTCCGCGATCACCGTCGAACTGGCCTCTGGCACTGCCGCCGGACACGACGCCGTACGAGCCGTGCTGGCCGACCTGCGACGCGACCTCGCCGTGCTGGCCCCGTTCTCGTCGGTCACGCTCGCCCCGGCGGGCGGCGAGGCGGCTGCCGGGCCCGCAGCGGCGCAGCACCCGATGGCCCCGACGAGCACGTCGCACACCGCTGCAGGGGCGAGCGGCCCGGCCGCGAGCGGCATGTCGCAGACCCCCGACGATCCGCGCGGCGACGGTCATCCTCGCGCGCTCGATCCGCCCGCCGAGGCCTCCGCACGCACCTCCGACGCGCCGGATGCCGCCGGCCACGCCCTTCCCGTCCCCCCGCCCCCGCTCGGCGCGGGACGCATCGACCTCTACGCCTGAACCGGAGCACCCCATGACCAGCATCGAACCCGTCGGCCTCGTCACCGCGACCGCGACCGCCGCGACCCCGCCCGCCGCGCCGAAGCAGACGCTCGACTCGGAGGTATTCCTGCAGCTGCTCGTCGCTCAGATGAAGAACCAGGACCCGAGCTCGCCGCTCGACACGAACGAGATGATGGCGCAGACCACGCAGCTGGCCATGATGGAGCAGCTCGTCGCTCTCACCACCACCTCGTCCGAGAACTTCGCCCTCACCATGCGCCAGACGGCCGCGGCCCTCGTCGGTCAGCAGGCCTCGTACCTCGACGCCGACGGCACGACCCGCACGGGCCGCGTGACGCAGGTGTCGTTCGAGAAGGGCGTGCCGCTGGTCACCATCGGCGGAACGGCCGTCCCGCTCGACGTCGTCTCGGGCATCTCCGCCGCCGACGTCCCGCCGCCCGCGGCATCCGCCACCTGATCCGGGCCACCCCGACCCTCCCCCGCATCGCCCATCTCCTCACCCACCGAAGGACACCCCATGCTCCGTTCGCTCTACGCCGGGATCTCCGGCCTCCGCTCGCACCAGACCATGCTCGATGTCACGGGCAACAACATCGCCAACGTCAACACCGTCGGCTTCAAGGCCGGGTCGGTGCAGTTCCAGGACACGCTGTCGCAGATCGTCCAGAACTCCCGCGCCGCGCAGGCCGACGCCGGCGGCACGAACGCCGCCCAGGTCGGTCTCGGCACCCAGGTCGCCGCGGTGCGCACGAACTTCACCCAGGGCTCGCAGCAGGCCACGGGCGTGCCGACCGACCTCATGATCTCCGGCGACGGCTTCTTCGTCGTGCGCAACGGCGCCGAGACGCTCTACACGCGCAACGGCTCCTTCGGCTTCGACGCGGCCGGCCGGCTCACCACGAAGGATGGCTCGCTCGTGCAGGGGTGGACCGCCGCCGACGGCGTCGTCCCCACCGGCGGACCGGTCGGGAACATCTCGCTGCCGGTCGGCGCGACCTCGCCCGGCCGCGCGACGGCGACCGCGAGCGCGAGCGGCAACCTCCCCTCCGGCACAGCCGTGGGCGGCGAGCTCGTCCGCGACATCACCGTCTACGACGCCCAGGGCGAGGCGCGCCAGCTCGCGCTGACCTTCACCCGCACCGCGGGCGGCTGGAACGTCACCGACGGCACCGCGACCACCGCGCTGACGTTCACCGACGGCCGCCTGACCGGGCCGGCGTCCCTCACCTCCGGCGGCGTCGACGTCGACCTCTCGGCGATCACCGGCTACGCCGATCTCAACACCGTCAAGATCGGGGGTCAGGACGGCCGCGCTCCGGGCAGCCTCGTCTCCTACACGCTGTCGGCCGACGGCAGCCTCGTCGGCGCGTTCAGCAACGGCGCGACCTCGGTGCTCGCGCAGATCGCCCTCGCCTCGTTCGACAACCCCGAGGGGCTCGAGAAGACCGGCTCGTCGCAGTACCGCGCCGGCGCGAACTCCGGGGCCGCGGCCGTCGGCGTCGCCGGGACCGACGCGCGCGGCGGGCTCGTCAGCGGCGCGCTCGAGATGTCGAACGTCGACCTGTCGCAGGAGTTCACGAACCTCATCGTCGCTCAGCGCGGCTTCCAGGCGAACGCCCGCATCATCACCACGAGCGACGAGGTGCTGCAGGAGCTGACGAACCTCAAGCGCTGATCGCGCAGCGCCACAACTCCTCAGATCTGCCGCACATTTGGCCGTATGACCCGCGCACGGCGCCGGTCGCGACGGGATCTGAGGAGTTGTGCGCGCGGCGGGTCAGGGCCACACCGGCTGCGCCCGCCCGGATGCCGCGTCGAGCGCAGCCGCATCGACCGCGGTCACCGTCTCGGTGATGCCGCGCGCCGGCCACTCGACCCCGACCTCGAACGTCGGCGCCGGGGGCGTCGGCCACACCCAGAACTCGCGCGCCCAGCCGTCGGCGTAGACCTGCGGCCGGCCGAGCCCCTCGAGGACGGGGCCGGCGACCTGCGCGTCGGTCACGTCTCCCCGCGCCCACGGCGACTCGTCCTGCGTCGTGACCGTCCGCCCGTCGGCGAAGCGGACACCCCAGCGCAGGCCGGTCGGGTCGAACCGCTCGTCGAGCTGCCCGCGGCCGTGCGCGCGATCGAGGTACCCCCAGAGCCGCTGCCGCGCGAGTCGCCCCGTCTCAGCGACCCGCACCGACAGCCGCAGGGCGAGACCGGCCGTGTACACCCGCGCGAGCTCGAGAACGACGACCGTGTCGGGCGAGCGGCCCACCTCCTGATCGAGCGCCACGATCGCCGGCGCGACGTGCCACGGCGGCCCCATCCACGCGGGCATGTCGAGCGGCGCGTGGTCGTCGTCGGGGATCTCCCGGGGCTCGACGGGTCGGAAGAACGCGGGCTGCGGTGACGACGCTGACACGAGCGCAACGCTAACCGACCGCTCCCGGTTGCCGACAGTCCCCTCGGAGCCGTCGCACTCGCGACGACCCGTCCCGCGACGATAAGACCGACGAGAAGGGCGACATGATCGTTCTGACACGACTGAACCGTCACCGGTTCGCCGTGAACCCCGACCTCGTCGAGCGCATCCAGGCGAGCCCCGACACGACCCTGACGCTCGTCGACGGGGCGACCTTCGTCGTCGCCGAGACCATGGACACCGTCATCCAGAGCATCGTCGACTTTCGTGCGCGCGTCCTCGCGACAGCGCTCGGACACGGCGCGGCCGCACCGTCCGTCGCCGCCACCGCACCGGAGGGCGACGCCTGATGGACCCGTCGCTCCTCATCGGCATCCTGCTCGCCTTCGGCGGCCTCTGGGCGATGATCCAGCTCGAGGGCGCGAGCCTGAATGCCCTGCTGCTGCCCGCCCCGATGGTGCTGGTCTTCGGCGCGACGATCGCGATCGGCATCGCCGGCGGCACCCTGCGCGACGCCGCGGGCGCCGTCCGCAGCCTGCCGCGCGCCTTCATCGGCATCAAGGGATCCACCGAGGCTCTCATCGACACGGTCGTCGGCTACGCCGAGAAGGCCCGCGCCGAGGGGCTGCTCGCCCTCGAGAGCGCGGTCGCCGACGAGAGGGACCCCCTGCTGCGTCACGCCCTGCAGAGCATCGCCGACGGCACGGATGCCGAGGACCTGCGGGTCGTGCTCGAGGATCGCGTCGCCACCGTCGCGGCCGAGCGTCGCACGGCATCGCGCTTCTACTCCGCCCTCGGCGGGTACGCGCCGACCGTCGGCATCGTCGGGACGGTCGTCTCGCTCACGCACGTGCTCGAGTATCTCGACAAGCCCGACCAGCTCGGACCCCTCATCGCCGCCGCGTTCGTCGCGACGCTGTGGGGCCTGCTGTCGGCGAACTTCATCTGGCTGCCGATCGGCACGCGCCTGCAGCGCCTCGCCGAGATCGAGGTCGACCGCATGACGCTCGTGACCGAGGGCATGCTCGCCGTGCAGGCGGGCAACCCGCCGATGCTGGTCGCCGAGCGCCTGCGCGCCCTCGCGCCCGAGGCCAAGCCCGGACGAGGTCGCGCGAAGGCGGCGGCCGACGAGCCCGCGGACGCCGGGGTATGAGCGCGCCGCGCCGCCGCCGCGTCATGGAGTCCTCGCACGAGGGCCCCGACGAACGCTGGATGGCGTCGTACCTCGACATGATCACCGTGATGATGTGCATGTTCATCGTCATGTTCGCGATGTCCAACGTCGATCAGGAGAAGTTCGAGCAGCTGCGCGCGTCGCTCGCGACCGGATTCGGGTCGGAGATCTCCGAGACCCGTGACGTGTCGGAGGGGGTCGTCGTGCCGCCGGAGCTCGTCGAGGAGGAGGGCGAGGGGTTCGTCGCGACCCCCACCGGCCCGACTCCGGCCGAGCAGGAGTACAGCTCGCTCGACGACCTGCGCTCGCGCCTCGAGGGCGCCCTCGCCGAGCGGGGGCTGGGCGAGGCCGCGACCTTCACGATCGACGACCGCGGCCTCACGATCGGCTTGGTCAGCGCCGAGACCTTCTTCGACACCAACAGCACCGACCTGAGCGCGCGTGCCCGCGCCGTGCTCGACGCCGCCGGATCGGTGCTCGCCGCCGACGCGCACCTGATCTCGATCGAGGGTCACGCCGACGCCCGCCCGGCGGTCGCCCCCTTCGCCGACAACTGGGAGCTCTCGACCGCACGGGCGAACGGCGTGCTCGGCTACCTCGTCGACGCGCGCGGCGTCGCCCGTGAGCGCATCAGCTCGGTCGGATACGGCTCGTCGCGGCCCCTCGCGGAGGGATCGAGCGCCGAGGCCCTCGCCCAGAACCGCCGCGTCGACATCGTCGTGCTCTCGGATGCCGACGCCCAGGTGCGCGGCGAGCTGGCCGGCCTCGCCGCCGCCGACGGCTGACCCCGCGCCCGCGACCTCTTCGTGGCACGCCCATCCCGGAGGGGGCAGGAACCGTCCAGTCGACACCCGCGACGGGCTGGGCTAACCGTGGGCGGCTCGCGGCCGATAGTCCCCGCCGTGCAGACCGTGCCGATCGCCCCGAGCGCGCGAACCGAGGATGCCGCCGCGGCGGCCCCGGAACGCTACGACTTCGGTCGACCCGCTGCACTGTCGCGCGAGCACACCCGCGCTCTCGCGGGGGCCTTCGACGCCTTCGCCCGGCAATGGGCGATGCAGCTCGCGGCCAAGGCGCGCACCCGGGCGCACATCGCGCTCGAGCGCGTCAGCCTCGAGACGTACGACGAGTACGTCGCCACGGTTCCCCCCACCACGACGCTCGTCCTGTGCTCGGATGCCACCTCCGACGAGCGGGCGGTCATCGAGTTCCCCCTGCCGTCGGCACTGTCGTGGATCGTGAAGATGCTCGGCGGCGACGGGTCGCAGCGTCCCGAGCCCCGCGCACTCACCGCGATCGAGCAGGCGCTGATCCGCTCGCTCATGGACGAGACGCTCGGGCACCTGCGCACGGCGCTCGGCGCCCTCCTTCCCCGTGAGCTCTCGGTCGGGGCGGTCCAGTACAACGCCGCGTTCGCGCAGGTCGTCGGCGGTCAGGACCTCGTGGTCGTCGCGCGCTTCTCGCTGCGCCTGGCCGACCGCACCGAGACGGCGACGATCGCCCTCCCCGCGACGGCCCTGCTCGAGCGCCTGTCCGACACCGCGTCGGCACCGCGCGCGACCAGCGACCCCCGGCTCGTCCGGCATCACGTCGAGCAGACCCCCGTCGAGGTCACGCTGCGCCTCGCACCCCGCGCCGTTCGTCCCGCCGAGGTGCTCGACCTCGCCGTCGGCGACGTCATCACGCTCGCGCACGGCGCCGACCGCCCGCTCGACCTCACCGTCGACGAGCACGTCGTCGCCTCCGCCGCCGTCGGCTCGCACGGGGCCCGGCTCGCGTGCGTCGTGACGGCATCCGATCTCTCCCCCGCACTGTCCGAGGAGTCGCCATGACCAGCACCACCACGCACGAGGCGGCCGCTGCGGCGGCCTTCGCCGATCGCCTGCCGACCGCGTCGCGCATCACCGCGCGTCCCGCGGCGAGCGCGGGAGAGACCGGGGACGCCGTCGTCGTGTCGTCGGTCGGCGACACGAGCGCCGCCCTCGCGGTCGTGGTCTTCGACGAGTCGTCGCTCGTGGGAGCCGACGCGGGCCTGCCCCTCACCGAGCGCCTGCGCGACGCGCTCGACGCCGCCGCGACGGCGTTCGGACCGAGCGTGCTGGGCGAGGCGTCGATCGGCGACGCCTCCGCGCTCTTCGCCCACCCGGCCGCGCAGGTGTTCGACCTCGTCGACGAGGGCTCCCGCGTGATCGGCCGTCTGGCCGTGCGCGTGTCGCACCCCGCGGCCGCCTCGCCGCGTCGCCTGCAACGCATCGCCGGCGTCGAGATGGAGCTCACGGTCGAGGTCGGACGCACCCGGATGACGGTCCGCGACGTCCTCGACCTCGAGCCCGGCCGCATCATCGAGCTCGACCGCTCGGCGGGCGCCCCGGCCGACGTCAAGCTCAACGGCCGCCTCATCGCGCACGGCGAGATCGTCGTCGTCGACCAGGACTACGCGGTGCGCATCACGCGGATCATCGAGAACGCGGAGGCCTGACATCGACGATCTGCTGCTCGCGCTGCGCGTCGTCGTCTCGCTCGGCGTCGTGCTCGCCATCGTCTGGCTGCTGCAGCGCCGGCTCGCCCGCGGCAACGGCGCGGCGGGCCGTCCCGGCCGCTTCGGTCGTCCGCGATCGCGGGGCACCCGGACGGTCGCCACGGCTGACATCACCCTCGTCGCCAAACGCGGCATCGGGCCGAAGGCGCAGGTCGCCGTGGTCGAGATCGACGGCGCGCGCTACGTCCTCGGCATCACCGAGGGCGGCGTGTCGATGCTCGACCGCATCGACCCCGTGACCGGCACGAACGAGAGCACCGGCACGAGCACCCCCGCCCCCGTGCCCGCCCCGGCGATGCACCCTGCTCTGCGGGATGCCGCGGGCGACGCCCCGCTCGCGCCCCCGCTGCCGCTGCGCCGGTCGCAGGCCCGCGCCGAGCGCTCCGGACGGTCCGGCGCCCCCGCGGCGATGACCGCGCGCGATGCGGCGCAGGTGCTGCGCCGGGCCCTGGGCGCGTGATCGCCGGCGGCGCACTCGGCGCGCTCGCGCTCGTCGCCGCGTCGACGACACCGCCCGACGGGGGCATTTCGGTCGACATCAACGGCATCGACGGAACGCCCTCGTCGTCGGTCCTGACGCTGATCGGCATCACGCTGCTGTCGGTCGCACCGGCCCTGCTGCTCATGATGTCGTCGTTCACCAAGATCTTCGTCGTGCTGGCGATGACGCGGAACGCGCTGTCGCTGCCCACGATCCCGCCCAACCAGGTGCTCGCGGGCCTCGCGCTGTTCCTCACCCTGTTCGTGATGTGGCCGGTGCTGACCGAGATCAACACGGTCGCCGTGCAGCCATACGTCGACGGGTCGATGACGTTCACCGATGCGGTCGGCGTCGGCGCCGATCCCCTGCGCACCTGGATGCTGTCGTTCACCCGCGAGGAGGACCTCGCGCTGATGACCCGCTTCGCGGGAGCCGAGAACCCCGACGACCCGGCGAGCGTCCCGATGATCACCCTCATCCCGGCGTTCATGATCTCGGAGCTCCGCGCCGCGTTCATCATCGGGTTCGTCATCTTCGTGCCTTTCCTCGTCATCGACCTCGTCGTGGCCGCGGCGCTGATGTCGATGGGCATGATGATGCTCCCGCCGGTGATGATCTCGCTGCCCTTCAAGATCCTGCTGTTCGTGCTCGTCGACGGGTGGGGCCTCATCCTGCGCACCCTCATGGAGAGTTACGGGGCGGGCGGATGACCGGGGGCAGGCGTGAACCCTGAGGCAGTCCTCGACATCGGACTCGAGGGCGTCGTGCTGGCCGCGAAGCTCGCCGCGCCCCTGCTCATCACGGCGCTCGTGGTGGGCTTCGCAATCTCGCTCCTGCAGTCGATCACGCAGATCCAGGAGGTCACCCTCTCGTTCGTGCCGAAGGCCGTCGCCGTCGCGATCGCACTCGTGGTGTGCGGTCATTGGATGATCGCCGAGGCGATCTCGTTCACGCAGACCATGTTCGACCGCATCCCGCACCTGCTGTCGGGCGGCTGAGATGCAGGTGCTGCTCGATTTCGCCTGGCTCGAGGCCACGGGCCTCGCCGCCGTCCGCACGACCGCGTTCGTGTTCACGGCCCCGCCCTTCTCGTACGGCGCCTTCCCGGCGCGGATCAAGGCCATGGTCGCGATCGGCGTCGCCCTCGCGCTGAGCGGCACCGTGGCTCCGGGCCACGAGAGCCTGGACACCGGCGGGTTCCTCCTCGCCCTCACCGCGCAGGTCGTCACCGGCGCGCTGCTCGGATTCCTCGTGATGGCGTGCTTCGCGGCCGTGCAGTCGGCGGGCGGGCTCATCGACGTGTTCGGCGGGTTCCAGCTGGCCCAGGCCTTCGACCCCCAGATGAACGTCAACGGCGCTCAGTTCACGCGGCTGTTCCAGATGATCGCCCTCGCGCTGCTCTTCGCGAGCAACGGCTACCAGCTCATCCTGGCCGGCCTCGCTCGCAGCTTCACGGCGATCCCGGTCGACGGCGTGCTCGACCCGGCCCGTCCGGTCGAGCTGATCGTCGACACGGCGTCACAGCTGCTGGTGGCGGCGCTGCAGATCGCGGGACCACTCCTGCTCGTGCTCTTCCTCGCCGACATCGCCCTGGGGCTCGTGAGTCGCGTCGCCCCGGCGCTGAACGCATTCGCGCTCGGCTTCCCGCTGAAGATCATCCTGACGTTCCTGCTCGCGGGAAGCGTCATCCTCGCCCTGCCCGCGGTCGTCGGCGCTCTCACCGACGACGCGACCGGGCTGCTGATCGGAGGCACGCGATGAGCGGGGGCATCCGGTGAGCAGCGACAGCGGAGAACGCACCGAGCAGGCCAGCCGACGGCAGCTGCGCGAGGCGTATCGCAAGGGCAAGCTCTCGCGCAGCCAGGACCTGTCGGCGTGGCTCGCGATCGGCACGGTCGCCGCCGTCCTGCCCGCCATGATCGGCGCGGGGGCGGATGCCGGTGCCGCGCAGTTCGTCGAGGTCGCCGCGGTCATCCGCCATCCCGATCCCGAGCACGCCGTCGCGGTGCTGGGGTCGGCGCTCGGCAGCGTCCCGGCGATCCTCGGTACGGCCCTCGCGGCGGTCGCGGCGGTCGCGCTCATCGGGTCGGTGGCTCAGGGCGGCGTGCACCTGCGCGGCGTGCCCGCGCGTTACGAGCAGTTCAACGTCCTCGCGGGGGTCAAGCGCCTGTTCGGCATGCAGGCGCTCTGGGAGGGCGCGAAGGCGCTGCTGAAGACCGCCGCGATCGGCCTGGCCCTCTGGTTCGTCATCGCCGGGCTCATGCCGGTGCTCACGATGAGCGGCGCGCATCCCATCACCCGCCTGCTCGAGATCGCGTCGACGGTCGTCACGTCGCTGCTGATCACGGCGGTCGCCGTCGGCGTGCTGCTCGCGATCATCGACGTGCTGGTCGTGATGCGCCGCAACCGCAAGCACACGCGCGTGACGAAGAAGGAGGCGCGCGACGAGCACAAGAGCTCGGAGGGCGATCCCCTCATCCGCAGCCAGCGCCGCGCCCGGCAGATGGCGATGAGCCGCAACCGCATGATCTCGGCCGTCGGCGACGCGGACGTCGTGGTCGTCAACCCGACGCACATCGCCGTCGCGCTGCGCTACGAGCCCGGCAAGTCCGCGCCGCGGGTCGTCGCGAAGGGCCAGGGCCTCATCGCCGAGCGCATCCGCGACCGGGCGCACGAGGCGGGCGTGCCGCTCGTCCGCGACATCCCGCTCGCCCGCGCGCTGCACGGTGCGTGCGAGCTGGGCCATGAGATCCCCGGCGACCTGTACACCGCCGTCGCCCGCGTGCTCGTCTTCGTCGACGGGCTCAAGCGCCGCGGCGCGGCACGCGGCGTCCACACCGTCCCGCAGAGGAAGGCACCCTGATGAACATCCTGCGAAGGTCCCTGGTACCGGTGGGGGTGGTCGGCATCATCATGCTGCTGATCGTCCCGGTGCCGCCGCCGATCCTCGACGTCCTCATCATCACCAACATCCTGTTCGCGCTGCTCATCCTGCTGACGGCGATGTTCGTGAAGAAGCCGCTCGACTTCGCCGTCTTCCCCTCGCTGCTGCTGGTGGCCACCCTGTTCCGGCTCGGCCTGAACGTGGCCTCGACCAAGCTCGTGCTCGGCGAGGCGCACGCGGGGCAGGTCATCGACGCCTTCGCGGCGATCGCCGTCGGCGGCTCGCTCGTCATCGGCATCGTCGTCTTCCTGATCCTCATCGTCATCCAGTTCGTCGTGGTGACGAAGGGCGCCGAGCGCGTCGCCGAGGTGGGTGCGCGGTTCACGCTCGACGCGATGCCCGGCAAGCAGATGGCGATCGACGCCGACCTGAACGCCGGCCTGATCAGCGACGCCGAGGCCCGCCGCCGGCGCGCGGAGATCGCCGCGGAGGCCGACTTCTACGGCGCGATGGACGGCGCCTCGAAGTTCGTCAAGGGCGACGCGATCGCCGGCCTCGTCATCATCGTCATCAACATGGTCGGCGGTGTCGCCATCGGCATGCTCTCGCGCGGGATGGAGGCGGGCGAAGCCCTCAACACGTACGCGCTGCTGACGATCGGCGACGGCCTGGTCACTCAGATCCCCGCCCTGCTCATGGCGGTCGCGACCGGCATGATCGTCACGCGGTCGGGCGCGGAGTCCGACATGGGCTCGGCCGCGGCGGCGCAGCTGACGCAGTCGCGCAACGCGCTCTCGATCGCGGGTGGCGCCGCGATCGTCATGTCGTTCATCCCTGGGATGCCGATGCTGCCGTTCCTCGTCATCGGCGCGGTCCTGCTGCTCATCGCGCAGCGGGTGGGCCGTCGCGACCAGGCCGAGGCCGCCGACGACGCGCCGGCGGTCGATCCGCGCGGAGCCGTCGACACGCCGGAGGAGCTCGCCGACCGGATGCGGGTGCACGCGCTCGAGATCCTCCTGGCGCCCGACATCGTCGACCTCGTCACCGGGGGTCCCGACGACCTGCTCGGTCGCGTGCGGTCGCTCCGACGCAAGACGGCGCTCGAGCTCGGTCTCATCGTGCCCCCGGTGCGCACGCGCGACAGCATCGAGCTGCCGCCGTCGACCTACGTCATCCGGGTTGCGGGAATCGAGGCGGGGCGGGGCGTCGCGCCGCGCGGGTCGCTGCTCGCGCTCGGCTCGGGCCTCGAGACCCTGCCGGGCCAGGCGTCGCCCGATCCCGTCTTCGGCATCGACGGCAAGTGGGTGCCGCTCGAGATGCGCCACAGCGCCGAGATGGCAGGAGCGACCGTGGTCGACCGCGCGAGCGTCATCATCACGCACCTCTCCAGCGTCATCCAGATCCACGCCGCACGGTTGCTCAGCCGCGAGGACGTCCGCCAGCTGACGGAGGCCCTGCGGCAGGCGAGCCCCGCCGCGGTCGAGGAGCTGACGCCGGCTCTGCTGTCGCTCGCCGAGGTGCAGCGCGTCCTGCAGGGCCTGCTGTCCGAGCGCATCCCCATCAACGACCTCGCCCGCATCTACGAGGCGCTGGCGCTGCGCGCGAAGACGACCACCGACCCCGACGCGCTCGTCGAGGCCGCCCGCCTCGCGCTCGGGCCGGCGGTCGCGACGCGCTTCGCAGAGCAGGGGCGACTGCGCATCGTCATGATCGACCCGCTCCTCGAGCAGTCGATGCTCGAGGCGATGCGGCCGAGCGAGGACGGGCCGCACATCGCCCTCGACCCGCACCGCCTCGAAGCCATCGTGGCCTCGACCCGGTCGGCGCTCGCGGCGGCGGGGGCCGGACCGGAGCCCGTGCTCGTGTGCGCGCCGTCACTGCGCTCGGCCGTGCGCCGTCTCATCTCGTCGCAGACCGACGGCCTGCCGGTGCTCTCGTACACCGAGGCCACGGCCGGCGGCCTCGCGATCGACACCGTCGGCGTCGTGCGCGACGGCGTCACGGGCGCACCGGCCATCGCGCCGGGTGCGTCTGGGGGCGCGCCGGCGGCGTACGGAAAGTAGGGTGATCGAGTGCTGGTGTTGACGAGACGGGTCGGTGAGAAGGTGCTCATCGGCGACGACATCGAGCTCACGGTGCTCGAGGTCAAGGGGGACAGCATCCGCCTCGGCATCGAGGCGCCCCGCTCCACCCGCATCCAGCGCGCCGAGATCGTGGCGGCTGTCGAGACCGAGAACGTCTCGGCCGCTCGTTCGTCCGCCGACGAGCAGCAGGCACTCCTGAACGCACTCGTCCGCCGCCAGGGCGAGGCCCCGACGGCGGACTGAGAGGGTTCGGCGGAGGTCAGCCGGCGAGCGCGCCGGCGATCTCGTCGATGTTCTGCTGCATCCACTCGACGTAGTCGACGCCGTCCGGCATCAGCTCGGTGAACTCGAGAACGGGGATGTCGAGCTCGGCGGCCAGGTTCGTGACCTCGGTCGTCTCGGCGCCACCGGTCTGGGCGTTGACGATGACGATGCGCACGTCGCCCGAGCGCAGGATCTGCTGCGCCTCGAGCAGCGTCGCGGGCGGGACGTCCTGGCCCTCCTCGACGGCCTCGCTGAAGGCCGACGGCGTCGCGTCCTCGAGGCCGGCGGCGGCCGCGAGGTAGACAGGCACCGGCTCGGTCACGAAGATCTTCTCGCCCGCGTGGTCGGCCGAGATCGCGTCGAGCGAGGTCTCGAGGCCGTCGATGCGCTCGATGAGGGCTGCGGCGTTCGCCTCGAACGTGTCCGCCTGGGCCGCGTCGAGCTCGCCGAGCTCGTGCGCGATCTCTTCCACGAGGTGGGCGATCGTGTGCGGGTCGTACCAGACGTGCTCGTTGAAGCCCTCGATGTGGTCGTGGCCCTCGTGGGAGTGCTCGTCGTCGGCGTGCTCGTCGTCGGCGTGCTCATCGCCGGGGTGCTCGTCGTGGCCCTCGGCGCCCGGGTAGTCGTGCGAGAACTCGACGGCGGTCAGGACCGGGGCCTCGGTGCCGCTGGCCTCGACCAGCCCGTCGAGGAACGAGTCGTACCCGCCGCCGTTCTCGATGATGAGGTCGGCCTGCGAGACGGTCAGCTGATCGCGCGCGGATGCCTCGTACGAGTGCGGGTCCTGTGCGAGCGACGTGATGATCGAGGTCACCTCGACCGCGTCGCCGCCGACCTCGGCCGCGAGCGAGCCGTAGACGTTCATCGAGGCGACGACGGTGAGCTTGCCGTCATCGCCCGCGCCGCCGGCGGCGGGCGATGCGTTACCGGCGCAGCCGGCGAGAGTGAGGGATGCCGCTGCCAGGAGTACGGCCGCGGGGAGGAGTCGACGGGTCATGCCCTCGATCATACGTTACTGATAATCGTTCTCTTAACCGTGTGACCGCTCACCGGATCCCGACGTAGAAGCGGGACTCGTCGCTGCGATGGAGGGCGAGATAGCGCTCGAAAGGCTGCCCATCGGCATCCCAGGCGATCGATTCGATCGAGAGGACGGGCTGCCCCGGCGCGAGCTCGAGGAGCTCGGCATCCGACGGCTCGGGGACGACCGCACTGAGCCAGCGGTCCGCGCCGCTCGGCTGCACGCCGAAGTTGCGGCGCAGGTGCTCGTAGAGCGAACGGTTCTCGAGGTTCGCCCGCGCGAGGGTGGGGAACCGGTCATGCGGCAGCACCGTGTCGACCAGGAGCCAGGGCGTGTCATCGACGCGCCGCAAGCGGCGCAGCCGCACCACGGGTGCGCCCGTGACGATGCGCAGCGCCTCCGCGTCGGCGGCATCCGCGGTTCCCACGGCGAAGTCGATGACGCGTGTCGTGACCACGCGGCCGGTGCCGGCGAGGTCGTCTGACGAACCCGCCATCGATCCGACGAACCGGAGGTCAGGACGCTTCGGCGAGACGAAGGATCCGCGTGCCCGCACCTTGTAGATGAGCCCGGCGCGCACCATGTCCGCCAGCGCCTCACGGACGACCGTTCGCGAGACCGCGAATCGATCGATCAGCTCGGACTCGGAGGGGAGCGCCTGGTCGGGGCGGAGGCGCCCCGATTCGATCTCGCCGCGCAGAGCGAGCGACAGCTGCTGCCACAGCGGGAGATCGGACGAGCGGTCGAGCGTCGTCGCTGCGGTCATGGGAGCCTCCTCGATCGGGCCGTCACGGCGAGCGTATCGGCGCCGTGTTGACACCCGGCGGCCCGCTCCCTATCTTAGTCATCATCAACTTGTCATGACAGGTTGGTTGTTACGAGTTTGGCTCCCCGCATGCCCTCGTGACATCGGCACCTCGCAACGATGCGACACCAGGAGGCACAACGATGACGTTCCCGACCACCCGCCGCATGCTCGCCGCAGCGGCCGCGACAGCGATCTCCGCTCTCGTGCTCGCCGGCTGCGCCGGCAGCCCGACCGACACCACCGCCGGCGGCGAACCCCAGGGCCTGAAGGTCGCCCTGTCGAACGGGTTCGTCAACGGCTGGCGCCTGACCCTCATCGACAAATTCGAGACCGAGGCCGCAAAGCTCAAGGAGAGCGGCATCGTCTCGGACTACAGCGTCGTCAACGCCCCGGGCGAGAACAGTGCGACCGAGCAGGCGTCCCAGATCCGCAGCCTCATGCTGCAGAATCCCGACGTCCTCATGGTGATCCCGGCCTCGTCGACCGCTCTCGTGCCCGTCGTCGAAGAGGCGTGCGCGGCCGGCATCACCGTCGTGATCGTCGACGCCGACATGGACACCAGCTGCGGCGTCGTCGTGCGCAACGACTACGGGCAGTGGGGCGCCGACTCGCTTCAGCCCGCCCTCGACGCGATCGACGGCACGGGCGACATCATCCTGAACCGCGGTGTCATCGGCTCGCAGCCCGACGAGGCGTTCTACGCCCGTCAGCAGGAGATCCTCGCCGACTACCCCGATGTGACGGTCGCGGCCGAGGTGAACGGGTTCTGCGACGCTGCGACGGCGCAGAAGGAGATCGTCGCGATCCTCGGCTCGATGCCTCCGATCGCCGCCGTTCCCGGATGCATCGGCGGCATGGGCGTCGTGCAGGCGTTCCAGTCGGCCGGGCGCGACATCCCGGTGGTCGTCTTCGACACCGACGGCAAGTCGCTGTCGTTCTGGAAGGAGAGCGGCATCGACAACGGGTCGTTCGCGGCGCTGACCGATCCCGGACAGATCGTCGCCGCCCTCTACGCCGCCATCGCGAAGCTGCGCGGCGACGAGGTGCCCGACGAAGTCGTCCTGCCGCTCGTGCAGGTCACGCAGGAGAACCTCGACTACTGGGTCGACACCCTCGGCACCGACGAGTACGCCGCGAACGCGTGGGACGAGGAGACCACCGACGCCGCCATCGCGGCTCTGCTCGCCGGCGACGACGTCGCCGTGCCCGCGCTGCCCTGACACCCGGTGACGCCGTGGCCGACCAGCTCGAACCAGGAGACCCGATGACAACCCTGTCGCACACCCCCGCGACCGCCCCCTCGGACGTGGCGCTCGTCACGGCCGAGGCCGTCGCCAAACGGTACGGAAACACGACGGCTCTGGCCGGGATCGACATCTCGGTCGGCCCCGGCGAGATCCTCGGCCTGGTCGGCCACAACGGCGCCGGCAAGAGCACCCTCATGCGAGTGCTCGCCGGTCGCGAGCAGCCCGACGCCGGCAGCGTCCGCTGGCAGACGGGCGCGGCGATGTCGAGAACGGGCACCACGCGGCCGGGTGTGCGGATGATCTACCAGGAGCTCGCCCTGTGCCCCGACCTCACGGTGTCGGAGAACATCGCGCTCTCCGACACCGGCTCCCACGGCGCAGGATGGAACCGCCGCGCCGAGCGGCGCGTGTCTCGCAAACTCGACGAGGTCTTCCCCGGTCACGGGGTCTCGGCGCTGCGTCGGGCCGGCGACCTCACGATGGCCCAGCGGCAGATGGTCGAGATCGTGCGCGCCCTCTGCACGCCGTCGCTCTCGCTGCTCATCCTCGACGAGCCGACCGAATCGCTCAGCATCGATGCGACCCGCCAGCTCTACGAGGCCCTGCGCGGTCTCGCCGCCGACGGCGTCGGGATGGTGCTCATCTCGCACCGGATGCAGGAGGTGCTGGCCCACGCCGACCGCATCGCCGTCATGAAGGACGGACGCGTGGTCGAGGTGGTCTCGGCGAAGGAGACCGACGAGGACGCGCTGCTGGCGGCCATGGGCGGCGAGGTCCACGCCGACACCGCCACGGTGCGCCGGGTCAGCGCCGCAGGCGCCCCGCCCGAGATCGACGCGCCGGGCACCGTCGCCCGCATCGACGGCGGCGACGTGCCGTTCTCGGTCTCGCCGGGCGAGATCGTGGGCCTCGCCGGTCTCGCCGGACACGGTCAGGACGAGCTGCTGCGCCGGCTCTGGTCGAATGCGCGCGGCGTCCGCGTCGCCCGTGGACGCGCCTACGTTCCCGGCGACCGGCAGACCAGCGGCATCTTCTCGCTCTGGAACGTCGCCGACAACCTCACCGTCTCCGCCACGCGTCATCTCGCGACGGCGGGCGTTGTTCCCCCCGGGCGACGGCGGCGCCTCGCCGAGGAGTGGGTGCAACGCCTGAACGTGAAGGGCGGCGCCCGGGCCCCGATCACGTCGCTGTCGGGCGGGAACCAGCAGAAGGTCATCGTGGCGCGGGCGTTCGCGACCGATGCGCCCCTCATCCTGCTCGACGACCCTTTCCGCGGCGTCGACGTCACCACGAAGAACGAGCTGTACGCCCTCATGCGCGTCGAGGCGGCACGTGGCCGCTCGATCGTCTGGTACTCCACCGAGAACGGCGAGATGGCGCACTGCGACCGCGTTTACGTCTTCCGTGCCGGGCGCGTCGTCAGCGAGCTCTCGGGTGATGACATCACCGACGAGCGCATCATCGCCGACTCCTTCGGAATCGACGCCGAGACAGTCCAGGAGGACCGATGACCACCGACGTGCTCTCCCCGCCCACCGCGTCGCAGCGTCTGCGCGCCTCCGCCGTCAACGGATCGCCCGCTCTCCTCGCGCTCGTCGCGCTCATCGCCATCTTCGCGCTGACCGCGGCCCTGCAGCCCGGCATCCTCAGCGTGCCCGGCCTCACCCTCATGCTGATGTCGTCGGTCCCGCTCGTGCTCGCCGCGCAGGCGCAGATGATCATGATGGCCGTCGGCGACATCGACCTGAGCGTCGGGTACCTCGTCGGCCTCATCACGGTCATCGCGGCGACGCTCCTGCGGGAGACCCCCGCGCTCGCGATCGCGATGATCGCCGGCATCCTCGCCGTGTACGCGCTGCTCGCGTGGGTGGTGCAGCGCCGCGGTGTGCCCTCGATCATCCTGACGCTGGGCATGTCGTTCGTGTGGCTGGGGATCGGCCTGCAGATCCGGCCGACGCCGGGTGGACAGACCCCCGACTGGCTCTCGGCACTGTCGACCTGGCGACCGACCTGGTTCCCGGCACCACTCATCTTCATCGCGGCGGCGACGGCGCTGGGCTGGTGGATCACGCGACGCTCGCTCGCGGGGGCACGCATGCGTGCGCTCGGCTCGCAGGCCGCGACGCTCGAGAAGACCGGCGCCTCGCTCGTCGCTATCCGCGCGACCGCGTACGTCGCCGCGGCCGCTCTCCTCGTCGTCTCGGGTCTCCTCCTCGCCTCGCAGACCTGGTCGGGCGACATCAACGCCGCCGGGGAGTACACGCTCATGACGATCGCCGCGGTGATCCTCGGCGGCGGCACCTTCTCGGGCGGCCGCGCCCTGCCGATCGGAACGACGCTCGGCGCCATCACCCTCGGTCTCATCACCGTGCTGCTGAGCCTCATCAACCTCCCGTCCGCCCTGCAATCGGCCGCACAAGGCGTCATCGTCATCGCCGTGCTCGCCGGCCGCATGATCACCGAGAGGATCGCGCGATGACCTCCGCCTCCATCCCGCTCCCGGCGCTCCGCCGCGGGCCCGCCTGGCCCGCCTGGGGGTGGTCGCTCCTCGGCGTGCTCGCCGTATGGGCGGTCATCATCGCCGTGCGGCCCGGTTCTCCCCTCGACCCGATGACCCAGGCCCTCTCGCTTGCGCCGTTCCTCGTGCTCGTCGCCCTCGGGCAGATGCTCGTGATCACCCTCGGCCCGGGCAACATCGACGTCTCCGTCGGCACCGTCATCTCGATGGCCTCGTACGTCTCCGTCGGCGTGGGCGCCACAGCGGGGCCAGTGATCGGACTCGCCGCCGGCGCCGGCTCCGGGCTCGCCGCCGGTGCGGTCAGCGTCGCCGCGATCCTGCTCCTCCGGGTTCCGCCGATCATCGCGACGCTGGCGACGAGCCTCATCGTCACGTCCGTGACGCTGCTGCTGGCGGATGCCGCGCGCGGCGGCGCCGACGCGGGACTGCGGGCCTTCGTCACGGCCAAGGCGTTCGGCATCCCCGTCATCGCGCTCGTCGTCGCGGCGATGACCGTGATCGTCTGGCTCGCCCTCACGCGGACCCGTGTCGGCGTGGCCGTCATCGCGGTCGGCCAGAGCGTTCGCGCAGCCGAGCGCGCGGGCCTGCCGGTGGCGGGCGTGACCGTCACCGCCTACCTCGTGTCGGCGGGTCTGGCGGGACTCGTCGGCGGACTGCTCGCCGCCTTCATCTCCCCCAGCACGGTGCTCGGCAGCTCGTACATGCTCGACTCGATCGCCGTCGTCGTGATCGGCGGCACCTTGATCTCCGGCGGTCGCCCCGTACCGGCCGGCGCCTGGACCGGCGCCCTCTTCTTCGTGCTGCTGTCGGGACTGCTCAACCTCGTGGGGTGGTCGGTCGGCGCGCAGAACGTCCTCAAGGGCGTGCTCGTCGTCCTCGTGGTCGTGATCGCCTCGGCCGCCACCGGAACCGGCCGCAGCTCCCTCCACCGGCTGCGGGCGAGCCTGCAGCGACCCGCACCCGCCGACTCGGCCCGACGCGCCGACACCGACCCCACCCCGAAGAACAAGGAGAACATCCATGGCTGACCTCGACGACCTGCGTGAGGGAACCGACTACTCCGGCCCCGCAGCGGCCGGCACCGGCTACCCCATCAAGGGCCAAGCAGGCCAGGACTGGGGGATGCGTGCGCGGATGTCGCGCGTGTTCGACCCCCGCGACGGCAAGACCGTGATGCTCGCGTTCGATCACGGCTACTTCCAGGGGCCGACATCGGGCCTCGAGCGGCTCGACCGCTCGATCCTGCCGCTGGTCCCCCAGGCGGATGCCCTGATGTGCACGCGGGGCGCGCTGCGCACGACCATCCCGCCCCACTCGTCGAAGGGCATCGTGCTCCGCGCCTCCGGCGGTCCCAGCGTGCTGAAGGAGCTCTCCGACGAAGAGGTCGCCGTCTCGATCGACGACGCCGTGCGACTGGATGCCGCGGCCCTCGCCGTGCAGGTCTTCATCGGCGGCGACAACGAGACGAAGTCGGTGCGCAACATGACGACGCTCGTCGACGCGGGCCAGGCGACCGGCATCCCGGTGCTCGCCGTCACCGCCGTCGGCCGCGACATGGTGCGCGACGCCCGCTACTTCCGGCTCGCCACCCGCATCAGCGCCGAGCTCGGTGCCGCGTTCGTGAAGACCTACTACGTCGAGGAGGGCTTCGAGACGATCACGAGCGCGTGCCCCGTCCCGATCGTCATCGCGGGCGGCAAGAAGGTCGAGGAGCGCGAGGCGCTGCGTGTCGCGTCGCGCGCCATGGCGGAAGGCGCGGCGGGCGTCGACATGGGACGCAACGTCTTCCAGTCGGAGCACCCGGCCGCGATGCTCGCGGCCGTCCGCGGGGTCGTGCACGACGACCTCAGCGCCGACGACGCCTTCGACCTCTTCCAGACCCTCTCCCACTGAACCGTCTCGGGGCGCCCGCGGGCGCCCCGAGACCAGAAGGATGCAGCATGCCCTCGCTTCGTACCCATGCCGAGCCCACCTCGGCCGACGTCGTCGTCATCGGCGCCGGGATCAACGGCCTCGCCATCGCCCGTGAGGCCGCCGGCCGCGGCCTCCACGTCGTCGTCATCGACCGTGACGACATCGCCGCCCGCACGTCGGCGATCTCGACGCGTCTCATCCACGGTGGCCTGAAGTACCTCGAGCGGGTGGAGATCCCGCTCGTGCTCGAGTCGATCCGCGAGCGCAACATCCTGCTGCGCACGGCGCCGCATCTCGTGCGCCCGTACCCCATGCTCATCCCCTTCTCGCGGGGCGCCTCGCGGCCGGGTTGGCTGCTCTCGTGCGGCCTGCTGCTGCACGACATCCTGTCATTCGGCAAGAAGCTGCCCCGCAACCGCATCGTCTTCTCGGGCCGCCTGTCCCGCGAGTGGCCGTCGGTCGCCGCGGGCGGCGTGAAGTGGGGCGGGCTCTTCCAGGACGCGCACGTCCCGGTGACCGAGCGCTTCGGCATCGAGCTCGCCATCGACGCGGCCAACCACGGCGCGACGGTGCTCACCCACACCCCCGTCACCGACGTGATCCGCGAGAACGGACGCATCGCCGGCGTCCGGTACCTCGACCGTGAAGACGGTCGCGAGCGGACACTGCGCGCCCCCATCGTCGTCAACTGCGCCGGCCCCTGGGTCGACGCGGTGCTCGACCTGCAGGGCGATCACCCCCGCCGCATCGGGCCGACGAAGGGAAGCCACCTCGTCGTCGACGCGTTCCCTGGCGCGCCCGACACGTGCATCTTCTTCGAGTCGCCCGACGACGGCCGGCCCATGTTCGTGCTGCCGTGGTGGGACGGCAAATACATGATCGGCACGACCGACCTGCCCTACGACGGGTCGATCGACGATGTCGTCGTCGACGACGACGAAGTGGAGTACCTGCTCCGAGCCGTCAACGGACTCATCCCCGCGGCCGGCCTCCGACCCGACGCCGTGCTCTGGTCGTTCTCGGGCGTCCGGCCGCTCCCCTATGTCGCCGACCTCAGCGATCCGGCGTCGGTCAGCCGCGACAGCGAGATCGTCGTGCACACGGGCGACGCCGCAGGACTGCTGACCGTCATCGGCGGGAAGTACACAACCCATCGGGCTCTGGGCGAGCAGGCGCTGCGGCGCATCGAGGCGGCGCTCGGGCTCGGCCGCCGTCGCTCCGCGACCCGGACGGCCCGGTTCCCCGGAGCACCCGCCGGCGATCACCGACGCTTCGTCGCCGACAGCGTGGCCCGCAGCCCTCTCCCCGAGCGCAGCGCCCGTCGACTCGCCGACCTGTACGGCACCCTCAGCCGTCCGATCGAGATGCTCGCGACATCCGACCCGTCGCTCGCCGAGGTCATCGACGACGAGAGCGGTGCGATCGCCGCGGAGGTCGTTCACGCCGTCCGCGAGGAAGGCGCCCACACGCTCGAGGACGTCCTCATCCGTCGCACCGCGATCGCCCTGAACAGCGATGTGGGCCTCGGCTGCGCGGCGCGCGCGGCCGAGGTGCTCGTCGCACAGGGCGCCTGGAGCGCCGAGCACGCGGAGGCCGAGCTGTCGCGGTACCGTGAAGCCGTCCGACGCTTCGCGCCCCGAACGCTGCGCCCGACATCCGCTCAGCCGACGGCCGCCTGAGCGAGGAAACGAGGATCGATGAAGATCTGCGTCATCGGCATCGACGTGGGACTCACGTCTGCCAAAGCTGCGGCGTTCGACGACACCGGACGGGAGATCCGCACCGTCTCGGCACCGAATCCCCGCGTCGCCGTCTCCCGCGAACGGCAGGAGATCGCGATGGACACGCTCTGGGACGTCGTGGCCGACGTCCTGCGCGACCTGACGTCGTGGCTCGCCTCCGACGGGTGGACCGTCTCCGCTGTCGGCGCGACCGGTCACGGCAACGGCCTGTACCTCGTCGACGAGCACCTGCGTCCGGTTCGGCCCGCCATCGCCTCGACCGACAGCCGGGCCGAGCACGTCGTCGCCGCCCTCGATCCGGCGGCCGTCGAGCGGATGCGGCTGCTCACCGGATCGCTGCCGTGGGCGGCGCAGCCGGGCGTGCTGCTGCGATGGCTGTTCGACAACGAGCCGGAGTCGCTCGACCGGGCGCGGTGGGCGCTCACCTGCAAGGACTGGATCACCGCGTGCCTCACGGGCATCGCGACCGCCGACACGTCGGACTCGTCGGGGTGCGGCCTGGTCAACCTCCGCGAGCGGGAGTACGAACCCGAAGTCTTCGACATGCTCGGTCTGCCTCGTGACCTCCAGCGCCTCCTGCCGCCCCTGCACACGAGTGACGAGGTCGTCGGGACGATCAGCGCCGACGCGGCCGCACGCTCCGGGATCGCCGAGGGCACGCCGGTCGTCGCCGGCTGCATGGACTGCGTCGCGAGCCCGCTCGGCGCCGGGGCGACCGACCTCGGCGACGTGACGGTGATCGTGGGCACGTGGGCGATCAACGCGGTCGTGGTGCCGACGGACGCCGTTCCCCCACGCGTCACCATCAACGCGCTGCTCCCCGACCCCAGCCTCATGCTGGCTATGGAGGTCGCCCCCACGTCCGCGGCGAGCATCGAATGGGCGTCCGGGCTGCTCGGCGCGCGCGCCACGCTCCCGCTCACCCCGCGCGACCTGCTCGAGGCCGCGCACGGCGCACCGCCGCTGGCGGACGGACTGCTCTTCCTGCCCTTCATCCACGGCGCGCCCGAGCACCTCGGCGCCTCCGGCACCTTCGTGGGGATCAAGGGCAGCCACGGCTATCCGCACGTCGCCCGCGCCGTCGCCGAAGGCATCACGCAGTACCACCGCGTGCAGATCGAGAAGGTCGTCGCGACGGGCGCCGTCGTCACCGACGCTCCGTGGACCCTCGCCGGCGGCGGGGCGAAGAACCCCCAGTGGGCGCAGATGTTCGCCGATGTCATCGGTCACGCGATGCGCCGGCAGCTCGGCACCGAGCTCGGCGCGCGCGGCGTCGCCTCGCTCGCGGCACGGGGCGTCGGCGTCGACATGACCCCGTGGGGCGTCGAGCCCGACCCCGCGCTCGTCGTGCAACCGGGCATCTGCCGCACCGCGTATCAGCAGCAGGCGGCCCGCTTCGACCGCGTCGTGTCGTCGATGACGAGCGTCTGGGAGGCCTACGCATGACGCCCTCGCGAGACGTGTCCGACGCCCTCGACGAGATCGTGCGCGTCAGTCGGGCCCTCGGCGACGATCCCTCGTTCGTCCTCCATGGGGGCGGGAACACGTCGATCACCGCGCGAGGCGAGGACGTCACGGGCGAGCCCGTCGACCTCGTCCTGGTCAAGGGAAGCGGGTGGGATCTCGCCACGATCGAGCCGGCAGGATTCGCGCCACTGCGTCGCGACCGCCTCGAGCGCCTGCTGCGCCTGCCGCACCTCGACGACCCGACGATGGTGAACGAGCTGCGCCAGGCCTCGCTCGACGCAACGGCGCCGACGGCCTCGATCGAGGCGCTGCTGCACGCGCATCTCCCCGGCCGGGTCGCGCTCCACTCGCATGCCGACGCGATCGTCGCCGTGACCGATCGCGACGTGCCCGACGACGAGATCGCCGCGGCACTGGGCCCGCGGGTCGCCGTGCTGCCGTACGTGATGCCCGGCTTCCCGCTGGCGCGCCTCGTGGCCGACACCGACCTCAGCGGCGTGGATGCGCTCGTCCTCCGCAATCACGGCCTGTTCACCTTCGGCGACGACCCCGACGCGGTACTCGCCCGGCATCGCGAGATCGTCGCCCGTGCTGCCGAGGTCTCGAGGATCGTCGCGCCCGAGACGAATGCCGGTGAAACGGATGCCGGTGATCACGACCTCCCCCCGCGCGGCACGCTCGAGACCATCGCGGGCCTGCGCGCCGACATCGCGCGCGCCGCCGGACGGCCGATGCTGCTCCGGCAGAGCCGGTCGCGCCGTGCCGCCGCGTTCGCTGGCCGCACCGATCTCGACGCGGCCACGACCCGCGGAACCGCGACCCCCGAGCACGTCATCTACACCAAGCGGCATCCGCTCATCGGGCGCGATGTCGCGGCCTACGCGAGTGCCTACCGGGCATACGTCGAGCGCCACCGGCACCGTCAGACGGGACCGGTGACTCCCCTCGACCCCGCTCCTCGCGTCGTGTTCGACGGGGAGCTCGGGATGCTGACCGCCGGTGACACCGTGCGGGATGTCGGGGTCGCGGCGGACATCGCCGAGCACACCATCGCGGTCATCGAGGCGGCGGACGCGCTGGGCGGCTACCGGTCGCTCGACGAAGCGCAGAGCTTCGACATCGAGTACTGGTCGCTCGAGCAGGCCAAGCTCGCGGGCCGTCGACGCGCGCCGCTCGCGGGCGAGGTCGCCATCGTGACGGGCGCCGCCTCCGGCATCGGGCGGGCCGCGGCGGAGCGTCTGCTCACCGATGGCGCCGCCGTGGTCGGGGTCGACCTCGATCCGGGCGTGCAGCTGACCTTCTCCGGCGACGCCTGGCGCGGCGTCGTCGGAGACGTCGCCGACCCGGCGGTCATCGAGCGCACCCTCGACGAGGCTGTCCGCGCGTACGGCGGCGTCGACATGCTCGTCGTCGCCGCAGGGATCTTCCCGCGCAGTCAGGACATCGCCGAGCTCGATGAGGCGACGTGGGAGCGCGCCCTGCGCGTCAACGCGACAGCCCCGCTGCGGCTGATGCGGGCGGCGCACGGCCTTCTCGCGCGGTCGCCGCGGGGTGGCCGGGTCGTGCTCGTGTCGACGAAGAACGTCGCGGCCCCGGGACCGGGCGTCGCCGCCTATTCGGCGAGCAAGACGGCGGCGGCACAGCTCGCACGGGTCGCCGCCCTCGAGTGGGCCGCCGACGGCATTCGCGTGAACCAGGTCGAACCCGATGCCGTCTTCGACACGGCCATCTGGACGCCCGAGCTGCTCGCGGAGCGCGCGGCCAGCTACGGGCTGAGCGTCGAGGCGTACCGCACCCGGAACCTGCTGCGCATCGAGGTGTCGAGCGCCATGGTGGCGGAAGCCGTGGCGGTCTTCTGCGAGCAGCTGCCGGCGACGACCGGAGCGCACCTGAGCGTCGACGGGGGCAACGACCGGGTGATCTGAGAAGGGGACGCGATTTCGGCGGACCGAAGGATTCGCTCGCCCGAAATGCTGTCAATCAGGGCTTTTCGTCATTTTCGAGGGCCCGTGACTGGCAAGCTCGAGAGCGGCCGATCTCCGTTCGACGGCGCCCGCGACGATCGCCGCCATCCCGTCATCCCGCTTCGAGGAGGAGCCATGTCGCCCTGGGCGCTCTTCATCCTGGCTGTCGGCGTGTCCGCCGACGCGTTCGCCGTGGCCCTCGGAAAGGGCCTGCAGCTGCGCACCCACGTCGTGCGCGGCGCCCTGCTCATCGCCGGCGCCTTCGGCGTCGCCCAGGCGGTGATGCCGCTGATCGGCTGGCTGCTGGGCAGCACGTTCGCCGAGGCGATCGCGCCCTTCGACCACTGGATCGCCTTCGCGCTGCTCGCCGCGATCGGCGCGAAGATGCTCTGGGAGGCCTTCCGGCCCGACGATGCGGATGCGGATGCGGCATCCAGCCTGTCCGCGCGCGAGATCCTGCTGCTCGCCCTGGCGACGAGCATCGACGCCCTCGCGGTCGGCCTCTCGTTCGCCTTCCTCGACGTGCCGCTGTGGATCGCGGTCGTCTCGATCGGCCTGGTGACGTTCGTGCTGTCGTTCGTCGCCGTGCTCATCGGACATCGCATCGGCACGCGCTGGCGCAAGCCCGCCGAGATCATCGGCGGCATCGTGCTGATCGGCATCGGCACGCAGATCCTCATCGAGCACCTCGTCGCCGGCTGAGGCTCGGCGGTCGCGCTCGCGCTCGCGAGCCTCGAGGAGTCAGGCGGCGAGCTTCGCCTTGACGTACGCGACGACCGCGTTGGCGTGGCCGTGACCGAGCCCGTGAACCGTCTTGAGCGACTCGACGACCTGCATGTGGGTCGATCCTGCCGCGAGCTGGTCGGCGGCGATGTCGAGCCAGTGCTGCATCGGCAGCCCGTAGGTCTTCTCGATGCTGGGGAAGTACGACGCCGGGCCCTTCGGCTTGTTCGCGGGGTCGATGTCCGGAGCGGGGACGCGCGGCGCACTCATGCGCCGAGGGTACTCCCCCGCTCGCCGCCGAGGGCATACCGTCGCCGCGAGAACGTGCCGCCCACGGTACGGCCTCGCGGCGACGGTGCGTTCTCGCGACCGGTGCGCTCAGTCCAGCAGCAGGGCGGGCTCCTCGAGCACGGATGCCACGTCGGCGATGAACCGGCTCATGCCGTCGCCATCGACGACGCGGTGGTCGAACGAGCCCGAGACCGTCGTGACGTAACGGGGGCGCACCTCGCCGTCGACGACCCACGGCTTCTGCCGGATCGTGCCCATCGCGACGATGCCCGACTCTCCGGGGTTGATGATCGGGGTGCCGGCATCCATCCCGAACACGCCGATGTTCGTGATCGTGATGGTGCCGCCCTGCTGGTCGGCGGGCGAGGTCTTGCCCTCGCGCGCCGTCAGCGTGAGCTTCTCGAGCGCGCGGGCGAGGCCGCGCATGTTGAGGTCCTGCGCGTCCTTGATGTTCGGCACGAGCAGGCCGCGCGGGGTGGCCGCCGCGATGCCGAGGTTGACGTAGTGGCGCACCCGGATCTCGGCGCCCGCCTCGGTCTCCACCCAGGCCGCGTTGACCATGGGGGTGCGACGGACGGCCCAGACGACCGCGCGGGCGACGATCAGCAGCGGCGACACCTTGATGTCGGCGAAGTCGGGCGATGCCTTCATCCGCTTGACGAGCTCCATCGTGCGCGTAGCGTCGACGTCGGTCCAGACCGAGACGTGCGGGGCCGTGTACGCAGAGTCGACCATGTGCTTGGCCGTCACCTTGCGCACGCCCTTGACCGGGATCGTCTCCTCGCGGTCGTCGGCGGGTCCGGCCGAGACGACCGCCGGCGGCACCGGGATCGTCTGCTCGCGCACCTCGGGACGCGCCGGCGTCTGCAGATTGCGGAAGACGGATGCCTGAGACGCGTGATTCACGACATCCTGGCGCGTCACCTCGCCCGCGGCGCCCGACGGGGTGACCGACGCGAGATCGACACCGAGGTCGCGGGCGAGCTTGCGGATCGGCGGCTTCGCGACGACACCCACGGCCGCGCGCACCGGTGGCTCGGCCGGCTTGCGACGACGCGACTGCACCTGTCCCGCTCCGCCGTAGCCGACGAGGACGGAGCCGTTCTCGTCGGACGCGTCACCGGCGGCGGCCGGCTTCTCGGCGGGTGTCTCCCCGTGCTCGGAGTTGCCGGAGGCGGCATCCGCCCCGCCTGCCGCTCCGGCGATCGTGATGATCGCGGCCCCGACCTCGACGGTCGCGCCCTCGTCGACGAGCAGTTCGCCGACGGTGCCCGAGAACGGCGACGGCAGCTCGACGAGCGACTTCGCGGTCTCGATCTCGACGAGCACGTCGTTGACCGACACCTCGTCGCCGGCGGCGACGCGCCACTGCACGATCTCGGCCTCGGTGAGTCCTTCGCCGACGTCCGGCAGGTGGAAGGTCTGGGTGCTCATGTCAACTCACGGTAGTCGTGAGACCCCACTTCTGCGCCGAGACCGTGGGGCGAACCCAGGGTCTCGGTGCGGAGGTGACGTCTCGCGGGTAGCGGGGGGCGGGTGGTCAGTAGGCGAGGGCGCGGTCGACGGCCTCGAGGATGCGGTCGGCGTCGGGCAGGTACGAGCCCTCGAGCTTCGCCGCCGGGAAGGGCACATCGAAGCCCGACACCCGCAGCACGGGAGCCTCGAGCGAGAAGAACGCCTGCTCGGTCACGGTCGCCGCGATCTCGGACCCGAGCGACGTGAAGCCGGGCGCCTCCTGGCCGTAGACCATGCGTCCGGTGCGACGCACCGAGTCGAGGATCGGCCCGTAGTCCACCGGCGAGAGCGACCGCAGGTCGACCACCTCGCACGAGACACCCTCGCTCTCGGCGAGCGCGGCGGCCTGCAGCAGCACCGTGACCATGGCTCCGTGACCGACGAGCGTCACGTCGGTGCCGCGGCGGACCACGCGCGAGGCGTGCAGCGGCAGAGCCCGCGCGGCGAGATCGACCTCGCCCTTCGTCCAGTACCGCGACTTCGGCTCGAGGAACACGATGGGGTCGTTCGAGGCGATGGCGTCCTGGATCATCCAGTAAGCGTCGTTCGGCGTCGACGGCGACACCACCCGCAGGCCCGCGGTGTGCGTGAAGTACGCCTCCGGGCTCTCCTGGTGGTGCTCCACGGCGCCGATGTGCCCGCCGTACGGGATGCGGATGACGACAGGGAACGACATCCGCCCCTCGTGCCGGTTGGTGAGCTTCGCGAGCTGCGTCGTGATCTGGTCGAAGGCGGGGAAGACGAACCCGTCGAACTGGATCTCGCACACCGGACGGAAGCCCGCCATCGCGAGCCCGATCGCGGTTCCGACGATTCCCGACTCGGCGAGGGGCGTGTCGAGCACGCGGCGGTCGCCGAACTCGGCCTGCAGACCCTCGGTGACGCGGAACACCCCGCCGAGACGGCCGATGTCCTCGCCCATCATGAGCACGTGGTCGTCGCTCTGCATCGCGGCGCGCATGCCCGCGTTGAGCGCCTTGCTGAACGGCAGCGTCTCGACGCTCATGCGCGTCCCTCCTCGAAGGATGCCTCGTAGTCGGCGAGCCACTTCCGCTGCCGATCCACGAGCGGATGCTGCTCGCTGTAGACGTGCGCGAACATGCTGTCGGGCTCGGGCGCCGTGAGCTGGTTCGTACGGACCCGCACGTCGTCGGCGTAGGCCGCGGCCGCGGCATCCACGTCGTCGAAGAAGGATGCGGCGGCACCGCGACCCTCGAGATACGCGCGCATGCGGGCGATCGGGTCGCGCTGCGCCCAGAAGGCTTCCTCGTCGCTCGTGCGGTACTTCGTCGGGTCGTCGCTCGTCGTGTGCGCGCCCATCCGGTAGGTCAGCGCCTCGATCGCGCGCGGTCCCTCGCCGGAGCGGGCTTCGTCGAGCGCGAGCTTGGTGACGGCGTAGCTCGCGAGCACGTCGTTGCCGTCGACGCGGATCGACGGCATCCCGTACCCGGCGCCGCGGCGCACGAGGGGAACGCGCGACTGGGTCGACACGGGAACCGAGATCGCCCAGTGGTTGTTCTGCAGGAAGAAGACCTGCGGGGTGTTGTAGCTCGTGGCGAAGACCATCGCCTCGTGCACGTCGCCCTGGCTCGACGCGCCGTCGCCGTAGTAGACGATGACCGCCTCGTCGCGCTCGGGGTCGCCCGTGCCGGTGCGGCCGTCGAAGACCATACCCATGCCCATGCCCGAGGCGTGCAGCGTCTGCGAGCCGAGCACGAGCGTGTAGATATGGGTGTTGCCGTTGCGGGGATCGGTCGGATCCCACCCGCCGTGGGTGAGGCCGCGCATGAGACGGATGATGTCGATCGGGTCGACGCCGCGGATCGTGCAGACGACGTGCTCGCGGTACGAGGGGAACAGGTGGTCCTGCGGGCGGGCCGCGCGCGCGGAGCCGACCTGGGCGGCCTCCTGCCCGAAGGACGGCGGCCAGAGCGCGAGCTGCCCCTGCCGCTGCAGGTTCGTCGCCTGCCGGTCGAAGGCCCGCACCGTGACCATGTCGCGGTAGAACGTCTCGAGCTCGGAGTCGGCGAGCGCGTCGATCACCGGGAGGTACCGTTCGGCTTCGGGCGACGGGTCGAGTGAGCCGTCGGCCGCGAGGACGCGGACGAGAGCGGGATCGAGTTCGGCTTCGTCGGTCACCCTCCCACGCTAACGCCCCCGATATGGCCCCATCTGCATGCGGTCCACAACGGATGCCGCGATTCGCGGTGTCCGCGCCACAAGGAGGGCGGCACGAGGCGTCGGGGGCTGCGCCGCGATGCAAGGGATCCGAGCCGACACCCCGGGGCCGCCGCATCCGCCCCGGGGTGTCGCCGAGGTTCCCTTGCATCCGCGCACGCCGTCGCGGTCGTGGGGCGCGGGAACCCGGGGTGGGATGCTGGTCGCATGAGCCTGCCCCATCGCGATGAGTGGAACGCCGCGCCGGGCGGGTTCCGCCGATTCGAGCAGACCGTGCGGGTGGGCTCGGGGGATGCCGTATGGCAATGGGCGCGAACCGACCTCCTCGCCTGGCGGGTCAAGACGCGCAGCGGGTTCCGGGTCGTGCCCGAGACGCCGCCCACCGTCGGCGGACGGCACTGGCTCGAGGCCCGCGTCGGTCCGTTCGTGCTCCGCGAGCCGGTCGAGGTCGTCGCATACGTCGACGAGCCGGACCGCGTGGGCTACGTGTACCTCGCGCTCCCGGGCCATCCCCTCGAGGGCGAGGAGACCTTCCTGATCACGCATCGCGGTGACGAGGTGCTGTTCACGCTGCGGTCGCGCTCACGTCCGGCTCCGTCGGCGTTCTGGCGGCTGGCCTACCCGGCGGTCCGGGTGGTGCAGGTGATCGTGCGCACGCGCTACCTCAGCGCCCTCCGGCGCACCGACCCCCGCCACGGCCACCCCGCCTCCTAGCGCGCGAAAGGGGGACGCAAGGGATCGCGGCCGACACCCCGCAGCAGCAGCATCCCGCGCGGGGTGTCGGCCGGCATCCCTTGCATCGCGGCGCACCCGAGCGCGAGCGCGAGCCCTTTGGCCGCGTCAGCCGAGGGCGGATGCGGCGGCGGCGACGATCCGCTCGACCGATTCCTCTTCGCCGATCGAGATGCGCACGCCGTCGCCCGCGAATGCGCGGACGATCAGCCCCGCCGCGTCGAACGCCTCGGCGACCTCGAGCGCGCGCTCGCCGGCGGGCAGCCACACGAAGTTGCCCTGCGCCACCGGCACGTCCCAGCCGGCCTCGCGCAGCCGATCGGCGAGCGCATCCCGTCGCGTCGCGATGTGCCGCACGCGTTCGAGCAGCTCGTCCTCCGCGTCGAGGCTCGCGAGCGCGGCCTCCTCGGCCTGTGCGGTCACCGACAGGGGGATGCCGGTGCTGCGGGCGGCGTCGAGGATGCGGTGGTCGCCGATCGCGTAGCCCACGCGCAACCCGGCGAGGCCATAGGCCTTCGAGAAGGTGCGGAGGACCACCACGTTCCCGTGACCCGCGGCGAGGACCGCCGCGCCGGTGACGGCCTCCGGATCGGTCACGAATTCGGCGTAGGCCTCATCGAGCACGATGAGCACGTCGGAACGCACCCGGGCGACGAAGGCGTCGAAGGCCGCCTGGGTCACGACGGGTCCCGTGGGGTTGTTCGGGCTGCAGACGATGATCATGCGCGTGCGGTCGGTGACGGCGTCGGCCATCGCGTCCAGGTCGTGACCGGACTCGGCGGTGAGCGGAACCGCGACGGCGGTCGCCCCGGCGACGGTCGCGAGGCCGGGGTACGCCTCGAACGAGCGCCACGCGAACATGATCTCGTCGCCCGGTCCGCTCGTGGCCGAGGCGAGCTGGTAGAGGATCGAGACCGATCCCGCGGCGACGTGCACCCCGTCGGGCGCGACGGCGTAGCGATCGGCCAGCCGTGCCCGCAGGCGCCCGGCCGAGGCGTCGGGGTACCGATTGAAGGTCGTCGCCGCGCGCACGGCCTCGACGACGCCGGGAAGCGGGTCGAACGGGTTCTCGTTGCTCGACAGCTTGAACGCGTCGGTCGAGGCCTGACGGCCCTGGCGGTAGGCGGGCAGCGCCGCGATCTCGGGTCGGATGCGCACGGGCAGATCGGTCACGATGCGAGTCTACGGATGCGGGCGACGCGCCCGGATGACGGATCACGGCGTCCGTGCGAGACTGACGGCACCATGAGCCTCGTCATCCGTCTGATCGTCAATGCGTTCGCGATCTGGATCGTGACGTTGATTCCCTCGCTGCAGGTGTCGGTCGTCGCGTTCCCGCCGGGAGACGATCTGCAGCTCGTGCTCACCCTGCTGCTGATCGCCCTCATCTTCGGCGTCGTCAACGCGATCGTCGGCACCGTGCTGAAGGTCCTGGCGTTCCCCCTCTACATCCTCACGCTCGGGTTGATCTCGTTCGTCATCAACGGCTTCCTGCTGTGGCTCACCGGCTGGGTCACCTCGGGCTGGGATTGGGGACTGCGGATCGGCGACTTCTGGCTCGCGGTGCTCGCGGCCATCGTGATCGCGCTCATCAACTGGGTCGCGGGCATCCTCTTCCGGCCCCGCCGCGAGCGCGACCGCGACCGCCACTGACCTCACCTCGGCCGTCGGCCTCACCCCGGCCGTCGCACGCGGTAGGTCGTGACCTCGGCGGGCTCCGCCCCGAGGAACTCCTCGAGCCGCTCGTGGATGTCGTCGACGCGGGGATCGCCCGAGGCGTCGGCGAGCGCGGCGGTCTCGCCGTAAGCGTCGATCGCGTGGGCGCCGAGTGCGAGGTCGGTCACGCTCGGGGCGGGGTCGGCCACCCGCTCGACGACGATGCTGCCGGGCGCGCCCGCGCGGTCGGGATGCCCGCCGGACTGCAGTGCGGGCACGGGATCGTCGGTGTGACGCACGGTGACCTCGAGCACCCGCTCACCGGGATCGGCCTGCACGGGCGAGCCGAACGTGACATTGCCGACGACGCGGAAGGGGCCGTCGAGCGCGAGGCGCGAGGTGACGGCCCCGCCCTGCGAGTACCCGACGGCGAGGACGGTGTCGCCCGGTCGAGCGCCGGCCGCCCGCAGCGCCGCGACGACCGCCTCGTACGACGCCGATGCACGGCCGGTGTAGAGACGGACGTTCGAGGCCATGTCGAACGGCTCGACGCCGCCGAAGCCGAGCGGGGAGCGGGTGCCCGCGACATAGACCGCGAAGCGGCTGCCACCCCCGGCACGCTCGTACCGCTCGACGCGCAGCTGATCCTCGGCGCGCGGCACACGCTCGGCCAGCGCGGCGATCGTGGTGGGCGACGGGGTGGTCGGGGATGCCGACCGGACGATCTCGAGCGGCGCCGAGACCCCCGGTCCCCCGCCGGCGAGCCCCGCGAACCCCGACGCCCCCGCAGCCTGCGCCCGCCCCAGCCCGAGCGCCCCGACCGCGGCGAGCGTGAGACCCGTCGCCGCGACGGCGGCACCCCCGAGCAGGCCGAACGGCGCCCCGGCCCCGCCGATCTGTCGCTGGAGCTCGGCGGGACCCAGCAGTGTCCACGTGGCGAGCAGCAGATCGGCGCGGGCGGCCGCATCGGGCGAGCGTTCGCGCGCGTCGACGAGCCTGCCCCGGAGGAACCGGCCGACCCGGGGATCGCCTCCGGCCGCGGCACGGCGCGCCGCCTCGAGCTCGACGATCTCGTAGACGTCGGCGATGCCGGTCAGGGTGTCGGCGAGCGCCGAGGCCTCGTCACGGGCCTCCCGGAGCAGCCGAGCGAGCCCGCCGGCGACCGGCACCACGGGCCATGCGGTGGCCGGATGGTCCGCGAGCTCGTGGGTCATCTGCTCGAGGCCGAGCAGGAGCGCATCGCACGGCACGCTGAGTGCGCGCAGCTCGGCGGCCGCCGACCGCAGCCGGTCGGTGTCGACGGCGATCACCCCACCGTCGCGGATGTCGAGCGAGCCGTCCGCGCTCACCGCGCGCCCTGCCCCGCGACGCCGGCCTGGGCGACGGCCTCGGCGAGACGCCGCTCGAGGCCGCGCAGCTCGTCGTCGAGCAGCTCCATGCGCGCGGCCGCCTCGGCGAGCCGCTCGCGCCATGCGCCGAGGCTCCGGCGGTACTCGAGCGCCGCGCGAGCGCGCCAGGCGGTCTCGTGATCGAGCTCGGCGGCGCGGCGACGGACGGCGGAGAGCTCATCGCGCGCGACGACGAGACGACCGCGGAGGGAACCGATGAGCTCGAGCGTGCGCACGTCGGAGGCGTCGGGAGCGGTCGACCCGGCGAGGAGGGAGGCGACGATCACCTTGGCCACTCTGACGCCGGCGACGCGGATCGCACCCGGGACGGCGCACATCCGTGGAGCCCGCCTGCACCGAGCCATCTGTGCAGGATTCGCCGCATCCTCCACAATGGGACGGTGACCCGACGCGCCGAGCCCTTCCGCGTCATGTTCGTCTGCACGGGGAACATCTGCCGCTCGCCGATGGCCGATGTGGTCTTCCGATGGTTCGTCGACCAGGCGGGCCTGAGCGACCGCGTCGTCTCGGCGAGCTCGGGGACGGGCGACTGGCACGTCGGCGAGCCCGCCGACGGACGCACGCTCGAGGCGCTGGAGCGCCGCGGATACGACGGTGGCGGGCACCGCGCCCGCCGGTTCACGCTCGCGGACTTCGACCGCTCCGACCTGGTCGTGGCGCTGGACCGATCGCACGAGCGCGTGCTGTCGAACTGGGCGCGGACGACGGGCGACACCGACAAGCTCGGGCTGCTGCTCTCGTACGACCCGCTGGCGGGGGGCGACCTCGACGTGCCCGACCCGTACTACGGCGACGCCGGGATGTTCGACGAGGTGCTCGCTATGATCGAGAGCGCGAGCCGGGCGCTCTTCCGGCAGCTCGAACCCGCGATCCGCACCACGTCCTGAGCGCCCGTTTCACCGAATGGAGCCTCGTGACCTCTCTGCCCCCGCAGCCCCTGAGCCCGCTCGACGGACGCTATGCCGCCGCCGTCGGATCGCTCGCCGACTACCTCTCCGAAGCCGGCCTGAACCGCGCCCGCGTCGAGGTGGAGGTCGAGTGGATCATCGCTCTCACCGACCGTTCCCTCTTCGGCAGCGCACCCCTGTCGGATGAGCAGAAGACGCAGCTGCGAAGCCTGTACCGCGACTTCGGTCAGGCCGAGATCGACTGGCTCGCCGCGAAAGAGGCGGTGACCCGGCACGACGTCAAGGCCGTCGAGTACCTGGTACGCGACCGCCTGTCGGCCCTGGGCCTCGACGCGATCGCCGAGCTGACCCACTTCGCATGCACGAGCGAGGACATCAACTCCGCCTCCTACGCCCTGACCGTCAAGCGCGCCGTCGAGCAGGTCTGGCTGCCGAAGCTCCGCACCGTCATCGGGGCGTTGGGCGACCTCGCCCGCGAGCACCGCGACGCGCCGATGCTGTCGCGCACGCATGGGCAGCCCGCGACGCCGTCGACGATGGGCAAGGAGATCGCCGTGTTCGCATGGCGCCTCGAGCGGGTCGCGACGCAGATCGAGGGCGGCGAGTACCTCGCGAAGTTCTCGGGGGCCACCGGTACGTGGTCGGCGCACCTCGCAGCCGAGCCCGACGTCGACTGGCCCGAGCTGTCGCGCTCGTTCATCGAGGGCCTGGGGGTCGACTTCAACGTGCTGACGACGCAGATCGAGTCGCACGACTGGCAGGTCGAGCTCTACGACCGCGTACGTCACGCCGGCGGCATCCTGCACAACCTGGCGACCGACGTCTGGACGTACATCTCACTCGGCTTCTTCGCGCAGATCCCCGTGGCCGGCGCGACCGGGTCGTCGACGATGCCGCACAAGATCAACCCCATCCGCTTCGAGAACGCCGAGGCGAACCTCGAGATCTCCGGCGGCCTGTTCTCGACGCTCGCGCAGACGCTCGTGACGAGCCGGATGCAGCGCGACCTGACCGACTCGACGACGCAGCGCAACATCGGCGTCGCCTTCGGGCACTCGCTGCTCGCGCTCGACAACCTGCAGCGCGGCCTCACCGAGATCTCGCTGTCGCGCGACGTGCTCCTGAAGGACCTCGACGCGAACTGGGAGGTGCTCGCCGAGGCGATCCAGACGGTCGTCCGCGCCGAGATCGCCGCCGGTCGCTCGCAGATCACCGACCCCTACGCGCTGCTCAAGGACCTCACCCGCGGCCGCCGGGTCGGCGGACCCGAGCTCGCGGAGTTCGTGCGCGGCCTCGACATCGGCGACGCCGCCAAGGAGCGCCTGCTCGCGCTGACGCCCGCGACCTACGCGGGGCTCGCCGACGACCTGGTGTCGCGCCTGGCCTGACACCGCTGCATCGAAGACGCACCGCCCCGCCGAGAACGCTCGGGGGGCGGTGCGTCTTCGCGTGGACGGTGCGCGCTCGACGGCGCCCTCAGCGCTGCGGCGATGAGGGCGACGAGCCGGATGCCGGGTCGTCGGGCGTCTCGGACTCGTCGGGGTACAGCACGGGCCGGTCGACGGGCTTGCTCACCTGGGCGGGGTCGACCGCGAGCATGAGCAGCGCGATGATGACGAGCGTCGCGATGAACGCGATGCCCGCCACGATGAGGGCGACGACGACGGCGCGCTCGACGGACTCGCGGGGGATCGACTGGAACGCGCCCATCGAGACGAGCGTGATGACGCCCGAGAAGACGGCCGCGACGAAGGCGAGGCCCAGCAGCTGGACCGGACGCATGATCTCGCGGCGGGTGGGGTGTTCGCCGCTCACGATGCGACCTCCGGATCGGACGAGGGGACGGACGGGACGGATGCCGCGGGCACGGACTCCTCGCGGCGCGGCGAGAACCCGGCGATGCCGAGGAACACGGCGACGATCGCCGTGTACCCGCCGAAGAGCCCCACGCCGATCGTGATGCCGGTGAGGGTGAACGCCCCGGCCTCGGCGATGACGTAGTCGAGCCGGTAGGTCGGGTTGACCAGCAGCAGGCCGACGACGAGCAGCAGGCCCACCGCCCCGATGAGCATCTCGTCTCGGGCGGCGGGGGCTCCGGATCGACGACCGCGGATGCCGGCGATCAGCTCGATCGCCCCGGTGACGGCGGCCCACGAGATGACGACGGCGAAGAAACCGACCGTCGTGCGCAGGGGCGGGATACCGCCGAGGATCGCGGCGACCAGCGTCACCACACCGAGCAGGATCGGGACGCCCCGCCGGCCGGCGGGGCTGGTGAGCCAGGCGCTCACGAAGAAGACGATCGCCGTCGCGGTCGCGAAACCGCTGAACACCGACATCCCCACCGCAGCGGAGTGATCGGGCGAGAACGTGATCATGATCGCGGCGACCGCGGCGAAGAGGGCGCGCGCGAGCTGGACATGCCGCACCTCGAAGGTGCGGGCGGCGGATGCTGCAGACACGGCGGTACTCTCGCGGATCAGAACGGGATTCCCCCGATTCTACGCGCCCGGCTCGAGCGACCGCCCGCTCGACGGGTTCCCGGGGGAATCCCGACCCCGGCGACGACGTTGCGGGGTGTCATGAAGGCACTGAGCTACAACGCATTCGGCGGCAACGACCGCTTCGAGATCACCGAGCGGGAGATGCCGCACATCGGACCCGACACCCTCGTGGTGCGCGTCGTGGCCGCGGGTCTGAATCCCGTCGACTACAAGGTGCGCGAGGGCTACCTGCAGGGCCTGCTCGACGTGCACCTGCCGGCCGTCCCGGGGTGGGACGTCGCGGGCGTGGTCGAGAAGGTCGGCCTCGACACCCCCGAGTTCCAGGTCGGCGACCCCGTGCTCGCCTACGCCCGCGCCGACGTCGTCAGCGGCGGATCGGTCGCCGAGTACATGGCCGTGCCGGTCCGAACCGCGACGCGCAAGCCCGACGGCCTCGACTTCGTCGCCGCTGCCGCGATTCCGCTCACCGGGCTGACCGCGCTGCAGGCGATCGAGCGGTCGGACGTCGCGGACGGCGCGACCGTGCTGATCCACGGCGCTGCGGGCGGTGTCGGCTCGTTCGGGGTGCAGCTCGCGCGGCTGCGCGGTGCGCGGGTGATCGGCACCGCGTCGGAGTCCAACCACGACTACCTCCGGGAGCTCGGCGCCGAACCGGTCGTCTACGGCGATGGCCTCGCCGAGCGCGTGCGCGAGCTCGCCCCGGACGGGGTCGACGTCGTCCTCGACTTCGCCGGCGGCACCTCGCTCGACCCCACCGGCGACGTGCTCCGCGAGGGTGGGGTGGTCACCTCGATCGCCGATCCGCGGGCGGCATCGGAGTTCGGCGGCAACTACATCTGGGTGCGCCCGGACGCCGCGCAGCTCGGTGAGCTGGCTCGGCTCGCGGCCGACGGCTCGCTGCGGGTGGAGGTCGCCGAGACGTTTTCCCTCGACGACGCGGCCGCGGCGTACGCGCGCCTCGAGGAGGGCCACACCCGCGGCAAGATCGTCGTCACGGTCTGAAGGCGCATGACCCGTGAGGCCGCATAGCACGACTGTCATGTCCTCCGAAAGGGGGACATGACAGTCGTCGCCGGGCGTAATCTCGACCATGCTGCAGGACCACGACCTGCGGGGCTGGTTAGCCCGAACCCCGCCACTTGGTCTTTTGGGGATACCAAGCGCGCCCGCGTGCGGGCTCTCGCTACAGCATCGCGGCCCGGCCGGTGTTCACCCGGATCCGGTCGGGCCCGCATCCCCTTCCGATGTCGGAGGTCCGGGGCATGCTCGGGGTGTGACATCCGCGCCCGACGCCGCGAACGCGATGCCGTTCGCGTGCCGCGTGTGCGGCGGACGCAGCGGGACGGCGGACGCCGCCGGCCCGGGGCACTGGATCTGCACACGCTGCGGGTGGCGTCTGGGCGACGCGTTCGACTCCGACCTGCCCCGCCCGGTCGTCGCGGTCGTCTACTACCTGCGGTTCGGCGGCCGCGTGAAGATCGGCACGAGCGAACAGCCGCGCCGACGCCTCGCCGCGATCCGTCACGACGAAGTGCTCGCGTTCGAGCGCGGCGGGCGTGCGCTCGAACAGCAACGGCATCGGGAGTTCGCCGCGATCCGCGAGGGCGGCGAGTGGTTCACCCTCGACGAGGCGCTGCGGGCGCACATCGATGCGCTGCGCGCAGCCGCGTCCGATCCGTGGCTCGCCTACGACCGCTGGCTCGGCGAGGCGTTCCGCAACGCATCGTCCTGAAGCCCGCGGCGCGGAGCATCGTCTGGGAAACCGCAGCGCGGCGGGAGGTCAGGCGGTGAGGAACTCGATCGCGGTCTGACGGAAGACGCGCGAGCCCGGGGCGTTGAAGTGGTGCCGGTCGGGGATCTCGACGAAGCGACCCTGCGGCGTCGCGGCGGCGAGAGCCTTCGAGCCCTCGATGATCGCGTCGCGCGATCCCGTCGCGAACAGGACGGGCTGGCCCGGCGCATGCTGCGGGTCGGGGTCGACCGTCCCGGATGCGCGCATGCCGCCGGCGATCGCGAGGAGCGCCCGCAGATCGTTGCCCGGCACGCGCTCGGTGAGCCGCACGTAGTTCTGCGTGACCGGATCGGTCACCTCGGTGCCGTGCTCGACGAGCGCGCGCACCTGATCGATGTCGAGCCGGGCGAGCGGGATGCCGTCCGGCACTCCGCCGAGCACGCCGCGCGTGATGCGCGACGAGAAGTCCTGCAGCACCTCCCAGCCCACGCGCGCGCCGAGCGAGTACCCGACATACATCGCCGTGTCGACGAGGTAGGTGTCGAGCACCGCCTCGACGTCGGAGGCGAGCTGGTGCAGGTCGTAGTCGGAGGGACGGTGCGGCTTGTCGCTCGCGCCGTGTCCGCGCTGGTCGAGCCCGAGCACGCGGAATCCGGCACGCTGCAGGTCGCGGACCCACCCGGTGGAGACCCAGTTGTCGCGCGTGTTCGAGGCGAAGCCGTGCACCACGATGACCGTGGGCAGGTCTTCCTCGCCCCACGAATACGTCGCGATGCGGTGGCCGTCCTCGCCGACCAGGACGAAGACGGGATCGGGCAGCTCGGTCAGGCCGGAGGCGGCGGGGATGCTCACGCCTCCATTCTCGCGTGCCACGGCGGCCGTCACTTCTTCGCGGGGTCGTGTCCCCAGTTCATGAGCGAGTACCGCCATGCCGTCTCGGTGATGTCACCCGACGGACGCTGGGCGAGATGCCGGTCGACGTAGCCGACCACTTTGCGCATGTGCTCGAGGTCGGCGTCGCTCAGATCATCCTTCTTCGTGCGCAACAGATCGACGATGCGGCGACCGGAGCGGTGACCGGTCGACTCTCCCCCGCCGTCCTTCTGCCCGACCTTCTTCGATTCGTCGGTCTCGAGCCACTTCTCGAGCTCGGCGGGGGTCATGTTCACGGCCTCGCGGAAGTCGTGTCGCGTCGTGTCGTCGTCATCGCTCATGCTGCGATCGTGCCCGCGTGCGGGCGCCGCCGGCATCCCCTTGACAGCGCGGCGCCCCGGACGGGCTCAGGCGTTCTCGCGCGCGCGAAGGTCTTTGCGCAGGATCTTGCCCGCCGTCGATTTCGGCACCGCGTCGATGAACTCGACCCGGCGCACCTTCTTGTGCGGAGCGACGTGCTCCGCGACGAACGAGATGACCTCGTCTGCGGTCAGCTCCGAGTCCGGCCGGGCGACCACGAACGCCTTGGGGATCTCCTGACGGTCGTCGTCGAGAACGCCGATGACCGCGGCATCCATGATCTTCGGATGGGACAGCAGCAGGGCCTCCAGCTCGGCCGGGGCGATCTGATACCCCTTGTACTTGATCAGCTCCTTCAACCGGTCGACGATCGCGAACCAGCCGTCCGCATGGTGCACCGCGATGTCGCCGGTGTGGAGGAATCCGTCGTCGTCGAGCGTCTCGGCCGTGGCATCGGCTCGTCCGAGATAGCCGAGCATGACGTTCGGGCCCCGTACCCACAGCTCGCCCGGGACGGTGAGCCCGTCGTCGCCGTGCGTCTCGAGCTCGGCTCCCGTCTCGGGGTCGACGAGCTTGGCATCGACGTTCGGCAGCAGGACGCCGACCGAGCTGACGGGCATGTCGCCCCGCTCGGGCGGGATCGCATGCGAGACGGGGCTCAGCTCGCTCATCCCGTAGCCCTGGAAGATGCGCGCGTTGATGCGACGACCGGCGGCCTCCGCCGTCTCGCCGTCGAGCGGAGCGGCGCCCGAGAAGACGCTGTGCACGCTCGAGATGTCGAAGTCGTCCACGACGGGATGCTTCGCGAGGGCGACCGCGATCGGCGGTGCGATGAAGAGGAACGTGCAGTGATAGGTCTGGATGAGTCGGAGGAACTCGACGAGGTCGAACCGCGGCATCGTCACGAGGCTCGCACGCTGTCGGAGCGCCAGGTTCAGCAGGACGGTCATGCCGTAGATGTGGAAGAAGGGCAGCACCGCGAGGACGCGGTCATCGCGGTCGAGGCGGATGCTGACGCGGCACTGGTGCACGTTCGCGACCAGGTTGCGATGCGAGAGCATCACGCCCTTCGGGATGCCCGTCGTACCCGACGAGTACGGGAGGACGGCCACGTGGGTCGCGGGATCGAACGAGACCGGCGGCGGGGTGCGCCCCTCGGCGAGCAGCGTGCGCAGATCGGGATGCCCCTCGGCACCGTCGAGTACGACGATCCGGTCGTCCGGGATTCCGACGGCGGCAGCCGCCGCGACCGCCGGAGCGAGGAGGGGTGAGACGGTGACGAGCCAGCGGGCGCCCGAATCCTCGAGCTGCTTCTGGATCTCCTCCGCCGTGTAAAGCGAATTGACCGTCGTCGCGATCGCGCCCAGCCGGAGGATGCCGTGGAACACGGTCGCGAACGCCGGGACGTTCGGGCAGAGCACGGCGATGACGGTGCCGACCTCGGCACCGCGAGCCGACAGCGCCCCTGCGAAGGCATCGACCTGATCGCGGAGTCGACGGTAGGTCGTCTCCGCTCCCGACCCGGGGTCGATCAGCGCGACCCGGTCGAGGTCGTCGTCCTCGAGGGAACCGAACAGGTAGTCGTAGACGCTGAGCTCGGGGATCTCGATGCTCGGGTACGGGCTCTGGAACACGGGACGCCTCCTTCGGGACCGGCGACAGCGCTGTCGCGTGCGCTCATCCTCGCACCGGGGCGCGGTGGTGTCACGGGCAGATCGGATTCGGGTGGTCGGGGTCGACCGGAGGTTCCTGCACAGCGACGAGCACCGAAAACCTATCCACACCTGGATATTTCTTCGGGTGTTATATCGCACCCCGGTGGCACGATGGGAACATGCGAACGGGTGATGAGACGGGCGGATCGGGCGGGTCGGGCGGTCCGCCGCACGCCGCCGCGTTCTCCGAGCTCGAGGAGGCGTTGACGCTCAAGCACGCCGGCGAGGTCGCGCACGTGCGTGCCCTTGCTGTGCTGGGCCGGTCGGCGTTGCGCGAGGCGCGGCAGGGCGGGGTTCGCGGGATGGCGTCCGACATGGAGCTGCGGTCGGTCGCAGCCGAAGCCGCGGGGATGGCCCGGTCCACGGACCGGCGGGTGCAGCGCGAGATCGACCACGCCATGACCGTCGTTGACGACTACCCGGCGGTGTTCGCCGCGTGGGTGGAGCGGCGCATCGAGCGCGGGCACGTGGATGCGGTCGTCCGGGCCGGGGCGGGTGTGCCGGCGGAGGTGCGGGTCGAGTTCGAGCGGGCCGCGATCGAGGCGTGCGAGGGGGACGTGCCCTCCCGGGTGCAGGGCGCACTCGAGGTGCTGGCGGCGCGGGTTCACCCGCGGTCGTTCATCGAACGGCACCGGGCCGCTGCGGCCGAGCGGTGCGTGCGGGTCTTCCCCGGACCGGACGGGATGTCGAACCTCGTGGCGACGCTGCCGACGGTGATCGCTGCGGGGATCTTTGACCGGCTCACGCAGATGGGCCACGCCGTCAAGGACGCCGGGGCGGATGCGGATGCGGGCGCTGCGGCGGCAGATGCCGCAGCGGATGCCGCGGCGGAGCCCGATCCGCGGACGATGGATCAGCTCCGCGCCGACATCCTCGGCGACCTCGTCCTCGCCGGCGCGCCCGTCGTCGACCCCACCACCGGCACCGACCGGTCCGGCGGGCTCGGCGCGATCCGCGCGCGTCCAGGTCGCCATCACCGCGGAAACGCTCACCGGTGGCGATGAAAACCCGGCCGAGGTCGTCGGGGCAGGGCTGATCGACGCCGAGTCCGCCCGCCGCCTCGCCGGACAGACCCGCGAATGGGACCGGCTGTTCATCGACCCGATCACCCGCACCCCTGTCGAGGTCGACACGTACCGGCCGACCGCGGCGATGGCGAAGCTCCTGAAAGCCCGGGACCAGCACTGCCGGTTCCCCGGATGCCGCCTCGCCGCCATCCGCTGCGAGATCGACCACACCCGCGACTACGCCCTCGGCGGGCACACCCACCTCGCCAACCTCGCGCATCTCTGTCAGCGGCACCACTCCATGAAGCAGTTCACCAGCTGGCAGGTTCGGCAGCTCGGCGGGGGCGTTCTGGAGTGGACCTCACCGGGTGGCCGGATGTACCGCGAAGACGTGCCCATACCGGCCGCCTGCTTCACCGTCGACACAGCCGATCCCCCACCGAGGCCTCTCGGGGGCGAGCGCCATGCACCGCCCCACCGTCGCGCCCGAGTGCCCGAGGGAATGGCTCCGTTCTGAGCACGGCCCAGGCTTGGTCGCGCGCTCCGACGTTCGCCCCGCACTGTGACATACGGAGCACCACTGTCGACCCGCTCATATCGCGCGCATAGCCGGGTCCGATCAGCGTGCCGGAAAGGAGCGGCATCCTCGAGTACGACCGAACCGAGGAGTCCGCGATGACCCGCATCCCCGAGCCCGACCAGACGCCCGATGGACCCGCCTACGAGGGGCGGCTGCTCGACCGCGCCGACGACGAGATCGTCGATCAGGGCGCATCCTTCGACATCCGCACCCTGCTGACCCGGCGCTCCGTCCTGAGTCTCGCCGGCATCGGGTTGGGTGCCGCAGCCCTGGCCGCCTGCACGCCCCGCTCGACCGCATCCCCGTCCACATCCCCGTCCGGCACGCCGACGACGTCGCCCTCGGCGATCGCGACGCCCGACGCGGGTTCCTCGGCCGGCGCGATCGAGCTTCCCGCGGGCGAGATCCCCGACGAGACCGCAGGTCCCTATCCCGGCGACGGCTCGAACGGACCCGACATCCTCGAACAGTCGGGAATCGTCCGCGGCGACATCCGATCATCGCTCGCCGGCGGCGCGACCGCCGAGGGCGTGCCCATGAGCCTGCGGCTGACCGTCCTCGACGCCGCCGGCGGAGACATCCCGTTCGTGGGAGCTGCGATCTACGTGTGGCACTGCGACTCCGCGGGCGGGTACTCGATGTACTCCAGCGGCATCGAGAACGAGAACTACCTGCGCGGCGTCCAGATCGCCGACAGCTCGGGCGCTGTGACCTTCACCTCGATCGTCCCCGCCTGCTACTCCGGACGCTGGCCCCACATCCACTTCGAGGTCTACCCCGACGCGAACTCGATCACCGACGCCGCCAATGCGATCGCGACATCGCAGGTCGCACTGCCCCAGGACGTCTGCGAGAGCGTCTACGCTCTGCCCGCCTACGACGGCTCGACCCGCAACCTGTCGCAGGTGACGTTGAACTCCGACAACGTGTTCGGCGACGACGGCGGTGCGCTTCAGCTCGCCACGGTCACCGGCGACGCCGCATCCGGCTACACGGTGTCGCTCATCGCACGCGTCGACACCCGCACCGCCCCCACTGCGGCAGCCGCCCCGGGCGGCGGATCACCCGGCCGCCCCTGACGCACGGCCCCACCCCCGGCCCCCGTCACGATCACGACCCCACCCCCGGCCCCGCGCCGACCGCCGGCCCCCGATCCCGAACGAGACGCGGCGCCACCGCGACGAGCACGACCATCACCACCAGTTCGACGAGCGTCTGGGTCACGACCACGAGCGGCGTCATCGCGAACGACCCCGGCAACGCCAGCGCCAGAGGAAGGACCACGAGCGAATTGCGCGTCACCGCGGAGAAGACCACGGCGCGCCGCCGCGGTGCGTCGAGCCTCGCGACGCGTCCGACCACCGCGCCGACGACCGCGGCGCACAACGCGAAGGCGACGAAGATCGGCACGACCGGAGCGAGCGACGCGAGCGCAGCCCCGACCGCCGCGGTCTGAGTCGACGCCGCGACGAACAGTGCGATCATCACCACGGGCACCATGCCGGACCCCACCCCGCCCGCGAGGCGTCGGACCCGGGCCGAGCGGCCGGCGAGCGCCTGGGTCACCCCGGCGAGGCCGAGCGGCACCACGATCAGCAGCACGAACGCCTCCACGAACGGGCGGGGGTCGATCGCGGCGACCGTGCCCGGCGCGGCCATGAGCCAGACATAGCCGGGCAGCAGCGCGAGCTGCGCGACCATCAGCAGCGGAGTCGCCGCGAGCACGCGATCGCGGGCACCGCCGGCGAGACCCGTGAAGACGACGACGTAGTCCACGCACGGCGTCAGCAGCACGAGCAGGACCCCGACCAGGAGCGCCTCATCCCCGGCGACGAACCTCGACAACGCCCACACCACCAGGGGGACCACGACGAAGTTCGCGACCATCACGGACACGAGGAATCGCACGTCGCTCACGGCGTCGCGCAACCCCGCGAACGGAACCGAGAGGAACGTGAGGAACAGGAGCACCCCGAGGACCGGCATGAGCACGGGCCCGGCCGCGCCGCCCACCGCGGGCACCGCGATCCCGACGGCCGCGCCCGCGGCGAGGGCGAGCAGGAAGAGGCCCGCCTGATGGCGTTCGGCCGCCGCGAGAGCCCGCATCATGCCAGCATGCCGCACGCCTCGCCAGCACGGCCCCGGCCCGGCCCCGGTGGGGTGGAATGGGAACACCGCTACGGAAGGACAACACCATGCGCGGAGTCATCATGCACGCCCCCGGCGACGTCCGCGTCGAGGAGCGCGACGACCCCATCATCGAGAAGCCGACGGATGCCGTCATCCGCGTGGCGGCAGCCTGCATCTGCGGGTCGGACCTCTGGCCCTACCGCGGTGAGGACACGCTGCGACGCCCGACCCCGATGGGGCACGAATACGTCGGGGTCGTCGAGGAGATCGGCGATGACGTGGGCAGCCTCTCGGTCGGCGACTTCGTCGTCGGCTCGTTCATCGCCTCCGACAACACCTGCGAGATCTGCCGCGCCGGCTACCAGTCGCACTGCGTCCACCGCGTGGCGATGGGCCGCATGGGCTCGCAGGCCGAGCGCCTGCGCGTGCCCCTCGCCGACGGCACGCTGGTGGTCGTCCCGGGCGAGCCGACCGAGCACCAGGTGCGCGGACTGCTGGCAGCGTCCGACGTCCTGGGAACCGGCTGGTTCGCCGCCGTCGCCGCCCAGGCCGGGCCCGGCACGACCGTCGCGGTCGTCGGCGACGGCGCGGTCGGGCTCCTCGGCATCCTCGCCGCGAAGCAGCTCGGCGCCGAGCGGATCATCGCGATGTCGCGCCACGCCGACCGGCAGGCCCTCGCTCGGCGGTTCGGCGCGACCGACATCGTCGAGGAGCGTGGCGCAGACGGCGTCGCGCGCATCAAGGACCTCACCGACGGGCTCGGCGCGCACTCCGTGATCGAAGCCGTCGGCACCCAGGAGTCCATGATGCAGGCGATCCGTTCGACCCGCGCCGGCGGCCACGTCGGCTACGTCGGCGTCTCGCACGACGTCGAACTGCCCGGCGCCGAGCTCTTCGGCTCGGGCGTGCACCTGCACGGCGGGCCCGCGCCGGTGCGCCAGTACCTGCCCGAGCTCATCGAGCTCATCATGTCGGGCGCGATCGATCCCGGCGCGGTCTTCGACCTCGAGCTCCCGCTCGACGAGGCGGCCGAGGGCTACCGCGCCATGGACGAGCGGCGAGCCACGAAAGTGCTGCTCACCCTCTGAACCGGCTCACTCCTGCGCCGCCGCGCCGGCCGCCTTCCGCTCCGAGCGACGGCGGCCGGCGCGCGCGATGAAGAACAGGACGGTACCCACGACGATGTAGCCCGCCGTGCCCAGCCAGACCGGGCCGGTCTGCTGCGTCAGAAGGACGACGCTCGCGATGATGGCGAGCACGGGCACCACCCGGGGCACCGAGAAGTGCTTGTGGTCGACCTTGTCCTTCTTCAGCACCAGCACACTGACGTTGGCCGAGAGGAAGACGAGCAGGAGCAGCAGCACGGTCGTCTCGGCGAGCGTGCCGATGTCACCCAGCACCGTGAGCAGGATCGTGCCGCCGGCGACGACGAGGATCGAGACCCACGGCGTCTGGCGCTTCGGCAGCACCCGGCTGAAAGCGTGCGGCAGCAGGCCCGACTCGGCGAGCCCGTACCCGACCCGGCTGGCCATCACCATGAACAGCAGCGCACCGTTCGCGATGGCGACGAGCGCGATGAGGCTGAACAGCCACGGCGGCACCGGGAATCCGCTGGCGTTCACGACGTCGAGCAGAGGCCCGGTCGACGTCGCGAGCTCGGTGGGCGGCACGACGATCACGGCGCCGACCGCGATGAGCAGGTAGATGACGGCCGCGGTGATGATCGCACCGAAGAGCGCACGCGGGTACGACCTCGAGGGATCCTTGACCTCCTCGGCCATGTTGGCCGCCGCCTCGAACCCGAGGAACGAGAAGAACGCGACGATCGACGCCGCGAAGGCCCCCTGCAGGGGCGGCACGTCGGGCGCGAACTCGAAGATGCGCGCCGGCTCGCCGCCACCGCTGCCGAACACCATCGCCGCGAGCACGATCACGATCACGAGACCGCTCACCTCGATGACCGAGGCGACGAGGTTCGCACCCAACGACTCGCGCACGCCGCGGAGATTGATGAGGGTCAGCACCAGGATGAAGCCGATCGCGGTCGGGATCGCCGGGATGTCGAAGAGCGCCGACAGGTAGTCGCCGGCGAAGGCGTTCGCGAGGGCCGCAGCGGTCGTGATGCCCGACGCCATCATCAGGAAGCCCACGAGGAACGACAGGAACGGGATGCCGAACGCCTTGTCGACGTACCGGGCCGCGCCGCCGGCGTGGGGGTACTTCGTGATGAGCTCCGCGTAGGTTCCCGCCGTCAGCAGCGCGACGACCAGCGCTATCAGCAACGGGAGCCAGATCACGCCGCCGACATCGTTCGCCATCGTCCCGACGAGGGTGTAGATGCCGGCGCCGAGGGTGTCGCCGACGATGAACGCGAACAGGAGGGGGGTCCCGATGGCCCGTTTCAGCCCGGGCCGGTCGTCCGCGATCGGCGCGCTGGTGTCGTTGGTCATCGCAACAGTGCACCGATCCCGACCCGGATCCGACAACCCCTGGCGCAAGAACACGATCTGTGGTTGAGGGAGCCGGCCGCGGGGCGCCGCGGATTGCAGGCAGGATGTCAGCATGCCGGATGCCGTCGCCCCGCCCGCCGCGCCCGCGCGCTCATTCCTGCGCGGTGCCGCCGACCTCGGCCGCGGCTTCGGGTTCTGGTCGCGCCGGCCGGGCGTGATGGCGCTCGGCCTCATCCCCGCCGCGATCGTCGGGCTCGTCCTGCTGGGTGGGCTCATCACCCTCGTCGCGTTCCTGCCGCAGATCGTCGACGCGCTCACCCCCTTCGCGGACCGGTGGCCCGACCTGTGGGCGGACGTCGTGCGCATCGCGGCCGGAACCGCCCTGCTCGGAGCGGCGATCGTCCTCGTCGCGGTGTCCTTCACCGCGCTCACCCTGATGGTGGGCGAACCCTTCTACGACCGCATCTGGCGCGCCGCCGAAGCCGACCTGGGCGGGGCCGTGCCCGCCAGCGAGAGCGGCTTCTGGCGCTCCGTCGGCGATGCGATCGGGCTCGTCGCGCGCGGCCTGCTCGCCGCCCTGATCGCCGCACTCGTCGGGCTCGTGCCCGTCGTCGGCGGCGTTCTGGGGTCGGTCACGGCCGTCTCGTTGACCGGCTGGCTGCTCGCCGACGAACTGACCTCCCGCGCCCTCGCGGCGCGCGGCGTGCAGGCGGCGGGACGGCGCCGACTGCGCCGTGCGCACCGCGCACGATTCCTCGGCTTCGGGGTCGCGACGCAGCTGTGCTTCCTCGTTCCCCTCGGCGCCGTCGTGGTCATGCCCGCCGCGGTCGCCGGCTCGACCCGACTCGTCCGCACGGTGCTCGCCGACCGCGACTGACGATCAGGCGTGACGGACCGAATCGGGTTCGTCGTCGCGTATCTGCTCGTTCTCGATCTGGAACGTCGAGTGCGGCACCGACACCTCGAAGTGGTCGGCGACGCACGAGCGCACCTCCTGCAGCACCTCAGCGGCATGACCGTCGGTGAAGCAGCGGTCCTCGACCACGACGTGCGCCGTGATGGTCGGCAGGCCCGACGCGACGGTCGACGCGTGCAGATCGTGCACGTCGGTCACGTGGTCGAGGCGCATGATGTGCGCGCGGACGTCGTCGAGGTCGAGCCCGCGCGGCGTGAACTCCATGAGCACCGAACCGGTCTCGCGCATGAGCTTCGCGGCCCGCGGCACGATCAGACCGGCGATGAAGAGACCGGCGATGGCGTCGGCCTGCGCGAAGCCGGTCGTCGCGATGACGATCGCCGCCACGATGACCCCCACCGACCCGAGCGCGTCGTTCAGCACCTCGAGGAACGCGGCGCGCATGTTGAAGTTCGCGCCGCGGCTCGAGGCGAGCAGGGCGATCGCGACGATGTTCGCGACGAGCCCGACGATGCCGAAGACGAGCAGTTCGAACGCGGGCACCTCGGGCGGCTCGAAGAGTCGACGGATCCCCTCGATCGCGGCGTAGACGCCGACGCCGAGCAGGAGCGCCGCCTGGGCGAGAGCCGCGATCACCTCGATCCGGCGGAAGCCCCACGTGCGGCGCGCAGTGGCGGGACGCAGCATCAGAGTCGCCGCCACGAGCGCGACGAGCAGTCCCGACGCATCCGTGAGCGCGTGGGCGGTATCGGTCAGGAGGGCGAGACTGCCCGTGACGACCGAGCCGACCGCCTGCGTCACGACGATCGCGGCGGTGATCCCGAAGGCGATCCAGAGGCGCCGACGGAAGTCGCCGGGGGCGCCGTCGCCCGACCCCGCGGCGTCCGAGGGGCCGTGGTCGTGCCCGGCGCCCATCAGCCGGCAGCCTCGGCGACCGGACGCGGCCGACGGAGGTGGGTGCAGAGCGTGGCGCGCGTGCCCGTCGCGCGCAGCAGGGCCTCGGCGGCATCGACCAGGCCGGCCGTCGCGTCCGGCTCGGCGAGCGCGTACCACGACGAGCGGCCTTCGGGACGGAGGGTCACGAGCCCGCACTCGAGCAGGAACGCGACGTGCTTGCTGACGGTCGACTGGGCGAGGCCCACGTGCTCCACCAGATCGCGCACGCGGTGCTCGCCATAGGACAGGTGCTGCAGCACCGCGAGGCGGGTGGGATCGGCGAGCGCCTGGAACAGGTGTGCGTAGATCTCGGTCGCCCGCTCGTCGATCTGCGCCGGCTCGCGGCCGACCAACGCGGGATTCATCGTCATGCGGCGATGATATCGCTCGCATGCGAGAAAGGCGAGCACCGTTAATGCCGCTCTCAGGAGACCGCGATGTCCTGCCGACATCCCGCACGTATCCCTGAGGAATGCGTCGCACAGCCTCACACCCCCGCCCGATTCGTACCACCCTCATGGTCGGCAGTCTCGTGCTCGCCCTCTCGATCGCCGGCGGCGGCGTGTGGGCGGCCGACCGCTTCCTCATCGAGCACGTCGAGATCGCCGACGTCTCCTCCTACGAGAGCGCGAACTCCGCCGTCGACCCCGCGGCGCTCGGCGATGCCGGAGATCCGGCGGGCACCGTCGACGGCGACACGTACACGGACGGGACGACGAGCGTCACCGTCTCGCAGGTCGTCACCGGCACGGGCGACGACACCCTGACCTACTACGTCGCCGACGTCGTCCTCTCCGAGGCGACCAGATTGCGCTCCGCGTTCGCGAAGGACCAGTACGGCGAGAACATCACCGAGACCACCAGCGCGATGGCCGCCGACAACGACGCGATCTTCGCGATCAACGGCGACTACTACGGATTCCGCGACACCGGCATCCTCATCCGCAACGGCGTCGTCTACCGCGACTCGCCCGCTCGAACCGGGCTCGCCTTCTCGACCGACGGATCCGTCCGGCTCTACGACGAGACCGAGACGACCGCCGACGAGCTCGTCGCCTCGGGGGTCTGGAACACGCTGAGCTTCGGTCCGGCCCTCGTCGACGACGGCGCGGTGGTCGACGACATCGAGGATGTCGAGGTCGACACGAACATCGGCAATCACTCGATCCAGGGCGAACAGCCCCGCACCGCCGTCGGCGTCGTCGACAAGAACCACCTCGTCTTCGTCGTCGTGGACGGCCGCTCGCCGGGATACAGCCGGGGAGCGACGCTCACGGAGCTCGCCGAGATCCTGATCGGCTGGGGCGCCGAGACCGCCTACAACCTCGACGGCGGCGGCTCGTCGACGATGTACTTCGACGGCGAGGTCGTGAATCAGCCGTCCAACGGCGGCGAGCGCGGCACCAGCGACATCCTGTACATCGCGGAGTGACGCCGTGCTCGTTCTGATCCCCGCGTACGAACCCACGGGCACGCTCATCGATCTGATCGACGACCTCATCGACTCCGCCCGGGTCGTGGTCATCGACGACGGCAGCGGGGATGCGTTCGCCCCGGTCTTCTCCCGGGCTCGCGAGGCGGGGGCAGAGGTGCTGACTCTCGCGACGAACCGAGGAAAGGGCGCCGCGCTGCGCACCGGCTTCGAGCACGTCCTCCGGACCGACCCCGCACAGATCGTCGTGACCGCCGACGCCGACGGACAGCACACGCCCCGCGACATCCGGCGCGTCGGCGAAGCGGTCGCCGAAGGCGGCGCGCTCGTCCTGGGCTGCCGGCGCTTCGACGGCGCGGACGTCCCGGCTCGCAGCCGCTGGGGCAATACGGCGGCTCGCGCCGCCTTCCGGGTCGCCGCCGGCTGGGCGCTGTCCGATACGCAGACGGGGCTGCGCGGCATCCCTCCCGCGATGCTGACGTGGCTGACGGCGCAACCGGGCGACCGGTTCGAGTACGAGCAGAACGTGCTGCTGCGCTGCCAACGGGCCGGGTGGCGCACGCGCGAGGTCGCCGTCGACACGGTCTACATCGCCGGAAACGAATCGAGCCACTTCCGCCCGCTCGCCGACAGCATCCGCGTGGGTCTGCCGCTGCTGCTGTTCGCCGCTTCCTCGCTCGGCGCCTTCGTCGTCGACACCCTCGTCATGCTGCTGCTCACCGAGCTCACCGGCTGGCTCGTACCGTCGATCATCGCCGCGAGACTGCTCAGCGCATCGCTGAACTTCGCCGTCAATCGGCGCGTCTTCGCCCCCGGCCGAGATCGCGCGAGCACGGCGCGGGCGGCAGCCCGGTACGCGGCTCTCGCGGCGACCCTGCTCGCCTCGAACGTCGTGTGGATGACCGCCCTCACGGCGGTCGGCCTGCCCCTGCTGCTCGCGAAGGCGACGACCGAGGCGGCCGTGTTCGCTCTCGGCTACCTGCTGCAGCGGACCGTCGTGTTCGCGCCGCCGCGCTCCGCGCCCTCATCCCGCGTCGACATCGAATCCACCGTCAAAGCGCCTCTTAGGAACGGTGAAGGAATCGGGACTCGAATGATCCCAGCAACCGACAACACACGGAGAAACCCATGACCCTCCCCTCGCTTCTGCTGATCGCGATCGACCTCGTCGCGGCCGTCGTCCTCAGCGTCGCCCTCTATTACCGGCGTCACCGCCGCCGCGACCTGGTCGTCGCGTTCCTCGGCGTGAACGTCGGCGTGCTGTCGGTCGCGACGGTGCTCGGCACCGCAGAGGTCGCCCTCGGCCTCGGACTCGGGCTCTTCGGCGTCCTGTCGATCATCCGCCTGCGGTCGTCCGAGATCTCCCAGCGCGAGGTCGCCTACTACTTCGCCTCTCTCGCCATGGGCCTGATGGCCGGGCTCCCCGCCGCCGATCCCGCACCCATCGCCGGCCTCATCGGCCTCATCCTGGTCGTGCTGTGGATCGCGGACCACCCGAAGCTGCTCGCGCGCAGCCGGCACCAGATCATCCGCCTCGACCGGGCCGAGGCCGACGAGCAGGTGCTCCGGATGCTGATCGGCGAGCGCATCGGGGCGACCGTCACGTCACTGACCGTGCAGGAGCTCGACCTGGTCAACGACACGACCCTCGTCGACGTGCGGTTCCGCCTCGACGCCGGAACCCGCGCGGCCCACCGGACGATGGCCGAGGCTCTCCGGTGAACCCAACGTCGGACGCCCTCGACCGCTTCGGCGTCGTCGCCCTCGATGAGATGGTCGCCGAGGCCGCACTGCTCGCGCGCGTCGACCGGAAGTACGTCGTGCCCCGCGCCGAGCTCGACCCGATCCTGCGGACGATGGACCCGGCGACGCGCGTCCTCGAGATCGACTGCGCCCGCCGCTTCGCCTACGAGTCGGTGTACTTCGACACCCCCGACCTGCTGAGTTTCCGCATGGCGGCTCATCCGCGGCGGCGTCGATTCAAGCTGCGGACGCGGGCCTACCTCGACACCGACACGGCGTTCCTCGAGATCAAGACACGGGGAGCCCGCGGCACCACCGTCAAGGAGCGCTCCGCCTACGATCTCGAGCTGCGGTCGACGCTGACCGACGTCGCCCGCGAGGAGGTCACCGCGGCTTTCGTCGCCATCGGCGTCGATCCGGGCCGCGCGGATGAACTCGAGGCGACGCTGGTCACGCGGTACTCGCGAAGCACGCTCCTCGCCCCCGACGGCTCCGCTCGCGCCACCATCGACACCGGACTGCGTTGGGACGGCCTGAACGGGGCGGGCTTCACCCTCCCGGGGCTCGCGATCGTCGAGACGAAGTCGCCCTCGTCTGCCTCGGCCATCGACCGACTGCTGTGGCGATCCGGCCACCGTCCCGTCTCGGTCAGCAAGTACGCCACGGGGCTCGCAGCCCTCCGATCCGAGCTCCCGCGCAACCGCTGGGACCGACTGCTGCGCGGCGCCTTCTCCGACGCGCGGCACCATCCGCACGCACGACCCACCACCCCGTCCCGAACCGAGGAGCTGCCATGCGCCGCCGCCTGATCCTGCCCGCCATCCCCCTCGCCCTCGCCGGCGTCGTGCTGGCCGGCTGCACCGCCACCGGAGTGACCGCTCTCGGGCAGTCCGTCGACGACACCGCCGCGACGCAGACCACCACTGCCGTCGTCGACACCGATCTCGCGTCGAGCGCGGTGCTCGCCGCGAACGACGCGGCCACCGTCGTGACCGACGACGAGTGGTCGGATGCCGCAGCCGTCGACATCGATCTCGAGGACACGACCGCGAGCACGACGGGAGAGGGCGTCGCCATCGACGGTGCGACGGTGACCATCACGGCGGCGGGCGTCTACCGCCTCAGCGGCGAGCTCGACGGCTCGGTCGAGGTCGCCGCGGCGGACGACGCCCAGGTCGTGCTCATCCTCGACGGGGCGACGATCTCGAGCAGCGCGGGGCCGGCGATCACCGTCGTCACCGCGGACGACGTCGTGATCTCGCTCGCGGCGGGATCGACGAACACCGTCTCGGACGCATCCTCGTACGCCGACGACGCGGCGGCGAACGCGGCGATCTACGCCGACGCCGATCTGACCGTCTCCGGGACGGGGGCGCTCGATGTCGCCGGGAACGGCAACGACGGCATCGCGAGCACCGACGACCTCGCTGTCATCGGAGGCACGATCACCGTCGACGCGGTCGACGACGCCCTTCGCGGCAAGGACGCGCTGGTGGTCTCGGGCGGCACGCTCGATCTGACCGCCGGCGGCGACGCGATGAAGAGCGACGATGACACGGCGACCCGCGGGTACGTGTGGCTCTCGGGCGGCGACATCACCGCCGCGAGCGGCGACGACGGGATCGCCGCGGCGACCGACGTCGTCGTCACCGGCGGCTCGGCGACGTTCTCGGCCACCGGCGATTCCAGTGACGCCGACGCGTCGGCGAAGGGCGTCACCGCCGGCGTCGTCATCGCCATCGACGGCGGTGCACTCGAGATCGACGCGACCGACGACGCCCTGCACTCGGACGGCTCGATCGGCATCGGCGGCGGCACGGTGACGCTCGCCGCGGGCGACGACGGCGTGCACGCCGAGGCAGCCCTGACCATCGCCGACGGGGTCGTGACCATCACGTCGTCGTACGAGGGGCTCGAGGCCACCGACATCCTCATCAGCGGAGGGACCGTCGATGTGATGGCATCGGACGACGGCCTCAACGGAAGCGGGAGCGCCTCCGCCGATGAGACCAGCACCGGTGGGACGAGCGCCGACGGGACCGACGCCGAGGGGACCGCGGGCGCACAGGCAGGCGCCCCCGGCGGCGGCATGGGCGGCGGGATGGCCGACACCGGCGAGACCATCGTCGTATCGGGCGGCACGTTGACCGTGGACGCGGGCGGCGACGGCATCGACTCGAACGGCTCCGTGTCGATCACCGGCGGCGACATCCTCGTATCGGGACCGACGACAGCGGGCAACGGTGCACTCGACAGCAACGGCGGCATCAACGTCAGCGGCGGCACGCTCGTCGCACTCGGGAGCGCCGGCATGGCCGAGTCGCCCGACGCCTCGTCGGCTCAGGCGTGGCTCGCCGCGTCGGTCACCGGCTCGGCCGGCGACACGATCGAGATCACGGATGCCGCGGGCGCGGTGGTCGCGACCTTCACCGCCGAGAAGGACTTCGAGACCGTCGTGTTCTCGTCGGCCGAACTCGTCTCGGGGTCAAGTTACACGATCACCGGCAGCGGCGGCACGAGCGTCACGGCGACGACCGGAGAGGCGTTGGCCGGCGGCATGGGCGGCGGGTCGGCGCCGGGCGCCGGCGCCCCCGGCGGCCCCGGCCAGCGCCCGTGACCGCGGCGACCGTGCGGCGCCCCTCGCGCCGCACGGTCGCTTTCCGCCCGAGAAGAAGGAAAGCTGAACGCATGACCGTCCCCGGTTCCCGCCCCCTCCCCCTGACCCGCGTCGACGGGTCGCCGATCCGCGTGGCCGTCGTCGACGACGAGGCCAACCTCAGCGATCTGCTGCGCATGGCGCTGCAGAACGAGGGCTGGGACGCGCGCACGGCAGCCAACGGCCAGGAGGCCCTCAACCTCGTCCGCGAGTTCGCGCCCGACCTGCTGGTGCTCGACATCATGATGCCGGGCATCGACGGCATGGAGGTGCTCCGCCGCATCCGCGACGCGGGCAACGACGTGCCCGTCCTCTTCCTCACGGCGAAGGACGCCGTCGAGGATCGGATCGCCGGGATCAGCGCGGGCGGCGACGACTACCTGACGAAGCCGTTCAACCTCGAGGAGGTCGTCGTGCGTCTGCGCGCCATGGCGCGACGACACGTCGCCGCCGTGGCGAACGCCGACACCGTGCTGCGCGTGGCCGACCTCACCCTCGACGAGGAGTCGTACGAGGTCTCCCGGGCGGGGGTGCCGATCGCGCTCACGGCCAAGGAGTTCGACCTGTTGCGCTACCTGATGCAGAACCCTCGGCGCGTGCTGACCCGGGCGCAGATCCTCGACCAGGTGTGGAGCTACGACTTCGGCGGCACCTCGAGCGTCGTGGAGATCTACATCTCCTACCTGCGGAAGAAGATCGAGCCGCTCGGGGAACCGCTCATCCACACGGTGCGCGGTGTCGGCTACACCATCAAGCCCCCGCGATGAGGCACTGGACACTGCGCCGCACGCTCGTCGTCGGCATCGGCGCCCTCGTGGCGCTCGCGCTGCTCGCCACGGGCGTCGCGACCTCGGTCGCGCTGCGCAGCTTCGTGTACGAGCGACTCGACGCTCAGGTGCTCGAGACGCTGCAGATCACCCGTGTCGATCAGGGTCAGACATCCGGCGGACCCTCGCAGCAGAACGGCGGATTCCGTGGCGACGGCCCGGCTCCCCGGATCGGGACGCTCCACCTCGTGGTCGACGGCGGGGGTACGGTGATCGACTCGAGCTACACGGCGAACGACGGGCAGGAGACCGACCTCGACGCCGATCAGATCGCCACGATCGAGGCGGCCTCGCTCTCGGACCGGACCCCGACGACCGTGGACCTGGGCGGTGAGCTGGGCTCGTTCCGCCTCGCGCAGGAGGAGCGCGACGGCGTGAGGGTCACCGCGGGGAACTCCCTCGAGGAAGTCGAGGCGACGACGAGCGCGCTCACCGTCATCCTCGTGAGCGTCGCCGGCAGCGCCCTGCTGCTCGTGCTGCTGGGGCTGTCGTTCTGGGTGCGGCGCACGCTGCGCCCGCTCGACCGCGTGGCGGCGGTGGCTCAGCGGGTGGCGGCTCGGCCGCTCGCCGCGGGCGAGGTCGACATCCCCGAACGGGTCGCCGAGCCCGACACCGATCCCGTCACCGAGGTGGGCCGCGTGGGCCATTCGCTCAATGTGCTGCTCGCCCACATCGAGGACGCCCTACGATCTCGTCAGCACAGCGAGGACCAGCTGCGCCGGTTCATCGCGGATGCGAGCCACGAGCTGCGCACTCCGCTGGCATCGATCCGCGGGTACGCGCAGCTGTCTCTCGGCGAGGGCGCCCCGATGACCCCGACCCAGCAGCGTGCTTTCGACCGGATCGCATCCGAGTCGACCCGCATGGCCGATCTCGTCGAGGATCTGCTCCTTCTCGCCCGACTCGACGCCGGCCAACCGCTTCGGCGAGAGCAGGTCGACCTCACGCTGCTGGCCATCGACGCCGTCAGCGATGCCCACGTCGCCGATCCGGGGCGAACGTGGCTGCTCGATGTGCGCGAGGAGGACGTCGTCGAGGTCGTCGGCGACGACAACCGCCTCCGCCAGGTCGTCGCCAATCTCCTGCGCAACGCGCGGACTCACACCCCGCCGGGCACGAGGGTCGTCACGACCCTCCGGCGCGACGAGCAGCACGCGGTCATCGAGGTCGTCGACGACGGGCCGGGCATCGATCCCGCGGTGCGACAGCGACTGTTCGAGCGTTTCGCTCGGGGCGATGCCTCGCGGAACCGCGATGCGGGGAGCACGGGCCTGGGCCTGTCCATCGCGGAGGCGATCGTCTCCGCGCACGCGGGCAGCATCGCGGTCGCGAGCGAGCCGGGCCGGACCGCGTTCACCGTGCGCCTCCCGCTCGGCTAGCACGAGGACCTGCAAGACTGCATCGTGGCATCGCCCGGACGAGGAGGACGCGTCGTGCCCGACACCGCCAACGCGGACCTCGGTCCGCTCCCCCGGACGCACGCCCTCGTCGCCGACGACATCGCCCGTCACCTCGAGCGGCTGATCGTCGCGGGCGACCTGCCCGCGGGGACTTCGCTGCCGCCCGAGCGCACCCTCGCGCAGACGCTCGGCGTGTCACGAAACGCGCTGCGCGAAGCGCTCACGAGCCTCACGGGGCTGGGTCTCGTCGAACGGCGTCAGGGCAGCGGGACCCGGGTCAGCGAAACGGTCCCGCTCGCCGCCGCCCTCGCTGGACGGATGCGCGACGTCGCCGCCGAACTCCGCACCGCGGCCGAGTTCCGCGCGGTGATCGAGCCGCAGCTGGCCCGGCTGGCGGCGGACCGGATCGACGCGCGACAGCTCGATGGGCTCCGCGCTCTGCTCTCGCCGGGCACCGCACCCGAGGTGCCCGCGGGCGCCGAGGAGTCCGCGCGACGCGACATCGCCTTCCACACCGCGATCGCCGCCGCCACCGGGAACTCCCTACTCGCGGCCCTCGGCGAGCTGACCGCGTCGTGGACGGTCGAGGCGCGCCTCTTCTCGCACCTCGACGAGGACGGCCGGCGACTGTCGCACGAGGGCCATGCCCGCATCCTCGCGGCGATCGCGGACCGCGACCCGGAGGCGGCCGAGGACGCCATGCGCCGTCATCTCAGCGAGATCCGCGACCTCGTCGACCGCGTCCTCTGATTGGTAGGACCAATCAGAGCGACATCCGCTACTCTCATCTCGAACCGGCCCACTGCGGCCCCGACGAGAGGCGGACCGTGCGACGCGATCGATCGACGACCCGACCCGCGCGTCGTGACGTGGCTCCGGCGCAGCGCCGGACCGCCCTCATCGCGCTCATGATCCTGACCTTCGTGACCGGCATCGTCGATGCGGTCGGCTACCTCGCGCTCGACCGCGTGTTCGTCGGCAACATGACGGGCAACATCGTCATCCTCGGCATGGCCGTGGCCGGCGGCGACGACCTGCCCGTGCTCGGCCCCGCGATCGCCCTCGCAGCGTTCACCGTCGCCGCCTTCGCGGCCGGGCTCTTCCTGCGGACCCGCCGCAAGGAGTGGGGCGGAGCGGTCTCCGGCCTCCTGACAGCGGGCGCCGTCGTGCTCGCCGCCCTCGGCGTGACGTTCCTCATCCCCGGCGCGGTCGACTCGGATGCGGTCATCCTGACGGCGTCGACCGTCACCGCCGCCGCCATGGGCATGCAGGCCGCCGTCGCCCGCAGCCTCGCCGTCGCCGACATGACGACCGTGGTCGTGACGTCGACCCTCACGTCGCTCGCGAGCGAGTCGTTCGTCGACGACGGCGTCCGCGGCGTCTGGAACCGTCGCCTCGGGGCGATCGTGGTGCTGTTCCTCGGCGCCCTGCTGGGAACCGTCCTGCTCCCCCTCACCCCGGGCGTCCCGCTGCTGCTCGCCGCTGTCCTCACGGTCGCGGTCGTCGTGCTCGGGCACCTGCGCCTGTTCACCCCCGCGCGCCGCGAGCCGGTCGCCGCATGACCGTGCTGCAGCCCGGCGCGGGCGAGCGCCCCGGCGACCACTACCTGCCCGCCGGCCCCGACACCGTCCTGTGGGGCCGCCTGCCCTGCGCCGCCGACGCCCCGGTCTTGTCGATCGCGCCCGGCGCATCCGTCACGGTCGACACCGTCAGCCACGAGGGCATCCTCGAGGACCAGGGCAAGGACCCCCGCGCGTACTTCGGCCGTCACGGTGTCGCCCCCGAAGACGTGCTCGACGACGCCGCGGCGATCGCGGCGGCCCTGTCACGGGATGTCGCGCACGACGGGCCGCACGTCGTCACCGGCCCCATCCACGTCGAGGGCGCGCAGCCCGGCGACCTGCTGAAGATCACGGTCGAGCGACTCGTGCCGCGCGTGCCCTACGGCGTCATCTCGAACCGGCACGGCAAGGGCGCACTCGTGGGGGTGCTGCCGCGAGGCCCGCATCCGGTCAGCGTGTTCACCCCCGTCGAGGAACGCCCGACCGGACTCGTCGGCACGATGCCGCTGACCGACGACGCCGACCGCGTCGTCGAGTTCCCGCTCGCACCGTTCCTCGGGACGATGGGCGTCGCCGTCGCCGGCGACGAGCGCCCCCACTCCGTACCGCCGGGAGCGCACGGCGGCAACCTCGACGTGAAGCTGCTCACCGAAGGGGCGGTCCTCTACCTGCCCGTACAGGTGCCGGGGGCCCTGGCGTACGTCGGCGACCCCCACTTCGCACAGGGCGACGGCGAGGTCGCCCTCACGGCGCTCGAAGCCTCACTGCGGGCGACCCTCCGGTTCGAGGTGGTGGCCCGCAGCGAGGCCGTCGCAGAGTTCGGCGAGCTCTCCGGCCCCCTCGTCCGGACCGACGAGTTCCTCGTGCCGGTGGGACTCGACGTGGATCTCAACGAGGCGATGCGCAAGTGCGTGCGGGCGGCGCTCGACCTCATCACGGCCCGGTGGGGCATGGACGAGCATCTCGCGTACGCCTACCTGAGCGCGGCGACCGACTTCGACATCTCGCAGGTCGTCGACATCGTGTGCGGCATCCATGCCCGCATCCGCGAAGCGGACTTCGACCGGGTTCCTCAGCGCGCCGGAGCGAGCCAGGCCGTCGCCTCGCCGGGCAGCGACCCGTCGACCACGGGGAGCGTCGAGAGCGCGACCTCGCCCGCCGGCAGCGCATAGGGCTCGTCGCCGAACGCAGTGATCACCTGCCAGCCGTTCGGCCGGACGAAGTGCAAGACGTCGGGGCGACCGGTGTCGACCCATCGCAGCTCTTCGCCGCTCTGGAAGAGGTGCCGCAGCCGCAGTGCCTCGCGGTAGAGCGCGAGCGTCGACGAGGGATCGGCGTCCTCGACCTCGACGGCGTGCCGCGCGAACCACTCCGGCTGGGGCAGGTGCGACCCGCCCGTGCCGAAGCCGAAGGCCGCCCCGGAGACGGTCCACGGCAACGGCACTCGGCAGCCGTCGCGACCGACCTCGGCACCGCCCGTGCGGAAGAACGTCGGGTCCTGACGCTCGGATGCCGCGATGTCGGCCACCTCGTGCAGCCCCAGCTCCTCGCCCTGGTAGATGTAGGTCGACCCGGGTAGGCCGAGGATGAACATCGTCGCCGCGGTCGCGCGGCGCAGGCCGCGGTCGCGATCGAGGCCTGCCTCGTCGCCGCCGTCGCGCAGCCACGCGGCTCCGTGGCGGGTGGGGATGGCCGTCTCGGCGGTCGGGGTCCTCAGTCCGTATCTCGTCGCATGCCGCACGACGTCGTGGTTCGACAGCACCCACGTGCTCGATGAGCCCGACTGCCGGGCGAGCGCGAGGTTGTCGGTGATGATGCGGCGGAACTGCCGGGCCTCGAAGTCGGCCTCGAGCAGGTCGAAGTTGAACGCCTGTCCGAGGCTCTCGGGTCGCGCGTACAGGTGGATGCGCGACGGATCGACCCACGCCTCCGCGACCGCGGTGCGCGGCGGGTCGTACGAGTCGAACACCGCGCGCCACTCCGCGTAGACCTCGTGCACGTCGTCGCGGTCGACGAGCGGGTGGTTGCCGTCGCGCGGGATGCGCTCGAGCTCGGCACGCGAGGGCAGCGGCTCCGCGAGGTCCTTCGTCAGCATGTGGGCGACGTCGATGCGGAATCCGTCGACGCCTCGGTCCGACCAGAAGCGCAGCGTCTCGACGAAGTCGGCGTGCACGTCGGGGTGGTCCCAGTTCAGGTCGGGCTGTTCGCGCGCGAAGTTGTGGAGGTACCACTGGCCGTCGGCGACGCGCTCCCAGGCCGATCCGCCGAACAGTGACAGCCAGTCGGTGGGCGGCTCGGCGCCGTCGGGGCCTGCGCCCTCGCGGAAGATGTAGCGGTCGCGCGCGGTCGATCCGCGGCCCGCGGCGAGCGCCTCCTGGAACCACACGTGCTGATCGGACGTGTGGTTGGGGACGATGTCGACCACGACCTTGATGCCCCGGCCGTGCAGCGCCCCGAGCATCGCGTCGAAGTCGTCGAGCGTACCCAGACGCGGGTCGACGTTCCGGTAGTCGGCGACGTCGTATCCGCCATCGGCGAGCTCGGAGGGGTAGAAGGGACTCAGCCAGACGGCGTCCACCCCCAGCTCGGCCAGGTAGTCCACCCGCGCGGTGACGCCCGGCAGATCGCCCAGGCCGTCGCCGTTCGCGTCCGAGAAGCTGCGCGGGTAGATCTGATACACGACGCCCTGACGCCACCACGGCGGAGCCGCCTCCCCCGGCGCCGCGGCGCCTTCGGGACCGGTGGCGCGGACGGGATCGGCGGTGGTGTCGGTCACGAGGTCGGTGTCGTCGAGGTCGGAGGTCACAGAGATGGTGTCCTTTCAGCGCAGCAGTGATCGCAGAAGCCCTGGCCACGACATTAGGGCCCCGGGGGCGGAACGGGGTACCGCAGGGGCGGGCGATCAGCGCACGCGACGGATGCGGATGGGGCCCTTCGCGGTCGACGGATCGACGACGGCGCCGCGCTGGGTGATCTCGACCTCGCCGTCGGCCACGAGCCGCCGCGCCGCGCGCCGCGCGGGCTCCATGAGGTCACGCCACTCGTCGCCGCCGAGGGCACGCGCCGCCTCGGACGGGCAGATCGTCGCCCCCGCGGAACGCGCGCTTAGCAGCTCCAGGATCTTCTCGCTCAACTGCGCGTCGACGGGACGGATGCCGCGGCGGCGGCAGGCGTCGGAGCAGTAGCGCACCTCATCCCAATTCCTGGCCCACTTGGCTCGCCACTGCATCTCCCGCCCGCATGACGCACAGGTCTTCGGCGGCGGGGTCGCAGCGGCGGCGGCTCGGGACATGCGATCAGTATCGGCCCGCGCCCCGCATCCCGGCCGCGCTCTTGACAGCCCGGCGTTCCGCGTCAGGTGATCAGGCGGGTCTCGCAGCGCGACTCGGCGACCCCGTCACCCTCGCGCTCGACCGCCCAGACGGCACCCTCCGGCGCCTCGGTGAGCATCTCGACCGGCTCGCCGTCGACGTAGAGCACCGCGGCACCCTCGTCGAGACCGAACCCGTCGGGCAGGGTCCCGTCGGCGACGGCGCGCTGCAACGCGGGGCGGCGGTCGGGCTGCGAGTCGTAGTGCACGCCCACCGAGCGGTCGACGAAGGCGAGCGCGTCGTCGATGACGGCGACGGGACCGAACGTCGTCGTGGGGCCGCCGACGTGCCAGCAGATCGCGCCGGCCGACGTGCCCGCCAGCACGGTGCCCTGGTCGGCCGCCTCGGCGAGCACCTCGGGAAGCCCGTGCACCCGCCAGACGGCGAGCAGGTTCGCGACGCTGCCGCCGGCGACCCACACGAGGTCGCTCGCCAGCACGACCTCGCGCAGATCGGGCTGGTTGCGACCGAACAGACGCACGTGCACGGCGTCGACCCCGAGCTGCTGCGCGGCGGCGAGCTCGCGCCCTTCGTCCAGACGCTGATCGCCCGCCGCGGTGTTGATGAAGGCGACGCGCGGCCGCCGTCCCGTGACGCCGGTCGCGTCGAGGGCGTAGCGCTGCAGCGGGCTGAACTCGACATCGCCCCACTGCGCTGCGCGCCAGCCCCCGCAGGTCGCGAGGATCGTCCGCCTGCCGCTCACGAGACCGCCACCTCCGACGCGTTCCAGGCGCGCATGCGGACCGCCTCGAGAGCGGCAGGACCCGAGCCGCCGGGCAGCACGAAACCGATGCGACGCTCCTCTCCCGCTTCGAGCCCGAACGCGTTGTCGTCGAGCACCGCCCCCAGCCCGTGGGGGAAGCCGTCGATGACGACGATCGGGGCGGGATGCTCCCCGACGTTCCGCACGACGATGACGTCTCCTTCCCGGCGCGCAGACAGCGTCGTCCGCGGCAGCTCGGACAGCGGCGACGTGAGCTCTGCGTAGGGTCGCAGCAGATCGGCCACCGGCGTGCGGGCCGCCTCATCGAGGGGTCGAGCCTCGAGCGCGCGCAGTTCCGCGTCCTTGCGCTGATGATTGAACGGATACCACTGCGACGAGATCCGCTCCCCCGCGGCATCCTGCAGCGTCACCGAGAGCACGAGCGGCTCGATCGGCCGCCCGACGAGCGGCGCGACGATCTCGGCGACGTCGACGCGCCCGTCGGCCGCGACGTCGACGCTCGACTCGTGCTCCGCGACGGCCGCCAGCTCGGCGTCGTACAGGCGCACGCGCACGTGGGCGTCCGACAACGGTGAGGGGGTGTCGTTCGACACGTGGATGCGGGCGCGGAACGTCTCGTCGCCCGCCCAGTCGAACTTCTCGTAGGTCGCGTAGGCCGACACGGGGGCCCCGAACTGTTTCGCCCGGTAGTACGAGAGCTTCGGGACGCCGTAGTAGTCGATGATCGCCCACGACGCGCCGGGGAACGCCTCCCCGATCTTGTAGAACCAGTAGGCCGAGGTCTCGTCGCCGCTGTGCGCGCGCATTCGCTCCGATGCGAACCGCAGAGCGTCGCCCTGCCCGAGCTGCGAGTACTCGACGAAGGTGCGCCAGTCGCGAATGGGCCCGTAGGCGGCGTATCGCGCCTGCTTGAAGAGGTCGAAGAGCGAGAACTGCGACTGGTGCTGCATGATCGCCCCGTGCTCGGGCGGCGGCCACTGCTCGAGCAGCGCCGGATCGAGGAAGCGCGCCATGCTCTCGAGGTCGCACTGGCTCGATAGTCCGTATTCGCCGAACACCGCCGGCAGCAACCGCGTGTATGCCTCGACCGGCATGCCCTCGTGATAGACCCCGTAGAAGTGTTCGCTGCCGCCCCACGGGTCGGTGCGGTGGAACACGCGCCCGGGGTCGTACTGCGCCACGCGTCGTCCGATGACCGTCAGCAGGTCGTCGGATGTGATCGTCGCCGGGTTCTCGTTGCCGCCGCCCCACATGACGAGCGAGGGATGGTTGCGCAGCCGGCGCACGATACGCGAGACCTGCTCGTCGATCGTCGCCAGATCCGCGCCGCTCGCGTCGAGCCCGAAGGTCAGCGGGAACTCCTGCAGCACCAGGATGCCGCGCCGGTCGCACTCGTCGTAGAACTCGTCGCTCTCGATCGTGCCGCCGCCCCACGCGCGGAGCATCTGCAGATTGCCGCGCTCGACGAGGTCGAGGATGTGCCGGTCGACCTCGAACCCTCGGCGGGCCATCGGATCGGTCCAGCACCAGTTCGCGCCCTTGAGGAAGAGCTCGCGCCCGTTCACGACGAAGCGCCAGTCGTAGGTGTCGGGGCCGTGGTTGCCCGCGAGGGGCTCCATCCGCACCGAGCGGATGCCGAACCTTGCACTGAGGGCCTGCCCCGCGGCCCGCACCTCGGCCGTGTACAGCGGCTGCGCGCCATAGCCGAACGGCCACCACAGTTGCGCATCCGGCACGTCGACCTCGACGTGGTGCCGCGTCAGATCGGCACCGACCGCGGTCGACAGCCCGAGCTCTGCGACCACGACGCCCGCCGGATCGCGGACGGTCACCGAGGCCGGCAGCGGCTCCGCGTGGTCGTGCGGAGCGACGACGTCCCACTGCACGCGCACGCGCGACGCGCCCTCGCGGGCATCGGTCACCACCACCGCGAGATCGGCGAGCTCGACCTCGGGCACGCGCACGAGACGGACGCCGCGCCAGATGCCCATCGAGATGAGGTGCCCGTAGTGCCAGCCCCACCCCGGCGACGGCTTCATCACGCCATGCCAGTCGTGCGGCGGCGGATCGATGCGCACGACGATCTCGTTCTCGGCGTCGGGGTCGAGCACCGAGGTCACATCGACGTCGGGACCGCCGTACATGCCGACGTGGCGCGCGACGGGCCGCCCATTCACGAACACGGAGGCGGCGTAGTCGAGGCCGTCGAACGAGAGTCGGATGCGGCCGCCCCGCCAGTCCGCGGGCACCCGGAAGCGACGGGCGTACCACCACTCCTGCTGCTCGATGCGGGTGCGCCGGAAGTACCACGGCCACTCCTCGGGCACGCCGTGCTCGATCAGCTCAGCGTGCGTGTTGTCGTCGACCAGCGGGTCGGCGATGACCCCGGCCGCGACGAGCGCGCCCTGCACCGTGCCGGGCACCGACGCCGTCACCCACGTCGACCGGTCGGTATCGGACCGGTGCCAGCCGACGGGGCTGCGACGCGCGGCATCCGATCGGTCGCCGAGCCAGCGCTCGATCGAGAACTCCCGCCCCGGGAGGGCTCCCGCGAGCAGCCAGTCGCCGTCGAGAGACACCACGTCGGCCTCGCCACCGGCGGGAGCCTCCGCGATCGTCGCCTCGCCCACCTCCTGCGCGGAACGGGACGGAACCGCCGCGTGGTGCTCGACCCACCGGTCTCCGAGCAGGGGCGAGCTCAGCCAGCGCGCGCGTTCGATGTCGTCCAGCGAAGCGGTCACCGGCTACTTCACCGCGCCCGCGTACAGGCCGCTGACGAAGTAGCGCTGGGCGAAGACGAACAGCAGCAGGATGGGCAGGCTCATGATGAGCACGGCGGCCATGATGTTCCCCCAGTCCGCCAGGTACTGCGCCTTGAAGTACAGGACGCCCGTCGTCAGCGTGCGCTTGCCGGGATCGGTGAGCAGCAGCTGCGGCACGAGGTAGTCGTTCCACACACCCACGCCCTGCAGCACCCAGAAGGTCGCGACGGCGGGCCGCGCGAGCGGGAAGAAGATGCGCCAGAACAGCTGGAAGTACCCGGCGCCGTCGATGACCGCCGCCTCGACGATCTCGCGGGGCACCTGGCGCATGAACGCCGCCATGAGGAAGACGCCGAAGGGCAGGGCTCCCGCGATGTAGAGCAGGATGACGCCGGCGTAGCTGTTGATGAGCCCGAGGTCGCGCACGACCCGGAACTGGGGCACCAGCGCGAGCTGCATCGGCAGGAAGATCCCGGCGGCGAGCAGCAGGTAGATCCCCGAGCCGATCTTCGTCGCCTGGCGCACGATCGCGTACGACGCGAGCGCCGCAACGAAGGTCGCGACGGTCATGCTGACGATGGTCAGCAGGATCGAGTTCGCGAACAGGTTGGTGAAGTTCGCCTCGTTCCACGACGTCACGAAGTTGTCGAGGGTGGGCGAGATCGGCAGGCCGGTCGGGTTCGTCAGCACCTCGAGGTTCGGCTTGAACGCCGTGATCACGATGATCACGAGCGGATAGATCATCAGGATGCTGAGGACGATCAGCAGGACGTTGACGGGGACGCGTCGCAGCAGACGCGTGGCGGTGCGGCTGTTCATCGGCCCTCCTCCTCTGCGGCGATGCGGTTGTTCAGGCGGTTCTGGACCGCGGCGATGGCGATGAGCACGATGATGACCAGGACGGCCATGGCCGAGGCGTAGCCGAAGTTGTTGTTGACCATGCCCTCTTGGAAGACCTGGGTCATATACAGCTGAGTCGAGTTCCCCGGCCCACCCCGGGTCATCAGGTAGACGGTGTCGAACGCGCGCAGCGCACCGTTGATCGACAGCACCAGCACGAGGCCGATCGAGGGGATCATGAGCGGCAGGGTGATGAAGCGCAGCGCCTTCCAGCCGCGGGCGCCGTCGACCTTGGCGGCCTCGAGGATCTCGCCGGGGATCGTCGACAGCCCGGCGAGGAAGATGACGATGTTGAAGCCCAGACCGCTCCACAGGTCGACGAGGATGACGCTGTACAGGGCGAGGTCGTAGTTGCCCAGCCAATCCTGCGCCAGTCCGCCGAGACCGAGGCTGCGGAGGATGGTGTTGAACGTCCCCGTCGTCGGGTCGTACATGAAGCTCCACACGAACACGATCGCGACCGGCGAGATCACCATCGGCGCGAAGAAGATCGCGCGGTAGATGTTGCCGAGCCGCAGCTGCCGGTGGAGCAGCACCGCGAAGAGGAACGCCAGCACCGTCTGCACGACGATCTTGAAGAAGCCGTAGATCGCGGTGTTCCCGACCGCCTCCATCAGCACGGGGTCGCCCGAGAAGATGCGCACGAAGTTGTCGAGGCCCAGGAACTCCCACGCACGGTTGAACCCACGGGCATCCGTGAAGCTCGCCACGACGACCTGTCCCATCGGGTACACCGTGAACACGAGATACAGGATGAGTGCCGGCGCCATGGCCACCCAGAACTTCCCGGTGGAGCTCCTGCCGGTCCAGAGGCGCTCCGCGAGCGTCGTGCGCTTCCGGAGCGCGGTCACGTTCTCCGGGTCGTCCAAGGCGAGGACGCGAGGATCTTCGACGCGCGTGCTGCTCATGTCGTTCCAATCGGGTCGGTCGGGGGAACCACGACGACGGCGTCGCGGGGGTCGATGGTGAGGATCGCGCCGGTCGACGCGAGGCCGGTGCCGGCCGAGCCGTCGAGAGGCACGACGGTCGAGCCGTGCGGGACGCCGGCGATGCGCACCCGCGCGGGCGCGTCGCCGAAGTTGGCTACGACGACCAGGCGCGAGGGATCGTCGGCGTCGCGCCGCCAGACGGTGCGGCGCACGAGCCCGGCGCCATCGGACCCGCCCGCGTCCGCCACCGTCACGGTGTCGTCGAACACCGGCTCGCCGTTCCACAGCCAGTCGGCGTAGCGGCCGCGCACGTCCTCGGCGAGACGCGCGCGGGCGACGGTCGCCGGCATGTCGCGGGGACGTCCTTTGAAGTTGAAGGGCTCCAGGCTCATCGCGTATCCGTCGAGGATGCTCTGGGCGATCATCCCGTGCTCGTCGAATCCGGTGAGCGCCGTGACGATGCGGGCGTCGGGGCGCAGCATCCTGCCGACGGGACGGTGCTGCGCCGATGCGCTGCGGAAGTATGAGACGTCGTAGTCCTCGAACTGCGCGTCGTAGGCGCCCTCGGCGGCGATGACGAAGGTGTCGGCGGCGTCACCGAGGCGCGCACGGATGTCGTCGATGTAGGCCGCATCCCACGTGAAGGCGCTCGCCCCGACGGGGTGGCCGTGATCGTCGGCGAAACACAGCAGAGCGCGCCCGTGGTAGAGCGACTCGTCGGCGAGGACGCCATCGGCGCCCCATGACGCCAGCTCGGCGACCTCGGCGGCGATGCGCTCTCGCAGCTCGCGCACGCCGAAGCACAGCGGCACGTACCAGGGCGTACTGATGCCGTAGCGCTTGCGCGAGGAGTGGTAGACGGGACCGGGCTGCGCGTAGGGCTGACCGTTCGGGTCGCGCGACACGAAGCGCTCCAGCTCGTCCCAGTTCGGGCCGGGCTTCTCGACCCACACGTACTTGACGTAGAGCACCGTGGCGACGTCGAGTTCACGGGCGCGATCGAGGGCTCGCCGGAGGCCTGCGGCTCCGCCGAGCTTCGCCGCCGGCCGGTGCCACGGTACGAGTCCGTCCTGACCGCCCTCGTTCCACCCGACGATCTGGATCGCGCCGATGCCCGCCGACGCACACTCCTCGATGATGTCGACGAGATCGTCGAAGTCGTACCGCGGCTCCCCCTCGGTCGACATGAGCTGCACCTGCAGCCAGAGTCGGGGCTCGCCGAGCCAGGCGGCGCGCGAGCGTCGGGTCGGCGCCTGGTTGCGGCGGTAGGGCTCGATCGAGCCGGTCCACTCCCCCGCATAGGGCGCGAGCGCCATCGTCGGCACCTCGATGCGACCCTCGGCCGGGGCCGGGAAGTGGATGGCGTCGAGCGTCACGGCTGCGTCGGGGCCTGCCATACGGGCGAGACTGTCGGCGTAACCCGGTTCGAGCGAGGCGCGCCATCCGATGAAGTCGAGGGTCGGCGCCGCCGGCAGGACCGTGATGCCGCCGGCGTCGGCCACGAGTGCGACGAACGGCGAGGTCGGGTTGCCCACGAGCTCCGGCCGCAGGTTGCCGCTGGCGTAGTCGGGGAACATCGTGCCCCAGTAGGGCGCGTTGCTGTCGAACACGGGGAGCAGGTCGACGCGCGTGCCCGTCGAGTAGTCGACACCGCGCAGCTCGAGCTTCCGCGACGCGGGGCGGACGCCGCGCAGGGACGGGAAGCGCACGGCTTCGACCCCGCCCGCCTCGATCGCGAGCGCGAGACCGAGGCGGAGCACGCCCGCATCGATGGCAGCCGTGACGACGATCTCGCCGCGCAGCGTCTCGCCGGTCGAGGTCACCGGGTCGGTCCACCGCAGCGTGAGGACGCCCGCGTCGTCGTCGCGCTCGTACCCCGAGAGCGTCTGCTGCGACGTCTGGACGACGACCGTACGGTCGCCTCCGCGCGGGATCTCGACGACGAACAGCGAACCCGCGCTCGCTTCTTCCAGCCACGGGCCGACCCTGCCATCATCGAATCGCACGAGCCCGCCGGTGCGGGCGTCGAAGGCGATCGACAGATGCGGGTCCTCGAGGGTGAGGAGCTGAGTCACGGAACACTTCCTTGAGTTGCGTTTGTGTAGCCATACTACACGGATGGCCAGAGAAGACCCCCGAATTCGCCATGTGAGAGCGAATATCGGGGGTCTTGGGTAGCGCGGCTACCGATGATTCAGCGGGACGCTCGAATCTCATCGAGAGTCGCGTCGAGCTCGGTGACGACTGCGGCCGAGTCCGTCCGGCCCGCGATGAGGTTCTGCATCCCGACGAGCAGAGTCTCCTGGAGCTGCGGGTGGGCGGGGAGCACCATCGGGCGGAAGGTCTTGCCCTGCCAGGCGGCCTCCATGTCGCCGAAGAGCGGGTCGACCGACGAGACGTCGACGCCCTCGGTCACCGGGAACGCCTTCACCCCGGTGAGGAACTCGGTGTACACGTCGTCCTCGAAGAAGAAGTCGATGAAGCGCTCGGCCGCGTCGACCTTGTCGTTGCCGGGATTGATCCCCCAGGCCACGAGGTAGCTGCCCCACATGTCGGCCACGTCGGCGTCGAGCGTGGGGAAGTTCATGTACCCCGGGTCGACGCCCGCGGCGCGTGCGTCGGAGAGGATCCAGGTCGCGGGGAACATCGCGGCCGTGCCCGAGAGGAACGCGGTCTTGGCGGCCGACTGGTTCGTCCCGACCGGATCGGGCATGTAGTACGGCACCAGCTCCTCGACGACGTCCAGCGCACTCTCGTAGCCGGGCGTCTCGGCGAACGTCGTCTCGCCGGCGAGCAGCTCGTCGATAATGTCGGGCGAATCGGGGAACACGTGCTGCGCCATGGCGTAGTACGCGATGAACTGCGGCCACCAGCTGTCCTGCGCCGACATCGCGAACGGCACGATACCCGCGTCCGACAGCTTCGCCGCTGCATGCGTCAGCTCGGTGTACGTCTGCGGGATCTCGCCGATGCCGGCCTGCTCGAACAGCGCCGTGTTGTAGATGATGCCGTTACCCGACTGCGAGATGGGCACGTAATAAGCACCTTCGCCGCCGGAGTCGCGGGTCGCCTCCAGCGCCGCGGCCTCGTTGAGCCGGCCGAGGAAGTCCGTCGACGACAGGTCGGCGGCGAAGCCGTCCTGGATGAAGTCGGTCAGGTTCTTCGGGTCGAACCCGTAGACGTCCGGGCCCGCGCCGCCCGAGAGCCGCGTCTTGAGGACGTTGTCGTAGTCGTTGGTGTTGACGAACTCGGCATTGACGGTGACGTCGGGGTTGGCCTCCTCGAAGGCCGCGATCACCGTCTCGTACGCCTTCTGGTTGTCGCCGCCGTCGCCCCACATCAAGAAGCTGAGCTCCGTACCGCCGCCGCCGGCGCTGCCGCATCCCGTGAGCGCCGCCGCCGCGAGCGCGGCCACGCCGGCCGCGCTCGCGAGACGGACACGGGGACTGTGCGTCATCGGTTGTTCGCCACGTATTGGGCGAGGGCGGTGTCGAGATCGGCGAGAACCTGCTGGGTGTCGCGCTGGCCGCTGATGATGTTCTGCAGCCCGACGAGAAGGGCGTCCTGGATGCTGGGGTCGGTCGGCGAGAACGCCGCGACGAACTGCTTGCCCTCCCACGACGCCTGCATGTCGGGGAACAGCGGGTCGACGTCGGCGCCGATCTCGATCCCCGTGGTGGTGGGGAAGAGCTTCACCTTGCCCAGGAACTCCGTGTACACGTCGTCCTGCATGAAGTAATCGAGGAACTTCTGGCCCGCGTCGAGCTTGGCGTCGCCGTTGTTCGGGTTCAGCCCGAAGCGCACCTGGTACGTGCCCCAGATCGAGTCCGATCCGTCGTCGGTGGTGGGGAAGTTCATGTACGCGACGTCGAGATCGGCGTCACGCGCGTCGGAGAGGATCCACGTCGCGGGGAACATCGCCGCCTGGCCGCTGAGGAACGCCGACTGCGCGGCGGTCTGGCTCGTGCCGACGGGGTTGGGCATGTAGTACGGAGTCAGCTCGCGGACGATGTCGAGGGAGTCCGCCCACGCCTCGCTGTCGGAGAACGTCGTCTCGCCGGCGGCCATCTCAGCACCCAGCTCCTCGTTGGCGCCGTGCTCGGCCAGCGGGTAGTACACGATGAACTGCGGCCACCAGTTGTCCTGCGCGCTCATCGCGAAGGGCGTGATGCCCGCCGCCTTGAGCTTCTCCGACGCCGCGAGCAGCTCGGTGTAGGTCGTCGGCTCCTCGGTGATGCCCGCCTGATCGAAGAGCGCCGTGTTGTAGATGAGCCCGTTGCCCGAGAGCGAGATCGGCAGGTTGTAGGTGCCGCCCGCCCGCTGCGCATCCTCGGCCGCCTCGGGGTTCAGCTTCGAGAGGTAGCTCTCGCCGCCGTCGGAGAGATCGGCGGCGAAGCCGTCGGCGACGAAGGTGTCGATGTTGCCGAGGTCGAAGCCGTAGACATCCGGACCGGCGCCGCCCGAGAGGCGCGTCTTGAGGATGTTGTCGTAGTCGTTGGTGTTGAAGAACTCCGCGTTGACGGCGATGTCCGGGTTCGCGTCCTCGAACGAGGCGATGACGTCCTCGTAGGCCTTCTGCGTGTCACCGCCATCGCCCCACATCAGGAAGCTGATCTCGGTCTTCCCGCCGGCGGCATCACCCGCGCACCCGGTCAGGGTGCCGATGGTCGCGAGCGCGACTCCGACGAATGCTGTCCCCTTGAGCCACTTCTTCATGGCTTCTCCCTGTCTTCATCGATGGTCTACGCCAGCTGGCGGCGCGACGTCCGGGTATTGGTAGCGATACTACACATGAGTGCCGCTTTCGTCGCGTGTTTATCGAATCGAGACGTTCATACCCTCGATTTCGCTAGTGCCACTACTTTCTCGCGCTCGATCGTGGTTAGGGTGATGCCTCATGGAATCCTCCCAGCACCCGGGCGCCGTCGGCCGGCGCATCACCGTCAACACCGTCGTCCGACGCCATCAGATCGAGGCCACCCGAACCCGATCGCTGTGGGAGGACGAGACCGAGCTGCACTCCGCCGCCCTCGTCGAGCGGTTCTCCGATGCGGTGCGGGCGGCGATCCCCGACGCCCGCCTGACGTGGGCCCTGTCGTGGGGGGCACTCACCGACGAGTCGTCCCGCTATCGCGACGTGCGCGCCGCGGTCCGGCGCGCGGCCGACGCGCACGGCGACGACGTCGCTTTCGTGCCGGGGGGCTTCTTCGCCAACCTGTATGGTTCGCGCGAGGACGTCGGCCGCGACATCTCCGACGCCGCCGATCTGATCGCTCAGGAGTTCGGGCGGGCCCCGCGCTCGCTCGTCGCCGGCTTCCTCTCGGCGCGGAACATCGCCGACGCGCGGGTACGCGGGATGCGCACCGTGCAGGGCAACATCTGGAGCCAGTTCGACATCGACCTGCAGGACGGCGACGGCTCGATCGCCTACCCCTACTACCCGTCGCCATCGCACTTCCTCGTCCCCGGTCGGGGCGGCGAGCGCGTCGACGCCGTCCAGCTCGACGGCTGGACGGTCGATCTCGTCGCCGCGCGCACCGCGGGGATGTCGTCGGACTACAACTCGCGCCTCGGCCTCGGCCCCATCGAGACGCTGCACCGCCTACCCCGCGCCGACGCGCTCCGCGAACTCGATGCGACGAGCGAGGCGCACCTGAACGACCGGAACGTCGAGCGCAACGGTCTCGGCTGGCTCACCGTGAACTACGAGATCAGCGAGGTCGCGCGCGGACTCGAGACCGATCCGACGATGCTCGATGCCTGGGGCGGCTGGCTCGGTGGGCTTCGCGACCGCTGGCCCGACCTGCGGATGCCGACGATCGCGGAGTTCGGCGAGGAGTGGCGCGCGCGGCATCCCGACAACGAGGGCCTCGCGTACCTGCTGCAGCAGAGCGGCAGCGGCGTGCAGGCCTCGCGCCTCGGCGAGACGGTGACGTGGTTCATGACGGCCGGCTTCCGCCTGGGCGTGGTGTCGGATGCCGACGGCGTCCGGGTCTTCGACTACACCGCCTACGACGGCACCGCCGTCGAACCCGCGGCCCTCGGCGACCGCCGGTGGAGCCTGCTGGGCGAGATCAATCAGAAGCGCACGCGCCCGCAGGACGAACCGGTGCCGCTGCGCGCCTTCCTCGCCGCGCACCCCGAGGTCGATGCGGCGCTCGATGCGAGCTACGGAGACGGCGTCGAGCTCGCAGCGCTGCGGGACGACGCGTGACCCGGCTGCAGCGGCTGACCGTCGACCACGAGGTCGACCGGGTGGGCACGGGCGCGCGGCCCGTGTTCGGCTGGGAGATCGTGGCCGATGAGCCCGGCGCGCGGCAGACATCCTGGCGCCTCGACGTCCGCAACTCGGCGGGCGCGGTGGTGTGGGACTCCGGCGCCGTCGCCGATGAGCGCTCGGTCGACATCGCCTACGCAGGGCCGGCCCTCGCCCCGCTCACGCGGCACCGGTGGCGCCTCTCCGTCCAGACCACCGCAGGCCCGGCCGAGGCGGACGGCACCTTCGTGACGGGTGTCGTCGACGACGATTGGCGGGGATCTCGCTGGGTCGGGGCGAGCGAGCCTTCGGCGGCGGCACCCATCGTCCGCGGGGCCTTCGATCTCGAGGTCGCGCCGACCGAGGCCTATCTCGTCGTCGCGGCGGGCGGGCTGGCGCACGTCGAGCTCGACGGGCGGCCCGTGGACGACTCGGTGCTCGGCCCGGGATTCACCGACTACGACGTCGTCAGCCAGTACACCGTCGTCGACGTCACCGATCGTCTCGCCGCTGGAGCTCATGTGCTGACCGCCGAGCTCGGACGCGGCTTCTACGGGATGCGTGGGCGCAACACGTGGAACTGGGAGACCGCTCCCTGGCACGACGACCCCTGCGTGCGCCTGCTCCTCGTCGCGCGGGGGCCCGGAGGCGAACGGGTGGTCGCGACCGGCCCGGACTGGCGCGTGGCCGACGGGCCCACCCGCAGCGACGACCTGTACGCGGGCGAGGACTTCGACGCCCGCCTGCGCATCCCCGGTGCGGGCAGTCCCGGGTTCGACGACTCCGCCTGGCCGCCCGCGCGTCAGGCCGCAGGCCCCGCGGGGACGCCCGAGCCGCAGCGGCAGCCCCCCATCGTCGTCGCCGACCACCTCGAGCCCGACTCGATCGTCGAGCTCGGCGAGGGGCGCTGGGTCGTCGGATTCGAGCGCGTCATCGCGGGCTGGGTCGAGGTCGAGGCCGAGGGCGAGTCGGGCGAGGTGGTCGAGCTGCGGTTCGGTGAGACGCTCGAGGCCGACGGCTCGCCGAACTACGAGGACGAGAAGGGGTACTTCGACGGACGCTTCCAGTCCGACCGCATCACCCTCGACGACACGCGCGAGACCGGTCCGCTGCGCTGGCATCCGCGGTTCACGTGGCACGGCTTCCGCTATGTCGAGGTGCGCGCGGCCCGCCTTCCCCGGCTGCGCGCGGCGATCGTCCACACGCGGGCGCCGCGGATCGGACGCTTCTCGTGCTCCGACCCGCTGCTGAACACCGTCCACGAGCTCACGGTGCGCACGATCCTGAGCAACCTCCACGGCATCCCGACCGACACGCCCAAGTACGAGAAGAACGGTTGGACGGGTGACGGCATGGTCGGCGCCCGGATGATGCTCCAGAACCTCGACACGCACGAGCTGCTGGCCAAGTGGTCGTCCGACATCGCGCACTCGCGCCATGGCGTGGGCGCCCCGCAGGTGATCGTCCCGCACGGCGGCTGGCGCATGGACTGGTCCCCCGCGCCGACCTGGCATTCGGCGCTCCTGCTCGTGCCGTGGGAGGTGCATCTGCAGCGCGGCGACCGCGACGTGCTCGCCGCCGTCTGGCCCGACGCCCGCGACTACCTCCGTTTCGAGATCGATCGTTCGGCGGACGGCATCGCCGAGACGACGCTCGGCGACTGGGTGGCGCCCGACACGGATGCCGGGGGCGGCAACCCGCCCGAGGATGCCCGCGTCGCGGCCACGGCGTTCCTCATCGCGATGTGCGACGCGGCCGCGCGGTTCGCGATCGAGCTCGGCGAGCCGGCGGACGAATGGCTCGACGCGGCGCAGCGCAGCCGTGACGCATTCGTCGGCACCTTCTGGGATGCCGAGCGCGCCGAGGTGCGGGGCGTCGGCGACGACGGGTACCGGCAGGCGCACGCCGTGCTCGCCCTCGCGTTCGACATCCTGCCCGAGGAGGCCCGCCGGCCCGCGGCCGATCGTCTCGCGGCCGACGTGCGCGACCGGGACGACCACCTGTGGACGGGGGCGCTCGCGACGAAGCACATCCTGCCGGTGCTCACCCGGTTCGGTCACGCGGATGCCGCCGTCGCCGTCGCGACGCAGACGACGTTCCCCAGCTGGGGCCACTGGGTCGAGCTCGGTGCCACGTCGCTCTGGGAGCACTGGAAGCCCGAGTCACGATCGCGCGGGCACTACTTCCTCGGCACGATCGACGACTGGCTCTACGCAGACGTCGCGGGCCTGCGGCCACTCGCCCCGGGCTGGCGGCGTGCCCGCATCGAGCCCGGCGTCACGGCGACGTCGCTGACCGGCGCCCACGGCGCGGTGCGAACGCCCTACGGCGACCTCGCGGTGCGGTGGCGGCGCGGCGGTCCGGATCTGGCCGACGACGAGATCGAGCTCACGTGCGAGGTGCCCGTCGGCATCACGGCCGAGATCGTGCTGCCCGGCGCGCGACGGGAGGTCGGCTCGGGCATGCACACGCTGCGCGCGCGGACCTGAGCCGCCCGGTCCGTCACCAGGCCGAGTAGCCCCCGTCGGCGAGCACGATCGATCCCGTCAGGTACGACGCGGCGTCCGAGGCGAGGAAGGCGACGAGCGAGGCGACCTCCTCCGGCGCACCGAGCCGCTGCATGGGCGTGCGGCGGATCCAGTCGTCCCACCATTCGCCCGGCACGCCGTCCTTCGTGAGGTCGGTGCCGATGTAGCCCGGCGCGACGGCGTTGACGCGGATGCCGGCGTCGACGTACTCCACGGCGAGCGACTTCACGGCCAGGTGCACCGCGCCCTTCGACGCGTTGTAGGCGGCCTGCCGTTGCGGCGCGTTGGCGAGCTCTCCCGACATCGAGCCGATGGCGATGATCGAGGCGCCGCGCGTCATGTGACGGGCGGCCTCGCGGGCGCACCAGAACGTGCCCGTCGCGTTCACAGCGAGCACGGCGTCCCACGCCTCGCGCGAGATCTCGGCCGACGGCTGGTGGTTGGCGATGCCCGCCGAGGTCACGAGGATGTCGAGGCGCCCGTGGCGGTCGGCGACCTCGGCGAAGACCCCCGCGACACCCGCGGCGTCGGTGACGTCGAGATGCACGTACTCGACTCCCCCGTCGAACGACTCCGCCGCGGCGCGACCGACGTCGTCGAGGAGATCGGCGATGACGACGGTCGCTCCGAACTCGCGCAGCGCCGTGACGCAGGCGAGTCCGATGCCCCGGGATCCGCCGGTGACGACGGCTACTCTGCCGCCCAGTTCGAGCCGTTCGCGGTACATCTCTGTGCCCTTCGGAGGTGGTGGGGTAGGATTTGTAGCGATACTACATGGAGGGGGGATCCGTGACCACGGACACCGCACCCGGCGCATCCGGCACCACCGCAGCGCCCGCCGAGGACTCGAGCGACACGCTCCTCGAGCGCATCACCCGGCAGCTGCCGAGTCTGCGACGCTCCGAGCAGCGCGTCGCCGCGATCGTGCTCGACAACCCCGTCGGGGCGGTGCAGTTCACGATGGCGGGGCTCGCCGAGGCCGCCGAGGTCAGCGAACCGACGGTCATGCGCTTCTGCGCGTCGGTGGGCTGCGAGGGCTTCCAGGACTTCCGCATCCAGCTCGCCCAGACCCTCGCCCTCGGGCTCCCCGTGACGCACTCGTCGATCACCCCCGAGGACTCGAGCGCCGACCTGTCGGAGAAGATCTTCGATCACACGATCTCGAGCCTCGACCGGGCGCGGCGCACGCTCGACGCTGCCGCGGTCGAGGAGGCCATCGCGCTCATCCTCGGCGCATCCGACATCCTGTTCGTCGGCTTCGGCGCGAGCGGCATCATCGCTCAGGACGCGCAGCAGAAGTTCCCCCTGTTCGGCGTGCCCTGCCAGGCACCCGAGGACTTCCACCAGCAGTTCATCGCGGCGACCATGAGCGGACCCCGGTCGGTCACGGTCGCGATCTCGAACACCGGCCACACCGAGCAGACGATGATCGTCGCCGAGGCTGCACGCAAGGCCGGCGCCACCGTGATCTCGATCACCGGCCGTCCGAGCCCCCTGTCCGACATCGCCGCCGTGCCGCTCATCGCGCGCACGTTCGAGGACACCGACGTCTACACGCCGTCGACGAGCCGCCTGGCGGGCCTCGTCGTCATCGACATCCTCGCGACGGGCGTCGCGCTGCGGCGCAGCCCCGAGCACACCGCTGCGATCCGCCGCATGAAGAGCGAGCTCGCCTCGATGCGCCACCGTGGCGCCGAGGACGATCAGGCCGCGGACGGCGAGCGGACGTCGGACGGCGAGCGGGCCTCGTGACCGCCGAGCGTCCGCGTCGCGTGCTCGTCACCTCGCGGTCGTTCGGCAGCGGCGGCGTCGACCTCGCCGCCGAACTGGACGCCGCCGGCTACGAGGTCGTGCGTTCGGGTCCCGCCCACGACCTCGACGAGCTCGCGGTCCTGCTGCCCGGGGTCGACGGATGGATCGCGGGCACCGGTCCCGTCACGGCCGCCCACCTCGACCTCGCTCCCGACCTCCGGGTCGTCGCCCGATACGGCGTGGGGGTCGACAAGGTCGATGTGGCGGCGGCCGCGGCGCGCGGCGTCGTCGTCACCAACACCCCGGGCGCCAACTCCAGCGCGGTCGCCGAGCACACCGTCGCCCTCCTGCTCGCCGCCCTCCGCGGAGTGCCGGCCGCCGACCGCCGGGTGCGCGCCGGCGACTGGTCGGGCTGGCAGGCTCGCGAGCTGTCGGCGCTCACGGTGGGCGTGCTCGGACTCGGACGCATCGGGCGCCTGGTCATCGAGCGCCTCGGCGGATTCCGCCCGCGCGTGCTCGGCGCCGACCCCTGGGTACCGGCCGACGACCCGATCTTCGACGAGATCGAGCGCGCGTCCGCCGACGACCTCGCCCGATCGTGCGACGTCGTCACCCTGCACGCCCCGGGCGGGCAGACCGTCGTCGACGACGCCTGGCTCGCGGCATCCGACCGCCCCGTGTTGCTGGTCAACACCGCCCGTGCCGACCTCGTCGACGAGGACGCCGTCGCCGCCGCGCTGCGCTCCGGCCGCGTCTGTGCCTACGCCGCCGACACCCTCGCGACCGAGAACCACGGCGACGGGGCGTCACCCCTGCTCGCCCCCGACCTCGCCGATCGCGTCATCGTCACGCCGCACCTCGCAGCCCAGACGCGCGAAGGTGTCGACGGCATGGGAGGCATGGCCACCGCCGACCTCCGCGCCGTGCTCGAGGGCCGCGCGCCGCGGCATCCGGTCACGCCATGAGCGGTGCCGCGACCGGGATGCGCGGGCAGGTCCGCACGGTGACGGGCGACGTCGAGCCCGACGCCCTCGGCACCGTGAACTACCACGAGCACCTCTTCCAGCGCTCCCCGCTGCTGCCCGGCGACGACCTCGACGACGAAGACGCCTCGGGGCGCGAAGCCGCAGAACTGCGGGAGTCCGGATTCGCCACGCTCGTCGACGCGACCCCGCTCGGCCTGGGACGACGACCCGACGCGATCCGGCGGATCTCGCTCGCGACGGGCCTGACCGTCGTCATGACCACCGGCGCCCACCGGCGCGAGCACTACGCCGCGGATCACCCGCTGCTGACGGCGAGCGAGGACGACCTCGCGGCCGCATTCCTCCGCGATCTGACGGCGGGTGCGGCGGAGGGACTCGCGCCGGACGCCTCCGCCCCCGAGCCCGATCCGGAGGCGGGTCCGGAGGCCGCGCCGCGAGCCGGGGTGCTCAAGGTCGGGCTCGGCTACTGGCGCATCGACGACGCGGCCCGCCGGGCGATCAGCGCCGTCGGCGCCGCGCACCGTGACACCGGCGCCCCGGTGATGGTGCACCTCGAGCACGGCACGGCGGCCCACGAGGCCCTCGACGCCCTGACCGCCGTCGGCGTCGCCGCCGACCGGGTCGCGCTGGCCCACATCGATCGCAACCCCGACCCGGGGCTGCACGTAGAACTCGCGGCGCGCGGTGCGTTCCTCGGCTACGACGGCGCGGCGCGCGCTCGCGACTGGCCCGACTCGGTGCTGATCGACTGCCTCACCGAGGCCGCGCGGCGCGGCGGTGCCGACCGCGTGCTACTCGGGGGCGACGTCGCCCGCGCGACGCGTTACCGCGCCTACGGCGGCATCCCGGGCCTGCGCTACCTCGGCGATCGCTTCGTGCCGCGCCTGCGCGACGCCGCCGGAGACGACGTCGTCGACCGCATCCTGCGACGGAACCCCGCCGCCTGGCTCGCCTGGCGCGTCTGACGCGGGCGAGCCGGCAACGAAGCCGGTGCGTCAGGCGTCGACTCGGGCAGGGGTGAGATCGCCGGCCGAGCGGATGATGCCGGGTGCCGCGAAGGCCCCCGGATCGATCCCGGCGCGAGCCGTGATCGTAAACGTCTCGCTCTCGCCCGCCAGCAGCGTCACGAGCCCGCGGTCGACGCGCGCGGCCGGATCGACCCGGTCGACCTGCAGCGTGAGATCCTTCACGAGCGACCGCGCCGTGATGCGCACCTCGTAGCCGGCATCCGTCGCCCTGGTCGCCACCTCGAACCCGTCGGGCTCGAGAGCGAGCGCGGGGTCTTCGGCGAAGTACCAGAGCGCACGCTCACCGGTCGACAGCTCCGCCGAGACGAGCTCGCGGCCCGGATCCGATGCGGCCACGACCGTGTCGGGCACCGCCACCGTCATCGCCCGTCGCGGATCGACGCTCACCGTGACGCGCTCGTCGGCCGACACGGCGCCGTCGAAGCCGGTGCGCCGCAGCGTCAGAACGGCATCCCAGACGGCATCGGTGTCGTTGTGCAGCACGACCGCGAGCCCGTGCTCGCGCGGCTGGATCGTCACGAACCGGTCGGCGTACACGGCGCGCAGCGCGTGCCAGAGCGGTTTCCGGTGGCCGTGCCCGTCGACGGCGGCCCACGAGATGACCGGCCAGCAGTCGTTGAGCTGCCAGACGATCGCGCCCTGATTCAGCGGATGCAGCGACCGGAAGTGCTCGATACCGAACCGCACCGCGCGCGCCTGGTTGAGCTGCGTGGCCCAATGCCAGTCCTCGATCGTGCGGGGCGCGGCGATGTGGTCGCCGAGACCGCGTTCGAGCTTGCCATTGCCGTCCTGCGCCTTCTGGTGCACGAGCATGAGCGGGCCATACGGATCGGCGGGCTCGTCGTGCACGACGGAGAACAGGGTCGACCATGCCGGCGGCCCCTGGAAGCCGAACTCGGACACGAAACGCGGTCGGTACGTGCGGTAGACGTCGTAGTCGACCTGATTCCAGACGTCCCAGATGTGCGTCGTGCCGTGCGCGGGATCGTTGGGGTGCACGTACGAGCTGAAGCCGTACGGGCTTCCGGGCGAATACGGCGTCGTGGGCGCGAGCTCGGCCACGATCTCGGGGAAGAGCCGCTGGTAGTAGCCGTCGCCCCACGTCGCACCGCGCAGCCGCGGCCGCCACTTCCAGTCGACCCAGCCCCAGATGTTCTCGTTGCCGCCGTTCCAGATCACGAGGCTCGCGCGGCCGGTCAGGCGGGCGACGTTGTCGCGCGCCTCAGCGGCGAACTCGTCCCACAGCTCGGCGTCCTCGCTGTAGGCCGCGCAGGCGAGGAGGAAGTCCTGCCATACCAGGATGCCGCGCTCGTCGGCGAGATCGTAGAAGTCCTCCGACTCGTAGATGCCCCCGCCCCACACGCGCAGCAGGTTCATGTTCGCCTCGGCGGCGTCGTCGAAACGCTCGGCGAGCCGCTCGCGCGTCACGCGCGGGAAGAAGGTGTCCTCGGGGATCCAGTTCGCCCCCTTGATGAACACGGGACGCCCGTTGACGGCGAGCGCGAAGGGGCTGCCGTCCTCGTCGGCCTCGACGTCGAGCGTCACCGAGCGGAACCCGATGCGACGACGCGCCTCTCGCTCGCCCACCGCGACCCGCAGGTCGTAGAGCGGCTGGTCGCCGTAGCCCCGGGGCCACCACAGCTCGGCATCCGCGGCGCGCAGCGACAGCGTCGCGTTCACGTCACCGCGATCGACCGACGCGGTGACGCGCTCGCCCGCGACCTCGGTCGCGATCTCGTGGGCCCCCGCGCCGCCGCCGTCCGCGGCGGGCTGCTGCCACTCGAGCTCCACGTGCACGTCGACTCGGTGCGGGTCACCGTCGACGCCGACGACGGGACGCACGCCTGCGATGCGGACGTCGCTCCAGCCCTCGATCCCGATGTCGCGCCAGATGCCGGCGGTGACGACCGCGGGACCCCAGTCCCACCCGAAATTGCACGCCGACTTCCGGATCGCGTTGAAGGGGTGCACGTACGAGTGCGGGCGCTCCCCGAGAACGGCCTCGCGCTCGCGGGCGTAGGCGATCGGCGACGAGAACTCGACGCGCAGCACGTTGTCGCCGGCGCGGAGCAGCTCACCGAGCCGCCACCGGTAGGTGCGGTGCTGATTGATGGTGCGTCCGAGCTCCCGCCCGTTCAGGATGACGCGCGCGACGGTGTCGAGTCCCTGCGCGACGAGGTCGTGGACCGCCTCGCCGTCGTCCGACCAGGCGAAGGTCGTCTCGTACGCCCAGTCGGAGTGGCCGATCCATGCCAGCGCCGACTCGTTGTCGTCGACGTAGGGGTCGGGGATCAGGCCGGCGGCCAGCAGATCGGTGTGCACGACGCCGGGGACGGTGGCGGGGATGCTCGAACGGGTGGTCTCGGCGTAGGTCTCCGGCACGTCTCCAGCGACGTGCGTGAGGTGCCAGCCGGAATGCAGGGCATGGAAAGTCACCCCTCTAGAAGTAGCACAACTACCGGAAAATCGAGCGAAATCCGGCGCTCGGCGGTCTTCATTGCACCCCTACGGCCGATTCGCGTAGTATCACTACCGATCCGAGACCCGGGTCGCAAGGAATGGATGTGAGCATGTGCGCCGCTGCACGACCGGCTGAACCCGCCGCCCTCACCGTCGAGGCCCTCGCCGGTGCACTCACGGGGCCCACCGAGCGCTACGAGAAGCACCTCGCCGATCTGCGGGGGCTCTATCGGGACGCCGCCGCGTTCGACGCCGCCCTCGCGGCCGACGACGGCGCACCGGTGTACTGGGTCGACGGCAGCACCCCCGACACCGGACGCGGCGCCCTCACGATCGGCCTCAGCGTGCTGCGGCCCGGTCGCGTCGGCGCGGAGTTCGCGATGACCCGCGGTCACCTGCACGCTCAGGCCGAGTTCGCGGAACTGTACTTCGGCATCGCCGGTTCGGGAGTCATGCTCCTCGACAGCGTCGACGGCGAATCACGAGCGGTACCCATCACCCCCGGCGTCGCGGTCCACGTTCCCGGCGGGTGGGTGCACCGCAGCGTGAACGTCGGCGAGGAGCTGCTCGCGACCCTCTTCGCCTACGCCACCGAAGCGGGGCAGGACTACGGCATCATCGAACGCGCGGGCGGTATGAGCCAGCTCGTGGTCGCCGACGATGCCGGCGGCTGGACCACTCGTCGCAACCCGGATCACGGAGGCTACCGTGCCTGAGACCACGACCGCAGCGGACGCCGAGGCCGTCCTGGGCGACCTCGCCGCCCACATAGACATCAGCTGCGTCCAGGCGCAGCACGCGCGCGCCGACATCGAGGAGCTCGCCCGCCGTGCCGCCGCCGGAGGATTCGTCAGCGCGCACGTGCTGCCGGGCTGGCTGCCGGTGATCCGCGATCTTCTCGCCGGTACCGGAGTGCTCGCGGGCTCGCCCGTCGGCTTCCCCAGCGGCGGCGCGACGACGGCGACCAAGGTCGCGGAGGCACGCGAGCTGCTGCAGCTCGGCGCGCAGGAGCTCGACGTCGTCGTGGCGATCGGACGCCTGCGCTCGGGCGAGACCGGCTACGTGACCGATCAGCTCACCGCCGTCGCCGAGGTCGTCGACGGCCGGGTGCCGCTGCGCGCGATCCTCGAGGTCGGCCACCTCGACGAGACCGCGATCCGCCGGGGCGTGGACGCCGCCGTCGCGGCCGGCATCCCCTGGATCAAGACGGGCACCGGGTGGTCGGGACGCCCCACGACGATCGACCACATCCGGATCATCGCCGACCAGGTCGACGGCCGTGCCGCGATCAAGGCCGCCGGCGGCATCCGCGACATCGAGACGATTCGAGCCATGGCGGCCCTCGGGGTCACCCGGTTCGGCATGAACGCGGATTCGGCCGTCGCGGCGGTCGCGGCGGCGACGGACGCACGGGGAGACGACGCATGAGCATCATCCAGACCATGGACGCCACGGGACTGCGCCCCGCGCAGACTCCGACGCTCTACTTCATCGGGGTGACGACCGGCCGGTCGTCGATCCAGCAGGTGTTCCCGCGCTGGGCCGACGAGCTCGGGCTCGACGGCGCCGTGCTGCAGGGCATCGATCTGCCGCTGCACGCGCCGCGCGAGGACTACCGGAGGGTGGTCGACTTCATCGCCAACGACCCGTTGAGCCTCGGCGCCCTCGTCACGACCCACAAGATCGACCTCTTCGCCGCCTGTGCCGACATGTTCGACGAGATCGATCCGTTCGCGCGCCTCATGGGCGAGACGAGCTGCATCTCCAAGCGCGACGGCCGCCTCATCTGCCACGCGAAGGACCCCATCTCGAGCGGCCTCGCCCTCGATGCGTTCCTGCCCCGCGGTTTCTGGGAGGGCACGGGCGCCGATGCCCTCTGCATGGGCGCCGGCGGCTCGACCATCGCGATCAGCTGGTACCTCTCGCGACGCGAGTCGGGACCCGACCGCCCCGAGCGCATCATCGTCACCAACCGTTCGGCGCAGCGACTCGATCACATCCGCGAGATCCACGCCGAGCTCGACACCGACACCGCCTTCGAGTACGTCCTCACCCCCACCCCCGAGGACAACGACCGCGTGCTCGCCGGCCTCGCGCCACGCTCGCTCGTCGTCAACGCGACCGGACTCGGCAAGGACGCACCCGGCTCGCCGCTCACCGGCGCCGCGGTCTTCCCCGAGCGATCGGTCGCCTGGGACCTGAACTACCGCGGCGACCTCGTCTTCCTCGACCAGGCGCGCGCGCAGGAGCAGTCGCGCTCGCTGCAGGTCGAGGACGGGTGGATCTACTTCGTGCACGGCTGGACGCAGGTGATCGCCGAGGTCTTCGACGTCGACATCCCCACCTCGGGGCCGTCGTTCGACCGGCTCGGCGAGCTCGCCGGGTCGACGCGCTGACGATGACCGGACTCGGCATCGAGCGCGACCTCGTCCTGGCCTACGACCTCGGCACCGGGGGCTGCAAGGCATCACTGTGGACCCCGGCGGCGACGATGCTCGCCGAGACCGTCGTACCCTACCCGACGAGCCATCCCGCGCCCGGGCGCAACGAGCAGGCGCCCGCCGACTGGTGGGATGCCGTCGCGGCGTCGACCCGGCACCTGCTGGAACGCTCCCCCGGAGCGCGCGAGCGCATCGCCGGCATCGCCCTGTCGGGCCAGAGCCTCGGCGCGGTGCAGCTGGACGAGCGCGGCGAGCTCGTCGCGCCCACGACCCCGATCTGGTCCGACACCCGCGGGCGCCCCGACGCCGTCTTCGGCGGCACCTCCGAAGCCGAGTGGTATCGCCGCACCGGCAACGGGTTCGGTGCCGCGCTCTACCCGCTGACGAAGGCGGCGGCGTTCCGCGCCGACGACCCGGACGCCTGGGGGCGCACGCGGCACCTCGTCGGGTCGAAGGACTGGATCAACCTGCGTCTGACCGGCGAGCTCGCGACCGACCCCTCGATGGCCTCGGGGAGCGGCGCGTACGACCTCGCGACAGGCGGATACGACGACGAGCTCCTCGCCGCTGCAGAGCTGCCGCAAGACGTCTTCCCCCGCATCGTGCCGTCATCGGAGCGGGTGGGCTGGATCACCGCGGCGGCCGCCGGCGACCTCGGCCTGCCGACCGGCATCCCCGTCTTCGCGGGCGCGGTCGACAACGCGGCCATGGCGCTCGGCTCGCGCGGCACCGCCGAAGGCCGCATCTACGCGGCACTCGGCTCGTCGAGCTGGATCACCGTGACATCGGCGCGACCGGTCATCGACGACCATGCGCGCCCCTACGTCTTCGCGCACGCGATCCCCGGGCTCTTCATCAGCGCACTGTCGACCTTCAGCAGCGGCACGAGCCTCGAGTGGCTGCACCAGACCCTCGCGCCGGGCACCGACACCGCGACGTTCATCGATCTCGCGGCCGGCAGCGTTCCCGGGGCTCGCGGCGTGAGCTTCGTCCCCACCCTCGCGGGAGGCACCCCGCTCGAAGGCGGCAGCGACGTGCGCGGCGGGTTCACCGGCCTGCACCTCGGCGCCGGCCCCGCGGATCTCGTGCGCGCCTGTCTCGAGGGCATCGCCTTCTCGCTCGACCGCAGCCTCGCCCGCATGCGCGAGCTCAGCGGTTCGCGCGAGCCGCTGCTCATCACCGGTGGCGGAAGCCGGTCGGCCCTGTGGAACCGCGTCTACGCCGACATCCTGCGGTCGCCCCTGCAGCGTTCGACGGTCGACCAGCAGGCAGCCACTCTCGGCGCTGCCGCGATCGCGTTCGTCGGACTCGGCATCTGGGACGACTACGCGCGGGCGGATGCCGCGCACACCGGCCTCGACGAGATCGTGCCCGCCGACCCCGAGTCGTACGCCGACGCCCGCGGGCGGTTCGATGCGGCCGTCTCGGCCCTCGCCTCCCTCACCCCGACACAGGAGAACCCCTCATGACCGACCTCCCCCTCGTCGTCATCACCGGTGCGAGCTCCGGCATCGGCGCCGCCACCGCGCGCGCCTTCGCCGCGGCCGGCCATCCGCTGCTGCTCATCGCCCGCCGACTCGAGCCCATGGCCGAGCTCGGTCTCGACGACGCCGAGCTCGCGGCCGTCGACGTCACCGACACCGCAGCGGTGGCGGAGGCGCTCGCGCGGGCCGAGGAGCGGTTCGGTCCCACCGACCTGCTCGTGAACAACGCGGGCCTCATGGCGCTGTCGTCGGTCGCCGAACAGGACCCCGCGCTCGTCCAGGAGCAGTTCGACGTCAACTGCGTCGCCCTCATGAAGAACAGCCAACTCGTACTGCCGGGGATGCAGGCGCGCGGGCGCGGCACGATCGTCAACATCGGCTCCATCGCCGGCAAGCAGCTCTACACCGACCACACGGTCTACAACGGCACGAAGTACGCGGTCCACGCCATGACCGAAGGACTGCGTCGCGAGAACGCCGCACACGGCGTGCGGGTACTGCTCGTCGCCCCGGGCATGGTCGACACCGGCCTGCTGGGCAACACCGGCGAAGGCGACGTCCTCGACGGCTACCTCGACTACAAGAGCAGCATCGGCGGGGGCCTGCGTCCCGACGACATCGCGCAGGCGATCCTCACCGCCTACCAGCTGCCCCAGCACATCAGCTTCCGCGAGATCGTGGTCGCCCCGACGTCGCAGGACGCCTGATGAAGCGTCGCGGCATCCTCAACGCCGACCTCGCGGGCCGCCTCGCCGGGCTCGGCCACACCGACCGGTTCCTCGTGACCGACTCCGGCTTTCCCGTTCCCGCCGGGGTGCCCGTCGTCGACCTGCGGGTCGTCTACGGGCTGCCCGGCTTCGCGCCCGTGCTCGACGCGATCCTCGCCGAGGTCGTCGTGGAGGCCGCCGTCGTGGCCGAGGAGCTCGCCACCGCCAACCCCCGCATCGCCGGCGAGGTGCAACGCCACCTGCCCGACGCCACGACCCTCTCCCACGCGGACCTCAAGCGGGAGGGCGACATCCGCTTCGCCGTCCGCACCGCCGAGGACACCCCATACGCCAACGTCCTGCTGACCGCGGGCGTCGGATTCCCGGTATGACCGGGCCGCGGGGCGAGGCCGGGCGGCTGGGCGGCACGGGGCCGCTCCACGGAACGGGACCGCTGCGGGGGGAACGGGTCGTTCCGGTCATCGTGCTGCACGATGCCGCAGCCGCCCACCCGCTCGCCGACGCGCTCGTGGCGGGCGGTATCCGGTGCGCTGAGATCACGCTGCGCACCCCCGCGGGCATCGACGCGATCCGCGCGCTGCGCGATCGAGACGACATTCTCGTGGGCGCCGGCACCGTCGTCGAGCTCGATCAGGTCGACGCCGTCGCCGACGCGGGGGCCGCGTTCGCCGTCTCGCCCGGCTTCGACGCCGACGTCGTCGATCGCTGCGCCGAGCGCGGCCTGCCGATCGTGCCCGGCGTCGCGACGGCCAGCGACATCCAGGCGGCGCTGCGCCGCGGCATCCGGCACCTCAAGCTCTTCCCCGCCGGCCTCGTGGGCGGACTCGCCGCGGTGCGGGCGTTCGCCGGGCCGTTCCCCGACGTACGGTTCCTGCCGTCGGGCGGAGTCTCGGCCGACAACGCTCCCGCGTACCTCGCCGATCCCGCGGTCTTCGCGGTCAGCGGCTCGTGGATGGTGCCCGCCGACGCGCTGCGCACCGGCGACTGGGCCACCGTCGAGCGCCTCTCCCGCGCGGCCTCGGCCTGACCCGCCGAGCGGATGCCTCAGAGCGGGGCGCGCGGGCCGGCCAGAGCCTCACGCAGCACGATCGCGGCGCCGCCGAGGGCGGCTGATCGGTCCGGGTCGGCCGAGGCCACGACCCGCACGGGGTGCGAACGGCGCGCGAAGAACGTGCCCGCGAGCACCGTGCCGATCCGCTCGGCGAACACGGGTGCGGCGCCGGCGAAACCGGCGCCGGTCAGCACCACGAGGTCGAGATCGAGCAGGTTCACGAGGCTCGTGACCGCGACGGCGAGCGCGTCGGCCGATCGGGCGACCGTGGCGACGGCGTCCGCGTCGTCGCCGGCGCCCGCGCGCTCGGCGATGTCGAGCCAGCCACGGCGCCGGCCCGTGAGCGCGAGGTAGCGTTCCTCCGCCGCGGGCGGTGCGGCGAACAGCTCGAGGCAGCCGCGGTTGCCGCAGTGGCAGCGCGGGCCGTCGAGGTCGATCGAGACGTGGCCGATCTCGCCCGCGTTGCCGCTGACGCCGCGCAGCAGCTCGCCCGCGATCATGATGCCCGCCCCGATGCCGATGCCCATGTGGATCGTGGCGAACGTGCCCTGGCCGCCCGTCGCGCGCGACCAGTACTCCCCCGCGGCGGCGGCGGTGGCGTCGTTCTCCATGACGACCGGCAGCCCGAGGGCATCGGCGAGCGCGTCCCTCACGCTGAAGTCCGACCAGGGCAGCGACGAGGGAAGCTGCACGGCGGCGCCGCTGCGGATGTCGATCGGCCCCGGCACGACCATGCCCACGCCGGCGACGATCTCGCGCTCGATGCCCGCCTCGGCGATGATCGAGTCGACCTCTCCCGCGATGCGCCGGACGACCTCCGCGGGCTCGAGACGGTCGGCCCCGGCACCCGAACGCTCGGCGACGAGCTCACCCCACACGTTCACCACGACGTACGAGGTGGCGGCGAATCCGAGCACGATCCCGATCGCGTACCGCGAGTCGGGCCGCGCCTCGAGCAGCGTCCGCCGTTTGCCGCCGGTCGGCTCGCCGACCCCCGTCTCGACGACGAGACCGTCGGCGATGAGATCACGCACGACCGTGGTCATGGTCGCGGGTGTCAGCGCCGTCGCTTCGGCGAGCTCGGTGCGGCTGATCGGACCCGCCACGCGGATGAGCTCGAGCACGACCGCCCGGGTGGGGCGGCGCACGGGTGCGCCATCCGGTTCAGGGGCGGGACGCATCGGCATCCGGATCGGGGCGCGCGTCGGCGTCCCGTCGCGGCAGCAGCGCGAGGGTCGTGCCGAGCGGGTCGGGCATCACGAAGTGCCCGAACGTGTCGTTGGCGAAGAACATGACGCCGTCCAGCATCCCACTCAGCTCGCCGTAGACGGCACGCTGGCGATGCCAGAAGTGCGGCGAGTCGAGGTAGACCCGGTACCAGTACCAGGGGTCGACGAAGTCGAGCGAGTAGATGACCTCGAGCTCGCCGCCGAGGCGTTCGCGCAGCGCGATCTTGCTGCGGGCGGATGCGTCGATGTTCTCCTCGCGCGCGAGGACGGCGAAGTTCGAGACGACGATGCCGCTCAGCGCCGCGTACGCCTCGTCGGTCATCCCCCAGACGTCCTGCTCCACCTCGACGGGCCAGAACGAGTCCTGCCAGTAGATCCGCGCGCCGGCGCCCGCACCCGAATCCGAACCCGCGCCCGAACCCGCGTCGAGCAGCTCGCGCAGCCGGGTGAAGAACCGTGTGACCGATGCACGCCGCTCCGGCGTCGACTCGACCGCGTGCTGGGGATGCCAGATGCCGATGAGCCCGAACTGGTTCCCGAGGGTGATGCCGTCGAGCCCGAGGTCGGCGACGAACGCCGCGATCTGTCGTGCGGCGAACCGCTCGACCGGCTCGCCGGCGGGGATGCCGTCCGGGTAGGCCGCGTACGTCTCGACGTCGGCGTCGAGCACCGCGGCGACGTCGAGCAGGCCCGGGGCGATGTTCCCGCCCGCGTCGACCCACCCGGACGCCGCCTCGGGATGCCGTTCCGTCTTCCACACGCATGCGCAGAACTCCGAGCCCGGCTCGAGGTACTCGAGCAGCACGAGCGGGATGCCGCGGCCGCGCGCCTCGTCGCGGAACGCGCGGTAGATCGCCGCGAGCGTCGCATAGTCCATCGGCTGCTCGCTGAGGACGAACGCCGGCCCCGCGTGGAACGGGTTGCCGGCGATCACGCGGTCCTCGCGTGCGACCCGCAACCAGTGTCCGTTGTGGTCCCGCGTCGAGACGGCGGTGCCGACGTACGAGTTGTAGCGGCCCCAGTCGAACCGCGTCGTCTCGTGGCCCGAGCCCGGGTATGCGAGCACGTGGTCGCCGTTGCCGGCGCAGAAGGTGACGACGACCTCGTCGACGCGGGCGAACCAGTCGCCGTAGTGGTCGAAGAACGCGACGACGCCCGGCGCCGGGTCGGCGAGGTCGGCGAAGATCTTCGGGGTCACCCACGTGTGCGCCCGCTGCGGACGCCGCGATGCGCCGGTCACGGGACGTCCGCGAACCGGCGGTGCGGGTCGGGTGCGGCATCCGCGAGCCGCTGCGTGTAGGCGTGCTGCGGATGCAGGATGACGCCGTCGGCCGGCCCGCGTTCGACGATCTCGCCGTGGTACATCACCAGGATCTCGTCGGAGAAGTGCCGCGCGGTCGCCAGGTCGTGCGTGATGTAGAGCACGGCGAGCTCGTCCTGCTGCTGGATGTCGGCGAGCAGGCGCAGCACGCCGAGCCGGATGGAGACGTCGAGCATCGACACCGGCTCGTCGGCGATCAGCACCCGTGGCGCGGGCGCGAGGGCGCGGGCGATGGCGACGCGCTGACGCTGACCGCCCGACAGCTCGTGGGGGCGGCGGTGCAGGTACTCGTCCGGATCGAGCTGAACGCGTTCGAGCAGTTCGGCGGCGGCACGCTGCACCTGTGCCCGCCCCCGCGCGCGTCCCGACATCACGAGCGGTCGGGCGATGTGGTGGTAGATCGAGTGGAAGGGGTTGAGCGACGCGAACGGGTCCTGGAAGACCATCTGCACAGCTGTGCGGTACTCCCGCGCCGCCCGCCCCCGCGTCGGCGGCTTCTCGCCGTCGAGCAGGAGCTCACCGCCGCTGGGCTGCTCGAGCAGCAGCAGCATCTTGGCGATGGTGGACTTGCCGCTGCCGCTCTCGCCGACGAGCGCGACCGTCTGCCCGTAGTCGATCGCGAGGTCGACGCCCTTCACCGCCTCGACGGCGCCGCGCCCCGTACCGTACGTCTTGCGCAGCCCGATGGCCTCGATCGCACTCATGCGTCCTCCTCCGTCCGCGTCGTCGCGCCGGCGTACCCGAGCCGTTCGCCCGTCAGGCTCGGGAACGCTGCGAGCAGTTCGCGCGTGTACGGGTCCTGCGGCCGGTGGTAGATGTCGCGGGTGGGAGCGAGCTCGACGATCTCGCCGCGCCGCATGATCGCGATACGGTCGCTGATCTCGAGCAGCAGCGGCAGATCGTGCGTGATGAAAATGACGGCGAAGCCGAGCTCGTCGCGCAGCCGCGTGATCTCGGCGATGATCTCGCGCTGCACGACGACGTCGAGCGCGGTCGTGGGCTCGTCCATGATCATCACGGGCGGATCGAGTAGCAGCGCCATCGCGATCATCACCCGCTGGCGCATCCCGCCCGACAGCTCGTGCGCGTAGGCGTCGAGCCGCTCGACCGGCACGCCCACGACGCGCATCAGGTGCTCGCAACGGGCGCGGCGCTCCGGCTTCGTCATGGCGGGCCGGTGCGTCGTCAGCACGTCCTCGAGCTGGGCTCGCACGCGCAGCACCGGGTTGAGCGCGTTCATCGCGCCCTGGAAGACCATCGAGATCTTGTCCCACCGGAACGCGCGCAGCTCCCCGCCCTCGAGCTGGTCGACGCGCACGGACTCATCGCCGCCCCGGAAGAGCACCGACCCGCCGACGAGCTCGGCCGGCGGCTTCAGCAGCTGGGTGATGCCGTAGGCGAGGGTGGTCTTGCCGCAGCCGGACTCGCCGGCGATGCCGAGGATCTCGCCCCGCTTCAGCTCGAAGCTCACACCGGCGACCGCGTGTACCACCGGGTCGGAGGCGTAGTCGATGCGCAGATCGTCGATGCTCAACACGACGTCGTTCATGAGGCGGCCTTCCGACGCGGGCGCGCGGCGACGGGCAGTCGCAGCTTGGGGTTCACGATCTCGTCGAGCGCGAAGTTGACGAGCGACAGCGCCGCGCCGAGAGTGGCGATCAGCAGACCCGGCGGCACGAACCACCACCACGCGCCCGCCCGGAGCGCGGAGCCCATCTGGGCGTCGTACAGCATGCGGCCCCACGTGTAGTCGGTCGTCACGCCCAGACCGAGGTACGAGAGCCCGGCCTCGGCGAGGATCGCCGACACGACGCCGAAGATGAATGACGAGGCCAGGATGGGGAGCAGGTTCGGCAGGATCTCGACCGTGATGATCCGGAACGTCCGCTCGCCGGCGACGCGGGCCGCGGCGACGTAGTCGCGGCTGCGCAGGCTCAGGGTGACCGCACGCAGCACGCGTGCCCCTCCCGCCCAGCTCGTGAACGCCAGGATCAGGGCGACCACGCCGAGACCGCGGCTCTCGACGTAGCTCGAGACGACGATGATGAGCGGCAGGCCCGGGATGACGAGCGCGATGTTCGTGATGAGCGAGAACGCCTCATCGAACCAGCGGCCGAGGTACGCGCCGACGATGCCGAAGAACGCGGACAGCACGAGACTGAGCACGCCGACGATCACGCCGATGAGCAGCGAGTTGGTGGTCGACACGGCGAGCTGGGCGAAGATGTCCTGCCCCTTCTGCGTCGTGCCGAGCCAGAACTCGGCACTCGGGGCCGTGGTCCCCACCGGACGGATGCGGAAGGGGTCGCCCACGAAGAGGGGGGCGACCAGCCCGAAGAGCACGATTGCGCCGGTGATCGAGAGCCCGACGACGAGCTTGGCGCTCACGGGACGGCGCCGACGACGACGTGGGGAGAGCTGAGCGAGGGTGGCCGTGACCGACTGCGACGACATCCGTTACCTCCGGATCCGGGTACGCGGGTCGATCACTCCGTAGAAGAGGTCGACGATGAGGTTGGCGGCGAGCACGGCGAGCGTGATCACCAGGAACAGGCCCTGCATCAGCGCATAGTCGTTGTTGTTCACCGACTGCAGCAGGGCGTATCCGATGCCCGGATACGAGAACACCTGCTCGGTGACGAGAGATCCCGAGACGACGAATCCCAGCGACAGCGCGAACCCGGCGACGGAGGGCAGGATGGCGTTGCGCGCCGCGTATCGCTGCCGCACCCGCACGGGCGAGAGGCCCTTCGCCTCGGCCGTCGTGATGTAGTCCTCCGACAGCGTCGCGACCATCATGTTGCGCATGCCCAGCATCCAGCCGCCCACCGAGCTGATGACGATCGTGAGGGCGGGCAGGAACGCGTAGTACACGGCGCTGCCGAGGAAGTCGGCCGACCAGCCGGGCACCGTCGTGTAGATGTCGTACCCGCCGAAGGCCGGGAAGATCGGCCAGATCACGGCCAGCAGGTACACCAGGATGATGGCCATCCAGAAGTACGGCACGGCCTGCAGCATGGTGGTGACGGGGATGAGGTTGTCGAGCCAGCCGCCCCGCCGCCATCCGGCGATCGTGCCGAGGGTGATGCCGAGCACGAACGAGAGCACGGTCGACACCCCCACGAGCACGATCGTCCAGGGCAGCGCCTGCGAGATGACGTCGACGACGGGCGTCGGGTAGTACGTGATCGACGGCCCGAAGTCGAACGAGAGCACGTTCCGGAGGTATCCGAGGTACGCCTCCCACACCGGAGCGTCGGAGTTCGTGCCGAGCAGCAGCTCCAGGCTCTGCCGCGCGCTGGGGCTGACGGGCCCCTTCTGCGCGAGCTTCGCGAGCATGATGTCGACGGGGTTGCCCGGCAGCAGACGCGGGATGAAGAAGTTCAGGGTCACCGCGGCCCACAGCGCGATGCCGTAGAACGCGAGCTTCTTTCCGTAGTACTTCATCCCCGCGCCTCCCGCACGGCTCGACGCCTCATCCGCATCGGTTACTCGCCGACCGGCTGCAGGTTGGCCGCCACGACGCCGAGGTTCCAGATCGACCACGCGGCGGGGAACGCGTAGAGGTCGTCCTCGGTGGGCCAGCCGGTCGCGTCATCGGTGTTGTAGTAGGTCACCGTCGGCACGACGAGGACCGGGATGTACGGCATGGATGCCGCGATGATGCGCTGGATGTCGAAGTACAGCTCGCGGCGCCGCTCGGGGTCGACCTCGACGCGGGCCTGGTCGACGAGGGCATCGACCTCGGGGTCGGTGTAGCGCGCGTAGCTCGTGGGCGCCTGCTCGCCGACCGGGGCGGTGGCGGCGGTCGTGTAGTAGTTCGCGTAGATGTAGTACGGGTCGGCCGACGGCCCCTGGTAGACGCCGTCCATCGTGAACGAGAACTCGCCCGAGAAGCGGTTCTCGTTCCACTGGGCGCCCGGGAGCGCCTCGACAGTGAGATCGATGCCGATGTCGGTCAGCTGCTGCGAGGCGACCTCGACGGCGGTGACGTACGACGTCCACTCCTGCGGCACCTGCACCGTGACGCTCAGCCGCTCGCCGTCCTTCTCGTAGACGCCGTCGGCGCCCGGGGCCCAGCCCGCCTCCTGCAGCACGGCCGCGGCCGCGGCCGCGTCGGCCGACGGCGATGTGGTGTCGTCGAGGTCCGACGCGATGTACTCGGCGTCACGCTCGGGCAGCAGCATGGCGGGCGAGACGGCCGCGCCGAGACCCTCGAACGCGATGTCGATGATCTCCTGACGGTCGAGCCCGAGGCTGATCGCGAGGCGCACGGCGGGGTCGGTCTGCGGCCCCGTGCAGCCGAGCGAGGCGTCGGCGCACGCGATCCAGGCCGTCTGATTGATAGGGGTGTTGATCTGGTTGAGTGTCGGGTTCGACTCGACCTCGTCGGTGAAGTCGGGCACGAGGCCGGTGTTCCAGTCGAGCTGCCCGTTGACCATCGCGGTCGTCGCGGCATCGCCGCTCGCGAACGAGACGTAGCGCAGCGTCTCGAGCGCGGGCTTGCCCTCCTGCCAGTAGGAGGTGTTCTTCTGCAGCACGTAGCTCTGCGGCGTGAAAGTCGACAGGGCGAAGGGACCGGTGCCGACGGGCTCCTCGTTGACGAAGTTGGCGACGTCGTCGAACTGCGACCACAGGTGCTCGGGGACGATGGCCGTGCGGCCGATGAGCTCGGGTCCGATCGGCAGCGACGGCTCGTCGAACGTCACGACCACGGTGTCGTCGTCGACCGCCTCGGCCGAGCCGGTGTAGCCGATCGTGTTGATCTCGGGGGTGTCGGCGATCAGGTCGAAGGTGAATGCGACGTCCTCGGCCGTGAGGGCCTCGCCGTCCGACCAGGTGACGCCGTCGCGGACCTGGATTGTCAGCTCCGTCGCCTCGTCGTTCCAGGAGTACTCCGTGCCGAGCATCGGCTGCGGCTCGCCGACGGCGAGGTTGTTGTAGAAGAACAGCGGCTCGTAGATCGCCCCGAGCGTCGGCTGCAGGACGTTCGGGGAGAAGGGGTTGAAGTTCTTCGTGATGTCGCCGATCGCGCCGGTCGAGATCGAGATGCCGCGGTCGTCGCCGCTCTGCGGAGCGCAGCCGGCGACGAGCAGGAGGGCGAGCGCTCCCGCGGCGAGCGGCGCAGCGCCACGGGACCAGGGGGTACGGAGGATCATCGTCGTTCCTTTCCGACACGTCGATGTGCGGGCTCGGGGCCGGGTGGTCCGGCGAAAAGTAAAGTACCTGAAATTAGTTCATATGGGTAGCCCGACTACAAATAATCACGGAATGGGCCTCCTTGTGGCTCCTGGTCGCCCTGATATACCGTGCTCCACATCAGATGTTCGTAGTCGCACTACCTGGTGTCGCCATCGACGGTCCCGAGCCGTGAGCGACTGCGCTCCATCGACGCAGATAGGAGATCCCCCCGTGAAACGACGAATCGGCGCTGCCTCCGCAGCGACCGCCACCGTCATCGCCGGTTCCGTACTGGCAGCCGCCTTCGGACCCGTGACCCCCGCCACCGCCGATGACACCGCACCCGCAGAGCAGCGGACGGTGACCGTCGACCTCGATCAGGTCGTGCAAGAGGACTATCTCGGCATCGGCGTGAACGTCATACCGTGGAGTCTGCTCGAGGGCACCACCCGCCTCGGCTACGACGACGCCGACTGGGAGGTCGACGTCGAACGCATCCTCACGCTTCAGCCCAAGGTCGCGCGCGTCTGGTTCCAGATCGACTGGATGGAGCTGGAGAAGGGCCAGTATGACTTCGAGAGCCCCGAGATGCGCGCGTTCTACCGCTATCTCGACGCGTTCGAGCAGGCCGGCACCGAGGTGCTGCTCAACTTCGGCTGGAAGGTCGGCGAGCGGGTCCACGACTGGTTCCTCTACCCAGGCGTGACCAAGCCCTACGAGAGCGCCCCCGGCGACCTCGACACCTACGGCCGATCCGCGTCGGCCCTGCTCGACGAGCTGATCAACGCGCGCGGCTACGACAACATCGACTTCCTGACCTTCTACAACGAGCCCAACGGCAGCTGGGACTTCGAGGGACCGGCCGACCAGAAGGCGTACTACGCCGAGATGGCGCGCAAGGTCCACGACCAGCTCATCGCGGACGGACTGCGCGACGAGCTGCAGATCTGGGGACCCGAGGAGGTCAACGCGCCCGACTGGACGCAGTACATGGCCGAGAACGCGGGCGACGTGTTCGACCAGTACTCGTTCCACCTCTACGGGGAGTCGTACGAGTTCCTCGGTCATGCGATCGATCAGCGCCGTGCGACGATCGGCGACGCGCCACTGAACCTCTCCGAGATGGGGTGGACGAACCCCGGAACGAGTGTCTGGGAGACCGGATACGCGAACTACATCATCGGCAGCGCCAACAACGGCGTCCACTCGAACCTCGTGTGGCAGCTCAACGGCGTGATAACGCACGACCCGGCCGGCGACACGAACGGCTCGTACAACCTGTGGGACTCGCTCGTGCTCGGTCTCGAGCCGACCGCGGCGTTCTCCGAGGCCGGCCTGCTGATGCGCTACATCCCCGAGCACAGCACGGTGCTCGGCACGGAGACCTCCCACGACGACATCCGCGCGACCGCCTTCCGCGATCGCGACGGCGAGCTCACGGTGCTCGTCGAGACCCAGTCGGGATCGCCGAAGGACGTGCGCGTCGAGTTCACCGGCGGCGAGGTCACCGAGCCGTTCACGCGCCTCGCGTACTCGGATTCGATCGTCGAGCCCGACAAGAACGCGCTGCTGCCCGCGTCGTCGGGAACGCTGACGCCCGAGGCCAACGCCTTCGTCGACGACGCCGTCGGAGACGAGAACACCTTCGCCGTCTACACGACGTCGTCGGCGGCGACGCAGGTGGCCGTCGACCCGGTCGAATCGGTGATCGCCGGGGGCGCGCAGCTCGACCTCGATGCGCGCATCATCGACGGGGCCGGCGACCTGACCTGGTCGGTCGTGGGCGAGGGCAACGGCTCGATCGACGAGGACGGCGTCTTCACGGCCCCGGATGTCGAGACCGAGCGCACCGTCGCGATCCGCGCGACACTGACCGAGGGCGTCTACGGCGTCGCCCAGGTGCTGGTCACGCCGGCATCGAAGGCCGGTGTGGCGGATGCACCGGTGTTCAGCCTCGAGCCGGGCCTGTACGAGTCGGTCGAAGCGGTCAGCATCACGACCGGCACTCCCGGCGCCGAGATCCGTTACACGACGGACGGCAGCGTCCCGACCGCCGAATCGACGCTGTACACGGGCCAGATCGTGCTCGAGCCCCTCAAGACGACCTACCTGCGAGCTATCGCGGTGGGCGACGGCCTCGAGGACTCGGGCGTGACGTCGCGTCTGTACAAGGTGCTCGACGTGCAGAACGCACCCGACGGGTACGTCTTCTGCCAGTACCAGGACGGCGGCGACTGCACCTTCGAGGGCGAGGCCAGCGTGGCCTTCGGCTCCGACGGCCTGTTCCGCTTCGGCACCTTCACCGACGGCGTGGATTGCGCCGCGGCATCCTTCGGCGGCGACCCCAACCCGGGCGGCGACAACCGGTGCTTCGTGAACCCGGACATCCCCGAGGAGGAGCCGATCGTCACGATCTACAACGCCGGCTTCGAACGCCCCGCCACGGGCGGCACCTCGAACGGGCCGATGGTCAACGGATGGACGTTCAGCGCTCGTGCCGGCATCCAGCACAACAACAGCGTGTTCCAGCCCGCCTTCCCCGCCCCGCAGGGCGAGCGCACGGCGTACCTCAAGAGCGACTCCGGACTCGCGAGCCGCATCGATCAGACCGTGCGCTTCCCGGCCGGCACCTTCGCGATCACCTTCGCGGCCGCCAATCGCGTGGGCTTCGGCGGTCAGCAGGAGTTCGACGTCCTCGTCGACGATCAGAAGCTCGGGCACTTCGTGCCGACCCGCGACGGGAAGTACACCGCCTTCGAGTCCGAGCCGTTCACCGTCGAGGAGGGCGAGCACACGATCTCATTCGTCGCCACGACGACCGACGGCGACAACACGGGCTTCGTCGACGACGTGCAGATCGTCCCGGCCACGACGCCCGAGCCGGAGCCCGACACCGTCAAGCCGGTCGTGACGCTGGCCGCTCCGACGACGGCCGGTCCGCACCGCGCGCTCGACCTGCGGGTCGATGCGACGGACGATCGGGGGCTCGCTCGCATCGTGGCTAACGTCTACCGCGACGGCACGCTCGTCAGGAGCACGCAGACCGCGGTCGACGGCGCTGCGGCGGCGACGCACACCGCCTCGGTGACGCTTCCCGACGGGAAGTACACGGTCCGCTTCAACGCGCACGACCTGGCCGGCAACGTCGCGCAGACGAAGACGTTCGACGTCACGATCGACGCCACCCCGCCGACCGTGACGGTGAAGGACGGCGCGTCGTTCACGACCCGTGACGGCGATGACTACTCGCTCGTGAGCTTCAAGCTGCACGACGCGGGGAAGATCGACAAGGCGGTGCTCAACGGTGTGACGAAGGATCTGACGGACAACGCGTGGTCCGACGTCAACTTCGTCAAGCCCGGGATGTTCGGCGCGGTGCCGGGCGCGAACACGCTCGTCGTGCACGACGTCGCCGGCAACACTACGACGGTCGAGTTCACTCTGAGGTGAGTCGAGTCGTCGTCCGCGAGGCGGGTCCGGTGTCTTCCGGACCCGCCTCGTGCGTCGTCAGGCGGGCGCGTCGTTGACGAGCGGGATGACCCGCTCGGCGAAGCGCTCCAGCTCGTCGAGCGCGGGCGAGAACTGCAGCAGCAGGGTGTCGACGCCGACGTCCTGGAACTCCCGGATGCGGTCGGCGACCTGCTGCGGCGTTCCGATGAGCTCGGGGCGCAGACCGCGGTTCGACACCGAGTACTCCCGCAGGCTGATCTCGACGTCGAGCTGCGACTTGGTCACGAAGTCCTGGTACGACTCGTAGGCCGCGCCCGAGCGCACGTCGGTGATCCGCGCGAGCTCGGCCTGCGCTTCCTCCTCGGTGTCGCGGACGATCGCGAACGCCGCCATGCCGAAGTGCCGGAACGCGGGCTTGCCGACGCGCTCGCGGCGCGCCCGCATGTCAGCGATCTTCGTCCGGAGCTCGTCGACCGTGCCCCCGTGCGTGACGTAGGCGTCGGCGAAGCCCGCGATCGCCGCCCGGCCCGCCTCGCTCTCACCGCCCGCGTAGATCAGCGGCGCCGTCACGGGCTTGGGTTCGAGGTGGGTGCCCTCGAGCGAGAAGTGACGCCCCTCGTGGCTGTACGGCGTCTGCGACCACAGCCCGTGAAGCACCTCGACGTACTCGGTCGTCAGCGCGTAGCGGTCGTCGTGGTCGGCGAACGAGATGCCGTACTGCCGCGCCTCCTCGGCCCACCACGCCGAGACGACGTTGAGCGTGAAGCGGCCCTGAGCGATCTCCTGGATCGTGGCGGCCTGCTTCGCGGCGAGAGCGACGGGGTGGTAGCTCGGCCGCAGCGCGGCCATGATCTCCAGCCGGGATGTCACGGCGGCCGTCGCGGTCGCGATGGCCCAGGCGTCGAGGGCGGGGCCGGAATGACCCTTGATGTCGTTGAGGTTGAGCTCGGGAACGAGCGTCACGTCGAAGCCGCCGTCCTCCGCGGCCCGGGCGATACGAGCGATGTGCTCGAAGGTCGCGGGCGTGTGCTCGTCGGCGACGTTGCGCAGCCAGCCGCCGTAAGTGGGGGTCCAGTAGCCGAACCTCATGATGCTCCCTCTCCGGCGGAGCATCCGTCGGTCCCGTCGATCCTCACACGCCCGGTACGTGCCGGGCTCGCGGAGGTCCATGTCGCGTCACGGTCCGTCACGCGGCCCGCGGCCCGGCTCGTTCGGCTTAGCCTGACGGGATGTCGACTTCGCCGCAGGTGTACGTGATCCACGAGAACCCCGAGTGGTGGGCGCCCTTCGCCGCCGCCTTCGCGGCCGCGGACGTGCCCGCCGAGCAGTGGCTGCTCACCGACGGCTCGATCGACCTGTCGGCCGAACCGCCGCAGGGCGTGTTCTGGTCGCGGCTGTCGGCCTCGGCGCACACCCGCGACCACGCCGAGTCGAAGGAGTACGGACGGGCCGTGCTGCGCTGGCTCGAGTCGTGGGGCCGGACCGTGGTCGGCGGCAGCCACGTGCTCGAGTTCGAGGTGAGCAAGGTCGCTCAGCACGCGGCGCTGCGCGCCAGCGGCATCGATGTGCCGCGCACGGTCGCGGTGTTCGGCACCTCCGACCTGAAGCGTCGCGCCCGGGACTTCCCGGTGCCGTTCATCAGCAAGCACAATCAGGGCGGCAAAGGTCTCGGGGTGCGCCGGTGGGACTCGGACGACGAGTTCGACGCGTGGGTCGACGGCACCGAGTTCGAGGCCTCACCCGACGGCATCACCCTCATCCAGGAGTTCCTGTTCGCCCGCGAGCCGTTCGTCACGCGTGCCGAGTACGTGGCGGGCGAGTTCGTCTACGCGGTGCGTGTCGACACGAGCGCGGGCAGCTTCGAGCTGTGCCCCGCCGACGCGTGCGTCGTCGAGCCCGGGACAGCCGGTTCGCTCGAGCCGGTGTTCCCGCCGTTCGCGCTGCGCGACGAGGTCACAGCCGAGCACCCGCTCGTGGCTCAGCACCGCGCGTTCCTGCGGGCCAACGACATCCGCATCGCCGGCATCGAGTTCGTCGAGACGATCGACGGGCGTCTCGTGACCTACGACGTCAACACCAACACGAACTACAACCCCGACGTCGAGGCCTCGGGTCAGGCATCCGGGCCGGGCGAGATCGCCCGCTTCCTGGGCGGGCTGCTCTCGCCCTCCTTCTCCGCGGCCTGAGCCGCGGCGATCATCGCCTCGTAGCGCGCACACCGGCTCGTCCACAGGACGGTCGCGTACACCGTCACTCCGCTCCCCCGGCGTGCGGACGGGCAGCCGGATGGGGACGCACGTCGCCGACCCCGAGGGCGCCGGCGCAGGGCACCGCGATGACGTCGCCGCCGCGAACGTCGGCGGGCAGCACGACGGATGCGCCGGTCAGACGCTCGCGGTCGGCACCGCCGACCTCGATCCGCTGGTCGTGCGCGCTCGACACGCGATTGAGCAGCCGCGCCTCGCCCCACACCGCGAGCCCGGCCGCATCGAGGTCGGCGTCGACGACGAGAGTCGGGCTGCCGTCGTCGGGCCCGCGCATCACCCGCAGCAGCAGCACGGTCGTCGTGGCGGTAGCTGACGCCATCCCGCCCGACAGGGGGATGACTGCCGGCGCCGTCATGACGGCCGGCAGTCCGCACAGCTCGACGAAGCGCTGCGCAGAGATGCCGCAGACGACGACGTCATCGCACGTGACGACGGTGCGCGCCGGCCACGCATCCCGGGCATGAGGGGACGGGATGCTGCGACGCAAGGTCGGGAGGAGAGACGTGAGGGTCATGCCTCAGGTCTACGCTCGACGCGCTCCGCCCGCGGCTCCCCTCACGCCATCCATACGACGGTCGTACGGATCCTCACGCCTTCGCCGCCGCCTCGGACTCCACGGCTAGCGCAGCCCGGCGCCACGCACAAGCGATAGGACGCACCCGGGGCCGTTCCTACGCTGACACCGTGATCCGTAACCTCGTCATCGTCCTGGGCGACCAGCTCGACCCCGACGCGAGCGGGTTCGACGACTTCGACCCGGCGCAGGACGCCGTCTGGATGGCGGAGGTCGCCGAGGAGTCGACGCACGTGTGGAGTTCCCAGCCCCGCACCGCGGTGTTCCTCGCGGCGATGCGCCACTTCGCCGCGGATCAGCGCGATGCCGGGCACACCCTGCACTACACGGAGCTCGACGCACGGGGGAACAAGGGCACCTTCGCCGACCAGCTCGCCGCCGACCTGGAGAAGCTGAAGCCCGAGGCGCTCGTGATGACCGAGCCCGGCGAATGGCGGGTGCGCGAGGCGCTGAAGCAGACGGCGGATGCCGCCGGCATCCCCCTCGAGATCCGCGATGACCGGCACTTCTTCTCGACCGTCGCCGAGTTCGCCGAGCACGCCGAGGGCCGGGCGACCCTGCGGATGGAGTACTTCTATCGCGAGATGCGCAAGCGGCACGACATCCTCATGACCACCCGCGGCCAGCCCGTCGGCGGCCAGTGGAACTACGACGCCGACAACCGCAAGGCGTTCCCCAGACAGGGACCCGGCCTGGTGCCTCCGCGCGCGACCTTCCCGCCCGACGAGATCACACGCGACGTCATCGAGCTCATCGAGAGGGAGTTCGGCGAGCACCCGGGCTCTCTCGACACGTTCGCCTGGCCGGTCACCCGCGCGCAGGCGCTCGAGGCGCTGCAGCTGTTCATCGACGAGCGACTGCCCGGCTTCGGCGACGCCCAGGACGCGATGTGGCCGGGCGAGCCCTGGCTGTGGCACGCCCACCTGTCGTCGTCGATGAACCTGAAGCTGCTGCATCCCCGTGAGGTCGTGGCCGCCGCCGAAGAGGCCTACCGGTCGAAGCACGCACCGCTCTCGGCGGTCGAGGGGTTCGTCCGGCAGATCCTCGGGTGGCGCGAGTACGTGCGCGGCATCTACTGGACGCAGATGCCGGGCTATCTGCAGCGGAACGCGTTCGAGGCCTTCGAGCCGCTGCCCGACTGGTACTGGACCGGCGACACCCCGATGGCGTGCCTCGCGGACGCCATCGGCACGACGCTCGAGAACGGATACGCACACCACATCCAGCGCCTCATGGTGACGGGGCTCTACGCCATGCTGCTCGGCGTCGACCCGCGCGAGGTGCACGCCTGGTACCTCGCGGTGTACGTCGACGCGGTCGAGTGGGCCGAACTGCCCAACACCCTCGGCATGAGCCAGTACGCCGACGGCGGGCTCATGGGCAGCAAGCCCTATGCGGCGACGGGGAAGTACATCGACCGCATGAGCCCGTACTGCAAGACGTGCCCGTTCGACCCGGCGAAGCGGATCGGCGAGGACGCCTGCCCCTTCACGACCCTCTACTGGGACTACCTCATCCGCCATGAGGAGCCGCTCGCCGAGAACCACCGCATGGCGCTGCAGGTGAAGAACCTCGGCCGCCTCGACGATGACGAGATCACCGCGATCCGCGACCGCGCCGACGCCATCCGGCGCGGCGACGTCACCGCACCGGAGGCGACCCGATGACCGACGACACCGCACCCCCGACCGACATCGCCCTCGTCACCGGGGCACGGGGCGGGGTGGGCCGCGCGCTCGTCGCACGCCTCCGCGCCCGTGGCGTGCGTGTCGCCGCCGTCGGCCGCGATGCCGCCTCTCTCGCGGAGGTCGACGCCGACGCGCACATCGAGACCGACGTCACGACGCCCGAGGGCGCGGCGACCGCATTCGCGGAGTGCCGCGCCGCGCTCGGCGCCGCGCCCGCTCTGCTCGCCCACGCGGTGGGCAGCACCCTCATCACGCCGCTGCACCGCACGAAGACGGATGAGGCGCGCGACGTGATGCGCGTCAACCTCGAGAGCAGCCTGTGGATCCTGCACGCTTGGCTCGACGCGACCGGCAAGGCACCGGGCGCCGCGGTGTTCGCGAGCTCGGTCGTCGCCCGCATCGGCGTCGCGAACCACGAGGTCATCGCCGCAGCGAAGGGCGGCGTGGAGGCGCTCGTCCGCAGCGCCGCCGCGACCTATGCCGCGCGCGGCATCCGGGTCAACGCCGTCGCCCCCGGAATGACCGACACCCCGCTCACCGCCGGCATGCTCGCGGCACCGATGCTGCGTGAGAGCGCCGAGAAGCAGTACCCGCTCGGCGGCGTGCAGTCCGCCGACGACGTCGCCGCGGTCATGGACTGGCTGCTCTCGCCCGAGGCGTCCCGCATCACGGGGCAGGTCATCCCGGTCGATGGCGGATTCACGACCATCCGGCCGATGGTGAGATAGTGGCGACAGCCGACCCGAGGAGCGCCGCCATCAGCCGCCAGACATCGACCGTCGCGCGCCTCGTCCACATCTCGCGGCCCGTCCTGTGGATCAACACCATCGGCACGGGCGCGCTCGGCATGTGGCTCACGGGTCAGCTCATCGACGTCGACGCGATCCCGCTGCTGATCTGGCTGACGCTGCCGTTCAACCTGCTGATCTATGGCGTGAACGACATCTTCGATCAGGACACGGATGCGCTGAACCCGCGCAAGGGGTCGATCGAGGGCGCGCGCATCGAGCCCCGCGAGGTGAAGCTCATCGCCTGGGCGGTGGCGATCACCAACGTCCCGTTCCTCGTCTACTTCGTCATCGCGCTGCCCATCGCGGCGGTCGGTCTGATTCTGCTGTACGCGGGCGTGTTCGTGTTCTACTCGGCGCCCCCGCTGCGGTTCAAGGCGCGCCCGTTCCTCGACTCGCTGAGCAACGCCGCCTACGGCCTGCCGTTGCTGATCATGCCGGTCGCTCTCGAGGCACCGCCGGTCTGGCCCGCCGTCGTCGGACTGCTGGCCTGGAGCGTCGCGAAGCACGCCTACGACGCCGTTCAGGACATCGACGAAGACCGCGAAGCCGGCATCACCACGACCGCCGTCCTGCTCGGCCCGCGTGGCACGGCCCTGTGGAGCGGGGCGTGGTGGCTGATCTCGACGGTGCTGTTCGCGCTGGTCAGCGTGCCCGTCGCGCTCGTGAACCTCGCCCTCGCCGGGACCCTCGTCGGCTGGATGCTGCTGCGCCCCACGCCCGCCACCGGCCGCAGGCTCTACCCGCTGTCGATCGCGTTCCCGTACATCGCGGGCTCGGTCGCCAGCGGGCTGCTGCTCGCCGCCATGTTCCTCGGGATCTACCCGTGAGCCGCATCGTCGTCGTCGGCGCGGGCCTCGGCGGGCTCGCGGCATCCGCACTGCTCGCCCACGCCGGTCACCGCGTGACCCTGCTCGAAGCGGCCGAGGCCGTCGGCGGCAAGAGCCGGCGCATCGAACTCGACGGCGAGCGTATCGACACCGGCCCGTCGCTCGTCACGTTCCCGTCCGTCTGGGACGAGCTGCTGCGCCGACTGGGTGCGGATGCCGGCGGTGCGGGTGCGGATGACGGCGGGCTCGACCTCGTGCGCCTCGAGGAGGTCGGCCGGTACTACTACCGCGGCGAGGAAGTGTCGCTGCCGGTGCCGGAAGGGCATCCCTGGCACGCCGCGTGGCAGCGCTTCAGCGACGAGCACGCACCCCTCGCGGGCGACGTCGCCGCGCTGCTCGTCGCCGACCCGCTCGATCGCGCGTCGCTGCCGGCGCTGCGTCGGCTGCTCGCCGTATACGGACGGCGCCTCAGCACCCGGGCCTACCTCGACAGCCTCGCCTGGATGCCCGAGGGGCTGCGCGAGATCATCGCGATCCACACCCTCAACGCGGGGGTCTCCCCCGCCCGCACCCCTGCGCTGTACGCAAGCATGCCCGCCGTCATGGCCGCCGACGGGGTGTGGGTGCCGCGCGGCGGGGTGTTCGAGATCGTCCTCGCGCTGCAACGGCTCGCGGATGCCGCGGGCGTCGAGATCCGCACCGGCGAGCGCGTCACGCGCATCGAGCGCGGGCGTGTGACGACCGAGACCGGCTCGTATGAGGCGGATGTCGTGGTGAGCGGACTGGACGCGTCGAGGCTGGACCGATTGCTCGGGCGGCGCAGCCTGACCCCCGGTTCACCACAGCTGTCGTGCTCGGCCGTCGCGATCTACGGCGTGCTCGAGAAGCCCCTCCCCGAACGGATCGCCGCGCACAGCGTCATCCTGCCCACGAAGCCGGATGCCCTGCACCGCAGTCTCGCCGCCGGCGACGAGCCCGCGGAGACGATGGCGTTCGTCAATCACTACCGTGCGGGCGAGATCTACACGAACGATCGCAGTACCCTGGCCGTCCTGCTCACGAGCCCCGCCGATGGCCAGGGCTACTCGCTCGACCATCCCTTCGTGAGGCGCGAGATCGAGCGCATCTCCCGCGTGATGGGCCTCGACGGGCTGCTCACCGACGGCATGAGCGAGACGACCGTTCTCGACCCGCGCTACTTCGGCTCGTTCGGCGAACCCCACGGCGCCCTCTACGGGGCGTCGCGACCCCTGTGGATGAGCGGCCCGCTGCACCAGCCCGCGCAGCACGACCTCCGCGCGCCCTGGCTCTGGCGCGTCGGCGCATCTGTGCACCCGGGCGGCGGCATCCCGGCCGTGCTGGGCGGCGCGATGATCGTCGCGTCGAAGCTGCTGAAGCGGTATCCGGCCTGACGCGGAGGCGGCCCCGCAAGCCCTCACGGCGGAGGAGATCTGCAGCCCGGAGGAGGATGCCCCGGGCTTCAGCCCTCCGAAACGCAGATCTCCTCGGTTGTGCCCGGTCAGCCGTCAACCTCCTCGAGAAACGAGATGATCGCCGACGCGGGCTCGTCGGGCGCCTCGAGGGCGACGTAGTGGCCGACATCCTCCAGGATGACCGAGCGCACGTCCCCCTCGGCGACGCCTTCCATCGTCGAGGCGGTGAACGAGCCCCCGAAGCCACCGACAGCGAGGACGGGAACGCTGATCTTTCGTTCGCGAGCTCGCGTCTGGAACTCGGCGCCCTCGGACAGGATGGATCGATAGATGCCGATCGCGCCCGCCCAGCCACCGGGGCGAGCGTAACCGCGGGCGAACTCCTCGATGTCCGCGGCTTCGACCATCAGAGCCGGGCTCCTGATCCTTGCTTCAGAGGCCGGGCGGACGGGCGCGGGCACAGGGATAAAGAGAGTGCGCAGCGCCTGAGCGGAGCTTGATATCCAGCGGATTCAGGGCGGCGGCGCGGACGTCGACCAATACTTGCCCGTTTCCTGGGGCGGGGAGTGTGACATCGGTAATGGTGAGGACGGAGGGATCTCCGTATTCGGTGATCTGAACTGCACGCATGGAACTCTTCCTTCGGAGCGTGAGGATGGGATGGTAATGGCGCTTTGCTATTTCGCGCCACGGGCCTCATCTGCCGCTGACGTAGCCACCGTCGACGGACAGGGTGACGCCGGTGATCATGCGCGCCTGGTCCGAACAGAGCCAGACGGCCGCGTTGGCCTGATCTTCCGGCTCGGACAGCTTTCCCATAGGGATGGCGGCGAGGACGGATTCGCGGAAGCCAGTTCCTTCGTTCTGATCGAACGCGTTGCTCATCATGGGGCTGGAGGTGGCGCCTGGGGCGATGGCGTTCACGCGGATGCCGTGTTTCGCGTAGTCGAGGGCGGTGTTTCGCGTGAGCCCGACGATGCCGTGTTTGGCGGCGTTGTACGGGGCGTTGTTCGCGACGCCTACGACGCCGGCAGCTGACGAGGTGTTCACGATCGCCCCGCCGCCGCTGTCTACCATGGCGGTGACTTGATGCTTGAGGCAGTAGAAGGTGCTGTAGAGGTTGATCTTCATGACGCGGTCGAAGGTTGCGGCGTCGATCTCGCCGACGGGAGCGAAGACCCCGTTGTAGCCGGCGTTGTTGAAGGCGAAGTCGAGCTGTCCGTAGGTCGAGACGGTTGCGTCGACGAGGTGAGCGACCTGTGTCTCGTCGCTGACGTCGCAGCGAACGAACGTCGCCGCTCCTCCTTCCGCTTCAATAAGACGCACCGTCTCGAGCCCGGAGTCATCGCTGATGTCCGAGACGATGACGTTCGCACCGGCTCGGGCGAAGGCGAGTGCACCTGCCCGACCGATCCCCGAGCCGGCGCCGGTGACCAGGCCCGCCTTGTCCTGCATGAGGTTATTCATATGTGTGCTCCTTGCGAGGTGATGTGGTGTCGTCGCGCGGGGCGCGGCCCCTCGGGTTCAGACAGTGGCTGATTCCTGCATCCTCTGGTTCGAGCGGGAGGGCACGAAGAGGGAAGCGATGAGGCCACCGAGGGCGATGATGCCGCCGGCGGTGAAGGCCGTCTGCGCTCCGATCACGGTCGCCTCCGGGCCCGTCCCGGAGCTGGCGGCGGTGAAGATGCCGACGAGGACGGCGAGCCCGACCGCTCCGACGAGCTGTTGAGTTGTGTTGAGGGCTGCACTTCCGTGAGCGTGCAGTTCCTCCGGCAGGGATCCCAGCGCCAGTGTGAAGATGGGGGTCCAGGCGAGAGCCTGGCCTGCGCAGATGATGATGAAGGTCGCGAGCACCACGCCGACCGGCGTGCCCTGATCGACCGTGCTCATGAACCACCATCCAGCGGCGACAATGACGGCACCGGTGATCATGAGGGGCCGGGCGCCGACACGCGGGTACAGCTTGCCCGCGATGACCGAGCCGAGGACGATCGTCAGGCCGCCGGGAACCATGAAGAGGCCGGTTTCGAAGACACCGAGGTCGAGTGCTTCCTGCAGCACCAGCGGCAGGAGGACGCTCAGGCTGAACGCGCCCGCCACGATGAACCCGAACTGGATGATGGACATGGTGAAAGCTCGACGCGTGAAGACGCGCAGGTCCAACAGCGGCGTTGAGCGGCGCTGGAGGTTCAGCTGGCGCAGGATGAAGGCTGCGACGCCGAGGGCACCGAGCGGCACGGCGATCCAGAACGACACGGGGATGCCGTGGCCGGCGCTTTCCCCGACAGCACTGAGCCCGTACACGAGAGCTCCGAATCCGAGGGCAGCGAGGCCGAGCGAGGCGATATCGAATGTCGCATTGGACTCAGCGTCCGGGTTCGGGATGTTCAATGCCCCCACGATCAGCGCCACCGCCGCCAAAGGCAGAACGATGATGAACAGCCACCGCCAGCTGAGCTGCGCCATGACGATCCCGGAGAAGGCGGGCGCGAAAGCCGGCGCGACACCGGTCACCGCGGTGACCAGGGCCATCATCTGACTCCGTCTGGAGGGCGCGACCATCCCGAACGCCGTGGTCACGAGCAAAGGCACGAGCACGCCGGTACCCAGCGCCTGGACGACGCGGCCTGCGAGCAGCAGCTCGAACCCGGGCGCCGCAGCGCCGATGGCGGTGCCGAGCGTGAAGAGCCCCATGCTTACGGCGAAGACGGACCGCAGCCGGAACCGGCGAAGGATAAACCCGGTCGTCGGGATGATGATCGCCAGCGTGAGGGCGTAAACGGTGGTGAGCCATTGACCGGTGCTGGCACTGATCTGCAGTTCGTCCATGATCGTGGGCAAGGCGACGCCCATCATCAGCTCGGAGACGAGCGCGATGGATGCCGAAGCCGCGAGGACGGTAATGGTGACGATCTGGCTGGGGGTGAGTTTGTCGGTGCGGGTGCGCAATATCGTTCCTGTGCGTTGAAGGGATGGTCGGGTCAGACGTAGCGGGGGCCGTACTGCCGGTCTATGCCGAGATGATCCCGAAGGGTCTCTCCCTCGTACTCGTCACGGAAGAGACCTCGTTGCTGAAGGATCGGCACGACCCCGTCAACGAACGCGGCCATACCGTCGACGTGAATGTCGGGCGTAACCCAGAACCCATCGGCAGCGTCAGCGTCAAACCATTCCTGCATGTGATCGGCGATCACTTCCGGGCGGCCGATCGGAGCCGGGTGATAGTCGATAACGGCGTGATGGAGCACCTGCCGCACCGTCCAGCCTTCGCGTGCGATCTCGAGCGCACGATACGAGCGAGAGTCCCCCGGGTGCGCTCTGGCGATGGCGAGCTGCTCGGGACTCAAAGGCGCATCGAGGTCGGCCGGGCCCAGGCGCAGTCCGATCAGCTGGCCGAGGTAGTGCACCTGCTGAGGGACATCCGGTTCGACGAGCTCTCCGCGTCGCGCGAGCGCCGCGGCGCCTGTATCTGCAGTGGAAGGCTGTACCCCGACGAGGTACTTCACGGCATCCGGGTTGCGGCCGGCCGCCGCAGCAGCCTGCCGCATGATCGCGCGATGCTGTCGAGCCTCGTCGATTGTGAACACCTCGGTGATGAGGATGTCCGCGTGACGGCCCGCGAGCGCGAGGCTCTGCGGCCCAGCACCCGAATGCGACATGATCGGCTGGCCCTGCTTCGAGGGCGGAACCTCCAGAGGACCGCGAGTCGCTACGAACCCCCCGCGGAAGTTCACCGGAGCGATCTTGGATAGATCAGTGAAGCGCCGGGACTCCTTATCGGCGATCCATGCGTCTTCCCCCCAGCTGCCCCACAGCGCCTGGACTGCCTGGATGACCTCGTCGATCAGGGCATAGCGGGTCTCCCGATCGACCACGTCGCGGCCGTAATTCGCCGCGGCGGGCGGCGCGGAAGTGGTGACGGCGTTCCATCCGATGCGTCCGCCGGAGACGACGTCGAGAGACTTCAGCACCCGGGCGATGTTGTAGGGCTCTTCGAAGGTCGCGCTAACCGTGTTGACGAAGCCGATGCGCTCGGTCGCCAACGCCAGAGCCGTGGCGAGGACAGCGGGCTCGAGGGATTGGCTCGGAGAATGGGACTCCGCCCGTTGAGACTGCGCGAGGAAGTCGCCGAAGAAGATGAAGTCCAGCTTGCCGCGCTCGGCGATCTGGGCGTACCGCATCCAGGCACGCACGTCCGTCCAGTCTGCCGGGTCGACGCGGGGGTCTGTCCAGGCGTATGGGCTGCTTCCGAACCCGTTGGCGATCGCTGTCGCCAGATGCATGCGTCGTTGACTCATGATTTCTTCCTCTGCGGTCACGTTCTCGTCCTGTTGGGCACCTCGACTCGCGTAGACGATGTTTGCGGTGAGACGCTCAGTCGCGTAGCGTTTAAACGGAGGCACCCTCCCATACTGCGTCTACGTTACGGAGGCACCCTCCGTATGTCAAATGAGAGGACCAGCGATGGCCCAAAAAGCCACAACTGACCGCCCAATTCGCGCTGACGCGCAGCGGAACAAGCAGCGCATCCTCGAAATCGCTGAACAGCGGTTCACAGACCACGGCATCGCCGCCTCCCTCGAGGAGATCGCTCGGAACGCGGGATTCGGCGTGGGAACGCTGTACCGCCACTTCCCCACTCGAGAAGCCCTCCTCGCCGAACTCCTCGAGGCCCGCGCGAGTCGCCTAGTCGAAGAGCGCGAACGCATCCGTTCGAGCCCGATCGACGCGGCCACAGCACTGCATCAGTGGCTCGTCGCGCTGGTGGAGTGGTCATCTGCTTTCCACGGCCTACCCGCCCCTCTCCGTGATGCGATTACAGAGGAGACCTCACCGCTCACCTTGACATGCGAGGGGTACATCACCATCACGGATGCCTTTCTCACCGCCGCGCAGCAGGAGGGCACCGCGCGACCCGACGCTCGCGGTCGCGACCTCTTCCTCATGGCTCTCGCCACGAGCTGGATTCAAGATGCGGCAATGGCCGATGACGCCACGGCCACAGCCGCGATCGACCTCATCCGCACCGGGTGGACGATGAGGTAAGAAGCGCAATTTGGGAGAAAGGCCCTCAGCACCTGGACGACGTCACTCGCAGTCGGACCTCGGTGACGCCTCTGCGAACTCACCGAAACCCTCCGCCGTTGCAGTTGTCGGAGACCCTTACGGGCGTCCAAACGAGATCCCGCCAAGAACGATCGTTCACGGCAGGGTGCCGCGCTGTCACTTGGACAGCTCGCGACAAATATCGGCCGCCATCTGGTTTTGAAGGGCGTTCCTGACGGGCCGAGGTCGGATCGGGTGGAGGCCTAATCCAAAGAATGAGGCGGCCGTGCGTCGCGGCGTCGAAGCATGATGTTGGTCTGTATTTGCGACATGACGATCTCGCGGTACTGATTCCGGAGCTGGATCTGATTGCGAACCACGCCACGTACAGGGTTGGAGCGGGAGGTACGGTTTTCAAGCACGGTGATTTGAACGGTCAGTTCGTCGTTCACCCGAACTGGTTTGGGCCACCGCAGCTCGTCGACTCCGGGAGACGCGACGCTGGCAGCTTGGTTGAGGTAGTTCTCGACGTAGATGCGCATCATCATCGCGTTCGTGTGTAGACCGCTTGCGATCAAGCTCCCGAAGGGCGACCGACGCGCTGCGGCAGTGTCGATGTGCATGTCGTGCGGGTCGAAGCGTCGCCCGAACTCGGTGACCTCCTCCACCGTGACAATGTAAGTGCCGTACTCGGCCGTGAGTCCGATGACGTAGTCCTCTAGATAACGGTCACGGATATGCCGACCGAAGGGGTCCCTCGAGACCACCGTTGCGGTGCGGAGCATCGAGACATCGGGGCCGTTCGTGTCAACGTAGGGCATCACGACATTCTGGTCGATTCACACTCGCTGCGGATACTCACTCCTCTCGTCATTGGCAAGTACGACCTCTTCGGCGACCGGTTGGCCAACGCCCTCGATGCCCGTCCTCACGACGGGCCCGTGTGAGAGTCGTTGCGGCGGGTGTTCGACATCACTCTTGAGTACGTCAAGGACGACCGCCAGCGCGCCCGCAACGACTCGATGGAAGAGATCGTCCGCAGTACCCCTCAGCTCTACGCCCGCTACCTCGAGAAGATGCAGCGCGGCCAGAAGCTCCTCATCGGACGGATCGCCGCCCGAATCGGCAGTGGGGAATCCGATGACGATCCTCGAGCCGCCGCCATCGTCGGTGCGGCATTTGCCTGCGTGCAAGCGGCGTGTGAAACCTGGTTTGCTTCTGAACAGTTCGGCGCTTTCGAGCAGGCGCTCGACGAGGCCATGAACATCCTGGCCGTCCAAACGTCCCTCTGATATGTCCGAATAGCTGCTCGTTCGGCGGGCGCCCGGGGCGGTGGTCTTGCCAGAATCCCGAACCGGCTCAGAGCAGTATTTCATGGGGTGACGACGTGCACGAGGATCGGCCGCACTGTCCCAGCATGGGACGGGGCACCTGACCTCTGCTCCCCCGGCTGTTGCGCGTATCGAACATATGTTCGCATCGAGCTACCCTGGATTGCGGGGAGCCGAGATGGGAACGAACAAGCGCTACGCCGCGGCGATCGACCGCCGGTTGGACGGGAAGATTCTTGAACACATCGCGCGCGACGCCGGCCCGCTACAGTCCCTCTCGCGTGAAGAGATCGGCATGGACACAGAGCCAGTGACGATCGACCCGAAGCCTAAGCCCGTCCGGGCGTGGGTGCGGTTCGGTGCGACGCCGGTTTGGGTCGACGGGCAGGCGTGCCGGTGGACGGCGGATGCCGTGGCGATCCGGTTCCTCGTCGGCGATGCCGGGCCGCGCTCGACTGTCGCGGAGGCGTTGCCTCAGGATCGCGGTGCCGCGAGACTGGGGCCATGCTGTCCGCCCGCCGACCGCGAACGCGGCACGCCGCCATTCTCGTAGCAGGTCTTGTCGCCGCGACAGCCGGCCTGTCCGGATGCGGGACAGCGACCGTGTCGTGCGCATCGTGGGCGAGCTACGAGTCGCCCGCGCAGATGGAACGTGATGCGGACGTCGTCGTGACGACCGCATCCGTCGAGAGTTCCGGGTCGGCCGACCTCTTCGGCGTTGCCGCGAACCGCTACGAGGTGCTGGTCGCCGGCGCGGAGAAGGGCGACGCCACCCCGGGCTCGACCATCGAGGTGGTCTCCACGCCCGACTCGTGCGGCGCCGACTTCTACCCGGAGGGCGATCCCCTCGATACGTCCGACTCGGTTCGGCTCTATCTCGTCCGCGACGACCGAGCCGGGCTGCGCACCCTCACACCCTTCGACGGCGTCGAACCCGCGACCCCGGGAGCCTGAGAGTCCGGAACGCGCGGCCGCACCAACGAGGTGTCGACATCCCGAGGAAGGGACCGCGGGCGGGCATGCTCGAACCGCCGGACTCTCGGCCCGGAACCGACTAGGAACCCCCGAGCGCGAAGGACTCCACGTGCTCGCCGTCGTCGTCGTATCGCACGAAGTCGACCGTGTCGACCGTCTCACGAGGCCGGGAGGCCACTGCTTCTCGCGCGGATGACCGGAGCAGGCCTTCCCACGCCGAGCTGTCTAGCGCCGCGCCATAGGCGAGCGACATGTGGAACACCCACTCGTCGAGCGGGAGCTCTCCGACACGACGGAGATCGGTCCGATCCAGAGAACGGGTCAGGCTCGCATATGCACCCACCAGCGTCGAGGTCCGAGCGAGGCGAGCGATCACTATCTGGAAGGGCGCCGGGAAGCCGTCCACCGCGTCCACCTGCAACTCGATCGGCGCGGTCACCCGGGCCCATGCCGCGACGACGCCGCGGAGCATCTCGACACGCTCGGGTTCGAAGAAGCCTCGCAGCGTGATGTGACCGGAGTGAGGGTGCGGGAGCTCGTCGGGGCTCAGCGCCAGGACGCGTTCCCGCTCCTCATCGTAGAAGTCGCCGACATCCCCGCTCACGCCGAGGACGAGGTACTGCTGCCCTCGCAACGACGCGAGCTGAACGGGGTCCGTCATGTAGCGCGTGGTCACAGCTCCTCCTGTCTGGCAGTGGCTCGACCCTACGCGCACGATGCGGGTCGGACCGGACTGTGACAGGACGACTCACGGATCGTCTCTGCGCACGCTCAACGGGGAGGAACGACGCGGCATGACCAGACGTGATCCGCGTCAGTCCATTCCCACGGCCATGTCGGTGAAGCGCGAGAAATGGCCCTGGAACGCTACGGTGACCGTGTCGGTCGGACCGTTACGGTGCTTGGCGACGATCAGGTCGGCCTCGCCGGCGCGGGGGCTGTCCTTCTCATAGGCGGCCTCGCGATGCAGCAGGATGACGATGTCGGCGTCCTGCTCGATCGAGCCGGACTCGCGCAGGTCGCTGATCGCAGGCTTCTTGTCGGCTCGCTGCTCCGCACCACGGTTCAGCTGCGACAGCGCGATGACCGGCACCTGCAGCTCCTTCGCGAGCAGCTTGAGCGCGCGCGAGAACTCCGAGACCTCCTGCTGGCGCGACTCGACGCGCTTGCCGCTCGTCATCAGCTGCAGGTAGTCGATCACGACCATCTTGAGGCCGACGCGCTGCTTCAGTCGGCGGCACTTCGCCCGGATCTCGACGAGCGTCATGTTCGGGCTGTCGTCGATGTAGAGAGGCGCGTCGTTGATGCGGCCACGGGTCGCGGCGACGGTGGTCCAGTCGCGCGAGTCGAGCGTGCCCTTGCGCATCGACTGAAGCGGCACGGCACCCTCGGCACTCATGAGGCGCATCGCGATCTCGCTACGCCCCATCTCGAGCGAGAAGAAGATCGTGGGCGAGTCGTTCTTGATCGCGGCGGCGCGAGCGAAGTCGAGCGCGAGCGTCGACTTACCCATGGCGGGGCGCGCCGCGACGACGATCATCTGGCCGGGGTGCAGGCCGTTCGTCAACTGGTCGAGTCCTGAGAAGCCGGTCGGGATGCCGGTCATTTGACCGTCGCGTCCGCGGGCGGCCTCGATGTCGTCGATGGCCGCCGTGACGGCGACCTCGAGAGGGACGTAGTCCTCGGCCTTCTCGGCGCCGGTGACCGAGTAGATCTCCGCCTGCGCACTGTTGACGAGGTCGACCGCGTCGCCCTGGCCGTTGTAGCCCATCTGCACGATGCGCGTGCCGGCCTCGACGAGGCGACGCAGCAGTGCGCGCTCGTTGACGATCGTCGCGTAGTAGCCGGCGTTCGCCGCCGTCGGCACGATGGACGTCAGCGTGTGGAGGTAGTCGGCGCCCCCGGCGCGCTGCAGCTCGCCGTTCTTGATGAGCTCGTCGGTGACGGCGACGACGTCGGTGGGCTCGCCGTGGGAGTACAGCGAGAGCAGCGCTTCGTAGATGAGCTCGTGCTTGGGCACGTAGAAGTCGGTACCGCGGAGCGTCTCGATGACGTCCGCGACGGCATCCTTCGACAGCAGCATTCCACCGAGCGTGCTCTGCTCGGCGAGCATGTCGTGCGGCGGGGTGCGATCGGGTTCGCGCCGTCCGCCGAGCCTGTCGTCAGAGATGTCCGCGATCGACATCCGCACCCCCGCATCCTGGCCTGTGACCGAGCCGGAGTACACGGTATGGAGGGCGTCGGACACCCGCAAACCGGCCTGTGGATAACTCTGTGGATAAGATGCGGGAAACGCCGCATCGCTTGTGAAGAAGTCCTGTGGAAAACGCCCGGGGATACATCGAGTGGCGGTCTATTAACGCCCGCTGACCTGGAGTTTCAGTTTCCCCAGCCTGTGGATGGAGATTGTGGTTGAAGTGCGACTTGAAGGTTGTTCATCTGGGGACTCACTTGTGTAAAACGTGGCACTTGTCAAGTCGAGTCGGCGACAGCCGCAACGCGCGGAGCACCCCGTCGCCGTGTGCGACATCCACACAGCTCAGCCATAGACAGGATCTCCCGTGAGGAGTATCTTTCTGCGCCAAGCAGTACCCGCAGGCACGGGTTCTCCCGTGCGATCGATGACGACGCTCTCGGGGGAGGTGATCGCTCGTCATGAGAAACCGCCGACGCTCGTCGCGCTGGGTGCCCGTCCTCGGCACCGGACTCGGTCTCGCCTTCGCCTGGACCGCCCTCTCTCTTGCGCTCGCTCCCGCGAGCCACGCCGCCGATGACGAGACGGTCGCCCTGCCGGGCCTTCTCACCACGGTCGCAGAGTCGGTCGATCAGGCCGCGAGCGAGATCGCGGTCCCCGTGATCCCCGCCGCCCGAAGCGTGGCCGAGCCTGTCGCCGAGGTCGCACGACCGGTGGCCTCGCTCGTCTCCCCCGCAGCCTCAGCGGTGCCGCCGGCCGTCGCGCCCGTGGTCGAGCCGCTCGTGCACCATGTCGTCGAGCCCGCCCTGCAGAACGTCGCCCCCGCTGTGGAGCCCGTCGCGGCCACGGTACGGCCCGTGCCGGACGCTGTGGCCCCGGTCACCGACACCGTTGCCGAGGTCGCCGCTCCCGCGGTCGGGGCCGTCGGATCGACAGTCGCTCCCGTATTGGACACCCTCGATCCCGTCAGCGAAGCCGTCGCGCCGATCCTGTCGCCGGTCCTCGGCGGGGTCGACGACGCGCTCGCGCCCGTCACCGGAGCGCTCACACCGATCACCGACGCGTTGGCGCCTGCAACCGACACTCTCCCTCCCGTGGTCGTCCCGATCACGGATGCCGTCATTCCCGGTGGGACCGTGCCGATGACTCCGACGACGCCCGGCGTCCCGCAGTCGCCCGCCGACGGCAGCCCGCCCGCACTGCTCCCCGTGGCGGATATCGGTCTGATGGCGGGTGGCGAGCTCGCCGGGTCCGCGGCCGCCACCGTGCGATCCGGTCGCGACGAAGCCATCAGTGCGGTCGCGACTGACCAGACCGCCGCTCAGGCGTTCGAGGCCGGGGCAGATGCCGCCGGGTCCCCGTCCGACGCGGCCGGGGCCTTCGTGCTGCGCGTCCTGGCACTCGGGTCGGCTCCGTTCGACGGCCTACCCCTCTCGAGCCCCGCTTCGGCCTCGGCCGCAGCGGCCGGCGCTGCGGGTGGCCTGGCCGGTGTCCTCGTCGCCTTCCTTCTCGCCGCGGCAGCCCTGAGCGGTCGCCGCGGGCCGCTCTCGGACTCGTCGGGCCCCGTCTCGCCCGTCTATCCCACCGACGTCTCTCCCGACTGACGACGGATCGGCCGCGCTCGCGCGGCACGATCCCCGGCGCTGTGCGCCATCCATTCGTCATTCTCAAGGAGAGAACCACTCATGAACACCATCGTCTCGCGTGCCGTCTGGGGCACGCTCCTCGCCGGGGGGATCACGATCCTCGGCGCCTCGGTCGCCCACGCGGCCGACACATCCGGGGAGGACGGGCTCCTCTCGGGCACTCAGGGCATCGTCTCCGTCGACGCCCCCATCACCGTCAGCGGTACCTCGGTCGCCCTCATCGGCGACGCGGACAGCTCGACCTCGGATGCCGGCGCTCCCGCCTCCGCACCGGCACCCAGCGGCTCGACGAGTGGCGCCGACGGCATCGGTTCGGGCTCGCAGGCGTTGATCGCCGTCTCCGTGCCCATCACCGTCGAGGGCACCTCGGTCGCCCTCGTCGGGGACAGCACCTCGTCGACGCACGACGAGTCTGGCCCCGGGGACACCGGTTCGGCGCCCGCGGCCCCCGCCGCGAGTGCGACCACGGACGGGGCGGATGGCATCGCCTCCGGCACCCAGGTCGTCGCACCGGTCACCGCGCCGGTCGAGGTCAACGGCACCGCGGTGTCTGTCATCGGCGACGCGGACAGCGACACCACCACCGGTGCCGGTGATGCGGGCACGACCGACAACGGCGGCACCGACGCGACCACCGACGGGGCCAACGGCATCCTCGGCGGCACCCAGGTGATCGCACCCGTCACCGCACCGGTCGAGATCAACGGCACCGCGGTCACGGTCATCGGCGACGCCGACAGCGACACCACCACCGGTGCCGGCGATGCGGGCACGACGGACAACGACGGCACCGACGCGACCACCGGCGGGGCCAACGGCATCGCCTCCGGCACCCAGGTCATCGCACCGGTCACCGCCCCGATCGACCTGACCGAGACCGCGGTGTCCGTCATCGGCGATGCGGACAGCGACACCACCACCGGCGGCGCCACCGGCACGGGATCGAGCCCGGGAGCATCGACCAGCGGATCCGACAGCATCATCGGCGGCACCCAGGTCATCGCACCCGTCACCGCACCGGTCGACCTGACCGGAACCGCCGTGTCCGTCATCGGCGATGCCGAAAGCGACACCACCACCGGCGGCACCACCGGCACGGGATCGAGCCCGGGAGCATCGACCAGCGGATCCGACAGCATCCTCGGCGGCACCCAGGTCATCGCACCCGTCACCGGACCGGTCGAGGTCAACGGCACCGCGGTCTCGGTCATCGGCGACGCCGACAGCAACACCACCACCAGCGGCACCACTGGCACGGGGACCACTCCGGGAGCATCGACCAGCGGGTCCGACAGCATCCTCGGCGGCACCCAGCTCGTGCTGCCGATCACTACCCCCATCTCACTGGACGGCACGGCGATCTCCGTGATCGGGGATGCCACCACCGAGGTCACCGCCCCGTCCGACCCCGGCACGGAGCCTGGCACCGATCCCGGGACTGACCCGGGCACCGACCCCGGAACCAACCCTGGCACCGATCCCGGAACCAACCCCGGAACCAACCCCGGAACCAACCCCGGCACCAACCCCGGCACCAACCCCGGCACCAACCCCGGCACCGACCCCGGCACGGACTCCGGAACCGACCCGAGCACCGACGGCTCCTCGTCGAACGGCGTGACAGTTACCGCTGCTGACACCTCGGTCGTGGGCACGGCGGCTGCGGGAACCTTGGCCCGACCGTTGGTTCTTGCCCACACCGGCGGGGCGAGCTCGGTCGCTCTCGGTATCGGGGGCCTCGGACTGCTGCTGGCGGGCCTCGCGCTCGTCGCACTGCGCCGCCGCGCGATCGGCTGAGCAACCCGGCGACGGACCCCGGATACCGCGGGTGCCGCAGGCCTCGAGTCTGCGGCACCCGCTCCGGCATGCCCTCGTACCGAAGCATCGACCCCCGTCGAGCGCGAGCCCCGATGCAATGGATCGACGGCGACACCCCGGCCCCAGGCATCCAGAACCGGGGTGTCGGGCCCAAGTCCTTGCATCCGCGCCCGCGGCAGCTCGGCGGTCGCCTGCGTCGAGCGCGAGCCCCGAGGCAAGGGATCGACGGCGACACCCGGGCCCACGGCATCCAGGACCGGGGTGTCGGGCCCAGACCCTTGCATCCAGGCCCGCACCCGCACCCGCACCCGCACCCGCGCCGGGCCGAACCCGGAAACGACGGATGCCGCGAACCCGAAGGTCCGCGGCATCCGTTCTGGTGCGCCAGGTATTACTTGGCGGCGACCACCTGCAGGGTGATCACAGCGGTGAGGTCGTCGCGGAGGCGAATGGTCGCCTCGTGCTCGCCCACGGCCTTGATCGGCGAGGTGATGTGGATCTTGCGCTTGTCGAGATCGCCCAGACCAGCGGTCTTGACGGCGTCAGCCACGTCGGCGGGCTTGACCGCACCGAACAGACGGCCTTCGGCGCCGGCCTTGACCGACAGCTTGACCTTGTTCGACTCGAGGTTGTTCTTGAGCGCCACAGCCTCTTCGTGGTCGTGGATCGCGCGGGCGTCGCGAGCGGCGCGGATGGACGCCACCTGCTTCTCGCCACCGCGGGTCCAGGCCACAGCGAAGCCCTGGGGGATGAGGTAATTACGGGCGTACCCGTTCTTGACCTCGATGACGTCACCGGCGCTTCCGAGCCCGGCGACCTCGTTCGTGAGAATCAGCTTTGCCATGTCGGTGCTCCTTACCGGCCAGCGCCGGCGTAAGGCAGGAGCGCCATTTCGCGCGCGTTCTTGATCGCCTTGGCGATCAGACGCTGCTCCTGCACCGAGACACCGGTGATACGACGGGCGCGGATCTTCCCACGCTCCGAGATGAACTTGCGGAGCGTCGAAACGTCCTTGTAGTCGATGACGCCGACGCGGATCGCCTTCGCGGGGGCCGCGTTCTTCGCGCCCTTCCGCGGCTTGCGGCGGTCGCCGGTTGCCTTTCCAGCCATTGTGTTTCCTTACGAGTGTGATGATCGGATGCCGCTGCGCGCAGCATCCGGAATCCGATTCAGAACGGGGTGTCGTCGCCGTAGGAGGCGCCGCTGGTACCCGGTGCGCTCCACGCGTCAGGAGCCGAAGAACCCGGGGTCGCCCACGGCTCCTCCTGCACCTGCTGCTGCGGGCGCGACTGCTGACCGCCGCCGAAGCTTCCGCCGCCGCCACCACCGCCACCACCGGAGCCGGATGCGGCGCGCGTGACCTGTGCGGTCGCGTAACGCAGCGAGGGGCCGATCTCGTCGACCTCCAGCTCGATAGCGGTGCGGTTCTGGCCCTCACGGTCTTGGTAGGAGCGCTGACGCAGGCGGCCGGTCGCGACGACCCGCATGCCCTTGGTCAGCGAACCCGCCACGTGCTCGGCGAATTCGCGCCACACGGACGCGCGGAGGAACAGCGCTTCGCCGTCCTTCCACTCGTTCGCCTGACGGTCGAAGGTGCGAGGAGTCGAGGCGATCGTGAAGTTCGCCACCGGCAGGCCGTTCTGCGTGTAACGCAGCTCGGGGTCTGCCGTGAGGTTGCCCACGACGGTGATGACGGTCTCGCCGGCCATGAGCCTTACGCCTTCGCAGCCTTAGCGGGGGCGGCAGCCTTGCGGGCGGCCTTCGCCTCGGAACGCGCCTTCTCGGCAGCGACCTGTGCGATGGCCTCCTCGGCGCGCAGGACCTTGGTGCGCATGATCGACTCGCTCAGCTTGAGCTGGCGGTCGAGTTCCTGCGTGGTCTCGCTCGTCGCGGTGAAGTTGACGACGGCGTAGATGCCCTCGTTCTTCTTCTGGATCTCGTACGCCAGACGGCGACGGCCCCAGATGTCGATGTTCTCGATGGTTCCACCGTCATTCGTGATGACCTTGAGGAACTTGTCAAGGTTGGGAGCAACCTGACGCTCATCGATCTCGGGCTGGAGAATCACCATGAGCTCGTACTGGTACGTGTGCGTCACTGACCCACCTCCTTCGGACTAGAACGGCTCCCGGGCGTTTCCCGGAAGCAGGAGGGTGTGTAGCACGTGCCCGACCGAGGTCGGACAACCACAACAGCTTACCTGATCGCGCGTCATCCCGCCGACCGGTCACCGGTAGCGTGGGCGCATGGAGTGGACGGCGGACGTCTCGGTCGGTGATTGGCTGCACGATCGCCTCGACGATCCGTGGGCGGGCACGATCCACGACGTCGTGCCGCGGGGCTTCGAGGCGTACGCGCGGGTACTGCACCCGGCATCCGTCCAGTCCCGGGCGAGCGGCGACCCGCTCCCCCCGTTCGACGAGTGGTTCGCGATGGGATGGGAGCGGTCGCAGCGGCTGACCGCCGACCTCGTCACCGACCTCGCGACATGGGCCGACACCGCTGCGGCGTTCGGGACGACGCTGCATCCGCTGGCCCAGTGGGACTCGATCGTGCGCTCGCCCGAATTCGGGTCGAACCAGATGACGTCGCCGGACGGCCGCTGGTTCGCCGCACCCGGCACGGGCGACCTCGACCCGCATCTCCTGGCCGCGCTCGCGCGCGAGCTGATGCGACACACCTCGACACCGGATGACGTGACCGCGGGCCTCTGGGAAGGCCGCGGCGGCCTGGTCGGCCACACGGGGCGGCGTCCCTCACGGGCGTTCTTCCAGATCGGCGACCCCGACGACGCCACCCTGGCCCGCCACAACCGCATGCTCGGGTCGTCATTCGCCGACCGCTTCAACAGCGTGTTCCGCAAGCCCAGCTGGCAGGAGGGGATCCTCTCGCGCGAGATCTCGGAGGGCCCGCGGCTGCGCCTGCCGGAGCGGCCCTTCATCCTGTTCCGCGGCGCACTGGAGGAGTTCGCCGACGACGACTGGGAGCTGCGGATGCCGTGGCGTGACCTCCCCGCCGAGGCGGAGGGGGCTTCGCCGGAGGCGCAGAGTCCCAGCCTGCTCTGGCCCGCGGACCGCGCCTGGGCGATGGTGTCGGAGGTCGACTTCGACTCGACGATCGTCGGCGGCTCTCGCGAGCTCGTCGCGGCGATCTGCCGCATCCCCGATGTGGAAGCCCTGCCCCTGCCGGACGACGCGCGCCTGTACTGGGGCGCAGACGAGGTGAACCGATGAGCGTTCCGTTCGATCCCCGCCCCCTGCAAGAACCCGTGTCGCCGGCGACCGCACGCGCGTTCCGCAAGCACCTCGGTCAGACGGGACGCCTCCCGGCCGGCGCCGGCACCGCGGCGGGCGTCATCATCGCGATCGTCGTGGTGATCTTCATCGTCCTGGTGTTCGGGGGCGTTCTCTCCGCCGTGATCGGCGGCCTCGTCTTCGCGGCCGGTGCGCAGTCGGGCACGGGAGCTGCGCTGTCGCTGACGACGCTCATCCCCCTCGTCATCGTCGTCGGTCTCGCCGTCCTCGTGCCGTTCTTCGTGCGACGCCAGCGGGCTGCGCAGGCGGCCGCCTGGTACCGGCTCGATCGTTTCGCGCAGGCGAACGGCATGACGTTCGAGCCGCAGCGACCGAATCCTCCGCTGCCGGGCATGATCTTCTCGCAGGGGTCGAGCCGGATGGCGTCCAACCTCGTCCGCGGCGACCGGCCGCGCTTCGTGGAGTTCGCGAACTACCGCTACACGACCGGGTCGGGCAAGAACCAGCAGACCCACACGTGGGGCTATGTCGCCGTGCACCTGTCGACACCGCTGCCGCACATCGTGCTCGATGCGCTCGGCAACAACGGACTGTTCGGCTCGAACCTGCCGGTCACATTCGAACGCGACCAGCACCTGAGCCTCGAGGGCGACTTCGACAAGTACTTCCGCCTCTACTGCCCACGCGGTTACGAACGCGACGCGCTCTACCTCTTCACGCCCGACATCATGGCCCGCTTCGTCGACAACGCCGCGGCCCTCGACGTCGAGATCGTCGACGATTGGCTCTTCTTCTACGGCAAGCGCGACTTCTCGACCCTCGACCCCGCCACCTGGTCGTGGCTGTTCGGCGCGGTGGGCGCGATGATCGACAAGTTCGCGCAGTGGGAGCGCTGGCGCGACGACCGGCTCGCGGCGCCGGACGCGGCGGGTGGGCCCGGTGTGGGCGGCGCGGCGGGTGGGCCCGGTGCGGGCGGCGCGGTGGGCGGGCCCGGCGCCGCGGGCGGTCCTGGCGCCGCGGGCGGTCCTGGCGCCGTGGGCGCGACGGCGGGTCCGGTTCTCGGTGCGGCCGGGGTCCCGAGCGTCGTCCCGACCGGTCCCGGCCCGGCGGCGAGCGCCGCGCCGGCGCTGCCCGTCACTCCGCCGGCCGGCCTGCTGCGTCCGCCGCCCGGCGTAGCTGCCCCCGGTCAGCGGCTGAAGAAGAGCGTGCCGTGGGTGGCCATCGTCGTCGTACTGCTCATCGTCACCGTCGGAGCCATCGGCCCCATCATCGCCTTCATCGGCGGCCTCTTCGCCGCCCTGCGCTGACGTCGACCGCCCCCTTTGCGGGACGAGCACTCGCGGGCGGATGCCGCCCCTGGGTCGGGGTACTGCCTGCTGAACTCCGCGGTGCCGCCGACAGGCTGAGCGTAGGCATTCGCCATCCCTGGCCACCCCTCGAGACCCTCAGCCTGTGGACGGCACGCGCCGCCGATCGGACCGAGCGCGGGTGCAGCGCGGACCGAGCGCGGGCGCAACGCGGGTGCGGGCCGGGGTGCAGCGCGGCAAGCGTGCCGCGAGCAGGATGAGCGGCCGCATCCGGCATCCCGGGCGGCGCCCGGCAGGCCTCCAGCCTGTGGACGGCACGCGCAGCCAGCCGCAGGCCCGAGTGTCGGCGCGGTCGCCTACCTGGTCGACCGCCTCGGCGACACGCAGCACCACGATCTCGCGCAGCTCGTGCTCGCCGCGTCGCGCGACGCGACGGCGCGGCTGCGCGGCGCCTGAGCCCGGTCGGATCCGAGGTCCCCGGCCGGTCGCGAAGGCCGGACGGGGACCTCGGGGCTGGCGGCCTCAGTGAGCCCGGACCGGAGCCTCGTCGCGCGCGAGCCAGTCGTCCATGCCGGTCTCGGGGTGGTCGAGCCAATGGTCGCCGTAGTAGTCGGCGAAGGGCAGGTACTCGTCGAGGATGCGGCGCAGCTCCGAGATCGCGTCGAGCCCCTCGGGAGCGATGTCGACGCGCAGGTCGACGTGCGCGCGCCGGTGACCGCGCGCCGTCGTGATGATCGACGACGACAGGTGCCGGCGCCCCTCACCACCGGCGGCGAGGCCGGCCTCGAGCGCCCGCATGAGACGCTCCTCGAAGAGTCCGGCGGTGTCGTTCTCGTAGGATGCGGCCATCGCTTCGAGCACGCCCGGGCCGATGAGGGTGTTCCCGAGCACCGCGAAGCCGTCGCCGACGAGGTGACCGGCGTACTGCGACTCGATGACGACGTCACCGGTGTGGGCCGCGACTCGGCCGTCGTCGAGGACGACGCCGAGCTGCCGGTATCGGAACGACTCGTCGGTCTCGGCGAGCGCCGCGATGATGCGGTCGGGTGCGAGACCGGTTGCGCCGAGGTCGAGGGCGCGCTGGCCGAGCCGCCAGTCGGAGTGCCACTGGCTCGTCACCGCGACCCCTCCCGCGACGTGGGGGCACCGCGAGGCGAGCGCGATCGACCCCGTGCCCTGGCAGACTCCGACCGCACCCGTGTTCGGATCGGTGGCGATGATGCTGAACGTCATCGTGTTCTCCTTCCCGGCGCGCTCAGCGCGCCGTCATTTCCCAGCGGATGACCACGCGGCGGAGCACCCGCACGACGAGGTTCAGGACGATGCCGAGCACCGAGAGGATGATGAGCAGCGCGAAGACCGCCGCCGTCTCCATGCGGCCCTGCGCCTGCAGGATCAGCACGCCGAGGCCCTTCTGCGCACCGACGAACTCGGCCACGATCGCACCGATCATCGAGTTGGCGACGGCGAGCTCGAGCCCCGAGAAGATCTGCGGCAGCGCGGCGGGCAGCATCAGCCGCGTCTGGATCTGCAGCGGCTTCGCGCCGTTGACCCGGAACAGGTCGACCTGGTCGCGGTCGACGCCGCGGAACCCGTGCAGCGCGTTGACGAGCATCGGGAAGAACGCCAGCAGCACGACCACGACGACCTTCGACGGCATCCCGAATCCGAACCAGATGATGAACAGCGGTGCGACCGCCACCTTGGGGATCGACTCGATCGCGACGATGTAGGGGAAGACGACGGCGTAGACGGTCGGGAACTGTGCGAGCACGATCGCGAGCACGAGGCCCGAGACGATCCCGATCCCGAGTCCCGTCAGCACGATCGACATGGTGGACGCCGTGTTCTCGAGGTAGCGCGGGAACGCGTTCGGATCGAAGAGCGCCTTCAGCACATCGCTCAGCGGAGGCACGACGTACACGGGGGTGTTGGTCCACCCGGGGACGAACTGCCACGCGAGCAGCAGCAGGCCCAGCAGAGCCAGCGAGGCGATGACCCGCTTGGCGGGCGTGTTCACGACGCGTCGCGTGACGACCCGGGTCGTGACGGGGCGGGTCCGGACGGAAGTGCTCATGCGTTCACCTCGAAGTGACGACGGATGTGGGCGGTGAGGGCCGCGAACTCGGGATCGCCGAGGAGCTCGGGGGTGCGCGTCTTTCCGAACGGGATGTCGATGATCTCGGCGATGCGTCCGGGGCGCGGGGTCATGACGACCACGCGCTCGGCGAGGAAGACTGCTTCGCTGATGCTGTGCGTGATGAGGACGGCGGTGGTGCCGGTCTCGCGCCAGATGCGGTTGACCTCGACGTTCAGGGCGTCGCGGGTCATCGCGTCCAACGCCCCGAAGGGCTCGTCCATCAGCAGCACGGCGGGATCGTGCACCAGCGCCCGGCAGATCGCCGCGCGCTGCTGCATCCCGCCCGACAGCTCGTGCGGGTGCTTGGTGGTGAAGTCCTCGAGACCCACCATCGTCAGCAGCGTCCGCGCGTGGGCGCGATCGGCGCCGGTCACCCGCCGGCGCAGGCTGAGGGGCAGCAGGACGTTGTCGAGGATGTTCAGCCACGGCAGCAGGGTCGCCTTCTGGAACACCATGCCGGCCTCGCCCCGCGGGGCGCCGATCGGCACATCGGCGATCGTGGCCGTGCCGGCGGTGTGTCCCTCGAGACCCGCGAGGATGCGCAGCAGGGTCGTCTTGCCGCATCCGCTCGGCCCCAGGACCGAGACGAACTCGCCCTCCGCGATCCCGAGGTCGACGTGCGAGAGCGCCGTGACGTCGCCCGTGCGGGTCTGATAGGTCTTCGAGAGGTCGGAGATCTCGATCAGGCTCATGGCTTCTCCAGTCCGTAGACGCGGCAGAGGTTCTCGTTGAGCACGCGCGAGGCGAGCCACTCGGCCTGAGATGTCGTCCACAGGCGATCGGCGACCCCGGCGGTGAGCGCGCGGTCGAGCGCGAGCCGGCCGCGGGCCGTCGAGGCGACGTGGAACTCGGGCTGCCCCGTGTCGGTGCCGAACATCACGCGGTCCGCGGGGAGCAGCTCGAGCCACTCCTGCAGCATCCGTTCGAGGGCGTGGTGGTGGAGGTACGGCATCCACGAGTAGTCGAGGAAGACGTTGCCGTGCGCCTGGCTGAGAGCCGGGAGCAGAGACGTGTACGGGTAGCCGCCGTGGATGAGGATGATGCGCAGCCGGTTCAGCGCCGGATCCGACAGCAGGGGCTCGAGGTTGCGCGGATCGGCGCCGCTGAGCAGCAGGCCGGGCTCGGCGTGGCCCATGCCGGTGTGGATCTGCACCGGCAGCTCGCGCTCCACCGCGAGCTCGGCGATCGCGAACACGAGGTAGTCGGCGAGAGCGGTGTACGCGGGCGTCTCGAGCGACGCCGCATCGGAGCGCAGCGTCGTATACGCCGCCTCGGCCTCGTCGCGCGAGCGTCGCCGGAAGTCGAGCGAGCGCACGTAGGCCGACGCGATCTTGAGGCCGACGAAGCCCGACTCCTGACGGCGGATGATCGAGTCCCGTGCGAACGCGACGTACTCGCCCAGCGTCGCCGGCGGGGCGTCGAGGCCGGCGGTCTTCAGCAGCCCCTCGAGCACCGTGGCGAACACGCGCCGGAAGCGGGGCGTGTCGGAGCCGCGGCGGCGGAAGGCGGGGTGACCGAACGGGTAGAGGTAGGGGTCGATGCGGCCGATCGGCTTGTAGCGCTCGGGCGTCCAGGCGTCCGCGTCGATCCACGGCAGGTCGGTCAGCACCGCCGCCGTGCCCGAGATGTCGAGCGCCTCGCCGTACAGACCCGCGAAGTCGGCACGTCTCCGGTCGCGGCTCACCCGCACGGTCTCGTCGTGACCGAGGTCGCCGTAGAGCGCGCGGCTGCCCTCGACGAGCGAGACCCCGTGGACGCTCGTCGACTGGAACAGGATGCTCTCGTCGAAGAGCTTCTCGATGCCGTGTGCCGCGTCGAGCCGGGCGAGCGCATCGCGGTCGCCGCGGCCGCGGGCGGCGACGAACTCGTCGAAGACGCCCACCGGGAGGTTGGCCTCGACGTGGCCCGCCGCGTTCTCGCGTTCGAGCGCATCGATGCCTTCGAGCTCCTCGCCGGGCCGGACGTAGCCGGCGTGGGAGTGATGATCGATCGCGGGGACGCCGTCGGTGTACGTGAGCGAGCTCATTCGGCGCTCCAGTTCTGCGCCTCGGCGACGACGGCATCCGCGTCGAAGTCGTTGTACGCCTCGACGAAGGTGTTCGGGGCGGCCGCGACCGTGTCGACGGCGGAGTCGATGATCCCGGAGCCGAGGGCGAAGGTGCCCCACGCCGTGAGGGCCGTCTCGCTGTACGCGCCCCACGAGGCGGTGTCCTGCGGGTCGTCGGCGGTCAGCAGCTCGAGGCGGCGGTTCAGGGCGACGAGGTCGATGGCCAGCTGCTCGTCGATGGAGTTGCCGGCGACGAGCGTGTCGGGGTACTCCTCGTACATGATCTGAAGCGCGGCCTCCGGGTTCGTCGCCGTGAAGAGCGTCGCCTTGGCCATAGCCCGCCCGAATGCCTCGATCGTCTCGGCGTTCTCCGCGGCGTAGTCGGCGCCCGTGAAGTACGTCGTGGAGAAGAGCGATGCCGCCTCATCCGTCGTGAAGTAGCGCAACGGGGTGCCCTGCGCCTCGAAAGCGGCGTACTCGGTGTCCCACAACGACAGCGCGTCGACCTGGCCGGTCGTGAGGGCCTGCAGCGCGGCGGCGCCCGTCCCGACGGCGAGGTGGCTGTAGTCCACGTCGGGTGTGAGGTCGGCCGAGGCGAGGATGCCTTCCGACAGCAGCATGTTCGACGTGCCGAGGCTGCTCTGACCGATGACCGCGCCCTCGAAGTCGTCGAGCGAGGTGATGGGGCTGTCGTCGAGGACGGCGAGCGAGCCGGTCTGCTTGCGGATGTAGTTGTAGACCAGCTGCAGCTCGCTGCCCTTTGTCATCGCCTGCCAGATCGGCTCGGGCGGGGTGCTTCCGATGTCGAGCGAGCCGGAGTCGATGCCCTGGACGATCGAGGTGGAATCGCCCGTCACGACGATGTCGACGTTCAGGCCCTCGTCCTCGAAGTAGCCCATCGCCTGGGCGACGGCCATGGGCGAGTTGTTCGCGCCCATGTTCGTGGGGATGCCGAACTCGACGGTGGTCGTGCCGTCGGCGGAGCCGGCGTCGTCACCGGCGCAGCCGGCGAGCGTGAGAGCGAGGGCGGCGGTCACGGTGACCGCCGCGGTACGGGTGGACTTCATGGTGTCTCCTAGCGCGGGTGGTGCACGGATCGAGAAGATCCGGCGATGGGGTGGAGCTCAGGGACAGGTGGTGCGATGCCTGCGGGCAGGCGTTTTCGGCATGGCCGAGCACCGGTGCCGACCGTCGGGAGCAGGACGGCACCGGGAGTCGAGGGAGGGAGGCTCAGTCCGTCCGGGGCGGGTTCTCCGAGGGTGGGGTCACGACCCAGAGGGCCTCGCCGACCGCATCGCCGATGTTGACGATGCTGTGCGGCGTCGACGTGCGGTAGTCGATGCTGTCGCCGGCGGTCAGCTCGAACTCCTGGTCGCCGAGGCGGAACCGGAAGCTGCCGCGCAGGATGACGCAGACTTCTTGCGAGTCGCCGTGGGTGTAGCTGTCGTTGCCTTCGCCGTGGCCCGGCTCGTACTCCGACACCAGCACCTCGACGTTGCCGAGCGGGGGCTGGGTGATGCGGAAGTGGCGCACGTCGTTGCCGGCGGCGAGCATCGGCCGCTCGTCCTTGCGGAGCATCGTGCCGAGCGTCGGCTGGGCGCTGAACAGTTCGGTCCAGGAGATGCCGAACGCGCCGGCGATCCGGCGGACGACATCTAGGCTCGTGTTGGCCTGACCGTTCTCGATCTGGCTCACGTAGCCTGCGCTGATCGACGCCCGCCGGGCGAGCTCGCGCGTGGACATCTTGCGCAGGGCGCGCAGCTCCCGCACACGGGGGCCGAGATTCGCGTCGTCCATCGCACTCCTGGGGTGTTGGTAATCACTCTGATCGTTGCCAGTAAGCAGAGCGTATACCGGCAGACCGCGCCGGAAATTGCTGGTGTGTTTCGTCTGTGTAACCGAGTTCCCGGACGCTCCGCAGCGGCCACGGCGTCGCGGAGCTTGCTCTGATGAGATGGGGTGATGGTCGACAACGAGAGCCGACGAGACACCCTGAGCCGCAGACTCGCGATCGTGAACGAGCGCATCGCCGAGCACCCCCTCAGCTCCGAGGAGTTCACGCGGGCGCGAGCCGTCGTCGCTCAGCGCACCGACGACGGTCCGCAGGCCGTGAATGCGGAGTTGCGCGCGCAGGGGCTCCCCAGCCTCGGCGCCCAGGCGCGACTGATCGCTCGGAGGGCGGGATCACTCGCACGCCTGAATCGCAAGCGGCTGCGCCTCGAAACGCGAATCCGCGAGGCGGAACGGCCGCGCAGCTGAGAACGACGCGGATGGTGCACCGCAGCGCCTCTACTTCCACTCGCCTTCCCAGGTGTACAGCTCGTCGGTGACGGCGTACTCACGGAGCTGCGCGATCTTTCCATCACGTTCGGATGCGATCGTCGCTCCCAGGAAGGCTTGGTCCTTGCCGCGTTGGTGGTACTCGAAGCGCCACTCCGCCACGAGGAGATCCCCCGCTCGGAACTCACGTGTGATCGTCCAATCCAGCACGCGCGCTCCGTCCGCGTTCCACTTCTCGCACCACTCCCGGACGCGCTCACGACCGTGGTACACGGGCCCGAAACTCTCGGTGATCACCACATCGTCTGTGACGGTCGCGACGATGCGATCCGCTTCATTTGTTCTCCAGGCTTCGATGTAGTCGGTGAGAGCGCTCATGTGACAATCGAACACCAGCCCCTCGCCCCGGTGTTGCGCAGCTGTTCTCGTCATCCGACGAGCTCGGGCTCGCCCGTTCAGATCGGCGGCTGGCCAGGTTCACCGCTCGGTCGCGTCGCACCTCACGGAGAGCTGGGCGCCAGCCCGTCGAGAACCACGCGGAGGAGAACGCTGCCGGCCTGTCGGGGATCTGCGTCGCGGGCATTGCGTGCGGCGAAGGCCAGGCCGCACATGAGCATCAACACGTGCTGCGCCTCGATGTCGGCTCGAAGCTCGCCTCGCTCGCGCGCGGCTCGCATGCATTCGTCGAGCCGCACGACGAGGCTGTCCCGCAGGGTCCTCGTGCGGTCCGAGAGCGCATCGCCTCGCGACGTCACCCGTTCGAACAACGCGTCTTCGATCAGCATCGCCAGGTAGGCGGAGAGCACCCGCTCGAGCTGGTCCGGCCCCGGCTCGCCGAAGACGTCGTCGAGGGCGGTGAACCGGTTCCACACCAGCGCTTCCTCGAGCTCCCCCACTGATGCGAAGTGGCGGTAGACCGTGGCCACCCCGACATCTGCGGCGCGCGCGACTGCGTTCAGCCCGGGAAGTCGGCCGTCGGCGACCAGTTCACGGGCTGCCTCTTCGATGCGCGCGCGGTTGCGGGCGGCATCGCGGCGAGGGAGGTTCACGGAATGAGCTTACGCCGCCGGTCGAGGTAATCGGATACGCTATCCGTACGGATACTATATCCGCTTCATGCGAAGGAGACGCCATGTCCACCTCATCCCGCCCGCTCGCCGTCGTCACCGGAGCGAGTTCCGGCATCGGTCGGCAATTCGCCCATCGCTACGCGGCCGAGGGATACGACCTCATGCTGGTCGCGCGGTCCGCGGACGCGCTCCGCGCGCTCGCGGATGACCTCTCCGCGAGGCACGGCGTCATGGTGGACGTACACGTCGCCGATCTGGCCCGAGCGGACGACGTCGCCGCTCTCTCCGCGCTGTTGAGGGAGGGCCTGCCCCGGGTCGATCACCTGGTCAACTCTGCCGGCGTGGCTCCGGAGGGCGACCTCGTCGACACCGACGAGTCGGCGATTCGACAGTTGGTCGATCTCAACGTGACCGCGCTCGTCATGCTCACCAGAGCCGCTATCGAGCGGATGCGGGCGCGCGGGGCCGGCACCATCATCAACATCGGCAGCACGGCCGGCTATCAACCGATGCCGCACTTTGCGAGCTACGCCGCCACCAAGTCGTTCGTGATCGCCTTCACCGAAGCCCTGTCGGAAGAGAACCGCCCCTTCGGTCTGCGGATCTTCGCGGTGTCGCCCGGCGATACCGACACCGCTATGGGCACCAGCGCCTCGACGAAGAAGCGGAGGCCCGAGCAGGTCGTCGAGACTGCGTGGCGTGCGATGCCAGGCTCGTCGCCCTCCGTCGTCGATGGTCACACGAACGGGGTTCTCGCCTTCCTGTCATCGCGCCTCCTCCCCAAGCGGCTCGGACTGCGGATCGCCGAGCGCATGATGCGACGCATGGCGTAGCGCGCCGCGCGGCCCCCGCTGGAGCCCGCATCCTTCCACGCTCGGCTCGGGACATGCCGCGTACGATCACCGTGTGCGCAGTATGTCCCGCTCGACCATCACCGCCTGGGTCGCGGCGCTGCTGCTCACCGCCGCGGGCGTCATCGTGCTGGTTGTCGCGGCGGCCACCCCGGCCTCGTTCGGATGGTTCGCTTACCAACCTCTGGCCAATGAGTTCACCCTGGGTTCGGACCGCATCCTCATCACCCGGCAGACACTCGTCGGGGTTCTCCTGACCGTCATCGGGCTGATCGGGCTCAGCTTTCTGCTCGGCAGGTCGCTCCCCTGCAAGACGCCACGAGATGTCACCGTCCATCCGCGACGACCTCCGCTGTGAACCCGGCGGAGTTCTCCAACCAGCCGGCATCGTGATCCCGTCCTCCGGCATGCGGGCATCGGCCCTGGTACAACGGTCGCCAACCCGTGTTGCATAGCGCCGGACATGATGGCATCCACACGTTCGGGAGCGCCGGCCTGGAACGCTCGCCAGTCACGTCGATCTATGTCGGTGCGTCGACCGACTTCCGGCAGGGTCCCGTCTGCTGCCAGTCGACGCCATACTCTACTCACGCTTCCGCCTAACGATCGTTGGGGATCATCCGAACGGGCGGCAGCCGTGCAGTCCTAGCCGTTCTCGCCGTTTTCGCCGTTCTCGCGGCGACAACGGCGAGGCCCAGGCTCGATGCCGAGCCATCGATTGAGTTCGGCCGCCTGCCTCTTGGCAACGAGAAGGCTCGTCACGCTACCGGGCAGCGAACGCGACTCGTACCTCATCCCGTGGTATCTCGCGCTTCGTCCACCACGACCGCACAAGCGTAGCCAGAATGAGCCCGCTGGTGAATGCCAAGCGAATGTTACGTCCGAGCCGGCCAGATGGCCGCAGGTGATGACGGACGGCGCCCATCAGGCGGCTCTCAGGTAGTTCAATGATTTCCGTAGATTCTGAACTTCCGGCGCCATTGGGGACGTCACGGGGTGGGGCGCACGCGTGATCAAACCCATGCGCGCCATACCCTCTTCACTCGCTGTACCACAGCGAGAACAGCCTTTCGCGCAATAGCGTCGAGGCAAGGCAGCCATATCATTCTTCGCGACCTCGATCATCCGCGCGGCTCCGACAAAAGGAATATAGGCCACAGACACCTCCCCGAGGCCCATACAGCGCGTAAACCGCCTGACCATTCCTTCATCTCGATGCTGCCACAATAGGGCGACTCAGTCGCTGAGCAAGCTATGAGCAGACGAAAGTCCAACCTGTACTCGAAGAATTCGCGCCAATTTTAGGACCGCGTTGCGCCTGCCGAACAGGCAAGGCAGCCACGTGAGTTTCCCATCTTTAGTCACGACCTCGATCATTCTCACAGATCCGATGAACGGTATGAAGCCTACTGCTGCACCGACCCCCGCCGAGTACACTTTCACTAGGTCGACCCTCTTGACCTCATCTCGACGAAAAACATACTTCCGAAACCAAGAATTCACGACAAATCCGTCGTCCACGAGTCGCACGTCAAGCCACCAAGGTCTGATGGCGATAAAACCACCTATCAGAAGCCACAAACCATAGGCCCAGGGCAGCAACGCGGCTGGTTGCAGGCAAAGGGACAACAACGCAAGCAAGACATGGCACGCGCCGACCAGAAGTCCGCCTAAGCGCACGCCTCGCGTCGCGCGGGGCACCGGGGCGGGGGACGTCATTCCTCTATTATCTCTCGCTGCCGTGCGGAACTCTCGTCAACTCTGCGAGGTGCTGTGAGCCGAGGAGAGTCCAACGAGCGGCCTGAGCACTCGCACAAGGCGCAGAACTGCGTTTCGTCGTCCGAGTAGACAGCTCAACCACACGATTCGCCCGTCTGCAGTGATCACTTCCACCATTCGCACAGAACCGACGAATGGAATGAATCCAACCCCAACGCCGACCCCCATCGAATAAATGAGGTTGATGTCGATACTCTCGACTTCACCGCGGCGGAAGTGATGGTTCCGGAACCAGGACCGAACGACGAAACCGTCGTCTCGTTTCACTACCGTGAGCGTCCAGGGCCGGATCGCTACCCACAGGCTGATCGCGAGCGCCAAGAGGAGCATCCACGTCGGTGTTGATCCCGGCATGGTGAGGTGGGTGCCCGCGACCAGCGTTGCAAGGCTAGCGCCGAGAATGGTTCCACCGACCCGAACCCCTCGAGTAGCACCAGGTATCTTCTTCGTGATTGTCAAGCTATCGACCATCGCAGCCTCCACCGCTCACGGACACGCCATGAGCTGACCAGGTATCCCTACCGTCGGCCAGTTCCGACTGCGTCCGACCCCTCCGCCATTCAGGATGAGCCTTGTTCGGAGAAAGGATATCTCCTATCTGCACCGTCGATGAGCAGGTCGGCAATTCAGTATGCCCGCCGTTTGCTACACATGGTCTGCGGCAGTGAGATGCCACGTCCACGACGTAGCTCGATATCGATCATGCGAAGTCGAAGATTCAGCCGATTATCGGATCCGGCGAATCCATTCCACCAACCTTCGTAGGGCGTAGCCACGCTCGCGTCCGTATCGATGAGCGGTATCCGGTGCGTGCGAAAATGACCGACTACGACCAGAACGTCACGGTCCTCCACAAGTGCCTTCACCCTGAAAGAAAGCACTACGCCTACGACTGCGGGTACACCGGCGAGCAGCAACCCTGTTGGATTGCCGGTCGCACGAAAGGCCAGCCCTGAACTGATCAGCAGCACTGTCGCGACAATCAGGTTGAGGACGCGCTGCCCCCTGCCAATGAAGCGCAATTCGTGTCTCAGCTCTGCCCAGTCCGACCCTTCAGGTCGCACCGTACATCCCTCGACCCCCTTCGGTCCGGTAAGCCCTGCGCGGGCCCGCGCGCCGGTATCGTCGGCCCGACCGCGGAGCTCTCGCCCTGAGAGTTCATGTTAGGGACTGCGTTGCACGAGGGATGGGTTGTCGGGGCGGCGGCGGGTGCGCCTGCGGCTGAGGTGGGATCGGCGCGGATCGCACGTGTCACACTTCGAGGGATGCCGGGCATTTCATCTGTGACGGCGGACGTTCCGCAGTCGTGAGACGGATGGGGTACCCCGTGAGTAAGCGCAGTGTCGATGAGGTCTTGTCGGGCAGCAGCCCGACCTTCTCCCCCTCGGTCGCGACGGAGGCGGCGCTCGACGCGCTCGTCCTGGAATCGCGTCACGCGGGGCCGAGCCGAGCGACGAGACATCGGAAGAGCCTCATGTGGCTCGTGCCGGGAGCGGTCGTCGCGGTAGGCGCGTTGACGGCTGGCGCCGTCGTGGCCGACCAGATGACACGGCTGGACGTTCCCATCGCGGTCGAGTACACGACCGACACCGGTGTGACGGTGTCGTGCACCGCCGAGATCGCGAGCTCTCTGTTCTCGCCCCGCTTGGCGGAAGTCACCGAGTACTACGACACCCACGAGTTCGCGGCGGACGGCCTCGGTCAGCGGATCTACGAGTACGCACTCGTCCTCACGGGAGAGAAGCAAGGCACGACCGCCGATCTCCCCGACTCCGTCGGATGGCTCCCCGGCGACGGGAGCAGCCCCGACTGGGAGCCTCAGCCTGCCCGCAGCGCCCTCGCCGAATCGATGCTCTACTTCATCGTGCTCGACGTCGAGCACGAACTCGGTCTGGCAGAAGGGCGCAGTGGAGCCGCCGAGCTGCAGAGCGACTGCACGGGACAACTGCATTGACCGTCGCAGTGACATGGCCCTCCCCCACGCCGGTGGGCTCGGATCTGGCGGACGTGTTCCGGCGCGAGGCGGGCGGGCTGCTCGGCTTCTTCATCAAGCGTGACGTCCCCGCCGAGGACGCCGCTGATCTGGTGAGCGACACCTTCCTGGCAGCGTGGCGATCGAGCCGGACCAGCACCGTCCCCCCGGACCTGATACGCGCCTGGCTGTTCGGGATCGCCCGCAAGACGTTGTCTCGGTACCGCCGTGGACGCAGCAGACGATCCGCTTTGGGCGACCGGCTGCGAGCGACGCTGGCAGCGGATTCGGCGATTCAGCAGCCCGCGGGATCAGGTGACCACGACCTGCACGATCACGTTCGCGCTCTCATCGCCTGCCTTCCCGAAATCGATCGTGAGATCGTCCGCCTGGTCTATTGGGATGGGTTCACACAGGAGGAGGTCGCGACGATCCTCGGCAAGCCGGCCACCGCGATCCGCGCCCGGTTGTCCCGCGCCCGGAAGCTCCTGCGAGATCAGCTGGCGGAGAGCGGCGACGTCGAGTGACCCACCCGATGCGCCACCACCCTCTGCAAGGTTGACGGGTGCGTCGGGCCGCGGAATGCCGATGCGGCCACCCCGGGCATCTCGGGGTGGCCGCATCCCGGGCAGGCGGACTCAGCTCGCCGGGGTCAGGTGCCGCTCGAGCTCGCGGCGGCGGTCGTCCTCGCGCGCCTGAACGGCTTCGGCCGCCGAGACGACGCTCGCGGCCGACGCGAGCGGAATGACTGCGACGCCGTCGGCATCCGCGACGATGACATCGCCGGGAGACACCGAGACACCGCCGACGGCGATGGGGACGCCGAGGCGGCCGGGCCCGTGCTTGTACGGCCCCGCGGGGGTGAGCGCCCGGGCGAACACCGGCATGCCGTACTCACGCATCCCGTCGGCATCGCGGACCGCTCCATCGATGACGAACCCGGCGATGCCCTTGGCCTTCGCGCGCGCCGCGATCAGTTCGCCGATGAGGGCCCGCGTGAGGTCGCCGTTACCGTTGACCACGATGACGTCGCCGGCCTGGGCCTCGTCGATGGCGTTGTGGATCCAGAGGTTGTCTCCCGACCGGGTCCAGCAGGTGAACGCGGGTCCGGTGATGGTCGCGCCCGCCCAGATCGGGCTGATTCCCGCATCCATGAGCCCCAGCCGGTCCATGCCGTCGCCGATGTTGGCGGAGGGGATACGGGCGAACCGCGCGAGCAGTTCGGCGCTCGGCCTGTCGTTGCCGGACATGCGTCAGCCGTTCTCTCGGACGAGGTCGACGAGTCCGGCGAGGGTCTCGGTCCGTTCGGCCCAGAAGGCGGCGTAATCCGTCGAGTCCTGGTAGGTGGGCTGCAGGCCCAGGTCCTCCATGCGGCCGATGAGACCGTCGTCCTGCATGACCTCTCCGATGGCGTCGGAGAGCTTCTGGACGATCTCGTCGGGCGTATCGGCCGGGAAGGCGTAGCCGCGGGCCGAGCCGAGCTCGACGTCGTAGCCCGCTTCGGCCGCCGTCGGAACGTCGGGCAGGAACGGGCTGCGCTCATCCGCGAGCACCGTGAGCACGCGCGCGCTGCCGCTCTCCTCCAGCTGCTTGACGTCGCCGACGTTGCCCACGAGCACGTCGACGTTGCCGCCGAGGAACGCGGTCGTGGCCTGTGCCGCGCCGTCCGCGAAGTGGACGGGCCGGATGTCGACCCCCGCCGCCTCGTTCAGCAGCAGAAGACCGAAGTGATCCTGGCTCCCGATGCCCGTCGTCGAGGCCGTGATCGTGTCGGGGGCGGCCTCGGCCGCAGCCAGGAGGTCGTCGAGCGATTCGTAGGGGCTGTCGGGCGCGACGGCGATCGCGGTGGGGTCGGTCACCTGCAGCGCCGCGGGAGCGAAGTCCTCCGGCGTGTACGCGGCGCCGCGGCTCTCGTCGAGCGCTGAGACGATGACTCCCGGGATCGTGGTGAGGCCGAAGGTGTACCCGTCGGGGTCGGCTCCGGCGAGCGCGGTGTATCCGATCTGCCCGCCCGCGCCCGGCCGGTTCTCGACGACGATCGTGGCGTCGAGCTCCTCCTCGAGAGCGTCGGCGAGCAGGCGGGCTCCGACATCCGAGCTCCCGCCCGGGTCGAAGGCGACGATGAGGGTGATGGGCTTCTCGGGCCACGACGTCTCTTCGTCGCCGCCGGCGCCGGCGGCGTTGCCGCGCTGTGCGCAGCCGGAGAGGACGACGCTCGCGAGCGTGAGGCTCGCGAGGCCGGCGATGAGGGTTTTCCGCATGATGATGCTCCTTTGCGACGGTCAGACTTCGGAGTCGACGGGCAGGTGGGCGCGCGCTTTGAGGCGGCGCCCGCCGATCGCCGACAGGACGAGGATCAGCGTCGCCACTGCGAGCAGGACGAGCGCGATGGGACGGGTGAGGAAGAAGCCGAAGTCTCCGTTGGAGATCTGCAGCGTCTGGCGGAGGGCCGACTCGAGGAGCGGGCCGAGCACGAGCGTGAGCACGAGCGGAGCCAGCGGGAGGTCCAGCCGGCGGAACGCGAGACCCAGCAGGCCGAAGGCGATCATGATGAAGATGTCGACCACGCTGCGGTTGACGGCGTATGTGCCGACGAAGATGAACACGTAGACCATGGCAGCCAGCACCGGGAACGGGATGGCGAGCACCTTCGTCCACAGCCCCACCAGAGGCACGTTGAGCACGAGGAGCAGCGCGTTGCCGATGAAGAGGCTGGCGATCACGGTCCACACCAGCAGCGGATCGGTCTGGAAGAGCAGCGGTCCGGGAACGAGCCCGTTCTGGAGGAAGGCGCCCATCAGTACGGCGATGGCCGGTGATGCGGGGATCCCGAGGGTGAACAGCGGGATGAACGCGGCATTGGCGTGCGCGTTGTTCGCCGTCTCCGGTGCTGCGACGCCCTCGATCGCACCCGTGCCGAGCTGCCTGCGGAAACGCCCGACGCGCCGCTCGGTGCTGTAGGCGAGGAGCGAGGAGATCGTGCTGGTGATGCCGGGAACGATGCCGATACCGGTGCCGATGAGCGTGCCGCGACCGACAGCGGGGGCGGCGCGTCGCAGGTCGGTGCCGCTCGGGATGAGCTCGCGGAGCTTGGGGCTGCGGGCGCGTACCGTGCCCCCCGCCGAGACGTGCAGCAGCTCGCCGAGCCCGAAGATGCCGACGAGGACCGGGACGATGCTGATGCCGTCGAGCAGGTGCTCGCTGCCGAAGGTGAATCGCGGCAGCCCCTCGACCGGGTCGATGCCGACCATGGCGATGACCATTCCGATACCCGCCGAGATGATGCCGGCCGACACCGACCTGCCCACGAGACCCACGAGCAGAGCGAGCCCCACCACGACCAGCGAGAAGAACTCCGGCGGCCCGATCATGAGGCCGAGGCTGGCGAGCGGCTGCGCCGCGATGACGAGTGCGATCGTCGCGACCGTGCCGCCGATGAACGAGCCGACACCGGCGACGGTGAGGGCGACACCGCCGCGTCCCTTCTTGGTCATCGCGTAGCCGTCGATGCACGTGATCGCCGACTCGCCCTCACCGGGGATGTTCAGCAGCACGCTGGTGATCGTTCCGCCGTAGGCGGTTCCGTAGAAGATCGCGGCGAGCATGATGATCGCCGAGGCCGGCTCCATGCCGAAGGTGATGGGCAGCAGGATCGCGATCCCCGCCGTCGATCCGATCCCCGGCAGCAGGCCCAGCACCGTTCCGACGAGGCAGCCGATCAGAGCGAACAGCAGGTTCTCGGGCGTCGCCGCTGCGGCGAGTCCCTGCAGGAGGTAGTCCCAGGTGTTCATGCGTCACAGCCCCAGGTCGTAGAGGAACGGGATGCCCGCGCCCGGGAGCGGCACGCTCAGGACGTTGGAGAACAGGCTGTACACGCCGAAGCTGCCGGCGAGCGAGAGGATGATCGTGAGCACCCACGAGCGGCGAGCGACGACCTTCAACTGGAAGACCAGGAAGAGCAGCACGCTGACCTGGAACCCCAGGACCTCGAGCAGCACGGCCAACAGGATGAGGCTCACCAGAGTCGTGATGATCTGGCGCGGGGTGGCGGGGACCTCGGCCGCGGCCGCCTCCGGCGTCGCCGCGTGCTCGACCACGTTCGGTCGGCGCCACTGCGCGAGACCCCAGGTGGCGGACGCCGCCGCCACGATCAATCCGGTCCAGAACGGGAAGAACCCCGGCCCGGGCCCGAGGGGCGTCCAGAGGCCCAGCGGCAGTGCCGCGAGCGCAGTGATGGCTCCGAACAGCAGGAAGAGGGCGGCGGCGATCACCCCCGGGATGGATCGCACGTACTGGGGTGACCCGATCGTGCCCGTGCGCAGATCTTCTGGCGACATTGCGGTGCGCTTCCTCGTCATCGTTGACTAGTTCGAAGTTCTCATACAGTGATAAGAGCTATCAAATTTGGTGCGGTTGTGACATTGTCGACCCACAACGTCGTAAACGTCAAGGCCGCTGTTCACCCGGCCTTGCGAAGTCCGCTCCGAGGGATCCCGCTGGGGAGACGCCTCGAAACGGGAAAGGGAACCGTCATGGACACCGCTCGCATCCTCATCACCTCCGCGTTCCTCCGTCCGGGCGATGAGACCGATCTGGCTCTGAAGCAGCACGGCTTCGACACCGTGCATGCTCCGCTGCGGGGTCCGCGCCCGCCCGGCGAGCTCGAAGATCTCCTCTCGGACGTCTCGGCCGTCATCGCCGGCAGCGACCGCTTCGACGATCGCGCGATCGCCTCGGCTCCCGACCTGCGCGTCATCGCGCGCACCGGCGTGGGCTACGACAGCATCGACACCGCGGCGGCCTCGTCGCACGGGGTCGCAGTCTGCAACGCGCCGGGGGTCAACAGCGACGCCGTCGCCGAGCTCGCCCTGACCTTCATCCTGATGCTGGCCCGCCGGGTTCCCGAAGCCATGCGCAGCGTCCGCGAAGGCGCGTGGGCGCGCCCCACCGGCATCCAACTCGACGGAGCGACGCTCGGCATCGTGGGCCTCGGAGCCATCGGGCGGACCGTCGCACATCACGGGCAGACCTTGGGCATGAACGTCATCGCACACGATCCGTACGCCGACCCCGGGTACGCCGCAGACCACGGCATCGAGCTGCTGGATCTCGACCGGGTCCTCGCGGCCGCCGACTTCATCAGCCTGCACATCGCCCTCACGCCCGAGACGCATCACCTCATCGACGAACGGGCGCTGCGGCGCATGAAGAAGACGGCCTACCTCATCAACACCGCCCGAGGACCGGTCGTCGACGAAAGGGCCCTCGTGGCCGCGCTGGACGCGGGCGAACTCGCGGGGGCGGCCCTCGACGTCGTCGAAGAAGAGCCTCTCGCCGTCTCGAGCACGCTGCGCGACCACCCTCGCGCGTTCGTGACGGCCCACATCGGCGGCTCCACCTCGCAGGCACGCGACGAGTCGGCACGGGTCGCCGTGTCGTGCGTCGTCGACATCCTGCACGGGCGCACCCCTCGTAGTGTGGTGAACCCGGAGTACCTTCAGCACCTCGTGACCGGGTAGGAGAAGTCAGCGATGCCCACACCGACCGAGTCGAACACCATGCGCTCGCTCGAGCGGGCCATCGATGTGCTCGAGGTGCTCGACAGCAGTCGGCAGCCGTTACGACTGACCGAGGTGGCGCGGCGCGCGGGCCTGCATGTCGCGACGACGCAGCGCATCCTGAACGTGCTCGAGGCGCGGGGACGCGTCGAGCGCGACGACGGCGGTTACCGGCCCGGCGTCGCCCTCCTGTTCGGGGCGCACGCGTATCTCCTCACCAGCCCGCTCGTCGCCTCGGCCCTGCCGCATCTCCAGGACCTCGCCACGGCGACCGGGCTCACCGCGTCGCTCTTCGTCCGGACCGGACTGTCGCGCGCCGTCGTCTCGCGCATCGAAGGGGTGCGCCCGATGCGGTACGTCCTGCCGGTGGGAGAGCGGCTGACGCTCACGCAGGGGGCGGGCAAGGTGCTCGCCGCGTACCTCTCCGAGGCGGAGCTCGACGACCTGCTCGCCAGCGGGTCCAGCCTCGACAGGGCCGACGGCACCCGGGTCACCGAGCGGCAGTTCCGCAAGGAGCTGGTCGGCATCCGTCGTGACGGGTTCAGCTGGTCCAGCAACGGGCGGGCCATCGGTGTCGCCTCGATCGCCGCACCCATCCACGACCGCGCGGGCCACTGCGTCGCGGGTGTTCAGATCGCCGCCAGCACCTCCGACCTCACCGAAGCCGACATCCCGACAGTGAGCATCGAGGTGCGCCGCGCCGCCGCGGCCATCATGGAGACGCTGCTGTAGCCGCGCATTCATCCCCGAACGGCTCGGGACGTGCCGCGTCCGACCGCCGTGTGCGCAGAATGCCCCACTCGACCGTCGCCGCCTGGGTCGCGGCGCTGCTCCTCACGGCCGCGGGCGTGATCACCGTGCGTCCGCGACGACCTCCGCTTTGAGGGGTCCACGCAGCGAGCGCGGACCCCTCATGTTCCCCATAGGCGCGTCAGTCGAACAGTGCGTCGACCTCACCGGCTGCGGCACGCAGGGTGTCGGCGTCGCCTTGACCGAGGAGGACGGCCTCGACGGCCGGCTCCATGATCGCGAGGATCGAGCTCCACTTGTCGGCGATGGGCGCTTCGACGAACGCGCCCGCGTCGACGGCATCGAAGTAGACCGAGACGTCGATGCCAGCCGCGTCGAAGGCCGCACGCGCCTTTTCGCTCGAGCTCGCGACGGCGGGGAAGACCACAGCCGCGTCCGCAACGATGTCCTGGCAGTCGGCGGTCGCGAGGTAGCCCACGAACTTCTCTGCTGCATCGGGGTGCTCGGTCGAAGCGAGCACGGAGTCGGCGAGACCGTTCAGCACGCCCGCGCGCTCACCGCTCGGCCCGATCGGAAGCGGTGCAAGTGCTGTGGTCACACCGGTCATCGAGAAGTACGCCTTTGCGTTCCAGCTGCCATCGGTAACCAGCGCGTAGCGTCCGGCACCGTACGCCTCCTGGATGCTCGTGCCCGAGATGGCGGACTCGTAGCTGGGCATGTAGCCCTTCTCGATCAGACCGGCCCACCATTCGATCGTCGCGATGTACTCGTCTTCGCCGTAATTGAAATCGGTGCCGAAGGGGTTCTCGTCGGCGTACGTCCAGTCGTTGGTGAGTGCGTAGGGGCTCCACTGCGTCTGACCGAACGCACCGATGCCCGATTTGGCCTTGAGCCCGAGCCCGTAGACCTCCACCTTGGACTTGTCGAAGCCCGGCTCGTCACCGCGGACGCCATTCGCATCGACGGTGAGGTGCGCAATGACCTGCTCCCACGAGCCGCCGTCCGTCGGGTTCCAGTCGAGGTCGGCGAGATCTTCAGCCGCGTAGCCGGCTTCGGTGACGTAGTCGACGTTGTAGAGCGTCGCCACAGTGTCCCAGTCCTTCGGCAGCCCGTATCGTTTGCCGTCCTGGCCGATCCAGCGCTCGGCCAGACCTTCGCGGAAGCTCGTGAGGTCGACCGCGACGTCGTCGAGCGGCAGCAGCTGACCGTTGGTGGCGAGCTCCGGGTAGAACGACGCGTGGTTGGTGATGACATCGGGAGCGTCACCGCCGACGAGGCTCGTCGTGAGCGTCTCGAAGTAGTCGTTCCAGCCGACCTGTTCGATCTCGACGGTGATCTCGGGGTTCGCGGCCGTGAAGTCCTCGACGCACTGCTCGTAGGCGGGCAGCTGATTCGAGTCCCACAGCCAGTAGCGCAGCGATGCGGACTCGTCCGCACCGTCGCCGGCGCTCGAGCATCCGGCAACTGCGAGCACCGAGCCGACCGCAACGACAGCCATTGCGGTGCGAGTTCGCGAAATCTTCATTGATTGCCTTTCGTTGGTGTGTGGTGGTGCAGGTGCCTATTTGGTGCCCGAATAGCCGATCGAGTTGATGATCTTGCGGCCCAGGAGCACGAACAGGAGCATCACGGGTAGTGCGGCGATGAGCGTTGCGGCCATCAGCCCGGCCCAGTCGGGACCACCCTGCGGTGTCTGCGACCGGAAGACGCCGAGAGCGACCGTGAGCACGCGGACGTCCTCGCTGCGACCGACGACGAGCGGCCAGAAGTATTCGTTCCACGCATTGATGTAGGTGAGGATCGCGAGCGTCGCGATCGGCGACCCCATCAACGGGAGCACGACCGAGGTGAACCGTCGGACATGACCCGCGCCGTCGAGGATCGCCGCCTCCTCGACTTCCCGGCTGATCCCGAGGAAGAACTGACGCAGGAAGAAGATCGCGAACGGCGTCATCAGCATGGTTGGCAATGCGATGCCCAAGTGGGTGTTCAGCAGCGACAGGTCGCGAATGGTGATGAAGTTCGGGATCGTGGTGAAAATCACCGGCACCATCAGCGCGGTCAACAGCATGCCGAAGACGAAGTCGCGGCCGGGCCAGCGCAGCCGGGCGAACGCGTACGCCGCCATCGAACAGAACACCACCTGGCCCGCCGTGATCAGGGTCGACACGATCACCGAATTCCGCAGGTACAGCCAGAAGTTCAGCGACGCACCCGAGCCGCCCTCCGACAGCGACTCAGCCGTGTCCGCCAGACCGAGCACGCGGCGATACGCACCGAGGGTGAAGTCCACGGGGAGCGGCGAGCCCGGATCGCTCGCGAGCGACAGGTTGTTGGAGAACGATGTGCGCAGCATCCAATAGAACGGGAACAGCGTCAGCGCGATCAGCAGGCCCAACATCACCCAGGCGGTGATCCTTCCGATGCGCACGCGACGGCTGCCGGCGGCGCGATCGGGCGGCGACGGGCGACGGCGCCCTGTCACGACGACGCGAGTGCTCGAAGTGGTGGTCATGTCGGTCACCCCAGGTCGGATTGGTTCGCACGCGTCGCGCGCAGCTGGATGTAGGTGAAGACGGCGAGGAGGACGAACAGGGCCATCGCCAGCGCCGATCCGTATCCGAACTCTCCGCGGGTGAACGCGACGTCGTAGATGTAGAAGTTGATGACGCGCGTTGCGTTCACAGGGCCACCCGACGTGGTCACGGCAACCGTGTCGAAGACCTGGAAGGCGCCGGTCACGGTGACGACGAGGACCATCGCGAGCACCGGTCGGAGCAGCGGCAGAGTGATGCTGCGGAACATCCGGAGCTCACCCGCGCCGTCGAGCGCTCCCGCCTCGTAGACATCCTTCGGGATCATCTGAAGGCCGGCGAAGATGAGCAGCGCGGTGTACCCGAGGTGGCGCCACACATTGATGAACGCGATCGTCGGGATGGCGAGTGCGGAATCTCCGAAGAACGCGAGACGGTCGAGCCCAACCCAGGAGATGAACTCGTTCACCACACCGATCTGGTAATCGAACATGTAGAACCACACGAGTGCGGCGATCACGTTCGCGATCATGTAGGGCACGAGCATGATGCCCCGCACGACGATCGATTGCGTCAGCCGGTGCAGCAGGACCGCGACGGCGAGCGCGAGGACGGTCTGGAAACCGATGTTCAGGACGACGTAGTAGACCGTGACGCCGAGCGCGTTCCAGAAGACCGAATCGCCGATCAAGCGCTCGTAGTTGGCGAACCCGACCCAATCCGGCTGGCCGAGGAGACTGTACTCGGTGAAGCTGAAGTACGCGCCGCGGAGAGCCGGCCACACGAAGAAGGCGGCGAACCCGATGATCGCGGGCGCAGCGAAGAGCCACCCCGCCAGCCCGTCGCTGCCGACGCCGCCGGTGAAGCGCCGTCGGCGTCGGGGCGTTCCCGCCGTCGTGATCGCTTGCGTCGCCATCATTCCTCCGCGTCGAGTCGTGTGACCCGAATCAGCAGTGCCGAATCGGGGGCGAGAGCCGGGATCTGCACCCCGGCAACGGTGAGCGCCGCACCTGTGGCGCGCAGACCCTGCTCCCACCAGGCTGGGATCGGGTGACCGTTGTAGCGCAAGATGCCATCGGCGGGTGCGGCAGCACGCACCGTGTACACCGCGGCATCGTCGAGCCCCGGAAGCGGTACGGCTCCGGGAGGAGCACCTACGCCCGTCCCGACGGCTGCGATGGAGAACAGCGCATCGCTGCGGTCGCGCGCGACCGAGCCGCGAACGCTCAGCGACGGATCCGGGTGGTCCGAGCGTACGACGTCGGCGGTGTGCAGCAGGTGGCGGACCGACTTGTAGAACGCGATCCACTCGCGGAGCTCCTCGATCTCGGCATCCGTCGCCTCACGAAGATCCCACTCGATGCCGAGGTTGGACATCAGTGCGGTCATCGCCCGGTACGAGAGCCGGTGGCGTCGCCGAGTCGCGTGCGCAACACTCGATCCGATGTGCGAACCGAGCAGCTCGGGGGGCACCGTCACGCTGGTCCAGAGGTCGATCCGCTGACGCTCGTGGGCGTCGATGCAGTCGCTCCCCCACATCCGATCTGCGCGTTCGAGCACCTCGAGGTCGGCCCGCGCGCCGCCCGATGAGCACGACTCGATCTCGAGGTCGGGGAAGCGCTCATGCAACTCGTCGAGCAATCGGTACAACGCTACGGTCTGGCCGTGGACCGCGGCTCTACCGCCGTCGCGGCCGGCATCGATGAGATCGCGGTTGTGGTCCCACTTGATGAAGGTCAGGCCGAGCTCCTCGACGAGCCCGACGATGGCGTCGCGCACATGCGAGTACGCGGCAGGGTTCTGCAGATCGAGCACCTGCTGATACCGAGAGGTCGGCGGGTGACGGTGGCCGGGTGAGAGGATCCACTCCGGATTCGCGCGTGCCGCGTCGCTGTCCGGGTTGATCATCTCGGGCTCGAACCACAGCCCGAACTCCATCCCGAGCGATCGCACATGCTCCGCGAGCGGCACGAGACCGTCGGGCCAGACGTCCCGGTCGATGGTCCAATCGCCCAGACCCGCCTGCTTGGACCGGCGACCGAGGAACCAGCCGTCGTCGAGCACGAACCGCTCGACACCGACCCCCGCCGCCGCGGTCGCGAGCTCGAACAGCGCCGCCGGCTGGTGGTCGAAGTACACGGCCTCCCAGGTATTCAGCACGACGGGTCGACGGGTCGTGCGGTGCCGCGTCCGAGCCCGGAGGTGATCATGGAACCGCCGGCTGATGCCGTCGATCCCCTCGCCGTGCGACCCGTAGATCCACGGCGAGCTGTATTCGTCGCCGCGGCCCAGGATCACTTCGCCGGGCAGCAGGAGTTCCTCACCGCCGAGAATCGTCCGGCCGTTGGTCTGCCGTTCGGCGAAGGTGCGGTGGTTCCCGCTCCACGCGGTCTGGATCGCCCAGACCTCGCCGTGACGGAAGCCGAAGCCAGACGTGCCGACCGCGTAGACGAGGCTCGCGTCGTGGCCGGTCCGGCCATGGCGACCGTCGCGGGAATGCGTCCCGACGGTCAGCGCGTGTCGCTGGGCCTGGGCTTCACGCATGTGACGACCCGCGAAGTCGAGCACTTCGGCCGCTCGCGTGGGCACGGGGAAGCCGAGACGCGCCGCGTTCAGCGTGAACGGGTCGTCGGACTGATTACGGATGTGCAGGCGGGTTCGGACGAGCCCCGATTCGAGTGCCTCGAGCTGGATGACGACCTCGATCGAGAGGTCTTCGTCACGCAGCGTGAAGGTGCGCGATGCCGCCGTCCGTGGATCCGACGAGCCGTCGACGTCGACGTCGACGAGCGACAGCTGGATCGCGAATGCGACGCCGTCGCGGTGCCCTTCGATCCCGGGAAGTCCGACCCACCCGCGACTCACGTCGGGGATGATGCTGAACGGCACCGGCTCATCGACGCTGTTCGAGGCGATCTGTGGCACGCTCGCGTCAGCGAACGCGGCGAGTGCGTCGCCCTCCAGGCCGAGGGGCCGTCCCCAATGGACGATGCGCGGGACTCGCGACGACCGAGCGTCGACGATCAGCTGCACATCTGCGCCAGTGAGCACATGCATGCCCGATTCGTTCAGCATCTTTGCCTTCCGTTGTTGACATCATTATCGTCACAGAAAGCATATGGCGCAAATCTGGGCGCGAACGGACAGATTGTGGGCTAAAGCACTGCGAATGAGTACCGCGCTGGAACCGGCTGAGGGTCTGAGTGTTCAGGCGCAAAAAACATCGCGCTACGCTGACACCCATGAGTTTGGATGGCGTCGGGGCGGTCAACGGAACGGGGTCGGGAGGCAGTGCGCGCGCCGTCGCCCGCACGGTCTTCGTCTACGGTCCGCTCTCGCGCAGCGAGGTCGCCCGCCGGCTCGGCCTGTCTCCGGCGAGCCTCACCCGACTCGCCCGGCCTCTCATCGAGCAGGGCCTCCTCGTCGAAGACGGCGCGATCGCCGACCCCGGTCACGGACGGATCATGCGACCGCTCGACATCGCGCCCGACCTGCGGTTCATCGGGGTGAAGATCACGGTCGCCACCGTGCATGGTGTGCTGACCGACGCGCGGGCCAACGTGCTCACGCTCGTTGACGCACCGCTCGACGACACCACTCCCGACAGCGTGCTGACGGCCATCGTCGCTGTCGTCGGTGAACTCGCGGCCGCAGCGGACGGGGCGCGCGTGCACAGCATCGGCGTGTCGTTGGGCGGCCATACCGACGACAACGCAACGGTCGTCGTGTCTCGGAGCCTCGGCTGGCGCGATGTCCCACTCGGAAGCCGGGTCGCCGAGCGCACCGGACTGCCCGTCGTCGTCGAGAACGACGTGACCGCGATCACGGTGGCCCAGCACCTCTTCTCAGCAGCCCGCGACAGCGAGCGCTTCGCTCTGGTGACCGTCGGCGTGGGTGTCGGCTGCGGACTGGTCATCAACGGTGATGTCGTCCGGCAACTCGACCCGGCCTCGCCGTCACCGTCGATGCTCGTGCTCAACCCCTCCGGCCCCACAGTGCCCGAGGGGCCGCGCGGCAGCGCACTCGCCTACTTGTCCTCCGCGAACATCGCGATGGCGGCGTCAGCCGCAACCGGCAGACTTCTGACCTTCGAGCAGACCATCGCGGCTGCCCGCGCGGACGACCCGGCTGTCCTCGGCGTCGTGCGCGAGAGCGCCTCCTACCTCGGTCGCTTCATCGCCAGCATTGCGACGATCAACTACGTCACCGAGTTCCTGCTCTCGGGCGAAGGCGTCGAGATCGCCGAGATCGGTGAAGACGCCATGCTCGCAGCGGTCGCGGAGTCGCGTCCCGCGTGGGGTGCACCGCTGCACATCGACATCACTCCCACAGTGATGGCCGACTGGGCACGCGGTGCGGCTGCGATCGCGATCCGTTCGCTGATCTGACCCGCCGCGTCTCAGCGCAGCGACCGGAGTGCGTCCCGCAAGCCGTTCTCGTCGCCGATGTTGCCGGGCACCAGCACGAGCGGCGCGTCACTGGCAGCGCCGACCGGATGCCACGCGATTCCCGCTCCGACGCGACCCGAGACGATCGCGCGTTCGACGCCGAGCGCTCGCGTCGTGATGTCACTGGATGTGATCCCACCCTTGGCGATCACGAAACGCACAACTGCATGGTCGAGGACACGACGGGTCGTCTCGACCAGTGCGCTCGAGACGCGGCGGGCGAACGCAAGGCTCCGCTGCGGATCGTCCCAGCGGTGCACCGAGCGGGTGGTCGCGAGCACTACGGTGCGCGTCTCGATGCGCTCGAGCACCCTCGCGACGATTGGCACGACGACCTCGGCCACAGCGGTGTCGTCGATGTCGACGAGTATCTCGACGTCCAGGGTCACGAGGTCCACGTCGGGTTCGGTGAGGAGCGCACGGAGCTGCGCGGTCGCCTCCGCGACGTGGGATCCGACGACGATGAGCCCGCCTCGCGATTCCGGGACGGCCGGCGGCTGGGGTCTCACCTGGTCGCTCGGCGGACGGTGCAGGAGCGCAGGGAGGAGCCCCGGACTGCATCGGACGATCGTTGCCGTGCCCGTCGGGTCGGCGCGCTCGACAGCATCCGCGATGTGTCGGAGGTCGTCCTCGTTCGAGGCGTCGCACACCACCCATCGGGTCGCAGGGTCGACGAGCGCGTCCGCAAGCGGCCCTCCCGCCGGCACGACGGTGACCTCGCCCTCGTCGAGGATGCCGTCCGACCGCTCGACGACGAGGCGCTGGAGCGACGACGTCGTGTACCCGAACGTCGCGTCGGTCGCGTAGTGCGACGCATGGGCAGGCACCACCCGTCCGCCCTCGCGGACGTGGTGCACGCCGCCCTCGGTCGTCCGTCCAGCGCGCGGGAACGCCGGCGCGAACACGACCCGCTCGGGTGCCAGCCCGTGGGCGCGCATGCCGTCCGCGATCGCCGCGACTTCGGCGACGATGTGCCCGCGGAGCGTCGAGTCGCTTCGACTCACGAAACGTACCGGACGCCCGGCCGCGGCTTTCAACACCGCGTCCACGATGTGCAGCGTGAGGGCGCGCATCTCACATTCGCCGAGGCTGCGGGAGTTGGTGAGGACGAAGAACCCCTCGGGCGACGTGTCGAACGCCCACGTCAGCGCGTCCGGCGAGGACGTTGTGATCACCGCTATGTCGGCGACCGCCTGCGTCCCTGTCGGGTCGTCGTCGAGGATCACGACGGTCGGTCGTGTGGTGACGGTCATGTCGCGGTCGACAGGCGCCCGGCGATCTCGAGCGCGTTGAACATCGAGGCCGTGTCGGCGACGCCCTGGCCCACGATGTCGAAGGCGGTCCCGTGCGCGGGCGTCGCGATCGCGATGCCGAGTCCTGCCTCGACGGTCACCCCTCCTGAGAAGCCCATCGCTTTGAGCGCGAGTTGCCCCTGATCGTGGAACATCGTGACGATGCCGTCGTAGCCGCGCCGCTTCGCGGTGACGAAGAGCGTGTCGGCAGGGAACGGGCCCTCTACGTCGAGACCGGTCGCGGCGACAGCCTCGACGGCGGGCCGGATGACGTCGATCTCCTCGGTGCCGAACGATCCGTTCTCGCCGCCGTGGGGGTTGAGTGCGCAAACAGCCAGACGAGGGCGCTCGAATCCCACGGCGAGCATCTGATCGTGCAGCAATCGCGTGACCGCGATGATCCGCTCGTGGGTGATCAGGTCCGGCACCTGTCGCAGTGATACGTGCGAAGTGACTCGCGATGTCCACAGTCCCGCCGTCGCGTTGAGCTCCGAGACTTCGTGCGCTGAGCCGAGTTGCGCTTCGAACCAACGCATCTCGTCGTATTCGTGCATGCCGCCGGCGTGCAGCGACGCTTTGTTCAACGGAGCGAAGACGAGCGCGTCGGCGTCGCCGCCGAGGATGGCATCGAGTGCGGCGCGCAGTGCGCGCAGTGCCCAGTGCCCCGACTCGGCGGCCACCGCGCCGACGGGGGTGTCGACGAAGTCATCGAGCGCGCGAAGGTGCACGCCCTCAGCCCGGAGGCTGTGGTCCATCTCGTCGAGGAGGCCGGCGTGGGTGAAACCTCTCCGCAGTTCTTCTTCCGCGGCGAAAACGATGAGGTCGTGGCCCTCGCCGGCAGCGCGGCGGGCGATGGCTCGTGCGAGCAGTTCCGGGCCGACTCCCGACGGGTCGCCCCCCGTGATTGCGATGCGCTGTCGCACCGGTGCGATTGAGATCTCATCCTGCGTCACCATTGAGCACCCTTCGAATGTTTTCAGTCGTGAAAACTATATGCCATGAGCCGGTCGGGTTGCGCGGAGGCTGCCGCCTCCATGCGGCGCTGTCGGCGAATCACGAGGCCCCAAACTGGGGTGATGAACGATGCTCCGCAGGTCATCCCCCCGTTGGTCGTCGGATCGGATCCCGTGCGGACGGAACGCGCGATGCGTCCGGCGTTCCTCTTCACCATGTTCGGCGCAGCGCTGATCCCGCTAGTGGCGGTCTTTCTCTCGGCGCTGACCGCCTCGTCCAGCGGTCTCGGCCTGGGGCTGGTGTCGGGACTGTCCTTCACCGTCGTCTCGTGGCTGATGCTGTTCGCCGTCGTCCAGCTGGCTACCGCGCGCGGCGCGCAGTCCATCGCCCGTCCGGTGCTCACCCTCGATGCGAACGGTCTGACCGGCAGCATCCCTCAGGGCGACGTCTTCCTCCCCTGGGCCGCTATCGATCGGATCTCGACCCGCAAGCGCGGCGGCTCGAGGATCGCGACCTTCCACCTCGCGCCCGGACTCACGGAGCAGTCCGCAGGGGTGGCGTCGACCCTCCCGCCGGCGTCGTTCCGGACGCTCGTCAAGCGGGGTTTCCAGGTCGGAGAGGTCGCGATCGACACCCCGCTCGACGCACTGACCGCAGCGGCGAGCGCCTTCACAGCGGGCCGCCTCCGCTGACAGAACTGCGGGCTCCGGCTCGTCCCGAGCGTCGGACCGGCGTGCGGTCTGCTACGCTCCGACGGCGATGCGTTTGCCGAAGAGCCTCGAGACGTTAGATGCGCCCCGAGGGGGTGGGTCGGCGCCGGGGGCTCGGGGCGGGAGTGAGGTCTCGCGGGTCGGGTGAGGGCGGGTCGGGTCGGGTCAGCGGCGCGGCGCGGCGCTGAGGGTGCGCTGGGCGGCCTTGACCATGGCGACGTCGATGAACGTGCCGTCGTCGAGCACGAACGCGCCCGTGCCGTCGGCGGCCGCCGTCCGCACCCGCTCGATGATGCGCTGCGCTCGCTCGATCTCGTCGGGGCCGGGGGTGAAGACCCGCCGGATCACCTCGATCTGCCGCGGATGGATGGCGGTGCGCCCCGCGTAGCCGAGCGAACGACCGGCCGCGCAACTCTGCTCCAACCCGTCGAGGTCGGCGACATCGGCCCACACCGCCATGAGCGGCAGGGGCAGCCCGCCCGCCGCGGCGGCGTTCGCGACCCGGGCGCGCGACCACGCGAGTCCGGGTTCGCCCGCGCGCCCCGCGGGCACTCCGACCTCGGCTCGCAGGTCGGCCTCGCCGACGGCGATCGAAGCGACACCGGCCTGCGCGATCTCGAAGGCCCGCTCGATCGACAGCGCCGACTCGAGCAGCGCGTGCACCTCGCGCCCGGGCACCGCAGCGCGGACGGCCGCGACGTCGTCCGGCGACTGCGTCTTGGGCAATCGGATGCCGAAGGCCGCAGGCAGAGCCGCGACGGCGGCGACATCCGCGCCGTGCGCCTCGGCACCCCGCGCGTTGACCCGCACCTGCACGGCGGGAGCCGAAGCCCCGCGTGACGCCCACACCGCGGTGAAGTCGGCGAGCGCAGCTCGCGCCGACGCCTTGCGCGAGGGTGCCACGGCATCCTCGAGGTCGACGATGACGGCATCCGCTCCCGCATCCAGCGCCTTCTCGAACCGCTCCGGACGATCGGCGGGGGCGTAGAGGGCGACCATGATGGCGCGTGTCATGCGACCGATCCTTCCGAACGCATGCGGGTGATGTCGTCCTCGCTGTAACCGAGCGAGGTCAGCACCTCCTCGGTGTCGGCCCCCGGGGCGCGACCGGTGAAGGCGATCGTCGACTCGTCGCGCGACAAGCGGAACAGCGGACCCTGCATGGCCATCTCACCGAGATCGGCGTCGTGGATGCGGTGCACCGTGCCGAGCGCCTGGAACTGCGGATCGGCGACGATGTCGGACGGCTCGTAGACCGGGGCGACGGCGGCCTGCGCCGCGTCGAACGCCTCGACCACCTCGTCGCGTGTGCGCTGCGCGATCCAGCTGCCGACGGCCTCGTCGAGCTCGTCGGCGTGCTGGGCCCGGCTCGACCCGCTGGCGAACCACGGCTCGGCCGCGAGGTCGGGACGGCCGACGAGGGTCACGACCCGTTCGGCGATCGACTGCGCGCTCGTCGACACGGCGACCCATGAGCCGTCCGCCGTCCGGTACGTGTTGCGGGGGGCGTTATTCGCTGACCGGTTGCCGGTGCGGGGCTGCACGGTCGCCAGCTGATCCCAGCGGGTGATCTGCGGGCCGAGCATCGCCAGGATCGGCTCGATGATCGCCACGTCCACCACCTGCCCGCGCCCATCGCGCTCGCGGGCGTGCAGAGCAGTCATGATCGCGTAGGCGGTGGCGAGCGAGGCGATCCCATCGGCCAGGCCGAACGGCGGCAGGGTCGGCGGCCCATCGGGCTCGCCCGTCGCCGCGGCGAACCCGCTCATCGCCTCAGCCAGGGTCCCGAAGCCGGGTCTGCTGCGGTAGGGCCCGATCTGGCCGAATCCGGTGACGCGGGCGAGCACCAGGCCCGGGTTCTCCGCCGATAGTTCGTCGTACCCGAGGCCCCAGCGCTCGAGGGTCCCTGGACGGAAGTTCTCGACGACGACATCCGCGGTGCGCGCGAGGCGCAGGAACGCCTCACGTCCGTCATCCGTGTGCAGGTCGATCGCGACGGTCCGCTTGTTGCGACCCAGCGTCTTCCACCACAGGTTCTGGCCGTCCTTGCTCGGCCCGTGTCCGCGGGCGGGATCCGGGCGGGTCGGATGCTCGACCTTGATGACCTCGGCCCCCATGTCGCCGAGGTGCATCGCAGCCATCGGACCGGCGAAGAGCGTCGAGGCGTCGATGACCCGCAGCCCGCCCAGCGGGGTCATGACCGCTCCTCCCAGCACACGCGGAATCCGATCGACGGCGACGCGTCCTGGCCGAGGCCGGGCAGCAGCAGCTTGAGCGCGAACTCCGGGGTCTGCACGCCGCCGTCGACGTACCAGTCCGACCCCTCGCTGCGGTGAGCGCTGCCGCCCTTCAGCATGACGAACCGGGTGCGCCCGTCGGAGTGCTCCGACTCGGTCCAGTTCCACACCTCGGGGATGCGGCGGCGGAACGCGGGATCGGATGCCGCAAGCTGCCACTCGTCCTCGGTGGGCAGCCGACCGCCCACCCACGCGGCGTACTCCCGAGCCCGGGCGAACGTCATGCCCGTCGCCGGGCGATGGGGATCGCGGGCAGCCGCCTGCTCGCCGATCGCGTCGAGGAAGCGGGCGTATTCGGCCTCACTCACCTCGCTCGCCCCGACCCGCACCGGATGCCGCAACTCGACGACGCGCTCGAGCGTGCGCTGATCGTGCAGCCGGGGCGGCAACGGCTTCCACTCATCGACGTAGGGGGCACCCTCGTACATCCCGGTCTCGCGGGCGCGGAAACGCACGGTCAGCACATGTGTGCCGGGGCTCACCGCGACGGTCCGACCGTCGCCGCCGCCCGTCGCGTCGCTCCGAGGACCGGTCCAGGTCGGGGCCGCGAGGCGTCGCGCCCGGCGATGCGGGAACGAGGCGTCCGCCACCGGCGGCTCGTCGCGCAGGGCGGCCCTCACCTCGGTGACGAGCGCCGGCACGGCGGTCTCAGCGGACAGCCGCACGGCGGCGGCGACCCCGCCGGCCGGCACGGTCACCGAGGCCACGTCGTCGGCCGCCTCGTGCAGCGGCACCCATCGACCGTCCGCCTCGAGCCCGAAGTCCGCGTCGGCGTCCGACGTGTTGACGAGGCACAGCAGGGTCACGCCGTCGAGCTCGAAGGCCGAGCCGAACACCGGGGAGTCGTGCACGGCGAGCGGCGTCCACTCCCCCTCGACCAGCCAACGGTGCATGCCGCGCTGCACGGGAAGCATGCGCCGGAGCGTCGCCGCGTCGCGATCGTTCCAGCCGACCCACACGCCGAACACGACCTCCCACACCATGACGCCGACGCCGTTGAGCCACGCCGAGCGCAGCTCGCCCGCGTGATCCCGATGCCACCGGCGGATGTGGTGCTGCATGTGGCGCCGCTCGAACCACCGGGCACGCAGCACCCCGGGCACCTCCGAGTCGGCGAACCACTGCGCCCACGACAGGGTGTGGTCGGCGATGCGCTCGGTCGCGAGCTTCGACTCTCCTTCGAGTCCGATGCCCGGGCGCGCGGCGTCGAGGGCGGCGACGAGCTCGGGATCCGCCTTGCGCAGCGTGTCGAGGAAGACGCCGTCGGCCCCGAGACGCCGCACGGTCGCGGCGAGCTCGGTGGCGTCGTCGCCGGAGCGCCGCGTGCCGACGTCCCACGGGTTGTAGTCGACGAACACGGCCACACCGGCGGCGCGCAACGCCTCGGCGGCCTCGACCAGTCCGGGAACGGCGTAGAAGTCCCACTGGTTGCGGTCGTCGATGCCGATGACGGGATACGCGTGCCACAGCACGACGCCGTCGAGCCCGCCGAATCGTCGCTCGGCGTCGGCGAGGAACCGTTCCGGCGTGAAGCGCTGCTCGTCGAAGTCGAAGAACAGCTCGTCCCACAGCCAGACCTGCGCGACGGTGAAGCACCGGCTCGCCCAGGTCGACTCGGGATCGTCGTAGCGGGTCGGCACGCCGTGTCGTTCGCGGGCGCCCTCCCGCCACGCCGTCAGCTGTGCGCGCCATGCGTCGAGCTCGGTCGGATCCGTCGGTGCGACGAAGATCTTGGCGTCGTCGAGCACGGCCGCCGCGTCGCCCGAGCGCACGTCGGCATCGAGGGGAACCGGTGTCGGGAGGTCGATCTCGCGAGGGACGAGGGGGTCGAATCCGCCGCTCACGGCCGGTTCTCCTTCCGGAAGGCGGCGACTTCGTCGCTCGTGGGTACGGCGTCCTGCGCGCCCGGGCGGGTGACGGCGAGAGCCGAAGCGGCAGCACCGGCGCGCGCCGCACCCACGAGCAGGTCGAGGTCGACGGTGTCGGGGCCGCGTCCGGAGGCGGCGAGCGCCGCGGCCAGCACACCGCAGAAGGTGTCGCCGGCCCCCGTCGTGTCGACCGGAGTCACGACGTGCGCCGGCACCTCGGCACGGTCCGCGCCGCAGACGACGAGACATCCCCGAGCGCCGAGAGTGACGACGAGTCCCCCGAGAGACGCCGCGAGGGCGTCGACGGCGTTGACGAGATCGTCGACGCCCGCCGCCTCGAGGGCCTCGTGCTCGTTCACGACGAGCACGTCGGTGGCGGCGAGGAGCGCGTCGGACGCCGTCGCGAAGGGCGCGGACGGAGCCGCGTTGAGTACATGCCACGCTCCGTCGGCTCGCGCCGCCGCGGCATCCCGCACGAGAGCCACCGGTATCTCGAGCTGCGTGAGTACGACCGCTCCCGACGCCACGACCGCGCGCTGCGTGTCGGTGAGCGTGTCACGGGCCGCATTGGCACCGGCGGCGACGACGATCGCGTTCTCTCCGTGCGCGTCGACCGAGATGAGGGCCGTTCCGGTCACCCCGTCGACGCGCAGGAGGCCCGAGACGTCGATGCCGTCGGTGACGAGAGCCGACCGCAGCGTCTCGCCCGCGGCGTCCGTTCCCACAGCACCGACGAACGCGACGTCCGCGCCGCCCGCCCGTCGGGCGCCGACGGCCTGATTGGCGCCCTTGCCCCCGCCGCTGCGCACGAGCGACTCGGCGAGCAGCGTCTCGCCCGGAGCCGGGATGCGGGCGACCCGGGCGACGATGTCCTGGTTGATACTGCCGACGACGACGACGCTCACGAGGTCTCCCCGGCGAGGGCGGCCGTCCGCTCGGCGAGCTCGCGGATCGACCGGTGCGGTCCGCCGGGCATGGAGGTCGCGATGCGATCGTGGAGCGGTGCGGTCCACGCCGGATCGATGTCGTCCGAGCCGACGAGCCCGCCGACGACCGAGCCCACGGTCGCGCCGACCGAGTCGGTGTCCCATCCCCCGGCGACGGCGAGCGCGACGGCCGAACCGAAGTCGCGACCGTGTGCCTGCAGGGCGCATGCGGTGAGCGCGGCATTGTTCAGCGTGTGCACCCAGTGCATCCCGGCGAATCCGGCGTGGAGCGCGTCGAGCGCACCTGCGGTCGAGAGCTCGCCCCTGGCGAGCGCCCGGCCGGTCTCGCGCCCGAACCGCACAGCCTGCGCGAGGCGCGATGCGGGAGGCACGACCGCGTCCGCCGCATCCAGAACGTCGTCGATCGAATCGGCGACGAGCGATGCCGCGCACAGGGCGGCGGCCCACATGGCGCCGTAGAGTCCGTTGCGAGTGTGGCTGAGCCGCGCGTCGATCCACGCCGAATGCGCCGCGGCCCGCACGTCACCGGGATGCGCCCACCCGTGCACGTCGGCGCGGATGAGGGCACCGATCCACTCACGGAACGGGTTGCGGTGCGTCGCGGTCTCGGGCACCGGACGGGCATCGAGGATGTTGCGGTACGCAGCCCGCTCGGCCGTGAAGACGCGACCCGCGGGCAGGGCGGCGAGCCAGGCCTCGGCGACGTGGTCGGTCGTCAGCGCAGCGCCGTATCGCTCGAGCAGGTCGAGCGCGAGGATCGGGAAGTTCAGGTCGTCGTCCTCGGGCATCCCGTCGATGTTCTCGACGAGCGAGGTCGGGGCAGAGCGGCGGTTCCACGGCCAGCGCTCGGCAACATCGGCGGGGAGCCCCCGTGCGGTGAAATAGCCGCGGATCGGCCAGTTCCCCGTGGCACGTGCGATCTGCTCGATGCCATCGCGCGGGATCTTCTCGACGGGCTTGCCGAGCAGGCATCCGGCCGCCCGTCCCAGCCATGCGCCGTGCACGCGGTCGAACGCAGCGCCGCGGGTGCCGCACAGCTGCGGCGGAGTGGGCAGCAGCGCCACGATCGCCGACCAGTCGTCGGGCTCGGCCGCGCTCGGCCGCTGCAACGTCTGCAACTCGTCGAGCACACGCCGCGCCTCCGCCCGCAGCTCGGCCGTGGCCGGTGTCGCGCTCGCCCCGGATGGGGCCAGCACCGTCGCGCCCCCCGCTTCCGCCCAGCGCCGTTCGATCGCCGACAGCTCGTCGTCGGGCACCCCCTGCTCGCGCAGTGCCGCGAGTTCCGCCGGCACCAGGTCTTCGGGCTGAGCCCAGGTCAGTCTCACGCCTCGGCCCCCACCGACAGCAACGACGTCAGCGACTCCGCACGCGCGGCAGCCCGCTCGGCATCCGCGCGGGCGATGTCGCGCACCACGTCGACCATCACCGTCACGACGCCGTCGAGGTCGAGGCGACTCGCGGTCACGACCTCGCTCAGCCACTCCTCGGGTACGGCCTCACTGCCGTGCAGGCCACCGCAGATCGCCCCCGCCATCGTCGCGATCGAGTCCGCGTCGCGGCCGTAGTTGACCGCATCCAGCACGGCGGCACGCAGGTCGCCGTCGTGGGCGACGACGAAGCCGAGCGCGACGGGAAGCTCCTCGATCGCCTTCGTGCGCGAGGGAAGCCGCGCATCCATCGCCGGCGCGCGGTAGGCCTCGCCCACCGTGTCGAACGGTGCGACCGCCGCGCGGACGATGCGACCGAGCTCGCGCGGGTCGTGCGCTGCCCCGACGGCGCGGAACGCGTCGACGGCGTCGAACACGGCGCGGATGGCGGCGGCCGTGCCGTCGTGCGCGACATCCAGCACCGCCCGGCGAACGTCATCGACGGTCGCCCCGGGGGCGGCGGATGCCGCGACGGCGGCGGCGAAGACGCCGGCGGCCTCGCGCCCGTACGACCACTGGTGCGCCCCGGTGATGTCGATGGCCTCGGCGTAGGCGCCGCGGGGGTCGCCGATGTGGACGAGCCCCACCGGCGCCATGTACATGGTGGCTCCGCAGTTGACGACGTTGCCGACGCCGGCCTCGCGGGGGTCGGCGTGCCCGTAATGCAGCTTCATCACGAGCCACTTCTCGGCGAGGAACACGCGTTGCAGGATGAGCGCCTCGTCTTCGAGCTCGGGGATCCAGCGACGTTCACCCATCATCAGCGGTACGAGATCGCCCGCCACGTCGTACGCGTCGAGGTGGCGCCGCTGCTTCGCGTAGACCTCGATGAGCGCGTGGGTCATGAGGGTGTCGTCCGTGACGTGCCCGTCGCCCTTGTGGTACGGCGCGATCGGACGCGCAGTGCGCCAGTCGGCCAGGAACGGCCCGACGATCCCCTCGACGCGTCCGCCGTGGCGCTCCTCGATCTGCTCCGGAGTCCACCCCTCGGTCGCACCGCCGAGCGCATCGCCCACGGCGGCACCCGCCAGTACTGCTGCCACCCGATCGTGCAACACGTCCATTACGTCCCTCTCTTCGTTCGAGCGTGTGGTGCGGGGACGGGCCGTCGGTCGGCCCGTCCCCGCGAGTTCGTCAGCCGGCGACGTCGGCCCAGCCGTCGGTCAGCTGTGCGGCGAGCTCGTCGCGGTCGATCTGGTCGGCCAGGTACTGCTGGAACGCCGGCGTCGCGATCGTGTCCTTCCACTCGGTGTACTTCGACACCTTCAGGAAGGGCGGCCCCTCCAGGCCCTCGCCGGACGCGAGCACCTGCTTCCAGGCGGCGTCGTCGCCGGCGAGCTCGGCGACCTGCGTGCGCGCGGCACCCGACGAGGGGATGAGCGCATCGGCGTAGGCGATCTTCGCGAGGTTCTCGCCGTCCATGAAGAAGTTCAGGAACTCCGCCGACTCCTCCACGTGCTCCGAGTCGATGTTCACCGAGTACGTCTGCGGGTTCGCGGCCTGAATGGCACCGGCCGATCCCTCGAGCGGCGGGAGCGCGACCCAGTTCAGGCCCTCCGGAGCATCTGCCGCGATGTTGGTCGCCTGGAATGAACCCTGAACGGTCATCGCGACCTTGCCGCCGTAGAACGACGGCAGCACGTCCGAGCCCGACTGCGTGAGCGAGGTCGGGTCGATCGAGCGATCGGTGTACGCCATGTCGTGGATGCGCTCGGGCACGGCGAGCTCGTCGTCGCCGACCTCGATCATCGCGTCGTCGCCCTCGCCGTCGAAGTAGCCGCCGTCGAAGCCGAGCGACAGGCTCATGATGGTGGCGGTCGGCGAGCCGAGTCCCCAGCCGAGACCGTAGTGGTCGGCGGTCGTCGTCGCCTTCGCGATCTCCTGCAGCTGCTCCCACGTCATCGTGTCGCCGGAGGGCACCTCGACCCCGGCCTCGGCCAGCAGGTCGGCGTTCGCGAACGCCATGTACGACTGCAGGGTCGACGGGTAGGCCACGATCTGGCCGTCATGCGTCACCGACTGCCAGATGCCGTCCGAGATGTCGGACTTCAGATCGGGGTCGATCAGGTCGGTCAGATCGGCGAGATAGCCGTCGGCCGCGAACGACACGATCGAGCTCGCCTCGAAATGGATGATGTCGGGCGCGGTGCCGCCCGAGAACTGGGTGATCAGCTTGTCGTAGGTGCCATCCCAGCCCGCCTGGATGATCTTCACCTGCACGTCGTCGTTCTCGGCGTTCCACGCGTCGACGATCTCCTGGACCGCCGCCTGCGTCGCCGGCTGGTCCGACAGCGACTGGAACTGGAGGGTGACGACGTCGCCGTCCTGCCCGCCGCTGTTCGCGCTGCCCTGCTGACAGCCCGCCAGCGCGACGGCTGCGATGCCCACGAATGCGACGGCGCCGATGCCGCGGATTCTGCTCATGGTCTGGCCTTTCTGGTTCTCTGGGTTTCGTCGTCGCGGGGAGGTCAACCCTTGACGGCACCGGCGAGCATGCCGCCGGTGAGCTTCTTCTGCAGGATCCCGAAGATGATGAGCGACGGGATCGTCGCGAGGATCGCGCCGGCGGCCAGCGGCCCCAGCTGCGTCTGCCCCTCGGCGCCCAGGAACGAGCGCAGCGCGATGGGCAGGGTGTAAAGCTCGGGGCTCTGGATGAGCACGAGCGCGAGGAAGAACTCGTTCCATGCCGAGACGAAGGTGAACATCGCCGTGGCGACGAGGCCGGGAACGAGCAGCGGCAGGATGACGGTCCGCAGGATCGTGAACCGCCCCGCCCCGTCCATCTCGGCCGCCTCTTCCAGCTCCGGCGGGATGGCGGCGACGTATCCCTGCAGCATCCAGAGCGTGAACGGCATCGTGAAGGTGACATAGACGAGGATGAGGCCGAAAAGGGTGTCGTTCAGCTGCAGGCTCCGCAGCACGAGGAACAGCGGAATGATGATGAGGATCGTCGGGAACACCTGGCTGACGAGGATCCATACCGTGCCGGCCGCGCGCAGTCGTCCCTTCAGCCGGGCGAGCGCGTAGGCCATCGGCATCGACAGGAGCACCGCGACGATCATCGTGACGATCGAGACGAGCACCGAGTTGCCGGCCGCGGTGATGAGGTTCTGCCGCTCCAGTGCCGCGATGTAGTTTCCGAAGTCCCACTGCTGCGGGATGAGGTTCACCGCGAGCGAGTTCAGCTCGCGCGTCGACTTGAACGACGCCGACAGCAGCCACAGCAGCGGGAAGCCCAGGAAGATCAGGTAGCCCGCGAGGGCGAGGTACATCAGGACGGTCGCGTACGGGGGGCGCTTGGCGGTCACGACCGTGCCCCCTTGTTCTGACGGAACTGGTTGATCAGGTACAGCGAGAGGATCACCAGGATCGCCACGACGAGCACGTTGCCCATCGCCGAGGCGTACCCGATCTCGCGGTTGCGGAACGCCTCGAGGTAGGTGAACAGCGGCGGGATCATCGTCCGGCCGCCCGGGCCGCCCTCGGTCAGCACGTAGATCAAGCCGAACGAGTTGAACTGCCAGATGAAGTCGAGCGCCGTCACGGCGATGATCACCGGCCGCAGGGCGGGCAGCGTCACGTGCCAGAATCGGCGGCCCGCGCCCGCGCCGTCGACGGCGGCGGCCTCGTGCTGCTCGGGCGCGATCGATTGCATGCCCGCGAGGAGCAGCACGGTGGTCTGCGGGATGCCGGCCCAGACGCCGACGACGATCACGGCGGGCAGCGCGGTCGAGAAGTCGCCGAGCCAGTTGACGCCGGGGATACCGAGCCAGCCGAGCACGCCGTTGAGCGGGCCCGAGTTGGGGTTGTAGATCATGCGCCAGACGATCGCGATGACCACCGGCGGCATCGCCCACGGGATGAGTGCGAGGACGCGGGTCAGGCCCTTGAGTCGCAGGTTGCTGTTGAGCAGGAGTGCGAGACCCATCGCGCTCACCAGGGTGAGGAGCGCGACCGACCCGGCCCAGACGATGCCGATGCCGAACGACTGCCAGAACCGCCGGTCACCGGCCAGTTCGATGAAGTTGTCGAGGCCGACGAAACCGACCTCGGCGTTGCGCGCGAGCGTCGCATCCGTGAAACCGAGCAGCACGCCGCTGACGAGCGGGATGACCGAGAAGATGATGATCGGCAGAAGCGCCGGCGCGACGAGCGCGATGGCCTCGCGGCGTTGCGCGCGCGCCCGCGGTCCGATCCGGCGCACGCGGGGTGGCTGCGGGGACGTCTTCGTCCCGTCGAGCGTGGTCATCCGTGGGCCCTCTCTTCGTCGACGGGCTCGAGGCGGCGGAGCGCCGACGGGGCCGACGCCGAGGACGAACCGCGCACGACCAGCGCGGGCGGCACCGTCACCGACTGCGGGGGCCGCGCGGCGTCGGCGATACGCGCCAGCAGCATCTCGGCGGCGGCGCGACCGCGCTCCTTCGCTCCGAGATCGACGCTCGTGAGCCCCGGGCGCACGACCTCGGCGAGCTCGGTGTTGTCGAGGCCCGTCACCGCGATGTCGACCGGCACGCGCAGACCCAGGTCCTCCGCGGCGCGGAGCACCCCCACGCCGATGAGGTCGTTCGCTGCGACGACCGCCGTCGGCCGGTCGGGGCGGTCGAGCAGCGGAAGCGCGGCGTCGTATCCCGCTGCGATCGTGAAGTCGAGGGAGTCGATGCGCCGGGTGCGCAAGTCGGCGTGCTTCGCGACCGCGTCGATGAAACCGTCGCGACGCATCGCGCCCGGGGTCGTGTCGGCGGGGCCGTTGACGAATGCGATGTCGCGACGACCCTCGGCGACCAGGTGGTCGACGACCAGGCGCATGGCTGTCGGCGAGTCGGCACGCACGGTGTCGAAAGCGGCGGAGTCGGGCAGGCGACCGAGCACCACGAACGGGATGGGGGCCGCGGCGAGTGCGGTGAGCAGCTCGTCGGTCACGCGCAGGGGCGAGATGATCAGGCCGTCGACGTAGCCGCGGCCGAGGTCGCGCACGACATCCACCGACGACGATCCGGTCCCGGTCGACGACAGCAGCAGCCGGTAACCGGACGCCGACACGACCTGCTCGATCGCGGCCATCATCTCGACGTAGACCGGGTTGCCGATGTCGGCGACGGCGTATCCGAGCTGCAGGGTGCGTCCACGCTTGAGTGACTGCGCGGTGGCGTCGGCGACGTATCCGAGCTCTCGTGCCGCGTCGCGCACCTTGGCCGCGGTCTCGGGGCTCGCGATCAGGCCGTTGAGGGCTCGCGACGCGCTCGCGACCGACACACCGGCTCGAGCGGCGACCTGCGTGATCGTGACACGGACCATGGCTCTCCCTCGAGCGTTTGTAAACGTTTCCAACACTGGATGTTGTAAACGTTCTCACCTCGACGGGTGCGATGTCAACCCTCGGTCTCCGCTTCACTCCCCGTATCTGGCAGCCGCGGAGGTGCCCATCCGCGCGGTCATCGGGGATCCGCACCGTCGGAGGCGCCCCTCGCGCACGATGGCCGAGTCAGCGCAGCATCCGTGCGGTCACGTTCTGCACCGGACCGGTGAGGAACATCACCAGGAGCCCGAGGTAGCCGACCGGCGGAAAGACGAGAGCGATCGCGAGCGCCGCGAGGAACAGCACGATCATCGACAGGTCGATCGACATGCCGAGGCGCAGGTCCTTGCGCGAGGCGCTGTGCAGCCCCAGATGTCGCGCCAGATGCACGCGGGTCACGAGCAGCACGCCGCTCGCAACGACGAGCGGGCCGATGTAGAGCACCTTCTGGAGCGCGTCGTCGGCGATCTGGCCCGTGAGGGCGGTGACGACCGGCATCCAGACGATCGTGAGCATCCACGCGACCGTGATCCACATCAACGCCGGGGTGATGCGCTGCACCGAGACGAAGAGGCGGTGGTGCAGCATCCAGAACATCGCGATGAGCACGAAGCTGATGAGGAAGCTCTGCAGCTGATCGCGCTGATCGACGAGCCACTCCCACGTCGTGTGATCGTTCCCCGCGCTCTCGCCCACGCTCTCCATGAGCGGCAGGATCAGCAGAGTCATCGCGATGGCGACGACGGCGTCGACGAAGGCCTTCGTGCGCTCGGCGCTGAGTCCCCGGAACCCGGGCTCCGGCGCGACGTCATCGCTCATGCCCAGGATGCTAGCGCCCGGCCGGCTCCTGCGTGCACTGCCCCGTCGGTCTGCATCCCCGTACGAAGAGATCTTGGCACAGGGTTCCGGCGCGGCGTGTCGAGGGGCCTCTCATGAGTCGATTGCACTGTAGGCGAGGCGGAGCTTGCCCAGTGCGCGCGCATATCGGGTGCGTGCTGTACCTGGATTGATTCCCATCACTCTGCCCGCGGCGGCGATCGACAGCTCCTCCCACACAACGAGCCGGACGAGTTCTTGATCGCGAGCGGGAAGGAGCTTCACCGCCTCGGCCGCGATGAACGCCTCATCCGGAACGTCCTCGACTGGAGTGAGCGCGGCCGCGGTCCGAAGCGCCTCGTCAGCTCGATCCCGACGAGCTTCACCGCGGTGGTGGTTCGAGAGCACCTTGCGGGCGATCCCGTACGCCCACGCCCGACGCTCGTCATCCACCGCCGGGAGTCGTGAGCGATGCCTCCACAGCGCCACGAGCGTCTCCGACGTGCAGTCTGCGGCATCGTCCGTCGGCGTGACACGCCGGGCGAAGTACCTCAGAAGCAACGGGACGAGCGGCGCGACTGCCTCCTCGAAAGCGCGATCACCACCCCCGGCGACGGCGGCTGTCTCATCCTTCGCAAACCGGTCCGCGGGTGGCTTCAACTCGCTTCCAGCTGCTCTCGCCGCGGTCATCGGTCGTCCCCGAAGACCTCGTCGAAGACCTCATCCACGAGCTCGCGGCGTTCGACCCCGTCCCAGCCCGGAGCTTGCTCGTATTCAGCCGCGGCCTGCGCAGCTTCGCGGTCCCCCGCCGCGATCCGCTCTGCGAACGCCCGCATGATGTCTGTTATCCCGCCGCCGTCAGTGGCTACGAGCGCAGGCCAGCCAGCTGCTTCCGCGATGACGCGAGACGCGGTCTCCTGCGCCGCGGTGTCACCACCGTCATTCGCGGCGATCCACGCAGTCAACCAATCCTTGTATGACTCCGACTCGTAGGCCCGGCGGAGCGACGTGACCGGGGTGAGTGCATCACGGGACGAGATGGTGACGACGCGTGCAGTCAGATCCTCTCGGGTGACCCCCGGCGCCAGCGGCATCCACGTGGGATAGACCGATGCGACGACCTCGTCGAGATCGGGCGCACTCAGATCGATCCATTCATCATCACAGTCGTATTCGGTTACTCCACCGTCGATGCAGCGATCGCGATGGTCGCCGGGATTCGGGGATCCGAACCATCCCGTCTGCGCCATGAAACCTGTCGCAGCCGCACCAGCGGGAACGCCCACCACAATCACTGCTGCTATCGCCGCCGCGATCATCGCCCAGCGTGGCCGTCTCCGTTCCGGACGCGCGCGGCGCACGGCCAGCAGCGCATCACTGTCGGAGACGGTCGTCAACGCTGCGGGGTCGGCCGCCCGCAGGGCGGCAATCAACTCGTCGTCGGCCATCATCTTCATGAGCGCTCCCATCGTGTCTGAACACTCAGTTCATGTCCGCACCAACCCGAACCGTTTCATTCCATTCGAGAAAGGTCGGCTTCGCCGTCGACCGCATGGGGACCCCGCCGGCGGGACGAGCAGGAGCACGGCACGCCAAGCCAGTCGATGAGTAGCAGTTGACCATCAGGTGCGCTGACCGAGTCCGAAATGCTGCATCTCAGCTTCGCTCAGCATGCGCGAGCGGATGATGAACCGCATCCCGGTCGGCCCTTCCACGCTGAATCCGGCGCCGCGCCCCGGCACCGCGTCGATCGTGATGTGCGTGTACTTCCAGTACTCGAACTGCGCGAGCGAGATGAACACCTCGATCGGATCGTCGAGACCGACGTCGAGCTCGCCAAGCTTCACGTCGGCCGGCCCCGTCAGGAACATCCCGACCGGATAGCACATCGGTGCTGAGCCGTCGCAGCATCCCCCCGACTGGTGGAACATCAGCTTCCCGTGCTGCTGCGTGAGCCCCCGCAGGAGCTCCCCCGCTTCGTCGGTGATCGCCACCCTGCTGTATCCGCTCATAGCCCTCTCCCTCCTTCGATCCGCGAGACCTCACTCGCGCCCCGAGACCCTGGCGTCAAGCCATCGTCTCGGGGCGCGGATGGGGTTTCGCGGATGGATGCGGCTCAGAAGAAGCCCATCGCGCCTTCGGCGTACGACACGAGGAGGTTCTTCGTCTGCTGGTAGTGGTCGAGCATCTTGAGGTGATTCTCGCGGCCGATGCCCGACTGCTTGTACCCACCGAAAGCGGCGTGCGCGGGGTACTGGTGGTAGGTGTTCGTCCACACGCGGCCGGCCTCGATCGCCCGGCCGGCGCGGTAGGCGGTGTCACCCGAGCGGCTCCAGACGCCCGCGCCGAGCCCGTAGAGGGTGTCGTTCGCGATGCCGATCGCATCGTCGAAGTCGTCGAAGCTCGTCACCGAGACGACCGGGCCGAAGATCTCCTCCTGGAAGATGCGCATGTCGTTCGTGCCCTCGAAGACCGTGGGAGCGACGTAGTACCCGCCACTCAGCTCACCGCCGAGGTCGACCCGCTCGCCACCGGCGAGCAGCTTCGCTCCCCCGGCCTTGCCGATGTCGATGTACGACAGGATCTTCTCGAGCTGGTCGTTCGATGCCTGCGCACCGATCATCGTCGCCGGGTCGAGCGGGTTGCCCTGCACGATCTTGCCGACGCGGTCGAGGCCGTCGCCGAGGAACGAGTCGTACACCGACCGCTGGATGAGCGCCCGCGACGGGCACGTGCACACCTCGCCCTGATTGAGCGCGAAGAACGTGAAGCCCTCGAGGGCCTTGTCGTAGTAGTCGTCGCGCTCGCGCGCGACATCCTCGAAGAACACGTTGGCGCTCTTGCCCCCGAGTTCGAGCGTGACGGGGATGAGGTTTTGCGAGGCGTACTGCATGATCAGGCGCCCCGTCGTCGTCTCGCCCGTGAACGCGACCTTGCGGATGCGGCGGTGCTGCGCGAGCGGCGCGCCGGCCTCGATGCCGAAGCCGTTGACGATGTTCACGACGCCGGCCGGCAGCAGGTCGCCGATCAGCTCGAACAGGAACAGGATCGATGCGGGCGTCTGCTCCGCGGGCTTGAGCACGACGCAGTTGCCGGCGGCGAGCGCGGGCGCGAGCTTCCACGTCGCCATCAGGATCGGGAAGTTCCACGGGATGATCTGCCCGACCACGCCGAGCGGCTCGTGGAAGTGGTACGCGACGGTGTCTTCGTCGATCTGGCTGAGCGAGCCCTCCTGGGCGCGGAGCACCCCGGCGAAGTAGCGGAAGTGGTCGATCGCGAGCGGGATGTCGGCGGCGAGGGTCTCGCGCACCGGCTTGCCGTTCTCCCAGGTCTCGGCGACCGCGATCTTCTCGAGGTGCTGCTCCATGCGGTCGGCGATCTTGTTCAGGATGACCGAGCGCTCCGCAGGCGTCGTCCTCTTCCACGACTCGAACGCCTGCCAGGCCACGTCGACCGCGCGGTCGACGTCTTCGACGGTGCCGCGTCCGACCTCGCAGAACGGCTTGCCGGTGACGGGCGTGATGTTCTCGAAGTACTGCCCCTTGACGGGTTCGACGAACTCGCCGCCGATGTAATGCCCGTAGCGGGCGCGGTACTCCGCGACGGCTCCGCGCTGACCCGGAGCGGCGTAGACGCTCGAGACGCCCTCTTCGACGATGGTCATGTCATCTCCTCGACTCCCCGCGGCGCCGATGCTGCGGTGGTGCCGGGCACGCTACGCCGACCTACGTTGCATCCCGTTGCACAGGGGGCGCGACGGCGCTTCGATAGCTCTCGATCTTCCGTTCCAGTGCCACGAGATGCCGGTGCAGCTCGGCCTGGCGTTCGAGCACGACCACGTGATGCGCTTCGAGGAGGGCCAGCCGCTCATGCTCGTCGGCGCCCGCGTGATAGGCCGCGGCGAACGTGCGCATCTCCTGCACGCTCATCCCCGTGCCGCGCAGCATCACGACGCCGGCCAGCCAGCTCAGCGAGCCCGCGTCGTAACGACGCCAGCCTCCGGGTCCCCGCGGCGGAGCAGGCGCGATGCCTTCCTTCTCGTAGTAGCGGATCGTGTCGACGGTGATTCCGAGCAGCTCGGCGGCGGCGCTGATCGTGACCGGTTCGGCGGTCCGGACCTCGGGTAGCAGCATGAGCGGAGTGTGTCATTTGACATGGTGTGCGCACCAGGGAGCATGCTTGCCGTCATCCGCCTCCCCACGATGAACGGACGACAACCATGCGGCAGACTCCTCTCGGCTCTCAAGGACTGATCACGTCGGCGATCGGGCTCGGATGCATGGGAATGAGCGCCTACTACGGGGGCGCGACCGAGGCGGAATCGATCGAGACGGTCCGCCGTGCTCTCGAAAGGGGGATCACCCTGTTCGACACAGCCGAGGTCTATGGGCCCTTCGAGAATGAGAAGCTCCTGAAGCGGGCTCTCGGGACCGACCGTGAGGCTGTGACGGTCGCCTCGAAGTTCGCGTGGGACTTCTCCGACGACGGCACGCCGCGAGGCATCGACGGCTCACCCGCCCACGCCCGCCGAGCGATCGATCGTTCACTGCGACACCTCGGCACAGACCACGTCGACCTCTGGTACCTGCACCGTGTCGACCCCGACGTGCCCATCGAAGACACGATCGGGGCCATGGGCGAAGCGGTGGAAGCCGGCAAGGCCCGCTACATCGGCATCTCGGAGACCTCCGCGGAGACCCTGCGACGCGCACACGCGACGTTCCCCGTCAGTGCGATCCAATCGGAGTACAGCCTGTTCGAGCGCGATGCCGAACACAACGGCGTCCTGGCCACGGCGAACGAGCTCGGAATCGGATTCGTGCCGTTCTCGCCGCTGGGGCGCGGCTTCCTGACGGGAACGGTGACCCGCACAGACGACCTGCCCGCCGGCGATGCCCGCCGCAACCTGCCGCGCTTCGCCGACGACGCCATCGCGGCCAACCTCCGCGTCGTCGCCGCCCTCCGGTCGATCGCCGATGAGAAGGGGATCACCCCGGCGCAGCTCGCGCTCGCGTGGCTCGTGCAGGCCGGTACGACCCCCATCCCCGGGACGACCAAGCCCGGCCGTGTCGAGGAGAACGTCGCGGCGGCGAGCGTCGTGCTCGAGACCGACGATCTCGCCCGCATCGAGGCGGCGTCACCGCACGGAGTGGCAGTCGGTGCGCGCAACACCGAGGCGGCGATGGCTCGCGACCGCGGTTGAGGTCGCGCGTCGGACTCAGCGGCGCACGCGCCGCACCACGAAGCCCTCCGCCTGCGTCGACTCGTGCGCCACGCGCACTCCGTAGCGGTAGGCGAGCTTGCCGCCGAGCCAGCCCGACGCGCTGAGGGTCAGCAGGCTCACCACGCTGAAGATGACGCCGGCGACCGGGATGTCGTCCGTCGAGGTGCGCAGGAACAGCTGGAACAGGTACGCGCCGCACACGACGAAGTTCAGCCCCATGTGAATGGTCGCGGTACTCGACGAGCGGGTGCGGTCGGGGATCCTCAGGTAGTCGAAGATGCCGAGCACGATCGCCACGACGCTGCCGACGAGGCCGATCCCGATCAGCACGCGCGACCCGACTGCATACGGGGTCGGATCGGCGACGATCAGGCCGATGACGTCGAAGACGAAGCTGGCGATCCACGCACCGATCGGGATCGTGACGGCGATCGGATGGAACGGATGTCCGTAGGGTCCGGCGAGCGGGTTCGCGGGGCGCTTGTCGGGGCGGGTGTCGAGGTCGGTCATGGTCTCTCCTCGGTCAGGGCAGCGGTTCCAGGCCCTCGGCCTGCGTGGTCTCGGTCGCGACTCGAACGCCGTAGGTGTGGGCGAGCTTGCCGCCCAGCCAGCCCGAGACGGAGAGCAGGGCGAGCCCGGCGAAGCCGGCGATCATGGCGAGGGTCGGGACGGTCTCCGCATCCACGCGCAGCGCGAGGCTGCCCGCGAAGATCGCCATGGCGATGAGGTTGAGCACCATATGCGTCAGGCCTGTGGCGCGCGCCGGCGTCCCCTTCGGGATGCTGCTCCAGTCGATCAGTCCGAGGACCGATGCGCCGACGGCGCCGATCAGGCCGATCGCGATCAGGATGCGGGCGCCGAGGGCGAAGGCGGCCTCGTCCGGTCCGACGACGGCGATGACGTCGAAGACGGACGCCGACACCCACGTGCCGATCGGCAGGATGATCGCGATCGCGTGGAACGGGTGCCCGTACGGACCCGCGATCAGCGACCGCGGATACTTCGCTCGCGTCAGCGGTGCGGTGTCGACCACGGCGTCTCCTCTCGTCCGACGCCCCGACCGTACGGGTCACCTGCGCATCGGGAAGTAGCGGGTTGACAAGCCCGTCGCCCGCCCCCTATCGCGAGACGTCGCCGATCACGAGGCGCCGCCCGCGGTTCACGACCCCCGCAGGCTGCGCTCGACCGCACCGACGAGGGAACGGAAGCGCGGTGAATTCGCGAGATCATCGAGCAGCACGACGTCGCCGTCGGCATCGGCGAGCGGTACCTGCCAGTTGGGATACTCGTCGTCGGTTCCGGGCTGGTTCTGGACGCGCCGCTCGCCGACAGCATCGACGAGCGACACCCCGAGCAGACGCGACGGGGACGCGGCGAGGAACACGTGGAGCGCCTCCACGATGTCCTGCTCGGTGGCCCGTTCGTCGATCAGCCCGCGCGAGCGCAGCTCGGCGAGCATCCGGTCGCGCTCCCGCTCGAAGTCCCGACGCTCGTCGTCGACCGAACGCGTCAGCAGGCCGAGCCGGGAACGCAGGTCGACGTGCTCGCCCTTCAGATACCCCGCCGTCGGAGGCAGATCGTGCGTGTTGACGGTGGCCAGGACGTCTCTTCGGTACCGTTCCGGGGCGAGCGGACTCCCGTCGCCATCGCTCTCGAACCACAGCACGGACGTGCCGAGGATGCCGCGGTCGGCGAGGTAGTCGCGCACCCACGGCTCGACCAGCCCCAGATCCTCGCCGATGATCACCGCACCGGCGCGCTGCGCTTCGAGAGCGAGAACGCCGATCATCGCCTCGTGGTCGTACCGCACGTACGTGCCCTCCCCGGGCCCGAGGCCGTCGGGGATCCACCACAGGCGGAAGAACCCGAGGATGTGGTCGATGCGCAGCGCGCCGGCGTGCCGCAGCAGGGTGCGGACCATATCGCGCAGTGGCGCGTACGCGGACTCGGCCAGTCGCGCCGGCAGCCAGGGCGGTTGGTTCCAGCTCTGGCCCTGTTGGTTGTACATGTCGGGCGGTGCCCCGACCACGACACCGGGCGCATAGAGGTCGTGCATCGACCATGCATCCGAGCCGACGGTGGAGACTCCGACCGCCAGGTCGTGCATGATCCCGATCCGCATGCCGGCGGCTCGGGCCGCGGATGCTGCGTCGCTCAGCTGGACGTCGACGATCCATTGGAGCCACACGTGGAACGCGATCCGGTCCCTCAGCTCCTCGCGCAGCTCGCTCACCGCGGGGTCGTCGATCGCGACGCCGTCGGGAAGACGCCGACCCGCCTCGACCTCGTGCTCCTGCACGGCGCACCACAGCGCGAAGTCGGCGAGGGCCGTTCCTTCCCGACGGGCGAACGCGGCGAGCTGCGAGCGCCGCGCCGGCGAGAGCTCGACCTCGTGAACGAGTTCGAGGGCCTCGCGCTTGGCCTTCCAGACGGCGTCACGATCGATCCGGTTCGCATCTTCGTTCGTCGCGGCCGCTTGCTCACGGAGCAGGTCGAGCTGTGTGCGCGCGTCATCCGAGAGATATGCCGCCTCGGGAATGAGCTCGGGACGAATGTACAGCGGGGCGAGGAAGCGCCGAGACGACGGGAGGTAGGGCGAGGGCTCGATGGGCGTCGTCACCTCGGCGGCATGGACCGGATTGATGAGCAGGTAGTCAGCACCCGCCTCCCCCGCCACCGCGGCGAGGTCGGCGAGGTCGGTGAAATCGCCGAGCCCCCACGAGCGCCGCGAACGCACCGAGTACAGCTGGGCCATCAGTCCCCACGCACGACGTGCCGGGTCCGCGGGAGGAAGCAGCAGCCGATGCGGCGTGACGATCACCGCGCCGCTGTCGAGGACGTCCGCGTCGGCGCCGTACTGGCGTGCCTGCAGCGAATGCCAACCCAGGGGCACGTCAGCGGGGATCGGGACCCTCACCCGCCACCGGGTGCGGCCGTCCACGGTCCGCGCGACCGGCTGCTGCTCGGGGATGGACAGCGGACGGATGGAACCGTCCTCCAGGACCAGCACCACCTCGACGTCGTTCCCGTCGGCGACGTGCAGCTCGACTTCGCCGGCTCCCGCTCGCACGACCGTCGAGCCAGGGACCAGGCGGCGCCAGGGACGCGCCTCCGCCTCGGCGAGCGACGTCGCGGCCTGATCGTCGTCGGCCGCGGCGACGCCCATGGCCGTCAGCACGGCGCGCAACGTCGTCGCGGGCACACGTACGCGTTCGCTCGCGAATGATGAATACTCGGTCGCCACGCCGTGCGCCTCGGCGAGGGCGGTCAGCGTGGGGCTCGATTGCCCTTCGCGCGCCCCACCGTCCGACGCACCGCCGACCTCTCCGGCGCCCGCCGGGGCAGGCGGGGTCACATCTCCTTCTCGACCATCGCTCATGAGCCGGTGACCCTTTCGAACAGTCCGGGATAGCTGAGGACGAAGCCATCGTCGTCGACGGTGACCGTGCGGCGGAAGTCGTCGTCGCGCGATTCGTAGCAGTAGGCGCGCGGGCCGACACGCGTGTAGCGCTGGCGTCCGAGGACGACCTCCAGGCCCGGAACCTGGACCCATGCGACCTCGATGTCCGCGCACTGGCCGACCGACAGGCCGAGCCGTCGAATGGGCAGCGCGTTCGTGGCGGGCGTCGCGGTGATGTCGATGTCGACGGCTGCCGCCAGCTCGGGCCGCGGCGACCCGTCGACGGTCCAGGTTCCGTCGACGTGCTCGATGCGGAGCTCGCGACCCTCGGAGGCGATGTTCGCGTGCCGGAAGATGCCGCCCGCGTCGAGCCGGATCGCGTAGCGGCACTGCTGAGCGCCACCCTCGATCTCGCCGATGACACGGATGCCGTCATCGGAATACTCGACCGTGCAGCGCTCGACCGTCTCGGGCGACCCCACGGCGGTCCACGAGATCCGCGTCGTCCTCATGCGTTCCCTCTCTCGACGTCCAGGATGCCGGGATCGTGAGCCGCCCGATGTTTCACGTGCAACATCCCTGGCGCCATCCTGTCAGCGGCCGTCTCGGCACGGAACGGTCAGCGGTCGGGGTTGCCGAGGGCCGACAGCCGTGCCACGATGCCCGACCTCTTGGGCGACCGGGCGGGCAGCAGCCGAAGACAGAGCAGCAACACCTCCTCGTCGCGCGCGCCGTCGCCGGATTCCGCGAAAGCGAGGAGGGCGTCGACGGACGCCTCGGCCATCAACGACTCCCGCAACGCGGCCCGGACCTGTTCGCGCACCTCCTCGGTGCCCGGTGCGGACGAATCCGGGAGCACCGGTCCCCGGTATGTCGCGAGGGCGACCCGATGAGCGCCCCGGTCGAGCAGGGAGACCACGTGCTGAGCATCGGTCTCGAGGTCGGCGGCGAGTCGATAGGGACGAGAGAGCGGCACCAGGTGCGGCGCGTCGCGCTCCAGCACGCGGCGGAGACGAACCATCTCGGGTCGGAGCGTGTCGACGGAGTCCGGGCCGTACACGAGTTCGCCGAGACGCTCAGCCGAGAGCCCCTGCCGGTGGGTGGCGAGCATGAGCAGGATGTCCGCGTGTCGTGCCGATACCTCGACGATCCGCTCTCCGTCCGGGCTCGACACTTCGAGCTGAGCTCGGTCTCGTCCCAGCACGCGCAGGGTCGACGACACGGGCGATCTCGCCGACCGGCCGTGCGATCGGGTGAAACCGCGCGATCGCTCTGCGCGTGATCGCAGTCGGGCGACGAGCAGCTCGCTCTCGATCGCGCGGGCGGTGGCATCGACCAGCAGTCGAGCCTGCGGCGTCGCCGCCTCGGCCCGGCCCGTGACGTCGATGACACCGAGCAGACGGCGCGTCTCCGGGTCGTGAACGGGCGCGGCGGTGCACGACCACGGCTGGACGTGTCGGTTGAAGTGCTCCGCCCCCCGGATCTGCACCGACCGGTCGAGCTGCAGCGCCGTTCCCGGGGCTGACGTGCCGACCGCCGACTCCGACCAGTTCGCGCCCGCCACGAAGCCCATGTCCCCCGTCAGCGCGCGCACGCTCGCATCGCCCTCGACCCACAGCAGCCGCCCGGCGGCGTCGCCCACGGCCACGACGACCCCGGAGTCGGGGCTCGGCACGAGCAGCGCGCGCACCATCTCCATGACGCCCGCGAGCGGATGCGCGCTGCGGTAGGCGGCGATGGCGCGCTCGTCGAGATCGAGCGGCGGCAGGGCCTCCGCGCCGACGAGGTTCGCGATCGAGCGGCGCCACGAGTCCCGCACGAGAGCGCGCACGTCCGCGAGGCGACGGTCCGCGTCGGACCCGGCGAGCAGCTCGTCGTGAGCACGCTCGATCAGCAGACGGGACGACTCGGGAGCGACATCCCACTGTGCGGACCACGAGGAGGACACGGGTGACTCCGTTCGACGGTGAGGGAGCGCCCTCAGCCTAAGCCGGGCCGCTCCGTCGCGGAAGGGCCCGCTGCGCGGCCGTCCGGGCCTCTGCGCCCCGTCAGCCGTCGGCCCGGGCGGCCCACCAGTCACGGAGCCGCTGCTCCGCTGCGTCCGCCCCGATCATGCCCTCGTCGAGCCGGATGTCGAGCAAGAAGCGGTACGCCTCGCCGACCTCCCGACCGGGGCCGATGCCGAGGATCTCCTGGATGCGGTTGCCGTCGAGCTCGGGACGCATGGCTCCGAGCTCCTCGGCGGCGGCCAGCTCGTCGATGCGGTGCTCGATGTCGTCGTACGCCGACTTCAATCGAGCGGCCTTGCGCTTGTTGCGCGTCGTCACGTCGGCCCGTGTGAGGATGTGCAGACGCTCGAGCTCGTCGCCGGCATCCCGGACGTAGCGCCGCACGGCCGAATCGGTCCAGGATCCCTCGGAATAGCCGAAGAACCGCAGGTGCAGTTCGACCAGACGACTCACGGACGAGATCGTGTCGGAGTCGAACCGCAACGCCTGGAGCCGCTTGCGCGCCATGCGCGCGCCCTTCAGGTCGTGATGGTGGAAGCTCACTCCCCCACCGGGCTCCAGCTTGCGCGTCGCAGGCTTGCCGATGTCATGCAGCAGCGCGGCCAGGCGCAGCACCACGTCGGCATCGGCACCGGGATGCCGCTCGTGCTCGAGGTCGATCGCCTGTCGCAGAACCGTCAGCGAGTGCTCGTAGACGTCCTTGTGATGGTGGTGCTCGTCGATCTCCAGGCGCAGCGCCGGCACCTCGGGCAGCACGAGCTGCATGAGCCCGGTGTCGACCAGGAAGCGGATGCCGCGATCGGGGGCGTCCGTACGCAAGAGTTTGACGAGCTCGCCCTGAACGCGCTCCGGGCTGACGATCGACAGGGTCTCGCGCAGCTCTTCCATCGCCTGCTCGGTGGCAGGGTCGACCGAGAACCCGAGCTGCGAGGCGAATCGCGCAGCGCGCAGCATCCGCAGCGGGTCGTCACCGAAACTCACCGACGGGTCGCTCGGGGTGCGCAGCGTCGTCGCGACGAGATCCTCGACGCCCCCGGTGGGATCGACGAGCGACGGCCCGGGCACCCGCAGCGCCATGGCGTTGACCGTGAAGTCGCGCCGGGCCAGGTCCTGCTCGAGGGTGTCACCGAACTCGACGGTGGGCTTGCGGGTGACCCCGTCGTAGCTGTCGGCCCGGTACGTCGTGATCTCGACCTGGGCCCCCACGCCCAGAGGCTCCCAGGAGCGCCGCGGCGATCCTGGGAGAGGGCGCGGGGAGTCGCCGCGGACCTTCGCGCCGATGGTGCCGAACGCCCGTCCGATGTCCCACGTCGCGGTCGCGAGGGGCTCCACGATCCGCAGGATGTCGTCGGGCCGCGCGTCGGTCGTGAAGTCGAGGTCGTTCGTCGCCCGTCCGAGCAGCGCGTCACGCACGGGACCGCCAACGATCGCCAGCTCGAAGCCGGCCCGCTCGAAGGCGTCGGCGAGCGCCGCGACCACCGGCGATGCCGCCAGGGCGCCCAGGCGCGCGACACCCTCGGCCATGTTCAGCATGCCTCCGAGCCTACCCGGCCCCCTCGGTGCTGCCCGGGAGTCGCGTCGGCTCCCCGCCCGGCCGGGGTCAATCGGCGAAGCCCAGGAAACCGGTGAAGAGAAGCTCGCGCACGCGCGGCAGCAGGTCGGCGCGCAATGCGGCCGCGTCGACCTCGAGCAGATCGGCGATCGCCGAGACGAGCACACCGACCGGCAGATCGCCGTCGCTCGCGCCCACGAGAGCGGCGAGTGCCGGGTCGACGTCGAGCACCCGGCCGAATCCGCCGCCCTGACGCAGCTCGATGACCTGAGGGTCCTCCACGCCAGGGACGTGATGGCGGGCCTCGGTCACATCGAGGGCGACGCGCAGCACCGCTGCATCCAGATCGGCATCGGTCATGGCCGACAAGCGCTGCCATGCGGCGAGCGCGTCGCCGACGTGCGGGCCCAGAGCCCCGGCGATATTGCCGGTCAGCCGTTCGTAGCGGGCGAGCGTGGGGATCACCGACGGCCGGTGCAGGGTGATGTAGCCGAATCCGATCGCGGTCACGCCGCGCGCCGCGAAGTCGTCGAGCCACGCCTGGACCAGCGGGGCGTACGCGGGCGAACCCGGCGCGGTTCCGCCGTCGCGCACCCAGAGCTCCGCGTATGCGAGGGGGTCGAGCTGCTCGCGCTCGACGACCCACGCGTCGAGCGCGACCGGCGAGCCCGCGACCCACGAGCGCACCCGGGCGAGTCCATCCTCTTCCTCTCGGTACTCCCAGTTGCCGAGCAGTTGTGCGACGCCGCCCGGGGCCAACACGGTGCCGACCTCGCGCACGAAGCGGGCGACGAGATCGTCGCCCGCCATCCCGCCGTCCCGGTACTCGTACGCCGGCACGCCCTCCGCACGCGGGGTGATGACGAACGGCGGGTTCGACACGACGCGCTCGAACTGCTCACCGGCGACGGGCTCGAACAGGCTGCCGGCCCGCGTCTCGATGCCGTCGATGTCGTTGAGCAGCGCGTTGAGGCGCGTGAACGCGAGAGCGCGCTCCGACACGTCGGTCGCCACGACCGTGTCGCCCGCCCGGCGCGCACGAAGCGCCTGGATGCCGCATCCCGTGCCGATGTCGAGCACGCGGCCGACGTGCGAGGTCAGCTGCAGGCCGGCCAGGGTGAGCGATGCGCCGCCGACGCCCAGCACATGCCCCGTCGGCAAGGGGCCGCCGACCGCGGCCTCGTCCAGGTCGCTTGCGATCCACCAGTGGCCCTCACCCGCGGCGTCGGCGATGTCCTGCGGGCGCACGAGAGCGTCGGGCACGACGAGGTCACCCTCGAGGTGGGCCAGGCCGAGCTCGACGAGACCCTCCGCCCCGAGTGCGGGCAGCGCGGCATCCAGCGACGCGCGCGACGTCGCTCCTCCCAGGAACAGGACGCCGGCCAGCACGGCGAGCGCGTCGGTGCGCCCCGCGAGCGCTCGGCGGGCGGGCTCCGTGAGGCCGTGGCCGACGGCGGTGTCGACCATCGCACCCCAGAGGCCGCGGACGGCGTCGGCACGGTAGCCCGCGGCGTGCAGATCGGAACGGAACGCCGCGCAGCGGTCGGCATCGAGGTGCAGGGTCACCCGTCCATTCAACCGTGCCGGCACGGCAATCGACCCCGGGCGCGGCCCGCCTCGGATGACGCACAGCAGCGCCGCCCTAGACTCTGTGCGACCCTGCGGTCGGGTATCGCAGCGCGTCGACAGCCGCCATGACCGAGATCTCTCCTGCCCCCGCACGCGCCCGCCGCGCGCGTCGCGGTGCCCGCTTGCTCGGATGGGTCGCGGCCGCCGCGATCGCGCTGGCTCCGCTCGTGACGCCCGCTGCCGCTCTCGCCGACGAAACCCCAAGCCCCACGCCCACCGCCAGCCCCACCCCCGGCAGCCCCGGCACGGCGTCGCTCATCGCGGCCGCTGCCAACTCCGGGCTGGTCCCGACGGGGTCGGATGCCATCATCTCGGTGGTTCAGCGCAACGACTCCGCACGGGCTCTTCCCGCGGGTGCGCTGTCGGTATCCCTGTCACGCACCGCTCTCACGTCGCAGCAGGCGGTGACCGACTGGCTGCGGCCCGTCGAGGGCGCCGAGCAGGCTCTGCCCCCGCTCGAGGAGGTCGCGACGGCCGAGGTGCCCGAGCTCAATGCCGGCGATGAACGGGGCACGAATGTCTCGGTCCCCGCCGAGGAGCGGGACCTGACCGGTCTCGCCCCGGGCGTGTACCCCGTGACCGTGTCGGGACCCGGCGGATCATCGAGGACCGTCATCACGGTGCCCCGGCCCGACGCCCCGGCCCGCTCGGTCACCGTGATCGTGCCGATCACGACCGACGCCCGAACCTCGGGGCTGCTCACGGCGGCCGAGCTGACCGAGCTGACGGGCGAGGACGGGGCCCTGACCGCGGCGCTCGACGCCGTGGCCGGCACGCCGGCGGTACTCGCGGTCGACCCCGCGATCACCGCATCCATCCGCGTGCTCGGATCGAGTGCACCGAGCACGGCGAGCGATTGGCTCGAGCGCCTCGTCGAGCTGCCGAACGAGCGTTTCGCCCTGCAATTCGGGGACGCCGACCTCGCGACTCAGATCAACGCCGGTCTGCCGGCGCTGCTCGAGCCCACCACGTTCGCTCCCTACGCCGACCCGGCGAACTTCACGTCGACGGCGGGCTCGACTGCCACCGGCTCCGTGCCCGACCCGACCGAGATGACGGCGGTCGGTACCGTCGCGAACACGATCGACGCGGTGTACTGGCCGGCCTCCGGAACCGCCGGTGGTGCGGTCGTCTCCGCCCTCGCGGCGCAGTCGGGCCCGGATGCCCCCGCACTCACGCTCGTCCCCTCCGCCACGATCGACGGCGGCGGCGAGGCGGTGCGACTCGCGGTGGGAGACGCCGATCTGCTCGCGTACGACAGCGGGGTCTCGGCGGAGCTGACGCTGCTGGCGGCGACCGGCGACGACACCGCGCTTCGCAGCGTCGCGCTCGCGGCAGCGACCGCCCAGGCCGCGCTCAGCGGCGACGGGGCGGTCATCGCGACGGTCGATCGCCCGGCCGCCGGCTCACGCGCCAGCCTGCGGACCGCCATCTCGGCCGTCTACGCGAGTCCGGGAGCGACGCCGATCTCGCTCGAGGACGTCCGGGCGGGCGCCGAACAGCAGGCGGGTCTCATCGACGTCCCCGCCGATGAAGCCCGCGTCGCAGCTCTCGAGCGCTTCCTCGCGGACGAATCGCGCCTCGCCACCTTCGCCACGGCCCTCGTCGAGCCCATGCAGCTGACGGCGCGCGAGCGCACGGCCATCCTGCAGCTCATGGGCAACGCCTGGCTGGCCGACCCCACCGGGTGGGCCGCCGCGGTAGACGAGCACGAGCAGGCCACCGAGAGCACGCTCAACGCCGTCGGCATCGCGAACCCGGGCACGATCAACTTCCTCGCGACGAGCGCACCGATCCCCGTGACGGTGCGCAACGACCTGCCGTGGCCCGTATCGCTCGTCCTGTTCGCCGAGACGGGCGACCCGCGCCTGATCGTTCAGGAGGCGACGGTCGTCGACGCCGGCGCCCAGCAGAACACCCGCGTCGAGGTGCCTGTCGAGGCCCGAGTGGGCAGCGGTGAGACGACGCTCACGCTGCAGCTGCGGAGCACCGCGGCCGTTCCGATCGGCGCGGCCGAGTCCATCGGCCTCACGGTGCGCGCAGAGTGGGAATCGGTCGGCATCACGGCGATCATCGTCATCGTCGTCGTCCTGATCGCAGGCGGCGTCGTGCGTACGGTGTTCAAGCTGCGGCGCCGCCGCGATGGGACATCCGCGGAACCGCACGATGGCGGGCAGCAGGACGACCCCGAACATCAGGAGAGCACGGAGTGAGCGGAATCGGCCGGGCAGGAGCGGTCGTCGCCGCGGGAACACTCGTCTCCCGGGTCACGGGTCTCGTGCGCAACATCGTGCTCGCCGCCGCGCTTCCGGTCATCGCGACCGGCGCGACCGGCGGAGCGGCCAACGCCTTCGCGATCGCCAACCAGCTGCCGAACAACATCTACGCGGTCATCTCGTCGGGACTCCTCGCCGGCGTGATCGTGCCCCAGATCATCCAAGCCGCGCGGCACCGGGACGGCGGCAGCGCCTTCGTCTCCAAACTCCTGACGCTCGGCCTGACCGCTCTGACAGCCACCACGATCCTGGCAGTCATCGCGGCACCGCTGCTCGTTCTCGCCTTCGGCTCGCAGCTCAGTCCCCAGGCATCCGCACTGACGCTCGCCTTCGCCTACTGGTGCCTTCCGCAGCTGCTCTTCTACGGCATGTACGCGCTGCTGGGCGAGATCCTCAACGCGCGCGGCGTCTTCGGTCCCTTCGCCTGGTCGCCGATCGTCAACAACATCGTCTCGATCATCGGGTTCCTCGCCTTCATCTGGGTTTTCGGTGTCCAGGAGGACGTGATCGGGTGGACGCCGACGATGGTCGGGGTGATCGCAGGCTCCGCGACGCTCGGCATCGTGGCGCAGGCGTGCGTGCTCCTGCTGTTCTGGCGACGCGCAGGTCTGCACGTCCGACCGGACTTCCAGTGGCGCGGCATCGGCTTGCGCCACATCGGACGACTGGCCGGCTGGACGTTCCTCATGGTCCTCGTCGGGCAGGCGGCGGGTCTGGTGCAGACGACGCTGGTGAGCGCGGCGTCCAATCAGGGGGCATCCGTCGCCGCGATGTCGTACGCGTGGCTCGTGTTCATGCTTCCGTTCTCCGTGATCGTGCTGTCGATCGGCACTCCCTACTTCACCCGGCTCAGCGAGCACGTCTCGGCCGATCGACCCGAAGCCCTGCGCGCCGACCTCGATTCAGCCACGCGGACGATCGGGGTCTTCATGGTCGGCGCTCTCGCCGCCATCGTCGCGGCGATCCTGCCGATCTCACGCGTGTTCACCACGAGCCCCGAGACGGCGGCTTCGTTCGCCTGGGTACTGGGTGCCTACCTGGTCGCTCTGCTGCCGCTGTCGTTCCAGTTCGTCCTGCAGCGGACGTTCTACGCTCACCAGGACACACGCACGCCCTTCTTCTTCACCCTCGTGCAAGCGGTGCTGGTGGCCACGACCGCGGTGACCGCGTTCGTCGTGCTGCCGGTCGAGCAGCTCGCCGTCGGCATCGCGCTGGGGCAGTCGCTCGCGAACATCGTGCAGCTCCTCCTCGCCGTCATCCTCCTGCGCCGGAAGATCGGAGCGCTCGAGCTGACGGGCGCGGTGCGCGCGATCCTGGTCTTCGTCGTCGCCGGCGTGCCGGCCGCGGCAGCCGGCTGGGGAACGTCCGTCCTCATGGCGCGCGTCGCCGGCTGGTCGATCGAGACGATGCCGGCCGCCCTGTTCGGCGGCGCGGTCATCGGGCTCACGACCCTCGTCGTCTACGTGCTCCTGCTCGCGCTGCTGCGCGCGCCCGAGCTGGGTACGGCCGTCCGCGCGGTGCGCCGCATCCTCGGTCGCTGAACCCCCTCCCCCACGGCCGCCGGGGAATGCCCCGCGGCTACCATGGGTTGGACGTGTCGGGGTATCCGCGACGCGGATTCCAGACCCCAGAAAGGGATGTCGACGTGCGACAGGTCATCATCATCGGATCCGGCCCCGCCGGCTACACCGCCGCCATCTACGCGGCGCGCGCGAACCTGAAGCCGCTGCTGGTCGCGAGCTCGGTCGAAGCGGGCGGTGAGCTGATGAACACCACGGAGGTGGAGAACTTCCCCGGCTTCCCCGAGGGCATCATGGGCCCCGACCTCATGACGAAGATGCAGGAGCAGGCCGAGAAGTTCGGTACCGAGGTCCTCTACGACGACGTCGTCGACCTCGACATTGCCGGCCCCGTCAAGAAGGTCACCCTCGGCAGCGGTGTCACGCACGAAGCCGACAGCCTCGTCTTCGCCACCGGCTCCGCGCCCCGCAAGATCGGCATCGAGGGCGAGAGCCGCCTGTCGGGCCGCGGCGTCTCGTACTGCGCCACCTGCGACGGCTTCTTCTTCCGCGAACGCACGATCGCCGTCGTCGGCGGTGGCGACTCGGCCATGGAAGAGGCGACGTTCCTCACCAAGTTCGCGTCGAAGGTGTACGTCATCCACCGTCGTGACGAGCTGCGCGCCTCGAAGATCATGCAGAACCGCGCGATGAACAACGACAAGATCGAGTTCGTGTGGAACAGCGAGGTCGCCGACATCCTCGGTGAGGATGCCGTGTCCGGCGTCGTCCTGCGTGACACTGTCGACGGGTCGACCCGCGAGCTGCCGCTCGACGGCATCTTCGTCGCGATCGGCTACGACCCCCGCACGCACCTCGTGCACGGGGCGCTCGACCTCACCGAGCACGGCACCGTGTGGGTCGACGGACGCTCGTCGCGTACGTCGGTGCCCGGCGTGTTCGCCGCGGGCGACGTCATCGACCCGACCTACCGCCAGGCTGTCACCGCCGCCGGCAGCGGCACGGTCGCCGCCCTGGACGTCGAGCACTATCTCGCTGCGCTCGGCGAGGCCTCCGAGCCGGCCGCCGACAGCTCGCCCTTGCGCGGCCGACCCGACGAGGGACTCGAGTCGCTCGTCGCCGAGACGGCATAACGGAACAATCCACCCGCCTGCGTGGTTGACGTAGGCGACACCCTTTCGAAGGAGATCACCATGACCGCCAAGGCCACGACCGAGAGCACCTGGCAGCAGGACGTCCTCGACGCCGATGGACCCGTCCTCGTCGACTTCTGGGCCGCGTGGTGCGGTCCGTGCCGCATGGTCGGACCCATCCTCGACGAGATCGCCACCGAGCACCCCGAGAAGATCACCGTGCTCAAGCTCAACGTCGACGAGAACCCCAACCTCGCCATGAAGTACCAGATCACGTCGATCCCGGCGATGAAGGTCTTCAACAAGGGCGAGGTCGAGAAGACGATCATCGGCGCCAAGCCGAAGTTCGCGCTCGAACAGGATCTCTCCTCGTACATCGGCTGACGCCGAACGTTCGAAGCCCCGGTCAGAATGCACTCTGACCGGGGCTTTTTCGTTGTCCGAGCGCCGTGCTACGAGGCGTCGGCCCGCGTAGCGGCGTCCCAACGACGGTGTGGCTCACTCCCGAGCAGCCGCCAGACAGCCCGGGTGAGCTCAGGATGATCCATTGCGATCTGGCGCAGCACGCGGTAGTTCCGTGCCGTGCTGGGGCGCCCTCCACCGTAGGCCGCGATGTTCTCAGCGCGCAGCATCAGTACGACCAACTCATCGACGGTCGGGAGCTCCTCCATGAACTCCCACGGGTCCTCCCCGGCACGCAACCGCTCTTCGACCAGAACCGAGAGCTCGTCGGCCGCTTCAGCACGCAACAGCTCGACGCTGGCTCGCTTCGGGGTCTGCTCGTCTCTCACCCCACAAGCCTACGCCGCGCGTCCGACAGCGAGGTCAGCGCGCACCATAGGCATCCTCGCCGAACTCGGCGAGGATGCGGTTGAGGTCCTGGATCGTCGCGAAGTCGACCACGATCTGTCCCTTGCGAGCTCCGAGCGAGATCTTGACCTTCGTGTTCAGGCGGTCTCCCAGACGCCCCGCCACCTCATCGAGGTGTGCGCGCACTCCCCCGGCTTTCGGCGTCGGGCGCCGCGTTCCCGCGACGTCGATCGTCTTCGCCGCCGCTTCCGCGGCGCGCACCGAGAGGTCCTCGTTGACGATCTTGTCGGCGAGTCGCTGCATCCCGTCGTTACCGTCCACCGACAGGATGGCGCGGGCATGTCCCGCGCTCAGCACTCCCGCAGCGACCCGCTGCTGGACCGGCATCGGCAGGCGCAGCAGGCGGATGGTGTTGCTGATCTGCGGGCGTGAGCGCCCGATCCGCGTGGCGAGCTCCTCCTGAGTGATACCGAAGTCCTCGAGCAGCTGCTGGTACGCCGACGCCTCTTCCAACGGATTCAGCTGGGAGCGGTGCAGGTTCTCCAGCAGCGCGTCGCGCAGCAGATTCTCGTCCGAGGTATCACGCAGGACCGCCGGGATTGCCGTGAGACCCGCCTCCCGAGCGGCGCGCGTCCGCCGCTCGCCCATGATGAGCTCGTACTTGCCGTCCTCATTGGTGCGGACGACGACGGGCTGCAGCACACCGAACTCGCGAACGCTGTGCACGAGCTCCGCGAGGTCGTCGCTGTCGAAGTTCGTGCGTGGCTGACGCGGGTTCGGGACGATCTCGTTGGGGTCGACCTGAATGAGCGCCGCTCCGGGGATGGACACGAGTTCCGGGGCATCGCTCGAGTCGGCGCCCGAACGCGGGCGGGGCTCGGCTTCTACCGTCGTGGTCTTCGCGCCGGGGAAGAAGACGTCGACCGGACGAGCCTCGGAGGCCTCCGATGTGGGGATGAGTGCGCCGATCCCTCGACCCAGTCCGGTGCGCTTGGCCATCAGGCTTCTCCCTTGTTATCTTGCGTCGTCGAAGACGCGCGTCGTGCGATCTCGACGGCTGCCTCGCGGTATGCCACCGCGCCGGCCGATTGCCCATCGTAGGCGATGACGGTCTGCCCGAAGCTCGGCGCTTCCGACACACGAACCGAGCGTGGGATGACGGCACGGAGCACCTCGTTCGGGAAGTGCGACCGCACCTCCTCCGCAACCTGCTGCGCGAGACGCGTGCGCCCGTCGTACATGGTCAACAGGATGGTCGATAGGTGCAGCCGGTTGTTCAGGTGCTTTTGAATCATCGATACGCTGCCCAGGAGCTGGCTCAGCCCCTCGAGCGCGTAGTACTCGCACTGAATCGGGATGAGGAGTTCGTGGGCCGCGGTGAATGCGTTGATCGTGAGGAGACCCAGCGAGGGCGGGCAGTCGATGAGGACGAAATCGACTCGCTGCTCACTGGTCGCGAGGTAGTCCTCGACCGCCGTGCGGAGACGGTGCTCTCGAGCTACCTGCGACACGAGCTCGATCTCGGCGCCCGCGAGATGAATGGTGCTCGGCGCGCACAGGAGGTTGGGGGACTCCGGGCTCTCCTGCACGATGTCGGACAGCGGGAACTGATCGATGAGGACGTCATACACGCTCGGGACATCTGCGCTGTGCGGAACACCGAGAGCTGTCGAGGCATTCCCCTGCGGATCGAGATCGATCACGAGGACCCGCGCGCCGAGCGACGCGAGCGATGCCGCGAGATTCACGGTCGTCGTCGTCTTTCCGACGCCGCCCTTCTGATTCGAGACCGTGATGACGCGCGGATCTCCAGAGAAATCGACGGACACCGCGTCCAGAGCGCGCCGACGCGACGACAGATCAGCGAGTTCGCGTGCCAACGGCGAATCGAACGTCAAAGACGTGCGGCCCGATTCGGGTTCTGCCATTGGTTCAACTCCTTGATCTCGGGTTCCACTCTAGGGATGGCATCGGACGTTTCACGTGAAACGTCGGGCGCCGGTGTTTCACGTGAAACGTTGCGCGTTTCGACGAGGCGCATGTTTCACGTGAAACATCAGCGCACGGTCGCGCGGAGCACGCGGGTCGGCTCGTCGAGCAACTCCTCGCCCACCTGTTCGACGCGAACATTCGTCAGACGGAACCGACGGATCGCCTTCTCTGCCGCCGAGATCTCGGCCGGCGCGTTTGCGCCCTTGAGCAGGATCAGTTCACCCCCGTCTCGGACGAGCGGGGCAGTCAGGGGGATGAGGGTGCGGAACGCGCTGACTGCTCGCGCGGTGACCGCATCGAGCGACGGCCCGGACGCCCAGTCCTCGGCGCGAGAACGCACGATCTCGACGTTGTCGAGACTGAGGTCGTCTACCTGCTCCGTGAGCCAGTTGACGCGCCGCTCCATTGTCTCGATCAGCACCCACTGGACGTCGGGGCGTGCAATGGCCAACACCAGACCGGGCAAGCCTGCGCCGGAACCTACATCACCGACACGTCCTGCAAAGAGCGGTGCAGCAACGGCACAGTTGAGGATGTGCCGTGTCCACAGGCGCGGCAGCTCCAACGGGCCGATCAGCCCGCGTTCTTCGCCGTGCCGGGCTAACGAGGCGGTGTAACGGCGGGCGAGATCGGCTCGATCACCGAACACAGCCGTGACCGTGTCATGCGGTTCCGCCTCGACGATGGGTGTTTCACGTGAAACATCAGCCATGACGGATGACGGTGTGGCGGTCGGCGCCTTCCCCGTACGATTCCGAGACCACGCCTCGCTCCGCGGCGATGTCGTGCACGAGCTTGCGCTCATAGCTCGACATGGCGGGCAGCGACGCCTGGGATGCACCGTCGTTGAGTCGCTCGACCGCGCGGTCGACGAGTCGCTCGAGCTCGCGCCGGCGCGCGTCGCGGGATCCGCCGATGTCGAGGATGAGGCGCGAGAATCGCCCGGTCTTGGTCTGTACCGCGATCCGCGTGAGTTCCTGCACCGCCTGCACGACGTCCGGGTCGGCCAGCACCCGCAGAGCAGACGGGTCGTCAGCCTCCACGGAGACGTATGCCCGTCCTGCGCGCACGTCCAGGTTCAGGTCGCCGTCGATGTCCGCGATATCCAGCAGACCTTCGAGGTAGTCGGCGGCGATGTCACCCTCGCGCTCGAGGTCTTCGACTGTCGCCTCGGTACGCTCGGCCGTTGCGGATTCGGTGGGGTTCGTCATGATTCCTCGCGTGATCGATCTGTCGAGTGCTGGATGTCCGCGGGTCAGCCCTGCGGACCGTCCTTCTGCCCCTGCGACTGCTTCTTGGCGCGCTGCTTGCCCATCGGCTGCTGACGCTTGGGCTGCGCCGCACGGGCACGCTCGGCCTCTTCGAGCAGACGCTGCTGCTCGGCCTCGTACTTCTCCATCGAGATGACGCGACCCTTGGCGTCGAGCGCCTTGCCCTTGCGTGCGAGCCGCTCCTCCCGTGCCTTCGCCGCCTCCGAGCCCGGAGTGGGAAGGTTGCGGATGACGATGAACTGCTGAGCCATGGTCCAGATGTTCGAGGTGAACCAGTACATGACGACACCGAGCGGGAAGAAGACACCCGAGAAGATGAACGCCAGCGGCAGCACGTAGAGCATGATCTTCTGCATCTGATACGCCTGGCCGGTCTTGGCCTCGGGCGACAGGTTCTTCGAGATGATCTGCAGCTGCGTGATGAACTGCGAACCGATCATGAGCACGACGAGGATCACGAGGATCGTGACCGTCGCGGTCTGCCCGAGGTTGATGGCCTCGATCATGTTGGTGTGCAGCGGAGCGACATCGAACAGCTGTGCGTCGTAGAACTGCTTGGTGAGGTCGACATTGAGGAGACCGACGCCGCCCACGCCCCACTCGGCGTGCTTCTTGACGTCGCTGAGCGTATAGAACATGCCGAGGAGGATGGGCATCTGCACCAGGAGCGGCAGACAGCTCGAGACCGGGGTCGTGCCGTGCTTCTTGTACAGCGCCATGGTCTCTCGGCTCATCGCCTCACGAGAGAGCTGATCGCGTTTGCCGCGGTACTTCTCCTGAATCTTGCGCATCTCGGGCGCAAGCTCCATCATCTTCCGCTGGCTCTTGATCTGCCGGACGAACAGCGGGATCAGGGCCGAACGCACCACGATGACCAGACCGATGATCGACATCACCCACGTCGCGCCCGCCGCCGCCGGCATGCCCACCGCGGTGAGGACCCAGTGCCAGAACACCAGGATCGCCTCGACGAGGAACTTGAACGGCCACATGATCGTGCTGAAGAAGTCAGCACCGCCGGGAGGAGGAGTCGTCGGGGTCGGCACGACGGGAGTCGGCGTGGCGAGGAAGAGATCCAGCACGGGATCAGTCCTTTCTCGGCGGCACGACGAAGCCGTGCCTGGTCAGGGTGTGGCGGAAGTCCCGGTGGGCGGGGACGTCGTCGACGCCTCCGGCGGCCCATGGGTGGCATCGGGAGAGGCGCGCGGCAGCGAGGGCGGAGCCCTTCACGAGGCCGTGCTGCTGCACGGCGCCCACAGCGTAGGCCGAGCAGCTCGGGTAGTACTTGCAGACGTCGCCATAGAGGGGCGACACGACGGAGCGGTATGCATGGAGAACCGCGATCCCGGCATTGCGGGGAGCGAGAGGCAAGGCTCGCACGACGGCTGACGCCGTCAGATGTCCGTCACCGACGGATGCCGTCGGGAGCGTCGACCAGCTCATACCGCCGCACGTCGTCGCAGACACCTCTCCACCTCGTCTCTCAGCTCGGCGAAATCCGAGCGTGCCGCTGACGGCAGTGCCCGGATGACGATGTCGGCGCCCTCACGGACGTCGGGGAGTGCCTGCGCGCAAACGGCCTTCAGCCGTCGGCGCACTGTATTGCGCACGACGGCTGATCCGACTTGCTTGCTGACGATGAAACCGAAGCGGGGCGATCGGTCGGAGCCGGTCGACACCACGTAGGTCACGGTGTGCGCTCCGGCACAGCGAGCACCCCCGCGGACGACGGCCTTATAATCCGCCCCGCGCGTGATCCGGTTTCCGCGCGCCAGCACAGAGGAGGCTGTGTCAGGCCGACAGCTCGGTGCGGCCCTTGCCGCGGCGAGCCGACAGGATGGCGCGACCGGCGCGGGTGCGCATGCGGGCGCGGAAGCCGTGCTTCTTGGCGCGGCGGCGGTTGTTGGGCTGGAACGTGCGCTTGCTCATAGGGATCACTCCGGATCGGCGGGTCTCCGGAACGCTTCAGACCGGGGACACGGGGTACAGGACTGCCCTCGCGGGCATAAGTCAACCGACTAAGGGTACGTCGGGTCGTCCGGTAACTCAAACCGGCACGATGGGAACCCGCAATTATCCACCGCTCTACACAGGCGGTGGCGGCGACACGCGGGCCGGAACTACAGTGGATTTGGCGCTCTCGACACCGCATGACTAGCGTGTCACGGGCAGTTATCCACAGCTATCCCCAGTTTTGCGGGCCGCTGTGTGGACAAGTATCGATCACCCGCGGGGGAACTCTTGGCTCAGCACGATCTCCCCGACGTCCCGGTGTGGAACGCGGTCCTCGATCTGCTCGCCGACGACGACCGGGTGACGCCGCAGATGCAGGGCTTCCTCAGCCTCGCGGTGGCGCAGGGCGTCATGAGCGGCACCCTCTATCTCGACGTCCCGAACGACCTGACGGCCGCCCAGCTGAACAAGCGCCTCCGCCAGCCGATCATGGAAGCGCTCGCCCACGTGCACGTCGACCCGGGCGCCTCGAGCTACCGAGTGGTCGTCAACCCCGAACTCGCCGACGCGCACCTGACCGCACCGATCCCGGTGCAGTCGGCGGCTGCGCCGGCACCGCTGCGTCCCGCCGGCGAGGAGTACGTCGAGGCGCCGGTGTCCACCTCGCGACACGACACGCGCCTGAACCCGAAGTACACCTTCGACAACTTCGTGATCGGTCAGTCGAACCGCTTCGCCCATGCCGCGGCCGTCGCCGTCGCCGAGGCTCCCGCGAAGGCCTATAACCCGCTGTTCATCTACGGCGACTCCGGCCTCGGCAAGACGCACCTCCTCCATGCGATCGGCGACTACGCGCTCAACCTGTACACCGGCATACGCGTCCGGTACGTCTCGAGCGAGGAGTTCACGAACGACTTCATCAACTCGATCGCGAACAACCGCGGGTCGGCCTTCCAGGCGCGCTACCGCGAGGTCGACATCCTGCTCATCGACGACATCCAATTCCTGCAGGGTCGCGCCGAGACGCAGGAGGCGTTCTTCCACACGTTCAACACCCTGCACGACCACGACAAGCAGGTCGTGATCACGAGCGACGTCCCGCCCCGGCACCTCACCGGCTTCGAGGACCGCATGCGGAGCCGGTTCGAGTGGGGTCTCATCACCGACGTGCAGGCGCCCGACCTCGAGACGCGCATCGCGATCCTCCGCAAGAAGGCGCAGTCCGAGCGTCTCCTCGTGCCCGACGACGTTCTCGAGTACATCGCCACCAAGGTCTCGTCGAACATCCGCGAGCTCGAGGGCGCGCTCATCCGCGTCTCGGCCTTCGCGAGCCTGAACCGCTCGAACCTCGACATCTCACTCGCGCAGACAGTGCTCCGCGACATCGTCGACCAGGACGACGCCAACGTGATCTCGCCCACCGACATCATCACCGCGACCGCCCAGTACTTCCGACTGTCGGTCGACGACCTGTACGGATCGAGCCGGTCGCAGGCCGTGGCGACGGCGCGCCAGATCGCCATGTACCTCTGCCGCGAGCGCACGAGCCTCTCGCTGCCGAAGATCGGGCAGCTCTTCGGCAACCGCGACCACACGACGGTGATGTACGCGTACAAGAAGATCAGCGAGCTGATGAAAGAGCGGCGCTCGATCTACAACCAGGTCTCCGAGATCACGTCTCAGCTCGGTCGGCGCTGACGCTCGCGCCCTGCCCGCGGGGGTGTCCGCTCGACTCGGCTTGACAGCCGATCGGCGACGCCCCATCATGCGGTTCTGCACAGTGTGGAAAACCTGTGGATAACTTCGCTCGACCGTCGAAGACTTGTGAACGAATCACACATTCCCTGTGGAGTCCGTTCCGACGCGCGTCGACCCGACCCTGCCGCCGTCCCACATTCATCCGCAGGCGGCTCACAAGTTACACGCGTGTGGTTCCCGTGTCCCGACTGCCATCCACCGAGTTGTCCACAGTTTCCACAACGGAGATGAAGAAGACAGTTACATCTAGAGAATTTGCGATTCGATCACCGTGAGGGCGACAGGCGGTGTCCGCACGGTGCTTCGGGAACCGCTCGGGTTGGGCACTAGCATGGGAGAGCTTTCATCCACGACAAGGGAGCGCCAGTGAAGTTCCAGGTCAATCGCGACGTCTTCAGCGAGGCTGTGTCGTTCGTCGTGAAGCTCCTCCCCCAGCGCAACCCGCAGCCGATCCTCGCGGGCGTGCTGATCGAAGCCACCGACGCGGGTCTGTCGTTGTCGGCATTCGACTACGAGGCTTCGGCGCGCACGACGATCGAGGCGACGGTCGACGACCCCGGGACGATCCTCGTGCACGGGCGACTCCTGTCCGAGATCGCCAGCCGTCTCCCCAATGCGCCGATCCAGATCGCGGTCGACGACGACGGGATCGTGCTCACGTGCGGTTCAGCGCGCTTCACGCTCGCGTCGATGCCGGTACAGGAATATCCCGCGATCCCCGAGGTCTCGGGCGAGTCGGGTGTCGTTCCCGCCGATGATTTCGCGACCGCCATCGCGCAGGTCGCCTTCGCGGCATCGCGCGACGACGTCACCCCGGTGCTGACCGGCGTCCAGCTCGAGGTCACCGGCACGCAGCTGAGCCTCGTCGCCACCGACCGCTATCGCGTCGCACTCCGCGACATCCCGTTCGACAGCGGCATCGTCGCCGACGAGAACACCACCACGGCGCTCGTGCCCGCCCGCACCCTCACCGAGGTCGGCAAGACCTTCGCCCACTCGGGTGACATCACGGTCTCGTTCTCGGGATCGGGCGATCGCGAGATCATCGCGTTCACCGCGGGCAACAAGACGGTCACGTCGTTGCTCATCAAGGGCAACTTCCCGCCGGTGCGCCGGCTGTTCCCCGAGGCGACCGACCATCACGCCGTCGTGAACACCGGTGAGCTGATCGAGGCCGTGCGCCGCGTCGCGCTCGTGCTCGATCGCTCGGCCCCGCTGCGCTTCACGTTCGGTGCGGACGGGGTGTCGATGGACGCTTCGGGCACGGAGCAGGCACGCGCGACCGAGTCCGTCGACGCGACGCTCACCGGCGACGAGGTCGTCATCGGGCTGAACCCGCAGTACCTGCTCGAAGCACTGGCCGCCGTGAAGAGCGAGTTCACGCGCGTCACGTTCACCTCGAGCGAGAACGCGAACAAGCTCAGCCCGATTCTGATCACGCCGCAGACGTCGGGCGGCGTCGAGTCGTTCAAGTACCTTCTGCAGCCGAACCTCCTCCTGCGCTGATCGCTACGCGCCGCGACCTCGTCGCGGCGGGTGTCGGCGACGAGAATTAGGGTGATCTGATGATCGTGGAGCAGCTGAGCCTGGTGGACTTCCGCAACTATGCGGCCGCCGAGCTCGCGCTGGCTCCCGGCGCGAACGTGTTCGTGGGGCGCAACGGTCAGGGCAAGACGAACCTCGCCGAGGCGATCGGGTACTTCGCGACCCTCGGGTCACATCGGGTGTCGCAGGATGCGCCGATGGTGCGCGATGGCGCGGATGCGGCGTTCGTGCGCGCCAGACTCGCCCACGGCGAGCGGCGAGTGCAGCTCGAGGCACAGCTCAACCGGTCGGGCTCGAACAAGGCCCGGGTGAACGGCTCCCCCGTGCGCACAGCCGAGCTGCCGCGCTACGCCCAGGTCGTGCTCTTCGCCCCCGAAGACCTTCAGATCGTCCGCGGCGACCCGTCGGCGCGACGCCGCTTCGCCGATCAGCTCCTCATCCAGCGCGCTCCGCGTCTCGCGGGTGTGCTGGCCGACTACGACCGGGTGCTGAAGCAGCGCAATGCACTGCTGAAATCGGCCCGTGCCCGAGGCGTGCGCGGCGAGGGACTGTCGACCCTTGAGGTGTGGGACGACAAGCTCGTCGCGCTCGGCACCGACGTCATCCGCGCCCGGCTCCGTCTAGCGGCCGAGCTCGCGGGCCCCGTCGCTCGCGCCTACACGGCGATCGCCGGTGCCGATCACCGCCCCCAGCTGCAATGGGCCTTGTCCGTCGGGGGCGCCGATCCCGAGGAGGACGACTCCCCCGCCGAGGCGCCCGTCGCCGATGCCGCCGCGATCGAGCAGCTCTTCCGCTCGGCGCTCGCCGAGCGGCGCAGCGCCGAGCTCGATCGTGGCATCACCCTGGTCGGTCCCCACCGCGACGACCTGGTCCTGCGGATCCGCGATCTGCCTGTGAAGGGCTACGCGTCGCACGGCGAGTCATGGTCGGTCGCCCTGTCGTTGCGCCTCGCCTCGGCCGAACTGCTGCGCGCGGAGTCGACCCTCGGCGACCCGATCGTGATCCTCGACGATGTCTTCGCCGAGCTCGACGCCGACCGGCGGGCCCGGCTCGCAGGCATCGTCGCCGACTACGAGCAGGTGATCGTCACGGCAGCGGTGGCCGAGGACGTGCCGCTCGAGCTTCGAGCCCGCACCGTGAGAGTCGAGGCCGGAACCCTGCACGAGGAGAGCGATGCTCCCGTCTGACGATGCGCCCGAGACGATCGCGACCTACCTGCGACTGCGCGGCCTCGAGCCGTCGGGTCGATGGAAGAAGCGTCGACGACAGCGGACGGACGACGATGAGAACCAGCCGTTCACGTCGGGCAGGGATCCGAAGGGTCTCGGCGACGTCATCGCCGACCTGACCCGGCAGGCGGGGTGGGATGCGCAGCTGTCGCGCGAGGATCTCGTGCTGCGGTGGGCCGAGGTCGCCGGCGAGGAGACGGCGCGCCACGCGTCGCCCGTCGCGCTGTCGGATGGGGTCCTCACCGTGCAGTGCGATTCGACCGCCTGGGCGAAGAACCTCCACATCATGCGCACCGCCATCACGACCCAGCTCGTGAAAGCGTTCCCACAGTCGGGGGTGCAGACGGTCCGTTTCGTAGGCCCGGACGTCCCCTCCTGGAAATGGGGCCCCAGAGCCGTTCCAGGCCGTGGCCCTCGCGATACCTACGGTTGAGCCACGTCCCCAGTCGTCGAATCCGACTTTCGTTCGCCATACGGGCGCTCAGGCCCGCGCGGGAGCGCCCGAAAGGGTAGACTGGGTGGGACCGACCGAACCGATGTGGAGCGCTCGAAACCTATGACGTCTCAGAATTCCGACAGCGTTCCCGAAGACCCCGAAACCCCCGATGCGGCCGAAGAAACCTCGGCCAAGGTCCCCAACGAGTACGGCGCCGACGCGATCCAGGTGCTCGAGGGACTCGAGGCGGTTCGCAAGCGTCCGGGAATGTACATCGGATCGACGGGCGAGCGCGGCCTGCACCACCTGGTGTACGAGATCGTCGACAACGCGGTGGACGAGGCCCTCGCCGGCTACTGCGACACGATCCACGTGACGATCCTCCCGGACGGCGCTCTCCGCGTCGTCGACAACGGACGCGGCATCCCGGTGGATCCGCACGCTTCCGACCCGAGCAAGTCGACCGTCGAGGTCGTCCTCACCGTGCTGCACGCCGGCGGGAAGTTCGGCGGCGGCGGATACGCGGTCTCGGGTGGTCTGCACGGCGTGGGCTCGTCGGTCGTCAACGCGCTGTCCACCCGGTTCGAGGTCGAGATCAAGCGCCAGGGATCGGTGTGGCGACAGACGTTCGGCGACGGCGGCAAGCCCCAGGCTCCGCTGGCGAAGGGCGAGGACAGCGACGAGACCGGCACGACGGTCACGTTCTGGCCCGACGGCGAGATCTTCGAGACGATCTCGTTCGACTACGACACCCTGCGTACGCGCTTCCAGCAGACGGCGTTCCTCAACAAGGGACTGCGCATCACGCTGACCGACGAGCGCCCCGAGGCCGAGGTCGTCGTCGACCTCGACGAGGGCGGATCGGAAGCGCGGCAGCGTCAGGACGACTTCCACTACGAGCGCGGTCTCGTCGACTACGTCGAGTACCTCAACAAGCTCCGCAAGACCGAGGTCGTGAACGACGAGATCATCGAGATCGAGTCCGAGGACACCGTCCGCCACATCTCGCTCGAGCTCGCGATGCAGTGGACCACGAGCTACACCGAGAACGTCTTCACGTTCGCCAACACCATCAACACCCACGAGGGCGGTACCCACGAAGAGGGGTTCCGCGCGGCGCTCACGACGCGCGTCAACGCGTACGCCCGCGACAAGGGGCTGTTGAAGGAGAAGGACGACAACCTCACAGGCGACGACATCCGCGAGGGCCTGACCGCCGTCATCTCCGTCAAGCTGTCCGAGCCGCAGTTCGAGGGTCAGACCAAGACCAAGCTCGGCAACACCGAGGCCAAGGCGTTCGTGCAGAAGATCGTCGGCGACCAGCTCACCGACTGGCTCGACCGCAACCCGGCCCAGGCCAAGCGCGTCATCATGAAGGCCGTGGATGCCGCGACCGCCCGTCTCGCAGCCCGCAAGGCCCGCGAGACCGCTCGCCGCAAGAGCGTGTTCGAGTCGGCGTCGATGCCCGACAAGCTCAAGGACTGCACGAGCAAAGACCCGTCGATCTCGGAGATCTTCCTCGTCGAGGGCGACTCGGCCGGCGGCTCGGCCGTCCGCGGTCGCGATCCCGAGACGCAGGCGATCCTGTCGCTGCGCGGCAAGGTGCTGAACGTCGAGAAGGCGCGTCTCGACCGCGCGCTCGGAAACAACGAGATCCAGGCGATCATCTCGGCGTTCGGAACGGGCATCGGCGAGGACTTCACCGTCGAGAAGGCCCGGTACCACAAGATCGTGCTGATGGCCGATGCCGACGTCGACGGCCAGCACATCACGACCCTGCTGCTCACCCTCCTGTTCCGCTACATGCGAGGTCTCATCGAGGCGGGCTACGTCTACCTCGCTATGCCGCCGCTGTATCGGCTCAAGTGGACGAACGCCGATCACGAGTACGTCTTCAGCGATAAGGAGCGCGACGCGCTTCTGGCCGACGGCCTCGCGAACGGCAAGCGCATCCCGAAGGAGTCGGGGATCCAGCGCTACAAGGGTCTCGGCGAGATGAACCCGAAGGAGCTGTGGGAGACCACGATGGACCACAGCACGCGGACCCTGCGTCAGGTGACGATCGACGACGCGGCCGCGGCCGACGAGATCTTCTCCGTGCTCATGGGTGAGGACGTCGAGTCCCGCCGCACCTTCATCCAGCGCAACGCCAAGGACGTCCGCTTCCTCGACATCTGATCGAGGCGAGCGACATCGAGAAACTGAGAACGCATGTCTGACGAAGAACGTCCCGAACTCACGCCTGCCCACAACCACGGCAACATCGACCAGGTCGACCTCCAGGTCGAGATGCAGCGGAGCTACCTCGACTACGCGATGAGCGTCATCGTCGGTCGTGCGCTCCCGCGCGTCGAGGACGGCCTGAAGCCGGTGCACCGCCGCGTGATCTACGGGATGTACGACGGCGGATACCGTCCCGACAAGAGCTACTCGAAGTGCGCCCGCGTCGTCGGCGAGGTCATGGGTCAGTACCACCCCCACGGTGACAGTGCGATCTATGACGCGCTCGTGCGCCTCGTGCAGCCGTGGTCGCTGCGTTACCCGCTCGCCGATGGTCAGGGCAACTTCGGCTCCCCGGGCAACCAGGGCGCTGCGGCACCCCGGTACACCGAGACCAAGATGGCCGCGCTCGCCATGGAGATGGTTCGCGACATCGACGAGGACACCGTCGACTTCGAGGACAACTACGACGGCAAGACGCAGGAGCCGGTCGTTCTGCCCTCGCGATTCCCGAACCTGCTCGTCAACGGTTCGGTCGGCATCGCCGTCGGCATGGCCACCAACATCCCGCCGCACAACCTCCGCGAGGTCGCGGAGGGCGCCCTCTGGTCGCTCGAGAACCCGGAGGCATCGCGCGAGGAGCTGCTCGAGGCGCTCATGTCGCGCATCCACGGCCCCGACTTCCCCACCGCCGCGCAGATCCTCGGGACGAAGGGCATCCGCGAGGCGTACCGCACCGGCCGCGGCTCCATCACGATGCGCGCCGTCATCGAGGTCGAGGAGATCCAGGGACGCAACTGCCTCGTCATCACCGAGCTGCCGTACCAGGTCAACCCCGACAACGTCGCCCTCAAGATCCGCGACCTCGCCCGTGACGGCAAGATCACCGGGATCGCCGACATCCGCGACGAGACGAGCGACCGCACGGGTCAGCGCCTCGTGGTGGTACTCAAGCGCGACGCCGTCGCGAAGGTCGTGCTGAACAACCTGTACAAGCACACGCAGCTGCAGGAGAACTTCGGCGCCAACATGCTGGCGATCGTCGACGGCGTGCCCCGCACGCTGCCCCTCGACGGCTTCATCTCGCACTGGATCACCCACCAGATCGAGGTCATCGTGCGCCGCACGCGCTACCGCCTCAACGAGGCCGAGAAGCGCATGCACATCCTTCGCGGCTACCTCAAGGCGCTCGACGCGCTCGACGAGGTCATCGCGCTGATCCGTCGCTCTCCCACGGTCGACGAGGCGCGCGAGGGCCTGAAGAGCCTGCTCGACATCGACGAGGTGCAGGCCGATGCGATCCTGTCGATGCAGCTGCGCCGTCTCGCTGCGCTCGAGCGTCAGAAGATCATCGACGAGGCGAACGAGCTCGAGCTCAAGATCGCCGACCTCAACGACATCCTCGTCACCCCCGCCCGCCAGCGCACGATCATCGCCGAGGAGCTCACCGCCATCGTCGACAAGTACGGCGACGAGCGGCGGACGCACATCCTGCACGGATTCGACGGCGACATGTCGATGGAGGACCTCATCCCCGAAGAGGAGATGGTGGTCACCGTCACGCGCGACGGCTACATCAAGCGCACGCGCAGCGACAACTACCGGTCGCAGCACCGGGGTGGCAAGGGCGTCAAGGGCGCCCAGCTGCGCGCGGACGACGTCGTGGAGCACTTCTTCGTCACGACGACGCACCACTGGCTGCTCTTCTTCACCACGAAGGGCCGGGTCTACCGCACCAAGGCGTACGAGCTGCCGGAGGCCGGGCGCGACGCGAAGGGCCAGCACGTCGCGAACCTGCTCGCGCTGCAGCCCGGTGAGGAGATCGCGCAGATCCTCGACATCCGCGACTACTCCGCCGCCCAGTACCTCGTGCTCGCCACGCGCGACGGCAAGGTCAAGAAGACGGCGCTCACCGAGTACGACACCAACCGTCAGGGGGGTGTGATCGCGATCCGTCTGCGCGGCCAGGACGACGAGACCGGTGGCGACGAGCTCGTCAGCGCCCTGCTCGTCGACGAGGGCGATGACATCCTCCTGATCACGCGTCAGGGAATGTCGCTGCGCTTCTCGGCGACCGACGACGCGCTGCGCCCGATGGGACGCTCGACCGAGGGCGTGAAGGGCATCTCGTTCCGCGAGGACGACAGCCTGCTCTCGGCCTCCGTCGCCCGGAGCGAGGGCTACGTGTTCGTCGTGACCGACGGCGGCTATGCCAAGCGCACCGCCGTCGACCAGTACCGCACCCAGAGCCGCGGCGGTCTCGGCATCAAGGTGGCCAAGCTGAACGACGATCGAGGCGTGCTCGCGGGTGGTCTGATCGTGTCGGAGACCGACGAGGTCCTCGTGGTTCTTGCCAGTGGCAAGGTGGTACGCTCCTCCGTGGCCGAGGTCCCGGCCAAGGGCCGCGACACCATGGGCGTCGTGTTCGCCCGGTTCGGGGACGACGACCGCATCCTCGCCATCGCCCGGAACGGTGAGCGGGGATTGACCGAAGACGCGGCATCGGACGATGCCCCCGCCCCGGATGCCCCCGCGTCCGCGGATACCGAAGAGAGTGGTTCTGACGCATGAGCACGGTCGCCGACAAACTCGCCAAGAAGTCCACGAGCAAGACCAGCTCCAAGCAGGTGCGCCTGCGCCTCGTGTACGTCGACTTCTGGTCGGCCGTGAAGCTGTCGTTCCTCGCTGCCGTGGCGCTGGCGATCGTGACGGTCGTGGCGACCTTCCTCGTGTTCATGGTGCTGAGCACGACGGGCCTCATCGACCGGGTCGACGAGCTCTTCGTCGCGTTCTCGAACGGTGATTTCTCGATCAAGCAGTTCCTGAACCTGCCGCAGGTGATGGCGTTCGCCGCGATCGTGGCGATCCTCAACCTCATCGTCATCACGGTGCTCGGCGCGGTCGTCGCCGGCATCTACAACGTGATGGTCAAGGTCACCGGCGGCCTGCTGGTCGGCTTCACCTCCAATTAGTAGATTCCCGGATCATCCGGTAAAGTCTTGGAGGTTGCCGGAGCGCAAAGCGCGTCGGTACGGGGCTATAGCTCAGGCGGTTAGAGCGCTTCACTGATAATGAAGAGGTCCCAGGTTCAAGTCCTGGTAGCCCCACCCCGAACCCCCTCGGGGCCTTAGCTCAGCTGGTAGAGCGCCTGCTTTGCAAGCAGGATGTCAGGAGTTCGAATCTCCTAGGCTCCACAGAAGAAACGCCGGTACTCCTCGGAGCACCGGCGTTTTCGGTTCCCGCGCCACGGCGCGGGGCGGGTGTCACCGCGAGCGCTGCTCCGTGATGTCGGCGACCGTTGCGCCGTAGGCCGCGATCAGGGCGTCGGCGTCGACGAACAGGCTGTAGCCGTGGGCGCCCGCGCCCATGGCGATGCGTCGACCGACGATCGACGCATCGGCGAAGACCGGCCAGTCGTGGGTGCTGCCGATGGGCACGATCGTGCCGCGCTCATAGCCGGTCGCGGCCAACGCCAGCTCGGGCTCGGGGAGTCGGAGTTTGTTGACACCGACGAGGGCGCGCAGCTTCGGCCACGAGATCACCCGGTCTCCGGGCACGAGGGCGAATAGATAGGTGTCGTCGCTGCGTTTGACGACGAGGGTCTTGACGATGTCGTCGGGCTCGAGTCCGAGCAGCGCCGCTGCCTCATCGAGACTCGATGCCTCGAGGCGCGGCCGCACGACGACATCGAGCCCACGCTCGGCCGCCGCGAGGCGGACCCGAGACGTGGGCTCGAGATCTTCGGTCATCCGATTCAGGCGTCGGGCGCGCGCAGCGGGTCGTCGGCAACCCACAGCTCGTCGTCGGCGCGGAGCGTCTGCCACGCGGCGTAGAGAACGCCCGCGGCGGCCGTGACACCGAGGATGATGGCGATGACACCACCGGCGCCGATGCCCTTCTTGGGCTCGGGCAGCGAGGCGCGCGACTGGAACTTCTTCGTCGCCTTCTTGCCGTACTTGGCGGCCTTCTTCTTGACCGACGACAGATCGAGGTCGACGCCACGGCCGTGCGCGAGACGGTCACGGGTGTCGTTGGCAGCATCCCAGACCGACAGGGCGCCGCCCACGACGGCACCGGCGGCCGGGATGAGCGCGCCGTTGTAGACCTTGCGGGTCGCGCGCACGCTCTTGTCGACGTACGGCGCGGCGTACTGCTCGTAGGTGTGCTTGACCGCGGGCTTGACGTGCTCGCTGTTGTAGTGGCCCAGCTGGTGACCGGCGTCACGAGCGACGCCCGCGGCCTCTCCCATCAGGACCTGCTGCGACTTCCACAGGGTGTTCGCCTGCTTCTGGAGCTTGCGGAGTTGCTTCTTGCGCTTGCGGCTGAGGCTCACGTGGGCCCTCCCTGCATCGTGGGACGTTTTCCCTCATCTTGCCAGAGAGCGCCCCGGCCAGCAGGGCATTGACAGGTGCGAGAATGGCAGACATGCCTCAGCACACTGCAGTAGCGACGATCCACACCAACCACGGCGACATCGTCGTCAACCTCTTCGGCGACCAGGCGCCGCGCACCGTCAAGAACTTCACCGGTCTCTCGGACGGCACGGGGGAGTGGACCGACCCCGCGACGGGCAAGCCGGGCGAGGGCCCGCTCTACACCGACGTCATCTTCCACCGCATCATCCCCAACTTCATGATCCAGGGCGGAGACCCCCTCGGACAGGGCATCGGCGGACCCGGCTACAACTTCGACGACGAGATCAGCCCCGAGCTCGACTTCCAGAAGCCGTACATCCTCGCGATGGCGAACGCCGGCCTGCGCCGCAATGCCATCACGGGCAAGGCAGAGGGCACCAACGGCTCGCAGTTCTTCATCACGACAGACCCCACCCCGTGGCTGCAGGGCAAGCACACCATCTTCGGCGAGGTCGCCGACGATGCTTCGCGTCAGGTCGTCGACACGATCGCAGCCGTCAAGACCGGCGCGCAGGACCGTCCGGTCGACCCGGTGGTCATCTCGTCGATCGACATCGCCGCGGTCTGAGCGGTACGTGAGCGCGTCCGAGCTGCGGAGCAATCCCGACAACTTCTGTTACCGGCACCCCGATCGGCAGAGCTTCGTCCTCTGCCAGCGGTGCCTGCGCACGATCTGCGCAGAGTGCCAGACGCAGATGCCCGTCGGTGTGATCTGCCCCGAATGTCTGCGTGAGCAGCAGCAGAGCTCGGGCGCGCCGCGCGCCCGCCGCGCCCCCCGCATCCTGCGTGCGGTGCGCTCCGACGACTCGCGGCCCCTCGTCACCTACGGGATCATCGGCCTGACCTTCTTCGCGTTCGTCGTCGGGCTCATCCCCGGGGTCGGCGTGGCCGTGCGGAGCACGCTCGCCCTCTTCCCGCCGGCCCTGTACCCGGAGTTCACGGGCGTGTTCCAGCCGTGGCGGCTCTTCACCGTGCTGCTCGTGCACAGCGGATTCTGGCATGTGGGACTCAACATGCTCGCCTTGTGGATGCTGGGCCGCAGCCTCGAGCCGATGCTCGGGCGCGCACGATTCCTCTGGCTCTATCTGCTGAGCGGGCTCGGCGGTTCGGTCGCCGTCGTCCTGCTCGGTTTCGGGTCGACGGTCGTCGGAGCGTCCGGCGCCATCTTCGGCCTCTTCGGGGCACTGCTCGTGATCGGCCGCCACATCGGCGCGAACATCACCGGGATCGCCGTCATCCTCGGCATCAACCTCGTCATCACCTTCCTGCCGCTCCTCCTCGGATCGCTCGGCGGAGGCGGGGGAGTACAGGTGTCGTGGCAGGCGCACGTCGGAGGTCTGGCCGTCGGAGCGCTCGTCGGCGGGATCTTCGCGCGCACGCGCACGATCCGGACGCGACGGCTGCAGGTCTGGCTGCTCGGCGGGACCGCCGCGGCGCTCGTCGCTCTGCTCGCCGTGCCCCTCGCCCTCTACTGACGAAAGTTATCCACAGGTCTATCCCCAGGTGGGGATGGAATCACACCGGTGTGATTCGTTCGTGTGGAAAGTCGGTCAGCGCCACCGCGTGGTCATCAGGAAGCCCACGAACGCGATGCCGAATCCGATGACGAGGTTCCATCCGCCGATGCCGGGGACGGGCAGCGTGGAGTTGCTCAGGTAGAACACCAGAACCCACACGAGTCCGATGAGCATCAGACCCAGCATGATCGGCTTGAACCAGACCGGGTTAGGTGCGTCATCCGCGGGGCGTCGTTCCACGGTCGGGTCGTCGTGGTCGCTCGAAGATGCCATGGATGAATCCTAGCCTTCAGGCCCGTGATATCCCGGGCCGCTAAGCTTCCCGATCGTGGAGACCACCCGCACCGCGCCCGATCGCGGCCCTCGTGCGCGCCGGCACCCGCGTCGCCGGGCGACCGTCGTGAGCGTCCTCGGAGAGCTGCTGCTGACCGCGGGCGTGGTGCTGCTGCTGTTCGTCAGCTGGCAGATGTGGTTCGGCGACATGATCATCGGCTCGCAGAAGCAGGCCGAGGCATCCGCTCTCGCGCAGCAGTGGCAGACGGATGCCCGCGCGGACCCGCCCGCGTCGGACGAGGGCGGCGCAGACCCCGCGATCGTCCCCGTGCTGGGCGAACCGGGGGAGGGCGCGCAGTTCGGGGTGATGTTCGTGCCGCGATTCGGGCCGGACTGGCAGTTCACCATCGCGAACGGCACTGCCAAGAAGACGATCCTCGATGAGGGCTACATCGGTCACTACCCGGGGACGGCGATGCCGGGGGCTGAGGGGAACATGGCCGTCGCCGCGCACCGCTGGACCTCCGGTGCCCCCTTCGACCCGGTCGACCGGCTCGTCATCGGCGACGCCATCGTGGTGCAGACCCAGGACGGTTGGTACACCTACCGGTTCCGCAACGTCGAGTACGTGCAGGACACCGCGGTGGAGGTCCTCAACCCGGTTCCCCAGCAGGTGGATCTCAGCGCCAACGGCCGGTACCTCACCCTCACCAGCTGCGCTCCGAAGCTCAACATGCTCGAGCGCATCATCTCGTACGCGGTGTTCGAGGACTTCACGCCCATCACGGCCGGGCCCCCGGCCGCACTGACCGACGGGGTGGTCTCCTGATGTACGCCGCACTCTGGCGAATCCTGCCGGGGCCCTGGTGGGTCCGGCTCGTGCTGGTGCTGATTCTCGCGGCCGCCGTCGTGTACGCCCTGTTCTTCTGGGTCTTCCCGGCCGTCGCGCCTTTCTTCGTGCCCGGCGAGGAGTCGACGGTCGGGTGACGAAGGTCATCGTCGTCGACAACCACGACAGCTTCATCCACACCCTCGTGGGGTACCTCCACGAGCTCGGGGCCGAGACCGAGATGGTCGAGTCCGACGCCGTCGCACACCCGGGACGCCTTGTCACCGCTCATGACGCCGTGCTGGTCTCGCCCGGACCGGGCGCTCCCGAAGACGCGGGATCCTCGATCGAGATCGTCCGGGCAGCCGCGTCCGCCGGCGTTCCTCTGCTCGGTGTGTGCCTGGGGCACCAGGCGATCGCGGTGGCCTTCGGCGGACGCGTCTGCGAGGCGCCGGAACTCATGCACGGGATGACATCGGAGGTGCGTCACGACGGCTCGCCCCTCTTCGCGGGGATACCCGACCCGTTCTCGGCGGGCCGGTACCACTCGCTCGCGGTCGACCCCGCCGACGTTCCCGACGAGCTGCAGGTGACCGCGCGCACCGACGCCGGAACCGTCATGGCCCTGGCGCATCGCGAGCTCCCGATCGTCGGGGTGCAGTTCCACCCCGAATCCGTCCTCACCGACGGGGGATACCGCTTGCTCGGCAACTGGCTGGAGGACGTCGGACTCGACGGTGCGGCGCGGCGCGGAGCCGGCCTGCATCCGCATCGCGCCGACGGGCGCTGAGACGCACCGCGCCGGCGCGCGCTGGATCAGCTGCCGGTGCAGACCGTCAGCGCGACGGTCGATCCGATCGGCACCTCGCCGGGCGCGAGCGACTGCGACGCCACGGTCTGACCTCCGGCGCTCGCGGCGCAGCCCGGGTCTTCGACGATCTCGGGGACGAGCTGCAGCGACTCCTGCTGGAGCTCGCGTTGCGCTGCCTCGACGGTGTAGCCGGTGAGGTCGACGAGCGTCACGGTGCCGCTCGCTACGACGAGATTGACGGCGCTGCCCATCGCGAGCGACGAACCGGCCGCGGCCGATCCCTCGATGACCGTCCCTGCGGCCAAGGTGGGATCGTTTCGGGAACGGACGCTCCCGAGCTGCAGACCGACCCGCTCGAGCGCTTGCGTGGCCTCGTCGCGGGAGAGGTTCTGGAGGTTGGGCACGGTCGCCATCTCCTGGCCCGTGGAGACGTAGACGGTCACTCGCTGCCCCGGCGACAGCGTGATGCCCGCCGCGGGCTCGGTCTCGATCACGTCTCCCGCGGCGACGGTGTCGTCGCTGCGATCGGACCTGACGGGGGTCAGCTCCGCCTCCTCGATGAGGTTCTCGGCCAGGTCCCACGACCGGCCGGCCACCTCGGGCACCGTCCGCGATGTGGTCGGCACGGTCGGCTCGGTGTCGCGGAACGCGAGCACCCAGATGAGGACGGCGATGAGCAGAGCTGCCAGCACGGCGACGCCGGCCCAGATCCAGCTGACCGGCGGACCCGACTGCGTACGCCGCATCGTGGTGTCGGTGCTGAGCTGACGGAGGGAGCGGGCCGTCTCCGCGGCGTGCCGCGGGTCGGGTCCGTAGAGCTCGCTCGCGAGAGCGCCCATCTGCCGTTTGGTCGGCTGCTTGCCGCCGACCGCCTGGGCGAGGGCGCCGCGGAACTCCGTCGCGTCCTGGAAACGCTGGAACGGGCTCTTCGCGAGTGCGCGCAGCACGACGGCGTCCAGCGCGCGGGGTACCTGCTCGACGATCTCGGATGGAGGCAGGGGCGCTTCACTCACGTGCTGGTAGGCGACGGCGACCGGGGTCTCGCCGCGGAACGGCGCGCGTCCCGTCAGCAGCTCGTACAGGACGACGCCGGTCGAGTACACGTCGGCGCGAGCGTCGACGGGCTCGCCCTTCGCCTGCTCCGGCGAGAAGTACGCCGCCGTGCCGATGATCGCCGTGGTCTCGGCGACGGTGGACGACGAGTCCGAGACCGCGCGGGCGATGCCGAAGTCCATCACCTTCACCGAACCGGCATCGGTCACCATCACGTTGCCGGGCTTGATGTCGCGGTGCACGACTCCGGCGCGGTGCGAGTACTCGAGCGCCTCGAGGATGCCGTCGACGTAGCGGACCGCATCGGCCTCGCTGAGCGGTCCGGCCTCGATCATGTCCTTGAGCAGCCGGCCGGTGACCAGCTCCATGACGATGTAGGGGACCGGATGCTCGCTGCCGTCCGGGTCGGTCTCGACATCCTCGCCCGCGTCGAAGACGCGCACGATCGAGGGGTGCGACATGCGCGACGCCGCCTGGGCCTCGAGGCGGAACCGGGTGCGGAAGCCCGCATCGTCGGCGAGCTCGCGCTTGAGGATCTTGATCGCGACGTCGCGGCTGAGCGTGACGTCGTACCCGCGGTAGACGCTCGCCATCCCGCCACGGCCGATCGGTTCGTCAATGCGGTAGCGCTCTGACAGCACACGTTGCCCTGCTGACATGTCACTCCCTGCGTGCGACTCGTTCTCGGTGGATGGACTCATGGCGGGACCCGCGCCGGGTCGAGGACTAGTCGTCCTCGCCGCCGCCGTTGCCGCTGCCGTTCCCGCCGCCGTTGCCGTTCCCGTTCCCGTTGCCGCCGCCGTTGCTGGGCGGGGGAGTGGTCGCGGTCTGGATCGTCGCGGCCGCTTCGGGCGAGACGGGGGAGGTGCGGTCGCCGCTCTCGCCCGCGCACGTCACGGTGTACGTCACGGACAGGGCGCCGGAGTCGCCGACCGTGACGGGAGCGGGGCGCTGGTTCAGGCTGAAGCTCGAGGTCGTCTGACCGTTCGCGAAGGTGCCGCCGGAGACGGTGAACCGATACTCGGAGGGGGTGAGACCCGCGGGGCAGGAGTAGTTCGACCACATGACCTGCACGGTCGAGCCGGCCTGGACGCTCGTGACGTCCTGTCCGTTCGACTGGATCGTCGGTGCCGCGGGGGCGCTCAGGGGGCTCTGCTCGGCGTACGACGTGAGGGTCACGGTGTCGGAGGGCTGGACGTTGCCGAGCGGCACGACGTTGTAGACGAGTCCGACCTGATCCTCGCTGGGAGCGGCGTTCCCCGGCGCGCAGGTGACGTTCTCGAGGCCCGCCTGCGCGGCGACGGCCAGCGCGTCCTCGCACGTGCGTCCGGTGAGACCGAGGTCGTCGATGCTGATGGACGTCGGCGCGGTCGAGCTCGGCGCGCTCGAGGGCGTGTCGACCGGTGTCGCGGGGGTCGACTGCGACGGCGACGACGCAGCGGGATCGGGCTCGCCGTCTCCCGAGAGCAGCGCGATCAACGTTCCGCCGAGCACGATGACCAGCAGCGCGATCAACGCGACGAGCGGCCACGTCCACGGGCTGCGTTTGCGCTTCGGCCTCTCGGCGAGGTTGTCGTCGGCGGCCGCGACATCGGGGACAGCCCCGGCGGCACCGGCCGCGGCGAGGCCCGCCCCGGCGGCGGCCGCGCTGCCCGCGGGAAGCAGCAGAGTGGCGGTGTCGCCACCCCCCGAGGGGAGCAGCTGCGTGACGTCGCTCGTCCCGGCACCGGCGATGATCGCGGGAACGGCGGCGTGGGCTGCGGCGAGGTCGCCGCGGCGCAGAGCGGATGCCGCGCGCGCGACCGCGGAGGCCGAGGCGGGTCGATCGTCGGGCTTCTTCGCGATCATCGCCAGGATGAGTCGCTGCACGGGGTCGGACACCGTCGCGGGAAGCGGCGGCGGCTGCTCGTTGATCTGCGCCATCGCGATCGCGACCTGCGACTCGCCCGTGAAGGGACGCTTCCCCGCGACGGACTCGTACGCGACGATGCCGAGCGAATAGATGTCGGTCGCCGGCGACGCCGGGTGCCCCGAGGCCTGCTCGGGCGAGAGGTACTGGACCGTTCCCATGACCTGGCCGGTCGCGGTCAGCGGCACCTGGTCGGCGATGCGCGCGATGCCGAAGTCGGTGATCTTGACGCGACCGTCGGGCGTGATGAGCAGGTTGCCGGGCTTGATGTCGCGGTGCACGAGACCGGCCGCGTGCGCGGCCTGCAGCGCAGACGCGGTCTGCGCGACGATGTCGAGCGTCTTGTCGGACGAGAGCGAGCCCTCGCGCTCGAGGATCGTCGACAGCGCCTCGCCCGGGACGAGCTCCATCACCAGGAACGCGCTGCCGTTCTCCTCGCCGTAGTCGAAGACGCTCGCGATGCCCTCGTGGTTCACGAGCGCGGCATGACGGGCCTCGGCGCGGAAACGCTCGAGGAACCCGGGGTCGCCCATGTACTCGTCTTTGAGGATCTTGATCGCGACGGTGCGGCCGATGACGTGGTCGGTGGCCTCCCACACCTCGCCCATACCGCCGATCGCGATCCGCGAATCCAGTTCGTAACGCCCGCCGAAGCTCACGCCTTGCATCGGTCTCATCTGTTCAGCACCGCCTCGATAACCTTCTTCGCAATGGGGGCTGCGATCCCGCTGCTCGTCCCGGCCTGCCCCTGGCCGCCCCCGTTCTCGACCATCACCGTGACGGCGATCTGGGGGTCGTCCGCCGGCGCGAAACCGGTGAACCACAACGTGTACGGATCGCCTGGACCGTGCTCTGCAGTGCCCGTCTTTCCGGCGACATCGACGCCGTCTATTCTTGCACCGCTGGCTGCGCCGTCACGGACATTGGCGACCATGAGCGTCCGCATCTGGTCGGCGACGTCCTCGGTCAGCGCGCGTCCGAACTCGCTCGGATCGAACTTCTCCTGCACAGTCAGATCGGGTGCGACGACCGAGTCCAGCAACTGCGGCTTCATGACCATGCCGCCGTTCGCGATGCCGGCCGAGACCATGTTGATCTGCAGCGGGGTCGCGGTGACGTCGCCCTGACCGAAGCCCGACAGTGCGGTCCGCGCGTCGTTCAGTGCGCGGGGGTATTCCGATGCCGTCGACAGCAGCGGAATCTCGATCTGGCTGTTGAAGCCGAACTTCTCGGCCTCTTCGCGGATGGCGTCGTCGCCGAGCTCGACGGCCAGCTCTGCCATCGGGATGTTGCAGCTCAGCCGCAGCGCGTCGGCGAGGGTCACGGTCTCTCCGGGGCCGCACGTGCCGAGGTCGAAGTTGTGCAGCGTGTTGCTGGTGCCGGGGATCGTCCAGGTCGCGGGGTTCGGGAACGTCGACTGCGGCGTGTACTCACCCGACGACAGGGCCGCCGAGGCGACCACGAGCTTGAAGGTGGAGCCCGGCGGATTCAGGTCGCCACCGATGGAACGGTTGAAGAGGGGCTTGAGCGAGTCCGCCGCGAGCTCGTCGTACGACGCATTGACCCCCGCGGAGTCGTGAGAGGCCAGCAGGTTCGTGTCGAAGCTCGGGCTCGTGACCATGGCGAGGATGCGCCCGGTCGAGGGATCGCTCGCGATGACCGCGCCCTCGTATCCCTGCAGTGCGTCGTAGGCGGCGCGCTGAATTGTGGGGTCGACGGTCAGGAGCACGTTGGATCCCCGGGCGGGAGCGCCCGAGATGATCTGCTCGAGCCGGGCGAGGAACTGCGTGTCGTCGGTGCCCGAGAGCGACTGGTTCATGATCTGCTCGATGCCGGACGATGAGCCGAGCACCGGGTTGATCCACCCGGTGATGGGCGCCCACATCGCAGCATCCGTGTACTGCCGCTGCCACGTGTAGAGGTCGCCGCTCGGCACGGATGCCGCCACGACCGACCCGCCTGCGATGATCGACCCGCGCTGCACCTCGAACGAGTCGTACAGCGTCCGACGGTTGCCGGGGTTCTCGTTGAGGGCCTGGGCCTGGATCACCTGGATCCAGCTGGTCGAGATGAACAGGGCGAGGAACATCGCCAGCATCACGAAACTGAGTCGTCGCAGTTCCTTGGTCATCCGATCACCACCCGGGGTCGAGAGCGAACCGCATCCGAGATGCGGAGGAGGAGGGCCACGATGATCCAGTTCGCGACGAGCGACGAGCCGCCGGCGGCGAGGAACGGGGTCGTGAGGCCGGTGAGGGGGATCACGCGCGTCACGCCGCCCACCATGATGAACACCTGCAGGGCGATGGTGAACGACAGGCCGGTCGCGAGGAGCTTGCCGAAGTCGTCCTGACCCGCGAGGCCGATGCGCACACCGCGACTCGTGAAGACCATGTAGAGGCAGAGCAGGGCGAAGACGCCGATGAGGCCGATCTCCTCGCCGAGGCTCGGGAAGATGTAGTCGCTCTGCGACAGCGGCGTCATCCAGGGGCGGCCCTGGCCCAGGCCGGTGCCGATGAACCCGCCCTTCGCGAGGCCGTAGAGGCCGTTGACGAGCTGGAAGCTGCCCCCGGCCGCATCGATGTTCGCGGGGTCGAACGGGTTGAGCCAGTTCTGGAAACGGCCCTTGACGTAGGGCAGCACCTGCGAGGCGATCGCACCGCCGGCGACGACGAGGGTCAGGCCGATCATCACCCAGCTGGTCTTGCCGGTGGCGACGTAGAGCATCGCGATGAACATGCCGAAGATCAGGGTGCCGGTTCCGAGGTCGCGCTGCAGCACGATGATGCCGAGCGAGACCAGCCAGATCACGAGCACCGGCCCGAGTTCGCGGACACGCGGCCATGTGACGCCGAGGAATCGGGTGCCGACCGACGTCAGCGACTCGCGGGTGCGGACCAGGTACCCCGCGAAGAAGATCGCCAGGGCGATCTTCGCGAGTTCGCCGGGCTGGAACGACACGATCCCGCCGATCGAGACCCAGACGTCGGCGCCGGCTTCGAGACCGAGTCCGGGCACGAACGGAAGCAGCAGCAGTGCGATGCCGGCGAAACCGAAGACGTACGTGTAGCGGAACAGCACGCGGTAGTTGCGGAGCGCGAGGACCACGACGAGCGCGGCGACCAGAGCGATCGCGCACCAGACGATCTGTCGCACGGCCAGCATGTCCCAGCCCTGCGAGGTGCCCTCGAGGTCGATGCGGTAGATCATCGCGATGCCCACGCCCGACAGCAGCGTCGCGATCGGCACGACGAACGGGTCGGCGTCGCGCGCCCGCAGTCGCAGCACGACGTGGATTGCCAGGGCGAGCACGTCGAGCACGGCGCAGTACACGAGGAACGACGAGTCGATCGTGCCGTTCTTGCCCAGCTGCACGAGCGCGAGGGCGGCGGCGTTGATCAGGAACGCGAACAGCAGCAGGCCGAGCTCGCGATTGCGCTGGGTCTGCGGCATCCGCAGCCGGCGCAGCGCCTTGATGACCGAGGTGTCGGCCGAGACGGCGGTGCCGGTCACGATGAGTCTCCGTCCACGCGCAGGTTCTCGACGATCGACCGCGCCTCGGCGAGCGAGTCGGCCGTGATGGTCTGCTCGACGGCCTGCAGCTGGTACGGGGGCAGGTCTGCGAGGGGGATGCCCGTGTCCTCCTCCGGCGTGGAGAGCGAGATCGGTCCGATGCTCGGCGGGATGCCGCGGTAGATCACGACGGTGTCTTCGTCGACGCCGACGAAGTAGCGCGTCTGCGTCCAGCTGTATGCGGCGAAGAGTACGACGCCGATCGCGGCGAGGATGACGACGAAGCCGGCGAACCACGTGAGCCGTCGGCGCCGGGCACGCCGGCGATCCTCTTCGATGAGCTCTTCGAGGAACTCCGCGGCCGGCTCGAAGTGTGTCGGCTCGTTCGCGGCCTGACGGGCCGGGTGCAGCCAGCTGCTGCGCTGCGGTCGCGCGGCGGGGACCTCGATGCCCAGCGGATGCGAGGCGGATCCGACGACGGTGGGCGGACCGCTGAAGAGCGGATGCTGCCCGCCCACGTCGACAATGACGATCGTGACGTTGTCGGGAGCTCCGCCGTCGAGCGCCTGCTTGAGCAGGTTGTCGGCGGTGCGGCCGGGCGCCCAGCCCTGCCCGAGCACCTTCGCGGTGTGCGGATCGTCCACGACGCCCGAGAGCCCGTCCGAGCACAGCAGCCAGCGGTCGCCCGGCTGCGTGGGCATGATGAACGTGTCGATCTCGGGGTCGGGGTCCATGTCGCCCAGCACGCGCATGAGCACCGAGCGGCGCGGGTGGTACCGGGCCTCTTCGGGGGTGATGCGGCCGGAGTCGACCAGACGCTGCACGAAGGTGTGGTCTGTCGTGATCTGGGTGAGCGCCCCGTCGCGGAACAGGTAGAGACGCGAGTCGCCGATGTGGGCGATGACGGCGTACTCGTCGACCATGACGAGCGCGCTGACGGTGGTGCCCATGCCCGCCAGCTCCGGCCGGACCTTGACCGTGCTGATGAGCTCGGCGGCCGTGTCGGCGAGGGCGTCGCGCAGCGCGGCCTCCGCCTCGGTCGTCGAGGCGAATGCGTGGTCGAGGCCCTCGAGGCTGCGGACGGCGAGGCTCGACGCGACGTCACCGCCGGCGTGGCCGCCCATGCCGTCGGCGACCACGAACAGGTTCGAGCCGCAGAAACCCGAGTCCTGGTTGTTCGAGCGCACCTTCCCTGTATGCGAGATGGCGGCGCTGGAGCCTTGGAAGACCATACGGGCGGACTACTTCCGCAGTTCGAACGTCGTGGCGCCGACCTTGATCGGCGCGCCGATGACGACCGGGACGGGCGACGCGACGCGCTCGCCGTCGTGCCAGGTGCCGTTCGTCGAGTCGAGGTCCTGGATCATCCACTGGTTGCCCCACAGGACGAGCCGGGCGTGATGGCTCGACGTGTAGTCGTCGCGGATGACGAGGCCGGACTCGCTGGAGCGGCCGATCGTGAGCGGCTCCGAACCCAGCGGAAGCTCGAGTCCCGCCTTCGGCCCGCTCGTGATGACGATGCGCGCGACGGCGTCGGTCGTCGCCTTGCCGCCCTTCCCGGGTGAAGCGGGAACGCCGACCGCGCCCACGGCAGCGGTCGCGGCATCCGGGGATGCCGTCGGCGGACGGGTCACGGCGGGGGCTGCCACGGGTGCCGCGCCGGCGGCGGCCGGCTCGGGGAGCTTCCGCACCTTGACGCCGAACAGGTCGGCGCGCAGCGAGTAGACGACGGCGAAGACGAAGAACCAGAGCAGGACCAGGAAGCCGATCTGCAGCAGCAGGAGGGTGAGCGGACTCATCGGGCGTCACCTCGGGTGTCGTACATACGGGTCGCGTCGGCCGCGGACATACGCGGGCGCACGGGAGCCTGAGCCTGGGGCACCACGCGGAAGACGATGTCGGTGCGTCCGATCCGCACCACGCCGTCGACGGGCAGGGCGGCCTCGCTGACGCGCGAGCCGTTGAGCTGGGTGCCGTTGGTCGAGCCGAGATCGCGCACCATCGCGCGCTCGCCGTCCCAGAGGATCTCGACGTGCTTCCGGCTCGTGCCGGCGTCGGGGATCGTGATGTCGGCGTCGCTGCCGCGCCCGATGACGGTGCGGGCGGCGACGACGGGATGCCGCGTGCCGTCGATGTCGAGGACCGCCTGCCACGAGACACGCGCACCGGCCTCGGAGTTCGAGTCGACCCGGACGGTGCCCGTCGACAGCTGCGGGTCGGCGTGGAGAGCGACGGTCACGGCGCCCGAGAACGAGTAGCCCTGAGCGCGCGCGTGCTTCTCGACCAGGCCGCGCAGCTCGTCGAGCAGTGCGGGTCCGATCGCCTGCATCCGCTCGGCGTCGTTGTCGGAGAGGCGCACGATGAACGAGTTCGGAACGAGGATGCGGTCGCGGCTCACGACGGCGGCCTTCTTGTCGAGCTCGCTGCGGAGCGCGGACGCGATCTCGACGGGCTGGACGCCGCTGCGGAAGGTCTTCGCGAAGGCGCCGTTGACGGCACGCTCGAGACCCTTCTCGAAGCTGTCAAGTAGTCCCACGGGGCTCCTCAGGCAGGCGGATGGTTGCTTCATCGTAGTCAGGCAGGCTGAACGGAGGATGCATTGGGGGCCGGATCCCGGCTGGGGAGCGGTCTCCGGCGTGATATCCTCGGGAAGTTGAGTTCGTGGAAACACTTTCTCGCGCGAGTGGCGGAATAGGTAGACGCGCTGGCTTCAGGTGCCAGTGCCCGCAAGGGCGTGGGGGTTCAAGTCCCCCCTCGCGCACAGCGAGATGAAGGCCTCCGAACGGGAAACCGTTCGGAGGCCTTCGCCGTATCCGGGGGAGATGAATGTGTACGAGAAGTCCAAGTCGGCGGGGCCGACACTGAAGCGCGACCCCGGCGAGCGGCTGCTCGGCTCCACGCGGAGCGGTGCCGTGTTCGTGATCACCGTGTTCCTCGTGACGGTGGTCCAGACGCTGATGGTCCCGCTCGTCGATCTCGCCACGGCCCAGCTCCCGTGGCCGCTCGTGGTGCCTGCGGTGGTCGGCATCCCGCTCCTACTGGCGGGATGCGCCGTCCAGGCGATGGTCTTCCTGCTCCTCGACCGTCGGCCCGAAATTCCTGTCGTCGTGACGACCGCCGTCTACCTCGCGCTCGTGGTCGGCCTCGAGGTGCCGAGCTGGCTGTCGGGCATGAAGCTCGTGATCGCGCTCAGCCTCTTCTTCCTGGCGACGCGGCGCCGGGCGTACGTCTCGCTGCTCTGGCTGGTGGGCGTCTCGCTCGTGACGGTCGCGACGGTGACCCTCTGGGTGCTGTCGGTCGCCGAGGACGTGCAGTTCTCGATCGCTTTCGCCCTGGGAGAGGCGATGACGTTCATCGCCCCCGCGGCGGGTGCGGTCGCCCTCGGCATCTGGTGGGGCGCACAGAAGCGTCGGACGGAGATCGCCCGTGAGCGCGCCGAGAGCGCCGAGCGCGAGCACGAGCACCGCGTCGAGCAGGCGCGCGACCGCGAACGGACCCGCATCGCCCAGGAGTTGCACGACGTCGCCGGTCAGCACATCGCCGGTCTCATCACCTTGACCGACGCCGCGCTGCAGCTGGCCGCCAGTCGCCCCGACGACGCGCGGGAGCTCATGGCCGATGTGCGCAGCGAGGGCCGCTTCGCTGCGGCGAGCCTCGCCGGGGCGCTCTCCGACCTCCGGGCGGTGGGCGCCGAGCTGCCCGAGGTGACCGCAGACCTGCGCCGCCTCGACGAGCTCATCTCTTACTGGCGCAAGCGGGGCGTGGAGATCGACCTGGTGACCGCGGGTGACTTCGCCGACCTGCCGGCCGTCGTGTCCACCTCCGTCTACCGGTGCGTTCAGGAGGCGCTGACCAACGCGGCGAAGCACGCGCCCGGTGCTCCGGTGACCGTGACGGTGCGTCATTCGTTCGATCGACTGTCGCTGGTCGTCGAGAACGGCCGTGCCGACGACGGCCGCGTCCCGGTGGCCGGCCTCGGCCTCGGCTGGGGTCTCGCCGGAGTCACCGAGCGTATCGAGCTCCTGCGCGGTTCGCTTCGGACGGGGCCCACGCCGGAGGGCGGATGGCGCCTCGACCTGAATGTGCCGGTTCCGCCCATCACCGACTGACGAGCGGTGCGAGCATGCGGGACCCGCACCCCATGCCCCCGGATCCCGGGTGAGCGGCGGCGCGGGTGGCGTCGCACAGGCAGCGCATCCGGGTCCTCATCGCCGACGACAACCGGCTCGTCCGCAAGGGACTGCGCGCGCAGCTCGAGGCGAGCGCCGGCATCCACGTCGTCGGTGAGGTCGCCAACGGCATCGACGCGGTGCGCGTGGCACTGGCCGAGCGGGTCGACGTGGTCCTCATGGATCTGCAGATGCCCGGCCAGACCGGCCTCGCGGCCACCCGCGAGTTGACGCGAGCGCGCTCCTCGCCCGCCGTAGCGGTCGTCGTCATGACGGCGTTCGCCCGCGACCAGTACGTCACGGAGGCGCTGGATGCGGGTGCCGCGGGCTACCTGCTCAAGAGCCATGACTCGGATCAGCTGCTCGCCGCCGTGCGCGGCGCCGCTCGTGGCGATGCGATGGTCTCGCCCCGGATGACCCGCCCTCTCGTCCGGGAGTTCGTCCGTCGCGGTGCGGCGCCCGTGACGGACGACCTCATCGGCAGCCTCACTCCGGCCGAGCGGCGGGTCACGGCGCTCCTCTCGTCGGGAGTCACCCGGAGCGCCGACATCGCACGGCGCCTGCACGTGTCGGTGACGACGGTGCGTTCGCACCTGCAGTCGGCGCTGCGCAAGACCGGGCTCCACGACCGGACGCAGCTCGCCCTCTGGGGAGTCCGCAACGGTCTGCACCGTCCGCCCCGTCTCATGCGTTTTGATGAACTTCTGATCGACGACGCCGAGCCGGGCGAACAGCCGACATCCCCGGAATGACGCGGATGTCGCCGGTCGGCGATGCCTTCCCGCGTGCGGCGACGCCCTGCGCCGGCGCACTCTCCCGCGCCGCCTCCCGAAACACACTGTCGACCGCAGACACGACCCGGGGGGCACGACTTGGACGACATCCACCTGCGCTACACGACAGCAGACCCGCTGTTCTACGACGAGCCGCACGTCGACAGCGGCGCTCCGACCTTCGCGGTCGCCGACGCAGCCGGCTGGTCGCGTTCCGACGACGCGGTGTGGATCCACCACCATCGCGCGGGCACGTCGCTGCCGGAACAGGGGTGGAAGATCCACGTCAGCACGATCCCCGCCGAGGCGCAGGCGGTGCTCGACGCGGTCGCCCACTTCTGCCGGGTGACGGGAACCGCGTTCAAGCATCTGCGAGACGCCAGCCAGCTCGACCGCGTTCTGAGCAAGGAGGCGGAGCGCGCTTCGTCGGGAAAGTTCATCACGATCTATCCGCCGAACGACGAGGCCGCCCATTCCGCCCTCCTCGCCCTGGACGCCGAGATCGGCGGACGGCCGGGCCCGTACATCCTGTCGGACCTCCGGTGGCGCCGAGGACCGCTCTATGTCCGCTACGGAGCCTTCCGTCGGCAGCTGATCTCGCACGAGGGCGTCGACACGCTCGCCGTCCGCGACCTCGCCACCGGCCGACTCGTGCCCGACGTCAGGACGCACGCGTTCCGTGTGCCCGCGTGGGTCACGATCCCCCCGTACCTCGTCGCGGAGCACGAGGCACTCACGCTGCCAGCACCGGCGGGCTTCCCGGCGGTGACGCGCGCCCTCCATCACTCCAATGCCGGCGGCGTCTACGAGGCCGTGATGGACGGGCGCCCGGTCGTGCTCAAAGAGGCGCGGCCGCACGCGGGGTTCACCGCCGACGGACGGGACGCCGTCGCCCGCCTCCGCGACGAGGCATCCGTGCTCCGGAAGCTCAGCGGACTGCCGGTGCCGCGTGTGCTGGCGACCTTCTCGGGCTTCGGGCACGAGTTCGTCGCGCTGGAGCGGGTCGACGGCATTCCGCTGTCGGAGGCGTTGGTGGCTCGGCATCCACTCATCCGCGACGGCGGTCGCGCGGCGCGGGAGGAGTACCGGACCTGGGCGCTCGGCGTGGGCCGGGCGGTGCGGGCGGCGCTCGACGCGCTGCACGCGCGCGGCCGCACGCACGGCGACCTGCATCCCCGTAACGTCCTCGTCGACGACGGCGGCGCCGTCACGCTCATCGACTTCGAGGCGTCGGCGACCGTCGGCGACGACGCACCGGCGTGGATCGGCGCACCGGGCTTCGTCCCGCGGACGCACCGAGACGCCGTTGCCCGCGACCGGTACGCGCTCGCGTGCATCGAGCTCTTTCTCTTCGTTCCCCTGACGACGCTGATCGGACTCGGCCCGGACAAGGCCCGCGACCTGCTCGATGCGGCGCGTACGGACTTCGACCTCGATGGACCGTGGGTCGCCGACCGGCTCGCGGTGATCTCGCACACGACGCCCGAGGATGGCGCGGGCGAGGCGGCGAAAAGGGCCCGGCACGGGGCCGCGGGGGAGGGGAGGCGCATCGACGCGACCGCCGTCGTCGCGGCGCTGCGCGTCGACGCGACGCCTCAGCGCGAGGACCGCCTGTGGCCGGGCGATCCTCGGCAGTTCGCCCAGCCCGCCTACGGGCTGGCGCACGGAGCCCTCGGCGTGCTCGCGGCGATGGGCGAGGCGGGCGAGCGGCCGAACGGCGACCATCGGCGCTGGGTGGCCGGTGCACTGCGGCGCGCGTCATTCCGCCCCGGCCTCATGGACGGAGTCGCGGGCGCCGTATGGGGGCTGCGCCGGCTCGGCGAGGACGCGGCAGCCGATCTGTTCCTGTCGCAGCTGCGCCGCACCGAGAAGGAGCACCTCCCGTCCGACCTCGCGACGGGTCTCGCCGGGATCGGCATCGGCCTGGTGAGCGAGATGGACCGCGCCCCCTCGGTCATCGACGACGCCGCCTCGATCGCCCGCATCCTCGCCGCGCGGCTCATGGCCGACGAACCCCGCACCTCGGTGCCCACCGGTCGCGGCGGACTGCTCGCGGGCGCCACCGGCACCGCCCTCTTCGCGCTGCGCCTCTACGAGCGCACGGGCGACGCCGCGCATCTCGCGCTCGCCCGACGTGCGATCGATCACGACATCGTCTCGCTCACCGACACGGGCGACGGCGCCCTCCAGATCGATGAGGGCTGGCGTTCGATGCCGTACCTCGCGCACGGGTCGGCGGGGATCGGCGCCGTGCTCGTCCAGCTCGCCCGCCATCTGCCCGGAGACGATCGGCACGGGGCCACGCTCGACGGCATCGCACGGGCCGCCGCCGTCCCCTTCGTCGTGCAGGGCGGGCTCTATGCCGGGAGGTCCGGGCTCATCGCCTTCCTCGCACTGCTCGAGGCCGCGGGACACGGATCGCCGGAGCTGCGCGCTGCTCGTGACGCGCACGTGCGCGCGCTCCGGCTGCACGCGATCCACCGGGACGACGGCACCCGGTTCGCGGGCGACGGCAACCTCCGGGCATCGTGCGACCTCGCGACGGGATCCGCCGGCGTGCTCGTCGCCCTCGAAAGCCACCGGGCCGCCTCGGCCGGAGAGCCGGTGGGTTTCGCCGGCATCCCGCTGCTGACGGCGCCCGGTTCCGACGCCGTGTCGATCCCGGCACGGCCGCCATCCGCGAGAGGAGGTGAATGAAATGGGCTACATCCTGTCACTGCAGGAGCTCGAACGTCGCGACGGTCAGCTCCGCGACGCGGAGCTCGTGAGCTACGCCAGCGCGTCGATCTGCCGCAGCAGCGCGTCGAGCACGGTCTGCTGAGCTCGGGCGGGATGGCGGGAGCACCCCGTCATCCCGTCTCGCTCGACCGTCGGATGCCGATTCAGATGCCGTCGAGGGTGGGCGGCAGGGCGAACACCAGCTCGTCGATCTCCTCGCCGCGGGCGGGCGCGTACGAGCGCTGCCGCCGGATCTCGCTGAATCCGTTCTTGCGGAGCACCGCGACGGATGCCGCGTTGTCGGCCGCCACACGCGCATACAGAGGACGCTCGCCCTCGCGCGTGACCAGCAGGCGCAAGGCGGCGGAGGCGACGCCCCGCCCCCGCGCGTGGCGGGCGATCCAGTACGTCACTTCGCGGTCGCCGTCGACCGTGAAGGCCGCCGCGGTTCCCGAGAAGCCGCCGTCCTCCGTCACCACCAGCATCGTGACGCGATCGTCGGAGCGATGGCGTTCCAGCCAGGCGTCGAAGGCCGAGCGGTCGGACGGGTCGTCCGCCGTGAACGCGGCCTGTCGCACGGCGTCGGGGTCTCGCATCATCTCGAACACGGCGTCCGCGTCGTCGTCATCGAAGGGTCGCAGGTCAACGTGAGCCACAGCGGCACGTTACGCGGATGAAACGCGTCTCATCTGCGGGTATCGGAGCGACGCGAAGATCAGTACAGTGGTCCCCGTCACGCACTGCGTGACGTATCCGGGGGGATCCGTCGACGCCCGGGCGCTGCATTCTGGCACGCAGCCCGGGCGTCGAATGGGGGAGGCCTCGACGTTCAGCCGGCGGGCAGCAGCAGTGCGCGGAGCGCGTCGATGTCGTCGGCGATCCCGATGGCGCCGCGGGCCTCGTCGGGGGTGCTGAAGCCCCACGAGACGAAGACCACGGGCACGCCGTGCTCGGCTGCGCCCTCGACATCGTGGTGACGGTCGCCGATGAGCACGGGACGCGACACGTCGACGCCGTCGGCGGTCAGGCGCCGCAGCGCCTCGCCCACGACATCCGCCTTCGAGCTCAACGTCTTCTCGTCACTCGTCGCGCCGACGATCTCACGCAGCCGCGGGGCGAGCCCGAAGTGCTCCATGAGCGCCCGTACCTGGACCTCGGGCTTCGAGCTCGCGGTGGACTGGGGGACATCCGCCTCGTCGAGCTCGACCATCAGGTCGGCGACGCCGGGGTAGAGGCGAGCACCGGTGGTGTAGCCGTCGGCCTTGCCGAGCACCCGGTAGAACGACACCGCCTCGGTGGCCTTCTCCGGCGTCATCCCGAGATTGTTCTGGAACGACTCGTGCATCGGGGGGCCGATCCAGTCGATCAGCTGGTCGCGCGTCGGGGCCGGGTGGCCGAAGTGCGCGAGCGTGATCGTCAGACGGCGCAGGATGCCGTCGGAGGCATCGACGACCGTGCCGTCGATGTCCCACAGCACGCAGGAGAACGGCGAACGGGTCATGTCTCCACCCTACGTTCCGCGCCGTGCGGGAATGTCTCGGCCGCTTCGCGCGCTGACCTCTCCATGACGACATCCAGCACGTCCTCAGCCCACGCTTCCGGCACCTTCCGCATCGGCGGCGACCTCGAGGTCAACCGCCTCGGCTACGGCACGATGCAGCTCACCGGCCCCGGCGTCTGGGGCCCGCCGAAGGACCACGACGAGGCGATCCGCGTGCTCAAGCGCGCCGTCGAGCTCGGCGTGAACTTCTTCGACACCGCCGACTCCTACGGCCCGTACGTCGCGGAGGAGCTCCTGAAGGAGGCCCTGCACCCCTACGGCGACGACGTCGTGATCGCGACAAAGGCGGGACTCACCCGCACGGGCCCGAACGAATGGCCGCCCGTCGGGCGCCCCGAGTACCTGCGTCAGGAGGCCGAGATGAGCCTGCGCCGCCTCGGTCTCGAGCGCATCGACCTGTTTCAGCTGCACCGCATCGACCCGCAGGTGCCCCTCGAAGACCAGGTCGGCGAGCTGAAGAAGCTGCAGGACGAAGGCAAGATCCGTCACATCGGTCTCTCGGAGGTCACAGTCGACGAGGTCCAGGCCGCGCAGCAGATCGCGACGATCGTCTCGGTGCAGAACCTCTACAACCTGCAGAAGCGGGATGCCGAAGAGCTGCTCGACTGGTCGACCGAGCAGGGCATCGCCTTCATCCCGTGGTTCCCGCTCGCGACCGGCGGCCTGACCGGATCGGACTCGCCGCTCAGCGAGCTCGCCGAACGCAAGGACGCCACGCCCGCGCAGATCGCGCTCGCCTGGCTGCTCAAGCGCTCGCCGGTGATGCTGCCGATCCCCGGCACCTCGAGCGTCGACCACCTCGAGGACAACCTGCGCGGCGCCGAGATCGAGCTCACCGACGACGAGTTCGCGGAGCTCTCGAAGCTCGGATCCTGACTGTCGCGGGCGCGCCGCGTCAGAACAGGCGCGGCGCGCCCGACTCGATGCCCTTCATGGCGTCGTAGTCGAGGGTGACGCAGCGGATACCGCGGTCGGTAGCGAGCACCTTGGCCTGAGGCTTGATCTCCTGCGCAGCGAAGACGCCCGTCACGGGCGCGAGGTGCGGGTCGCGCCCGAGCAGCTCGAGATAGCGGGTCAGCTGCTCGACGCCGTCGATGTCACCCCGGCGCTTGACCTCGACCGCGATCGTGCCGCCGGCGGGATCGCGCAGCAGCAGGTCGACCGGACCGATCGCGGTGGGGAACTCCCGACGGACGAGCGTGAGATCCTCACCGATCACCTCGACCTGCTCGGCGAGCAGGCGCTGGAGGTCGGCCTCGACGCCGTCCTTGATGAGACCGGGGTCGACGCCGAGCTCGTGCGACGAGTCATGGATCATCTCGTAGATGCGCACGACGAGGGTGTCGCCCGACTTCGCGTGGGTCACCCGCCACTGCTCGACGACCTGCTCCTCGACATCCGGATCGTCCTCCGGCGTCTCGACGGTGAGCGTGCAGGGCGGGCTCATCCAGTTCAGCGGTTTGTACGACCCGCCGTCGGAGTGCACGAGCAGGCTGCCGTCGCCCTTGTGCACCAGCAGCCGGGTAGCCAGCGGAAGGTGAGCATTGAGGCGCCCCGTGTACTGGACGGAGCAGCGGGCGATGACCAGACGCACCCGTCGAGCCTAAGCGTTCTCGCCCTCGGTGCGCGTCCGGGCACCGCCCGCGTGGGGTTCGACCTCGTCCGAGACGGGAAGTTCATAGATGATCTCGAGGCCGTCTTCCTCATCCCACTGCTCGCCCCGCTCGACGAAGCCGTAGCCGTCGATAAGCGCGCGAGACGCCGCGTTGTCCGGGCTGATGGTCGCTCGTACGGTGCTGACGCCGGGCTGGATGCGCGCGACGTGCAGGAGGATCTCGAGCGCCCGCCGCGCATAACCGCGGCGACGCAGCGCGGGATCGACGCGGTAGCCGACCTCGACCATGCCGGTCGCGTCCGGCGGCCCGTGGAAGCCGGCCACCCCGACGGGCGCGTCGAGATGGGTGTCGACGATCAGTCGGGTGATCCACGGGGCATCGCCGGGGGCATCTCCCACCTGAGCGCTGCGATGCCGCCAGAGCCCGGCGCAGTCCGGACCGGTGAGGAACGGAGTCGCGTAGCGGGCGGCGAGCTGCCGGCTGCGGCCGGACGCGAGCGCATGGAGCGCCTGTTCCGGGATCATCTCGAGGCGGACGGTCGAGATGCCGGGATCCGGATGATGCCAGGGCTGCGCGGAGATCGTCATCGCGGACGATCCTGGCAGAGCATCGGCCCCGCGAGCGCGTTCATCGCAGTTGCGCCGCGACGGTGGGGATGAGGATCGGCGCATTCACCGCCGCGTGGAGGAGCATGCAGGCGACGAGGTTGCGTCGCCAGAGATAGAGGACGTAGATCGCGACCGTGCCGCTCGCGTGGTACAGCAGCCATTCCGGGCCGAAGGTGACCAGGTGGGGCAGCACGAAGAACGGAAGCGTCGTGGCGACCGCGACCCAGCGTCGCCCGGTCAGCTCGATCAGTCGTTCGAGCGGGTAGCCGCGGAACAGGATCTCCTCGAAGATCGCGGCGCTCAGGATCATCGCGACGACCGTCAGGACCGGAAGTGCGGCGATGGTCGCGGAACCGGAGTCCGTCACCTCCTGCGGGCGGATCAGCTGCGCCAGCCAACTCCAGGTCATGGCGGCCCCGAAGAAGATGAGTGCCCATTCGAGGTCCTTGCCCGTCGGCCTCACGATGCGCAGCGACGACAGCCGGCGCCGCTCGACACCGAAGACCCACGCGAGGATCAGCGCCGCGGCGAGGGCGTTCCAGAACACGGCCGCCGCAGGCCCGTCCAGGCCGATCGCTGCGAGCGCGGGACGTGGGTCGACGCCGGCCCCGCGAAGGATCTGTGGCAGCCACATTGGCGACCACGCCAGAGCGATGCCGACGAGCGCGGTCGCCCACGCGGTCGCCCGGCGGCGGGGCTGGTGCGGTTGGTGCGGTTGATGCGTTCGGTGCGGCCGTTCGCCCGGTCGTCGCCGGGGCGCTCCTCGTCCCGACTGGGACACCGCCGGCTCCGGGGAGGGGTGCGCTTCTGACTCCACGGAATCAGAGTAGCGGCTCTAGAGTAAACGCTCTAGTAATCAGTAGCGGGCTATCGTGTTCCCGTGCCACGCCGTCGCGATCCCGAGCGCTTCGAGGAGCGACGCGCGGTGATCCTGGATGCCGCGGCGGCGGAGTTCGCGGCATCCGGCTACGTTGCTGCCACCACGGCATCGATCTACCGTCGCGCGGGGGTGTCATCGGGGACGCTGTTCCACTACTTCCCCACCAAACTCGACCTGGTTCTCGGAGTGCTGGAGTCGGGGCGCTCCGAGACGGCCCGGGTGCTCAGCCAGATCGGGGAAGCGACCGCGGGCGAGGATGCCGTCCTGGCCTACGCCGCCCACGTCGAAGCCGAGCTCGCCGATGAGCTGTACCCCGGTCTCGTCCGGGCGGTCGGCGACGTCGAGCGGCTCGAGCCGGTGCGCGCGGTGCTCGCGGCTGAGACGGCGGTGATCGACGAGTTCCTCGCGCATCACCTCGCCCGGCACCTCGAGGTCGATCCGTCGGCGTGCCGCTCCGATGCACGCGCCGTTCGCTGGCTGCTCGACGGAGCGTCGGGCGATGCCCTCGCCGAGCCGATCCCTCCGGGATCCCTCGTCGACGCCGTGCGGACTCTGCTGACCGGGATGTCCCGCCCTCCGCTGTAGACCCCGCCTCCGTTCCGGTGACCGGGTACCTGTGCCACGTGGCCGGCGCGAGGTCTCCGTGACCGGTGCGAGGTGTCCGTGGGCGATGTCTGCAGCCGGTGACCTGCCGTCGTTCGGAGGCGTGGCGGCGCGGCGAGTCGTGCCGTCCGCAGGCTCACTGCCGCTTCAGCAGCTTGAGCCGACACCAGGACCGAGCTCAGCCTGTCGACGGAACCCGCGGGCGCGGGACCACGTCCGGTCGCGGTCGGGCTCACGCGGAGATCCGGCGGGACCCCAAGCACGCCCGCGGTGCTGCGTGCGGCTCGGCCCCCGTGCCGCCGACAGGCTCAGCGATGTCGACGTCGCTAAAGCCGGGCGGAGGGCCGGGTTGAGCCTGTCGACGGGACGAGATCCGTCGGGTCGCGGGTTCGGTGCGCGCGCGGCGAGGTCGGTTGCGGAGGCCGGGTCGGGATGAACGGCCAGGCGCGGGGACCTGGCCGCGGTTGTGCCGTCGACAGGCCCCCTGCCCTCGGGGGAGCCGAGAACGGGTGGGCGGTGGGGTTGGGCCTGTGGACGGGACGGCTTCGGGTGGGACGATGGGCTGGGACGGCGGGCCGGGGCCGACCGGGACGGAAGGCGACCGCGGCCGGGGGTCAGTGGCGGCCGGCGCCGACCTTGGCTCCGGGCAGGGGTTTGGCGGCCGACGAGGCGAGGCCCGACGCCGCGACGAGCACGACCAGGATGAACAGCGTCGGCAGCAGGCCGATGTGGTCGCTGATGAAGCCGAGGATGGGCGGGCCGCACAGGAACGCGACGTAGCCGATCGTCGCCGCGGCGCTCACTCGCGCGGCGGCGTGGGCGGGGTCGTCGGCGGCGGCCGACATCCCGAGCGGGAACCCGAGCGACGCGCCGATGCCCCACAGGGCCGCGCCGACGAATACGAGCGGCAGGTTCGGAGCGAGGATGAACAGCAGGATGCCGGCGGTTGCGGCCACCGCGAGCACACGCAGCGTCGCGACCCGGCCGAACCGGTCGACGAGCGGACCGCCGAAGGTACGCACGACCGTCATCGAGACGCTGAACACGGTGAGGGCTGCAGCGCCCAGGGCCGCGGAACCGCCCTCGTGCTCAACGACGCCGAGGGCCAGCCAGTCGTTCGCGCCGCCCTCGGCGAACGCCATGCCGAGCATGATGATGCCGAGCGTGTACGTCCGCGGCTCGCGCCAGGCCGACAGCGACACCGCGAGACGCTCGCGCCAGCCCGGGCCGCGGCCGGACCCGGCCCCGGCCGCGGCGCCCGTCTCGTCGCCTGCGGCGGATGCACCATCGGCTGCTGCGGCATCCGTGACGGCGCGTCGGGGGACGCTCGCGATCGCGACGACCGCGAGCACGACGATGAGCGCCGCCATCGTGACGGCATGGATCGCGACGCTGATCCGCAGTCCGGCGGCGATCGCGCCCAGGCCCGCGCCGATGACGGTCCCGAAACTGAAGAAGGCGTGGAACAGCGGCAGGATGGTCTTGCCCGAGTGCGTCTCGATCGCGGCTCCGTCGACGTTCATCATCACGTCGAGACACCCGTTGCCGAACCCGAACAGGGCCAGCCCGACGACGAGCATCGCGTAGGAGTGGAAGAAGCCCGCCCCCAACCCGAGCACGGCCAGACCCACCGAGAGCGTCATCAGCATGCCGAACATCCCGGTTCGGGTGCCCAGGCGCGCGATGACGACCGAGCTCGCCGACAGCCCGAGGATCGACGCGATCCCCATCGCGAGCAGCGCCAGGCCGATCTCGCGGTTCTCGATGCCGAGGTCCGCCTTGATCGAGGGGACGCGTGCCGCCCACGTCGCGATGCTCAGGCCGCTCGCGGCGAAGATCGCGAAGACGGCGTTGCGCCAGCGCAGGTAGACGGAGCGGGAGAGCACATCGGTCACCGGGCCAGCGTACCGAATCGATTCGATTCATCGCGAGGGGCGGGTACGATCGGGGCGTGAACGCACGCCGGCCCACCATCTCGGACGTCGCGCACGCGGCCGGGGTGTCGCCCTCGACGGCGTCGGTCGTCTTCAGCGGCAAGACGCCGGTCAGCGAGGCGACCCGCGCGAAGGTCCTGGCGGCCGCCGCTGATCTCGGATACCTCGGCCCCGATCCGCGGGCGGCCTCGCTGCGCCGCGGACGCAGCGGCATCATCGGCGTCGTCAGCGGGGGGCGACTCGGCAGCGTGTTCGGCGACCCCGTGATGCGCACGACGATGGACGCGCTCGCCGACGCGGTCGCTCCGATCGGCGCGGGGCTGCTGCTGCTCCGTGAGGGCAGCGTCGTCGCGGGCGAGCCGACGCTCATGACCGCGCCGATCGACGCCGCGGTGCTGATCGGATGCAGCGCGCTGCTGCGCGATCATCTCGCGAGCGTCCGTGCCCGCGGCATCCCCGTCGTCGTGATCGAGGGCGACGGGGGAGAGGGCGTGCCCCGCATCGCGCTCGACAACCGCGAGGCGCAGCGCGTCGCGGCCGAGCACGTGCGCGATCTCGGCCACACGGACGTCGTGGCCGTCACGATGCCGGTGCGATGGGGCTCGGAGTCGGGCTGGCTGTCGCGGGACGACGAGAGCTCGACCTCGGTGGACGTGGTCGCCGACCGGCTCGCCGGTTTCCGCGACGTGTTCCCGGATGCCGCCGCCTACGCCGCCGTCGACAGCTCGATCGACTCGGGCGCCGCGGTCGGGCGAGCCCTGTTCTCCAGCGAGGGTCCGCGGCCGACCGCCGTGGTCGCGCAGAGCGACCTGCTCGCCGTCGGGGTGCTGCGCGCGGCCGAGGAGGCGGGACTGCGGGTGCCCGACGACGTCAGCATCACGGGCTTCGACGGCATCGTCGTCGATGGCCTCGCGCCGTACGAGCTGACGACCCTCGTGCAGCCCGCATGGGAGAAGGGTCGGGCGGCGGGTGAAGCGGTCGCTGCGCTGCTGCGGGACGACACGCCCGACTCGCGCTGGTTCACGAGTACGTTCCGTCTCGGGAACACGACGGGCCGAGTGCCAGCCGGGTCCTGATTCCGGGCCCAGAGCACGTCATCCTGTCGGTAGGATGGGTGACACGACCCCCCACGCCCAGAGGAGGCCTGTTGCTTATCTTCCTCGGTGCGTTCGCGGTTCTCCCGCTCGGCCTCCCGTGGTTGATCAAGCGGATCGGCGCCCGTGCGTTCCTCGTTGCGGCCCTGCTGCCGATCGCAGCATTCATCGATGCCGCGCGCCGCGGGCCGGAAGTGCTCGGCGGAGGCATTCCGTTCGAGTCATACGCCTGGATCCCCCAGCTCGACATCACCCTGTCGATGCGGATGGACACTCTCGCGTGGATCATGACCCTGATCGTCACGGGCGTCGGTGCGCTCGTGCTGATCTACTGCCGCTGGTACTTCGACGGCAAGAAGGTCGGAGTCGGGCAGTTCGCCGCGGTGCTGCTGGCGTTCGCGGGGGCGATGTACGGGCTCGTGCTGACCGACGACATCGTCGTCCTGGTCATGTTCTGGGAGATCACGAGCGTGCTCTCCTACCTGCTGATCGGGTTCTACAACGGCCGCGGAGCCAGCCGCCGCGCAGCCCTGCAGGCGCTGCTGGTCACGACCCTCGGCGGCCTCGTCATGCTCATCGGCGTCGTCATGCTCGTCGTGCTCTACGGCACGACGAGCCTCAGCGCGATCGTCGCCGCCCCGGCCCCCGAAGGCGCGCTGCTGAACGTCGCCATCGTGCTCGTTCTGGTCGGCGCACTGAGCAAGTCCGCCATCTTCCCCTTCCACTTCTGGCTTCCGGGTGCCATGGCCGCCCCGACCCCGGTGAGCGCCTACCTGCACGCCGCCGCGATGGTGAAGGCCGGCATCTACCTGATCGCGCGTCTCGCGCCGGCCTTCGCCCACGAGGACCCGTGGCGACCCCTGGTCATCGGACTCGGCGTCTTCACGATGCTGCTCGGCGGGCTGCAGGCTCTGCGCGAGTCCGACCTCAAGCGCATCCTCGCCTTCGGCACCGTCAGCCAGCTCGGCATGCTCACGGTCGTGCTCGGGTACGGGGAGCGCAACTCGGCCCTCGCCGGACTCGCCCTGCTCGTGGGCCACGCCCTGTTCAAGTCGTCGCTCTTCCTCGTCGTCGGCGTCATCGACCGACAGCTCTCGACGCGCGACATCCGCGAGCTGTCGGGTGTCGGCCGGCAGGCTCCGACCCTCGCGGTCTTCTCGATCATCGCCATCAGCTCGATGGTGGGCCTCGCGCCCACCGTGGGCTTCGTCGCGAAAGAGGCGGCGCTGTCGTCGCTGCTCGAGGGCGGTACGGCACCCGAGGCCCTCGCGCCGCTGATCGGCATCGTGCTGGGTTCGCTGCTGACCACGGCCTATGGGGCACGTTTCGTCTGGGGGGCGTTCTTCACGAAGAAGGATGCCGCAGGCGAGAACCTGCCGCGCACGGAGTGGCCCGACCCGCCCATCGGCTTCCTCGCGGCGCCCGTGCTGCTGAGCGGCCTGACGATCGTCGGCGGCGTCGCGGCACCGCTGCTCGACGCGGCGTTCTCGGGGTACGCCGACACGATGCCCGAGGTCGCCGGCTCCGACGGCTACGAGTACCACCTGGCGCTCTGGCACGGCCTCGAGCCCGCACTCTTCCTGTCGATCGGCAGCATCCTCGCGGGGCTCGTCCTGTTCTGGTTCGTCGGGCGCCGGGCCGGCACGCAGCGCCGCTGGCTGCCGTTCACCGCCGTCGACGCTTACAACGGCACCGTGCGCGCCGTCGTGAAGACCTCGGTCTGGACGACGTCGCTCACGCAGCGCGGATCGCTGCCCGTGTACGTCGGCACGATCTTCGTCGTGTTCGTCGCCGCCGAGGGAACAGCTCTCATCGCCCACGGCGGCTGGCAGGCCGACCTCGCCGCGTGGCACTCGCCGGTGCAGATCTTCGTCGCCCCGGTCATGATCATCGCCGGCATCATCGCCGTGCGCGCCCGCAAGCGCTACACCGGAGTCGTGCTGGTGTCCGTCACGGGCCTCGGGATGGTGGCCCTCTTCGCCTCGGCCGGCGCCCCCGATCTCGCGCTGACGCAGATCCTCGTCGAGACCGTCACGCTGATCGCGTTCGCGCTCGTGCTGCGCCGCATCCCGTCGCGGATGGGCGACCACAACGCGTCGGTCTGGCCCATCGGCCGGGCCCTGCTCGGCATCGGCGTCGGAGTCACCATGGCGCTCGTGGCCGTCGTCGCGACGAGCGCGCGGGTCGCCGAGCCCATCTCGACGGCCTTCCCTGAGCTCGCCTACGAGATCGGACACGGCAGGAACGTCGTGAATGTGACCCTCGTCGACCTGCGCGGCTGGGACACGATGGGCGAGCTGTCGGTGCTGATCCTCGCGGCGACGGGCGTCGCCTCGCTCGTCTTCGTCACCCACCGCTCCGACACGCTCTCGCGGGCGATCTCGTCGTTGCCGACGGGGGCGCTCCGCACCCGCCGGCCGCTGGTCGAGACCGCCGAGGGACCGCGTCCCCGCGCCGGATCGGGGTCGTCGCGTCAGGCGTGGCTCGTGGGCGGGCAGAAGCTGCGGCCCGAGACACGCTCGATCATGCTCGAGGTGATCGTCCGCATCCTGTTCCACACGATCATCGTCGTGTCGCTCTACCTGCTCTTCGCGGGCCACAATCTGCCGGGCGGTGGCTTCGCGGGAGGTCTCGTCGCGGGCATGGCGCTCGTCATGCGGTACGTCGCCGGCGGACCCTACGAGCTGGGCGCGGCGGCTCCGACCGACGCCGGTCGCCTGCTGGGCGTCGGGATGACGCTCGCCGTCGGCACCGCCATCGTGCCGCTCTTCTTCGGCGCCCCGGCGCTGACCAGCACATTCTGGGAGGCCGAGCTGCCGGTGCTCGGCCACGTCGAGTTCGTCACCTCGACGATCTTCGACGTCGGCGTCTACCTCGTGGTGATCGGGCTCGTGCTCGACGTGCTGCGATCTCTGGGCGCGGAAGTCGACCGTCAGCGCAAGGCAGGAGAGGAGCTCGCCCGATGAACGTCTCGCTGGTCCTCATCATCATCATGGGCGTGCTCTTCGCCGCCGGCGTCTACGCGATGCTCGAGCGCAGCCTGACGCGCGTGCTCATCGGGTTCCTGCTGCTCGGCAACGCGGCGAACCTGTTCCTGCTCGTCGTCATGGGCGTTCCCGGGGTCGCTCCCTTCTACGGCTCGGCGGACGACCCCGCCGACTACAGCGACCCGCTGCCGCAGGCGCTCACCTTGACGGCCATCGTCATCACCTTCGCCGTCTCGGCGTTCCTCCTCGCCCTCATCTACCGTTCGTGGCAGCTCGGCCAGGCCGACACCGTCGTGGACGACGAGGCCGACCTCGCCGTGCGCGACCGCGTCGCGGAGGACGACGAGGCGATGGAGCAGGAGATCACCGACGAGGACGACGACGCCACGACCGACTTCGTCGGCGTCCTGACCTCGCCCATCACCGTCCTGCACTCGCGCGACTTCGACGCGCTGCGCGATGACGCGCCCACCGATCGCCCCGGAGGAGACCGATGAGCGCCCTGGTTCCCCTCCTCGTGACACTGCCCCTGCTCGGGGCCGCGGTCGCGCTGATCTTCGGTCGTCGCCGCCGCATCCAGGTCGGCGTCTCGATCGTCACGCTGACCGCGACGCTCGTCATCGCGGCCGTGCTCCTGAACGCCATCAACGCGACCGGTGTACCGGTCGCCGTCTCGGTGGGCGGATGGCCGATCCCCTTCGGCATCGTCCTCTACGTCGACCGGCTCGCCGCACTGCTCGTCGTGGTGTCGAGCGTCGTGCTGCTCGCTGTCCTGCTGTTCTCCGTGGGCCAGGGCGCGGCCGACGGCGACGACGAGACGCCGGTGTCGATCTTCCACCCGTCGTACCTGATCCTGTCGGCGGGAATCTTCAACGCCTTCATCGCGGGCGACCTGTTCAACCTGTACGTCGGTTTCGAGATCCTGCTCGTGGCCTCGTACGTGCTGATCACCCTCGGCTCGACCGAGTCGCGCATCCGCACGGGCGTCGTCTACATCGTGGTGTCGCTGGTGTCGTCCATCCTGTTCCTCGCGGCCATCGCGGCGATCTACGGCGCCCTCGGCACGGTCAACATGGTGCAGCTGTCGCAGCGCATGACGGAACTGCCGCAGGAGACGCAGCTCGTGCTCCATCTGATGCTGCTGCTCGCGTTCAGCATCAAGGCCGCTGTCTTCCCGCTGTCGTTCTGGCTGCCCGACTCGTACCCCACCGCGCCGGCCCCCGTCACGGCCGTCTTCGCGGGCCTCCTGACCAAGGTCGGCGTCTACGCGATCATCCGAACCGAGACCGAGATCTTCCAGGACAACGACGTCAACACGCTGCTGTTGATCGTCGCCCTCGCGACGATGATCGTCGGGGTCCTGGGCGCGGTCGCGCAGGCCGAGCTCAAACGCATCCTGTCGTTCACCCTCGTGAGCCACATCGGATACATGATCTTCGGGCTCGCGATAGCGACGCCGGCGGCGGTGGGGGCGACGATCTACTACATCGTCCACCACATCGTCGTGCAGACGACCCTGTTCCTCGCCGTCGGTCTCGTGGAACGTCGGGCCGGGTCGACGTCGATCCTCAAGGTGAAGGGCCTCATGCGGGCCGCCCCGCTGCTCGCGGTGCTCTACTTCATCCCGGCGATCAACCTCGGCGGTCTGCCGCCCTTCTCGGGCTTCATCGGCAAGTACGCGCTCTTCGACGCCGCCGCGAACGAGGGCACGCCGCTCATGTACGTGCTCATCGTCGCGGGCATCATCACGTCGCTCCTCACGCTGTACGCGCTCATGCGCGCCTGGAACCTGTCGTTCTGGCGCGAGAAGGACGAGTCGGCCGAGGGTGAGAGCGAGACCGACTCGCGCATCGCCTACCTCGGCGACGCCGAGGGTGCCGACGTGCAGACCGAGAAGCGCGTCATCCCGCGCATCATGACGACCGCGACGGCGGGCATGGTCGCGGTCACGGTGGCGCTGACGGTGTTCGCCGGTCCCCTGTACGACCTGTGCAGCGCTATCGGAGAATCGCTCCTGCAGCCGGTGACGATCAGCCAGCTCGAGCAGGAGGTGCAGGGATGAGGGGTGAGGCCAAGCGCAACGCCGCGACCGCACTGTGGCGACAGCTGCCGTTCTTCGTGTGGCTCGTGGCCCTGTGGATGCTGCTGTGGGGACAGTTCACCGTGCTCGCCGCGCTGACCGGCATCGTCATCGCCCTGTTCGTGACGCGGATCTTCCGCCTGCCGCCGGTCGAGCTCTCGGGGAGGGTGAACCTCTGGTGGGGCGTGGTGTTCTTCCTCGAGTTCCTGCTCTCGCTCGTGAAGGGCTCGCTGCTGGTGGCCTGGCAGGTCGTCGACCCGCGGCGTCAGCCCGGTGCCGCGATCATCGCGGTGCCGCTGCGCACCGACGACGACCTGATCATGACGCACGTCGCAGTGACGGCGTCCCTCATCCCCGGCTCGCTCATCATCGACATCGACCGGGACCGCCGCATCCTCTACCTGCACGCGATCGGGGTGCGCAATCAGGAGCAGCTCGAAGAGCAGCGGCGTGAGATCCAGCACTGGGAGGAGCGCATCGTGCGCGCGGTCGGATCGAAGGAGCAGGCTCACCAGCTGTCGGACCTGCGGAGGGCGCGCTCGTGACCTGGCTCATCGTCGTCATCTCGGTGATCTTCGCCGTCTCGGCGCTGCTCACGCTGTGGCGGATCATCGTCGGCCCCTCCATCCTCGACCGCGCCGTCGCCTCCGACGTGCTGCTGACCCTCGTGATCTGCGCGCTCGGGGCCGAGATGGCGATCAACCACCACACGCGCACCCTGCCGGTCCTCCTGATCGTCGCGGCGGTCGGTGTGTTCGGGTCGATCTCGATCGCCCGCTTCGTCGCACGGAAGGACAACACGGACGTATGAGCATCACCGACGTCATCGCCCTCGTGCTCGTCCTCGTCGGCGCACTGCTGTGCCTCACGGCGGCGATCGGGCTGCTTCGGTTCCGCGATGTGCCGACCCGGCTGCACGCCGCCACGAAGCCGCAGGTGCTCGGCTTCATCCTCATCTGCATCGCCGTCGGGGTGTCGCTGCACTCATGGCCGGTGGTCGCCTTCCTCGTGCCCGTGGCGCTCATCCAGCTCGCGACGGCCCCGCTGTCGGCGCACATGGTCGGTCGGCAGGCCTACCGCAACAAGACGCTCGACCGCGACTCGCTCTTCGTCGACGAGTTCGCCGACGCGCCCGCGCCGAGCGACACCCGCGACACCCGCGACTGACCAGCGTACGCGCGCACTACCCCGCGAGCGTGTCGAGGTGGTGGGTGAGAAGACGGTCGGCGTCACGGGTCGGGTCGTCCGACGGAGTCCACAGCAGGTGCAGCGCGAGTCCGTCGAGGAGGGCGTGCAGCCGCACGGTCTCGAGCGACAGGTCGAGGTCGTCCGCCAGCAGCCGCGCCGCCGCCAGCTCGTGCAGCACCGCCGTGCATACGCGTCGAACGCCCTCGTGGAGTTCACGCGCGTTGTCGGAGAGCCCGACGTCGGTCAGAGCGAGCCGGCTGAGCTGGAGCTGAACGGTGAGCTCCGCGCGTCGGGTCGCATCGAGGGGCAGGAGTTCGCGCATCCACTGCATGGCACGCTCGCGGCCCGCCCCCGCCACGGCGCGGATGCGGTTCGCGACGGTGGTCTGCAGGCGCTCGAAGCAGAACCGACGCAGCGAGTCCTGCGTGGGGAACGCGCGACGCAGCGAGGCGGTCGCGATGCCGGCTTCGTCGGCCACTCTCCGGACCGACAGGGCGGCGAGGCCGTCGCGCGCGAGCACGCGGAAGGCGGCGGCCGCGATCTCGTCGTTCCGATCGTCGTGGTCGATGAGGCGGGGCATGACCTCATCCTGCCGCAGCGGCGGGCGGGCGTTTCGGCCACATCGTGTAGCTGACGGCCCAGAGCAGGTCGATACCGACGATCACCGCGAGAATGGGGAGGAAACCGACCAGCTCGCTCGTCCGGTCCGCGTCGTCGACGAGCAGGATGAGCCCGCCGAGGACGGCTGCGGCGATCGACGCCGCCGCTATGGTTCGGGGCACGTCCTTCCAGCACGCGACGGCGTACGCGGCTCCGTACAGCGGGGGGCGTGGCGCGGCCCCGCGGAAGCGGGCCGCGAACTTCGCGTCGGCCCAGGCGATCATGCGGTGTCCGTATGCGACCGACACGCCGATGTACAGCGCGGCGAGACCGTGGTGCCACGAGGCCGTGCCCCCGTGCAGCAGGTCGACGGCGACGAGGACGAGCAGCACGACGTCGATCAGCGGTGCTGCGAGGAGCAGCACCGCGCCCAGTCGGGGACGGCCGAAGATGTAACGCGTGGTGAGGCCGCCGATGATCGCGACCCAGAAGCCCAGCTCGCACGCGATGATCGCAGCCAGGATCATGCGGAACTCCTTCCCGATGTGGATGCCGCGATGTTAGCACGCGTGTGCTAATTAGCCGTTTCGCGCTTCGATGCCCCCGCTCCGCCCATCGTCCGATTGACTGGAGTCATGACATCCGCCCCTCCTGACACCCGGGCCGCGGTTCACGACACCGCACCGGTGATCCTGGCGTCGGCGCGCAAGTCGTGGGAGCCGTTCGCGCGGCAGGCGATCATCGCCGCCTTCGTGGTCGGCGCAGCCATCGCGAGTGCCGCGATGCCCTGGCTCGCCGTGACCGATGCGTCTCGGATGTGGCAGGGCGCTGCGCTCGCGGTCGCGCTGCTGCTCGTGGCCGGGCTCATGGTGAGGTCGCCGGGGCTCCGGCGCGCCGAGATCGTCATCCCGATCGGCGACTTCATCGCCGTCGGACTCCTGCGATTCGGCACGGGCGACACCCAGTCCGTGTTCCTCGCGATCATCGTGCTGCCCGTCATCTGGATCGCCGCCGGTCCCGGGCGGTGGCGGATCCTGGTCCCCCTCGCCGGAACGTGCGTGACGCTACTGCTGCCGATGGTGCTCGTCGCCGGGCACGGCATCACGGTGAGCGAGACGGTGCGACTGGTCATCGCCGTGCTGGTCTACGCTGCGGCGGGCGCGGTCGTGAACGAGCTCTCGCGGCGTTCGCTGCAGAAGCTGACGACGTCGCAGTGGCACCGGCGCCTCGCCGAGGCGGAGGTGTCGCAGGCGGCCGTCGTACAGCGTTCGCTGCAACCCGTCGACGGCTCGTCGCTGCCGGCCCGTTTCCGGGTGGCCGGTGCCTGCGTGCCCGCGCGAACGGTGGGCGGAGACTTCTACGACTGGTACGCCACGCCCGACGGCGGCACGGCGTTCACCCTCGGCGACGTCATGGGCAAGGGCGTCGGACCCGGGATGATCGCCGCGGCCGTCCGCACCGTCATCCGCAGCAGCGTCGACGAGCCCGACCCCGCCACCGCCCTGCGTCGCGCTGCCGTCGGCCTCGACACCGGTCCCACCGCCGCGATCGGAGCGCAGTTCACCACCTGCTTCCACGCCCGCATCAGCCTCGACGGCACATTGCGGTGGGTCGATGCCGGCCACGGGCTCACGGTCGTCCGCAGCACCGACGGCACGAGCGTCTTCCTCCGATCAGGACACCTCCCGATCGGAGTGGGCAGCAACTGGACGAGCTCCGAGGTCGCGCTCCAGCCGGGAGACAGCGTCATCAGCGTCAGCGACGGCGTGCTCGATCTGTTCGGCGGCTCACTCGACTCGATCGACCGCTACCGCGAGTTCATCGACGGCCAGGACGACATCGAGACCATCGTCGCCGAGCTCGTCGCGCGCGCCACCCGCACCGAGCAGGAGGATGATGTCACCGTCATCGCCATCACCTGGGGCGCCGCGTGAGGCACCCCGGCCCGCTCAACGGACGCGGTTGCGCACCAGCTCGAGCGCGGCTTTCTCGTACCAGCTGCCCGCGGCCGGCCCGCCGTTGCACACGCCGTCGCTCTCGCCGGGACGCTTGATCCACAGCAGCGCGTCGAGTGCCGAGCCCGATGCTCCGGCCCGCGGTGTCGTGCCGAGACCGACGCCGGAGGGGTTGCACCAGTCGCCCTGCCACCCGCGGCCGTTGCGCGAAGTGTCGATGACGTAGCGGGGCGTGCCGCCGAGGAGGGTGCGCAGCCGCTCGGCGTACTGCTGCTCCGTCGCGGTGCGCGAGAAGTTGGAGACGTTCGTCGCGAATCCGCGGCCGTTCAGCACGCCGGCGTCGCGCAGGCGCTGGGCCATCGTCTCGGGCGGCACCCAGTTGGCGTTCCCGGCGTCGATGTATGCGGCGACACCGGATGCGGTCAGCGCCGATACGGCATCCCGGATGAGTGTCGTGCGCGGGCCCTGGCCCGTGCAGTCGCCGAGCATCGCGAGCGCGTCGGGCTCGACGATCACGGCCGAGCCGGTGCCGCGCAGGGTGTCGGCGATGAGCTTCGTCCACGCTCGGTACCGCGTCGGGGTGAGGCCGCCCTGCGAATGGGCGGCGCAGTCGCGAGCCGGGATGGCGTACATGACGAAGGTCGCGACCTTCTTCTGCTTCTTCGCCGCGGCGGTCTCGGCCTTGAGCACGCGAACGAGCTCGGCGTCGCTGTACCACTCGCCGAGCCAGGTGGCGGTGGGCGTGCGCGCGATGACGTCGATGGCGTCGGCGACCGCGGCGCGACCCTTCGCGCGGGCATCCGCCGCTGCGACGGCCGCCGCCGAGTACGTCGGCAGGGCGGCGCCGCGGGCGAGCGGGTTCGGGCCGGGCGTCGGTGCGGCCGCGGACGCCGCAGCGCCTCGCGGCTCGGCGGCATGGGCGCTGCCGGTCACCGAGACGACCGCCCCGAGGGCGACCGCCATCGCGAGAAGAGCGGCCGCGGCGGGCGGCATCCGGAGATGGGTTCGCATGGGGTCCTCGTTCGAAACGTCAACCGAGGATAACCGTCCGGCCGGCCATATGGGCCCCCTGGCCAGGCTTTTCCTTCGCGATCAGGATCGGATGCGCGCGACATCGACCGCGCGTCAGGAGAGTTCGGTGACGAATCCGAGCTTGTTGCCGTCGGGATCGGTCAACTCGAAGAACTCCACGACGCCCTCGAAACGCTGGATGTCGGAGACGTCGAGACCGAGGCCGGCGAACCGGGCGTGCTCGGCCGCGGCGTCGGTGACGCTGAGGTTGACCGACACCCCGGCGCTGCCGGCGTGCTCGGGATCGCGGGCGAGCTGCAGCCAGACGCGGCCGAGGTCGAACTCGACGAGACCCTCCAGGGGCTCCAGGTCGGGTTCGTCGAGGTCGAGCGCCGCTCGGTACCAGGCTGTGGCGGCGATCAGGTCACGCACGGGGATGCCGACGGTGACGGCTGTGATGTCCATGCGGCGAATCTAGCGCTCGCTCGGCCGTCACCGGTGCCGCGGGATGCCTTTGAGGATGCGGTCCACGGCGTTCTTCGGGCCGTGGACGGCGACGCCGACGAGGTCGAGGTCGGCGCCGGTCGACGCCGCGACGACCTGCCGATTCGACGCATCGTCCCCGGTCGTGAACATCCCGCGGTCGTACACGGCCACCCGCAGTTCGCGTTCGACGGCTCGGCGCCGCACCTCGCCCAGCGTCGGCCGATCGCCCTGCAGCACGATGATCGGCTGGCCGAGCAGGGGCAGGTACTCGACCCCGTCTGCATCGGCGTAGGGCTCGCCCATGAGCTCGCGTGCCGCGATGCCGCTCGCGAGGAAGGCGGAGACGTTGCTCACCTGCCAGGGCTCCAGGTCCTCGCGCAGGACGAGGACGATACGGGTCGGGAAGCGCACGGGCTCGGTCATCACCCCAGCGTCGCGTCCGGCCGCCGCGGCGTCTTGTACGTTTCTTGCATGTCGAGCGCTCGCCCCGTCGCGGACCTCCGCGCGTGGCACCCCGTGGTTCCGGGGGTACGCGAGGTGCTTCACGCGCGGATGACCGATCACGCCTACCCCCCGCACGCGCACGGCGAGTGGGCGCTGATGCTCGTCGACGCGGGGGCCGTGGCATACGGTCTGGGGGGCCGGCCCCGTATCGCCGACGCCGCCGCCGTGACCCTGTTGCCGCCGGGAATCGCCCACGACGGCCGAGCGGCTCCGCGCAGTCCCGGGTTCCGCAAGCGCGTCGCCTATCTCGACGCCGGGTGGCTCGCCGGAGGGACGGCGGGTGCCGTCGTCGATCAGCCGACCCGACCCGACCTGTTGCGCATCACCCGCGCCGCCCACCGTGCGCTCGCGACCCCGGGCGATGAGCTCGCGGCCGAGTCGGCGCTGGTCGCCATCGCGCGCCTCGTGTCGTCACCCGGCGATGTCGGGTCGGTGCGGGACGGTCCGCTCGCGCACCGCCTCCGTGACCTGCTCGAGGCGCGCCTGGTCGAGGGCGTGACCCTGGCCGAGGCGGGTCGTCTGCTGAATGCGCATCCGAGCCACCTCTCTCGCGCCTTCGCCTCGTCCTACGGCATCCCTCCGCATCGGTACGCGGTCGCACGCCGGGTCGACGTCGCGCGTCGCCTGCTCGTCGACGGCTCCAGCGCCGCGACCGCGGCCGCCGCAGCGGGTTTCCACGACCAGGCGCATCTCACGCGGCACTTCCGACGCGTGCTCGGGACGACCCCGGCGCAGTTCGCCCGGCCCGGCAGATCGGCATAGGCCCGATGGGCGGAGCTAGGGTGGCGGCGTGGATGAGCTGAAGAACGCACTCGATCGCCGCGAGATCCTCGCCGCCTATGTCATCGTCCTCGGCCGTCTGCACGACCTGATCGACCTCTGCGAGGCGTCGTCGGGCGAATCGACCGATCTTCGGGTCGCGGTGCAGGAGGCGTTCGACCTGGGCCCGGTCGCCGCCGATGCCGTCCTCTCCCTGCAGGTGCGTCGCTTCAGCCCGGGCGAGCGACGCCGCGTCGAGGACGAGCTCGACGAACTCGACGCCCGCATCGCCCGACTCCGCACCCGACCCGGCGGCGGGACGGACGCGGCAGGCTAGCCGATGAGGCTCGGCTGCAGGTCGCGCAGGGTGCGGCGGTGGGTCATGCGGGCCACGCCGATCGCGGCGAGGATGAGCGCGCCGGCCATCCAGGTGAACAGCACGGCGAGGTCGAGGGTGACGCGGCTGAGGTCGCCGCCGTACATCCATTGGCGCATGCCGTCGACGACGTAGCCCATCGGCAGCACGTGATGGAGGGCCGCCAGCGGTGCCGGCAGCGTCTGCCACGGGAATGTGCCGCCCGCGGTCACGAGCTGCAGCACCATCAGCACGAGTCCGACGAACTGGCCGACCGATCCCAGCCACACGTTGAGCGCGAGGATGATCGCGGCGTAGGTGAACGACGCGGTGAGCAGCATCCCGAGCGTGCCGACGGGACTCGAGAAGTCGAACCCGAGCGCGAACGAGAGCACGCCGAACAGGACCACCATGCCGACGCTGCCGAGCATGGCCGGGGTCAGCCAGCCGGCGAGCGTCACCCGCACGGGCGATCGCAGCGCCGTGACCGCGCGGCGCGAGATCGGCTTGACGATGAGGAACAGCGCGTAGATGCCGATCCACCCCGCGAGGGCGGCGAAGAAAGGAGCGAGACCGGCTCCGTAGTCTCCGGCCTTGGCGAGATTGCCCGAGTCGACCGAGACCGGGTCGGCGATCGTCTGCGCCTGCTGATCGCGCAGCTCGGGCGTCGAATCGGGCAGCTGCGCGACTCCGGAGCTGAGCCCGTCGCGCAGCGTCACAAGTCCGCCGTCGAGGGTGCCGAGACCGGACGCGAGCTGATGGGCTCCGTCGTCGAGCTGTGCGGCGCCGTCGGCGGCATCACGGGTCGCCGTGGCGAGCTGCCCAGCGCCCGCCGACACGGATGCCGCGCCGTCGGCCGCCTGCGCCGCGCCCGTGGCGAGCTGCGCGGCGCCCGAACTGACCTGCGCCGCGCCCGCGGCGAGGCGATCGATCTGCCCCACGGCGTCGTCGACGCGCGTCGCGCCCGACTGCAGGCGATCGCCGATGGGATCGAGGCGTGCGAGCACGTCGTCGATCTCCGTCTGGTCGAGTCCGCGGTCGGCGAGCAAGGCGGCGATGTCCGAACGCACCTGGGGCAGCTGGCCTGCGGCCTCGTCGACGGCGGTGCGGGCGCGATCGGCGTATCCGGCGATCTCGGCGGTGCCGCCTGAGACCTGCGCCGCCCCCGCGGCGAGGTCCGACGACCCCTGTGCGAGGGTTCGCGTGCCGTCGGCGAGCTGCGACGCGCCGGAGGCGAGACTGCCGGCGCCGTCACGCAGCTGCGCCGCGCCGCTCGAGAGCCGACCGGTGCCGTCGGCCAGCTGGTTCGCGCCGTCGAGGGCCTGACCCGCGCCGTCGACGAGCTGGTTCGCGCCGTCGGTCGCGTCCTGCAGTTGCACGCGGATGTCGGCGATGCCGGTGAGCAGGCGCGACGCCGCCTCGCGACCGACGAGCTCGGCCACCGAGCTGCGGATGCGCTCCACGGCCTGCGTGCCGATCGAGGAGGCGAGGTAGTTGTTTGCGTCGTTCGTCGCGAGCACCAGCGTCGCCTGCCGGGGGTCGTCTCCGGCGGCACTGGTCAGCGCGAGGGAGAAGTCCTCGGGCAGCGTGACGGAGAAGTCGACGTCGCCCGTGCGCAGCGCCTCGCGTGCCTGTGCGGCATCCATCCGCTGCCAGCCGAAGGCTCCGCCGTCGGTCAGCTGATCGGCCACCTGCGAGCCGTAGTCGACGGTGCCCTCGCCGTCGCTCGCGGGCGCGCCCTGGTCGAGGTCGACGAGGGCCACCGGGATGTCGGCGAACTTGCCGTACGGGTCCTGGTTGGCCCACAGATAGAGGCCGCCGTAGAGCACGGGGACGAGCATGAGCGCGATGAGCGCGATCACCGACATGCGGGTGGCGGTCAGGCGGCGCAGCTCGGCGCTGATCAGGGCGGGGATCTTCATCGGGCGGCTTTCGAGCGGGTGCCCCGCAGCCGGATGCCGCTGGGCAGCGGCCGACGGTGCGGCGCGGAGGGGTCGGATTCGGTGAGGAGGTTCGCGGCCGCTTGGCCGGCGATCACGAGCACGGCGTAGCCGCGACCGGCGAACTCCTGGGCGAGCCCCCACCAGGCACGGGGGTCGCCGCCGTGCCGGTCGGGGGAGACGAGGACGAGACCGTCGACGCCGGGTCGCAGGACCGCGAGCTCGAGCAGCATCCGGATGCGGTCGGTCGCGGGCACGTCGCCGATCGGCACGCGCGAGAAGGCGCGGAGGTCGTGCTCGTCGAGCCAGCGTCGGGCGGAGATCGGATCGGCGGGGCGGCCGGCGAACATCAGCTCCTCACCGACGATCCCGACGGTCGAGATGTTCGGAGGCGCATCGCTGACGTCCGGCGCGTCGATGAGCGCGGCCCTGCGACGCAGGCTGCGGGTGGCGCGGGCGCCGTCGAGGGTCACGGTGCCGGCGTCGGGCCGCATCCGCCCGCTCGCGATGAGACCGAGCACCGTCGGGCGCTGCTCGGTCTCGGCGATGGCGAGGGTGGCCCGACCCGACCGGAACGCGAGCGTCGTGGGCGGCAGCGCGAGGTCGCGCCGGCCCTTCGCGACCGCGCGCAGTTCGACCCGCATCACGACGCCGCCACGACGTCGGGGTGGGCGGCGATGAGTGCGTCGGCCTCGCGCCACGAGAGTCCCGCGATCGAGAGCACGGCGCGGACGACGAGCGACCGCGCCTCGGGCGACGAGGCGTCGAGGCGCACGATGACCGTGCGCGCCGTCTCTTCGACGAGCCGGGCGAGCGTCGGCGCGGCGACGTCGGTGCGCAGGCTCTCCTCGTCCTGGCCGCGCCGGACGAGGTCCATGAGTGCCCGACGGAGGGGCGCGAGCGCCGCCGCGGAGTCTTCGACGTGGCGCTCGTCGAGCGCCACGGCCGCGGCGACCTGCACGTGGGATGCCTCGCCCCAGAGGCGCCCGGTGAGGCGGGCGAGGACGACGGGCGCCGGCTCGATCTCGAGCCGCAGGCCGGGATCGGTCGCGATGGCGTTGAATCGCTGCGCGCCGGACGCGACGAGTTCGCGGACCAGCGCGTCACGATCGTCGAAGTGTCCGTACAGTGCGCGGCGGCTGAGGCCGGCGGCGCGGGCGATGGTGTCGACGGACGCGCTCGGGTCGAGGGCGAGCGTGCGCGCCGCGGCGGAGAGCAGTCCGGCGCGGTTGGCGGCGGCATCCTTCCGGGGACGACGGGGGGAGACGGTGTCGGTCACCCGTCGATGATACAAAGCTGCACACTGGTGTGCAAGTTAGTTCGACCGATCTGAGCCGGGGCTGAGACGAATGATTGGAAAACAGACCGCCACCCCCTAGGCTGTCCATTTGTAAGTACAAAGTATGGAGCCGGGCCCGTGCTCGTCGCCCGCTCCGTCCTTCCGATCGAAGAGGATCGCCCTGACATGAGCTCCCCCGCAGTCACCGCACCGCTCGACGTCCTCGCCATCGGCCGAGCGGGTGTCGATCTGTATCCGCTTCAGGACGCGACGGCCTTGGAGGACGTCGCCACATTCGGTAAATACCTCGGCGGGTCCGCGGCCAACGTCGCCGTCGCCGCGGCGCGGTACGGCCGGAGCGCCGCTCTGATCACCCGCACCGGCGCCGACCCCTTCGGCCGCTATGTGCGTCGCGAGCTGCTGCGACTCGGCGTGTCCGATCGCTTCGTCGACGTCGTCCCGCAGCTGAACACCCCGGTGACGTTCTGCGAGATCTTCCCGCCCGACCACTTCCCCCTCTACTTCTACCGTGAGCCGATCGCGCCCGATCTCGTGGTCGAGCCCGGCGATGTCGACCTCGACGCGGTGCGCGACGCGCGCCTCTTCTGGTCCACCGTCACCGGCCTCAGCCGCGAGCCGAGTCGCGCCGCCCACTTCGCCGCCTGGCGGGCTCGCGAGCGGAGCCCGCTGACGGTCCTCGACCTCGACTACCGGCCCATGTTCTGGGAGGGAGCCGAGGCGGCCCGAGCCCAGGTCGCGCTCGCGCTCGAACACGTGACGGTCGCGGTCGGCAACCGCGAGGAGTGCGAGATCGCCGTCGGCGAGACCGACCCCGACCGCGCGGCCGACGCTCTTCTCGAGCGCGGCGTCCAGGTGGCGATCGTGAAGCAGGGACCCCGCGGTGTCATCGCCAAGACCCGCGACCAGCGGGTCGAGGTCGCGCCGTTCGCCGTCGACGTCGTCAACGGGCTCGGTGCCGGCGACGCGTTCGGCGGCGCCCTCTGCCACGGTCTGCTCGCGGGCTGGGATCTGGAGCAGACCATGAGATGGGCGAATGCGGCCGGCGCGATCGTCGCCGGCAAGCGGGAGTGCTCGACGGCGATGCCCGACGCGGCCGAGGTCGAGCGGCTCATGGATGAGGCGGCGGCGCGTGTTTGATCTCGACGAACTGCGCCGCATCCGCGCCGAGGAACCCGATCGCGTCGCCCAGGCGATGCGCACGCGTTCGCGGCGCTCGCTGCTCGACGGCGACGGGCGGCTGTTCATCGTCGCCGCGGACCACCCCGCGCGCGGTGCGCTCGGTGTCGGAGCGCGGAAGACGGCGATGGCGAGCCGGGTCGAGCTGCTCGAACGTCTCGTCGTCGCACTGCGGCGCCCCGGCGTCGACGGCGTGCTCGGCACTCCCGACATCATCGAGGACCTGGCCCTGCTCGGGGCGCTCGACGACAAGGTCGTCGTCGGGTCGATGAACCGGGGTGGGCTGCAGGGCGCCGCCTTCGAGATGGACGACCGCTTCACGGCCTACGACGTGCCGGGACTCGCGCGCGACGGCATCGATCTCGGCAAGCTCCTCGTTCGCATCAACCTCGACGACCCGGGCACGGCGCCGACGCTCGAGGCGAGCGCCGCCGCGGTGACCGCGTCCGCGCAGGCGCGGATCCCGATCATGCTCGAGCCGTTCATGAGCTTCCGCGATGGCGGCCGGGTCTGCAGCGATCTGACGGCCGACGCGGTCATCAAATCGGTCGCCATCGCCACCGGCCTGGGGAACACCTCGGCTTACAGCTGGCTCAAGCTGCCCGTCGTCGCCGAGATGGAACGGGTCGCCGAGGCATCCACTCTGCCGACCCTCCTGCTGGGGGGCGACCCGTCCACGGGTCCGGACGAGACGTTCGCCTCGTGGCAGGACGCCCTCGCCCTGCCCGGGATGCGGGGGCTCGTGGTCGGACGCACGCTGCTCTACCCCGACGACGACGACGTCTCCGCAGCCGTCGACATCGCCGCCGGCCTCGTCCACGCGGGCGCCATCGCCCGGCACCCGTGAAAGACCCCCAGGAGAGACCATGACGACCACGACCGAGCCGGCGGGCACCGCCACCGAGGCCGACACCCTGCCCGTCATCCCGCATTGGATCGCCGGGGCTGCCGTCACCGGGTCGTCGACGCGGTTCGGCGACGTCTTCGATCCCGCGCGCGGCATCGTCACGAAGAAGGTCGTGCTGGCCGACGACGCCGACGTCGAGGCGGCGGTCGCAGCGGCGAAGGCCGCCTATCCAGCGTGGCGCGACCTGTCGCTGGCCCGCAGGCAGGCGATCATGTTCCGCTTCCGCGACCTGCTCGACTCCCGCAAGGGCGAGCTCGCCGAGATCATCACCGCCGAGCACGGCAAGGTGCTGTCGGACGCGCTGGGCGAGATCAGCCGCGGCCAGGAGGTCGTCGAGTTCGCCACCGGTCTCGCGCACCACCTCAAGGGGGAGTTCTCGGAGAACGTGTCGACGGGCGTCGACGTCTACTCGCTGCGCCAGCCGCTCGGCGTCGTCGGCATCATCTCGCCGTTCAACTTCCCGGCGATGGTGCCGATGTGGTTCTTCCCGATCGCCATCGCAGCCGGGAACACCGTCGTCCTCAAGCCGAGCGAGAAGGATCCGTCGGCGGCGGTGTGGATCGCCGAGCTCTTCGCGGAGGCCGGACTGCCGGACGGGGTATTCACCGTGCTGCACGGCGATAAGGTCGCGGTCGACGGCCTGCTCGAGCACCCCGACGTGCGCTCCATCTCGTTCGTCGGCTCGACGCCGATCGCGCAGTACATCTACGAGACCGCGGCGAAGCACGGCAAGCGGGTGCAGGCCCTCGGCGGTGCGAAGAATCACATGCTCGTGCTGCCCGACGCCGATCTCGACCTCGTCGCGGACTCGGCCGTCAACGCCGGCTTCGGGTCGGCCGGGGAGCGGTGCATGGCGATCTCGGTCGTGGTCGCCGTGGAGCCCGTCGCCGACGCCCTCATCGCCCGGGTGGCGCAGCGCATCGCCGGACTCACCGTCGGCGACGGCCGCCGCTCGTGCGACATGGGGCCGCTGGTGACGAAGCAGCACCGCGACAAGGTCGCGTCGTACATCGACGTCGCCGTCGCCGACGGCGCGGATGTCGTGGTCGACGGCCGCGACGTGCGGCCCGACGGCGATGCGAACGGGTTCTGGCTCGGCCCGACTCTGATCGACCGGGTGCCGACCTCGTCGCGCGTCTACACCGAGGAGATCTTCGGTCCCGTGCTCTCGGTCGTGCGCGTCGCGTCGTACGACGAGGGGGTCGCCCTCATCAACGGGGGCGAGTTCGGCAACGGCACCGCGATCTTCACCAACGACGGCGGCGCGGCGCGGCGGTTCCAGAACGAGGTGCAGGTCGGCATGATCGGTATCAACGTGCCGATCCCGGTGCCGGTCGCGACCTTCTCGTTCGGCGGTTGGGGTCAGTCGCTGTTCGGCGACACGAAGGCGCACGGAGCCGAGGGCGTGAAGTTCTTCACGCAGCAGAAGGCCGTCACCGCGCGCTGGCTCGACCCCAGCCACGGCGGCGTCGACCTGGGCTTCCCCCAGAACTGACCGACGAGGACCCCGGCGACATGACCACGAACACCTGGCTGTTCCCCCGCGGCACGCTCGCCGACGGGCCGTGGCTGAGCGTCGTCGACGATGCCCTCCCCGGATGGACGCACACCGGGCTCCGGGTCGCGGAGCTCGACGGCGACGTCGTCCTGCCGGCCGGCGCGGTCGAGCGGATGGTGGTGCCGCTGGCGGGATCGTTCACCGTCAGCGCGGGGGCCGACCGGTGGGAGCTGTCGGGACGGGCCTCGGTCTTCGACGGTCCCACCGACGCCTGCTACGTCGGTGTCGACACGGCGGTCCGCATCGAGGGGATCGGGCGCGTGGCGGTCGCCGAGGCTCCCGCCACCGCATCCCTGCCGGGCGCGTACCTGGGCCGCGACGAGGTGCCCGTCGAGATCCGCGGCGCCGGCCGCTCGACGCGTCAGGTGCACAACTTCGGCGTGCCGGGGGCCCTCGCCGCGCAGAAGCTCATCGTCTGCGAGGTCATCACGCCCGCCGAGAACTGGTCGTCGTACCCGCCGCACAAGCACGACGCGCAGACGCCGCATGAGAGCGAGCTCGAGGAGATCTACTACTTCGAGTCCGCCGCAGCACGGGGTGCCGACGCCCCGCGCGGGGTGCGTCCGTTCGGGATGTTCGCGGCCTACGCGTCGGACGACCGGCCGATCGACACGGCGGCGCGCGTGCAGACGGGCGACATCGCCCTCGTGCCGTACGGCTACCACGGCCCGGCCGTGGCCGCCCCCGGCTACGACCTCTACTACCTCAACGTCATGGCGGGTCCGGGGGTCGAACGCGCCTGGCGCATCACCGACGACCCCGCGCACGGTTGGGTCCGCTCGTCGTGGGACGACCAGCGCCCCGACAGCCGCCTGCCCTTCTCGGCCCAGGAGACCCACGCATGATCCCCGACACCCCGACCCCCGCGTCCGACGCGTCGCGTACCCGCACGATGACGGTCGCGCAGGCGCTCATGACCTTCCTCGCGAACCAGTGGACTGTCGACGGCGACATCCGGGAGCGCACCATCGCGGGCACCTTCGGCATCTTCGGCCACGGCAACGTGGCCGGGATCGGGCAGGCGCTGCTGCAGCTGCACACGGACCAGCCGGGTCTGATGCCGTACCACCAGGCGCGCAACGAGCAGGCGATGGTGCACCAGGCCGTCGGCTACGCCCGGATGCACCGCCGGCGCGCCACCTACGCCGCCGCCGCGTCGGTCGGGCCCGGGGCCGCGAACATGCTGACGGGCGCCGCCCTCGCGACCGCGAACCGGTTGCCCGTCCTGCTCCTGCCGTCCGACACCTTCGCGACACGCGTCGCCGATCCGGTCCTGCAGCAGCTCGAGCACCCGCACGACACCGGCCTGCAGGTCACCGACGCCTTCCGGCCGGTGTCGCGCTTCTTCGATCGCGTGCAGCGGCCCGAGCAGCTCTTCTCGATCGCACTCGCCGCCCTCCGGGTGCTGACCGACCCGGCCGAGACGGGGGCCGTGACGATCGCGCTGCCGGAGGACGTGCAGGCCGAGACGATCGACGTGCCCGTCGAGTTCCTGCAGCCGCGCGAGTGGCACGTGCGCCGGCCGCTGCCCGAACCCGAGGAGCTGGCGCGCGCGGTGGCGGTGATCCGCGGTGCGCGGTCGCCGTTCATCGTGGCCGGCGGAGGAGTGCTCTACTCGGGCGCCGAGGACGCGCTCCGCACGCTCGTCGAGCAGACCGGCATCCCGGTGGGCGCGACGCAGGCGGGAGTCGGCTCCCTCGTGTCGGACCACCCTCGATACCTCGGCGGTGTGGGCGCGACCGGATCGACCGCGTCGAACCGTATCGCGGCAGATGCCGATGTCGTCATCGGCGTCGGCACCCGGTACAGCGACTTCACCACCGCCAGCCGCAGCGCCTTCCGACGGGCGGGCGTGCGCTTCGTCAACATCAACGTCGCCGCCTTCGACGCATACAAGCACGGCACGCAGCTGCCGATCGTCGCCGATGCGCGCCGCACGCTCGACGCGCTCTCCGACGCGCTCGCGGGGCACTCGGTCGACCCGGCGTACGCGCAGCGCATCGCGGCGGAGAAGGCCGAATGGGTGTCCGTGGTCGAGAGCGCGGTCGCCCCGACCGGCGCTCCCCTGCTCGCCCAGGCCGAGATCATCGGTGCGGTGAACGCCGCGAGCGACCCCACCGACGTGCTCGTCCAGGCGGCGGGATCGCTGCCGGGCGACCTCCACAAGCTGTGGCGGGTGCGTGACCCGCTCGGCTATCACGTCGAGTACGCGTTCTCGACGATGGGCTACGAGATCGCCGGCGGCCTCGGCGTCCGTCGGGGCGCCCCCGACCGCGACGTGCTGGTGATGGTCGGCGACGGCTCGTACCTGATGCTGCACACCGAGCTCGTCACCGCGGTGGCGGAGGGGCTCAAGATCATCGTCGTCCTGGTGCAGAACCACGGGTACGCCTCGATCGGGCACCTCTCCGAGACGGTGGGTTCCGACAGGTTCGGTACCGCCTACCGCATGGCCGACGGTGCACCGGAGGGCGCCGCGGCAGCTCGTCACGTGCCGATCGATCTCGCCGCGAACGCCCGCTCCTACGGCGTCGACGTCATCGAGGTGCCGCCGGGCCCCGACGCCGCCGACGCGCTCCGTGCGGCCGTTCGCGCGGCCAAGGCGTCGCCGACGACGACTCTGATCCACGTCGACGCCGACCCGCTGCGGTACGCGCCGGACGGCGAGGGCTGGTGGGACGTGCCGGTCGCCGCGCACGCGACGCTCGAGTCGACCGTGCGCGCCCGCGCCGAGTACGAGCTCGAGCGGCGCCGTCAGCGACCGCTCCTCGGCTGAGCCGGGCGGCAGAGCCGGACCCTCGCGGGGGGCCCGGCTCTGTGCGGGCTCAGGGCTTCGAGCGCGACTCGCCGGAGATGATCGACCGGAGCACCTCGATGGGGAGCTTCGGCACCCGGTTCTCGAAGGCGAGGCCGTTCGCCTCCTGCATCGTGTCGGTGATCTGGGTGTAGCAGAAGCCGGCGAGCACGGTGCTGTCGAGCAGGGCGCCGAAGAGTCCCCGCAGGTGGGTCTCGAGCTCCTCCGTCGTCGCACTCGTCGAGTAGCCCCACGCCGGCTCCGAGGTCGTCGACTCGTATTTGATGCCGCCGAACTCGCTCACCATGACGGGGACCTCCGCCGTGTCGGCCTCGCCTTCGGCCATCATCATCCGGTGCGAGGGGCCGTAGCCCGAGAAGAGCGCCGCGAGCGCCGCCCGGTCGGCGTAGCGCCGAGCGAAGGTCTCGGGGTCGCCGTCGTAGTCGTGGACGGTGAGGATGTCGGACCGCGTGTGCTCCCACCCGTCGTTCGAGACCACGGGGCGCGACGGGTCGAGCGCCCGGGTGAGGTCGGCGATCCCGCGGGAGAATGCGCGCTGGGGGGCGTCCGTCAGGATGTCGCGCACGCCCCAGCTCTCGTTGAGGGGCACCCACGTCACGATCGACGGATGCGAGCGGTCGCGTCGCACGAGCTCGACCCACTCGCGCGTGAGGTCGGTCATCGCGCTGACCGTGAACTCGTAGGCGGCCGGGGCCTCGCCCCACAGCAGCAGACCCAGTCGGTCGGCCCAGTACAGGAAGCGGGGATCCTCCGCCTTCTGGTGGATGCGGGCCGCGTTGAAGCCCATGTCCTTGATGAGCTGCACCTCCGCGCGCAGCGCGTCGGCGCTGGGCGCGGCCAGGTGAGACTCGGGCCAGAAGCCCTGCTCGAGCACCGACCGGACGAAGTACGGGCGGTCGTTCAGCAGGAATCGACCGGCGGCCGTGCCGACGGTGCGGAGGCCGAGGTACGACGCGACGGTGTCCACCGAGGCCCCGTCGGTCACGGTCACGACGGCGTCGAGCAGGCGGGGGTTCTCGGGGGTCCAGGTCAGGTTCTCGTAGTGCTGCCCGTTGCGCTGGTCACGCAGGGGGATGTCGATGATGGGCGCGCCCGATGCGGGCCACACCGCGGACACCTGCCCGAGCGGCGTGCCCGCGTAGCTCACCCGGACGTCGATGCGGGCGTCGTCGCCGAGCGGCCGATTGCACAGGAGCTCGAGCACGACGCTGTCGGTGCCGCGCGTCGTGCGCCATGCGAGCTCGGTGATGTGGGTCGCGGGCACCTGCTCGATCCAGACCGGCTGCCAGATGCCGGTCGTGCGGTGGTACCAGATCGAGTGCGGTTCGCGGAGCCACTCCTGCTTGCCGCGCGGCTGGCCGATGTCGAGAGGGCGGTCGATCGCGCGGACCACGACGAGGTCGCCGCCGCCGTCCGCGAGGTGGTCGGTGATGTCGGCGGTGAAGGGCGAGTGGCCGCCGGCATGGCTGGCGACCGCGCTGCCGTTGACCCACACGGTCGCCTCGTAGTCGACGGCCCCGAAGTGGAGGAGGACGCGCGCGTCGGCCTCGTCGCGTGCGACCTCGGCGGCGGACAGCTCACGCGCGTACCAGACCACGGGGTGGTACGACGTGTCGCCGATGCCGGACAGCGGCGACTCGGGCGGATAGGGCACGACGATGCGCCGCACGAAGTCGCCGGTGCGGAACCATCCCTCGCGGCCGCCCACCTCGTCGTCGTCGTAGGCGAAGCGCCATTCCCCGTCGAGACTGCGCCAGTCCTCGCGGCGCAGCTGCGGACGGGGATACGTGCCCGCGAGGTCGGATGCGGGCGCTGTCAGTGATTCCATGCGGAACACTGTGGCCTAGTTTTTCCAGCGCTGCAAATTAGCTTGCGGTGCTGCCGCGGACCACGAGGTCGAATCCGACGACCTCGTGGCGACCGGGCTCGTCGGCGCCCTCCATGCGCTCGCGCAGCATGCGGAACGCCGTGCGCGTCAGCGCCGACTTGTCGGGCCTCACGGTCGTCAGGCCCGGGCTCGTGAACTGCGACATGAGGATGTCGTCCCAGCCGACCACGCCGACGTCGTCGGGCACCCGGCGCCCCGTCCGCGCCAGCGCCTTCATCGCACCGATCGCCGCGAGGTCGTCGAAGCATACGAGCCCGTCGAACCGGAGCCCGGCCTCGAGCGCGTCGACGACGGCCGCCTCCGCGGCGAAGGCGCCGAACCCGGCCATGGGGATGAGCAGATCATCGCTGCGATCGACCCCGTGCTCGTCGAGCGCCGAGAGGTAGCCGCGCGCGCGCAGGCCGGCCGTGGCGTGGCCTCCAGCCGGCGCATGACCCAGGAAGGCGATGCGGCTCCGACCCGAGTGCAGCAGGTGGAAGGTCGCCGCACGCGCGGCGGCGATGTTGTCGACCATGACGTGGTCGACGGTCGGCGGGGGAGCGATCTCCCCCAGCAGCACCAGGGGAGTCGACCCGCGCAGCTGCTCGATGGCGTCGGCGTCGAGCGCCGTGGGCTGGAAGACGAGGCCGTCGATCAGCCCCTGCTCGCGGCCGCGCAGCACGGCGCGCTCGTCGTCGAGGCCGCCCGCGGTCTGCTCGATCAGCAGGCGATAGTCGAAGCCTCCGATCTCGGTCGAGACGAGAGCGGCCAGTTCGGCGAAGTACGGGGTCTCGATCGCCGGGAGGGCGAACGCGATCATGCCCGTCCTGCCGGTCGCGAGACGCCGCGCGATGCTGTGCGGCACGTATCCGAGCTCGTCGATCGCCGCCTGCACCCGCGCGCGCGTCGAGGGCCGGACGTGCTGGTAGTCGCGCACGACGTTCGAGACCGTCTTGATCGAGACGCCGGCGAGTGCCGCCACGTCCTGGAGAGTCGCCGACACGGGGGGCCTCACCGGTCGACGAGGGTCATCTCGAACCCGTAGAGATCGGGCCGATAGCAGTGGTGGCCGTATTCGACCGCGGCGCCGTCGGCGTCGTAGGCGGTGCGGTCCATGGTGAGCACGGGCGCGCCGCGCCCGATGTCGAGCAGCAGCCCCTCGTCGACGCTCGCCCGCCGCGCGCCGATGCGCTGCCGGGCGACGCGCAGCGTCACGCCTCGATCCCGCAGCTCGTGGTAGAGCCCGACGTCCGCGAGTCTCTCGGCGGTGATGTCGGCGAACGCCTCGGGCAGGTAGTTCTCGAGCACCGCGATCGGCACGGCGTCGGCGAACCGGACACGCCGGATCTTGAGCACGCGCGCGGCCGGGTCGAGGCCCAGCTGCTCGGTGACCTCGGAGCCGACGCGGGCGAAGGTGACGTCGAGAACGCGCGTGGACGGGACGCGTCCCGAGCGTGCGAGGTCGTCGTGCAGGCTCGTCAGATCGATCTGGCGGGCGACGGAGCCGTGGACGACCTGCGTCCCGACGCCGCGGCGACGGACGAGCAGGCCCTTGTCGACGAGCTCCTGGATCGCGCGGCGGACGGTGGGGCGCGAGAGCGACAGTCTCTCGCTCATCGACACCTCGTTCTCGAGGCGGGCCCCGGGTGTCAGCGCCCCCGAGCCGATCGCGCCCTCCAGGCCACGGGAAAGCCTTATCCACAACGGGGAGCCTTCGGTCGTAGGCTGAAGCAGCTGCTCGGCCGGCAGGACGACCGGCCGTTCTCCTTCGATCATGCGTCGCACTCCTCGCAGACCTGACAAATCTCGCCTATGTCATGTTAATACAAAATCTCGCCGAATGATTGACGAGCTCGTTTTGAATGTCCTAACATTCATGACGGATGGGCCCGACAGATCGGCAAAGCAGCCGACGGGGTGAGTCCAGGAGAGGCATCGCAATGAAGCGCAAGTATGTCGTCGCTGCGTTCACGGCCACCGTGGTCACCGCGGCGGGACTCACCGGCTGCTCCGCCGGGGAAGGCAATGGCGGTGACGGTACCGACGGCCCCGTGACGATCACCATTCTGGAGAGCAAGCAGACCAACATCGACGCGATCTCGAAGGAGATCCCGGGCTTCGAGGCCGCGATGAAGGAGCAGGGCAAGGACATCACGGTCGAGCTGATCCCCGACCTCCTGACCGACGAGCAGCTGAAGACCAAGCTGACGCAGCAGCTTATCGCGGGCCAGGCCCCCGACGTCCTCGACATCGGCGAGAACATGGCCATCGCATGGTCGTCCGCCGGGTACCTCGCCCCCCTCGACCCCTTCCTCGACGACTGGGACGGCTGGAGCCACTACTACCCGGCCGTCAAGGAGGCCATGACGCGCCAGGACGGCCAGATCTACAGCCTGCCGTCCGGGGCCGGCGTGCTGAACCTCTTCTACCGCAAGGACATCCTCGAGCAGATCGGCGTCGACACGTCGCAGCCCGAGACGTGGGATGAGCTCATCGATCGCCTCGTCGAGGTCAAGGACGCGACGGGCGACACGCCCATCGTCATCCCGGCGGGGACCGCCTGGGGCGGAGGCACGTGGGGAGAGGGCTTCCAGCCCCTGCTGGGCGGCACCGACACCGGCTACTACGACAGCGAGACGGCCACCTGGGACCTCGAGAGCCCCGGCTGGCTGGCCGTCTTCGAGCTGTACGCCGATCTCGTCAGCGAAGGGCTGATGCCGGTCCAGGACCTGCAGAACCCCAACCCGTGGGAGCCGACGAAGTACGTCAAGTTCCCCGAGGGCGACATCCAGGTGGCTGCGCAGGGCACGTGGGGCTGGAAGTTCGACTGGGGCCCCGAGGGCGCCACGCCGATCGACGGTCTCACCGAGAAGGTCTCGACCTGGCAGTGGCCGGGCCTGCGCGACGGCGACGAGCCCTACGGCTGGAGCAGCACCGGTGGCGGCTACGCCATCTCGCAGGACTCCGAGCACAAGGAAGCCGCGTTCGAGTTCATCAAGTACCTCTCGAGCGGCAAGCCCCTCGCCGAGCAGCTCGTCGCCTCGGGCGCCGCAGCCGCTCGTGACGACCTCGACGACGTGGCGCCGTACTCGCAGGAGCCGCAGCTGCTCCAGGCCGGCGAGGACCTGTCGAACAGCGTGTACGTCGTGACGGGCGACGGCGCCGACCAGATCGGTCAGGCGGTCGCCACGGCGACGGAGCTGATCCTCAGCGGTTCGGCGGACGGCCAGCAGGCATACGACGCCTTCGTGAAAGATGCGACGGAGCTGCTCGGACCCTCCTTGGTGAAGGAATGACGTCGATCGCCGACGTTCCCGCCGCGGTGCAGACGGCCATCCGGCCGCCTGCGCCGCGGCGCCGGCGCGCCCGCACCGGCCCCCTCGTCCTGCTTCTGCTCGGCCCCTCGGCCGTGCTCATCGTCCTGTTCATCGTGCTGCCGGCCGTGTACGGCATCTGGTTGAGCCTGACGAACACGCAGCTCACGGGGTTCGCGGCGCGAGACCCGAAGTTCGTCGGCATCGACAACTACACGTACCTCCTCGCGAGCACCGACTTCCTCAGTTCCCTCGGGCAGACGGGCACGTTCCTGTTCTGGTCGGCGATCGTGGGCCAGACCGTGCTCGGCATGGTGGCGGCGGTCCTGCTCAGCCGGCCGTGGATCCGCGGCAAGGGCTTCTTCGGCGCCGCCCTGCTCATGCCGATGGTGGTGCCCGAGGTCGTCGCGTCGCTCACCTGGGCGAGCGTGCTGGCCACGAGCACCGAGGGCACCTTGAATCGGCTGACCGGCCTGTTCGGCGCCGAGCCGACCGCCTGGCTCCAGACGGCGCCGATGCTCGCCATCATCCTCGTGAACATCTGGCGCGGGCTCGCCTTCGCGATGATCATGTTCCAGGCTGCACTCGAAGACGTCCCCGCCGAGCTGATCGAGGCCGCGCGGGTCGACGGGGCGAGCGCCCTGCAGGTGTTCCGGCACGTCACACTGCCGCTCATCCGCGGTCCGGTGTTCCTCTATCTGCTCCTGACGACCATCAGCACCGTCGGTGTCTTCGGGCTCGTGTACTTCCTCACCCGCGGCGGCCCCGGCGGCCAGACGCGCCTGGCCGCCATCTACATCTACGAGCGGGCGCTGCAGTTCTCGCAGATCGGCATCGGCAGCGCCGCGTCGATCATCCTGCTCGTCATCGTGGTCGTGCTGGGCTTCACCTACGTCCGCCTGGCGAAGATCGAGGTTTGACATGACCGTCATCCAGAGCCGCCCCGCGGCGACCATTCCCCCCGTCCTGACCGCGCGGCGCCGGCGTCTGCGACCCGTCGACCTCGCCCAGCGCGTCATCGGTTACGCGCTGATCGTCCTCCTCGCCCTCTTCTGCCTCGTCCCCTTCGCCTGGGTCGTGTTCAGCTCGGTCGACGCGGACGCCGGGGCGACCGTCCAGCTGCCCGCCTTCTCGTTCGAGAACTTCGTGCGCTTCTTCACGGCGTCGGGTACGCCGCTGCTGCTGGTGAACAGCCTCGTCATCGCGATCTCGTCGACCGCGCTCAACCTCGCACTGGGGATCGCGGGCGGGTACGCGCTCTCGCGCTTCTCATTCCCAGGCCGGCGCTTCTTCATGTTCAGCATCCTGCTGATCCGTGTGATCCCGGCGCCGGCGACGATCGTCGCCCTGTACCTCATCATGGTGAACCTCGGGCTCGCCAACACCCTGCACGGCCTCATCATCGTCCAGGCGGTGAGTGGCCTCCCCGTCACGCTCTGGCTGATGAAGGGCACCATCGATGCGGTGCCGATCGAGCTCGAAGAGGCCGCCTGGACCGACGGGAACACCCGCCTGCAGGCGGCGCGCCGCATCGTGCTGCCGCTGATCGGCCCGGGTCTCGGAGCCGCGGCGATGCTGATGTTCATGGGATCGTGGGGCGACTTCCTCACGCCGCTCGTGCTGCTGCAGAACCAGGACCTCTACCCGCTCGCGATCGGACTGTTCCGGGCGTTCAGCGAGCGCAACCTGGTCGACTGGGGACTGCTCGCCGCGAGTGCGGTCGTCTACGTCCTTCCTCCCGCCGTGCTCTACATGCTCGTGCGCAAGAACCTGTTGAAGTCGAGCCTGGGTGGAGCGCTGAAGGGATGACGCGAGTGTCAGAGAAAGAGCGGGTGCCGGTGGTGGTCGTCGGCGCCGGGGCGATGGGCGGCGAGTGGCTGCGGATGCTGGCGCGCTCGCCCCACGCCGAGACGGTCGGCGTCGTCGACCTCGACGTCGAGCTCGCGCGGACGACCGTCGCGGGCATCGGCCTGGACGTCGTCGTCGGGTCGTCGCTCAGCGACGTCGCGGAGGCATCGGGCGCACGGGCGGTGGTCAACGTCACCGTGCCCCAGGCGCACCGCGTGGTCAACGAAGAGGCGATGCGTGCCGGATACCCGGTGCTCTGCGAGAAGCCGCTGGCACCGACCGTCGCCGAGGCGCTGCGACAGGTGGCGCTGGCCGACCTGACCGGACAGCTGCTCATGGTGAGTCAGTCCCGTCGCTACTTCGACCACCTGGCCGCATTCCGCGGCGTGGTCGGGGGCCTCGGCCCGCTGGGAGCCGTGCACGCGCAGTTCTTCCACGAGGACCACGAGCCGGGATTCCGCGAGCTGATGGCCCACCCGCTGCTGGTCGACATGTCGGTGCACCACTTCGACATGCTGCGCTACCTCACCGCCGACGAGCCGGTCAGCGTGCGCTGCGACTCGTGGAACCCCGCGTGGAGCTGGTTCGCCGGCCACGCTGCGGCCACGGCGACGTTCGAGCTGACGTCGGGAGCACGGTTCGTCTATCAGGGCAGCCGGGCGACCCCGGGGCTGCAGACCTCGTGGAACGGGGACTGGCACGTCTACGCCGAGCGGGGTGCGGCCCACTGGGACGGCGACCACTTCGTGGAGTCCGACGCCCCGGGCGCCTCGAGCGCCGTGGTGCAGCGGAGCGAGGGCATCGAGGGCTCCCTCGAGGAGTTCGTCGCGTCGCTGCGCTCCGGCGCCACGCCGCAGAACGAGGTGCGGACGAACGTGCTCACGCTCGCCATGGTCGAAGGTGCGATCCGCAGCAGCGACCGCGGTGGCGAGAAGGTCGTCCTCGCGGAGCTGCTCGAGGAGTCGCTCGCGCAGGCGATCGCGGACGAGAAGCGCGACGACATCCGCGAGCTGCTGCGTTCGTGGTCCAGCGCCGCCGACGGCATCACCACACCGGCCTGGGGCTCGTCCCGGGCAGCGATCGCGTCAGGAGGCGCCCGATGACCACGCCCGCCACACCGAAGAAGCCCATCCGCGTCGTCGTCTGGGGTGAGAACCGGCACGAGCAGATCAACGAGGTCGTGCGGGGCATCTACCCCGAGGGGATGCACAGCACCATCGCGGGCGGGATCACGCGGCTGCTCGGCGACGAGGTCACCGTGACGACCCGTGTGCTCGACGACCCCGAGCACGGCATGACCGAGGAGCTGCTCGCCGAGACCGACGTGCTGCTGTGGTGGGGGCACACGGCCCACGAAGAAGTGGACGACGCCGTCGTCGACCGCATCCAGAAGCACGTCCTCGAGGGCATGGGCATCATCGTGCTGCACTCGGGCCACCACTCGAAGATCTTCCGCCGGCTGATGGGCACGACCTGCAGCCTGCGGTGGCGCAACGACACCGACAGCGAGCTCGTGTGGACCGTCTCGCCGCGCCATCCCATCGCCGCGGGCGTGCCCCAGCCACTCGTGATCCCGGGGCAGGAGATGTACGGCGAGTTCTTCGACATCCCGGAGCCCGACGAGCTGATCTTCATCAGCAGCTTCTCGGGCGGCGAGGTGTTCCGCAGCGGCATCACCTACCGTCGCGGGTACGGCAAGGTGTTCTACTTCAGCCCGGGCGACGAGATCTACCCCGTCTACCACCACCCCGACGTGCAGCGCGTCATCGCGAACGGTGTGACCTGGGCCTACTCCGAGCGCGAGCGCGAGTCGTACCTCGTCACACCGATGTACCTGCCCGGCCAGTTCGACCGCCCGGTGCTGGGCTCGCCCGACGGCCTCGTCGACTACTACACGCGCGAGCTCATCGAGCCGCGAGAGAACGCGGAATGACCCAGGAGCAGAACCCGAACGGCCGTGTGCGGCTCGACGCCGAGACTCTCGCGATGCAGCGGGTGCGTCGATTCACCCGTTTCCGCATCGCGCCCGCGGTGCACCGCGAGTCGCGACCGGTCGACATCGGTGCGTGGCAGGTCGACGGCGAGCCCGTGCCGTTCGCCACGGCGATCGAGCAGGATTTCGCACCGGTCTCCCTCGGCACGCCGTGGGGGCGCCCGTGGGACACCGTGTGGTTCGACGTGCGCGGCGAGGTGCCTGCGGAATGGCCGATCGACGAGGTCGAGCTGCTCGTCGACCTCGGCTTCGTCGACGAGCAGCCGGGCTTCCAGGCCGAGGCGACGGCCTACCGTCCGGACGGCACGATCGTGAAGGCGATCGAACCTCGGAACGCCTGGGTCCCGCTGGCGCAGCCCGGACCCTTCCGGCTCCTGCTCGAAGCGGCGGCGAACCCGACGATCCAGGTGCCGTACGAGTACGAGCCGACGACGCTCGGCGATCGGGCGACCGCCGGGACGGAACCGCACTACCGCCTGGTCCGGCTCGAGATCGCCCGCCGCGACCTCGTCGTGTGGGAGCTGCTGCAGGATGTCGTCGCCCTCGACGGGCTCGTCGCGACGCTCCCCGTCGACACCGCGCGCCGGGCCGACATCGTCCACGCCCTCGAGCGCATGGTCGACGTCATGGACCCCGACGACATCACGGGCACGGCCCAGCAGGGCCGCGATGCACTCGCACCCGCTCTCGCGATGACGGCGCCCGGCAGCGCCCTGCGGGTCACCGCGGTCGGCCACGCCCACATCGACTCGGCCTGGCTCTGGCCGACGCGCGAGACCGTGCGCAAGGTCGCCCGCACCTTCGCGAACGTCGTCGACCTGATCGAACGCGACCCCGAGTTCGTGTTCGCGGCGTCCTCCGCTCAGCAGTACCTCTGGCTCAAGGAGAGCCAGCCCGAGCTGTTCGAGCGGGTGCGCGCGGCGGTGGCGACCGGTCGATTCCGCCCGGTCGGCGGCATGTGGGTCGAGTCCGACACGAACATGCCGAGCGGTGAGGCGCTCGTGCGCCAGTTCGTGCAGGGCAAGGCGTTCTTCATCGACGAGTTCGGAGTAGACAGCGACGAGGTGTGGCTGCCCGACTCGTTCGGATACAGCGCGGCGCTTCCGCAGATCGCCCGCGCCGCGGGCGCCCGCTACTTCGTCACCCAGAAGCCGTCGTGGAACGAGACGAACCGCATCCCGTATTCGACCTTCCACTGGGAGGGCATCGACGGATCGCGCCTGTTCACACACCTTCCCCCGGCCGAGACCTACAACTCCGATCTCGGCGCCGACGACCTCGCGCGCACCGAGCGCGTCTTCAGCGAGAAGGGCTCGGCCCGCGAAGTGCTCGGGCTCTTCGGCTGGGGCGACGGCGGGGGCGGACCCACGCGCGAGATGCTCGCGCAGGCCGCGCGCAAGCGCGACCTCGAGGGGTCGCCGCGCGTCACGCTCGGCGATCCGCATTCGTTCTTCGCGGCGGCCGAGGCCGAGCTGACGGCGCCGCCCGTCTGGGTCGGCGAGATGTATCTCGAGCTGCACCGAGGCACGCTCGTATCGCAGCACAAGACGAAACGGGGTAACCGTCGGAGCGAATCCCTGCTGCGTGAGGCCGAGCTGTGGGCGGCGACCGCCGCCGTGCTGCGGGGCGCCGATTATCCGGCGGCCCGGCTGCGCGATGCGTGGCGCACGGTGCTGTTGCTGCAGTTCCACGACATCCTGCCGGGCACGTCCATCGCGTGGGTGCACCAGGAGGCCGAGGCGTCGTACGGCCGGGTCGCGGCGGTCCTCGAGGACATCATCGCGTCGTCGCTCGCGGTGCTGGCGGGCGAGGGTGACACCCTGCTGAGCGCGAACGCCGGTCCGTACACGCAGGACGGTGTCGCCGCGATGTCGATCGGCCCCGCCGTCGAGCCCAGCGTCGCCGTGCCCGCCGTCGATGGCGACCTCTTCGTCGTGGCGGACGACGCGCTGCGCGTGGTCGTCGACCGTCGCGGCGCGTTCGTCTCCATCCGCGACCTCGTCGCCGGCCGCGAGGTGCTTCCCGACGGGATGGCGGGCGGTGTGCTGCATCTGCTGCGCGACACCCCGCGCGAATGGGACGCCTGGGACATCAACGAGGAGGATCAGCGCTCGGGTCGCGCGCTGCTCGAGCCCGTCTCGGTGCGGGTGGAGGGCGACGCCGTCGCGATCCGGCACGAGTTCGGGGCCTCGGCGATCGACGTGCGGGTGCGCGTGCGCGACGGGCGGATCGACCTCGGGTTCGAGATCGACTGGCACGAGTCGCAGAAGCTGCTGAAGCTCGTCTTCCCCCTCGACCTGCGGGCCGATCGTGCGGCGTCAGAGATCCAGTTCGGTCACCTGCACCGGGCCATCCACCGCAACACGTCGTGGGATTCGGCGCGCTTCGAGACCGTCGCCCACCGCTGGATCCAGATCGGCGAGCCCTCGTGGGGCGTCGCCATCGCGAACGACGTCGTCTACGGCCACGACATGCGCACCCTTCACGCACCCTCCGGGACCCCGATGGTGGTCGCGCGCCTCTCGCTGCTGCGCGCCCCGAAGTACCCCGATCCCGGCGCCGACCAGGGACATCACACGTTCACCGTGAGCCTCCGGCCCGGCGGCATCCCGGAGGCCGTCGTGGACGGCTACCGTCAGAGCCTGCCGCCGCGGACGGCACATGGCACCGCGGTGCCGTCGATGATCGCGGTATCGGACCCCGCCGTCGTCGTCGAGGCGATCAAGCTCGCCGAGGACGGGAGCGGCGACCTGGTGGTGCGTCTGTACGAGGCCCACGGCGATCGGGCCGCCGCTACGCTGAGCACGACGATCGCCTGGGACGGGGTCGAGACCACCGACCTGCTCGAGCGCCCGATGCCGGGAACGGCCGTGTCATCGGTGTCCGACCGTGCCGTGGATCTCGTCCTCCGACCGTTCGAGCTCGTGACGCTGCGCTTCCGCTCGCCGCGGCCCGCCGCGTGACCGGCGGCTTCCGCCTGACGACCCGACCCGACCAAGGAGAACTCATGGCCGAGAGCGCGCCGACCCCGGTCCCCGTTCCGACCGATGCCTACCTGCACCTGACCGCGGCCGGCGTCAGCGTCGTCATCGATGCGACGCACGGGCGGCTGCCCGCCATCCTGCACTGGGGAGTCGGGCTCGGCCCGCTGAGCGAAGAGGACGCCGCGGCGCTCGCGCTCGCCGCCGTCGAGCCGACGCCGGGCAACGTCGTCGACGTGCCGGTGCGCGTCGCCATCCTCCCCGAGCATCACGCCGGGTGGGAGGGCAAGCCGGGCATCGTCGGCCACCGCGAAGGAGCCGCCTGGTCGCCCCGGTTCGCGGCGGACGCCATCGCCGTCGCGGGCGTGGAGCCGGCGCAGACGCGGACCGACGGACGGCTCGTCGAGACGGGCGCGGCCGTCGTCACCGTCGACGCGACCGACGAGGTCGCCGGGTTGGGGCTGCAGCTCGAGATCGAGCTGCTCGCGAGCGGCCTCCTGCGCGCGCGAGCGACCCTGCGCAACACGGCGGCGGGCACCTACTCCGTCGGCGACGTCACGCTCGCGCTGCCGATCCCGGTGCGGGCCCGCGAGATCCTCGACTTCTCCGGCCGGTGGAGCCGGGAGCGTGTTCCGCAGCGCCGCGACCTCGTCGTCGGCATCCACGAGCGCGAGGGCCGCAAGGGTCGCACCGGACCCGACGCGGCGACGGTGCTGAGCGTCGGCACGCCGGGGTTCGGCTTCCGGTCGGGCGACGTGTGGGGCATCCACGTCGGCTTCAGCGGCAACCATCGCCACTACGCCGAGCGGCTGTCGGCCGGCGCGCAGGTGATCGGCGGTGGCGAGCTGCTGCTTCCCGGCGAGGTGCGACTCGGCGAGGGTGAGAGCTACCGGTCGCCCTGGCTCTACGGTGCGTTCGGCGAGGGTCTCGACGACCAGGCGCACCGCTTCCACCGGTTCCTGCGCAGCCGCGAGACCCACCCCGCGTCCTCGCGCCCGGTCACGCTGAACGTCTGGGAGGCCGTCTACTTCGATCACGACGCCGACCGCCTCATCGATCTGGCCGAACGAGCCGCGGCCCTGGGCGTCGAGCGCTACGTCCTCGACGACGGCTGGTTCACGGGACGCCGCAACGACCACCGCGGACTCGGGGACTGGACCGTCGACCCGGACGTCTGGCCTCGCGGTCTCCATCCGCTCGTCGACCGGGTGACGTCGCTCGGGATGCAGTTCGGCCTGTGGTTCGAGCCCGAGATGATCAACGAGGACAGCGAGCTCGCGCGGGCGCATCCCGAGTGGATGATGCAGACGGGCGAACGAGTGCCGGTGCCGGGCCGCGACCAGCAGGTGCTCAATCTCGGCATCCCGGACGCGTACCGATACGTGCTCGACGCCATGACCGCGATCCTCACCGAGTACAACATCTCCTACATCAAATGGGACCACAACCGCGACCTCGTGGATGCGGGAACGGCGCCCGACGGGCGGGCGGGCGTGCACGAGCAGACCCTCGCGGCATACCGGCTGATGGACGAACTCAAGCGGCGGTTCCGGGGCCTCGAGATCGAATCGTGCTCGTCGGGCGGAGCCCGGGTCGACCTCGGCGTGATCGAGCGCACCGACCGCGTGTGGGTGAGCGACTGCATCGACCCGCTCGAGCGTCAGCAGATGATGCGCTGGACGATGCAGCTCATGCCGGCGGAGCTGCTTGGCTCGCACATCGGTTCCGGTGTCAACCACACCACCGGTCGGGCGCACGCCCTGTCGTTCCGCGCGGGTACGGCACTGTACGGGCACTTCGGCATCGAGTGGGACCTCGCGAAGGCCACGGCGGAGGAGAACGCCGACCTCACCGAGTGGATCCGGTTCTACAAGGAGCACCGTGCCCTCCTCCACCGCGGCGAGATGATGCGCGCGGATGAGATCGATCCCGCCTTCCAGGTCTACGGCGCCGTGGCCGCGGACCGCTCGGAGGCGCTCGTCTTCCTCGCCTTCCTCACACGGTCGGTCGTCTCGCCGCGGGGCCGGTTCACGATCCCGGGTCTCGATCCCGACAGGCGGTACCGGGTCTCGCCGGTGACCGTCGGCACCGCCGACCCCGGACGGGCCGACCCGCCCTGGTACTCCGATGGCGCGGGCGTCGTGATGAGCGGACGAGCACTCGCCACGTCGGGGCTGCACCTGCCGGGGTCGTTCCCCGAGCGGGTGGTGCTCCTGCGGGTCACGGAGCATCCGCACGGCTGAGAGGCTGCGGCCGGGCCCGTCGGCGACGATCGGCGGGCTCGTTTGCGGGGCGCGCTGCCCTCGCCTACGCTGAACGTGGCTTGTTACCGGTTCCCGGGCAATACCGATCCGTCGGAGTAGACGGATTCACCGTCCCAGAGGTATCGCCCATGATCGTCCGCCGTGTGCTCAACAACAGCGTCGTCGACGCCCTCGACGACGCGATGCGCGAGGTCATCGTGCTCGGTCGCGGGATCGGCTTCCGCGCTCAGCCGGGCGACACGATCGACGCGACGGCGATCGAGAAAGTCTTCCGGCTCGACGACAGCGCTCAGGGCAGCCGACTGGCGCAGGTCGCGGCCGACGTGCCGGCCGAGATCCTCGCCGTGACCGACGAGATCGTGACGCTCGCACGCGAGCAGCTCACCGAGAAGCTCAGCGATTCGGTCTACGCCGCGCTCGCCGACCACATCGCCTTCGCGGTGCACCGCGTACGCGAGAACATCGACCTCGCGTCGGCGCTCGAGGCCGATGTGCGCCGCTTCTACCCGAAGGAATACGCGGTCGCCAGCAACGCGCTGCCGCTCGTCGAGGCCGCCACCGGGGTCGCGATGCCGGTGGCGGAGGCCGCGAACATCGCACTGCACCTCATCACCGCCGAGGTGGGCGGCGGTGACGGATCGGCGGCGGCCCTGACGAGCTTCACGCAGGACGTCCTCGACATCGTCCGGCTGCACTTCGGCATCGTCTACGCCGACGACGACCCCGCGTACGCCCGGTTCGCCACGCACGTCCGCTACTTCGCGCAGCGCGTGCTCGCCGGCACCGTGATCGAGCGCGACGACGATGAGCTGATGGCCCTGCTGCGCCGCCAGCTGCCCCACGTCTTCGCGGCGATCGACCGTATCGAGGCCTACGTCCGCGAAGCCCACCACCACACGATGACCTCGACCGAGAAGGTCTACATCGCCATGCACGTCAGTCGCTTCGTCTGAACCGACTGTTCTCGGCGCGCTCAGGGACCTCCGCGTCAGCCGCTCAACACCATCGAGAAAGATCCTCATGTCCTACGACAAGGATGCTCGCGCCATCATCGACGGCGTGGGCGGTGCCGACAACATCGTGTCGGCCTACCACTGCATCACCCGACTGCGCTTCACGCTGCGCGACAACACCCTCGCCGACGCGACGGCCCTGACCGCCGTGCCGAGCGTCGTCGGCGTCAACGACACCGGCGGCCAGTACCAGGTCATCGTCGGCGACAAGGTGCCCGACGTCTTCGCCGCCGTCGCCGCCGCCGAACCCCGCCTGTCCGGCGAGAGCACGGCGCCCGCGCCGCGCCAGAAGCTCAGCCAGCGCTTCTTCGACTTCATCGGCGGCGTCTTCGCCCCGCTGCTGCCCGCGATCGCGGGCGCCGGTCTGCTGAAGGGCATCCTGGCGCTGCTCGGATTCGCGGGGTGGATCGACGCCACGTCCGACACGGCGCTCGTCCTCAGCGCGATCGGCGACGCGGTGTTCTTCCTGCTGCCGGTCCTCGTCGCGATGACCGCGGCCCGCAAGCTCGGCGCCAACCAGTACGTGGCCGTCGCCATCGCCGGCGTGCTCATCTACCCCGCGCTCGTGACGGCGCTCGCTTCGGGCGAAGCCGTCGACTTCCTCGGGATGCCGGTCACGGCGACGACCTACTCGTACACCGTGATCCCCAGCCTGTTGGCGATCTACCTGATGTCGTGGGTCGAGCGCGGCCTCAACCGCATCATCCCCCGCGTGGTGCGGATGATGGTCGTCCCGCTCATCACGCTCGTCGTGGTGGCCCCCGTGACGCTCATCGTCTTGGGACCCCTGGGCTCGTTCGTCGGCAACGGCGTCTCGGGCGGGATCAACTGGGCCCTCGAGAACGGCGGCCCGCTCGCCGGCGTGGTCATCGGCGCGCTCCTGCCGCTCATCATCATGACCGGCATGCACTACGCCCTCGTGCCGTTCATCCTCACCAACCTCGCGCAGGTCGGTGCCGACAAGTTCCTGCCGCTCACCTACATGCAGAGCTTCGCGACCACGGGCGCCGCACTCGGCGTGGCGATCCGCGCGAAGTCGAAGACCCTGAAGTCGCTCGCCTTCTCGACGACCTTCACGGGGCTCATGGGCGTGACCGAGCCCGCCCTGTACGGCCTCATCGTCCCGCTGCGCCGCCCGCTCATCGCCACCATGATCGGAAGCGCCGCCGGTGGCGCGGTGAGCCTCGGCCTCGGCGTCAACGCATACGTGCTCGCGGGCAACAGCGGCATCCCCGGCCTGCCCGGACTCGTCGGGGCGACGTTCGGCTGGGCGATCGTCGGCATCGTGCTCTCGTTCGTCGTGGCCGCCGTGCTGACCCTCGTGCTCGGCTTCGACGAGTCGGCATACGCGGCAGCGGCCACCAACGCACCCGTCGCCGCGGCCGGCGGATCGGCCGCATCCGGCGTCGTGTCGCCCGCCGCATCCGGCGGCGTCGCGGGTGCTGCCGTGCCGGTCATCGCCCCCGTGGCCGGCGAGATCGTCCCCCTCGCATCCGTTCCCGACCGCGTCTTCGCCGACGGCGTCATGGGCCCCGGTGCCGCGATCGCGCCCGCGGCACCCGACGTCGTCGCCCCCGTCGCCGGCACCGTCGTCGCGCTGTTCCCGACGAATCACGCCTTCGGCATCCGCGGCGACGACGGCGTCGAGGTGCTCGTGCACGTCGGCATCGACACCGTTGCCCTCGAAGGGCGCGGCTTCACCGCACACATCGCGCAGGGCGACCGCGTCGAGGCCGGGCAGCGTGTCCTGACCGTCGACTTCGACGAGGTCGGACGCACGAAGGACACGTCGGTCATCGTCGTCGTCACCGAGGCTGCCGGCACCGACCTGCGCGACCTCCGGACGGGTGCGGTCGCCGCGGGCGACCCGCTCTTCGCGATGCAGCCCGTCACCGCGGAGGCGACGCGATGAGCACCGTGTTCCCCGACGACTTCCTCTGGGGTGTCGCCTTCGCCGCGAACCAGGCCGAGGGCGCCTACGACGCCGACGGCAAGGGGCTCTCACAGGCCGACGTCGTGCCGTTCGGGAAGGACCTCGACTACGTCGACCTGCACGAGGCGATGAGCCCGTCGCCCGACCGCATCCGCACGGCGGCCGCGACGGCGGGCACCTCGGGGTACCCCAAGCGCAACGGATCGCTCTTCTACGACAACTGGGAGGGCGACGTCGAGCGCTTCGCCGAGCTCGGCATCCGGGCGCTGCGCATGTCGATCGCGTGGACCCGGATCTTCCCGAACGGGGTCGAGTCCGAGCCGAACGAGGCGGGTCTCGCCTTCTACGAGCGACTCTTCACGCGCCTGCGCGACCGGGGGATCGAGCCCGTCGTCACGATGTCGCACTACGAGATGCCGCTGCACCTCGTGACCGAGTACGACGGCTGGGCGGGGCGCGAGGTGATCGGCCACTTCGAGCGCTACGCGCGCACGATCGTCACGCGCTACCGCGGCCTCGTGAAGTACTGGCTGACGTTCAACGAGATCAACACCACGACGATCGAGCCGTACACCGGTGGCGGCGTGGTCGACGACCCCGCTCGCGGCGATCGCACCCGGCGCGCGCATCAGGCGCTGCACCATCAGTACGTCGCGAGCGCGCTCGCCGTGCGGCTGGTGCGCGAGATCGACCCGGAGGCGCAGGTCGGGTGCATGCTCGCCCGGATGCTGCACTACCCCGCCTCGTCCGATCCGCGCGACATCCAGCAGGCCCAGCACGACAACGACATGAACCTGTCGCACACCGACGTCCAGGTGCGCGGCGCGTACCCGGGCATCGTGCGACGGTTCTGGCGCGAGAACGGCATCGAGGTGCGCATGGAGCCGGACGACGAGCAGGTGCTCGCCGACGGAACGGTCGACTTCCTGTCGTTCAGCTATTACATGACCCTGGTGTCCGCGGTCGAGCCCGAGAAGTACGGGGCGACCGGCGGCAACCTCTTCTCGACGATCAAGAACCCGCACCTCGAGACGTCGGAGTGGGGGTGGCACCTCGATCCCATCGGCATTCGCGTCGCCCTGACCGATCTGTGGACGCGCTATCAGGTGCCGCTGTTCGTCGTCGAGAACGGGCTGGGCGCGAGCGACACCGTCTCGGCCGACGGCTCCGTCGACGATCCCTATCGCATCGACTACCTGCGTCAGCACCTGCGCCAGGTCGGCGAGGCGGTCGCCGACGGCGTCGAGCTGATGGGCTACACGAGCTGGGGCGGCATCGACATCGTGAGCGCGTCGACCTCGCAGATGACGAAGCGGTACGGGCTCGTGCACGTCGACCTCGACGACCACGGCAACGGCACCGGGCGCCGCACGCCGAAGGCGAGCTTCGCCTGGTACCGCGAGCTCATCGCCACGCGCGGGGCGCTGCTCGATCGCGACTGAGTCGCGACGCGGCGTCGGCCGTCACCCGTCGCACATGACGCGACCCGCCGCATCCGGATCGATCGGATGCGGCGGGTCGCGTCGTACGGGGGCGGTTCGCCGGGTCAGTCGGCGCCGAAGTCGAACGAGGCGGACTCGCCCGCGGCATCCACCTTGTCGGCGAGATCCTGATCGGTCGGCTCGACGTTGCCGGTGATCTCCGCCGCGCCGCCGCGCTCGAGGTCGCCGACGAGCTCGGCCGTCGGACCGCCGATGAGGCCGATGCCGGCGTAGTGCTCGAGACGGGCGCGCGAGTCGGCGATGTCGAGGTTGCGCATCGTGAGCTGGCCGATGCGGTCGGTCGGGCCGAAGGCCGAATCGCCGACGCGCTCCATCGAGAGCTTCTCGGGCGAGTACGACAGGTTGCGGCTCTCGGTGTCGAGGATCGTGTAGTCCTCGCCGCGGCGCAGACGCAGCGTGACCGTGCCGCTGATCGCCGAACCCACCCAGCGCTGGATCGACTCGCGCAGCATGAACGACTGCGGCTCGAGCCACCGGCCCTCGTACATCAGGCGTCCGAGGCGGCGCCCCTGCTCGTGGTAGGTCGCAAGGGTGTCCTCGTTCAGGATGCCGTTGACGAGACGCTCGTAGGCGATGAACAGCAGCGCCATGCCCGGGGCCTCGTAGATGCCGCGGCTCTTGGCCTCGATGATGCGGTTCTCGATCTGGTCGCTCATGCCCAGGCCATGGCGGCCGCCGATCTCGTTCGCCGCCATGACGAGCTCGACGATGTCGGAGTACTCGACGCCGTTGACCGCGACGGGCCGGCCGGCCTCGAACGTGACCGAGACGTCCTCGGTCTCGATCTCGACGGTCGGGTCCCAGAACCGCACGCCCATGATCGGCTCGACGATCTCGAGCGAGACGTCGAGGTGCTCGAGCGTCTTGGCCTCGTGCGTGGCGCCCCAGATGTTCGCGTCGGTCGAGTAGGCCTTCTCGACGGAGTCGCGGTACGGGAAGCCGTGTGCGACGAGCCACTCGCTCATCTCGGTGCGGCCGCCCAGCTCGGTCACGAAGTCGGCATCGAGCCACGGCTTGTAGATGCGCAGCGCGGGGTTGGCGAGCAGGCCGTAGCGGTAGAACCGCTCGATGTCGTTGCCCTTGTAGGTGGAGCCGTCGCCCCAGATGTCGACCCCGTCCTCCTTCATGGCGCGGACCAGCATCGTGCCGGTGACGGCGCGGCCGATCGGCGTCGTGTTGAAGTAGGTGCGGCCGCCCGAGCGGATGTGGAAGGCGCCGCAGGCGAGGGCGACGAGACCCTCCTCGACCATCATCGGCTTGCAGTCGATGAGGCGCGAGCCCTCGGCGCCGTACTGCAGCGCGCGGCCGGGGATCGAGGCGATGTCGTCCTCGTCGTACTGGCCGAGGTCGCCGGTGTAGGTGAAGGGGACGGCGCCCTTGTCGCGCATCCACGCGACCGCGACGGAGGTGTCGAGACCCCCCGAGAAGGCGATGCCGACGCGTTCGCCGACGGGCAGGGACTGGAGGACCTTCGACATGGCAACAATCCTACTGAGCGGGGGCGCGGCCGTTGTGCGGGCCGGCGCGGCGGGAGGGCGATGGGCACGCGCCAACTCCTCAGATCCAGGCGCGACCGGCCGGTGTCGGGCCGGTGGGGGGAGCAGGGGCCCGGATCTGAGGAGTTGCTGCAGGTGAAGCGGGGCGGGTCAGCCCTTCGTGACGGGGACGACCAGGCCGCCCCAGGTCTCGTTCTCGAAGTCGGCGACCTCCGACGAGGTCAGCAGGTCGTAGAGCGCGACGATGCGGGGGTCGTCCTTCAGGTCGGGACGGGTCGCGAGCACGTTGTAGTAGGGGCTGCCCTCGCCCTCGGTGAGGATCGCCTGGTCGGCCGTGAGGCCTGCGGGCAGCGCGAAGCTGATCGTGACGAAGGCGGCGTCGACGTCGGGCACCGCCTGCGGCAGCGTCGCGTTCTCGATCTCCTGGAACTGGAAGTCGCGCGGGTTGTCGGTGATGCCGGTGAGGTCGGCGACGTCGTCGGAGACCTCGATGAGACCCTCCTGCGCGAGCAGCTTGAGCGCGCGGCCCTCGTTGGTCGGGTCATTCGGGATGGCGATCGTCGCGCCGTCCTCGAGGTCGTCGAGGCTGTCGACCTTGTCCGAGTAGAACGCGGCCGACGGCAGGTAGGCCTCGCCGACGCTGATGAGGTCGGAGCCGGTGTTGGTGTTGAAGTTCTCGAGGAACGTCGAGTTCTGGAACAGGTTCGCGTCGATCGAGCCGTCGACCAGCGCCGTGTTGGGGGTGTTGTAGTCGGTGAACGGCACGAACTCGATCGTGAGTCCCAGCTCGGCGGCGCCGTTCTCGGCGATGTGGTTGAGGATGTCGCCCGCCGGGGTCTGCAGCGCGCCGACCTTGATGGTGCCGAGGCTGTCGCCGTCGGCGTCGCCCGAGTCGGATGCCGGCGAGCCGGCGCAGCCGGCGAGCAGAAGCGCGGCCGAGGCGACGGCGGCGAGGAGGAGCGGGGTGCGTGCGGTACGGGACATGGAGGGTTCCTCTCGGGATGACATGCGGTGCTGGCGGTGCTGAGGAGCGGTGCTGGCGGAGCGTGGGTGAGCGGGTCAGGCGGTGCTGCGGGCGTCGGCCCGCTGCATTCGGGCGCTCGACGCGGCCGTGCGGGCTCGGGGCGAGCGGCGGGCGAGACGACGCGCGCCCCAGCTCGCGAGGCCCTGCAGCACCATGACGATCGCGAAGATCACGACGATGACGCTGACGATGTGGATCCAGCTGTACTGCTGGTACCCGTAGCGGATGGCGACGTCACCGAGGCCGCCGCCCGCGACAGTGCCGACCATCGCCGAGAAGTTGATGATCGAGGTCACGGTCGTCGACAGGCCGAGCAGCATCGCGGGCGCTGCCTCGGGCAGCAGCACCTTGGTCACGAGCTGCCAGCGGCTCGCCCCCAGCGAGGCGGCGACCTCGAGCAGGCCGTCGTCGACTTCCTTGATCGCGATCTCGACCATGCGGGCGAAGAACGGGATGGCGACGACCGAGAGCGGCACGATCGCCGCGGTCGGTCCGATGAAGGTGCCGACGATGAGGCGCGTGAACGGGATCAGCGCGACCATCAGGATGATGAACGGCACCGAGCGGCCGAGGTTGACGATGAAGTCGAGCACGCGATTGACGACGACGCCGGTGCGGCGCGAGCCGAACGGGGTCGCGAGGAAGCGTCCCTGCTCGGTGCCGACGAGCACCACGCCGAGGGGCAGGCCGATGACGATCGTCGCGAGCAGGGCGACGCCGACCATGTAGAGGGTCTGACCCGTCGCGACGAGCAGCAGGGTGAGCAGTTGCTCGTTCATGCGGCATCCCCTCGGTCGGTCGCGGGGCCGGCGCCCGCGGGGATGACGGCGCCGATCCCGCGCAGCACGTCGACGATGAGCCCCTGTCCGCGCAGGTCGGCGATGACGGCGGATGCCGCGGCCGCGGGCACCTCGAGGCGGGTGCGGCCGGCCTGCGTGCCGGCGATCTGTTCGACGAGAGCGCCGAGCAGCGAGACGTCGACCTCGTGCTCTCGCGCGATCCGGGCGATGACGGGACGGTCGGCGGTGCCGCCGGCGAAGGTGATGTCGATGACCGTCGCGCTCGGGTCGGCCCCGACAGGGATGGGTCCGAGCGGGAAGAGCTGCGAGGTGAGGCGCGAACCGGGTGTGCGGATGACGTCGGTCAGGCGGCCGCTCTCGATGATGCGCCCGTGCTCGAGGAGCGCGGCCGAGTCGCACGTCGACTTCACGACATCCATCTCGTGCGTGATGAGCAGGACCGTCAGCCCGAGCTCCGCGTTGATCCGGCGGTAGAGGTCGAGGATGGCGGTCGTGGTCTCGGGGTCGAGCGCGCTCGTCGCCTCGTCGGACAGCAGCACGCTCGGCCCGCTCGCGAGGGCGCGCGCGATGCCGACGCGCTGCTGCTGGCCGCCCGACAGCTCGTGCACGGCCGCGTCTGCGCGGTGTCCGAGCCCGACGAGGTCGAGCATCTCCTGCGCGCGGGCGCGACGGCGGGCCTTCGACGTGCCGTCGAGCTCGAGTGCGAGCTCGACGTTGCCCCGCACCGACCGGCTGCCCAGCAGGTTGAAGCGCTGGAAGACCATGCCGATGCGCCGACGTGCCGCGCGCAGGCTGCTCGCGTCGAGGGCGGTCAGATCGACGCCGTCGACGACCACCCGGCCTGTATCCGGGCGCTCGATGAGGTTGACCATCCGGGCGAGGGTGCTCTTTCCCGCGCCGGATTGGCCGACGATGCCGAAGATCTCCCCCGAGGGGATCTCCAGCGAGACGTCGTCGACGGCGGGTACGCCGGCGTACGTCTTCGATACGTGCTCGAGCGCGATCACGGTCGGCCTTTCCGGAGGTCTGCGCCGTCGGGTGGTCGGCGTCACCCCCGAGTTTCCCGCCCCCGGCGCCCCGCACCGAATTCCCGTTACCCCAGATGTCGCTGCGGCTTGCGGTCACGCGGTCGCGACCCGTCGCGCGAGCCGGCACCGAGCCGGCGGCGGACGGACGGTCGGATGCTGCGGACGTTCGGTCGGGCGCGCGCTCTCCGGTGCGGTCAGGATCGGATCATGACCTCGACCGCATCCATCCCCCTCGCCGCGCGACCCGCCGAGCCCATGAGGTACGGCGGCCTCGTCGTCGTCATGCTCATGGGGTTCCTCGTGGTCACCGCGGAGTTCCTTCCCAATGGCGTCCTGACCGAGATGGCCGCAGGCCTCGGGGTGACCCCGGGGCAGGCGGGTCAGTCGGTGACGATCACGGCGCTCGCCGGTCTCCTCGTGGCTCCGACGATCGGGCTGATCTTCCCGCGCCTCGACCGCCGCGCTCTGCTCGTCGGGGCGGCGGTCGCGGCATCCCTGTCGAGCATCGTCGTCGCGCTGTCGCCGCACCTGATCACGATCCTCGTCGCCCGTTTCTTCCTCGGCGCCGCGATCAGCGCGTTCTGGTCGATGTCGATCACCGTGGCAGCCCGCCTGGCGGGCCCCGATCGCATCGGCCGGGCGATGATGTTCACCTCGGCGGGGGTGTCGCTCGCGACCGTGGCCGGTGTGCCGCTCGGAGTGCTGCTCAGCGAGGTGCTCGACTGGCGCATCGCCTTCGCCGTCGTCGGGGCCGCCACCGCGGTCGTCGCGCTCGCCGTCCGTCTGACCCTGCCGGCGGTGCCCGCCGCGGCCGCGTCGAGCCTGCGCCCGCTCGTCGACTCGTTGCGCCGTCCCGGCATCGCGGCGGGCATGCTCGGCCACGTCCTGATCGTGCTCGGTCACTTCCTGGCGTACACCTACATCCGACTGGCCCTCGAGCGCGTCCCCGACGTCGGCGCCGAGACGATCGTCGTGCTGCTCGCCGTGTTCGGCGCGGGCGGCCTCATCGGCAACCTCGTGATCGGGATGCTGGTCGACCGGGCCTTCCGGGTGCTGGCGGTCACGGCCCCCGTCGTCATCGCCGTCGCGATCGCCCTGCTCGTGGTGATGCCCGCGTCGATCCCGCTCGTCGTGCTCGCCGTGTTCGTGTGGGGGTTCTTCTTCGCCTCGTGGCTCATCATCGTCAACACGTGGGTGGGGCACCGGCTGCCGGATCGCCTCGAGGCCGGCGGCAGCCTCACCGTCACCGGGTTCCAGCTCGCGATCATGATCGCGGCGGGTCTCGGCGGCGTGCTCGTCGACCTGACGGGTGTCGTGGCGGTCGACCTCGTGGCGCTGGTGCTGCTGGGTGCGGGTGCGGCGCTGTTCGGCTGGGTGGTTCGCGGTCACGTCGCGGCGCGGCCGGGACACGAGTGACCCGCGACCGCTGACCCGCGAGCGGGACGCGGCGGGTTCGGTGTCGCTGCGGGGCCGTCAGCGCAACGACGGCGCCGCGTCCCGGACCCGCCACAGCGACGGCGCGACTCCGGTGAAACGGCGGAACGCGCGGCTGAAGCCCTCGTCGGAGCCGTAGCCCAGGGTGCGCGAGGTCTCCGAGACAGAGGCGCCCGATTCGAGCAGGTCCTTCGCGTGCCGCATCCGGACCTCGGTCACGTAGCTCGCCGGCGACCGGCCGTAGGCGCGGCGGAACCGGGCCGCGAACACGGTGCGCGACATCGCGCTGAGGCTCGCGAGCTGGTCGATCGTCCAGTCGCGTCCGGGCTCGGCGACGACCGCCTCGGCCGCGCGGCTGAGGAAGGGGTCTGTCGTGGGAGCGGGCCAGGCCGATGCGCCGGCCGAGCGAGCGGCCCACGCGCGGATCGCCGACAGCAGCACCGTCTTCACCATCATCCGGCAGATGACGGCGTCGCCCGATCGGCCGTCGGCGACGTCGACGCCGAGGTGCGCGACGAGCGCGGCGGCCGCCGGCTCGAGGCCGACGAAACCGTCGATGAAGACGAAGGGCGGCAGCGGGGTGACCGCGGCGAGCGACACGTCGGCCGGCACGACGGTCAGCTCGGCGCCCGACTGCGAGGTGAGGGTGATGGGCCGGCATCCCAGGCTCATGAAGGCGTCACCGGCCAGGAGCGTGCGCGGGCCCGCTCCGGTCGCGGCGTCGGGGCCGGCGGCGCCGACGGTGCAGCTGGTTCCGGATGCCGGGGCGCCGGTCAGCTCGCCGGAGCGCACGTAGACCAGCGTCGCATCGCCGACGCCGAGCTGCAGCGACTCTCCCGGGGCGAGGCTCGCGCGGTGTGCGCGGCCCGGACGGATGTCGAGGGACGACAGGGCCTGCTCGAGAGCGATCGACGGGGTCACGCTTCGATCAACGCCGCGCTGCGCGGGCTCATTCCGCCGAGCACCGCGCGGGTGTCGCCCGCGGTGGGGTCAGCGGCGGGCGGCGAGCTCGCGGAAGTACCGGGAGTTCGCGGCCTGCCGGCCGCTGCTCCATTCGTGGTCGATGGCCGCCGGCTTCTGACGTGCGTGCGCGAGGTCGACGCGGCGGGTGTCGGTCAGCACGACGTCGACGGGCAGGTCGGTCGCCTTGACCTCGAGGGGCACGTCGAGGAACTGGCACTCGTGCACGAGGGCGACGACAGGCACCTCGGCCGTCACGAGCCCGAGCTCGAGCAGGATCGCCCATTCCAGGTCGAGATATCCCTCGCCGCCGCCGACGTGCACGCCGTCCGCTGTGACGGCCACTGCGCCGGTCACGACGGCGTCGACGGCGCCGACCCGCGCCAGGTCGTCGAGCGACAGCAGGCGGCCGACCTCCTCGGCGCCGTCGAGGGTCGAGGCGAAACGCGCGTCGTCACGCAGGTCCTCGAGGAGCAGCATCCCTCGGCGTCCGCCGAAGACCGGCTGCACGAGGCGCACTCCCCGCGCGATCAGCTCGCGTCGCAGGGCGATGAGCGAGTTGTCGGGGGTGATGAAGACCGTGGACGCCGTCGCGAGGGCCGGGTGCGCCAGCGCCTCGGCGGTGGCGTGCTCCGAACCCGTGAAGTCCGGCACGAACATCGTGATGTCGAGGTCGAAGCGCGAGTCGGGCAGCGAGACGGGCAGCAGCTGCTCGCGCACGGTCCGACGCACCTGCGTGTGCTTGTTGACGTAGGTGCCGCGACCGGGCTGGATGCGCAGCAGTCCTTCGCGCGCGAGCTCTTCGGTCGCGCGTCGCAGGGTGCCTCGCGAGACGCCGAGCCGGTCGGCCAGCTGCGCCTCGGGCGGCAGCGGCGACGTGTCGTCGATGTCCGTGCCCATCGCGATCGACCGGAGCGCTTCGAGGGCCTGACGGTGCAGCGGCGGCAGCGCCGCCGATCGGCCCGGGAGGGGCAGGATCGGTGGGGTGGTCATGGGGTGTTCTCCTCCGGCAGACCCGTGGTCCGATGCTAGCGGCGTCGCCGCATCACGCCGTCCTCGACAGCTTGGGCCAGCCCGTAGAGGGCGAGCGAGAGGGCTGCCACGACGGCTGCGATGAGCCACATCATGCGGTAGTCGAGCATGCCGCGGCTCTCGCTGAGCAGGCGGCCCAGCCCGGTGCCGGTGATGAACTGCTCGGCGATCAGCACCCCGGTCAGGGCGCGGGGGACGGCGAGGCGGATGCTCGCCAGCAGATACGGGAGCGCGTTGGGCACGACGACGGCGCCCAGCGTGCGCAGCCGGCCGGCGTCGACAGACCGCATGACGAGGAGCGGGCCCGCGGGGGCGGCGGCGAGGCCCTGCATGATCGTCACGAGGCTGGGGAAGAACGTCACCGACACCGTCACCGCGACGATCGTCGCGGGTCCGCGACCGGAGACGAGAGCGATGAGCGGCGCGAGCGCGACCAGCGGCACGGTCTGGCTGATGAACGCGAACGGCAGGACGGATGCGTGAAGCGCGGGGAACGTCGAGAACGCGACGGCGAGGACGAAGGCGAACACGATCCCGATGACGGCCCCGAGGCTCGCCGGTCCGGCGCTCTCGACCAGGGCGGCGGCCAGCCGTTCGCGGACCAGTTCCGAGCGGGAGCTGAAGAACAGCGAGTCGAGGACATCGGTCGGGGAGTTCATGAGCGTGGTGGGCAGACCGGTCGAGGCGATGAAGCCGTACCAGGCGACGATGAGGACGGTGATGCCGCCGAGGGTCCAGCCGAGGGTCCGCGCCCGCCCGCCGCGACGACGGCCCTGATGCACATCCGTCGTCAGCAGCTTCTCGGTGCCGTCGCGAACGAAGCGGCGGGCGATGCCGACGACGCCGTAGAGCACGGCCGAGAGCAGTGTCGCCGTCAGCCCGATCGCCCACAGCGCGGCCGCGTCGCCGCGGCTCATCGTGCCGACCAGGTAGATGCCGAGCCCCCAGCGTCCGCCGAGGAACTCGCCGAGCACGGCCCCGAGCACCGCGGCCGGTGCGGAGATCTGCAGACCCGACAGGATCTCGGGGAGGGCGGCGCGCAGCCGAACGAGCACGAGGGCGCGCACGGCGCCTCCGCCCGCCGAGCGCACGACGGCGACGGCCTCGCCCGGCGCGCTGCGCAGGCCGACCTGGGTGGCGACGTAGGTCGGGAAGAAGACCAGCAGCACGGCGAGGGCGATGGCGGGCCACGACCCGTCGAAGGCGATGTCGAGGATCGGCGCCGCGACGACCACCGGCAGGCAGAACAACACCACGAGCGTCGGCCGCAGCAGCCTCTCGATCGCCGGGACGAGCTGGCCCACGACGGCCAGGGCGACCGCGACGAGGTTGCCGATCGCGAAGCCCGCGGCGGCCACGCCGGTCGTGGCGAGCACGTGGGGCGGGTAGTCGGAGCGGTTCTCCCACCAGGCCGCGACGATCGCCGTCGGCGCGGGGAGCGCGCCGCCGGCGACGAGCCCGAGCCGGCCGGCCAGCTCCCACACGAGCACGATGAGCAGGGCCGTGGCCGTGATGCGCATCCGGTGCGCCGTCGTGGCTCTCACGAGTCGAGAGCGGCCGCGTCGGCGACGCCGCTGGCACGGATCGCGGCGGAGAGCGTCGCCGAGACCCGGTCGCACAGGGCATGGAACGACGGATCGCTGAGCAGGGTCTGAGCGCGTGGGCGGGCGAACGGCACCTCGACGATCTCGTGGACGCGGCCGGGGCGCGAGCCCATCACGACGACGCGGTCGGCGAGGAAGACCGCCTCCGAGATGGAGTGGGTGACCATGACGGTCGTCGGCTGTCGTTCGAGCCAGATGCGCTGCAGTTCGCGGTTCATGTCGCCGCGAAGCAGCTCGTCGAGAGCGCCGAAGGGCTCGTCGAGCAGCAGCACCTGCGGGTCGAGGGCGAGCGACCGCGCGATCGACACGCGCTGCCGCATCCCACCCGAGAGCTGGCCGGGCCGCGCCTGTTCGAACCCGCCGAGGCCGACGAGACGGATGAGGTCGTCGATCGCGGTCCGGTCGACCGTGCGGCCCGCCGCCTCGAGCGTCAGCGAGATGTTGCGGCGCACCGAGCGCCACGGCAGCAGCGACGGATCCTGGAAGGCGACGCCGACACGTCCCGCCCGGCGCAGCACCGATGGGCGCTCGCCGCCGATCGTGACCGTTCCGGCGGTGGGCTCGTCGAGGTCGCCGATGAGTCGCAGCAGCGTGGACTTGCCGCAGCCGCTCGCCCCGATGAGGGCCGTGAACGAGCCGGCCGGCAGCTCGAGGTCGACGCCGTCGAGCGCGAGCACGGCCGACGATCCGGTGCCGTAGATGCGCCGGAGGTCGCGGATCGCGATCGCCGTCATCGGCCGGCCTCCCGCTCCTGACGCAGCTCGACGATCGGCGGGAGGAACTCGTGCTCGCCGCCGGGGATGAGGTCCCAGAACACCTGCCCGGGGTCGCGGCCGTGACCTTCGACCCGGATGCGGCGCTCGGGGGTGATGATCCAGTCGACGGCGACGTCGTGGGCCTCGCCGGCGAGGTCCTCGTCGACGTACTGCTCGTCGTGCACGATGTCGACGACCTCGCTGCGATCGTCGGTCAGGCCGATCTCGCTGAGCATCCCCCACTCGAGGTCGAAGAAGCCGTGGCCCTTCCCGAACCGGATGCCGTTGCGGCTGATGGCGCTGCCGCCGGTGACGAGCAGGCGCAGGGGAGCGCCGCCGCGCAGTTCGGCGAGCGTGCGCGGTGTCGCGTACCTGTCGAGGCCGTCGAGGGTGGCGGCGTAGCTGATCTCGGCGTCGGGCACGACGCCCGGGGCGACCTCGAGGAAGCCGCGGCGGATGCCGTACGTGGTCACGAGCAGCGTCTTGCCCGCCCGCAGCGCTTCGCGCCGGAGCAGCTCCGTCGAGTTGTCGGGTGTGATGAAGACCCGGTCGGCGGCGCGCCAGGCGTCGAGCTCGAGGATGCGCGCGGTCGCGCGGTCGTTGCCCTCGAAGTCCGCGATGAAGGAGGAGAAGTCCCAGTGGAACCGCGAGTCGGGCCGCCCGACGCGCTCGAGCACGCTCCAGATGCGGTCGCGGTAGGCCTGTGTGGGGTCGGTGATCATGCGGAGCTCCTGGAACAAGGGGGAGGGGCGGACGCCGGCGGCGCCGGACGTCCGCCCGAGGGGGATCGTCAGTCGAACAGCGACATGTCGAACATGTCGGGGGTGGCCTCGATGTCGATGAGGGCGAGGGCGTCGATCGTGTCCTGGATGGACTCGTCGCTCATGCGGTAGAAGCCGTCGCCGCTCTCGATGAGGGGCTGCTGCGCGGCGTTGAAGAACTCCTCGTTCGCGATCGTGCGGCCGGTGCCCTCGAACCAGCTGTCGGCGAAGCGCGTCGGGTAGGCGGCGGGGTCGCGGAAGTTTTCCTCCCAGCCGCGCGAGCTGGCCTCGAGGAACGCCTTCACCGTGTCGCGGTTGCTCTCGAGGTATGAGCGGCTCACCACGACGGTGTCGTTCGGGATGCGGTAGCCGGCGTCGTACAGCGTGAAGCTCTGCGCCTCGGCGCCCTGCTCGCCGATCGAGTACGGCACGTTCGTCACGAAGTCGAGGGTGGCGTCGACCTCGCCCTGCACGAGCGGGGTCGGGTCGTATGCGTAGGGGACGACGGTCACGTCGGCGGGGTCGATGTCGTTGACGGCGAGCATCGCCTCGAAGGCCAGCCGGTTCACGTCGGGGACGGCGACGGTCTTGCCGACGAGGTCGGCGGCCGAGTCGATGCCCGATCCGACGAGGCTGACGACGCCGAGCGGGTTCTGCTGGTACTGCGCGCCGACAATCACGAGGTCGGCGCCCTGCTGCGAGATGGCCGAGATGGTCGTGTCGGGGCTCGTCAGCGCGATGTCGGCGTCGCCGGCGAGCAGGGTGCTCTCGGGGATGACGCTCGGCCCGCCCGGGAGATATTCGAGGTCGATGCCCGCCTCGTCGTAATAGCCGTTCTCGAGGCCGACGAAGTAGCCCATGAACTCGGCGTCGTTGATCCAGGACGACTGCAGGGTCACTGCGGTCGAGCCGTCGTCGCTCGTCTCGCCCGAGCCCGTGCTGCTGCAGGCTGCGAGGCCGAGCACGCCGAGCGTCAGGCCGGCGACGGCGATGGTCCGGATGGTGCGGGGCATGCGCGCTCCTCTGTTCGGGTGTGGGACCGGATGTCGCCGAGCGTAGGCAGATCGGATGACGGCGGAATCACTCGTGCGTTTCATACATGTAAACATCTGAACGTCTATACCTATTGCAGAACGGCGGATGCCATCATCGGGTCATGCGATCCGTCATGACCTTGCCGAAGACCGAGTTGCACGTGCACATCGAGGGCACCCTCGAACCCGAACTCGCCTTCGCGCTGGCCGGGCGCAACCGCGTCGACCTGCCGTTCCCCGACGTCGACGCGTTGCGCGCGGCCTACGACTTCGACGATCTGCAGTCGTTCCTCGACCTCTATTACGCGACGATGGCGGTGCTCCTGACCGAGCGCGACTTCACCGATCTCACCGTCGCCTATCTCGAGCGGGCCGCGGGTCAGGGCCTCGCCCACGCCGAGGTGTTCTTCGACCCGCAGGCGCACACGAGCCGGGGCGTCGACCTGGCGGCCGTGATCGACGGGATCAGCGCGGGCCTCGAGATCGGACGCGAGCGGTGGGGGGTCTCGAGCGCCCTCATCCTCTGCTTCCTGCGAAACCTCCCGGCGGAGTCCGCGATGCAGACCCTCGAGCAGGCGATGAGCATCCGCGCCGACGCGATCGACGGCGTGGGCCTCGATTCATCCGAGGTGGGCTTTCCGCCGAGCCTCTTCGACGCGGTGTTCGCGCGCGCCGCGCAGCTGGGTCTGCGCAAGGTCGCTCATGCGGGCGAGGAGGCGCCACCCGCCTACATCCTCGAAGCGCTCGACGTCCTCGGGGTCGAGCGCATCGATCACGGTGTGCAGGCGGTCGTCGATCCGGCACTGCTCTCGCGCCTGGCGGACGAGCGGACGCCGCTGACGGTGTGCCCGCTCTCGAACGTCCGGCTGCGCGTCGTCGACGATCTCGCGCAGCATCCGCTGCGCGCGTTTCTGGAGGCGGGCGTTCTGGTGACCGTCAACAGCGACGATCCCGCCTACTTCGGCGGCTACGTGGGCGACAACTACGTCGCCGTTCGCGACGCACTCGCCTTGACCGATGCGCAGCTGGCGCACCTCGCGCGCAACGGCGTCGAGGCGAGCTGGGCGACGGCGGAGCGCAAGGCGGAGCTGCACGCGGCCATCGACGCGTGGGAGTCGGACGGGCGCCCCGCCTGAGCCGGCGTGCGTGTGTGCGCCGGGCGGATCAGCCCAGCGAGATGCCCGTGATCGTCACCGCGGTCGCGGGCGCGCCGTCGGGGGCCCCGCCCTCCGCGCCCGCCGCCGCGACCTCGCGAACCACGGCCAGACCGGCCTCGTCGAGCTGACCGAAGACGGTGTACGAGGGGGGCAGCGGGGTGTCCTCGTACACGAGGAAGAACTGCGAGCCGTTGGTGTCGGCGCCAGCATTGGCCATCGCGACGGTTCCCGCGGGGTAGGTCTCGCTGCCGTCGAGCTCGTCGCCGTACCGGTATCCGGGGCCGCCGCGACCGGTCCCCGAGGGATCGCCGCACTGCAGCACGAAGATGCCCGAGGTGGTCAGCCGGTGGCAGGGCGAGTCGTCGTAGTAGCCCTGCTCGGCGAGCGAGACGAAGCTGCCGACGGTGCACGGGGTGCGGTCGGCGTCGAGGGTCATCGGGATGTCTCCGACAGACGTCTGCAGCACGGCGGCGACCTCGCCGGAGACCTCCGCTTCCGCGGGCGGCGCCGTCGCGTCGCGCACGCCGCCGGCGGCCTCGACGTACGCGCACGCGCCCTCGGGAACCGAATCGGCCGTCGGCATCGTGTCGGCCGCATCCGGTGCGGCCGAGGAGGAGCAGCCCGCGAGGGCGAGGACCGACAGGACGAGCAGGGTGGAGCCGAGACGTGCGCGCATGTGCAGAGCCTACGGTCTCGGCGGTCACGGTTCGGGACGGCGGCCCGGACGTCGTCGGCGGTGGGGGCGCCGCCGCGCGGTCGGGCCTGGTCAGGTGGGCCGAGGGCTGGCACGATCGGACCGGGACGCCCGGAGACCGCGGGCCGGAAGGGATGACGATGGCCGACGGAACGACCGGTGGCGCGGGCTTCTCCGACGAGGAGAAGGCGGCGATGAAGCAGCGCGCCGACGAGCTGCGCTCGACGAAGGGGCTCAAGGGCGCGGCGAAGCTCGCGAAGGAGCTCGAGGCGTGCATGACGGCGATCGAAGCGCTCGAGGGCATCGACGGCGAGGTGGCCCGCACCGTGCACCGGATCGTGTCGGAGGAGGCATCCGACCTCGACCCGAAGACGTTCTACGGCTTCCCCGCCTACGCGCGCGCGGGCAAGGTCGTGATCTTCGTGCAGCCCAAATCGAAGTTCGACACCCGGTACCCCACGCTCAACTTCGACGAGACGGCGACGCTCGACGACGGGGCGATGTGGCCGACATCGTTCGCGATCGTCGAGGTGACGCCGGAGGTCGAGCGCCGGGTGCGCGAGCTGGTGCGCGCCGCGGTCGACTGAGCGCCCGCGGCCCGATCCTCACGACAGGAGTGCCTCCGCGCGCAGAGTGAGCGCGATCGCGACGACCGTCGACAGCAGGCCCGCGGCCAGCAGCAGGCCGGGATGCGCCAGCCCGACGACGATCTGCCGCGTGCGCGGGGCCTCGGCGAGGAAGTGCTCCGGGATGCGGTGGCGCGTGGGCACCGCCGACCAGCCGCGCAGCCGCGCGAGGTAGCCGGCGTAGCGGATGATCAGCACGCAGTAGAGCAGCACCGTCACGGGAGGCACGATCCGGGCGAAAAGCTGCGCCGCGGTCAGCCAGGCGGTCTCGATGTCGGTGCCGCTCTCGTCGGCCAGCTGCACGGCGATCGCTCCGCCGACGACGACCGAGCCGAGCCAGAACACGAAGGCGCTGAAGAGCGCCAGGAACCGGGCGAAGAAGTGGGCGAGGATCGACGGCTCGTACTCGAGGTGCGACCGGGGCGTCTGCGACAGGACGATCAGGGTCGCGATCAGCGGGGGCAGCGCAGCGGTGAGGCTGAGCACCGCGCGCAGCCAGCCCGGCCCGCCGAGCAGGTCGCAGACGACGAGCAGTGCCACGACGGCGATCATCCACACCAGGCCGAGCGCGGTGGGGTGGGACGTCACGAACGACGGGTGGCGCGACTCCAGCCGCGCCCCCGCCCGCTCGACCAGCCGTCGGCCCCGATCGTTCGTCATCACGGGCGATCGTAGCGCCGGCCGCTCTCGGCCGCTCTCGCCCGGGTGAGGAGTAGCCTGGGAGTGTGAGTACCGTCCGTCTGCCGATGCCCTCCGGGCGTGAGGGGGTCTCCGGCGCGCACAGCGCCGGTGGCACAGGCGCGGCATCCTTCGTCCTTCTCGCCGGTTGATCCGGCGCGCATCGCGTCGACATCCGTCCGCGGTGCGCCTCCCCCATTCCGGGCGCCATCGTTCGTCCCGGGGTGATCTGCGCTCGACTCCGCGCGCGGCCCGTCACGGCCGTCCGTGCCGCAGTTCGTGCGCGAACGCGTACTCAGACAGGACCCTCCATGTTCGCTCTCACCGAGAAATCCATCCGCTCATCCTTCGTCAACGTGTCGCTCCGCGAGCGCAACTCGATCGTCGTCCCGTCCGACCTCGGCGACGTCGACTGGTCGACCCGCGACTACTTCGGCTGGCGGGAGCCCAAGGCGCCCCTGCTCGGCTTCGTCGTCGCAGAGATCGACGGCGAGGCGGTGGGCCTGCAGCTGCGCCAGTCCGACCAGGCGACCCGGACGCGTCCGCAGTGCTCGTGGTGCTCCGACGTCACGCTGCCGAACGAGGTCGTGTTCTTCGCCGCCAAGCGCGCGGGCAAGGCCGGACGTTCCGGGAACACCGTCGGCACCCTCATCTGCGCGAGGTTCGAGTGCTCACGCAACGTCCGCCGCCTCGACCCGCCGCCCTACCTCGGCTTCGACGCAGCGGCCGCTCGCGACCGCCGGATCGAGGGGTTGCGCACCCACGTCGACGGATTCTTCCGCGACCTGCGCGACGGGGTCTGACGGGTCGGGCCGGCGCGATGCCGCGCGGTCACGGGAGGAGGCGATCGACGAGCTCGCCGATCGCCGCGTCGGCGGACAGTCCCGTGTCGATCGGCGCGGTGAGGTGATCGAGCATCAGCCCATCGATCGCGTAGTGGAAGAGCGCGATCTCGGTTCGCTCTCCGGGAAGACCGGCAGCCGTGTGGAACGCGACGTCGTCGTGGAACGCCCGCTGTCGCCAGGCCGTCAGGGCCAGGGCGACAGCGGGCCGCCGTGCCGCTTCGAGCCGGAGCTCGAAAAGGGCGAGCGACACATGCGGGTCAGCGCTGAGCCGTCGCACGATGTCGCGCACGTACTCGGCGAACAGCGCCCGGTCCGGCACCCGGGCGGCGCGTGAAGCGATCGCTTCGGGGTCGGGCGTGAGGCGCTCGCCGATGCGGTCGACGAGCGCGGAAATCAGGTCGTCGCGCGTCGCGAAGTAGTTCGAGGTCGTGCCGCGCGGCATGCCCGCTGCGGCGTCGACGGCACGGTGAGTGAGCCCGCGAGCCCCTTCTCGAGCGAGCACCCGGATTCCGGCATCGGCGAGTGCGGAACGTCGTTCGTCGTTGCGGACCATGCCGGTCATGCTATTGCAACCACGACTCCTGTTGTACTCTAACTACGACATACGTCGTGATTGGAGAAGTGATGAGAGACCTCGTGTATTACGTAGCCGTCAGCATCGACGGCTTCATCGCCGACCCGGACGGCGGGTTCGACGCGTTCACCGTCACGGGTGAGCACGACTCGGTGGTGCTCGGCGAGTACGCGGACGCGCTGCCTGCCCACGCACACGCCGCGTTGGGAATCGAACCGCCCAGGACCCGCTTCGACACGGTCGTCATGGGGTGGAACACCCTCACCCCCGCGCTCGATGTCGGCGTCCCCAGTCCCTACCCGCATCTCCGTCAGATAGTCGCGAGCCGGCGGACCCGCGACGTCGACCCCGCGATAACCCTCACGGCGGACCCCCTCGCCACGGTCCGGAGCCTCAAAGCCGAGGATGGTCTCGACGTCTGGCTGTGCGGAGGCGGGCAGCTTGCAGGTGCGCTGCTGCCCGAGATTGACCGCATCGTCGTCAAGCGCCACCCCGTCGTGTTCGGCGCCGGCATCCGGATCTTCGACGGCGCGGCGTACGAGCCGCGCACGTTCTCATTGACCCGTGCGCGCTCCTTCGAGACGGGCGTCGTCATCGAGGATTACGTCTCCGCGAGCGGGGCGTGAACGTCCGCGTCGCGAAGGAAACCGCCTGAGTCGCGCTCACCGGTGCCGCGGAGGACGGCAGGATGGAGCGATGGAAGACCTGTACGCGCGTCTGCGCTCGCTCGAGGCGGAGCTGAATGACGCCGGCTACGAGGATGTGGCGGGTCAACTCCGAGATGCGGTTCTGGCGGGTGCGACGGGCACCGAGGTCCTGATGCGGGTGAGGTGGGTCCTGCGGAGCGACAGGGTGCGCGGTGCGCAGCCGCCGGCACTGAGAGCTCAGCTCGCGACCGTCTGGGCGGACATCGACGGGATGCTGCCCCGCTTCCCGGTCCGCTCCAAGGAACTGCTCGAGGAGTGGCTCGCGGACTTCCTCGCGGCCGAGGGTGTGCGCACCGCGTCGACCTTCAAGGTGGCCGAACAGGACGGCTCACTGGGGCGGGATACGGGCCTCGTCACGATGATCCCGGTCGGTACCCCCATCGAGGTCTACATGGAGCCCGCCGGCCTCGATCGGTCCGATTGGAAGGTCACGTTGACCGCGCGCGACGAGGACCTCAGGGTCGACGGGTGGCAGCTCGCCCGCTTCGCCGCCGAGATGCGGATCGCTTCCGAACTGTGCAGCTACCTCCAGTACCGCTCGATCAGGTGGGACCGGATGTCGGGTATGGGCTGACATCACAGCGGCCGCGACGCGACGAGAAGTCGCGCGCGGGGGTCGGCCACACCGTCCCGGGGGGCGTCACGCCTGTCGGCCGAGCCGCTCGATGATCGTGCGCGCGGGGTCGAGCTCGTACCGCTCGACCGACGCCGTCGACATGAAGCCCATGTGCGGCGTGACGATCGCCCGCGGGTGATCGCGCAGCGGATCGTCGGACACGGGTGGTTCGCCGTCGAGAACGTCGGCGGCATACCCGCTGAGCGCACCCGAGTCGAGGGCAGCACGCACGGCCGCGGTGTCGACGAGTTCGCCGCGCGAGACGTTGACGAGCAGCGCACCGCGGCGCATCGCCGCGACGCGTTCGCCGCCGAAGAGGCCGCGCGTCGCGTCGTCCACGGGGAGGTGGAGCGAGACGACATCCGCCGCCGCGACAAGGGCGTCGAGGTCGACGAGCTCGACGCCGTCGCTCGCCTCGGTCACGAACGGGTCGGTCGCGAGGATGCGGGCGAAGACGGGCCGCGCGAGGCGCGCGGTCTCACGGGCGATGCGTCCGAACCCGACGAGTCCGAGCACGAGCTCACCGATCGGGCGAGGGTTGACCTCGAGGTCGACCGTCCAGCCGCCCCGGCGGACGACGCGGCGGCCCGCGGGCAGCTCGCGCAGCGCCGCGAGCATGAGGGCGAGCGCGTGCAGCGCGACTTCGCGGGTCGCGACCCCGCCGAGGCCGACGACGTCGACCCCCCGCTCGGCCGCTGCGGCGAGGTCGACCATGTCGACGCCCGTCGACGTCGTGCAGACGAGGCGCAACGCCGCGAAGCGGTCGAACTCGGCCGAGCCGAAGGGCGCGAATCCGACGATCGCGGCGATCGCCTCAGCGGCTCGCGGGGGCAGCGGCGCGGTGAGCCCGTCATGCAGCACGACGACCTCGAAACCGGCGCGCTCGAGCAGCTCGACGCCGGGACGCACGTCGAGGTCGCCGACCTCGGTCACGACGACGACGCTCACGACGCCTCCCGATCGCGATGGGTCGGGGCGAAGAGGCCGATCGCCTGCGGCAGCAGCACCACCGACGGGCCCGGAGTCGCGAGCGCCTCGCGAAGATCGGCGGCGAGGGCGGTCGGGGTCGTCTGCACCGCGTGCGCGCCGAACGAACGGGCGAGAGCGACGAAGTCGGGCATGACGAGGTCGGTGGCCGTCGCGGCTCCGAACGCACCGTTCATGTACTCGGCGAGGATGCCGTAGCCGCCGTCGGCGACGATGAGCCACGTGACGTCGAGGCCGAGCTGCAGGCACGTCGCGATCTCGCCGAGGCCGTACATGGCGCCGCCGTCGCCCGACACCGCGAGCACGGGTCTCGACCGGTCGGCGAAAGCCGCGCCGACGGCGGCCGGGAAGCCGTAGCCGAGGCCGCCGGCGCCCTGTGCGGTCGCGAAGCGGCCCGCACGGCCGTCCCATGCGGACCACGCCCAGTAGGCGATCATCGTCATGTCCCAGAAGCTGTCGGCGTCGTCCGGCAGCGCCTCGCGGATGGACGCGAGGATGCCCCGCTCGAGTTCGAATCCCTGCCCGTCGATGCGCGCGCGCACCGTCGCCGCGACTTCCGCGACCTCCGCGATGCGGCGGGCACGGCGCTCGGGGTCCGATGTCGACTCGAGCGCGGCGGCGATGCGCTCGAGCGCATCGCGCGCGTCGCAATGCAGCCCGAGGCCCGCATGGTTCGAGCCGATGACGCGCAGCTCCGCGTCGAGCTGGACGAGCCGCCCGCCGGGGCGGAGCGTGAAGTAGTTGCTCGACACCTCGCCCAGCGCGCTCCCGACCACGAGCAGCACGTCGGCGCTCTCGAGGTACTCGGTCGTCGCGATGTCCTCGATCCACGCGCCGGCGGCGAGCGGATGCCCCGCGGGCACCGCATCCCGTCCGCTGAACGTCGAGAAGACGGGCGCGTCCAGCGCCTCGGCGACGCGCATCAGCTCGCCGCCCGCCGCCGCGCGGGCGGCTCCGCCACCGGCGAGGATGACCGGTCGCTCGGCGTCGTCGAGCTCGATCGCGGCCCGCGCGACGAGCTCGTCGCGTACGCGAGGTATCCGCGGTGCGATCTCGACATGCTCGACCGGCGGCACATCGTCGCCGACCGGCGCGAGCAGCACGTCCTGCGGGATCTCGACGAGCACGGGCCCCTGGGGCACGGACGCGGCGAGCTCCCACGCCTCGATGAGCGCCGACGGGATCTGGGCGGCGTTGCGCACCGTCCAGCTGCCCTTCACGACCTGCGCGAACGCGGCCGACTGGTCATCGAGCTCGTGGAGGTGGCCGCGGCGGGCGCCCCCGAGCCCGTCGACGGGGATCTGCGCGGAGATCGCGAGCACGGGGATCGACGAGCCGGCCGCCTCCATGAGTGCGGGGAGCGCCGTGAGCGCGCCCGGACCGGTCGAGAGCAGCAGGGGCGCGACCCCGCCGCCGACCCGAGCGAGTCCGTCGGCCATGAAGCCCGCGTTGTTCTCGACGCGAGCGGGCAGCAGCTCGATGGGCGCGCGCCGCAAGGCGTCGAAGAGCCCGAGGGCGTGCTGGCCGGGGATGCCGACGAGCCGGTCGACGCCGAGCGCCCGCAGCGTCTCGACCGCCACGTCGCCGCCGGTGCGCTCGTGCGTCACGATGCGTCGCTCGAGAGCGGGGCCGCGGGGGCTTCGGCCGCCGAGAGGTCGCCGGCCACGACGCGGCCGAGTACGGCCGTGAGCACCTCTACGCCCGCGAGCATGTCGGCATCCGACGTGAATTCGCGCTCGTTGTGCGAGATGCCGTCGACGCTCGGCACGAAGAGCATCACCGTCGGCACGCGCTCCTTCATGTTCGTCGCGTCGTGACCCGCCACCGTCGCCGAACGGCGGTGCGTGTACCCGAGACGCTCCGCCTCGGCCGCCGCGAGCAGGATGCCCTCCTCGAGGAACGGGCCGCTCGACCACTCGACGACCTTCACGATCTCGATGTCGACCTTCGCGAGCTGTTCGATCTCGCTCATGCGCTCGCGCAACCGCTCCACGGCGGTCTCGAGCGTGGCGCGTTCGGGCGACCGGATGTCGACGAGCATCCGCACCTCGCGTGCGATCGCGACGGGGGAGTTCGGGTCGAGGTACATCTCGCTCACGGCGGTGTGCAGCTGCTCCGGCTCGAACCCGTCGATCAGGCGGCGCGCGGCGACGATCAGCTCGGCCGCGCCGTGCAGGGCGTCCTTGCGGTCGGCCATGCGGGCGGCTCCCGTGTGCGACTGCTCCCCGGTCACGACGACCTCGAGCTTGTGCGCTGTCCACGTCGTCGATACGAGGCCGATCGTCGTGCCGGTGTCCTCGAGCTCGCGGCCCTGCTCGACGTGTACCTCGAGGTACGCGGCGACGTCGAGACCGTCGAACGTCCCTCGGCCGTCGATCGCGTCGAGCGCCTCGGCGACGGTCGTGCCCGACGGGTCGGTCGTCGCGAGCGCCGTGTCGAGCGGCAGCATGCCCGTGAAGACGGCGCTGCCCATCATGCTCGGCTTGAACCTGCTGCCCTCCTCGTTGAACCAGTCGACGACCGCGAGGTTGAAGCGCGGCTCGGCGTCGCCCGCTGCGATCGCGGCGGCCGTGGCCCGCGCGGCATGGGCGCCGGCGAGCACGCCGTAGGCCCCGTCGTACCGGCCCGCGAGGGGCTGGCTGTCGAGGTGCGAGCCGACGACGACATAGGGCGCGCCGGGGACGGTCTCGATGAGCCCGAAGATGTTGCCGACGGCGTCCGTCCGCAGCGTGAAGCCGTTGTCGACGAGCCACGAGCCGAACCACGCGCGGTTCTCACCGTCGGCCGCGCTCGCGGCCTGACGCTCGACGCCGCCGCCGGGCGTCGCGCCGAAGGCGGACATCTGACCGAAGTCGGCGAGGAAGTCGCTCGTCATCTCAGCTCCAGTCCCGCGCGAGTTCCATCGTCGAGCAGTGCAGGCCGCCGCCGTTCTTCAGCATCTCGCGGAACTCAATTGGGATGATCTCGACCCCGTGCGCGTCGGCGAGCATCTCGGCGGTGCGCTCGAGGTGCGCCGGCATGATGGCGCGACGGCGATCGGTCACGAGCAGGTTCGTCGACCACTCCTCGTCGGGGTGGACGTCGACCGTCTCGATGCCGAGGTCCCAGAGCGCCGACATGTAGTCGTAGGGCGCGAGGCGGGGATTCACGAGTGCGAGATCGTCGTCGAGCATGACCGAGCACATGTCGAGGTGGATGAGGTAGCCGGGCAGGCTCACGGTCTGAACGCGGATGCCGTAGGGCTCGAGGATCCGGCCGAGCTGGCGACCGCCCTCGGCGTTGCAGCGAACCGAGGTGCCGAAGAACGCGAGGTCGGGGCGCACCTTCACGAAGCTCCCGCCCTCGGCCAGGCCCGCACCCGTGACCGTCCCGAGGATCGGCATCCCGGCGCCCGCGACGGTCGCGGCGATCGACTGCTCCTCGCTGCGCCGCATGCGCGGCGCGAGGCGCCCGATGATCGCGCCGCCGGGCACGGTGACGAGCGGGTCGCGGGTGTACACGGCTTTCGTGAAGCTCGGGTCGAGGTCGGGCGCGAACACGATCTCGACGCCCTCGGCCTCGAGCGCCGCGACGAAGCCGTCGTACTGCGCATTCACGAGGTCGAGGTCGGGAAGTTCCTCGCCGGTCCAGTACCACCGACGGTCGGGGTCGACGAACGCACCCATCTCGGCGTCGTAGGCGTCGGCCCGCACGGCCTGCAGGCCCGCGCTCGGGCGGCGCATCATGACCGTGCGGAGCTTGCCGACCTCGTCGGCCGCGCCCCACTTGCGGCCCCAGACGTCCTCGATCTCGTCGTGGAAGGCAGGCAGGGCCTCAGGCCCCATCAGGTGGTGGAACCGGCCGTCCGAGACCTCCTTGGTGGAATCGATCGTGCTCACGATGCGGCGCTTTCTGTGGTGGTGATGGAGGTGGTGGGTGCGGCACCGATGCGTGTGACGACGGATGCGCGCGGAGACCAGTGCAGCGTGACGCGCGCGTCGACCACGACATCCGTGGGACGCGAGGCGTCCTCGCGGGAGATGAGCTCGACGCCCGTCGCCGTCCGCACGATGATCTTCCGCGAGTCGCCCGCGTAGACGATGCCGCGCACGGTGCCGTCGACGCGCGAGTGCGCCTCCGGCGCGGTGCCGGGCGCGGCGATGTCGACGAGCGACGGGCGCACCATGACGGCGACCGGATCGGCGCCGACCGCGGAGCCGTCGACGAGCAGCGGCGGTGAGAAGACGACGCCGTCGGAGATCTCCAGCGTGCCGTCGCCGCGTACGTGACCACGGAAGAGGTTCGACTCGCCCACGAAGGCGGCGGCCGTGTCATCCGCGGGCCGGTGGTACAGCTCGTCGGGGGTGGCGAACTGCACGAGTCGGCCGTGGTCGAGGAGCGCGATGCGGTCGCTCATCGTGAGCGCCTCCTCCTGGTCGTGCGTCACGTTGATGACGGTGAGACCGAGCTCCCGGCTCAGGCGGCTGATCTCGAGCTGCAGGGCGTCGCGCAGGTTGCGGTCGAGCGCGCCGAGCGGTTCGTCCATGAGGAGCAGCCGGGGGCGGCTCACGATCGCGCGGGCGAGCGCGACGCGCTGCTGCTGCCCACCCGAGAGCTGCGTGATGCGGCGTCTACCGAACTCGGGCAGCCGCACGGCCTCGAGCGCCTCGGCGACGAGTCGGCGGCGCTCGGCCGACGGGACGCGGCGCATCCGCAGCGGGTAGGCGACGTTCTGCTCGACGCTCAGGTGGGGGAAGAGCGCGTAGTTCTGGAACACCATGCCGATGTCGCGCTTGTGCACGGGCACGTTGCGCAGCTCCTGGCCGTCGAGCAGGAGCGACCCCTCGTCGGCGTCGCCGAAGCCGGCGATGATGCGCAGCAGGGTCGTCTTGCCCGAGCCCGAGGCGCCGAGCAGCGTGACGAACTCGCCCGCCCCGATCTCGAGGTCGACGGCGTCGACGGCCGCGGTCGCGCCGTAGCGCTTCGTGATCGCGCGGACGCTCAGGGCGGCGCCGGGGGTGCGCGTTGCTTCGTTGGGACTCATCATGAGCTCCTCGGGGTTCTCTGGCCGCGGCGGGCGAGTCGGGCACGGATGGGGCCGACGAGGGAGACGATCAGGGCGATCGCGAAGGTGACGACGGTGACGATCAGCGCCACCGCCGAGACGGACGGCTCGACGCCGGACCGGATCTGCGTGTACATCAGCACGGGCAGCGTCTGGAAGCGCGCGTCGCTGAGGAACGTCGCGACGACGACCTCGTCCCACGAGGAGATGAAGGCGAGCAGGCCGCCGACGACCGTCGCGGGTGCGACGAGCGGCAGGGTGATCGTGACGAGCGTCATGAACTGTCCGGCGCCGTGCACGCGCGCCGCCTCTTCGACGCGGGCGTCGAGCGTGCGCAGGAGCGCGAGCACGTTGACGAACACGTACGGCAGCCCGAGCACGCCGTGCGCGAGCGCCAGGCCGAGCACGTTGCCGGTAAGGCCGACGCGTACGTACACGAGATAGAACCCGACCGCGCCGACGACGAGGGGAAGGATCATCGGCAGCACCGAGACGGCCGTGAACACGGTCGAGATCGCGCCCCGGGCACGGGCGGCGCCGAGCGCGAGCGCGCCGCCCGCGATCATCGCGAACGCGGCGGCGAGCAGGCCGACGGCGAACGAGTTGCCGAAGGCGCGCATCCAGCGGCGGTCGCCGAGGATCTCGTCGATCCAACGCGTCGAGAATCCGTCGGGCGGGAACGTCACCTGGGTGCCGCTCGTGAAGGCCGTCGCGCAGATGATGATCGTCGGGAGGATCAGCAGCGCCGCGACGACGACGCCGATGACGCGCACCGTGATGCCGGCGTTCATGCTGAGTTCCTCTCGAGAGCGATGCCGAGGACCTTGCCGAGCCCGAGGAAGCGGGCGGTGACGGCGAGGATCACGATGACCGCCGCGAGTAGCAGCACGGCCATGGCCGACCCCACCCCCGTGTTGAGCAGCGTGTTCGTCTGCTCGACGATCGATTGCCCGATGACCTGGTTGCCCGCGCCGCCGAGCAGCTGCGGGGTGATGTAGAAGCCGAGCGTGAGCACGAAGACGAGGAGGCTCCCGGCCGCGAGTCCGGGGATCGAGAGCGGGAAGGTCACGCTCCAGAACGCGCGCGCACGTGTTGCGCCGAGGCCGTGGGCGGCGATCGCGAGATCGGGCGAGATGCCGCGCAGCTGCGAGTAGATGGCGAAGATCGCGAACGGCACGAGGATGTGCGTCATCCCGATGAGGGTCGCTGCGGGCGTGCGGATGAGCCGGAGGGGTTCATCGATCAGCCCGATCGCCTGGAGCATCGTGTTCACGAGCCCGGTGTCGTTGAGCAGCACCTGCCAGGCGTAGCTGCGCACGAGCAGGCTCGTCCAGAACGACAGCATGAGGGCGATGAGGAGGATGCGCGAGAGGGTCTTGCCCGAGCGGGCCATGGCGTACGCGTAGGGGTAGCCGATGACCGCCGAGCTGATCGTCACGGCGAGTGCGAGCACCGCCGTGTTGCCGATCGAACGGATGAAGGCGGCCGACGCGAGGGCGTCGGCGAAGTTCTGGAACCCGGCGTCGAAGGCGCGTTGCACCACGATCGCGAGGGGGAGGATGAGCGCCAGGACGACGAAGAGCAGGCCGAGGAGGCCGACGCTGATCCACCAGCGCCGGCCCCCTCTCTCATCGGTCAGGACGCCACCCATGCGGACACGCTCTCGAGCACGTCGGCGCGGTTCTCGTTCCACCACTCGAAGTCGGGGATGATCGGCGCGGCGTCGCCGGTTCCCTCGTTCGAGGTCGGCACGTCGGCGAGCTTGTCTTCCGGGATCGTCGCGTGCGGGTTGCCGGGGCCGTAGGTGAGGTACTCGACCAGGTCGCCCGAGTGCTCGGTCGACGTGATGTAGGCGACGAGCGCCATGGCGTTGTCGAGGTTCGGGCTGTCGGCGGGGATGGTCACGTAGTCGGCCGACTGGATCTGTCCGTCCCAGGACATCGCGATCGGCTGACCCTCGCCGGTGGCCTGGGTCACCCGGGCGTTGTAGCACGCGCCTACGGTCGCCTCGCCCGAGGTCACGAGGTCGATGCACTCGGCGCCGCTCGTGATGAAGATGAGGTTGTCCTTGATCGGGTCGAGCTTCTCGAGCACGCGGTCGATGTCGAGCGGGTACAGCTCGTCACGGCTCACGCCGTCGGCGAGGAGGATCGCCTCGGCGAGGCCGAAGAAGCCCTCGCCGGCGTTGATCGCCCGCTTGCCCGGGAACGCGTCGGTGTCGAGCCAGTCGGCCCACGTCTGCGGGCCCGCGTCGCCGAAAGCATCGGTGTTGTAGGTGACGACGGTCGAGTAGACGAACATCGGCACGCCCTTCGCCGTGACGGGCCACTGCCCGTCGAAGGCGTCGCACTCGACGATGTCGCAGTCGATGTCGGCGAGGCCCTCGTTCTCCTCGGTGAGTCCGAAGTCGAGGCCGGCCTCGGCGACATCCCACGTGACGTTGCCGCTCTCGATCATCTGGAGCAGCTTCGAGTTGTCCATCGAGGGGTCGAGGATGGCGTCGACTCCGGTCTCCTCGGAGAACGGGTCGAGCCACGCCGCCGTGATGGCGTCGCCGCCTGCGCCGCCGTAGCCGGCGAAGGTGACCTCGCCGCTCAGGCCGGAGTCGGCGTCGGAAGAGGACGAGGAGGGAGAGCCGGACGACGAACATGCCGTCAGGGCGAAGAGCGCGGCGGCGGTCGCCGCGGTGGCGGCGATCACGGTGCGGTGTCGGAGCATGGCTGGCCTTTCACGGGTGTCGAGGTCATGCGGGGAGGCGGTTCGAAGAGGTCGCCTGGAGGAGCGCACGCCTATCCTGTTCATGTCACCGAGAGGCGCGGAATTGGATGAAACGCCTGTCTCGAGGCGCCGCGTTGGAGAGTTCTCCAACGCGGAGGGCCTTTATTTCGGCGCCGTTTCGTGGGCCGGCATCCGGTGTTTCGATCGGAAACACCCCATGTGACGAACCGGTCGCAGAGACGAGGAGGGCGTGAGGTGAAGGTCAGCGAACTGCTCGCCGCTCCCGGGCTCTCGCTCACGATCGCGTTCTCCGGCGACGTCGATGTCGAGATCGAATGGGTGCACGCGGTCGACCGCTTCCCGGCATCCGAGTTCATGTCGGGCGGCGAGGTCGCGCTCACGTCGGGGCAGTGGTGGCCGGCCGTCGCGGCCGAGGTCTACGTGCAGGATCTGGTCGAGGCGGGCGTCATCGCGCTCGGCTTCGGTCTCACGAAGACGATCACCGATCTGCCCTCGCAACTCCTCGCCGCGTGCGAGGCGCAGGGGCTCACGTTCTTCCTGGTGCCGATCGAGGTGCCGTTCATCCGGGTCATCAAGACCTTCGTGCAGGCCGAGCGTCGCACGTGGGAGCGACCCCTGCGCCGGCACCTCGACTACTACCGCACCTTCGTCGCGGCGCTGCGCGAGGATCGCAGCCTCGCGTCGATGCTGTCGTCGCTCTCGAGCGGACTCGGCACGACGGTCGGTCTCGTCGCCGATCGCGAGGTCTCGGGTGTCGCGTCGGTCGAGGGGATGCACCCGATCCCGCTCGCGAGCGAAGGCGTCATCGACGCCGAGCTGTTCAGCGAGGCCGACCCGGCGAACTTCTCGGTCGAGCAGCAGGCCGTGCTCTCGGTCGGGGTGCCGTTCATCGCGTTGGAGGTCGAGCGCATCCGCTCGGTGAAGCGGACGGTCGACGGATACACCCGCGAGCTGTTCACGTGGCTGCGCAGCGACGACCATGACGTCGTCACGGTGCTGGCCCGCCTGCGGTCGCTCGGCATCGAGGGTGCCTCCGACCTCGCGGTGCTGTCCGTCTGGCACGCGGATCCCGATGCCGTGCTCGTCGCGGTGCGGCGCGAAGCGGGCTCGTCGGCGGCCGCCGCCGCGCGCTTCGACGACGCCGTCCTCGTGTGCGTCGCGGGTGCCGACGTCGCCGACCGTATCGTCGCGGGCCTCCCTCGCGGCGCGTCGACCGGCCGCGGATCCTCGGGAGCGGCCGACCGGCTGAGGCTCTCGCTCATCCAGGCCGAGCACGCGCTGTCGCTGGCGCGACGCGCCGGCCCGGGGATGGTCATCGGTGCCGACGAGCTCAACAGCCCGTCGACCATCATGTACTCCGAGGCGTCCGACCTCATCCGCGAGACCGGCGCGGCATTGCTTCGTCCGCTGCGCGAATACGACGAGGCGCGCGGCGGGCAGCTGCTGCACACGCTCGAGGTGTTCCTGCGCACGGGCGGACGCCTGAGCGTCGCGGCGAACGAGCTCTACGTCCACCCGAACACGCTGCGGCACCGCGTGCAGCTCATCGAGGACATCACGGGTCGCAACCTCGACTCGACGCGCGACCGCACCGACTTCGACCTCGCGATCGCGCTCGCCGACCGGGGCGGCCTCGAGGGCTGACCCACCGGCGCGCCCGGTCGGTTCAGCCGGCGGCGCGGTCGAGCCGGCGCGCGGCGAGCGTCGCGAGCGCGGCCGCGAGGTCGCCGACCACCGCGTCGTCGAAGCGCACCCGCGGAGAGTGGTTCCACGCGGCGGGGTCGGCGTCGGCAGGCGACGCCGCGAGCAGCACGAACGCGCCCGGCACGGCCTCGAGCACGCGCGAGAAGTCCTCGGAGGCCATGAGCGGATCCGGCGCGATCGTGCTGCGCGCGACGCCGAACGTCTCGGCGAGCACGTCGTGCGCCCAGTCGGCCTCCGCGTCGTCGTTGACGAGCACGGGGTAGTCGGCCGAGAACTCGACGACGGCGCGGCATCCGTGTGCGGCGGCGACGGCGGTCGCGAGCCGCGCGACCTCCCCGCGCACGCGCTCGTCGGCCGCGCGCGAGAGCGTGCGCACGGTCGCGCCGAGTGACGCGGTTTCGGGGATGACGTTGATGGCATCACTCGCGGCGAGCTGCGTCACCGTGATCACGACAGGGTCGAACACCGAGAAGCGGCGCGTGATCATCACCTGGAGCGCCGTCACGAGCTCCGCGATCGCGACGACGGGATCGATGGCGTCGTGGGGGCGTGAGCCGTGCCCGCCGACGCCGTGCAGTTCGATGCGCAGGTCGGCGACACCGGCCATGAGCGTGCCGCGCCGTGTGCCGAAGCGCCCGGCCGGTCCCGGCACGACGTGCGCGGCGTACGCGGCGACGGGCGCGGACCCGGATGCCTCGAGCACACCCTCCGCGATCATCGTCGCCGCACCGTCGTCGCCCTCCTCGCCGGGCTGGAACATGAGCACGACATCGCCCGCGAGGCGGTCTCGCGCGCCGGCGAGCAGTCGCGCGGCCCCCACGAGCCCCGCGGTGTGGAGGTCATGGCCGCAGGCGTGCATCGCGCCCGACGTCGACGCGTACTCGAGCCCGGTCTCTTCGGTGAGCGGCAGCGCATCCATGTCGGCCCGCAGCAGCACGGTCGGGCCGGGCCGCGCGCCGTGCAGCACGGCCGTGACCGACGTCGACGCCGCGCCCGTCGTGATCTCGAGGCCGAGTCCGTCGAGCGCGTCGAGCACGCGCCGCTGCGTGCGCGGCAGATCGAGGCCGACCTCGGGATCGCGGTGCAGGGCCCGTCGCAGCGCGACGAGCTCGGGCAGCAGAGCGGCGGCCCGAGGGACGAACGCCGTCACACGCTGCGCGCGAAGATGAGGCTCTGTGCGAGCGCGGCGTCGTCGTCGCCGACGTTGTACTCGATCGTGTACGACCGCACCGCCGGCATGTCGCGCAGCTGCGCGGCGAGCTCGGCCGCACCGACCGAATCGGCGAGCAGGGGGCCGCGCTCGGTGGCCGCGAGGTGCACGAGGCTGATGGCCTCCGCGTGCTGCCGCATCGACGCAACGGGGTCGATCTCCTCGACGACGACGTGGTACCAGTCGGCAAGAAGGCCGACGCGGTCGTCGTGGCCGATCATCGACCGCACGAGCGCCGAATGGTCGAGCGTGTTCATGAGGAAGCTTTCGATCCGGCGCAGGCCCTCGAGCGCGATGCCGACGTCCGAGGGCGTGTCGGGCAGCACCTCGGCGATGGATGCCGCAGCGCGCTCGAGCCCGCGGATGCGCGGCTCGTCGGTCCACGGATCCTTCCGGCACGCGGGCAGCACGACGATCTGCGAAGCCCCGAGCTCGTGCGCCTGCTCGAGCGCGCCGCGGAGATAGGTCTGGGCCCGGGCGCGCGAGGCGGGATCGGGCGACCCGAGCTCGCTCTCGCTGTTCCAGGCCCAGCACATCGACGGCACGGCGAGCCCGGCGGCGGCGAGGTCGTCCTGCAGCGCCGCGATGTCGATGCCCGGGATGGCATCGAGTTCGATCGCGTCGAATCCGGCTGCGGCCGCGCGGCGGATAGCGGTCGGGCGGTCGCCGAGCACCCATTCACTGGCGCTGATGCGCATGTCGTCTCCCTCGAGGGCCGCCCGCGGCGGCGATGGTCGGCGGTATCGCCGCGAATTCTTTACGGGCGTTCAGATTATGTGTACGCTCGGCGACACGTCAAGGCGACCCGGCCTCGACCTCGAATCGACCACCGCAGGAGCAGCAGCATGGCGACCCCCGACCTCCACGACGTCCTCATCGTCGGCAGCGGGATGATGGGAGCCGCCATCGCGCGGCAGTTGCGCGACGCCGACCCGGGCATCCGCATCGCGATGATCGCCGGCGGCCCGACCGTCGGAGCGAAGGCCGGTCAGCACCTGCATGACGTCGAGGATCCGGAGGTCTGGGCGCAGTACAACCGCAAGGTGTCGTCGGGCGTGCAGGCGTTCTACACCGGCGTCAAGCCGAGCCAGGGCGTCGGCGGAAGCATGCGGGACGTCACCCCCGGCATGTACCACCTCACCTCCCTCGGCGAGAAGGCCGACGAGATGCCGAGTGCGACGGTCGCGTGGAACGCGGGCGGCATGGGCATCCACTGGACGGCCGCGACCCCCACGCCGTGGGGATCCGAGCTCGACCCTGTGCTCACGCCGGTTGAATGGGCGGACGCGATCGCCCGGGCATCCGACCTGCTCGAGATCAACCGCGAGCCGTTCCCGCTCACTCCCGCGGGCGAGACCGTCGCGCGGGAGCTGCGCGCGCACTTCGACGCCCGCCAGGCGCCCGGCCGCGAGGTGCAGAACATGCCCATGGCCGTCAACGACCGGGGCACGGGCCGCAAGGAGCGCACGAGCCCCTCGGTCATCTTCCCCGCGCTCGGCGACCCCGCGAGCGACGCGGCCTTCACCTTCGTCGCGAACAGCATGAGCACGTCGCTCATCCACGAGGGCGGGCGCGCGATCGGAGCCGTATGCCGCGACCTCGCGACCGACGAGACCTTCGAGGTGCACGCCGCGCATGTCGTCGTGTGCGCCGACGCCATCCGCACGCCCCAGCTGCTGTTCGCGTCCGGCATCCGACCCGCGGCGCTCGGCCGCTACCTCAACGAGCACTACTTCCTCACCGGCCAGGTGATCGCCGACCCCGAGCGCATGGGGTTCGCGGTCGACGAGCTCACCCCGCCGACCGATCTCGAATGGGCGTCGGACTGCCTGTGGGTGCCCCAGAGCGATGACACGCAGCCCTTCCAGGTGCACATCATGACGAAGACGCTCGTCGACGAGCAGCACGCCCCCACCGGGTACGCGGTCGGCATCGAGTACTACATCCGCACCGAGGTGCAGCGTGACAACCGTCTCGAGTTCTCGGACACCGAGGTCGACGCCGCGGGCATGCCGCGCATCACGGTGCACTTCACCTACACCGACGCCGATCGCGATGCCCTCGAGAGCGCTCGCGCCGACCAGATCGTCGCGGCGTCGCGCATGGGCGACTTCGACCCGGCGACCGAGTCGGCTGCGCTCGGCGCCGGCGGATCGCTGCACTACACGGGCACCGTGCGCATGGGTGCGGCCGACGACGGCACGAGCGTGTGCGATGTCGACGGCCGCGTATGGGGCTTCGAGAACCTTTTCGTCGCGGGCAACGGCGTGGTGCCGACGTCGCTCGCGTGCAACTCGACCCTCATCGGGATGACGAGCGCCGTGCGCGCCGCCGACGCCCTGCTGCGGGATCTGGAGACGGCGTGAGCGGCACCCGCGGGCCGTACCGCACCGGTATCGAGACCCGGCGGGCGCTCGTCGAGCACGCGATCCGCGTCTTCGGCGAGCACGGTTACCGCGGGGGCTCGCTTCGCATGATCGCCGAATCGGTCGGCGCTCCCGCGTCGCAGATCGTGAACCACTTCGGCAGCAAGGACGGCCTGCTGACGGCCGTGCTCGACCACTGGGACGCCCTTCAGGTGGCCGACGGCGGCCGGCGCGGGCTCGCCTACGTCGAGGAGCTCCGAACGCGCATCGCATACAGCCGCGACAACCCGACCTGGGTGGAGTTCTTCCTCACGCTCGGCTCCGAGGCGACGGCCCGAGACCATCCCGCACACGACTACTTCGTCGCACGCTACGCGCACATCGCCGACCGCCTGCAGGAGGAGATCCTGTACGCCGCGGCGTCCGACGAGATCGCACCGATCGACCCGAGCGCGGCGCGCGTCGAGGCCCAGCGCCTCAGCGCCATGATGGACGGCCTCCAGCTGCAGTGGCTCCTCGACCGCGAACTCGACCTCGTGGGCGCCTTCGACGACTACCTCGACGCCGTCATCGACCGCTGGCGTCGCCCCATCATCTGACCCACGAGAACGAAGGAGACGGCCATGGCCATCCAGATCGGCATCCAGCTCTACTCGGTGCGCAATTCGCTCGCCGCCGACCCCGAGGGCACGCTCAACGCGCTCGCCGACATGGGGCTCACCCGGCTCGAGGGTGCGAACCACCGCGCGCTCACCGAGGACGGCATCGGCTTCGGCATCCCCGCCGACTTCCTCGCGCGCATGATGGAGGAGCGCGGCATCGAGATCATCGGATGCCAGATCAATCCGCTCGACCTCGACCGCCTGCCCGCCGTGCTCGACTTCCAGGAGCAGATCGGCAACCGTCGCATCGGGTGCGACATCGAGTTCTACCCCTACGGCGACCTCGAGTACGTGAAGCGCCGCGCCGACTTCTTCACCGAGGTCGGCCGCGTCGCCGCCGAGCGCGGGATGACGTTCTTCTATCACAACCACTACCAGGAGTTTCAGCGCTTCGGCGACCGCACCGTCTACGAGCTGCTCATGGACTACACCGACCCCGACCTCGTGAAGTTCGAGCTCGACACCTATTGGGCGTACCGCGGCGGCGCGGACCCGATCGAGCTCTTCCGCACCTACCCCGACCGCTTCGTCATGAGCCACCAGAAGGATTTCCCGGCCGGCGCCGCACGCCCGCTCAACATGTACGAGGGGTCGGTCGCACCCGACGCGTCCATCGACATGCCGCTCTTCCTCGAGCTCGAGAAGCCCGAGGAGTTCGGCGAGGTCGGCACGGGCGTGCTGCCGATCCAGGACATCATCGACGCGGCCGCGCAGCTGCCGAACTACGAGTACATGCTGCTCGAGCAGGACTACGCCCCCGGCGCCGAGCTCGACTCCGTGCGCCGTAGCGTCGAGGCGTTCTCGCGCTACGAGGGCATCACCCTGTAGAAGCCGGGCTGCCCGGTCAGCGCGCCGTGTCGGTGGCCGCGGTGGCGGGCGCGAAGGCCTCAGCGGCGACGGTGTCGAGGGAGAGGTCGAGGCTGGTGGCGACGGCTGCGACGATCGCGAAGGAGGGCGTCGCGAGGCGGCCGGTCTCGATCTTCCGCAGCGTCTCCGGCGAGACGCCGGCTGCGCTCGCGACGTCCGTGATCGACCGATCGCCGCGGGCGCGCCGCAGGACGAGGCCGAGGCGGCGGCCGCGGTCGCGTGCTTCCGGGGTCAGTGCCCGACGGACCATCATGCGCCCATCGTAGCGGTATAGTTTGACCGGTATTTGTATACCGCTTCGGAGGAGCTGCCGATGATCGAGATCTTCGCACCGCACGAGATCGACCGAGCCCGCGAGACGGGTGCGATCGTCGGCAGCATCCTGCACGAGCTGAAGTCGCGAGCGCGCGTCGGCGTCAACCTCCTCGAGATCGACGAGTGGGCTCGCCGGCTCATCGCTGAGAACGGCGCGACCTCCTGCTACGTCGACTACGCCCCGTCATTCGGGAGCGGGCCGTTCGGCCACTACATCTGCACGGCCGTGAACGACGCGGTGCTGCACGGGCTGCCGCACAACTATCGCCTCGCAGACGGAGACCTGCTCACGCTCGACCTCGCGGTGATCAAGAACGGCATCGCCGCGGATGCCGCCATAAGCTTCGTCGTGGGCACGCCGCGCGACGCCGAAGCCCTCGCCCTGATCGACGCGACGGAGCGCGCGCTCGCTGCGGCGATCGAGGTCGCCCGTCCGGGCAACCGGGTCGGCGACATCTCGCGCGCGATCGGCACCGTGCTCTCGGGCGCCGGCTACTCGATCAACACCGAGTTCGGCGGCCACAGCATCGGGTCGGTCATGCACGGCGACCTCCACATCCCCAACAGCGGGCGGCCGGGACGGGGCTACACGCTGCGTCCGGGGCTGCTCATCGCTATCGAGCCGTGGGTCATGGCCGACACCAAGGAGCTCGTCACCGACGCCGACGGGTGGACGCTGCGCAGCTCGACCGGATGCCTCACCGCCCACACCGAGCACACGATCGCGATCACCGAGGGCGCGGCTGAGATCTTGACGCTGCCGCGCTGACCCGGATCGGGCTCTCAGGTGGTCGGGCGCCCGGATGCCGCGCCGACGGCGCGCGCGCGACGCCGGGTGACCCAGACGGTGAAGAACCCGACTGCGACGAAGGCGATCGCGATGACGACGACGTAGGCGGCGACCATGCCCCATCCGCCCGGGTTGTTGGGGTTGAGGAACGGGTAGGGGTACCAGTACGGCTGCCCGTTGGCCGGGTTGGTGACGAGTGGGCCGCGGACGAGCGTGTACGCCACCCAGAGCAGCGGGAACGCGATCACGACCCACACCGTCTGCCACCGCAGCGCTCGCCGGCGTGTGCCGATCAGCAGATCCAGCAGCAGGAAGATCGGGCCGATCAGGTGCAGCACCTCGTTCGACCACGGCACGGGCTCCGAGCCCTGCGGCAGGGTGATGCCCCGCAGCAGCGTGTTGTAGACGATGCCGGTGATGACCATGTAGGTGGTCGCGCACGCGAGCGCGGCCGAGAGCCCGAGCGACGACGTGGCGCCCCGCGGGTCGCGCAGCGTCCGCAGGCCCGCCCATGCCAGCACGACCGCTGCGATGACGTTCGAGAGGATCGTGAAGAAGCTGAAGAAGTTCGCGAACACCGTGGCGACGTCGCCGCCGGTCTCGGCCGTGCGGGTCAACGACACCGTCAATTGGGTCACGACGGCAGCGACGATCACCGCTGCCATGACGAGACGGGCCAGCGACCATGCGGTCTTCGGAGTGGAGGTGCTCACGAGGGCACCTTATCGCCGAGCCGCTCCGTGAACGTATGTGGCAGGGCGCCCGACGGCCGCGTGTCGGAGCGGTTAGCGTCGCGGTGCGGCGTCCGAGCTGCGGGGGAGGGAGTGCCATGACCGGCGAACTCGAGAACGAGGCGCTGCAGTTCGTCCGCGACCTCATCCGTATCGACAGCGTCAACACGGGAGTGGCCGACACCATCGGCGACGGTGAGACGCGCGCGGCGCGCTACGTGCGGGAGCGTCTGGCCGAGGTGGGCATCGACTCGGAGCTCATCGAGCCGACACCGGGCCGCGGCTCGCTCGTGGCGCGTCTGCAGGGAAGCGACCCGGATGCCGGGGCGCTGCTCGTCCACGCGCACCTCGACGTCGTGCCGGTGGCCAAGGACGACTGGACGCACCCGCCGTTCGGCGCCGAGATCCACGACGGCTACCTGTACGGTCGCGGCGCGGTCGACATGAAGGACTTCGCCGGCACGATCCTCGCCGTCGCACGTCATTATGCGCGCGAGGGCATCGTGCCCCGGCGCGACCTGGTGTTCGCGTTCCTCGCCGATGAGGAGAGCGGCGGCGTGTGGGGCGCCGACTGGCTCGTGCGCCATCGCCCCGACCTGTTCGACGGCGTCACCGAGGCGCTCAGCGAGGTGGGGGGCTTCTCGGTTCCGCTCGACGTCGACCAGGGCTCGGCCGGGGGAGGGCGGCGAGCCTACCTCGTCGCCACGACCGAGAAGGGCGTCGCCGGCGCGACCCTCGTCGCGCGCGGTCGGGCCGGCCACGGTTCGCGCCCGACGGGTGATACCGCGGTGGTCCGCCTCGCGCGCGCCGTCGCGGCGATCGGCAGCCACCGGTTCCCGGTGCAGCGCACGGCGGCTCTCGAGGGCTTCCTCCGCGAGTTCGGGGCGGCTCGAGGGCTCGCCTTCACCGAGACCTCGCTCGAGGAAGACCTCGCCACGCTCGGCTTCGTCGACACCATCGTCGGCGCGTCGCTGCGCAACACCGTGACACCGACCGTCCTGCGCGGCGGCGAGAAGGTCAACGTTATTCCCGCCGAGGCGTCGGCCCTCCTCGACATCCGGCTGCTGCCGGGCCAGGACGACGCGCTCCGCAGCGAGCTGCGCGAGCTCGTCGGCGACGATGCCGACGTCGTCGAGGGCCGGTGGTGGTCGGCGACCGAGGCGCCGGCCGATGCGGCGCTGCTCGCCGTGCTGCAGGCCGCCGTCTCGGCGGAGGACGACTCGGGTGTGGTGGTGCCGTACCTGCTCCCCGCCAGTACCGACAACAAGCACTTCGCACGACTCGGCATCCACGGGTATGGATTCGTGCCTTTGCGTGTTGATCCTGACTTCGACGTGTTCGCGCAGTTCCACGCCGCCGACGAACGGGTGCCCGTCTCGGCCCTGTACTTCTGCGCACGCGTGACCGAGCGCATCCTGCGGTCTGCTTGAGAGGACGATCCGATGACCATCACCCCGCCCCAGGTTCGCGACGGCGTGGACGTCCGCGACAACGCCGCCTGGTACTCGCTCACGGGAGCCCACGCGCACCTCGCGATCGGCGACGACCTCGTGCGGCGGTACCCCGACGACGTCGCCGGCTTCGTCGGGGTGCGCACGTGGGACGATCCCGCCGTCTGGCGGTCGCTTGCGACCGTGGTCGGCTCCGGGAATGAGTTCAGCATCAGCTCGCCGGTGTCCGATCCGGGAGCCGCCGCCGACGGTCCTGACCCGGTCGCCGCCGCGCCGGAGCTCCCGGCGGGCTGGATCGAGACGTTCCGCGGGGCGGGCGTGCAGCTCGTCGAGACCGACCGGCTGCGTCCGCGCCCGGACGACGAGGCGGTCGAGCTGGGTGAGGCGGACGTCGCCGATATGTTGGCGCTGGTCGAGCGAAATCGCCCCGGGCCGTTCCGGCAGCGGACGGTCGTCCTGGGCAGATACGTCGGGATCCGCCGCGAGGGGCGATTGATCGCCATGGCCGGAGAGCGTCTGCAGCCGGGCGAGTGGACCGAGATCAGTGCGGTCGCCACCGACGAGGCCTACCGGCGGCAGGGGCTCGCGTCGCGCCTCGTGCTGGATGTGGCCTTCCACATCCACCAGCGGGGCGGGCGCGCCCTGATGCACGCGGCCGCCGCGAACGTCAACGCGATCGCCGGGTATGAGAAGCTCGGCTTCGAGCTGCGCCGACGCACCAGCTTCACGGGTGTTCGGATTCCCTGAGCGCTCATTCCTCCCCAGGGCACGACCGGATCGGATCTCCGCGTTCGAATAAAACTTCGAGTGTGATGTCAGACCCCAATGCCAAAATGGGAACATGGATGCGAGCGGCGGTGGTGGAGCGGGCGAGGTCTTCGACTCGCCGCACGGCGCTGCGTTCGCGGCCTACAGCGAGGCGCTCGTACTGGCGCACCACGCCGATGTCACATCGATCCGCGCCCTGGCCGAGCTCGGGCGATCGGCTTTGCGTGAGGCGCGCCGCGACGGAGTGCGCGGGATGGCGTCCGACATGGAGTTGCGCTCGGTGGCCGCCGAGGCGGCGGGGCTCGCGCGGCGGACGGATCGCCGTCTGCAGCGCGACATCGATCACGCCCTGACGATCGTCGACGACTTTCCCGCGGTGTTCTCCGCCTGGGAGTCCCGGCTCATCACGCGCGATCACGTCGAGGTCGTCGTGAAAGCGGGCGCCGTCCTGCCCGGGGAGGTGCGACCGGAGTTCGAGCTCGCCGCCATCGCGATCTGCGAGGGCGACATCGCGACCCGAGTCCGTCAACCGTTGCAGGTCCTCGCCGAGAAGATGCACGGACGCACGTTCACCGAGCGGCACCGCGAGGCAGCCGCGGACCGCTGCGTGCGGGTCTTTCCGGGCGCCGATGGGATGTCGAATCTCGTGGCGACGCTGCCGACGGTGATCGCGGCGGGGATGTTCGACCGTCTCACGCAGATGGGGCACGCGGTGAAGGACGCCCGGGCGGATGCGGGCGCTGCGGCGGTGGGCGATGGCGCTGCGGCGGCGGATGCGACGGCGGATGCCGCGGCGGAGCCCGATCTGCGGACGATGGACCAGCTCCGCGCCGACATCCTCGGCGACCTCATCCTCGCCCGCGCGCCCGTCGTCGACCCCACCACCGGCACCGACCGGGCCGGCGGGTAGGGCGCGATCCGCGCACGCGTGCAAGTCGCCGTCACCGCGGAAACGCTCACTGGCGGCGACGAGCATCCGGCGGAGGTGGTCGGGGCGGGGTTGATCGACGCCGAGTCCGCCCGCCGCCTCGCGGGACAGACCCGCGAGTGGGACCGGCTGTTCGTGGATCCCGTCGCCCGCACCCCGGTCGAGGTCGACACGTACCGGCCGACCGCGGCGATGGCGAAGCTCCTGAAGGCCCGGGACCAGCACTGCCGGTTCCCCGGATGCCGCCTCGCCGCCATCCGCTGCGAGATCGACCACACCCGCGACCACGCCCTCGGCGGGCACACCCACCTCGCCAACCTCGCGCACCTGTGTCAGCGGCACCACTCGATGAAGCAGTTCACGCGGTGGCAGGTTCGGCAGCTCGGCGGGGGCGTTCTGGAGTGGACCTCACCGGGCGGCCGGATCTACCGCGAAGACGTCCCGATACCGGCCGTCTGCTTCACCACCGACACAGTGAGCGCGCGAGCCGGTGGACCGCCCGACCCGGCGGCCGAACCTCCGGGCGCCTCCGATCCGCCCGGTCCCATCGGCGGTCATCGCGGCGAGTCACCGCCGTTCTGACCGCCCTCGCAGGCTCCGAAAACCGACCAGTGACAGGGAGCGGTGCCACCGACCCGCGCTACTGGTGCGGGTGCGGTGCGGGTGGTGCTGTCTCAGCGCGTCGGGGCGATGGCGATCTTGCCGTGCACGTGTCGACTGCGCTGGTGCGCGACGGCGTCGCGGAATCGATCGAGACCGTAGACGGCGGCGACGGGGATCCGCAGCTCGCCGCCGGCGATCAGGGCGAGGAGGCGGGCGAGCGCGTCCGGGCGGGCATCGGAACCGTTCACCTGCAGCACCCCGGAGGGCGGGTCGTCGGCTTCGATGGTGACGACCCGCTGCGGCGGGATGCCGAGCTCCAGGGCCGTCTTCGCGGTGTCGATGCCGTGCAGGTCCGCCGCCGCAGCAAGCGCCATGCCGCCCGCGGCGAGATGGTGGGCGAGCCGAGCGGCGAGGTCGTCGCCGTAAGCCACCGGCTCGGCGCCCAACGACCGGATGTGGTCGGCCGACGCGGCGGACCCCGTGCCGATCACCTGCACGCCGTCGCGCACGAGCAGCTGCGTCAGGATCGAACCGACCCCGCCGCCGGCGGCGCCGACGAGCACCGTCTCACCGGGTTGCGCCGACAGGGCGTCGGCGACGGCCGATGCGGTGCGTCCGGCGATGTCCAGCACCCCGGCCTGGAGATCCGAGACGCCGGCAGGCAGACGATGCAGGCTCGGGTGGGTCTCGTCGAGAGTGATCGATGTGGCGACGGCGCGGCCGCGCGCTCCGCCGAACACGCGGTCTCCCACGTCCCACCGCCGCACGGCCCCACCGACCTCGGCGACCGTGCCGGCGAAGTCGTTTCCGAAGCCCGAGGGCACGTCGATCCCGAAGACGGCGGCGAGCTCCGGAGACTCCACGATCTGCCAGTCCACCGGGTTGAGGCCCGCGACCGAGACGCGGATGCGCACCTCCGATTCGCGGAGCGGGGGGAGATCCCGATGCTCGAGGGCCAGACCGCTGACGTCACCGAATCGATCGAGCACAACCGCGGAGTCCATGGATGGTGCAGCGGTCGCCGTCCCGGCGCTATTCCCCGGGCCTCCCCTGAACGTCGGGGGAGACGGTGTCCGCTTCCGCCCGCCCGGGTCCGGCTAGCTCTTCGCCCCCGCGAACGCGAGGGTGCCGCCGAGCCCGATCATCATCACGCCGCCCGCCCCCGTCAGGGTCGACATCCGTCGCGGCGATCCGCCGAACCACGTCCGCGCCGTTCCGGCCGCCAGCGCCCAGATGCTGTCGCACGCCAGCGCGAGCACCTGGAACAGCAGACCGAGTGCGAGCAGCTGCATCCAGATCGGGCCCGCGTGGGGCGCGACGAACTGCGGCAGGACGGCGACGGAGAACGCGATCGTCTTCGGGTTGGTGATCCCCACGACGAAGCCCTGCGCCAGCAGGCGACCCGTCGAGGAGCGCTCGCCGCCCGGCGCCTGGATGTAGGCGTGACGGTGCCGGATCGCCTGCACGCCCAACCACACCAGATACGCGGCGCCGGCGAGCTTGATCACGGTGAACGCGACGACCGACGACGCGACGATCGCACCGACCCCGAACGCCACCGCGAGCACCGCCGGCACCGTGCCCAGCGCGTTGCCGACGACGCTCAGCACCCCGGCGCGGCGTCCCAGCGCGATCGAACGCCCGATGACGAAGAGCACGCTCGGGCCGGGGATCACGATGATGACGACCGCGGCGAGCAGGAACGCCAGCAGGTTCTCGAACGGGATCACGCGAGCACACTACTCCCGAGATGTTTCAGCCGTGGGGCGGGCGCTCGCCCGACCCTCGCCGGACGAGCGATGTCGCGATCTCGACCCGTCGCGGCGGCGCCGTCGGACGCTCGATCCGGTCGACCGCCAGCAGTGCTGCGGCGCGCCCGAGCGCGTGCGCGTCGTGTGCGACGACCGATATACCGAGCATCTCGGCGAGCTCGAAATCGTCGAAGCCGATCAGCGCGCAGGGCGAGTCGAGGTCGCGCAATGCCTGCAGCGTCGCCGTCGTCGCCCGGTTGTTGCCCGTCACGATGGCGGTGGGCGGCTCGCTCGAACGCATCAGGTCGATGACGGCGTCACGCGTGCTCGCCGTCGGGTCGTCGCCCAGGCTCAACCAGCGGTCGGTCTCACCGACCCCGACCTCCGCGAGCGCGTCTCGGTACCCCGCCAGTCGCTCCCGCACCGTGTGCACCGAGGCCGGATTCGCGACGAATGCGATCCGTCGGTGCCCGAGAGCCGTCAGCGATCGCACGGCCTCGGTCATCCCCGCTCGGTTGGTGAGCAGCACCGTGTCGGAGAGCAGGTTCTCGAGCGGCCGGTCCACGCCGACGATCGGTGTGCCGAAGTGTCGTTCCCCCTCGAGGTACGACTGGTCGTCCGCGACCGGGATGAGCAGCAGCGCACGAACACCTTGCGACAGGACCGCGTCGACGACCCGCCGCTCGGTCTCGGCCGAGTCGTCCGTGGTCGCGAGCAGCATCGTGTAGCCGTGCTGCGCGAGCTCGTACTCGATGCCGCCGGCCACCGTGAAGTAGAACGGGTTCTGGATGTCGCCGATGACGAAGGCGACGGTGTTGGTCACCCCGCCGCGCCGCAGATCCCTCGCGACCCGATTCGGGCGGAAGCGCAGTCGCTCCGCGGCGGCCCGCACGCGCTCCTGCGTATCGGCCCGCACCTGGTCGGACCCGTGGAAGACGCGCGAGACCGTCTTCGCGCTCACCCCGGCGAGCCGCGCGACGTCCTGGATCGTCGCCCGCGTCGGATTCGGCATCCCCGCTCCCTCCGATGACAACGGTGGACATTCTATCGGCGGGGCGCTGCTTCACACATGGCGGGCCGGAGCGTAGAGTGACGACGCTCGATGACAACGTTGACATCCGATGATCTGGGGCAGAGGAGCTTTGGTGATCGATTCAGAATCCGGCGTGCCCGGAGGCGGCCGGCAACGGCCCGAACGGCGTGGACCCGGGCGGCCCCTGCTCGAGATGCGCTCCATCACGAAGCGGTTCCCGGGCGTCATCGCCCTCGCCGACGTGTCGCTCACGGTGCAGGCCGGCGAGATCCACGCGATCTGCGGCGAGAACGGCGCCGGCAAGTCCACGCTCATGAAGGTGCTCTCGGGGGTCTACCCCTACGGGACCTACGAGGGCGACATCGTCTTCGACGGGCAGACCGTGCAGTTCCGCGACATCCGGGCGAGCGAGGATGCCGGCATCGCGATCATCCATCAGGAGCTCGCCCTGATCCCCGAGCTCTCGATCGCCGAGAACATCTTCATCGGCAACGAGATCTCGCGCTTCGGCCGCATCGACTGGGACGCCTCGCGAGCCCGGGCACGTGAGCTGCTGCAACGCGTGGGCCTGCACGACGACCCGGCCACGCCCATCAAGCAGCTGGGCGTCGGCAAGCAGCAGCTCGTCGAGATCGCCAAGGCCCTGTCGAAGAACGTCAAGCTGCTCATCCTCGACGAGCCGACCGCCGCACTGAACGAGAACGACTCGCAGCACCTGCTGGGCCTCATCACCGACCTGCGAGACCGCGGCGTGACCTCGATCATCATCAGCCACAAGCTCAACGAGATCGCCCAGATCGCCGACTCGATCACGATCATCCGCGACGGTCGCACGATCGAGACCCTCGACGTGCACGCCGGCGACGTCGACGAGGACCGCATCATCCGCGGGATGGTCGGCCGCTCGCTCGAGAACCGGTTCCCGCCGCGCGACGTGAAGATCGGCGAGGTCTTCTTCGAGGTGCGCGACTGGACGGTGCGGCATCCGCTGAACGCCGACCGGCTCGTCGCGAAGTCGTCGCACCTCACCGTTCGTCGAGGTGAGGTCGTCGGCCTCGCGGGACTCATGGGCGCGGGCCGCACCGAGCTCGCGATGAGCCTGTTCGGCCGCTCGTACGGCCTCTACGAGGGCGGTCAGATCCTCATCGACGGCGAGCCCGTGACGCTCAAGGACGTGCCGGCGGCGATCTCGCACGGGCTCGCCTACGTCAGCGAGGACCGCAAGGTGCTCGGTCTCAACCTGCTCGATCCGATCCGTCGCTCGGTGGTGTCGGCCAAGCTGCGCAAGATCGCGCCGCACGGCGTGCTGCGCAAGGACGAGGAGCGGGCGATCGCCGACGACTACCGAGGGAGGCTGCGGATCAAGACGTCGAACGTCGACAACGGCGTCTCGAAGCTGTCGGGCGGCAACCAGCAGAAGGTCGTGCTCGCCAAATGGATGTTCACCGACCCCGACCTGCTCATCCTCGACGAGCCCACCCGGGGCATCGACGTCGGCGCCAAGTACGAGATCTACTCGATCATCAACGACCTCGCCGCACAGGGTAAGGGCGTCCTGCTCATCTCGAGCGAGCTGCCGGAGCTCCTCGGCATGGCCGACCGCATCTACACGGTCTTCGAGGGACGCATCACCGACGAGATCGACGCGCGCAGGGCCACACCCGAGGAACTGATGCGGAGCATGACCGCAGACCGTGGAAAGAAAGTGACCGCATGACTCAGCCCGACACCGCCCCCGTCCGCACCGGCGGGCTGGCCGACATCCGCAAGGCGTTCGGCAGCGGGCAATCCACCCTTCGGCAGTTCGGCATCCTCGGATCGCTCGTGCTGATCATCCTCGTCTTCCAGATCTGGACGAACGGCCTGACCCTGTCGTCGGGCAACCTCATCAACGCGATCAATCAGAACTCCTACATCCTGATCCTCGCGATCGGCATGGTGATGGTCATCATCATGGGCCACATCGATCTCTCGGTCGGGTCGGTCGCCGCCTTCACCGGCATCGTCGTCGCCAAGTCGATGGCCGACTGGAACCTGCCCTCGTACCTCGCGATCGTGCTTGGTCTCGTCGTCGGTGTGCTCATCGGCGCTTGGCAGGGATTCTGGGTCGCCTACGTCGGCGTGCCCGCGTTCATCGTCACGCTCGCCGGGATGCTGATCTTCCGCGGCCTCAACCAGATCGTCGGGCAGTCCACGACCCTCGCCGTGCCCGCGGACTTCCAGGTGATCGGCGCCGGCTACCTGCCCGAGCTCCCCTTCATCCCGTTGCCCTTCAACGTGCTGACCCTCGCGCTCGGCATCCTCGGGGCGTTGTGGATCGTGATCAACGAGATCCGCCTGCGCCGGCGCCAGGCCAAGACCGGAGCCGAATCGGCCCCGCTGTGGGTCTCGATCCTCAAGGTCGTCGTCGTGGGCGGTGTCATCCTCATCGCCGCCTACCTGTTCGCCACCGGGCGGCCGGGAACCGGGTTCCCGATCTCGGGTGTCATCCTCGTCGCCCTCGTCATCCTGTATTCGTTCATCACCAACAACACGACCTTCGGCCGACGCATCTACGCGGTCGGCGGCAACCGTCTCGCTGCGACGCTGTCGGGCGTGAAGGACCGGCGCGTCGACTTCTTCGTGATGATGAACATGTCGGTGCTGGCCTCGCTCGCGGGCATGATCTTCGTCGCCCGCTCGGGTGCCTCCGGACCGCAGGACGGCAACGGCTGGGAGCTCGACGCGATCGCGGCCGTCTTCATCGGCGGCGCCGCCGTCTCGGGCGGCATCGGCACCGTCATCGGTGCGATCATCGGCGGTCTCGTCATGGCCTTCCTCAACAACGGCCTCCAGCTCGTCGGCACGGGCGCCGACCTGGTCTCGGTCATCAAGGGAGTGGTGCTGCTGCTCGCCGTCGGCATCGACGTGCTGAGCAAGGCCACCGGGCGCCCCTCGATCATCGGCCTCTGGTCGGCCCGACGCCGCGCCCGCGCCGATGCCCCCACACCTCCGACGGTCCTGCCGACCGCCGGAACCAATGAGACCAGTCAGCCCGTCGATGCCGGTCGTCGATGACGACACCGCTCGCTGATGGCTCTCCGCACCGAAGAAAAGAGATGAATGCAATGAAGAAGATCGCTCTCGCCGTCACCGCGCTCGCGGTCACGGCGCTGGCCCTGTCGGCGTGCTCGAACGCGCGCACCGACGCGGGCGCCGGCGGCGACGCCTCCGCCTCGGCGGGCTTCGCTGCCGACGCGACGATCGGCGTCGCCCTGCCCGACAAGACCAGCGAGAACTGGGTGCTCGCGGGCGACCTGTTCACGAAGGACCTCGAGGCCGCCGGTTTCAAGGCCGACGTGCAGTACGCGCCGGCATCCAACACGGTCGCCGAACAGCAGAACCAGATCTCCGCGATGATCACCAACGGTGCGAAGGTCATCGTCATCGGCGCGAAGGACGGCAAGCAGCTGGGCACCCAGCTGCAGCAGGCCGCCGACGCGGGCGTGAAAATCATCGCCTACGACCGGCTGCTGGAGAACAGCGAGAACGTCGACTACTACGTCGCGTTCGACAACTTCAAGGTCGGTCAGCTGCAGGGGCAGGCGCTGCTCGACGGGCTCGAGGCGCGCTCGGGCCACGGCGCGCCGTGGAACATCGAGCTGTTCTCGGGCTCGCCCGACGACGCGAACTCCGCGGTGTTCTTCAACGGCGCGCTCGACGTGCTCCAGCCGAAGATCGACGACGGCACCCTCGTCGTGAAGTCGGGTCAGGACGAGATCGCGCAGACGGCGACCCAGGGCTGGAAGGCCGAGAACGCCCAGAGCCGCATGGACTCGATCCTGACGTCGACCTACAGCACCGACACGCTCGACGGTGTCCTGGCGCCCAACGACACCCTGGCGCGCGCCATCCTCACCTCGGTGAAGCAGGCCGGCAAGGACGTCACGACGTTCACGGTCACCGGCCAGGACTCCGAGGTCGAGTCGGTGAAGTCGATCATGGCCGGCGAGCAGTACTCGACCATCAACAAGGACACCACGCTGCTCGTCGAGCAGACGGTGAAGATGATCGGCGAGCTGCAGCAGGGCGAGGATGCCGATGTCAACGACACCGAACAGTACGACAACGGCGTGAAGGTCGTCCCGGCCTACCTGCTCGAGCCCGTGATCGTCACGAAGGAGAACGCGGCAGAGGCGTACGCCAACGTCCCGAGCCTCCTCGAGATCGTGCAGGCGGCGCAGTAAGCACCACGTCCCTCCGAACCGGCCCCCAGCCCTGCCGGCTGGGGGCCGGTTCCTCGTGTTACGCCGTATCTCTCTTCGTGTCGTCGTGTGAGCGGACGCCGCGACACCGGGTTCCTCCGAGACCTACTGTCGTGCGATCCGCAGCAGCCGCTGCTCCCGCGACGTCCCGAGGAGATCCGCATGACCGACACCGTCCCGCGCGTCGACCGCGCCGGCGACGCCGTCCCCGCATCGGCGCCCGTCGACCTCGGCGACATCCCGGTCGTCCGCACGCGCCACTGGTTCCGGTGGGCCATCGCCGCGATCGTCGTGTTCGTCGTGGCCCAGTTCGTGTGGTCGCTCGTGACGAACGAGAACTACGAGTGGGACTACTTCGCGCAGTACTTCTTCTCCGACCCGGTGCTGCAGGGCCTCGGCCTCACCCTGGTCTACACCGCCGTCTCGGCGACGATCGGATTCCTGCTCGGCACGGTGCTCGCGCTCGCGCGGCTCGCCAAGTCGCCGCTGCTCAATGCCGCGGCGTGGGGCTTCATCTGGTTCTTCCGCTCGGTCCCCCTCGTCGTGCAGCTGGTCGTCTGGTACAACCTCGGCTACCTGTACCCGACGCTCGGACTCGGCACACCCTTCACGACCGACTTCTGGATCGTCGAGTTCCCGACGGTGCAGCTCATCAGCGCCTTCGCGGCGGGCGTGCTCGGCCTGAGCCTGCACCAGGCGGCCTACTCCGCCGAGATCATCCGCGGCGGCCTGCTCTCGGTCGACCAGGGCCAGCTCGAGGCGGCCGCCGCCCTCGGCATCCCGCCGCGTCGCCGACTCAGCCGGATCGTGCTGCCGCAGGCGATGCGGTCGATCATCCCCAACGCGACCAACGAGGTCATCGGGCTCGTCAAGGGGACCTCGGTGCTGTTCGTCATCGCGATCCCCGAGCTCTTCTACGCGGTGCAGGTGATCTACAACCGCAACAGTCGCGTCATCCCGCTGCTGCTCGTCGCGGTGGTCTGGTACACGATCATCACCACCGTCCTCAGCATCCTGCAGTACTACATCGAGCGGCACTATGCCCGCGGCGCTGTGCGTGTGCTGCCGCCGACCCCGCTGCAGAAGGCGCGTCATTGGATCGCGGTGCAGTGGGCCCGGTTGGGCGACGACGCACCGGCGCCCCGCCCGCTTCCGGGGGCCGACGCGCCACCGGTCAGCACGCGTGCCACCCCCGGAGGAGAATCATGAGCCGCGGCCTCGTCGAGATCCACAACGTCCACAAGAGCTACGGCGGGGTCGAGGTGCTCGGCGGCATCGACCTCACCGTCGAGCCGGGCGAGGTCGTCGCGATCCTCGGCGCCAGCGGCTCGGGAAAGTCCACGCTGCTGCGCACGATCAACCACCTCGAGACGGTCGACCGCGGCTCGGTCACCGTCGACGGCGAGCTCATCGGATACGAGCAGCGGAACGGGAAGCTCTACGAGCTGCGCGAGAAGGCGGTGCTCGAACGCCGCACCCAGATCGGCATCGTCTTCCAGAACTTCAACCTCTTCCCGCATCTCACGGCGCTCGAGAACGTCACCGAGGCGCCCATCGCCCTCGGCCGATTGTCGAAGGACGACGCTCGCGAGCTCGCCCTCGGCCTCCTCGACCGGGTGGGGCTCGGCGACAAGGCCGGTCACTACCCGCGGCAGCTCTCGGGCGGCCAGCAGCAGCGCGTCGCGATCGCGCGGGCGCTGGCGCTGAAACCGAAGGTGATCCTGTTCGACGAGCCGACGAGCGCGCTCGATCCCGAGCTCGTCGGCGAGGTGCTCGACGTCATCCGAGACCTCGCTCAGCTCGGAACGACCCTCATCATCGTGACCCACGAGATCGGCTTCGCCCGCGAGGTCGCCGACCGCGTCGTCTTCCTCGACGGCGGCCGGGTCATCGAGCAGGGTCCGCCCGCCGAGGTGCTCGTGACCCCGAAGCACCCGCGTGTGCAGGAGTTCCTCGCCAAGGTCCTCGCCTGAGCTCCCCTCCATCCCGCTCCATCCGCACCCCACCCTTTCGAGAGAGATCCACAGCATGGCCATCAGCAAGAAGCAGGGCATCGCCGCCGGACTTGGCGTCGTCGCGGTCGCCGCGATCGTCGGCGGCATCGTCACCGCGGTCAACCTCAACCGGCCCGCCGAGGCCGAAGCCGCCGCCCCGGCGGCCACGACCGCGAACGTCGCGACCGACGACATCCACTGGGTGCACCTCGACGAGCCCGTCGCCGAGGCCGTCGCCGCCCTCGAGGCGAGCGGGTTCACCCCCGTCGAGGAGGGCAAGCTGACCGTCGCGCACTCCGCCTATCTGCCGCCCCTCGGCTACATCCCCGAGGGCGAGACCGAGGCCGCCGGCACCGAGCCGAACATCGGCTCGCTCGTCGCCGAGGCGCTGGGCCTCGAGTACAACCCCGTCGTCGTCGCGTGGGCCGACTGGCCCCTCGGCATCCAGTCGGGCAAGTACGACCTCATCACCTCGAACGTCACGGTCACGGAAGAGCGCAAGGAGCTCTACGACTTCGCGAGCTACCGCGAGGACCTGCTCGGCTTCTACGTCCGCGCCGACAGCGACATCGACACGATCGAGCAGGCCGCCGACATCTCCGGTCTGAAGATCGTCGTCGGCTCGGGCACGAACCAGGAGCAGGTGCTGCTCGCCTGGAACGAGGAGCTCGAGGCCGCCGGCGAGGCTCCCGCTGAGCTGCAGTACTACGACGACAACGCCGCCGCGGTGCTCGCGCTGCAGTCGGGACGCGTCGACGCCACCTTCGGGCCCAACGCCACGGCGGCGTGGTCCGCCCGCGAGACGGGCGACACGAAGCTCGTCGGCCTGGTGCCGGGCGGCTGGCCGCAGACCGCCAACATCGCCGCCGCGACCGCGAAGGGCAACGGGCTGATCGAGCCCGTGTCGATCGCCCTGAACGCCATCATCGAGGGCGGTCAGTACGACGAGGTCCTCGAGACCTGGGGCCTCGAGTCGGAGCGCGTCGAGAAGAGCGAGATCAACCCTGCCGGACTCCCGAAGTCCTGAGCGGGTCGCGGTGAGAGGTAGCGTCGCATCGTGACATCGACCGCGACAGCGCTCACCATTCGGCTCGTCCGCACCGAGGAGTTCGATCGGGCGGGCGAGCTGACCGCTCGTGCCTACCAGCACAGTTACGGCGGGCTCTCCGGGCACTACCTCGCCTCGCTGCGCGACGTCGCGGTCCGCGTGCAGAGCGGAGACGTGTGGGTGGCCGTGGATGCCGCCGCGGGCGACCTCCTCGGGACGGTGTGGGTCGCCCGGCCCAACCGGCCGCTCGCCGACATCGCGCAGCCCGGCGAGACCGACTTCCGTCAGCTCGCCGTCGCCCCCGAGGCGCGGGGGCGGGGCGTCGGCGAGGCGCTCACGCGGCACGTGATCGAGCTGGCCCGCGAGCGCGGTTCGCACCGCGTCGTCATGAACAGCGGACCCGAGATGACCGCGGCGCACGCGCTGTACGCCAAGCTCGGCTTCACGCGGCTCACCGAGCGCGAGGGGCGGATCGAGGTCGAGCCCGGCCGCTTCATCGAGCTGCTCGCCTTCGGATACGACCTCGAACCGCTCGCTGCGGCGCCCTCCGCCACCACCGGTCCGGCGCCGACCTGGCTGCTGGAGGAGGTCGACTACGCCGACGCGCGCGCCGTCGCGCTCCGCGCCGAGATGGACCGCGAGGTCGGGCCGCGCTACGCCGACCGGTTCGACGACGCCGACCCCGAGGCCGCCGCCCGGTCCGCTCGCGCGTTCGCGATCGACCCCGCGACGATCGTGGCGACGGTGCTCGTGACGGATGCCGCGGGCACGGCCGTCGGCCACGGCGCGCTGCGCGACCTCGCGCACGACGGCACCCGCGACCTCGAGATCAAGCGCGTGTTCGTGCACCAGCGGGCGCGGGGCCTCGGCGCCAGTCGGGCGCTGCTCGCCGAGCTCGAGCGCATCGCGCGCGACCGGGGTGCGTCGCGCGTCATCCTGCAGACCGGCGACCGCCAGCACGACGCCGTCGTGCTGTACGAACGTCTCGGCTACACACCGATCCCGATCTACGCCCCGTACACCGAGTACGACTTCTCGCGCTGCTTCGCGAAGGCCCTCTGAGGCTCGCGGCCGACCCCGGTGCGTTCTCGCAGCACCATCGGCTGCGGATATCCATCCGTTGCGGGCTCGGCGACGAACACACTAAGCACGGTAGGAGTGATCTGCCGATCGAGAGGCGACAGCGATGGCGAAATCAACCGCACCAGCGAATACGGCGAAGACCCGCCGCTGGGTCTGGGGCCTGTGGAGCGCACTCGCCGGCGTCGTCAGCGCCGCCGCGTTCCTGGCTGTCGCCGAGCTGATCGCGCTCCTCGTCGCGCGCGAGAGCAGCCCGATCCTCGCCGTCGGCGCGTTCGTGATCGACATCGTGCCGCAGCCCCTCAAGGAGTTCGCGATCTCGGCCTTCGGCTCGGCGGACAAGATCGTGCTGCTCGGCAGCCTGGGTCTCGCCGTCGTCGTCGCCGCCGCGATCGCCGGCATCCTGCAGTTCTTCGCGCGCCCCTTCGGGCTCGTCGTCATCGGCCTCGCCGGGGTGCTCTCGACCGCCGCGATCGTGACGCGCACCGGCGCGAGCCCCCTCGCGTTCGTGCCGCCCGTCGTCGGCATGCTCGTCGGGGCGTTCGTGCTCGTCCTCCTCATCACGCGCCTGCGTCGGTGGGCCGGCGAGCCGGGGGCGGTCGACGCCGACACTCCGGCGACGCCCGTCGCGGAGCAGCGCGGTCTCGGCCGCCGCTCGTTCCTGATCGCGACCGGCGGGGTCGGGCTCGCGGCCGTCGTCGTCGGCGTCGGCGCGCGCCTGTTGAACGCCACGACCGCTTCGATCGACGCGCTGCGCCGTGAGCTGGCGCTGCCCGAGCCGCGCTCGACCGTCACGATCCCCGAGGGCGCTGAGCTCGACGTCGAGGGCATCTCGCCGCTCATCACCCCGAACGCCGACTTCTACCGCGTCGACACCGCGCTCACCGTGCCCACGGTCGACCCCACCACCTGGCGCCTGGTCATCGACGGCATGGTCGACCAGCGGGTCGAGCTGAGCTTCGACGATCTCGTCGGCATGGGGCTCGACGAGTACGCGGTGACCCTCACCTGCGTCTCCAATGAGGTCGGCGGCGGCCTCGTGGGCAATGCGATCTGGCAGGGCGTGCCGATCCGCGACATCCTGCGCATGGCAGGCCCGCAGTCGGGCGCCGACATGGTGCTCTCGACCAGCGTCGACGGCTACACGGCATCGACCCCGCTCGACGCCCTCACCGACGACTCGCGCGACGCGATCTTCGCCGTCGCGATGAACGGCGAGCCGCTGCCGCTCGAGCACGGCTTCCCGGTGCGCATGGTCGTCCCGGGCCTGTACGGCTACGTCTCCGCCACGAAATGGGTCACCGAGCTCAAGGTCACCACGTTCGAGGCGGATGAGGCGTACTGGACGCCGCGCGGCTACGCGGCGGAGGCGCCGATCAAGTTCTCGTCGCGCATCGACACCCCGCGCGTCGGCACCCCGGTCGCCGCCGGAACCGTCGCCGTCGCGGGCATGGCATGGGCGCAGACCGTCGGCATCGAGCGCGTCGAGGTGCGCATCGACGACGGCGACTGGCAGGCCGCGACGCTCTCGACCCCCATCAACGCCGACACCTGGGTTCAGTGGGTGCTCGAGTGGCAGGCCGAGGCCGGCACGCACTACGTCGAGGTGCGCGCCGTCAACAAGAACGGCGACACGCAGACCGAGGAGCGTGCGCCGATCGCGCCCGACGGCTCGAGCGGCTGGCAGCGCGTCCTCGTCACCGTCAGCGCCTGACCCCCGCCCGCCCGCCCTTTCCACCCCCCGTCGACTCGCCACGAACTGCGGATCCTGGCCCCGCCGCATCCGCCGTTCCTGGCGACTCGACGGGGTGGTGAGGGGAGCGGGTCACGGGGCGAGGGCGGGATGGGGTGGCGTCGCGTCGCCGCGGAGCGCGGGATGCAGCGCGGCCGCGAGCGACAGGGCGCTCGCGAGGGCGCAGACCGCGACCGCGGCCTGCAGCGAACCGGCCGTCGCCTGGCCGCCGGCGGTCAGCAGGATGCCGGTCGTCAGCGCCACCAGGAACGTCGCCGCCAGCCGCTGCGTCAGCTGCAGGAAGGATGCGGCGACACCGTGCAGTCGCGTCGACGCGAACGACAGCGTGAGCGCGCGGATCGGCGGCTCGACCAGCCCGCCGGCGAACCCGAGACCGATCTGCGCCGCGGCCGCGATCACGAGCAGCGGGCCGTCGTCGACGAGCGGTGCGCTGACCGCGATCGTCGCGAGCAGCAGGAGCTGGATCGTCAGCCCGAGCGCCACGGCCGTCGCGCCGATCCTCGCGAACACGCGCTGGCTCAGCAGGGAGGCCACGAGTCTGGCCACCGCCCCCGGCGCGAAGAGCAGGGCGATCGCGATCGGTGTGAGCCCGGGCTGCTGCAGGAAGTACAGGGTCACCGCCGATGCGAAGGCCATACCGCTCCCGAACCACAGCAGGGCCGACACGTTGCCCGCGACGAATCCGCTCGAGCGCACGAGTGCCGGCGCGAACAGCGGGAGACGTCCCCGCCGGGCGTAGTGACGCTCCCACCCGATCAGGGCCAGGGTCAGCACGCCGGCGGCGGCCGCGACCCCCATCCCGGCGACGCCCGACAGGCCCGGCTCGACGACCGGCAGGGTGGCTGCCACGACGATCGCGCAGAGCAGAGCGATGCCGGGCAGGTCCAAGGCGACTCGGCGCCTCTCGGGGCGTGCCTCGCGGATCGGCCCGGGAAGCCCGCGCGCCCCGAGCGCGAGCGCCGCGATCACGAACGGCAGGGGCATCAGCAGCACGATGCGCCAAGCGCCGCCCGGCGGTGCGGCATCCGATACGAGAGCCGCCGCGACCGGCCCGAGCAGTCCCGCGAAGGCCCCGGTCGCCGTGTAGGCACCGAGGGCGCGCAAGCGGGCGGAGCCGGTGAACAGGTCCTGGACGGTGCCCAGCACCTGCGCACTGATGACACCCGCACCCAGGCCCTGGACGAAGCGGGCCGCCACCAACAGCCCGATCGATGGAGCCGTCACCGCCACGAGCCCGCCGACCAGGAAGACCGCCAGGCCGAGCACGAACAGCCGGCGCCGCCCGTACACGTCGCCCAGTCGGCCCGAGGGAATCAGCCCCAGGCCGAAGGTGAGGGAGAACGACGCGAGCAGCCACTGCACGCCGGCGGTCGACGCGTCGAGGGATGCCGCGACATCCGGCGCCGCGTACGTGATGACGGTCGCGTCGAACAGCGTCGCGAAGCCGGCCGCCAGGCACGCCCACAGCGCCGCCCGGGAACTCACGCGGGCACGGCCACCTGGTCGGCGGCGGCGGCCCGCGCCCGATCCGCGGCGGGGTCGCGCTCGGTCCACAGGTCTGTCGGCAGCTCGCGCCGAAGCACCGGGGCGACCTCTGTGGCGAAGCGATGCAGGATCTCCAGCTGGCGCGGGAAGGGCACCGTCGTAGGCAGGCTGATTGACTGCAGGTCGTGCCCCAGCCGACCGTGGAAACGTGCGATCTTGTCGATCACCTGCTGCGGCGTGCCGACGAGGGCCGGCCCGTCGGCGACGGCGTGCTCGATGTCGCGGAACGGGGTGTTGTTGCCCGGTACGTTCGTCGCGGCGACGAGCGCGTTGTACACCGGGCCGTAGGCCGCGACGGCCTCCTGGGTGGTGTCGGCGATGAAGAGCGCGCCCGACCCGGCGCCGACGAAGGCGCCGCGGGGATCGTGCCCGTGCCGGGCGAACTCGGCGCGGTAGTGGTCGACGAGCACGCCGTAGTTCTCGAGCGGTTGGATGGCGTTCGCGCTGAACAGCGGATCGCCGTACTGCGCGGCCAGCGCCGCCGAGAACAGGGTGGTCGCCGAGCCGTGCCAGACCCGCGGCGCACCGGCGAACGGGCGGGGGAGCGTCGTGACTTCCGTCAGCGGTCGCGTGTAGGGCGAGCCCGCCCACGACACGCCCTCGTGGCGCCAGAGGGTGCGCAGGAGCGCGTACTTGTCGGCCAGCAGCTCCCACTGATCGTCGATGTCGAGTCCGAACAGCGGGAACTGCGCGACCTCGTTCCCCTTTCCGATCGTGATGTCCAGGCGGCCGCGCGAGAGCTGATCGATCGTCGCGTAATCCTCGGCGACCCGAACGGGATCGAGGACCGACAGCACGGTGACGCCCGAGTTGAGGCGGATGCGGCTGGTGCGCGCCGCGATCGCCGCGAGCAGCACGGTCGGCGAGGACGAGATGAAGTGGCCCGCGTGGCGTTCGCCCACGGCGACGGCGTCGAGCCCCCATTCCTCTGCCCGGACCGCCTGCTCGACGGTCTCGGCGAACCGGTCGGCCGGCGACACCTGGTGGCCGGTGACGGGATCGGGGCGGTAGGGCACGATGTCGAGCAGCTGGAACCTCATCGCGACACCTCAGCGACGGCGCTCACGCGGGCCAGCGGCGTCTTCTCGCCCGCCTCGATGCCGATCGGCAACCGGTTCTCCGCCGGCGGCAGGGGGCACGTCGCGTGGTCGGTGTAGGCGCACGGCAGGTTCACGGCGCGGTTGAAGTCGATGACCGTCGAGCCGTCGGCGTCGGGCGCCGCGACCGAGACCGACCGGTTGGCGGCATAGGTCGTGAGTCCGCTCGTCGCGTCGGTGAACAGGACGAGCAGGCTTCCCGGCTCGGCATGCCCCGGGAAAGCGGTTAGCGAGAACGTCTCACTGCGCCACTCGAACTCCAGCACGCCCGGAGCGTCGTACACGTGGGTGAGCCCGTCGACGGCCGCGCCCACCGTGGTCGGACGGGGCTCGTCGAACGCCCGGAACCGCGCCGCGACCCGCCAGCGCGGATTGGGAACGTACGTGGGTGTGCCGGTGTACGACGCCAGGAAGGGATGGTCGGGGCGCCGCGGACGCACGATCGTGTGACCGCCCCGCTGCGCGAGCTCGATCACCCCGGTGACGTCGCCGTCGACGAAGCCGAGGTTCACGCCGCCGCGCTCGGGGATCTCACCGAAGGCGTGCTCGCCGCGCAGCGTCTCGCCGTCGAGCTCGAGCGTCTCGCCGTCTGCCAGGCTCACGACCGGCCCGCCCGGTCCGAGCGTCCACGTGCCGGGTGCGTCGGGCAGCGTGACGGCGGCATCGCCGAGCCAGTGCAGCCCCGTCACCGCGAGGAAGCCGTGGGGGTCGGCCCGCCGCGCCTCGTGCTCGCGGTGCCAGGTCTCCCAGTCGCGACCGAAGGCCGCGCGGTCGATCGTGCCGCCGGGGATGCGGTCATCGGTCGTCGTGCTCATGTGTTCTCCTGATCGTGGAAGGTGCGCACGACGTGGTCGAGCGCGTGGACGGTGAGGTCGAGCGAGGCGAGGTCGATGCGCTCGTTGTGGCCGTGGAACAGCCGGCGGAAGGTGCCGTAGTCCCAGCGTTCGCTGAGCACCCCGAACCCGTAGGCCGGAATGCCGCGCCGCCGGTAGAACCGGCCGTCGGTGCCGCCGATGCCGAGCATCGGAAGCAGCTCCGCCTGCGGGTAGGCCCGGCGCACGGCGCTGCCGAGCGCGGCGAACAGCGGGGTGTCGGTCGGCGAGATCGTCGACTCGCCGAACCAGTCGCCCTCGATCTCGATGTGCTCGAGCAGGTCACCGAGCGCCTCACGCAGGTAGCCGTGCACGTCGTCGGGTGTCACGCCCGGCAGGATCCGGATGTCGAGCTGCACGGTCGCCTCGCCGGGGATGACGTTCGCCTTGTCGCCCGCGCGGACCACGTTGGGCGAGATGGTCGTGTGGGTCGAGGCGTGTGCGAATCCGTTCAGCTCGCCGAGCGCGTCGACGCCGTCGAAGAACCGGGCAGGGTCGGTCACCGCCGCGCCGACGTCGGGGTCGAGGTCGAGGGCATCGGCATACGCGCGCCACTGCGGGGTGATGACCGTCGGACCGCGGAAGCGCGCGAGCCGCGTCACCGCCTCCGCTGCGATCACGCCGGCGTTGCGGGTCCCCCACGGCGCGGATCCGTGCCCCGGCACGCCCCGCGCCCGCAGCAGGCGGCCGGCTCCGCCCTTCTCTCCCACCATGACTCCGAGCGACGGTGTCGAGCCGGCGTGCGCGCCGCCCGACTCGGTCAGGACGTAGTCGGCGTCGATGAGGTCGAGCCGGTGCTCGGTGAGCCAGCCGACACCGAACCTGCTGCCGCTCTCCTCGTCGGCCACGGCCGCGAACACGAGGTCGCCGCGCGGTCGGAAGCCGCTCGTCGCGATCGCCCGGGTGACGACGGCGTAGGCCGCGGTGAGGTTGAGCATGTCGATCGCTCCGCGTCCCCACAGCACACCGTCGACGATCTCGGCTCCGAACGGATCACGCTCCCAGCCGGCCGGCTCGACGGGCACGACATCCGTGTGGCCGACGAGCGCGAGCGACGGAGCGCCGCGGTCGGTGCCCTCGATCCGGACGATCAGCGACTGACGTCCCGGATGCGGTTCGACGACGACGCCTTCGACGCCGGAGCCGGCGAAGAACTCCTGCAGCGTGCGCACCTGGCGCCACTCCTGCCCCGAGTCGGGGGTGCCGTCGTTGACCGCGGCGTTGCGGATCAGCTGCTGCAGCAGCTCGGTCGTCTGCTCGGCGAGCCCCGGTGCTCCGCTCATGCGACGGCCTCTCGTGCGCGTCCGGGGATGGCGTTGATCAGGCGGCGCGTGTACTCCTCGCGCGGGTACGTCAGCACCGTGGCGGTCGCCCCCTGCTCGACGACGCGCCCCTTCTGCATCACCGCGACGCGGTCCGAGATCTCGCGCACGACCGCGAGATCGTGGCTGATGAAGAGGTACGACACCCCGAGCTGCTGCTGCAGCTCGACGAGAAGGTCGAGGATCTGCGCCTGCACCGACACGTCAAGGGCCGAGACCGCCTCGTCGAGGACCACCAGGTCGGGGTCGGTCGCCAGAGCGCGCGCGATCGCGACGCGCTGGCGCTGCCCGCCCGACAGCTCGGCCGGTCGGCGCCGCGCGGTGTCGGCGGGCAGTGCGACGCGATCGAGCAGCTCCCGGACGCGCGCCGCCCGCCGTTCCCGGTCACCGATGCCGAACGCGCGCAGCGGCTCGTCGATGACGTCCGCGATCGTGAACCGCGGGTCGAGCGAGGCGTACGGGCTCTGGTAGACGAGCTGGAACCGCCGACGGAGCGACCGCAGCTGCTCGCGCCCGGCCGTCACGAGATCCACGCCGTCGAAACGGATGCCGCCGGCCGTGGGCTGCTCGAGTCGCAGGGCCAGCCGTGCGGTCGTGCTCTTGCCCGACCCCGACTCGCCCACGACCGCGAGGGTCTCGCCCCGCCCGACCGTGAACGACACGTCGTCGACGGCGACGAGGCGGCGACGGCCGGGGAGCGCGAACTCCTTGCGCAGCCCGGAGACCTCGAGGAGCGGAGCGGACGGCCGGCTCGCGTGCGGCTCGATCGTCTCGGCCGTCACGGCCGTCACGGGCCGCACATCCGTCGCCCGCAGTCCCGGTGCCGCCGCGATGAGCGCGCGCGTGTAGGGATGCCGGGGGTCGGCGAGCACGGCGCTCGACGACCCCTGCTCGACGATGCGTCCGTGCTGCATCACGATGATGCGGTCGGCCCGGTCGGCGGCGACGCCGAGGTCATGTGTGATGAGCAGCACCGCGGTGCCGAGGGTGTCGGCGAGCGTGTCGATGTGGTCGAGGATCTGCTTCTGCACCGTGACGTCGAGGGCGCTCGTCGGCTCGTCGGCGATCACGAGCTGCGGCTCGGCCGCGAGCGCCGCAGCGATGAGAGCGCGCTGCCGCATCCCGCCCGAGAACTGGTGCGGGAACTGCTGCGCCCGGGCCTCGGGCTCGGGGATGCCGGCGAGTCCGAGCAGCTCCACCGCCTGCCGGTCGGCGGCGCGACGCGAGGCGAGCCCGTGGATCACGAGCGGCTCGCCGACCTGCCGGCCCACGCGCTTCACCGGGTTCAGGCTCGTCCCCGGGTCCTGTGGGATCAGGCCGATCCTGCGACCGCGCACCGCGCGCCACGCCCGGGACGAGAGCCCGGTCAGGTCTTCGCCGTCGAACCGGATGGCGCCGGCGTCGACGCGGGCGTTGCGTGCGAGCAGGTGGATGACGGCGTGCGCGGTCGTGCTCTTGCCCGAACCGGACTCGCCGACGATGGCGACGACCTCTCCTCGGTCGACCGAGAACGACACGTCCGTCACGGCGGGTCGCGTCTCACCGTCGACCGTGTACGACACGGCCAGCCCGTCGACCTCGAGCAGGGGGGTGCGCGGAGCGGTCATCGGGTTCCTCCGTTGCGTTCAAGAGCGCGTGAGATGCGGTTGGCCGAGAGCACGACGGCGACGATCACGAGCCCGGGCAGCGTCGTGAGCCACCAGGCCACCGCGAGGTAGTCGCGGCCGCCCGACACGAGCGATCCCCACTCGGGCGTCGGCGGCGGTGCGCCGAACCCGAGGAACGACAGCGACGAGATCGCCAGCACCATGACGCCGAACTCGAGGGCGGCGAGGGCGACGACCGGTCCCGACGCGTTCGGCAGCACGTGGCGCGCCAGGATCGTGTACCACCGCACGCCCGACACCCGGGCTGCTTCGACGTACACCGCCGTCGCGACCTGCAGCACCTCGGCGCGCATGACGCGTGAGAACGACGCGACGCTCGCGAGTCCGACCGCGATCGCGACGTTGATCGTCCCGAAGCCCAGTGCCGTGATGAGGGCGAGCGAGAGCAGCAGGCTCGGGATCGCCAGCAGGACATCCATGAAGCGCATGATCGCGTCGTCGACGAATCCGCGCAGGAAGCCGGCGAGCAGCCCGAACACCGAGCCCACCGTGAGCCCGACGGCGACGGCGACGCTCGTCGCGGCGAGCGAGGTGGCCGAGCCGTGCACGACCCGGGCGAACAGATCGCGCCCGAGGTTGTCGGTGCCGAAGAGGTGCGCGGCCGACGGCGGCTGCAGCCGGTCGCGCGCGACGCCCTCGATCGGATCCCACGAGGTGAACCAGGTCGGCGCCACGGCCCACAGCACGACCAGGCCGAGCACGGCGACAGCGAGCACGAGCGTCGGTTGGCGCAGGAACGAGCGGATGCCGCGCGCGGCGCGTGCCCGATCCGCTCCGCCACGAGTCGGTCGACGGCCGCTGCCGGGCTCCGGACGGGCGGGGTCGGCGGGGTCGGTCGGACGCGCGGGGGCGTCGAGGGTGATGGCCATGGTTCCTCCGGCTCAGGCGGCGATGAACGCCGTGCGGGCGAGCGTGATGCGGCGGTCGACGAGCGGGTAGACGAGATCGACGAGCAGGTTGGCGACGACGAAGACGAGGGCGGCGAACACCACGACGATCTGCACGACCGGGACGTCGCGGTTGTTCACGGCGGTCACCACCAGGCGCCCGATGCCCAACCGCGAGAAGACGGTCTCGGTCACGACGGCGCCCGAGAGCAACCCGCCCACGAGGACGCCGCCCATCGTCAGGGTGGGGATGACGGCGTTGCGCAGCGCGTGACCGAACTGCACGCGGGCCTCGCCGGCGCCCTTCGCGCGGACGACCTCGACGTAGGGCTGCGCGAGGGTCGAGCGCAGGCTGCGCGAGAGCAGCTGCGCGATGAACGCCCCCGAGGGGATCGCGATCGTCACGGCGGGCAGCACGAGACTCACGAAGCCGTCGTCACCCATCGCCGGGAACAGGCGCAGCTGGAACGAGAACGCCTGCAGCAGCAGGAGCCCGATCCAGAACACCGGGATGGAGACGCCGATCGGCGGGAGCGAGAACAGCAGGTTGCGCAGCCACGCGGTGCGCGTGAGCGAGGCCGCGAGGGCGAGGACCGCGCCGAGGACGATCGACAGGACGAATGCGAAGCCGGTCAGGGCGAGCGTCGGAGGCAGCGCCTCACCGAGCAGATCGGCGGCGGGACGACCGGTCTGCGTCGAGGTGCCGAAGTCGCCGACCAGGGCCCGGCCGAGCGCCGTGAGGTACTGCTCCCACAGGGGCCGGTCGAGCCCGAGCTCGGCGCGCAACCGCGCCACGAGCTCGGGGTCGACCGCTTCCTGGTCGGCCCCGCCCGCGAACAATGCGGAGGCGTCACCGGGCAGCAGGTACAGGACGAGGAACGAGATCGTGTACGCCGCCCAGAGCACGACCAGGCCCTGTCCGACGCGTCGCGCGATGTATGTCAGCCACATGATGATCCGGTCCCCGTCCGTTCGGCGCGCTTACTCGGCGATCCAGGCGTCGTAGAAGTCGAGACGGCTCGACGCCTCGAACGTGAGACCCTGCACCTTCGACGACGCGGTGATGGTGGTCGAGAGCTCGTAGATCGGGATCGTGATGCCCTCGGTGATGAGCGCGCGCGCCGCATCGTCGACGACCGTCTGACGCTGTGCGGCATCCGTGATCGCCGACTGCTCGTCGAGCAGATCGTCGACGGCGGTGCGCGTCGTGCGCCGGGTGTTCCCGGTCGGGTTGTCGGCCGTGAAGACGGTGCGCAGCACGTCGGGGTCGGACCGGGTCAGGTTGCCGTAGACGAAGTCGTAGGTGCCGTCGGCCGATGCCGCCTGCGAGTCGGCGATGCTGGCGAACTTCAGCTGCAGGTCGACGCCGATCGCGCGCAGCTGCTGCTGGACGAGCTCGAGCACCTCCTTGGGCGACTGCCAGTACGTGACGAGGAAGCTGAGCTTCTCGCCGTCCTTCTCGCGGATGCCGTCGGCGCCGATCGTCCATCCGGCCTCGTCGAGCAGGTCGCCCGCGGCATCCGGGTCGTATTCGAGCACGTCGCTCAGGTCGGTGAAGTACGGCGTCGACGAGGCGAGCGGCGACACCGCCGGCTTGTCGTCGGGTCCGAGCAGGGTCGCGGTGATCTCTCCGCGGTCGATGCCCTTCTGGATGGCCAGGCGCACGTCGGGGTCGGCGAGCTTGGGCGTCGACTGATTCGCGTAGAGGTTGTAGACGACGCCGGGGTTGGCGCGGTTCTCGCTCCAGAAGCCATCGCCCTCGAAGAGCACGGCGTCGGTCGCCGAGATGCCGGTGGTCGCGTCGATCTGCCCCGACTGCAGGCTGCCGGTGCGGTTGCCGGCCTCGGGAACGACGACGTACTCGATCGCGTCGAGGTAGGCCTCGCCGGTGTGCTCGTTGGTCGCGGGGCCCCAGTCGTAGCCCTCCCGACGCACGAGCGTCGCGCCCTGGTTCGGGGTGTAGCTCTCGACCGAGAATGGGCCCGAACCGACGTAGTCGCCGAGACAGCGGTCGGCCTGGCTCACCGCGGCGGTCGCGGGGGAGAGCAGCCCGAGGCTGAACGTCGACGTCGCCTGCAGGAACTGCGCGCTCGGACGCGAGAACGCGATCGTCACGGTGCTGGCGTCGACGACGTCGATGCTCGCGAGGTCGGCGAGGTACGACGACCCGAGCGGAGCCTTCGCGCCGAGTGCCTGGATCGCCTCGAAGTTCGTCTTCACCGAGGCGGCGTCGATCGGCGCCCCGTCGGCGTAGGTCGCCCCGTCGCGCAGCGTGAACGTGAAGCTCGTGGCGTCGGCGTTGACCTCGTAGTCCTCGGCGAGCCAGGGCAGGATTTCGCCCGTCTCGGAGTCCTGCGTGGTCAGCGACGCGACCGTCTGGCGGGCGATCGCGATCGCGTCGTTGTTGCCGACCTGCTGGGGGTCGATGCACTGACTGTCGACGGAGATCGCGAAGGTCAGCGTGCCGCCCGACGCGGGCTCACCGGACGGAGAGGGGCTCGTGCCGGCGGTGGTCGAGCTGCAGGCGGAGAGGAGGAGGGCGCCGGCGGCCGCGCCGGCGATCAGTGCGGCCGGCGCGGTGACGCGATGCGCACGTGAGCGGGCGCGGGAACAGGTGCGGAGAAGAGGCATGCGTCCCAGGCTCGCGACCATGGGCTCGGCCGGCGCGCGCCCCCGTCACACAGCGGAAGACCCCGACACCCGGCTTCACACCCCGTCACGCAGCGTCATCCAGCCCGGCCCCGGTCCCCTCTCCTGCCCTCCGTCGAGTCGCCAGGAACGGCGGATGCTGACGCTCCCTCATCCGCAATCCGTGGCGAGTCGACCCCGGGCGGAGCGAGGCGGCAGGTCGTCAGGCGCGGTGGTGGCGACTGAGGGGAGAGACGAGCGGCGCCCCGGAAGCGGGGTCGGGGATGACGATCGCGTCGATGCCGAAGACCTCGCGCACGAGGTCTGCCGTCACGACATCGACGGGAGCACCCTCCGCGACGATGCGCCCGCCTGACATCGCGACGAGATGGTCGGCGTAACGGCACGCGAGCGACAGCTCGTGCAGCACCATCACGATCGTCGTGCCGCGCTCGTGGTTGAGGTCGACGAGCAGGTCGAGCACGTCTATCTGGTGGCTGATGTCGAGGTAGGTCGTCGGTTCGTCGAGCAGCATGACATCGGTCTGCTGCGCCAGGGCCATCGCGATCCAGACGCGCTGACGTTGACCGCCCGAGAGGGTGTCGACGGAACGGTCGGCGAGCTCGGCGACCCCCGCCGTGCGCATCGCAGCGTCGACGATCGCATCGTCTTCGGATGCGCGTCGCCGCAGCCAGCTCTGGTGCGGGTACCGTCCGCGGGCGATGAGGTCGGCCACGAGGATCGATTCCGGCGCGACCGGCGATTGCGGCAGCAGCCCCAGCACGCGCGCGACCTCCGCGGTCGGCCGCGAACGGATGTCGGCGCCGTCCAGCAGGATCGCGCCCGTGGCGGGCGTGAGCAGCCGGGCCAGAGCCCGGAGCAGCGTCGACTTTCCGCAGGCGTTCGCCCCGACGATCACGGTGATCCGCCCGGGCGGCACGGCGAGCGACAGGCCGTCGACGATCGTGACTCCGTCGTAGCCGAGCGTGATCGCCTCGGCGCTGAGTCGGTGGTCGGCGGTGGTCATCGGGTGCCTCCCGGTCGGGTGGGGTCGGAGCGCGTGAGCAGCCAGGCGAGGTAGGGAGCGCCGATCGCTCCCGTCACGACCCCGACGGGAAAGGGGATGCCGGGAACGGCGTACAGCGCGATCAGGTCGGCCGCGCTGACGAGAGCGGCGCCGGTGGCCGCCGAGGCGACCAGCGAGATCGATCCCGGCCCCACGAGGCGTCGCGCGATCTGCGGCGCCATCAGGGCGACGAACCCGATCGGTCCGCTCGCCCCGACGGCGATCGCGGCGAGAACGACGGCGGTGAGCAGCACACCGACGCGGACCCGCTGCACCCGCACGCCCAGGGCCGCGGCTGTCGCGTCGTCGAGTTCGAGCCCGCGTAGCCCCCGCACCTGCAGAGCCAGCAGGGCGAACGCGATGACCGCGACGACCCCGCTCGTGCCCACGACGCTCCACGACGAGCCGCCCAGACTGCCGACGAGCCAGGTGTACGCGACGCTCACGTCGCGGATCACCGCGCGGGTCAGCACGGTTCCCGTCAGCGCCGTGGCGAAGGCGGAGAACCCGACGCCGACGAGGATGAGCCTCAAGCCGTGCAGCCCGCGGTTCCAGGCCAGGACGCCGATGAGCGCCGCGGCGACGACCGACCCACCGGCGACGAGACCGGTCAGCGCGATCCCACTGACACCGAGACCGAGCACGGCGGCCACGCCGACGGTTCCGGCGGACGCCGTGACCCCCAGCACGTCGGGGCTCGCGAGCGGGTTGCGCAGGACCGACTGGAAGACGGCCCCCGCGGCGCCGAGGCAGGCGCCGACGACGACGGCAGCGAGGGCGCGCGGCATCCGCAGCTCCCAGACGACGAGCGAGACGACCGGCTGGGCGCGGCCTGTGATCGCCTCGACGACCTCTGCCGGCGAGAGCGCCGCCGGTCCCAGCAGCAGCGCCACCGCGAACAGGACGGCGACGGCGACGGCGGCGCCCCCCGAGACGATCGCGACCCGGCGAGCAGATGCTCGACGGAGCGGTTGCGTCAGAGCCGCGGGCATCGCGGCCGGCGCGGGCGTCACAGCCCCGCCATCCGACCCCGCCGCACGAGCGCGATGAAGAACGGTGCCCCGACCGCCGCGACCACGATGCCGACCTGCAGCTCTCCCGGTCGCGCGACGATCCGGGCGACGACGTCCGCCGCGACGAGGAGGACGGCGGCGGTCGGCGCTGCGAAGAGCAGGATCCACCGGTAGTCCGGGCCCGCGATGCTGCGCACGGTGTGGGGCACGATCAGGCCGACGAAGGCGATGGGACCCGCGACCGCCGTGGCGCCGGCTGCGAGCACGACCAGTGCGATCGCCAGAAGCAGGCGCGCGCGGTTCACCCGCAGGCCGAGGGCCGCGGCGGTCTCATCGCCGAGGGCGAAGAGGTTCAGCGTCCGAGCCGACGCCAGCGCGACGGCGGCCGCGACGATCAGGACCGGCAGCACCGGAACGAGCACGTCGAGACCACGCCCGGCCAGGGCGCCGACCTGCCAGAAGCGCATGGCGTCGAGCGCCTCACGGCTGACGATGAGCACCGCCGACACGAGCGAGAACAGCGCCGCGGACACGGCCGCTCCCGCGAGGGCCAGCTTGCCCGGGGTGGCCCCGTCGCGACCTCGCGACGACAGCACCCAGACGATGGCGGCGGCCATCGCCGCGCCGACGATCGCGAACCAGAGATACGAGCTCGGCCCGGTCGCACCGAAGACCGTGATGGCTGCGACGACCGCGAGGGCGGCGCCCTGGTTGACGCCGAGGATGCCGGGGTCGGCGAGCGGGTTCCGGGTCACCCCCTGGGCGAGGGTGCCCGACAGTCCGAGCGCCGCGCCGACGATGATGCCGACGATCGTGCGTGGCAAACGTTTCTGGATGATCGCGATGTGCTCGGGATCGGCGGGATCGTAGGCCGTGAGCGCGTGCCAGACGGTGCCGAGGGGGATGTCGGACGTGCCGATCGCGAGGCTCGCGACCACGACGCCCGTGAGCGCGAGCGCGATCGCTGCCCCTGCCCAGACGCGCCGACGGGGCAGCGACCGCGGCGAGCGGCCACTGCCCCGGGGAAGCGCGAGGGTGTCAGCCGACACGCTCGGCGACGGCGGCGAGCTGCGGGACGTACTGGTCCAGCATCCACGGGATCGACAGCACCGTGGGCGCGCTCGAGGCCATGACGAACGACTCGCCGACGATCGGGGCGAAGCGGTCCTCCTTCACCTGCGGCATGGCGGCAACGAGCGGGTCGGCGACGAAGGCGTCGACGTCTGACTGTGTGCCGAAGTAGGCCACGAGCACGTCGGACTCGAGGGCGTTCAGGTTCTCGAAGCCGAGCTGGTAGAAGTAGCTGTCGTCGTCGGGGGCAAGCGTCTCGACCGAGGGGGCGACCGTCATGCCCAGCTGGGTGAGCAGCTGTACGCGCGGGTCGTCATCGCGGAAGACGTTGAAGATCTCGGGCTGGTTGTTCGCTCCGTAGGCGAACGATGTGTCTGCGAGCGCCGGATACTGCGCCGCGAGGTCGGCGATGTCGGCGTCGACCTGGGCGACCAGGTCGGCGGCCGCGTCCGTCAGGCCCAGCGCCTGGCCGACGATCGCGGTCTGGTCCTCCCACGAGGTCGCCCAGCGCTGGTCGGGGTAGGCGACGACGGGGGCCACCTTGCTGAGCGCGTCGTACTGCTCCTGCGTCAGCCCCGAGTAGGGCGCGAGGATGACGTCGGGGCGGGCTTCGACGAACTCTTCGATGTTCGGCTCGCCCGTGTCGCCGCCCGTCAGGAGCGTGGGGGTCTCGCCGCCGAGGTCCTCGATCGCATCGGTATCCCACGGGAGCACGCCGTCGACGCCGCCGTAGGCGAAGGCGGGCATGGCGACCGGGACGACGCCGAGAGCGAGCACCGCGTCCTGCGCCGACCAGCCCCATGTCGCGATGCGCTCGGGCTTCTCGGGGATCACCGCGTCGCCCAGGGCGGACGTGATCGTGACGGGGAAGCCGGCAGCACCGGCGCCGTTCGCGGCGGGGTCCGTGCTCGCGTTCTCGGCCGCGGGCGCGGAGCAGGCGACGAGGCTGGCGCCGGTGACGAGGAGGGCAGTGATGACCGCGGCGGCGCGGCCCCCGGGACGGGAGAGAGCAGTGTGCATGGAGATCCTGGCTGAAGAGGGCTGTCTGACCGGCGACCCGGTCGGACGTTAGGTTACCCTAACCAGCGGCACGGCTGCGTCGAGAACCGCATCGACGATGGCGCCGGCGGTGCGATCCGTCTGGCGGATCGAGAGCGCGTTCGATCCCGGGCGGGTGAAGGCGCCGCTCTCCGGCAGCGATGTGAAAGGCCCGAGCGCGAAGACGGATGCCGTCGGCACGCCGTCCGCCGTCAGCACGCGGCCGTCGGCGTCGGTCAGCACCCGTGCTTCCGAGCCCTGCTGCTGGGCGAGCGCACGCAGCACGGGGTTCTCGCTGAGAGCGGCGCCGGGTCCCGGCAGCCAGGCGTCGACGAGGCTGCGGGCGACCGTCTCCCCCGGAACCCGGCGGCTCGAGGCGACGAAACCGCGCTCCGGGTCGACGCTCACGTCGGTCTCGGGTCCGAGGAAGCGGACGACCCCGGCATCCGCGAGGGCGAGGAGTTCCTCGAGCCGATGCGCGGGCGGGCCGCTCGCGACGTAGCTGAAGAAGGTGTGCCACCGGCCCGGCAGCGACTGCGAGCGCGAGCGCTCGTTCCACCGGGCCGCGGGGATCTCGGCAAGCGCGAGGAACGACAGCAACGCCGCAAGGAAGACGCCCTGCGCGGCGCTGCGCTCCGGGGTCGTCCGCAGATGCAGGTCGGTGACGATGTGGGCGCGCACCCGCTCGTGCGCGTCGTCGCGGTCGGCGAAGGCCGCAGCGGCCAGCGGGCGGTCGAGCGAGCCGACGTCGAACCGGTCGAGCGGGTCGGGCACCGTCGCCGCGATCGCCTCGAGAAGGGCCGGATCGTCCCACGCGTGCGACTGCAGCACGGTGCGGAACGTCGGCCAGTCGCCCACGACGCGGTCGGGGTGGCCCGTGAACAGCTCGCGGTAGTGGCCGTGTAGCAGCTCGCCCGCGATGAGCGGCCACACGTCGGCCTCGAAGTCGATGAGACGCGGGCGGGCCGCCAGCTCGGCGATCGCCGCGGGCGTCAGCACCTCGCGCTGGGGCGCGTCGCCCTGTATCGCCGACGACACCTTGGAACGGTAGGGCACGCCCCGGCGCGACCCGAGATGCAGGCGGGGCTCGCGCCCGGATGCGACGTAGCGCAGCACGCCGTCGTCGTCGACGAAGCGTCCGCCGCGGCCCTGCGTCAGCAGCACGACGAGGTCGACCGCGGCCAGCCCCATGCCGCGCACGATGACGTCATCGCCCGCGCCGAGCTGCGAGAGGTCGGCGTCGGCCGTGAAGGCGGGAGGCACGTAGTGCAGCCGCTCGCTGCGCGCCGCGTCGATGAGCGCCGCGGTGGCGGCATCCGGTTCGCGACCGGTGTGACCCAGCGCGAACACCACGCCGTCGGTCTCGAGCTCGAGGCCGCTCACCAGGGTGACGCGATTCTCCGGGCTCACGCTCGCGACCGTGTCGCGACGCCAGCGCACCGTGACCCCGCTGGGTGCCTCGGCGACCGTACGCCGGTAGAACCACTCCAGGTAGTAGCTGTGCAGGCGGCGGGTGGGGAAGCTGTCGCCGCGCAGCCCGCGCGCCTCGGCCGCGGCCACCTCGTCGTCGATCTCGATGCCTCGACCGGTCGCGGCCAGCTCGCCGCTGCGCCAGAGCTCGGCCCACTCGATGAGCGACGGGCCCGGACGGATCGGACCGTCGATGGTGCAGCTGTCGTCGGTGAAGACCGTCACGTCGCGCGCCATCGAGTTGAGCTTCAGCAGCGGTGACTGCGCCCGCCGCCAGATGCGGCCAGCACCCGGAGGATGCGGGTCGATCAGCTCGACGTGCAGGCGCGGTGCGCCGACCGAGCGGGCGTCCGCCGTGCCCGCGGCGACGCCGAACCGCGCGATGATCCGCTCGAGGAGCATGATCGCGCGCGGGCCGGCGCCGACGAAGACGAGCCGGTGGACGCTCACGCGAACCGCCGCGTCATCGCACGGGCGCAGCGGCCGGAACCGCGGCCGGCAGCCCGAGCAGATCGCGCAGGGTCGCGCCGTCGTCGTACGAGTCGCGGTACGACCCACGCTCCTGCAGCAGGGGGACGACGCGGGTGGCGAACTCGTCGAGCCCGTTCGGCGTCAGGTGGCCGACGACGGTGAAGCCGTCGGTCGCCCGCTCCTGCACGTAGCGGTCGATCTCGCCCGCGATGTGCTCGGGCGTGCCCACGAACGTGTGCTTCGCCGTCAGCCGGATGACGAGCTCGCGCACGCTCAGGCCCTCGGTCTCGGACAGCTCGCGCAGCGTCGCGATGCGTGCCTGCACCGCCTTGTGGCGGTTGGCCCAGCCGCGAGCCGTCTCCGACCCGGTGTCGGGCTCGACGTCGGGCAGCGGACCGTCGGGGTCGTAGCCGCTTAGGTCGCGGCCCCACACCTGCTCGAGGTACGTGAGCGCCTGCTCCGGCCGCACCTGCTGCAGAGCGATCTCGCGCGACCGCTCGCGCGCCTCGGCATCCGTGTCGCCGATGACGAACGTCGCGGCGGGCAGGATCTTCAGCGAGTCCTCGTCGCGACCCCACGCGGCCAGACGGCCCTTGACGTCGTCGTAGAACACGCGCGCCGCATCGAAGTCCTGATGAAGCGAGAAGATGACCTCGGCGTGCTCGGCCCCGAAGTCGCGACCGTCGGCGGAGTCGCCGGCCTGCACGATCACGGGGCGCGCCTGCGGCGACCGCGGCACATCGAACAGGGCGTCGACGTCGAACTGCGGGCCGGAGTGCCGGATGCGGCGGGGCAGCGCCTCGCCCTCGTCCCACGAGTCCCAGAGCTTCTTCGACAGCGCGGCGAACTCCTTCGCGCGCTCGTAGCGGTCGGCGTGGTCGAGGAACCCGCCGCGACGGAAGTTCGCGCCGTGGAAGGCGTCGGAGCTCGTCACGGCGTTCCATCCGGCGCGGCCGCCCGACAGGTGGTCGAGCGAGGCGAGCTGACGGGCGAGCTCGTACGGCTCGTTGAACGTCGTGCTCAGGGTGCCGACGAGACCGACGTGGTCGGTGACCGCGGTGAGCGCCGCCAGGATCGCGAGGGTGTTGGGTCGGCCGAGCACGTCGAGCTCGTGCACGCGGCCCTTGTGCTCGCGCAGCCGCAGTCCCTCGGCGAGGAAGACGTAGTCGAAGAAGCCGCGCTCGGCGGTGCGGGCGAAGTACTCGAAGGCCGCGAATTCGATCTGGCTGCCCGAGGTGGGGTCGGTCCAGACGGTCGTGCTGTTGACGCCGGGGAAGTGCGCGGCGAGATGGATCTGGCGGGGCGAACGGCTCACAGGGCGACCTTCTCTCGTGCCGGAACGGAGTCTTGGGTGGGGGCGGCGTACCTGCTCGCAGGACGCGGCAGGCCGAGTCGGCCGCGCAGGGTGGCGGCGTCGTCGTCGCGGAGCACGCGGGTCGCGCGCAGCAGCGGGGCGAGGCGCTCGGCGATCGCGACGACGTCGTCGGGCTGGCGCGCGGGCCGCAGTCGCACGCCGTCGACGCCGGTCTCCGCGAGGGCGCGGATGTGCTCGGCGACCTCCGTGGCCGTGCCCGCGACGACGCGCGCATCGGAGCGGAACTCGGCTCCGGCGAGGTCGTCGAGCCGCGCGAGCGCGTCGCGTGCGGCGGGCGATGTCTCCTCGATCAGCACGATCACGTCGGCGAACACACGCAGTCGCTCGGGAGAGCGGCGCAGCTCGGCGGCGGCGCCGTCGAGCTCGGCGAGGATCCCGGTGGCCGCGGCCTCGTCGTGGGGCGTGACGAATACTACGTCGGCGTGCTCGGCAGCCAGTCGGAACGGCACCGTCTGATGCGCGAGCACCGAGATGATCGGGCGCCCCTGGGGCGACCGGGGCACGATCGACGCGCCGGTGATCGAGAAGAACTCGCCCGCGAAGTCGATGTTGTGGATGCGGTCGGCGTCGACGAACCGGCCGCTCGCGGCATCGCGGATGATCGCGTCGTCCTGCCACGAGTCCCAGAGGCGTCCGATCGCGTCGGCGACCTCGCCGGCCTCGCGGAACCCGGTCTCGAGGTCGATCTCGTCGCGCCGGCCGAAGTTCGCCCGCTCGGCGGCCGAACCGCCGACGACGAGGCGCACGCCCGCGCGGCCTCGGCTGGCGAAGTCGAGCGTCTGGATGCCGGTGGCCAGGTGGAACGGCTCGGTGTGCGTCGTCGTGACCGTCGGGATCAGGCCGATCCGGTGGGTGATCGGCGCGAGAGCTGAGGCCAGCAGCACCGCGTCCACGCGCCCGTGCAGACGCCGCGGGTCGGGGTCGTCGGCGTTCTCGGAGCGATCGGTCAGGGTGAGCGCGTCTTCGATGGTCGCGAAAGCGACGCCCGCCCGGTCGAGGACGCGCACCTGGTCGGCCCAGTGACGCGGTGTGGTGAGCGTGCTCGGCGAGAGACCCGCGGCGCGCCACGCGGCGGGGTGCCAGCCGGCCCGCTCGAGGGCGACGGCGAGATGGATGCGGTGAGACATGTGCCCACTGTCGACCTCACCCCGGGCACCGCCAAGGCCGCGCGTCATCCGGCGACACCTGTCGTAACCGGAGTTCGCGGCGGGAGCCCGGGTCAGGCGCTGCGGAGCCGATATCGCGTCGCCACGGCCCCGGACCGGAACGCCGTGCGGTCCACGGGGTCGAGTTCGATCTGCCGGTCCAGGCCCGCGAGCAGGGTCGGTCCGCGCCCCGCGACGACCGGTTGCACGAGGAACTCGAACTCGTCGATCAGCCCCCGGTTCGCCAGGGCCGTGGGCAGCGCCACGCCGCCCACCCAGAGCCCGGCACCCGGTTCGGCCTTCAGTGCCCGAACGGCCGTCTCCAGGTCACCCGAGAGGAGCTCGGCATTCCAGTCGGGGTCGCTGAGGGTCGACGACACGACGTACTTCCGGGCACCGTCGATCGCTTCGGCGAACCGGATCTCCGCCTCGTCCATCCACGCGGGCCACCCGCCCGATGCCGGGCGTCGCCAGGCGGCCGCCATCATCTCGTACGTCACCCGGCCGAGCAGCAGCGCGTCGACCCCGGCCATCTGAGTCGTCCAGAAGTCCATCGACTCCTCGTCGGGCGGCAGTCCCGCTTCGTGGTGGCAGCAGCCGTCGAGCGTCACGTTGATCGAGTAACGGAGAGGTCTCATGCCTCATCCTGTCTACTCACACCTTCGCGGTCCAGCCCAGTGCCGGGCCGAGGTTCGTCGCGAGCTCGCGCACGATGTGCCGCTGGTCCTCGGCGCTGAACGAGAAGGGCAGCTCGAGCAACAGGTCGTCGACAGCGGTGAACGCCGGATCGTTCGCGATCGTGTCGACGATCTCGGCGGTCGAGCCGATGATGTCGCGGGCGATCAGGGTGCGGCCCGGTCCCTGCGGCGCGAGCGTGCGAGGCGTCCGCGTCTCGACGTAAGCGGCGAAGCGCTCGCGCTGCTCGGGAGTGGCGTTGTCGGTCGGCAGGATGACGTGGCCTTTCCCGACCGTCGCGGCGTCGCCGAGCGGATGCCGCGACCGGAAGAGGTCGATCTGCTGCCGCTGCACGTCGGAGAAGACCTCCGAGTCCTCTGCGGTGGAGATGTTGCTGACGAGCAGGTTGAGTCCCGCCGAACCGGCCCACTCCGCCGAGCGCAACGATCCGCCGCCGTACCAGAGGCGCGACGCGAGGCCGGGGCTGTGCGGCTCGACGCGATCGGAGGAGAGCTCGGTGACGCCGCCGAGCCCGATCTCGCGCTCGCGATCGACGGCGTCGCCGCGGATGAACCCGAGGATGCGCTCGATGCGGCGGTAGGTGACGTCCTCGTCGCGCCAGCGCTCGCCGAGCACGCGATCGGCGACGTCGTCGGGGAGCCGCGGCGCCCCGACGCTCAGCCCCGGCTGCAGGCGGCCACCCGAGAGCAGGTCGGCCGTGGCGAGGTCTTCGGCCAGACGGAGGGGCGACTCGAACACCGTCGGGATCACGGCGACGCCGAGATCGATGCGCCGCGTGCGCTGCGCGGCCGCGGCGAGGAACACGGCCGACGACGGCACGCCGTACTGCAGGTGCCGCGTCCGGATCCACCCGCCGTCGAGGCCCAGCTCCTCGCCGTACGAGAACAGCTGCAACGCCTCCTCGAGACCCGTCGCCGGGTCGTCCCGGCGGAACGGCACGATGTGGAGGAACCCGAGTTTGCGCAGTCGACCGGTCACGACATCACGCTAGCCATGCCGAGTGTGCCCGCGGCTCGTGAGCGTTCACATGCCGACACAGTCGCGCGGCACGTCGCGTGTCCACCTCATGCCCGCGACTCGGCGACCGGAACGACGATCGGCAGCTCGCGGACGGGCACGAGCACGATGTCCTGCACCTTCCAGTCCAGCTCGACGCAGCCGTCGCGCGCCGCCTCCAGCTCGTCGAGGCTCGGCATCCGTCCGTCGCGCGGCACGACGAACGACTCGACGTGGAACACATGGCCCTCGTCGCGGACGCGGCTGCCCGCCGCCGACACCCACGGCAGACCCGCGAGATACGCGTCGATCTCGCCCGCGAGAGGATGCGGCTCGGCGTCGTCGAAGGTCGTCGCCCGCGCATCCATGAGGTCCACGATCGCGGCCCGCAGGTTCTTCAGGCCGTCGCGCAGGATGCCCGCCGCGATGAAGAGCGCCGCCGCCGCGTCGAGCCACCACAGGCCGAGACCGATGCCGGTGACGCCGACGATCGAGCCGACCGCGGTCATCCAGTCGGCCTTGTTCATGTCGGCATCCGCGTAGAGCACCTTGTTGTGCAGCTCGCGCGCCAGCTTCAGCTTCGCGCGCCCGAGGAGGACGGGTGGCACGGCCGTCATCGCCATGACGCCGATCATGAGCCACCCGAGCCAGATCGAGGCGCCGAACAGCTCGACAGTCCCGATCGTCGGGTGCTCGCCGCTCAGCAGCCCGATGCCCGACTCGACGATCAGGTACGTGCCCATCGTGGTCAGGGCCACGGCCGCGACCAGGTGGCCGACCCCGACCGAGCGGTGATAGCCGTACGGATGCGTGAGCGTCGGCCGTCGGCGGTTGACCCGGATCGCGATGAGGAACGCCAGCGGCGGGATGAACGACAGCAGATCCTCGATCCACGCCGCCTTCATCGCCTGCGAGTTGCCGAGCACGAGGAAGACCAGCGTCACGGTGACCGCCAGGAACGCGATCGTGATCCACTCGAGCCGCACCGCCCGTCGCAGCGCCTCGACCTGGCGTTCCGGCAGCGTCGTCTGCCCGAACCGCACCTCCGACCGGTTCACAGCTCGCCCGCCTTCGCCCGCTCCGAGAGGAAGGTCTCGAGGTGCGAGAGGAACGCGTTCTCGCCGAGTGGCACGAGCATGACGACCTTGAGGGTGCTGCCGTCCTTCGCCGTGGCCTCGGCATACGGGCGCGTGACCCCCGCCTTGTCGGTCCACGGCGTCTGGTCGGTGATGCCGCCCGCGATGAGGTCGAGCCCGCCGTTCTCGAGCTCGCGCACCAGAGCCTCCTCCGACCCGACGGTCCATTCCACGTCGGCGTCGAGCGAGTCGGCGAAGGCCCGGATCGCGTCCGGCTCGCTGCCCTCCGGCTCGTCGCCGTCGACCTGCACCCATTCGCCGTCGGGCGAGACGCCGGCCCGTAGAGTCCCGCCCTCGACCGAGGCGAGCGTGCCCGACGGGTCGGTCGGGATCGACAGGCCGCAGCCCGCGAGCGCGACCGACGACAGCATCACCAGGACGGCGCCGACCGCTGCAGGAAGCCGATGGTGCATAAGACCCTCCTCGTTGCATTGCCGATGGACGCATCCGACGCGCGCCATCACCCTGGCGCGTGTGCTGCGATCGCCGTAAGGGGGTTGCGTCGGTGTCGATAGGATGGGGTGCAATCCCTCCTCGACAGAAAGGGAGATCCGCATGCCGGGAATCGTCATCGTCGGCGTCCAGTGGGGCGACGAGGGCAAGGGCAAGGCCACCGACCTGTTGGGCGATCGCACCGACTGGGTCGTCAAGTTCAACGGCGGCAACAATGCCGGGCACACCGTCGTCATCGGTGACGAGAAGTACGCCCTGCACCTGCTGCCCAGCGGCATCCTGTCGCCCGGCGTCAACGCCGTCATCGGCAACGGCGTCGTCGTCGACCTCGAGGTGCTCTTCGCCGAGCTCGAGGCGCTGTCTGCGCGCGGGCTCGACATCTCGCGCCTCAAGGTCAGCGCCAACGCGCACCTCATCACGCAGTACCACCGCACGCTCGACAAGGTGACCGAGCGCTTCCTCGGCAAGCGCCAGATCGGCACCACCGGCCGCGGCATCGGACCGGCGTACGCCGACAAGATCAACCGCGTCGGCATCCGCGTGCAGGACCTGTTCGACGAGAACATCCTGCGCCAGAAGGTCGAGGGTGCCCTCGACCAGAAGAACCACCTGCTGGTGAAGGTCTTCAACCGGCGTTCGATCACCGCCGACGAGATCGTCGACGACCTGCTGTCGTACGCCGACCGTCTGCGTCCGATGGTGTGCGACACCGGTCTGCTGCTGGGCCAGGCGCTCGACGACGGCGACGTCGTCGTGTTCGAGGGCGGCCAGGCGACGATGCTCGACGTCGATCACGGCACCTACCCCTTCGTGACGTCGTCGTCGGCGACTGCGGGCGGCGCCGCGACCGGTTCGGGGGTCGGGCCCAACCGCCTCGACCGCATCGTCGGCATCGTCAAGGCGTACACGACGCGGGTCGGCTCGGGCCCGTTCCCGACCGAGCTGTTCGACGACAACGGCGACTTCCTGCGCTCGCGCGGATTCGAGTTCGGCACGACGACCGGTCGTCCCCGCCGTGTCGGCTGGTACGACGCCCCGATCACGCGGTACGCGACGCGCATCAACGGCATCACCGACCTCGTGCTGACCAAGCTCGACATCCTGACGGGCCTCGACAGCATCCCTGTCTGCGTCGCCTACGACGTCGACGGCGAGCGGTTCGACGAAGTGCCGGTCAACCAGTCGGACTTCCACCACGCACAGCCGATCCTCGAGCACTTCCCCGGCTGGAAGGAAGACATCTCGACGGCGCGCACGTTCGACGACCTTCCCGTCGCGGCGCAGGAGTATGTGCTCGCCCTCGAGAAGATGAGCGGCACGCGAATCTCCGTGATCGGCGTCGGTCCCGCGCGCGACGCCGTCATCGTCCGTCACGATCTCGTCGACTGACGTGCGGCTGCTGCTCGGCGGCTACACCGCCGACATGGGCGGGGCGGCGACCGGCATCGGCCTGATCCACGCCGGCGACCCCGACGGGGCGACGGCCGATGGGCAGCTCGCATTGCGAACCGAGGTGCTGCCGGTGTCGTCGCCGTCGTGGCTCGCGCGCCACCCGAGGCTCGACGTGGTCTACGCCGCCCTCGAGTTCCGGGGCGAGGTGCAGGCCTACCGACGCACCGGACCCGATTCGTGGACGCCCCTCGGACGGGCCGTCCCCGCGGGCGAGGCCGTGTGCCACATCGCCGTCGCGCCCGACGGCGGCTCGCTGGTGGCGAGCTGCTGGAGCGACGGCCGCCTCGTGCGCATGACGCTGGACGCCGCGGGCGCGCCGTCGACCCCGATCGTCGCGCCCGCCGCCGCCGACCCGTACGGACCCGATGCTCCCGCCGAGAGGGCCGAGGGCGACGTCGACCTCGCCGCCGCCGCGCGGGCGCTCCGCGAGGCTGCGGGTCCCGAGTTCGCTCACCTCATCCCGGGATCGGACCGGCCCGCACCGGCGCATCCCGGTCCGGACGAGGATGCCGGCGCCGCGCGTCCGTCGCGTTCCCATCAGGCTCGGCACCTGCCCGGCGGCCTGATCGCCACGACGGACATGGGCCTCGACCTCGTGCGATTCTGGCGCGACGGCGGCGCCCGCGGGCTGCGGCCCGTGCAGCAGGTCGCCCTGCCGCTCGGGAGCGGACCGCGTCACACCCTGTGGCATCCGAGTGGCCACCTGTACGTCCTCACCGAACTGTCGCGCGAGGTGTTCGTCCTCTCCGCCGATCGCGAGGGCGTCTGGCGGATGCGGTCGGCGACCGGCCTCCTCGGCTCGCTCGACGACGACACGGCCGCCGAGATCGCGATGACCCCCGATGGCGAGACCGTCTATGCGGGCGTGCGCGGCAGCAACACCCTCGGCGTGCTGCGCGTCAGCGGCGCGGGCGACCGGCTCGAGCAGCTCGCCCTCGTAGATGCCGGGGTCTCGTGGCCCCGCCATCACGTCGTCGTGCGCGACACCCTGCTCGTGGCCGGCCAGCACTCGGACGACCTCGTTTCGATGTCCCGCGACCCGCGCACCGGGGTGCCGGGTCGCGTGCGACACCGCGTCGGCGTTCCGAGCCCCACGTGCGTGCTGCCCGTCGCCTGAGCGCGCGTCTGAACGCCGGCGCGGGACCCGTCAGGTGATGCGCTTCTTCGCGTCCTGACGCGGGATGACGATCTGGTTGATGATGAGCAGGATCGACGCGGTCACCGGGATCGCGACGAGCGCGCCGAGGAGGCCCAGCAGGGTGCCGCCGACGAGCGCGCCGATGACGACGAGCGACCCGGGCACCGACACCGTGCGGTTCATGACCCGCGGCGTCAGCAGGTACGCCTCGATCTGCATGTACAGAAGGTAGGCGGCCGCGAAGATGATGGCCTGAGCGGGCGCCGTCGGGTTCGTCAGCAGGGTGATGACCGAGGCGCCCACCCAGAAGATGACCGTTCCGACCAGCGGGATGAGGGTGATCGCGAAGGCCAGCACCGCGAGCAGCGCCGCGAACGGCACGCCCAGCAGTGTCAGCAGGATGAACGCGAAGACCGCGTTCATGAGGGCGAGCACCACCATCCCCGAGAGGTAGCCGCCGATCGACTCGGTGATCTGCCGCGTCATGTCGGCGACCGTCTCGCGCGACCGTGCGGGCGAGATGCGCACGAGCGCGTTCTTCATGCGCGGGAGCGATGCGAGGAAGTACAGGCTCAGCACGAGCACGATGATCGAACCCGAGACGGCGGTCACGACGTTGACGCCGATCTGGAGCAGCCCGCCGCCGATCGCCGCGATGTTCGCGGGGTTGGTGACGAAGCTCTGCACCTCGTTCAGGACGTCGCTGAGGCTGTCGCCGAACGTGTCCTCGGCCCACCGGACGGTGTCGCTCTGCAGCACGTCGTTGACGATGTTCGGCACGTCGCCCACGAACTGCTCGATCTGGCGCACGACGGGCGGCAGGACGACCCACAGGATGCCCGCGATGATGAGCGCGAGAGCGCCGAACGTGATCACGATGCCCCATGCGCGGCTGATGCCGCGTCGCATCAGGAACCGCACCACCGGGTCGAGTGCGAGGGCCACGAAGAGGGCGATGGCGACGTAGATGAGCACCGTGGACAGGCTGGAGACGGCGAGTCCGAGCACGATCGCCGTCAGCGCCCCGAGGGCGAGGAAGAAGCCGGCGGCGAAGGGGCGGGAGAGCGCGCCCCAGACCGGTCGATCGCGCGACGGCGCCTCGGCTGCCGAGGCGGTGCGGGCCGCGGTCGCGGAGGTGCTCGGGGCGGGCTTGGTCATGGTCACACTCTAGGCCGAGGCCGCCGGCGTCGCCGCGGGGGAACGTCGCCCCTCGACAGCCGATAGGGTCGGCGGGGGAGGAGCCACCATGACCGACGCCACGACCGAACTCCAGCGCCTGCGCGCGAGCATCGACAACATCGACGCCGCCCTCGTCTTCATGCTGGCAGAGCGCTTCCGCTGCACCAAGCAGGTCGGCGAGCTCAAGGCGACGCACGGCATGCCGGCATCCGACCCCGGGCGCGAGGAGCGTCAGATCGCGCGGCTGCGGCGTCTCGCCGAGGAGGCCGACCTCGATCCCGAGTTCGCGCAGAAGTGGTTCGGCTTCGTCGTGGCCGAGGTGATCCGGCACCACCGCATCGCCGCGGAGGACGCGACCGAGTGAGTCGCCGCAGCGGCTGACCGTTCGCCGCTGCCCCTGCAATACTTATACGTATTCACGAAACGTGATCGTTACCAAGCAGGGTCCGGGGTAAGGCTTCCCTTATCGCTATGCATACGTATACGGTGTGGCCATGTCATCCACTCAGAAGCGCGCTTTCGCCCTCGTCGCCGCGGCGGCCGTGGGTGCACTCGCCCTCACCGGATGCGGCGCCGGCAGCCGCACGGGGAACGCGAATGCCACCGAGGTCACGTGCGACTACACCGCACCCGATTCGGCGACCACGGTCAACGTGCTCGCCTACAACTCCTCCGCCATCGACCCCTTCACGAACACCATGGTGTCGAGCTGCTCGAAGGACGATGTCACCGTCAAGCACGATCCGATCGACTTCGGCGGTCAGGTGACGAAGACGACCGCGACCCTCGCGGGCGACTCCGGCACCTACGACATCGTCGAGACCTACGGCTTCGTCATCCCGGGGCTCGCCACCGACGAGAAGCTCGTGCCGCTCGACGATCTCTTCGACAAGTACGCCGACGAGTACGGCCTGAACGAGATCAGCGAGTCGATGCGCACCGGCATGTCGTACGACGGCAAGCTCTACGCCCTGCCGATGCAGGCGCAGATGTTCGTCATGGCCTACCGGGCGGATGTCTTCGAAGACCTCGGGCTCGAGGTCCCGACCACGTTCGACGAGGTCGTCGACGCGGCGGAGGCCATCCGCGCGGCGGGCACGATGGAGTACCCCGTCGCACTCCCCTGGCTCGCGACGGCAGACGTCACGACGAGCTTCCAGGCCGCGATGAACTCCCTCGGAGCCGACTTCGTCGACGAGGCCGGCGATGTCACCCTCGACACCCCCGAGGCCCAGCAGGCGCTCGAGGGCATGCTCGCGCTCGTGCCGTACATGGACCCGCAGGTCACCACCTTCGACCAGCCGAAGGTGCAGCAGCAGATGTACAACGGCACCGCCGCCATGTCGATCATGTTCTCCGGACGCATGAACGACCTCACCCTCGACACCAACAGCAACCTCGCCGACTCGTTCGACTTCGCGGCGCCGCCCAAGCTCTCGGCCGACGCGCCGTACGCCTACAACCGGCTCTCGATCGACGGGTGGTCGATCCCCTTCAACACGAAGCTCGACCACGAGATGCTGTTCGTCATGATGGCGTCTGCCGTCAGCGAGGACGCCTCGAAGGCGTCGGTCCCCGCCGCCTACCCGGCGCGCGAGGGGATGGTCACGTCCGAGAACTCGCCCTACGGCGAGGCCGCGAACGACTCGATCGCGGCCGCGATGCCGCCGATCGTCTCGCCGATCCTGGCCGACCTCACCAATGAGATCCGTCCGATCCTCGTGCAGGTGCTGTCGGGCAACGTCTCGGTCGAGGATGGCATGGCCCAGATGCAGGCGGCGGGCGAAGCCTTCGTCGGCTGACCCGCCCGTCCGCACCGTACCGATGCATCGACGACCGCGGCCTGGATTCGGGTCCAGGCCGCGGCCGTTCGAGAGGAGCACTTCATGAAGGCACGCGAGTTCTGGCTGCTGTTCGCGCCGAGCTTCGTGATCATGGCCGGCCTCTTGGTCGTGCCGCTCGTCCGGACCATCCAGTGGAGCTTCGAGAGCGTCCGCTACGGAACACCCGGCACGTTCATCGGTCTCGACAACTTCACCGACGCGCTCACCGACGAGCGGTTCGGTCGTGCCGCGTTGTTCACCGTCGTCGTCACGATCGTCACGACGACGATCCTGCTCGTGCTGGGCTACCTCATCGCCACCGGGGTGAACCGCCTCACCCGCTCACGTCCGCTCGTGCTGGGGATCATGCTCGTCTCGTACGTGCTGCCGAACCTCGTCGGCGCCGTCGCCTATTCGTGGCTCTTCGACGACAACTTCGGCGGTGTCGTCAACCGGTTCATCGGGCTGCTCGGCGGCACGCAGGTGCTGTGGTTCACCGATCAGGTGCCCAACGCCATCCTCGTCATCTCGAACACCGTCTGGCACATGCTGCCGTTCGCGATGCTCATCATCCTCGCGGGCCTTCAGGGCGTGCCGGTCGAGCTGCGCGAGGCCGCGACGATCGACGGCGCGAACGGGTGGCAGACCCACCTCAACGTCATCATCCCGACCATCCGGGGCGTGCTGGGCTTCGTCACACTGATCTCGATCATGGACGTGCTGCGCATGTTCGACAACCTCATCCCGCTCTCCCCACAGGCGCAGGCGATCGGCAACGAGTCGATCATGCTGTACGTCTACTCCGTCGCGTTCGCCGACGGCGCCCAGAACCTCGGGCTGGGCAGCGCCATCAACGTGCTGACGATCCTGCTCATCCTCGTCATGCTCATCCCCTTCATCCGCGGCATCTTCCAGGAAGCGAGGGCCGAACGATGACGCTCACCGGCGGAGATCTCTCCACGCGAGCCATCACGACCGGCGACATCGAGGGGACGGGTCGCACCACGCGACGCGGCCGGCTCCGTCGCCCGCCCGTGGTCACCGGCATCCTCCTCGCGATCCTCTGCGTCGTGATGCTGAGTCCCTTCATCTGGATGACGCTGTCGGTCACGAAGCCGACGAACGTCGCCTTCGCCAACCCGCCGGTGCTGTGGGACTACCAGCCCACGGTGCAGGCCTTCGTCGATCTGTGGCAGACGACCTACTTCGCCGACTACCTCGTGAACACGATCGTCGTCGCGGTCGTCTCGACCGTCATCGCGTTGATCATCGGCATCCCCGCCGCATACGCCCTCTCGCGTTTCCCGAGCTACGTCTCGGCGATCCTGCTGGTGCTGGCCCTGATCTTCCGGGCGCTCCCGCGCTTCGCCGTGGTGCTGCCGATGTACGACATCAGCCGGGCTCTGGGCATCTACGACACCACCTTCGCCCTCGCCATCGCGCTCGTCGCGATCAACCAGCCCTTCACGATCTGGCTGCTGCGCAACTTCTTCGCCGAGATCCCGCGCGAGCTCGACGAGGCGGCCATGATCGACGGCTGCACGCGGATCGGGATGCTGCGTCGCGTCATGATCCCGCTCATGGGTCCCGGCATCCTGACCGCGGGCATCTTCGTGTTCCTGTTCGCGTTCCAGGAGTATCTGACGGCCCTCGTGCTCACCGACTCGTCGTCGAAGACCGTGCCGGTGTTCATCGCCACTCAGCTCGGGCAGACGCTGCCGATGCTGCAGCAGGCCGGGGCCGCATCCATGCTGCTCACGATCCCCGTGGTGGTGATCGCCTTCATCGCGCAGAAGTACCTCGTCGCCGGACTCAGCGACGGTGCCGTCAAGGGCTGAGGTGGTTCCGCTCGTCCTGCTCCCGGGCATGAACTGCACCGCCGACCTGTGGGCGGGAACGGGACTCGACGACGCCGTCGCGCCCGAGCTCGGCGAGGACAGCCTCGACGCGCAGGTCGACGTGCTCCTGCAGACGCTGCCGCCCGTCTTCGCGATCGGCGGGCTGTCGCTCGGCGGCATTGTGGCGATGGCGCTCGCCCTCCGCGCCCCGGAACGCGTCGCGGGCCTGTGGATCGCCGCAGCGAACGCGAAGGCCCCGACCGATGCGCAGCGCGCCGGGTGGCGATCGTGGCTCGAGCGGCTCGACGACGGAGTCCGGCCGGCGGACCTGCAGCGAGACATCCTCGGGGCGCTGCTCTCCCCCGAGGCTCGCGGACACCGCCCGGATCTCGCGGACCGTGCGGTGCGGATGGGAGGCGACACCGCGCCGGACCGACTGCGGGCGCAGCTGCGCATGCAGGCGACGCGCGTCGACCTGCGCGCCGGGCTTCGCCGCGTCACGGCGCCGAGTCTCGTGATCGACGGCGCGGCCGACGCCCTCTGCCCGCCGGCGTTCCTCGACGAGATCGCGGCGGCGCTGCCGCGGGCGCGCCGGGCGTCGGTGGCGGCCGGTCACCTGATCCCGCTCGAGGAGCCGCAGGCGTTCGGCGGGCTCGTGCGGCGATGGTGGGAGCAGATCGGGCCCGCGACGCCTCAGCCCCGCGCGTCGCGCAGCCCCCGCAGGTGACCCATGAGCGAGTGGGCGAGGTTGTAGACGACGAGCTGCGCACCGTCGGCGAACGCGGCCTCGGCGCCCGCGCGCGTGCCGACGATGTCCATGCGCAGGCGGCCGGCCGCGGCGATCGCCGCAGTGACGACGGCCGACGCCTCCGCGACCGGGAGGTCGTCGGGCCCCGACGACGCCGCCAGGTCGGACGGGCCGATCATGATGCCGTCGAGCCCCGGCGTCCGGGCGATGGCGGACGCCGCGGCGACGCCGACCGGCGACTCGATCATGCCCATGACGAGCGTGTTGTCGAGGAACCAGTCGCGATGGACAGCGGCGTCCGTCTCGCCGAAGCGACCGGCGCGGCTGTACGTCGCGAAGCCGCGCTCGCCGAAGGGAGGGTAGTGCGCTGCCGCGACGATGTCGGCGGCGGCGCGGTCGTCATCGAGGTGGGGCGCGAGGATGCCCTCGGCCCCCTGATCGAGAGCACGCAGGATCATGCCCCTGTCGCCCTCGCCCACGCGCACCATCACGGGCACGCCGTGCAGGGCCGCGACGGCGATGTGCTGACGCAGCGCGATGACGTCGGCAGGACCGTGCTCGGTGTCGATCAGCACGAAGTCGAAGCCCGAGACCGCGAGCATCTCGACGAGCTCCTCGCCCGGCATCCGCAGCAGCGCGCCGATCAGGCGTTCGCCGGAGCGGGCCCGCGACCGCAGCGACTGCCGCGTCATCAGGCCACCATCCCGGCCGACAGGTCGACATCGGCGCCGCTCATGCCGGGCATGTGCAGCATCGCCACCACCGCCGCCCCCACCTCGGTCTCGGTCACCATGCGACCGAGCGCGGACCGCGAGACGAACGCCTCCTCGGCGTCGCGCGGCGTGCTGCCCGAGCGTTCGGCCTCGAGTCGGAAGTTCCGGGTCATCCGTTCGCCGGCGACGGGGCCGGGCGACAGGCTGTTGACCGAGACACCCGAGCTCCCGACCTCGAACGCCAGGGTCGAGGTGAGCCCGAGGACGGCCATCTTCGATGCCGTGTAGGGCGTCCGATGGGCGAGCGGCCGCTTGCCGGAGACCGACGCGACGTTGATGACGTCGCCCGAACCCCGCTCGATCATGCCCGGCAGCAGCGCGCGGCACACGAGGAACGTGCCGCGGACGTTGACGGCGAACACCTCGTCCCAGTCGGCCGCCGACACGTCGGTGAGGGCCGCGACCGGACCGGCGATCCCCGCGTTGTTGACGAGGATCGACACGGCGGAGCCGGCGAGATCGTCGCGCAACCGGTCGACGGAGGCGGGGTCGGAGACATCGCACACGAGACGGCGCGCACCCGCGCCGAGACGCGCGACGACCGCGTCGAGCCGGGCGGCGTCGCGGCCCACGACGACGACCTCGGCACCCGCGGCATGCAGTGCCGTCGCGATCGCCGCGCCGAGCCCGCTGCCGCCGCCGGTCACGACGGCGGTGCGGCCGGCGACCCGACCGGCGAGGGCGGTCACCGTGCGCCTGCCCCTGCGCTCTCGTCGATCCACGCGAAGCTCGCGCCGCCGTGGCGCCAGGCGCGGGCGTCGCCCGAGCGGGCGTGGCCCTCGAAGAGCTCGACGCGCGCGGCGCGCCCGCAGACCTCGCCCAGCAGGGCGGACGACGCGGGGTCGACGATCTCCTGGTAGGTGACCGTCCGCAGGTACTTGCCGACCCAGAGGCCGCCCGTGTAGCGGGCGGCGCCCAGCGTGGGGAGCACGTGGTTCGTGCCGATGACCTTGTCGCCGTACGAGACGCACGTGTTCTCGCCGAGGAACAGGGCGCCGTAGTCGTGCATCTTCGTCAGTGCCTCGCGAGGCTCGCGGGTGAACACCTGGACGTGCTCGAAGGCGAACGAGTCGGCGAGGGCGTAGGCCTCGTCGATGTCGTCGACGACGATCACCTGACCCCAGTCGCGCCACGCGGGCTCGGCGTAGTCGCGCGTCGACATGCCGGGCAGCAGCTCGTCGACGATCTGCATGACGCGCTCGCCGAGCTGCTGCGACGTCGTGATGAGCACGGCGGGGGACTCGGGGCCGTGCTCGGCCTGCGAGAGCAGGTCGACGGCGGTGAGGAACGGGTCGGCGTCGTCGTCGGCCACGATGAGGATCTCGGTGGGGCCTGCGAAGAGGTCGATGCCGACCTCGCCGAACAGCTGGCGCTTGGCCTCGGCCACGTAGGCGTTGCCGGGGCCGGCGATCAGGTTGACCGGCGCGATCGTCTCGGTTCCCACGGCCATGGCGGTGACCGCCTGCACACCGCCCAGGATGTAGATCTCGTCGGCGCCGGCGAGCTTCATCGCGGCCACCGTCGCCGCGGGGATCTCGCCGCGGATCGGCGGCGTGCAGGCGACGACGCGCGGCACGCCGGCGACCTTCGCCGTGATGATCGTCATGTGCGCGGACGCCGTCAACGGATACTTGCCGCCCGGGATGTACGCGCCCGCCGCCTGGACCGGCACGTGCTTCTGACCGAGGTGCACGCCCGGAAGGGTCTCGACCTCGATGTCGACGAGCGAGTCGCGCTGCGCCTGGGCGAACCGGCGCACCTGATCCTGGACGAAACGGATGTCGTCGATGACCTGCGGGTCGAGCGACGCCATGATCTCGGCGACGTGCTCGTCGTCGAGGCGGAAGGGCTGCTCCCAGCGGTCGAACTGCGCGGCGTATCGGCGGACGGCCTCGTCGCCGTTGCCGCGGATGTCGTCGATGATCGTGCCGACCCGCGCGGCGACGTCGCTCTGCGCGGTGTCGGTGAACGACTTGGTGGGCGCCTTCTTCAGGTACAGGGGCATCGGTGCATCCTTCCCATGCATACGTATGTTGCCACTATGACTGCGTATGCACAGAAGGTCAAGTCTCCGGTAGACTCCGACCCGTAAGGCCGAGCCTGCAGGGGGGTCCATGGCTGTCACCAGCAGAGATGTCGCTCGGCTCGCCGGAGTCTCGCAGCCCACCGTATCGCGTGCCCTGCGCGACGATCCCCGCGTGTCGGACGAGACGAAGAAGCGCGTGCGCGAGGCGGCCGAACTGCTCGGCTACGTCCCGAGCGAGGCCGGCCGCGCCCTGTCGTCCGGGCGCACCCGCCGCATCGGGCTGCTCGTGACCGACCTCGGCAACCAGTTCTACTCGCACATCATCGCCCCGCTTCACCGCGAGCTCGAGGCGCGCGGCTACCAGCTCGTGCTGCACACCGAGACGACGGACGAGTCGGTCGCCGAGCGCCTGATCGCGAACGGTCTCGACGGAGTCATCCTCGCGACGACGACCGTCGACTCGGTGGTGCCGCTGCGCCTGCGCGACCGAGGTCTGCCCTTCGTCTACTTCAACCGCACGGCCGCCTACGTCGACGCCGACGCGACCGTCGTGGCCCCGTCGGCCGGGTTCCAGGCCGCCGTCGATCGCGCGCTCGAAGTGGGCCACGAGCGGATCGGCGCCGTGCTCGGCCCCGAGAACACGAGCACCGGGCAGTCCCGCGAACTCGCGCTGCGTTCGGCGCTGGGCGCCCGCGGCATCACGCTCGATCCGGCGTACGTGCGCCGCGGCCCGTTCGACACCCAGACGGGCGACGCCGCCACCGCGGAACTGCTCGGGCTCGCCGACGCCCCCTCGCTCATCTTCTGCGGCAACGACGTCGTCGCGTACGGCGCGTTGAACGCGGCCCGGCGCGCCGGCGTCGAGGTGCCGGACGACGTCTCGATCATCGGCTTCGACGATCTCCCGCCGGCGTCATGGCCGATCATCCAGCTCTCCACGATCGCGTACGACTACGTGCGCATGGCGCGAGAGGCCGGTCGACTGATGGTGGAACGCATCGAGCGCCGCCCCGAGGCGTACGCGCACGTCGAGTTCGAGACGACTTTCGTCGAGCGTCGCACCCTCTCCGCCCCGCACACCCGCTGAGCCGGTCCGGCGGCCGCGCGTCGGTGCCCCTCCGGTCGGCGCGGACTCTTGCGAGCCGGTTGTGCATACGCATACACTGCGAGCATCACACGCCGCGCCGCTCGGCGCCGAACCCCCAAGGAGTGACGAGTGCCTCTCGATCCGGTCGCCTACCAGCCGTACGCCGACCCCGACGACTTCATCCGGGAGGTCACCGACCTCATCTGGGTGGACCGGTCGATCAGCTTCATCCGCGAGAACTACGAGCCCGACTCGATCGTCCACGGGGCCTACGGCACCTCGACGACGCGCGACGAGGTCATCGAGGGCACGCTGATGCGCATCTCGGCGACGCCCGACCGGACCGGCCAGGCCGAGGACGTGATCTGGGAGGCCCGTGGGGACGACGCCTTCCTGAGCTCCCACCTCGTGCTCTCGGGCCACCTGCAGACCTCGGAGCACAGCCGTACCATCGCCAACTGCCTCTACCGGCGCGGTCGCATGGTGGAGGAGTGGGTCGTCCGCGACTCGCTCGCCGGGGCGCTCGCGCTGGGCGTCGACCTCGACGAGCTGGCCCGACTCTCGGCCTTCCGCGGGTACACCGGCTCCTGGACCGAGCCGGCCCCCGCCGACCCGATCTCGGTCGGCGACTCGGGGCCGCGCCCCGACGACCACCGGTCCGAGGTCGAGCGGGTCATCGAGATGATCCAGACGGTGTGGAACGACCGCGACCTGCAGAAGGTCGAGAAGTTCTTCCACCGCGACCTCGTGCTGCTCACCGTGGGGAACCGCGTCGTCATCCGTCCCGAGGGCTACCGGCGGGCGCTCCTGCGCTTCCTCGAGTCGTTCCCGGCCGGACAGTTCGAGATCCGCGACATCCAGACCAACTACGACGTGCGCTACGCGGGACTGCGCGTCGCGGTCACTTGGCGGTTCGTCGGCGCCTACAACGGCGTCCCGAACTACGGTCCGCTCACCGGCAAGCCGGTCGACGTGCTCGGCATCTCGCAGTTCACGTTCCACCAGGGCGCCCTCGTCAAGGAGGTCCGCCTGTGGGACGACATCGCCCTGCGCGCCCAGATCGCGGGCATGCGCGGCGACGAGCCCGTCGGTCCCGGAAACATCTACTGATCCACTGGAGGGAAGAACACCATCATGAGTACCGATCACCTGAGCCACGACACCGTCGTCGACGGGGCCGAGATCGAGCGCCGCACCATCCGCAAGAGCGACTGGGCGCCCCACAACGCCGCTTTCATCGACTGCCGCACCCCCGGTTCGGACCGCAAGGAGAACTACGCCTTCATCGGCGGCGGCGTGTCGCAGAACGCGGGACAGATCATCAACCTGACCGAGGAGCACGGTTTCAACACCGGTGCGGCCGGCATGCCCAACGGCATCTCGAACAACCTGCACCTGCACTTCACCGCTGAGGTCTTCGTCAACCTCGGCGGCGAGTTCCGGCTGCGGTGGGGCATCGACGGCAAGCAGGGCGAGTACGTCAGCACCGACGGCGACATCATCTCGATCCCGACCTGGATCTTCCGAGGCTTCACGAACGAGGGGCCCGACGACGGCATCCTCTGGACGGTCCTCGGCCGTGACGTCACCGGAGGCATCATCTGGGGTCCGTCCGTGCTGAAGGAGGCCGAGTCGTACGGTCTCTACCTGACCGCGGAGAACCAGCTGATCGACACCGTCGCGGGCGACGAGCTCCCCGACGACGTCGCGCTCATCAAGCCCATCCAGCAGAAGTACGTCGACGAGCTGACGTCGTACTCGGTCGAGGAGATGCGCCAGCGCGTCATCCAGCCCGGCGACCGGGTCTACAGCGCCAACGCCCTGCTGTGCGCGAGCCTGCCCGGCGGCGCTGCGGAGCTCAGCCTCGCGATCGGGTACGGCATGAGCGAGGACCGGCGCCAGGTGCCCCGCATCCACGAGCCGCACTCGTTCAACATGGCCTGGCTGCGTGCCGCCGAGGACGAGGGGATGCTGCGTCATCGACACGACAAGAACCAGGCGCTGCTGGTCAAGAGCGGCCGATGGGCGGTGACCCTCAACGGCGACCCGTCGTCGACCGTCGAGCTGGCCCCGTCCGACTCGTTCTCGGTGCCCGCGGGCGCCTGGCGGGCGTTCCGCTGCATCGAGGCCGGCGAGTCCGGCGCGGGCGAGCTGCTCGTCGTGACCTCGGGCGACGACCGCGTCTACCTCGAATGGGCCCCCGAGGTCGTCGACGCCGCGCGCGACGCCGACTGGATGATCGATCCCAACGGATACCTCGCGCCCGTCGGCGTGATGGTCACCGCGACCGAGGACGACTGACCCGGCGCACGTCGCCCGCTCCGGGGCGTCCGCCGGTCACGAGGCCGGCAGGCGTCCCGGATGCGCGTCGAGGCGGGTGCGCAGCAGCTGCTCGGCGAGCGTCGCCATCCGGCGCGCGGCCGGCGAGAGGTAAGCGCCGTCGCGGTGGGCGAGGGCGATCGTGTCGTACACCGGGTCGGCGAACGGCACCGCGGTGACGCCCGCCGGGAATCGTGCCGACTCGGCGATCGTCCGCGAGACGATCGTGTCGGCCGCGCCGCTCGCCACCAGGCCCAATGCCGTCTCGACGTTCTCGACCTCGATCGCCGGGTCGAGGGACAGCCCCTCGAGTCGCGCTCGTTCGAGCAGCTGGCGTCGGGTCGGGTCGGTCCATCCGGCGTACGCGTCGTAGAGGACGAGCTTCGCCGCCGCGACGTCTGCGATGGACACGGGTGCGGTGGGCGCGTCCGGGCGTCCCGACACGAAGAGCACCTCGTCGCGGAACAGCGGCGTGATCCGCAGACCGGTCTCGTCGACCGGCAGCACGAGCAGGCCGGCCTCGATCTCGCCGGCAGCGATCGACCGCGCCACGAGCGCGGAGTTGATGCCGACCAGGCGCACCCGCACGCCCGGGTGCTGCGCGTGGAAGCGCTCCACGAGGTCGGCGAGGTCGTAGTACGCCGCATTGCGGAGCACGCCGAAGGTGCACGTGCCCCCCTCGAGCGAGTGCAGGGCCCGCATCGTCTCGATGCCGTTGTCGATCGCCGACACGGCCTGTTCCGCGTGCGCCCGCAGGGCCGTCGCCGCCTCCGTCGGTGCGAGGCGTCGCCCGCCGCGACTGAACAGCCTCACGCCCAACTCGCGCTCGAGGCGCGCGACCAGCTCCGACACCGACGCCTGCGTGGTGTCGAGCTCGATCGCGGCGGCGGTGAATGATCCGCACTCGAGCGCCGCGAGGAAGGCCTTCAACTGGGTCAGGGTCACGTCCCAATGGTAAACCCGATGCTTCGTATCGGATCCATCGGGCTTGTGGGGGATGAGGGCTCGCCCTAGCGTTCCGGTATGCGATTCACTCCCGCTCTGCTCGAGCGCCTCGACGGTTCCTTCCGCCACCTCAAGACGCCGCTCGTCGACGCCCCGGCGGCGCAACGCGACCCGAAGGTCATCGAGACCGTGTCGACGATGCTCTCCGACATCCAGGCCCGCGGCCTCGACGCCGTCCTCGATTACGCCCGCTCGCTCGACCGATACGAGGGCGGCGATATCGAGCTGACGGCCCAGCAGATCGCGACCAGCGGCGACCGTCTGCCCGCCGACCTGCGCGAGGCGATCGAGCTGGGCTCGCAGCGCACCCGCGCCTTCGCCGCCGAGCAGCGGTCGCACCTGACCGACTTCGAGACCGAGCTCGTGCCGGGGCTCGTGACCGGCGCCCGATACGTGCCCGTGTCGCGCGTCGGCGCCTACCTGCCCGCGGGGCGCTTCCCCCTCACCGCGAGCGCGTTCATGACCGTCGGCGTCGCGAAAGCCGCCGGTGTGCCGACCGTGATCGCGTGCACCCCGCCGCAGCCGGACGGCGGCGCGAACGACGCCGTCGTCTACGCAGCGCACCTCTCCGGTGTCGACCGCGTGTTCGTGCTGGGCGGCGTCCAGGCGCTCGCCGCCATGGCGTTCGGTCTGCTCGGCGACCTGCCGGTCGACATGCTCGTCGGCGCGGGCAACGCGTTCGTCGCCGAGGCCAAGCGCCAGCTGTTCGGGACCGTCGCGATCGACCTGCTCGCCGGCCCCTCGGAGGTCGCCGTCATCTCGGACGAGACCGCCGACCCCGAGATCGTCGCCGCCGACCTGCTCGGCCAGGCCGAGCACGGCCCCAACTCCCCGGCCGCACTCGTCACGACATCGGAGGTGCACGGCCGCGCCGTGATCGAGGCCGTCGACCGTCAGCTCGCCACACTCGCGACCGAACCGATCGCCGGCCCGGCATGGCGCGACTACGGCTCGGTCACGGTCGCCGACGACCGCGAGACCGCCGCCGCCCTGATGGACGACCTCGCGCCCGAGCACCTCGAGGTCATCTCGGCCGACGACACCTGGTATCACGACCGCCTGCGCAACTACGGCTCGATCTTCCTCGGCCCGTGGAGCACGGTCGCATACTCCGACAAGGGCATGGCCGGCACGAACCACGTGCTCCCGACGGCGGGCGGCGCGAAGCACAGCGCGGGCCTGTCGGTCTCGCGCTTCCTCAAGCCGCTGACGTATCAGCGCATCACGCGCTCGGCCACGCCCGAGCTCGCTGAAGCCGTGCAGGTCATCTCCGACTCCGAGGGTATGGCGGCGCACAGCGCGACGGCCACGATGCGGCTCGCCACCTACGCCGACTGAGACGCGCCCGCGCCGTGCGTGATGCCGAGGACATCCCGCGCGGCGCGCGCGTGATAGCGGAACCGCCGATCAGCGGTCAAATCCCCGGGACGATTTGCGACCTCGGGGGAGACGTGAAACGTTGGGTCAGGCCTGTTGTGGGCCTCTACCCGACCAGTCCGCGGTCGCTGGTGGCAACCCTGGGGGTGCCAGACCGGCGAGCGTATGGTCGGCGGCCCGTGCGCGTGGATCCGACATCCGCGGCCGAGACGCCGTCGCGAGACGTGCGCCAGGAGGTCGCCACCCGGGCGTGACCGCTGCAGCCCTGCACCGGCTGCCGAGGTGACCTGTGACCACTCCGTCTTCTGTGGGGGAAGCTCCTTCTCCTGCCCTGGAAGCCAAGAACCTGTACAAGGTGTTCGGCCGGAATCCCAAGACCGTCGTCGAGAGACTGCGGGCCGGCGCCCAGCGCAACGAGATCGCCGACGCCGGGACGGCCGCCGTCATCGACGCGTCGTTCAGCGTCCAGCCCGGCGAGATCTTCGTCATCATGGGCCTCTCCGGATCGGGCAAGTCGACGCTCATCCGCATGCTCAACGGGCTGCACGACGCGACCGCGGGTGAGATCACGGTGAAGGGCGACTCGATCACCGACGTCGCCCCCGCCCGGCTGCGCAGCATCCGTCGAGAGCGCATCGCGATGGTGTTCCAGCACTTCGCCCTGCTGCCGCACCGCACGGTCGCCGCGAACGTCGCCTACCCGCTCGAGCTCCGCGGTGTCGGCAAGGCGGAGCGCACCGCCAAGGCCGAGGAGATCCTCGCGCTCGTCGGGCTCGAGGGCTGGGGCGACAAGCTCCCGTCCGCGCTCTCAGGCGGGATGCAGCAGCGCGTGGGCATCGCCCGTGCGCTCGCCGCCGACAGCGACATCCTGCTGATGGACGAGGCGTTCAGCGCGCTCGATCCGCTCATCCGACGCGAGATGCAGGAGCAGCTGCTGGAACTGCAGCAGAAGCTGCAGAAGACGATCATCTTCATCACGCACGACCTGAACGAGGCGATGTTCCTCGGCGATCGCATCGCGGTCATGCGCGACGGCCGCATCGTGCAGATCGGCACGCCCGAGGACATCCTCACCGACCCCGCCAACGACTACGTCGAGCAGTTCGTCCAGGACGTCGACCGCGCCCGCGTGCTCACGGCCGCGAACGTCATGGAGCGGCCGCGGCCCGTCGTCGCGGAGTCGGCCGGTCCCCGCGTCGCCCTCAAGCAGATGCGCGACGCGTTCATGTCGGCGGCCTACGTCGTCGGTCGCGACCGCACGCTGCTCGGCGTCGTCACCGACCGCGATGCCGTCAAGCTCGTGCGCCGCGGCGAGTCGTCGCTGTCGTCGGTCATCAAGGCCGCGCCGCAGGCCGTCAGCCAGGACGAGGTGCTCATGAACCTGTTCGTCCCCGCCGTCGAGTCGCCGCTGCCGCTGGCGGTCCTGGACGACGAACGTCGCCTCGTCGGCGTCATCCCGCGCATCACCCTGCTCGCCGCCCTCGGCCCCGGCCCGGGCGCGACCGAGGAGATCACCATCCCGCTGCAGCCGATGCCGCAGGCCGCGATCGATGAGGTGCTGGCCGAGGCGACCGCCGTCGACGGCGCAGCCGCCCAGAACGGGGAGGTGCGCTGATGGACGGGTTCCGCATTCCGCTCGGCCAGTGGGCCGAGGTCGTGGTCGACTGGATCCGCGACAACGCGTCGTGGCTGCTCGGCGCCGTCTCGACCGCCGTCGGCTGGCTCGTCGGCTCGCTCGCCGACCTGCTGCTGAGCGCGCCCATCGTCGTCGTGATCGTCGTCGCGGCGTTGCTCGGCTGGTTCCTCCGGTCGTGGAAGTTCGCGATCGGCACCGCGATCTCGTTCGCGATCATCCTCGGCGTCGGGCAGTGGGTCACGGCGATGCAGACGCTCGCGCTCGTGCTGATCGCGACCATCATCGCCGTCGTCATCGCCGTGCCGCTCGGCATCCTCGCGGCCCGCAGCGACCGCTTCAGCGCGATCATCAAGCCCGTGCTCGACCTGATGCAGGCGATGCCCGGATTCGTGTACCTCATCCCAGCGATCGTGTTCTTCAGCATCGGCTTCGTGCCGGGCCTCGTCGCGACCGTGATCTTCGCGCTGCCCCCGGGTGTGCGCCTCACCGAGCTGGGCATCCGCAGCGTCGACTCCGAGACCGTCGAGGCCGGGCATGCCTTCGGCGCCACGCCCGGGCAGATCCTGCGCGGCGTGCAGCTGCCGCTCGCCATGCCGACCATCATGACCGGTGTCAACCAGGTCATCATGCTCGCCCTGTCGATGGCCGTCATCGCCGGCATCGCCGGAGCCCCCGGGCTCGGCAAGGAGATCGTCCAGGCGATGTCGACCGTCAACATCGGCACGGGCGTCGAGGCGGGCCTGAGCGTCGTCATCCTGGCCATCTACCTCGACCGCCTCACCTCGGCGCTCGGCGACATGAGCGGCCAGAAGGGCTCGCTCCTCGGCGTGATCGCCCGGCGCCGCACGGCCGCCGCCGTCACCGCTGCGGCGGAGAAGCGCGAGCTCGTCCCCGCCGCCTGAGCCCCAGAACGTATCCTCCCTGCACCATCCATACGGAACGAACGAATACATACGGAAGGCACACGATGAACAAGCGACACCTCGTCGGGATCGTGGCGCTCGGCGCCGCAGCATCCCTCACCCTCGCCGGCTGCGCGAGCGGCAACCAGGCCGAAGGCGGCACCGGCGGCGACGGCGACAGCCTCGGCACCATCACCCTGGGCTACCTGCCCTCGTGGACGGACGGCCTCAGCACCGCCTACCTGCTCGAGGATCAGCTCGAGAAGATCGGCTACACCGTCGAGATGCAGGAGCTGACCGAGGCGGGTCCGCTCTACGCCGGTCTCGCTCAGGGCGACGTGGACATCTACCCCTCGGCCTGGCCCGAGCTCACCCACGCCTCGTACATGGAGCGCTACGGCGACCAGATCGAGGACCTCGGCGCGTACTACGGCAACGCCAAGCTCACGATCGCCGTGCCCGAGTACGTCGACATCACCTCGATCGAGGACCTCGCTGCCAACGCCGACCGCTTCGGCGGGCAGATCTACGGCATCGAGCCGGGCGCCGGCCTGACCGAGCAGACGCAGGAGTCGATGATCCCCGAGTACGGTCTCGACGGCACGTACGAGCTCGTCACGTCGTCGACCGCGGCGATGCTCACCGAGCTCGACACCGCGATCGCCGCCGAGCGCGACATCGTCGTGACCTCGTGGCGTCCCTTCTGGGCCAACGAGCAGTATGGGCTGAAGGACCTCGAAGACCCGCGCGGCGCCATGGGCGACGCGGAGGCCCTGCACTTCCTGGCCACCGCCGGCTTCGCCGACGAGTACCCCGAGGCCGCCGAGCTGATCGGCAAGATCAAGCTCGACGACGAGCAGTACGCCGCCCTCGAGGACATGGTCGTCAACCAGTACGGCGAGGGCAAGGAAGCCGAGGCGATCACCGCCTGGCTCGAGGAGTACGGCACGCAGGTCGACGGTCTCCAGACCAGCTGACCCAGCCTGTACGAAACCCCCGGGGGAATCCTCGGGGGTTTCATGCGTTCGCCGTGCGGCGAGAGTCAGTCGGGTCGGTCGGCGCGGTCGCCTCGCTCCGCGCGCGGAGGTCGGTCGCGCCGCATCCGGTTCCACATCTCGGTCGAGCGGGTGATCGCGCGCTGGGCGTTGTCGAGGAGATCCTGCGCGACCTCGGTCCAATCGGTCGAGCGGTCATCGGGCTCGGGCAGCTCACGCGGGGTGCCCTGACGCGCAGCCCGCTCGGCCGCGTCGAACGCGTGGGTCGCGCGGCGCACGGCCTCACGGTACGCGCTGTAGTCGGCGGGGGCCATGCGGGTCTCGCGTGTGGCCGGACGCAGCCACGAGGCCTGCTGATGCTCGCGGAGGAACAGCTCGAGCGGAGGCCAGCGGGCGTCGGACATCATCGGGAAACCGATCGCCTTGGCGGCATCCGTCTCGTACTCCATCCAGCGGGCCAGCAGCTCATCGTGCTCGCCCATGAGCCGGGCGAGCGGCATCCGATCGATCTCCTTGCGGGAGGCCGGCATCAGCGCCCGAGCGGCCTGGACACCGGCGCGACGCGCCTTGAGTTCGGCGACCGACGCACGCGCCTGGCGCTCGGCGAGCTGCAGCCGGCGGCGCGCTTCCGGCACCGCGCCCGCCGTCGCCCGCGGCGTCGACTTCTCGGCCTGCGCGCGCATCAGCTCGGCGCGGGCGACCTTCAGCTGTGCCCGCGAATGGGTGACGGCCTGCGTCGCGCGTCGCACATCGAGCTGCGCGGCGTCGAGCTCGAGCCGCCGCTGCGACGGGCGGCGGCGGCGCAGGCCGACGACACCGAGGGCGCCCGCGCCGGCTCCCGCCGGTGCGATCCACCACCACTCGGCCACGAGCGCGAGGACGAGATCCACCACTCCAGCCTACGCATCCGGCTGAGCGGCGTCTGCGTGCCGGGGCCGGGGCCCCGCGGCGCACCGGAGGATCAGCCGAAGAGGAGCGCGAAGACGGTCGAGCCGCCGCCGACGAGGATGAGCGAGACGATCGCGACCCACGCCGTCACCCGCAGACGACGCGAGCGCCCCCGCGCGAAGCCGGCGTACTCGTCGTCGTCGCCTTGCGGCGTCAGGTCTCGTCCGTCGCCCTGCGGCGTCAGGTCTCGTCCGCTCATGCCGCGCTCATGACGTCGGCACCTCGTCGACGATCTCGCCGAAGGCGGCGGGCAGGGTCGCGCGCGAGGCCGCCCGGATCTCGGCGACGGGAACCGTGAACAGGCCCTGCACGTCGAGCACCGACTCGATGCCCTCGGCCGCGTCCGTCACGCCGATGCGGATGACGGGGTAGTTGCGGCCCTCGCAGAGACCCCGGAACTTCACATCCTCCTCGCGGGGGACCGAAACGATCACCCGGCCCGTCGACTCGCTGAACAGCGCAGTGGCGACATCGACGCCGTCGCGCTCGACGATCTCGCTGAGCCACACGCGGGCGCCGACGCCGAAGCGAGTCGTCGCCTCGGCGAGGGCCTGTCCGAGGCCGCCCGTCGACAGGTCGTGCGCGCTCGAGACGAGCCCCTGCTGCGACGCCGCCTGGATGAGGCCGGCCAGCCGCTTCTCGCCCGCGAGGTCGACCTTCGGGGGAAGCCCGCCGAGGTGGCCGTGGACGGTGTCGGCCCAGGCCGAGCCGTCGAGCTCCTCGGCGGTCGTGCCGAGCAGGTAGATGTTCTCGCCGGCATCCTGCCAGCCCGACGGGATGCGGCGGGCGACGTCGTCCACGATGCCGAGCACGCCCACGACGGGGGTCGGGAAGATCGGCTGGTCGCCGGTCTGGTTGTAGAACGAGACGTTGCCGCCCGTGACCGGAACGCCGAGCTCGAGGCACGCGTCGGAGAGGCCGTCGACGGCCTGGCCGAACTGCCACATGACCTCGGGGTTCTCGGGGCTGCCGAAGTTCAGGCAATCGGTGACCGCGGTCGGGGTGGCGCCCGTGACGGCGACGTTGCGGTACGCCTCGGCGAGCGCCAGCTGCGCGCCCGCGTACGGGTCGAGCTGGCAGTAGCGGCCGTTGCAGTCGGTCGCGATGGCGAACCCGAGGCCGGACTCCTCGTCGACGCGGATCATGCCGGCATCGTCGGGGAAGCTCAGCGCCGTGTTGCCGAGCACGTAGTAGTCGTACTGGTTCGTGATCCACGACGTGTCGGCGAGATTGGGGCTCGCCACGAGCTGCAGGAACTCGTCGCGCAGGGCGTCGCCGTCGGACGCGCGGGGGAGGGACGCCGCCGAGTCGGCCTGCAGGCCGTCGATCCAGGTCGGGTAGGCGACGGGACGGTCATAGACGGGGCCGTCGACGGCGACGGTCGAGGGGTCGACGTCGACGATCTGCTCGCCGTGCCAGAAGATCTGCAGGCGACCGTCGCCGGTCACCTCGCCGAGCACGCTCGTCTCGACGTCCCACTTGCCGACGACGGCGAGGAAGGCGTCGAGCTTCTCGGGCGCGACGATCGCCATCATCCGCTCCTGGCTCTCGCTCATGAGGATCTCCTCGGGCGTGAGCGAGGGGTCGCGCAGCAGGACGTTCTCGAGGTCGACGCGCATGCCCGACCCGCCGTTGGCCGCGAGCTCGCTCGTGGCGCACGAGATGCCGGCGGCACCGAGGTCCTGGATCGCCTCGACGAGCTCGCCCGCGTACAGCTCGAGGCAGCACTCGATCAGCACCTTCTCGGCGAACGGGTCGCCGACCTGCACCGCGGGGCGCTTGGTGGGGCCGCCGTCGGCGAAGGTGTCGGAGGCGAGGATGGACGCGCCGCCGATGCCGTCGCCGCCCGTGCGCGCACCGAACAGCACGACCTTGTTGCCGGCGCCGGTGGCGTTGGCCAGCTTGATGTCCTCGTGGCGCATGACGCCGACCGCGAGGGCGTTGACGAGCGGGTTGCCCTGGTAGACCGAGTCGAAGACCGTCTCGCCGCCGATGTTGGGCAGGCCCAGGCAGTTGCCGTAGAACGAGATGCCGCTCACGACGCCGTGCACCACGCGGGCGGTGTCGGGGTGGTCGATCGCGCCGAAGCGCAGCTGGTCCATGACCGCGACGGGGCGCGCGCCCATCGAGATGATGTCGCGGACGATTCCCCCGACGCCGGTCGCGGCGCCCTGGAACGGCTCGATGTAGCTCGGGTGGTTGTGCGACTCGACCTTGAAGGTCACCGCCCATCCTTCGCCGACGTCGACGACGCCCGCGTTCTGACCCATGCCGACCATGAGACGGGTCTTCATCTCGTCGGAGACCTTCTGGCCGAAGCGGCGCAGGTAGTTCTTGCTCGACTTGTAGGAGCAGTGCTCGCTCCACATAACCGAGTACATCGCCAGCTCGCCCGAGGTGGGGCGGCGGCCGAGGATCTCGCGGATCTTCGCGTACTCGTCGGGCTTGAGGCCCAGGGCTCCGTAGGGCTGCTCACGCTCCGGAGTGGCGGTGGCGTTCTCGACGGTATCTGCGACAGGGGTGCTCACGCGGCTGGACTCCAGGACTCGGGATGCCGGACGCGATCAGTCTAGTTGGCGCGACCGGCTCGCCCGCTCGTGCGGGTGAAGCGTCGAGTCGCCAGAAAACGCGGATGCGGGCGGCCCGGCATCCGCATTTCTTGGCGACTCGACGCTGGGAGACGGGGATCAGGGGGTGTCGTAGGCGCCGAAGAGGCCGGTGCCGTGCTCGACGAGGGCGTCGTAGGCCTCGCCGTACGTCGCGGGCAGCGTGCTGCCCGGGTCGAAACGAGCAGCCAGGAGTCCGAGCAGTCCGCGCGCCGGCGGGGTGAGCGGTCGCTTGTGGTGGCGCTCGTCGGGCGCCTTGCGCGCGCCCTTCTCGGGATTGGGCGGCGCGTACAGCGACTGGGGCTGCGGCCAGGTGTAGGGCTGGCGCGGCGTCGTGAGGTTGACGGCGTTGAAGATGGGGTTCGCCGTCTCGTCGCGCACGGTGAGTGGACGCAGCCCGTGGAGTCGGCACAGGGTGTTCGTGACCGAGCCGTGGTGCATCTCGTCGTGCACGACCGTTCCGGCCGCGGTGTACGCGCTGACCACGATCGCCGGCACCCGCAGCCCCAGGCGGTCGAAGGCGAATCCCATCTCGCCCGGGCCGCTCGCGTCGGGCGGCGCGGCCGCCGGCGGAGCGACGTGATCGAAGGTGCCGCCGTGCTCGTCGAAGGTGATGAGGAGGGCGGTGTTCATCGCGTTCGATCCGGATGCCGACGCGCTCGTGCGGATGGCGTCGTAGACGTCCTGCGCGAGCTTGTCGCCCGCCCGCACGTCGCTGTCCGCGCTGTTGGCGATGCGGATGCGACTGCCGTCGGGCAGCTCGAGCTCGCCGTCGCGCGTCGCTCCCCAGGGCGGGTGCATGTCGTTGTGGTTGAACACCATGCGCGGCTCGATGAACGCGTAGTCGGGCAGCGTGCCGTTCGCCGCATCCACGTGGAACTGCTCCATGACGCGGAAGTTCGTCTTCCAGTACCGCTCGAGGACGGGCGCGTGCAGCATGCCGGTGAGCGAGACGAGCTGCGTGGCGTCGTAGTAGACCCGCCAGGTGAGGCCGGCGTCCTCGAGGCGGTTGAAGACCGTGGGAGCGGCGGGGGCGTCGATCCACTTGTCGTAGTCGTCGCCGGTGTGGTTGACGACGTAGCCGTGCGAGGTCGAGGCGTGGAAGAAGCTGCGGTTGCAGAAGGTCTGCGACGGCACACCCGCGAACCATCGGTCGTAGACCGCGAACTCGCGCGCGAGCGTGGAGATCACCGGCAGCATCTCGGGGGAGAACCCGCCCATGGCCGTGGCGTACTCGTCGGGGGTCGGTTCGCGCTTCTTCGCGAGGCGGTAGTTGACGACGTAGTCGTGCACGAAGCCGTCGTTGCGCGCGGTGGCGCCCGCGGCCGGGGCGTTGTAGGGCGCCTGCAGACCGTTGCGAGCGAGGTCGGCGTTACCGGCCGGATCGATCGTGCCGAACAGTTGCGTGTTGACGTGCGGGTAGGTCTCACCCGGGTCGGGCTGCGGCTGCTGCATGACGTGGTCGGTGGCGCCGGAGTAGACGTGCGCGGGCACCACGGAGCCGTCCGGGGCGGTGTTGGCGTAGTCGCCCTGCGGGACGCCGTCGAAGTCGGCCGCGCTCTTCTCGTCTGCCGAGTAGAGGTGTCCCAGCAGGTTGTCGAAGCTGCGGTTCTCGAACATCAGCACCACAACGTGGTCGAAGCCGGCGACGTGACGCGCCGCGAGCGGGGCGAACTCGGGCGGGTGCGCCGTGACGGCGGCCGTCGCGGCCGCGCCGGCCGACCCGCCGATCGCCAGCCCCGCCGCGCCGAGACCGGCGCGGCGCAGGAAGTCGCGGCGCGACGACCGGCGGCTCGCCCAGGAAGCGTCCGTCTCGTCGTGCCCGTCGTCGGTCACGCCCGCCCCCTTCCGCATCCGGTGATGCAGGCGATTGTAGGCCCGGGCGCGCGCACTACTGTCGCACCATGGAACACGCACTGCGTACTGACGGTGACGCCCGGGACGGCGCCCGCTACGGTGCCGCGGTCGTCGCGGCGATGTTCGCGACGTACCTCGCGGTGGCCTTCGACTTCTCGGCCATCGTGCAGGCCGAGCTGTACGCCGGCACCATCACGAACGACATGCCGTTCGTCGACGTGCTGCAGTTCCTGCTCGTGGTCGTCGCGCTCACGGTGGCCCTCGCCCTGTTGCCGACGGCGGCGACGCGTCGCGTCGGCGGCATCACCCTGTCCTGCGTGACGCTGTTCCTCTGGGCGACGTTCGGCCTGTTGCGGGGCGCCGGGCACCTCGCCTCGCTCGATCCGCTGTGGTCCGTCGTGCTGAACCAGGGGTTCGTGGCACTCCTCGCCGGGGTCGGGGGCTGGGTCATCGCCCGCGGTCGGCATCCCGCGTCGTGGGTCGTCGTCGCCGTCGCGCTGCTGCCGCCGCTCGTCGGCCCGCGTCTCGTCGAGGCGAACGTCACGAGCGGGGGATACGCGCTCGCGATGCAGGCGATGGTGATCGCGGGCGGGTCGGCCGCGGTGTGGATCGCGGCGGCGATCGACCGGTGGATGCGCGGGCGGCTCAGTGGTCGGGATGCAGCGACGCGTCGGCGCTGACGCTGCGCCACGAGACGAAACGCACGGTCAGCCCGGCCCGCGTCGGCGCGCAGCAGAACGGGCCGGCCGTCACGGCTGCGGCCGTGTCGAGCGGCGCGACACGAACGAGGCGCCAGTCCTCGTCGTCGACGCGCGCGCGGAGCGTGACGGCGTCTCCGGAGCGGCTCGCGCGGATCGTCACCACTCGGCCCGTCCACTCCGAGACGGGTGAGAGCGACCAGTCCGACATGCCGCGGGTGACGACGGCGCCGAGGCTGTCGGCGCCGTCGCTGTGCTCGACGCCCGCCTTGATCCAGGTCTCGTCGTCGACGCGCAGGAAGACTCCGGCCTGGTCGAACTGGGCCGAGAAGTCGAGCACGAACGAGACCTCGACCGCGGTGCCCGACGGCATCGGAGCGAGCAGGGCGTGCTCGTCGTCGTGCACGAAGCCGTACGAGGTCACGCGCCAGGCGTCGCTGCCCGCGCGGGCCGTCACCAGCAGCGCTTCGCCGTCCGGTTCGACCCGTTCGGGGTCGTTGGTCCAGGTGCCGCGTGTCCAGGCGATGTCCGTCATCGCGGTTCTCCTCTCGGGTCAGTCGGTCAGTTGGGCGAGCAGCGCCGCGTGATCGGTGGTTCCGGCGAACTCGACGATGCGCCCGCCCGCCAGCCGCAGGAACGAGAACTCCGCGACGTTGACGTGACGCCGGGTGGGGCGGATGCCCCGGAACGCGCCGGTGTGGGTGCCGCCGGCCCGCACGTGTGCCGCGATGCGATCGTCCTCGGCGATGAGCTGGATGCGGCGCACCTGCCAGTCCGGGAACGCGTCGAGCACCTCCACCGTGTCGGCCATCCACGCCTCGACGCCTCCCGGCAGGTGCGCGCGCCGGACGCTCGGGTCGATGAACGTCCGGATCGCGTCGAGGTCGTGCCGGTTGCACGCGTCGAGGTAGTCGGCGTACCAGGCGTGCATCTCCCACGGCTCCATCCGCCCATTATCGGCGGCCCGCACGGGCCGGCCCGCCGAGAGGCCGGTCAGCGGGCGGCGGTGGCGTTCTCGTACGCGCGCATCGCGGCATCCTGCGCGTCGGCCAGTGCCTCCTCGGCGGTCTTGTCGCCGAGCAGGGTCGCCGTCACGGCGTTGTTCAGTTCGTTCTGGATGTCCTGTCCGGCGGGGGAGGATCCGAACGACGAGCCGTAGTCCACGACGTCGTAGTAGGTCGCGACGACCTGGTCGAAGCCCTCGTCGCCCGACGACGTCACCCACTTCTCGCGGATCTCCTGGTCGGGCTGCGGTGACCCGGTGAACAGGCCCGTGTTGGCGCCGCCGTCGGCCGCGCGGGTCTCGGCCCGGGCCTCGCCCGCGGCGTTCCAGGCCTCACCGCTCGTGAGCGCCGAGATCCAGGCGCACGCGGCAGCCGCGTTCTTCGCGCCGGCAGGGATCACGAACGCCTGTCCACCCGAGACCGAGAACGGCTCGCCCGTGCTGTCGCGGAACGGCACGGCCTCGATGTCGATCTGGTCGATGTAGGGCGAGAGCACGTTCGGGTACCACTGGGCGTTGACCTGCGCGCCGACCTGGTCGGTCACGTACTGGTTGCCGTCGCCGAACGAGTCGAAGGCGTCGGTGAAGCTCTTCACCTGCGCGAACCCGCCCTGGGCGTCGTTGATGCGCTGCAGCAGCTCGAGGCCGGCGAGGTTGCTCGGATCGTCGAGCGTCGGCGCGCCGTCGTCGCCGGTCAGGCGACCGCCCGAGCCCAGGATCCACAGCGCGGACTGCCCCGTCGACACGGGGTCGAAGCCGAGCCGGGTCGGCACCCCGTTCGACTCCTGGTACATCTTCTCGATCGCGGCGAGCAGGACGTCGGGCTGCGACGTGTCGATCTCGTCAGCGGTCACGCCCGCGGCATCCATCACCCGCTTGTTCAGGATGATCGCCGGCGGCTGGTAGAACTGCGGCGCCCCCCACACCTCGTCGTCGTAGCGCACGTCGTCGACGACGGACTCGTACCAGCGCTCGTCGGCGTCGACATCCTGCGCCTCGAAGCAGGCGTCGAGCGACACGATGAGGCCCTGCGCGGCGTACTGGGTGACGTATCGGCGGTCCATCTGCACGACGTCGGGCACGTCGCCGCTGGCGATGCGGGTCGTGAACTTCTGCGAGTCGAAGGCTGTCGCATCCAGCTCGACCTCGACGTCCGAGAGCTGGGCCGCCGCGTAGTCGAGCCGCGCGGTGCCGACGTCGTCGGCGTTCTCGAACCCCCACGCCGCGAGGGTGCCGGTGGGGGTCGCCGAGAAGTCGACGTCGGCGTCGGCCTCGCCGCCCGAGCAGCCGGCGAGGGCGAGGGCGGATGCCACGGCCACGGCCGTCGCTCCGATCACTCGATTGCGCATGTGTTCCTCCTGTCGTGGTCCCGCGCGAGCACGCGGGTCATCCCTTGCGGCCCTGCGTGGCGACGCCCTCGATGAAGTAGCGCTGCCCGAAGGCGAAGAGGATGAGCATGGGCAGCGTGACGATGAGCGAGGCCACCATCACGTACTGGTAATCGCCCTGACCGCCGGCCGTCGGGCTGTACTTGGTCATGGCGTAGGCGATGCCGAGGGGCGCGGTGAACTCGTCGACCGACCCGGCGTTCAGATAGATGAGCGCGGCCTGCAGGTTGTTCCAGCTGGCCTGGAACTCGAAGAGGAACACGATCACGAACGACGGCACCGACAGGGGCATCGCGATGCGCCAGAACAGTCCCCAGTAGCTGGCGCCGTCGATGCGGGCGGCCTCGAAGAGTTCGCGCGGCAACCCCAGGAAGAACTGACGCTGCAGGAAGATGTAGAACGCCGAGCCGAAGAGGTTGGCCCCCCACAGCGGCACCCAGGTGCCCAGCAGGCCCGTCTCCTTCCAGATCAGGTAAACCGGGATCATCGTCACCGCGCCCGGGAGCATCATCGTCGCGAGCACGAGCCCGAAGAGCAGCTTGCGCCCCGGGAACGAGAAGTAGGCGAAGCCGAACGCGACGATCGAGCTCGAGATCGAGACGGCCGTCGCGGCGAGCAGCGCGATGGCGACGCTGGTGAACATCCAGCTGAGCAGCGGCAGCTGGTTCCACACCTCGGCGTAGTTCTCGGGAACGAACGTCTGCGGGATGAGGCGGTTGTCGAAGACCTCGCCGCGCGGTTTGAAGCTCGCCGCGAGCAGCCACGCGAACGGGTAGAGGAACAGCAGGGCGAAGCCGGTGGAGACGGCCGCGAGCACGACACGACCCGCGACGGTCTTCGGCGTGCCGATGCGGCGCCGGGCGCGGCGGGGGCGTCGACCCGCAGCCGGTGCCGCCGCTGCGGCGAGCTCCGGCGTGGGGTCGCCCACGCCGGGTGTCTGCTGCGTGATCGCCATCAGCGGTCTCCCTCGTAGAAGACGAAGCGGTTGCCGAACTTCACCTGGACGACCGTGACGACCATGATGATGACGAAGAGCAGCCAGGCCATGGCGGCGGCGAAACCGAAGTTGAACTGCCGGAAGGCCTGCTGGAACAGGTAGATCGCGTAGAACAGCGACGCCTCGGGCGACGCGTTGCTCTGGTCTCGCCAGAACAGCAGGTAGGCCTGATCGAAGACCTGGAAGGCCGCGATCGTCAGCACGATGACGTTGAAGAACATCGCGCCCGAGATCATCGGCAGGGTGATGGAGAAGAACTTCCGCATCGGTCCCGCGCCGTCGAGCGAGGCGACCTCGTAGAGCTCGACCGGCACGTTCTTCAGGGCCGCGAGGAAGATGACCATCGTGCCGCTCACCGTCCAGAGCGCCATGATCACGATGCTCGGCTTGACCCAGGCCGGGTCGACGAGCCACTGCGGCCCCGAGATGCCGATGGTCGCCAGTCCCTGATTGATGGCCCCGGAGTTGCCGTTGAGCAGCAAAAAGAACACCGCGGCCGTCGCGACGGCGGGCGTCATCTTCGGAAGGTAGTAGAGGGTGCGGAAGATTCCCGCGCCCCGCCCCATGCGGTTCAGCAGCAGGGCCAGGAGGAGCGCGAAGAGGATCTCGAGCGGCACGGCCATGACCGCGTAGAACAGGGTGTTCGCGAGCGATACGGCGACGCGGGGGTCATCGAACAGTCGCGCGTAGTTGTCGAGGCCGATCGGCCGCGACGAGTTGGTCGCGAGGTTGTAGCTGCTGAACGAGATGTACAGGCTGTAGACCATCGCCCCGACCGTGAAGACGAGGAAGCCGATGATCCACGGCGTCAGGAAGAGGTAGCCCGCCAGCGCTTCGCGCCGGTTGTACTTCTGCCGGATGCTGCGGGCAGGAGCGGAGCTGCTGATGTCGGCCTCCGATGCTTCGTCGCGCCAGAACCGACGGACGCCGTCCTGTGGACCTGAAGCTAGGAGAACCGAGAGACGCTTCCCCAGTGCCTTGACAGGGAAGCGTCTCTCGGGCAGTGATCGCGACGCAGCTGATCGCGGCGATCATGCCGCACCGCGCAGCCTCGATGCGCTCAGTCGGCGACGGTCATCCGATCGAGGTTCAGATAGTTCGTGCTGCCCGCCGCGCTGTCGACACGCAGGTCGACGCGGTTGTAGCCCGCAGCGAGCGAGACGGTCACCGTGCGCGCCTGCCAGTCTCCCCAGCCGGACGTCGCGGGGAACGACAGCGGGGTCGTCGCGCCGTTGACGGTCAGCGCCCGCGAGGCGACGCCCCCGGCCGCGGCGTAATGGAACTGCAGCTCGTAGGAGCCGGCGGCCGCCACGTTGACGTGGAAGGTCACTCCCGTGCCGTCGCCGATCCAGCCGCCGATGTATCCGCGCCCGCTGTAGCCCGACTGCCCGCTTTCGGAGATCACTCCCGAGCGCTCGGTGTTCTCGGCCTCGTAGACGCGGGTGCCCTCGACCGGACCCGTGTAGCCGTCGGGAGTCGCCTGGTGCATGACCGCGACGCTGGCCGCCGCGGCCAGGCTCTGGATGGCGGTCGTGCCGAGCTCGGGCGCGGGAGCGGTCCAGTCGTATGCCCCGATGCCCGCGGAGTTGAGGTGATTGGCCGCCTGGGTCGCGTTGTCGGTGAGCAGCTGCTCGTACTGCGTCTGCCCGGCATCGTCGATCAGCGCGCGGATGTTGCGCGTGAGGATGGCCTTGAACCCGCCCGTGTCGTCGACGCCCTCGAAGAGGAAGGTCCCCGACGAGGTGAGGTTCGCCGTCGCCCAATCGATCGCGGCCACCGCGCGCGAGAGCTCCGCGGGATCGCCCGAGTCGAGGTACATCTCGAGGGCGGCGCCGGCGTAGTTTCCCTGGTTGTACGTCCAGTCCCAGTCGACGAACTGGCCGGTGCCCTCGATGTGGTCGCGCAGCTTGCCTCCGACGTAGAAGTTCGCGTCGAGCCATGCGAAGAGGCTGCGTGCGGTGTCGCGGTACGAGACGTCGCCCGTCGCCGCATAGATGCGCATCGCCGTGTAGACGGCCGTCGCGTTCGTGGCGACGTTCTTCTCATTGCGTTCGCCGTCGCCGATGTCGACGTTCTTCCACCAGATGCCGCCGCCGTAGGTCGTGTCGGCGTACTGGGCGATGAAATCGAACATCTCGATGGCGTCGTCGCGGTACTCGACGTCGCCGGTGATCTCGTACGCGCGGATGGCGCCGCGCGCCCACCATCCGATGTCGTCGTTCCAGTCGTTGTCGCGGAAGTCCGGGTACTGCGTCTGGAAGCCGTCGTAGATGTCGTCGATCATCTGGCGGGCATCGACGTCGCCGGTGCGCTCGTAGACGTCCATCACCGTCTCCCAGAGCTGCGCCTCCCACCAGTAGTCGGTATAGAGACCACCGTGCGGGCCGTGCGCATGCTCCGGATGGATCTGGTGGTCGCTGTAGGTGAAGAAGTAGTTCGCGGAGTCGTCCCAGAAGTCGTCGACGAAGTCGTCGAACGCCGAATCGGCCTGGGGAGGGGTCAGGGCGTGCGCCGGCTGCGGGACCAGCAGGGCAGCGGTCAGCGCCGTGGCGCCGAGGACGGTCAGGGATCTCTTCATCGTTCTCTCCTCGCTGAAAAAACATATTGATTGCGAGCCAGACGGCCGCGACATCGGGGGATGTGAGCAGACCATGAGCTCCGCGATCAGCTTTGCACATATTTATAGCTTTTAATAGACGGATTGGCGGATCCGTCCTATACTCGGGCTCACCGTCCACCGCTGGGCGGGTCCCGACACCACCCGAGGAGCAACGTGGCTCACGTGCATTCGGCATTCATCCGTTCCGTCACCGACCGAGTGCGGGAGCGCCTCGACGACGAGGTCGCCGACGTCTTCGAGCGGTGCTTCGAGAACACCCTCGGCACGACCCTCACGCCGATGCCCGACGGAACGCTCTTCATGCTCACCGGCGACATCCCCGCCATGTGGCTGCGCGACTCGACGGCACAGCTCGCGCCATACCTGCACTTCGCCGCCGAGGATGCCGCGATCTCCGACATGATCGCCGCCGTCTCGCATCGGCAGATCGCCTTCGTCCTCGTCGACCCGTACGCGAATGCCTTCAACGCCGAGCCGAACGGCAACGGTCACCAGGACGACCTCACGGACGGCTCGCCCTGGGTGTGGGAGCGCAAGTACGAGGTCGACTCGCTCTGCTACCCGATCCAGCTCGCGCACGACCTCTGGGCGGTGTCGGGCCGGACCGATCACCTCGACGCCGACTTCGCCGAGGCTGCGCGGCGCATCATCGCGCTGTGGCGTGTCGAACAGGATCATGAGGCGGCGTCGCCGTACCGGTTCCAGCGGTTCGACTGCCCGCCGAGCGACACCCTCGTGCGCGAGGGCCTCGGCCCGGAGACCGCGCCCACGGGGATGACCTGGTCGGCGTTCCGCCCGAGCGACGACGCGTGCGCGTACGGGTACAACGTGCCCGGCAACATGTTCGCCGCCGTCGAGCTCGGTCACATCGCCGACATCGCCGAGGATGTGCTCGCCGACCCCGAGCTCGCCCGCGCAGCTCGCGAGCTGCGGGACGACATCGAGCGCGGTGTCGCCGAGCACGGCCTCGTCGCCGACGCCGAGCACGGCGAGCTGTACGCCTACGAGGTCGACGGTCGCGGCGGGGTGCTGCTCCTCGACGACGCGAACGTTCCGAGCCTGCTGTCGCTCCCGCTCGTCGGATGGTGCGGGCCGGACGACGACCGATACCTCGCGACCCGCCGCTTCATCCTGAGCGATGCCAACCCCACCTTCGTGCGCGGCATCCTGCCGGGCGGGGGAGAGGTGCGCGGGCTCGGCAGCCCGCATACGCCGGCGGGTCACATCTGGCCCATCGGCCTGTGCATCGAGGGCCTCACGACCGCCGACGAGGGCGAACGCGCCCGCATCCTGCGGTTGCTCCTCGACACCGATGCCGGCACCGGGCTCATGCACGAGTCGTTCCTCGCGACCGATCCCGCGACCTTCACCCGCGAGTGGTTCTCGTGGGCGAACGCGATGTTCTGCGAGTTCGTGCTCGACCTCGCGGGTCTGCGCGTGCTGACCCGGGGCGCCGTCGCCGGGGCGCGGCGGTCATGAGCGCGTCGACCGCCGTGCGGCCGAGCTCGGCCGAACAGGCACCCGCCCCTCGTCGCGCGCACCGCCCCGGCAATCCGTCGGCGCGGCAGATGACCCGGAGCGCCTGGCTGTTCCTGCTGGTGCCGGGTGTGCTCTTCCTCGTCTTCATGGCGCTGCCCATCGCGATCGCGCTCGTGCTGAGCCTGACCGACTACGCCATCGTCGGAGACTTCGACTGGCTCGGCCTGCAGAACTACGCCGAGATCGCCGTCGACCCGTTCTTCTGGATCGCGCTGCGCAACACCGCGTACTACACCGTGCTGTACGTGCCGGCGGGTCTCGTCGTCGCGCTCGGCACGGCCCTGCTTCTCAACCGGCGGCAGCGGGCGGTGCGCATCTTCCGCACGCTCTTCTACATCCCCGTCGTGGCGTCGACGGTGGCGACCGCGACGATCTGGTTCTGGATGCTGAACCCGCAGAACGGTCTGCTCAACGTCGTGCTGAGCTGGTTCGGCATCGACGGCCCCGCGTGGCTGTACGAATCGCAGTGGGCGATGATCGCGATCGTCATGATGAGCGTGTGGGCCGGCTTCGGCGCCAACATGATCATCTTCCTCGGCGGGCTGCAGGGCGTTCCCGGCGAGCTGTACGAGGCCGCTCGTCTCGACGGCGCGAACGCCTGGCAGCAGTTCCGATACGTCACTCTGCCGTCGCTGACCCGGACCACGTTCCTCGTCTCGACGCTGCTGATCATCGGCGCGTTCCAGGTCTTCGACCAGGCCTACGTCCTCACCAAGGGCGGGCCGGGCAACTCCACCGTGACGATGGTCTATTACATCTACAACAAGGGCTTCGGCGCCCTCGAGATGGGCTACGCCTCGGCGCTGTCGTTCATCCTCTTCCTCATCATCCTCGTGTTCTCCCTGGTGAACGCACGACTCACGAATCGGGGAGGCGTCCGATGACGAACACCCTCGACGGCTCCGTCGACGGCGGCAGCGCCGTCCAGACCGCGCTCGCGGCGCGCACGCCGGTCGGCGCCGCCCCCGTCTCGCGCCCCCGCACGCCGCGCCAGCGCGCCGGCACGGTCGCGTGGTACGTCGGGGTGATCCTCGTCAGCATCGTCACGGTCGCACCGCTCGTCTGGACGATATCCACCTCGCTCAAGCCGGCCACCGAGATCCTCTCCGGAGCACTGTCCCTCATCCCCGACAACCCCACCCTCGAGAACTATGTCCGCGTCTTCGACGAGGTGCCCTTCGGGCGGTACTTCGTGAACTCGCTGGTGCTCGGCATCGGCGGCGCGGCGACGAACATCTTCTTCGGCGCGCTGGGCGGCTACGCCCTCGCCAAGCTGCGGTTCCGCGGCCGTACGGCGGTGTTCGCCGTGTTCCTGTCGTCGCTCATGATCCCGGGGATCATCACGATGATCCCGTCGTTCCTGATCCTGCGCGCCATCCCGTTCGCGGGCGGCAACGACATCCTGGGGCAGGGCGGTCTCGGCCTCATCAACACCTACTGGGCCGTCATCATCCCGGGCGCCGCCGGCGCGTTCGCGGTCTTCTTCATGAAGCAGTTCTTCGAGACCCTGCCCGACGAGCTCGGCGAGGCGGCGCGCATCGACGGCGCCGGCGAGTTCCGCATCTTCGCGCTCATCTACTTCCCGCTCGCGAAGGCCGGGCTCGCCGTGCTCGGCATCATCAGCTTCCAGGCGGGATGGAACAACTTCCTGTGGCCGCTCATCGTCCTGGGCAGCCAGGACATGATGACGGTCCAGGTCGGGCTCGCCTCGTTCGTCAACAACTACGAGACCGCGTTCGGGCCGCTCATGGCCGGCACCGTGGTCGCGAGCCTCCCCGTGCTGCTCGTGTTCCTCTTCGCCCAGCGATACATCATCGAGGGCGTCGCGCACGTCGGCACCAAGTAGACGACACTCTCCCACCCGCAACCACACCATCCGATCACAGGAGATTCCGATGAAGAACACCGTGCGCTCGCTCGCCCTGCTGGGCGTCGCGACCCTGACCGTCACCCTCGCCGGCTGCGGCGGCTCCGATGCCGGCAGCGGCGGCGACGGACCCGCGCCCGTCGTCATGTGGGGCTCGTGGTCGGGCGACCAGGTCGCCCAGCTCGAGGCCCAGGCCGCCCGCTTCAACGAGTCGCAGGACGACTACGAGGTCAGCTACGTGCCGCAGGAGCTCGTCGAGGAGAAGCTGCTCACCGCGCTCGCCGGCGGCCAGGTGCCCGACATCGTGCTGTGGGACCGCTATCAGACCTCGCTCTACGCCCCCAAGGGGGCTCTCGCCCCGATCGACGACTTCGTCGCCGAGGACTCCGTCGACACCGGCGTCTTCTACGAGCCGGCGCTCGGCGAGATGGAGGTCGACGACAAGCTCTACGGCCTGCCCCTGCTCGTCGACAACCGCTCGCTCGTCTACAACCGGGCGCTGCTCGACGACGCCGGCGTTGCGGCGCCGACGACTTGGGACGAGCTCCGGGCGGCCGCCCAGGCGCTCACCCTGCGCGACGGCAGCAAGCTCGTGCAGTCGGGCTTCGACCTGAGCGACCCCGGGCTGTTCAGCATGTACCTCGCGCAGGCGGGGGGTGAGCTGCTCAACGACGACGAGACAAAGACCGCCTTCAATAGTCCTGAAGGTCTGGAGGTGCTCGAGTTCTGGCAGAGCCTGCTCGATGACGGCGTGTACTCGCAGGGCTTCGGTGACACGGGCGACGCGTTCGCCGAGGGGCGCACCGCGATGAAGCTCGACGGCCCCTGGGCGCTGTCGACCCTCGACAAGGTCGACGGGCTGACCTACGGCGTCGCACAGCCCCCCGCCGGCCCCGACGGCGGCACCGGCGCGTACATGGGCGGCTTCGGGCTCGTCATCCCCGAAGGCGCCAAGAACGCCGAAGGGGCGTGGGAGTTCATGAAGTGGTGGACGACCGAGGCCGAGAACGGCGTCGCCTTCGGAGAGATCTCCGGGTGGATCCCGGCGAACATCGAGGCCGCGAACGACCCCTACTTCACCGAGGACGAGCACTACGCGGCCTTCATCGAGACCATGAACTACGCCGGCGCTCGGCCGAACGTCCAGGGCTTCTCCGACGTCGAGGGCAAGGCTCTCGTGCCCGCGCTCGAGCGCTTCATGTCGGGCGAGATCTCCGCCGAGCAGGCGCTGAAGGATGCGCAGGAGCAGGGCGACCAGATCCTCGCGCAGAACCGATGACGCGCCCGGCCCGCACCTCGGCTCGCGAAGCCGCCGGCATCCCCACCCAGAGAGAAGAGCACGCATGACCCGTCCCGCCGCGACCGCGTGGACGTCCCGAGCGGATGTCGCCCAGGAGAGCCTCGACCACTTCTTCGGCGTCCCCGGCATCCAGTTCCTCGCGAACAGCCACCCGCACGACCGCGGCGACACCGCGGTGTTCAACTACTGGTGGCTGGCGCACGTCATCGACGCCCGCATCGACGCGTGGCTGCGGACGGGGGAGGCCCGCTGGCTCGAAGCGGCCGTCGCCGCCCGCGACAACATCGTCGAACGCAACGGCGGCTCGCTGTTCAACGACTACTTCGACGACATGCTCTGGTTCGCGCTCGCACTCGAGCGGCTCCACGCCGCGACCGGCGATCAGCGTCACCTCGACGACGCCCGCGCGATCTGGGACCACGTCGTCGAGCACGGCTGGAACGAGACCCTCGGGTGGAGCCTCGCGTGGCGGAAGCAGCAGCTGGCCTACAAGAACACGCCGGCCAACGGTCCGCTCGTCATCCTCGGCGCGCGGCTGCATGCGCTCGACGCGTCCGGCGACCAGCTCGATTACGCCCGTCGCGCCTTCAACTGGCTCACGGCGAACCTCGTCGGGCCCGACGGGTTCGTCGAGGACGGCGTCAATCGGAACGACGACGGTGCGGTCGACACGCAGTGGCGCTTCACCTACAACCAGGGTCTGTACGCGGGGGCGGCGCTCGAGCTCTTCCGCGTCACGGGCGACCGTTCGATGCTCGAGCGGGCGGTGCAGACCGCCGTCACCGCCGTTCGCGAGCTGAGCGACGGCTCGGTGTTCCGCGACGAGGGCGACGGCGGCGACGAAGGCCTGTTCAAGGGCGTGTACTACCGCTATCTCGGGGAGGTGCTCGCGGTCCTCGTCGACGAGCCGGACTTCGCCGACGAACGGGCGCTGCTCGAGGGCTTCCTGCGGGCGAGCACGGATGCGCTCTGGCGCACCGGAGTCGTCGACGGCATGCTGCGCCCCGGCAACGACTGGTCGGAGCCGGCGGGGGAGTGGATCCCCTATTCGACCGCGGTCAGCGCGATCTTCGCGACCGAGCAGCGGGCGCGGCTCGAGGCCGCCGGAGGCAGGGGCGAACCGGTGGGGGCGGGCTCAGCCACCGCATCCCGCTCGGCCACCGGCGCCTGACGCGCGGCGTCCGACGCGGCTCGGCAACCGACGGCGTCCCCTCACGTGCGAGGGGGCGCCGTCGACGCGCCCGGCACCAGCTCGGTGGCGAGCACGACCTTGTCCACGGTGAGAGGCTTCGCGATCTGCTGCTGCAGCGCCGCGATCCCGCGGGAGCCGAGCTCGGTCTGCGCCTGGCGGATGTGGGTGAAGCGGAACAGTCCGGTGTCGAAGAAGGCGTCGGGGTGGTCGAAGCAGACCACCGACACGTCACCCGGGACGCTGAGCCCGAGCCGCGCGCAGGCCTCGCGCAGCATGAGTGCGATGTTGTACTCGGCCGCCACGTAGCCGGTGATGTCGGGATGCTCCCCGACGAACGCGATGAGCCGCTCGATGTCGTCCTCGACGGTGTCGGTGCTGCCGGGCACCGTCGACTCGAGCGTCTGCAGCTCCGCACGGTTCTCCAGCGGCAGATGGTTCATGGCGTGGGCGTGGATGTACCCGTTCCGGCGGTCGTCGCTCGACGACACGTGGCTCGACGGTCCCACGAAGCCCACGGTGCGGTGCCCGAGCTCGAGCAGATGCTCCGTCGCCGCACGGCCCCCACCGAGGTTGTCCGAGCAGACGGCCGACACGGGGATCCCGTCGAACAGGCGGTCGAGGATGACGAGCGGGAAACGCCGCGCGACGAGCTCGAGGGCCGCGGGCGGTATGTACTCCGACGAGCTCGGCAGCAGTACGAGCCCCTCGACTCCCGCATCGACGAGCGCGCGGATGCACGCGTCCTCCTCGGCGAGGTCGCCGCCCGACCGCTTGAAGATGACGTGCGTGTCGGCGCCCGCCGCGGCGAGGACTCCTTCGATGATCTTGTTGCCGAAGGTGTCGTCGAAGCTCGTCAGGACGCAGCCCAGGAGTCGGGTGGAGACGTCCGATCCCGCGGGCGGCACGGTCGTCGCCGTGGCGCTCGTCACCACGGTCCCGATGCGCGGACGGCGCATGATCATCCCCTCGCTGCGCAGCAGCTCGAGCGCCCGCTTGACCGTGATCGCGCTGACGTCGAACTGCTTCGACAGCTCGGCCTCGGAGGGCAGACGCTCGCCGACCGGGTAGGTGCCGTTGGTGATCGCCAGACGCAACGACTCGTACACGCGCTTGTACAGCATCCCGATCCTCCTCCGACTGGATTTCTTATATTTAATCTACAGGGCGGCGGCGGGAACCCGAAGCCTGCTCCATCGGGGCTCGCACGCGCCGCGCCTACGACGAAGGGATGCCTGACGATCTCACCCTGCCGAAGATGATTAATCACTCATTTTGTCGTGAGCTGGTTCACGCGGTCGCGGGCGATATGTAACGTGAAATGACCGTCAATGCACCGGGACGTAATTCCGCTCGGATCATCCCGGTCGGCAATTTACTCGAAGGAGAGAGAATGTCCCTCACAAAGAAGATTGCAACGGGTCTCGGTGCTGGCCTCCTGGCCGCTTCCGTCATCGTCGCGTCGCCCGCTTCGGCCTCGGAGGCCGAAGCTCAGCAGGCGTCGGCCGCGGTGGCACCGGCGAACACCACCCACTCGCTCTACGTCTCGCATGCCGAGGTCGAGCGGATGTACACGGGCATGAACGATCTCGGCTCGCTCTGCGCAGTCGCCCCCATCCCGTATCCGATCAGCATCGCCTGTGCCGGTTTCGCACCCTCACAGGCCATCGAGCAGGCCTATTGGCAGGAAAAGCGCGTGCGCGTCGATTACACGAGCTGCGGCTTCAATTACTGCAGCTCGACGAGCTTCCACGTCGTCGATTGACCGGCCTGTTCGAGCAGCGGACCGTCAGCTGAACGTGCAGCGCGGCTGCGTCGAGATCGAGACGGATCTCGGTCTCGACGAGCCGCGCGCTCGGATCCGAAACGGCCGGTCACGTCTCTCAGGCCGGAGCGAGCCGGCGCGTGTTGGCCCGGACGGAGGGAAGCCGGCGGTGGTGGACGACGAGTTCGCGCAGGGCGCTCACCCGCCGGCGGACGCCCCAGACGCTCACCTTCCACAGTGACTCGCGGACGATGTTCCCACTCATCTTGCTCTCGCCCCGTTCGCGTTCGATGAAGGTGATCGGCACCTCGACCACGTGCAGCCCGCGCTCGAGGCCGCGCCAGAGCAGATCGAGCTGGAAGCAGTACCCGTGCGACTCGACGGAGTCCAAGCCGATCGCCTCGAGGGCCTCCGTGCGGTACGCGCGGTAGCCGCCGGTGGCGTCGCGGATGTCGATGCCGAGGGCGAGGCGAGCGTAGACGTTGCCTCCGATGCTCAGCACCTTGCGGTGGAACGGCCAGTTGACGACGCTGCCGCCCGGCAACCAGCGGGAGCCGAGCACGATGTCGGCGGACCGCAGCTCGCTGAGCATGACGGGCAGGGATTCCGGCTGGTGCGATCCGTCCGCATCCATTTCGACGAGGACGTCGTACCCGCGCTCGCGGCCCCAGGCGAAGCCCGCGAGATACGCGCGCCCCAGGCCGTCCTTCGCGGTGCGGTGGAGGACGTGCACGCTCGCGTGCCGGGATGCGAGACGGTCCGCGAGATCTCCGGTGCCGTCGGGCGAGGAATCGTCGACGATGAGCACGTCGGAGACCCCGACGGCGAGGACGCGGTCGACGATCCCCTCGATGTTCTCGACCTCGTTGTAGGTGGGGACGATGGTCAGCGCTGCGTTCATCTGGACGATCTCCATTCGGGTGGCAACGATTCGGGCGGTTCGGGGCGGTTCGGGGCGGTTCGGGCAGGTTTCAGGCGGCGATCGCGGTGACGACGATGTTGTCCTCGTACAGGCCGGTCTCGGAGCTGATCGGTCCGCCGCAGGTGACGAGGCGGAGCTCCGGCGTAGGTACCGGCGCATAGATCGATTCGGTGGGGAATCCGTGCTTCTTCACGCTCTGCATGCTCGTGACGACGAATTCGGCCACGGACCCGTCGCTGCGGGACACCGAGACGGTGTCACCGGGGCGCAGCCGGGGGAGGTTGTGGAAGATCGCCGGGGCGGTCGGTGAATCGACGTGGGCGGCGATGACGGCGGGTCCGACCTCGCCCGGAACGACCCCGTCCTCGTACCACCCGACGTCGTTGTAGTCGGCGGGCGCCTCGATCCAGCCGTCCGCGCCGCGCCCCAGCCCGATGAGGTCGGATTCGAGGCCGATGGCCGGGATCGACACGTGCACGGGGACCGCGTCCGAGGCGGCCTCCGCCGGCACCGGATCCTGGAACGCGCCCGCACTCGAGCTCGACGACGCTCCCGTCGCCGAGCTCGACGACGGCCCGAGCGGGGGACAGCCCGCGAGGGCGTCATCGGTCAGCATCGCCTCGGCGAGGGCGTTCCAGGCGTCGCCGTAGTATGTCGGCGTTCGCGCGGCGGTGTCTCTCATCCGCCCGAGATCGGCGCCGGCATCGTCGGTGCGCCCCGCCGCGGCATAGGCGGCCGCACGCGCCGCGTAGGCGACAGGGTGCTGATCCGTCGTCACGGCACCCGAACCCGAGTCGAGCTCGGCAGGCAGCACGTCGTCGCCCGGGAACGCCGTCGCCATCGTCGCCGCGAGCTCGGCGTCGGCGGCGTCGCAGGACTCGGCGTACCGGATCGGTGCGCGGGCGGCGTCGTATCCGAAGCCCGGCTCGCCCGTACCGTCCGCTGCGCCGGCGATGGCCACCGACCCGTCGGTCGCGACCGTCGCCCAGTTCGTCGGGAGCGCGTTCGCGTCCAGCAGTGCCTCGGTGGCGGCGCGACTGCCCTCGGCGAGCTCGTCCCAGCGCTCGTCGCCCGACGCGTCCGCCAGCACCGCGTAGGCCGCGGGCGATGCGTAGGACGGGTTGTACGCGTGCGGCGATGCCGTCGCCCACGTGCCCGGGAGGAGGATCCGTCCGAGATCGGTCGTCGCCGTCATCTCCTCGAGCAGCGCGTCGCCGAGGGCGAGTCCGTCGGCCGACAGATCGTCGCGGCCGAAGGCGTCGCCGGCCAGGACGAGGGCGCGCGCGGCGTCGAGGTCGGCGTCGGATGCCGGCTCGTCGTCGACGACCGCCCCGTCTTCCCAGCGCCAGGCGAGCAGCAGGTCGTCGCGCTGGAGGTTGTCGGTGGTCCAGTCCCAGATCTCGTCGAATCGGGCTTCGTCGTCGGCGACGACGGCGAGCAGCAGGCCGTACGCCTGGCCTTCGCTGACCGTGTCGCCGCCCTGGTCGGTGCGGACGACACGCCCCCCGTCCACGTAGGTATCGAGGAACGCGTCGGCCGCCACCGTCGCGCCGGTATCGGATGCGGCGCCGTCGGTGACCGGCCCGGAGCACGCCGTCACCGCCAGTGCGATCGCGGCGCCCGATGCGGCAGCCGCGAGGAAGCGCGGCGCCCGCATCAGGCGGTGTCCCGCGCTCCGCGGCGCCGCACAGCCGCGGTCGTGACGACGGCAGCCGCGAGCAGTGCAGCGGCTCCCACGAAGATGCCGGTCGGTGCGGTCTCGCTGCGCGCGGCGCCGCCGCCGCCGGTCTCGATGCCTCCGACGGGCATGTCGGCGAGGGTGGCGGAATCGGTGACCGCCGTGGCCGTCAGAGCTCCCGACGAGGTGTCGAGCACGAAGAGGGTCGAGACCGAGCCCGCGGGCAGGTCCACTGCCGCGGTCGACACGTCGTCGGCGCCGGCGAGCTCGAGGTTCCACGACCCCGCCGCGACGGCGGCGTAATCCGTGGCCGAACCGGTCGGGACGTCGCGCGCGATGGGCCGGCCCTGTGCGGTGTCGACGCTCACCGTCGGCTCGACGGTCGACGCCTGGATGACGCGCACGCGCGCCTCCCCCGCGGCCGGGGCCGAGAGGTCGTCCTCGAAGACGACGGTCTGGAGGTCGGCGTTGACGCCGTACGCCGCGACCGTGACGGGGCCGCCCGCTGCGACGTCGACGGACTGCTGGACGATCGGCTCGGCATCGTCTGCCGCATCCGACGGCACCATCGAGACGACGTACGTCCCCTCGGCGAGCGGGATGTACGAGCTCACCGCACCGTAGGCGACATCGTCGAGCTCGTACACGACGGCACCGCCGGCGAGCGCGGTCATCTGCACGTCGACGGACTTCGTGTCGGGCGAGAGGTGCGCGACGCGGGCCCAGCCCCCGGGTTCAGCGGGAACGGCCGCGGATGCGGCGGGGGCGACGGCGATGCTGATGGCGAAGGGGATGGCTGCGGCGGCGACGACAGCCAGCCCGCGGATGCCTCGCCCGGCGGTGCGGGCGTTCGGGTCGAGGTGCGAAGTGTGACGAATCATGATGATCCTTTCTTCGGGGTTGGGCCGGGAGGTGCCGCCCGGCGCGGGGGGAGGGTCTCAGGCCGCGGGGCGCGGCAGGAGTTCGGTGGGCTCGACGGGCGAGAAGGTCACGACGAGACCCGCGTCGCTGCGCTCCACGGACAGCGGGGCGAGCGAGCCGGTGAGCGAGGTGAAGAATCGCAGTGCCGCGTCCGACCCCGCGGCACGTCCCCGGGCGTCCTCTCCGGCGAACGAGCTGATGACCAGCTGCCGGTAGACGCCGGAGGGATCGCCCTCGAGCTGGGCGATGTCGGCGATGTCGATACGGCCCGTCGCGGCGATCTGCGCGAGGGACAGCAGGATGCGACCGTCGACGACGCCGGCTGTCATGAGGTCCTGCTCCTCGACGGGCACACCGACATCGGGGTTGGTGAGGAGCTGCTGCCCGGCGAGAGAACGCGCCGCGTACAGGCCGTCGTCGGCTGCCTGCGCGAGACCGGACTGATCGCGGTCGATGTACCGGACCTCGACCTGCTGCGTGCCCTCGCCGAACGACGCCACCACCACGCTGTTGTCGATCGCCTGGCGGACCGTCGGGAACTCGGTCGGGAAGGTGCGCATGGAGTCGGTGGTGACGACGTAGTCGTAGTCGCGCCATCCGTTGGGAGCGAGCGCCTGGACGTCGGAGTCGGTGTCGGCCTTGTAGTACCAGACGACGTTCTCGCGGCGGAACCCTTCGTCGACCAGGTCCACCCACATCGCGTCGTCGACGAGGATGCGGGCATCGCCCGAGGCGTTCTCGACCATCCAGGTCTCGGCATCGCGCAGCGGGCGATCGAGGTCTGCGAGCAGGAAGCCGCGCAGCTGCGTCGTCCACAGCGGGACGGCGGCGACCATCGCGACGACGAGCGCTGCGGCGATCCCCGCCCCGCCGATGCGTGAGAGCACCGGATGCCGTCCGCTGCGGGACCGGAGCCGTTCGACGGCGACCTGGCCGATGCCCGCGATGACGATGGCGGCGAACGGCAGCATCATGATGACGTAGGGCACGGGCAGATAGCCGCCCCGGAACATGAACGCCGTGAGCGCGAGCAGTGCGACGGCCCAGGGCCGCAGCCGCCGGACGAACAGCGCGGCGACCGCGGCGGCGAGGCCGGCGACGATCAGGACCGAGTCGAGCTGCCACCACATCCCGACGGTGCGGGACATGAGGCTCTCGGGATCGAGCAGCGACCCGCTGCCCTCGCGGGATGCCAGCTGGAAGGCGAGCCCTTCGAAGAGGCTCACTCGGCCGGGGCCCGGCATGACCTCGCCCTTGACGAGGGCGAACGCGACGTACGTGAGACCCAGCAGTGCGAGCACCGACGACGCCACGGACAGCGTGTACCGGCGCGTGGTGCGGTCGGCGCCGCGCCACATGAACCAGGCCAGCAGCGGCAGCGCCAGCAGATACGTCTCCTTCGTGAGCACGGCGATGCCGAATGCGGCCGCCGCGCCGATGTATCCGAGCAGCTGCTTGTTGCGGCTCATGCCCAGCAGCAGCGCGGCGAGGAGCCAGGCCGTCGCGATGTTGTCGAGGTAGACCTGTCGGTGGAACTGGACGGCGAGCGGCGACAGCAGGAAGAGGACGACCGCGACCGAGGCCGTGGGGCGCACGAAACCGATGCGCCGGACGACGAACCACAGCAGGATCGCCGCGACCACGGTGGCCGCCATCACGGCCTCGCGTGCCGCGATGACGGCGACGTCGTAGCGGTCCCACGCGCCGGTGAGCGCCGCGTACCCGGCGATCTGGATCCATCCGAGGGGCGGGTGGTCGTACCAGTACGTGTAGTGGGTCAGCTCGCCGAGGTTGCCGATGGCCCAGGCCTGCGCGGTGTAGGTGCCCTCGTCGTCGATGCGCTGCGGCGAACCCGCGAGGTTGACGAGGTTGACGATCAGTCCGACGACCACGGCGGGGAGCAGCCAGGCGAGGTCGGTGAGACGAGCGCGCCACGGCGACACGGGGCGGATGCCGGCGGTGTCGCCGGTGCCTCCGTCATCGGTGGGCGTCGAGACCGGTACCGCCGGTGAGCGGTCGAGTGTCGAGGTCATTTGTTCTCCTCCGAGGCAGAGGCGGCGATCAGCGCCGGGGATGCGGGCGCAGCCGTGTCCGCGGCGGCGGGGGATGCGGGTGCGTCGCGGTGCGCTCCCGTGTGCTCGGTCTTCTCCCAGCTGCCGTCACCGCGCAGCTGGCGGACGACCGAGCGGACGGCGGCTGCCGCGAGGAAGATCTGGTACGGCACGAGACCGAGGACGAGCTTGACGTAGTCGCGGACGCGGACCTTCTTCCCGTAGACCCGCCCGAACTCGGTGAGCCCGGCCGCCTCGACCACCAGCGTGATGACGGTGGGCAGCAGCGGGAGGAACGTCACGAGGGCGACGGCGGTCGGCACCTTGACCAGGAGGATGAACGCGATCGAGATCGGGATCAGCACACCCGTCGCCGCCTGGATGAACGGCATGTTGAGCAGGTACCGCGCGTACATGCGCTGGCGGAGGGTGGGGAGCTTCTTCCATTCGCCCTTGCCGAGCACCTGCAGGAATCCCTGGTTCCAGCGCGTTCGCTGCTTGTATAGCGACATGAGCGTCGGCGGGGTCTCTTCGCGGGTCACGTACTCCGGGTTGTAGGCGACGACGACGTTCGCGCCGTCGCTCGAGAGGCGGACGCCGAGTTCGCAGTCCTCGGCGAGGCATTGGTCGTCCCAGCCTTGCGACCATTCGAGACGATCGCGGGTGACGAAGACCGTGTTGCCGCCGAGGGGGATGAACTTGGAGCGTGCGTGGAAATGCAGTCGGGAGCGGAACCAGAAGTAGTACTCCAGGACATTCCGCAGCGACCACCAGCTCGTCTCGAAGTTCATGAGCTGCACGCCGCCCTGCACGACGTCGGCCCCGGTCTCCTGGAACTTCGAGTCGACGACGGTGAGGAGGCCGGGGTGGACCTCGTCTTCGGCGTCGAACACACCCACGACGTCGCCGGTCGCGATGGCCAGCGCACGGTTCAGTGCCTTGGGCTTGTTCTTGGGCACGCTGTCGTCGACGACGACCTTGATGAGGTGCGGGTGACGCGCGGCGGCCTCCCGCACGACGAGTTCGGTGCCGGGATCGTCGTGTCCGACGATCGCGATGATCTCGAAGTCGGGGTGGTCCTGCTGGGCGAGGCGGTCGAGGGTCTGGCCCATGACCTCCTCCTCGTGCCGCCCGGGCACCAGCAGGGTGAAACGATGACGCGCGGGGCGCGGGGACGAGCTGAACTGCGTGGCCCGGAGATCCGCCGCCGAGCGCCATGCGTGCAGCATCCACCAGAGGGTGGTCGCCGCCACGGCGGTGAGGAGGAGGGCCAGCAGGATCACTCCGCTGTAGCCGAACCACTCGCCCACGGACCAGGCCATCAGGCCGTCGGCGTCCGCCGGGACGCTGGAATCGATCGGGGCGGGAACGTCGACTTCGCCCACCGACGGCTGTCCGGGGGCGGGCGCGACGGGGGTGAGCAGCGGGTCGGGGGTGGGGCCGGGGTCGGGCTGGGCTCCGGCGATGACGATGCGGTCAAGAGGGATCACGAGGGACCTCCGGTGTCCGGACGGACGGTTCGACGAGCGGGATGCGGCAGGCGCAGAGTGCGCGAACGCGGGGAGAAGACGAGCCACCGGTATGCGGCGAACCGGAAGGCTGTTCCGAGCACGAGACCCACCCCGTTGCCCGAGATGTTGTCGGCGAGCTGCGAAGTGAAGCCGAGCACGTAGTGCGAGACGAAGAGGCAGCCGGCGGCGATCAGCAGGCCCACGACGTTGACGACGGCGAAGAGGATGCCTTCGCGGACGGCGTGCGGGGAGCGGTCGCGCCGGAAGGTCAGGTAGCGGTTGCCCAACCAGGCGAAGGCCGTGGCCACGGCCACGCTGACGACCTTGGACCAGATGGGGGAGTCCTGCAGGACGGTCGCCCGCACGGTGTTGTAGACGACCAGATCGACGATGAACGCGAGCCCGCCGACGAGGCCGAAGCTGGCGAGCTGGCCGATCAGCCGTGATCCGGCGGGCCGGGGCTGCGCAGCGGGGTCGGTGCCCGTGCGGGGAGCGGTCCGCGGGGGCTCCACGGTGCGGGGCCGGGTGGCCCTCGTCGTCTCAGTCTCGATATCTCTCCGCACGATGGGTGATCCGGTGCGGGGAAGTCAGCGGTTTGGAACGGTCAGGGGGTTCCCAGGGCGACGTAACCTGCCGTTCTTCTCGGGCAGCGCGCGCCGTCAGTCGACGACGAGTCGGTACCCCATCCCCGACTCGGTCAGCAGGCGCTCCGGATGCGCGGGATCGACCTCGAGCTTCTTGCGCAGCTGCGACACGTAGAGCCGCAGGTAGCCCGTGTCGTTGACCTGCTCGGTGCCCCACAGCTCCTTCAGCAGGTCCTGCCGGGTCACGAGCGCCCCGGGGCTGCGCGCCAGGAAGTCGAGCATCCGCCACTCCGTGGGGGTGAGGTGAACGCGCTCGCCCGCTTGCGTCACCGTCTTGGCGGCGCGATCGATCTCGACATCGCCGAATCGCACCAGCGGAACGGACGCCGTGCCGGCCGCGCGCCGCGTCAGGGCGCGCAGACGCGCGAGCAGCTCGTCGATCTGGAACGGCTTGGTGACGTAGTCGTCGGCTCCCGCGTCGAGCGCCGTCACCTTGTCGGCGGAACCGGTGCGACCCGACACGACGATGATCGGCACCTCGCTCCACCCGCGCACGGCCTCGATGACCGCGACGCCGTCGAGACGCGGCATCCCGAGATCGAGCACGATGACGTCGGGATGCTCGGATGCCGCCGCCGCGATGGCCCCCGCGCCGTCGGCGGCGGCGACGATGTCGTAGCCGTGCGCCGCGAGCGTGATGCGCAGCGCACGCACGAGCTGAGGATCGTCGTCGGCCAGGAGGATCTTCACCCGTCGATCCTCTCGTGCCCGGGCGCCGTCGCGAGGGGCAGCTCGATCACCATGGTGAGTCCGCCGCCGGGGGTCTGCTCGGGCAGGAGCGCACCCCGCATCCCCTCGGTGAAGCCCTTCGAGAGCGCGAGGCCGAGCCCGAGGCCCGTGGTGTTGTCGGTGTCGCCGAGACGCTGGAACGGGGCGAAGACGTCGCCGTGCCGCTCGACGGGGATTCCGGGCCCGTGGTCGATGACCCGGATCTGGGCCCGCCCGCCCAGCGCGCTCGTGCTGATGCGGACCGGTGCGCCGGCGGGAGCGTGCCGGTGCGCGTTGGCGAGGACGTTCACGATGACGCGCTGCAGCAGCACGGGATCCGCCGACAGCGGCCCGATCGTGTCGTCGAGGGCGAGCTCGACGGCACCCGGCCCGACGCCCAGCTCGTCGACAGCGGCCAGCACGGCATCGGCGGCGTCGACGGGGCGCAGGGCGACGGCGAGGGCGCCGGCCTCGATGCGGCTGACGTCGAGCAGGTCGGTGACGAGCGCGGTGAGGGTGCCCAGGCTCTCGTCGGCGGTCTCGAGCAGCTCCGCCCGATCCGCCTCGCCGAGTGCGGGACCCGCCGCCCGAAGCCCGCCGAGCGCCGCGACCGCCGCGGCGAGGGGCCGACGCAGATCGTGGCTCGCCGCCGACAGCAGGGCGCTGCGCACCCGATCGGTCTCGGCCAGCACGCTCGCGGTGCTCGCGGTGCGCTGCAGGTCGGCCTGCTCGAGAGCGGCGCCGAGCTGAGCGACGACGACGTCGAGCAGGCGCCGTTCCGAGCCGTCGAGCTGCCCCGACTCGCTGCCGTGCAGCTCGAGCACGCCGCGGTCCCCGACATCGACCCGCAGATGGCGGTCGTCGCGCACCGGCTCGCCGTCGGCCGCGATGACCGTGCCGTCGGTCGCGAGCAGGCGCGCCCCCGACATCCCGAACGCCTCGCGGGCACGCGCGACGAGCGCGGGGACGGAGCCGTCACCACGCAGCACGCTGCCGGCCACGGCGGCCAGCAGCTCGGCCTCGGCCGCCGCCCGCCGCGCCGCGCGGGTGCCGCGTGCCGCCCGGTCGACGATCACGCTCACGAGCAGCGCAATCACGACGTAGAGCACGAGCGCCCACGTGTGCAGGGGGTCGGCGACGGTCACGGTGTACAGCGGCGCGACGAAGAAGAAGTCGAGTGTGACGCCCGACATGACCGCCGCGAAGACGGCGGGCCAGAGCCCGCCGACGAGAGCCACCACGACGACGAGCAGCTGGTAGGCGAGCACGTCGCTCGTGATGGACTCGGGGCTGCGGAGAGCGACGAGCAGCCAGGTCAGCAGCGGCCCGCCGGTCAGTGCCACCGCGAAGCCCAGCACGCGTCGCCGCACGCTGAGCGCGCCGCCGGCGACGCGCGGCAGGGTGAACCGCCCGCCGGCGGCGGCATGGGTGACGATATGCACGTCGATGTCGCCGGACTCCCGGATCACCGTCGCACCGATGCCCGGCCCGCTCAGCGCCGCCGCGAGTCGGCCGCGCCGGCTGACGCCGACGACGAGCTGCGACGCGTTGACCGATCGCGCGAACTCGACGAGAGCGACGGGGATGTCGTCGCCGACGACCTGGTGGTAACTCCCGCCCAGCGACTCGACGAGCGCGCGCTGCGCGGCGAGGGCCGCCGGGTCGGCGGTGCGCAGGCCGTCCTGCCCCGACACGTGCACAGCCAGCAGTTCGCCGCCGGCCGACCGATCGACGATGCGCGCGCCGCGGCGGATGAGCGTCTCGCCCTCGGGGCCGCCGGTGAGCGCGACGACGACGCGCTCGCGCGCCTGCCACGTGCCCCGGATGCCGTGCTCGGCGCGATAGTCCTGCAGGGCGCTGTCGACCTCGTCGGCGAGCCACAGCAGCGCGAGCTCGCGCAGGGCGGTGAGGTTGCCGAGCCGGAAGTAGTTCGAGAGGGCGGCGTCGATGCGCTCGGCGGGATAGACCAGCCCGGCGGCGAGGCGGTCGCGGAGCGATGGCGGGGCGAGGTCGACGAGCTCGATCGGGTCGGCCGATCGCACGACGGCATCCGGCACGGTCTCGCGCTGGGCGACTCCGGTGATCTGCTCGACGACGTCGCCGAGCGACTCGATGTGCTGGACGTTGACGGTCGTGATGACGTCGATGCCGGCATCCCGCAGCGATTCGACGTCCTGCCAGCGCTTCTCGTTGCGCGAGCCGCCGACGTTGGTGTGCGCGAGCTCGTCGACGAGCGCGACGCGCGGAGCCCGGGCCAGCACGGCCTCGAGGTCCATCTCGTCGAGGGTGACGCCCCGGTGCTCGAGGCGACGGCGCGGCACGAGCGGCAGGCCGGTGGTCATCGCGGCGGTCGCGGCCCGGCCGTGGGTCTCGACGATCGCGACGACGACGTCGACCCCCGCCTCGAGCAGGCGACGGCCCTCTTCGAGCATCTCGTAGGTCTTTCCCACGCCCGGTGCCGCACCCAGCAGCACCCGCAGCCGTCCCCGCCTCACGGCATCACCCTAGTTCTCCCGTGCTCGGCTCGCCCGGCGCCCGTGTGCCGCGATGCAAGAGATCGGCCGCGACACCCCGTTGCGGGGCCGTCGCTCCGGCGCGCCGCGCAGCATCCCTTGCATCGCGGCCAGGACCGGATGCCGGGGATGCCGTCGTCGCGGCGACGCCGGGCCGGGTCACGGCGCGAGAGCGTCCAGGTCGGCGTTCAGCTCGACGACGTTCACCCGCGGCTCGCCCAGGAACCCCAGGTCACGACCCGCCGTGTGCTCGGCGACGAGGTCGTGCACCTCCGCCTCCGAGAGCCCGCGCTCGGCCGCGACCCGCGCGACCTGCAGCTCGGCGTAGGCGGGCGAGATGTGCGGGTCGAGGCCCGAGGCCGAGGCGGTGACGGCATCCGCGGGCACGTCGGCGACGTCGACGCCCTCGCGGTCGGCGATCGCGGTGCGGCGCTCCTCGATCGCGGCGACGAGGTCGGCGTTGTTCGGGCCGAGGTTCGAGCCGCTCGACGCCGCCGCGTCGTAGCCGTCGCCGGCCGCCGAGGGGCGCGACTGGAAGTACTGCGGCAGCGCCGCGCCGTCGGCATCCGTGAACGACTGCCCGATGAGGGACGAGCCGACGACCTGGCCCTGCGGATCGCGCAGCAGCGATCCGCCGGCCTGCGCCGGCAGCGCGAGGCCGACGAGCGAGATCACCAGGGTGTATCCGACGCCGAGGACGAGGGTGAAGACGAGCATCGCGCGGACGGCGACGGCGGAGGTGCGCAACGAGGCGCGGACCGTGGACATGAGAAGACTCCAGTCGGGGCTCAGAAGCCCGGGATGAGGCTGACGACGAGGTCGATCAGCTTGATGCCGACGAACGGGGCCACGACGCCGCCGAGGCCGTACACGACGAGGTTGCGGCTGAGGATCGACGAGGCGCTGGCCGCGCGGTACTTCACGCCGCGGAGCGCGAGCGGGATGAGCGCGATGATGACGATCGCGTTGAAGACGATCGCGCTCGTGACGGCGGATGCCGGCGACGACAGCTGCATGACGTTGAGCGCTGCGAGCCCGGGGAACACCCCCATGAACATCGCCGGGATGATCGCGAAGTACTTGGCGATGTCGTTCGCGAGCGAAAACGTCGTCAGGGCGCCGCGCGTGATGAGCAGCTGCTTGCCGATGCGGACGATGTCGATGAGCTTCGTCGGATCCGAGTCGAGGTCGACCATGTTGCCGGCCTCCTTCGCCGCCGACGTGCCCGTGTTCATCGCCACGCCGACGTCCGCCTGCGCGAGGGCGGGGGCGTCGTTCGTGCCGTCGCCCGTCATCGCGACGAGGTGACCGCCCTCCTGCTCCTTGCGGATGAGGGCGAGCTTGTCCTCGGGCGTCGCCTCGGCGAGGAAGTCGTCGACCCCCGCCTCCCTCGCGATCGCGGCCGCGGTGAGCGGGTTGTCGCCGGTGATCATGACGGTGCGGATACCCATCGAGCGCAGCTCGTCGAAGCGCTCGCGCAGCCCGTCCTTGACGACGTCCTTCAGGTGGATGACGCCGAGCAGTGTTCCGGTGCCCGACGGGTCGAGGGTCGCGACGGCCAGCGGCGTGCCGCCGGATTGTGCGATCGCGTCGGCGTTGTGCAGCAGCTCGGCTCGGGCCTCTGCCGAGACCGGGCGCGCTGACGCGTCGAGCCAGGCCAGCACCGACCCGGAGGCGCCCTTGCGCACCTGCGTGCCGTCGGGCAGGTCGACGCCGCTCATACGCGTCTGCGCCGTGAAGGGCACCGCGACGGCGTCGCGCGGGAGTTCGGCGACGACATGGCGCGCGGCCGCCAGCTCGACGACCGACGTGCCCTCGGGCGTCGGGTCGGACAGCGACGAGAGGGATGCCGCGCGGGCGAGGTCGGCCGCGTCGACACCGGTCATGGTGACGAACTCCGACGCGCGCCGGTTGCCGTAGGTGATCGTGCCGGTCTTGTCGAGCAGCAGGGTCGTCACGTCGCCGGCGGCCTCGACGGCGCGCCCCGACATCGCCAGCACGTTCCGCTGCACGAGGCGGTCCATGCCCGCGATCCCGATCGCCGAAAGCAGCGCGCCGATCGTGGTGGGGATGAGGCAGACCAGGAGGGCGACGAGCACCGGGATGCTGACGGGCGACGCGCTGTACGAGGCGATCGGATTCATGACCAGCACGACCACGACGAACACGATCGACAGGCTCGCGAGCAGGATATTGAGGGCGATCTCGTTCGGCGTCCGCTGACGCGCGGCACCCTCGACGAGGGCGATCATCCGGTCGACGAACGTCTCGCCCGGCTTCGAGGTGATCGTCACGACGATGCGGTCCGAGAGCACCCGGGTGCCGCCGGTCACGGCGCTCCGGTCGCCGCCGGATTCGCGGACCACGGGTGCCGATTCGCCGGTGATCGCCGACTCGTCGACCGTCGCGATGCCGTCCACGATGTCGCCGTCGCCGGGGATCAGCTCGCCGGCCTCGACCAGGACGACGTCACCGAGCCGGAGGTCGGCGGAGGCCACGTCCTCGGTGGCGGTGCCGCGGGCGGCGGCGTCCGTCCGGGGGTCGTAGGAGACGACCCGGCGCGCGGTCGTGGTGGTGCGCGTCGCGCGGAGCGCCTGCGCCTGCGCCTTGCCGCGGCCCTCGGCGACCGACTCGGCGACGTTCGCGAAGAGCACGGTCAACCAGAGCCAGATCGCGATGCCCCACGTGAACCCGCCCGGGACGGTCGTGCCGCCCGACGTCTCGGGACCGCCCAGGAACGGCTCCGCGATCGCGATCGCCGTGGTGAGCGCGGCGCCCACCCACACGAGGAACATCACCGGGTTGCGCCACTGTGCGGCGGGGTTGAGCTTGCGCAGGGCGCCCGGCACGGCCGCGCCCACCTGCTCGAGCCTGAAGACGCCGCGACGGTGCGACGCGGCGGTCGCGTCCGGTTCGGTCGACGGGCGGCCGGACGACGGGCGCGTTTCGGTCAGAGGGGCAGACATCAGGAGAGTCCTTCGGCGAGGGGGCCCAGGGTGAGGACCGGGAAGTAGGTGAGCGCGGTGATGATGACGACGACGCCCGCGAGCAGACCCGCGAACTGCGGGCGGTGCGTCGGCAGGGTGCCGGCGCTCGACGGCACCGTGTCCTGCGCGGCGAGGGATCCGGCGAGGGCGAGCACGAGCACGATCGGGACGAAGCGGCCGAGCAGCATCGCGATACCGAGGGCGGTGTTCAGCCACGGGGTGTTGGCCGTGAGGCCGGCGAACGCGGAGCCGTTGTTGTTCGCCGCGGAGGTGAACGCGTACAGGAGCTCGCTCAGGCCGTGGACACCCGGGTTCCAGATCGAGGTGCCCTCGACGTCGGCGCGCACGGCCGGGATCGCGAAGCTCAGCGCCGTTCCGGCGAGCACGAGCGTCGGCGTCACGAGGATGTAGAGGCTCGCGAGCTTGATCTCGCGGGGCCCGATCTTCTTGCCGAGGTACTCCGGGGTGCGCCCGATCAGCAGGCCGCCGACGAAGACGGCGAGGATCGCGAGCACCAGCATCCCGTACAGGCCCGAGCCGACGCCGCCCGGGGCGATCTCGCCGAGCATCATGTTGAGCATCGGCAGCATCCCGCCCAGGGGGGTGTAGCTGTCGTGCATCGCGTTGACGGCGCCCGTCGAGGTGAGGGTCGAGGTCGCCGAGAAGAGCGTCGAGGCGCCGATGCCGAAGCGCGTCTCCTTGCCCTCCATCGCGGCGCCCGCGAGCTGGGTGGCGGTGCCGCCGCCCGCGACCTCCGCCCAGGTGCCGAGGGCCAGCGAGACGACGAAGATGCCCGCCATGACGGCGACGATCGTGTAGCCCTGGCGGTCGTCGCCGACGATGCGGCCGAACGCGCGCGGCATCGCGAACGGGATGACGAGCATCAGCAGCACCTCGAACAGGTTCGTCCACGGCGTCGGGTTCTCGAACGGGTGGGCGGAGTTCGCGTTGAAGAAACCGCCGCCGTTCGTGCCGAGGAGCTTGATGGCTTCCTGGCTCGCGACGGGGCCGCCCGGGATCGACTGCGCGCCGCCGGCGATGGTCTGCACGTCGGTGAAGCCCGCGAAGTTCTGGATGACGCCGCCCGCGAGCAGTACGACGGCCGCGACGATCGACAGGGGCAGCAGGATGCGGCCGAGCCCGCGCACGAGGTCGACCCAGAAGTTGCCGATCGTGCCGGAGCGGCGGTAGGCGAAGCCGCGGACGAGGGCGATCGCGACGGCCATGCCGACCGCGGCGGAGACGAAGTTCTGCACGGCCAGACCGGCGAACTGCACGGTGTAACCGAGGGTGACATCGGGCGAGTACGACTGCCAGTTCGTGTTGGACACGAACGAGATCGCGGTGTTGAACGAGAGGTGCTCGCTCGGTGCGGGCAGGTCGAGACTGAACGGCAGGAGCGGCTGGATGCGCTGCAGCCCGTAGACGATCACGACGCCCACCAGCGAGAACAGGAGAACGCCGCGGGCGTAGGCCTGCCAGGTCTGCTCGGCTCGGGGGTCCACCCCGATCAGCCGGTAGGCGCCCCGTTCGATCGCGAAGTCGCGGGGCGAGCTGTAGACACGGGCGATGTAGTCGCCGACGGGGCGGTACAGCAGGACGAGGATGAGGGCGAGGGTCGCGATCTGGAGCGACGCGAACCCGATCTGCGCGGCATCCACGTCAGAACCGTTCGGGTCGCACGAGGGCGACGACGAGATAGACGATGGCGGCGACGGCCAGGACGGTCGCGAGGAGCGAGAAGACCATCACAGCTTCTCGACCCCCCGGGCGACGAGGCCGACGACGGCGAAGAGCGCGAGGATCGCGGCGAGGTAGATGAGGTCGAGCACGAGATCCGATGCAACACCCCGCCGGATGCCGCATCCGCCGTCCTCACGGAATCCATACGCCCCGGCCGCCGCTCCTCACGCACCCCTCACGGTCCGGGGGTGCCGGCGCGACGCCGGCACCCCCGGACCGCAGGTGTATCGCGAGGCCGAGCCGTGCGGCGCGGGTCAGGGCGCGAGGGGCGAGGACTCGTCGTCGATGACCCCGATGCCGACGGCGTGGTGGCTCGGCTCCTCGTCCTTCTTCTCGGGCGCCTTGGGCTCCTCGCCCGGCTCCTTCGCGACGCTGGGCTCCTCGAGCTCCTCCGTCGACGGGTTCTCGTCGGGCGCGTGCTGGGCACCCTCGTCGGCGTGCTCGGCCTCGTTGTCGTGGTGATCGGTCATGTCGTACTCCCTTCCACCTCAAGCGTGCGCCGATCCGGCCGCCCGCGTCACCGGCTTGACGTAGCGGCGCGCGTGCCCGAAGAACGAACCGTCCGGAGATGCTCCGTCGGTAGGGTGCCGATATGACGACCCGGGCCGGCTTCCGACTGCTGCAGCTGTCGTTCGCCTTCGTGGCCGCGGTGCTGTGGATCGGCGTCCTGATGATGGCGATCCCCGCCGGGATCAATGACGGGCCGATCGGTGCCTGCATCGACGCGTGGGATGACCGTGTGGTCTTCGACGCCTCGATCGCGCCGGAGTCCGTCGCTGTCGACGGTGCGTGGCAGATCTTCCCCCTCGGCGTCGGATGTCGCTACACGGCCCCCACCGGGGAGTCGGTGTTCATCGCGCCGAGCATCCTGCCCACCGTTCTCGCCGTGCACGCCCTGGTCTTCACCGCGATCCTCGGCGCCGTCTTCGTTCATGACAGGTGGCCGGAGCCGCGTCGCCACGACGACCTCCTGCGGGCGTAGGGTCGCGGGATGGACCCGGAAGCGCGACTGCACGAGCGCAAGCGCGAGCTCACCGTGCAGCTCGACCGGCTGGATGCCGACGACGACAGCCTTCGTCACGACCGAGCCGACGCGACCGCCGACGATGAGCACGACCCCGAGGGCTCGACCCTGTCGGGGGAGTGGCAGCGGGTCGAGGCCCTTCGCCGCGCTGCACGGGCCGAGCTCGCCGAGGTCGAGGCCTCCCTTGCCCGCGTCGCCGACGGCACCTACGGCGTGTGCGCGAGCTGCGGCCGCGACATCCCGGTCGAGCGCCTTGAGGTCCGGCCCCACGCGACCATGTGTGTGGCCTGCGCCTCGCGCTAGAGGCGTGCCGCATCCCCCCGGTCGACCTGTTGCGCCGATTTCCGAAGCCCCCTCGCCGATCCGCGAATCCGGCGCGGCGGAAGCATTGACAGCAGCATCCGCGAGCTCTAACGTACAACCAAATGGTTGCACGAAACGATCCCCGACCGAGTGAGCGGAGCGAGCTGAGCGATGACGACATCGACCGTCTCTTCCACGCGCTCGCGACCGCGACGCGTCGCGACATCCTCCGCCGCACGATCGAGCACGAGCAGTCGGTGTCGGCGCTCGCGGCCGACTACGACATGTCGTTCGCGGCGGTGCAGAAGCACGTCGGCGTTCTCGAGACCGCGGGCCTCATCGTCAAGCGGGCCGAGGGGCGCGAGCGCCTCGTCCGCGCCGATCCCGCGATGATCGCCCGAGCGCGCGCCCTGCTGGCCCGCTACGAAGACCTCTGGCGCGCCCGAGTCGACCGGCTCGACGCGCTGCTCGCCGAACCCGAAGACTGACCCCCGCATACCGACCCCGCCCGCCCCTCCCGCGCTGTATCCGTTCGAAGGAGAATCCGATGCCCGTCACCGACATCACCACCGACGCCGACAACCTCACGATGACGCTCGTGGCGGATGTCGCCGCGCCCGTCGACCGCCTCTGGCGCGCGTTCACGCAGCCCGCGCAGCTCGAGCGCTTCTGGGGCCCTCCCGGCTGGCCCGCGACCTTCACGCGGTTCGACTTCACGCCGGGCGGACGCGCGCAGTACGCCATGGCGAGCCCGCAGGGCGAGAAGTCGCGCGGCACCTGGGAATTCATCGCGATCGACGAAGGCCGCAGCTTCGAGGTGCTCGACGCGTTCGCCGACGAGAACGGCGAGCCGATGGAGCAGTTCCCGGCGATGCGGATGGTGTTCACCTTCGATCCGACCGAGACCGGCTCCCGCCTGACGAACGTCACCTACTTCACCTCCGCCGAGGGCCTCGAGCAGGTCATCGCGATGGGCGCGATCGAGGGCTCGCGGCTCGCCATGGGCCAGCTCGACGCGGTCGTGCAGGACCTCCGCGCCTACGCACAGGGGCAGGGCACCCGCGTCGAACTGCTCGACGACACGCACGTACGCATCACCCGCTTCATCGACGGGCCGCGTGAGCTCGTCTGGCGTGCGCACCACGAGAGCGAGCTGCTGAAGAAGTGGATGCTGGGCCCCGACGGCTGGACCATGACGGTCGCCGAGCCCGCCGCCCAGGTCGGCGGCACGTACCGGTACGCCTGGGAGCAGGAGGGCGCTCCCGAGACGGCGTTCGGCTTCGAGGGTGAGCTGCTCCAGCTCGACGCGCCGCGCCGCGCCGTGACGACCGAGCGGATGGCGGGGGTCGAGGGTCCCGCCACCGTCAACGACCTGCAGCTCTACGAGGAGGACGGCGCGACACTGCTGACCCTGCTCATCGAGTACCCCGACAAGGACACCCGCGACGCGATCCTCGCCACCGGCATGGCCGACGGCATGGAGGACTCGTACGCCCGCCTCGAAGGCGAGGTGCTCGCGGCCTGAGGTCAGGCTCGCGCGAGCCCGTCCTCGAGGGCGACCCATGCGAGCATCGCGCACTTCACCCGCGCCGAGAATTTCGAGACGCCCGAGAGGGCCGCTGCGTCTCCGAAGGTCTCCTCGTCGAGAGGAATCGTGCCGCGCGAGCGCAAGGCCTCGCGGAATCCCTCGATGAGGCTCATGGCGTCGGCCCGCGTCATCCCGTCGCCCTCGGCCTCCTCCTCGACGAGCGAGGCGAGCATCGAGGCCGAGGCCTGCGATATCGAGCAGCCGGTGCCCTCCCACGAGACCTCGGTGATGCGGTCGCCGTCGACGGCGACGCGCAGGGTGATCTCGTCGCCGCACACCGGGTTCTTCTGGTGCGAGTCGGCGTGCGCCGCGTCGCCGACATCGTGCAGCGGATTGCCGACCGGATGCTTCGAGTGGTCGAGGATGAGCTCCTGGTACAGCGAGTCGAGCCCGGTCATGCGCGTGCCCCTTCGGCCTGGTCGGTGACGCCGAAGAACCCGCGGATGCCGCGCACCGCGTCGAGGAACAGGTCGACGTCGTCCTCGGTGTTGTACAGCGCGGTCGAGGCGCGGACGGATGCCGTCATCCCGAACTGCCGGTGCAGCGGCGCGGCGCAGTGATGTCCGACGCGCACCGCGATGCCCTGCGCGTCGAGGACCTGCCCCGCGTCGTGCGCATGCACGCCATCGACATCGAACGACCAGAGGCCCACCCGGTCGGCGCCCGGCGCGTCGCCGAGCAGCCGGATGCCGGGGATCTCGCGCAGCCCCGCGCCCATCCGGTCGGCCAACGCGGCCTCGTGCGCGTGGATGTCCTCGAGCCCGACATCCTGCAGGTAGCGGACCGCGGCGGCCAGACCGATCGCGGGCCCGACGGCCTGCGTTCCGGCCTCGAACTTCTGCGGGGCCGGCAGGTACTCGGCGTGGTCGAGCGTGACGGTGGTGATCATCGACCCGCCGGTGAGGAACGGCGGCAGGGCGTCGAGCACCTCGGCGCGGCCGTAGAGTCCGCCGATCGCGTAGGGCCCCAGCATCTTGTGGCCGCTGAAGACAGCGAGGTCGACGCCGAGCGCCGGCAGGTCGAGCGGCAGGTGCGGCGCCGACTGGCAGGCGTCGAGCACGGTCGTCGCGCCGACCGCCTGCGCGAGCGCGACGATCTCGGCGACCGGATTGACGATGCCGAGCACGTTCGAGACGTGCGTGAAGGCGACGATGCGGGTGCGTTCGCCGATGATGGCCGCGGCGGCATCCAGGTCGAGCGTGCCGTCGGCCCTCGCCGGGATGTGACGGAGCACAGCGCCGGTGCGGGCGGCGAGCTCCTGCCAGGGGATGAGGTTGGCATGGTGCTCGATCGCCGTGGTCACGATCTCGTCGCCGGGGGTCAGGGCGTAGGGGCTCGAGGCGGGTGCGCCGCGTCCGAGCGTCGCGTTGCCGATGGCGTAGGCGACGAGGTTGAGGCCCGCGGTCGCGCCGCTGGTCCAGACGAGTTGCTCGGGCTGCGCGCCGACGAAGCCGGCCACCGCCGCGCGCGCGTCCTCGAACAGATCGGTCGCCTCCGCGGCGAGAGTGTGCGCGCCGCGGTGGACCGCGGCGTTCGCGTGCGTGAGGAAGTCGCGCTCGGCATCCAGCACGGCGGTGGGCTTCTGGCTCGTCGCGGCCGAGTCGAGGTACACGAGGCGGTGCCCGTTGACCTGCTCCGAGAGGATCGGGAAGTCGGCGCGCAGCGTGACCGCGTCGAGCGGGCTGACGCGCGGCGAAGCGGCGGGAACGGCGGGAGAGCTCACCCCTCTAGGCTACGCCGCCCCCGCCGGCCCGGCTCGGGCCCGCGGCAGGGGTGGGATCGCGCGGCGGCGGTGCGGCAACTCCTCAGAACCGGGCCGCCCGACCCGGGATCCGGCCTGACCGGCAGCCCGAGACGCCGTTTCTGAGGAGTTGGCGCGGACGGCGCGGCGCGTCAGCGCTCGTCGGGCTCGGTATGGGCGACCAGGCCGTAGGTCGTCGAGGCGCGACCCGCGCGGTCGTCGCCCGGCATCGGACGCGAACGCCGGCCGTAGACGATCTCGGACGAGTCGAGCAGCCAGGGCACGAGGGTGATCTGCACGCCGTGCACCATCATGAGCTGCTGCCCGATGCGGCGCGCGCGGCGGTTGTGCAGGAACGTCTCCCACCAGTGCCCGACGATGTACTGCGGCAGGTAGACCGTCACGACCGACGATCCGTGCTTCTCGCGGTACTTGCGGATGAAGGCGGCGAGCGGGGCGGCGTACTGCCGGTAGGGCGACTCGATGATGACGAGGGGGACCGGCATCCCGTGCACCTGCCAGTCGGTCTGCACCTCCTGCGCCGTCTCTTTCGACACCGCGACGTGCACGGCGATCGTCTTGTCGTGCTTCGCCGACAGGGCGTAGTCGACGGCCTTGGCGACCGGCTTCTGCAGCCGGTTGACCAGGACGAGGGCGACGTCGCCCGTCGAGCCGAAGTGCACGTCGTCGTCCATCGCGATCTCGTGCTCGACGTCGCGGTAGTAGCGGCTCACCCCGACCATGAGGAACGCGAGGATGGGAATCGCGATGAACACGAGCCAGGCGCCGTGGGTGAACTTCGTCACGGTCACGATGACGAGCACCGCGACGGTGAAGGTCGCGCCGATGCCGTTGATGACGAGACCGCGGCGCGCTTCCGCGCGGTCGGCCGACGCCGACGGATGCAGCAGCCGCAGCTCGCGCCGCCAGTGCTTCACCATGCCGACCTGACCGAGCGAGAACGACACGAACACGCCGATGATGTACAGCTGGATCAGCGTCGTCAGGTCGGCCTGGAATACGACGAGCACGAGGATCGCCGCGAGGCCGAGGATGATCATGCCGTTCGAGAACACCAGACGGTCGCCGCGGGTGTTGAGCGACTTCGGCGCATAGCCGTCGCGGGCGAGGACCGCGCCGAGCAGCGGGAAGCCGTTGAAGGCGGTGTTCGCGGCGAGGAGCAGCACGCACGCGGTCGCCGCCTGGATGATGAAGAACGGGATCGAACCCATGCCGAAGGTGGCCGCCGCGATCTGGGCCATGAGGCTCGGCTGGGGCTGGTTGACGCAGTCGAAGCCGACCAGGGCGCAGGGGTCCTCGGCGTAGTGGACGCCCGCGATGAGGCCGAGCGCCGTCAGGCCAGAGAAGAGCAGGATGGCGATGAGGCCCATCATCACGAGCGTCTTCTGCGCGTTCGCGACCTTCGGCGCACGGAAGGCGGGAACGCCGTTCGACACCGCCTCGACGCCCGTCAGGGCCGAGCATCCGCTCGAGAACGCACGCAGGATGAGCAGGATCAGGGCCACCTGGCTGAGGCTCTCGGCCTCCATCGCGTACTGGGCGCTCTCGGCGACGGGCGCATCGCCGAGGGCCACGCGCACCAGTCCGGTGACCACCATGACGCCGACCGAACCGATGAAGATGTAGGTGGGCACGGCGAAGGCCGACGACGCCTCGCGCACGCCGCGCAGATTGACGACGATGATCAGCACGACGAACCCGACCGCGAGCTCGACCCGCCACGGGTCGAGGAACGGCAGCGCCGAGATGATGTTGTCGACGCCGGACGCCACCGACACCGCGACGGTGAGGATGTAGTCGACCAGCAGTGCGGCCGCCACGACCACGCCGGCCTTCTCGCCGAGGTTTGTGCGGGCGACCTCGTAGTCGCCGCCGCCCGACGGGTACGCCTTGATGAGCTGGCGGTAGCTCAGCACGACCACGATGAGCAGGGCGACGACCGCGAGCGCCACCCACGGGCTGAACGCGAGCATCGCGGTGCCGCCGATCGCCAGGATCATCAGCAGTTCCTGCGGCGCGTAGGCGACCGATGACAGCGCATCGGAGGCGAAGATCGGCAGGGCCCGGCGCTTCGGCAGCAGCTGGTCGTCGAGCTTCTCGGAATCGAGCGGATCGCCGATGAGGATGCGCTTCGCGATGGGGGTCGAATCGTCGCCCGCATCCCGACTGTCAGTGGTCACGGCGGGCGACATTACGCCTGGCGCGGCATCCTGCGCAATCTCGCCGCGCCGAGCGTCACCAGAGTGTTGTCGAACCGCCCCCGTCCGGTCGTCTCGGTCACAGTGTGCTCCAGGGGCGGTAGCGGATCAGGACGACCCCCGAGCCCACCTCGGCGTCCGCGAAGACGCTGTACGACAGGTCCTCCACCGGACCTTCGGGTGAATGGATCTCGGTGCGGTCTGTGTCGAAGACGAATCGCAGCTGCGCGTCGCCGCCGGACATCGGGAACTCTTCGTCCGGGTCGCTCGCCCGCACCTCGTCGGCGGTCGCACCGACGGCGAGCCCGAACTCGGGCTCGATGGGCACTCCCCTGACCTCGTTGGAACCGATGCCGATCCAGGTGGGGATGCTGTATTCGTCGCGCGGCTTGTCGCCGTCGACGACGATCATGTCGTACAGCGTGAAGCCGCTCCAGTCGTAGGCCGTGTAGTCCGGGAAGTGGTTCCCGTCGCCCGGGTAGACGCTCATCCGGGGCTCGGCGCCGAAGGCCTCGGTCAGTGCGGCGACCGCGGGCCCGACCTCATCGCGCCAGCGGAACTCGAGGAGTGTCGACCCGTCGTCGGCGACGATCGTGAAGCCGGTCGCCGCCATGACGACCTCGGCCGCGACGGGCGCGGCATCCGTCGGCGTCGCGGACGGGGTCGGCGACGGCGGAATGGCGGGCGTGCTCGTGCTCGCGCTCGGTGACGGAGCCGCGACCGGTGCGGCATCGCGCTGCGTCAGCAGGAACACGGCGATCGCGGCGGCGACCAGCAGCACCGCTGCGACGATGCTCAGGATGACGACTGGTCGGCGCGAGCTGGCTTCGGTCATGTCCGTCATCCTGGCAGGGAGCCCGGTGCCGGCGACATCCCGCAGCCGTGCCCGGATGCAACGAATCAGTCACGACGCGCCGGGTGCGGATGCCGCACCGCGGGGTGTCGCCCTCGATCTCTTGCATCGCGGCACGGGCACGGGCAGGGGCACGGGCACGGTCGGCCGTGCGCGCGCCTCAGCGGCCGGCGCGGAAGGTGTACGTGACGGTGACCCGGCTGCCCTCGACCGTGACGGCGGCGCCGAAGCGGCGCTGGCCGTCCTGGTAGAAGGTGTTGCGGTCCGAGCCGAACACGAACGACCCGCCCGCGCCGGACTCGGGGCCGAGCGCCGCGACCTCGTCGGCCGTCATGTCGAGCCCGACGCCGAAGTCGTCGGTGACCGGCACATCGATGTCGGAGTCGTACGAGATGTATGTCGGAGCCGGCACCTCGGCGCGGGGACGGTTGCCCGCGCTCAGGAAGACGTCGTACAGGCGGAAGCCCTCCCACACGTAGATGTTGTACGCGTAGTTCTCGGCGTCGCCGTTCTGGAAGTCCTCGGTCGGCGCGGCGCCGAACAGCTCCGTCAGCGCAGCCACGGCCGGGGCCGCGTCGTCCGCCCAGGCGTGGGTGAAGGTGGTCGAGCCGGTCGCATCGGTGATCGTGAAGCCGTCGCCGGTCACGGCGACACCCGCGGTCGCGGCGGGCGCGCTCGGCGACTCCGACGGATTCTGGGGCGCGCCGCTCTGCTGCGGGATCGACTGCGTCGCCGGGGCCGTGGGCACGGGGTCGGCGGTCGGCTCTTGACGCTGCGACTGCTGCACGAGGTAGATCGTGAAAACGACGACCACCGCGACGACGAGCAGGCCCGCGATGCTCGACAGGATGACGAGCGTACGCCGGTCTCCGCCGCCGCCCTCGCCGGCGTCGCGTTCGGTCGCGCGCTCGGGCCGCTCGTCGGGCCACCCCGCCATGACGGGTGCCGTGCGCGGCGCCTTCTCGCGCTTCGGCCCCGGCTCGCGGCTCGCGCGCGGCTTCTTCTCCCGCGGCTCGCGCGGCGCCTTCGGCTCGCGCGGCGCCTTCTCGCGCTTCGCGCGGTCGGGCTTCGGCGGCGGCTCGTACGGCTCGAAGTCGGCGAACGGGTCGTTCGGATCGCTCATGCCAGGAACTCCGTGGCGGCCACGACGAGGTTCTCGACGCCGCGCTCGATCGTCGGATGCATGATCGGTGCGAAGAAGGGCGAGTGGTTCGTCGGGATGTCGCGCTCGACCGTGCCCGCGGCGACGGCATCCGCGAACTTCTGCGGGTCGACGCCGCCCCAGAACCAGAACACCAGGGGCGCGCCGGTTTCGCGGGCGAACCACGAGACGTCCTCGCTGCCCGTGAACATGCCCGGGTCGACGACGCTGCCCTCGCCGAACGCGCGCTCGAACGCCGTGGTCAAGCGTGCGGTGGCGGTGTGGTCGTTGATCGTCGGGGGCAGGGTGTGATCGGTCGTGATGGTCGGCTCGGTCTCGGCCCCGGATGCCGCCGCCTCGGCGCGCACGATGCGCTCGACCTTTGAGAGCACGCGCTCGCGGGCCTCGTCGTCGGGGTAGCGCAGACTGAGTTCGAGCTTCGCCTCGGCGGGGATGATGTTGTTCTTGAGTCCCGCGTGGATGGATCCGACGGTCACGACGGCGACGTCGCGGGGGTCGACCTCGCGCGAGACCACGGTCTGCAGGCGCATCACGGTGGCGGCCGCCATCACGATGGGGTCGATCGTGGAGTGGGGCCGCGATCCGTGCCCGCCCCGGCCGTGCATCACGACGGTGAGCCCGTCGGAGGCCGCCATCTGCGTACCGGGGCGCACCCCGATGATGCCCGCGGGGAGCGGGGTGACGTGCTGGCCGAGCACGATGTCGGGCTTGGGGAAGCGGTCGAGCACGCCGTCGGCGATCATCGCCTGCGAGCCGGCGCCGTACTCCTCGGCGGGCTGGAACACGGCGACCACGGTGCCCGACCACTCGTCGCGCGTCGCGATGAGGCGCTCGAGCGCGCCGAGGAGGGCCGTGACGTGCATGTCGTGCCCGCACGCGTGCATCACCGGCACGTCGTTTCCGGCGGGGTCGACGCCGCGCGCGGTCGAGGCGTATTCGAGGCCCGTCTGCTCGGGCACGGGCAGGCCGTCCATGTCGGCGCGGAGCCAGACGACCGGGCCGTCGCCGTTGCGGAGCGCGGTGGCCACGCCCGTGCGGCCGATGCCCTCCTCGTACTCGAGGCCGAGCTCGCCGAGCCGAGCCGCGATGATCGCGGCGGTCCGCGTCTCCTGGAACGACAGCTCAGGGTGCCGGTGCAGGTCGGTGTAGAGGGCGTCGAGATCGAGGGCCATGTTCCGAGCCTACGGGAGGGGGCTGCACGCCGCCGGGGAACGCTGCACGTGCCCGGTCAGGCCGGCCGGGTCATCAGGCGGGGCCGGGGGTCAGGCGGGCGGCGCGGTGCTGGTGCGCTCGACGAGCGCGAAGTCGAGGTCGACCGGCGGCTCGGACGTCGAGCCGTGCAGTGCCGCGATCATCGCCGCGGCGACGCGCTCGCCCTGCCGGCCGGGGAACTGGTCGACGGTGGTGAGCCCGAAGAAGGCGCCGAGGTCGTGCCCGTCGACGCCGACGACCGACAGGTCCTGCGGCACGCGCAGCCCGAGCTCGCGCGCCGCGAGGATGGCCCCGATCGCCATCTCGTCGGATGCCGCGAAGATCGCGGTCGGCCGCTTCTCGGCGTCGCGCAGCAGTCGGGTCGCCGCCTCGTGCCCGCCGCCCATGGTGAAGTCGCCCGCTGCGAACCGGTCGTCGCGAACGGCGACGCCGGCGTCGGCGAGGGCCGACTCGAATCCGCGCCGACGCTGCGAGGGGATGTGGAAGTCGCCCTCGAACTGCGGGTGCAGGCCGATGTGGGCGATGTCGCGGTGCCCCAGGCCGAGCAGGTGCTCGGTCGCGGTGCGGGCCACCTCGAGCTCGTTCACCGTGAGCGACCGCAGCCCGGCCAGCTGCCCGCCCATCGCGATGACCGGCAGACCGAGGTCTCCCAATTGCGCGATCTCGGCCCGGGCGAGGGCCATCGACACGACGATGACCCCGTCGACGCGCTGTCGCCGCAGCGAGGTCGCGAACACGCGGCTGCGCTCGTCGACCTCGGCGGTCAGGGCGTACAGGGCGACGTCGTAGTCGTTGCGCTGCAGGGTCGCGGCGATGCCCGTGAGCACCCGGGAGAAGAACCACCGATCGAGTATCGGCACGAGCACGCCGATGTTGCGCGTTCGTCCCGTGGCGAGGCTCGACGCCGCGGACGACACGACGTAGCCCAGGTCGGATGCCGCCCGCAGCACGCGCTCGCGCGTCGCGGACGACACCGGGCCGCGGCCGCTCAGGGTGCGGGAGACGGTCGCCGTCGAGACCTGCGCGCGTCGCGCGACGTCGTCGATGCCGGCCATCTCCCGCCCTCCCGTCAGCCCACGCGCAGCCAGACCGCGGCGTCGACGGGCAGCTCACTGCCGGCGCCCGCGCCGAGGTCGGCGACGCTCGAGACCAGGATGTCGCCGGCGGGCAGCGCGACCGGACTCGTGCCGGTGTTCGCGACGACGAGCACATCGCCGTTGCGGAAGGCCACGACGTCGTCGCCGAGGTTCAGGTCGACCCACTCGAGCGCTCCCGCCCCGAGGTCGTGACGTCGCCGCGCCGCGAGCAGGTCGCGGTACAGCGCCAGGGTCGAGGCCGGGTCGCCATCCTGCGCCGACCGCGCGAGGTCGTTCCACTCCTCGGGCTGCGGCAGCCACGAGGCGCCTGTCGGGCTGAAGCCGTACCCGGGGGCGTCGGCCTCCCACGGGATGGGCACGCGGCATCCGTCGCGGCCGTAGCGCTCGCCGTCGGTGCGGAACCAGGTCGGGTCCTGCCGGGCCGCGTCGGGCAGGTGCACGACCTCCGGCAGTCCGAGCTCCTCGCCCTGGTAGAGGTAGGCCGAGCCGGGCAGGGCGAGCATGAGCGTCGTCGCAGCGCGGGCGCGGGCGAGGCCGACGACGGCATCGGGCTGGCCGGGGGAGTCGGGCCCGAGGCCGTGACCCTGGGGGTTCTCGGCCGTGAGCGCCAGGCGCGAGGCGTGACGGACGACGTCGTGGTTCGACAGCACCCAGGTGGCGGGGGCGCCGACGGCGGGGAACGCCCGCAGCGACTCGGAGATCACCTCGGTGAGGTGGTCGGCGTCCCACTCGGTCTGCAGGTACGGGAAGTTGAACGCCTGGTGCATCTCGTCCTGCCGCACCCACAGCGCCGTCTCGTCGACGGTCGGCAGCCACGCCTCGGCGCAGAGGGCCCGGTCGCCCTCGTACTCGGCGAGGATGCGGTTCCAGCGGCGATAGATGTCGTGCACGCCCTCCTGGCCCCAGTAGGGGACGTCGAGGCTGTCGCCGCCCATCGATCCGGCGTCTTCTGCCGGCACGAAGTCGGGCAGTCCGTCGGACTTGACGAGGCCGTGGGCGACGTCGACGCGGAAGCCGTCGACGCCGCGGTCGAGCCAGAACCGCAGGATGCGCTCGAACTCGTCGCCCACCTTGGGGTTGGCCCAGTCGAAGTCGGGCTGCGTCGAGTCGAACAGGTGGAGGTACCACTGGCCGGGGGTGCCGTCGGGGTTCGTCGTGCGCGTCCAGGCCGGACCGCCGAAGACCGACTCCCAGTTGTTGGGCGCCTCGTCGCCGTTCTCGCCCTTGCCGTCGCGGAAGATGTAGCGGGCGCGCTCGACGCTTCCCGGTGCCGCCGCGAGCGCCTGCTGGAACCACGCGTGCTGATCCGACGAGTGGTTGGGGACGAGGTCGACGATGACCCGGATGCCGCGGGCGTGCGCCTCGTCGAGCATCGTGTCGAAGTCGGCCAGTGTGCCGAACAGCGGGTCGACGTCGCAGTAGTCCGCGACGTCGTATCCGGCGTCCTTCTGCGGGGAGCGGAAGAAGGGGCTCAGCCAGACCGCGTCGACGCCGAGGTCGGCCAGCGAGCCGAGCCGCTCGGTGATCCCCGCGAGGTCGCCGATGCCGTCACCCGAGGCGTCGGCGAACGAGCGGGGGTAGATCTGGTAGATGACGGCGGAGCGCCACCACTCGGCGCCGGGGCGGGAGGTCCCGATCGGGGCGAGGGTGGAGGCCGCGGTGTCCACGGAGGAGGAGGTCATGCGCGTCAGCCTAGTGCAAGCGCTTGCAGTCGGGTGGGAGCCGCCGGTCCCGTCGCCGATCGGGCCTAGGGTGGTTCGGTGACTTCCGACCCCCTCGAGCACGCCGAGTCGCTCATCGCGCTCATCCCCGACTTCCCCGAGCCGGGCATCCTCTTCCGCGACATCTCGCCGCTGCTCGCCGACGCGACCGCGCTGCGCACCGTCGTCGACGCGATCGTGTCGCCCTTCGCCCGCGAGTTCGACGTCGTGGCGGGCGTCGAGGCGCGCGGCTTCCTCATCGCAGGGGCCGTCGCCGCCGCGAGCGGCGTCGGTATGGTGCCGATCCGCAAGGCCGGCAAGCTGCCGCGCCCCGCCGCATCCGTCTCCTACGACCTCGAGTACGGTCAGGCGACGATCGAGATGGCCGACGATCTTCCTCCCGGCACCCGGGTGCTGCTCGTCGACGACGTGCTCGCGACCGGCGGCACGCTGCGCGCCGCGCAGCGACTGCTCGACGGGCTCGGCTACCGCACGATCGGCACGGCGGTGCTCATGGAGCTCTCCGACCTCGGCGGTCAGGACGTGTGCGGCCCCGTGCACACGGTGTTCCGCGTCTGACCCGGCACGCGCCCTCGCCGGCGCGCGCCGCGCTCACAGCACACCCGCGCCGAGGTTGATCGGGCTGCCGACGGTATTGCCGACGATGCCGCGGATGATGCCGGCCCCGTCGGTGCCGCGCAGGCTGCGGTACCAGTTCTCGGTGACCTCCGGGTCGGCACCGTGCGTCTCGGCCGCGCGGGCGCGGGCCCGCAGCACGAGGTCGCCCGCCCGCTCGACGCGCGACGCGGCGTAGCGCCGCAGCGTGTCCTCGACCGACACGGTGTCGGTCGCGACCGCGATGCCGAGGGCGAACGCGTCCTCGAGCGCCGAGCACGCGCCCTGTCCGATGTCGGGCGTGGTGTTGTGCGCGGCGTCTCCGAGGATCGCGACCCGGCCGCGGGTCCAAGTGTCGAAGGGGTCGATGTCCCAGATCTCGACGCGGTTCAGCGACCCCTCGCGCTCGATCGCCTCGACCAGCGCCCGCGTGCCGGGTGCCCAGTGCGCGAACGCCTCGTGCAGCTCGGCGAGGGCGTCGCCGTCCTCGCCGGAAGGGCGCGGGATGTCGAACCAGTAGTAGAAGCGTCCGCCGGCGATCGGCATGACCGCTGCGCGCTTGCCCTCGGCGACGTAGGTGGTCCATTGGTCGTCGGGCCCGATGCGGCCGTCGAGCGCGACGAGGCCGTTGTAGTTCGTGTATCCGGCATACGTCCGCTCGATCGGCGGTACGTCGGGCCCGGTCACGTGGTCGCGCGTGAACGATCGGGCCCCGTCGGCGCCGATGAGCATGTCGGCCGTGTCGGTCGTGCCGTCCGCGAAGGTCGCGGTGACGGTGGTGCCGTCGTCGTCGATGCCCACGAGCTGCATCCCGAGCCGGATGCGGTCGGTGCCGAAGCGCTCCATGAGGAGGTTCTGCAGGTCCGCGCGTGCGACGGGGTACGCCCGTTGCCCGGTCTGCTGCTCGACCGGTGCCAGCGAGAACCGGCACAGCTCCTCGCCGGTGATGCCGTCGCGGTAGGCCATGTGGTCGAGCGCGCCGCCGAGCGCCGCGACCTCGGCCCCGAGCCCGAGCCAATTCAGCACCTTGACGCCGTTCGACCAGAGCGACAGCGCCGCGCCGACCGGCCGGTTCTCGCGCATCCGGTCGTAGATGACGACGTCGTGGCCGAGCCGCTGCAGGGCGATGCCGGCGGTCGTGCCGCCGACGCCGGCGCCGATCACGATGACCTTCATGCCGCCGCCACCGGTTCGTGGACGAGGTCGGAGATGATGCGCTTGTACTCCGTGAACGCCGGTGCGAGGACGTCGCGCTGCGGGGGCAGGTCGATCTCGACGATGCGGCTGATGTGCCCGGGAACGCCGTGCGACGCGCCGCCCGTCATGACCACGACCCGGTCGGCGAGGAAGACCGCCTCCTCGATCGAGTGCGTGATGAACACCACGGTCGTGCGCGTCTCGAGGTGGATCCGCTTGAGCTCGGCCTGCAGGTCGGAACGCGTCAGCGCGTCGAGGGCGCCGAACGGCTCGTCCATGAGCAGCACGCGGGGTTCGTTGGCCAGCACGCGTGCGATCGCGACGCGCTGCTGCATCCCGCCCGAGAGCTGTCCCGGGTACTTGGTCGCGAACCGGGTCAGCCCGACCGCCGCGAGGAAGCGATCGACCAGCTCGTTCACCCGCGCACGGGGGAGGCGCCGGCGCCGAGGGCCGTACGCGATGTTCTCGCGCACCGTGAGCCAGGGGAACAGCCCGTAGTCCTGGAAGACCACTCCGCGATCCGGCCCGGGACGCGTGACGGGGGCGCCGCCGACCGAGACCGAGCCGCTGCTGGCGTCCTCGAATCCGGCGAGGATGCGAAGCACGGTGCTCTTGCCGCATCCGGAGGCTCCGACGATCGCGACGAACTCGCCCGAGGCGATGCTCAGGTCGACGCCGGCGACGGCCTGGGTGCCCGCCCATTCGGGCCCGTAGCGCTTGCCCAGGTCGGTGATCTCGACCGAGGCCGAGGTGTCGGCGGCGGAGACGTCCGTCCGAGGGGAGGTGGTGTCGGTCATCGTCGTTCCAGTCACTTGATGAGGGGGCGGCCGCGCGTGGCGAGACGGAAGGCCCCGACGAGGATGCGGTCGGAGAGGAAGCCGGCGGCGCCGATCGCGACCATGCCGACCACGACCATGTCGGTGCGCACGACGTCGCGGGCGAGGATGATGGCCGACCCGAGGCCGACGTTCACCCCCACCGACTCGCCGAGCACGAGCACGACCCAGGCGATGCCGAGGCCGACGCGCAGGCCGTTCATGATGGCGGGCGCCGACGCGGGCACGACCACCTGGGTGAGGATCTCGCTGCGCCGGGCGCCCAGCATCCGCCCGGCTTCGACCAGCCGCTGCGGCACCTCCTTCGACCCGCTGATGGCTCCCAGCACGATCGGGAAGAACGCCGAAAGGGCGATGAGGAAGATCGTCGCCTGGTCGCCCCAGCCGATCAGCAGCCCGACCAGCGGCACCCACGCGGTCGCGGGGATGGGCCGGAAGAGGTTGATGAAGGGGTCGAAGAGGCCGTCCATCGTGTACGAGCGGCCCATGACGATGCCGAGCGGGATGGCGATGGCCGCGGCGATCGCGAAACCGATCAGTACGCGCAGCGCCGACGTGCCGAGGTTGACCCAGAGGTCTCCCGAGAAGGCGTCGTCGTTCACGCCGCCGAACCCGTAGTCCCACAACGACGTCACGACCTCGGCGGGCGTCGGCAGGAACGCCATCCGGATGCCGACGAACGGGATCTCCCATTCCTGGTCGCGGCCGATCTGCCAGAGGACGAGGAAGAGGAACGGCACCGGCAGGCCGAGCAGGAACCGGTAGAGAGCTGGCCGCTGGTTGGGTCGGCGCGCCGGCGGGCGGCGCCGGACGGGTGCGCTCGCCGGTGCACCGGCGACGACGGCTGCGTCGTCGGTGCGCCCGGATGGGACGGTGTCGGTCATGGTGCGTCTCCCCGCGGGTCAGTCGGCGAAGCTCGTGTCGACGATCGTGTCGGCGGTGGGGGTCGAGGTGATCAGCCCGATCGAGGCCATAGCCTCGGCGAGGGCCTCGAGCTGTCCGACGTACTCGTCCGACAGGTCCGACCGCAGCCAGAAGTTCTCGAGCGCCGACGTGAAGACCTCCTCGTCGCCGCCGAACTCCTCGACCATGCCGGGCAGCCACTCGTCGATGTTGTCGGCCATGTAGGCGGTCGTCGCGGCGTGGGTGTCGACGACGCGCTGCACGAGCTCGGGGTTCTCCTCGATCAGTTCGCCGGTCGTGACGAGACCGATGTTCACGCGTCCGATGGCAGTCGAGTACGGGTCGACGACCTCGGTGCCACCGGCCGCCTTCGCGATCGAGACTCCGATCTCGACACCCATGAAGGCGTCGATGTCGCCGCTCGCGAAGGCCGACGCCATCTCGGGCACGGGGATCGGCGTGAGCTCGAAGTCGTCGGGCGACATGCCCGCGTCGTCGATCAGCAGTCGCAGCGCGACCTCCTGTGCGGAGCCCTGGACGATGCCGATCTGCGAACCCTCGAGCTCGGCGAGCGAGGTCTCGCCGTTGCCGATGAACCCCGACCCGCCGTCGGCGGCGCTCGCGACGATCCGCAGGTCGCGGTTCTGGGAGATCGACGAGATGGTCGGCGTGACGCCGGTGATGGCGAAGTCGATGCTGCCCGAGACCAGGGCGTCGGACAGGGCCGGGGTCGTGTCGAGCGTCACGACCTCGAACTCGACGCCGTCGACGGCGTGGTCGGCGTAGAGGAACGGCTGGTAGAAGTGCGGCTGGCCGCGCAGGGTGCCGATCTTGACGGTCTCGACGCCGTCGCCGCCTGCGGTGTCGTCGCCGGCGGAGCTGCAGCCGGTGAGGACGAGGGCGGCGAGGGAGACGGCGGCCAGGAGGGCGATGCGGGGTGAACGTGCGCGCATAGGGGTTCCGATCGGAGGAGGACGACGGTGCAGGGGACTGCCGTCATTCAACGGTTTCCGATCGCTCGCGAGGTGAAGGCCGTGTAACGACTCTGTTAAGCCAGCGCTTAACCCCGACGCGGGCCGCCCGTTCAGCTGCCGCGGTAGGTCGAGTACGCGAACGGGCTCAGCAGCAGAGGCACGTGCAGGTGGGGCTCGTCGCCGACGGTGAATTCGACGGTCACCGACGGGTAGAACGTCGCGGTGCCCGACCGTGCGAAGTGCTCGCCGGTGCCGAAGGTCAGGGAGTAGACGCCGGGCTCGAGCAGCTCGGGTCCGAGGGCGAGCCGACCGTCGGCATCGGTCGAGCCTGTCGCGACGACGGTTCCGCCGGCGTCGGCGAGCTCGATCGCCACATCGACCGCGGGGGTGCCGGTCGCGGCGTCCAGCACATGGGTGGTCAGGTGGGTCATGCCGGAGCCTCCTCGGTGACGGTCTGCGAGAGGCGGAGCAGCGCGATCTCGGCCAGCTGGCCGAGGGCCTCGCCCGTCTCGGTGCGGTCGTCGTTCCCGAGGCGACGCTCGAGCTCGGACCGCATCTCGCCCGGGGTCCGACCCGCCGCCCGGATGAGGAAGACGCGGTCGAACCGTTCCTCGTACCGCCGGTTGCCGACCGCGATCGCCGCGGCGTCGTCATCGGATGCCGACCGCATCGCGGCCTGCTCGGAGCGCGACGCGTCGCCCTCGGCGCCCGGCTCGTCGACCCGGGCGCCGATGCGCGGATGATGCGCGAGCGCGGCATCGAGGTCGTCCCCGTCCCAGTGGGCCGCCTCGGTCCGCGCCCGGGCGCCCAGCTCCGCGACGTCGCGGTACGGTCGCCCCGCGACCAGGGTGTCGACCCAGCGGGGGATCGGAGCCCAGACGGCGACGACGCGTCGGGCCTCGTCCGCGCTGAGGGCGTGGAACTCGTCGAGGTGCATGCGCGCCACGGTACTGTCACCGCGTTTCTCCCGCGTTACATATCATCGTGCCGTGGAACCGCAGCGCGCCGAGCCCGACCTGCCCGCGTCGATCGGGCGCCGCCTGCGGGCCCTGCGCACCCGGACGGGGCGGTCGTTGGCCTCGGTCGCGCAGGAGATGGGCATCTCGGCGAGCGCGCTGTCGCAGATCGAGACGGGCGCGATGCAGCCGTCGGTCCATCGGCTTGTCGAGCTCGTGGGCGTGCTGGGGGCCCCGGTCTCGGTGATCTTCGACGACCACGCCGTCGCGGTGGTCCCCGATCCCGACGCCCCGGGCGAGCTCGACGAGCCCGTGCCCGGGGTCTTCGTCGCGCGCGTGGGCACCGAGACCACGGCGCACCTCGGTGGCGGCGTCACCTACCGGCGGCTGACTCCCGTGCCCATCAGCGGGGTCGAGCACTTCGAATCGACCTACCCGCCGGGGGCGAGCTCGAGCGCCGACGGCGGTCTCCTCGTGCACGCGGGTTACGAGAGCGGGCTCGTGGTGACGGGCACGCTCACCTTCGAGTTCACCGACGGCGAGGTCGAGCTCGGGCCGGGTGAGTCGCTGTCGTTCGCGGCGTCCCGTCCGCACCGGGTCGCCAACCGTACCGACAGCGTCGCGGTCGCGACGTGGCTCACGGTCGTCGGATCGACCGGCCCCGTCGACGGGGCGACGGGGCGCTGAGTCGTCGGCAGCTCACGTCGGACGGAGTGACCGGCCTCACGCGGGCGCGTGCACGATCAACCACGTCGCAACGGCGATCTCGTCACCGTCGTTGTGGATGCGGTGCGGCCGCGAGCAGGGATAGCTGATCGTGTCGCCGGGGCGCAGGACGACCCGCTCGTCGGTGAAGTCGACCGTCAGCTCGCCCGAGAGCATGGTGCCGACCTCGTAGCCGTCGTGCCGGAAGAGGTCGGTGTCGCGGTGGGCCGACGACCCGGGCGGGTAGGTCGACTGGAAGTAATCGATGCCCGGGCTCGGTCCGGGAGACAGGCGGCGGAAGGTCACTCCGTCGCCGAGCTCGACCGTCGTCGCCTGCGCGGCGCGGACCAACGAGAAGCCGTCGATCTCGGCGGCGAGCGCCGCGGCCGGGGCCGCATCGCCCGTCTCGAACACGGCGGCGAGGGGGACGCCAAGGGCGTCGGTGATGGCGAGCAGGCGCGAGACGCTGGGCTGCAGCACGCCGCGCTCGATCTGCGACACCGCGCTCGGGCTGATGCCCAGCGCGGCGGCGACGGCGCGCGCCGACATGCCCTGTTGCCGACGCAGTTCCCGCAGCCGACCGCCGACCTCGATCCCGGTCCCCAGCGCGAGCTCTGACATGGCGCCGAGTCTAAACGGCCCACGACGACGGTCGGCGTCGACGGCCGTGAAGTCCCAACTTCACACCGTCGTTACACCGGCGAAACCCGTGCGGCTCGATTAACCCATAGCTTCACTTTCCAGATCCCCTCCTGGAAGGTTCCGACGCCATGACCGCACCCCCGAACATCCTGCCCGCCGACACGACCGCGCCCGATCGGGGCTACGACCCCCGACTGTCGAACGAGGACCTCGCGCCGCTCCGCAAGCAGAAGTGGACCTGGTACAACATCTTCGCCTTCTGGATGTCGGACGTGCACTCCGTCGGCGGGTACGTCACTGCGGGGTCGCTCTTCGCGCTCGGCATCGCCGCCTGGCAGGTGCTCGTGGCCCTCGTGGTCGGCATCGTGATCGTGCAGGTCTTCGCCAACATGGTCGCGAAGCCCAGCCAGAAGACGGGCGTCCCGTATCCCGTGGTGAACCGCGCCATCTTCGGGGTGCGCGGCGCGAACATCCCCGCGATCATCCGGGGCATCATCGCGATCGCCTGGTACGGCGTGCAGACCTTCCTGGCGGCGCAGTCGCTGAACATCATCTTCCTGAAGTTCATCCCCGGATCGGCTGCGCTGCTCGACGTGAGCTTCCTCGGCCTGTCGGCGCTCGGATGGATCTCGTTCTCGATCCTCTGGGTCGCGCAGGTGGCGCTGTTCTGGAACGGCATGGAGGTCATCCGACGCTTCATCGACTGGGCCGGACCGGCCGTGTACGTCGTGATGATCGTGCTCGCGGTGTACCTCGTCAGCCAGGCGGGCTGGGAGAACATCGACCTGAACCTCTCCGACCCCGCTGCCGCGCCGCACGACGTCTGGGGCACCCTCGGGCTCATGGCCATGGCGGTCGGCATCGTCGTCGCCTACTTCGCCGGGCCCATGCTCAACTTCGGCGACTTCGCGCGGTACGGCCGCTCGTTCAGCCAGGTCAAGAAGGGCAACTTCTGGGGCCTTCCGGTGAATTTCCTGTTCTTCTCGATCCTCACCGTGCTCACCGCCGCGGCCACCGTGCCGGTGTTCGGCGAGCTGCTCCTCGATCCCATCCACACCGTCGAGGCGATCGACACGCCGTTCGCGATCCTGCTGGGCGGGCTGACCTTCGTCACCGCCACGGTCGGCATCAACATCGTCGCGAACTTCATCGCGCCCGCCTTCGACTTCTCGAACGTCGCGCCGCAGAAGATCTCGTGGCGCATGGGCGGCATGATCGCCGCGGTCGGATCGGTGTTCCTCACGCCGTGGAACTGGTACTCCGACGCCACCGCCATCCACTACTCGCTCGGCATCCTCGCGGCGCTCATCGGCCCGTTGTTCGGCCTGCTGATCGCGGGGTACCACATCGCGGCGAAGCAGCGGATCCGCACCGACGACATGTTCACCATGAGCGAGACGGGGGCGTACTGGTACCGCAAGGGCTATAACCCCAACGCGATGAAGACGCTCGTCGTCGCGGGGGTGCCGACGATCCTGCTGGCGATCCTGCCGAAGACCTTCGCCGACATGGGGCTGTTCGACGTCTCGTGGATCGGCAACTTCACCTGGTTCATCGGATGCGGGCTCGCCTTCGCGGCGTTCGTGCTGTTCGAGCGTCGCGACCCGCAGGTCCCCACGTTCGCGGGCGAGATCGAGGGCATCTCGGACGGAACGCTGCCCGAGTCCGCAGCGGGGTCTGTCGCGTGAGGATCACCCTGATCAACCCCAACACCTCCCGGGCGATGACGGCGAAGATCGCCGCCGCCGCCCGGGAGGTGGCGGGGCCCGGGGTCGAGATCGTCGCCGTGCACCCCGTCGATGGCGCGGCCGCGATCGAGAGCCACGTCGACGAGATCGCCGCCGCGCGTTCGGTCGTCGAGATCATCCAGGACGACCGCGCCGCGGGCGGCAGCGACGCGTACGTCGTCGCCTGCTTCGGCGACCCGGGGCTCGATGCGGCACGCGAGCTCGTCGACGTTCCGGTCATCGGGATCGCCGAGGCCGCGATGCACGTCGCCACGCTCTCGGGCCGGCGGTTCGCGGTCGTCACGACGCTCGGACGCACGCTCGGCCGCGCGCGCGATCTGCTCGCCCGGTACGGGATGACGTCGGCGTGCGCCTCGCTCGTCGCTTCCGGCATCCCGGTGCTCGACCTGGAGGACACCGGTTCCGACTCCTTCGAGCGGATCGCCGCTCTGTGCGCCGCCGAGGTGGCGGGCGGGGCCGACGTCATCGTGCTCGGATGCGCCGGGATGGCCGACCTCTGCCACGCCCTATCGGAGCGCGTCGGTGTTCCCGTGGTCGACGGGGTCGGCGCCGCGGTCGGGCTCGCTTCGGCGATGGTGCGGATGCGGGTGGGGACGAGCAAGCGCGAGGAGTATGCCACCCCGCCGCGTCGTCACGAGAGCGTTACATCGGGGTAACCGCCGCGGTGGCGTTAACCCATAGCTTTATATTCGACAAGCGGCGTCGCGCCACCGCGACGCCGCCCCGATCCTCGCCCCCGACCCCGCCCCGGAGATCCCGTGACCGCATCGCCCCCGTCCCGCCTCGTCGTGCGCGCGCGCCGCGTCTTCGACGGCGCGGCCTTCGTGCCCGCAGCCGTCGTCGTCGAGAACGGCCTCGTCGTCGCCGTACTCGACGAGGAGGCACCGGTCGCGGACGCCGCCGAGCTGCGCGTCCCCGCCGACGCGGTGCTGCTGCCGGGACTCGTCGACTCGCATGTGCACGTCAACGAGCCCGGGCGCACCGAGTGGGAGGGCTTCGGCTCGGCGACCCGGGCCGCGGCTGCGGGCGGGGTCACGACGATCGTCGACATGCCGCTCAACTCCATCCCGCCGACCACGACCGCCGCCGCGCTCGAGATCAAGCGCGCCGCCGCCGCGGCATCCGCCCGCGTCGATGTCGGGTTCTGGGGCGGGGCGGTGCCCGAGAACCTGGGCGGGCTCGCACCGCTCCACGAGGCCGGCGTCTACGGGTTCAAGTGCTTCCTCGCGCCGTCCGGCGTCGACGAGTTCGGCCACCTCGACCGCGAGCAGCTGCGCCTCGCGATGGGCGAGGTCGCCGCGCTCGGCTCGCGCCTCATCGTCCACGCCGAGGATCCCGAGCTGCTCGGCGCCGACGGCGCGCTCGGTCGCGGATACGACGCGTTCCTCGCCTCGCGACCGGCCACGAGCGAGGCGTCGGCGATCGAGGCCGTCATCGACGCCGCGCGCGCAACCGGTGCCCGAGCCCACATCCTGCACCTGAGCGATGCGCGGTCGCTGCCGGCGATCCGGGCGGCCCGCGCCGCGGGCGTCGACCTCACGGTCGAGACGTGCCCCCACTACCTGACGATCATCGCCGAGGAGATCCCCGACGGCGCCTCCGAGTTCAAGTGCTGCCCGCCGATCCGCGAGGCCTCGAACCGCGACCTCCTCTGGCAGGGGATCATCGACGGCACCATCGACGCCATCGTCAGCGACCACTCGCCCTCGACCGTCGATCTCAAGCGTGCCGGCGACGGCGACTTCGGCCTGGCCTGGGGCGGCATCTCCGGCCTGCAGGTCGGGCTGTCCGCCGTGTGGACCGAGGCCCGCGAGCGCGGCATCCCCCTCGAGGCGATCCTGCCGCTGTTCACGGCGGGTCCCGCCGCCGTCGCCGGACTCGACGCCGTCGGGCGCATCGTCCCCGGCGCTCCCGCGCACCTGGCCGTCTTCGCCCCCGACGACGTCGTCCACGTCGACGCGCGCGAGCTGCGCCACCGCAATCCGATCTCGGCGTACGACGGCCGCGTGCTCACCGGTCGGGTGCGCCGCACCTGGCTGCGGGGCGAGGTCGTGTTCGCCGCCGACGCGGATGCCGCCGGAGACGCCGTCGCCGGAGCTGCGACCGGGCGCCTGCTCGCGCGGAACGGGGCTCTCGTCGCCGTCGGCGAGGACGCATCATGACCGATCCCGCCCACGGGATCCCCGCCGAGCTGGCGGCGGCGTTCGCCGACTACGAGCGGGCCATCGTCGAGAACGACCTCGCGGCGCTCGATGCGGCGTTCGCGCCGGGGCCCGGCACGATGCGCGCGGATGCCGCCGGTCTGCTCGTCGGCCATGACGCCATCAGCGCCTTCCGCGGTGCGCGCGGCGGCGTCGCGGCGCGCACGATCGAGACGATCGAGTACCGGCCGCTCGCGCCCGACGTCGCGCTGCTCATCTCGGTCTCCCGCTACGCCGCGGGCGGTACCGGCCTGCAGACCCAGCTCTGGCAGCGCATCGACGGCCGCTGGCTCATCACCGCCGCGCACGTCACACCGCGTCCGCAGGCCTTCGACCGGTCGATCTGGCGCACCGTGGGCGACCCGCTCTACCAAGGCGCCTGGGAGGGGCCGCTCGCCGGACTAACCGTCGCGGTCAAGGACCTCTTCGCGATCCGCGGCTATCGCATCGGGGCCGGCAACCCGGCCTATCTCGACTCCGCTCGCGCCGAGACGACCACCGCACCCGCTGTCGGCGACCTGCTGCGCGGCGGAGCATCGCTGCGCGGGATCGCGCGGACCGACGAGTTCGCGTACTCGGTCGCGGGTGACAACGCCCACTACGGCACCCCGCCGAACGCCGCGCTGCCCGGGGCGCTCCCCGGCGGCTCGTCGAGCGGACCCGCATCCGCCGTCGCCGCCGGGCACGCCGACATCGCCCTCGCGACCGACACCGCCGGATCGGTGCGCGTTCCCGCCTCGTATCAAGGGCTCTGGGGTCTGCGGACGACGCACGACCTCGTTCCCCGACAGGGGCTGCTGCCCCTCGCGCAGAGCTTCGACACGGTCGGATGGCTGACCCGCGACGGCGCGACGCTGGAGCGGGTCGCCGAATGGTGCCTCGGCTACGCCGGGTCGGAATCGACCGAGAGCGTGCGGGGCGCGTCGGCCCGCGACCTACCGTGGCGCTTCGCCGTGCCGGGCGAGATCGTCGATGCCGCCGAGCCCGGCACCCGGCGCGCGTTCGCCGACCTGCTCGACCTCCTCGCGGCATCGGGCGAGGAGGTCTCCGTGGAGCAGGTCGCGATCGGCGACCTCGATGCGTACCTCGACCCGTTCCGCGTCGTGCAGGGCGCCGAAGCCTGGCGCAACAACGGCGACTGGCTCGCCCAGCATCCCGGTGCCGTGGGAGACGCCGTCGCCGATCGCTTCCGGGCCGCCGCCGCCGTGACACCCGACGACGAGAAGCGGGCGCGCGCCGCGCTCGCGCCCCTCGCCGACCGGCTGCGCGGACTCGCCGAGAACGCGGTCCTGCTGCTGCCGACCGTGCCGGGAGCCGCGCCGCCCCGTACCGCCCGCGGCGCCGCTCTCGACGCCGTGCGGCGTGACACACTGCGCATGACGACGCCCGCCGCCGTCGCCGGCCTCCCCGCGATCTCGATGCCGTTGCTCACTGTGCCGTCGCCGCTCGGAACAGCGCCCGTCGGAGTCAGCCTCGTCTCGCGGGCCGGAACCGACCTCGCCCTCGTGCGGCTCGCCCGCCGCCTCTTCTCGCTCCTCGACCCCCGGACGGACACCCCATGACGAACCCGACCGTTCCGATCCCCGGACCCATCGACCCGCCCGCCCGCCTGCTCATGGGCCCCGGGCCGATCTCGGCCTATCCCAGTGTGCTCACCGCGATGTCGGCCGCTCTCGTCGGCCAGTACGACCCGTTCATGACGAAGACCATGACCGAGACGCAGGAGCTCTACCGCGCTGTCTGGAACACGCGCAACGACGCCACCATGCTCGTCGACGGCACGAGCCGCGCCGGCATCGAGGCGGCGATCCTCTCGCTCGTGCGTCCCGGCGACCGGGTGCTCGTGCCCGTCTTCGGACGCTTCGGACACCTGCTCGCCGAGATCGCGGAGCGCGCGCTCGCCGAGGTGCACACCATCGAGACCGAATGGGGACAGGTCTTCACGCCCGCCGCGATCGAAGAGGCCGTCGTGCGGGTGAAGCCCACGCTGCTGGCGCTCGTGCAGGGCGACACCTCGACGACGATGAACCAGCCGCTCGACGAGATCGGCGCGATCTGCGCGAAGCACGGGGTGCTGTTCTACTCCGATGCGACCGCCTCGCTCGGGGGGAACGAGTTCGACGCCGACGGGTGGGGGCTGGATGCCGCCACCGCGGGACTGCAGAAGTGCCTCGGCGGCCCGAGCGGCTCGGCGCCCATCACCCTGAGCGAGCGCGCGGTCGAGGTCGTGCGCTCGCGGGCGCGCATCGAGGCCGGCATCCGCGAGCCCGGCGATCCCGACGCGGCCGACTTCGTGCGGTCGAACTACTTCGACCTGGGCATGATCCTCGACTACTGGGGGCCGCGCCGGCTCAACCACCACACCGAGGCGACGTCGATGCTCTACGGGGCGCGCGAATGCGCCCGCGTGCTGCTGCTCGAGGGGCGCGACGAGGTCATCGCGCGCCATCGGCTCGCGGGCGCCGCCATGCTCGCCGGCGTGCAGGCCCTCGGGCTCACGGTCTTCGGCGACGTCGCGCACAAGATGAACAACGTCGTGGCCGTCGAAATCCCCGACGGGGTGCCCGGCGACGAGGCGCGCGCCGCGCTCCTCACCGACTTCGGCATCGAGATCGGCACGTCTTTCGGCCCGCTCCACGGCCGGGTGTGGCGCATCGGCACCATGGGCTACAACGCCCGGCAGGACGCCGTGCTCACCACCCTCTCGGCGCTCGAGGCGGTGCTGCGCCGCTACGGCGCCGCGGTGCCGGTCGCCGGCGGGGTCGAGGCCGCGGCGGACGTCTACCGCGGACGCTGAGCCGTGGCATCCGCTCTGCTCTCCGTGTCGCCCGAACGCATCGCCGAAGCGGCGCGCCGGGTGATGTCGCGCTGCGACGAGCTCGCCCGCATCAGCGCGGCCCCCGACCGCATCGAGCGGGTGTACCTCTCGCCCGAGCACGCCCGCGTCAACCGCCTCGCCGCCGAGTGGATGCGCGAGGTCGGCATGGCCACGCACCAGGATGCCGCCGGCAACCAGCTCGGCCGACTCGACACCGACGGCGACGGCCCCGCGCTCATGATCGGATCGCACCTCGACACGGTGTCGGACGCCGGACGGTACGACGGCATCGTCGGCGTCCTGATGGGGATCGAGGTCGTGCGGATGCTGCGCGAGCCCGCCGACGGCAGCGGCGAGGGCTCGTCGTGGCGGTCGCCGCTGCCGTTCGCGCTCGAGGTCGCCGCCTTCTGGGACGAGGAGGGCACGCGCTTCGGCAAGGCGCTGCTCGGGTCGTCGGCGGTCGGCGGCGTCTGGGACGACGCCTGGTGGGAACTCGCCGACACCGAGGGCACGACTCTCGTGCAGGCGTTCCGCGAGTTCGGGCTCGACCCCGGCCGGGTCGGCGAGGCGGCGCGCCGCCCGGACGAGCTCGTCGGATATCTCGAGGCGCACATCGAACAGGGGCCCGAGCTCCACCGCCGCGGTGAATCGCTCGCCGTGGTGTCGTCGATCGCGTCGGCCCGACGGTTCCTGCTGTCGGTCGAGGGCGAGGCGCGGCACGCCGGCGGCACGCCCTACGACATGCGGCGCGACGCGCTGCTCGGCGCATCCGAGGCGGCCCTCGCGGTCGAGCGGATCTGCCGGTCGGAGCACCACATCATCGGCACCGTCGGCCAGTTCGAGGCGTTCCCCGGCGGGGTCAACATCGTGCCCGGAGAGGTGCAGTTCTCGCTCGACCTGCGGGGCGAGTTCGACGGCGAACGCGACCGCGTCTGGCGCACCCTCACCGCCGAGCTCGACGAGATCATGGGCCGTCGCGGCCTGCGCTGGCAGCACCGCGAGATCCACAACGCCGCGGCGGTCGCCTGCGCGCCGCTGCTGCAGGACGTCGTCCGCGAGGGCATCCGCGCGACAGCCGGCGACGTCGGCGACGAACCCCCCGCGATCTTCAGCCGGGCGGGGCACGACGGCATGGCCCTCGGAGGTCTCACCGACATCGGGATGCTGTTCCTGCGCAACCCCGACGGCATCAGCCACCACCCCGACGAGGACGTCTCCACCGCCGATGTCGCCCGCGGCATCCGAGCCCTCGCCGAATCCGTCCTGCATCTCGCCGCCGACCGCCGCGCCGCCGCCTGACCCGCCCGCGCCGGGGTCGGGTTCTCGGCGCGTCCCCGTGCCGTCCACAGGCTGAGAACCGCGTGGCCGGTCGGAGGCGGCGGTTTCGGCGGCTTCATCCTGTGCGCGGCACACAAGTCGCGGCGGCCGGGCCCGCCGGGCCCGCCGAGCCCGCCCGAGCCTCCAGCCCCGCGCTCGCCTTCGGCACCGCGCGGGGTTGGGGCGCTCCTGCGCAGGGCCTCTCGTCCTACCGCCGGGCCGTCCACAGGCTGAGAACCGCGTGGCCGGTCGAGGCGGCGCTTTCCCGCGGCCTCATCCTGTGCGCGGCACACAGATCGCGGCGGCCGGGCCCGCCCGAGCCTCCAGCCCCGCGCTCGGCTTCGGCACCGGCGCAGGGTTGGCGCGGTTCCGCGAACAGGCTGAGAGGGCTTCGAGCGGCTGGCGGGGCCGGATACGGAGCGTTCAGCCTGCCGACGGCACCGCGCAACGTCGGGCGACGGCTCATATCTCCGCACCGCCCCACCCGCACCTCAGCACACCGCGCCTCCGCCCCCGCCCGCGCCTCAGCACCGCGCCCCCACCCGCACCTCAGCACACCGCGACCTCGTGCTTCCGCCCGCAGCCGGACCTCCGCACCGCCCCGCCGCGACCTCGCCCGCATCTCAGCGACCCGCACCTACGACCCCGCCCGATCCTCCCCGCGCCGGGCGCAATACCCCTGACCCGAGGGCGAAACATGGGCTCGGTAGCGTGCGGGTATGCGCCTGCTCGTGACCCACGCCCGCCTCATCACGGTGCCCGCCGGCACCGACGACCCCGGCTACATCGAGGAGGGCTGGATGCTCGTCGGCGACGACGGGCGCATCGCCGCGATCGGCGCCGGGGACCCGCCCGCGGGCACCACCGCCGATGAGACCCTCGACGCCGCAGGCTCGTTCGTCGCCCCCGGCTTCGTCTCGAGCCATTCGCACCTGTTCACCTCGGGCCTGCGCGGTCTGGGGGTCGGCGAGACGCTGTACGGCTGGTGCGACGCGATGCTCGGCACGACCGCGCACATGACCGCCGACGACGTGTATTGGTCGACGCTCCACGGCGCCCTCGACTTCCTGTCGAACGGCGTGACGACCGCCTACAACTTCACCGACCCGCTGCAGTCCTGGGAGTCCATGGTCGACGGCAAGCGCGTCGGCGATGCCCGCATGCGCGAGCTCGAGTACCACACGCGTCAGGCCGACGCGACGCGCGACGCCGGCATCCGGTTCGTCGATTCGATCGGCATGGATGTCACCGTCGGTTCCGACGACGAGATCTTCGACAGGTTCGCCGCGTCGGTCGCCCACACCCGGACGATGGACCCCGATTTCGCGCTCGGCGCGTCGATCATGGGTCAGGTGCAGTGGTCGCCCCGCGCGGAGGCGGCATGGCTCGAGGTCGAGGCGATGCGCCGCTACGGCGTCACCAATCAGGCGCACTTCCTCGAGTCGCCGGAGGCGGTCGAGCATCAGCGGTCGAAGTTCGCGCAGTACCGGGATGCCGGGGCGCTCGGTCTCGGTCTCGTCTTCGGTCACTTCATCCAGACGACGCCCGAGATCATCGACGAGGCCGTCGCGGGCGGCGCCGCGATGTCGTGGCAGCCCGCCTCGAACGGGCGGCTCGCGTCGGGGACCGCACAGGTACCCGAGATGCTCGCGAAGGGCATGAAGGTCGGCATCGGGCTCGACGATCAGGCGTGCACGGATGTCTCGGACCCCTGGCAGAACATGCGCATGGGCATCTACCAGCAGCGGGCGCGCCTGCAGGATCCGCTCGCGATGATGCCCGAGCAGGTGCTGCGGCTGCACACCCTCGGGGCGGCCGAGATCATGGGTGTCGCGGATCGGGTCGGGTCGCTCGAGGTGGGCAAGCTCGCCGACTTCGTGGTCGTCGATCCCCGGCGTCCGGATGTCGGGCCGCTGTGGCATCCGGTGCGGAGCTACGTTCTCGCGATGAGCCCGCGCAACCTGTCGCGCGTGTACGTCGGCGGTGTCCTGGCCGATGATCGCGGCGCGTCGACGAACCCCCTCGCCGCCGAGGCCTCCGCGCGCCTGCACGAGACCCTCGCCGAGGTCGCGCGCCGCCGCCCCACCCACCCCCACTGACCCCGCCCCGCCCCGCCCCGCGAGCCGCGCCCCGCGAGCCGCGAGACGACACGTGCGCCCCGAGGCGGCGGGGTGAACCCACCGTCTCGGGGCGCAGCTGTGGTCTCGCGGGTCAGGCGACGGAGGTGGTCATGCCCATGCGGGTCAGGACGAGGGTCTCCACGATCTGCACGAGGTTGTAGAGCACGAGGGTCAGCAGGGTGATGATCGCGACCGAGGCCCACAGGTCGTCGAAGCGGGCGGTCGCGGTGAACTTCACGATCATGCCGCCGATGCCCTGCCCCGTCGACAGCCACTCGGCGAGCAGAGCGCCGGTGACGGCGCCCGGCACCGAGACGCGGGCGGCGGCGAAGAGCGAGGGCAGCGCACCCGGCACGCTGACCTTGCGCAGCTGCGCGAGCCGGCCCCCACCGTAGACGTGTACGAGGTCGAGGCTCTCCTTCGTCGCGCGGCTCAGCCCGAACAGGATCGAGGCGAGCGCGGGGAAGAGCACGACGATCGAGCCGATGACGGCGACGGATGCCGCGGTGCCGCGGCCCGTGATGAGGATGATGACGGGAGCGATCGCGACGAGCGGCACCGAGCGCAGCAGCAGCGCGAGCGGCATGACCCCGGCCTCGATCGCCTTCGACAGCGAGAACGCCACGGCGAGCAGCAGGGCGATGAGCATGCCCACGCCGAAGCCGAGGGCGGCGTCCTGCACGGTCTGGCCGATGAGCGGCCACAGGTCCATGCGATTCTCGGCGGCGTCGTCGGCGGTGAACAGGAACTCCCACACCTCGGCGGGACCCTTCGCGACGTAGGTCGAGATCCCCGTGAGGTTGACCACGGCCCACCACAGTGCGAGCACGATGAGCACGGTCGCGAGCGCGTTGAGCAGGGAGCGTCCGAGCGAGCGGCGGATCGCGACGATCATGCGGCCGACCTCCCCGAGACCCACGGTGTCACGAGACGCGCGACGAGTCCGAGGGCGGCGTATCCGATGAGGGCGACGATGGCCGACAGCAGGAACACCGCCCAGACGCGCGGCGAGTCGAGGTCTCCCTGCAGCTTGATGAGGGTGATGCCCACGCCTCGGTCGATGGCGCCCATGTACTCGCCGAGGATGGCCCCGAGGAAGGCGCTCGGCACGGCGATCTGCAGCGCGTTCAGGATGGCGGGGGCGGCGGCGATCAGCCGCACTTTGCGCAGTTGCGTCCACCGCGATCCGCCGTACACGCGCACCACGTCGAGCGACGCCTTGTCGGCGGCCTTGAATCCCAGGAGCGCGCCGACGACGGTGGTGAAGAAGACCGCCAGCGCGGCGAGGAAGATGGCGGTCGCGCTGGGGTCTCCGGCGCGTTTGGCTCCGCCGAGCACGACGATCGCGATGCCGCCGACGGCGACGACCGGCAGGCAGTAGCTGACGACGGCGATCTGGGTGACGACGACCTCGAGGCGGGGGAGCAGCAGCACGGTCGATGCGAGCAGGAGCGCGATCACGTTGCCCCACGCGTAGCCGATCATCGCCTCGCCGATCGTGACCTGGAACACCGTCCAGTACGGCGCGAGGCCGTCGCGGGCGATGGTCTCGAACACGGTGAACGGTGAGGGCACGGGGGTGAAGCTCGTGCCCTCGGGCGGCGAGAACGCCGTGACCGACAGCAGCCACCATGCCGCGATCAGCACGACGGCCCCGATGACGCCTGCGAGCCAGGTCGGCATTCCGGCGCGGCGCATCACGACTCCGCGTCGGCGCGGCCGTCGCTGCCGAAGAGCAGCTCGGACGCGCGGTCGACCAGCGCGTGGAACTCGGGGGTCCGCATCATCTCGGGCGTGCGGGGCCGCGGCAGGTCGACGTCGATGATCTCGACGACGCGGCCGGGGCGCGGCGACATGACCGCCACGCGGTCGGAGAGGAAGATCGCCTCGGAGATGCCGTGGGTGACGAGCAGCGTGGTCGCGGGCTTCTCGGTCCAGATGCGCAGCAGTTCGAGGTTGAGGTTCTGCCGGGTCATGTCGTCGAGCGCGCCGAACGGCTCGTCGAGCAGCAGCACCGACGGCTTGAGCGCGAGCGCGCGGGCGATCGACACGCGCTGCCGCATCCCGCCGGACAGCTGGGCGGGCTTGGACTTCTCGAAGCCGGTGAGCCCGACGAGTTTGATGAGCTCGTCGATGTACGCCTTGTCGGGCGTGCGACCCGCGATCTCGAAGGGCAGGCGGATGTTGGCGAGCACGCTGCGCCAGGGCAGCAGGGCGTGGTCCTGGAACGCGATGCCCAGCTCGTGGTCGCGCCGCAGCTCGTGCGGTGTCTTGCCGTCGACGCGGACTTCGCCGGCCGTCGGGTTCTCGAGGTCGGCGAGGATGCGCAGGATCGTGGACTTGCCGCATCCCGAGGGGCCGAGCAGGGCGAGGAACGAGCCCTTGTCGGTGTGGAGGTGGGTGTCCTGCAGCGCCGTCACGGTCCGGCCGCGGCCGGTGTGGAAGGTCTTGCTGAGGCCGTCGATCAGGATGCCGGTGCCGCGAGGGGCACCGGCATCCCGGGTGTCGTGGTGTGTCATGTGATGGTGGGAAGCGTCCGAACTTACGGGAGGTAGTCCAGCAGCTCCGGGTTCTCGTCGTAGATCTCGTCGATGATGGTGGTGTCGAACAGGTCGTCGACCGAGACATCCCAGCCCGCGGCGGCGAGCGAGTCGACCGTCTGCTGCTTCAGGTCGTCCGAGATCGTGAACAGGCCGTTGGCCTCGGTCTCCTCGGTCGAGATGAGCAGGTTCTGCGCGGCGATGCCGGCCGTGGTCTTCTCGGGGTCGAGGGCGCCGAACACGGCCTCGAGGCCGTCCTCCGATTCCTCGGCGGCCTGGTTGTAGTACTTCTGCACCAGGCTGACGGTGTCGTCGACGGGCTGCTGGAACACCTGGGTCCAGCCCTTGATCTCGGCGATCAGGAACTCCTTGAGCAGCTCCTTGTTCTCGGCGAGGTACTGGTCGGTGACCGTGAAGGTCTCGGCGACGTAGGGAACGCCGTTCTCGGCGTACGAGAGGTTCGTGATGTCGTAGCCCGCGAGCTCGACGGTCAGCGCCTCGTTGGTGAGGTAGGCCATGAACCCGTCGACCTGGCCGTCCATCAGCGGGGTCGGGTCGAAGTCGACGGGAACGACGGTGACCTGGCTCGGGTCGATGTCGTTGGCGTTGAGCAGCGCCGCGAACACGGAGGCGTTGGAGTCCTGGACGCCGATCGTCTTGCCGATCAGATCCTGCGGCGTGGTGATGTTGCCGCCGTCGGCCAGCGACAGGATCGTGAAGGGGTTCTTCTGGAAGGTCGCGCCGATGATCTTCAGCGGCGCCTCTTCCTCGGCGACGGCGGCGCCGACCGAGGCGGCGTCCGAGAGTGCGACCTGAACGGTGCCCGACAGCAGCTTCGCCACGCCGGTGTCGGGGCCGGAGATGCCGATGACCTCGTCGAAGCCGGCCTCGTCGTAGTACCCGTTCTCGTAGGCGTAGAACTCGCCGGCGAACTCCTCGTTCTTGATCCACGAGTACTGCACGCTGATCTCGCCGAACGAGGCGGAGTCGTCGGAGCCCGACGCGCCGGGCTCGGCGGCGTTCGACGAGCAGGCCGAGAGGGCGAGGGCGGCGACGGCAGCGGTGGCCAGGGTCGCGGCGAGGCGGTGTTTCCGGATGCGCGGTGCGGGCATCGGTTCTCCTTCGGGTGTGCGGGTGCAGGAACGCAGCGCGGGTGCACGGATGCCGCTGCGGGGAGGTGCTGGCTTGAAGCTATTGCTTGAATATTTCGGTCACCGTCGCGCTCGTGTTTCGATGCTGTGACGGCTTCCGATGCGTCGCGCCTCAGCGGGGGTCGCGCTGAGCCAGCCGCCAGACCCGGTCGCGGCTGAAGGGCTGCTCGTAGGGTCGTCGCCCGAGGGCGCGGGCGATCGCGTTGCCGATCGCGGGTGCGACGGGGTTGTAGGGCGACTCGCTCATCGACTTCGCCCCGAACGGTCCGAGCGCGTCGTCGGTCTCGGCGAAGTAGACCTCGGTGTCGGGGATGTCGGCCGACTGCGGCACGCGGTACGTACGGAACACCGGGTTCATCACCCGGCCGCCGTCGTCGATCATGACCTCTTCGTACAGTGCGCTGCCGATGCCCTGCGCGACTCCGCCCTCGACCTGTCCGCGGCATTGTGCGGGGTTGAGGACGACGCCGGCGTCCGCCGACTGGACCGACTGGAGAATGCGCACCGATCCGGTCTCGGGGTCGACGGCGACGCGCACCGCGTGGACGTTGAAGGCGAGCGAGCGCTGATCGCCGAGCTCGCTGCCGTCGGCCGTCAGCCCGTGCTCGTCGCGATGCGCGGGGTCGGCCGCGGCGATCAGCTCGGCGGCGCCGACGACGCCCGCGGGGGTGCGGACCGCGCCGTCCGGCCGCAGCACCGCGTCGGCCGAGGACGTTCCCGTGAGAGCAGCCGCGGCGTGCCGCATCCGCTCGGCCAGCGTCAGACAGGCGGCGTGCAGCGCCTTCCCGGCGACGGTGATGCCTGCCGAGGCGAACGCGCCGGTGTCGTGCCGGACGGCGTCGGTGTCGGCGCTGCGCACCTCGAGGCGGTCGCTGCCCAGCACCGACGACGCGATCTGTCTGTGCACCGTGCTCGTGCCGTTGCCGAACTCGACCGTTCCGGTGCGCAGCAGGTACGAGCCGTCGGGACGCAGCGTCGCGGTCGTGTGGGCGATGTGGCCGAACGGCGCCATCGTCGCGATCATCGCCGCGGCCATGCCCTCGCCGACGAGCCACCCGTCGGGCGCGACGACCTCGTGGCCGCGGCGCAGCGCAGCCTCGGCCAGATCGATGCACTGATCGAAGCCGTAGCTGCCCCAGACGAGGTCGTGCTCGTGTGTCGCATCGGCCGGTCCGACCGCGTTGCGACGGCGCAGCTCGAACGGGTCGATGCCGAGCTGCTCGGCGAGCATGTCCATCGCCGACTCGACGCCGAGGATGACCTGGCCGAGCCCGTAGCCGCGGAAGGCGCCCGAGGGGACGTTGTTGGTGTAGACCACCTCGGCGTCGAGGCGCACCGCGTCGCACCGGTACAGCGCGACCGACTCGGCCAGCGAATGGAACATGACACCGCGCGAATGGTTGCCGTACGCGCCGGTGTCGCTGAGGAGGTCCACCGTCATCGCCGTCAGGCGGCCGTCCGCGGCGGCGCCGAGGGTCACCGACACCCGCATCGGATGCCGCAGCGACGCGCGCTGGAACTGCTCGGTGCGCGAGAACTCGTAGGCGACCGGGCGTCCCGTCCGCAGCACCGCGAGCGCGACCAGGTCCTCGGTGAAGATCTCCTGTTTGCCGCCGAAGCCCCCGCCGACGCGCGCCGTGAACACCCGCACGCGGTCGGCGGGCAGGTCGAAGAGCCGCGCGATCTCGTCGCGCGTGAGGAACGGCACCTGCGTGGAGGAGCGGATGACGAGGCGCCCCGCGTCGTCGAGCCACCCCACCGACCCGTGCGTCTCGAGCTGCGCGTGCGAGACGCGCTGCGTCGACCACGTGCCGCTCACGACGGCGGCGCTCGCCGCCAGCGCCGCTGCGGTGTCGCCCGTCTCGCGGTGCATCGCGGCGATGACGTTGCGACCGGCGTCGTCGACGCGGTCGGCGGGTGTGCGGTCGGGATGCAGCAGGGGGGCGCCGGGGGTCCGGGCCTCCTCGGGATCGAAGACGGCCGGCAGCACCTCGTAGTCGACGCGCACCAGGCGCCGGGCGGCGTCCGCGGCCTCCGCGGTCTCGGCGACGACCGCGACGACCCGCTGTCCGACGTGACGGACGACCTCGTCGAGCATGAGGGTGTCGTCGGGATCGTCCTCGCGGTGCTCGTGCCGGCCCGTCGAGTAGCGGATGCGGGGGACATCGGCCGGGGTGAGGATCGCGACGACGCCGGGGACGGCCCGAGCGGCGTCCGCGTCGATCCGGCGGATGCGGGCGTGCGCGTGCGGCGACCCGACGACGCGCAGCACGAGCGGCGGACCGGCGGGGGTCTCGGCGAGGTCGAACGTGTACGGTTCGCGGCCCTGCACGACGCGCCGTGCCGCCTCGGGTGAGACCGAGCGGCCGACGCCGCGAGGGGCGGGCGCGGCCCGGTCGTCGCGCGCGGGCGCACCAGTCTCCCGCACGGGGCCGAGAACCGAGGCGCGGACGGCCTCGCGGATCGGACGATATCCGGTGCACCGGCACAGGTTGCCCTTGAGGCGGCGGTCGAGGTCGTCGAGGTCGTCGGCGCACATCGTCGAGGCGGTCACGCTCAGACCCGGTGAGCAGAACCCGCACTGGAAGCCGAAATGCTCGATCAGCGCCTCTTGCACCGGGTGCAGGTCGTCTCCCGGAGCGAGGCCGGCCGCGGTCGTGACGGTGCGGCCGTCCAGCCGCGCCGCGGGGATGAGGCACGAATGCACCGGCTCGCCGTCGAGCAGCACCGAGCACGCTCCGCAGTCTCCCGCGTCGCAGCCCTTCTTGACCTCGAGGTGACCCGTCTCACGCAGCATCGTGCGCAGGCACTGCCCGGCCCGGGGGTCGGCCGCCACGGCCACCCCGTCGACCTCGAACCTCACGCCGCCGGTCGTCATGCCGCCGGCATCTGGTCGTGTCCGTGCCGCAGGTCGGCGGCGACGCGGCGCGCGAGCACGCTGCTGACGCCGCGGCGCCAGTCCGCCGCGCCCAGGGGGTCGCTGTAGTAGCCGGGGGCGGCCTCGACGGCGGCGACGAGTGCCGCGTCGGACGGGAGCGTCTCGAAGCGCAGCACGACCGGACGACGGACGGCGGCCGTGACCGTGAACGTCGCCGAGCCGTCGCCGTCGAGGCGACCGGTGACGACGGCGCCCGAGCGGCCGAGCTCGGCGAGGGCGATCTTGTGCAGCGCCGCGGGCGAACGCAGGGTCGCGGCGGGGATCTCGATCGCGCGCAGCAGGTCGCCCGGCGCGAGGCACGTCTTCCCGTCGTCGACGACGAGGTCGGCGACGAGCATCCGCGCCTCCGACCCGTCGGCGCGCCAGATCACCGCGACGCCGTCGAGCGCCGCGCACAGGCTGACCATCGCTCCGGCGGCGAAGGCGCGGCACAGGTTGCCGCCCACGGTGGCGGTGTTCCAGATCTTGAAGCTCGCGAGGAGCGCGTTCGCGGCCATCGGCACGAGATCGAGCGCCGCCCAGTCGGCGGGTGCGTGAACCTCGAGGCGGCCGGCGGCGAAGGCGACGAGCCGCGCGATCGTGCACGTCGCGGCGATGCGCAGGCCGGTCTCGTCGACCTCGAGCTCGGGCCAGCCCATCGTCGTGAGGTCGACGAAGCCCGTCGTCTCCGGCTGCGGCTCGGACATCAGCCACGTTCCCCCGGCGAGGAATCTCTCGCCCGGCGCGAGTGCCAGATCGCCCCGCGTCCGAGCCGTGCGGAACCCGGTCACGGTCGTGATGTCCATCGCTGCTCCTCTCGGCTCGGGCGTCGGATGAGTGAATCAGCCCCGCATTTCGACCGTGTTTCACGCCGCCGCAACGAACCGGCAACACGCGACGCCTAACGTGCGGAGGAGTCCTGTTCCCGCCCCGAGGAGGTCCGATGCGCGAGATCCTCGCCGTCGCCCGCGACGAGCTGGCCGCCGGCCGACCCGTGGCGGTGGCCACCGTCGTCGCGGCTTCGGGCAGTTCACCGCGCGAGATCGGCGCCTCGATGCTCGTCTCGGCGGACGGGCGGGCGTTCGGCAACGTGTCGGCGGGATGCGTCGACGGGGCCGTCTACGAGAGGTGCGTCGAGGTGCTCGCCGGCGCCGACGCGACACTCGACCGCTTCGGGATCGCTGATGACGACGCGATCGCCGTCGGGCTGTCCTGCGGCGGCACGATCGACGTGCTCGTCCGCGCGCTCGCGCCCGGCTCGTCGGGGGCCGCGACGCTGAACCTCCTCGCCGCCCGAGAGTACGATGCCGTCCCCACCGTGCTCCGCCTGCGGACCTCCGGCGCGCGGATCGGATCGGCCTCGATCGTCGAGTCCGCGACCGATCCCGCCCCGTCCGGATGCGTGGACCTCGCGTTCGGCGCACCGCCCCGGCTCGTCGTGGTGGGCGCCGTGGAGGTCGCGGTGGCCCTCACCGCCCTCGGATCGGCCGCGGGCTTCCAGGTGACCGTAGTCGATCCCCGCGACGTCTTCGCGAGACCCGATCGCTTCCCCGGTGCGCACGTCGTCGTCGACCAGCCCGGGCGGTACCTCGCCGCGGCCGCCCTCGACGCAGGCACCGCCGTCTGCGTCCTGACCCACGACCCGAAGTTCGACGTGCCGGCGCTCGCCGCTGCGCTCGCGTCGCCGGCGTCGTACGTCGGCGCGATGGGCAGTCGCGCGACCTGTGCCGACCGCATCCGCCGTCTCGCCGAGCAGGGGGTCGCGCCGGCCGCCCTCGCGCGACTGCGGTCGCCCATCGGACTCGACCTCGGCGGCTCGAGCGCGGCCGAGGCCGCGCTCTCGATCCTGGGCGAGATCGTGGCGGTGCGCCGCGGCGGGACCGGCCGACCGCTGCGCGGCGAGTCCGGGCCGATCCGCCGCGCCACGGCTCCCGCGCCTCTCGGATGCGGCGTCGACCACCTGGTGACGTGACGACCGCCGGGGCGGACCGCATCGCGCCCGTCGGGATCGTGCTCGCGGCCGGCGCCGGCACCCGGTACGGCATGCCGAAGGCGCTCGCGACCGGGCCGGACGGCCGGCCCTGGCTGAGCGCGGTCGTCGACGCGCTGACCGCGGCCGGCTGCGCACCGATCCTCGTGATGCTCGGCGCCGCGCCCGAGGCGCCCGTCCCCGCGGGGGTCGCCGCCCACGTCGTCGAGGACTGGCGGGCCGGCCTGTCGGCCACGGTCCGAGCCGCGCTCTCGGCGGCGTCCGACTCCGACGCCGAGGTCGCGGTCATCCTGCCGGTCGACGTCCCCGACATCCCGGCCGCCGTCGTCGTCCGGCTGCTCGCCGCCGCCGGCGGCGACCCCGCGGCGCGCCACCGCGCCGTCTTCGACGGACGGCCCGGTCACCCGGTCGTCCTCGGCCGGGAGCACTGGGACGCCGCCGCCGGCGCAGCGTCCGGCGACCACGGGGCAGGCGCCTACCTCGCGCGCGTCGGCGCGATCAGCGTGGAATGCGCCGACCTGTGGCACGGTCGCGACGTCGACCGCGAGGTCGGCCGCACCACGAGCGGCTGATAGGCCGTCAGGCGTCGACGACGTTGAGCGGCTCTTCGCCCGCGGCGAGCCGCTCGATCTGGGTGCGCACGAGCTTCGCGATCCGGGGGCGCATCGCGTCCGCTGCTCCGCCGACGTGGGGGACGACGAGCGCGCCGGGGGCGTGCCACAGCGGGTGGTCCTCGGGCAGCGGCTCCGGGTCGACGACGTCGAGGGCGGCGCGCAGACGCTCGGACTGCAGCTCGGCCACCAGGGCATCCGTGTCGAGGACCGTGCCGCGCCCGACGTTCACGACGAGCGCGCCGTCGGGGAGGAGGCCGAGCTCGTCGGCGCCGATCAGGCCCTTCGTCGGCTCGCCGCCCGGAAGCGTGATCATGAGGATGTCGGTGCGCGGCAGCAGCTCGGGGAGCTCGTCGATGCCGTGGATGTGCACGCCGTCCTCGTCCCGGGCGCGCGAGGCCACGGGGACGATCTCGGTCTCGAAGGGCACGAGGCGTGCGGCGACGGCTTTACCGACTCCGCCATAGCCGAGCACGAGCACGGTGCGGTCGGCGACGCTGCGGCTGAACTGCGGCGCCCAGCGGCCGGCCTCCTGGTTGCGCACGTAGTCGGCGAGGTCGCGCTGCGCCGCGATCGTGAGGCCCACGGCGATCTCGGCGGTCGCGGTCTCATGCACGCTCGAGGCGTTGGCGAGGCGGGTGCCCTCCGGCAGGTAGGCGCCCATGCCCTCGTACCCGATCGACTGGCTCTGAAGGAGTCCGACGCGGACGCCCTCGAGAGCCGAGAGCAGGCGCTTCGCCGACATGTACGGGGGCACCACCATGTCGAATGCGTCGCGAGGAGCGGGCGAGCGGAGGTCCCAGACCACCAGCTCGACGCCGTCGGGGAGCGCGCCGACGTCTGCGGCCAGCTCGTCGGTGGGCACGCTGACGACGACGGTGCGGGGGGATTCGCTCATGCCCCCACGCTACCGACTCGGGGTCAGACCCGCGCGAGGACGGCCGCGACGGCCGACGTGAAGAACGTCAGTCCGTCGGTTCCCGAGCGCATCGCGTCGGTCGTGTTCGGCCCGAAGCCGGGTTCGACGGCGTGCTCGGGGTGGGGCATGAGACCCACGACGTTGCCGCGCTCGTTCGTGAGGCCGGCGATGTCGTCGAGCGAGCCGTTGGGGTTCACGCCGCGGTAGCGGAACGCGACGAGTCCGTCGCCCTCGATCTGCTTCAGCGTCTCGGCCGAGCACGTGAACCCGCCGTCGGCGTTCTTCAGCGGGATGACGATCTCCTGACCCGCGTCGAAGCCGCTGGTCCAGGCGGTGTCGGCGTTCTCGACGACGAGGCGCTGATCGCGGCGGATGAACTGCTGGTGCGCATTCCGGATCAGTCCGCCGGGCAGCAGGTGCGCCTCGACGAGCATCTGGAAGCCGTTGCAGATGCCGAGGATCGGCATGCCCTGGGCCGCGGCGTCCTTGACCTCCGACATGATCGGCGCGAGCGCAGCGATCGCGCCGGCGCGGAGGTAGTCGCCGTAGCTGAAGCCGCCGGGCAGCACGAGGGCGTCGACGCCGTCGAGGTCGTGCGAGCCGTGCCACAGGGCGACCGGCTCGCCGCCCGCCAGGCGCACCGCGCGCTGCGCGTCGCGGTCGTCGAGCGAGCCCGGGAACGTGATGACGCCGATGCGGGCGGTCACTCCACGACCTCGATGTTCACGACGTCTTCGATGACCGAGTTCGAGAGGATCTCGTCGGCGATGCGGCGCGCGGTCTCGAGGGTCGCGTCGTCGGCGCGGTCGACCGTCAGCTCGAAGCGCTTGCCGATGCGGACGTCGGAGAAGCCGGCGACACCCAGACGGGTCAGGGCGCCCGATACCGCCTTGCCCTGCGGATCCAGCAGCTCGGCCTTGGGCATGACGTCGACGACGATGGTGGGCATTGCTCGCTCCGGAGGTCGCGGGATGGGTGCGCGACCAGTCTACGGGTGGGATGCGGCACCGCCGTGCCGGATGTGGCGGACCTCGTGACCGGATCGTGATCATGATCATGGGAGCGCTCTCTTGCGTATTTTGGGAGCGCTCCCGTATGGTCGTGGGCAATCGGTGAGAGCGCTCCCAACGCAGGGTGCGCAGCGCCGCGCACCAGATACCCGCAATCACGAAGGAGTGACACGTGAACTCACGCGCACTGCGGCGGATCGGCCTCGTGGCCGGCGTCGCAACCACCTCGGCCATCGTCCTCGCCGGATGCTCGGGCGGGGGTGACCAGGCCGCATCCGGGGGTGACTCCGACACCGTCACGCTGGCGACGTTCAACGACTTCGGCTACACCGACGAGCTGCTCGCGGAGTTCACGGAGGAGACCGGCATCACGGTCGTCCACACGAAGGCCGCGACGTCGAACGACGCGCGCACCAACTTCTTCCAGAAGCTCGGCAAGACCGGTCTCGCCGACGTCGAGGGCGTCGAGGTCGACTGGTTCCCCGAGATGATGCAGTACTCCGACCTCATCGCCCCGGTGCCCGGCGACCTCGCGGGCCGCTGGCTGGACTGGAAGGAGAAGGCCGCGACCGACGCCGACGGCAACCTGGTCGCCTACGGCACCGACGTGGGCCCGCAGGCGATCTGCTACCGCGCCGACCTGTTCGAGGCCGCCGGGCTGCCGACCGACCGTGAAGAGGTCGCTCAGCTCTTCCCGACGTGGGACGCGTTCTTCGAGGTCGGCAGCGACTACGTCGCCAAGACCGGCCAGCCCTTCATCGACTCGGCCAACTCCGTGCTCCAGGGCGTCGTCAACCAGCTCGAGGTCGCCTACGAAGAGCCGGACGGCACCGTCGTCGCCACCGAGAACCCCGACATCCGTGAGGCGTACGACACCGTCGTCGACAAGGCCATCCCGATCGCCGCCTACCCCGGTCAGTGGACCGACGACTGGTACGCGGCCATGGCCAGCGGCAAGTTCGCCGCGATGCTCTGCCCGCCGTGGATGCACGGCATCATCGAGGGCGAAGCGCCGGACATCGCCGGCTGGGACATCGCGAACGCGTTCCCCGAGGGCGGCGGCAACTGGGGCGGCTCGTACCTGGTCGTCCCGGCCAACGGCGCGAACCTGACGAACGCGCAGAAGCTCGCCGACTGGCTGACCTCGCCCGAGACGCAGATCAAGGCGTTCAACAACGCCGGCACCTTCCCGAGCCAGCCCGAGGCGCAGTCGAGCCCCGACCTGACCGGATTCGTCAGCGCGTACTTCAATGACGCCCCCACGGGTCAGATCGGCATCGATCGGGCCAACGCGATCACCGTGACCACCTTCAAGGGACCGAAGTACTTCCAGTTCCACGACGCTCTGGGCAACGCGATCACTCGTGTCTTCGACGGGATCGAAGACAAGGAGACCTCCTGGAACACCTGGGTGAACGAGGTCGGAAGCTTCTGACCGACCCCGCCGGGGCGTGCCGTTCGACCGGCGCGCCCCGGCGTCCCCCTCCCCACGCACTCGAAGGACGATCGTGACCACGACTCAGCAGCGCCCGGCGACGCGCGCCCCCCGATACGACGACGGCGGTCGTCCTCCGCGAGTGATCTCGTTCTCGCAGAAGCTCAGCAAGTGGGATCTCCGCTTCTCGCCCTACCTCTACATCTCGCCGTTCTTCATCATGTTCGCGATCGTGGGACTGTTCCCCATCGCGTACACCGCGGTGATCTCGTTCATGGACTGGGACCTCATCCGCGGTGAGGGCGAGTTCATCGGCTTCGACCAGTACATCTGGATCCTGACGCAGCCCCATTTCTGGACGGCCCTGCGCAACACCTTCAGCATCTTCCTGCTCTCGAGCGTTCCGCAGCTCGTGCTCGCGATCTTCATCGCCGCTGTGCTCGACCGCAACATCCGGGCGAAGACGTTCTGGCGCATGGCGGTGCTCGTGCCCTACGTCGTCGCGCCGATCGCCGTCGGCCTCATCTTCAACGCGATGTTCGCCGACCAGTCCGGCTTCATCAACGGTGTGCTGCAGTCGATCGGCATCGGCGCCATCCCGTGGCACGTCGAGCCCTTCTGGAGCCACATCGCCATCGCGACCATGGTCAATTACCGCTGGATGGGCTACAACACCCTCATCCTGCTCGCGGCCATGCAGGCCGTGAACCGCGACTTCTACGAGGCCGCGACAGTCGACGGCGCGGGCCCCGTGCGGCAGTTCTTCTCGATCACGCTGCCCTCGCTCAAGCCCACGCTCATCTTCGTGATCATCACCGCCACGATCGGCGGCCTGCAGATCTTTGACGAGCCCCGCGTCTTCGACCAGGCCGGTCGCGGCGGCTCCGCCCAGCAGTGGCTCACCATCACCCTGTACCTGTACGACGTCGGCTGGGGGCAGTGGAACTTTGGTCGCGCGGCCGCGATGGCCTGGATCCTCTTCCTCATCATCGTGCTCATCGGCCTCGTGAACCTCGTCGTCACACGCACTCTCGTCCGCGACGAGGGGTTGCGGCGCGAGCTGTCGAAACGTCAGCAGAAGCAGCAGGCCAAGCAGGCGCAGCGCGCGCTGAAGGAGAACCAGGCATGAGCACGATCGGCACTCCCACCCCCCTCGCCACGGTCGAGGAGGGCATCCCCACCGCACGCGCGCAGCGTCGCGGGGCGCGCACCCGCCGCATCCGCGGCAGCCGACCGGGCTTCTTGACCTACGCCATCCTGGGTGCCGTGTTCCTGTCGGCCGTGTTCCCGCTCTACTGGTCGTATGTCATCGGATCCGGCGATTCCACGACACTGCGCAAGCCCTTCCCGTGGATCCCGGGCGGCAACTTCATCGACAACGCCATCTCGGTGATCTCCAACCCGGCCGTGAACTTCTGGCCGGCCCTGTGGAACTCCATCTACAGCTCGTTCCTCATCGCCGCAGCCGTCGTCATCACCTCGACCCTCGCGGGCTGGGCTTTCGCGAAGCTGCGCTTCCACGGCGGCCCCGCGCTGCTCGTCTTCGTCATCGCGACGATGGCCGTGCCCCAGCAGCTCGGCGTCGTGCCGCTGTACATCCTGTTCTCCGAGCTCGGGTGGACGGGGCAGATCGGCGCGATCATCATCCCGGCCCTCACGAGCGCCTTCGGGGTGTTCTGGATGACGCAGTATCTGCGCCAGGCGGTGCCCGACGAGCTCATCGAGGCCGCGCGCGTCGATGGAGCGTCGATGATCCGCACCTTCTGGACCGTGGGCATGACCGCCGCGCGCCCCGCCGCGGCGATGCTCTTCCTGTTCACGTTCGTCGGCGCCTGGAACAACTTCTTCTGGCCGTTCATCGTGCTCGACCGTCAGAACCCGACGCTGCCGGTGGCGCTCTCGCTGCTGCAGTCGAACTACTTCGTCGATTACTCGATCGTGCTCGCGGGCGTCATCCTCGCCACGATCCCGCTGCTGCTCCTGTTCATCTTCGCGGGCAAGCAGCTCGTCAGTGGCATCATGGCCGGGGCGGTGAAGGGATGACCCTGAACCTCGACCGCACCGAGCAGGAGACCATGACCGCGTCGCGCAGCTTCCCCACCGGCTTCCTCCTCGGAGCCGCCACCGCCGCCTACCAGATCGAGGGCGCCGCCTTCGAGGACGGGCGCACCGCGTCGATCTGGGATGAGTTCGCCCGCGTCCCGGGGGCGGTCATCAACGCCGACAACGGCGACGTCGCGTGCGACCACTACCACCGCTACCGCGACGACGTCGCCCTCATGAAGGACATCGGCCTCGACACCTACCGGTTCTCGACGTCGTGGTCGCGCGTGCGCCCCGACGGCGGCGCACTCAACCCGAAGGGCGTCGACTTCTACGAGCGTCTCGTCGACGAGCTGCTTGGCGCGGGCATCATCCCGTGGCTCACGCTGTACCACTGGGACCTCCCGCAGGCGATCGAGGAGCGCGGCGGTTGGACGCTCCGCGAGACGGCGGAGCGCTTCACCGAGTACGCCCTCGACCTGCACGATGCGCTCGGCGACCGCGTGCGGCACTGGACGACGCTCAACGAGCCGTGGTGCTCGTCGTTCCTCAGCTATACCGCCGGCATCCACGCGCCCGGCCGCTTCGACATCGGCGACGGCATGCTCGCGGCGCACCACTTGCTGCTCGGCCACGGGCAGACCGTCGCGGAGCTCCGCAAGCGCGACGCCGACCTGTCGCTCGGCATCACCCTCAACCTCACCGTGGCCGAGCCGGCCGACCCCGCCGACCCGGCGGACGTCGACGCGGCACGGCGCATCGACGGGCAGTTCAACCGGTGGTTCCTCGATCCGATCTTCCGCGCCGCCTACCCGGCCGACATCGTGGCCGACATCGAGAAGGTGGATGCGTCCGCCGTCGCCCGCTGGCGCGATGCGGTGCGTCCGGGCGATGAGGCGGTCATCGCGCAGCCGCTCGACGCACTGGGGGTCAACTACTACCACGGCGAGTTCGTCGGGGGACGTCCCGACCCGAACCCGCCGACCCCCGGCGATGCACCCACCGACCGCGTGACGGGCTCGCCGTGGCCCGCCGGCCACGACATCTTCTGGCACGAGCGGGGGCTGCCGCGCACGTCGATGCACTGGGAGGTGCAGCCCGCTGGCCTGACAGAACTGCTCGAGCGGGTGTGGACCGAATACGCCCAGCCCGTCGGCACGGTGCTGTACGTCACCGAGAACGGCGCCGCCTACGACGACGAGCTCGTCGAGGCGGAGGGCGAGAAGACGGTGCCCGACGCCGAGCGCACCGAGTTCTTGGGGGCCCACCTCGGTGCCATCCTCGACGCCCGGGATGCCGGTGTCGACGTCCGCGGATACTTCTACTGGTCGCTGCTCGACAACTTCGAGTGGGCCTGGGGATACGAGAAGCGTTTCGGCATCGTCCGCGTCGATTACCACACTCAGGAGCGCACGTTGAAAGACAGTGCGAAGGAGTATCGTCGGGTCATCGCAGATCGTGCGATCGACGTTCCCGCTGCCGCGGGCGCCGCCCGGACCGCTGTCCCGAGGTAGCCCCACCTGTGATCTCCGACCAGAACCGGACGGCCGCGACCATCGAAGAGGTCGCGGCCGTCGCCGGTGTATCGCGCTCCACCGTCTCGCGCGTCGTGAACGGCTCGACCGCCGTCAGCCCGGCCGCGCTCGAGTCCGTGCGGCGCGCGATCGCCGAGCTCAACTACGTGCCGAACCGCGCCGCGCGGTCGCTCGCGAGCCGGTCGACGATGGCGATCGCCCTGGTCGTGCCCGAAGACACCAATCGGCTGTTCGGCGACCCGTTCTTCGCCTCGGTCGTGTCGGGCATCAACGCCCGGATGAGCCGCAGCGACTACGTGCTGAACCTGATCATGGCCAGCGAGGACCCGGGCGACAAGACCGCCCAGTACGTCCGCAGCGGTGCCGTCGACGGCGCGATCATCGTGTCGCACCACACGAGCGACACGTTCATCGATCGCATCGCGGCCGCCGTCCCGGTCGTCTACGGCGGGCGCCCCGTGCGCACGCGCGGCGGCGACTACTTCATCGACGTCGACAACGTGGCGGGCGCGCGCGATGCGACCGCGTACCTCGTCGGGCGCGGGTGCCGTCACATCGGCGCCATCACGGGTCCGCCGTCGATGCCCGCGGGTGTCGACCGCGCGGAGGGGTACCGCATCGCGGTCGCCGAGGCCGGCTTGGCCCCGGCGCCGGTCGTCCAGGGCGACTTCACGATCGAGTCGGGCGCGGTCGCGATGCGCGCGATCCTCGCCGCGGGCGAGCCGCTCGACGGGCTCTTCGTCGCGAGCGACCTCATGGCGCGCGGTGCGATGCACGTGCTCGCCGCCGAGGGCATCCGCATCCCCGACGAGGTCGCCGTCGTCGGATTCGACGATTCCCCGATCGCACTGACCACCGAGCCCCAGCTGACGACCATGCGTCAGCCGTCGTTCGCGCAGGGCGAGTGCATGGCCGACGTGCTGCTCGCGCGTCTCGCGGGCCTGTCGCCGCCCGAGGTGACGATCCTCGACACCGAGCTCATCGTCCGCGGCTCGGCCTGACAGCGGCCCCGCCTGACAGCGCCGGGCGCGGTCGCGACGGCCGATCAGGCGACGGCGGCGTGGAGCGTGTTGTTCCAGGGGTCGTCGAACGAGACCGTGCGGCCGTCGTCGCGCACCGCGACGCCGTGATGGCGCAGGCGTTCGGCGAGGGCGCCGAGGTCGTCGGACGCGGGGAGGGCGAGGTCGACGCGGCCCAGGCCGAGCGCCGGCATCCGCGGGCCTGCGCCGCGGGAGTTCCAGACGTTCATCGCCATGTGGTGGTGGTATCCGCCGGCGCTGACGAAGAGGGCCTGGTCGCCGAGCGCTGCCGTGGTGTCGAAGCCGAGCGCGTCGATGTAGAAGGCGCGCGCCGTCGCGACGTCGCCGACCGACAGGTGCACGTGTCCGACCCGGGCGGGGTCGGACGCTGCGGCGACGGCGGTCGCGGCGCCGTCGAGCGCCGCAGGGTCGAGGTGCTCGCGCAGGAACGCATTCGGGTCGAGGTACAGGGTGGCCATCTCGACCTGCCCGTGCGTCCACGACCACGAGCTGCGATCGCGATCCCAGTAGAGCTCGATGCCGTTGCCCTCGGGATCCGTGAAGTAGAACGCCTGGCTGACGAGGTGGTCGGCGCTGCCGGTGAACGTGGTGGGGGCATGACGCGCGACGCTGTACAGCGCCGCGGCGAGGGCCGCCTGCGTCTCGAAGAGGATCGCCGTGTGGAACAGCCCCGCCGATCCGGCTGCCGCGTGCCGCAGCGCGGGCTCGTGGCGCAGGATCACGACCGGCCTGCCGGCGCGGCCGAGCGTGACGGTGTCACCCTCGGCCGCGAGCACCTGTAGGGTCACGACGTCGCGGTAGTACCGCGTCATCCCGTCGAGGTCGCCCACCAGCAGGGTGACGGCGCCCATGGTCGTGGCATCCGCCAATTTCCCATTCACACACATACACAACCCCCCGCCCCCCAGGGGCATTCCCCACGGGCGGCGCCGAGTGCACGGTGAAACGCCGAGTGCACGGCATCCTCGCGTCTGAAAGTCGTCCTTTCGACGGGATGCCGTGCACTCGGGGATGTCGCTACTGGGGGTCGCCGCCGAGCGGGCCGACGGCGGGGATGGGGCCGCCGTCGTCGGCGCCGGTCTTGCGCCAGCGGGCGATCGCGTTTCCTGCGTGATAGATCACGAGGGCGGCGATGGTGCCGAGGACGATCGCGCCGAACTGCAGCGAGCCGAGGTTCATCGCGAAGCCGGCGATCGCGATGACGAACGACACCGCGACCGTGTACTGGTTCACCGGGCGCGAGAAGTCGACGCGGTTGTCGACCCAGATCTTGATGCCGATCACGCCGATCAGACCGTAGAGCGCCGTCGTGACACCGCCGAGCACGCCCGCCGGGATGGTGTTGAACACCGCCCCCACCTTGGGCGAGAACGCGAGCAGGATCGCGACGATGCCCGCCACCCAGTACGCGGCGGTCGAGTAGACGCGGGTCGCGGCCATGACGCCGATGTTCTCGCCGTAGGTCGTGGTCCCCGAGCCGCCGAAGCCGCCCGCGAGGGTCGTCGCGACACCGTCGGCGATGAGGGCGCGCCCGGTGTGCTTGTTGATGGACGGGTCGTCGGTCATCGTCGCGACGCCGCGCACGTGGCCGACGTTCTCGGCGATCAGCACGAGCACGACGGGCAGGAACATCGGGACGATCGACCAGGCCGCGGCATCCCCGATCGCCACGAGGTGGAAGTCGGGCAGGCCGAACCAGTCGGCGGCCTCGACGGCCTCGAACTGCACCTGCCCCGTGACGGCGGCCACGACGTAGCCGACGATCACGCCGAGGAAGATCGAGATGCGGCCGAGGAACCCGCGGAACAGCACGCTGAAGAGGATGACGGCGCACAGGGTCACCGTCGCGATCTCGGGCTGCAGCTGGAAGTTGTTCCACGCCGCGGGGGCGAGGTTAAAGCCGATCAGCGCGACGATCGCGCCGGCGACCACGGGCGGCATGAGCTTCTCGATCCAGCCCGTGCCGAAGGCCTGCACGACGAATCCGACGGCGGCGAGCAGGACGCCCGCGACGACGACGCCGAGGAGTGCCTGCGTGATCTGCTCGGCGGTCTCGAGGCGATTGCCGCCGTTGAGCGCGGTGATCGGCGCGATGAAGGCGAACGACGAACCCAGGTAGCTGGGCAGCTTGTTGCGTGTGATCAGCAGGAAGACGAGCGTGCCGAGACCCGAGAACAGCAGGGTCGTCGAAACGGGGAAGCCGGTGATGATCGGCACGAGGAACGTCGCGCCGAACATCGCGACGACGTGCTGAGCGCCGATCGCGATGGTGCCGGGCCAGTTCAGGCGCTCGCCGGGCTTGACGACGGCGCCGCGCGCGACGGTGCGACCGTCGCCGTGGAGGGACCAGATGGGCATGGGGCTCCTCGGGATGATGAGGGATGCGGGATGGAGCGCGAGAGCGGCCCCACCCTACCTGGGAGATCCCTGGATGCCCGGTCGGCGCTCCGCGGAGCGGCACGACCCGTGATGCGAAGGGCGGGGTCAGCCTGCGAGCGTCTCGAGCAGCTCGCGGTACTTCGCCGCGGTGCGCTCGACGATCTCGGCGGGCAGTGCCGGGGGAGTGCCGGTCTTGTCCCAGTGGGCGCCCATCCAGTCGCGCACGATCTGCTTGTCGTAGCTCGCCATGCGCTCGGCGGGAGTCGTACCGGTTCGCCACGCGGCGGCATCCCAGTACCGCGACGAGTCGCTCGTCAGCACCTCGTCGGCCAGGACCAGAAGGCCGTCCTCGTCGAGGCCGAACTCAAACTTCGAGTCGGCGAGGATCAGACCATTCGCTTCGGCGAGGGCGGCGGCGCGCGTGTAGATCTCGAGCGACGCGTCGCGCAGGGCGGCGGCGGTCTCGGCGCCCACGAGCTCGACGGTGCGCTCGAACGGGATGTTCTCGTCATGCTCGCCGAGGGGTGCCTTGTAGGCCGGCGTGTAGATCGGCTCGGGCAGGCGGTCGCCGTTCTCGAGGCCGGCGGGCAACGGGATGCCGCACACCGTGCCGTTCTCGCGGTATTCGGCCCAGCCCGTGCCGGTCAGGTACCCGCGCACGATGCACTCGATCGGCTGCATGTCGAGTTCGCGCACGACCATGGCGCGTCCGGCGACCGCCGCGGGGGGCTCGACGCCGTCGAGGAGGTGGTTGGGGAGCGGGCGTCCGCCGTCGGCGCCCGCGAGCTGCGCGAACCACCACAGGCTGAGGCGCGTCAGCAGTTCGCCCTTGCCCGGGATCCCGGGTTCGAGCACCTGGTCGAACGCGCTGACGCGGTCGCTCGCGACGACGAGCATCCGGTCGCGCGCGCCGTCGGCAGGGCGATAGAGGTCGCGGACCTTGCCGGAGTAGACGTGCTTCCAGCCGGGCAGATCGAGGGCGCTCACCCGGCCATTATCCCGGAGCGGCGCGGATTGCCATCACCCGTCGAAACAAGCGTATAGTCCACATGGACTAATCGAGAGGGGGGGTGTCATGCCGGATGCCGTCGACCGACTCACCCCGCTGGGGCTGATGCTGCTCGCGCTGCTGCACGAGGACGACATGCACGCCTACGAGATGGTCCGTCTGCTGCGCGACCGCAAGGCCGACCGCCTCGTGGCGCTGACGCACGGCACGATCTACCACACGGTCGCCCGTCTCGAGCGGCAGGGTCTCATCGACGAGGTCGGCATCGACCGCGACGGAAACCGGCCGGAGCGCACGACCTATGCGCTCACCGATGCGGGCGCCGAGATGCTGCTGGCGTGGGTGCGCCGGGAGCTCCCCGCCATCGACCGGCCCGAGCGCTTCCGCGTCGCGCTCGCCGAGGCGCACAACCTCGACCGTGCCGACGTCGTCGCGCTCTTGAGCGAGCGACGCGAGGCCCTGGCGGCATCCCTCGAGGCGCACCGCAACGCCCGCGATCACGCCATCGAGCGCGGGTCCTATCCCCAGTTCCTGATCGAGGTGCACCGCGAGACGGCCCTGCTGTCAGCGGATGTCGCCTGGCTCGACGAAGCGGTCGAGTACATCCGTCGTTCCGACACCGTCTGGGGGGTCACCGACCTCTCCCCGACCGACCGCTATCTGGCACAGAGAGAAGCCGCACGCGCATGAGCGAGAAGACCAGCACCGTCCGCGCCCCTCAGGGCGCCCCGAACCCCGTCAGCCCGTGGCCCGCCCTGTGGGCGATGGTCATCGGGTTCTTCATGATCCTCGTCGACACCACGATCGTCTCGGTCGCGAACCCCGCGATCAAGGCCGCGCTCGACCCCTCGACCGGCAACCTCGACAACGTCGTGTGGGTCACGTCCTCGTACCTGCTCGCCTACGCGGTGCCGCTGCTGGTCACCGGCCGCCTCGGCGACCGGTTCGGCCCGAAGAACATCTACCTGATCGGTCTGGCCATCTTCACGGTCGCATCGCTCGCGTGCGGCCTGTCCGGGTCGCTCGAGGTCCTCATCATCGCGCGCGCCGTGCAGGGTCTCGGCGCCGCGCTCATGACCCCGCAGACGATGGCGGTCATCACCCGCACCTTCCCGGCGGAGCGCCGCGGCGCGGCCATGGGTCTGTGGGGCGCGACCGCCGGCGTCGCGACGCTCGTCGGCCCGCTCGCCGGCGGCCTGCTCGTCGACGGCTTCGGCTGGGAGTGGATCTTCTTCGTCAACATCCCGGTCGGCGTCGTCGCGTTCGTCCTGGCCTGGCGGCTGGTGCCGCAGCTCGAGACGCACGCGCATCGCTTCGACGTCGTCGGTGTCGTGCTGAGCGCGGTCGGTCTCTTCCTCATCGTCTTCGGTCTGCAGGAGGGCGAGCACTACGAGTGGGCCGCCGGCATCTGGGCGATGATCGCGGCGGGCGTCGTCGTGATGGCCGTGTTCGTCTGGACGCAGGCCCGGACCAAGAGCGAGCCGCTCGTGCCGCTCGAGCTGTTCCGCGACCGCAACTTCGCGATCTCCAACCTCGCGATCGCGGCGGTCGGGTTCACTGTGACCAGCATGGCCCTGCCGATGGCGTTCTTCACGCAGCTGGCCCGCGGTCTCACCCCGACGCAGTCGGCTCTGCTGCTCGTGCCGATGGCGCTGCTCTCGGGCGGTCTCGCGCCCCTCGCGGGCCGCATCCTCGACCGGGTTGACCCCCGTCTGCTGCTCGTCCCGGGCCTGACTCTCATGGTCGTCGGCCTCGTCGGGTACGCGCTGCTCATGAACACGGAGGCGCCGGTGCTGCTGCTCCTCATCCCGGCCGCGATCATCGGTATTGCGAACGCCGGCATGTGGGGTCCGCTCGCCACGACGGCGACCCGCAACCTGCCGCCGCGACAGGCCGGCGCGGGATCGGGCATCTACAACACGACCCGTACGGTCGGCTCCGTCATCGGCTCGGCCGCGATCGCCGCCTACATGCAGTCGCGGCTCACGGCGAACCTGCCCGGAGCGGGGGATGCCGCGAGCGGCGACTTCGCCAGCGGCGGCACGATGCCCCCGGCGGTCGCCGACGGTTTCTCGGCCGCGATGGCCCAGGCGATGGTCCTGCCGGCGATCGTCATCGCGGTGGCCGCGGTGCTCGTCATCTTCCTTAAGCGCCCCGCGCACCTCGCGCAGCGCTGAGCCGGGCTCGACCGGACGGGCCGCCCGCCGCCGCCATAACTCCTCAGGAACACGTCGACCTTGGACCGTCCTGCGGCCCACCGGCTGTGGGCGGCCCAAAACTGAGGAGTTGGCGCGGGCGGCCGCGGCCTAGTCCGCGACGCGCGCCGCGATATCGGTGCGGTGGTGCCCGCCCTCGAGGGTGATCTCGGCGAGGGCCCGGTAGGCGCGGTCGCGGGCTTCGGCGAAGTCGGAGCCGCGGGCAACGACGTTGAGCACCCGGCCGCCCGTGGCGACCAGCCCGTCGGTGGTCTCGGCGGTGGCGGCGTGGGCCAGGTGCACGCCCTCGACGGATGCCGCGGCGTCGAGGCCCTCGAGCGGGCGCCCGGTGACAGGCTGCTCGGGGTAGCCCTCGCTCGCCAGCACGACGGTGACCGCGGCGTCGGCGGAGAAGGTCGGTTCCGGCTCGGACTCCAGCCGCCCGCTCGCGGCGGCCATGAGCAGCTCCGAGAGCGGCGAGGTCAGCCGGGCGAGGACGACCTGGGTCTCGGGGTCGCCGAAGCGAGCGTTGAACTCGATCACCTTGATGCCCGCGTCGGTGAGGATGAGGCCCGCGTACAACAGCCCGATGAACGGTGAGCCCTCGGCGTCGAGGTGGCGGACGACGGGTTCGGCCACGGTCCGGGTGACCTCGGCGACGAAATCGCCCTCGCTCCCGAACCGGTCGGCGAGCCACGGAAGCGGCGAGTACGCGCCCATGCCGCCGGTGTTGGGACCCGCGTCGCCGTCGAAGGCGCGCTTGTAGTCCTGCGCCGGGCTGAGGGCGCGGACGGTGTCGCCGTCCGACACGAAAAACAGCGAGACCTCGGGTCCGGCGAGGAACTCCTCGACCAGCACCGGGCCGCTCGGCAGGTACGTGTCGGCGTGGGCGAGCGCGGCCGCGCGGTCGTCCGTGACGATCACGCCCTTGCCCGCGGCCAGGCCGTCGGCCTTGACGACATGCGGCGCGCCGAGCTCGTCGAGCGCCGCCTCGACCTCGGCGCGGGTGCGTGCGCGGACCGCGCGACCCGTGGGTACGCCCGCCTCGTCCATCACCCGCTTGGCGAACGCCTTCGACCCTTCGAGCTGCGCTGCGACCTTTCCCGGCCCGAAGACCGGGATGCCGCGCTCGCGCAGCGCATCGGCGACGCCGGCGATCAGCGGCGCCTCGGGCCCGACGATGACGAGATGGATGTTCGCGCTGCCGGCGAACTCGGTCACCGCGGCCGGGTCGTTCTGGTCGAGGCCCGGTACGAGCTGTGCGTCGCGGGCGATCCCGGCGTTGCCGGGTGCCGCGAGCAGTTCATGGCCGGCGCCTTCTGCGGCGAGAGCGAGGATGATGGCGTGCTCGCGCGCGCCCGAGCCGAGGACCAGGATCTTCACCCGGCCAGCCTACCGACCGGGCTAGCGTGGAACCCATGGCCCGCAGCATCCTCACCGCCGACGGCCGCGCCGCCCTGGCCGCGGTCGCCGCCGCCGACGCTTCCGGCGAGAAACCGGCCCGCGCCGACCTGGCCACCGCGGTGCGCTACCTGCTGCAGCTGCTCGTCGAGAAGGCACCGGGCAACTCCGTCGAGATGCGCGTCCCACCGTTCGGGGCGGTGCAGGTGGTCGAGGGCCCGCGCCACACCCGAGGCACGCCGCCGAACGTCGTCGAGACGGATGCCGCGACGTGGATCGCCCTCGCCACCGGTGAGCTGCTGTGGGCAGATGCCGCCACGGCGGGCCGGCTCCGGGCCTCGGGGACCCGAGCCGACCTCGGGGTGCTGCTGCCGCTGCGGCCCTGAGCCCGCTGTCGCGACGGGGCTGTTGCGACGGGGATCAGGCGGCGGGATGCGGTGCGTCGACCGGATCGGCCGAGGCATCCGGGTCGGCGCCGTCTCGGCCGCGTCGCGCGCGTCGCACCGCGAGCATGGTGCCGACGACGACCGCGACGATCGCGACCAGGAGGGCGTAGAGGCTCCAGGGGAGTGCGGCCGTGCCGATCTCGACGCTGACCGGCGAAGCCGACCCGCTGCCGATGCCGACGCCCTCGGGCACGACGGTCACCGTGCCGCCGAGCCAGCCGACCGACATGACCGGCAGCTCGCGCGTGATCTCGACGGTCGACCCGGGGATGATCTCCCGGACACCCGCGGGCTCGCTGTCGGTCGCGAACAGTCCGAGCGGTCCGGTGACGGCGATGGCGTCGGTGCCGATGACGCGGGTGTTCCCCGAGTTTTCGAGCGTGTACGTCACGGTGAGGGTGCCGGGCGAGAACGGGTTCCACGACGGCGCGTAGCCGGCCGAGGCTCCGGTGATCGACGCGGCGGGTGCCAGGTCGCCCGCGACGCGCAGGTTGATCCGCGTGCCCAGACGGCGGTCGACGGCGAGCGTGGCTGACGGATCGGTCGAGGTGAGGGAGGTCACGAGCCCGGCTGCGTGATCGCCGGGTCGGGCGTCGGCGGGCACCGCGATGGTGAAGGCGATGTCGGCACGCTGCCCCGGCATGAGCTCCACGGCGGGGGTGTCGACGGTCACCCAGCTGCCCGCTCCCTCGGAGGGGGTGCCGTCGACGAGGACGTCGATCTCGCCGCTCGAGGTCGTGAAGGCATCGGCGGCGTACACCGCGAGCGGCAGTGCCTGCGTACCGGTGTTGACGACGATCATCGTGTCGGCGATGACCGCGCCGGCTTCGACGTCGTAGGTGAAGTTGCCGCGGCCGACGCCGTTATCGTTGTCGGCCGTCTCGACGGTCCATCCGACGGTGCTGTCGGCATCCGCTGCCGGGCGGCCGGTCGCTGCGTCGGCCGCGGTGTCCGCCGCCGAGCCGGCGACCGCTCCGGCGATGACGCCGGCCAGGACGAGAAGGGTGACGGGGTGGGTGCGGCGGCGTTCGGGCACGGACGTCTTTCGTTGGTCGGAGGGAGGGCCGGAGGCCCCGGTGCGGTACCGGAGCCTCCGGAGGAGGTCACTGCAGGGCGGTGACGGTGAGCTTGCTCGTGTAGGCACCCGCGGGGGTGCTCGCCGGGATGACGAGCGACAGGTCGGCACCCACGATGGCCGCCGCAGCCGAGGTCGACGAGGCCAGCACGCGTGATGCGGCGAGCCCCGAGCCGCCGAGGCGCGTCGAGGGCACCGCCGCGCCTTCGGCCACCGAGGCGCCGGCCTCGATGATCTTCGGCGTCCAGCCGAGGAGATCGGCCGAGAACGTCGCCCCGCCGGCGGAGGTGAAGTCGCCGGCCTGGCCGGAGATGCTCCAGGTGTAGGCCGAGGTGCCGCCGGCGCGGGTGTCGGTGACGATGATGTTCGTCAGCGAGCCGTTGGCAACGAAGTTGCCGCCCTCCTGCGCCGCCGTTCCCAGGTCGGCGGGCGAGGAGCCGGCGAAGGCCCAGCCGAACGAGCCGCTCGGCTCGGTGGCTGCCTCGGGGACCTCGACGACGACGTCGTTCGCGCCGGCGAAGCTGATCGGCGTGAACGTCTCGAACGGCGCGTAGGTGGCACCGCTGCCGGCGTACGTGTACACGCCGTAGTTGCCGGCGAGGAGGTCGCGCGCCTCCGTCGTCGACACGGTCAGTTCGGCGGTGAACGTGCCGTCGGCCTTCAGCTCGATGGCGCCGGCCGCAGCGCCGCCCACGGTGGCGTGGCTCTCGGCGGGCAGCGCCCACTTCGTGTCGACGCGCTCACCACGAGCCGACGCGGGGGCGCCGGCCGAGGGCTTCCATTCGTCGGCGAACTTGCCGAAGGTGACGTAGGCGCCGACGAACTGTCCCGACAACGGCGGCCGGCTGCCGGTCGTCGCCGCGCCCGCGGGCAGGAAGCCCGACCCCGTGACGGTGATCGTCTCGCCGGCGCGATCGAGGTCGGCGGTCTTCGACACGCTCACCGCGGGGCTCTGCGTCGCGGCGGTGTACGAGACGGACAGCGGCGACGCGGGCTTGCGGGCATCGGCGGCGCCGCCCGACGAGTACCAGTAGCTGCCCTGGCCCGTGAGCACCTGGAAGTCGACGAAGGGCTGCGGGAACGCGCCCGCGTTCGCTCCGGTGGTGACCTGCGGAGTGCCCGAGCCGGTCGTCACGGTTCGACCGAGGTAGTCGGGCGTGACGGTGAAGCCGTCGCCGTCGACCTCGACACCGGTCAGGGTGGCGATGACGACGTCTTCGGCCGGGCTGAGCTGCTCGAACTTGTCGGGATCGTCCATCGAGGTGCCGTAGCCGCCCAGGGTCGCGGTGACGATGCCCGTGCCGTCGGCGGCGACGCTGAGGTGGGGGTCCGTGATCCACGAGCGCGTCATCCCGGAGTAGTAGGCCGAGGTGAACGTCCCCGTCCACTGGATCTCGGCGGTGCCGGCGACCGGGTCGACGACTCCCGTTCCCGCGCCGATCTCCACGACGTGACCGGAGTTCAGCCCGTTGCCGGTGGTGATGGTCGTGCCGGCCGCATCCGTCCGCAGGCCCGCGAACGTGGCCGCGGCATAGCTGCCGTCGGCCTGCTGCTTGAGGATCTCGACGTTGCCTTCCGCCTGCTTCCAGTTCGCGGACGTCACGCGGTCCGAGGCGGACGTCGCGGAGACGATGCCGGCGCTCAGCAGGTTGTAGGTCCCCGGTGCGAACGCCGCTGCGTTCGACTCGGCGTTGATGCCCCAGTGGAACACGGCATCGGTGATGTTCGTGTCCGCAGCGCTCGCCGGTGTGACGGCGAGGACGCCGCCCAGCGCGAGCGCGCCCGCGGCGACGGTGGCGGCTATCGGCCGCATCCGTCGTCCGCGACGCACGGTGGAAGATTCCATGGTTGATCCCTTCACGTGAGCCTCCCTGCGCGTCACGCGACTTCGGGTGGAGCGCGGCGCGTCCCGACGAATGCGGGTGTGTAGGCAAGGCTTACCTAATCACGGTGCGCGTGTAGGGTGCAAGGAGTAGGTGAGGCTTGCCTAACTCGAAGGAATCCATGAACTCCACGAAATCCCGTGTGCTCGGCGCTCTCGCCGTCGCCCTGGCCGCGACGCTGGCAGTGACCTCGTGCGATGCGATCACCGCGTCGGGCGAGGGCGTCGCTGCGGTCACGCCGCCACTGGCCGAGGTCACCACCCTCGACGATCCGAAGGCATGGGAGGGTCCGTCGACGGCGGTCGCCGCTCAGGATGCGGTCGACCCCGTCACCGAGGGCGCGCCGTCGCTGCCGGCGACGGTCATCGATGCGCAGGGCACCGCCGTGACCGTCACCGACACCTCGCGGATCCTGACCCTCGACATCTACGGCTCGCTGTCGCGGATCGTGTTCGAGCTCGGACTGGGCGATTCGGTCGTCGCACGCGACACCTCGAGCGGGTTCGCCGAGGCGGCCGGCCTGCCGGTCGTCACCGAGAACGGTCACGACCTCAACGCCGAGGCGATCCTCGATGCGGCACCGACGGTCATCCTCACCGACACGAGCCTCGGGCCGTGGGACACCATCCTGCAGATGCGCGACGCCGGCATCCCCGTCGTCGTGGTCGACTCGCACCGCTCGCTCGACAACATCGACGAACTCGTGCAGCAGGTCGCAGGTGCCCTCGGTGTGCCGGAGCGCGGTGTGCAGCTCGCGGAGCGGACGACCGCGGAGGTCGAAGCGAAGATCGCCCAGATCGCTGCCGTCGCACCGGCCGATCCGACGCGCAAGCTGCGCATGATGTTCCTCTACGCCCGAGGGCAGTCGGGGGTGTACTACCTGTTCGGGGACGAGTCGGGCGCCGACAGTCTCATCGAGGCGCTCGGCGGGATCGACGTCGCGGGCGAGATCGGCTGGCAGGGGATGCGGCCGGTCACGGATGAGGCGCTGGTCGATGCGAACCCCGACCTGCTCATCATGATGACGAAGGGCCTCGAGTCCGTCGGCGGTGTGGACGGGTTGACGGAGCACCTTCCGGCCATCGCGCAGACGAACGCAGGCCGTCACCGACGGATCGTCGACATGTCGGACACGACGGTCCTGAGCTTCGGCCCTGCGGCCGCCAGCGTGCTGGACGCGCTCGCCGTCGCGGTCTACGCGCCGGAGGCCACGCGATGAATGCAGCCCTGCCGGCACCGGCCGCCGACCTGCGATCCGCGGCACCCGCGAGACCCGAGACCGCTTCGGATGCACCTCCGTCGGACTCGTCGCGATCGCGCGTGCCCGGTCGACGCACCCCGATCCTCGTGACGGCCGTGTTCTGCGGCTTGTCCGTCGCGCTCGTCGTGCTCGCCGTGGTGTCGGCGGGCAGCGGGCAGCTCGCCATCCCGCCCGATCAAGTGGTGGGAGCCTTCGCCCGCGCGTGGAACGACGGGGTCGCGGCCATCGGCCTGCCGGCGCTCGCCGTGCCGGCGGGCGCGCCCATGGCGCACGTGAACGGCGAGGCGACGCTCTGGCTGATCCGCATGCCCCGGCTGATCATGGCGGTACTCGTGGGGGCCGCTCTCGCGACGGCCGGGGCCGTGATGCAGGGCATCTTCCGCAATCCGCTCGCGGAGCCGGGCATCATCGGCATCTCGTCGGGCGCAGCGGTGGGCGCCGCTGCCGCGATCGTGTTCGGGTTGTCCTTCGCCGGGCCGCTCACGTTGCCCCTGCTCGCCTTCGCGGGCGGGCTCGCGGCCACCGTGATCGTGTACTCCTCGGCCCGCGCCGATGGCCGGACCGAAGTGGTGACCCTCGTCCTCACCGGAATCGCCGTCAACGCCGTCGGCGGAGCCGCCATCGCGCTGTTCACCTACCTCGGCTCGACGCAGGAGCGCGAGCAGATCGTCTTCTGGCAGCTCGGTTCGCTCAACGGCACCCGCTGGCCCGACCTCGCCGTCGTCGCTCCTCTCACCGCTCTCGGCATCGTGGCATGCCTCTTCTTCGCCGGCAGCCTCGACCTGCTCGCCCTCGGGGAGCGCCAGGCGGAGCACCTGGGCGTGCGGGTCGAGCTCCTCCGGGTCGTCGCCATCGTCGTCATCGCCCTCCTCACCTGCGCCGCCGTCGCCTTCGTCGGGGTGATCGGCTTCGTGGGCCTCGTCGTGCCGCACCTCATGCGCATGGTGCTCGGCCCGGCGCACCGGCTGCTCCTGCCGGCCTGCGCGCTCGGCGGAGCGGTGCTGCTGCTGGCGGCCGACCTCATCGCGCGGACGGCGGTGCCCGGGTCCGAGCTGCCCATCGGGATGCTCACGGCCCTCATCGGCGGTCCGTTCTTCTTCTGGCTGCTGCGGCGCACCCGCCGTCGCTCCGGAGGATGGGGATGAACGCCGTGCTCCGTGCCCGCGGGATATCGGTGCAGATGGCCGGGCGTCGCGTTCTCGACGGCATCGACCTCGACCTGCGCGCGGGCGAGATGCTCGTGCTCGTCGGTCCGAACGGTGCGGGCAAGTCGACTCTCCTCGCCGTTCTGGCAGGAGACCGCGCTCCGGTCTCGGGGTCGGTCGAGCTCGACGGTGCGACGCTCGAGTCGTGGCCGGTCGCCGAACGCGCTCGGCGGCGATCGGTGCTGATGCAGAGCAACGAGGTGTCGTTCCCCTTCGTGGCCGGCGACGTCGTGCGCATGGGCCGGGCGCCCTGGCGTCGGCGCCCCGAGGCCGACCGCGACGATGCGGCCGTCGCGGAGGCGATCGCTGCGGGCGAGGTCGAGCGGTTCGCCGCTCGACCGGTGACGGGGCTGTCGGGCGGTGAGCGGGCGCGGGTCGCGTTCGCCCGCGCCTACGCCCAGGAGTGCCGCATCGCCCTCCTCGACGAGCCGACCGCCAGCCTCGACATCCGGCACCAGCATCGCGTGCTCGATCGCACGCGGCGACGGGCGGAGGCGGGTGGGGCCGCGATCGTGGTGCTGCACGACCTCGGGCTCGCGGCGGCCTACGGCGATCGGGTCGCGCTGCTCGATGGCGGTCGTCTCGCCGCCGTCGGCACACCGCGCGACGTGTTCGACCCCGAGCTGCTGAGCCGCGTCTACCGGCATCCGATCGACGTCGTCGAGGGGCCGCGCGGAAGCCTCATCGTGCTCGCCGACAGCCGCCCGGGCGACGCCGCGGCCGCCGGTCGCTCGCGTGCCACCGACCCCGCCGGCACCGAGCCGGCCCCGACCGAGGAACGGATCGCATGAACACCCGCCAACGCCTCGCCGCAGCAGTCGCGGCAACCGTCGTCGCCACCGCGGCCGGCATGTCAGCGGCACCGGCCGCATGGGCCGCGGCATCGGTCTCCGTCGCCACCGGCGACGGAGACGGGCGGGTGTCGGCCGACACCGCCACCGCGGTCACCGTCTCGGGCTCGGGCTTCCAAGCCATCCCCGGCGGCTTCGGCGGGATCTACGTTCTCATCGGCTGGGTCGACGACCCCGCGGGCGGCTCGTGGGCCCCGAGCGTGGGCGGCGTCGTCGGTGAGGATTATCGCTACATCCCCGACGTCGAGGCGGCCGACAACAACGGGTTCCAACGGTTCATCGCGTTCGCCGGCAGCCAGACCGAGAGCTCGGCCAACGGAGTGCTCGCCGCCGACGGCTCGTGGTCCATCGACATGGTCGTGCCGGGCGCGGTGTTCGAGAGCCGCGACCGTGACGGGAACGTCACGGCGGTCGACTGCCGTGAGCTGACCTGCGGCATCATCACGATCGGCGCCCACGGGGTCAAGAACGCGAACAACGAGACCTTCACCCCGCTCGACTTCTCGGCGGCCGCCGAGGCGCCCGCAGCCGAGAGCGCCGACGCGGCGCCGGCCGGGGGCGCCGTCGCGGGCGCCGTGCGGGTCGGGCTCGCATCGCAGACCGTCGACGCCGGTACCTCCATCGTCTTCACGGGACAGGGGTTCACCCCGGGCGAGCAGGTCGTCGCATCCCTCGACGGCGGCCTGGCCGCCGTCGGGCCCCTCACCGCGGGGTCGCAGGGCGAGGTCGCCGCGGCGCTGCCGGTACCCCGCGACATCCGCGACGGCACGCACCTCGTCACCCTTCGCGGCGCCGGTTCGGGCGCCGTCGCCGAGGCCGAGGTGACGGTGTCGGGCGGGACGGTGGCGGATGCCGCCGCAGCGACCAGCTCGGGGCAGACGCCGCCCTGGGCGTGGGTGGTGCTGCTGGTGTCGCTGACGGCCTCGGTGCTGCTGATCATCGCCAGCCTCATCACCGCGATCGTGCGGGCTCGCGCGCGACGTCGAGCCCGGCGCGCGACGGAGACCGCCTCCGCGCCACCCGCGTCTGACGGCGGCGTCGAGACTCGTCCCCGCGCCGTCACCGCGCCGGCCGGAGCGGTGCGATGAGCCGCAGGTCGGGGCGCCGGGGAGCGTGGCGCGCGACCGGTCGCATCCTCGCCGCGGCCGTGCTCGCCTGGGGGCTCGCGACGGCGCCGTCCGCGGCACTCGCCGACGGTCCCGACGACGTCATCGTCACGATCCCCGAGACCGACGCCAACGGGGGGCCGACCACTCCCCCCGGCAGCGACGGCCGGATCACCAACGCGCAGCTGAGATGGGGCCTCAACGCCGAGTCGGGCGGCGGGGCGTTCGCCGGCGGGTGCAACTTCCTCAGCGCGGGGCGAGCCGGTGACAGCGGCTCGGCGCGCGTCTGGTCGGCGTCCGACGGTCTCTACCGCGCGGCCGACGGTGCGGTCCGTATCGAGAAGCCCACGGCGGACGGCGGCTGGACCGCCGCATCGTGGGAGACCAAATGCCTCGACCCCGCGGGCGCGACCGTCACGACGGCGTCCACGTCGATGACGACCGGCAATCAGGTCGTCATCGACGGCGGCACGGGCAGCCGGACGGGCGGGGGGCTGGAGATCCGCTGGTCGGGCTCGTTCACCGTCGTCTTCTACGGCGGCATGACGTATTGGAGCGTCACCGACCCCGTGCTCTCGCTCGATGCTTCCGGCGCGGGGCGGCTCACCGGCACTGCCAGCGGGTATGGCACGTCGATGGACGACATGACGAAGTGGGAGCCGATCGCCGAGACCACCGTCGTGCTGGCCGACATCACGGGCGCGGCGGGCGAACGCGGCTTCTCCGCGGCGCCCGCGTATCTCGGCGTCGCCACCGTAGGGGCGGGGCAGGTCGAGCGGACCCCCCGGAACGCGGCGGTGTGGGGATCGTTCCCGCAGTCCTTCGTCGACTTCCATCGGCTGACCGGGCAGCAGGGCTACTGGCTCACGACCAACGGTGTCCGGGATGCCGCCAAGCCGGCGTCTCCGCTCACCGTCAGCTACGACGCCGCGTCGCCCGTCGCCGTTCCGCCACCCGCCGCGGGTGGCGCGGGCGCGACCGGTGGCGCGACACCGTCGAACCCGATCAGGCTCCCGTCATCGGCGGCCGAGGTCGCGTCGGACGTCCCGTCGTTCATCGCTGCGAACGCGCCGCTGACCGTGATGCCGCAGCCGCTCGGACTCGTCCCCGATGCCGCCGCGGCGATCTCGCCGCTCGTGCTGCCCCTGCTCGCGTCGGGGTCGGCTCTCGGCCTCGCCGCCATCGCGGTGCTCAGCATGATGCAGCGGCTGCCGTGGCAGCGGGCGCCCTGACGACGCGTCTCCCACCGTCGCGGCGACGTCGCGCGAAGAGAACCTCGGGAGGCGCCGCGTACGGTTCCTCCCGGGAAGCGCACCGCCCGGGATCACCCGGGCGGTGCGACAATAGGTGCATGAACGAGGAGATCACCGAGCGGGTCGAGTCGGCGCGAGTGCGTCGCGTCCCCAAGTACAGCGTGTTCCTCCTGTTGGGGGCCGCGGTCGGCATCATCCTGTCGCTCGCCCTCACGTTCGGCATCCCCGACGAGGGAGTCAGCACGAGCACCGGGCTGGAGTACTCCGCCGGTCAGGTCTTCGGGTTCGTCGCGCTCGGCGCGATCCCCATCGGCATGGCCGCCGGCGGTGTCGTCGCTCTCATCCTCGACCGGGCGGCGCGACGCCGCAGCCGTGAGGTGCGCATCCTCCACGAGCGCGTGCGCTCGGTCGACGTCTGACACTGCCGCCGAGCGTTCGAGATCAGGCGATCTCGGCGATGATCGGCGCGATCGCGGTGTCGAACGCGACCACGTCGCTGCGCAGCCCGTCGGTGACGGCGATCGTGAGCGACCCGATCCACCAGACCCCGCGCTGCGTGAGCGGCAGCACCTGCACGTTGAGTTCGAACGAGTGCGCGCGCCGGCCGATGCGGCGCTCGTGCTGCGCCAGCGCACCCGCGTAGGCACGGTACGCGACGGCGCCCGAACCGGAGCTGCGCGCGTTGTACCGGGCGTGGATGTCGCGGGCGAACGCGACCGCCTCGGCCGCATGGGGGAGCATCTCGCGCTCGAGCCGCTCGAAGCCCTCGGTCGGCAGGGCCACGAGGGTGTCGAAACCGTCGACGAGGTCGAGCGGCACGGGTGATGGGTGCGCGAGGGGTTCCACGGTCATCGCCCAGTACGCGCGCCACTGCCGTTCGAGCTCGGCCTGCGCGTCATCGTCGCGCACGGGCGGCGTCGCCTCGAGTCCGCGCAGGTGCGGCAGCTCCTCGGGGGAGCGGATGCCGAGCACCTGGCGCAGGTAGAGCGCGACGACGATGGCGGGAGCGGCATCCTCCCGCACCACCCACTCGGGAGTCCTCGCCGCGTTCATGGCGCCAGTTTAAAGCTGAGCGAGGGTCGGGCGGCCGGTGCCGCGGCGGTGATCCGCGGCACCGGCGCCCGCTGGAGCCGCCGTCAGTCGAACTCGACGGTGGCCCTTTCGTTGTTGAGGACGATGACCGGCGTGATGGGCGAGTATCCGGCGCTCCGGATGCCGGCGGCGTCGAAGCGCAGCAGCGGCGCACCCGCGTGCACGACCTCGCCCTGCTGCACGAGCGGCTGGAACCCGCGTCCCTTCAGGTCCACGGTGTCGATGCCCACGTGGATGAGCAGCTCGGTGCCGTCGGCCAGCGTCAGTCCGATCGCGTGGCCGGTGGGGAAGACCGACGTCACCGTGCCGTCGGCGGGAGCCACGACCGTGTCGCCGACGGGGTCGATCGCGAGACCCGGACCCATGGTGCCCTGCGAGAACATCGGATCGGGCACGGCCGACAGCGGCACGACCGCTCCCTCGAGGGGGGCGCGCAGCCGCACGACGGCGGGCGCCGTCGTCAACGCGGTCGCGGTGCCGGTGCCGTTCGTCGCCGCGTCGGCCGCGGCTCCCGTCGCCGGCTCGACGTCGCGCCCCGCGAGCACGTCGTCCATCGCGTCCTTCACGAACTGCACATTCAGCCCGTAGACGACCTGCACCGACTTGGCCCCCGTGACCATGGTCCCGGCGGCTCCGGCACGCTTCAGGGCGTCGCTGTCGACGCGGGAGGTGTCGGCGACCTCGAGCCGCAGACGGGTGGCGCAGTTGTCGAGGTCGACGATGTTCTCCTTGCCGCCGAGGCCCGCGATGAATCGCTCGGCGGTCGGGCCGTAACCGGAGTCGCGCGCTGCCGTCACATCCGCGTCGAGTGCGTCGTCATCCTCGCGCCCCGGCGTCTTCAACCGGAACTTCAGGATGAGGAAGCGGAACACCACGAAGTAGATCGCGAACCAGAACACGCCCATCACGGGGATCATCCAGGGGTTCTGGGCGAGCGGATTCATCCAGCCGAGCACGAGGTCGATGAAGCCCGCGGAGAACCCGAAGCCCATCCGCGTGGGCAGCAGGGCGGCGATGAAGACCGAGATCCCGGTGAACACCGCGTGCACGAGGTACAGCCACGGCGCGAGGAACATGAAGGCGAACTCGAGGGGCTCGGTGACTCCGACGAAGAACGAGGCGATAGCGGCGGAGAGCAGGATGCCCGACACCATCTTCTTGCGCTTGGTCTTGGCGGTGACGTACATCGCCAGCGCGGCGCCGGGCAGGCCGAACATCATGATCGGGAAGAAGCCGGTCATGTACTGACCGGTGACTCCGAACACGCCGTCGCCGTTCGAGCCCGCCAGGAAGTTGTTGAGGTCGTTGATGCCGGCCACGTCGAACCAGAACACCGAGTTGAGAGCGTGGTGCAGGCCGAACGGGATGAGCAGGCGGTTCATGAACCCGTAGATGCCCGCGCCGACGGGACCGAGTGTGGAGATCCATTCACCGAAGGTCACCAGTCCGCCGTAGACGACGGGCCAGACGAACAGCAGGATCACGGCGACGACGAGCGAGACCCCGGCCGTGACGATCGCCACCGAGCGCTTGCCCGAGAAGAACGACAGCGCGTCGGGCAGTTTCGTGTCCTTGAACCGGTTGTAGGCCCACGCGCCGATGAGGCCGCAGATGATGCCGACGAAGACGTTCTGCACCTTGGTGAAGGCCGGATCGACCTCGGCGACGTCGGCGATGCCGAAGAGGCCCGAGACCACGGTCGGGCTCAAGATGGTCGTGACGGTGAGCCACGAGACGAGGCCCGCGAGGGCGGACGTCCCGTCCGACTTGTTGGCCATGCCGATCGCGATGCCGATCGCGAAGAGCAGAGCCATGTTGTCGAGGAGGGCGCCGCCCGCTGCGGCGAGGAAGCTCGAGACGACATTCGCGCCGGCGGCCGACGAGATCCAGAACGCGATGCCGCTCAAGATGGCCGCGACGGGCAGGACGGCGACGGGCAGCATGATCGACCGGCCGAGTCGTTGGAAGAATTTCACGGGTCACTCCGATGTGCGCTGGGGGAGAGGGTTCTGACAGTATTGGTTAAGAACGTTTCCGAATTATTTCTCGGGAACTGTACTCGATCGGAGAGCGGATGACCACGACGTCCTCGGCAGGAGCCGGTGCGACGCGATCGCGCGGTCGCCGCATCCGCCCCGAAGACGCGCGCAGCAACAACCGGCGACTCGTGCTGCAGGCGCTCCATCGCGAGGACGGACTCTCGCGCGCCGACATCGCCCGCGCGACCGGGCTGTCGCAGGTGACGATCTCCGACCTCGTCGGCGAGCTCGTCGACGAGCAGCTCGTCGTCGAGAGCGGCCGTGGCCGTCGTTCCGGACCGGGGGCGCCGTCGCGGGCCCTGGCCCTGGCCCGCGCCTCGCGCAACGTCGTGGCCGTGTCGATCTCGAGCGGTGACACGTTCGAGGGCGTCGTGGCCGATCTCGCCGGCTCCGTCCTCGCCCGCGAGGTCGTCGAGCGTCGCGGCGCGACCGGCGACCCCGCCGTGACCCTGCTCGGTGAGCTCATCGACCGTCTGATCGCGCGCGCCGAGGCTCCGATCCTCGGCGTCGGGGTCTCGACCCCGGGCGTGGTCGACGGGACGGGAACCGTGCGCGAATCGTCGCATCTCGACTGGCACGACGTCGCGCTGCGCGGCATCCTGCACGATCGCACCGGTCTTCCGGTCGCCGTCGCGAACGGTCTGAACGCCGCCGGCGTCGGCGAGCTCAGCTACGGCCAGGTCGACCACGACCTCCTGCTCGTGCGCATCGGCGCGGGTGTCGGGGCCGCGGTCATCATCAACGGAGCCGTGGTGCACGGGCGCAACTGGACGGCCGGAGAGATCGGACACGTCGTCGTGACCGAGGGCTCGGGTCCCGTCTGCGCCTGCGGGCGCACCGGATGCCTCGAAGCCTGGCTGTCGGTGCCGCGACTGGCGGCGCGCGTGGCCGATGCCGCCGATGCGGCTGCGGCAGCCGACATCCGCCGCGAGGCCGGCCGATGCCTCGGCATCGCCCTCGCCCCGCTCGTCGCGACGCTCGGACTCACCGACGTCGTACTGAGCGGACCGGCCGAGCTGCTGGACGGCGCCCTCGTCGACGCCGCGCGAGAGGCGGTCGAGGCGCGGGTGCTGCCCATCGTCTTCGGCGACCTGGTCGTCCGCCGCGCAGAGGCCGACGGCGACCTCCGGCTGCGCGGCGCGGTCGGCCTCGTCCTGGCCGAGACCCTCGGCCTCACCTGAACCGACCCGAACAAGCCGACCCGAACAGATCGACCCGAGAAAGGCAGCGCCATGGCAGAAGTCGTCATCGTCCCGAGCGAGCAGGAGGCCGGCCGTCTCGTCGGCGATGCGATCGTCGACCTCGTCCGTGCCCGGCACGACGCCGTGCTCGGCCTCGCGACCGGATCGACGCCGCTCGCCGTGTACCGTCACCTCGCCTCCCGTGTCCGGGGCGAGGGTATCGACGTCTCGCAGGTGCGCGGCTTCGCCCTCGACGAGTACGTGGGCCTGCCCGCCGGCCACCCGGAGAGCTACCGGAGCGTCATCGAGCGCGAGGTCGTCGAGCCCGTCGGCTTCGACCCCGCACGCATCGAGGTGCCGCACGGCGACCTGGACGGCATCGAGACGGCGGGAGAGCAGTACGAGGCCGCGATCCGCGCGGCCGGCGGCATCGACCTGCAGATCCTCGGCATCGGCCGCACCGGGCACATCGGCTTCAACGAGCCGGGCAGCTCGCTCGCATCGGCGACGCGCGTGAAGACGTTGACCGAAGAGACCCGCGCCGACAACGCGCGCTTCTTCGACTCGCCCGACGATGTGCCGATGCACTGCATCACCCAGGGCATCGGCACCATTCTGCGGGCGCGACACCTGGTGCTGCTCGCGTTCGGAGAGGCGAAGGCGGACGCCGTCGCCGCGGCGGTCGAGGGACCGGTCAGCACGTCGGCCCCCGGCTCGGCCGTGCAGCTGCACCCGCACGTCACGGTTGTGGTCGATGAGGCCGCCGCGGCATCCCTCGCGCAGACGCCGTACTACCGCCACGCCTGGGCCAACAAGCCGTCCTGGCAGGGCATCTGACCGACGCGGCCACCCCCTCGGGCGGTCGCCATCGCAGCCCCCTGGCCTCGGTGCGGTGCGGTGCCGTCGCCGTGCCGTGCCGTGCCGTGCCGGTTCCGCGCACAGGCTGAGCGGCGCTCCAGTGCCTCGGGGGTGGGGTCCGGCCGCTCTCAGCCTGTGGACGGCACGGCCGATCGCCGTGCCGGCCGCCACCCGCACCGCCACCCGCACCGCCACCCGCTCCGCGGGCCTCGGCACGGCCGGGGCGAGCGCCGGTGCCGAGGTCGGCCCCGGATTCCGTGCCGTGAACAGGCTCAGGCCCGCCGGAACGATGCCTGAACGGCCTCAGACCGTGCTGAACCTGTCAACGGGACCGTCGAGACGGGACGGACGGGACCGACGGGACGGACCGGGCCGACGCAACGCCGAGCCCGACAGACCGGGCCCGAGGCGCGGGCGGAAGCGGGCCGGGGCGGCCCGCCGCGACATGCCCGGTGCTCGGGCGCTCCGCGGGCCGGTACTCTGGATGCCGTGGCCTCGAGTTCCACTGACCCCTATACCCAAGCCGGCGTCGACACCGCGGCGGGAGACCTCGCCGTCGAATTGATGAAGTCGGCGGTCCGGCGCACCCACGGCGATGAAGTGCTCGGAGGCGTCGGCGGCTTCGCCGGCCTCTTCGATGCCAGCGCGCTGCTCGGCTACACCAAGCCGCTGCTCGCGACCTCGACCGACGGCGTCGGTACGAAGGTCGCGATCGCGCAGGCCATCGACAAGCACGACACGATCGGCCAGGACCTGGTCGGCATGGTCGTCGACGACATCGTCGTGGTCGGCGCGAAGCCGCTGTTCATGACCGACTACATCGCGTGCGGCAAGGTCGTGCCCGAGCGCATCGCCGACATCGTCCGAGGCATCGCCGACGGCTGCTCGGCCACCGGCACAGCCTTGGTCGGCGGCGAGACCGCCGAGCACCCCGGACTGCTCGGCGTGAACGACTACGACGTCGCGGGTGCGGCGACCGGGGTCGTCGAGTCGGGCCAGGTGCTGGGCGCCGAGCGGGTGCGCGACGGCGACGTCGTGCTCGCGCTCGCCTCGAGCGGCCCGCACTCGAACGGGTACTCGCTCATCCGTCACATCATCACGGGCGCCGGCATCGGCTACGGCGATCAGGCGGCAGACTTCGGGCGCACATGGGGCGAGCAGCTGCTCGAGCCCACGCGCCTGTACACCTCGCCGCTCCTGCGTGTCATCGCGGAGCTCGGCGACGGCATCCACTCGCTCAGCCACGTGACGGGTGGCGGAATCGCGGCCAACCTCGCACGCGTCCTGCCGAAGGGCACCTGGGTCGACGTCGATCGCGCGACGTGGTCGCCGTCTCCGGTCTTCCGTGTGCTCGCCGACCTCGGCGACCTCGAGATCGAGCGCACCGAGGGCACCTGGAACCTCGGCATCGGCTTCTTCGCGATCGTGTCGCCGGATGCCGCGGATGCCGCGATCGCGGCACTCCGCGCCGACGGCATCGACACGTGGCAGGTCGGTGCGGTCTCGACCGGACCGCGCCCCGACGGACACTACGAACAGGGCGCCAAGGGTGTCGACGGCGGAGCCGTGCGCCTCGTCGGCGGTTACCGCGAAGCAGGAGCGAACTAACCCCCTATGTGCGGAATCGTCGGAATCGTCGGGCAGTCCCCGGCGAACCAGGAGATCTACGACGCCCTCCTCCTGCTGCAGCATCGCGGCCAGGACTCGACCGGCATCGCGACCGCCGAGAACAGCGGCGTCTTCCACATCTTCAAGGCCAACGGGCAGGTGCGCGAAGCGGTGCGCACGCGCGACATGCGGTCGCTGCTCGGCAACATCGGCCTCGGGCACGTCCGCTACGCGACGAAGGGCACCGCCTCGAGCGAGGAAGAGGCGCAGCCCTTCTACGTCAACGCCCCCTACGGCATCGTGCTGGTGCACAACGGCAACCTCACGAACACGCGCGAGTTGACGGAGGAGCTGTTCCGCAAGGATCGCCGCCACCTCAACACCAGCTCCGACACCGAACTGCTCGTCAACGTGCTCGCGAACGAGCTGCAGTCGACGATCTCGGGGCTCGACCTCGATCCCGACCAGGTGTTCCAGGCCGTCGAGCGCGTTCACGAGCGCGTCGAGGGCTCGTACGCTGCCATCGCTCTCATCGCCGGTCACGGGCTGCTCGCGTTCCGCGACCCGTTCGGCATCCGTCCGCTCATCCTGGGCACGCGCCGGGCCGAGAACGGCCGGGATGAGTGGACGGTCGCCTCCGAGTCGCTCGTGCTCGAGAACGGCGGATTCGAGGTCGTCCGCGACGTCGAGCCCGGCGAGGCGGTCTTCATCGACGCCGAGGGTACGCTGCACGCGCGCCAGTGCGCTCAGCAGACGCAGCTGGCCCCGTGCTCGTTCGAGTACGTCTACCTCGCGCGCCCCGACTCGATCATGAACGGCATCTCGGTCTACGAGGCTCGTCTGCGGATGGGTGAGCGTCTCGCCGACACCATCGCCACGTACACCCCGCAGGGTGCGATCGACGTCGTCATGCCGATCCCCGACTCGTCGCGACCGGCCGCGATGCAGGTGGCGCGCAAGCTCGGCATCGAGTACCGCGAGGGCTTCTACAAGAACCGCTACGTCGGCCGCACGTTCATCATGCCGGGCCAGGCGGTGCGCAAGAAGAGCGTGCGTCAGAAGCTCAACGCGATGTCGAGCGAGTTCAAGGGAAAGAACGTGCTCCTCATCGACGACTCGATCGTGCGCGGCACGACGTCGAAGGAGATCATCCAGATGGCCCGGGATGCCGGAGCCAAGAGTGTGACGTTCGCGTCGGCCGCGCCGCCGGTGCGCTACCCGCACGTCTACGGCATCAACATGCCCTCGCGTCATGAGCTCATCGCGCACGGACGGACGATCCCCGAGATCGCCGAGGAGCTCGGGTGCGACTATCTCGTGTACCAGGAGATCGACGACCTGAAGGCCGCGATCGTCGAGGGGACCGACATCACCGATCTCGACATGAGCTGCTTCGACGGCAGGTACGTCACGGGAACGGTGAGCGACGAGTACCTGGCCTGGGTCGAGGGCACCCAGCAGTCGTGACCTCGCTCTGGCGCGGACGCGTCCTGGCGTTCATCGGCGTCATCCTCGTCGCCTTCTCCCTGCGGTCCGCGGTCGCCTCGCTGTCGCCGATCCTCACGGAGATCGACGCCGACCTCGGGGTCCCGTCGTGGGTGGCCGGCCTCATCGGGGCGGCGCCCCCGGTGTGCTTCGCCGTCTTCGGAGTCATCACGCCGATCCTCGAGCGCAGGTTCGGGCTGCAGCGCCTCGCCGTGGCCGCCATGATCATTGCCGCGGTGGCGCTGCTGGGCAGGTCTCTCGCGCCGGATGCGGGCACCCTGCTGATCGCGACGACCATCCTCTTCGCTGCCATCAGCACCGGCAACGTCGTGCTGCCGCCGCTGATCAAGACGTACTTCCCCGACCGGGTCGGGACGATGACCGCGGTGTACTCGACGATGCTGGCGGTCGCCGCCTTCGTCCCGCCGCTGGTCGCCGTTCCCGTTGCCGACACCGCGGGTTGGCGGTTCTCGCTGGGGATGTGGTCGATCTTCGCCGCGCTCGCGATCGTCCCGTGGCTCGTCACGCTGCGCCGCTCGCGCATCGCCGCCGCCACCGCCGATGCGGCGGTCGCCCCGCCGCCGTCGCCGAACGTCCTCGGACGACTCGTGCGTCTGCCCATGGCATGGGCCATCGCGGTGACGTTCGCGGTCTCGGCGTCGAGCGTGTACGCGTCGTTCGCCTGGCTGCCGATCGTGCTCGTCGACCTCGCCGGCGTCTCTCACGCCGCCGCAGGGTCGCTCCTCGCCCTGTTCGGCGGCATGGGCCTGCCCTGGTCGATCATCGTGCCGCTCATCATCACGCGGTGGCGCCGGCTCGGACTGATCTACGTCATCGCCGCATCGTCCGGCATCGTGGCCGTCGCCGGTCTGCTCTTCGCGCCGGGCGCGGCCGTCGTGCTCTGGGTGGTGCTCCTGGGTACGCCGCAGATGCTGTTCCCCGCCGCGCTCGTCTTCATCCAGCGAAAGACGCGAACGCACGAGGGGACGGTCGCGCTCAGCGGTTTCGCCCAGAGCGTCGGCTACGCGGTCGCCGCGATCTTCCCGATCTCGTTCGCGCTGCTGCACGAGGCGACCGGCGAGTGGACGGCACCCCTGATCATGCTGGGCGTGCTCATGCTCGCGGCGATCCCCGCAGGAATCGTCGTGACGCGCCCGCACACCATCGAGGACGAGTGGGAGCAGCGCCACGGCGCATGGTGATGAGCCCAGTCAGGCCTTCTCGTCCTCGTATTCGTCGGAGTACTGATCGGCCCACTTGTCGACGTACTGATCGTCGTCCGAGTGGCCGAGCTCCTTCTCGAGCGAAGAGAAGTTGACATTGTAGGTGTCGTACTTCAGCTCGCGCGCGATCTTGGTGTGCTTCGCCTTTTGACGGCCACGCCCCATGCGAGACCCCCTCATTTCTGAGTCACGGGCTTTGTTCAGCGATGCCCGGAGCATTTCACGATCCGGCGCTGCGCCGGGGAAGAGTAGCATCAAGAATAACACGGGGGCCCCCAAGCCATCGCGGTGCCACCGCCGAGACAGGGGAGCGACCATGGTCGAGCAGCACTCCGTGAGCGATGAGAGCGAACTCCCGTCGACACCGGTCATCGTCGGCGTCATCCCCGGGCAATCTCCTCGTGTGGTCGTCGAGGCGGCGCGGTACGCCTCGATGCTCGGTGTCGGCCTGATCGTCGTGCACGTCGACGTGACGCGCTTCGTGACGTACGAGGATCCCGACGGCTACGTCCACACCGCGCCGATCGACCTGGGCGCCGTGTCGAGCGCGGCGCAGTTCGAGCAGATCCGTGCCGGCGCAGCCGAGGCGCTCGCGTCGACGACGGTCGACTGGACGGTCCACCAGCTCGTCGGTGATCCGGCTCTCGCCATCAAGCACCTCGCCGACCGTCTCGACGCGAAGCTGCTCGTGGTCGGCACCCGGCGGCGCGGTATCGGCGAATCCATCCGCGAGTTCTTCACGGGCTCCGTGGCGGCGCGCCTCGCTCACCGGCAGCAGCGGCCCGTGCTCGTCGTGCCGCAGGGGCGTTCCGTCGCCGATGACGAGGACCTCTGGGCCGAGTCCCCGGCCTGATCACCGGACGCGCGCCGGACCATCGGATGCGCGAGGCGCGGGCGCGGCCCACATCCTCAGGTCGCCCACCGACCGGTCGTATGCCCGCATCATCTGGCGGGGAGGCGCGCCGGTGAGCTGCCCGAGCATCAGCGACCGGCAGATGACCGCCGCGCAGGCCCGGTACGCCTCGTCGACGAGGGCGAGATCGCACGGTGCCGGATACTGACGGGCCTCGGCGGCCGCGCCGTGGAGCGCAGGGAACTCCGCCGCGAGCAGCTCGCGGAGCGAGCGGTGCCGGTTCCGGCCGACGGGCGTGGAGTGAGACCCTCGGACGAGCCCCGCCACGCGTTCCACGTTCCGCTGCAGGTCGAGCCGGGTGTGCCGCGTTCTCGCGATGATGATGTCCCTCGCCGTGCGGCTGGGGGCGCGCCGGCGGAGCGCCAGCGCATGCCGGCGGAGTGCTTCGGCGGTGCCCCGCGTCACAGCCGAGTTGCCGCCCTCCTCGAGTTCGAGCAGGGCGGGCGCCGCCCATCCGATCAGCCACAGCGAGAGGTCGTCGGTCCGGATCCGCGCCGTTTCCTCGACCGGGGCGATGCGGATCTCCACCGTGGGCGGCGTCACGATCTCTCGCTCGTCAGCCGGACGGTCACGTCGCCGAAGAGCACGGGCAGACCGGGATCGATGGCGGTCACGACACCGGGGGCCAGGCGTACGCCGTCGACGATCGTGCCGTTGCGGCTGTAGAGGTCGGTGACCACGATCGTGCCACGGGAGTCGACGTCGACGAGGGCGTGCGAGCGCGACGCCTCGCGGAACGGACTGTGCAGCAGGATGCGTTCGCGCCCCGGTGCGTGTTCCGGCGCCCGTCCGACGACGACGAGCGGCGCGGCGAGTGCGTGCCTGTCGGGGCCGAGGTGGACACGGAGGCGCCAGCCCGGGGGCGCAAGTGCCGGGACGTTCGGCGGGGCGAGGTCGTCGAGGGTGTCCGCATTCACGCCGCCTCCCGGATGCCGGGACGTCACGAGCCATCTGCCCGCTGACCGGCGACATCATCCTCGGGTGGCGGACGCGCGGAAACAGCGCGCTCCGGCCGCACATGCGTGCGGCCGGAGCGGATCTGAGGGTCTTCGACCGGTTTTGCCGTGTCCGGTCAGGAACCGTGCGGTGGTCGCTCCGACCCGGTCCGCAGGGTCTCGAGCAGCTCCCATCGCATCCGGTCGAGCCCGGCGGTGAGGGCGTCGACCGCGGCGGGGGAGATGTCGCCGTCGCGAGCGAGGTGCGAGCGCAGGTCGGCTTTGACGTCCGCGCGGAACTCGCCGATCGCGACCTCCGCGCGGTGGGCCTGCGCGCGAGCCTCGGCGCGGGGGCTCGCGGGCTGCGGCGCACGCGTCGCCGACTCGCGCTCGGAGCTCGCGGCGGACGCGAGGTCTGCCTGCAGACTCTTCATCGCCGCGCGGACGCTGCCCCGCACCTCCTCGGCGATGAGGCGGACGCTGTCGGCGAGACCCGCTTGGATGCCGTCGAGGTCGTGCCGACGGGCGTCGAGCTGCTCCCGCCCGGCGTCCGTGATCTCGTAGACGGTCTTGCGCCCGTCGACGGTCTTGGTCACCAGGCCCTCGTCCTCGAGCTTGGACAGGCGTGGGTAGATGGTGCCGGCGCTCGGAGAGTAGGTGCCGCCGGTCCGCTCGGACAGCGCCTGCATCAGGTCGTAGCCGTGACGCGGCGACTCGTCGAGCAGCGAGAGCAGGTACAGCCGCAGATCACCGTGCGAGAAGACGGGAGCCACGGTCATCGCTCCAGATCGTGCTGCGTGTCGTCGCCGGCGGGGTGCGCGAGCTGCTCCGGGGTCTCGGCCTGTGACGCGTCGAGCTCGGGGGCGGCGGCCGACACGGCGGGCGCGGCGGCATCCGGGATCGCCGGGACCGCCGGGGCCGGACGGCGCAGCACGGTGAGGTCGCCGGCGACCGAGTTGGTTCGGACGTCGACGAAGGAGCCGCTCAGCTCACCGGTCGACCCGGTGAAGTTCGTGAGCGGACCGGCGCCCTGCCCGGAGCGCACGGCGCCGTCGATGAGCACTCGGCCGCTCACGCTGCGCACCTGGTAGTTGGCCGGCAGCCCGTCGTCCAGCCGGACGGTCGCGTCGCCGCCCACGGTGTGGAGGGTCACCGACTGGATCGGACCGGAGGAGTCGACGAGCATCGCCCCCGAGACGGTGTCGATGTCGGCCGCGCGGAGGGTTCCGATCGCGGCGACGTCGCCCGACACCGACTTCGCGGTGAGCGCTCCGGCCAGCTCGCGGATCTGCACATCGCCCGAGACCGCGTTGGCGCTGACGTCGCCGGTGATGCCGTCGATGATGATGTCGCCCGAGACGGTGTTGACCCGGGCGTCGGCCTCGAGCCCCGTGACCAGCGCGCTCGCGCTGACGACGCCGAGGGTGAGGTCGGTACCCCGGGGCACGGCCACACTGATCTCGGCCTGCGGTCCGGCGGATCCGAAGTTGCGGAAGACCTGCACGAAGTTGTCCCAGCGCAGCTGCGGGTGATCGATCTCGACGCCCTCTCCGGTGGCCTCGATGCGCAGGTCCTTGCCCGTGACCGCATGGACCTCGATGCGGACGCCCGGTTCGTCGTGCGCCACGATGTCGATCTGCCCGCCGACCATGCCGACCTTGAGCTTGCGGATGTCGTCGATGTCGATCACGCGGCTCTCACCGGGGTGGACGATCCATTTCTGCAGTGTCATGGCGATCCCTCTTCCTAGGCGACGGTCGTCGCGGTCGTATCGCGATATATCGCGTTTCGTTACGATAACACGATATATCGCGTCTGTCAGCACCGGGAAAACAAGAACGCCCCCACCCGCGGGTGGAGGCGTTCGAGAGGCGCGACGGTCAGGCGCGCTTGTTACCGCTGATCACTCGGAACAGGAACGCGATCAGTGCGATCACGCCGACGATCAGGGCGACCCAGAGCAGCCAGCTCAGCGCGCTGTTCAGACCACTGACGATCGCGAGCACGATCGCCACAACGATGATGATGATGAGGAAGATGTTCATGGGGGCTCCTTGTCTGTCTCCCAATGTCCGTCCCACTTCGGGACGCAGACCCTGGTGAGGGCTGTACGCAACATTAAAGAAAGCCGAGCGTGAGCCGCGAGGACTTGACGACGTCATTTGCGCGGTGGTATCCGCGCGCACTGGAGGAGATGCTGCCTCGTCACGGTGCCGAGAAGAAGCGGGCTACGCCTTCCCTCCGATGCCTGTCAAGAACCTGCGACGGCAGCCGGGAGCGTCCTACCGTCGGCATCGGAGAGATGGGAGATCGCCATGCCACAGGGACGCGGGTCGAACAGCCTGAAGGACCCCGAACTGTACGAGGAGCTCCGTGAGGACGGCGCCTCGAAGGAGAAAGCCGCCCGCATCTCCAACGCCGCCGCCCACGACGGCCGGGACGAGGTGGGCAGCCGCGGCGGTTCGTCGGGCGACTACGAGGACTGGACCGTCGAGGAGTTGAAGAAGCGCGCGAAGGAGCTGGGGATCTCCGGCTACTCCGGCAAGAAGAAGGCGCAGATCATCTCGATGCTGCGCGATCACTGAGGTGGCTCGTCTCGTCCGGGTGCGGCCCGATATCGACTCCGGCATTCGACGTATCCGCTCCGGCAAGGGGTTCCGGTACACGGATGCCTCCGGCACGGCGATCGGTCGGCGCGACCTCTCGCGCATCCGTACGATCGTCATCCCACCCGCGTGGCAGGACGTGTGGATCTGCGCCGACCCGCAAGGGCACATCCAGGTCGTCGGCACCGACGACGCCGGGCGTCGCCAGTACATCTACCACCCCGACTGGACCCGCAGTCGCGACAAGGGCAAGTATGCGCGCGCCCTGCAGCTGGCGGAGTCGCTGCCGCGGGCCCGGTCGCGCGCGACCGCCTCGCTGCGGCGTTCCGGCCTCGACCGCGAGCGTGTCCTCGCCGCCGCTTTCCGCCTGCTCGACCGCTCGGCGCTGCGGATCGGATCGCAGCGCTACCTCCTGCAGCACGGCAGCCGCGGTCTGACGACGCTGCGGCGCCGGGATGCGTCGGTGATCGACGCCGTCGTGAGCCTCGCGTTCTCGGGCAAGAGCGGCCAGCGCCAGGCGCTCGAGATCTCCGACCCCGATCTCGCGACCGCGATCATGCTGTTGATCGAGGGACGCCCGTCGTCGCCGCTCCTCGCCTGGCAGCGCGAGCGCCGGCGCGTACCGCTCACCCCGACCGAGGTCAACGCCTACGTGCGCGCGCTGACCGGCGGGCCGTTCACCGCGAAGGACTTCCGCACCCTGCGCGGCACCGTCGTCGCCGCCGACGCGCTGGCCCGCATCGGCGTCGCCGAGACGGCGCGTGCGCTCCACCAGGCCGAGGTCGAGGCGGTGCGTGCCGCCGCCACCGCCCTGGGCAACACGCCGGCGGTGGCCCGGAGCTCGTACATCGATCCGCGGGTGTTCGAACGCTACCGCTCCGGGATGCTGCTCGACACCACGGTCTCACCCGAGTCCGCCATCCGCTCCCTCGTCCTCGGCTGACGCGCCCCCGGCCGCGCCGCTGCCGCGGTGTGGCTGACGCCGCGGCCACGCGGCCGGGACTACGGTGGCGTCGTGGTCGAGCGGGTGAGCATCTCGCCGCTCACGCTGATCCTCGTGGTGGTCGGCGGCGCGGCGGGCGTCGCCGCGCGGGCGGCCCTCACGCTCCCGTTCGGCGGGTGGTCGCACCCGCTCGTCGTGCCCGCCCTGACACTGGGCTGCAACATCCTGGGGTCGTTCCTGCTCGGCATCGTGGTGGGACGATGGGGAACCCGGCGACCGCGCTTGCGCGCCTTCGTCGGCACCGGGGTGCTGGGGGGATTCACGACCTACAGCGCATTCGCCGTGCAATCCATCCAGGTCGCCACCAACGCGCCGGTCGTCGGCCTCGCCCTCGTCCTCGCCTCGCTCATCGGCGGGCTCCTCGCGGCAGCGCTCGGGCTGTCGGTCGGCGCCCGGCGAGAGGCGGACGCATGAGCGGTCCGAGCGGGGGGATGCTGATCGCCCTCGTCGTCGCCGGCGGTGTCGGTGCCGGTATCCGCTACGTCGTCGACGTCATGATGACGCGCGGCCGTCGCGACGCCTTCCCGATCGGCATCCTCGTCGTGAACACCACGGGCTCGGGCCTGCTCGGGCTGCTGACCGGCCTCGGCGCCGTCGTCGCGCCGGACTGGCTCGCGGTGCTCGGTGTGGGACTGCTCGGCGGGTACACGACCTTCAGCACGGTGTCGGTCGAGACCGTGCAGCTCGCACGGCGCGGCCGCCGCGACTGGGCCGTGCTCAACCTCGCCGGGACGCTCGTGGCCGCCGTGGTCGCGGCCGCGATCGGCCTGACGCTCGGCGGCCTCATCGGACGCGTGGGATACTGAGTCTCGATACATTCCTGTATCGGCGAGCCCCGCGCTCGTCCCCCGCACCACACCGACTGCGTCGGCTCCGACGCGACCGAGGGATCCCGTGTCGAAACTCGCCGTCCTCAGCCTCAAGAACCGCGCTCTCATCGCGCTGATCACGATCGTCGCGGCGGTGTTCGGCGGTCTCGCGCTGACGAGCCTGAAGCAGGAGCTGATCCCCTCGATCGAGCTGCCGCAGCTCTCGGTCGTGACGACCTACCCGGGTGCGTCGCCCGAGGTGGTCAACACCGACGTCTCCACCCCGATCGAGACCGCGATCCAAGGTGTGCCCGGACTCGAGTCGACGACGGCGACGAGCTCGACCAACGCCTCGATCATCCAGGCGTCCTTCACCTACGGCACCGACCTCGCCACCGCCGAGCAGAAGATCCTGCAGGCCATCAACCGCATCGACAGCCAGCTGCCCGATGGGGTGACTCCCAACGTCCTGAGCTTCTCGCTCGACGATTTCCCCGTCATCCAGCTCGCCGTCACGGGCTACGACGACGAGGAGTCGGTGCAGGCGCGGCTCGAGAGCACCGTCATCCCCGATCTCGAGGACGTCGACGGCGTCAACGCCGCCCAGGTCGTCGGCGGGCGCGCCGAGCGCATCACGATCACGCCCGACCAGACCGCGCTCGCCGAGGCGGGCTTCACGCAGCAGGCGATCCGTGACGCGCTGGATCAGAACGGCGTCCTGTTCCCGGGCGGCGAGATCACCGAGGGCGACGAGTCGCTGACGGTGCAGACCGGCGCGAAGATCGCCTCGGTCGACGAGCTGTCGGCGCTTCCGCTCGTGCCGACGGATGCCGGTCAGCTCGCCGCCGCGACCACGACCATCGGCGACGTCGCCGCTGTCGCGCAGGAACCGTCGCCCGTCACCTCGATCTCGCGCGTCGACGGCGAGCCCGCACTCACCATCGCCGTCACGAAGCTGCCCGCCGCCAACACCGTCGACGTGTCACGCGGGGTGCTCGATGCTCTCCCGGCGCTCGAAGACGACCTGGGCGGCGACGCTCAGTTCACCGTCGTGTTCGACCAGGCGCCCTTCATCGAGCAATCGATCGAGGCCCTCACGCAGGAGGGCCTGCTCGGCCTCGTCTTCGCGGTGCTCGTGATCCTTGTCTTCCTGCTCTCGGTGCGCTCGACCATCGTCACCGCGATCTCGATCCCCACCAGCGTCCTCATCACCTTCGTCGGCATCCAGGCGTTCGGCTACTCGCTCAACATCCTCACCCTGGGTGCGCTCACGATCGCCATCGGCCGCGTCGTCGACGACTCGATCGTCGTGATCGAGAACATCAAGCGCCACTACGTCGAGGGCGCCGACAAGCTCGCATCCATCACGCTCGCCGTGCGCGAGGTCGCCGCGGCGATCACGGCGTCGACCATCACGACCGTCGCCGTCTTCCTGCCCATCGCCTTCGTCGGCGACCTCACCGGCGAGCTCTTCCGGCCGTTCGCACTCACCGTCACGATCGCCATGGCCGCGTCGCTCTTCGTCTCGCTGACGATCGTGCCGGTGCTCGCCTACTGGTTCCTGCGCCCGGGACAGCCCGTCGTCGCGGCGGACGGCCGTCGCGTCGACCCCGAGCACCCCGACGCCCCGCCCTCACGACTGCAGAAGGCGTACCTGCCGGTGCTGCGCTGGACGCTGCGCCACTCCGTCGTCACCCTCGTCGCCGCGCTCGTCGTGCTCGGCGGGACGCTCGCCGCCGTCCCCTTCATGAAGACGAACTTCCTCGGCGACTCGGGGCAGAACACGTTCACCATGACGCAGACGCTCGGCCCGGCCGCATCCCTCGAGGCGGAGGACGCCGCGGCGCAGCGCGTCGAGGACGCCATCCGCGACCTCGACGGCATCGATGCCGTGCAGGTGTCGATCGGGTCGTCGGGATCGCAGTTGCGCGATGCGTTCTCGGGCGGCGGCGGCGGAGTCACCTACTCGATCACGACCGACAGCTCGGCCGACCAGCTCGACGTGCGCGACCGCGTGCAGCGCGCGGTCGCCGACCTCGACGGTGTCGGCGACATCCAGATCGCCGCCGGCAGCGGTGGCGGGTTTGGCTCGAGCGACATCGAGATCGACGTGACCGCGCCCGATCAGAGCGTGCTGAGCGACGCGACGGATGCGGTCGTCGCCTCCCTCGAGGGTGCCGACGGCATCAGCCAGGTCACCTCCAATCTGTCGGCGTCGCTGCCGTACATCGCCGTGACGGTCGACCGCGCCGCCGCCGCATCCCTCGGTCTCTCGGAGGTCGCCGTCGGTGGCATCGTGTCGAGCACGATGCAGCCCCAGTCGATCGGCACCGTCGAGATCGACGACACGTCGCTGACGGTCTATCTCGCCGCGACCCAGGCTCCCGCATCGATCGACGAACTGCGTCAGCTGACGATCCCGACGGCAGGCGGCGTGATCACGCTGCAGGACGTCGCGACCGTCGAGCAGAGCGAGGGCCCGACCTCGATCACGACGCAGCGCGGGCAGCGCACCGCGACCGTCACGGTCACGCCCGCCGGCGACGACCTCACATCGGCGTCCGGCGTCGTGTCGGACGCGCTCGACACCGTCGAGCTGCCGCAGGGCGCCGACGCCGAGATCGGCGGCGTGCTGACGCAGCAGCAGGACGCGTTCGGCCAGCTCGGCCTCGCGGCCCTCGCGGCGATCCTCATCGTCTACATCGTGATGGTCGCGACCTTCAAGTCGCTGCGGCAGCCGCTGCTGCTCCTGGTCTCGGTGCCGTTCGCGGCGACGGGCGCGGTGCTCCTGCAGATCGCGACCGGCGTCCCCCTCGGCGTCGCCTCGCTCATCGGCGTGCTCATGCTCATCGGCATCGTCGTCACGAACGCGATCGTCCTCATCGACCTGGTCAACCAATACCGCGAGAAGGGGCTCTCGGCGCACGACGCCACCATCGCGGGTGGCTCGCGTCGACTGCGCCCCATCCTCATGACCGCGCTCGCGACGATCTTCGCGTTGACGCCCATGGGCCTCGGCATCACCGGACACGGCGGGTTCATCTCGCAGCCGCTCGCGATCGTCGTCATCGGCGGCCTGATCTCGTCGACGCTGCTGACGCTGCTCGTCCTCCCGACGCTGTACAACCTCGTCGAGGGCTTCCGCGAGCGCCGGACGGCGCGTCGTCGCGCCGGGGCGGACTCGCGTGCGGACGGCGCGGCGGGTGCGGTCGGTGCCGGCGCCGACGGCACGGGACGCGCGACGCCGAAGACCCGGCGCGAGCGGCGGCTCGCCGAGGCGGCGACGGCCGAGCCGACGCATCTCGTCGTCCCCGTCGACGGCTCTGCCGACGCGCCGACGCACCTGGTCATCCCCGTCGCGCCCGACGACAGCGATGCCTCCGCCGCGCCGGCCGGTGGCTCGCAGGCCGGGCGGGCGGGTTCGGCGTCCCGTCGACAGGTCCAGCGCATCCCCGGGTCGTCGCGCGGCCCCCGTCGTCGCCGCCCAGCCTGATCGCGGGACGAGGCGCGCGGCAGACCCCGGCTGCGGGGCCGGCCGCGCGGGTCGCGCTCTGCCCCGTCGCCATGCGCGGGATGCAAGGGACTGCGGCCGACACCCCGGCTCCAGGCGCGTCGGGCCGGCGTGTCACGGCAGAACACGTGCATCGCGGCGCGGGAGGGGACCGGGGGATGCCGAACCACTCGCCCGATTCCCAGGCGGATGCCGTATCGTTGGCGGGTCGGCTCTGGACAGCGCGTGATCGCGACAGGTTTTGTGAGTCCTTGGGGCCGATGGTGAGCGTCGATCGGCGCGCATGACCATCATGTGAATGGCCCCCGGCCGACGGATGTCCGGGTTTGCCCGCGTGCGCGCGGGCGCTGTTCTCGTGCAGAGAACCCAGAAGGACACAACCATGCCCAAAAACAAGAAGCCCGCCGGCGGACGCGCTCAGAACTTCGAGCCCCGCTTCGGCAAGAAGACCTCGTTCCAGGACGCGAAGCGTCGCCCCGGCCAGTCGTCGGCGGGAACGGTCGGCAGCAAGAGCCCCGGCCACCGCGGATACCGCGCCGAAGCCGAAGACACCGGACGCAAGAACCGGTGGTCGTCGCAGGAGCGCGCCGGTCGCGACGAAGCCCGCGGCATCCGCTCGCAGGCACGTGACGATCGCGGCGGACGCGGCGAGCGTTCTCCCCGTGACGACCGCGGTGGTCGCGACGACCGAGGCGGTCGCGAGCAGCGGGGTTACGGCAACGAGCGCCGGTCGGATGCCGGCGGCCGCCGTCCCTACGAGGCGCAGCCGCGTGACGACCGTCGCACCTTCGGCGACGCGCGTCCGTCGTTCCGCGATGACCGTCCGCGTCGTGACGACCGGCCGGCTCGTTCGTTCGACGATCGTCCGCGTCGCGATGCCGGTGACCGTCCGAACCGTGACGACCGTCCGCGTCGTGACTTCGG
>NZ_FNKN01000002.1:716313-965617 GCF_900102175.1 Microbacterium sp. cf332
CGGCGACCGCCCGAACCGTGACGACCGTCCGCGTCGTGACTTCGGCGATCGTCCGGCTCGTTCGTTCGACGACCGTCCGCGTCGTGACTCCGGCGACCGCCCGAACCGTTCGGACTGGAACGCCGAGACCAAGTCCAAGGCCCACCAGGACCACGTCGACACCGTCCACGAGCGTCTGCAGGCCGAGGCCGTCGACGCGGCATCCGTCGCACAGGCGTCGTTCGCCGACCTCGGGCTGGGCGACAACATCGTCCGCCAGCTCGACGCGCTCGGTGCGGCTTCGCCCTTCCCGATCCAGGCCGCGACCATCCCTTCGATCCTCGAGGGCAAGGACGTTCTCGCCCGTGGCCGCACCGGCTCCGGCAAGACCATCGCGTTCGGTGCTCCGCTCGTCGAGTCGATCCTGCGCAGCCAGGCCGGCAAGCGCCGCGAGTTCGGCCGGTCGCCCAAGGCCCTGATCCTCGCCCCGACGCGTGAGCTCGCGCTGCAGATCGACCGCACCGTGCAGGCGCTCGCGCGCAGCGTCGGCCTCTTCACCACGCAGATCTACGGTGGTGTGCCGCAGGCGCGTCAGGTCGGTGCGCTCAAGAAGGGCGTCGACATCATCATCGGCACCCCCGGCCGCATCGAAGACCTGCAGAGCCAGGGCAAGCTCGACCTCTCCGAGGTGGGGATCGTCGTCCTCGACGAGGCCGACCACATGAGCGAGCTCGGCTTCCTCGAGCCGATGCAGCGCATCCTCCGCCTCGTGCAGGACGGCGCGCAGAAGCTGCTCTTCTCCGCGACGCTCGACCGCGAGGTCGCCGCGCTGGTCGACGAGTTCCTCGTCGAGCCGGCCGTCTACGAGGTCGCTGGCGAGAGCCAGGACACCTCGACGATCGACCACCGCGTCCTGGTCCTCGACCACCGCGACAAGGCCGAGATCCTCAACTCCCTCGTCGACCGCGACGGCAAGACCCTCGTCTTCGCCCGCACCCGCGCGTACACCGAGATGCTCGCCGAGCAGTTCGAGGATGCCGGGATCGCTGCCGTCGCACTGCACGGAGACCTGAACCAGGCCAAGCGCACGCGCAACCTGCAGCGGCTCACGGACGGCAAGGTGCGGGTGCTGGTCGCGACGGATGTCGCCGCCCGCGGCATCCACGTCGACGACATCGATCTGGTGATCCAGGCCGACGCGCCCGACGAGTACAAGACGTACCTGCACCGTTCGGGTCGTACAGGACGTGCCGGACGCACCGGTGCCGTGGTCACCCTCATCACCCGCCAGCGTCGCCGTCGGATGACGGAGATGCTCGAGCGTGCCGAGATCGACGCGCCCTTCGACGACGTGCGGCCCGGCGACGACCTCCTCGAGGAGGTCTCGGGCCGCCAGCTCGCGAACGTCGACGCCTGACCCGACCGACACCACGTATCCGCCCCCGCGTACGCATGTGCGGGGGCGGATACGTGCTTCAGAGGTGGACCCCAGCGCAGGCGGCGCGCCGGCGGGCGCTGCCGATGCGACGGCATGCCCGCCTGTGGGGCGTCCCGAACACAGGGCGACTGGCGTCGATCGCGGTGGTGCGCGCGTCGGATGGGGCATCCGACCTGGTCCCGGCACTGCGCGACCCGTCCAAGAGCTCCTCGGAGGAGCACGTCGGCTCGGCGACCCTCTCCACCCGTGACGGCATCGAGGTGGGCGACGTCGTGACAACCGCCGGGTGCGTCAGAAGAGCGTGGGGGCGGATGCCGCGGCAGCGGCGCGCCCGCGAGCGGTGGTGACCACCGGCCCGGGGCGGAAGCGACGGGTGCTGGGCTGCGCCTCTTCCTCTTCGAGCCCGCCCCGCACACGATGGCGCGCGAGCAGCGGTCGCACGCGGGCCGCGAGCATGCGGCGGTAGCCCTGTGGCGCCTGCACCGAGGCGCCCGGATAGAGGCCGCGATAGACCGCCACCAGGTCGGGCCGTTCGCGCGCGAGCCACTGCTGGAACCAGGGCTTCACCCCGGGCCGCAGATGCATGGCTCCGTAGACGACTCGAGCTGCCCCGGCGTCGGCGATGCGGGCGAGCGCGTCGTCGAGCACCTCGACCGAGTCGGTGAGGTGGGGCACGATCGGCATGAGGAAGACCGTCACGCGGAAGCCGGCGGCGCTCGCGGCCCGCACCGTGTCGAGGCGTGCGGCGAACGTGGGGGCGCCGGGTTCGAGCAGCTGGCGCAGCGGCTCGTCGAGCACCGCGATCGACATCGCGAGGTCGACGGGCACGGTCGCGGCGGCCTCCGCCAGCAGTGGCAGGTCGCGGCGCAGCAACGTGCCCTTCGTCAGCACCGAGAATGGTGTGCCACTGTCGGCGAGGGCCGAGATGATGCCCGGCATCAGCCGGTAGCGTCCCTCGGCTCGCTGGTAGGGGTCGGTGTTGGTTCCGAGCGCGACCTGTTCGTGCGGCCAGCTCGGGCGGGCCAGCTCGCGACGCAGCACGTCGGCGACGTTCAGCTTGACGACGATCTGCGAGTCGAAGTCTGCGCCGGCATCCATGTCGAGATACTCGTGCGTCCCTCGCGCGAAGCAGTACACGCACGCGTGGGTGCAGCCCCGGTACGGGTTGACGGTCCAGTCGAAGGGCATCGCCGAGGGTCCGGGCACGCGGTTGAGCGCGGACTTCGACATGACCTCGTGGAACGTCACCCCGGCGAACTCCGGCGTGGTGACCGACCGCACGAGTCCGTTCAGCGTCTCGAGGCCGGGCAGAGCGGCGGCGTCCGTCACGCCCATCTGCTGCCCGCGCCACCTCATGCCAAGATTCGAACAGATCTTCGATGGGATGTCAATCGGGCGGCCGCTCTTCCCGGCATGTCGCGTGAGGTCAGGGCAGAATGGGGGCGTGGCGCACCCGACCGAGCCGGAGACACGGCGCTCGCGACGCGAGCGGGCGGCGGCGACGCGGTCCCTGCCGACGCGGTCCTTGCCGACGCGGCGCGATCTCCGCGAGGGTGCTCCGCGGGCCAGCGCCACGCGAACGGGTCACCGCGAGCACTCCACGACCGACCGCGAACCCGGCTCGGGGGTCGTCCGGCTGCCCGCCGACGTGTACGCCCGTCGCCGCATCGCCGCCGTCGTCGGAGGTCTCGCGGTCGTCGTGCTCGTCGTCGCGGGCGTCGTCGGCCTCACTTCGATGCTCAGCCGATCGGATGCCGCGCCCGCCGACCCCGTCGCCGCGCTCCTCGGCGATGCCACGACAGGCGCGCCGGGTGCTTCCGAGATCCCGGTCCCCGCCCAGACCGGAGTCGCGGCGCAGCAGCCCGTGACCGACGAGGCTGCTGACGAGGCGGGTGGCGGCGCGAGCGACGCCGCGAACGAGCCCGGGGCCGCGGATCCCTGCGCCGATCCTGTTTTCCAGCAGGCGCTCGCGTCCGGCTCGGACGCCGATGCGATCGCCGCGGCGGGCGGGGCTGAGTCGTTCCGGTCGGCGATCGCGGCCGGCGCCGCACCGTGTGTCGATCTGCACGAGGCGGGTCGCACCTGGGTCGTCGTGAACAAGCTCAACGCCCTCGATCCGATCGACTACTGGCCGGAACCGCAGGCGCGTGCCGAGGGCGTCGAGCGCACGAGCGGAGGTCACATGCGCGCCGACGTCGCCGCGGCGCTCTCGCAGCTCGTGACCGCGGCCCGCGGCGAGGGGGCCGGCGGAATCGGCGTCAACAGCGGGTTCCGCTCGTACGACTTCCAGGTGTCGACCCACCGCAGCTATGTCGGCCAGCTCGGCCAGGCGAATGCCGACCTCACGAGCGCGCGTCCCGGCCACAGCGAGCATCAGACCGGGCTCGCCGTCGACGTCGTGGCCTGCTCCGAGGGATGCGGCACCATCGAGCGCTTCGGGGGCACGGTGCAGTCCGACTGGGTCGCCGCCAACGCCCACCGCTTCGGCTTCATCATCCGGTACGGCGACGGTGACACCGCCACGACGGGGTACGAGTACGAGCCGTGGCACCTGCGCTACATCGGCACCGACCTCGCCGCTCTGTATGCGGCCGGCGGGTACCGCACGCTCGAAGACTTCTTCGGTATGCCGCCCGCGCCCGACTACGCGGACTGACCCGTCCGCCCGCCCGTCGACCAACCCGTCGACTCGCCGGATTCCGCGGATGCGGCCGGTGCGGCATCCGCGTTTCGTGGCGAGTCGACGGAGGGGGACGGGGTCACGGGGTCCAGGGGAACAGGGCGACGAGGATGGCCCCGGACACGATCCAGAACAGCGCGACGAAGACGACGTCGCGCCGGCGGAAGGGCACCAGGTGCCGCTCGGTCCGGTCGCGGTGCGCGCCGAACGCACGCGAGTCCATCGCCAGGGCCACGCGCTCGGCGTGACGGATGGCGCCCGCGAGCAGCGGGACGACGTAGCCGCCCCAGCGGGCCGCCGCGGCGAACGGTCCCCTCCCGCCGTGGGCGCCGCGCACGCGATGCGCCTGCCGGATCAGCTCGAGCTCGTGGCCGAACCGCGGGACGAAGCGGAACGCGGCGAGGGCGGTGTAGCCGATGCGGTAGGGCACGCGCAGCTGCTGCACGGTGGCGCGGACGAGGTCGGGTCCGGTCGTGGTCAGCCCGGCGATGAAGGCGAGGGCCGCGATCGCACCGAGCCGCAGCCCCGTCGCGAGTCCCGTCTGCACAGCCCCGGCGTACAGGGTCCACGCGCCGAGCTGCACCACGACGGGGGTGCCCGACGCCCGGGCCGCATCGACCCACAGCGACATGCCGGCCCCGACGAGCAGGATGCCGGCGGGCAGGGCGACGAGCAGCAGCAGGGCGGAGCGCCGTGTCCACCGCATCCCGACGAGCAGCACCGCGTAGGCCAGCGCGAGCAGCGCGAGCGGGGTGACGAGGTCGCGTGCGAAGACGAGCGCGATCATCGCGGGCACCGGCGCGGCGAGCTTCGCGAGCGGGTTCAGCTGGAACAGGAGCCGTCGCGACGGCGGGTCGGACGCGTACGGGTCGAGCGCCGCAGCGCCGGCCGGGGTGGCGCCGGGGGCGCCCGCGCGGCCCGTCGTCGCGTCGGCGCTCATCCGCGACCCCGGGGCAGGTCGGCCAGCCGCGCGAGATCCGACAGCTCCGGCAGGTCGTCGAGGCCGTGCAGCGCGCGGCGGAGGGGCGGCATCCGCAGCGCGGCCGAACGCAGGAGCGCGTCATCGCCGAGGACGGCGGCGGATCGGCCGTCGGCCATGATGCGGCCGGCGCCGACGACGACGCACCTCTCGGCGTAGTCGCTCACGAGCTGCATGTCGTGCGTGACGACCAGGATCGTCGCCCCCTCGGCGTTGAGGTCGCGCAGCAGCTGGAGCAGCTCGTCCGCGCGAGCGCGATCCTGCCCGAAGGTCGGTTCGTCGAGGGCCAGGACGGGTGCCCCGGCGATCAGGGCCGTGCCGACCGAGAGTCGGCGCTTCTGGCCGCCCGACAGCAGGAACGGATGCCGGTCGGCGTGCGCCGTGAGTCCGAAACGGCGCAGCATGTCGTCGACACGGTCGCGGATCTCGTCGGGCGAAAGCTGCTGGCGGCGCAGGCTGTGCGCGAGCTCGTCGAAGACGGTGTGCGCGACGAACTGGTGCTCGGGATTCTGGAAGACGAAGCCGATGCATCGCGCGAGGGCGCGGGCGTCCGCTCGGCTCGGGTCGAGACCGCCGACGTCGATCCGTCCGCGGGGCGCGCGCACGACTCCCGCGATCGCCTGCAGCAGGCTCGTCTTGCCGGCGCCGTTGGCTCCGACGATCGCGACGAACTCACCCGGCCGGACGTCGAGGTCGATGCCGTGCAGCACTGACGTCCGACCCCGCTGCAGCGTGAGGTCGCGGACGGAGACGGCGCCGCGGCGGGCGGGCGCCGCTTCGGCCGACGCCGTCGTCGGGTGATCGCTCGCATCCCGCACCGGGTCCGCCGCTGCCCCCGACGTCCGCGCGATCGACCGGGGTTCGCGCGCCGAGACGGACGCGGATGCGACGAGGCCCGCCCGCAGCTCCTCGGGGGTCAGGGGGAGCGGTTCGAGCGCGTAACCGGCCTCGCGCAGGCGCAATGCCGCGAGGGTCGAGACCGGCAGCCAGACGCCGAGGTCGTGCAACTCTGCGGCACGATCGCGCAGCACGCTGTCGACTCGGCCGTCGGCGACCGTGCGACCGGCATGGTCGAGGGCGACGACGCGGTCGGTGAACCCGATCGCCGCGTCGAGATTGTGCTCGACGAGCAGGATCGCCCGGTCGCCGGACGCCGCGATCTCGCCGATCGCCGCGTAGACGTCCTCGATGCCCTCGGGGTCGAGGTTCGCGGTGGGCTCGTCGAGCACCAGCAGCGGCGAGTCCATCGCGAGGGCGCACGCGATCGCGAGACGCTGACGGCCCCCGCCCGAGAGCCGATCCGGGTTCTCGTGGCGGCGCTCCCACAGGCCCACGCGCCGCAGCGCCCGCTCGGCGCGGGCGAGCACCTCGTCGACCGGCAGCCGCAGGTTCTCGGGGCCGAACGCGACCTCGTCGAGCAGGGTGCCGGTGACCAGCTGGGCGTCGGGATCCTGGAAGACCATGCCGACGCGGGTGCTGAGCTGCGGGATCGGGGTGGTCGCGGCATCCTGGCCGTCCACGAGCACCGATCCCTCGATCGCAGCCGGGACGGACTGCGGAATGAGGCCGTTGAGCGTCAGGGCGATGGTCGACTTGCCGCTGCCGCTCGGTCCCAGCAGCAGGACGACCTCACCGAGTGTGACGGTGAACGTCGCACCGCGGGTCGCCGCGACATCCGACCCCTCGTATGTGACGGCGAGGTCGCGCACGGCGAGCAGCGGCGCGGGTGCGGTCGCGCTGACCGGCGTCCCCGCCGTGGCGGCACCGGATGCGGCGGAAGTCACGGTCGTCCTCGGATCGGATCGGGTCCCCCCAGCTTAGCCGAGCCTAACCTCAGGCCCGCAGGCGACCGCGACCGTACGCGACCGCTCACGGCCGTCGCCCGGTGGTCAGCGGCGTGCGACCCCGGCCCGCCGCAGCCCGACGCCCACCCAGAGGCCGACGGCCGTCCAGGCGACCGGACCCAGCACGGCCAGGGCCAGGTAGGTGATCTGCGCCCACGGCGCCATGGCGCCGAGGTCGGCGATGAAGAAGACGGCGAGCGCGACGACGACGCCGATCACGACGCCGGAGATGAAGAAGCGCCACGGTGCCCACGACCGGTAGCGGACCAGCGCCGCGACGCCCTCCTGCAGCAGGCCGAACAGCAGGGCCGTGCCGAGGAAGCGGAAGGTATAGGGCGGTGCGACGGCCGACGATGCGAGCGCCGCGATCAGGTGGGTGACGAGCGCGACCCACGGCAGTCGGAGGGTCTCCTGGGCGATGATGCCCGGCAGCACGTGGACGCCGAGCAGGAAGCCGTAGACGATCGGCAGGCCGGCGATCACCGGGGCGGCGAGCCATCCCTCGACGCCGCCGAGCAGGCCGGTGGCCACGCCGATGGCGGCGCAGACGAGCAGGACGCGCGTCGAGAGGCGGGATGCCGTGGCCACCGTTCCAGCCTATGGGACGGCGTCGGAGCGAGTCCCCGGTCGGCCGTGACAAATGCCGCCCGTGGCCGACACCGGGCCGGCGACCTGAACGAAACCCCAGGGTTCCTTGTGTCCGAACTGTGAGCTAGGTTGACTTCACCGCGCGCCGACGACGCTGCGCGGACTGCTCATCCATCCCCCCACTGGAGCGCACATGGTTCGCACCACCCTGCGAACGGTCGCGGCTGTATCCCTGGCCGCACTGTTCACGAGCTCTGCCGCAACGGCATCCTTCGCTGCAACGGGAGAGGGGGTGAACATCCCGGTTCCGATCGCGAGCGAGAGCGGACGCTACATCGTCCTGCTCGACGAAGCCCCGGTCGCGACCTACGAGGGCGGCGAGTCCGGCCTCGCGCCGACAAAGCCCGACGAGGGCGAACGGCTCGACGTGCAGTCGCGCGCCGTCACCGACTACGCGGGCTTCCTCGAGCAGCGTCAGGAAGACGTCGCGAGCGAGGTCGGTGCCAGCCCCGACGCCACGTATCAGACCACCTTGAACGGCTTCGCAGCCCAGCTGACGGCCGACCAGGCCGGAAAGCTCGCCGCGAAGAAGGGCGTGCTCGGGGTGTTCCCCGACGAGATCCGTCACGTCGACGCCGTCCCGTCGACGGAGTTCCTCGGCCTCGAGGGCGCCGGCGGCGTCTGGGAGAAGATCGGCGGCATCGATGCAGCCGGCGACGGCGTCGTCGTCGGCGTCGTCGACACGGGCATCGCGCCCGAGAACCCGTCGTTCGCGGGCGAGGCCCTCGGCACCTCGGCCGGCGACGCCCCCTACCGCGATGGCGACGAGGTCGTCTACACGAAGGCGGACGGCGGCGAGTTCCGCAGCACGGTCGTCGACCAGGACGCCGGCACGAAGGATGCGTGGGACCCCTCGCTCCTGAACACCAAGCTCATCGCCGCGCATTACTTCAGCGCGGGCGCCGCGGCCAACGGTTTCTCGTTCGCCGACGACCACCTCTCGCCGCGCGACGGCGACGGGCACGGCTCGCACACCGCGAGCACCGCCGCGGGCAACAACGGCGTCGACGCGACCGTCGAGGGCGTCGACTTCGGCTCGATCTCGGGCGTCGCACCGGCCGCGAAGGTGGCGTCGTACAAGGCGTGCTACGTCGGACCCGATCCGCTCGTGACCACCGACGACATCTGCGCGCTCAGCGACCTGCTGGCGGCCATCGACCAGGCCGTGGCCGACGGTGTCGATGTCATCAACTACTCGATCGGCGGCGGCTCGGCCACCACCGTGCTCGCTCCCGAGGACATCTCGTTCTTCAACGCGGCCGCGGCAGGCGTGTTCGTCTCGACGAGCGCCGGCAACTCGGGCCCCGACCCCGTCACGGCCGACCACGCGTCGCCCTGGTACGCGACGGTCGCGGCCTCGACCATCCCCACCTGGGAGGGCACCGTCCGCCTCGGCGAGGAGGGCGACACCGCCGCGGAGCAGTTCCCCGGCGCATCCGTGTCGGTCGGCTTCGGCGACACGATCTCGGGACCGTCGGTCTACGCCGGCGACGTGGGTCTGGCCGGGGCCACCACGCCCGAGCTCTGCCTGCTCGGCTCGCTCGATCCCGCGAAGGTCACGGGCAAGATCGTCGTCTGCGACCGCGGCTCGAACGCGCGCGTCGAGAAGTCGCAGGCGGTCGAGGAGGCCGGGGGCATCGGCATGATCCTCACGAACGTCACTCCGGCCTCGCTCGACAACGACTTCCACTCCGTGCCGACTGTTCACGTCTCCGACACCGCCCGCCCGGCCGTGCTCGCCTATGTCCAGGGCGGCATCGACCGCGTGGTGACGCTCATCGGCGAGAACGTGACCGGCACCGAGACCCCGGTGCCGCAGGTCGCGGGCTTCTCGAGCCGCGGCCCGATGCTCGCCGACGGCAGCGACGTCATCAAGCCCGACATCACCGCACCCGGTGTCGCGATCCTCGCGGCGACGGAGAACGGCATCGGCGAGGACCCGACGTTCGGCATCCTCTCGGGCACCTCGATGTCGTCGCCGCACGTCGCCGGTCTCGCCGCGCTCTACCTCGGCGAACACCCGGAGGCGACCCCGGCCGAGGTGAAGTCGGCGATGATGACCACCGCCTACGACACCGTCGACGCCGCCGGCGATGCCGTGACCGACCCCTTCACGCAGGGCGCAGGACATGCCGACCCGACGAAGTACTTCGAGCCGGGGCTGCTGTACCTGAACGGCCCGGCCGACTGGGCCGCGTATCTGCAGGGGCTGGGCCTGCGCGACTTCGAGGTCGATCCCATCGACCCGAGCGACCTCAACCTGCCTTCGATCGGCATCGGGGCACTCGGCGCACCGCAGACGGTCACCCGCACGATCACGGCCACCGAGGCAGGCACCTTCCAGGCGCAGGCATCCGTTCCCGGCGTCGACGTGCAGGTCTCGCCGTCATCGGTCACGCTCGCGGCGGGCGAATCGGCGACCGTCGAGATCACGTTCTCGCGCGTCGATGCTCCGATGGGCGAGTGGGCCACCGGCTCGCTCACCTGGACGGGCGGCGCGAACGACGTGCGCTCGCCGATCGCGGTCTTCCCGGTTCCCGTCGACGCGCCCGCCGAGGTCAGCGGCACCGGCACCACCGGTTCCGTCGACGTCACGGTCGCTCCGTCGCTGACGGGCGAGCTCGACCTCGCGCTGTCGGGGCTCGTGCCGCAGGAGCTGCGCGTGAACCCCGACTTCCCCGAGGTGCCGGGTCACTCCGGCGACCAGGACTCGTTCTACGACGAGGGTGAGGCGGGCTTCAACACGTACGAGATCGTCGACGTCCCGGAGGGTACGGAGTACGTGCGCTTCGCCGTCGAGACCGAGGCGACCGAGACGACCGACCTCGATATGACCGTGTACCGCGTGGTCAGCCCCGACGACCTGCGCTACTACGAGCGCTGGACGTCGGCAACGGCATCCGCCAACGAGGCCGTCTCGCTGACGGCCCCCACGGCGGGCACCTACCTGGTCATGGTGAACCGGTACTCGTTCAGCGAGCCGTTCACCTACGACCTCACGACCGCGGTCGTGGGTGCGGGGGCGATGGGCGGCGAGTTCGCCGCGACGCCGAATCCGCTGCCGTCGGTGCAGGGCGAGAAGGCGACCTACACGCTCTCGTGGGCCGGTCTCGAGCCCGAGACCACCTACCTGGGCGTGGTGCGATACGGCGACTCGTCCATCCGGACGATCGTCGAGGTCGAGTCGGGTCAGGGTGCTCCGGTCGCGGTCGTCGCGCCCGAGGTCACCGGGAAGGCGAAGGTCGGCAGCACGCTGAAGGCGACCGCCGGCGAGTGGGATCCGGCCGAGGTCAGCGTCGCCTACCAGTGGCTGCGCGACGGCGAGCCGATCGAGGGCGCCACGTCGGCGTCGTACAAGGTCGCGCGGTCCGACGTCGGCACGACCCTGTCGGTGCGGGTGACCGCCACCGCCGAGGGCAACCCCCAGGCCGGCACGGCGGTGTCGAACGAGGTGTTCGTGAAGTTCGCCTCGGCCACGACCGTCTCGCTCAACCGTTACGTCGGAACGGCTTCGCAGCCCTACGTCGTCTCGGTGAAGGTCACGCCGACCGGCGGAGCGCCCGCGACGGGAACGGTCGACGTCTGGGTGAACTCGACCCGATACAGCGCGGACGTCGTCGACGGGACGGCTCGCGTCGAGCTTCCTCGGCAGTCGCGCGGACTGAAGGTCGTCATCGCCACCTACAGCGGCAGCGGCACGATCGACGGCTCTGTGGGCCTCAGCGGCTTCCTCGTGCTGTGGTGATCGCCTGACGCGCTGCGGCGCGACAGCGCGGGGCGCTCGGACCTCGGTCCGGGCGCCCCGTCGTCGTTCTCGGAGGCCGCAGCCGCGGAGGCCCCGCTCGGCCGGTCAGGCGGTGCGGGATGCCGCGAGCGTGCGGCCGGCGTCGACGGCGGCCTGCTCGGCGTTCGCCCGCAGCTCGGCCGCGGCGTCCGTGAAGGCGTCGAGTGCGGGGTTCACCCCGACGAGGGTGAAGGCGCGGTGGACGACCGTCAGGTCGAGGCCCCAGACGTCCTGGAACACGCGTCGGAGCCATCCGGTCGAGTGGTCCCAGCCCTCCTTCGGGCTGCCGGGCTCGTAGTTGCCGCCGAGGACCGTCACGAGCGTCGCCGGCTTGCCCCGCAGCGCGGTGCCCTGCGGGTCGATGCGCGGGTCGGTGTAGGCCAGGTCGAACCAGGTCTTCACGTGCTGCGAGACGCCGTAGTTGTAGAGCGGGACGGTGAAGAGCAGGGCGTCGGCGGCGATGAGCTCGTCCGCGAGCTGCTCTCGCAGAGCGAGCGCGTTGCGCTGTCCGTCGCTGTGCTGGTCGCCGGGCGTGAAGCCCGCGGTCACGGCGTCGCGCCATGCCGTCGCGGGGACCGGCTCGGCTGCGATGTCGCGACGCACCACGGTGCTCGCGGGGTGAGCGGCGAGCCATTCGGCCTCGACGAGGTCGCCCAGCTCGCGGCTGGCCGACGTGGCGGGCAGGATGCTGGCATCCAGGCGGAACAGGGTCATTCGCTTCTCCGATCAGAGTGGCTATGAAAAACAAAGTGGCTTCGGGAACGCTAGCACACGTAGCATGGAGGGGTGACCGATGCCCATGACGCTCGACAGTGCGACGCCGCCGTCTCGCACGCGTTCTCGGTCCTCGGCAAGCGGTGGAACGGCATGATCCTCGACGTGCTCGGGCAGGGCGATCTCTCGTTCGTCGGCATCCGCCGCGCCGTATCGGGCATCAGCGACGCCGTGCTCTCCGATCGCCTCACCGAGCTTTCCGAGGCCGGCCTCGTCGACCGCCGGGTCGAGGCCGGTCCTCCCGTCGCCGTCACTTACGCGCTGACAGATGCCGGCTGCCGCCTGGTGCCGATCCTCAGCCAGCTCGGCGAGTGGGCCGAGGACAACCTCACGCGCCGCTGAGCCCAGTGCTCCCGGGCGCTGGTGGCAGCGGCGAGAATGGGGATGTGATCGAAGGCGCGAACCTGCCCGCATCCGTTGCCGCCCGCTCGGCGGACGTCATCATCCGTCGCGCGACACCGGATGACCTCGACGCGATCATGCGACTGCTGTCGGACGATCCGATCAGTGCCGGTCGCGGCGACGTCGCGTGCGACGAGGATCGCGAGGTGTATGCCGCCGCGCTCGAGCGGATCGTCGGCAACGCGGCGAACGAGCTGCTGGTCGCGGTCGTCGAGCCCCGAGGCGTCGTCGGCACGATGCAGCTGACGCTGATCCCCGGGATGTCGCGGCGGGGGAGCACACGGCTGCTCGTCGAGGCGGTGCGCGTGTCGAGCTCCGAGCGGTCGTCGGGGATCGGCGGCGCCATGATGCGCTGGGTGGTAGACGTCGCGGCCGTCGAGCTCGGGGCGTCGCTCGTCCAGCTCACGTCGGACGCTGCACGCGTCGACGCGCACCGGTTCTACCGCCGCCTCGGTTTCACCGACTCGCACGTCGGATTCAAGTACGCGGTGGACGCATCGGCTTCCGCCCGTTCCTGAGCGGACCCGTCAGGACCGTCTCGCGCTGAAGGGCCAGTCGTCGGGATGCGTGTGCGGAAGGGCGACGACCTGCACCGGGTCCTCGTACAGGATCCTCCCCGGTCGGGTCGTCCGCAGCTCGTGCCAGGGCACTTCGTAGCGATCGAGCAGCCCGAGGTATCCCTCGGTCAGCGTGAGGATGTCGTGCGCCTCCGCCTTGAACCACGACCGTCCGCCCGGAGGCGCGCCCGGCCCGTAGGCCTCGGTCGGTGTGTCGTAGAGGCTGTTGGCGCGATCGTTCGCCGCCCGCCACCAGGCCTCGTCCTCGGCGAGCAGCATCCCGTCGTGCGCGAGCCCGTTCGCCAGGGCGAAAACACCTGGGAAACGGCCGTTCCGGTTGGGCACCGCGCTCTGGAACCGGACGAATCGCTGCACGTGGCGACGATACCCGCGTCTGCGATCAGGCGCCGGGACGCAGGGTCAGCCACACGTCGACGTCGTCCTCGCTGTCGAGGGCGAATCCGTGGCGCTCGTACAGGCGTCGCGCGGCGCTCCCTCGCAGGACGTTGAGGCGCGTCGGTCCCTCATGCGGCTCGGCGATCACCGACTCGAGAACGGAGCCGCCGATTCCGCGACCCTGCAGCGATGCGGGGATGTAGAAGTGCTCGATCCAGCGCGTCTCCCCGTCGGGGCGAGTCGTGATGCATCCGGCATCCGCTCCGTCGACGACGATGATGCGGGTCCATTCGGGCCGGAAGCCCGCACGCATCCGCTCGCGCACCCGACCGTCGTCGAAACGGCCGAGGCGCTCGAGGTCGGCGCGCAGCACGTCGGCTCGCAGCTCGACGAGCCACTCGATGTCGGTGGCGACGGCGGGGCGCAGGCTGACATCCATCTCATCGAGTCTAGGGAGCGCTCGGATCAGGGCTCCTCGGCCTCCTGAGCGGGGGTCCATGCGTAGTACGTGCCGTCGCTCTCGGCGACGGCCCAGTCGCCGCAGACCGCGACCCGGTCGATCGCATAGACGTCGGGACCCGACTCGACTTCCATCGTCGGGGCCGATACGCGGTCGACGTCCTCGCACCCCGAGACGCCCTCGTCGCTGACGAAGACGACCGACGCGGTGTCGTCGGCTCGGGTGGATGAGACCTTCTCGATCTGACGCGCGTCGGCGGGCAGCCATCCGGGCGCACCGCCGTCGGCCTGCGCGAACTCCTGAGCGTCGGAGTAGGTCGCCGAGCTCCGGCCGTAGGCGAGGTTGTCGACCGCTGCGCAGCCGGAGAGGGTCACGAGGATGGCGAGCATCCCGATGGCTGCGGTGCCGGGCGGGATCTCGCGGGGGAGGCGGAGTTTCGTCATGTCATCGACGTTACGAATCAGCGCCCCACCCGTCGTCGCTCGCCAGGATGAGCGCCGTCAGCCTCGGGGATGACGTGGCGCGTGCCTGCGGCGAGGCGTATCAGAGCCGGCGGCGGCGAGGCGTCAGGCGCACGTGTGGCAGCGGCGGGGCGGGGATGCGCTCATCGCCGTGACCGACGACATGACCGAACCGGTCGGACGCCGCCTCCCACGCCTCGCGGGCGACCTCGATCTCGTCGTGGCTGCGGCCGACGAAGTTCCACCACATGACGATCTCGTCGCCGAACGGCTCGCCGCCGAGCAGGAACACGGTCGTCTCCTCGTCGCCGGCGATCAGGCGGATGCTGTCGCGGCGGTCGCCGAGGTAGAGCAGCGCTCCCGGGTCGACGGCATCCGACTCGGCGGCCGAGGCATCGGCCCCGACGACCCGGACCGACCCGAACACCGGCACGACCGCGTACTCCCACGCCGCTTCGAGAGGCAGGTCGACGACCGAGCCCGCGGGCAGCCGCAACTCGGCACCGACGATCGGCGTGTGCATCGTCGCAGGCGAGACGGCTCCGGCGAGCTCGCCGACGACGACGGTCGCCGCGGCTCCGCCACCGAGGTCGAGCATGGGGAGGTCGTCGTGGCGTTCGAAGTCGGGCGCGCCGTGACGACGTCCCTCGGGCAGCGCGACCCACAGCTGCAGGGCATCGAGGGGGATCGGCTCATCGCCGACCGAGTACTCCGAGTGGGCGATGCCTGCGCCGCTGGTCATGATGTTCAGTGCGCCACGCTCGATGACGACGTCGCTGCCGAGAGTGTCGCGGTGGTGCACCTCGCCGGCGAGCGGCCAGGTGACCGTCTGCAGTCCGATGTGCGGATGCGGTTCGACACGCATGCGGGTGCGCTGCGGGCCGAAGCGGTCGAGGAAGCACCAGGCGCCAACGAGCGGCAGATCGCGCTGCGGCAGGAAGCGGTGCACCGACATCGCGCGCACCCCGCCGAGCGGCACCTCGCGCGCCTCGAGCAGCGCCCGCCGCGGACCCGGGGAACCCGCCCCCGGGTCTTCGTCGACGGGCGCCGCCTCGGCGTCGAAGCGGGTCACGCCGAGGGTTCCGCCGGAGCCGCCGCGTCGACGGCATCCTCGTCGCGCCAGTCGATCTGCAGACCGGCGACCTCGTTCTCGCGGAGGAACTTCACGATGAACGGGCACTCGGGCACGACGGTCTCGCCTCGACGTGCGACATCGGCGAGGGCATCGGCGGCCAGTGCCTTGCCCAGTCCGCGGCCGCCGAAAGCCTTGTCGACCTCGGTGTGATCGAACACCAGGCGCCCTTCGGCGTCGCGGCGGAACGCCGCGAAGCCCGCGACCACGTCGCCGAGGTGGAGGTCGTACCGGTCCTGCTCGTCATTGCGGATCACGGTGGGGGTCTCGTCGGTCATGGTGATCTCCTCTCGATCCCCTCCACGGTAAGGCCGGTCGAGACCATTACGACCGAATACCCGGAATGCTTCGGAGCGTCGGCCTAAGCTGGGAAAACGCAATGAAGCGCCTTCCCCCAGGAGAACCGATGTCTCGATCATCGTCCGGGATCGTCACCGATCCGAAACTGCCGCCGGTCGCCGTCTCCGACCAGCAGCATCGTGCCGCCGCCCGATGGACACCGCTCAAAGTGATCATCTGGATCGCGATCGCCCTGCTCGGCGGGCTCGCGTGGGTCATGCTGGCCGTCGTCCGGGGCGAGACGGTCAACGCGATCTGGTTCGTCTTCGCCGCCGTCTGCACGTACCTCATCGGCTACCGGTTCTACTCGAAAGTCATCGAACGCTACCTGCTGCGCCCCGACGACCGTCGGGCCACGCCCGCCGAGGTCAAGCAGGACGGCAAGGACTACGTCCCCACCGACCGCCGTGTGCTCTACGGCCACCACTTCGCCGCCATCGCCGGCGCCGGTCCGCTCGTGGGTCCGGTGCTCGCCGCGCAGATGGGTTTCCTCCCCGGCACGATCTGGATCATCGTCGGCGTCGTCGTCGCGGGCGCCGTGCAGGACTACACCGTGCTCTTCTTCTCGATGCGCCGCGGCGGACGGACGATCGGCCAGATGGCGCGCCAAGAGCTGGGGCGCATCGGCGGGACCGCCGCCATCGTGGCATCCCTGCTCATCATGCTGATCATCGTCGCGATCCTCGCGCTCGTCGTCGTCAACGCGCTCGGCGAGAGCCCGTGGGGCGTCTTCTCGGTCTCGATGACGATCCCCATCGCGCTCTTCATGGGCGTCTACCTGCGCTACCTCCGGCCCGGCAAGGTCACCGAGGTGTCGATCATCGGATTCGTGCTGCTGATGGGCGCGATCATCGCCGGCGGCTGGGTCGCCGACACCGCCTGGGGGCAGGAGATCTTCCACCTCGACCGCACCGTCATCGCGTGGGGCATCATCGTGTACGGCTTCATCGCGGCCGTGCTGCCGGTCTGGCTGCTGCTCGCTCCCCGCGACTACCTGTCGACCTTCATGAAGATCGGCGTGATCGTCATGCTCGCCGGAGCGATCGTGCTCGTCCGGCCCGAGATCTCGGTGCCCGCCGTCACGATCTTCGGGGAGAACGGTCTCGGACCGGTGTTCGCCGGCCCGCTGTTCCCGTTCCTGTTCGTCACGATCGCCTGCGGCGCGCTGTCGGGATTCCACGCGCTGATCGCGTCGGGAACGACGCCGAAGCTCGTCGAGAAGGAACGCCAGACGCGCTTCATCGGGTACGGCGGCATGCTCATGGAGTCGTTCGTCGCGATCATGGCCCTCGTCGCCGCGATCTCGATCGACCAGGGCATCTACTTCGCCATGAACGCCCCGTCGGCCGCGACCGGCGGCACCGTCGAGGGAGCGGTCGCGTTCGTCAACTCGCTCGGACTCGCCGGGGTCGAAATCACCCCCGACCTGCTCATCTCCACCGCCGCGGACGTCGGCGAGGAGTCGATCGTCTCGCGCACCGGTGGCGCGCCGACCCTCGCTCTCGGGCTCGCGCACATCATGCAGCAGGCGCTCGGCGGCCAAGCCATGATGTCGTTCTGGTACCACTTCGCGATCATGTTCGAGGCACTGTTCATCCTCACCGCCGTGGATGCCGGAACCCGCGTCGCCCGCTTCATGCTGCAGGACTCGATCGGCGCCTGGATCCCGAAGTTCCGGGACGTGTCGTGGCGCCCGGGAGTGTGGATCACCACCGCGATCATGGTCGCCGGCTGGGGCGCCATCCTAATCCTGGGTGTCACCGACCCGCTCGGCGGCATCAACACCTTCTTCCCGCTGTTCGGCATCGCCAACCAGCTGCTGGCCGCGATCGCGCTCGCCGTCGTGCTCGCGATCGTCGCCAAGCGCGGCCGGTCCTACGTGAAGTGGATCTGGATCATCGCGGTGCCGCTGGCCTTCACGGCCGTCGTGACGATCACCGCCTCGGCGTACAAGATCTTCTCGCCGGTGCCCGCGATCGGGTACTGGGCGAACCACTTCCGCTACCGCGACGCGCTCGCCTCGGGGGACGAGAGCCTCGGCCCGGTCGCGACCGTCGAAGCGGTCATCCGCAACACGGGGGTGCAGGGAACGCTGTCGATCATCTTCGTCGTCCTCGCGATCGTCGTCATCGTCTCTGCCGTGATCGTCGCGGTGCGGGCGATCGTCCGGGGCGGGGGAGAGGACACCGAGGACCCCGCGGTGCCGTCGCGCCGCTTCGCGCCCGCCGGCTTCATCCCCACCGGCCCGGAGCGCGAGCTCGAGAAGGAGTGGGAGCCGCTGCTGGCCGAGGAGCGGGCCGAGACCGCCCGCCGGGGGCACTGACCGATGGTGCTCGCGCACAACTCCTCAAAACCGGGGCCGCTCGGGTCGCCAACCGTCTCTTCCGGGCTCCCGCGCGCCGGATCGAAGGAGTTGTGCGCGAGCGTCGGTCGCGCGGTCGTCCGCGCCGCCCGCGCCGTGCACTGGTACGTCACCTCGCTGATGGGCGACAACGCCTACGCGACGTACGTCGCCCACCAGCGCCGCACGCATCCGGACACCGAGCCCCTGACCGAGCGGCAGTTCTGGCGCCAGCGCATGGACGACCAGGACCGCAACCCGGGTGCGCGCTGCTGCTGAGCGGGTGACCATGGAGGGGTGACCCGCTCCGCCTCCAGCCCCTCCGCCGCTCGCGTCGGCCTCGCCGTCGTCGTCGCCGGGGTGCTCGCCGCGGCGGTCGGGTGCGCCCCCGAAGCCGACCGCGGCGTCCCGACGACCGCGGCGCCCGCCGCCCCCGCCGAGAGCCCGACCCCCATGCCGACCCCGTCGCCCGATGCCGCCGCATCCCTCGGACTCGAGGGATGCGTCGGTCAGGTGCTGATGGTCGGCACCCCGGTCGACACGATCGCGCCCGACGCCGCGGCCGCCATCCGCGATCGCGGCGTCGGCGGGTTGTTCCTGCACGGCCGATCGACCGCCGGCGTCGCGTCGACGGCGGCGCTCGTCGAGCAGTTCCGGGCGATGCCGCCGGCCGGCACGCCCGCGCTGTGGGTTGCGACCGACCAGGAGGGCGGCGAGGTGCAGGTGCTTCGCGGCCCCGGCTTCGACGACATCCCCTACGCCATCCGGCAGGCCGACCTCGGCCCCGATGCGCTCCGCACCGCGGCGACCGGCTGGGGCGAGCAGCTCGCCGCAGCGGGCATCGACGTCAACCTGGCGCCCGTGGCCGACATCGTCACGAGCCGCGAGGCCCGCCTCGACAACCCGCCGATCGGGGCGCTGGGGCGGCAGTACGGCTACGACGAGCAGAGCGTCACCGCCGGCGCGGGCGCCGTCGCGGAGGGTCTGCGCGCGGCGGGCGTGCTGCCCACCTTCAAGCATTTCCCCGGGCTCGGGCGGGTCGACGCGAACACCGACTACACGGCGGAGGTGCTCGACTCCGTCGTCTCGGGCGACTCGCCGGATGTCGACGTGTACCGCTCTCTGACCGCATCCGGACCGTCGTTGGTGATGGTGGGCACGGCGCGCTACCAGCACATCGACCCCGATCACCCGGCGGCCTTCTCGTCGGCGGTGCTCGACCTGCTGCGCGACCGCGTCGGATTCGAGGGGGTCGTCATCACCGACGACCTGTCGGCCGCCGCGGCCGCCGAGATCGTGGCCCCCGGCGACCGCGCTGTCGAAGCGCTGGCCGCGGGTGTCGACGTCGTCCTCGCGTCGGCGGACCCGACCGTGCTCCCCGCGATGTACGACGCGGTGCTCACCCGGGCCGAGTCCGACCCCGCGTTCGCTGAGCGCGTCGAGGAGTCGTGCGGTCGTATCCTCGCGGCGAAGGCTGCCGGCACCGGCGGCTGAGTGCACCCGGCGGCCGGGCCGGGTCCCACGGCGGGCTCGGTCCCGCGGCGGGCTCGGTAAGGCAGACTCGTGGGATGACCTCCGCGCCGCTGCTCGACCTGATCGGGCCGGAGCCTTCCGACGACGCGATCTACGACGCGTTCACAACCTGGGCCGAAGGGCGCGGACTCACCCTCTACCCGGCGCAGGACGAAGCCGTCATCGAGCTGGTGTCGGGCGCGAACGTGGTGCTCGCAACGCCCACCGGAACGGGCAAGTCGCTCGTCGCGGTGGCTGCGCACGCGGCATCCGTCGCGCGAGGCGGCCGCACCTACTACACCGCCCCGATCAAGGCGCTCGTGAGCGAGAAGTTCTTCGCCCTGGTCGAGATCTTCGGCGCCGAGAAGGTCGGCATGGTCACGGGCGACTCGTCGGTCAACCCCGAGGCGCCGATCATCTGCTGCACTGCCGAGATCCTCGCGAACCTCGCCCTGCGACAGGGGTCCGATGCCGATGTCGACCAGGTCGTCATGGACGAGTTCCACTTCTACGGCGACCCCGACCGCGGCTGGGCCTGGCAGGTGCCGCTGCTGACCCTGCCCCGGGCGCAGTTCCTGCTCATGTCCGCGACCCTGGGGGAGGTCGCCGACCTCGCCGCCGACCTCACGCGCCGCACCGGACGTCGCACCGCGCTGGTGACGGGCGTCGAGCGGCCGGTGCCGCTGCATTTCTCATACGAGCGGCGCCCCGTGCACGACGTCCTCGAGCGGCTGCTGGAGGAGCGCGAGACACCGGTCTACATCGTCCATTTCTCGCAGGCCGCGGCGCTCGAGCGCGCGCAGGCGCTGTCGAGCGTGAAGATCACGACGCGCGAACAGCGGGACGCCATCGCCGAGGCGATCGGCGGATTCCGCTTCACGACCGGCTTCGGCAAGACCCTGTCGCGCCTCGTGCGAGCGGGCATCGGCGTGCATCACGCCGGGATGCTGCCGCGCTACCGGCGCCTCGTCGAGACCCTCGCGCAACGCGGTCTGCTGAAGGTCATCTGCGGCACCGACACCCTCGGCGTCGGCATCAACGTGCCCATCCGCACGGTCGTCATCACGGCACTGTCGAAGTACGACGGAACCCGGATGCGGCAGCTCTCGGCCCGTGAGTTCCATCAGGTCGCGGGCCGTGCGGGGCGGGCCGGCTTCGACCCGCACGGGAACGTCGTCGTCATGGCGCCGGAGTGGGAGATCGAGAACGCCGTCGCGCTCGCGAAGGCCGGCGACGACGCCGCGAAGCGCAAGAAGATCGTGCGCAAGAAGGCGCCGACGGGCGTCGTCAACTGGGGGGAGGGGTCGTTCGAGCGGCTCGTCGAGGCGCAGCCCGAGCCCCTCACGCCGCAACTGCAGCTGAGCGCCGCGATGCTGCTCAACGTCATCGGGCGTGGTGGAGACGTGTTCGGCAACGTCCGCTCGCTCGTCTTCGACAACCACGAGCCCCGTGCCCGGAAGTACGCGCTCGCCCGCCGCGCCCTCGCGATCTTCCGCACCCTGGTCGCGGCCGGCATCGTCGAGGTCGTGCGCCCCTCCTCTTCTGCCTCTGCCGTCGACTCGCCACGGAATGCGGATGCGGGGGGTGCGGCATCCGCAGTTTCTGGCGAGTCGACCATCAGGCTCACGGTCGACCTGCAGCCGAACTTCGCGCTCAACCAGCCGTTGTCGCCGTTCGCGCTCGCGGCGATCGAGCTGCTGTCGCCGGATGACGCGGAAACCGGCACCGGGCATTACGCGCTCGACGTCGTGAGCGTGATCGAGGCGACGCTTGACGATCCCCGCGCGATCCTGTCGCAGCAGGAGTACAAGGCCCGGGGCGAGGCGGTCGGCGCCATGAAGCGCGACGGCATCGAGTACGACGAGCGGATGGCACTGCTCGAGGACATCACCTGGCCCAAGCCCCTGGCCGACCTGCTCGCCCAGGCGTTCGAGACGTTCGCGTCGAGCCAGCCCTGGGTGCGCGACTTCGAGCTCTCGCCGAAGTCGGTCGTGCGCGACATGTTCGAGCGTGCGATGTCGTTCGGCGAGTTCGTGTCGTTCTACCAGCTCGGCCGGAGCGAGGGGCTCGTGCTGCGCTACCTCAGCGACGCGTACCGCGCGATCCGGCAGACGGTGCCCGCGGAGGCCCGAACCGACGACCTCATGGACCTCATCGAGTGGCTCGGCGAGCTCGTCCGTCAGGTCGATTCGAGCCTCGTCGACGAGTGGGAGTCGCTCGCCAACCCGACCGACGACCCCGATGCGCCGGTCGTGCCGCCCGCGCCGCCGTCGGTGCTGACGAACCGACGCGCGTTCACGGTGCTGGTGCGGAACGAGCTGTTCCGCCGTGTTCAGCTCGCCGCCCTGCAGGACGACGAAGCCCTCGAGGCCCTCGACCCCGAGGTCGGCTGGCCCGAGGTGCTCGACCGCTACTACGACGACCACGACGAAGTCCTCACCGGTGGCGCAGCGCGTTCGCCGTCGCTGTGCGTCATCGACGAGTCCGCGGCCGGCGAGGGCCTGTGGCGCGTCGAGCAGATCATCGACGACCCGGCCGGCGACCACGACTGGCGCATCCGTGCCGAGGTCGACCTCGCGGCATCCGTCGAGGCCGGCACGGCCGTCATCCGGGTCGCCGAGGTCATCCGCCTCTGACCGCGGTGCCGCCCCGGCGGTCGTCGTGCCGCTTGCTTCGGCGCTCGGCGCTCGTCGTGCCGTGCACAGGCTGAGCCGTGGCTGCGGGGCCGGCTGGGCCCGGGTAGCGGGGGCTGAGCCTGTCGGCGGGACGTGCACGCGGCTGGCCTGGCCCGCGAGTGGCTTTGCGGGGTGTGCCGTCCCCGGCCGGCGCTCGCGGTGTTGCGGCCCCGGCGGGGTCCGGTTGGAGGCCAGCGTCGTGCCGTCCACAGGCTGAGCCGTGGCTGCGGGCCGGCCTGAGGGCGGAAAGCAGGGGCTGAGCCTGTCGGCGGGACGAGAGGCCGGGGCGACTCCCGTCCCGGCGACCCGCGCCCGGACCAACCGGCGCCCGGCCCAAGCCCCGCCGACCCGCGCCCGGCCCAACCTGCGCCCAGCCCAAGCCCCGCCGACCCATGCCCGAGCTCCGCCGACCCGCGCCCGGGGGCAGCCCAGGCCCCGGCTCTCTTCGTGCCGTGCGCAGGCTGAGCATGGCTGCAGGTCCGGGTGCGGGCGGGAATCGGGGGCTGAGCCTGTCGGCGGGACATGCAACCCGCCCCGACGTCCCGCCCCGACGTCTGCCTCGGCAACCCGCCCCCGCTCCGGCGACCCGCCCCGAGACGTGCAACCCGGGGGTGGGCGGATGTCGCGGGCCCGGGGGCGGATGTCGCGGGCCCGGGGCATGATGAGGCCGTGGCCACACACCTCGGGTTCCTGCGGGCGATCAACCTCGGCGCGACGCGCGTGTTCCCGAAGGACGACATCCGGCGGGTCACCGAGGAGGCCGGCTTCGACAACGTGCAGACGCACATCAACACCGGCAACATCCGCTTCGAGACCCGCATGCGTTCGCGCACGAAGATCGAGCAGACGCTCGAGCGTGCATTCGCCGCCGACCGGGGGTTCGAGGTTTTGACGATCACATTCCGAGCGGACGAGTTCGCGGCGCTCGCGGCCGATGCGCTCGACGTGAGCGCGGCCCACCCGGGCCTCGCGCGCCACTACGTCTACCTGCTGAAGGACGAGCTCGACGGCGACCTCGCCGCCCGCGTCGAGGGCCTCGCGACCCCCGCGGGGCGGATGCTCGTCCGGGGCCGCGCCGTGCACGCCCTGCTGCTGCCCGGCTACCGCGACGGTACGGTCGACCCGCTGGGGGCTGCCAAGCTGCTCGGTGTCGCCACGAACCGCAACGTCGGCGTCGTGATGACGCTGGCCGAGCGCTGGTGCTGACGGCGCGGCGTCCAGGCCCGAGCCTGTGAGGGCACGGAGCGGGATGTCGCATGCCACGGCTATCGTGAATCGGGTGAGTCGAGAGCAGCAGTCCTGGGATGCCGATCCCTACGCCGATCTCGACTGGAACCCCGACGAGTTCGCGCCGCCCGAAGACCTCGACGCTCCGCCTCCGCCCGAGTTCGACGGCTACGGCGCGGCGGTGGCCCGCGCCACCCGCGATCGGAGCCCGGCCGCCGATGCCGGCCCGTCGTCGGCGTCCCGCGCCGCTTCAGCGTCGGCGCGGCCTTCATCGACGCCCGCCCGGGCCGTCACCGCGGCACCGGCGGCCGTGCTCTCGCTCGCCCGCCGCGACTTCACGAACGCCGACCCGCGGGCCGTGCTGAAAGAGGTCTTCGGCTACGACGAATTCCGCGGCGACCAGGGCGACATCGTCTCGCACGTCGTCGGCGGCGGGGATGCGGTCGTGCTCATGCCCACCGGCGGCGGCAAGTCGATCACGTACCAGGTGCCCGCGCTCGTCCGCCCCGGCACCGGGCTGGTGGTCAGCCCGCTGATCGCACTCATGCACGACCAGGTCGACGCCCTGATCGCCAACGGTGTCCGCGCGGCCTACCTGAACTCGACGCAGTCGCCGGGCGAGCGTGCGGGCGTCGAGCAGGCGTACCTCGCCGGCGAGCTCGACCTGCTCTACGTCGCCCCCGAGCGCCTGAGCGTGCCGCAGACGACGCAGCTGCTGCAGCGCGGCGCGCTGAGCGTCATCGCCATCGACGAGGCGCACTGCGTGTCGCAGTGGGGACACGACTTCCGGCCCGATTACCTCGCGCTCGGCGACCTCGACGAGCGATTCCCCGGGGTGCCGCGCATGGCTCTGACCGCGACCGCCACTCGCGCCACGCACCAGGAGCTCACCGAACGGCTGCGGCTGCCGGAGGCGCGCCACTTCGTGGCGAGTTTCGACCGCCCGAACATCCAGTACCGCATCGAGCCCAAGGTCGATCCGCGGCGGCAGCTCGTGACCTTCATCCGCTCGATGCCCGAGGGCTCGGCCGGCATCGTCTACGCCCTCAGCCGCAAATCGGTCGAGCAGACCGCCGACTACCTCGCCGCGCAGGGGCTCGATGCGCTGCCGTACCACGCGGGCCTCCCGGCCGAGATGCGCGCGGCCCATCAGTCTCGGTTCCTGCGCGAGGACGGCGTCGTGATGGTCGCCACGATCGCGTTCGGGATGGGCATCGACAAGCCCGACGTTCGCTTCGTCGCCCACATCGATCTGCCGAAGTCCGTCGAGGGCTACTACCAGGAGACGGGCCGCGCAGGGCGCGACGGCGACGCCTCCATCGCCTGGATGGCGTACGGTCTCGGCGACGTCGTGCAGCAGCGGCGCCTCATCGACCAGAGCCCCGGCGACCGCACGTTCAAGATGCGGATGGGGCAGCACCTCGATGCGATGCTCGCGCTCTGCGAGACCGTCGCCTGCCGCCGCCAGAACCTGCTCGGCTACTTCGGGCAGGAGTCCGCGCCGTGCGGCAACTGCGACACGTGCCTCACGCCGCCCGACACCTGGGACGGCCTCGTCCCGGCCCAGAAGCTGCTGTCGACGATCGTCCGGCTGCAGCGCGAGCGCAACCAGTCGTTCGGCGCCGGCCACCTCGTCGACATCCTGCGGGGTGCCTCGACCGAGCGCATCCGCCAGCAGCGTCACGACGAGCTGGCGACGTACGGCCTCGGCTCAGACCTGTCCGACCAGGACTGGCGCAGTGTCATCCGGCAGCTCCTGGCCCGCGGCATCCTCGTCGCCCGGGGTGAGTACGGCGTGCTCGCCGTCGGCGACGCCGGGGCACCGGTGCTCAAGGGCGAGGCCGGCGTGCCGCTGCGGCGCGACGTCCTCGGACGCGGCCAGAACAGCGGCGGGTCGCGCGTGCGCAAGACGGCCGCGGCCGAGCAGGTCGCCGAGGGCGACCGCGACCTCTTCGAGGCTCTGCGGGCGTGGCGCGCCGAACAGGCGCGCGAGCAGGGTGTTCCCGCCTACATCGTCTTCGGCGACGCGACGCTGCGCGCTCTCGCCGATCGTCGTCCGCGCTCCGCCGCCGACCTCGAGGGCATCACCGGCATCGGCGCGAAGAAACGCGAAGCGTACGGCGACGCCGTGCTGGCCGTCGTCGCGTCGCACTGACCCAGGCCCGCGCCCGCACCCGCGGCGACCCGCCGCACGACGCCCGCGCACGGCGACCCGCCGCTCGAGCACCAGCGCGTCAACACACCTCAGGGCAGGACATCCGCGAGATGCGCTCTCAGGTGCGCCGCGACATCGACCGCCTCCGGGTCGTAGAGCCACTGGTACTGCAGCCCGTCCCACAGGGCGAGAAGCCAGACGGCTTCGGCGACGGGGTCGCGGTGCGACGAGAGGATGCCGTCGGCCTGCGCCGCTCGGAACAGCGCGGCGAACTCGTCGATCGAACGGTCGAAGCGGTCGCGGAAGTGGGTGTGCGCGGGGTGGTCGGCGGGGATGGCCTCGCAGCTGAGTACCGCATAGACCTCGATCAGTCCGGGCTCGTCTCGCGCATCGCGCGCTGCTGCGGCCGGCAACGCCCGCAGGCGAGCGGCACCGTCGCCGGGGGCGCTCCCGCTGCCGACGGTCGCGGAGACGCGTTCGTCGCGCGCCACCATGACGGCTCGCAGCAGATCCGCCTTCGTCGGGTAATGGTGGAGCAGCGTCGACTTCGACGCGCCGACGGCCGCGGCGATATCGCGGAGGCTCGTCTCGACGTAACCCTGGCGGGCGAAGAGCGCGATCGCGTCGGCGACGATGCGCTCGCGCCGCTCGCGCCCGACCCGGTAACCGTCATCGGGAGCATCGCGGGTCGCTGCGTCGATCTGCGGGGCGGCGGGCACGTTCTCGCGCCCGCCACGGGCGGCGGCATCCGGTCGACGAGCGCCGCCGCCCGACGTGCGCCGGCCGGGCGCCCGCCCGAGCGATGCGGAGTGCGATGCGAGCATCGATGCGACGTCGATGCGACCGGGGAGGTACAGGCGCAGCACCTGCAGTCCGTCCCATGCCGCCGTGATCCGCACGCTCTCGCCACGCACGTCCCGCTCGCGCGCCACGACGCCGGACGCGATGCCCGCTTCCAGTGACCGAGACGCGAGGTCGCGGATGCGGTCGTATCGGGTGGCCATCGACCGGTGGGCCGGGTGCGTCCGTGCGCACGCCTCGCCGCTGAGCGCCGCGAACAGCTCGAGATACCCCGGCACCTGCTCGTTGTGCGCGGCGAGTGCGGCGAACGGCAGGGCGGCTCCCGCGCCGACCCGGTCGAGCGCCGCGTTCTCGGCCTCGAGGGCGGCCACGACCGCCGCCAGCAGCTCGTCCTTCGAGGCGACATGTTTGAGCAGGCCGGTGTGGCTGATGCCGGCGCCGGCGGCGACGTCCCGCATCGACGTCGCCCGATATCCCTGCGCGACGAAGAGCGTGCGCGCAGAGGCGACGATGCGTTCCCGGGTCTGCCGGGCGCGGGCACCGCGAGTATCCCGGTCGCCACGGGCGCCGTCGGCACCGCCCGTGGGTGGGGTCGCAGTGGTCACGTCGCTCCCTTCGCGGTCAGTCTAGGGGCGAGGTTGCCGTGCGATCGGTTTTCAGTTACCAATCGGTCGGGATTCGGATACGCTCAGGAGCAGTCGTCCTGGTCTGCCGCAACAAGGGAGTGAAATGACCACTGAGCGCCCCTGGCTCGAGACGAGCCTGCCGATCGCCGAACGCGTCGAGCTGCTGCTGTCGCAGATGACCGTGGCGGAGAAGGCGGGACTCTTCTTCCAGACCATGATCACGATCGGCCCGGGCGGTGAGCTGTCGTCGGGCGACTCGGCCTTCGGCCTGCCGTCGACCGACGAGTACGTCAACGAGCGCCACATGACGCACTTCAATCTGCTGGGGGCGGCGCCGAGCGCGGGGGAGATCGCGCGCTGGCACAACCGCCTGCAGGAGCTCGCGGCGTCCACGCGTCTGGGAATCCCGGTGACGATCTCGACCGACCCGCGCAACTCGTTCTCCGACAACCCCGGTGCCGCGATGCTCGCCGGTCCGTTCTCGGAGTGGCCCGACGCGCTCGGTCTCGCGGCGACGCGCGACGAAGACCTCGTGCGCCGGTTCGGCGACATCGCCCGTCGGGAGTATCTGTCGGTCGGCATCCGCGTCGCGCTGCATCCCCAGGTCGATCTCGCCACCGAGCCGCGCTGGGCCCGTCAGCTGCAGACGTTCGGGGAGGACGCCGAGCTGTCGGGGCGCCTGGGCGCCGCGTACATCCGGGGCTTCCAGGGCGACGAGCTCGGTCCGCACTCGGTCGCGACGATGGTCAAGCACTTCCCGGGCGGCGGCCCGCAGCAGGACGGCGAGGATCCGCACTTCGCCTACGGTCGCGAGCAGGTCTATCCCGGCGGTGCGTTCGAGCTGCACCTCGAGCCGTTCGCCGCGGCGTTCGAGGCGGGCGTCAGCCAGGTCATGCCGTACTACGGGATGCCGATGGGCACGGAGTACGAGGAGGTCGGATTCGGCTTCAACAAGTCGGTGCTCACGGGACTGCTGCGCGAGCGCTTCGGGTTCGAGGGCATCGTCTGCACCGACTGGGGCCTCGTGACCGACAGCGACATCATGGGCACGGAGTTCCCCGCCCGGGCCTGGGGCGTCGAGCACCTGACCCCCGCTGAGCGGATGGCCCGGATCCTCGACGCGGGCGCGGACCAGTTCGGCGGCGAGCGGTGCACCGAGATCCTGCTGCAGCTCGTGGCCGACGGCGTCGTGAGCGAGGAGCGGCTCGACGTCTCGGCGCGGCGACTGCTCCGCGAGAAGTTCGTGCTCGGCCTGTTCGATGACCCGTATGTCGATGCGGATGCCGCCGACGCCATCGCCGGATCGGTGGAGTTCCGCGCCGCCGGCGACGCCGCGCAGCGCGCCTCGATCACCGTGCTGCAGACGTCGGATGCCCTGCCGTTCGCGCGCGGCATCAGGCTCTACGTCGAGGGAGTGGATGCCGACGTCGCCGCCCGCTACGGCGAGGTGGTCTCGTCGCCGGTGGGGGCCGACCTCGCCGTCCTGCGACTTCAGGCGCCGTACGAGGAGCGGGGCTCGGCGTTCGAGAACCACTTTCACGCCGGGTCGCTCGACTTCCCCGTCGACGTCCTGGAGCACGTCGCCCAGGTCGCGGCCTCGGTGCCGACCGTCGTCGACGTCTACCTCGATCGCCCGGCGATCCTCGGCCCCATCGTCGAGACCGGCGCTGCGGTCGTCGCGAACTGGGGAGCGAGCGCCGCGGCACTGCTCGACGTGCTCACCGGCGTCGCTCGCGCAGAGGGGCGACTGCCCTTCGACATCCCGCGCTCCATGGCCGCCGTCGAGGCCTCGCGGCCCGATGTGCCGTTCGACACCGCCGACCCCCTCTTCCGTTTCGGCCACCGCGTCGAGCTGTCGGGTCCGGACGCCCGGGTGTAGCCGGCGCACAAGCCCGACCGGCGACGTCCGGTTCGGGGCTTGTGGCTGTTGTCCAACACAGTTGGACGCGCGTTGTGGAACACCTACCGTGATAATCGACTCCGATCCTTCCGACGTCGAAAGGCACGCGATGACCGACGCCGCTGTTCGCCCCCACAAGCCCGCAACTGCAAACCGCACCCCCGCGGGGGGAGCGCCGACCGCGCCCCGCACCGCGGGCGAGGCGCACGAGCCCCGCATCGACATCGAGGCCGTCACCGACCTGCTGCTCGGCACCTGGGCGTCGACGCGGCGCGAGGCGCGCGAGATGATCAAGGACCCGGTGTTCTGGCAGATCCCGGGCGAGGCGATGGCCTCGCACCGGGAACGCGTGCTGAAGCAGCTGCACCTGCTGGTCGAACGGGGGGCATCCGGTCGCGCGTACCCGAAGGAGTACGGCGGAGGCGGCGACAACGGCGCCAACCTCGCCGGTTTCGAGGAGCTCGTCCTCGCCGACCCCAGCCTGCAGATCAAGTCGGGCGTGCAGTGGGGCCTGTTCGGGTCGGCGATCCACCAGCTCGGCACCAAGCCGCATCACGACGCCTGGCTGCGCGACGCGATGGAGATGCGGCTGCCGGGCGCCTTCGCGATGACCGAGACCGGCCACGGCTCGGATGTCGCCGCCATCGGCACCACCGCCACCTATGATCCCGAAACCGAGGAGTTCGTCATCCACACGCCCTTCCGGGGTGCGTGGAAGGACTACCTCGGGAACGCCGCGGTGCACGGGAAGGCTGCGACCCTGTTCGCCCAGCTCATCACCGGCGGCGTCAACTACGGCGTGCACTGCTTCTTCGTGCCGCTGCGCGACGACGAGGGAGGCTTCCTGCCCGGTGTCGGCGGAGAGGACGACGGCGTCAAGGGCGGCCTGAACGGCATCGACAACGGCCGGCTGCACTTCGACCACGTGCGCATCCCGCGCACCAACCTCCTCAACCGCTACGGCGACGTCGCGCCCGACGGCACCTACTCGTCGGAGATCGAGAGCCCGGGACGGCGCTTCTTCACGATGCTCGGGGCCCTCGTGCAGGGCCGCGTCTCGCTCGACGGCTCGGCGACGACGGCGTCGGCGCTGTCGGAGTACATCGCCATCACGTACGGGAACCAGCGCCGCCAGTTCGACTCGGGGGCCGGCACCGACGAGGTGACCCTGCTCGACTACGGCCGCCACCAGCGCCGGCTGCTGCCGCGGCTCGCGCAGACCTACGCGCAGTACTTCGCTCACGACGAGCTGCTGCAGGCGTTCGACGGCGTGTTCTCGGGGCGCACCGACACCCCGGAAGGGCGCGAGAACCTCGAGACCCTCGCCGCCGCACTGAAGCCGCTCTCGACGTGGAACGCCCTGGACACGATCCAGGAGTGCCGCGAAGCCTGCGGCGGCCAGGGCTTCCTGGCGGAGAACCGCATGGTCGACCTGCACCACGACCTCGACGTGTACGTCACGTTCGAGGGCGACAACAACGTGCTGCTGCAGCTGGTCGGCAAGCGGCTGCTCAACGATTACGCGAAGCAGTTCCGCGGGGCGGATGCCGCAGCGCTGGCCAAGTTCGCCGCCGTGTCGACGGCGGAGCGCGTCTTCCACGGAGCGGGGCTGCGTCAGCTCGGACAGTCCGTCGCCGACTTCGGTCAGACCGCGCGGTCCGTCGAGCGGGGGCTGCGTGCCGAGCAGCAGCACGAGCTGCTCACCGGCCGGGTCGAGCAGATGATCGCGACCGTCGCCGCTGCGCTCCGCCCGGCCGCGAAGATGTCGCAGGCGGATGCCGCCGCGGTGTTCAACGCGCACCAGTCCGAGCTCATCGAGGCGGCCCGCGCGCACGGCGAACTGCTGCAGTGGGAGGCGTTCGCCGAGGGCATCAAGCGGATCGAGGACGAGGGCACCCGCCAGGTCCTCGTATGGCTGCGCGATCTCTTCGGGCTCAGCCTGATCGAGCGCCATCTCGCCTGGTACCTCGTCAACGGTCGCCTCTCGGCGCAGCGCGGCGCCGCCGTGACGCGGTACATCGACCGCCTGTGCGCTCGGCTCCGTCCGCACGCCCAGGACCTCGTCGACGCGTTCGGCTTCGCCCCCGAGCACGTCCGCGCGCCCATCGCGTCGGGCGTGGAGGCGGAGCGGCAGCGCGAGGCGCGCGCCTACTTCGCGGGGCTCGCCGCGTCGGGGGCGGCACCGGTCTCGGAGAAGTCGCTCGCGACGCCCGGCAGGACCGGCGCATCGGGGAAGCCGGGATCCTCGGGCAAGACGCGCTCGTCGTGACCCGCCTGCGAGCGTCCACCGTCGGACGCGCTGGCTAGCCTGGCCCGGTGACGATCGATCTCATCACCGGACCCGACGGCCTCGCACGATGCGGCTGGGTGGGCGACGACGGCGAGTACCGGCGCTATCACGACGAGGAGTGGGGCCGGCCGCTCCGCGGCGACCGTCCACTCTTCGAGAAGGTGAGCCTCGAGGGCTTCCAGGCGGGGCTGAGCTGGATCACGATCCTCCGGAAGCGCCCCCGGTTCCGTGAGGTGTTCGCCGGTTTCGAGCCCGCGCGCGTGGCGGCCTTCGACGAGTCCGACGTCGCCGGGCTCATGGCGGACCCCGGGATCATCCGCAACCGCGCCAAGATCGAGGCCACCATATCGAACGCCCGCCTGATGCTCGAGTTCGCCGAGGATGAATTCGACGAGTTCCTGTGGTCCTTCGCGCCCCCCGCGCGTCGCCGCCCCGCGGGGCTGGCCGATCTGCCCGCCGTCACGGCCGACTCCGAGGCGTTGAGCAAGGCCCTACGCCGACGCGGCTTCCGGTTCGTTGGGCCGACCACCATGTACGCCCTCATGCAGTCTTCTGGCATGGTCGACGATCACGTCGCCGGATGCCACCGCGCGACGGACCCGGTGTGACTCCGTGACCTCGTGATGGCTGACGGCGAGCGGCGCAGCACATCCGGGGCCCCAGGCCCATGGGGAGAACTCCCCATGTCAAGCGACAAATCCGTTACGCGGCCTGCCGTAGGGTAGTTGCGCAGTTCAACCAGCGCGCGCCCGGAGGCCCGGGCCGATGATTGTCGCCCCGGGGGGGAGCCGAGCACGATGAAGTCGACCTCATGGTTGCGGGCGCGCCCCCGCACTCTCATCTCCGCCGGCATCGTCACGGTCGCCGCGCTCACCATCGGCACGCTGGCCGTCGCCTACGAGGGCGAGCCCACGACCGAGGTCGACCTCCACGACGGTGGTGTCTGGGTCACGAAGCAGTCGAGCCTGCTGGTCGGCCACTACAACAACGAGTCCCGCGTCCTCGACGGCAGCCTGCGCACGACCGCGGCGGAATACGACGTCCTGCAGTCGGGCGCACGCGTCGTGGTCGTCGACGCGGACGGATCCGCGATGTCCGCCGTCGACCCCGCGAAGGTCGTGTTGTCGGGAACCGCCGAAGTCCAGCCGGGCGCCCAGATCGCCCTCGGATCCGACACCGTGTCCGTGCTCGACGCCGCCGGTGACCTGCGGACGGTGCAGTTCGCGGGTGTGAACGGCTTCAGCTTCGAGGCGAACGAGCCGATCGCCGAACTCGGCGAGGGGTCGACGGCCACCGTCGGCACCGACGGCACGATCTATGGCGCGTCCGCGACGGAGGCGAAACTCTTCGCATACGCCCCGCTGGGCGACGGAACCGTGGCGCAGACCGCCGAGCGCGATCTCGAGGGCGTCGCCGAAGACGACGAGCTGGCCATCACCGCGCTCGGTCAGATCCCGTTCGTGCTCGACCGCGACACCAATCTCCTCCACGGCGGCGACGGCTCGCAGACGCAACTGCCGGCCGATGCGCTGCTCCAGCGCCCGTCGAACGCCGCGGAGACGCTCACCGTGAGCACGACGACCGGTCTCCTGCGGGTGGACCCGGGCGGCGACACCACGACGATCGAGGCGGGCGGCGAAGGCACCCCCGCCGAGCCGGTCTATGTCGGCGGATGCGCCTACGGGGCCTGGTCGGGCTCGGGCATCTTCGTGCGCGACTGCGCCGACGACGCCGACGACGTCGTCCAGGAGATCGAGGGCATCGACCCGGCGGCGAAGCTCGAGTTCCGCGTGAACCGCGACGTCGTCGTGCTGAACGACGTCTTCGGCGGCGCCGCCTGGCTCGCGAGCGACAACATGCAGCGCGTCGACAACTGGACCGACATCACCCCGCCCGAGGGCACCGGCGACGAGGAGCAGGAGACGACCGAGGAGACCGTCGAGACGGCCCTCCCCGAGCGGACCGATGAGAACACGCCGCCCATCGCCGTCGACGACTCGTTCGGCGTGCGCCCCGGCCGGACGACCGTGCTGCCCGTGCTCTTCAACGACACCGACGCCGACGGCGACGTGCTCGTCGCCTCCGCGACGAGCGATCCCGCGTTCGGTGAGATCTCGCAGATCCAGAACGGCGGCGCACTGCAGATCAAGGTCCCCGACGACGCGTCCGGATCGACGTCGTTCACGTACACCGCCGACGACGGCCGCGGCGGCGAGGCCACGGCGACCGTCCGTCTCGCGGTCCGCGGCGACGACGAGAACTCGCCGCCCGTTCAGCAGCGCGTGACGCCCGTCACGGTCGAGGCCGGCGGCACCACGTCGTACAACGTGCTGACCGAGTGGATCGACCCCGACGGCGACGACATCTTCCTGAAGTCTGTGCAGGCCGACGGCGGCGACGAGGCCGACTTCACCTCGGACGGCCAGATCACCTACCGCGCGATCGGTGCCGTGCAGGGGCGCAAGGACGTTCCCATCGTCGTCTCCGACGGCACGGACGACGGCGCCGGCATCCTGCGCATCGACGTGCGCCCTCCCGGCACGACGGTGCCCGTCACGAACGCCGACCACGTCGTCACCCGCGTCGGCCAGTCGGTCACGGTCTCGCCGCTCGCCAACGACACGAGCGCGGGGCGCGAGCCGCTGCGTCTGACGCGCGTCGACGAGGTCGAGGGCGCGACGATCCAGCCCGACTTCGCGGAGCAGACCTTCACATTCACCTCCGACGTGGTGAACACCTACTACGTCGACTACCTCGTCTCGGCCGGCCCGAACAGCGTTCCCGGTCTCGTCCGCGTCGATGTGCTGCCGGCGGCCGACACGAACCTGCCGCCCGTCGCCGTCCGCGACGTCGCGCTCCTGCCGACCGGTGGCGACGTGCTCGTCAACGTCCTCGGCAACGACACCGACCCCGCTGGCGGCATCCTCGTCGTGCAGTCGGTCACCGCCGACCCCGAGGGCGGAGTGACCGCGGCCGTGCTCGGCCACGAGACGGTGCGTATCACCGACCAGGGGTCGCTGTCGCAGCAGACCCGTGTGGCGTACACGATCTCGAACGGCGAGCAGTCGGCCACCGGCGAGATCGTGGTCATCCCGATCCCCGCGCCCGACCGGCTGCGCCCACCCGTCGCGAACAACGACACCGCCGTCGTCCGCGTCGGCGACGTCGTGACGATCGACGTCCTCGCGAACGACACGCACCCCAACGGCGACACGCTGCACGTCTCGCCCGAGCTCGTGCCGCCCCTCATCGACGAGGCCGACGGACAGGTCTTCGTCTCGGAGGACAAGCTCCGCTTCCGCGCCGGCGACGAGCCCAAGACCGTCAACGCGACGTACGAGGCCGTCGACAGCGCGGGCCAGCGCGCCGGCGCCTACGTGACGATCCAGATCCTGCCGCGGCAGGACGACGCGAACGCCGCACCGCGCCCGCGCGACCTCACCGCCCGCACGCTCAGCGGCTCGGACGTCACCATCCCCGTGCCCCTCGACGGCATCGACGAGGACGGCGACTCCGTCGAGCTCATCGGACTCGCGAGCTCGCCGAGCAAGGGCCGTATCGTCGAGACGGGCTCGAACACGTTCGTCTACGAGGCGTTCGACACCAGCGTCGGGTCCGACTCCTTCACCTACCGCGTGCGCGATCGTCTCGGCAAGGAGGGCACGGCCCGCATCCAGGTGGGCATCGCACCCGCCGAGACGACGAACCAGGCGCCGTACGCGGTGAAGGATGCCGTCATCATGCGTCCCGGTCGCCAGGTCGCGGTGTCGGTTCTCGAGAACGACTCCGACCCGGACGGCGACAAGTTCGGGTTCGCCGCCGACGCCCTCGAGGTGCCCGATGTCGACGGGCTCGCGGCCGAGGTCTCGGGCGAGCAGGTCATCATCACCGCTCCCGACGTGCCGATGAACACCAGCATCCAGTACACGATCGAAGACGCCCGCGGCCTGACGGCCACGGCTCCCGTCCAGATCACCGTCGACGAGGACGTGCCGCTGCAACGGCCCATCGCGCGCGATGACCGGGTGCGCGCCGACGACGTCGACGAGAACGGCTTCGCGATCGTGCCCGTGCTCGACAACGACGACGACCCGGACGGCACGCGTGCCGCGCTCGGGGTCACGCTCGGCGTCGGTGGCGAGAATGCGTCGGTCCGCCCCGACAACGGCGTCTCGGTGCAGCTGACCGACGAACGGCAGCTCATCACCTACTTCATCACCGACGAGGACGGTCTCACCGCAGCCGCGTTCATCCACGTGCCGGCCCTCGCCGAGCTGCCGCCGACCCTCATCTCGACCGAGCCCCTCGTGGTGCAGAGCGGGGAGACGGTCGAGCTGCCGCTGGCGGACTACGTGCGCACGTCAGGTGGTCGCGAGGTGGTCATCACGGAGGCCGAGAAGGTCAGCGCCTCGCACGCCGACGGCGCCTCGCTCGTCCGTGATGAGCGGACGCTCGTGTACACCTCGGCCGCCGAGTACTTCGGGCAGGACGCCCTGAGCTTCGAGGTCACCGACGGTGCCGGTCCCGACGATCCGGCGGGACGCAAGGCGACCCTCGCGATCCCGATCACGGTGACCCCGCCCGACAACCGGCCGCCGACCATGATCGGCGCGCAGATGGAGGTCGCTCAGGGTGAGGACGCGCGCACGCTCGATCTCGCCGCGCTCGCGACCGACCCCGACCCGGGCGACGCCGAGAACCTCCGGTTCGCCCTCGTCGGCGGCGCGCCCGACGGACTGACGGCGTCGGTCGACGGCTCCGTGCTGTCGGTCTCGGCGAGCACGGACGTCGCGAAGGGCACGGCGCTCCCCGTGCAGGTGAGCGTCACCGACGGTGAGTCCGATCCCGTCACCGCGAGCATCACCGTGACCGTCACCGCGTCGACGCGGCCCCTCGCGACGGCGAACACCGACGTCATCGAACAGGCCGACCAGGGCGCCACCGTCTCGGTGCCGGTGCTCGACAACGACGTCAACCCGTTCCCGGAGACCCCGCTCACCCTGGTCGGGGCCTTCAGCGAGACGACCGGCGGCGACGCCCGTGTCGCCGGCGACCGTGTCGAGGTCACGAGCAACGCGGACTTCGTCGGGACGCTCGTGGTGCGCTACCGCATCGGCGACGCGACCGAGGATCCCGACCGTCAGGTCGACGGTCAGATCCGCATCACGGTGCAGGGCCGCCCGGACGCGCCGGGCAAGCCGACCGTCACGAGCGTCGAGAGCCGCACCGTCGTGCTCGCGTGGTCGCCGCCCATCGACAACGGCGCCTCGATCACCGGATACACGGTGCGGACGACCTCGGGCGCTTACAGTCGCGAATGCCGGTCGACGACCTGCACCCTCGACGGGCTGACGAACAACGTCGAGTACAACTTCGTCGTCACCGCCACGAACCGCGTCGGCGAGTCCGACCCGTCGCTGCCGTCCGAGACCGCGCGTCCCGACCAGCGGCCCGACACCCCGAACCCGCCGAGTCTCGCATTCGGCGACCGCAGCCTCGACGTGACGTGGACGGTGCCGCGCACCGAGGGCTCGCCCGTCGAGAGCTACAGCCTGCAGATCTCGCCGGCGCCGCCGTCGGGAGTCGCCGAGAAGACCGGCGTCACCGGTACCCGCATCACGTGGGACGGCCTGCAGAACGGTGTGCAGTACCAGGTGCGCGTCCGCGCCCACAACCGCGCGCCCGAGCCGTCGAGCTGGAGCGTCTGGTCGCAGTCGATGGTGCCGGCCGGCAAGCCGGACGCCCCCGGTGCGCCGTCGACGCAGCGTCTGAACCCCGTCGGCAACCGGTCGCAGATGCAGGTGAGCTGGAACCAGCCGGCCAACAACGGCGACGCGATCGCGGGGTACCAGTTGCAGGTGCGCCGCGGCGGCGCGACGGTCGACACCATCAGCGTGCCGGCCGGTCAGACGAGCCAGGCCGTGACCGTCGACACCTCGACGAGCGACTACACGTTCGTCGTCCGCGCGCAGAACAAGGCCGGCTGGGGCGAGTGGAGCGCCTCGTCGGCACCCCGCCGCGCCTTCACGCCGCCGGGAGCGCCGACGGGCGTCAGCGCCGCCGAGGGCGACAACCGCGTCACCGTCTCGTGGACGGCCGGCGCCCTCAACGGCGCGAACCCCGGCGAGGTCGCCTACCAGTACTCCGTCAACAACGGCGGCTGGCGCTCCGACTGGGTCGGCGGCGGCAACGGCGGCTCCGGCACGATCGGCAACGGCCAGGTGAACAACAACGGGGCCTACACCGTTCGGGTGCGCGCGGTCGCGACCGCCGACGGATCGACGTACGAGGGCGAGCCCTCGGGAGCGTCGAACCAGGTCGCGCCCTACGGCCAGATCGGCAACCCTTCGGCGAGCGCCACGCGCGACGGCAACCGCGTGACCCTGTCGTGGTCGTCTCCCGCACGCAACGGCCGTGACGTCGTGACCGAGATCAGCATCAACGGCGGCGGCTGGCAGCGCGTCGACGCGAGCGGGTCGAACCAGCGGGGCGATGTCGGTTACAGCAGCACGCAGACGATCGACGTCCGCACGTCGGCAGACGGCAGCACGACGACGACCGCTCGAGCCGAGGTCCGCACGCCCGACGCCCCGCCGCCCCCGCAGCCGCGTGCATGGCTGACGAAGGGCACGCCGAAATCGGGCTGCGCGAACGGGTGCTACTACTTCCGCCTGAACACGTCGAACTTCCCCGCCGGCAGCTACCGCATCGACTGCTACAGCGACGGCGGCAAGTTCAACAGCTACGACGGCCCGTTCAACGTCCCGGCGGACGGCTCGGTCGAGCTCACCTGCTACCTCGGCTCGGACGGCTACGACGCCTTCGTCCGCATCAAGGGCTGGGGCGACAGCGAGCACACACGCTGGTAGCGCCGCACGGCCCCCGGCATCCACTCACCACGAGGAACGAGAACGAATGAGCATGACACCCGAGCAGGCAGCGTGGTTCCGCGACACCTTCACGCGGCTGATCGACAACGTCGACGCGGCACTCCTCGGCAAGCGCGAGGTCGTGGCCCTCGTGCTGTCGGCGATGATCGCCGAGGGACACGTGCTGCTGGAGGACGCTCCCGGAACGGGTAAGACGAGCCTGGCGAAGGCGATCGCGGCGAGCGTGCAGGGCACGTCGACGCGCATCCAGTTCACACCCGACCTGCTGCCCTCCGACGTCACGGGTGTGACGATCTACGACCAGGCGAACAAGCGCTTCGAGTTCCACCGCGGACCCGTCTTCGCCTCGATCGTCCTGGCCGACGAGATCAACCGCGCCTCGCCCAAGACGCAGTCGGCGCTGCTCGAGGTCATGGAGGAGTCGCGGGTCACGGTCGACGGCGTCGCGCACGAGGTCGGTCGCCCGTTCCTGGTCGTCGCCACGCAGAACCCCATCGAGCAGGCGGGCACCTACAAGCTGCCCGAAGCGCAGCTCGACCGGTTCATGATCAAGACCTCGATCGGCTACCCGACCCTCGCCGTGTCGGAGCGCATCCTCGTCGGGGCGGTCGACCGCAACCCCTCGGCGAGCCTGAAGCCCGTCATCACGACCAACGCGGTCGGCGAGATGGCCGACCTCGCCTCGACCGTGCACATCGACCCCGTCGTGGCGCGGTACGCCGCGCAAATCGTCGAGGCCACGCGCGAGGCTTCGGCGACGCGCCTGGGCGTCTCGGTGCGCGGCGCGATCGCCATGATCCGCATCGCGAAGGTCTATGCCGCCGCGCAGGGCCGCCACTACGTCGTTCCCGACGACATCAAGCTGCTCGCGGTGCCCGTCTGGGCCCATCGCCTCGTGCTCGACCCCGAGGCCGAGTTCACCGGCACGACGGCTGAGACGGTCATGAACAACGCCCTCGCCGACGTCGAGGCGCCGCTCGCGCGAGCGGACGCTTGATGACGACACCCCCTGCCGCCCCGACCCCGACGCGTCGCACGCGCCGGGGCCGGAGTGCTGCCGGCGGTGCGACGCCGGACGCGACGACTGCTGTCGGCACGGGGACGACCACGGATGCCGCGACCGTCGGGTCGACGACCCGCGACGCCGACGCGACCGTGCGGGTGGGGACGACGACCCTGTCGGCCGACGCCGCACCCGTCAACGCGGAGGCCCCCTCACGGCTCGAGGCGTGGCGCGAGCGGGCGGAGTCGTGGTGGACGGTCGCGCAGCGCGTCATCCGGCTGATCACGCGCACCGTTCGCCCGCTCGGGTGGGTGCTGCTGTCCGCGACCGTGCTGCTCTGGGTCGTCGCGTTGAGCTTCGGCTGGCAGGAGATGATCATCGCGGCCGTCATCCTGACCGCGATCGTGCTCATCAGCATCCCCTTCCTGTTCGGCGGCACCGCGTACGACGTCGACCTCGACCTGACGCGCACGCACGTGGTGGTCGGCGAGCGGGCGATCGGCGGACTCACCCTGGCCAACGGCACCTCGCGCTCGATCCTGCCGTCGCGCGTCGTGCTGCCCGTCGGCTCGGGGCGCGGCGAGTTCGACGTTCCGCGCCTGGCTCCGGAGGCCGTGCACGAGGAGCTCTTCGCCATCCCCACGACCGCCCGGGGCGTGCTCGCGGTGGGGCCTGTCAGCGTGCTGCGCGGCGACCCGCTCGGCCTCTTCGAGCGCAGCAGCGACCGCCGTCAGGCCGTCGATCTGTACGTGCACCCGCGCACCGTTCCGCTCGAGGGGCTGTCGCTCGGGCGCCTGCGCGACCTCGAGGGACTGCCGTCCTCCCACTTGGCCCGTGACGACGTCTCGTTTCACGCGCTGCGCGAATATCAGCCCGGCGACGACCTGCGGCACGTCCACTGGAAGTCCACCGCCCGGGTCGGCGAACTGATGATGCGCCAGTACGAAGAGACCCGCCGCTCGCACTTCGTGCTCGGGCTCTCGACCTACGCCGGCGACTACGCCGATCCCGAGGAGTTCGAGCTCGCGATCTCGGCAGCCGGGTCGATCGGCCTCCGCGCGTTGCGCGACTCACGCGTGCTCGAGGCGCGCACCCAGCTCGGACCGCTGCGCACGCAGGGTCCGCGGCGCCTGCTCGACAACCTCGCCTCGATCGAGTACTCCCGCCAGCGCGACGGCGGCGTCGTCGCCCTCGCCGGGACGATCGCCATCAACTCGCACGGCATCGCCATCGTCGTGCTCTTCTGCGGTTCCGGCGCCGACTCGGCCGAGCTCAAGCTCGCCTGCTCGCGTCTGCCCCAGGGGGTCCGTGTGCTCGCGATCGTCGCCGACACATCGCTCGAGGTGCCGCTGCTGCGCCGCGTCGGCGACGCCGATGTCATCTCGATCAGCGCGCTCGACCAGCTCGCGCCCGCGATGCGGAAGGTGCTCTCGTGATCTCGACCGCCGTCCGCCGCCTCGTGCTCGACCTCGCCGCCGTCGTGCTGCTCCTCGCGGTCGCGGTCGTCGGGTTCGGACCGACCTTCGAGGGCGGCGCCTATCTCGTCGCGGGATTCGGCGCGATCGTGCTCGGTGTCGGCATCGCGTGGCTGTGCGCACGGCGTCGCTGGGGCGTGCTCCCCACCGCCGGACTCACCGTCGCGGCGTACTTCGTGTTCGGCGGGGTGCTCGCGCTGCCGCAGACGGCCCTGTTCGGCTTCGTCCCCACGCTCGACACCTGGACGAAGCTCGCCCTCGGCTCGGTGCAGTCGTGGAAGCGCCTGCTGACGACCGTCGCCCCCGTCGCCCCCTACGACGGGCACCTCATCGTGCCGTTCCTCCTCACGCTCGTCGCGGCGGTGCTCACGGCTTCGCTCGCCCTCCGCCTGCGCCAGGCGGCGTGGGCGCTCATCCCGGTCACGGCCTTCCTCGTGGCGCAGATCCTGCTCGGCATGACCGAGCCCGCGGTGCCCATCGTGCAGGGAGTCGTCTTCGCCGTCGTGGCGTCGGTGTGGCTGGCGCTCCGCCAGGCCTGGGATCCGAACAATGCAGCCGTGCGGATCGAGCCGACGGGCGCGGCCGACGCCGACGCCCTCAAGCACACCCGTCTGCGCCGCCTGGTGTCGGGCGCGGCGGTCGTCGCCGTCGCCGTGGGCGTCGGCGTCACGACGGCGGCGGTCGCGAGCCCGCCGAGCACCCGCTACGTGCTCCGCGATGTCGTCATCCCGCCTTTCGACGTCAAGCAGTATCCGAGCCCGCTGCAGTCGTTCCGCGGTCTGGTCCGCGACGAGGCGGACGCCACGCTCTTCACCGTGCAGGGGCTGCCGGAGGACGGTCGCATCCGCCTGGCCACCATGGACGCCTACAACGGCATCGTGTTCAACGTCTCGGACGAGGGGGCGGGCTCGTCGAGCTCGTTCACCCCGCTGCGCTCGAACATGTCGCCGGACGCCGAGGGCGTTCCGGGCCGGCTGCGGATCGACATCGACGAGCTGCGCGGCGTGTGGCTTCCGGATGCCGGTGCCGTGCGCTCGATCGAGTTCGAGGGTGATCGCGCCGAGGAGCTGCGCCGCACCGCGCACTACAACGATGCGACGGGAACCGCGGCGGTCACCGCCGGAGTCGCGTCCGGGATGAGCTATACGGTCGACACCGTGTTCCCCGTCGTCCCGACCGACGATGCGCTCGCGGACGCCACGTTCGCGCCGGTGAAGATGCCGAAGCAGGAGGGCGTGCCCGAGGGGCTGTCGCAGGTCGCCACCGAGGCGGTCGGCGACGCCGAGACCCCGATCGAGCAGGCCCGCGCGTTGCAGACCTACCTGTCGACCGACGGCTACTTCAGCCATGGGCTCGAGGACGACCCCTATTCGCCGTCGGGGCACGGCGCCGCCCGCATCACGAGCTTCTTCGGCGGCGACGAGATCATCGGCGACGACGAGCAGTACGCCGTGGCGATGGCGCTGCTCTCGGCCCAGCTGGGGATCCCCGCGCGCGTCGTCATGGGCTGGCATCCCGAGAAGGATGCCGAGGCCGGCGGCGAGTTCACCGCTACCGGCGACAACGTGCACGCGTGGGTCGAGATCGCTTTCGACGGGTTCGGATGGGTGCCGTTCGATCCGACGCCTGACGAGGACAACGAGCCGAACGAGCAGACCACCACGCCGCGCGCCAACCCCAAGCCCCAGGTCCTGCAGCCCCCGCCGCCCGCGCAGGAGCCGGCGGAGCTGCCGCCCGCGATCGCGAACGATCGCGACCAGGAAGAGGAGGAGGAGCCCGGTTTCGACTGGATCGGCGCCATCCTCGCTCCCATCGGCATCGGCGTCGGCGTGCTCGCGGTGCTCTTCGCGCCCTTCGTCATCATGGGCGCCGTCAAGACCGCGCGACGCGCCAAGCGACGCAACGCCGACCGGACGGCGGACCGGATCTCGGGCGGCTGGGACGAGCTGATCGACCGTGCGGTCGACCTGAACGCACCCGTCGCCGCCGGTGCGACGCGCACCGAGAGCGCGCAGATCGTCGCATCGACGATGGAGCAGCCAGACGTCACCTCGCTCGCGACGTCGGCCGACGCGCGCGTGTTCGGCCCGGGCGAGCCGAGCGCCGAGGACGTCGATGCCTTCTGGCGCGAGGTCGACGCGATCGTCGTGGGCATGAGCGGTCGGGTGTCGGTGTGGCGTCGGCTGCGCGCGCGGCTGAGCCTGCGTTCGCTCCTGCGGGGGCGACGGCGCCGCACGCGAGGAGGGTCATGAGCGCGATGATCTTCGACACGGAGCCGCTGGCGGGCGTGCCCGACATCCGCAGCGGCCTGCAGGCCCTGCTCGCGTGGGACGACGGCACGCGCACCGCCGTGTACGGTCGCACGGTGTTCGGCCGCGACCCGGTGCGGGTCGCCGGGGCCGATGCGGTCGTGCTGCGCGACGAGACGCTGACCCTCTCGCGGACCCATTTCGAGCTGGTGCCCGTCGCCACGGGCGGGCTCGCCGTGATCGACCGCGCTTCGACGAACGGCGTCGTCGTCACCCGTGGTGCGGACGGCGTCCCCCTCGTGCCGGGTGCCCAGACGGCGCTGCGCAGCGGCGACCGGCTCGATCTCGGCGACCGCTGGCTCGTCGTCGAGGTCGTGCGGTGACGACGATGTCGGTGCGCACGGGCCACGGCTCCGCGACCCACGCGGGACTCCGCGGCCGAGCCAACGAGGACTCCTATCTCGCCGCCGCCCCCGTGTTCGTCGTCGCGGACGGCATGGGGGGCCACGAGGCCGGCGCGCGCGCGAGCGCCGCGGCCGTCGCCGAGTTCGAGCGGTTCGTCGGCGCGACCGAGGTGTCGAACCGCGACGTGCGCGCCGCGATAGAGCAGGCGCGCCGCAACATCGACGCCCTCGCGACCGGCGAGCGGGCCGCGGGCACGACCCTGACGGGCGTGGTGCTCACGCGCGTCGGCGCGGCCGGATACTGGCTGGCGCTCAACATCGGCGACTCGCGCACGTATCGGTGGGCGAGGGGCCGGCTCGAGCAGATCAGCGTCGACCACTCGGTCGTTCAGGAGCTGGTGGACTCCGGCCGTATGGATGCCGAGACCGCCGCACGGCACGCGCGCCGCAACGAGATCACCCGTGCGCTCGGCGCCGGCAGCACCGGACACGCGGACTTCTGGATGCTGCCGGCCGAGCCCGGCGACCGCATCCTCGTCTGCTCGGACGGTCTGTCGACCGAGCTCGACGACGACCGGATCGCCCGTATCCTCGACGAGGAGGCCGAGCCGCAGGACGCCGCCCAGCGTCTCGTCCACGAGGCGCTGCTGCACGGCGGCCGCGACAACGTCACCGTCATCGTGGTCGACGCGCACGGCGACGGCGACGGCGGCGACGATGACGACGTCTACGACACCGTGCCGTCCGAGAGATCCGACGACGCAGACACAGACACCCGGCCGCGTGCGGCGGCCGCAGGGGGGAGAACCTGATGGTCGAGGTCCGCTACGTCCCGGCGACGGGCGCTGAGCACTGGCGCGTCGCGCTCGCTCCGGCCGCGGCCGTGGCGCTGCCCGCGAACGTCTCGATCCCCACGGTCGAAGCCGTGTGGCGTCGTCTCGAGGAGCGCGGCATCGGTGCCGTCATCGAGGCGCTGACCGGCGCGTTCGGCACCTCGCTCGCGGCCATCCCCGATTTCGTCCTGGCGATCGTCGAGGCCGACGGCCTCCGCGTCGCCGTGCGCGGACCGGTCGAGCTCGTCGTCGAGACCGAGTCGGGCCCGCTCTCGGTGTCGGGCCGGGGCGTTTCGACCTGGGCCGAGAGGCACATCCCGGGTGTGCGTCGCGCGTCGGCGCTCTTCGCCGAGTCGGCCGACGAGACCTCGTCTCTGCCGTTCGTCGAGGGGGTCGTCGCGGCAGACTCCGTGACGGTCGACCTGACCGGGGCACGGCCCGGTTCTCGCCCCGCGAGCCCGTTCGTCGCGGTCGTCCCGCCCCCGGCGCCGGTCGCTGCACCGCCCGCGGTCCCCGCACCGCCCGCGGTCCCCGTGGTCTCGGCGCCGGCTCCCACCCCGACCGTCCCGACGGGCCCGACTCCGCCGCTTCCCGCCGCCGCGACGCCCGCCGCCGCGGACGCCGACGCGGCCCGACCGGACGACGACGACCCCGAGGCCGCGGAGTCATCCGCCGACGACCTCCCCGGAGCGGAGACGTACATCCCGGCCGGAGACACCGCTGCGGCGGAGGAGCACGCCATGATCTGGGGCGAGACGATCGTCCGCCCGACGGTGCCGGCCGAGCCGGAGCCCGCCGAGGAGCCCGCGCTCCCCGCGGACGACGCCACCGTCGTCTCCGCCACCGCCACCACGGCCTCGGTCGCGCCCGTCGGCGACCATGACGGCGAGACCGTCGCGGTGGCCGACATCCGCAATGCGCGGCGTGGAGAGCCCGCGGTCTACGAGTCCACCGACGCGGTCCCCGCGCGACGACTGCCGCGCGGGCGTATCCGCGTGTCGGACGGGCAGGTCGTCGAGCTCGACGACACCGTCATCGTCGGACGCCGGCCCCGCTCGTCGCGATCGAGCGGCGACACTCTGCCGACCCTGATCGCGGTCGAGAGCCCCGAGCAGGACATCTCGCGCAACCACGTCGAGATCCGCGCCGAGGGCGAGCACGTGCTCGTCGTCGACCTCGACACCACGAACGGGTCGGTGCTGCTCCGCGGCGGCCACGATCCCGTGCGCCTGCACCCGAACGAGCCGACGATGGTCGTCACGGGCGATGTGCTCGACATCGGCGACGGTGTCACCATCACCTTCGAGAACCTGCCGTGAGCGCGAAGCGGCCGCCGGCTCCGCCGCCCGAGCTGCCCGGCTTCACCTACCTCGAGCTGCTCGGATCGGGTGGTTTCGCCGACGTCTACCTGTACGAGCAGCAGCTTCCCCGCCGCAAGGTGGCGGTGAAGGTCCTGCTTCCCGAGCGGATGGCGGGGGGTTCGGCCGAGCAGTTCACCGCCGAGGCCAACGTCATGGCGATGCTCTCCACGCACCCGGCGATCGTCACGATCTACCAGGCGGGTCTCGCCGACGATCAGCGGCCTTACCTCGTGATGGAGAACTGTCCGCGACCGAACCTGCAGGTACGGTATCGGGCCGCGCCGTTCTCGGTCGCGGAGGCGCTGCGGGTGGGTATCCAGGTCGCGGCCGCCGTCGAGACCGCGCACCGCGCCGGCATCCTGCACCGTGACATCAAGCCGGCCAACATCCTCGTGACCGAGTACAACCGGCCGGCGCTCACGGACTTCGGCATCGCGACGACGACCGACAGCGCGGATGAGACCGCCGGTATGTCGATCCCGTGGTCGCCGCCGGAGGCGTTCGGCGAAGGATCCGACTCGGGCGTGCGCACCGACGTCTACGCGCTCGGCGCCACGATCTACACGCTCCTGGCGGGCCGTTCGCCGTTCGAGGAGCCGGGCGGGCGCAACGGTGCCGCCGATCTCATCCAGCGCATCGAGTCGCAGCCGGTCGCGTCGCTCGAACGTGCCGACGTGCCGCCCTCGCTGCAGCAGGCCCTCGTACGGGCGATGGCGAAGAGCCCGGCAGCGCGGTTCGACAGCGCCGTCGCCTTCGCACGAGCCCTGCAGCGCGTGCAGATCGAGCTCGCCCACTCGGTGACGCCGATCGACATCCTCGACGACTCGCCCGAGGCGGAGGAGGACGAGGATGCCGACGGCGAGCTGACCCGCGTGCGCGGCATCGTCAGCATCGAGCCGACGACCTCGCCGCCCGCCGGGTCGACGCGGCGCAAGGCGACGTCGGATTCTGCGTCCCCTTTCGCGCCCGCCGGTCCCGGATCACCGTTCGCACCGGCCGCGCCCGACGAGACCGTGCTGCGCCCCTCGGCCCGGGCGGGGCAGGACTCGACGGTGCGGCGCCCCCGCACGGTCGAGCCCGCCGCCGATCAGACGGTGCAGCGCGGTACGGCATCCGCCGCCCGTCCGGCCGCCACCACGGCGGACGTCGAGCACACCGAGCCCGACACCGATGGGACCGCCGCCGCGCCGCCGCCGGCGAACCGCTCGCGGATGTGGCTGTGGATCTCCCTGGGCGCCGCCGCCGCGGTCGTGGTGGCCGTGGTGCTGATCGCCAGCATGCTGCAGCCCACCACGCCCGCCGAACCCCAGGCCAGCGACACCCCGAGCAGCGCACCGCAAGACCCGCTCGCCGGGTTCGTGCCCCGCGTGGCCGATGTGGCCGGGGCCGTGTCGGGTGCCGAGGTGGTCTTCACGTGGTCGAACCCCGACCCCGCCGACGGCGACTCGTACCTCTGGTATCCGGTGACCCTCGACGGCGCCGGCAGCCCGCAGCGCGTCGAGGACACGACGGTGGCCGTGCCTGCCGACCCCTCGGGTCGCACCTGCATCGAGGTGCAGCTGGTGCGCGAGAACGGCGGCGCAGGAGACGCGGTGCGCGGCTGCACGCCCTGACCGGAGGCTAGGGTGTCGCCCCTCGCCGGCGTCCCGGTCCGGCTGTGCCGGCGCGCGGATCAGTCGTGGTGAGCGGGGTGCCGTCGTTCGAGTGCGGAGCCCTCGACGTCGACGTTGGGGATGATGCGGTCGAGCCAGCGCGGGAGCCACCACGCGGCGCCGCCGAGCATGTGCATGATCGCCGGCATCAGCAGCATCCGCACGACGAACGCGTCGAACAGGACGCCGAGTGCGAGGCCGAGACCGAAGGACTTGATGATCACGGCCTCCGAGGTGATGAAGCCGGAGAACACCGAGATCATGATCACGGCTGCCGCGATGACCACGGTTCGCCCGGCCCGGAAACCCTGTGCCACGGCGAGACGCGGGGCGGCGCCGTGCGCCCATGCCTCGCGCATCCCTGTCGTGAGGAAGAGCTGGTAATCCATTGCGAGGCCGAACAGGATGCCCACGAGGATCACGGGCAGGAAGCTCAGGATCGGGCCCGGGTTGTGGACTCCGAAGAGACCGCCGAGCCACCCCCACTGGAAGACGGCCGTGACGGCGCCGTAGGTCGCGAGCAGGGACAGCACGAAGCCGAGCGTCGCGACCAGGGGCACCAGGAGCGACCGGAAGACCATCACCATGATGAGGAACGACAGGCCGACGACGACGACGAGGTAGACCGGCAGGACGTCGGCCAATCCCTCCGAGATGTCGATGTTGATGGCGGCGGCGCCGGCCACGCCGAGATCGATGTCGCCGTTGATGGGAGGCAGAGCCCGCAGGTCTCGCACCAGCCGCTCCGTGGACACCGCGTTCGGTCCCTCGGCCGGGATGATCTGGAAGGCGGCCAGCGTGCGGTCCTCCGACACGGCGACCGGGGCCACCGCGACGACGTCGTCCTGCGCGAACAGCTCGCGAGCGATGTCGAGCTGCAGGCCCGGGGCGTCGTCGGCGGTCGTGCCCTCGGGCAGCGTCGCCGTGATCAGCAGGGGGGCGTTCGCTCCCTCGCCGAAGGCCTCCTCCGTCCACGTGAACGCCTGGTACCCGGTGGAGTCCGCCGCCTCGGAGCCGCCGTCGGGCAGGCCCAGGCGCATCGACATGGCGGGGATCGCGATGACCAGGAGCGCCACGGTCGCGATGAGGATCGTGGCGACGGCCCGCACGGTGGACATCGGACGCACGGCGCGGGCGGGGGCCGCCGCCGCCGAGCCCGCACGACCGCGACCACCCTCCGCGGCCGCGGCGGGGGCGGCGAGCCGGGCGCGCGCCCGACGGCCGAGCACGCGCATGCCGGCCAGGCCCAGGAGCGCGGGCGTGAGCGACACCGCGATGAGGACGGCGACGAGGACGCTCACCGCCCCCGCCGTGCCCATCAGCCCGAGGAACGGGATGCCGGTGATGTTGAGAGCGAGGAGCGCCACGATCACGGTGGAGCCCGCGAAGACGACGGCGTTGCCCGCCGTGCCGTTCGCCAGGCCGATGGACTCCGTCACGTCGGCTCCTTCGAGCAGCTGGCGGCGGTGGCGGTAGAGGATGAAGAGGGCGTAGTCGATGCCGACCGCGAGTCCGAGCATCACTCCCAGGAACGGGGTGACGGAGGCCATCTGGATCACTCCGGAGAACGACAGCGTCGCCATGGCGCCGATCGCCACGCCGATGACGGCGGTGATGATCGGGAAGGATGCGGCGAGCAGTGAGCCGAGGACGACCACGAGGACGATGCCGGCGACGGCGACACCCACGACCTCGCCGACCCCGAAGATCTCGGGGATGCCCTGCGAGATCTCCGTGTTGAAGGCGACGTCGGTGCCGGCCACCGGCTCGCTGAAGTGGGCGACGACGGCCTGCTTCGACTCCTCCGGCAGTTCGAGGCGCGGCTTGTCGAACGACACGTTGACGATCGCGGTGCTGCCGTCCTCCGACACCAGGCGGATGGCGTCCGCGAACGACAGCAGCTCGGCGCCGTCCTCGAGCTGCGCCTCCTGCGCCGAGATCTGCTCGAGTCCGTCGGTCAGCTGAGCCTGCTGCTCCTGCAGCACCGACCGCTGCTGGTCGAGCTGCGCCTGCTGCGCGTCGAGGGCGGCGAGCTGAGCGGTCTTCTGCGCGTCCGGCAACGGAGCCGCTTCGAGCTGACTGCGCGCGGCGTCGAGCTGCTGCTGTCCGGCCTCGAGCTGGGCCGCGCCGGCGTCGAGCTGCTGCTGGCCCGACTCGGCCTGCGCGCGCGCGTCCGCGAGCTGCTGACGACCGTCGCCGAGCTGCTGTCGCTGCTGCTCGAGCTGCTCCTGCGTCGCGAACGGATCGGTGGCCTGCGCGACATCGGGGAGGGTGCCGGCGGAATCGACGAGAGCGGTGATCTCCGACTTCTGCGCATCCGAGAGGGCCTCGCCGTCGTCGGTGCGGAACACCACGGTCCCCGCTGCCCCCGCGAAGTCGGGCAGCTCGTCCTGGAGGTCGGCGATGACGTCCCCCGACGCCGTTCCGGGGATGTCGAAGCTCGAGCTCAGGCCCTTGAACCCGATGAGGAAGCCCCCGGCCACGACGCCGGCGATCACCAGCCACGCGACGACGACGGTCCAGGCCCGTCGCGCCGCGAACGTACCCAGACGGTGCAGCAGCTCGGCCATGCGGTGTTCCTTCCCTGCGGTGCGCGCAGGGGAGCACCGTCGGCTCCGACCAGTGCCAAAAAGATAACACGGACCGTCTCGTCTTCTGCTCCGATGGTCGAGAATATGGGACATGCCTCTCAAACGCAGCGGTCCGGTTCGCAGTGAGGCCGCCCGCCTGGCCATCCTCGAAGCGGCGGGCGAGCTGTTCGCCGAGCGCGGCTACGAGCACCTCACGATGGAGGGGATCGCGCGGCGCGCGGGCGTGGGCAAGCAGACGATCTACCGATGGTGGCCCCACAAGGGCGACGTCATCGCCGAGGCGCTCCTCGAGGGGCGGCTGCTCGAGCGCCACCGTGACGTGCCGAACACGGGCGACGCGCGGGCGGATCTCGCGACCTGGCTCGCCGACCTGTTCGCCCTGCGTGCGAGCGCCGACGGCGAGGGGCTCCTGCGATCCCTCGTCGCGGCCGCGGCCGGCAGCGCCGAGACGGGACGTCGGCTGCGTGCGGAGGTCCTCGCCGCCCCGCTGATGACACGACTGTCCGAGGCGCTGGGCGGGACGACGGGGAAGACGCTCGAGGCCGCAGCCGACGCACTGCTCGGCGCCGTCATCCTGCGCGCACTGAGCCGCGAGGAGTTCGAGCTCGACGACATGCTGCGCCTCGTCGACGTCATCCTCGGGCGCGCCGACCGCGACGAGGCGCCTTCCGAGACGGGCCTCAGGCCTGGCGGGAGCCGAGCACCTTCACGATGACGGAGCGGCGGCGGAGCTCGGCGATCGTCCGGGTCTCCTCGTCGGCGTCGCGACCGAGCGCATGCACGTCGGAGACGACGACGACATCGCCCGCGGTGAGGTGTCCGAACAGTCGCGACAGGCGCTCCTGCCAGCTCTCGCCGGTTTCGGGAGCCGGGTGGCGGAAGCCCTCGATCGGCACGCCGAACTGCGCGAGCGCATCGCGCTGGGCGACGATGCTCGGCATGTCGTCGCGAGACACGACGAGGCCGACGAGTCGGGCGCCGGCGGGACGCGCCGCCCACCACTCGGGGCTCGGTTGCAGGGCGGCGAAGCTGTCGGGCAGCCCGTCGGCGACGGCATCAGGCAGCGCGATCGTGCGCGTCTCGGCGTAATCGGCGGCCGGGCGCGCGGTCCGGTCGCCGTCGGTCGGGGTGCTCACCCTCTCATTGTCGCTGACGCGAGAACCGTTTTCAGCACGAGTTCGCTCAGAGGTCGTTCCGGCGCATCTCGAGGCTCACCTGCTGCGCGTCCAGACGACGCTGCGACTCCCGCAGCACCTCGGACGAGTACGCCCCCTCACGCGACAGTTCGAGCAGTCGGGCCCGCATGGCGCCGATGAGCAGCAGCTGCAGCTCGCGAGCCTGGCTGCCGGCGTCATCGTCCGCCGCGTGCTCGAGGCGTCGCCGGGCGATCGACAGTGTGCGCGTGTCCCACCGGCCGCCCTCATCGAGGGCGAGCGCCGGATCGCCGAGGCGATCGATGGCGGCGGTCCGCAACTCGGCATCGAGCGCCGCCTCCTCTTCGCGGAGAAGCGAGGTGTCGGCGGCGGCGCTCGGGATCCGCAGGATCCGGACGAGCCCCGGCAGGGTGAGCCCCTGCAGCAGCAGGCTGATGACCGCGACCAGGAACGCCGTCAGGATCAGCAGCTCACGCTCGGGGGTGTCGCGCGGCAACGTCTGCGCCGCGGCGAGGGTGACCACGCCGCGCATGCCCGCCCACACGATGATCGTGCCGTGCTTCCAGCCGAGCGGCGACGCCTCGTAGTAGTCGAGGTCGTTGAAGGCGCGGGTCACCCGGCTGCGCATGCCCTGCAGCCGGCGCCGCGTCGCTCCGGGGTCGCGCCCCCGGCCCGCGAAGTCGGGCGGCAGACTGTCGAGCCGCTCGGAGATCTGCTCGAGCCGGTCGCGCTGGTGGCTGCGGGCCCGGCGGCCCTGCACGAAGATGAGGCCGGCGACGTAGGCGGCGCGGATCACGAGGAGGATGGCGAGCGAGGCGAGGGCGAGCAGGATGGCCTTGCCCGGGCCGTTCTGCTGCTGCACGTTGTCGTCGAGGATGCCGCGCAGCTCGAGCCCCATGATGAGGAAGACGCCGCCCTCGAGGACGAGCTCGACGGTGCGCCAGTTGATCTCGTCCGACACCCGTTGCTCGGCTGTGAAACGCCGGGCGGCGCCCTGGCCCGTCGTGATCCCCGCCGCGACCGCGGCGACGAGGCCCGATCCGCCCAGGTGCTCGGTGGGGAGGTAGGCGACGAACGGCACGATGAAGCCGAGGGCGGTCGCCGCGACGGTGTTCATGCGGGCGCGGATCCGCAGGTTGAGCCCGCCCACGAGGACGCCCACCACGACCGCGGCGACGATCCCCCACACGAAAGTGCCGACCGTGTCGGCGAACGCGAATCCACCCGCGACGGCCGCGATGGCGCTGCGGAGCAGCACGAGCGCGGTCGCGTCGTTGATGAGGCTCTCGCCCTCCAGGATGGTCACCACCCGCGGCGATATCCCGAGACGTTTCACGATCGACGTCGCGACGGCGTCGCTCGGACTGAGCACCGCGCCGAGTGCGACGGCGAGCGGGAATCCCAGCTGGGGCAGCACGAGCGTCAGGAACCCGCCGATGGCGAGCGCGCTGATCACGACGAGGGCGACCGCGAGTCCCGAGATCGACGGCAGGTCGCGACGGAACTCGACCGCGGGCAGCCGCACGGCGGCGGCGTACAGGAGCGGGGGCAGGACGCCGACGAGGATCAGCTCGGGGTCGACCTCGAAGTCGTCGAGGATCGGGAGCCACGACGCGGCGAGTCCGATGGCGACGAGGATCAAGGGGCCGGCCACGCCGAGACGCTTCGACAGCGACGTCGAGACGGCGATGGCGACGACGCCGAGGATGAGTCCGGGCAGCAGCTCCACGATGCGGGGGCCGTCTCAGATGATGCCGAGGCCGCGGACCGCCTCGCGCTCGTCGACGAGCTCGGCGACCGAGGCGTCGAGGCGGGCACGGCCCCGTTCGTCGAGATCGAGGCCGGCGACCACGCGGTAGCCCGACCCGTCGCTCGTCACGGGGAACGAGCACACGAGACCCTCGGGCACGCCGTACTCGCCGCGCGAGACGACTGCCGCGGAGGTGCGGCGTCCCGCCGTCCCGAGCACGTCGTCGCGCACGTGGCGGATGGCCGCGTTCGCGGCGGAGGCCGCCGACGACGCCCCCCGCACCGCGATGATCTCGGCACCGCGCTTCGCGACGCGCGGCACGAACTCGTCGTCGAGCCAGGCGTCGGCGGCCTCCGCGCCGCCGACGCGCTGGGCGAGCACCTCGAGCGCGGGCCGACCGCCGACGGTGGCCGAGGAGATGTCGGGGAACTGCGTCGCGGAGTGGTTGCCCCAGATCACGACGCCGTCGATGTCGGTGACGGGTGCCTCGAGGCGCGCCGCGAGCTGCGCGACGGCACGCTCGTGGTCGAGCCGGGTGAGCGCACTGAAGCGGTCGGCGGGAACGCCCTCGGCGGCCGACGCCGCGATGAGCGCGTTCGTGTTCGCCGGGTTGCCGACCACGAGAACGCGCACATCGGATGCGGCGGCCGCGGCGATCGCGGCGCCCTGCGGCCCGAAGATCCCCGCATTGGCGGCGAGCAGGTCGCTGCGCTCCATCCCGGCCGCGCGGGGGCGCGCTCCCACGAGCATCGCGATGTTCGCGCCGGCGAAGCCCGTCCGCGCGTCGTCGGTGACCTCGACCGACCCCAGGAGCGGGAAGGCGCCGTCCTGCAGTTCGAGCGCGGTCCCCTCGGCGGCCCGGACGCCGTCGGGGATCTCGAGCAGGCGCAGGTTCACAGGCCGATCGGGTCCGAGCATCTCGCCCGACGCGATGCGGAACAGCAGGGCGTATCCGATCTGGCCGGCGGCGCCGGTGACGGTGACGGTGGTGGCGTCCATGTCCCGACTCTATTCCTGCCCGCTCCGGCGTCCGCGAGGGGGCGGCCGTGCGTGATCGGATACAAGGGATCCGATCCGACCCCCCGTGATGGGTGCCGCATGGCCGGGGTGTCGCGGCTGATCCCTTGCATCGCGAGGTGGTGAACCGAACACCGGCGACGCGGATACCGGATCACCGCCGTGCGGCGATGCGGCCCGCGACGACGCCACCGGTACCGTGAACGCATGACTGAACGCGACCGCGGAGCCGCACGGTGAGCGTGTCGGCCGCGCTGGCCGACATCCTGTACCCCGAGATCGAGCCGTACGACACCGGGTTCCTGCTCGCCGGCGACGGACAGCGCGTCTACTGGGAGCAGTCGGGCAACCCCGAGGGCAAGCCGGTCGTGTTCCTCCACGGCGGCCCGGGCGGCGGAACCGCGGCCTGGCACCGGCGCTTCTTCGACCCCGAGGCCTATCGCATCATCCTGTTCGATCAGCGGGGATGCGGTCGGTCGACGCCGCACGCGAGCGATCCCGCAGCCGACCTCCGGTACAACACGACGTGGCATCTCGTCGCCGACATCGAACTGCTCCGCCGTAATTTCGGCATCGACCGGTGGCAGGTGTTCGGCGGGTCGTGGGGCTCGACACTGGCTCTGGCGTACGCGCAGTCGCATCCCGACGCCGTGTCCGAGCTCGTGCTGCGCGGCATCTTCACGCTGCGTCGCCATGAGCTCGAGTGGTTCTACGAGGGCGGCGCCGCGGCGCTGTTCCCCGATCTGTGGGAGGACTACCTCGCGCCCGTCCCCGTGATCGAGCGCAGCCGGCTGATCGAGGCCTACCACCGTCTCCTCACCGACCCCGATCCCGCCGTGCACGTTCCTGCGGCGCAGGCCTGGACCCGGTGGGAGGCCTCGACGGTGACACTGCGGCCCGACCCCGAGCTGGTCGCCGGGATGACCACGGCCGCCTCGGCCACGGCCTTCGCGCGCATCGAGAACCACTACTTCATCAACGGCGGCTGGCTGCGCGAGGGTCAGCTGATCGAGGATGCCGCGTCGGGCCGCCTGCGCAGCATCCCCGGCGTCATCGTGCAGGGGCGCTACGACGCGTGCACGCCGCCGATGACGGCGTGGGACCTGCACCGTGCCTGGCCCGAGGCGGAGTTCGTCTTGGTCGACGACGCGGGCCACTCGGCGGCGGAACCCGGCATCGCCGCCGCGCTCGTCGCCGCGACCGACCGCTTCGCCCGCTGACCCTCGCGAGGACGTACCGGTCTCGCGAGCGCACACCGCTCTCGGTGCGTCATCGCGTCGAGAGTGCGTTCTCGGCGGTACGGGCGGCGTCCTCCGCCGCCGGCCAGTGCACCGAGACCGACAGACGGCGCCGCTCGGGACCGGAGGGCGGCGACGTGAGCATCGGCAGCAGCGCGGCCATCGCCTCGCGCCCGAGCTCGTCGCCGTCGACGTCGATCGCCGGCACATCATCGGCCCCGATCGCCTCGGCGACCAGGCGTTCGGCGCTCACGACGATCTCGCCGGGCGAGGCGACCCCGCGGGCGCGCAGCGCGAAGACGAGACCGAGGCCGATGGATGTCGCGTAAGGGACGACGGCGGTCGCGCCCGAGGCGATGACCGCGTCGGCCGTCGCCACGCCCGCGGCGAAGGTGGCGGGGAACGGCCCGAATGCGCTCAGCTCGACCCGGTCGCCCACCGCCGCGGCGATCGCGGCGGAGCGCTGCCGGTCCTGCCATGAGCCGTCGGGCCCGCCGAGGTAGACGATGCCGCGATGACCGGCGTCGGCGAGACGCGTCGTGAGCTCGGCGAAGGCGCTCGCGGTGTCGGCGACGATCGACGTCATGCCGTCGATCTCGCGGTCGACGAGGACGGTGGGCCCGAAGGCGCCCGCGGCGCGGACGATGTCGTCGGGGCCGCGCGGTGCGACGAGGATGCAGCCGTCGACCTGCCGCGCGAGCCGCTCGAGCTCGGCGAGCCCCTCCCCGTCGTCGAGGCGATGCACCGCGACGGTGAGCTGGAGGTCGGACTCGCGGGCACGGGCCTGCGCCCCCGCGATGATCGGCGTGAAGAAGGCGTTGTCGAGGGTGGGGACGACGAGGGCGACGATGCCGCTGCGGCCGCGGGCCAGATGACTGGCCGCCCGGTTGGCGATGAAGCCGAGCTCCGCGGCGGCCTGACGCACGCGGGCGACCGTCTCGGGGGCAACGAGGTCGGCGCGGCTGAGGGCACGGGATGCGGTCGACTTCGACACTCCCGCCCGCGCGGCGACATCGGCGAGGGTCGTCACCGAGCTCCCTTCGTCCCGCCGTTTCCGGTGCCCGGCGGTCCGCTCATCCTACTGAGCCGGAGCAACCGGTTGCGTCCGCGTCATCGCGCGGTTTTACACGGTGTTTACACGAATGGTCGCGATGGCCCCGCAGAGGGTCATACGGTAGAGGCAACCGGTTGCGCAACCGGTTGCACCCGCCCTCTCGTACGAACGGAGTTCGCTCGTGGTTTCACGCCGCACCGGACTGCTCGCCCTCCCCGGGCTGGCGCTCCTGCTGGCGGGGTTCCTCATCCCGTCGATCGCGATGCTGTTCGCCCCTCCGGGCGTCAGCCCCGTCGACATCCTCGAACGACTCGGCGGGATGCTGACCGACCCGTTCGATCTCGCGATCATCGGGCGCACGGTCGGCCTCGGTCTCATCGTCACGGTCATCTGCATCGTGCTGGGGTTCCCGATCGCCTACCTGCTGGCCCGCTCGACCTCGCGCTGGGCCGGCGTTCTGCTCGCGCTCGCGATCTTCCCGCTGCTGCTGAGCAACGTCGTGCGGACCTTCGGCTGGCTCGTGCTGCTCGGTTCCAACGGCGCCATCGGCCAGCTGCTGACCGGTCTCGGCCTCGTCGACCGCGCGCCCCAGCTCCTCTACACCGAGCTCGCGATCGTGCTGGGGCTCACCCAGCTCTTCCTGCCGCTCGCGATCATCTCGTGCTACTCCGCCGTCGCCCAGGTCGACCCCGGTCTCGACGACGCCGCACGCGGACTCGGCGCCGGCCGCACCCGCACCTTCTGGGGCATCGTCGTGCCGCTCTCGGCCCCCGGCATGGTCGTCGCGGCCACGCTCGTCTTCGCCGGTAGCGTCACCGCATACACGACCCCGTACCTGCTGGGCGGATCCAGCCAGCGGATGCTGTCGACGCAGCTCTACTCGTACTCGAGCGTCACGATCGACTGGGCGGCCGCGAGCGCGACGGCGATCATCATGACGATGCTCGTGTTCGCCGTGTCGGGCCTGTCGGCCGTCGTCGCGCGACGGGGGGCCACCTCGTGAAGACGAGCCGCCCCGTCGCGGCGACGCTCGCCGTCGCCGGCTACATCATCATGATCGTGCCGATCCTCTTCGTGGTCGCCACGGCGTTCACCGGGGGACGCACCCTGCGCTTCCCGCCCGAGGGCTTCTCGCTGCAGTGGTTCGAAGCGGCCCTGAACTACGACCCGTTCATCAGCGCGTTGCTGTCGAGCCTGCAGCTCGCGCTCATCGCGACGGTGCTCGCGCTGCTCATCGGCGTGCCCGTCACGCTCGCGATCCACCGCGGGCGGCTGCCGGGCAAGGGACTGGTCGAGGGGCTGTTCCTCTCGCCGCTCATCGTCCCCGAGCTCGTGGTGGGCCTCGCCCTCTACCAGCAGCTGATGATCGGGCTGCGGCTCGACAACTTCCCCGTGCTGCTGATCGGCCACACCGTGCTGATGCTGCCCTACGCCGTGCGGGTCACGGGTGCCTCGCTGGCGCTCGCCGATCCGGGCATCGAGGAGGCCGCCCGCGGCCTCGGCGCCTCGCCGCTGCGGGCGTTCTTCACCGTGACCCTGCCGCTGCTGCGACCGGGCATCTTCTCGGCGGGCCTGCTCAGCTTCGTCACCTCGTTCAACAACGTGCCGCTGTCGCTGCTGCTGCAGAGCCGCGACTTCCGCACGCTTCCCGTCACCATGCTCGACTACGTCCAGCAGAGCTACGACCCCATGGTCGCTGCCACGAGCACCATCATCCTCGCGGGCACCGTCGTGATCGCCGTCATCGCCGAGCGCACGGTCGGCTTCGCCCGCATCTTCGGAGGGATCAACCGATGACCACCGCAGCAGAGTTCGTCGGGGTGACACAGCGCTTCGGCGACTTCACCGCCGTCGACGACATCGACCTCGCCATCCCGTCGGGGCAGCTCACGACGCTGCTCGGGCCGAGCGGATGCGGCAAGACCACGTCGCTGCGCATGCTCGCGGGCTACACGCAGCCGACCTCGGGCCGGATCATGATCGCCGGCACCGATGCCACCCGCACCCCGCCGGAGCGCCGCGGCCTCGGCATGGTGTTCCAGTCCTACGCCCTGTTCCCGCACATGACCGTCGCCGAGAACGTCGGGTACGGACTGAAGCTGCGCAAGGTCGGGGGAGCCGAGCGCCGCCGCCGCGTCGAGGAGTCGCTCGACCTCGTCGGCCTCGGCCACCTCGCCGCGAGCCGCCCCAAGAAGCTCTCGGGCGGGCAGCAGCAGCGCGTCGCCCTCGCCCGCGCGATCGCGATCCGCCCGACCCTCCTGCTGCTCGACGAGCCGTTGTCGAACCTCGACGCGCGCCTTCGCGTGCAGATGCGCGCCGAGATCCGCCGCATCCAGTCCGAGACCGGCCTCACCGTGGTCCTCGTGACCCACGACCAGGACGAGGCCCTGGAGATGTCGGACCGTATGGTGCTGATGCGCGACGGCCGCATCATGCAGGAGGGCGCTCCCTCCGAGGTCTTCACCGCCCCAGCGAACCGCTTCGTCGCGGAGTTCCTCGGTTACGAGAACTTCCTCACCGGCCCCGACGGATCGCTCACGACCGTTCGGCCCGAGCACCTCGCGATCGGGCGGCCCGCCGGGGGTGCGGACCTCGCGCTCGACGGCGTGGTGCTCGACGTGGCCTACCGCGGAGTCGACCGTCTCGTGACCGTCGAGACCGCCGACGCCGGGGGCGCCGTAGTGCGCCTGGTCGCCGACGTGCGCGACGAGGCGGTGCTCGCCCGCCCCGGCGACCGGGTGACCGTCACCGCGCCCGCCGCCCGTCTCATCCCCCTCGCCGCCTGACCCGGCTCGGCCCCCGGCCGAGCCGCCCTCGACGCTCCACCCGCACCCGCACCAGCCACCCGCATGCCTGCGGCCCGCCCGCAGCCCCGAGAGGAACCCGCATGATCCGCACCCGCACCAGCCGCGTCCTCGCGGCATCCGCCGCCTTCGCCGCCACCGCGCTCGTCGTGACCGGCTGCTCCGGCAGCAGCACCGACGGCTCCGACGACGCCGCCTCGACCGATTCGATCGTGGTCAGCACCTTCCCGTTCGGGGTGGAGCAGTTCCAGGAGGCCGTCGTCGATCCGTTCACCGAGAAGACGGGCATCGAGGTCGAGATCGAGACCGGCTCGAACGCCGACCGCCTCTCGCAGCTCCAGCTCGCCGGCGGCGACGCGGGCATCGACGTCATGCTGATCTCCGACACCTTCGCGGCATCCGGCCAGGAGCAGGACCTGTTCCAGGACTTCGACGAGTCCGACGTGCCCAACCTCGCGAACATCGCCGACTTCGCCGTCGAGGAGGGATATGACGGCCCGGCCTACAGCTACCAGCTCAACGGCACGCTGTACAACACCGACGAGCTGTCCGCGGAGCAGGCCGCCGACTGGTCGCTGTACGCCGACTCGGCATACAGCGGACGCCTGGCGTTCCCCGACATCTCGGTCACGGCCGGTCAGCTCGCCGTCTCGGGTGTCGCGTCGACCTTCGGCGACGGCCCGTACGACATCGACACCGCCTACACGACGATCGGCGAGTGGGCGCCGAACATCCTCCAGTTCTACTCGTCGTCGACCGAGGTGACGAACCTCCTGACCCAGGGCGAGATCGTCGCCGCCGACTCGCTGAGCGGGTTCGCCACGACCCTCGTCGCGTCGGGCGAGCCCGTCGCCTGGACCGCGCCGGCCGAGGGGCGCTACATGGCGACCAACCGCGCCATGATCCCCAGCGGAGCGAAGAACCTCGAGGGCGCCTACGCGTTCATCGACTACCTCCTGTCGGTCGAGGCGCAGACGGCGTCGGCCGAGATCGTCGGCGACCTGCCCGTCGCGCTCGACGCGACGATCCCCGCCGAGATCACCGACGTGGTCGGCGACATCGCCGCCGACCCGATCGCGGCCGGCTACGCCACGCTCGACCCCGCCGAGGTCGTGCCGAACCGCGCCCAGTGGGTCGAGCGGTTCGCGCGCGAGGTCGCTTCGCGCTGACCCCGGCCCTCCGGCCGCCGAGCATCCCCCATCCTCGGCGGCCGGACACCCCCGCGCGTCCGACGGGCGCGCCCGCTCCACACCCTCGACGCATGAACGGCACCATGACCTCCGCAGCACCCCTTCCCGCCGAATACCTCCAGCGCCTGCCGAAGGCCGACCTGCACTGCCATCTCATCGGCACCGTGCGAGCGACGACCTTCGGCGAGCTGGCCCGCCGGGAGTCGCTCGAGCTGCCCGCCGACCCCGAGCGCATCTTCGCCGACATCAACTCGCTGCCGCCCGACCCGGCGCTCTACCGCGACACCCGCATCCCCGTCCCGCAGCAGCGCAGCGCGGACGAGCCCGAGGTGTCGTACTCGCTCTTCCAGGCGTCGAACTGGGTCGTCGAGGTGCTCCGTGATGCCGACGATCTCACGCGCATCGTCTACGAGGCCTTCGAGGACGCCCACCGCCAGAGCGGGACCCGTCACCTCGAGCTGTTCTTCGACGCCCTGCCGCCGCACCTCGAGTCGCTCGGATACCTCGGCGCCGTCGAGGCCTATGCCGAGGGCATCCGCATGGCGGAGCGCGACTTCGGCATGACCGGTCTCATGATCCAGGGCATCGACCGCAGCCGCAGCGGCGCGGAGGCGCTCGAGGTCGTCCGCCGCGTCGTCGACAACCCGCACCCGTACGTCGCGGGCATCGGCCTCGACAACCTCGAGACCGCCGGGCCGCCGGAGCGTTTCGTCGACGCGTACCGGCTGGCCGGTGAGGCGGGCCTCGGCCGGACGGCGCATTCGTCGGAGCACGCCCCGACCGCCGTCAACACCATCACCTGCCTCGACCTGCTCGGCTGCGACCGCATCGACCACGGGTACTACGTGCTCGAGGACGACGCCGTGATCGAGCGGATGCGGGACGAGCAGGTGTCGTTCACGGTTGCGTCCACGACCTCCCGCCGCTCGTGGCGGCCGTGGCGCCGCGCGTCGATCGCCGCGATGCTCGACGCCGGGCTCAACGTCATCCCGTGCTCCGACGATCCCGGGATGTTCCCGACGAGCCTCGCCGCGGAGTACGGCATCGTGTCGGAGCAGATCGGCGCGACGCCCGAGCAGATCCGCCGCATGGCGATCTCGTCGTTCGAGGCCTCGTGGCTGCCCGCCGAGGAGCGCGCCCGTCGCGTCGCCGAGGTCACCCGTGAGATCGACGCCCTCGACGCCGAGTTCGCCGTCTCGGCCTGAGCCCGGGCCGCGGTTCGCTGCCGCGAGAACGCACCGTCGCCGCGAGAACGCACCGTCTGGGGTGCGTCCTCGCGGCAAGCGTGCGTTCTCGGCGGGTTCGCCCGCGCCGGGCGGTGTCGGGTGGCATGACGAAAGCCGCCGCGACCTGCGTCATCCCCGTGGGGAGACGGCAGGCCGCGGCGGCGTGGTCGTTCGCGGATGCCGGGGGTCAGCGACCGCTGCGGCGTCCGGCACTGTTCTGGCGGACGACCGAGCCGACCATCAGCTTGCCGCCGGCCGCACCGCCGTTCGATGATGCGCGACGGCCGGTGCGGCGCGGGTTGCCCGCGGGGGCGGCGTCACGCGCGGCACGGTCGGTGTTCTGGCCGCCGCGCGCGGGCTGCTGTCCACCGCGGTTCTGCGGACCGCCCTGGTCGCGCTGAGCGCCCTGACCGCCCGAGCGCGCGCCCTGGCCGTCGCGGCCACCCGCGGCGCCCTGACCCTGGCCACGTCCGCCGCGGCCCCGGCCGTTGCCGCCGCCGGAGCGTCCGCCGGAGTTCGACGAACCACCCTCGCGAGCGTCGCGCGCGGCGCGCTTGCGCTGGGCGTTCGCACCCTGGCTGGTGCCGCGGGGAGCGTCCTCGACCGGCGCCGGGGTCACGTAGGGCGCGACCTTGCCGACGAGGGCGACGACCTCGGGCGACTCCGCCGTGACGGACGTCGGGGTGACGGCGATCGCCGCCTTGCGCAGCAGGTCCTTGACGTCGCGCTCCTGACCCGGCATCACGAGCGTGACGACGGCGCCCTCGGCGCCCGCGCGGGCCGTCCGGCCGGAGCGGTGCAGGTATGCCTTGTGCTCCATGGGCGGGTCGACGTGCACGACGAGCTCGACGTCGTCGACGTGCACGCCGCGCGCGGCGACGTCCGTTGCGACGAGGACCTTCGCGGCGCCCGACGAGAACGCGGCCAGGTTGCGGTCGCGCTGCGGCTGCGAGAGGTTTCCGTGCAGGTCGACCGCGGGGATGCCCTGCGACGTCAGCTGCTTCGCGAGCTTCTTCGCGGCGTGCTTGGTGCGGGTGAAGAGGATGCGGCGGCCCATGCCCGAGGCGAGCGCCTTAATGACGTCCTTCTTCTCCTCGGCGCCGGCGAGGTGGAACACGTGGTGGGTCATCGCCGCGACGGGCGAGTGCGCCTCGTCGACCGAGTGCAGCACCTCGTTCTGCAGGAAGCGCTTGACGAGCTTGTCCACGCCGTTGTCGAGGGTCGCGCTGAACAGCATCCGCTGTCCGTCGCGCGGCGTCTTGTCGAGGATGCGCGTGACGGCGGGCAGGAAGCCGAGGTCGGCCATGTGGTCGGCCTCGTCGATCACGGTGATCTCGACCGAGTCCAGCGTCAGGTGGCGCTGCTGCAGCAGGTCCTCGAGGCGACCCGGGCAGGCCACGACGATGTCGACGCCGGCGTTGAGCGCCTGCACCTGACGGTTCTGGTTGACGCCGCCGAAGATGGTGGTCGTCTTCATGCCGTATGCGGCCGCGAGGGGCGCGAGGGTCGCGTTGATCTGCGTCGCCAGCTCACGGGTGGGGGCGAGCACGAGGCCGAGGATGCGGGTGGCGCGGCGGCTGCCGCCGGCCAGCTCGCCGCCGAGGCGCGCGGCCATCGGGATCGAGAAGGCGAGCGTCTTGCCCGAGCCGGTCTTGCCGCGGCCGAGCACGTCGCGCCCGGCGAGCGTGTCGGGCAGGGTGTCGACCTGGATCGGGAACGCGGTGGTCTTGCCGTCCTTCGCGAGTGCTTCGACGAGGGGAGCGGGCACGCCGAGCGTGCGGAAAGTGGTGTCAGTCATGGGGGAGCGTTTCTCCGGGCACACGTCGGCGCCCTGATCGGTGGCCCGGATGCGGGTGCATGCGGGTTCGCCGTACGAAAGTGTCCGCGGGATGCCGGTCGTGACCCGGTGGGCGGAAGGCGTTCTACGACGCGTGCGGCGCGAGCGCGCCACAAGTTCCCCCAGTCTACCAGTGCCCGCCCGTCCGCCCGTCCGTCTGCTGCGCCGCGATGCAAGCGATCGGTCGCGACACCCCGGCCGCGCGGCATCCCGTGCGGGGTGTCGGCCCGGATGTCTTGCACCCGCGCACGGCCCACGGCCCACGGCCCACGGCCCACGGCCAACCGCGCGCGGCCGAGGTCAGATCAGCGAGAGCTCGCGGAGCTTGGCTGCGACGTCGTCGTTGCTCGGCTCGACGTGGTGGCTCGCGTCGGGGTAGACCACGACGGGGATCTGGGTGCGCCCCGAGATCTCGCGAGCGACGTCGGCGGCGGCCGGCTCGGCCTCGAGGTCGATGTAGGTGTAGTCCACGCCGAGCTCGTCGAGCTGCGCCTTCGTGCGGCGGCAGTCGCGGCACCAGTCGGCGCCGAACATCGTGATCGTGTCGGTGGAAGCGGTCATGTCTCCAGGGTACGTCCGCCACAAGAACTCGGGGCGCCCGTCCGATCGCGCCGAGCGCGTACCGCTCGAGCGAAAACGCACCGCCATGCGAGCTCTCTCGACGGGGCGGTGCGTTTTCGGCGCGGAGGGCTCAGTACTCCGCGGCGCGTGCGCGCTCGGGCGCAGCCTCGATGACCGCCTCGACGCGCTGCTTCTTCGGCGCGTAGACGACGAGCGCGTGGAACACGAACCGCACCACGAACGCCGCGATCAGCGTCAGCCCCGCGGCGATGACGCTGGGGATGTGCGCGTTCTCGACGAGGACCCACAGCACCGGGATCCGGATGACCGCTTCGGCGTTGTTGAACGTGAATGACTTCAGGAACCGCTGCGTCATGCTGCCCGACTCGGAGCGCATGTCGGAGAAGACGAGGTATTCGAGCAGCAGGAAGTTGCCGATGATCGTGATCTCGCTCGCGATGATCGACGCCGGCAGGTAGTCCATCCCGAGCCGGATGAGGCCCCACATGATCACGAGGTTCGCGATCGCGCCCACGCCGCCGACGAGGGCGAACGCTGACATGCGCCCGAAGCGCAGCATCAGCAGCTGGGTGAGGAACCGGATGCCCTGGGTGAAGGTGGCTTTCGAGGCGCCCGCGTATCGCGGGGCGAATGCGAACGGCACCTCGGCGACGCGCATGTGGCGGCGGGCGAGGATCTCGAGCAGGATCTTGAAGCCGCGCGGGCGCAGGGAGTCGATGTCGACGGCGTCGCGGTCGACGAGGAAGAACCCGGTCATCGGGTCGCTGCATTCGCCGAGCTTGCGGGGGAACATCGCCTTGGTCAGCAAGGTCGAGGCGCGCGAGACGGTCGTCCGGGTGGCGTCGGCGAGCCCCTTCGAGTCGCCGCCGGCGATGTACCGGGAGGCGACGACCACGTCGACGTCGCCGCGGTCGGATCGTGCCAGCAGCCGGGGGATGTCCTCGGGCGGATGCTGCAGGTCGCCGTCCATGACGAGGCACCACGACGCGGTGGCGGCACGCAGGCCTTCGACGACGGCGCCCCCGAGACCCGCGACCGGCTCGTCGCGGTGGATGAGGCGCACCGGGAAGTCCGCCGTCTTCGCGGCCCGTTCGATGACGGCGGGTGTGTCGTCGGTGGAGTCGTCGACGAACACGACCTCGATCATCCGATCATCGACCGCGTCACCGATCCGTCGAAGGAGTTCGGCGACGTTCGGACCTTCGTTGAAGGTCGGGACGACGATCGTCAGATCCATGTATCGCTCGCAGGTGTCAACAGGCGGGGGAGTTCACACAGTACTGAGGATTCATATGCGGACAAGCCGTTGACTCTTTGGATATCTCCTGAGATTCACCCGATGGCCTTCTCGATGTCATTCACGGTCATCCCGTAGTTGACGCGGATGACCGGCAGCGCGAGCTTGTCGGTGCCGATGGAGACGTACCCGTGCTCGATCGTCCGGCCCATTGCGAACCCGGCGTCCGCCACCGCCTGTTTCGCCGCGTCGTCGTAGTGGCCGAAGGGGTAGGCGACAACCTCCTTCACGCCGCCGAGCACGCCCGCCGAGGTCTCGAGGTCCGCGACGATCTCGTCATGGGTCCAGTTGACGATGCGGCCCTGGCCGTCGGCGCCCGCGGAGTGCATGTCGTGCGTATGCGAGCGCTTGAGCACGAGGGGGGTGAGGTCGGGGCCCGGACCGTTGACGGTGATCACGAAGGATGTCGTCATCACCTGGTACTTCTCCACCACGGGCACCGCCAGCTCGAGCCAGGACGGGTCGGCGTCGTCGTCGGTGATGATGACGGAGTGGTCGGGCAGGTACAGCCTGCCGTCGATGAAGGCGTCCAGTTCCGGCCAGGTGGGCAGATAGAACTGCTGCTCGGAGATGTACTTCAGATGCGCGTCCCAGTCTCCGACGTAAGCGTAGTTGCCGCGCAGCCAGCCCGACTCGCCCGCGGGGTTGGTCGTGAACTGGTGGTACATGAGGATCGGGATGCGGGTGCCCGCCGCGGTGTTGTCGCCCGGCGACATCCACGCGGCGTGCACGGTGCGCTGCTGCGCCTCGCACGAGACGATGTCCGCCCCGTTGAGGCGCCCGGGGATGGACAGCCCCGCCGCGTCGTCGGCGGTGTCGTACCACCCGGCGAACACGAGCCCGTCGTGCGCGGGGATCGGCAGCGAGGCGTACGGCCGCCCCTGTGATTCGAGGACGGGGGCGATGTCGATGCCGTCGCCCGCGAACGAGACGGCGCATGCGTTCGAGTCGTTCGCGTCGGCGACGAGCTGCTCGGCGGGCGACAACGGCGGCGTCGTCGGGGTCAGCGTCGCGGCCGGGGTCGGGGCGTTCGAGGTGGACGCCTGCTCCAACTCGGAGCCGTCGACCCGAAGAGCGGCGACGGCGAGCCAGCCGGCGACGGCGGCGACCAGGACGACGCCGGCCAGCGAGGCGCCGATCCAGATCCCGACCGCTCGGTGCCGGCGGTGTCGGCGCGCGTTCGAGCGTCGCGTTTCGGCCATCGTGTCTCCCCTGGTGGTGCCCGGTGCGTCGTCGAAATCCTAGGGGGCCGGGTGATGCGGGACCGGTCGGAGCGGTGGGCAACCCCCTTCCGCGCGGACGCGCATCGACCGAGACTGCGGCATCATGAGCGACGAATCCGCGGCATCCGGTCCGGGTCGGGTGCGCGTCGGCATCTCCGGGTGGCGGTACGCCGGATGGCGCGGCGACTTCTACCCGACAGGCCTCGGGCAGCGGCGCGAGCTCGAATACGTGGGCGAGCGGATGTCGACGGCCGAGCTAAACGGGTCGTTCTATTCGCTGCAGCGCCCGTCGAGCTATCAGCGGTGGCGGAACGAGGTGCCCGAGTCTTTCGTCTTCGCCGTCAAAGGCTCGCGCTATGTCACGCACATGCTGCGCCTGCGCGGAGTCGAGACGGCGCTGGCGAACTTCTTCGCCTCGGGAGTGCTCGCGCTGGGGCGGCAGCTCGGCCCGGTGCTGTGGCAGCTGCCCGAGCGCGAGGCGTTCGACCCCGACGTGCTCGAGGGCTTTCTCGGGCTGCTTCCGCGCACGACACGCGCAGCCCTCGCGCTCGCCGGGCGGCGCGACGAGCGCCTCGACGGGCGGGCGTGGCTCGAGATCGAGGAGGACCGACCGATCGTGCACGCACTCGAGCCACGGTCGTCGGGCTTCGGAGGGGATGCCGCGCTCGCGCTGCTGCGTTCGCACGACACCGCTCTCGTGGTGGCCGACACCGCCGGACGCTTCCCCCGGTTCGAGGAGGTCACGACCGCGGGACACGTCTACGTGCGGCTCCACGGCGCGACCGATCTCTATGCCAGCGGATACACCGACGCCGAGCTCGACGACTGGGCCGACCGTATCCGGGGGTGGGCCGACGGGTCGGCGGCATCCGACGGCCGCCCGCGCGACGTGTGGGTGTACTTCGACAACGACGCGCGGGGGAGAGCCCCGCATGACGCGGTGGCTCTGGCCCGCCGGTGCGACGCGGCGTTTATGCTCGGCCCGTGAGCGATCGGAACGGCGCGTGAGCGCGCAGCCCGCACCGTGGGTCTGCCCGACCTGCGGCGATCCGCTGCGGTTCGAGATCCTCGACGACGAGGCGTTCATCGTGGCGTGGTCGTGCCTGAACTGCGGACTGGTGCGGGTCACCGAGCCGACCTGAGCGGATGCCGCGGCAGGCGCGTGCCGCTCGAGGGCAAAGCAAAACCCCCGCCATGTAGAAGCTAGGCGAGGGTTTCTGGGGTGATTGTAATGATCACCCGTGTGGCTCCGACGGGCGTCGATCCCGTGACCTCACGATTTTCAGTCGTGCGCTCTACCAACTGAGCTACAGAGCCGCATGGCGTCAAAGATGCCACGTCCTACACGACAGGCCCTCTGGAAACCAAAGGGCCCGTCGCTTGAGAGCGACCCTGACGGGACTTGAACCCGCGACCTCCGCCGTGACAGGGCGGCACGCTAACCAACTGCGCTACAGGGCCATGCTTATTAAGTTGTGGGAGTGACCCCAACGGGATTCGAACCCGTGCTACCGCCGTGAAAGGGCGGCGTCCTAGGCCGCTAAACGATGGGGCCGAGCGAACCCAGACCCGGGAGTCTCCGTTCACGCTTACCGAGGGTCAAGCATATGCGATTCCCCCCGGATGTGCGAATCGGGGGCGTGGCGTGCGTCGGCCGGGCGTGTCCCGGAGGCAGAATGAGCCGGTCCGCGCGCTTCCGTCGGTATCCGTCGCGCTTTGGCGATGTGACGTGTGTTGCTACTGTGAACGGAGTTGCCCACGCGATATGGAGGATCACCGCGTGCGATACGAGAGCCTCGACTCCCCGGAAGACTGCGGCTGCGCCCCGACGCCCGCAGAGAGCAAGAAGCTCTCCCAGCTGATCTCGCGCCGCGGCGCCCTCGGCCTCGGTGCCGTCGGCTTCGTCGCGGCGACGGCGTTCCTCGCCCCCGGCATCCCGTCGGCGTTCGGTATCGAGGGTTACCCCTCGTGGGATGACGTGCAGCGCGCGAAGGGCAACGAGGCCGCGAAGTCATCCGAGATCGCGCGCATCGAGAAGCTGATCTCCGACCTCACCGCGGATGTCGCCTACAAGCAGGCGGAAGCCGAGCGTCTGGGCGCCGAGTACGCGAAGGCGCAGGCCGATTTCGAGGATGCCGCGTACCGCGCGGACTCCCTGCAGGCCGAGGCCGACGCGCAGTCGGCGGTCGCCCTCGAGTCCGCCCGCCGCGCAGGCAAGCTCGCCGCCCAGCTGTACCGGAACGGCGGCGACGACACGAGCCTCAAGCTCTTCTTCTCCGACTCGGCCGCGAGCGCCGACGACCTCCTCGCCCGCCTCGGCACGATGGACAAGCTGCTCCAGGCCAACCGCGGCGTGTACACGGATGCCGTTGCGGCCCGCGAGACCGCGCAGAGCCTCAGCGATCAAGCCGGTGTCGCCCGTGACGAGCGCGACCGTCTGCAGAAGGAGGCCGAGCAGAAGCTCGCCGCCGCACAGCAGGCCGCCGCCGTCGCGCAGGCGGCCCTCGAAGAGCAGACCGCCAACATGGCCACGCTGCAGGCCCAGCTCGCTGCGCTGAAGGACGAGACCGCGGCGACCGTCGCCGGCTACCAGGCCGGCGTCGAAGAAGAGCGTCGCCGCGAAGAGGCCCGCAAGCAGCGCGAGCGCGAAGAAGCCGCTCGCCGGGCAGCCGAGGAGGAACGTCGCCGTCAGGCGGAGGCTGCCGCGGCGGCCGCAGCGGCGGCCGCCAACAACGGCGGCGGTGGTGGTGGCGGCGGTGGCGGTGGTGGCAGTGCCGCGGGCAACCCCGGCGGTGGCGCCGGACAGGTGCAGCCCTCCGGGTGGGTCCGCCCCGGCCCCGGGTACATCAGCTCGTGGTTCGGCAACCGCGGCACGATCTGCTCGAACGGGTACTGCACCTCGGGCCACCGCGGCATCGACTTCGCCGGCGGCTGCAGCGCCCCCATCTACGCCGCCGCGTCGGGCACGGTCGTCCACGCCGCGTACACGGGTGACTGGGGCAACTACATCAAGATCGACCATGGCGGCGGGATCATCTCGGGCTACGCCCACATCCAGCCCGGCGGCTACAACGTCGGCTACGGCCAGCGCGTTTCGGCCGGCCAGGTCATCGCGTACGCCGGGAACACCGGGATCTCGCAGGGCTGCCACCTGCACTTCGAGATCTACCAGAACGGCGTGCGGATCGACCCGGCGCCGTTCCTGCGCAACCGCGGCATCTCGGTCTGACCCGGGCGCCGCCCGTCACACCGGGCGGAACGACGAAGGAGGGGCGGATGCCGCAGCATCCGCCCCTCCTCGCGTTCGCGTGAGACTCAGAGCGAGTTGGGCGCTGCGCCCTCACCCTGCGTCTTCGTCTGGCCCTCGTGCTCTTCGAAGCGATCGAACGCCTCGGAGACGAGACGCTCGGCCTCGGCCGCTCCGGCCCACTCGTCGACCTTGACCCACTTGTTGGGCTCGAGGTCCTTGTAGTGCTCGAAGAAGTGGCCGATCTCGTTCTTGGTCCAGTCGTCGATGTCGCCGACATCCTGGATGTGCGCCCAGCGCGGGTCCTTCGCCAGCACGGCCACGACCTTGTCGTCGCCACCGGCCTCGTCGCTCATCTTCAGCACGGCGACGGGGCGGACCTTCGCCAGGACGCCGGGGTAGATGTCGCGGTCGAGCAGCACGAGCACGTCGAGCGGGTCGCCGTCTTCGCCGAGGGTGTTCTCGAAGAACCCGTAGTTGCTGGGGTATCCCATCGGCGTGAACAGCACGCGGTCGAGGAAGACACGGCCGGTGCCGTGGTCGACCTCGTACTTCACGCGGCTGCCGCGGGGGATCTCGATGACGGCGTCGTACGCGCCCATACGTGTGCTCCTTCGATAAGACGGTGGGATGCCGCGGACCAGCCTACTGGCGGCAGCGCGGCGTGCCGCATACAGGCTCAGCCCAGGGTGCAGGGTGCCGCGGCGGGTCGTGCAGTGCGCTCAGCCTGTGGACGGCACCGCGCTCGCCGCCGAGCGCACCCGCACCCGCGCCCGCACGGCCGCACCGCCTGCCGCGACGGCACCGGCGGGCGGCCGGGGGCGGGGGCGGATACCGTGGGGGCGTGCCGTCGCTGAACCCCGCCATCGCCGAGATCCGCCGTGCCGTGCGGGCCTCGCTCGCGGCCCTGCCCGCCGGGAGCACGGTCGTCGTGGCGCTCTCGGGCGGGGCCGACTCGCTCGCCCTCGCGGCTGCCACGGCCTTCGAGGCGCCGAAGCTCGGTCTCCGCGCCGCGTCGGTGACGGTCGACCACAGCCTGCAGCCCGGCTCGGACGAGGTCGCGCTCGCCGCGGCCAACGCGGCAGCGGGCCTCGGGCTCGACCCCCTCGTGGTGCGCGTCGAGGTCGGAACGGCCGGTGGGCCCGAGGGTGCGGCCCGCGATGCCCGCTACGGCGTGCTCCGGGATGCTGCACGCGATGTCGGCGCGGCCGCCGTGCTCCTCGGGCACACGCTCGACGATCAGGCCGAGACCGTCCTGCTCGGGCTCGCGCGCGGCGCGGGTGCGACGAGCCTCGCCGGGATGGCCGCCGACCGCACCGATGAGGCGTCGGGCACCCGGTGGCTGCGCCCGCTACTGGCGGTGCGGCGCGAGACCACGGCTGCGGCGTGTGCCGCGGCGGGCCTCGACCCGTGGCACGATCCGCACAACCGCGACGACCGGTACCGCCGCGTGCGGGTCCGGGAACGGGTGCTGCCGCTCCTCGAGGCCGAGCTCGGGCCCGGCATCGCCGAGGCGCTGGCTCGCACGGCCGACCAGCTGCGCGAGGACACCGAGGCGTTCGACGACATGATCGCCGAGACGATCGAGGACATCGTCGAGCCGGCCGAGGCCGGCATCGCCATTTCGGTCGCGGCGCTCGCGGCGAATCCGCCGGCGCTCCGGCACCGCATCATCCGTCATGTCGTGCAGAGCGAGTTCCACGAGAGCCTCACGCGCAGCCAGACGCTCGAGGTCGCCCGGCTCGTGACCGACTACACCGGCCAGGGCCCGATCGACCTGCCCGGATGTCGCGCCCGCCGGGTCGGGCGCCTCGTCGAGTTCTCGGCGGGTGCGGGCGGCGCCTAAACTCGTCGCATGCGTGCCGCCGAGATCGCCGATCAGCTCACCGACGTCCTCGTCACGGAGGAGGAGATCCAGGCCAAGCTCGTCGAGCTCGCCGCACGGGTCGAGGCCGACTACGAGGGCAAGGAGCTCATCCTGGTCGGCGTCCTCAAGGGCGCCGTCATGGTGATGGCCGACTTCGCCCGCGCGCTCAAGCGCGACATCACGATGGACTGGATGGCGGTGTCGTCGTACGGGGCGAGCACGAAGTCGAGCGGTGTCGTCCAGATCCGCAAGGACCTCGACGCCGACCTGCACGGCAAGCACGTGCTGATCGTCGAGGACATCATTGACTCGGGCCTGACCCTCAGCTGGCTGCTCGAGAACTTCCAGTCGCGCGGCGCCGAGTCGCTCGAGGTGCTGGCGCTGCTGCGCAAGCCCGAGGCGGCCAAGGTCGAGATCGACTGCCGTTATGTGGGCTTCGACATCCCGAACGACTTCGTCGTGGGCTACGGCCTCGACTACGCCGAGAAGTACCGCAACCTGCGGGATGTCGCGATCCTCGCGCCGCACGTCTACAGCTGAGCCGGCGTCGATCCTTCGTGGGGCGTGCGGGCTCCCGGTACGCCCAAAACGAACGCACAGAGCCCGCATAGTCCCCGCGGGGTAGCCTGATCGCACCATGGACGTCAAGAAAGTCACGCGCAACCCGCTGATGTACGTGTTGCTCATCGGCGCGCTGCTGCTGATCGGTTTCATGCTGATCTCCAGCCTCACCGGTGCGAAGCAGATCACGACCCAGCAGGGATTCGAGCTGCTCCGGGGCGACACCGTCACGAAAGTGCAGACCACGGACGGTGATCAGCGCGTCGATCTGACGCTCTCATCCGACTTCGAGGGCGCGAACCAGGTGCAGTTCTACTTCACCTCGGCCCGCGCCGACGAGGTCGTCTCGGCCATCGACGCGGCGAACCCGTCCGAGGGGTACAACGATGTCGTGCCCCGCGCGACGTGGTTCGACGGCTTCCTCTCGCTCATGCTGCCGCTCGTGCTGCTGGGCCTGCTCTTCTGGTTCCTGATGTCGAGTGCGCAGGGCGGCGGCAGCCGCGTCATGCAGTTCGGCAAGTCGAAGGCGAAGCTCGTCACCAAGGAGACCCCCACGGTCACCTTCGGCGACGTCGCGGGCTCCGACGAGGCCATCGAGGAGATGCAGGAGATCAAGGACTTCCTGAAGGACCCGACGAAGTTCCAGGCCGTCGGCGCCCGCATCCCGAAGGGCGTGCTGCTGTACGGCCCTCCCGGAACCGGAAAGACCCTGCTCGCCCGCGCCGTGGCGGGCGAGGCCGGAGTGCCGTTCTACTCGATCTCGGGATCGGACTTCGTCGAGATGTTCGTCGGCGTCGGCGCGAGCCGTGTCCGCGACCTCTTCAAGGAGGCGAAGGAGAACTCGCCCGCCATCATCTTCATCGACGAGATCGATGCCGTCGGTCGCCACCGCGGCGCCGGCATGGGCGGCGGCCACGACGAGCGCGAGCAGACGCTGAACCAGATGCTCGTCGAGATGGACGGCTTCGACCCGAAGGTGTCGGTGCTGGTCATCGCGGCGACCAACCGGCCCGACATCCTCGACCCGGCGCTGCTGCGTCCGGGACGCTTCGACCGCCAGATCGGCGTCGACGCCCCCGACCTCAAGGGCCGTCAGAAGATCCTCGAGGTGCATGGACGCGGCAAGCCGCTCTCGCCGTCGGTCGATCTCGCCGTCATCGCCCGCAAGACGCCCGGGTTCACCGGCGCCGACCTCGCGAACGTCCTCAACGAGGCGGCCCTCCTGACCGCGCGCTCCAACGCGCAGCTGATCGACATGCGCGCTCTCGACGAGGCGATCGACCGCGTCATCGCCGGTCCGCAGCGTCGCACGCGCGTCATGAAGGACAAGGAGAAGCTCATCACGGCGTACCACGAGGGCGGCCACGCCCTCGCCGCCGCGGCGATGAACCACTCCGACCCCGTCACGAAGGTCACGATCCTTCCCCGCGGCAAGGCGCTCGGCTACACGATGGTGCTGCCGCTCGAGGACAAGTACTCCGTCACGCGCAACGAGCTGCAGGATCAGCTCACCTATGCGATGGGCGGACGCGTCGCCGAGGAGGTCGTCTTCCACGACCCCACGACGGGCGCCTCGAACGACATCGAGAAGGCGACGGGCATCGCCCGCAAGATGGTGACCGAGTACGGGATGACGACCGAGGTCGGTCCGGTCAAGCTCGGCTCGTCGTCGGGCGAGGTCTTCATGGGTCGCGACATGGGTCACGGCCGCGACTTCTCGGAGCGTATCGCCGAGCGCGTCGACGCCGAGGTGCGGCTGCTGATCGAGCAGGCGCACAACGAGGCGTACGAGGTCATCAACGCCAACCGCGACGTCCTCGACAAGCTCGCGCTCGCCCTGCTCGAGGAGGAGACCCTCGATCACCTGCAGCTCGCCGAGATCTTCAAGGACATCCGGAAGCTCCCGCCGCGTCCGCAGTGGCTCTCGAGCGACGAGCGTCCGGTCTCGACCCTGCCGCCGATCGACGTGCCCAAGCGTCGCGAGGAGGCCGGACTCGCCGCATCCACGGTCGCCGAGAACGAGGCGGAGACCGCCGCCGAGCGTGCGCCGCAGCGCCGTCCCTCGGGGCAGGCGCGACCCGCGACCGCGTAGGCTCGGGGCGTGGCCGTCGATCGCGAACGCGTCGCCGCCCTCGTGCGCGACCTGCTCGAGGCGATCGGGGAGGACCCCGACCGCCCCGGTCTGAAGCAGACCCCGCAGCGTGTGGCCGACGCCTATGCGGAGTTCTTCGCCGGCGTGGGCGCCGACGCGGCCGAACCCCTCGCGCACACCATCTCGGTGGCGCGGGGACCGGCGCCCGACACGCTGCCGTCGGGCGCGGTGATGGTGCGCGGCATCCGTTTCCGGTCGGTCTGCGAGCACCATCTGCTGCCGTTCGCCGGTCACGCCCACATCGCCTACCTGCCGGGGGAGCAGGTCGTCGGTCTGGGGGCGCTGCCGCGCGTCGTCGACACCCTGGCGGCCCGCCCGCAGGTGCAGGAGCGCCTGGGCGAGCAGATCGCCGACACCATCGCGGGTGCCCTCGATGCCCGCGGCGTGCTCGTCGTGCTGGATGCGGCGCACGAGTGCGTCACCATGCGGGGCGGTCGCCAGGCGGATGCCACGACGGTGACGGTCGCCGCTCGCGGGGCGTACATCGAGCCGGCGGCCCGTGCCGAGCTGATCGCCCTCATCTCGGGCGGCGCCTCATGACGACGATCATGGGCATCCTCAACGTGACGCCCGATTCGTTCAGCGACGGGGGGCGCTACCTCGACCTCGATGCCGCCGTGATGCATGCCGAGGCGCTGCGCGACGCCGGCGCGCACATCGTCGACATCGGCGGCGAGTCGACTCGGCCCGGCGCGGAGCGGGTCGCCCCCGAGACCGAGCGCGCGCGTGTCGTCCCGGCCGTCGAGGCGCTCGCGGCACGGGGGTTCGTCGTGAGCGTCGACACGATGAACGCCGCGACCGCGGCTGCCGCGGTGACGGCGGGAGCCCGCATCGTCAACGACGTGTCGGGCGGTCTCGCCGACCCCGAGATGTTCCCGGCCGTCGCGGAGTCGCGGGCGGACGTCGTCATCGGCCATTGGCGCGGACATTCGGCGGACATGTACGCGACCGCGCGCTACGAGGACGTCGTCGGCGAGGTCGTCGCCGAGCTGCAGGAGCGCGTCGCGGCGGCCCTGGCCGCGGGCATCGCCCCCGAGCGCATCGTGCTCGACCCGGGCATCGGCTTCGGGAAGCGCGGCGACCAGAACTGGGCCGTGCTCGGCGGGCTCGGCCGCGTCGTGGCCCTCGGCCACCGGGTGCTCGTCGGCACGAGCCGCAAGGGGTTCCTGCGCGATGCGATGGATGAGCCCCCCGCATCCGACGGACAGACGGACCGTGGCCGTCGCGACCTGGCGACGGCCGTCACGAGCGTGCTCGCGGCCGATGCCGGCGCGTGGGGCGTGCGGGTGCACGATGTCGCGACCACCCGTGACGCGCTGGCCGTGCGGGCACGGTGGCGGGAGGCCTCATGAGCGACCGCATCACTCTGCGCGGCATCCGAGCGACGGGGCACCACGGCGTCTACGACCACGAACGTCGTGACGGGCAGGAGTTCGTCGCCGACGTCGAGCTCGAGCTCTCGCTCGCCGACGCCGCCGCGAGCGACGACGTCGCCGACACGGTGCACTACGGCGAGCTGGCGGAGGCTGTCGCGGGCATCCTGTCGGGCGAGCCGGTGGACCTGCTCGAGACCGTGGCCGACCGCATCGTGCGCGCCGCCCTCGCATACGAGCGGGTCGACGCCGTCACCGCGACGGTGCACAAGCCGCAGGCGCCCATCACGGTGCCGTTCGGCGATGTCAGCGTGACCCTCACCCGCCGACGGGAGACCTCATGAGCCGCCGACTCGCCCAGGATTCTCCCTCGCTCCCCGACGACGACCAGCGCCCGGCGCAGCGTGCCGTCGTCGCCGTCGGCGCGAACCTCGGCGATCGCGCCGATACCGTCGCGCGTGCGGTCGCCGAGCTCGACGGGCTGCCGCTGACCCGCCTCGTCCGCGCCGCCGAGCCGCTCGAGACGGTCGCGCTGACCCTCGACGGGCCGGACGCCGAAGCGCCCGCCTACCTCAACACCGTCGCGCTCGTCGACACGCGCCTCGCCCCGAGCGTGCTCCTGGCGTACCTGCATGCCATCGAGCAGCGGCACGGCCGCGCACCGCGCACCGCCGACCAGCCGCGCTGGCAGGACCGCACCCTCGATCTCGACCTCATCGTCCACGGGGATGCCGTGATCGACACGCCGACCCTGGTGCTGCCGCATCCGCGGGCGGCCGAGCGCGACTTCGTCCTGGGCCCCTGGCTCGCCGTCGATCCCGACGCGGCGATCCCCGGACGGGGTCGCGTCGATGCGCTCCTCGCGGCGCTGTCCGATGCGCACGCCTCGGGTGCCGGCCCGGGCGCCCCCGGGGGTGCGCCGTGAGACGCACATCGCCCGCGTCTCTCATCGTGGCGGCGGTGCTCGGCATCGCCGCCGGCTTCGTGATCGATCAGGCGCTCACCTCGGCGGGACGCGCCACGTTCACGCCCTCGATCATGCTGCCGGTGCTCTTCGTGCTGCTGGGGGTGTCGGTGGTGGCCCTGGCGTTACCGATCCGGCGCTCCACACGCGGCCTGGCGCCCCGCGTGGATCCGTTCCGAGCCCTGCGGGTCGCGATGCTTGCGAAGGCGTCGAGCATCGTCGGGGCCGTCGTCGGCGGCATCGGCGTCGGTCTGCTGCTGTTCCTCTTCACACGACCGGTCACCCCGTCAGTAGGCTCATCGGGAGCGGTCGTCGCCGTGATCGTCGGGGCCGTCGTGCTCGTGGCGGCCGGCGTGATCGCCGAACAGCTGTGCACCATTCGGAAGGACGACGATGACGACCAGCCCGGACCACCCGAGCCCGACGCCACTCCCTCCCACCACTGACGCGGCGGAGCCGGGGGCGATCGATCCGACGCTCGACGCCGGTACCTACGACCGCATCCGCGAGCCCCGCAGCGCAGGCCGCCTGGCACTCGAGCAGGGGGTCTGGCACCAGATCTCGCGCAAGTACCTCGCCGTCCAGCTGATCAGCAACGGCGTCGTCCTCGCGATCATCGTGACGGCGATGCTCGTGCTCGTGCTGCTGGTCGATCAGATGTGGGCGCTCATCCCGGGACTCATCCTGGCGGCGCTCACGATCGCGGGCATGGCCGTCCTGCCCCGGCAGGTGCGCTCGATCGGATACCAGCTGCGCGAGGACGACCTCGTGTTCCGCCGCGGCATCCTGTGGCAGCGGATGGTCGCCGTGCCCTACGGGCGCATGCAGCTCGTCGACATAACGCACGGCCCGCTCGACCGCGGCTTCGGCATCGCGCAGCTGAAGTTCGTCACGGCCGCGGCGGCCACCGGCGTCGTCATCCCGGGTCTCACGCAGCAGGCGGCCGAGGCGCTGCGCGACCACCTCATGTCGGTCGCCGAGACGCGACGGGCCGGACTGTGACCGATCCGACCCCCGAGCCGGGGCCGAACCCGGTCGCCGGCCCCGACCTGAGCCCGCCGCCCGTCGACGCGGCCGGATCGGCGCCACCCGCCGAGCTCGTGCGCTCGCCGCTCAGCGACGGCGAGTGGCATCGGCTGCATCCGCTGACGCCGTTGCTGCGGGGCGGACTCGCTCTGCTCGTCGTGCTCGGCATCGTCGTCGCGAACCTGCGCGACCGGCTCATCGCCATCTTCGTGCCCGCTTTCGCGCCCGATGCGCCCATCGACGAGTGGGAGGAGTACGAGGCCGCCGGCGATCCCATCGGATGGGTCGTCGCGAACAACCTCCTGCTCATCGCGCTGCTCATCACCCTCGGGGTGCTCGCGGTCGTCATCGGCGGGTTCTATCTGTCGTGGCGGTTCCACACGTTCCGCATCACGGGCGACGACGTCGAGGTGCGAAGCGGCATCCTGTCGCGCACCCACCGTCGCGCACCGCTCGACCGGGTGCAGGGCGTCAACCTCACGCGGCCCGCGATCGCCCGGCTGCTCGGTGCCGCCAAGCTCGAGATCGTGGGTGCGGGCGCCGACGCCAACGTCAAGCTCGAGTACCTCTCGACCGGCAACGCCGAGACGATCCGTGCTGACATCCTCCGTCTGGCCTCGGGTCAGCGCCTCGCGGAGCAGCGTGCCGCGGCCGCCGCCGCGGGCGGAGCGCGTCACGGCGTCACCGACACCGTGACGCGGGGCCTGACCGGACTCATCGAGGGCGACGACGCCGACGGCGTCGAGCCGGCGTCGGTCGTCCGCATTCCGCCGGGGAGGCTCGTCGCTTCGCAGGTCGCCGGCTGGGGCACCGTCATGATCCTCGCCGGCGCCACGATGCTCGCGATCGCGCTGTCGCAGGGCGTCTTCTGGGTGCTGTTCGCCTACTTCCCCGCGCTGCTGGGCCTCGGCGCCTACTGGGTGCGCTCGATCGTGAAGTCGCTGCGCTACTCGATCGCTCCGACCCGTGACGGGGTGCGCGTGACCTTCGGCCTGTTCACGACGGTGTCGGAGATCCTGCCGCCCGGGCGCATCCACGCCGTCGAGATCACCCAGCCCATCTTCTGGCGGGCGTTCGGGTGGTGGTCGGTGCGGATCAACCGGATGACGGGACGCAGCGCATCCGACACCACGACCGATCAGTTCACCACGGTCCTCCCCGTCGGCACCCTCGCCGACGTCGAGCGCGTGCTCGGGCTCATCCTGCCGACCGTCGGCGACGAGGAGCGGGCGGCGATCGTCCGTGACGGCGTGCTCGGCGGCGCGGCGTCCGACGGCGGATACCTGACGACGCCGCGCCGCGCACGCATCCTGCGTCCGCTGTCGTGGCGACGGAACGGCCTCACGATCGACGGCGACCTGCTGCTGCTGCGCCGCGGTGTCGTCTGGCGGAAGCTCGCGGTCCTGCCGCTCGCGCGGCTGCAGTCCTTGGGCGTGCACCAGGGCCCGGTCGACCGGGCCCTGCGCGTCGCGACGCTGCGCGCCCACACCGTCGCCGGGCCGGTGCTCACCTCGGTGACGGGTATCGACCGCGATGACGCGATCGCGTCGTTCGAGCGGGTCGCCCGGGTGGCCGTCTCGGCGGCCGCGTCCGATCGCTCGCACCGCTGGGCCGAGGCGACGGATGGCGGCGCGCCCAGTCCCGAGCCCGCGTGGGACGTCGCGTCGACGACGCCGGCGCCCCTGCCTGTTCCGAGCCCGAGCCCGCAGCCGAGCCCGACGCCCCCGGTCCCGACCGCGCTGCCGCCCGGTGCCGCGCCGCCGCCGCCCTACGTGCCACCGCCCGCAGACATCGACCCCGACGTCGCTTCGTCGGATGCATCGCCGGCGGCGGACCGATGACCGCGGCCTCGCGCCTGGGCGTCGGCATCATCGGTGCGGGTCGAGTGGGCCCGGTCATCGGCGCGGCGCTCGCGGGCGCCGGGCACGCCCTCACCGGCATCACCGCGGGATCCGACCGCGAACGCGTCGACGCGGTGATCCCGGGCATCCCGGTGCTCGACGCCGACGAGGTCGTGCGCCGCAGCGAGCTCGTCGTCATCGCGGTCCCGCATGACGAGCTCGGGCCGCTCGTCAGCGGGCTCGCCGAGCTCGGCGCCTGGCAGGTCGGGCAGCTCGTGCTGCACACCGACCCGGGGCACGGCCTCGAGGTACTGGCCCCCGCCGCTGCGCGCGGTGCGATCCCGCTCGCCGTGCATCCGGCGATCGCCTTCACCGGGTCCACCCTCGACCTGCGTCAGCTCGTCGGCGCCTATGCCGCTGTGACCGCCCCCGCCGCCGTCCTGCCGATCGGGCAGGCGCTCGCCGTGGAACTCGGATGCGAGCCCGTCGTCGTCGCCGACCGCGACCGCCCGGCTTACGGCGAGGCGATCGCGACCGCGACGCACTTCGCGGCGTCGATCGTGCAGCAGTCCGCGGCTCTGCTCGACGACGCCGGCGTGCCCGCTCCGGGCCGGTTCCTGTCGACGCTCGTGCATTCGACGGTCGAGCGGGCGCTGACGGCCGCCGGCCGTGGCGCAGCGCCCGATGACGAGCTGCTGTGACCGACGTCGAACTGGCCCGCATCCCCGCCGGTGAGCTGCCGGTCGCGGGTGCGCGTCGCGGTCCCCGGGTCGAGGCGTTCGAGATGGGCGTCTACCCCGTGACCGAGGAGCAGCTCGGCGAGCTGCTCGGGATCACCGCGGCGCATCCCCGAAGGCCGGCTGTGGACCTGTCGTGGCTGCGAGCGGTGCGGTTCTGCAACGCGCTGTCGGAGTGGGAGGGTCTCGACACCGCCTACGCCGTGGACGGCGACACGGTGCGGTGGGACGAGGACGCCGACGGATACCGGCTGCCGACCGAGCTCGAATGGGAGTACGCGTGCCGCGCGGGCTCGGGCGCTGCGCAGTACGGCCCGCTGTCCGAGGTCGCGTGGACCGCGTCGGACGGCGTCTCGTCGCCGCAGCCTGTCGGCGGCCGGCATCCCAATCTCTTCGGGCTCTTCGACACGCTCGGCAACGTGTCGGAGTGGTGCTGGGACCTCGTCGCCCCCGATGCCGGGTCGCGTGACCGGGTGTTCCGGGACGGCAGCTTCGCCGACGCCCCGACGTCGGTGCGCGCCGGCACGCGCCGCGGTGCGCCGCCGAGCAGCACGCACGACGACATCGGCCTGCGCGTCGCCCGCGGGCCGTACGCCGGGCCGCCCGGCGCCCCGGCGTAGCACCCGCAGTGCGCTCGGTAGACTGGCACGTCGAATCCCGAGGAGTTTTTCTGCCATGAGCGACGCGCCCGTGCACCCCACCGACGACGCCGACGACGTCATCGAGCAGAAGGCCGTGCGCCTCGCCAAGCGCGAGCGCCTGCTGGCCGAGCGGTCGGATGCCGCGGGCGGCGCGTACCCCGTCGCCGTGGCGGTCAGCGACACCATCCCAGCGCTCCGGGCGCGCTACGCCGACCTCGAGGCCGGCGCCGAGACCGGGGTCACCGCCTCGGTCGCCGGTCGTGTCGTCTTCAGCCGCAACACCGGCAAGCTGTGCTTCGCCTCGTTGCAGGCGGGCGACGGCAGCCGCATCCAGGCCATGGTCTCGCTCGCCGAGGTCGGCGAGGAGTCGCTGCAGGCGTGGAAGGAGCTCGTCGACCTGGGCGACCACGTCTCGGTGACCGGGCAGGTCATCTCGAGCCGTCGTGGCGAGCTCTCGATCATGGTGACGGCCTGGCAGATCGCGTCGAAGGCGTTGCTGCCGCTGCCGAACCTGCACTCCGAGCTGAGCGAGGAGAGCCGCGTGCGCTCGCGGTTCCTCGACCTCATCGTCCGCGACACCGCGCGCGAGACGGTCGTCGCACGGGCGAAGGTCAACGCCTCGCTGCGTCGCACGTTCGACGAGCACGGCTTCCTCGAGGTCGAGACCCCGATGCTGCAGGTGCAGCACGGCGGTGCGGCCGCACGACCGTTCGTGACGCACTCGAACGCGTTCGACACCGAGCTGTTCCTGCGCATCGCGCCGGAGCTGTTCCTCAAGCGCGCCGTCGTGGGCGGCATCGACCGCGTCTTCGAGATCAACCGCAACTTCCGCAACGAGGGTGCCGACTCGACGCACAGCCCCGAGTTCGCGATGCTCGAGGCCTACCAGTCGTACAGCGACTACAACGGCATCGCCGATCTGACGCAGGAGCTCATCCAGAACGCCGCCGTCGCGGTCGCGGGGTCGACGACGGTCACGTGGGCCGACGGCACGGAGTTCGACCTCGGCGGCCAGTGGGACCGCATCTCGATGTACGACTCGCTGTCGGACGCGGCCGGCCGGGCCATCACGCCCGAGACCTCGCTCGACGAGCTGCAGGCGCTCGCGGCCGAGGTGGGCGTCGTCGTTCCCGAGAAGGTCGCGACGCACGGCAAGCTCGTCGAGGAGCTGTGGGAGCACTTCGTCAAGGGCGGGCTCGAGCGGCCCACTTTCGTCATGGACTTCCCGGTCGACACGTCGCCGCTCGTCCGCGAACACCGCACGATCGCCGGTGTCGTGGAGAAGTGGGACCTCTATGTCCGCGGCTTCGAGCTGGCGACCGGCTACTCGGAACTCGTCGACCCGGTCATCCAGCGCGAGCGCTTCGTCGAGCAGGCGAAGCTCGCCGCCCGCGGCGACGATGAGGCGATGCGCGTCGACGAGGAGTTCCTGCGGGCCCTCGAGCACGGGATGCCGCCCACCGGCGGCATGGGCATGGGCATCGACCGTCTGCTGATGGCGATCACCGGGCTCGGCATCCGCGAGACGATCCTCTTCCCGCTCGTCAAGTAACCCCGTCGGCTCCTGCGCGCCGAGGAGCGCGAGCGGTCTCTCCACATCCCGCCGGGACGGGGCCCGGCGCCGGGGCGCGCGCCGCCAGCCTGGTCTGCATGACCACGACCGTCCGTGCCGCGGATGCCGCGCACTTCCTCTCCCTCGTCCCTCATCTGCTGGGCTTCGCGCCGCGCCGCAGCCTCGTGGTGGTGCCCTTCGCGGGCTCCCGCAGCCTCGGCGCGATGCGGGTCGATCTGCCGCCCGACTCGCTCGAGGCGTTCGACAGCGCGGCCGCCACGATCGTCGGCATGGTGTGCCGCATCCCGGATGCCGACGCGCTGACGGCGATCGTGTACGCGCCCGGGTCGGCGGCGGACGGTCTTCCGGGCGTGCCGGTGCTGGCCGCCGTCGGCCGCGCGGCCGACGCGTGCGGGGTACGGGTCGTCGACCTGCTCACGGTCGCGAGCGACGGGTGGGGCTCGCACCTCGATGCGACGTGCCCGCCCGGCGGGCGGCCTCTCGACGAGATCGGGAGCGCCGCCGAGCGACACGGCGATCCGGCCCCCGGCCGCAGCCTCGACGACGATCACGCCTCGGGCGCCGAGCTGCCCCGCCACTCGGCGGCCGAGCGTCGGATCGTCGGGGGAGCGCTCCGCTCGCTCGAGACGGCGTTGGCGGTCGTGTGCGGAATCCCGCGCGTCGGCGGCGGCCGCCGTGGATCGCGTGAGGGAGACGACGGAGGCGTCGCACCCGAGGCGTTGACCGCCGCCTGCGAGCTCGACGATCCGCCGCTCCTGTTCGAGCGGGTCCTCCTCGGTGACCCGTCCGAGCTCGAGCCCCTCGTCGTCGCCCTGCTGGCGTGGTGCCTGGCCCGCCCGTCGCTGCGCGACGTGGCCCTCGTGCAGTGGGCCACCGATGCGGCCCACGGCGCAGATGCGCTCGAGGCGCAGCGCCGCTGGGAGGAGGGCGAGGACTACCCCGAGCGGCTCGGGAGCATCATGTGGGGCGACGGCGACCGGCCCGAGCCCGGCCGGCTGCTGGCGGCGCTCGAGGTGGTCCGCGAGGTCGCCGCACTCGCCCCGCGTCGGCTGCGTCCGGGACCGCTCGCGCTGTGCGCCTGGCTCGCGTGGGCGCTCGGCCGCTCGACGCACGCGGCGTCGTATGCGCAGCGAGCGCTCGAGATCGACCCCGATCACGGTCTCGCCGAGATCCTGCTGTCGTTCGTGCAGGTCGGCCATCTGCCCGACTGGGCGTTCCACCAGCGGCGGCACGTACGATAGGGGCATGGACGAATACGTGGGCGCGGTCATCTGGTCGCTGCTGCCGACCCTGGTGGTCTCGGCGCTCTTCGTCTTCGTCATCCGCGGCATCCTCCGGATGGACCGCACCGAACGTCGGACGTACGCGAAGATCGAGGCCGAGGAGCGCGCGGCGCGCGGCCTCGCGGCTCCTGCGCCCGACCGTTCGACCCCCTGAGCCGGCGGGATGAGCGGTCGCGCCCGATACGCTGATTCCGAGGAGATCGGAGGGGCGGCGTGACGATCGAGTTCACCGCGTTCGAGTTCCCCGGATGGTGGCTCGTCCTGGTCTTCATCGCCGACCTCGTCATCCGCATCACCGCGGTCATCGTCGTGCCGCGCAACCGCCGCCCGACCGCGGCGATGGCGTGGCTGCTCGCGATCTACTTCATCCCGTTCGTCGGCGTCCTGCTGTTCCTGCTCATCGGCAACCCGCGGCTGCCGCGCAAGCGCCGGTGGATGCAGCGCGAGATCAACCAGTACATCCGCGAGACGAGCGAGGGCCTCGACTTCGGCACGCTGCGTCCGGACGCGCCCGCCTGGTTCACCTCGGTCGTGACCCTGAACCGGAACCTCGGCGCGATGCCCCTCGCCGGCGACAACGGGGCCGAGATCATCTCGGACTACGAGGAGAGCATCCGACGGATGGCGGAGGAGGTCCGCCGCGCGGAGCGCTACGTGCACGTGGAGTTCTACATCCTGCAGTCCGACGAGACCACGGATGTGTTCTTCACCGCGCTCGAGGAGGTCGCCGCACGTGGCGTGACGGTGCGCGTGCTGCTCGACTACTGGGCGAACCGGGGCAAGCCCCGCTACCGCGAGACCGTCAAGCGGCTCTCGGCGATGGGCGCCGACTGGCACCACATGCTGCCGGTGCAGCCGCTGCGCGGCAAGTACCAGCGTCCTGATCTGCGAAACCACCGCAAGCTCATCGTCATCGACGGCTCGGTCGCCTTCACCGGGTCGCAGAACATGACCGACTCGACCTACAACCTCAGGAAGAACATCAAGCGCGGCCTGCACTGGGTCGACCTGATGGTGCGCGTGCAGGGCCCCGTGGTGGCCAGCATCGACGCGGTGTTCCTCTCCGACTGGTACAGCGAGACCGGCTCGGCGCCGTCGGAGGACGTCGGGCTCTTCGAGCTCGAGAGCGGACCGGGCGACCTCGACTGCCAGATCGTGCCGTCGGGACCAGGCTTCGAGTTCCAGAACAATCTCAAGCTCTTCACGGCGCTCCTGTTCGCCGCTCAGAAGCGGATCATCATCGTGAGCCCGTACTTCGTGCCCGATGAGGGCCTGCTCCTGGCAGTTCAGACGGCGTGTCAGCGGGGGCTGCAGGTCGAGCTGTTCGTCTCCGAGGAGGGCGACCAGGCGATGGTCTACCACGCACAGCGCAGCTACTACGAGGCGCTGCTGCGCGCCGGCGTGAAGATCTGGATGTACCCCAAGCCCTACATCCTGCACACCAAGAGCCTCACGATCGACGACGACGTCGCGATCATCGGGTCGAGCAACATGGACATGCGCTCGTTCGGTCTCAACCTCGAGATCTCGATGCTCGTGCGCGGTGAGGAGTTCATCGCCCAGCTCCGCGGGGTCGAGGACCAGTACCGGTCGCTCTCGCGCGAGCTCACTCTCGAGGAGTGGATGAAGCAGCCGCTCCGCTCGACGGTGCTCGACAACCTGGCACGTCTGACCTCCGCACTGCAGTGATATCGCGCGAGACGATCGCGGGCCTCCCGACACTCTCGGGATGACGGAAGGATGAGATTCATGACGACGACACGGACCACGACGGCATCCGCTCTGCTGCTCCTGGCAGCCCTCGCGCTCGCCGGCTGCGCGACGACCCCCGGAGGCGCGGCTCCTGGAAGCCCCGACGCCGCGACGCCGGACTCGGGCTCCACCGCCCCCGCCGACGACGCGGAGCTCGACGCCGCCTGGCTCGACGGCGGACGCGGCATCGGGCTGATCACCTACGGCAGCTCGTCGTGTCAGCCGGTCGTGGGCGAGGTGTCGGCGGCCGGGCAGACGGTCACGGTCGAGCTCAGCGATCCCGAGGGGGTCGCGTGCACGCGCGACTACGTCCCCCGCGCCTCGTACGTCGCTCTGCCCGCGGGGATCGATCCTGCGCAGGACGTCGAGATCGTCGTGACCGGCGGTTACACCGGAGACGCCGACATCGACGGGGTACCCGGGCTCGACGTGACCACCGGCGAGATGGCCGTCGACATGGTGCCGAGCGCCGGCTGGTTCGCCGACGGCGGACTCGTGCTGCTCACGTACGGCTCCTCGAGCTGCCCGCCCGTGTTCGAGGCGGTCGCGCTCGACGAGGCCGGGGCGGTGCGTGCGACCGAGGCCGCCGCACCGGCGGACCAGGTCTGCACGATGGATTACGCGCCGAGGCTGAGCGTACTGCAGCTGGCGGGCGTCTCCGACGACGCACTCCCGAACGAACTCGTGCTCGTCTCGGCCGCGGGCGACGAGCAGCGCGTCGACATCATCGGCTGACCGCCAGGCTTCGCCGGTAGCCCCGCTCGCGACTGCTGGGGCGGTGCTGGGGTCGGGCCCCGCGATACCGAGTTCCGGCCCCAGGCCCTCTCGCGCGCGGTGCGGCGACGATTACAGTCCACAGGACCTGAGTCGTCTGCACCGCGCCGAGGAGCCTCGCCATGACATCTGCCCCCGCACCCGCCGCCTCCGCCGAGCGCGGCCCCGACACCGAGCGGTCGTCGCGCCGTCGCCGTATGGCTCTGGCGCTGACCGCGGGCGGGCTTGTCCTCGGCGTCGGTGCGGCGGTCACGCTCGCCGTCTGGAACGACTCGGAGTTCGTGACGGGCACGTTCGGCTCGGGGACGTTCGACCTGCAGGGCAGCACGGACGGTGCGGCGTTCAGCAGTTCGCCGGCTGCGCCCGGCAAGACGGTGACCTTCGAGCTCGATGCCGACACGCTCGCCCCCGGCGACGTCGTCTACGCGCCCTTCGCCGTGCAGCTCTCCGACACGTCGACAAACGAGGCGTCGGTCACCATCGAGAACGTCATCGGCGGCGCGATCGGCGACGACCTCGCGTACTCGCTCTTCGTCGAGGACGCCTTCGGCGCCACGTGCTCGGCGGCGACACCGCCGGTGGGGGATGAGGTCGTGGCCGACCGCGCCGCGAACGCGACCGGAACCGTCGACGTCTTCGATCTCACAGCGGCCGGAGAGCCCGTGAACCTCTGCTTCGTGGTCACCGCCGGTGCGATCGCCCAGGGCGAGGTCGGCACGATCACCTGGGAGTTCGCGGCGACTTCGGGCGCGACGCTGGCCTGACCCGCGCATGCGCACCAGACGAGATAACCGGCGGCGATGGGGCCGTCGACGCATCCTGACCGTCCTGGCGGCAGGCGCCGTGCTCGGGGTCGGCACGGCGTCGACGATCGCCGCGTGGACCGACAGCGAGGTCGCGACGGGTTCGTTCACCGCCAGCGTGTTCGACACCCAGTCGCAGTCGGCGGGCTCGCCGACCTACGCCGACCACGCCACGTCGGCGAACGCCGCCAGCCTCACGTTCGCGGCCGGCGCGCTTTCGCCGGGTGTCCTGTCGCAGGCCTGGATCAACATCCGCACCTCGCCGGCGTCGACGATCGGCGGCAGCATCACCCTGACCGGCGCGACGGCGACGGGCGGGCTGGCGGGAGCCCTGGAGTACCGGGCGGTGCGCCTCAGCTCCGCGGTGCCGACCGCGACCTGCAACGCGGCTGCGTTCACGACGGGCACGCCGGTGTTCATCGCCGGCGGCGCGTCGACGTACGTGCCCGTGACCACCGTGCCCAGTCCGGCGGTCGCGAACGCGATCGACGGCGCCGGAGCGCAGCTGGGGTTCTGCGTCGAGGTCCGGGTGCAACCCGCGGCGGCGAGCACCTTCCAGGGGACGGCGGCGACCGTGACGTGGACGTTCACCGGGACGTCGGCGAGCTGAGTCGACCGTGAGCCCGTCGCCCATCCCGGCATCGCCGCCGGTCCCCACGACGCGGGCGGCGGCCCGGAACGCCGCGGCAGCGGCGACGCCGCCGCGGGTCACGGGCGACGCATCGCCACCCCGCGCCGTCGTGCGGCTTGCCGACACCGTGCTCGCGCTGGCGGCCGTCCTCGGGGCGGTGTGCATCGTGCTCTCGATCGCGACGGTCGTCTTCGACGTGCGCGTCACCCTGTTCAGCACCGGCTCGATGTCGCCGACCATCCCCGCCGGCTCGGCCGCCGTCGCGCGCGGCATCCCCGCGGCCGACATCCGGGTCGGCGACGTCGTCACGGTCGAACGAACCGGCAAGCTGCCGATCACCCACCGGGTGACCGGGGTCGAGACGGTGCCCGACGGCTCCGCCGGCATGCGGCGCATCACGATGCGCGGCGACGCGAACGCGGTCGAAGACCCGGCGCCCTACGACGTCGAGCGCGTGCGGGTGGTGTTGTTCTCGGTCCCGGGTATCGCGCCGGCCATCGCTGCCGCCGGCACGCCGCCGGTCATGGCCGCGGTCACTGTGGCCACGACGGCGCTCGTCGTCGCGGTCTTCTGGCCTCGCCGCACCCGTGACGATGCTCGGCGTCGCCGGCGAGCGGGTCCGTGAACGCGCGCCGGCCGCGGGCACGGCTCCGGGCCCGCACCGCGGCGGTGGTGGTCGTCGGCTGCGTCGCGGCGGGGTGGCTCGCCGCGCCGGCCGTGACGGATGCCGCCTGGGCCGACCGCGAGGTCGCGGCGGGCGCGCTCTCGGCGGTCACCGTGACGTCGCCGGGAGCAGTGCGCTGCGTGCAGTCGGGCCTGGCGGTGCCGGCTATCGTCGGCTGGAATGCCGCGCCGACCGGGGGCAACATCGCCGGCTACCGCTGGACGCTCGCGGGTGCGTCGAATCGGTCCGGCACCCTGCCGGCCTCGGCCACCTCGCTCACCCTGACGGCGAACACCATCGAGCTCGGATCCTCGACCTTCACGCTCTACGCGGTCGGACCGGGCGGATGGGAGCGCGCGGCGACGACCTCGGCGACGGTCGGCTTCATCTCGATCGCGGTCGGTGTGACCTCATCGTGCACGGTGCCCTGACGGCCCCGAGCGTCGCGGGGCACCGCCGGTTCAGGCCATCGTGTCGAGGATCCCGGCGAGGTCGTCGTACGTCGTCCGCGGATTGAGGATCGCGAACCGGGCGTTCGTGCGTCCCGCGTGGCTGCTCGGGGTGACGAAGGCGTGCTGCCGCTCGAGCAGGTCGGACGACCAGCGCGCATAGTCGGATCGCTCCCACCCGACGCGCTCGAACACGACCACGCCGAGCTGCGGCCGACGCACGAGGACGAGCTCGGGGCGCCGCTCGATCTCGGCCGCGATGCGCTCGGCGAGCTCGATCGAGCGCGTGATCGCGTCGCGGTACACGGCGGTGCCGTAGGTGGCGAGCGAGAACCACAGCGGCAGGCCGCGAGGGCGCCGCGTGAGGTGCACGGCGTAGTCGGAGGGGCTCCAGTCCGACGTCTCGGTGAGGGTGTCGAGGTATTCCGCGTGCTGCGTGTGCGCGCGTCGGCCGAGCTCCGGGTCGCGGTAGATCAGGGCGCAGGCGTCGAACGGGGCGAAGAGCCACTTGTGCGGGTCGACGATCACCGAGTCGGCATCCTCGACGCCGGCGAAGCGGTGACGTGCCGCCGGTGAGAGCATCGCCGCGAGCCCGTACGCCCCGTCGACGTGCAGCCACACGCCGAGCTCACGGGTGACCGCGGCCACCGAGGCGATGTCGTCGACGATCCCGAAGTTGGTCGACCCGGCCGTCGCGACGACGGCGAAGACGCTCTCGCCGTGCTCCGCCAGCGCGGCCCGCACCGCGTCGCCCCGCAGCATGCCGTCGTCGGCGACGGGTACCGCGACCACGTCGACATCCATCACCCGGGCCGCCGAGGCGATCGACGAGTGCGCCTCGGCGCTGCAGACGACGCGCCACCGGTCCGGGCGGATGCCGCGGGCGCGGGCGGTCTCACGGGCGGCGACGAGGGCCGACAGGTTGCCGAGCGTACCGCCCTGCACGAAGACGCCGCCGGCACTCGCGGGCAGCCCGAACTCGTCGGCGAGCCACCGCAGCACCTCGTTCTCCGCGTGCACGGCACCGGCCCCCTCGAGCCATGATCCGCCGTAGAGCGCGCTCGCCGAGACGACGAGGTCGAACGCGGCTGCCGCCTTCGACGGTGCGCTGGGGATGAAGGAGAGGTAGCGCGGATCGTCGGTCGAAATGCATGACGGGGCGAGGATGTGCTCGAAGACGCCGATCGCCTTCCGCGCGCCGATGCCCTCGTCGTCGATCGTGCGTCCGGCCAGGCGCCGCAGTTCGGACGGCGGCAGCGGCTTGTCGAGCGGGGTGTCCTGGGCGAGCAGTCGACCGCGCGAGTAGTCGAGCACCAGGTCGACGATCGCGCGGGTCTCGTCGGTCACGTCGTGCATGCGGGCGGGGAAGCGCTCGGTCATGATTCCTCCTTGCGTCGAGGGTAGTTCGGGCGGGGTGCGCGTGGCGCGGGCGGGGCGGGACGGGTCGGTCGGAGCGGAGCTGCTCACGCGAGCGGTGGCGTTCGCGGTGGCGCGACCCGTCGCGGCGCCAGCGCCTCGATCGCGGCCGCCAGCCGCAGCAGCGCGCTGTCGTCGTAGGCGCGTCCCGCGACGGTCAGGCCCACCGGCATCCGGATGTCCGGCAGAAGACCCATCGGCACCGTCACGGTGGGGATGCCGAGGTGCCGGATGGCGAGGTTGCCGTTGGCGATCCAGGTGCCGTTGCGCCACCCGATGTCGGCCGAGGCGGGGTCGACGTCCATGTCGGCGGGGGCGATGTCGGCGACGGCCGGGAACACGACGGCGTCGAGCCCGGCGGCGTCCATCCACGTCTCGAGGTCGATCCGCCGCGTCTGCTCGAGGCCCCGCAGCCCGGCTTCGAGGTGCGGGATGTCGGCGAGCCCCGCCCCCGGGTTCGCGCGGACCCACGCCGGGTACTCCGCGATGTCGTCGTCGAATCCGGTGTAGCGGTCGGGCAAGGCGCCATCGGGGTGCGGGAAGATGCGCGCGCCGTCGATGCCGGCGAGATCGGGCACGGCGGGGTCGCCGTTGGCCCGCAGGAAGTCGTCCCACGCCCACGCCGACAGGTCGACGATCTCGCGACGCAGGTACTCGGGACTCACGCGACCGTTCGTCGCGATCGACCCCGCACCGGGCCGGTCGTTCTCGTACCGCGACACGACGGGGAAGTCGGTCTCGACGATCTCGGCCCCGGCGGCCTCGAGGTCGGCGCGCAGGGTGCGCCACAGCTCGAGCACGCTTGCACGCGTCTCGATGCGCTGTCCGGTGGGTCCGCCGATGCCGGGGGCGTCGGCGGTGCCGGCATCCGGATCCGCCCCGATGTACATGCGCGGGATGCCGAGGCGGCGGCCGGCGAGCACCGAGCGCGCGGCGGCCGCGTCGGCGACCCCGAGATCGGCGTAGCTCGCGGGTCGTACGGTCGAGGCCGCGGGGATCTCGACCCAGGGCTGTGCGCGCCAGAAGTCGCCGCGGGTCTCGGGGTCGTCGGCGACGACCGCATCGAGAACGGCGAGCAGGTCCGCCATCGTGCGGGTGTGCGGCACGACGACGTCCATCGTCGGCACGAGCGGCCAGTTGCCGCGAACCGAGATGACGCCGCGCGAGGGCGTGTAGGCGCAGAGCGCATTGTGCGAGGCCGGTCCGCGCCCGCTCGACCAGGTCTCCTCGCCGAGTCCGAAGGCGGCGAAGCTCGCGGCCGTGGCGGTTCCCGACCCGTTCGACGAGCCCGACGCGAACGGGGCCGTGAGGTAGTCGGCGTTGTACGGGCTCTCGGCTCGGCCGTACAGCCCCCGCTGCATCCCGCCGTTGGCCATCGGGGGCATGTTCGTCAGTCCGAGGCAGATCGCCCCGGCATCCCGCAGTCTCTCGATCGTGAAGGCGTCGCGCTGCGCGACGAGCTCGGCGAAGGCGGGACTCCCGGCGGCGGCGGTCAGACCGCGGACGAGATAGCTGTCCTTCGCCGTGTATGGGATGCCGTCGAGCATGCCGCGGCTCTCGCCCCGCGCGCGCCGGTCGTCGGAGGCGGCCGCCTCGACGAGCGCGTCAGGATTGCGTACGACGACGGCGGTGAGGGCGGTCGGGGTCTCGGCACCGTCGTAGGCCGTGATGCGGTCGAGGTAGGCGTGCACGAGCTCGACCGCGGTGGTCTCGCCGTCCGCGAGTGCTGCCGCGAGCTCGCCGATCGTCGCTTCGCTGACCTCGATCACCGGCTCGCCCCCGCCCCCGCTCCCGTTCCCGTTCCCGTTTCCGTCGATTCGCCAGAGAACGCGGATGCGGCGCCGGCGGCATCCGCAGATCGTGGCGAGTCGACGGGGGAGTGCGGGGTCACGGCGGGCTGCTGCTGCGTGATGCAGTGGATGCCGCCGCCGCGGGCGAAGAGCGGGCGCGCGTCGACGGTCACCACCCGGCGGTCGGGATACGCGTCGGCGAGGATGCCGCGGGCGCGGTCATCCGCCACGGGGTCGCCGAAGCCGCACGCGATCACCCCGCCGTTGACCACGAGATGGTTGACGTAGCTGAAGTCGACAAAGCCCTCGTCGTCGCGCAGCTGAGCGGGACCGGGCAGGTCGACGATCTCGATGCGGCGACCTGCGGCATCCGTCGCCGCCTCGAGCGCGGCGCGAATCTCCGGCATGACGGCGTGGTCGGGATGCCCGGCGTCGGGCTGCGCGTGCAGCAGCACTCTGCCGGGACCGGCGAAGGTGGCGACGATGTCGACGTGCCCGTTCGTGCCGAACTCGTCGTAGTCGCGGGTGAGGCCACGCGGCAGCCAGACGGCGGTGTCGGCGCCGATCGTGCGGAGCATCTCGGCCTCGACGCGGGCCCGGTCGGCGAACGGGTTGCGGCGCGGGTCGAGCTGCACGGTCTCGGTGAGCAGCACGGTGCCGGCGCCGTCGACATGGATGCCGCCGCCCTCGTTCACGAGCACCGAGCTGACGAGCTCGGCGCCCACGTGCGCCGCGACGATGCGCGCGTGCTCGGCCGAGAGACGCCAGTCGGCCCAATCGGGTGCTCCCCACCCGTTGAAGATCCAGTCCACCGCGCCCAGGACGCCCGGCCGGTCGGTGTCGACGACGAAGGTCGGTCCGTGGTCGCGCATCCAGAACTCGTCGACCGGGATCTCGTGCTGCTCGATCGCCGAGCCGAGCATGCTGCGCGCCCGCCCCGTCTCGGTGGGGTCGACGAGCATCGACACCGGTTCGAACTCGGCTACGGCACGCGCGACGGCGGTCCAGGCGGCATAGCCCTCGGCGCGGTCGGCGTCGGTCTCGCCGAGAGTGAACCCGGCCCGGGGAAAGGCCATCCACGTGCGTTCGTGCGGTGCGGTCTCGGCCGGCATCCTCCAGGCCATCGCGGTCCTCCCGGGACTAGTTGATCGCTTGATCAATTTCTCGGAAGCGTACAGACTGGCGGGCATGGCGTCAAAGGAACTCGTGGCCGCGCACTCGGCGGCGGTCCGGCCACCGCGCGGCGGGCGTCCGCGGCTGAGCGGCGAGGAGCGGCGCGAGCAGATCGCCGCGGCCGCGGAGCGCCTCGCGCGCGAGCAGGGACTGAGCGCCGTGACGCTGCGCGCGGTCGCGAAGGAGGTCGGCGTCGGGTCGGCACTCGTCGCCCACCACGCGCCGAGCATGGACGACGTGGTCGCCGACGCCTTCGACACGATCGTCGCCGCCGAGCTCGCCGACCTCCGGGCGCTGCGGGCCGGCGATGTGGATCTCGTCGGCGTCGTCCGGGCGCTGCTGCGCACGCTGCTCGACGGCACGCGTACCGACGTGACCCTCGTCTGGGTGCAGTCGTGGGCGCTCGGCGGACGCAACGAGGCCCTCGCCCGGCGGGTGCGCGCGCAGATGGACGCCTGGACCGACTTCCTCGAGGGGATCGTGCGCGACGGTGCGGTCGGCGGAGTCTTCCGGGTGGACGACGCCGCCGCAGTCGCCGCACAGATCCTCGGCATGATCGACGGTCTCAACGCCCACGCGCTCGTCTCGTGGCGCGACGCCGAGTCGCGCATCCTGCTGATGTCGACGGCGGTCGAGGCGATGCTGGGGCTGCGCCGGGGCGAGCTCACCGGTCGGTGACGGTCGTCGCTGGCACACGCGCGGTGTCTTCTCAACCCGCCTGCGCCGTCGTCGGAGCACGCTCTACGGTGGGACCACACGCGCGAGGGGATACCGGCATGGCACAACGAGCACTCGTCCTCACCGGATCGGGACGATACGCCGATCCGTGGCACCCGTTCGCCGAGGTCGGCGCGAACGTCGCCGACATCCTGCGTCATCGGGACTGGGATGTCGCCGTGTCGGACGACGTCGATCAGGGCATGGCCAACCTCGAGGGCTTCGACCTCGTGGCGGTGTGCGCGGGCGACCCGTGGCGGGGCGGGAGCGGAGTGTCGCGCGGGGCTCCACCGGCCTCGGTCGCGGGATTCGCCGCCGCCCTGGAACGCGGCATCGGCGTCCTGGCCGTGCACTCGGCCGTCGCCTCGCTGCGCGACTACCCGGAGTGGGCGCCGGCGCTCGGCGCGATCTGGCTGCCCGAGCTGTCGTACCACCCTGAGGCCGGAGAGATGACCGTGCAGGTCGAGCCCGACGCCGTACCCGTCGAGGTCCCGACGACGTTCCACACGCACGACGAGCGGTACTGCGCCCTGCAGCGACTCGGCCACCGCACCGTCGTCGCGTGGCACGAGGGCGACCGCGCGAAGGAGGCCGCGGCGTGGGTGCGCGAGTTCGGCGGCGGCCGCATCGCGGTCGACGTGCTCGGACACGACGCCCGCGCCTTCGAGGCCTCGGGTCACCGCACGCTCGTAGCGGCGCTCGCCGCGTGGGCGGTCGCCGGCAGCTGACGCGGTGACCGCGGCTGACGCGGGGCCGCGTGGCTGACGCCGGGTCTCAGATGACGCGCGGGCTCGGGTGCGGCAGAGTAGCGGTGTGCCCGTCGTCTCCGCCCTGTACCGCTACCCCGTCAAGGGCTTCACGCCCGAGTCCCGCGACGAGCTCGTCGTGCAGGCCGATGGCCGTATCGCCGGCGACCGTGTGCTCGCGTTCCGCTTCGCCGACGCCGTCGAGCCCGAGGACGCCGACGGTCTCGAGTCGTGGCCCAAGAGCCGGGGACTCGCCCTGATGGACTTCCCCGCGCTCGCGCGCATCGAGCTCGCCTTCGACGCCGACGCGCAGCTTCTCCGTCTCAGCGTCGACGGAGACGTGCTGGCCGAGACCGGGCTCGACGACACCGGCCGGCGCGAGCTCGAAGACGCCGTTACCGCGTTCGTGCAGGCGTCGCCCGACGCGCGTCGGCTCGAGAAGGACGGCGCGCTGCCGCTGCGGCTCGTCGGCGACGGTGTCACCGCCCGGTTCCAGGACCGGGCTCGCGGCTACGTCTCGCTGCACGGAGCGGCATCCGTCGATGACGTGGATGCCGCGGTGCCGGTGCCCGTCGACAGCCGGCGGTTCCGGTCGAACATCGTCGTCGACGGTGTCCCACCCTGGGACGAGCTGGGGTGGAGCGGCCGCATCCGCATCGGCGCGACCGCCTTCGAGGTGCAGCGCCCCATCGGCCGGTGCGCTGCGATCATGGCCAACCCCGACACGGGCGAGCGCGACGCCCGCCTGCTGCGGGTGCTGACGAGCGAGTTCGATCAGGTCGAACCGACCCTCGGCATCCTGCTGCTGCCCGCCGACGGCGGGGGCGTCGTGCGCGTGGGCGACGAGGTCGTCGTCGAGTCCTGATCCGGATCGCGGTGCGGGTGCGGGCGCGCGCGGCCGGCCGCGATGCAAGGCATCCGTGACGACACCCCGGCTGTGGATGCCTCCTGGCGGCGTGTCGTCGGCGAACTCGTGCATCGGCGAGCGGCCGGCGGCGGGCGGAAGCATCGCCATACGCTCAGGAAAAGTTCTGGACAGGCTCCCGCCTCGAGACGGAGGATGATCCCCATGCGCGCAGATGCCACCCCGCCCGGTACGACCTCGACGGCCGGACGCAGGTGGCGCTTCGCGGCGGCGCTGGTCGTCGCGACGGCATGGAGCCTGACGGCTGTCCTGGGCGCCGGGGTCATGCCCGCATCCGCAGCGCAGTCGTCGCAGTGGGGGCAGCCCTCGGAACCGCAGGGGACCGCCGGCGCCCGTACGGGCAGCGTCGCCCTCGCCGAGCTGCCGGCGCTGAACGCCACGATCACCAGTACGGCGTCGACGATGCAGCGCGCATCGGGCGGGAGCACGTGGCTGAGCGAGGGCACGCCCATCGGCGCGCGCTACGGGTCGAGCCGGAACGAGCCGTATCTGACGATCGGTGCGCGCGGTTCGACGCCCTCGGTCACGACCTACGCCTTCGACCGGCCGACACCCGCCACCGGGTGGGCTTTCGCGCTCGGCGACATCGACGCCGACCAGGTGAGGATCACCGCCACCGCGGCAGACGGCTCGTCGGTCGCCGCATCCGAGCTCGGATTCCAGGGCGGCTTCAACTACTGCGAGCAGGGGCTCGCGGGTCGTCCGTCGTGCTCCGGTGCCGTGCTGCCCGGCGACGTCGCGCGGTGGGATGCCGACACGCAGATCCTGATCGGCAACGACGCCGCCCGTGACACCTCCGGTGCCGCCGGATGGTTCGAGCCGACCGTTCCGCTGGCGACGCTGACCTTCGAGTTCTCGGTGCGGTCGGGGACGCCGATCTACCAGACCTGGTTCGCCACCCTCAGCCGGGGCATCACGGGCACGGTCACCGATGCGGCCGGCGGACCGGTCGACGAGGCATCGCTCGAGCTGCGGGATCCCGCCGGATCCGTGATCGCGACGACGGATGCCGCATCCGACGGCGCGTATGCGTTCCCCGCCGTGCAGGCATCCGACGGGTACACCGTGACGGTCGTGCCGCCGCCGGGAACGACGACCGACGCAGCATCCGCACCCGTCGACCTCGGCACAGCGGATGCCATCGCCGACTTCGTCATCCGCGATGTCCGGTCGGTGGCGGTCACGGGCAGCGTGGTCGACGCCGCCGGTGATCCGGTCGCCGACGTGGTCGTGTCGCTCGACGACGCCCGCACCGCGGTCACGACGGCGGAGGGGACGTTCGAGTTCACCGACGTCGATCCCGGCACGTACCAGGCGAGCGTGATGCCGCCCGACGGGTTCGAGGTCGTGTCCGCGCCCGCTCCGTTCACCGTCGAGGAGGGGGCGGAGGAGCCCGTCGTCGACCAGGACTTCGTGATCGCGCCGGTCGTCGTGCCGGTGCCCACGGGCGGGATCGCCGGGACCGTGCTCGACGAGGACGAGGCCCCCGTCGCCGGGGCAGTCGTCACCATCGAAGGAACGGATGTCGCGGTCGCGGCGGAGACCTCGGAGGCGGGGCTCTTCTCCGTGGCCGACCTGCCCCTGGGGACCTACACCGTCGAGCTCGCGGCGCCCGAGGGCTTCACGGTCGTCGGCGACGCGTCGCGGGAAATCGAGGTAGGGGCGGCCGACGAGGTCGTCGCCGTCGCCTTCGTGGTCGAGCGCGTCGCGGAGCCGGGCGTGCCGGGGGAGCCGGGTGTGCCGGGTCAGCCGGGGGTGCCCGGTGAGCCCGGCGCGGGGAACCCCGCTCCGCCCGTCGTCCCGGCGGGCACCGGTGGGGTCGGCACGCCCGGACTCGCGGCCAGTGGAGCGGCGGGTGAGCCCCTGGCGACGACAGCTCTGGTCGGCGCTCTCTTCGCCGCGGCCGGTGCCATCGCGCTGGCCGCCGGCCGCGCCCGCACCCGCCGTCCCTGACGCCGCGCCCCGCCGCATCCGTGCGGCGGGAGCCGGCGCTGCCGTGCGCGGATGCACGTGATCGTCGGCGACACGCCGCCGCTCGACCCCACGGCGCAGGGTGTCGCGCCTGATCCCTTGCATCGCGGTCCGGCAGCCCTGAGCTGAAGGGCGGGCCAGCCGAACCTCATCGCTGGCATCGCGGCCCGGCTCGCTTGGGCTGAGCGTCGCCACCGCGCTCGCGACTGCCGGACGCGGCATCCGGGCAGGTCCGCGGATGCACGTCTTCGTTCTCGACACGGCGCCGGGTTCGCACGAGCCACGGGGTGTCCGGAACGAACCGTTGCATCGCGGCGCACGACGCACGGCCACCGCTGCGCGGTCAGGTCGGCCGCGCCGCGCCCGGCAGGTCGTGATAGTTTCATTGAACGCACTGGTGTTGCACCCAGTGAAACATGCACCATCTCGACGAGGAGACGGCTATGACAACGACCGGCATCGAACTGCGCCGCTTCGCGACGGACGTGCTGGCGGCGGCCGGGATGCGGCGGCAGAACGCCGACGTCGTCGCCGGGGTCATGGTGGGGGCCGATCTGCTCGGCGTCCACTCTCATGGAGTCGCTCGGCTCTCGACCTACCTCGAGCGCGTGGATGCCGGCGTCATGGCGATCGACCCGGAGATGTCGCTCGTGCGCGACCACGGCGCAACGGCATTGCTGGATGCGGCGAACAGCTTCGGTCAGCTCGCGGCGAGCCGCGCGATGATCGACGCGATCGAACGGGCGCGCGCATTCGGCGCCGGCATCGTGTCGGTCACCCGTTCCAACCACTTCGGTGTCGCGGGGCACTACGTCCGAGCTGCCGCCGAGGGCGGACTCGTCGGTATCGCGATGACCAACGCCTCCCCGGCGATGCCGCCCTTCAACGGCACGCGTCGGCTGCTCGGCACCAATCCCATCGCGATCGGGGTGCCCTCGCGGCGCCGACCGCTCGCGGTGCTCGACATGTCGTCGACCACGGTGGCGCGCGGCAAGATCCGGCGGGCGTTCGACAACGGCGAGACCGAGATCCCCGCAGGCTGGGCGACCGGCCCCGCGGGGGAGCCGACCACCGACCCCGCCGTCGCACTCACGGGCGATCTCGCTCCGCTGGGCGGCCCGAAGGGCTCGGGGCTGTCGCTCATGATCGATCTGCTCGCCGGAGGCCTCTCGGGCACCGGGCCGGTGGGGTCGGTCGTCGGGCTGCCCGACGCCTCCGCCGTGTCGGGTACCGGGCACCTCCTGATCGCGCTCGATCCCGAGGCCTTCGGCGGGGCCGACCTCTTCGACCGGCTCGTGGAACAGTCGCTCGACGACGTGGCCGGTATGGCCGGCGCGGACGGCGGCCGCGTCTTCTACCCCGGCCTCATCGAGCACGAGCAGCGGGAGCGCGCCGAGCGCGACGGCATCCAGCTCACCGATGTCGATCACGACCGTCTCGGCGCGCTCGCCGCGCGCTTCGGGCTCGACGCACCAGCCCGCTGACCGCAGCCGCACCCACCGGCCCGCCCCCACGACCACAACCACGACCCCCAACCACGAAGACCGCGCAAGCGCCGCACCGCTGGCGCATCAAGGAGGAGAACATGTCCGAGAACGCGAACCTGATCGAGCGCCTGGGCGCGCTGCCGACGGCCAACATCGGTGACGCCATGGAGCGGCTCGGAGTCGTCGACGCCGAGATCGCGCCCGTCTGGCGCGGCGCGCGCGTGGCCGGACGTGCCGTGACCGTCGAGGTCGCCGAGGGCGACAATCTCGGCATCCACCAGTCCCTCGCCGACCTCGGGCCGGGCGACGTGCTGGTGGTGAACGGCCACGGCGCCCGCAATCGAGCGCTCATCGGCGAGCTCATCGCCGAGCGGCTGCGCGTGCGCGGATGCGTCGGGATCGTCATCGACGGCGCGGTGCGCGACGCGGACGAGCTGGGCGAGCTCGGCTTCCCGACCTTCGCCCGCGCGGTCACTCCCGCGGGCCCGTACAAGAACGGGCCGTGGCGCCATCACCGCGCCGTGGCGATCGGCGGCGTCGTCGTCGCGCCGGGTGACATCGTCGTCGGCGACGCGGACGGCGTCGTCGTCGTGCCGGCCGCAGAGGCCGCCGAGATCCTGGATCGGGCTGAGGCGAAGCACGCCGACGAGACCCGCATCCGGGCGTCGATCGTGGCGGGCTGAGCCGCTCCGCGGGAATCGCGCCGGCCTTGCGAGAATGAGGTCATGCCCGAGACTCCGGATGCCGCGAGCCAGCCGACCGTTCGCAGCGTCGAGCGGGCGCTCGACATCCTCGAGATGCTCGAGCGCTCCGACGGTCCGCTGCGACTGGTCGACCTGAGCCGGGGGACAGAGCTGCACGCCGCGACCGTGCTGAGGCTCGTCGGGGTGCTGGAACGGCGCGGGTTCGTCCAGCACGACGGGGGCGAGTACCGCATCGGGGTCGCGGGCCTCGGCATGGCACACCGCTACCTGCAGTCCGACCCGCTCGTCGTGCGCTCGCGCTCGCATCTGCAGGAGCTTGCGCGGACCACGGGCCTCACCGCGTCGCTGTACGCGCGGTCGGGGGAGTCGCGGGTCCTCGCGGCGCGCGTGGACGGTCGCGACCCCCTGCGCTATCAGCTTCCCCTCGGCCGTCGCCTGCCGCTGTTCGTGGGCGCGGGCCGGACGATCCTCGCCTTTCTCCCCGACGACGAGCGTGAACGGATCCTCGAGCGCGCGAGCGAGTTCCGCACCGCCGGGGGTGAGCTCGTGACGCCCGAGCGGCTGCGCGCGTCGGTCGATGACATCCGCGGCGCCGGATTCCACATCTCGGTTTCGGAACGCGACGTCGGCGTCTCGGCCGTCAGCGTGCCCGTGCTCGACCGCGAGGGCGCCGTCGTCGCCGCGGTGTCGGTGCTCGGGCCCGACGAGAGCACGACGGCGGATGCGCTCCGCGGCTGGGCGCCCGAGCTGCGCCGCGCAGCGCACGCGATCGCCCTCTCGCTCTGACGGAGCATCTTTGCGGGCCGGCGCTCCCGGGTTTCCGTGCGGGCCAGGGACGCCGGGACGATGCGCTGTGCGCGACTTCCCCATGACGAGCGCGGCTTGACAAGTCGGCGACGCATCATGTGAAATGACGTTTCACCTGACGCAAGTATCTTGTGTCTGACGAAAATGGTCGCTCCGAAGCGACCGCCATCGCGAGCAAAGGAGCTGCGAGTGATCGACGACGATCCCACCCCCACGATCGAGGTGCCGCCGTGCCCGTAGCCGTCATCGCCCTCTTCGTCTTCCTCACGATCATCGTGGTGTGGAACGTCGTGGTGAAGCGCAGCATGGCCGAGGCGATGGTCCTCGGCTTCGTCGCCACCGCGCTGTTCGCCGGGCTGCAGGCCCCCCAGGTCGCCCGTGACGCCATCGTCGACGCGAGCTCGAACGAGGTCATGTACGCGGCGATCGCGTTCATCTTCATGACCTACCTCGTCGAGCGCACGGGCACGATCGCCCGCCTGATCGAGATCCTCACGAGCCTGCTGGGCGGGCTCCGCGGCGGACCGGCGATCGTCGACACCGTGGCCTCCGGCGCGATGGGCGCCGTCGCCGGCGGCTCGAACACGGGCAACGCGGCCACCAGCGGCGTCATCACCGGGCCGTGGATGACGCGCACCGGGTGGAGCAAGGCGCGGGCCGCCACGGTCATCGCCGGCAATGCCGGGCTCGGCTCCGCCCTGCCGCCGAGCGCGTCGATGGTGATCATGATCGGGTTCGCCGGCAGCCTCGTCACCACGAGCTCGGTCTACCTGGCGCTCTTCGTCGCCGGCGTCTACCAGTTCCTCATCCGCATGGTGCTCATCGCCTGGTTCGTGCACCGCGACGGCATCCGCAAGGTCGCCGGCGAGGAGCGCCCGGCGGTCGGGCCGGCGATCCGCCGCAACTGGACCTCGATGCTCATCTTCCTCGGCGCGGTCATCCCGGTATCGATCACCATCGGGCCGCTCGCCGACCTTCTCGCCGCATCCCCGCTGTCGGACGCGATGGGCTCGGTGTCGCTCATCACCTGGATCCCCGTCCTGATCATCCTCATCAGCGTCGCGGTCGGCTGGCGCCAGCTGCCGCGCACCCCGCGCGACTGGTGGGAGTTCTTCGGCGGCGCCGCGTCGAAGTACTACGCGATCGGCGCGCTGCTGTTCTTCGCGATCGCCGCGAGCGAGGTGCTCGCGTCGCTCGGTCTCGCCGCCGACGTCGACGCCCTGCTCGGAAACCTCGACATCCCCGTGTGGCTGCTCGTGACCCTCGTCGGGTTCTTCGTCGTGCTCGTCGCCGGCCCGCTGTCGTCGACCGCGACGCTGAGCGCCGTCGGCCAGGTCTCGCTCGTGACCCTCGTCGCCGCGGGGGTCGATCCCCTGCTCGCCGTCATCGCGATCCTCGTCTTCGCCTCGACCGAGGGCGCCTCGCCCCCGGCATCCGGAGCGATCTTCGTCGCGAGCGGCATCACCGGCGCGCGTCCCGAGCAGACCTTCATCCCGCTCGTCATCTACTACGTGCTGCCGTTCTTCGTCCTCGGCGTGCTCATCGCCGTCGGCATCGTTCCCGTTCCCATCACCTGAGAGGCATCCCCATGAGGAAAACGCTCGACAAGACCGTCACGGGCGCCTTCGCGCTCGCCATGATGGCGTTCCTCGCGCTCGCCTGCGCGCTCGTGCTCACCCAGATCGTCGGCGTGGTGTTCGTGCTGCCGGACGTCGTCACCACCGCCGAGACCCTCTTCAAGGGTCCCGCGATCGTGGGAGCCGTCGTCGTCTCGCTGCTCGGCTACGCCCTGTTCAACATCCGCGGCGAGAAGCCGGCGGAGAGCTGATGGCCGCCGCAGAAGCCGCGGCGACGCCGGACCGCGACGCCATGCGCCTCACCGTCATCGGCCTCGGCGAGGCCGGGCGCCTGTACGCACAGGGCGCCGTCGCCGCCGGGTACGTCGTCACCGGGTACGACCCGTTCGCTCCGGACGAGCCGGCCGGAGTCGCGCGGGCGGCGACCCTCGCGGACGCCGTCGCGTCGGCCGACATCGTGCTCACCCTCACGGCGGCGTCGCTGTCGGAGCAGATCGCCGCCGAGGCGGCGCCCGAGCTCCGGGCCGACGCGACCTACGTCGACTGCACCACGGCGTCGCCCGAGGTGCTCGCACGCGTTGCCGAGGTGATCGAGGCCGCGGGGCCGGCGTTCGCGGACGTCGCGATCCTCGGCCCGGTGCCCATCCGGGGCGCGGCCACCGACGCGATCGTGTCGGGATCGGGACGTCGCGTCGCCACTGAGACACTGCGCTCGTTCGGCGCGACCGTCGAGGACGGAGGCGACGTCGCCGGGGATGCGTCGGCGCGGAAGCTCCTGCGCAGCATCCTGATGAAGGGGCTGGGCGCGATCATCACCGAGGCGCTCGCTGCCGGGCGGGCGGCCGGCTCGGAGCAGTGGATCCGCGGTCAGATCGCGCGCCAGCTCGCCGGTGACGGTCACGCCGTGGTCGAACGCCTCGAGCGCGGTACCCGGCTGCACGCGGTGCGGCGGGCACACGAGATGGCGGCCGTCGCGGAGTACCTCGAGTCGCTCGGCGTCGCCCACGACATGGCCACGGCCACCCAGCACACCCACGAACGGCTCGCCGCCGAGCAGGAGTGACGCCGGGCGGCATCCGTTCGCTGGCGTGGATGCAAGGGATCGTGGCCGACACCCCGAGAGCGGATGGCGCCACCCGGGGTGTCGGCTACGGATCATTGCATTACGGATCGGTGACCGGGGTCTGTCACGGTGCGGCCGGGGGTCAGCCGCGGAGGTAGACGGTCGCGGTCTCGGTGAAGAAGTCGCGGGCGACGGATCCCTGCTCCTTCGGGCCCAGGGCGCTGCCGCGCGTGCCGCCGAAGGGCACGTGCAGGTCGGCCCCGGCCGAGGCCGAGTTGACGTGCACGACCCCGACCCGGATGTCGTCGATCGCGGCGAGGGCGCGCCCCAGGTCGGTCGTGAAGACCGCGGTCGACAGCCCGTACTCGCTGTCGTTGACGAGCGCGAAGCCCTCGGCCGCGGAGCGCGTCCGCCGGACGCCGACGACGGGGCCGAACAGTTCGTCGTGCCACAGCTCGCCGGGCTCGGCCGCCGGCAGCTCGAAGACCGACGGGGGGATGAAGAACCCCTCGGCGAGCGGGCCGTCGCGATACGGCCCCGGCGCGACGACGGGGGTCGCGTAACGGCTCGCGTGATCGAGTGCGGCGTTGATGCGGTCGCGGGCGCCCGCATCGACCACGGGGCCGACCTCGACGCCGTCACCGAGGGCGTCGCCCACGACAGCGGCCCGGGTCCGTTCGGCCAGGGCCGCGAGGAAGCGGTCGGCGACCGCCTCGTGCACGACGACGCGCGAGGTCGCGGTGCACTTCTGCCCCGCGGCGCGGAAGGCGCCGATCGCGACCTGCTCGACGGCGAGGTCGAGGTCGGCGTCATCGAGCACCAGCGAGGCGTTCTTGCCGCCCAGCTCGCCCTGGAAGGGGATGCCGCGGCCGGCGAGTCGCGACGCAATCTGGCGTCCGACCCGGGTCGAGCCGGTGAAGGTCACGGCGTCGACGTCGGGATGCGCGACGATCGCCTCGCCGACCGCGGCGGTTCCGTTGACGAGGTTGAGCACCCCGTCGGGGAGCCCGGCCTCCATCAGCGCCTCGGCGAAGCGCATCGCCAGGACGGGCACGAAGGTCGCCGGCTTCCACACGATCGTGTTGCCCCACGCCAGGGCGGGGGCGAGCTTCCACGCCGGGATGGAGAAGGGGAAGTTGAACGGCGTGATCGCGCCGATGACCCCGACCGGTCGGCGCACCACGAGGATGCGCTCGCCCGGGGTGGGTGACTCGTAGACCTCGCCCGACGCCCGCTCGACGTCATGGGCGTGGTAGCGCAGGATGTTGGCCCCGTGGGCGACCTCGGCGATGCCCTCGGCCCGGGTCTTCCCCTCCTCGCGGGCGAGCTCGGTGCCCCACTCCTCGCTGCGCGCCGCGACGATGTCCGCCGCGCGCAGCAGCACGGCCGCGCGCGACCGGGCCGGCGTGCGGCGCCACCCCTCGGCGGCGGCCCGGGCGGCGGCGAACGCGCGGGCGACGTCGTCCTCCGACGCTCCCGGCCCGGACGCGACGATGTCGGACGGGCGGCTCGGGTTGACGTCGACGAGCTCGTCGCCGCCGCCGGTCACCCAGCGGCCGTCGATGAGGTGTCGCAGGTCGATGGTCGTGCTCATCGGTCCTCCTGGGGTGCGGCGGTGCGGAACGCGGGGATGCCGGTGAGGTGGGCTCCGAGGACGAGCGTGTGGATCTCGTCGGTGCCCTCGTACGTCCGCACCGACTCGAGGTTCGCGGCGTGTCGCATCGGCGAGTAGTCGGCCGTGACACCGTTGCCGCCGAGGATCGTGCGCGCCTCGCGCGCCACCGCGATGGCGGCACGGGTGTTGGCGAGCTTCGCGACGGAGATCTGGTGGGGCTGCAGCCGCCCGGCATCCTTGAGCCGGCCCAGCCGCAGGGCGACCAACTGCGCCTTCTCGATCTCGAGCGCCATGTCGACGAGCTTGCTCTGGGTGAGTTGGAACGACGCGATCGGCTGGTTGAACTGCATCCGGCGGCCGGCGTAGTCGAGCGCCGTCTCGTAGCTGTCGCGTGCCGCGCCGATGACGCCCCAGCCGATGCCGTAGCGGGCCTCGTTGAGGCATGAGAAGGGTGCGCGCAGTCCGCGGGCCTCGGGCAGCTGCGCGTCGAGCGGCAGCCGCACGTCGGCAAGGGCGATGTCGCACTGGATCGATGCGCGCATCGACATCTTCGGGGCGATGGGCGTCGCCGTGAACCCCGGGGTGTCGGTGGGGACGACGAAACCGCGGACGCCCTCGTCGGTCTGCGCCCAGATCACGGCGATGTGCGCGATCGAGGCGAGGCCGATCCAGCGCTTGGCGCCGTTGATGACCCATTCGTCGCCGTCGCGGCGTGCGAACGTCGTCATGCTGCCGGGGTCGGAGCCGGAGTCGGGCTCGGTCAGCCCGAAGCAGCCGATGACCTCGCCGCGCGCCATCGGCGGCAGCCACTTCTGCTTCTGCGCCTCGCTGCCGTGCTTGTGGATGGCGCTCATCGCGAGCGACCCCTGCACCGAGACGAAGGTGCGCAGGCCCGAGTCGCCGGCCTCGAGCTCCATCGCAGCGAGACCGTACTCGACGGCGCTGCGACCGGGGCAGCCGTAACCGGTCAGGTGCATGCCGAGCACGCCCAGGTCGGCGAGTTCGGGGATGAGCTCGGCCGGGAACCGTGCGGCGTCGTACCAGCCGGCGATCGCGGGCTTCACTCGGGCGTCGACGAAGGCGCGGACGCGGTCGCGCACATCGCGCTCGGCCTCGCTCAGCTGGCCGTCGAAGTCGAGCAGATCCGTCGTGGCGCTCATGCGGCGTCCTCCTCGGTGGCGTCGGCGATGGTGGTGTCCGGCTCGCCTGCGACGGTGGAGCGGATGGCGTCGACGAGGATGTCGAGTCCGGCTGCGAGCACCGCCTCGTCGATCACGAGCGGTGGCAGGAGTCGGATGACGTTGCCGTGGGTGCCGCACGTCAGCGTCAGCACCCCGGCGGCGTGGCACGCGGCCGACACCCGCTGGGCGAGGTCGCCGCGGGGAGCGAGAGTGCCGGGGTCGGCGAACTCGACCGCCATCATCGCGCCCCGCCCGCGGACCTCGGCGACGACGTCGAACTCGGCGAGGAGCGGTTCGAGCCGGCCGCGGATCGCACCCTCGATGCGCGCCACGCGGGGGAGCAGGTTGGGGTCTTCGAGCACCTCGAACACGGCGAGGGCGGCCTCGCAGGCGAGCGGGTTGCCGGCGTAGGTGCCGCCGAGACCGCCCGGGTGCACGGCGTCCATGATCTCGGCGCGCCCCGTGACGGCGCTGAGGGGGAGTCCGCCGCCGAGCGCTTTCGCCGTGAGGACGAGGTCGGCGACGACCCCCTCGTGCTCGCTCGCGAAGAGCTGTCCGGTGCGGCCGAGACCGCTCTGGATCTCGTCGATGACCAGCACGATGCCGTGTCGGTTGGCGATCTCGCGCAGCCCGGGCAGGAAGCCGGGGGCGGGGACGACGAAGCCGCCCTCGCCCTGGATCGGCTCGACGACGAGCGCCGCGAAGGCGTCGGCGCCGTGCTCGCCGATGGTCCGGTCGATCTCATCGAGCACCTCGGCGACCGGGCGGCCTCGGAGGGGGTTGGCGTTCGGGACGCGCACGACGTCGGCGGGGAACGGGCCGAACGAGGTCTTGTACGGGTGCTCCTTGGCGGTCATCGCCATCGTCAGCAGCGACCGGCCGTGGTACGCCTCGTCGACGACCAGGACGCCCGCCCGTCCGGTGTGGGCGCGAGCGATCTTGACGGCGTTCTCGACGGCTTCGGCGCCCGTCGTGAACAGACCGGTTCGCTTCTCGTGCGTGCCGGGCGCGTGGTCGTTGAGCCACTGGGCCACCCGGACGTAGCCCTCGTACTCCGTCACCATGAAGCAGGTGTGGGTGAATCGTTCGACCTGCGCCGCCACGCGCTCACGGACGCGCGGGTTGGATGCGCCCACGCTGGTCACGGCGATCCCGGACGCGAGATCGATGAGCTCGTTGCCGTCGACGTCGATGAGGGTCGACTCCGTCGCATCCGCGATGAAGACGGGCAGCGTCACGCCGAAGCCCGCCGAGACGGCCTGGCTGCGTTCGTCGTGGAGGCGTCGCGAGCGCGGGCCGGGGATCTCGGTCACGAGGTGGGGGACGGTCATGAGGCGACTGTAGGTGCTGGCCACCGTCCCGTTCTGGGCGATTCGCACGGATCGTCCCCTTCCGTGTGCATGCTGCACAATGAACGCGTGCCGTCTCTCGCCGCCCTCGTCGATGCTGCCGACGGCGCGCTCGCCCCGGTGACCCCGTTCCCGCCCGCCCGGATCATCAGCGGTGTGCACGTCTCCGAGCTCGCGGCGCCCGGCCGCTACCTCGCGGGCGGGGAGCTGCTGCTGACCACGGGCATCCCCCTCACGGGGCACGACGGCGACGCCGCGTACGTCGCCTCGCTCGCGGCGCACGATGTCGGAGCCCTCGGGCTGGGCCTCGGCGAGGGATGGGACGCCCCGCCGCCCGGATTCGCCGCGCGCTGCGCGGACGCCGGTGTCGCGCTGTTCGTCGTACCCGACGGTGTCCCGTTCCTTGCTGTCTCGCGCGCCCTCATGACCCTCGAGCGTCGTCTCGAGCGCGACGCGGGGCTGCGCGCCGCGTCGGCCCACACCCGACTGGCGGAGGCCGCGACGGGCGACGAGCCCCGCCCCGCCATCGCGCGGGCGATCGCGGAGGCCGTCGGCGGCTGGGCGGCCTGGGTGCCGGCGTCGCGACACGACGGCGCGGCGCTGCTGCATCCGCCGGCGCTCGCCGGGATGCTGCCCGCCGTCATTGCCGACGTCGAGGCCTCGCTACGACGCTCGGGCGCCGCCGCGGCATCCTTCGCGTCGCACGGCTCGGTCGCCGTCGCCTTCCCGGTGATGACGGGCGGACGCATGGGCGGCGCCCTCGTGATCGGCTCGGGGCGACCGCTCTCCCGTGCCGACCGTCAGCTCGCGCTCACGGCGGTGGCGCTGCTTCGGATGGTCACGGCTCCCGCGGGCGCGGCGTCGCCGGTGGAGTGGGTCGCGCGCCTCGCGCTCGACGGCGAGACCGCGGCGGCCCGCTCGCTCGCGCGCGCGGGCGGGGTCGCTCTGCCCCGCATGGTGCGGGTGGCGGTCACGGGCGTCGACGGCGAGCCCCATCCGCTGTCGGCGGTCGAGGACGGGATGCGGCTGGCCCTGCTCGATGTCGACGACGTCTCCGAGGCCGGCGCGGTCAGCGCCCCGGTGCCGCTCGACGAGGCCCCGGCCGCAGCATCCCGGGCGATCGCGCTGTGGCGGTCGGCGGACGGCACGGGCGCGGTGACCGAGCGTCCGCGCCGCGTCGAGCTCTGGCTCGACGCGCTCGACGGGTCGCCCGGACTGCGCGACGCGGTGCGGGCGCACCTCTCGTCGAGCCAACGGATGGAGCAGACGGCCCGGATGCTCGGCGTCCACCGCAACACCGTGCGTCAGCGCATCGCCGCCGCGGAGCGGGTCATGGGTGTGCCGCTGACGGACCCGGACGTGGCTGCCGAGCTGTGGCTCGCGCTGCGCGTCAGCCGCTGACGTCGCCGGTCGGCGCCGCGAGCCAGCGCAGCACCTCGTCGGTGTGCTCGCCGAGCCGAGGTGGCGCGGTGCGCGCGCTCTCGACGGGCGGGGCCCACGTGATGGGAGACCGCACCTGGCGCGAGGTCCGGCCGTCGGCGCCGACGGCGTCGTAGACCGGATCGAGTCCGAGACGATCGGCCAGCGCGATGCCCTCGCCGATCGTCGCGACGACACCCGCGGCGACGCCGACGGCGTTGAGTCGTTCCGCCCATGTCTCCGCGGGCTCGGCGGCGAGGGCGGCCTCGAGAGAGGCGGCGAGCTCGTCGCGGTTGCTCACGCGCAGGGTGTTCGTCGCGAACCGCGCGTCGGCGGCGAGGTCGGGAACCCCGAGCACGGTGGCCATTCGGGCGAACTGGACATCGTTGCCGCACGCGACAGCGAGCGGGCCGTCGCTGCAGCGCAGCACCTCGTAGGGGGCGATGGAGGGATGCCGGTTGCCCAGGCGGCCCGGCTCGGTCGCCGCCCCGAGATGTGCGGACATCTGGTTCACGAGTCCCGCCTGCAGGCTCGACAGCAGGTTGACCTCGACGCGCGACCCGCGCCCCGTGAGCTCGCGACGTCGCAGCGCGGCGAGGATCGCGATGACGGCGTCCTTACCGGTGAGCACGTCGACGAGGGCGACGCCGGCCTTCATCGCCTCGCCGTCGCGGTCGCCGGTGATGTGCATGAGCCCGCCGACGGCCTGCGCGACGAAGTCGTAGCCCGGCAGGTCGGCGCCGCCGGCGCTGCCGAAGCCGCTGACCGACGCGTAGATGAGGCCGGGATGTCGCTGAGCGAGCGTCTCCCAGTCGAAGCCGAGCCGCGCGAACTGCCCGGGACGGAAGTTCTCGATGACGACGTCGCTGCGCGCGATGATCGCCTCGGCCCGCTCGCGGTCGGCCGGGTCGGTCAGGTCGAGCGCGATCGAGGACTTGCCGCGGTTGGCCGCTTCGAAGTACGTCGTCATGCCGGACGCCGCATACGGCGGTCCCCACGCCCGGGTGTCGTCACCTGCTCCGGGGCGTTCGATCTTGATGACCCGTGCACCGAGGTCGGCGAGCATCATCGTGGCGAGCGGACCGGCCAGCACGCGCGAGAAATCGGCGACGACGACGCCGGCGAGCGGAGCGCTCATGCCCGCATCCGTTCGAGGGCGTGGGCGGTCGAGTCGCGGGCGACGACCGCGATGGGGAACTCGACGTCGGTGCCGCGGGGACTGCGTCCCTCGAGGACGTCGAGCAGCAGGGTGGCGCAGGCCACGCCCGACTCGCGCGCCCGGAGATCGATCGAGGTGATGGACGGGCGCAGATAGGGCAGCGAGGGGTGGTCGACGCACGAGACGACCGTGATGTCGTCGCCGATGACGCGCCCCAGGCGCTCGAGCGTCGCGGTCACCTCGATCGCGCTCGAGTCGGGGCCGCAGACGATGACGTCGGTCTCGGGCCGTTCGGCGAGCAGCTGCTCGGTGCGGTTGCGCACCTCGACCCACGGCGCCTCGAACGTCACGGGCGCGATGACGGGGTCGAGACCGCGGTCGTGACACGCACGCCGGTAGCCCGAGACGAGCTGGCGGCCCCAGTCCGACGAGTCCGGTGCGACGATGAGGGCCGGATGGCGGGCGCCGGTGCGGTCGATCTCGTCGAACAGACGCAGCATCCCCGACTCGTGCGACGACCACACGACGCCGACCGGCTCGCCGTCGACGTCGGACGGCAGGTGCTCCTGCGTCACGATCGGGATGCCCGAGGCGAACAGCGCCGGCAGGGCGGGGTCGCCGGCGAGCGGGTCGCCGATGACCAGCCCGTCGGCCCGGAGCGGACGTGACCGTCCGGACGACACCGAGGGGCTGACGATCGTGACGTCGACGTCGTGCGCGGCGGCGTGCGTCACGATGCCGAAGGTGAACGCCATGTAGTACGACGAGCGCGAGACCACCTCGGGCAGCACGATGCCGATCGTCCCGACCGACCCCGTGCGCAGGTGGCGTGCGGCCGCGTTGACGGTGTAGCCGAGCTCCGCCGCGGCGGCCAGGACGGCCTCGCGGGTGGCGGGCGAAACCCGGCCGCTGCCGCTGAGCGCATCGGATGCCGTGGTCTTCGCCACGCCCGCGCGACGGGCGACATCGATGAGGCGTGCTCTGCCGGACCCGTGCATGCGGCGAGTCTAACCACACCGATCGGACCGTAACGCGCTCGCAACAATTCGGGTCTTGCGCCGTAACGGGGCTCTCGCATACTTTTGCCGGAACGTTCCGGCACCGAACCCGACAGTGCCCAAACAAGACAGTGCCCCGAATCGGAGATGCGATGAACTGCTCCTGCACCCCCAGCACGCACACCCAGCGCTCGCGGCGCCTCGGCGACGAGTCGGGCGCGCCCTACGCCACGCTGTCGGAGGCCGAGCTGTTGCGCGCCGCCGAGATCCTTCGGACCCGCGGTGCGCTCGACGACGACCACCGCATCGCCTACATCGGACTTGACGAGCCCGACCGCCGCGAGGTCGCTGCCGGAGCCGACGTGCCGCGCCGCGCCCGGGTGCAGCTGCTCGACGTGGGCACCGGGCTCGCCCGTGACATCTCCGTCGATCTCGCCGCCGGCGAGCTGGCGCTGGACGTGCCGATCGAGCACGACGTCAGCGGCCAGGTGCCGCTGCTGCAGGAGGAGCATGCGCTCATCCGCGACCTGCTGGCCGTCGACGAGGACTGGCTCGCGGCGCTGCGCCTGCGGGGCATCACCGACCCGGCGACCGTCGCGCTCGCCGGACTGTCGGCCGGGCGCTACCCGATCGAGGGAGAGGCGGGCCGCCGGCTCGCCCGAGTGCTCGCGCACCACCAGCCGACCCCGCAGACGATGCCGTGGGCGCACCCGATCGACGGGCTCGTCGCCTACGTCGACCTCGGCTCGCGGAGCGTCGCGCAGGTCGTCGACACCGGAGTCATGCCCATCCCGCAGGAGACGGCCGACTATCACGTGCCCGGAACCTTCGGCCCCGAGCGCACGACGCAGAAGCCGATCGTGATCCAGCAGCCCGAGGGGCCGAGCTTCTCGTTCGACGGCGACGTGCTGAGGTGGGAGAAATGGTCGCTGCGCATCGGCTACGACATGCGCGAGGGGCTCGTCCTGCACGGGATCGGGTTCGAGGATGCCGGTCGCGTCCGGCCCATCGTCCACCGCGCCTCGATCGCCGAGATGCTCGTGCCGTACGGCGATCCGGGCCCCGTGCGTTTCTGGCAGAACTACTTCGACACCGGCGAATACCTGCTGGGCCGGCTCGTCAACAGCCTCGAGCTCGGCTGCGACTGCGTGGGCGACATCACCTACCTCGACGTGCCGATCGCCGACGCGCGCGGCGGCGTGAAGGTGCTGCCCAACGCGATCTGCATCCACGAGGAGGACGCCGGCGTGCTCTGGAAGCACACCGAGCAGTTCACCGGGACGAGCGACGTGCGCCGTCAGCGCCGCCTCGTGGTGTCGTTCTTCGTCACGGTGGGCAACTACGACTACGGCTTCTACTGGTACCTCTACCTCGACGGCAAGATCGAGTTCGAGGCGAAGGCGACCGGCCTGGTGTTCACCGCCGCGTACGACGAGCGCACCGGTCGCTTCGCGAGCGAGCTCGCGCCCGGACTGGCCGCGCCGTACCACCAGCACCTCTTCTGCGCGCGGCTCGACATGGCCGTCGACGAGGGCCCCGCCGTGATCGACGAGATCGACGTGACGACCGTGCCGATCGACGACGGCAACCCGCATGGCACCGCGATCGGCTTCACCGCGACGCGCCTGACCAGCGAGTCCGGCGCCGTGCGCCGCGCCAACGCCTCGGTCGGTCGCACGTGGCGGGTGAGCAGCGCGACCGCGACCAACCGTTTCGATCGTCCGGTCTCGTACGTGCTGACCCCCGAGGGGACGCCCGTGCTCCAGGCCCACCCCGAGTCGGTCATCGCGTCGCGCGCCCGCTTCGCGACCGCCGACCTCTGGGTCACCGAATACGACCCCGAGGAGCGCTACCCCGCAGGCGCCGTCGTCAACCAGAGCGTCGGCGAACAGGGCCTCCCCGCGTTCATCGGCGACGACGCCCCGCTCGAGCCGGCCGATCTCGTGCTCTGGCACACCTTCGGCCTGACCCACTTCCCGCGACTCGAGGACTGGCCCATCATGCCGGTCGACACCTGCGGCTTCGTCCTCACGCCCCACGACTTCTTCGACCGGAACCCGACCCTGGACGTCCCGGCGTCCGCATCCTCCTGCTCGTGCGCCCACGAGGCGCCCGGTCACGGAGGGGACCCGCACCACACGCCCCACTCGCACCACCTCCCCGTTTCGCCGTCGAGCCACGCACACTGACCCGCGGGCCGGCACCTCGAGAGGAACCGCCATGAGAACACGCACCCGAACGGGAGTGGTGATCAGCACGATCGCCCTCCTCACCCTCACCGGATGCAGCGCCGCATCCGCCCCGGATCCGGCCGCGACATCCGACGAAGTCGCGCCCGGCTTCATCGCCGTCGCCGACGCCGACGCCCCCGCGGGCGGCGAGCTCGTCGTCCAGGTCGACTACGACACCGCCGAGGCCAGCGGCCTCGACCCGCAGGGCGCCGCGACCGCACGGTCGTGGATGCTCGAGGGGCTCGTCTACGAGACCCTCACCACGATCGACGAGGACCTCGCCGTCGCCCCCGGTCTCGCGACATCGTGGGAGACTCCGAGCGACACCGAGTACGTCTTCACCCTGGCCGACGACGCCGTGTTCTCGAACGGCCGCCCCATGACGGCGGCGGATGTCGTCGGCAGCCTCCAGCGCCTGATCGACAACCCGGTGACATGGACCGGGCAGCTCGGCCCCGTCGCATCGATCGAGGCGACGGGCGACCTCGAGGTCACCGTCACGCTCTCCGAGCCGTACACCGCCTTCCTCGCGGCGCTCGCGAACACCCCGGCCGCCGTGCTGCCGATCGCCGAGATGGAGGCGGGGGAGGTCGACATCACCCAGGAGATGCTGGGTACCGGACCGCTCGTCGCGACGGCGCACCGCCAGGACGAGCAGTGGACCTTCGCGCCGAACGAGAACCACCCGGACGCCGCCGACCTCGGCTTCTCGACGCTGACGATCGACATCGTCGGCGACGAGGCGACGCGTGCCGCGGCGTTGCGCGACGGATCGGCTGACCTCGCGATCCTGAACTCCACCGACTCGGCCTCGCTGCTCTCCGGGACCGCGGATGCCCGCGTCGCGACCCAGCGCAACACCGACCTCCACTACCTGATGATCAACTCGCTCGGAGGCGACCCCGCGCTCGCCGACGAGGACGTGCGCTTCGCCATCAACTCGGCGATCAACCGCGACGCGATCAACGAGCTCGTGTTCGGCGGGGCCACGTCGGCCACCGGGGTCACCCCGGTGGGACTGCCGGACTCGTGCGATCCGACCTCGCTGCCGTCAGCGGCCCGCGACCTCGCGGCGGCGAAGGCGGCCGTCGACGCCGTCGGCGGGCTCGAGCTGAACCTGCTCGTCTACACCGACGAGCCGGTCCTGGCGCAGATCGCGCAGGTCATCCAGCAGAACCTGGCCGAGATCGGCGTCGACGTGTCGATCGAGCAGCTCGACTACGCGACCTACTCGGGCCGCGTGTACGGAGCCTCGTCCGACTTCGACCTCGCGCTCAGCTGGTTCGCCGGCTATGCCGACCCCGCGATGGTCACGACCTGGTGGAACCCGCAGCTCGCCGGCTTCTCGGCGGTCTTCATGTCGGGGTCGCCCGAGCTCGGCGAGCTGATCGCCGCGGGCGCGTCGACCGAGCCCGGCAGCGACCGGGCGGCGACCTTCGCCGACCTGTGCTCGCTGGCCGATGAGCAGAGCGAGATGGTCCCGCTCGTGCTCCGGCCGTCGACGATCGGGTGGAACACCGCGTCGCTCAGCCCCACGCTGAGCGCCGACGAGGGCTACGGCGACTTCCTCCGACGCATCACCGAATTCCGCGCCGGCTGACATGACCGTCATCCTGTGGTCGATCCGGCGCGTGCTGGCCGCCCTCCTCACGCTCGCCGGAGTCTCGGTGCTCATCTTCGCCTCGGTGCGACTGATGCCCGGCGACTACACCGACCTCGTCCTGGGTCCGCTCGCCACCGAGGCGCAGCGGGCCCAGGCCGTGGGCGAGTCCGGTCTCGACGCGCCCGTCGTCGAGCAGTACTTCCGCTGGGTCGGGGGCGTGCTCACCGGCGACCTCGGCTACTCCTTCGTCTCGAACGTGTCGGTGACGGAGGAGTTCGCCGCCCGGCTGCCCGTGACCGCGACGATCGCGGCCATCACCGTCGTCATCACGCTGCTCGTCGGCATCCCGCTCGGCTTCGTCGCGGCCCTCCGGGCGGACGGATCGGCGGGGGCGGCCGGCAAGCTGCTGAGCGCCCTCGGCATCAGCATCCCCGAGTTCCTGCTCGCCGGTCTGCTCGTATTCGCCGTCTCGACGCTCGGGCTCGGCGTCTCGGTCGGCCAGTACGCCGCCTTCGCAGACGATCCCGCCCGCTTCTTCGGCTCGCTCGTACTGCCCGTCGCGGTCCTGGCGGTCGGATGCGTCGCCGTGGTCGCCCGCAACACACGCGACGCCGTCCTCAACGTCCTCGTCGAGCCGCACATCCAGGCGGCCGTCGCCCGGGGGGAGACGCCCATGTCCATCATCCGTCACCACGTCGTGCGCAACGCCGCGGCACCCATCCTGACGATCGTCGGAGCTCTCGTCGCCGTGCTGCTCGGTGGCACCGTGATCGTCGAGTTCGTGTTCAACGTGCCGGGCATGGGCTCGTACCTGCAGACCGCGCTCGGGCGCCGCGACTACGCCATCATCCAGGCCGCGGTGCTGCTCGCCGCGACCGTGTTCATCCTTGCGGCCCTCGTCGTCGACCTCGTCTCGAACGCGCTCGACCCGCGGCTGCGCCTCACCGGGGGGAGCCGGCGATGACCGTCACCCCGACCACCACCCAGCGCCTCTCCGGGGCCCGGCGCCGCACCCGCATCGCCTGGCGCGAGGTCGACGTGCTCACCCGCACCGCCATGATCGTCCTCGCGGCGATCGTCGTCGTCACGATCGTCGCGACCCTCACGGGCATCGCCGGATCGACCAGCGCCACCATCGGCGGACGGTTCCAGCCGCCCGCGCTCGACGCGCCCCTCGGCACCGACAACCTGGGGCGGTCGTTCCTGCCCCGGCTGTTCGAAGGGATCGGCACGACGCTCGTCGTCTCGATCGTCGCGGTCCTCTGCTCGGCCGCGGTCAGCGTGCTCCTCGGCATGGCCGCAGGCTACTTCGGCGGGGCCGCGAACGAGATCGTCATGCGTGTCGTCGACATCCTCTACGCGTTCCCTGCCCTCGTGCTCGCGATCCTCGTCTCGGCGCTGATCGGGCCCGGCCGGCCCGCGGCCATCATCAGCATCGTGGCGATCACCATCCCGCTGATGACCCGCGTCGTGCGCCTGGCGACGCGCTCGGTCGCCGAACGCGACTTCATCGTCTCGGCGCGCATCAGCGGCGTCCGCACCCCGGTCATCTTCGCGCGGCGACTGCTCCCGAACATTGCCGGCACCGTGATCGTGCAGGCGAGCTACGCCCTGTCCGTCGCCATCCTCGTCGAGGGAGGGCTGAGCTTCCTCGGCTTCGGCGTGCAGGTGCCCGAGGCGTCGCTCGGCCTGCTCATCCAGCAGGGCACGCTCTACATGACCCTCGCCCCGCACCTGCTCATCGTCCCGGGTGCGGTGCTGGTCGTGTCGATCCTCTGCATCAACATCGTGGGCGACAGCCTGCGAGACCGACTCGAACCCCGAGAGACGAGGTCGCTGACATGAGCGCCGTCACCATCCGCGACCTCGCCCTCGACTTCGTCGGCGCGACCACCGTGCGCGCCCTCGACGGCGTCGACCTCGAGATCGGCGTCGGCTCGTCGCTCGCGCTCGTCGGCGAGTCGGGGTCGGGCAAGTCCACCCTGGCGTCCGTCCTCGGGCGGATGCAGCCGAAGTCGGCCACCGTGGTGCGCGGTGACATCCGCGTCGCCGGCATCGACGTGCTGGCGCTCGGTACCAGCGCGCTGCGCCGGTACCGACGCGACCAGCTCGCCTACATCGCACAGGACCCGATCGGATCGCTCGACCCCACGATGCGCATCGGACGTCAGCTGCAGCTCGTGCTGCGCTCGACGGGCCAGAACGCGTCGACCCCGCGCCGGCGCGAGCTACTCGAGGCCATGCAGATCGAGAACCCCGACCGCGTGCTGAAGCTGTACCCCCACCAGGTCTCGGGCGGGATGGCGCAGCGCGTCGCGATCGCGCTCGCGATGTGCCGGCGGCCCCGTCTGCTCATCGCCGACGAGCCGACCGCGGCCCTCGATTCGCAGGTGCGCGAGGAGGTCGTGCGGCTCATGTTCGAGCAGGCGCGCTCGCTGGGAACGACGATCCTGTGGCTCAGCCACGATCTGCCCGCCGTCGCACGATGGTGCGACGAGGTCGCCGTCATGTATGCCGGCCGGGTGGTCGAGCGCGGGCGCGCCGCCGACGTGCTCGGCGCACCCGTGCACCCGTACTCGCGAGCGCTGGCCGCGACCGACCCGTCACGCGTGCGGCGAGGCGATCGGCTCGCCAGCATCCCCGGCTCTCCGCCGGTGCTGCACGGCGAGTCGGCCGGATGCGCCTTCAGCGCGCGGTGTCCCGTCAGCGTCGCGGCGTGCGCGACGACCCGGCCGCAGCCGACCACCGTGCGCGCGAGTCTGTGCATCCGCACCGACGAGCTGTTGCGTCATGACAGCGATCGACGAGGCAGGGACCAGGGGGTGACGGCATGACCGACGACCGGCGACCCGTCGTCGAACTCGACGACGTGTCGGTGCGCTTCACGTCGGGCTTCGGCCCCGCTCGGCGTTCCGTGCAGGCGATGACGGGCATCTCGTTCGACGTCGCGCCCGGCGAGACGCTCGGACTCGTGGGCGAATCCGGATCGGGGAAATCGACGACCGGCGCCGTCGTGCTCGGGCTGCAACGACCCGACAGCGGCGTCGTCCGGTTCGAGGGCGCCCCGCTCGCCCGGAGTCTGCGGTCGCGAGCCGGCCGCATTCAGGCCGTGCTGCAGCACCCGCGGTGGGCGATCGACCCGCGATCGAGCGTGCTCGACGCCGTGCTCGAGCCGCTGCTCGTGCACGAGCGCCGCAGCGCCGCCGCGGAGGCGCGGGCGCGGGCGATGCTCGATTCCGTCGGTCTTCCGGTGTCGTTCGAGCAGCGACGCCCGCACCAGCTCTCCGGTGGGCAGCTGCAGCGGGTGAGCGTCGCCCGGGCGCTCGTGACCCACCCGGCGTTCGTCGTTTTCGACGAGGCCGTCAGCGCGCTCGACGTCTCGGTGCAGGCGCAGATCCTCAACCTCATCCAGGACCTGCAGCGCGAGCACGCCTTCGCGGCGCTGTTCATCTCGCACGACCTCGCCGCCGTGCGGTACATCTCCCATCGGGTCGCCGTCATGCGCCGGGGCGAGATCGTGGAGCTCGCCCCGACCGACGTCTTCTACGAATCGCCCGCCCACCCCTACTCGCGTCAACTGTTCCAGGAGCTCTCATCGTGACCCCTTCACCCCGTCTCGCCCCCGTCCGCACGCAGGGGCCCCGGCTCTCCAACGGCGACTTCGCCCTGCTCCCCGCGCACGGCACCGATCGCGGGCAGATCGCCTACGACTTCCCGGGCGTGCGCGTCGGCACCGCGGAGTACGCGGAGGGACCCACCGGTGCCACCGTGCTGTCGATCCCCCGGGGGGCGCGCACCTATGCCGACCGGCGCGGCGGGGCGGTGGGGGCGAGCGGCCTCTACAGCTTCAACCACGCGATCTGCCTCGCCGGCGGATCCGTGTACGGCCTGTCGGCCGTCGCCGGCGTCTCGGAGGCGCTGTTCGACACGGTCGAGCACCGGGCGGGCTTCGACGAGCTGCAGCTCGTCTCGGGCGCGATCATCTACGACTACTCGGTCCGCGACAACGGGGTGTTCCCGGATGCGGCCCTCGGGCGGGCGGCGTACGACGCGGCGCGTGACGGCGTCGTCGAGGTGGGCCGCGTCGGCGGGGGCGCGTCCGCCTCGGCGGGCAAGGTCGACCCCGCCCGCGTGGAGTTCACCGGGCAGGGTGCCGCGTTCCGGCAGGTCGGCGACGTGAAGGTGCTCGTGGTGACGGTGCTGAACCCGTACGGCGTCATCCTCGATCGGTCGGGGCGCATCATCCGCGGCAACTACGACGAGATCAGCGGCGCACGGCGGCATCCGGCCGAGGATTACGAGGCCGCGATCGCCGACGCGCGGCTCACGACCCCGGTGTCGGGCAACACGACCATCACCGCGGTCGTGACGAACGTCCGCCTCAGCGACACCGACCTGCAGCAGTTCGCCCTGCAGGTGCACAGCTCGATGCATCGCGGCATCCAGCCGTTCCACACCTCGATGGACGGCGACACCCTGTTCGCGCTGACGACCGACGAGATTGAGCTGCCCGTCGACCCGGCCACGGCGCACGGACGCCTGTCGCTCAACCCCACCGCCGTCGCGACCCTCGCGGGTGAGGCCGCGTGGGACGCCATCCTCTGCGCGGCGGGCTGAGCCGTGCACGAGTTCCCTGCGTACCGCGCCCCGTCGCAGCGCGAGGTCACCGACCTCGTGCGTGCGAACCCCTTCGCGCTCATCGTCTCGGGCGGATCGGCCGAAGAGGCGCCGGTCGCGACCCACACGCCCGTCATCATCGAGCACCTCGCCGCCGACGACGGCCTCGTCGGCGGCGAGATGCTCGGACACATCGCGCGAAAGAACCCGCAGTGGCGCTCGTTGCGCGACGGGCAGCCGGTGCTGCTCGTGTTCTCGGGTCCGCACGGCTACGTCTCGCCGACGGCGTATGCCGACGATCCGAACGTCCCGACCTGGGACTACGCCGCGGTGCATCTGACGGCGCGCGTGACAGTGCTGGACGACCCGACCGAGAGCATGCACGTCGTCACCCGGACGGTGCACGAGCTCGAGGCACTCGAGTCCACCGCGTGGGATCCGACCGGATCGCTGCCGACCTTCGAGCGCATCGTCGGGGGCGTCGTCTCGTTCCGCTTCGCCGTGACCGACCAGCGCGCCGTGTTCAAGCTGAGCCAGGACAAGCCGGCGGATGTGCGCGAGCGGGTCGTCGCCGCCGCGCGCGCCCGCGGGTGCCCGCACGGCGACGTGGGCGGCCTCATCGAGCGGATCGGAGCCGGGTCATGATCGTTCACGAGTGGTCGGCCGAGTCCACGGACCCCGAGGCCGAGGGGCGCCGCCTGGGGGAGGCTTGGGCGCCGCAGCTGCGCGCGGCGCACGCGTCGTACCTCGAGCTGTTCGCCCAGTCCGGTGTGCCGGCGGCGGATGCCGTCGACGTCGCGCGCGCCTGCGGGACGGCCGTCGCCGAGCACGCGCCGGAGGTGGCCGCGGAGTTCCGGGGCGTCGCGGCCGGCAGCGGCCTCGCCCTCACCGATGTCCTGATGCTCACGGCCCGCACCGAGATCCTCGCCCGGATGACCCCCTCGATCCCGTCCATGGAGTGCTCGACCATCGTCCACGTGCCCGAAGCCGGTGCGCCTCGCACGCTGCAGACCTGGGACTGGCACCAGACGCTCTCGAACGAGACTCTCGTGCGCCGGTGGCAGAGCGCCTCCGGGGCGCGCGTCGCAGCCTTCGCGGAGTTCGGGCAGCCCGCCAAGATCGGCGTCAACGACCGTGGGGTCGGCGTGCACTTCAACATCCTCCACCACCGTTCCGACGGTTCGCAGGCCGGGGTGCCGGTGCACGTCCTCGCCCGGATGATCCTTGATCGAGCCGAAAGTGTCGACGATGCCGCCTCCATCGCGCGGTCGGTGCCGCTGGCGGCATCCAGCGTCATCACGGTCGTCGACCGGGACTCGGCGGCGGCGATCGAGGTCGCCCCCGCGGGCGTGGCCGTGCTGCCCGTGTCGCGCGGCGAGACGTTCGCGCACACGAACCACTTCCTCGACCCCGGCCTCGCCGCGCGGGAGTACTCGCCGTACGAGACGACGAGCGTGCCGCGCTACACCTGCCTCGTCGACAACGCCGAGCTCGCCGGCATCCCGGATGCCCGGGAGCGCGCCCTCGCGTTCGGCGCGGTGGCGGGCGACGGCATCTCGGTGCGGCCGCGCCCCGAGCAGCCCGACCACCTGCGCTGGGAGACCAAGCTCACCGTCGCGCTCGACGTCGCGTCCGGCGCGCTCGAGTTCGCGGCCGGGGCGCCCGCTGACATCGCATCCCTGTCGTGGCGTCGCTTCACGGCGGTGTGACACGGTGTCGGCTGCGCTGCACCTGAGCGCGCTCGCGGCCGCGGTCGTCGGCACGGCGGTGCTGCTCGTCCGTCCCCGCGGGACGCAGGCGGCGGCCGTCGCGGCGTCGGTCGTCATGGCCGCAGCGATGGCCGACCTGACCCTCTGGCGTGCCGTGCCCGCGGTGTGGTGGGTCGCCGCGCAGCTGGCCCTCGCCGTCGTGCTGGCGGTCGTCGCGCGGTGCGCCGGCGCGCGACCGGCCGTCGACGGGCGCGCGGCTCGCGGCGCGGTCTGCCCCCTCGCCGTGCACGCCGCCCTCGGGCTCGTCGTCATGGCCGCCTGCGCCGCGATGATGGTCGGAGCGGGAGCGGGAGCGGGAGCGGGAGCGGGAGCGGGAGCGGGCGCGGGCGCGGGCCTCGGGGGTGTCGGGGGTGTCGGCGGTGTCGGGGGTCACGCCCACACGTCGCCGGCGGGGCTGCTGGTCATCCTGGGCGGGCTCGTCCTGGGGTACGCCGTCGTGACGGCCCGCCACGTGCGACTGCTGCCGCATCCCCGCCATCGGGTGCACGCCGGCCTCATGCTGGCCTCCGCAGCCGCGATGCTCCTCGCGACTGCAGCCGGTGTGTGACCCGACGGGTCTGCTCTGCGGGGGCCTGGGGCGGCGCGGGGCGGGTCGCGGATGCAAGGGTTCGTGTCCGACACCCCGGGCGGGGACGCCCCACCCCGGTGTGTCGGCATGGATGTCTTGCATCCCGGCTCCACGGCCCGCCGCCGCGCCTCGGGCTCGGAGCCGTGCGCCGATGCAAGGGTTCGCCCCCGACACCCCGGGCGGGGATGCCGCACCCCGGTGTGTCGGCATGGATGTCTTGCATCCCGGCTTCACGGCCTGCCGCCGCGCCTCGGGCTCAGGGCCGTGCGCCGATACAAGGGTTCGCCCCCGACACACCGGCGGGGGATGCTGCACCCCGGGGTGTCGGGCACGAACCCTTGCATCCCGGCCCACCAGCCCCACCACGGCCCCCACCCCGGCCCACCCACCCCGGCCCACCCACCCCGGCCCCCGCCCCCGCCCCGACCCCTACGGGTAGGTCGTGCGGGCGATGCCGCGGAGGGTGCCGCGGTACGTCTCGGTGAGGTCGCGGATGATGTGCGAGGGCGCGCGACGCGCGACGGTGTGCAGATCGAGCAGCTCTCGCGAGTTGAACAGCGCGTTGCAGGTGGCGAGGGCGTAGTCGTAGAGCGTCTCGTCCGCATCCTCGATGCGCATGAGCTCCCGGATGGCGGGACCCCAGGCCGCGTCGATGATCCTCGCGTGGCGCTCGCCGCGGGCGAGGCGGGTGAGGAATCCTTCGCGCGACCGGACGAGCACCATGGCCGGACCGTGGCTCACGACGAGCTCGAACCATTTGCCGAGCACCGCCTCGAAGAGGTCGGCGCCGTCGAGGTCGAGCGTCGCGGCGTAGTGCACGAGCTGGTCGAGCACGTTCAGCAGGTACTCGCGATGGAGTTCGTCGAGCGACGGGTAGTAGCGGTAGGCCGTCGCCACCGACAGCCCCGCCCGAGCCGCGATGGCGGGCATGGTCGCCGAGTCGGGGTCGTCGCGGAGCAGCTCGCCGGTCGCCGCGAGGAGGGCCGCCTTGTTGCGGGCGACGTCCTGGCGCGGTCCCCGACGCCGCGCCGGCGCCGGGCTGCCGGATGCGGCGGCGGCCGGGGCGGTGCTCATGATCGGAAGATTAGCGCGCGATGCCGGTCGGCGCCGACCACCGGCATCGCGCGGCGGCTCACCGGTAGAGGTGGCTCGTCGTGTCGCGGTTGCCGCGCACACCGGTTCCGACGAGGACCAGTCCGAAGACACCCGCCGCGATGAGGATGAACGCGGGCATGTAGGTGTTGCCCGTCGTGTCGATCAGGAGCGTCGCGAGGTACGGGCCGGCGCCGCCGCCGATCACCGCGCCGACGCTGTGGCCGACGGCGACACCCGTGTGGCGGATGCGGGTCGGGTAGAACTCCGCGACCGACCCGTAGGTGCCGGCCTGGCACAGGGCGTAGGGGATCATGCCGAGAGCGAGCCCGAGGACCGCGAGACCGAACGATCCGGTGTTCATGAGCAGGAACGACGGGAACGTGATCACGACGTACGCGGTGTAGGCGATGAGCAGGGTGCGCTTGGCCCCGACGCGGTTTCCGAAGACGCCCGCGAACGGGATGAGGCATGCAGCGAGCAGTACGGCGACGAGCACGATCGTCGAGGCCTGGCTCGAGCTGAAACCGAGCACCTGCGAGAAGTAGACCGCGACGAACACGGTGCCCACGTAAGTGCCGAGATTCTGCACGGTCGAGATGCCGATGACCTTGAACAGCTGCGGCCGGTACTCGCGCACCAGATCGACGAACGGCCGCTTGGTCGTGGCGTCCTCGCTCTCGAGCGCCGTGAACTCGGGGCTGTCCTCGACCTTGAGTCGCAGATAGAGGCACAGGATGCCGAGCGGCAGCGCCGCCAAGAACGGGAGACGCCATCCCCACTCGACCATCGCCTCGGCGGGGATGAGGGCGGCGACCAGAGCGGCGGCACCGGCGGCGAGGCCCTTGCCGAGGTTCGCGACGCTCGGGATGAACGAGATGTACAGCGGGCGACGGTGGGGCGGGGCCCATTCGCGGATGTACGACGCAGCGCCGCCGATCTCACCGCCGGCGGAGAACCCCTGCAGCATCCGGAACGTGACGAGCAGGATGGGCGCGAGGATGCCGATCTGCGCGTAGCCGGGCAGGAGGCCGGTGAGCGTCGCTGCGGCCCCCATGAGGGTGATGCTCGCGATGAGGCTGATGCGTCGTCCGCGCCGGTCGCCGAGGCGCCCGAAGTACCAGGCTCCCAAGGGGCGCACGAGGAAAGCCGATCCGAAGACCAGCAGCGTGTTCAGCAGCCCGACCGTCGGGTCGTCGCTCGGGAAGAACACGAGCGACAGGGTGGCCGCGACGTAGCCGTACACGCTGAAGTCGTAGTACTCGATGAACGTGCCGAAGATGGCGGCGCCCGTCGCCTTCTTCGCCCCCGTTCGGCGTTCGGCGGTAACAGCGGTCATCGGTGTACTTCCTGTCGTCATTGACTAAATGCGTGAGTGATCACACTTTGCGAACGTCAGCTTCGACGAAGTCGGGGCGGGTGTCAAGTGCTGTGCGGGCCCACTCGTACTGAACGAGAGCCTCGGGGGCGGGGTTGAGCCAGTGCGCCGGTGACCCGTATGGTTCTCTAACTGAGACTTTCTTCTCGATTAGCAAAGGTGCGATTGATGAGCCACGTGCATGTGACCGATCCCGTCGACGAGGGCGTGCTGTCACGACTGCGGCGATCTCACGAGGTGACCCTCGGGTACGGTCCCGAGGCGCGCACCTGGGAGCAGGTGGCCGACACGGTGGAGGCCGCGCTCGTGCGGGCCGAGACCATCACGGGGGAGCGCATCGCGGCCGCCCCGCGGCTGCGGATCGTCGCACGACACGGCGTGGGCACCGACAACGTCGACCTCGAGGCCGCGGCGCGGGCGGGGGTCTGGGTCACCACGACGCCCGGGGCGAACGCGCGTGCCGTCGCGGAGCACGTCTTCGCGCTGCTGCTCACGCTGATGCGCCGTACGCGAGAGGCCTCCGCGCACGTGCGGGACGGCCACTGGAGCGAGGGGAAGACCGCGCTCACCGGTCTCGAACTGCACGGCAAGCGGATGCTGCTGATCGGCGGGGGAGGCATCGCACGGCTGGTGATCCCGATCGCCCATGGCTTCGGGATGCGCGTGCTCGTCGCCGACCCGTACCTCGACGCCGCGGTCGCGGACGAGCTCGGTGTCACCCTGACCGACCTCGACGCCGGGCTCCCACTGGCCGACGTGGTCAGCATCCACGTCCCCTTCACCGACGCCACTCGACATCTCCTCGACGCGCGCCGACTGGCGCTCCTGCCCGAGCGGGCCGTCGTGATCAACACGTCCCGGGGCGGCATCGTCGACGAGGCGGCGCTGATCGAGCGCGTCCGCGCCGGTGACCTCGCCGGTGCGGGGCTGGACGTCATCGAGAGCGAGCGGGTCGATACGAGCGACCCGCTGCGGCACAACACCCATGACCTGTCCATCGCGGGCGTCATCGTGACTCCGCACGTCGCGGGCCAGACGGCGGAATCCCTCACGGCCGTCGGCATGCTCGCCGTCGAGAGCATCGAGGATGTCCTCGCCGGGAGGCGTCCCGCCCGCGCGGTGCAGGAGCCCGCGGGATCGGCGGTCGTCTGATGTTCATCTCCGCCGACGCATCCTCGATCACGGTCGCGCCCGACTGGCATCGGCCCGACCCCAAAGTCATCCACCGCATCGCCCGTCATCCGGTCGCTCTGATCGGCGATGTGACCGGGCGCATCGGAATGATGACCTCCGTCATCCGCCCCCAGAACAACCTGCCGCGCCTCACGGGCGCCGTGCTGCCCGTGCTCACCCGCGACGGCGACAACCTCGCCATCCACCGGGCCCTCGACCTCGCTCAGGCGGGCGACGTGCTCGTCATCGACGCGCACGCCGAGACGCACCGCGCTGTCTTCGGCGACATCCTGGGCGAGATCTGCCTCGCGCGCGGCGTCGCCGGGGTCATCATCGACGGCGCCACGCGCGACGTCGAGGAGCTCGAGAAGCTCGGGCTGCCCGTGTACGCCCGCGCGGTGAACCCCGCCGGCCCGAGCAAGGCCGGTCCGGGTTCGGTCGGGCATCCCGTCGCCGTCGGCAACGTGGTCTGCAGCGCGGGCGACGCCGTCTTCGCCGACGCCGACGGCGTGGCCGTGCTTGCAGCCGCGACCCTCGACGAGGTCGCGGAACGGCTGGTGGCGCAGGACGCCTTCGAGAACGCCCTGCGCGACCGCATCCGCCGCGGCGACCACGCCGGCTGACGCGGCACGCCGGGGGATGGCCCGTGCGCGGATGCAAGGGATCGTCGCCGACACGACGGTGAGGGATGCCGCTTCCCGGGGTGTCGGGTCGGATCCCTCGCATCCCGGGCCCCGCGGCGTCGCGCACGCAGGCGGACGCATCCAGGAACGAGAAAGGCGTGGCCGGTGGGCCACGCCTTTCACGATGGAGGGGCTGACGGGAATCGAACCCGCGCTATCTGCTTGGGAAGCAGAAGTTCTGCCATTGAACTACAGCCCCATGCACCCGAAGGTGCTCCGCCAGCTTACCCCACCGGTCCCGAACCGCCCGGAGCACCCGGAGCAGCCGGTCCGCCGGGAGCCCCCGGGTAGGGCGGCGCCGCCGGGCGGGGCCCCGGTCCGGGGCCGTAGCCGCCGCTTCCGGGCGCGGGGAACGGGCCGCCGCTCTCGCGCATCGCGAGCAGCATCCCGTTCTTCACGGCGGTGCGCATCAGCAGGTAGCTCACCCACAGGATGAGCGCGATCGTGCCGAGGTAGATCACGATGCCGAGCACGACGAAGCCGATGCCGAAGGCGGCCGCGGGGCCGGAGTAGTCGTTGTACATGGCCCGAACCATACCGGCCGGGTCCGCGCGGCACAGCCCCTCGTCAGCGATCGACGGTCGCCTCTACGATCCGGCGGTCGGATGCCGTCACGCGGTGCACCTCGCCGACGATGTCGATCGCGGTCTCGGTCTCGCGCTCGGCGCACGAAGGCCCGACCCAGACTTCGATCGCGCCGGGCTCGACGATGCGCGCGCCGTCGCGGCCGGTGAACGCCAGGCGCGTGGTCGGCACGTCGAACGACACGGTCGCCTCGGCGCCGGTGTCGAGTTCCACCCTCGCGAAGCCGAGCAGCTGTGCGACCGGACGTGTCACGCTCGCGTGCACGTCGCGCGCGTAGAGCTGCACGAGGTCGGTCCCTCTCCGCGGCCCCGTGTTGCGCACGCGCACCGTGGCCGTGAAGGCACCTCCGGCCGAGACCGCGCTCGCGACCGTGAGTCCCTCGTGCTCGAACGTCGTGTAGCTCAGTCCGTGGCCGAACGGCAGGGCGGGGGTGCTGTCGGCACTCGTGATCTCGGTCGGTCCGCCGAGGGTCGGATGCAGGTAGCTGTAGGGCTGCGCACCCGAGGAGCGGGGGAGCGAAACGGGCAGGTGCCCCGAGGGCGACACCGCGCCGATGAGGACGGCGGCGATCGCCGCCCCGCCCTCCTCACCGGGGAAGAAGCTCTGCACGGCCGCCGCCGCGCCGTCGCCGGACAGTGCCCAGTCGATCGCGTACGGCCGGCCGGAGAGCACGACGAGCACGACGGGCGTGCCCGTGGCGATCAGTCGCTCGACGAGCTCGCGCTGCACGCCGGGCAGCTCGAGAGAGTCGACGTCGTTTCCTTCGCCGACGGTGCCGCGCCCGAACAGACCCGCCCGGTCGCCGACGGCGACGATCGCGACATCCGCCGCGCGTGCGGCATCCTCCGCTTCGGCGAAGCCCGACCGGTCGTCGCCCTCGGCCTCGCAGCCGCGCACGACGGCGACATCGGTGTCGGGCAACGCGGCGGCGACGGATGCCGCGAGCGTCGGGATGTCGAACCCCATCGGCACGCCGGGGTGATGTGCGAGCACGTGGTTGGCGAACGAGTAGCAGCCCATCAGGGCCTCGGCGCTGTCGGCGTTCGGGCCGATGACCGCCACGCGCCGGGGAGCCGCGAGCGGCAGCACGCCGTCGTTGGTCAGCAGCACGACGGATTCCTCGGCCAGGCGACGAGCGACGGCGCGATGCCGAGGGGAGTCCAGGTCGACGGCCGTCGGCGGGGTCTCGAAGGTCTCGTCGAGCAGCCCGAGCTCCTCCTTCTGGGTCAGCACGCGGCGCACGGCGCGGTCGACGAGTGTCTCGTCGACGAGTCCCGCACGCACCCGCTCCGCGAGCGGGCCGACATAGGCGTCTCCCGTCGGCAGCTCGACGTCGATGCCGGCCTCGAGGGCGAGCTGCGCCGCTTCGCCGCGATCGTGGGCGACGGCGTGCATCGTGTGGAGGAAGGCGACCGAGAAGTAGTCCGACACGACCGTGCCGTCGAAGCCCCAGGTGTCGCGCAGGATGTCGGTCAGGTATGCGGGTGTCGCCGCCACCGGCATCCCGTCGATCTCCGCGTACGAGTTCATGACCGACCGTACGCCGCCGTCGCGGACGGCCATCTCGAAGGGAGGGAGGAAGACGTCGGCGATCTCGCGCGGACCCGCGTGGACCGGTGCGTGGTTACGACCCGCCTGCGATCCCGAGTAGCCCACGAAGTGCTTCAGCGTCGCGTGCACCCCCGTGCTCTGGAGTCCCCGCACGTAGGCGGTGCCGATGACGCCGACGACGTAGGGGTCCTCGGCGATGCACTCGTCGACGCGGCCCCAGCGCGGGTCGCGGATCACATCGAGCACGGGAGCGAGTCCCTGGTGGATGCCGAGCTCGCGCATCGACTCGCCGATGAGCGCGCCCATCTCCTCGACGAGGTCCGGGTCGAAGGCCGCGCCCCAGGCGAGGGGAGTGGGGAAGGTCGCCGCCTGCCAGGCGGCGAGCCCGGTCAGGCACTCCTCGTGGACGAGCGCGGGGATGCCGAGCCGGGTGTCGCGCACGAGTCGCCGCTGTTCGTCCCACAGCCACGCGGCGCGCTCGATCGGATCGACGGGTCGGGTGCCGTACACGCGGGTGAGCTGCCCCAGGCCGTGCGCGGTGGCGTCGGTGTACGCGGTCGACGAGGCCATCTCGCCGGCCATGGGGGCAACGACCTCATCGCCCTGGTCGACCCAGAACCCGACCAGCTGGGCGAGCTTCTCGTCGAGGGTCATGCGCGCGACCAGGTCGGAGACGCGCGTCGAGACGGAGATATCGGTGAGGGTCACGATTCGTGCTTTCTCTGGAGGGGATCAGCCCTTGACGGCGCCGGTCAGGCCGCCGACGATGCGGCGCTCGAACAGGCTGAAGAACGCCAGGGCGGGGAGCATCGACAGGGAGGTGAAGGCGAGAACCTTCGCGGTGTCGACGGAGTACTGCGACGAGAACGCCTGCACACCGAGCGGCAGCGTGAAGCTCGCCTCGTTGTTGAGGATGAACAGGGGCAGCAGGTAGCTGTTCCAGCTGCCGATGAAGGCCAGGATGCCGACGGTGATGACGCCCGGCACCGACAGCGGCAGCACCATGCGCCAGAAGAACGACAGTCGGCCGCACCCGTCGATGAACGCAGCCTCCTGGATCTCGTCGGGGATGGCGCGCAGGAACGGCACCAGGATGATGATCGTCATGGGCAGCGCGAACGCGATCTGCGGCAGGATGATGCCCGCGAGCGAGTTCATCAGGCCCAGGTCGCGGATGACGATGTAGAGCGGTGTGATCGCGACGGTGATGGGGAACATCAGGCCCGAGGCGAAGACGGCGTAGAGCACGCCCCGTCCGCGGAACCGGTAGCGGGCGATGATGTAGCTGGCCATGAGGCCGAGCAGCACCGCTCCGAGAGTCGTGGCGCCGGCGGCGATGAGCGAGTTCAGCACCTGCTGCCAGAACCGCGACCCGGTCAGCACCGAGACGTAGTTCTCGACGTTCCACGGGTCGGGCCAGCCCGCCGGGTCGACGGTGATCTGGGCGTTGCTGCGGAAGCCGCCGATGATGATGTACAGCACCGGGGCGAGCATGAGCGCGATCACCACGAGGGCGACGAAGTACACGACGGGGCTGCCCCAGGGCAGGCGCTCGCGGCGGCGGCCGCGACGGTCGGTGACCGCCGGGGTGATGATCGCGCGGGTGGCGGGCGAGGTGAGGGCGGTCATCGCTCCTGCTTCCCTTCGGTGACGGCCCCGGCGGTGTCGCGGCGCAGCACGTAGCGCTGGTAGATGATCGCGACGACGAGGGAGATGAGGAAGATGACGACGGCGACGGCATTGCCGAACCCGTAGTTGCCCGCGTTGCGGCCGTTGACGACCATGTAGGTGGCCATCGTCGAGGTGCCGGCGGTCGAGGCGACGTACTGGCCCCAGATGATGTAGACCAGGTCGAACAGCTGCAGGGCGCCGATGATCGACAGGAACGCCCAGATGCGCAGTGTCGGCGCGAGCAGCGGCAGCGTGATGCGCCAGTGCATCTGCCAGTAGCCGGCGCCGTCGAGGGCGGCGGCCTCGTAGAGCTCCTCGGGGATGCCCTGCAGGCCGGCGAGGAAGAGGATGACGGCGAAGCCGACGTACTTCCAGGTGAGGATGGCCATGAGCGACCAGATCGCGATCGACGGATCGGCGATCCAGTCGCGCGTGAGGGCGCCGAGACCGAGCTGTTCCAGCGCCCCGTTGAGGGCCCCCTGGGTCTGCAGCATCAGGCCGAAGCCCGTGCCGACGACGACCTCGGCGATGACGTACGGCACGAAGATGAGGACGCGGATGAGCGACTGGCCGCGCATCCGGCGGTTCAGCAGCAGGGCGAGCAGCACCGCGACGGGGCCCTGCAGCACGAGCGATGCCACGACGATGACCGCGTTGTGACTCAGTGCCTCGACGAAGGTCGGGTCGGTGAGGATCGTGATGTAGTTCTGCAGTCCGACGAAGTCGGTGGGTGCGCCGTATCCCTGCCAGCGGAAGAAGCCGTAGTAGGCGGCCATCACGACGGGGAAGATGACGAACCCGAGGAACATCAGGAGGGCGGGACCGACGAGGACGGCGATCTCGATGCGGCCGGACCAGCCCAGCCCTCGGCGGCGCCGGGGAGGCGGGGGCGTCGTGTCGACGCCCCCGCTCCGGGCCGCGAGATCCGCGCCGGCGGCGTCGTGCGCCACGGCAGTCTCGCTGAGCGACATGATGCGGGTCAGCCCTTCTTCGCCGCGTCCGAGACCGACTGGATCATCTGGTCGGGCGAGCTCTTGCCGGCCAGCAGATCGACGACGGCGACGTTGAGCGCGTTGCCGACGTTCTGTCCGAGCACGGTGTCGAGCCACTGCGAGACGAAAGGTGCCTTGTTGTAGGCGGCGAGCACCTCCTGCAGGTGCTCCTCCTCGACGGCGCCCTGCGCGACCGAGTTCACCGGAGGTGCGTTGAAGGCCTGGTAGTAGGCCTCCTGCTGCTCCGAGGTGGCGAGGAAGTTCAAGAAGTCCGCGCACTCCTTCGGAGCCTTCGCCGAGCACGAGTAGCCGTCGACGCCGCCCATGATCGAGCCGGGCTCGCCCGCTCCGCCCGACAGCTCGGGGAAGGGGAACCAGGCGAGGTCGGGCAGCGGCTGCTCGTCGGGGGTCAGCGATGCGATGACGCCGGGGTTCCAGGCGCCCATGAGCTCCATCCCCGCCTGATGGTTGGCGACGAGCCCGGCGCTGCTGCCGGCGCCCTGCTGGGCGGAGGTCGTCAGGAAGCCTTCGTTGAAGGGCTGCAGCTCGGCGAAGTCGGCGAGGTCCTCGGCGGATTTGAGCCAGCAGTCGTCGCTGAAGTCCTTCGAATCGCCCGTGGCCTCGATCGTCTCCGGGCTGCACTCGCGCAGGGCGAAGTTGTAGAACCAGTGCGCTGCGGGCCAAGCGTCCTTCGCGCCGAGCGCGATCGGAGCGATGCCGGCATCCTTGAGCTGACCGACCACGCCCTCGAGATCGTCGACCGTCGTGGGGGTCTCGGTGATCCCGGCCTGGGTGAACAGGTCCGAGCTGTACCAGAACCCGCTGGGGAGGACGGCGAGCGGCATCGCCCACACCTTGTCCTGGTAGGTCTCGGCCTTGAACGAGCCTTCCGAGATCTCCTCCTTCGCCGTGTCGCCCACGAGGTCGGTGAGGTCCATCAGCTGGCCGGCCTGCACCATCGCGGCCATCTTGCCGCCGCCGCGCTGCAGGAAGATGTCGGGCGGGTCGCCCGCGTTCAGGGCGGTCTGGAGTTTGCCGTCCATGTCCTCGTTCTGGACGGACTGCATCGAGATCGTCACGTTCTCGTTCTCGGCCTCGAACGCCGCGATGGCGTCCTTCCAGAACTGCTGCCCCGGACCGGTCGTGGAGTTCTGCCACAGGGTCATCTCGACGGTGCCGTCGCCGCTGCCCCCGTCGCCGTTGCCGCTGCAGGAGGTGAGCGCGAGCGCTCCCACCGCCAGAACGGCCGCGGTGACGGCGGCCTTGCGGCGTGCCGTGATGGTGCGTGCCATGGGATTCCTTCTCTCTTCGTTGAGTGGACATCTGCCGGTGAGCACACCGCGGCCGGGCCCGTGCAGGGCTGCTCGGACCGCCGAGCGGCGGTGCTCGGGATCGTCGGACATTCGCTGGTGCTGTCGGACACCGAAAGTTTGCGCGGGCAACAAAGCAGTGTCAAACGTTTTCGAAAACGGTTTCGATCGGGGCTAGCATGCGGCTATGACGCGTCATCGACCGACCATCCACGACGTCGCGGAGCGGGCCGGGGTCTCGGTGTCGACCGTCTCGAAAGCGGTCAACGGCCGGTACGGCGTCGCGACGGCCACGGTCGACGCGGTGATGGCGGCGGTGGCCGAGCTCGGCTACGAATCGAGCCTCATCGCGAGCAGCATGCGATCGCGGACCACGGGGGTCATCGGTGTTCTCGTCGCCGACTTCGAGCCGTTCAGCGCCGAGATCCTGAAAGGCGTCGGCGAGGCGTTGCGCGACACCAGCTACGACCTGCTCGCGTACTCGGGCTCGCGCGGCGACGAGGAGGGGTGGGAGCGCCGGTCGCTGTCACGTCTGAGCGGCACGCTGATCGACGGCGCGATCATGGTCACCCCCACCGTGGTCCGGGCGAGCGCCGATGTGCCGCTCGTCGCGATCGACCCGCACACCGGGCCCGCCGACGTGCCGATCGTCGAGAGCGACAGCTACGGGGGAGCACGCGAGGCGACGGCGTACCTGATCGGCCTCGGGCACACCCGCATCGGCTACATCGCCGGGCGCGCCGACCTGCGGTCGTCCATCGCGCGGGATGCCGGCTACCGGCGCGCGCTCGCGGACGCCGGCATCCCGTTCGATCCATCGCATGTCGGCGCGGGGCGCTATCGCGAGGCGACGGTGCGGGAGGTCGCGATCGAGATGCTGTCGGCACCGAGCCGGCCGACGGCGGTGTTCGCGGCGAACGACGTCTCGGCGATCGCCATCCTGCAGGTCGCGGCGGAACTCCGCCTCGAGGTGCCCCGCGATCTGTCGATCGTCGGCTTCGACGACATCCCCGAGGCGACGCGGCTGCCGGTGCCCCTCACGACGGTGCGACAGCCGATGGGCCGGCTGGGAGCCGCCGCCGTGCAGATGCTCCTCGCGCTGATGCGTGGCGAGACTCCGCCGACGACCCACCTGCGGCTGCCGACGAAGCTCGTCGCGCGCCAGACCACGGCCCCGCCGCGGCTGCACGCCGGCGGGTGAGGGGCATCCGGCTGCCATGCGCCCTAGGCTGTGAGCGTGCTGCTGAGTGATCGCGACATCCGTGCCGGAATCGACGAGGGGCGCATCGGCCTCGATCCGTGGGATGCCTCGATGGTGCAGCCCTCGAGCGTCGACGTCCGCCTCGATCGGTACTTCCGGCTGTTCGACAACCACAAGTACCCCTTCATCGACCCGGCGCAGGACCAGCCCGAGCTGACGCGGCTCATCGAGGTCGAGCCCGACCAGCCGTTCATCCTGCATCCGGGCGAGTTCGCGCTGGGCTCGACCTTCGAGCAGGTGCGGCTCGGCGACGACGTCGCGGCCCGGCTCGAGGGCAAGTCCTCGCTCGGACGTCTCGGGCTCATCACGCACTCGACGGCGGGCTTCATCGACCCCGGTTTCGGCGGGCACGTCACGCTCGAGCTCGCGAACGTCGCGACGCTGCCCATCAAGCTCTGGCCGGGCATGAAGATCGGGCAGCTGTGCTTCTTCCGGCTCACCTCGGCCAGCGAGAATCCCTACGGCTCGGGGCCCTACGGCAACCGCTACCAGGGTCAGCGCGGGCCGACGGCGTCGCGGTCGTTCCAGAACTTCCACCGCACCGATGTGGGCGGCAGCGACGCGGGGGCGCGGGGCGCCTGACGCCGGGAACGCGCTCGACCCCGAGGAGAGTTCCCCGGGGTCGAACATGGGTGGATGCGGTGGGTCAGGCGGCGTCGCGACCCGCCTGGAATCCGGCGGTGAAGCCGCGCTCAAAGGCGCGCTCGCCGCGGTGACGCGGGTGCTCGCCGTGCGGGTGCTCGCCGCGGTGTGCGCCGTGCTCGGGACCGAAGCCCGCGCGGAAGCCGCCGAACCCGCCGAAGCGATGGCCGAAGCCGCGGCCGGGGCCGAAGCCGTGGCGTCCGCGGGGTCCACACGCGCGCGGCGCATTCTCGTCCCAGCCGAGCGCTCGTGCGATCTTCTCGAGTGAGGCGACCGTCGTGGCGAAGTCCGCGTCCGAGACCGCGCCGCTCGCGCGGCCCCGCACCTCGCTGACGAGACCGTGGATGCGGTCGCGCTCGCGGCGCCCGTCTTCGGTGGCGACCCAGCGGCCGTCGGCCTCGGTCGCCCATCCGCGGGCGGCGAGGGCTCGGACGCGCTTGCCACCGCGCTGCACCCGCTCGTCGAGGCCGGGCATGCTGCGCTCGCCCGTCAGGACGTTGAGCACGCCCCAGTCGCGGCGGTCGAGGCCCTCGTCGGCCAGCACGCGAGCGAGCTCGGCGCCGAAGGCGGAATGGGCCGCGCGCATCCAGAAGCGCAGCGAGCGGTCGGGGGTGGTGTTCTGCGATGTCGTGTCGTGGGTGTTCATGGTGTTCCTCTCGTGGGCCGGGCGTTCCGGCTACGAATGTATGTTGTTTAGCATGTACATGCACTATGACATGGGATAGTGGTGCATGTCAAGTCGCATGTATTCTCGGAGCATGCCTGCTGCCGACGATGCCCAGATCGACGCGATCGCCGAGGCCCTGTCACGTCTTCGCGGCTTGCGCCGCGTCGGTCCCGGTCCCGACGGGCAGATCCACCGAGGCCCGCACGACGGACCGCCGCATCGCCACGCGGGTGGCCATGGACCGTTCGGCGCCCACGACGGCCGTGGCCCGTTCGGGTCCTCCGCCGTCCCCGGCGACGGGCGCGGACGGATGGCGGGACTGGCGCGCCTGCGCATGCTCGAGGCGCTCGTCGCGGCATCCGATCCGCTGAGCGTCAGCGAGATCGGCGAGGCTATCGGCGTCGATCAGCCGCGCGCGTCGCGTCTCGTGCAACAGGCCGTCGAGCTCGAGCTCGTCCGCCGCGAGGCCGACCCCGACGACGCCCGACGCACCCGCATCGCATTGACCGATGCCGGCCGCCGTTTCGCCCAGGGAGTGCGCGGCGAACGTCGCGCGGCGCTCGGAGGCGCCCTCGCCGACTTCTCCGATGGCGAGCGCGCCGAGCTCGCTCGGCTGCTCGCCAAGCTCGCCGACGCCTGGCCGCCCCGCTGAGCGATACCCGCTCCGCCGCCCGGGTGCAAGCCGCGACCATCGCTTGGCGTTGCGGGGGTACCCTGTCACCCTGGTTCGGTGAGCACCGAGAATCAGCCCTCCCCCGCAGAACGCATCGCCGCGGTGTCGACCCCGGGCACGATCGCCCGCTGGGTGTTCTGGCCCGCGGCGGTCGTCATCGTCGGCTTCAGCGCCTTCGCGATCATCTTCCCGACGACCGCCGAGACGTTCTTCGGCGCGATCCAGACATCGATCGTCGACTCGTTCAACTGGTACTACGTCCTGATCGCGGCGTTCTTCGTCGGCTTCGCCCTCTTCGTCGGCTTCAGCCGCTTCGGCGACATCAAGCTCGGTCGTGACGACGACGAGCCCGAGTTCTCGACGGCATCCTGGTTCTCGCTGCTGTTCGCGGCGGGCATGGGCATCGGACTGGTCTTCTACGGGGTCAGCGAGCCGCTCAGCCACTTCGTCGACCCCCGGCCGGGCGTCACGGGCACCGAGCAGCAGCTCGCCCAGGGGGCGCTGACGCAGACCTACCTGCACTGGGGCGTCCACGCCTGGGCGATGTACGTCGTCGTCGGGCTCGCCCTCGCCTACGCGATCCACCGCCGTCGCCGCCCGATCTCGATCCGCTGGGCACTCGAGCCCCTGCTCGGCAATCGTGTGCGCGGCGCCACGGGCAACGTCATCGACGCCGTCGCGCTCGTCGGCACGCTGTTCGGCGTCGCGACGTCGCTGGGACTCGGCGTGATGCAGATGGGCGCCGGGCTGGAATTCATCGGCCTGCCCGAGATGAACGACCTCACCCTCATCGGCCTGATCGCGATCATCTCGGTGTTCGTGCTGTTCTCGGTGCTCTCGGGTGTCGCGAAGGGCATGAAGTGGCTGTCGAACTTCAACCTCATCGTGGCCGGCCTGCTGCTGCTCTTCCTGCTCTTCGTCGGACCCACCCAGTTCCTGCTGCGCGAGTGGGTGCAGTCGATCGGTGCCTACATCCAGGACTTCGTCGGCCTGTCGTTCACCGTCAGCGCCCTGCAGGGCGTGGCCGGTGAGGAGTGGCAGGCGCAGTGGACCTCGTTCTACTGGGGCTGGTGGATCTCGTGGGCGCCCTTCGTGGGCATCTTCATCGCTCGTGTGAGCAAGGGGCGCACGGTCCGCCAGTTCGTCGCCGGCGTGCTGCTGGTGCCGACGCTGATCGGCATCCTGTGGTTCGCCGTGCTCGGCGGCTCGGCTCTGTACCGCGAGCTCGAACGACCGGGCTCGATGCTCGCCGCGGACGGCACGGTCGACCTGCAGGGCGCGCTGTTCCAGCTCCTCCAAGGGCTTCCGGCCGGTGGCGTGCTGACCATCGGCGCGATCGTGCTCATCGCGGTCTTCTTCATCACCTCCGCCGACTCGGGAGCCCTCGTCATGGGCATGATCGCGACCGGCGGCAACCCCGAGCCGCCGCGGTGGGTGCGCACCTTCTTCGTCGTCATCACCGCGACCCTGGCGAGCGCACTGCTCGTGGCAGGCGGTCTGCAGGCGCTGCAGACGGCAGCGATCCTCATCGCGCTGCCGTTCTCGATCGTCATGCTGCTGATGTGCTGGTCGACGGTGCTGGCGTTCCAGCGCGAACGCCGTGCCTACGCGCGAGCGGAGCGGGCGCAGTTCATCGAGGGCATCGGCGACCACTACGGGCTCGAGGTCGAGGAGCCCAACGAGCGCGGGGTGCGCTTCCCGTGGATCGGGGGCAGGCGCGGCTGACCTCCCTGAGACGCGTCGAAGGCGCCGGACCGCCCGTCCGGCGCCTTCGTCGTACGCTGGGCGGATGCCTCCGCTATCGTTCGCCCGCCTCGCCGATGTTCCCGCCGAAACGCTCTACCGCATCCTCTGGCTGCGTGTGAGCGTCTTCGTGGTCGAGCAGGCTGCGGCGTATCCCGAGCTCGACGGCCGTGACATCGAGCCCGACACCGAGCTGTTCTGGGTCGAGGAGGACGGCCGGGTGCTCGCCACGCTGCGCCTGCTTCGCGACGCGGACGGCGCCGCCCGCATCGGACGCGTCGCGACCGCTGCCGATGCACGCGGAAGGGGTCTGTCCGCCCTCCTCATGCGTGCGGCGGTCCAACGCGCGGGTGAGCGCTGGCCCGGAGTCGCGATCGATCTGGATGCGCAGAAGCATCTCGCGGAATGGTACGCCCGCTTCGGTTTCGAGATCAGCGGGCCGGAGTTCTCGGAGGACGACATCCCGCACGTCCCGATGCGTCGCGCCGCCTGAGGCGGTCAGCGGATGCCGGCCTGCTTCGGCAGCCGCACGAACAGCAGCAGCACGAGCCCGAGCAGGAGAACGACGGCGAGCCCGAGCACGCCCCAGATGATGCTGCCGAACCAGGCGATGAACAGTGCCCACATCGCGGGCGAGAGGAAGCTGGCGACGCGGCCGGTCGTGGCGTAGAGACCGAAGATCTCGCCCTGCATGCCCGGAGGAGTCACGCGGGCGAGAAGCGACCGGCTCGCGGCCTGCGCGGGGCCGACGCACGCCGAGAGGATGAGCCCGGCGATCCAGAAGACCACCGACCCGGCGTCCTGCAGCACGAACAGCACCAGCGCGATGCCGATGAGGCCCGAGAGCGTCGCGATGATCACCGCCCGGGCGCCGAACCGGTCGTCGAACCTACCGGCGACGATCGTGGATGCGCCGGCGACGAGGTTGGCGGCGATGCCGAACACCATCACCTCGGTCGTCGAGAAGCCGAAGGCCCGCGCGGCTAACACGCCGCCGAACGCGAAGACGCCCGCGAGGCCGTCGCGGTAGACAGCGCTCGCCAGCAGGAACCAGAAGGTCGGCCGCTCGGTCCGGTACAGGCGGGCGACGTCCGCGACGAGGCGGCCGTAGGCCTGGAAGAAGCCGACGCGTTCGGAGGCGGGGGGCGCGGGGCGTTCGGGCACGTTCACGAGCAGCGGGATGGCGAAGACGATGGTCCACACGCCGCATCCGACCGCGATGAGGCGGTAGGCGAGTCCGCCGCTCGTGTCCATGCCGAACCAGTCGGCGAAGGTGAGGACGACGACGAGCGCGAGCGCGATGATGCCGCCGATGTAGCCGAGCCCCCACCCCAGGCCGCTCACCCGGCCGATCGTGCGCGGGCTCGAGACCTCGACCAGCATCGCGTTGTAGTTGACCCCGGCGATCTCCGACACGACGGCACCGAGAGACAGGACGATCGCGCCGTACCAGAAGAAGGCGGGGTCGGCGAAGGTGAAGAAGAGCGCGAACTGCAGCAGCGCGAGGATGACCGTGAAGACGCCGAGCCAGCGCTTCTTCCGGCCCGACCGGTCGGCGGTCTGCCCCAGCACGGGAGCGAGCAGCAGGATCAGGATGCCGGCCGCGGTCGACGCGACGCCGTATCCGCTGGCGAGCTCCGCGATGGCTGCCTCCTTCACCGGGTCCCTGTCGGCGAGTGCGGCGATGTCGGCGGGCAGGAACGCGTCGGAGACGAGGAAGAGCGAGGCGAAGACGAAGGTCAGGATGACCGAGTTGAACGGCTGCGTCGCCCAGTCCCAGAGCGCCCACGAGATGACGGTCTTGCGTGGCACCGCGCGGTCGTCGTCGTCCCGAGCCTGCACGTCGGCGATGCGGCCGAGGGCCTGCGTGCCGGCTGCGGTCGGCGGGGCGGCGACCCCCGGAACCGGCTGCGCAGCACGGTTCTCGCCGGAGGGGTTCGTCTCGGGTGACATGCCGGGCACGCTAGGACCTCTCCGTGAACACTCGGTGCCGCCGGTCGGCGGCCGTCGCATCGTCGCGACGGGGTCAGCGTAGCCGTCGCGCGGCGCGCGACGGCTGTTTTCAGCCGCGGCGCGCGAAACGGTAGCCGATGCCGCGCACGGTCTCGATCCAGCGTCCGGTGCGTCCGTCGTCGCCGAGCTTGCGTCGGAGGTTCATCATGTGGACCTCGACGGCATGCAGATCGTGCCCGCTCACGTGCTCGCCGTGCGCACCGCTCTGGCGGCGCAGCATCAGCGCGATCCAGGCCTTCTCGATGACGTCGCCCGGTCGCTGCATGAGTGCCTGGAGGACGTCGAACTCCGAGCGGGTGAGGTCGAGCGCACGACCGTCGAGTTCGGCCCGGCGCGATCCGGGGTTCAGCCGCAGTGCGCCGGCCTCGAGCCACGACGACGTCGAGGCCTCGTGGGGCTGGATGCTGCGCGGTCGCCGCATCAGGGCGTCGATGCGTGCGCGCAGCTCATAGGGCCGCCACGGTTTGACGACGTAGTCGTCGGCGCCGCTGCGGAACCCTTCGACCGTCGCGGTCTCGTCGTCGACCGCGCTGATGATCAGCACATAGCCGTCGTGGAAGGCGCGGATGCGGCGCACCGCCTCGAAGCCGTCGATGCCCGCGAGCTTGACGTCGACCGTGGTGAGGTCGGGTCGCAGGAGCCGCACGGCGTCGACGCCCGACGGGCCGTCGGCGAACGCATGGACGACGAACCCGTGCTGCTCGAGCGTCTGGGTGAGCAGGTTCCGAAGATCGTCGTCGTCCTCGATCACCACGACCGAACGCGTCATCGCCGTCTCCGGCCGCGCGGGAGCGCTCGACGACCAGCCGTCACGGGCTCGAGGTCGACGAGGAGCGGGTTCGGGTTCACGCTTCTTGTCATCGGTGGACTCAACCTATAGTCCGCGCCTGGAAGGAGTCGATGATCCTCCCGTGATCGCGCTCAGGTTTTCCTCAAGGCGAGATCACACTTCGCGAATTTCGCCACCCCTGAGAACTTGATATGACTCGACTCAAGTTCGTTTGACACTGTTCGGGGCGGGGGGTACAGTTGAGCCATCGCGGCTCAGGTTGGGCCGCCGCAGATTTCAGATCCATTCGAACCGCAAGTAAGGAGACAACTCATGGCACGTGCAGTGGGTATCGACCTGGGCACGACGAACTCCGTCGTCGCCGTCCTCGAGGGCGGCGAGCCCAAGGTCATCGCCAACGCCGAAGGGCTCCGTACGACCCCCTCGGTCGTCGCGTTCACCAAGGACGGCGAGGTGCTGGTCGGCGAGACCGCCAAGCGCCAGGCCGTCACCAACGTCGACCGGACGCTGACCTCCGTCAAGCGCCACATGGGCACCGACTGGAAGACCCAGGCGATCGACGGCAAGGCGTACACGCCGCAGGAGATCTCGGCCCGCATCCTCCAGAAGCTGAAGCGCGACGCCGAGCAGTACCTGGGCGACACCGTGACCGACGCGGTCATCACCGTGCCGGCGTACTTCAACGACGCCGAGCGCCAGGCCACGAAGGAGGCCGGTGAGATCGCGGGCCTCAACGTCCTGCGCATCATCAACGAGCCCACCGCGGCCGCCCTCGCATACGGCCTCGACAAGGGCAAGGAGGACGAGCTCATCCTCGTCTTCGACCTCGGTGGTGGAACCTTCGACGTCTCGCTGCTCGAGGTGGGCAAGGACGACGACTTCTCGACCATCCAGGTGCGCGCCACCGCCGGTGACAACCGCCTGGGCGGCGACGACTGGGACCAGCGGGTCGTCGAGTACCTCATCAAGCAGTTCAAGGACACCACCGGCGTCGATGTGTCGGGCGACAAGATCGCGCTGCAGCGCCTCAAGGAGGCCGCCGAGCAGGCGAAGAAGGAGCTCTCGAGCTCGCAGTCGACCTCGATCAACCTCCCTTACCTCTCCCTGACCGACTCGGGTCCCGTGTCGCTGTCCGAGACGCTCTCGCGTGCGAAGTTCGAGGACCTCACGAAGGACCTGCTCGACCGCACCAAGAAGCCGTTCGAGGACGTCATCCGCGAGGCCGGTATCAAGGTCGGCGACATCGACCACGTCGTGCTCGTGGGTGGTTCCACCCGCATGCCGGCCGTGTCGGAGCTCGTGAAGAAGGAAGCCGGCAAGGAGCCCAACAAGGGCGTGAACCCGGACGAGGTCGTCGCCGTGGGCGCCGCCCTGCAGGCCGGTGTCCTCAAGGGCGAGCGCAAGGACGTCCTCCTCATCGACGTGACCCCCCTGAGCCTCGGCATCGAGACGAAGGGCGGCATCATGACGAAGCTCATCGAGCGCAACACCGCCATCCCGACCAAGCGCAGCGAGACCTTCACGACCGCCGACGACAACCAGCCGTCGGTCGCCATTCAGGTCTTCCAGGGCGAGCGCGACTTCACCCGTGACAACAAGCCGCTCGGCACGTTCGAGCTCACGGGCATCGCCCCGGCGCCCCGCGGCATCCCGCAGGTCGAGGTCACCTTCGACATCGATGCGAACGGCATCGTGCACGTCTCGGCGAAGGACAAGGGCACCGGCAAGGAGCAGTCGATGACGATCACCGGCGGCTCGTCGCTGCCCAAGGACGACATCGAGCGCATGGTGCGCGAGGCCGAGGAGCACGCGGCCGAGGACAAGAAGCGCCGCGAGGCCGCCGAGGTCCGCAACCAGGCCGAGACGCTCTCGTACTCGATCGAGAAGCTCATCGCCGACAACGCCGACAAGCTCCCCGACGACGTCAAGTCCGAGGTCCAGGGCGACGTCGACGCGCTGAAGACGGCGCTCGCGGGCGACGACGACGACGCGGTGAAGACCGCGTTCGACAAGCTGAACGCATCGCAGGGCAAACTCGGCGAGGCCATCTACGCGCAGGGTCAGGCCGACCAGGCGCAGGGTGCCCCGACCGACGCTCCGGCCGGTGACTCCGGCGCTGCGGCATCCGATGAGGATGTCGTCGACGCCGAGGTCGTCGAAGACGAGGACGAGAAGAAGTAATCATGACCGACAAGGACTTCGAAGAGCCGCACGGCGACGACGAGGTCCTCGGCGAGGAGGGGTCGGACGCGCAGGCGTCCGGCCCCGACGCGCACGGGGAGCCCGGAGCGTCGGACGCCGCGGACGATGCGGCCGCAGACGAGCTGACCATCGACGACATCCTCGGCGCGGCGCAGACCGACGAGGCCGCCGTCGCCGAGGCGCCGGCGGGCGACCACGACCTGCTGATCGACCTCAAGCGTGTGCAGGCGGAATACGCCAACTACCGCCGCCGCACCGAGGAGCAGCGCGAGGTCGAGATCGAGCGTGCCAAGGGCTCGGTGGCCAAGGGGCTGCTGCCCGTGCTCGACGACCTCGATCGTGCCGACAAGCACGGCGACCTCGTCGAGGGCACGCCGCTCGCGGCGATCGCCGACAAGCTGCGCGGCGTGGTCGCGCGTCTCGGCGTCGAGACCTACGGCGCCGCCGGCGACGCGTTCGACCCGCAGCAGCACGAGGCGATCTTCCAGGCGCCCACACCGGGTACGGCCGAGCCGACGATCCTCGAGGTCGTCGAGGTCGGCTACCGCCTCGGCAGCATCGAGCTGCGTCCGGCGAAGGTCGTCGTCGCCGTGCCGGCCGAATAGGAGGCACTCACATGGCCAGTCAGGACTGGTTCGACAAGGACTTCTACAAGGTGCTGGGCGTCGCCAAGGACGTCTCCGACACCGACCTGAAGAAGACCTACCGCAAGCTCGCGCGTCAGTACCACCCCGACTCGACGCAGGGCGACCCTGCGGCCGAGGCGAAGTTCAAGGAGATCAGCGAGGCGTACTCCGTGCTCTCCGACAAGGAGCAGCGCGCCGAGTACGACCAGATCCGGGCGATGGGGGCGGGCAACGCCCGCTTCACCGCGGGTGGCCAGGGTGCCGGAGGCTTCGAAGACGTCTTCAGCGCGTTCAACCAGGGCGCTCGCGGCGGGACCGGCGCCCGCGGTGCCGACTTCGACGACATCTTCGCGATGTTCAACCAGCAGGGCGGCGGTCGGGGGAGCCGGTTCGGCTCGGGCGGCTTCGGCCGCTCGAGCGGCGGGTTCCAGGGCTTCGGCGGACCGCAGCGCGGTGCCGACGTCACGGCGCGCACGACGCTCGACTTCGCCACGGCCGTCCGCGGCGACACCGTCACGCTCCAGGGCGAGGACGGCAAGCCGTTCAAGGTCAAGGTGCCGGCGGGCGTGGCCGACGGTCAGAAGATCCGGCTGCGCGGTCGTGGGCGTCCCTCGCCCGACGGTGGCGAGCCGGGCGACATCGTCGTCTCGGTCACGGTGCGGCCGCATCCGGTGTTCACGCGTGACGGGCTCAACCTGCGGGTCGTGGTGCCGGTCACCTTCACCGAGGCGGCGCTCGGCGCGACGATCGAGGTCCCGACGCTGGGCGGCGATCCCGTCAAGCTGCGCGTTGCCCCCGGCACGCCCTCGGGCCGGGTGCTGCGCGTCAAGGGACGCGGCGTGAGCACGACGAAAGGCACCGGCGACCTGCTGGCCGAGGTCCAGGTGGCGGTGCCGACGCACCTCGACGACGAAGCGCGTGCCGCTCTCGAGCGGTTCGCCGAGGTGGAGCCGAACGAGAACCCGCGGGCCGACCTGATGAACAGAGCGCGCGGGTGACCCCGGAGCGTTCCGACCCGCCCGCTCCCGCGGAGCGCGTCGGAACGCTCGCTCCCGCGACATCGCCGAGGAGGTGACAAGCCATGGCTGAAGACGACATCGACGAGGACGCCCCGATCTTCGCGATCGCGGCGGCCGCCGAGCTGGCGGCCATGCACGCGCAGACCCTGCGGCAGTACGACCGGCTGGGCCTCGTCGTGCCCGGCCGGACGCCGGGCGGGTCGCGCCGCTACTCACTGCGGCACATCCGCCAGCTCCGCGAAGTGGCCCGGATGTCGGCGGACGGGATCAGCCTCCCCGCGATCGCCCGCATCCTCGAGCTCGAGAACGAGGTGGCGGGGCTGCGCCGCGAGGTACGCGATCTCGAGCAGCGGCTGCGCGACGAGATGCAGCAGCGCCCCGGCGCGCGCGTGTTCGCCGCCGGTGCGACGGGCGCCGTCGTGACCCTGCGCCATGGTGCCCGCGTGCGTCGCGCGACCGAGGTCGTGCTCTACCGCCGCCCGGCCGATCCCCCCGCCGACTAGCCACCCGAGCCCGCTGCCCCCGCCGCGCCGCTGACCCGACGCGAAGCGTCGTCATCCGGCGTGCGAGACGACCATGCGCGTCGGCTCGCAGTGCGTCGGTGGCTCCTCCCCAGGAGGGGAGGGGGTGCGAGGGGCACGAGAGGGTGGGATGCGGGATGGATGCGGCGCCGGGCGCGGCACCGTGAGGGGATGCCGCGCCGTCGCGCTGAGTTGCCCCTGGCCCTTCCCGACGTCTTCACGGTCGAGTTCGCGCGGGCCGCGGGGGTGACGCGGGGCCGGCTGCGGTCCAGCGATCTGAGCGCGCCGTTCCGCGGTCTCCGGTCGCGCGGCGAGGCCTCCGATGTGCGGGCGCTCGTCACCTCGTACCTGCCGAAGCTCCGGCCTCGCGAGCACGTCAGCCACGCGACCGCGATCGCCCTCGTGGGTGGCTGGATCCCCGACCGACTGCGCACCGCGGTGGACGTCGCCGTGCCGCGGCCCTGCGGCCGGGCGCGGGGCCGGAACGTGCGCGGCCACGAGGCGGCGGAGGCTGGCGGCTGGCGGTTCGGCCCGGTGCCCATCGCGCATCCGGCCGTGGCCTGGTGCCAGGCGGCGGAGCTGATGGACGAGCGCGAGCTCACGATCGCCGCCGACTCGCTCATGAGGCGACACGACCCCGTGCTGTCGCGCGTGCATCTCGGGACCGCGGTGGCGCCCGGGTGGTCCTCGAGTACGACGGCCAGCAGCATCGCCTCGACGACACGCAGTACGCGTGTGACGTCGACCGGCTCGACGAACTGTCCCGCCTGGGGTGGCGCGTCATCCGCGTGAACAGGACTCACCGCGGCGCATCCCGTCGCGCCATCCTCCTCCGCGCCCGCGATGCGCTCCGGTGAGCACGAGCCGACGCGCATGGTCGTCACCTGCGACGGCGAGCGACCGCTCGCGTCGGTTCGCGCGCGGTCAGGAGGGAGGGGAGGGCGGGAGGCGAAGGGTGGGGGCGGACTCGTCGAGGGTCAGGTCGTCGACGACGCGCAACGAGCGGGCCAGGTGGTCGAGCTCGTCGAGCACGGTGCCCACGCGCTCGCGGTCGCTGCACACGGCCGACAGCGTGACGAGGTGCGTTCCCGTGTCCCAGGTGTACGAGACGAACGGCGGCGTCCGGGGATCGGGCGGCAGCGTCATCACCAGCTTCTCGCCGACGCCCAGGTAGGGCGAGCGGAAGTCCTCGGTGTCGTCGTACTCCATCGGCATCATCGCGCGGGCGGCGCGTACCTGCGGCGTGGCCTCCTGCATCTGCGCGAGCACGACGAGCAGCTCGGGATCGGCCTTCCACATCCAGGCGCGCACCCGTCCGTTCGCGCGGCGCATGAGCATCGGCACGGCCTGGCTGGCGGCCCACGCGGCGAAGCGCCCGCCGGGCCGTGGTGCTGCGCCGATCGCGGCGTTCGCCTGGCTCAGCAGCATCCCGATGGCCCGCTTCCGGGCACGGCGGCCGGAGAAGCCGAAGGATTCGGTCACAGCCACCCAGCGGGCGGGGTCGGCATCGGCTTCGAGTCGGGCCATGCGCTCAGCCTACGGAGCGCGGCTGGACATCCGCTCCCCGCGGGGCCGGTTTCCCCCAACGCCGCCCCGCCTCCGGGGAGCGCCGAGGCCGCTCGGGTAAGCTCGGGGCCGCCGCGTCGGCCACAGTCGATGCCGCTCCGCCGTACAGATTGGGCCTGACCCGTGACCGAATCCACGACGACCGAGGGTGTTCCCGCCGCGAACTCGCGCGCACCCCTGACCATCGTGATGGGCGCCGATACCTTCGCCCCTGACGTCAACGGTGCCGCACGCTTCGCCGAGCGGCTCTCGGCCGGGCTCGCCGCCCGCGGCCACGAGGTCCACGTCGTGACCCCGAGCGTGAAGCATTCGCAGTCGGGTGTCTTCACCGAGAACATCGAGGGCGCCGACATCACCGTGCACCGTCTGCCGGGCTGGCGCTGGTACCCGCACGACTGGCTGCGCTTCGTGCTGCCCTGGCGCTCGAAGCACTACGCCCGCCAGGTCCTCGACTCGGTCGAGCCGGATGTCGTGCACAGCCAGTCGCACATCGTCATCGGCCGCGGCCTGACCCGCGAGGCGACGAAGCGCGGCATCCCGGTCGTCGCGACGAACCATGTTATGGCCGAGAACGTCATCGACTTCACGACGCTGCCGCCGTTCCTCGACAAGATCATCATCAAGCTCTGCTGGGACGACGCCAAGCGCACATTCGACATGTCGCGCGCCGTGACGACTCCGACGCGCAAGGCCGCGGAGTTCCTGCAGGACACGATCGACATCTCGGGCGTCATCCCCATCAGCTGCGGCATCGACAAGCGCAACTACACGCCCGACCTCACGCCGCGCGAGCACCGCCGCATCCTGTTCGTCGGGCGCCTCACGACCGAGAAGCACGTCGAGGTGACCCTCAAGGCCGTCGCGAAGCTCGCGCCCGAGCTCGACGTGCACTTCGACATCGTCGGCGGCGGCGACCAGCGCCGCAACCTCGAGCAGACCGCGCAGCAGCTCGGCATCACCGACCGCGTGACGTTCTTCGGGCGCACGGACGAGGCCGACCTGCGCGCGGCCTACACCCGGGCCGACGTGTTCGCGATCGCGTCGATCGCCGAGCTGCAGTCGATCGCCACGATGGAGGCCATGGCGTCGGGTCTGCCGGTCGTCGCGGCGGATGCGGTGGCTCTGCCCCACCTGGTGCAGACGGGCGTCAACGGATACCTCTTCGAGCCCGGCAACGTCGACGACCTCGCCGACAAGCTGCGCCGCGTGCTCACCGCATCACCCGAGGAGTACCTGCGGATGCAGCAGGCCTCACTCGACGGCGTCGAGATCCACGACATCGAGCGCACCCTCGACACCTTCGAGAAGCTCTACCGCGGCGAGCCGCTCGACGCGTGACGATGCGGCTCTTTTTCGACGCGCGATACATCCGCACCGACTTCCACGACGGCATCAGCCGCTTCTCGCACGAGCTCGCGCACGCCGTCTTCGCCGCGGCCGGGGCCGCGAGGATGGCGGAGGATGCCGTGGAGGTCACGTTCATCGTCCATGACCCCGCGCAGCTCGCGTTCCTGCCGTCGGGGGCGCCGCACGTGACGCTGCACGCCCCGACCTCGGTGCTCGAGCCGTTCGCCGCGCGGCGCCTCAACAGCCATCGGCCCGACGTGGTCTACTCGCCGATGCAGACGATCGGCGCCCTCGGGCGGCGGTTCGCGCTCATCCTGACCCTGCACGACACGATCTACTACCGGCACCGCACGCCGCCGCGCGACCTGCCGTGGTTCGTGCGGCTGGGGTGGCGCCTGTTCCACCTCTCGTATGCGCCCCAGCGGGCGACGCTCAACGCGGCCGACGTGGTCGCGACCGTGAGCGAGACGAGCAAGCGGCAGTTCGCCGACGTGAAACTCACCAAGCGTGAGGTCGTGGTGCTGCCCAATGCGCCCCAGCGTCTGGCCGACCTCGCGCCGGCAGGAGCCATGCCGGGCGCCGCCAAACCGCAGAACATCGTCTACATGGGCTCGTTCATGCCCTATAAGAATGTCGAGACCCTCGTCCGGGCGATGCGGTGGCTGCCCGGACGCACGCTGCACCTGCTCAGCCGCATCTCGGACGCCCGGCGCGCGGAGCTCGAGAAGCTGGCGCCGGCCGACGCCCGCATCGTGTTCCACGGCGGCGTGACGGATGCCGAGTATGCGGCGATCCTCGCCGACGCCGGGATGCTCGCGACGGTGAGCCTCGACGAGGGTTACGGCCTGCCGATCGCGGAGGCCCTCGAGCTCGGCGTTCCCGCCGTGGTGAGCGACATGCCGATCTTCCACGAGGTCGGCGGCGGCGGCGCGCTGTACGTGCCGCCGCGCGATCCCCGGGCATTCGCGGAGGCCGTCGCGTCGCTCGACGACGACGACGCCCGCGCCGCCGTCGTCGCGGCGGGCCGCGAGCACGTCTCCCGCTTCACCTGGGCGGAATCGGCGTCGCGGCTGCTCGCCGCTTCGCGTCGCGCGCTGGCGCTCCGCTCGCGCTGACGGCCGCCGCACGGCCGGCGAGGTGCCGGCCCGGAAGGTCGCGGTCCGCTCGCTGCGCCTCGCGCCGACCGGCCAGCGGCTGGGCGGTCTCGCGCGCCCGGGGAGCCAGGCGTGCGGGGTCGGTAGGGGTGGGGCGGTAGCCGTCGCGCGCGACCACCACGAGGGTGGCCGCCGCGGCGACGACGACGACCGAGAGGACGAGGGCGAGGAGGAGTTCACGGGGCATGGCAGAAACGCTACGATTGTCTCCATCCTGCCGACACTGGCGGGAAAGACAGCATCCGAAGGATTTCTGCCATGCACACGGTCGCCTGCGTCGTCCAGCCGGGATTCGCCCCGTTCGAGTTCGGTCTCGCGTGCGAGGCGTTCGGCCTCGACCGCAGTGACGACGGCATCCCGAACTTCGACTTCCGCGTCGTGGCGCCCGATCCCGGGGTGGTCCCCGCCAATCTCGCGTTCTCGCTCAACGTCGAGACGGGGCTCGGCTTCGCGGACGAGGCCGACCTGGTCGTGATCACCCCGATCCCGCGCGAGAGCTGGGATGCCGTGGACGAACGCGTCAGCGGGGTGGTGCGTCGAGCGGTGGCGCGGGGCGCGTGGGTGCTGACCGTGTGCAGCGGCGCGTTCGCCGTCGCCGCATCCGGTGTGCTCGACGGCAAACGCGCCACGACCCACTGGCGCTATGCCGACACGATGGCGCGGATGTACCCGGAGATCGAGGTCGACCCCGACGTGCTCTACGTGCAGTCCGACCGCATCATCACCTCCGCCGGCACCGCGGCCGGACTCGACGCCTGCCTGCACCTGCTGCGGATCGAGCTCGGTGCCGAGGCCGCCAACACGATCGCGCGCCGGATGGTCGTGCCGCCCCTGCGGGACGGTGGCCAGGCGCAGTTCATCGCGCGGCCACTGCCCGAGGTCGCGTCGCTCTCGCTCGCACCGATCACCGATTGGATGATCGCCAACCTCGACCTCGACCTGTCGGTCGATCTGCTCGCATCGCGCGCGCACATGTCGCCGCGCACCTTCGCCCGGCGCTTCAAGGCGGACTACGGCACGACGCCGGCCGCCTGGCTCGGCCGCCAGCGCATCCTCCGAGCCCAGCGCCTGCTGGAGCAGACAGACCTCGGGCTCGAGCAGATCGCCGCCGACAGCGGCTTCGGTTCGGCCTCCGTGCTGCGCCAGAACTTCGCCCGTGCGCTCGGACTCAGCCCCAGCGCCTATCGTGCACGATTCGCGTGCACGCCGGAAGCGGCGTCGGCGGCCGGGGTGGCGGCGGAGGCCGTAGCGTCCTGAGCGACACGGTGATAAACTTGAGTCATTCAGGCTCAAGTTTGAGCCGCGAGATTTCAGGAGACGCATGAACGCCACGCAGCAGCCCGGGCAGGAGGACGCGCAGAGCGCCCTCGAGCAGTTCGGCATCAACCTCACCGACCGTGCCCGTCAGGGCAAGCTCGACCCCGTGATCGGCCGCGACAGCGAGATCCGGCGCGTCAGTCAGGTGCTCACGCGCCGGACGAAGAACAACCCCGTGCTCATCGGCGAGCCCGGCGTCGGCAAGACGGCCGTCGTCGAGGGCCTCGCCCAGCGGATCGTCGCGGGCGACGTCGCCGAGAGCCTGAAGAACAAGGAGCTCGTCTCGCTCGACATCTCCGCGCTCGTCGCCGGCGCGATGTACCGCGGGCAGTTCGAGGAACGCCTGAAGAGCGTGCTCAAGGAGATCACCGAGTCCGACGGGCGCGTCATCACGTTCATCGACGAACTGCACGTGCTCATGGGTGCGGGCGGCGGCGAGGGCTCGGTCGCCGCATCCAACATGCTCAAGCCCATGCTCGCGCGCGGCGAGCTGCGGCTGATCGGCGCGACCACCCTGGACGAGTACCGCGAGTTCATCGAGAAGGACGCCGCCCTCGAGCGACGCTTCCAGCAGGTCTACGTCGGCGAGCCGAGCGTCGAAGACACGATCGCGATCCTCCGCGGCCTCAAGGAGCGCTACGAGGCGCACCACAAGGTCGCCATCGCCGACGGCGCGCTCGTCGCCGCGGCATCCCTGTCGAACCGCTACATCCCGGCGCGCCAGCTGCCCGACAAGGCGATCGACCTGATCGACGAGGCCGCCTCGCGTCTGCGCATGGAGATCGACTCGGCGCCCCTCGAGATCGACGAGCTGCGCCGCCACGTCGACCGGCTGAAGCTCGAGGAGCTCGCGCTGAAGAAGGAGAAGGATGCCGCATCGCGCGAGCGTCTCGAGACCCTGCGCGCGACCCTGAAGGACGAGCAGCAGAAGCTCGACGACCTCCAGGCCCGATGGGAGCGGGAGCGCGCGTCGCTCAACCGCGTCGGCGACCTCAAGACCCGACTCGATGCGGCGCGCGTCGAGGCCGAGCGCGCCCAGCGCGAGGGCAACCTCGAGAAGGCGTCGCGCCTGCTCTACGCCGAGATCCCCGCGCTCGAGCGCGAGGTCGTCGAGGCCGAGCGTGCCGAGACGGCCGTCGACGGTCCCGAGCGGATGGTCAACGAGCAGGTCGCTGACGAGGACATCGCCGCCGTCATCGCCGCCTGGACCGGCATCCCCGTCGGGCGCCTGCTGCAGGGAGAGACCGAGAAGCTGGTGCGACTGGAGTCCGAGCTCGGCAAGCGCCTGATCGGCCAGAAGACGGCCGTCAAGGCCGTCGCCGACGCGGTGCGCCGCTCGCGCGCGGGCATCAGCGACCCCAACCGGCCGACCGGCTCGTTCCTGTTCCTCGGCCCGACCGGTGTCGGCAAGACCGAGCTCGCCAAGGCGCTCGCCGAGTTCCTCTTCGACGACGAGCACGCGATGGTGCGCATCGACATGTCGGAGTACGGCGAGAAGCACTCCGTCTCGCGGCTCGTCGGTGCCCCTCCCGGATACATCGGGTACGAGCAGGGCGGTCAGCTCACCGAAGCGGTGCGGCGGCGCCCGTACTCGGTCGTCCTTCTCGACGAGGTCGAGAAGGCCCACCCCGAGGTCTTCGACGTACTGCTGCAGGTGATGGACGACGGCCGCCTCACCGACGGACAGGGCCGCACGGTCGACTTCCGCAACGTCATCCTGATCCTCACGTCGAACCTGGGCTCGCCGATCCTCATCGATCCGACACTGAGCCCCGAGCAGAAGCGCGAGCAGGTGCAGATCCTGCTGCGGCAGGCCTTCCGACCCGAGTTCCTCAACCGGCTCGACGACACCGTCATGTTCGAGGCGCTCAGCCAGGACGACCTCGCGCAGATCGTCGAGCTGTCGGTCGACGCGCTGCAGCGGCGGCTGAAGGATCGGCGGCTCGCGCTCGCGGTCACGCCCGACGCGCGCGCCTGGCTCGCCGAGCGCGGTTACGACCCGGTGTTCGGCGCACGGCCGCTTCGCCGCCTCATCCAGTCCGAGATCCAGGACCGTCTCGCGATGGCCATCCTGTCGGGCGGGGTGCGCGACGGTGATGTCGTGCGGGTGGATGTCGCCGCCGACGGGTCGACGCTCGTCCTCACGAGCGCGGGCCCGGCGACCGAGCCCGCCGCGGGTGCCGCGACCGGGGGGGACGACGACGTGATCGAGGCCGAGCTGCTCGACGACTGATCGGGTGTCCGGGGCTGAGCTCGGCGCGGGTCGCGCGCGCTGCGGTGCGGTGCGCGCGCGGTGCGGTGCGGCCGGCCGGTTCGTTCCGTCCACAGGACGGCTCGGCTTCCGGCGCCTGGCCGCGGCAGCCTGGGGACGCTGAGCCTGTCGGCGGCCCGGCTGGTCGGCCCCACCGGGGTGGTTCGCGGCTGTACGGGACAGCGGCGAGGTGTCGGCTGAGCCTGGCGCATGACGTCCTGCGAACAGGCTGAGCGCCGGTCCGGACGCGGCGCGGACCCCCGAGCGACGAACCATCCTGTCGACGGCACGCTGCGACGGTGGATCGGCCGGCGTGCGCATGATGGCGAGCCCCGTGAACCGGGCACGCGCGCCGCGTGAGAGTCTGAGAGCATGCAGACGGTCCGAGCCCTCTGGGGTGCTTCGCATCCGGGACCGTCGGTCGTCGTCACGACCCTGTCCCTCGCGCTCGGTCTGGCCGTCGGGCTCGAGCCCTGGCGGATGGTGGTGCTCGTCGTATCCGTGTTGCTCGGGCAGCTCTCGATCGGCATCTCGAACGATGCGATCGACCGGGAGCGCGACCGCGCGGTGGGGCGCACCGACAAGCCGTTGGTGAGAGGCGCCGTGTCGAATCGGACGGCGTGGCTCGCGGCGGGCGGCTCCTTCGTCATCGCGCTCGCGCTCTCAGCTGTCCTCGGGTGGGGGATGCTGATCGCTCACACGGTGACGATCGCGTCGGGCTGGGCGTACAACCTCGGGCTGAAGTCGACCCCGGTGTCGGTCGTGCCCTTCCTCGTGAGCTTCGGGCTCTTCCCGTCGCTCGCGACGCTGTCGGCCTCCGACCCGTCGCTCGCGGCCCCGTTCGCTGCCGTCGCGGGCGCCGCACTCGGGGCGGCGGTGCACCTGACCAACGTGCTCCCCGACCTCGATGACGACCGCGAGACCGGCGTCCGCGGCCTGCCGCACATGCTCGGCGCCGCCGCCTCGGTCTTCGTCGCTGTCGCCGGCATCGTCGTCGCAGCGATCGCGGTACTCGCCGGCGGCAGGGGCGAGGGGCCGCTGCCGTGGCTCTTCTTCGGAGCGGTCCTGGTGCTCGCGATCGCGGTCGTCGTCCGGATGCGGCTGCGCGGCCCCGACCGCGCCGGCTTCCGCCTCGTCATGGCTGCGGCCCTCGTGCTGGCCGCGCAGTTGGTGGTGGCCGCAGGCTCGCTGCGCTGACCGAGCACACCCCTGCGTGCCGAGCACACCCCTCGTGTCCGGTGGATAAAGGGTGGGGTCGGGAGCTTCGGGCGGATCCGGCGGCGGCAGCCTCAGCGGGTGCGGGCGGCCGCATCGAGACCCATCGCATAGGCGCGGGGGACGAGCGCGCCGGTCGCCGCGAGCACGGTGCCGAGGCTGCGAGCACGCGCCGCGTGCGTCGCGCGGCTCACGGGGCGGCCGAGGCCCATGTTGATCGCGGCGAGGCGTCCGGCGGCGCGTGCCGAGCGCAGGCGATCACGCTCCCACCGCGCGAGGGCGGCGACGGGTTCGGTGCCGGTGCGGATCCAGTCGGCGAGGAGGGGAGCGAGGGTCGCCGCGTCGAGCAGGCCGAGATTCATGCCCTGACCGCCGATGGGGCTGATCTCGTGGGCCGAGTCGCCGATGACGACGAGACGGCCGCGGCGCAGAGCCGGCGCCAGCACGCGCCGCACGCGGAAGCCCGTCGCTTCCGTCAGCGCCTCCGCGGCCTCGGCCTCGCCGCGCTCGCGCATCGCGGTCCGGAGACGATCGAGACGCGCCCCGGCCTCGTCGAGGTCAGGGTGCCACGGCCCGCCACCATCCGCATGCCCGCCACCACCCGCATGCCCGCCACCACCCGCGCGCCCGCCACCCCCGCCCGCATCCCACGCCACAAAGCGACGCCGGCCGTGCGGCAGGGGGAACGACTCGAGCACGCCCGAGCGGGCGAGGTGCACGACGGCCACGTCGGAGTCGGCTCGCTCCGGAACGTCGACGTCGCTCATGAGGTAGCGGTCGGGATATCCCGTGCGCCGCAGCGCCCCGTCGCGGAAGACGAGGTCGCGGGCGCCGACACCGCCCGCCACGACCACGATCGGAGCCGACAGCTCCCGTTCGCCGCCGGTGCCCGAGGTCTCGAGGGTCACGCGGTCGCCGCGCGGCCGCACACGCGACACCGCGACCCCGCGCCGGGGCGTCGGCGCCCCCACCGCGAGCGCGGCCTCGGTATGCGCCTGAGGCAGCGTCGCGACGTAGGGATGCCGCACCGGCAGGCGATCGAAGCGGACCACCCCCAGCAGTCGGCCGTCGCTCCGGGCCTCGCCGCGCGACACGCGGACGGCGTGCTCCAGGATGCGGTCGGTCGCGCCGCCGCCCTCCAGCGCCGCGAGCACGGGGGCGTGCAGCCCGATCGCGCGCGATCCGTCGCCGCTGCGCCCGCGCCGCTCGACGACCTCGACGTCGACCCCGCGGCGTGCGAGCTCGGCGGCCAGCAGCATGCCCACCGGACCCGCTCCGACGACGATGACCTCAGCCACGCCCGCGCCCCATCGCGAGCACCCGGAAGGGTGCCGGCCGGACCACGTGCCACTCGCCGTGCCCGGCGAGCGTCGCCCGCAGCTCGGGTGCGCGGTAGCTGCGGCGGATCGAGCGCAGGCCGTCGGTGCGCAGGAAGGTCCCGCGCTGCAGCGGCAGGATGCCGGCGGCGTAGAGGGCGTACGCCGTGCGCCCGCGCTCGATGTCCGCGTGGAGCACGATCCCGCTCGACAGTGCGAGCGAATCGGCGAGGAACGCACCGAGCTCGGGTTCGCCGAGGTGGTGAAGCACGTGATTGGAGATGACGGCGTCGAAGCGTTCCCCCGTCGCGCGCAGCGCGGTCGAGTCGGTGCTGCGGAACTCGACGTCGGGCCGCGCGCGCTCGCGGGCCACGGCGAGGGCGCGGGGGTCGGGATCGATGCCGAGCCAGGTGACGCTCAGGCCGTCGCGTTCCGCCAGCCGAGCGAGACGGGCGGTGACGTCGCCACCGCCCGATCCGATGTCGAGCACGCGCGCGGGACGGTCGAGGCGAGCGAGCACCGGCCGCAACCGGCGCCGCCAGACCGTCCCCCACCCGCTCACGGCACGATTGACGACGTCGAAGCGCCGCAGGGTCCGGGCAAGGGCCGCCGGGTCGCACGCCGGGTCGTCCATGAGCTCGCGCAGGGCGACGTCGCGGTGCCTCAGGTCCACGATGCGACGGGTTCCGCCCGCACGGCGTCCGTCCGCCCGGCACCATCCGCCACGGCATCCGCCCGCACCGCACCGTCTTCGGCCACCCCCGCTGTGAGCAGGGCCGCCTCCATCGTCAGCCCGGGTCCGAAGGCGAGCGTCGCGATCGTCTCACCGTCGCTCAGGTCGTCGCCCAGAAGGATCGAGCGCAGGATGAACAGGATCGTCGCGCTCGACATGTTGCCGTAGTCGCGCAGCACAGCCCGCGAGACCTCGAGCGCGTCCGGCGGCAGGTCGAGCCCGGACTCGACCCGGTCGAGCACGGCGCGGCCGCCGGGGTGGACGGCCCAGGTGTCAACGGACGCGCCCGCGATGATGTCCCCGACGGCTTCGCGGATCTCGCGCCCGATGATGCGGGGGACCTCTGCGGTGAGGACCATGTCGAATCCCGTGTCGCCCACCGTCCAGGTCATGTCGCGTTCGCCGTCGTCGGTGACGGCGGTGGCGAAGCGGTCGAGGTCGAGCCACCGTCCGCTGCGGCGAGCCGGATCCGCGCTGACCACCGCGGCGGCGGCGCCATCGGCGAACAGCGACGCCGCGAGGATCTGGTCGGGGTCGTCGGCGACGCGGAAGTGCAGCGTGCACAGCTCGGCGCACACGACGAGCACGACCGCGTCCGGCTGTGCGGCGCACATGCGAGCCGCCGCTCGCAGCGCCGGCACGGCGGCCGCACAGCCGACGAACCCGAGGTGGTACCGCTCGACGGTCGTCGGCAGATCGAGATCGCGGATGAGGCGGTAATCGGGACCGGGCGCATACATCCCGGTGCACGAGACGGTCACGACGTGCGTGATGTCGCCGGGGGCGACGGATGCCGAGGTCAGCGCGTCGCGGGCGGCGCGGGCCGACAGTTCGGGCGCGAGGGCGATGTAGGCGTCGTTGCGGGTGCCCGTGGAGGGCGACAGCAGGGCGCCCGCGTCGGAGATGACCGCGAGGGAGGCCCCGTCATCGGACCCCGGCTCTGCGGCCGCCGGCTCGCCGGCATCGGTCGGCGCGGTCCCGCGATCGAGGGCCTCGGCGAGGTCGGCCAGGACGGTGTGCCGGGTCTCGATGGCGGAGGCGTCGAAGGCGGCGCGCACGAGGCGCTGAGACAGCCGTGCGATGCCGGGCTGCGCGGCGAAGAGATCGCGCACCGCGTTTTGGTGGAGCACGGCCGGCGGCACCGCGGTGCCGATCGACAGGATGCTGGCGGTCATGCTTGACGATAACCGCCGCGCGGGGCCCCGCGGGCCGGGGTGTCGCAGGCTTCGGGCCTCGTCTAGGGTGCGGTCGCCGGCCCGGGCCCCCGACACCGACCCGCGACCGTCCCCGCGACCGCTCGAACGACGCCACGCGGAGGGTGCGGCGGCCGGGAACGCGGCAGCGCCCCGCGGGCGGGGCCGGCGGGGCGCTGCTGGGCGGGATGGATCAGTCGTCGATGACGACGGACTCGGAGACCGGGCGGCGGGTACGGGGCGACAGCTCGCGCTCGCGCACGGCTGCGGGCGCGGCGTCGACATCGCCGAGGTCGCCGACGGCCATGACGGTCACCGGCACGAACGGGGCCTCGATGCCGAGCTTCGCGGCGAGGTCGGCGGCGTCGAAACCGGTCATCTGGTGGGTGTAGAGGCCGTCGGCGTGGGCCTGCACGGTGAAGTGCGCGGCAGCCTGGCCGAGGTCGTAGAGGGCGGTGGCCACCGGCTTGCCGTCGTTCTCGGTCTGCGCGACGAACACGATGAGGGCGCCGGCGGGACCTGCCCAGGCCTGGTTGAACTCGACGAGCGTCGAGACGACCTTCTCGTGGGTCTCGGTGCCGCGACGGGCCACGACGAACCGCCAGGGCTGCGCGTTGAAGGCCGACGGAGCCCAGCGTGCGGCTTCGAGGGCACTCGCGAGGGCGTCTTCGTCGACGGGCGAGACGTCGTCGTACAGACGCGTGCTCCAGCGGGCGGCGAGGATGTCGAGGACGGGGGCGTCGGTCTCGGCGACGCGCTCTTCGATGAGGGACATGGGTTCTCCCGATGATTCAGTGGACAGGCGTCGGACACCATCGTCCCGCCAAAAGCGAACGACGAACGCCTCGCCGTCATTCCCCGTCATCCGGAGCTCTTGCGTCCGGCGCCCGCGGGGGCGACCCTGTCGGCATGAGCGCATTCAGCACATCCGGGGCATTCAGCGGGTTCAGCGTCGACGACCTCGACGCCGCCCGCGCCTTCTACGCCGACACCCTGGGCCTCGACGTCGAGACCGACGACATGGGGTTCCTCGAGATCCGTCTCGCCACGGGCGGCAGCATCCTGGTGTACCCCAAGCCCGGTCACACGGCGGCGAGCTTCACCATCCTGAACTTCCCGGTCGACGACATCGACGCCGCGGTCGACGACCTGCGGGCCCGAGGCGTCGAGACGAAGATCTACCCCGACGACGAGTTCCCCTCCGACGATCGCGGCATCGTCCGCGGCGACGGTCGCGGTCCCGACATCGCCTGGTTCCGCGACCCCGCCGGCAACGTCCTCGCCGTCCTCGAGGCCTGACGCATGAGACGCCGGCGCCGGGCGCGTTCCTCACGAGAGGATGTCGCACCCGGCGCCGACGCTCGACCGGACGGTCCGCCGGCTCAGCGCCGGAGGGCGTCGCCCAGCTTGACGCGCGCGCCCATGCGCAGCAGCGAGTTCTCGTAGATCTTCGCGCCGACGAGGATGGCCCCCACGCAGGTCAGCAGCAGGACCGCCAGCGACACCAGCGGCTCCCACCACAGTGCGCTGCCGAGGAAGAGGCGCATCGGCATCCCGACGGGCGCCGAGAACGGCACGTACGACATGATCCCGAGGATCAGCGGATTGTTCCAGGCGAAGATGACGAGGAAGTACGGCGCCATCACCAGCAGGATGAGCGGCGTCGTGGTCGCCCCGATGTCCTCCTGCCGCGACACCATGGCGGCCGCCGCCGCGAACAGTGCGGCGAGCAGGACGAAGCCGAACAGGAAGAACACCGCGAACCAGGCGATGGGCGCGCCGATCCCGGTGAGCAGCGCCGTCTGGTCGGTGACCGTCAACCCGATGACCGCGACCGCCGCCAGGATGAGGATCTGCCCCATCGCGAGCACCGTGTTGCCGATCACCTTGCCCGCGAGCAGCGCCCGCACGGGCACCGCCGAGATGAGCAGCTCGACGACGCGGGTCTGCTTCTCCTCGACGACCGACTGCGCGATCGTCGCACCGAAGGTCTGCGCCGAGATGAAGAAGATCGCTCCGAATCCGACCGCGACGATGTAGCCGAGGAAGCCGGCATCGCCCGAGGGATCGAGCAGCTCGACCTTCGGCAGCTGCGCGAGCGACATCAGGAGCGTGTTCGACACCGACGTGTCGCCGATGACGACGTAGCCGCCGGGGGCCGACGCGTCCGCGACGATCGCCGCGTCGACGTCTCCGTCGCGGACGGCGCTCTCGGCCGCCGCGCGGTCCGCGACGTCGCGGACTTCGAGTCCCGGAGCGTCCTGCACGAAAGAGACCGCGTCGGGGGTGACGGCGACAGGCGTGCCGCTGTCGTCGCCGGCCGAGAAGCCGCCCCACACCACCAGCGCGAGCGCGCCGAGGAACAGGATGGCGAACGAGATGACGAACGACTTGCTGCGCAGCTTCGAGCCGATCTCGCGCTCGGCGACGAGCCAGGTGCTCTGGGCGAAGGTGGGGGATGCGGTGCTCACGGAGCAACCTCCTGGATGACTTCGGTGAAGATCTGGGCGAGGGACGGATGCCGCGGGGTGAAGCTCGCGACGTCGCCGTGCTCGACCGCGCGGCGCAGGACGCGCTGCGCGGTCTCGTCGGCGTCGACGTCGAAGAGCGCGTACCCGCCGTCGAACTCGACGACCTCGACGCCGGGCTCGGAGCGCAGCCAGCCGGCGTCGCCCGTCGAGACGAGCTCGTAGCGATGGCCCTGGTGCTGACGGCGCAGACCGTCGCGGGTGCCGGCGGCGCGGATGGTGCCGCCGGCGATGATGACGAGGTCGTCGCACAGACGCTCGACCACGTCGAGCTGGTGCGAGGAGAAGAGCACACCGACCCCCTGCGCGGCACGGCTCTGCAGCACGCCGGCGACGACGTCCACGGCGAGCGGGTCGAGCCCGGAGAACGGCTCGTCGAGGATCAGCACCTGCGGGTCGTGCACGAGCGCCGCCGCGATCTGGGCGCGCTGCTGGTTGCCGAGCGAGAGCGTCTCGATGTTGTCGTTCAGTCGCTCGCCGAGCCCGAGCTCCTCGAGCAGCGCGCGGGCGCGGGTGGTCGCATCCGTCTTCGAGAACCCGTGGAGGCGGGCGAGGTACACGATCTGTTCGAGCACCTTCATCTTGGGATACAGGCCGCGCTCCTCGGGCATGTACCCGAACCGCCGACGGTCGGATGCCGTCAGCGGCGTCCCGTCGATCGTGACCTCGCCACTGTCGCGCGACAGCACGCCGAGCATGATGCGCATCGTGGTCGTCTTGCCGGCGCCGTTGCCTCCGACGAACCCGGTCAGGCGTCCATCGGGCACGCGGAACCCCACGTCGTCGAGCACGCGGTGCGTGCCGTAGTTCTTGGTGATGCCGCTCAGTTCGAGCATTCCGCCTCCTTAGCCGATGACCCCACGCTAGGGACGACGGGCGGTGCGGCGGATCCCCCCTCCGGCGGATCGTGCGCGCAGGCCGCCCGCCGTGCGGGGGAGCGTCCGGGGTGGGCGGGCGTTCGGCGTGCTCAGCGCTGCGGCCACCCGGCGGGTGACGAGACCCCTGCCGGGTACTCGTCCATCGGCACGGCACCCGCGTGCCAGGCGTCGAGAACCGGCTGCACGATGCGCCAGCAGTCGACGGCGGCGTCACCGCGCACCGACAGCATCGCGTCGCCGTCGAGGATGCCCGACAGCACTTCGGCATACGCCTTGAGTGCGCCCTCGCCGAGCTCGGCGAGCATCGTCGCGCGTTCGAGGTGCAGCGGGTCGGCGCCGCTGTTGACGTTGAGCTCGAGCGCCATCGTGTCGGGACCGAGGGCGAAGCGCAATGCGGACGGCTGCGGGTCGCCGGTGAACCCCGCGGGCAGGTGACGCACCGGATGGAAGCGCACGACGACCTCGGCGTCGAGGTGTCCGAGTGCTTTGCCGGATCGCAGCGTGATCGGCACGCCCTGCCACCGGGCATTGCGGACCTCGACCACGATCTCGGCGAGCGTCTCGGTCTCTCGGGCCGGGTCGACTCCCGGTTCGTCGACGTACGAGGGGTAGTGCCTGCCCTCGACCGTGCCCGCGGTGTACCGGGCACGTCGCGACGAGGCCGCGGGGTCGTCGCCCCAGATCGCGGTGGCGCGCAGCACGGCGCCCGTCGCGTCGCGCAGGTCGCGCTCGTCGAGAGAGGCGGGCGGCTCCATGGTCACGAATGCCATGACCTGCAGCAGATGGCTCTGGATCATGTCGGTGAGCGCACCGGCGCGGTCGTAGTACCCCGCGCGGCCTTCGAGGCCCAGCGACTCGTCGTAGCGGACCTCGATCGAGGCGATGTCGTCGGCCGACCAGACCGGTTCGATGACCCGGTTCGCGAAGCGCACACCGAGCAGGTTCAGCACGGTCGAGCGGCCGAGGAAATGGTCGACGCGGAAGATCTGCTCCTCGGGTACGAGTCCCGCGAGCACCGCGTTGAGGCGTCGGGCGCCCTCGGCATCCGATCCGAACGGCTTCTCGAGCGCGAGGATCGTGCCCGCCGGCAGGGTGACGCGCGCGAGCGCCTCGCAGGCTGCTGCCGCGACCGCCGGCGGCACGGCGAAGTACAGGGCCGGTCGCCCCTCCGCCGCGTCGAGGATGGCCTGCAGCTCGTCGGCGCGCGTGATGTCGGCGTGGGTGTACGTGGTGTCCGAGAGGCACGAGAAGGCTGCATCCGCGTCCGTCGTGCGGAACGAGGCCCGTACGGTGTCGCGCCACCGGTCGTCGGACCAGTCGTCCATGCCGGCCCCGTGCAGCTTGACGCGTCGCTGCGGTTCGCGGGCGAGCAGCTGCCCCAGCGCCGGGAGCAGCAGGCGCGAGGTCAGGTCGCCCGAGGCGCCGAGGATGATGAGCGTCGTGTCGGCCGTCATGGGCGTCACGCTACTCACACGCGCCGACGGGCGCTCGCCGGCGCGCGATGCTTGCCGCGGGGATGGGGGAGGGGAACAATGTCGAGGATGCCCGCACCGATCGAGCGCTACGCCCTCCTGAGCAATTGCCGAAGCGCGGCGCTCGTGTCCGACGCGGGCGATCTGGACTGGCTCTGCCTGCCGCGCTACGACTCGGCCTCGATCTTCGGCGCCCTGCTCGGCGACCGGTCGCACGGATGCTGGAGCCTGCGTCCGAGCGATCCGGATGCCACCGCGACGCGACGCTACGACGGCGACACCTTCGTGCTCGTCACACGGTGGGTGTGCGCCGACGGCGTCGCCGAGGTGCGCGAGTTCATGCCCGTCGTCGAGGGCGTCGAGGCCGTGGTGCGGCGCGTCGTCGGGATCGCCGGTGCCGTCGCGTTCGTCAGCGAGGTGCGGCTGCGCTTCGACTACGCCCGGGCCGTGCCCTGGGTGCGGCAGCTCGAGACGGCGTCCGCGCGGCCGTCGGAGCCAGCCGGCGACGATGTGCCGACGGGGACGCTTCTCGCCGTGGCCGGGCCCGACGCCGTCACGCTCCGCGGCCCGCGCCTCGCGGCCGACGATACGCGTCATCGCGGAGCGTTCGTCGTCGCGGCAGGGCGCAGCGTCGACTCGGTGCTGCGGTGGGAGCCCTCGTACCGCGACGTCCCGCAGCCGTTCGACGTCGACGCGGCGGAGCAGCGCACCCGAACGTGGTGGACGACCTGGGCCGGTCGCATCGACGACGGCGGCCGGTGGGGAGCGGAGGTGCTGCGCTCCCTGCTCGTCCTGCGCGCGCTCACGCATACCGAGACCGGGGGCATCGTCGCGGCGGCGACGACGTCGCTGCCCGAGGACTTCGGCGGCTCGCGCAACTGGGACTACCGCTACGTGTGGCTGCGTGACGCGGCGCTGACGCTCGAGGCCTACATCGCTCACGGGTATCTCGACGCGGCGGTCCGCTGGCGCGACTGGCTGCTCCGCGCCGTGGCCGGCGATCCGGCCGACGTGCAGATCATGTACGGGATCGCGGGTGAGCGCGACCTGCCCGAGCGCGAGCTCGCGAGCCTGCCCGGCTACGCGGGGTCGGCGCCGGTGCGCATCGGCAACGGCGCGGTCGACCAGTATCAGGCCGACGTCATCGGCGAGGTCATGGTCGCGCTCGAGGCGGCCCGGCTCGCCGGCGTCGACGAGACGCCGTTCTCCTGGGCGTTGCAGCGGGCGCTGCTCGACCAGGTGATGGCCTGGATCGAGCGCCCCGACCACGGGATCTGGGAGATGCGCGGCGATCCGCAGATGTTCACCCATTCCCGCGCGATGATCTGGGCGGCCCTCGACCGCGGGGTGCGCGCCGTCGACGAGCACGGCCTCGACGGCGACGCCGCCACGTGGCGACGTCTGCGCGATCGCGTCCGCACCGAGATCGACCGGGACGGCGTGTCTGCCGCCGGCGGCCACTTCACGCAGTACGCCGGTACCGACGAGGTCGACGCCTCGCTGCTGCTGCTGCCCGCCGTCGGATTCTGCGCGCCCGACGACCCCCGCATGCTGGCGACCGTCGCGCGGATCGAGCAGACGCTGCTGCGCGACGGCCTCGTGCTGCGCTACCGCACCGAGGCGGGCGTCGACGGACTGAGCGGCACGGAGCACCCCTTCCTCGCGTGCTCGTTCTGGCTCGTCGAGCAGTACGCGGCGACGGGACGCCTCGACGCCGCCGCCGCCCTCATGGACCGGCTCTGCGCTCTCGCCAACGACGTCGGACTGCTCTCGGAGGAGTACGACGTCGGCGATCGGCGTCAGGCGGGCAACACGCCTCAGGCGCTCTCGCACCTCGCCCTCGTGGGAGCCGCCGACGCGCTCGCCGGTCACGCCGGCCGCGCGGCGCACCGCCGCTGAGCATGACCCCGCCGCGGCCGGCCGCATCGTGGCATCCGAACGTTCATCGCACGGATATGCGCGGGGCCTATGATGCCCGGGTGACGTCTCAACCGGCTTCCCCTCGCGCGTCGCGCCGAGAACGACTGGCGGCGTTCGGACGGACCCGGCGAGGGCTGGTCACCGGTTTCGCCGCATTCCACGTCGCGTACATCCTCGCGCTGCTGCCGCTGATCATCGCCGGCGGGACGGAGGGCGATCTGCCGCTCTACCGGCTGTGGGCGCAGGATGCCGTGCAGGGAACGTGGCCCATCATCGACTTCGAGTGGGTGTACCCGGCCGGTGCGCTGATCCCCGTCGTGGCGCCCATGGCGCTCGGCCCCTACCTGTATCAGCTCGTCTGGCTGCTGATGCTGGCGGCGGCCAACTGGCTCGCGATCACCGCGATCGCCGGCGCCCGCCTGCAGCGGCGCTCGGCGTACCCCGCGGCCTGGTACTGGCTGCTCAGCATCCTGCTGCTGGCCCCGGTCTCGATGCTGCGTCTCGAGGGCGTCGCGGCACCGCTCGCGATCGCCGGCCTCGTCTGGGTCTCGCGGCGCCCCGTCGTCGCCGGCGCGCTGATCGCCCTCGCGACCTGGATCAAGGTCTGGCCCGCCGCGATCGCGGCGGCCGTCGTGGCGGTCTGCCGCAGCCGCTGGTGGGTCGCGCTCGGCGGGCTCGCCGCGAGCGCCGTCATCATGGTCGCCGTCGTGGCCGCGGGCGGTGCGACGAACCTCTTCAGCTTCCTGACGATCCAGGGCACGCGCGCCCCGCAGCTCGAGGCACCGGTCGCGACGCCGTGGGTCTGGGCCACGATCTGGGAGATGCCGGGGGCGCGCATCCGACAGAACTACGAGCTCGCGACGCGCGAGGTGATCGGGCACGGGGCCATGGCCGCCGGCGAGGTCGTCGGATGGCTCATGATCGTCGCCTTCATCGCCATCGCGCTGCTGCTCGTCCGTGCGCGGACGACCGCGGTGCTCGGTGCGCCGCGCCCGGAGCATGCCGAGGCCGGCCTCGTGGTGCTCGGGGCGTTCGCGCTGACCGCCGCGCTCATCGTCTTCAACAAGGTCGGTTCGCCGCAGTACATGCTGTGGCTCGCCCCCATCGTCGCCGTCGGGCTGCTGGTCGACCCGGAGCGGTGGCGCATGCCGGCGCGATGGATGGCGGCGACGAGCTTCCTCACGACCCTCGTCTTCCCGATCTTCTACATGCCCCTCGTGCGCGCCGATCCCTTCGCGGCGAGCCTGCTGCTCGCGCGCAACGTGCTGTTGGTCGTCCTCTTCGTCTGGAGCATCCACGCCCTCTGGCGTCTCGCCGTGCCGCGACGTGCGGCCCGGCCCCTCGTCGCGCGGGCACGGCGCCGGTCGCTCGCGCCGGTCACCGACCCGGTCTGACCGGCGCGGCCGGTCAGACCCAGCCGTTGCGGTGCGCGATCACCACGGCGGCGACGCGGTCGCGTGCGCCGAGCTTGATGAGGATGTTCGACACGTGCGTCTTCACGGTCGCGTCGCCGATGAACAGCTCGCGCGCGATCTCGGCGTTACTCATCGCCCGGGCGAGGAGGCGCAGCACCTCGGCCTCGCGCTCGGTCAGACCGTGCTCGGCCGGCGTCCCGGCTGCGCCCGGCGGTGCGGATGCGGCGGATGCCGCGGGCTCCGCATCGACCCCGGTGCCAGCGCCGGTCCCGATCGCCGCGCCGGTCGTCGCGTCGCCCGGTGCTGTTGCGAACCGCTCGATGACACGGCGGGTCACCTCGGGTGCGAGCAGTGCGTCGCCCGCGGCCGCGACGCGCACGGCCGCGGTGAGCTCCTCGGGGCCGGCGTTCTTCAGGAGGAAGCCGCTCGCACCGGCCTGCAGTGCCTGGAAGAGGTAGTCGTCGCGGTCGAAGGTGGTCACCACGACGACGGCGCTGGTGTTGCCGGGCTCGGCGACGATGCGCCGCGTCGCCTCGAGCCCATCGAGCACCGGCATCTGCACGTCCATGAACACGACGTCCGGGCGCAGGCGGGCGACCGTCTCGACGGCGGCCGCCCCGTCGCCGGCCTCGCCGATGACGGCGATGTCGCCGGTCGCCTCGAGGATCATGCGGAACCCCGCCCGCATCACGGCGTGGTCGTCGACGAGCACGACGGTGGTCGGCGTCGGCGTCCGTGCGGCGCTCACGCGAGCACCGTCCGCTCGTTCGGCGCGGCCGACCGCATCCCGGCGGGCACCCGGGCGCGGACGAGGAACCCGCCGCGCGGCCGGGGCGCCGCCTCGAGCCAGCCGCCGGACGCCGCCGCGCGCTCGTTCATGCCGACGAGGCCGAGTCCCGGCTTCGCGCCGAAGCGCACGCGGCCGTCGTTGGCGATCTCGAGCTCGATCTCATCGCCGTCGAACCGCAGGCGGACGTCGGCGCGCGCGTCGGGCCCGCCGTGGCGGCGGGCGTTCGTGAGCGCCTCCTGCGCGATGCGGTAGAGGTTCACCTGCGCGACCTCGGATGCCGCGACCGGCTCGCCGACGACGCTGAAGGTCGTGGGCATCCCGTTCTCCTCGGCGTAACGGACGAGCTCCCCGATGGCGTCGAGCCGCAGCGTCGAGTCGCGCGGCGACGCGGCATCCGGTGTGCGCAGCGTCTCGAGCAGCTGACGCAGCTCGGCGAGCGACGCCCGCGCCGATTCCTCCACGACCGTGAGCGCCCGCCGCGCAGCGTCGGGGTCCCGGTCGAGCACCGTGCGGGCGGCGCCGGCCTGCACGCCCATGGCCGAGACGTGGTGGGCGACGACGTCGTGCAGTTCGCGGGCGATGCGCACCCGGTCGAGGGCGACGGCCTGCGCCGCCGTGATCTCGCGCTCTCGTTCGAGCTCCCGGGTTCGCTGTTCGAGCTCTTCGCGGCTGAGGGCTCCCACGAACGCGCGCTCGCCGAATGCGAACGCCCCCGCGAAGAAGACGACGTTGAAGAGGAACTGCAGCATCATCATCGCCGCGACGGGCGAGAACAGCGAGAACTCGGCCGCGCTCTCGCCGCCCTGATCGCTGGCCGCCTGGAACATCGTCGCGAGGAGCCAGACGAACATGCCGACGATGACGACGATGCGCACGATCATGGCGCGGCGGCGGTCCGCGACCCAGGCGCCGACGGAGTACATCGCGATGAACAGCGCGATGCTGCCCACGTACATCTCGGGGATGTGCACCGACATCCCGACGAAGTAGACGACGGCGACGGCGATGAGGGCGACCTCGGGCACCCGGCGCCGGAGGGCGAGCGGAGCGGTGAGGACGAGGCAGTACAGCAGTCCCCAGCCGAGGTGGGGCGGGTCGTCGCCCCAGACCTGGGCGACGTGGCCGAGCCAGGTGCTGAGGATCGCGCTGACGAGCATCGCCGCCGCGAGCCAGACGTCGTTGCGCAGCTGCTCGCGGGTCGGTGCCAGGCGCTCGTCGGAGACAGGTGAGGCCACGGACATGCCCTCCACGCTACGACCCGGCCGCGGCGGCGGCATCCCCCGCGCGGGGGACCGTGCGGGCGACGGCCACGGGGCGCGGGTCAGGGGGCGGGGGTCAGAAGATCATCGGGCGATCGTCGTCCTCGTCCCCCTCGAGGTCGAGGTCGACGACGACGGGCACGTGGTCGCTCGGTGCCTCGCCCTTGCGCTGATCGCGGTGGATGGCGGCGCCCGTGACGGCGTCGGCGAAGGCCGGCGACCCGAGGATGAAGTCGATGCGCAAGCCCTCGTTCCGCGGGAAGCGCAGCTGCTTGTAGTCCCAGTAGGTGAAGCCGGTCGGCACCAGCGGCCGCACCGTGTCGGACAGTCCCGCCTGCAGCAGGGCCTGGAATGCGGCGCGCTCGGGCGGCGAGACGTGCGTCGTCACCCCCTCGACGAGGGTCGGGTCGCCGACATCCTCAGGGGTGGGGCAGATGTTGAAGTCGCCCGTGAGCGCGAGGGGGAGCGCCGGCGAGGCGGCGAGCGTGTCGCGCGTGTACTGCTCGAGGGCCTGCAGCCAGTGCAGCTTGTAGACGTAGTGCGGGTCGTCGAGCGAGCGGCCGTTCGGCACGTACAGGCTCCACACGCGGACGCCGCCGACCGTCGCGGCGATCGCACGCGCCTCCTGCGGGGCGTCGGGGCCCTCATGGCCCTTGAGGAAGCCCGGCATCCCCGGGAAACCGATCTGCACGTCGGTCATCGGCTCACGGCTCGCGATCGCGACGCCGTTCCACTGGTTCAGGCCGTGCAGCTCGACGTGGTAGCCGGCCGCCTCGAACTGCTCGAGGGGGAACTGCTCGGGCTTGCACTTGATCTCCTGCATCGCCAGGACGTCGACGTCCTCGTTCACGGCGAAGCCCACGATGCGGTCGACGCGAGCGCGGATCGAGTTCACGTTCCAGGTGGCAATGCGCATGCCCCCAGCCTATTCGGCGGTCCCGACCCCGCCCTCCGCCCTCCGCCTCGGCTATCGCCCGCCGCGCGTGCGCGGATGCAAGCGTTCGTGGCCGACACCCCGGGTGGCCGGCCCATCCCACGGCGCGCCGCGCGGCATCCCTTGCATCCCGGCGCGCGCGCGATCCCTTGCATCCAGGCATCGGGGAGGGGGATAACGTCGGGGGATGGCCACGCGTCTGCTGCTCATCGCCGACACCCACGTTCCGCGACGGGCGCGGGCGTTGCCGGATGCGGTGCTCGCGGCGGCCGACCAGGCGGACCTCATCGTCCACGCGGGCGACTGGGTCACGGCCGACGTCCTCGACGAGCTCGAGCGGCACGGCGAGGTGCTGGGCGTATGGGGCAACAACGACGGCGACGATCTGCGGCGGCGGCTCCCCCAGGTGGCCCGCCGAAGCATCGAGGGCGTGCGGTTCGCGGTCGTGCACGAGACGGGCGCCGCGGCAGGACGGGAACAGCGGATGGATCTCGCGTACCCCGACGACGACGTGCTCGTGTTCGGGCACAGCCACATCCCGTGGGACACGACCACGCCCGGCGGGCTCCGGCTCCTCAACCCCGGCTCGCCGACCGACCGCCGCCGGCAGCCGCACAAGACCTTCCTCACGCTGACGGTCGACGCCGGCGAGCTGCGCGACGTCGACCTCGTCGTGGTCTGAGCGGCGCGGCCGGGCAGCCCGCGGCCGGCGGCACGGGTCGAGGGTGCGCCGCTCGTAGAATCGGGGCATGACCGTCGCAGGCACGCCCGAGCTCGAAGCCGACCGCCAGGATCTCATCCGGCTGATCCAGGACGAGGCGGTGTTCCACGGCGACTTCACCCTCTCGAGCGGCAAGAAGGCAACGTACTACGTCGACATGCGGCGCCTGACGCTCGACCACCGTGCGGCTCCCGCGATCGGCCGCATCATGCTCGACCTCATCGCGGATGTCGACGGCGTGGTCGCCGTCGGCGGACTCACCCTCGGTGCCGACCCCATCGCCAACGCCGTCATGCACGAATCGGTCCGCGCCGGTCAGCCGCTCGACGCCTTCGTCGTGCGCAAGGAGCCGAAGGATCACGGCCGCGGCCGTCAGGTCGAGGGCGCGGATGTCGCGGGCAAGCGCGTCGTCGTCGTCGAGGACACCTCGACGACCGGCCAGTCGGCTCTGAAGGCCGTCGAGGCGCTGCGGCGCGAGGGTGCCGAGCCCGTCGCGGTCGCGGTCATCGTCGACCGCAAGACCGGCGCGCAGGCCGCGGTCGAGGAGGCCGGCCTGCAGTGGCTCGCCGCGATCGACCTCGACGACCTGGGTCTCGCTCCGCAGTAGTCCGCGCCGCCCCGCGCGGGCCGGCCCCGCCACGCCTGGGTTGGCAGCATCCGCCGCATCCGCATGAGGGAACGGGCATGAACCGCCAGGCGAACCGCCTGGCGAGGAATAGTGCGCCGGGCGCGGGCTGTTGCGCTCAGGTATGAGCCTGTACGAGCCCGCCGTCTTCGGCGCCCTGAACCTCTCGAACCGCGTCGTCATGGCGCCGCTGACCCGCACCCGTGCGGGAGAGGACGGCGTTCCCACCGACGTCATGGTCGAGTACTACCGCCAGCGCGCGGGGCAGGGCCTCATCATCACCGAGGGCACGTGGCCCGTGGTCGAGGGAAAGTCGTACCCGGGGCAGCCCGGCATCGAGACCGACGCGCAGATCGCGGGCTGGCGACGCATCGCGGAGGCTGTGCATGAGGCCGGCGGCACGATCGTCATGCAGCTGATGCACGGCGGTCGCGTCTCGCATCCCGACATCACCGGCGCGGACCGGGTAGTCGGGCCGAGCGCGCTCGCCGCCCCCGGACAGACCCGTACGCCGAAGGGCAAGGCCGACCTGCCCGTGGCGCACGCGCTGACCGCAGACGAGATCCCGGTGGTCGTCGAGGAGTTCGCGCAGGCGGCACGCAACGCCGTCGCCGCCGGCCTCGACGGCGTCGAGGTGCACGGCGCGAACGGATACCTCGTGCACGAGTTCCTCTCGCCCGAGTCGAACGTCCGCGACGACGGATACGGCGCATCGCCCGAGAACCGCGCGCGCTTCGCGATCGAGGTCACGCGGGCCGTTGCCGCTGCCGTGGGAGCCGACCGTACCGGCATCCGGCTGTCGCCGCAGCACAACATCCAGGGAGTGCTCGAACACGACGACGTCGATGCGCGTGCCACCTACACGGCGGTGGCGGAGGGGCTCGCCCCGTTGGGGCTCGCGTTCGTCGACGTGCTGAGCGCCGACCCGACGGGCGATCTCGTGGAGCACATCCGTCGCACGGCCGCCGCGCCTTTCATCCTGAACTCGGGCTTCGGATCGCCCACGACTCGCGACGAGGCAGAGACGCTCGTGACGGTCGACTGGGCGGATGCCGTCGCCGTCGGCCGCCCCGTCATCGCCAACCCCGACCTGGTGGCGCGGTGGGAACAGCGGGCCGAGCTGAACGAGGCGCGGCCCGAGCTGTTCTACGGTTCGACCGCTGAGGGATACATCGACTACCCGTTCCTGGACGAGGTGCGCGCGGGCGCGGTCTGACCCGGCCCCCTCGGAGCGCGGGCTGCCCGGACTCTCCGGTTCGCGGGCGCAGCGGATGCCCGAGCCGGACCCGTCCCGTGCGCCGGCTCGGCCGCGAGGCGGCGTGGCTGGAGCCGTCCCGGGTGCCGCCGAGCCTGTCCGCGGGACGAGCAGTCGGCGGCTCGGCCCCGTGCCGACGTCGAGTCGCGGTCCGACCCGACGCTGTGCCCACCGGTCGGCTCTGTCCCGTCGACAGGATGAACTGGGGGAGGCCCGCCCCGGCCCAGGCTTATCGCCGCTGAGCCTGTCGGCGGCACGGCCATCGCGCTCCGGGGTCCCGTCCCCGGCCTAGGCCTAGGCCCCGGCCCGGGGTGTTTCGTCCATCTCGTCGTCGAAGCGCCGACGTGCGGCCTCGATGCGGGGCATGTGCTCGTGCGCCCAGGCGAGGATGACGTCGACGGGCGGACGCAGCGTCTTGCCGAGCGGCGTGATCCGGTACTCCACGGCGACAGGTCGGGTGCTGAGGACCACGCGCTCGACGATCCCGTTGCGCTCGAGGCGCCGGAGGGTCGCGGTGAGCGACTTCTGCGTCACGGCCGGGATCGCCCGCCTGAGGGTGCTGAACCGGGCGGGCGCCTCGCACAGCTCGTTCAGCACCGCGAGCGACCACCGGTCGAGCACCTGATCGAGCAGCTCGCGATGCGGGGCCGTGATCTCGAATCGATCCAGGTCGGCGGGGGCGGTATCGGTCACACTACCCAGTCTCGTTGAAGTGACCTCCGGCCACCAGGTATCCATGAGATACCCGTCGATGCAAGGAGCCACACATGACCGTCCACCTGTCGTCCCCCGACTCGCTGATGCAGCCCGTCCCGTACCACCATGTCGCCGTCGCCACGGGGACCCGCCACGTCCACGTCGCCGGCCAGATCGCCCGCACCGCCGACGGCAGGCGCGTCGCTCCGGGCGATCTCGCCGGTCAGGTCGCCCACGCCCTGCGCAACACCCACGCCGCGCTGGCCAGCGCAGGCGCGGGGCTCGGCGACGTCGTCCGCTTGACGTTCTACGTGACGGGATGGGCCCCCGAGCGCATCGCCGACTTCATGGCGGGTGTCCAGGCGGTGGCCGAGGAGATCGGGCTGCCCACACCGATGCCGCCGGCATCGCTCATCGGGGTCGACTACCTCTTCGAGCCCGACGTCCTCGTCGAGGTCGAGGCGACCGCGATCCTCGACTGACCCCTGCGGCCGACCCGGCTCGGCCCCGGAGGTCAGCCCCGGAAGACGGGCAGCTGCGAGGCGAGGCCCAGCAGCAGGCCGAAGAACGTCAGCAGGATGATGCCGCGGCGCGTCGAGCCGCGGTTGGTGCCGTCGTCGCCGATGCGCTGGTTGCGCACGAAGATGACGAGGGCGATCAGCAGGATCGCGAGTCCCGTCAGCGCGAGCACGAGCGACATCAGTCGTCGTCCCCGCCCCGGCGTCGCCGCACCATCTGCACGACGACGACAACGAGGCTCGTCGTCAGCATGAGCGCGACGCTGATCAGCAGCAGGTTCTGCTCGAACTCGTTCACAGGATGCCCGGGTCCTCGGCCTCGTACGGTTCCGCGTCGAGCAGATCGGCCACCGAGTCGAGGATCTCGTCGGGCCGGAACGGGTAGCGCTCGATCTCGGCGTCGTCCGAGATGCCGGTCCGCACGAGCACCGTGTGCAGGCCCGCCTCGATGCCGGCGACGACGTCGGTGTCCATGCGGTCGCCGATCATCCCGGTGTTCTCGGAATGGGCCCCGATGCGGTTCATCGCCGAACGGAACATCATCGGGTTCGGCTTGCCGACGACGTACGGGCTCTTCCCGGTCGCATGCGAGATGAGGGCCGCGAACGAGCCCGTGGCGGGGACGACGCCCTCGGGGGTCGGGCCCGTGGCGTCCGGGTTGGTGATGATGAACCGCGCACCGGCGTTGATGAAGCGGATGGCCTTGGTGATGGCGTCGAACGAGTAGTTCCGCGTCTCGCCGACGACGACGTAGTCCGGGTCGGTCTCGGTCATGATGTACCCGGCCTCGTGCAGAGCCGTCGTGAGGCCCGCCTCGCCGATGACGAAGGCCGAGCCGCCGGGATGCTGCGAACGCAGGAAGTCGGCGGTCGCGAGCGCGGACGTCCAGATACGGTCCTCGGGAACCTCGAGACCCGACCGCGCGAGCCGTGCGCTGAGGTCGCGGGGCGTGAAGAACGGATTGTTGGTCAGCACGAGGAACGGCGTACCCGTCTCGCGCCACTGCGCGAGCAGTTCCGCCGCTCCCGGGATGGGGTGGTTCTCGTGGACGAGAACGCCGTCCATGTCGGTGAGCCAGCACTCGATATCGGCGCGTGTCCGCATGGCCCCAGCCTAGCCGCGCCGATCCGGCCGTAGTCTTCACTCGTGGCCCGCGACGACTGGAATCCCCGCAAGCTGCCCGACCTGTCGGGCAAGCGCTACCTCGTGACGGGATCCAACGCCGGACTCGGCTATTTCGCCTCGCTCCAGCTCGCGTCGGCCGGTGCGCACGTCATCATGACCGGTCGCAGTCCGCAGCGCCTCGCGACCGCGCGCGCGTCGGTCGAGCGCGCTCTGCCCGACGGCGTCGGATCGGTCGAGACGCTGCTGCTCGACACGAGCAATCTCGGCTCGGTGCGCGCCGCGGCCGCGACGGCGCGGGGCCGCAAACCGCTGCACGGTCTGCTGCTGAACGCCGGCGTCGTGCATCCGCCGCGTCAGCGCCGCACGACCCCCGACGGTCACGAGATGATCTTCGCCACGAACGTCCTCGGCCACTACGCTCTCGCGGGCGAGCTGCTGATCGCGCTCGCCGCCGGCCGCGGTCGCATGGTCTGGGTCGGGTCGGTGTCGACGTCGATCTGGAAGTACGAGCCGACCGACATCGAGCTCGTCGACGACTATTCGCCGTGGCGCGCGTACGTGCAGTCGAAGGTCGCGACGACGTCGCTGGGTCTCGAGGCCGACGACCGCCTGCGAGCCGCGAGCGTGCCCGTCTCGAGTCTCGTCGCGCACCCCGGGTACTCGACGAGCGGGCGTACGCGTGACATCGCGGGCATCAACGAGCCGACGCGCATGACCCGTTTCACCGACAACCTGCAAGCCGCGGTGACGCAGTCCAAGGAGCGGGGCGCCTGGCCGCTCATCCGCGCGCTCGTCGATCCGGACGCCACGGGCGGAGAGTTCTACGGTCCGGCGGGCGTCCTGCGCGGCGGGCCCCGGGTGGCGACGCCGGCCGCGGTGACGCGGGACCCCGAGGTCGCCGCGCGGCTGTGGTCGTACTGCGAGCAGACGACCCGCACGCCCTGGCCGTATCTCAAGGCGAGTCGCACGCGCGCGAAGGGCTGAGGCCCGCGGGGGTGCGCGTCAGGCGGTGATCCAGATCGCCGACGCGGCGCCGGCCGGAAGCACGACCGATCCGCCGCCGTCGAGCTGCACGCTGTCGCGTCCGCTCACCGTGAGGGTGTGGCCGACGTCGACGCCCTGCTCCTCGAGCGCCCGCAGCAGTGCGGGATCGCGGTCGCTCACCCGCAGGATGCGACCCGAGTGCCCGAGCGTCGCCTCGGCGAGCAGCACGAATGGCTCACGGTGCACATCGCCGGCGGCATCGGGGATCGCGTCGCCGTGCGGGTCGAACCGGGGATCGCCGAGTCGGGCTGCGATGCCGGCGAGCAGCCGGTCGCTGATGGTGTGCTCCAGCACCTCGGCTTCGTCGTGCACCTCGTCCCAGGCGTAGCCGAACTCGCGCACGAGCCACGTCTCGATGAGGCGGTGCCGTCGGATGATCGCCGCTGCACGCAGGCGCCCGGCCTCGGTCAGAGCCACGGGACCGTAGGGGCGATGCGCGACGAGATCCTGCGCGGCGAGCTTGCGCACCATCTCGGTCACCGTCGACGGTGCGAGACCGAGCGTGGCCGCCAGCTGCGACGGGGTGATGGGCGTCGGCTGCCACTCGGTGTGGTGGTAGATCGTCTTCAGGTAGTCGTCGACGGCGGGGGAGGGCACACCTCAGGTTATCCGGGCGGGCACGGGTGCCCTCACGGCACGGGTCGCCCTCATGCCGCGGGACGGGCCGCCGCATGGGTCGCGCCGCGGGATGGAGCGTGCCGCGGGATAGCCTGTCCCGGTGACCCGCTCCGAACCCTCCGACGAGCAGGCCGAGGCCGAGCCGCAGCTCGCGGTCGGTGTCGGACCGTGGCCGGGCGGCCCCGACGCCTGGCCCGATGACGACCGCTACGACCCCCAGCTGCTCGCCGAGGGCGACCGGCGCAACGTCGTCGACCGCTACCGCTACTGGCGGCTCGAGGCGATCGTGGCCGACCTCGACGGGCACCGGCATCCGTTCCATGTCGCGATCGAGAACTGGCAGCACGACATGAACATCGGGTCGATCGTGCGCAGTGCGAACGCCTTCGGGGCCGCCGAGGTGCACATCGTCGGCCGGCGCCGCTGGAACCGCCGTGGCGCGATGGTCACCGACCGTTACCAGCACGTGCGACACCACGACGACGTCGCGGCCTTCGCCGCATGGGCGACCGAGAGCGGCCTCCCCATCGTCGCGGTCGACAACGTGCCGGGATCGGTGCCGGTCGACCGGGCCGAGCTGCCCGAGCGTGCCGTGCTGATGTTCGGCCAGGAAGGCCCGGGCCTGTCGGCCGAGGCCGTCGCCGCGGCGTCCGTCGTCGTCGAGATCACGCAGTACGGATCGACCCGATCGATCAACGCGTCGGCGGCCGGAGCGGTCGTGATGTACGAGTGGTGCCGGCGCTGGGCGCGCTGAGCGCTCCCGCCTCAGCCCCTCACCGGGCCGGATCGCGATTCGGGCTGACCGTGTAGACGAAGAGGCCCGTCGCCCCCGCCTCGAGCTCGACGGTCGCATCAGCTGGCACGTCGGGGATGCTGAGGGGCTCCGCATCGTCGTCGACGGCGGCGCAGCGGACGTCGCCCCGGTCGAGGGTCGCGCCGCCCGCCACGACGGTGAACGCCAGATCGTCGCCCCCACCGCTCACGCACGCGATCGTGACGGTCGCGGGGGCCTCGTCCGCGGCGACCGTGATGAGGGGCTCCCGGCCGGGTTCGAGCACGCCCGCCTCGCGCTGAGTCCAGGTGGCCCCGCCGAGCGCGTTCTCGGGGATGACCGTGTCGGCCCACCGCTGGGCGTCGTCGGCGGTCGGACGCGGGAGGGTCGTCGGATCGTCGGAGCGGGTCGGGATCTCGACCGGCGCTGTCCGCTGGGCGCAGCCGGAGGCGAGCATCCCGAACGTGAGCACCGCGATGCACGCGGCGGCTGCGGGGAGGAGCTTCGGCATGCCGACACGCTAGGGCCGGAGTCTGTGGACGGGGCGTGAATGAGGTCTCGACCCGATCACAGTCCGCTCAGACGGTGACGGCGAGCCATGCTCCGCGGCGGACGCGCCAGCCGAGCGTCAGCAGCCGGGCGAGCATGTAGACGCCGAAGAAGGCCACGGCCAGCCACGCGAGCCCTGCCGCGCCGACGGGGTGGAGTGACGAGACGACGAGAAGGGCGGGAACGAACGGGATCAGATTGAGGCCGCCCGCGAGAGCCAGGTAGCGCGCGTCGCCGGCGCCCATGAGCACGCCGTCGAGCACGAACACGATGCCGCAGATCGGCTGCGCGACCGCGAGCACGAGCAGCGCCGGCTGCACGAGGGCCGCCACATCGGCGTCGCCTGTGAAGATCAGACCGATGAGGCCCGAGCCCGCGGCGATCGCCGCGCCCACGAGCACGCCGAACCATGCGCCCCAGGCCACGGTGCGGCCGAGCACACGACGGACGAAAGCCTCGTCGCCGGCGCCGAGCCCGCGCCCGATGAGCGCCTGTGCGGCGATCGCGAGGGCGTCGAGCGCGAACGCGGCGGTCGAGAAGATGGTGAACGCGACCTGCCAGCCGGCGAGCTCCTCCGTGCCGAGCCCCGTCGCCACGGCGACGGTCGCGAGCAGCGCGGCGCGCAGCGACACGGTGCGCAGGAACAGCCACCCGCCCACGCGCGCCGACCCGCGCATGCCGTCGGCGCGCGGCCGCAACGATGCCGAGTGCCGGCGGGCGAGGCGACCGACCACGACGACGTAGGCGCCCACCATGCCCCACTGGGCGATCACGGTGCCGAGAGCGGACCCGCCGATGCCCCAGCCGAACCCGTACACGAACACGACGTTCAGGAGCGCGTTCGCGCCGAAGCCGAGACCGGCGATCCACAGCGGCGTCACGGTGTCCTGCATGCCGCGCAGCAGCCCTGTCGCGGCGAAGACGATGAGCATCGCGGGCAGCCCCCACATCGACAGCCGCAGGTAGGTCTCGGCGTCTGTCGAGACGGCCTCGCCGGCGCCGAACATGCCGACGAGCAGCGGCGTCGACGCAGACCCGGCCGCGGCCAGCACGGCGCCGAGCCCCAGTGCCAGCCACAGGCCGTCGACACCGGCGCTCACAGCGCTCGAGGAGTCGCCGGCGCCGAACCGGCGGGCGACCGCGGGCGTCGTGGCGTAGGCGAGGAAGACCATGAGCCCGACGATCGTCTGCAGCACCGCGCCCGCGATGCCGAGTGCCGCCAGCGGCACGACGCCGAGGTGTCCGATCAGAGCGGCGTCGACGATGAGGAACAGCGGCTCGGCGACGAGGGCGCCCAGTGCGGGTACGGCCAGCCGCAGGATCTCGCGGTTGAGCGTGCGCGCCATGTCACGAGCCTAGGGCCGGTGCGCGTGCGCGCACGCCTTGCACGGCGACGGTAGCGGTGTCGAGCGCCGGAGCGGGTCGCGACGGCGCACTACCGTTGATGCTTGCGAACCGGAGGGACGGAACACGGATGCGGCTGCTCAGACGCCTGGCGATCGCGCGCCTGCACGCGCGCCTGCCGACGTGGGTCCGCGTCGTCGTCGCCGCCGCGGCGGTCGTGCTGGGCGTCGTCATCGTCATCCGGCCGACGACGGCACTCGACGTGCTGGCCTGGCTCATCGGCGGCGGGATGGCCCTGACCGGACTCCTCGAGCTCACCGGACGCGAGGGCGAGACGCATCGCCCTCGCTGGCGCACCGCGACGGGCGTCGCCTGGTTGCTGGGCGGAGCGATCGTGCTGCTCGCCCCCGGCCTGACGGTGCGCGTCGTGGCCGTCGTCGTCGGCGTGCTGCTGCTCGCGGGCGGCATCCTGGGCGTCGTCGCGGCGTTCGGGCGCGGACGCACGTGGGACGCGCGGATCGCGGATGTCGCCTTCGGCGCGTCCGGCGTCATCTTCGGCTCCCTCGCCCTGTTCTGGCCCGACATCACCCTGCTCGTGGTCGCCGTCGTCTTCGGTGCGCGCCTCGTCATGAGCGGCGTCGTCGACCTCTGGACGCGTCTGCGCCGACGGCGCGACGACCGCGTCGTCGAGCGGGCCGGCGAGGCCGGGCGGCCCCGTCGCCGCTGGGGACGGACCGTCGTGGCGATCGCCTCGGTCGCGCTCGCGGTGACGACGACGATCGTGACGACCCCGCTGCGCGAGGGGTCGACGGTCGTCGACGACTTCTACGCCGCGCCCCGCGACCTCCCCGACGAGCCGGGCCGACTCGTCCGGGCCGAACCCTTCACGGGCGGCATCCCCGCGAGTGCCCAGGGGTGGCGCATCCTGTACACGACCACCGGCGTCGACGGCCGCGTACGGGTCGCGAGTGCGATCGTCGCGGTGCCGCGCGAGGGCGACGGCCAGTGGCCGGTGATCGACTGGAACCACGGCACCACCGGCTTCGCCGCGCACTGCGCCCCGTCGCTGCAGCCGCGGGGGCTCTGGGCGGGGGCCTTCTACATGCTGCCGCGGGCCATCAAAGAGGGGTGGGCGGTCGTCGGCACCGATTACATCGGTCTGGGCACCGAGGGCCCGCACCCCTACCTGATGGGATTGCCGAGCGCGCATGCGTCGCTGGATGCGGTGCGCGCAGCGCGCGAGCTGGAGGAGGCCGACCTCGGCGCCCGCACGGTCGTGTGGGGGCACTCCCAGGGCGGGGCCGCGGCTCTGTGGGCCGGAGCCGTCGCGCGCGAGTACGCCCCGGACGTGTGGGTCCGCGGAGTCGCCGCGCTCGCGCCCGCGAGCGATCCCGCCGCGCTCGTGCAGGGGATATCGAGCGTCACCGGCGGCAGCATCTTCGCCTCGTACGCCTTCGCCTCGTTCTCGGCGATCTACCCCGAGATCGAGTACCGCGACTACGTCCGGCCGGGCGCCGAGACGGTGCTGCGTCAGATGTCGGAGCGCTGCCTGTCCGATCCCACGATCGTGCTCTCGGTGGCCGCCGCGCTCGGGATGAGCCGCGACCCCGCGCTGTTCTCGCGGTCGCCCGCATCCGGGGTGCTGGGCAGGCATCTGCGCGAGAACACCGCGCCGCTGCGTTCGACCGCACCGGTCCTGCTCGCGCACGGCGGCGCCGACAGCATCATCCCGGTCCAGACGCAGGCCGACTTCGTCGACCGGATGTGCGCAGCCGGTCAGGATGTCGACTTCCGCACCTATGCGGGGTACGAGCACGCCGGCGTCGTGGAGCGGCCGTCGCCGCTGATCGACGAGCTCTTCGACTGGACGCGCGACCGCTTCGCGGGCATCCCGGTGGCCGAGGGGTGTACCACCACCGAACGCTGAATGCGCTCGGAAGTTCGTGTCGGTCCGGCGGCCTAGCATGGGTGCCATGACCGACCCCGTCCTCCCCTCCGGTATCGACATCGCCGAGCTCAGCCCCGACATCCGCCCGCAGGACGACCTGTTCCGGTACGTCAACGGCAGCTGGCTCGAGCGCACCGAGATCCCCGACGACAAGGCGCGCTGGGGGTCGTTCCACCTCATCGCCGAGCAGGCCGAGAGCGACGTGCGGGCGATCATCGACGAGGCGACGACGGCGGAGCCCGGCACCGTGCAGCGCAAGATCGGCGACCTGTTCACGAGCTTCATGGACACCGAGCGCATCGACGCGCTCGGCGCCGAGCCGCTGCGTCCGCAACTCGCCCGGGTCGACGAGGTCGACTCGATCCCGGCCTTCCTCCGCACGGTCGGCGAGCTCGAGCGCGAGGGCATCGGCGGCATGATCGGCACCTTCATCGAGCCCGACCCGGGCGCCCCCGAGCGCTACGTCGTGTTCTTCGTGCAGGGCGGCCTGTCACTGCCCGACGAGAGCTACTACCGTCTCGACGGCTTCGCCGAGACGCGCTCCGCGTTCCAGGGCTACGCCGAACGCATGCTGCGGCTCGCGGGAGTCGACCGCCCCGACGAGCAGGCCGAGCGCATCGCCCGTCTCGAGGCCGAGCTGGCCTCGCACCACTGGGACAACGTGCGCAACCGCGACGCCGTGGCGACCTACAACCTGCACACGTGGCCCGAGGTGGGCGCTCTCGCCGGGGTCGACCTCGACCCGTGGCTCGAGGGCCTCGCCCCGCGGCACCGTGACGGGTTCGCCGAGATCAACGTCAACCAGCCGAGCTTCATCACGGGTCTCGGTGCGCTGCTGACCGACGAGCACCTCGAGGACTGGAAGGCGTGGCTGCGGCTGCAGGTCGTCCGCGCCTCCGCGCCCTTCCTGCCCGAGGCCTTCGTCTCCGAGAACTTCTCGTTCTACGGAACGCAGCTCTCCGGCGTGCCGGTCAACCGCGAGCGCTGGAAGCGGGGCGTGAGCATCGTCCAGGCCGCGCTCGGCGAGGCCGTCGGGCAGATCTATGTCGAACGACACTTCCCGCCGCAGGCGAAGACCGAGATGGACGCCCTGGTCGCCAATCTCATCGAGGCCTACCGCGAGTCGATCGCGGCGCTCGACTGGATGACTCCCGCGACCCGCGAACGCGCCCTCGAGAAGCTCGCGGCCTTCACACCCAAGATCGGCTACCCCGACCGGTGGAAGGACTACTCGGCGCTCGAGATCGACCCCGCAGACCTGCTGGGCAACGTCCTGCGCTCCACCGAGTGGGAGTACGAGCGCCAGCTGGCCAAGCTCGGCCAGCCGATCGATCGCGACGAGTGGCACATGACTCCGCAGACGGTCAACGCGTACTACAACCCGCTGATGAACGAGATCGTCTTCCCTGCGGCGATCCTGCAGCTGCCGTTCTTCTCGTCCGAACGCGATGCGGCCGCGAACTACGGCGGCATCGGTGCGGTGATCGGGCATGAGATCGGGCACGGCTTCGACGACCAGGGCAGCTCCTACGACGGAACGGGCGCCCTCAACGACTGGTGGACCGATGCCGACCGTGCCGCGTTCGAGCAGCGCACCGGCGCGCTCATCGAGCAGTACAACGCCCTCGTTCCGCGAGGCCTCGGCGAGGAGCACGCCGTGAACGGGGCGCTCACGATCGGCGAGAACATCGGCGACCTGGGCGGGCTCGGCATCGCGGTGCGCGCCTACCGTCTGTACCTGCGAGCGACGCTGAGCGACGACGAGCTGGCGGCGGCGCCCGACGGGCCCGTGATCGACGGGTTCACGGGTGTGCAGCGTCTGCTCCTCAGCTGGGGCCAGATCTGGCAGCAGAAGGGCCGCGACGCCGAGACCATCCGGCTGCTCACGACCGATCCGCACGCTCCGAACGAGTTCCGCTGCAATCAGATCGTGCGGAACATCGACGCGTTCTACGACGCCTTCGGCGTCACTCCGGACGACGAGCTCTGGCTCGCGCCCGAGCATCGCGTCACCATCTGGTGACCGTCCCTGCCGAGACCCCGAGACCGACTCCGACGGAGACGAGAACATGACGGTGGACGGATCCGAGTCCTCCTCCGAGACCGCTCGATCGCGGGCGGAACGCCGTACCGGACCGCGCCCGCGGCGCCGATCGAGCGTGCCACGCCGCGGGTTCGCGGCGACCGAGAAGGCGCTCGACGCGCTCGCGGCGTCGGGCGCGCGCGTCTCGGTGCGGGTCGCCGACCTCGATCGGGGCACGGCCGTGCTCGCCGGCGACGACTTCGTGACGCTGCCGGTGGCCGGGATGGGCATCGTGCCCCTGCTGATCGAGGTCGCGACGCGGTTCGACGCCGGAACGCTCGATCCGCTCGAGATCGTCGAGCGTGCGACGGTCGGCGACGTAGAGATCGCCGGCGTCTGGCGTCACCTCCTCGCGCCGGCGCTGCCTCTCGGCGACGTGGCGGTACTCGCGGCCGCCACCGGCGACGCTCTCGCCGCCAACGCCCTGCTCGACCGGGTCGGCCTCGATGCGGTGCGCGCGCGGCTGGGCAGGCTCGGGATGCCGCGCACCGCGCTGCTCGACCGCTTCCGCGACGACCGCGGACCCGACGACGCGCCGCACTACGCCCTCGGCACCGCACGTGAGCTCGCCGCGATGTTCGCCGCGCTCGTCAACACCGATGTCGTCTCGCCCGGCGTCAGCGCGCAGGTGTCCGAGTGGCTGAGCCTGAACCACGACCTCTCGCTCGTCGGTGCGGTCACCGGGCTCGACCCCTTCGCCCACGATGACGACAAGCACGAGCTGCTGTTCGTGAACAAGACGGGCCGGGCCGACGGCATCCGCGCCGAGGCCGGCGTGCTCGCCGGGCCGCGCGCCGGCGTGTCGTACGCGCTCCTGGTCGGGTTCGACGACCTCTCGATGAGCCACCGGCTGCGCGCGCACGAGGCGTTCCGCGTCTTCGGCCTCGATCTCATGGAGTACGTCTTCTGAGGCGGTCCGGCGGCGCGCTTGACCCTCACACCGTGTCAGGCTATCGGCTGGGATCACCATGTTGAGTATCGGAGAGTTCGCCCGCCTCGCCGGCGTATCGGTGCGGATGCTGCGCCACTACGACCAGCTCGGGCTGCTGCGCCCGCAGCGCGTCGACGCGGCATCCGGGTACCGGTCGTACGCCGCGTCGCAGCTCGACCGCGCCAACCGGCTCATCGCGTTGAAGGACCTCGGCTTCACCCTCGACCAGGTCGGCCGGCTGCTCGACGACGGGTTGTCGTCGGCGTCGGTGGCCGCGCTCCTGCGCGAGCGTCGGGCGGAGTTGAGCGATGGCATCGCGGCGGACCGTCGGCGGCTGCACGAGGTCGAGGCGAGACTCCGGTCGATCGAGAAGGAGATACCCGTGTCCACGTTCATCGAGACCCCCCTGCCGCAGCTGACGCTGACGCAGCTGTCGGCGCACATCGACGAGATGGCGCAGATCGAAGACGAGATCAGCGTCATGTTCCAGCGCGTTAACGAGGCGGTCGACGCCGCGGGCGCGCGCCGGGTCGGGCCGGGCGTCGCGGTCTACACGACCCTCGCCGACGGGATGATCGCGGCCGCGGCCGAGCAGATCGGCGACGCGCCGGTACCCGCGGGGCTCGAACGCGCGGTTCTGGCGGCCGAGCCCCGCGCACTCACGCTGCGCTACGAGGCTGCCGACCTCGCCGGCATCCAGAGTGCGTGGCAGGCACTCGTCGCCGAGGCCGAGCGGCGCGGGCTGCGACCCGACGGCGCGTGCCGCGAGATCTACCTGCAGACGCCGTACGACGGCGGCGCGAGCTGGGTCATCGACCTGCAGCAGCCTCTCGTCTGAGCCGCGCCTGGGGCGCACGGCGCACGGCGCCCGCGTCGCGCCGAGCGCCCCAGGCCCCGCGTCAGAAGACGATGGTGTGGTTGCCGTGGCGGATGACGCGATCCTGAGCGTGCCACAGCACGGCGCGCGAGAGCACCTGGCGTTCGACGTCGGCACCGCGGCGCGCGAGCTCGGCCGCGGTGTCAGCGTGGGTCACGCGGATCGTGTCCTGCTCGATGATCGGCCCCTCGTCGAGGTCGGTCGTGACGTAGTGGCTCGTCGCTCCGATGAGCTTGACCCCGCGTTCCTTGGCCTTCTTGTACGGCTCGGCGCCGATGAAGGCGGGCAGGAACGAGTGGTGGATGTTGATGACGGGAACGCCGAGCTTCTCGAGGAAGTCCGACGACAGGATCTGCATGTAGCGCGCCAGCACCACGAAATCGACGTTGCCGACCAGCAGCTTGAGGATCTCGGCCTCGGACGCGGACTTGTCGGGCCCCGGGGTCGACGGCACGTGGAAGAAGGGGACGTTGAACGAGCGCACGTCCTCGGCCGAGGTGGTGTGGTTCGACACGACCATCGGCACCGAGACGGGCAGGTCGCCGCGACGGTGGCGCCACAGCAGATCGAGCAGGCAGTGGTCCTGCTTCGACGACAGGATCGCCATGCGCTTGGGCACCGACTGGTCGGTGAGCGACCACCGCAGATCGAACCCGCCGAGGGTCTCGGCGATCTCCGCCTCGATCGACGGGCGGTCGACCGCGAAGTTCGGGCGGTGGAACACGACGCGGCAGAAGTAGGCCCCGCCGGTCGGGTCGTCGGAGTACTGGTCGAAGGCGACGATGTTGCCGCCGACGCGCGTGACCATGGCCGACAGCGCCGCGATGATGCCCGGCTGGTCCTGCCCGTAGACGATCAGGCAGGCGTGGGCGGGGTGGAGCGCGGTCGACGAATCGGTCATCCTTCGATTCTGCCCTGTCCGCCGGGCGCGCCCCGCACGCTCCTCCGTTGACTCGCCACATTCTGCGGATGCGGCGGGTGCGGCATCCGCAGTTCTTGGCGAGTGGACGGGGTGGGGGAGGGGGTGGGTCAGTCGACGTCGAGGTAGTCCTCGATGACGAAGGCGGCCTCACCGGCGTGGGTCGCCGGGAAGAGGTGTCCGCCGCCCTCGAGCGTCACGAGGCTGACAAGTCCGGGCGCCGCGGCCTGCAGGCGCTCGCCGTTGGCCGGCGGGAGCACCTCGTCGGCTCCGCCCTGGATGAGCATGACCGGGACCGTGGGGGCCAGCGCCCGCCATTCATCGGCCGAGACGGATGCCGCCGCCGCGGCCTGCAGCGGCTCGAGGTCGGCGCGGGGCTCGTCGCCCTCCGCGCCGAGCAGCAGCACCCCGTCGACGCGGTCGGTGTGGTCGATGGACACGGTGCGGGCGACGGCGCCGCCGAAGGCGTGGCCGCCGACCCAGGCGTCGCCGAGTCCGACGTGGTCCATGACGTCGACGACATCCCGTGCCAGGTCGTGCAGCGTGACGCCGTCGGTCTGCGCCGTCCGATAGCCGACGCGCAGGATGCGGAAGTCCTCCTCCGCCAGGACGTGCGCGAGCGTGCCGAGCGCGGCGATGTTGCTGTGGCCCGGGATCAGCACCAGCACGGGCTCGCTGCCGGCATCCTCCACGTAGGGGATGGCGCGGCCCTCGGGCTCGAAGATCTGCGGCTGTGTCTCGGTCATGGCTTCCTCTCGCGCTGTGCTGCGACCCTTCACGCTAGCCGAAACCGGGGGTCGACCTCGGGACCGGATGCAATGGATCGGTGACGACACCCCGTCGGCCGGCCGTGCCCCTCGGGGTGTCGTCCCCGAAGACATGGATCGCGGCACGCGGCACGGTGCACGCAGCAGCCGCCGGGCCGAGCGGGGTCAGGCGCGGGCCGCGGCGATCCGGGCGCCCTGCCCGAGCGAGGCGAGCTTGGCCCATGCGATGTCGGGATGGATGCGGCCGCCGAGGCCGCAGTCGGTCGAGGCGATCACGCGGTCGGCTCCGACGATGCTCGCGAAGCGCTCGATGCGCTGCGCGACGAGCTCGGGGTGCTCCACGACGTTGGTCGCGTGGCTGACGACGCCGGGCACGAGCACGAGGTCGTCGGGCACGGCGGCGTCCGCCCACACGCCCGACTCGTGCTCGTGGCGGACGTTGCCCGCCTCGAACGAGATCGACCCGACGTTCGCGTCGAGGACGACGGGCAGGATGTCGGCCAGTGCGACGTCCGTCGTGTGCGGACCGTGCCACGAGCCCCAGCAGACGTGCAGCCGCACGAGCTCCTTCGGCAGCCCGGCGATCGCGTGGTTGATGGCCTCGATCCGGATGCGGGTGAACGCCTGGTAGTCCGCGATAGCGGGCTCCGGATTGATCTGGTCGAAGTTCTCAGCGAGCGACGGGTCGTCGAGCTGCACGATGAGCCCCGCGTCGGTGATGGCCTTGTACTCCTCGCGCAGTGCGTCGGCCCACGCGAAGATGTGCTCCTCGTCGGTGGCGTAGTACTCGTTGCGGACGCGCGAGGCGGAGCCCGGTGCGATCGCGGTGAGGAAGCCCTGCTCGCCCTCCCGCAGTGTCGCCTTCAGATGGGCGATGTCGGATGCCACGGCCGCGTGCCCGCGGTAGGAGATCGGTCCGGTCGTGGTGGGGAAGGCGGTCGCGGTGGCTCCGGCCTCGACCGCTTCGGCGTAGACGGCGGGGAAGAGCTGCCGGTCGCGCCGGTCGAGGAACGAGGTGAGGCGGATGCTGCCGGGCTCCGAGCGCACGGGCGGCTCGTTGAAGGCGTTCACCTCGGTCAGCGACAGGCCGCTCGCGCGCTGGAAGGAGTACGACCACCAAGCGCCGTAGTCGACCGCATTCGACATCGCCTTGCCGAACTCGCCGTCGCCGACCTGCGTCACGCCCGCCTCGCGCTGCCGTGCGACGACATCGGCGACCGCCTGCGCGGTGAGCTCCGCGAACTCGGGCGTCGACTGCAGCGTGAACCCGTCGTCGGCGAAAGAGCGCACGCGGTTGGCGTCGATGAGCGCCGGGGTGCGGGGCAGGCTGCCGGCGGTGGTCGTGGTGATCTCGGTCATGCGCGTCGCTTTCTCGTCGGTCTGACCGGCGACGTCAGCGCGGCGCCGTCGGGTCCGACCGCGACTCTAGCGCCGGGGCCGTGGCGCACCGGCATCCGGTCGTCATCGTGTGACGACGCCGGGCCGAGGGGGTCACCAGACGATGCCGCCGCCGACCGAGATGCCGCCCCACGTCAGCAGCACGAAGATGCCGGCGAAGACGACGGGCGCGATGCCCGAGCCGCTGCGGGCGAGCCCCTTGAGCAGGGCGATCACAACGAGCACGGCGGCCACGAGCGAGAGGCCGCCGCCGAGGACGAAGCCGATGAAGAGCGGGATCGGCATGAGGATGAGCCCGAGGAGGCCGACCCAGAAGGCGGCCCAGGCGGTCGGGTTCGAGCGGCGCGCGACGGAGGAAGACATGCGTCCATCCTCTCGCGCGCCGCCGCCCGCCGACGAGGGGTTGCGCTCCGCCCTCAGCGGACGCCGCGCATGAGCGCGAGCACCGGCTTGCGTGCTGCGGCGAGGGCGAGGCCGAGTGCGATCGCGATGGCGCCGAGCACCGAGAAGTACGGCACCTCGTTCTCGGGGTCGTACAGCGGCGCGAGCAGGCCGGAGATCGCGGTCCCGAGCGACACGGACAGGAAGAACAGCGCGACCATCTGCGTCTGGAACGCCGCCGGAGCGAGCTTCGTCGCCGCCGACAGTCCGACGGGAGAGAGGAGCAGCTCGGCGACGGTGAAGACGAACAGGATGCCGACGATCGCAAGCAGCGGTGTCGACGACGCGCCGCCGCCCGCGAAGGGCAGGAAGAGCAGGAACGCGAGACCCATCACGACCACGCCCGCGGCGAACTTGATCGGGGTCACGGGCTGCTTCGTGCCGAGCCTCGTCCACAGTGCCGCGAAGACGCCCGACAGGATGATGATGAAAACGGGGTTGATGGACTGCACCCAGTCCGGCGGCATCTGCCAGCCGAAGAGGTTCAGGTCGAGCCGCTTCTCGGCGTACAGCGGGACGACGGTGAACTGCTGCTGATAGAGCGACCAGAACGCCACGCTCGCGACGAACAGCGGGATGAACCCGTAGACGCGCGAGCGCTCCGTCGCCGTGATGCGCGAGCTGGTCAGGATGACCGCGAAGTAGGCGATGGTCGCGGCGATCACCACGGTGACGACGACGAGCGAGAGGTTGTCGGCGCGGATGACGCCGACGGCGATGAGCAGCGCGATCGCCGCGACCACCGCGACGCCGATCCCCAGGACGAGGGGGTAACGCGACGGGGGCAGCGGGTTCGGCACCCGCCGTGCGGACTCCGGCAGCGAGCGCCGGCCGACCGCGTACTGCGCGAGGCCGAGTGCCATTCCCACGGCGGCGGCGCCGAACGCCCAGTGGAAGCCGAGGCTCGTGCGCAGGAAGCCGGTGAGCAGCGGACCGGCGAACGCACCCAGGTTGATCCCGAGGTAGAACAGCGAGAACCCCGCGTCGCGGCGCGGGTCCTTATCGGCGTACAGGGTGCCGACGACGGCCGTCGCGTTGGCCTTGAGGCCGCCCGAGCCGAGGGCCACGAGGACGAGACCCACCGCGACGGACAGGAGCCCGGGCAGGACCGCGAGCGCGACGTGCCCGGCGACGATCACGATCGCACTGAAGAAGAGCACCCGCTCCGACCCGAGCAGGCGGTCGGCGACCCAGGCCCCGAGGATCGTCGAGAGGTACACCGCCCCGCCGTACGCGCCGACGATCCCGACGGCCGTGGCCTGCGGCAGACCGGCCCCGCCCTCCGACACCGAGAAGTAGAGGTAGTACACGAGGACGATCTGCATGCCGTAGAAGCTGAAGCGCTCCCACAGTTCGACCCCGAAGATGTGCGTGAGGGCCCACGGCTGCCCGAAGAACCGGGTGTCGTTCGATCCCCCCTCGGAGGTGGGGGATGCGGTGGCGGCTGCGTCCTCGTGGCTCATGGACGCCGACGATACGCCGGTCAGGGCATCGAGGGGCGCGTCTCGTGCCGATCCCGCCGCTGCGGTATGCAGACGGCTACCGCGAGCGCGACGACCGCGGCTCCGAGCCCGAGGGCGAACGACATCTGGAACGCGGCGGGCGTGGGCACCGCCGTACCGTCGCGGTCGATCGAGAACGCCGCCAGCACCGCGCCGATCACGGCGGCCGCGGTGCTCGTGCCGAGCGAACGGAAGAGCGCGTTCAACCCGTTCGAGGCCCCCGTCTCGGTCGGCGGCACCGATCGCATGATGAGCATCGGCATGCCCGCGTAGCCGAAGCCGATGCCGACGCCGATGAGGAGGTTCGCCACCAACAGGTGCCAGACCTCCGACGCCCACAGCAGCGAGAAGCCGTAGGCGAGGATGAGGGCGATCGAGCCGAGGACGAGGAGCAGGCGGGGGCCGACGCTGCGGGCGAGGCGGCCCGAGAACGGCGAGAGCACCATCATCACGAGACCCGCGGGCATGATGACCAGGCTCGCCTGCAGCAGCGTGAGCCCGAATCCGCCGACCGCAGCGGGCAGTTCGAGCATCTGCGGGTACGCCACGTTCGAGGCGAAGAGTGAGAAGCCGATCGCGACCGACGCGAGGTTCGTCAGCAGCACCGCCGGGCGCGCGGCGACGCGGAGATCGAGCAGAGGATCGGTGATCCGCAGCTCGTACCGCCCCCAGACGAGCAGAACGAGGATGCCGCCGACCCCGCACGCGAGCGTGGCGGGGGACGTCCATCCCCAGGTGCTGCCGCGCGAGACGGCGAGCAGCACCCCGGTGAGGCCGACCGCCAGGCCGGCGGCGCCGACGAGGTCGAAGCGCCCCGGCGTGCGCAGCACGCTCGGCGGCACGACCAGCACGACGAGGACGAGCACGACCGCTCCGAGCCCCGCGGCCATCCAGAACAGGACGTGCCAGTCGCTCGTCTCGGTGATCAGCGCGCTCACCGGCATGCCCACGGCGCCGCCGACCCCGAGGGTGGCCGACATCAGGGCGATCGCCGCATCGACCCGGTTCTCGTGCAGCACGTCGCGCATGATCGAGATCCCGAGCGGCACGACGCCCGTCACCGCCCCCTGCAGCGCGCGTCCGACGATCACCCCGACGATGCCGGTCGACAGAGCGGCGATCACCGAGCCCACCATCAGCAGGACGAGCAGGACGAGCACGATGCGGCGCTTGCCGTACATGTCGCCGAGGCGTCCCGCGATGGGGGTGAAAACGGCCGCCGCGAGCAGCGTCGCCGTCACCACCCAGGCCGTGTCCTCGCGGCTCGCGTCGAGCAGCTCGGGGAGCTTCGACTGGATCGGCACGACGAGCGTGAACATGAACGACGACGCGAGCCCGGCGATCGCGAGCACGGCGACGATGGCGCCCTGCCGAGGCATCCGGGTGAGTCGTCGTCGTTCGTCCTCGTCGCCGGATGCCATCCCTTCAGGCTATCGGCGGCGGCGTAGGGTGGGCTCATGAGCGAGAGCGTCCCCCCGATCGAAGCCGATGTGCCCGCGGGGATCGACATCCGCCCCCTCGAGACCGTCGCCGACATCTTCGCCGGCGCCGCCGTGCTGCGCGAGGTCTGGGGCGGCGACCGGGACTCGGTTCCGACCAACCTCATGCGGGCGCTGGCGTACTCGGGCAACTACGTCGTGGGGCTCTACGACGGCGACCGCGTGGTCGGCGCGTCGGTGGCGTTCTTCGCCGAGCCGGGTGCCCGCTCGATGCACTCGCACGTGACCGGTGTGCTGCCGGAGTACCAGCAGCAGGGGCTCGGTCGTGTGCTCAAGCAGCACCAGCGCGCCTGGGCGTTCGCCCGCGACGTGGGCACGATCACCTGGACCTTCGACCCGCTGTTCGCGCGCAACGCGCACTTCAACCTGCAGGTGCTCGGCGCCCGCATCAGCGACTACCTCGTCGACCAGTACGGGCTCATGGACGACGGCATCAACCGCGGCGAGGTCACCGACCGTCTCATGGTCACGTGGCCGCTCGCGGCGCCCCCGCAGGAGCGGCCCTCCGACGATCGCATCGTCGCGACGATCCCGGTGCCCGACGACATCCACGCGATCCGCGCGGCGTCGCCCGCCGAGGCCGACGCGTGGCGCGACCGGGTCCGCGCGCAGTTCCTCGAGCACCTGAGCGCCGGGCTGGCGGTCGGCGGCTTCGACGACGAGCGCGGCTACCTGCTCGTCCAGCCCTGAGCGCCGACCGCCGCGGGGCGGTTACTCGGAACCGGCGTCGCGCCAGTCGTCCGACTCCATGTGCGATCCGGCCTGCGGGCCCATCTGCAGCATCCCGCCGTCGACGACCCAGGTCGCGCCCGTGACGTACGACGACGCGGGCGAGGCGAGGAAGGCCACGACCGCGGCGATCTCCTCGGGCTTGCCGGGGCGGGGGATCGGGATGCCGGGGCGGTGGGTCTTCTCGGCCTCGTCGCCCTCCATGTCGTTGATGGGGGTCGCGATCTCGCCGGGCGCGACCGAGTTGACCGTGATGTCGCGGGGGCCGAGCTCCTGCGCCATCGTTTTCACGAGACCCTCGAGCCCGTGCTTCGAGGCGACGTAGGCGGCCGAGCCGACACGGGGCTGAGAGCCGTGCACGCTCGTGACGGCGATGATGCGTCCGCCGTCGCCGGCGTCGGCCATCAGCTTCGCCGCGGTCTGCATCCCGAGGAACGCGCCGTCGAGGTTCAGCGCGACGACCGTGCGCCAGCCGTCGAGATCGAGGTCGAGCACCGGGCCGCCGGTGCCGCCGCCGGCGTTGTTGACGAAGACGTCGAGGCCGCCGAGCTCGGTCGCGAGGTGCTCGATGACCCCCGGGACCTTCTCGAACTCGGTGGCGTCGAACTGCGCGACGACGGCCTTCCGTCCGCGGGCGCGCACACCTTCCGCGGTCTCGTTCGCGCCCTCCTCGTCGGAGTGCCACGTCACGCCGACGTCCAGTCCGGCGTCGGCGAGGGCGAGGGCGGTCGCCCGGCCGATCCCGGAGTCGGAAGCGGTCACGATGGCACGGCGAGGAGTGAACGTCATGCCCCCGACGCTACGAAGCCCCGGCGCGGTACCGCACCCGGTTGACAATCCTTCTCGTGGGCCTGCTGCAACTCCTCACATACAGAGCCTGCAGACGACGACGCCCCGCCATCACACGAGAGGTGAGACGGGGCGTCGTCGATCGTGAGGAGTTAGCGCGGGGTCACTCTTCCGCGGTGCCGGTCGGAGCTGCGGCCGCGTCGTCGGCCCGCAGACCCTGTGCGACACCGCGGCCGGTGGCCTGGCCCTGGATGATCTGGCGCAGGTCGATGCCGGTCGTCGCCTGCACGGCATCGAAGGTGGCGCGCATGCTCGACGCGCTCTCGGACGCGATGTGGCTGGATGCGCCGTCGCCGCCGAGCACCGTGATCGAGCCGACCTTGTCGAAGCCGCGGGCGAACTCGGTCATGAGCGGCACGAGGGCCTCGATGGCGCGCTGCGCGAGCAGGGCCTCCTGGTTCTGGGCGATCGCCTCTGCCTCGGCCTTGATCGCCTCGGCACGCGCTTCACCGGCCAGGCGCACGGCGTCGGCCTCGGCCTGAGCGCGCAGGCGCGTGGCCTCGGCCTCCTGGGCGGCGATCTGGGCTCGCGCCTCGGCGGCCTTGACCTCGGCGTACGCGTCGGCGTCCGCCTTGCGCTCGCGCTCGTAGAGCGAGGCGTCGGCGACCTTCTTGACGTCGGCGTCGAGCTGGGCCTGGCGGTTCTCGGCGCCCTGGAGCAGCACGTCCTGTTCGCGCTGCGCACGGGCGAGTGCCTCGGCCTGCTCCGCCTCGGCGCGGGCCCGACCGACCTCGGCCGACGCGGCGGCGGAGTTCTTGTCGTAGGCCGTCTGCTCGATCAGGTTGGCCTCGTCGGTCGCGAGCTGGCGGGCGCGCACCTCACGGGCGGCGTTGATGCGGGCGACGTCGGCCTCGCGGCGGACGCGCTCGACCTCGGTCGCGCCGAGGGCGTCGATGTAGCCGTTCTTGTCGGTGATGCCCTGGATCTGGAACGAGTCGAGGATCAGACCCTGTGCGAGCAGGTCGCTCTTGATTCCCTCGGCGATCTGGTCCGACAGCTTCTGCCGGTCCTTCATCAGCTGCTCGACGGTCAGCGTCGCCACGACGCCGCGGAGCGCGCCCTCGAGCTGCTCGGTAGTGAACTGCTCGATCGCGCCGTCCTGCGAGAGAAAGCGCTCGGCCGCACGGCGAACGAACTCGGGGTCCGAGCCGATCTTGACCAGCGCGACCCCGGCCACGATCACCGTGACTCCGTTCGACGCCTGCGCGGTCGGCTCCATCTTGATCTGCCGGGCGCGCAGCGAGATCATCTCGGCGCGCTGCGTCAGCGGGTTCACCAGGGCTCCGCCGCCGGTGATGATGGAGATCCGTGACGAGTCGCCCGCGGCGTTCTTCTGGTTGCGGCCGACGACGACGAGCGCCTGGTCGGCCTTCGCGACCTTGTACCAGGCCCGCACCATGATCAGCAGGAATATCAGGAGGATGATCACGGCCACGACCGCGATCACCCCGATGACCAGTGCGCCTCCGGCGAATAGAGCTTCCATGCTGACCTTCCCCCTACGTAACGATGTGTCCTTCGACCGTATCGGGGAGGGCCTGCGCGGCGCGACTAGAATCGGGGATGCCGTTGCCTGCGGCATCCCGCGCCGATCCGCGCATCCCGAAACCGACCATTTGGAGCCACCTGTGGCCGAGCAGTCCCGCCTCGACAAAGTCATCGCCCTCGCCCGTCACCGCGGGTTCGTCTTCCAGGCGGGCGAGATCTACGGCGGTTCGCGCTCCGCGTGGGACTACGGCCCCCTCGGCACCGAGCTCAAAGAGAACATCCGGCGCCAGTGGTGGCAGACGTTCGTGCGGGGCCGGGGCGACATGGTCGGCCTCGACTCGTCGATCATCCTGCCCAAGCGCGTCTGGGAGGCCTCGGGCCACGTCGCGACCTTCACCGACCCGCTCGTCGAGTGCCTGCAGTGCCACAAGCGGTTCCGCGAGGACACCCTCATCGAGGACTTCGAGGCGCGCAAGGGCCGGAAGGCCGAGAACGGCCTCGGCGACGTGCCCTGCCCGAACTGCGGCACGAAGGGTCAGTACACCGAGCCCAAGTCGTTCTCGGGTCTCGTGAAGACCTACCTCGGCGTCGTCGACGACGAGTCGGGCCTGTACTTCCTGCGCCCGGAGACCGCCCAGGGCATCTTCGTGAACTTCTCCAACGTGCTCACGGCCAGCCGCAAGAAGCCGCCGTTCGGCATCGGCCAGGTCGGCAAGGCGTTCCGCAACGAGATCACCCCCGGCAACTTCATCTTCCGCACCCGCGAGTTCGAGCAGATGGAGATCGAGTTCTTCACGCCGCCGGCTGAGGCGCAGGAGTGGTTCGAGCACTGGGTCGAGGCCTGCTGGGACTGGTTCATCGACCTCGGCATCGACGCCGACAACATGCGCCGCTTCGACGTGCCCGAGGACGACCGCGCGCACTACTCCGCCGGCACGATCGACGTCGAGTACCGCTTCGGCTTCCCCGGCAAGGAGTGGGGCGAGCTCATGGGCGTCGCGAACCGCACCGACTACGACCTCGGCAGCCACACCGAGGCGTCCGGTCAGTCGCTCACCTACTTCGACCAGGCCTCCGGCGAGAAGTACACCCCGTACGTCATCGAGCCCTCGTTCGGTCTGACCCGCGCCATGATGGCCTTCCTCGTCGACGCATACGACGAAGAGGAGGTGCCGAACGCGAAGGGCGGCGTCGACAGTCGCACCGTGCTGCGGCTCGACCCGCGCCTCGCGCCGGTCAAGGCGGCGGTCCTGCCGCTGAGCCGCAACGAGCGCCTGTCGCCGCTGGCGCGCGAGGTCGCCGACACGCTGCGCGGACGCGGGTGGAACGTCGACTTCGACGACGCGGGCGCGATCGGCCGCCGCTACCGCCGCCAGGACGAGGTCGGCACCCCGTTCTGCGTCACGGTCGACTTCGACTCGCTCGACGACCGTGCCGTCACCGTGCGCGACCGCGACACGATGGCGCAGGAGCGCATCGCGCTCGACGCGCTCGAGGGCTACCTCGCCGAGCGCCTGCGCGGCGCCTGACCCCCGGCGTCGGCCGGCGCCGTGAGCAGCGCAGAGACCAGGGCCGCGGGCTAGGACTTCGCCGCGGCCTTGGCGGCGCGCTTGTGCTCGCGCACCTTCGTGAGCGACTCGGGCGAGACGATGTCGGCGACCGAGCGGAACGAGCCCTCGTCGCCGTATGAGCCGGCGGCCGCACGCCACCCGTCGCCGGTGAAGCCGTACTGCTTGCCGAGGAGTGCGAGGAAGATCTTCGCCTTCTGCTCGCCGAAGCCCGGCAGCGCCTTCAGCCGCTTCAGGACCGTGGGTCCGTCGGGGTCGCCCGCGGTCCAGATCGCCGCGGCGTCGCCGTCCCAGTCGTCGACGATCGTCTGGCACAGGGTCTGCACGCGGCCCGCCATCGACCCGGGGAACCGGTGCACCGCGGGCGACTGGCGGAACACCTCGACGAATGCGTCGGGGTCGTAGCCCGCGATCGTCGCGGCGTCGACGTCGCCCGCCCGCTCGCGGATCTTCAACGGCCCGCTGAACGCGGTCTCCATCGCGATCTGCTGGTCGAGCAGCATCCCGATCAGCAGCGCCAGCGGGTTCTCGGTCAGCAGCTGGTCGGCGTCGGCGTCGTCGGTGATGTGCAGGCTCATGGCATCCATGTTCTCATCGGCGCCGAGGCGGCAGGATGGAGGGATGACGGATCTCGCGCAGCACGCGCACGACACCCGCGTCGTCGTGGTCGGCGGCGGCATCGCCGGTATCGTCGCGGCCCTCGAGTGCGCGCGGCTGGGGCTGCGGGTGACGCTTCTCGAAGCCGCCCCGCACCTCGGCGGCTCGCTCGACCGCGTCGCGCTCGGCGGCATCGTTGTGGACGCCGCCGCCGACGGCATCCCGGCCTCGGCCCAGACCCTGACGGCGCTCGTCGACGAGGTCGGGCTGGCCGACGAGCTCGAGACCCCGCGGGACGACCGTCTCTGGCTCGCGGCGGGTCCCCGCGGCGCGGCTCCGGCACCCGCTGAGACCGTGCTCGGCATCCCCGCGAACCCGTGGGCCGACGACGTGCGTCGGCACATCGAGACGCGCGGCGCGTGGCGGGCCTACGTCGATCGCTTGCGCCCGCCCCTCACGGTCGGACGGCGCCGCAGCCTCGGCGATCTCGTCGAGTCGCGCATGGGCGCACGCGTGCGCGACCGCCTCGTCGCGCCCTACGTCCTCGCCGTCCACGGGGTGGCTCCGGAGTTCATCGACGTGGACGCTGCGGCACCGTCGCTCAACCCGGCCCTCACCCGCACCGGATCGCTGAGCGGCGCCGTCGCGCAGACGCTGCGTTCGGGATCGCCGCCGCGATCCGCCCCGCGCGGCGGCCTTCACCGCCTCGTCGATGCGCTTGCCGCCCGTCTCCGCGATTTCGATGTCGACATCCGTACGGGCTCCCGCGTCTCGGCCGTCCGACGTGACGGCGGCGGTACGGGCTGGCTCGTCGCGACCGACGGCGCGAGCGAGGAGGTCGGCGCCGACCTCCTGGTGCTGGCGAGCGACGAAGACGCCACCCGCGCGCTGCTCGCACCGCACCTGACGCTCCCTCCGAGCGCGGGTCCGCGTCCCGATCCGCTCGAGACGGTCATGCTGCGCATCGCCGGGGTGCCGCTGCCCGCGCGGGGATCGCTGGTCGTCGGCGGTGGCCCGGCGCCCGCGACGGTGCGGCCGGTGTCGCAGACCTGGCCTTCGCTGCGCGACGCGCTGCCCGCGGGCGAGGAGGTGCTGCGTGTGACCCAGCCGCCGACCGCGGGTGATGACCGCGAAGCCGTCGCAGCCGCGTGCCGGGCGGCCTCGGACCTTTTCGGAGTCGGCATCGGCGAGCCCGCGGTGCGCGCGGCCGCCCGTGTCGTCTACTCGCGTGCCGCCCCCGCCTCGCTGCTGGGGCACGCCGAGGCGGTCGCGGCGATCCGTGATCGCGCGCGCACCGTCGCGGGGCTCGCGCTCGTGGGCGGATGGCTGTCGGGCAACAGTCTCGAGCGGGTCGCCGCCGATGCCGTGGCGGAGGCGGCCACCGCGCGGCACGCGGTGCTCTGGAGAGAGCAGGGGCGGCCATGATAGTCGGCGGCGCGGGGTTACGGGAGTGGATACCCGACACGGCATACGGCGATAGCCTGGACCCACGCAGCAACGTCGAACGTGAGGAGACCCCATGAGGGGCAAGATTGGCATCGCCGTCGGACTCGCCGCGGGCTACGTGCTCGGCGCACGCGCCGGACGTGGGCGCTACGAGCAGATCAAAGAGAAGGCCCAGCAGGTCTGGGAGCTCGACCCCGTGCAGAAGCAGGTGGGCAAGGTGACGGAGCTCGGCAAGTCCGCCGCTCTCGCCGTGCCCAGCGTCGTCTGGGACAGCGCGAAGAAGGTCGCCAAGGCGGCCGGCAAGAAGGGCTCGGCCGGCGAGAAGCTCGACGCCACGATCGCGGAGGGCGAGAAGGCCGCGAGCGACGTGCGCAAGGCCGCGGAGCGCGACGCGCGCAAGGTCGCCGACGCGAGCGCCGCGGCGGACAGCTGAGATGAGCACGCCCCGCGGATTCCGCGATCGCGCCGATGACAGCCTGCTCACCCTGATCGGTGAGATCCCGGAGCTCGTCCGCAATCTCGTCGTCGCCGAGATCGACTCGGCGAAGGCATGGGCGAAGAAGACGGGCAAGGACGCCGGGCTCGGCGGCGTCTGGTTCATCGTCGCGCTCTTCTTCCTCTTCTGGACGATTCCCGCCATCGGCGCGTTCGCGATCATCGGACTGACGTCGTGGCTGCCGGCGTGGGCGGCCTCGCTCATCGTGATCGGTGTGCTGCTCGTGATCGCCGCCGTGTTCGCGGTGCTCGGACTGTTCCGCTTCAAGCGGCTCAGTTCGCGCCAGAACCCCGCCCAGGCGATCTCCACCGACGCCAAGATCGTGAAGGAAGCAGCCGATGAGTTCTGAGCTCTCCACCACCGCCGTGCCGCTCGGCATCACCGATCCCGTCGAGAAGGCCCGCGCCGAGCTGAAGGCCGCGCTCGCCGCGATAGAGCTCAAGGCGAACCTGCCCAAGCGCGCCGTCCTCGCGACCGACCGCGCGACCCGCGAGGCGCGCGCCTACGCGCAGCGCAACCCCGCAGGTGCGGCGGCCGCCGCGGTGGGCGTCGCCGTCGCGGTGGGCGCCGCGGTCTGGGGCATCGCGCGTCTCATCGCCCGCTGACCGGGCCGACACCGTCGGTTCGGCGGCCTCGGCGGCCGTCCGAGCCGTTCCCGGAGCAACCGAGTCCGGATCGATATCCGGCATCGGCACCGCGCCTCCGGAGCGGGGTATGCTCGGGAAACGAGGCAGCGGCGATGGAGCGGGTGCTGCCGATGTTGCGAACCCGGGTCTGCACCATCCGGAGAAGGAACGCGCGTCGGCCGCTCGATCGGGGCGGCGACGCCTCATGAGAGCCACCATATGCATGACGATCCCGGCCACGCGGAGCCGAAGAAGCCGCTGCGCGGATGGCGCGTGCTCGTGCCTCGCGGGGGGCCGTGGGGCGACCAGGTCGCCGCTCTGCTCCGGAGCCACGGCGCGACGCCCGTCATCGCTCCGCTCGTGAACTTCGCCCCGACGACCGATGTCGCCGATCTCGAGGGCGCGCTGGCCGAGCTCGCTTCGGGCGCGTTCGACTGGATCACGCTCACCAGCGCCACGACGGTCGATGTGCTCTACGCCTATCGGGCCGAGATCCCCGCGCGCACGCGGGTCGCAGCAGTGGGCGAGACGACGGCCGCCGCGCTCACGGCCGTCGGCTACCGGGTCGACCTGGTGCCGGACGAGGACGACTCCGCGGCCGGGCTCGCGGAGCAGATCCTCGCGATCGAGCCGTCGCCCACGCGGGTGCTGGCCCTGCGGAGCGAGGTCGCCAAGCCGGTGCTGACACGGATGCTGATCGAGGCGGGCCACGATGTGCGCAGCGTCGTCGCCTATCGCACCGTCGGCGTACCCGTGACCGAGCGCATCGCCGCGGACGTCGCGAGCGGACGCATCAACGCCGTCCTGGTCACGAGCGGGTCGGTCGCCGAGCAGGTGAGCGAGCAGTTCCCGGATCTGCCCGACGCGACGCTCGTCGCCGCCATCGGGCCGCGCACGGCGCGAGACGCCCGCAAGCTGGGTCTCGGCGTCGACGTCGTCGCCGCCGAGACGACGATCACGTCGCTCATCGAAGCGATCTCACGGCAGCCGGCGCCGGCGCCGGCCACGGACGCCTCGGCATCCTGAGTCCGGACGGCCGCCGGCCGCCGCCGCGATCGTTGCCGCTCTGTAAGCAAATCGTGGGTCCGCTGCTGGCAGACTGAGACGCATGGTGACCCTGCTGCTCGACTCTGCGCAGCTCGAGGTCGTCCTCTCGGCGACCGAGCGTGCTGCGGCGTTCCACCGGGGCAACGTCGCGGTGGTGCGCGAGCACATCACGAAGGTCCAGCTGACCGACGACGCCTGGTCGTGGCTTCGCGGTGTCCCGCGCCCGGGGCTCCTGGTTCCCGGGGTCATCGCCGCGGGCTCGTTCGAGTCGGCGGGCGGAAGCGACTTCGTGCTCGTCCGGCGCCGCCGGCCGTCGGTCGTCGTCGACCTCGATGGCGACGACGGGTTCCAGCGCCTCATCCTGACGACCCGGCACGGGCTCGCGCTCGTGCAGGCGCTGCGGCTGGACGTAGAGGACGAACCCGCCGACGTCGTGGACCTGGTCGCCGATCAGACCACGTCGCGTCGCCACGACACGACGTAGCCGATCACCGCGAAGATCATCGCGTAGCCCGCCAGCACCAGGCCGCCGGCCCACCAGTCGAGCGGCTGCCCGGCGCCTCCTCCCATCACGGCGTAGATGCTGTCGCCGGCCAGTGCATCGGATGCGGCCCCGGGAAGGAAGCGCACCACGTCCGCGAGACCGTCGACGAGGCTCGCCCCGACACGCGCGATCGGCTCGACGAACTGCGTGAAGGCGAGGATGCCGACCACCGCGGCTATCTGGTTGCGGATGAGCGTGCCGAGCGCGATGCCGACGAGCACCCAGAGCACGAGCGCGAGCAGCATCCGCCCCGCGAACGCCCACGTCTCGGGCCGTTCGAGCTGCGGGTCGACGCCGAACAGGGCGAGCGCCCCACCGCCGGCCCCGATCGTCGACGCCACGGCCGCTCCACCGAACACCAGGCCCATGACCACGCCGGCCAGCATCTTCGCCGTCAGCGCCACGCCGCGTCGCGGGGTGGCGAGGAACGTGGGGGTGAGGGTCTTGTGGCGGTACTCGCCCGTCACCAGCAGCGACCCCACGATCAAGGGGAAGACGTAGCCCATCGCCGTCGCGAGCCCGTAGATGAGACTCGGCAGACGGTCGCCGAGTCCCGTCGGCAGGGTCGCGCCCGCGAGTGCTCCGGTCTCGCCTGCGCCGAAGACGGCGGCCATGCCGCCGGCCGTCCCGCCGATGTAGAGCACGAGCACGATCAGGAGGATCCACCACACCGACGTGGAGAACTGCTTCGTCAGCTCCGAGCGGGTCGCGTTCACGAGGTTCATGGCGTCTGCTCCTCGTTCGTCGACGCCGCGGAGTCCGCCGGGCCGCCGTTGGCGGACGAATGGACGCGCGCGCCGCTGACCAGCTCGAGGAAGACCTCTTCGAATGCGGGGCCCTTGCGCTGCAGCGCGGTCAGCGCGATGCCGGCATCGGCGGCGATGCGTCCGACGGTGGGGGCGTCGGCGCCGCGCACCGCGAGCCCGGTCCGGCGCTCATCGCTCTCGTAGCCGGCGGCCGACAGTGCCCGGCGCAGCGCATCGCGATCGTCGGCGTCGACGACCGTGGCGATCTCGTCGGGCGGCACGACGTACTCGATGCCGCCCTGGTAGACGAGGTGCCCGCGAGTGATGATCATGAGCGAGTCGACCGACTGCTGCACCTCGGCGAGCAGGTGCGACGAGATCAGCACCGTGCGGCCTTCAGCGGCGAGATCGCGGAGGAAGCGGCGGATCCAGCGGATGCCCTCGGGATCGAGCCCGTTCGTCGGCTCGTCGAGGACGAGCACGCCGGGGTCGCCGAGCAGGGCGTAGGCGAGGCCCAGGCGCTGTCGCATCCCGAGCGAGAACCCGCCGACCTTGCGCCCCGCGACGTCACCCAGCCCGACCATGCCGAGTGCCTCGTCGACGCGCGTCGAGGCGATGCCCGCGGCGTGGGCGTAGACCCGCAGATGGGCGGCCGCCGATCGTCCGGGGTGGAAGCTCGAGGACTCGAGCACGGCGCCGACGGTCTGCAGGGGGTGGGCGAGGTCGCGGTACGCCCGGCCGCCGATCGTGGCGGAGCCGGAGGTGGGTGCGATCAGCCCGAGGAGGATGCGGAGGGTCGTGGTCTTGCCGGCGCCGTTGGGTCCGAGGAAGCCGGTCACGACGCCCGGTTCGACACGCGCGGTGAGCCCGTCGACCGCTGCGACGGGCCCGAAACGCTTGGCCACGTCGGAGAACTCCAGCATCTGTCCGTCCGCCATCGCGCCTCCTCTCCCCGGGTGATATGCCCCCATCCTGCCCGACGGCCCTGCGCCACCGCGAACTTCGCGCTCCGCCGACGGCACGGAGAGCGCCGCGGGAGCGGGCCGGGAGCTGGGGCTGCCGTCGTGGGGCGGTAGCGTGGCGAAGGTGACCGACGCCGCTGCATCCGACCCGCGCGTCCGGGTTCGCGTCGACCGCGCACTCGGGCACCTGACCCTCGACCGGCCCCGCGCCATCAACGCCCTCGACATCGGGATGGTGCACGACCTGTCGGCAGCGCTCGACGCTTGGGAGCACGATCCCGGCGTCGACGCCGTGCTGCTCGACGGCGTGGGGGAGCGCGGCTTCTGTGCGGGCGGCGACGTGCGCGGCCTCTACGACCAGATCGTCGCTGGGGACGTGGCCGAGACGGCGCACTTCTTCCGTGCCGAGTACGCGCTCAACGCGCGCATCGCGTCGTACCCGAAGCCCGTCGTCGTCTTCGCCGACGGCGTGACGATGGGCGGAGGCATCGGCTTGGCCGGTCACGCGGCCGTCCGAGTGGTGACCGAGCGCTCGCGCCTGGCGATGCCGGAGGTCCGCATCGGCTTCACCCCGGATGTCGGCGGCAGTCTGCTGCTCGCCCGCGCGCCGGGTCGGGTGGGGGAGTATCTGGCGCTGACCGGGGCATCGGTCGACGCTGCCGATGCCATCTACGCCGGCCTCGCCGATCATCTCGTGCCCTCGGAGCGCCTCGACGATCTGCGCGAGGCGCTCGTGAGCCGCGCCGATCCGCAGACCGCGACCGAGTTGGTGCTGCTCTTCGACGAGACGGCCGGCCCCGCCGGGCTCGAGGCTGCGAGGTCGTGGATCGACGACGCCTTCTCCGCCGACACCGTGGCCGAGATCCACGCTCGGCTGCGCGCTCGCAGTGAACCCGATGCGACCGCGACGGCCGACCTGCTCGAGACGCTGCCCCCGACCGCCCTCGCGGTCACTCTCGCCGCCGTCCGCGCTGCGCGTGCGCACGACGACCTGCGGGCGGTGCTCGCCCAGGAGTACCGCCTGGTGCTGTGGTTCGCCTCGACGCAGCCCGATCTGGTCGAGGGGATCCGGGCACGTCTGGTCGACAAGGACGGTGCCCCCGCATGGTCGCCGGCGTCGTCCGCCGACCTCGCGGACGACATCGTCGAGCGGGCGTTCTCGTTCGAGCCCGTCCCCGCCCTCTGGGGCTGACCGGCGCACGGAGCCCGGGCACATCGGGACGTAATAGTCTCGGGATGCTGTGCGCCTGAGCCCGGACGCGATCACCCGGGCGCGAGGGAGGGTCCGTGTTCGACAGTCCACTGTCCGCCTCGGCGTACGAGGTGTTGGGCGTCGCGCCCGACGTCGACGACGACGAGCTGCGCCGTGCCTATCGGCTGCGGCTGCGCCAGACCCATCCCGACACCGGTGGCGACGCCGTCGCGTTCGTCCAGGTGCAGCGGGCGTGGGATCTGGTCGGAACGGCCGTCGCCCGGGCGGCCTACGACCGCGGGCACGGCTTCGCGGACGCGCCCTCGTTCTCGCCCGAGGCTCCGACGTGGCGCCCGCCGCAGCGCACCGCCGACACCCGTCCGCGCGCGCGGACCTTCGGGCAGCCGGGCGGCTGGCGACGCGAGCGGTACCTGACGCTCATCCGCGAGTGGGTCGGACGAGGGGCGCCGGTCGACGATCCCTACGACCCCGCGCTGGTGCGCACCGCGCCGCACGAGATCCGTCGCCTCCTCGCCGACGCGCTCGCCGAGGAGGCGACCGCCCGGATCGTCGCAGATCTCGGCATGGGGTACACCGTCTGGCACGACGTCGCCGCCGACCCGCGCGACCCGGACGTCAAGCTCGACCACGTCGTGCTCGGTCCGTCGGGGCTGTACGCCGTCCTGTCGGAGGATTTCGGGGTCGGCGTCCGCACTCGTCGCGGCGAGCTGATCGGCGACGGGATCGACGCGCCGATCGCTACCCTCGTGCAGCGTGCCCGCGCCCTGAGCCGGGCGGCCCGGGTGAAGTTCAGCGGCGCGATCGTGGTCCTGCCCGACGACGACGTCGTGCAGGCCATCGAGGAGGTCGGGCGCGTCCGCGGTCTCGCCGTCGCGGTGGTCGGTCGATCGGCCCTCGCGACGGTCCTCCGCCGCGGCGTCGCCGGTGCCCGCGAGATCGGTGGCAACGAGCTCTTCGACGTTCGCACCCGGCTGCAGCAGACCGTGCGCTTCGTGTGACCTCGGCGGGCCGTCAGTCGGCGAGGCCCCACAGCTGCAGCGGGTGACTGAGACGCCACCAGGCGTCGGGGTCGGGGATGTCCGAGGTGAGGTGCAGCGGTGTCGTGGCGGTGCCGAGCGGGCCGGTGAGTGTCAGCTCTCCGGCCGCGTCGCCGGCCGTCCGCCCATCACCGAGGTCGAAGGTCGACGTCGTCTGCGAGCCCTGGGCGTTCCAGAGCGCGACCCGGATGTCGACGTCGGTGACGATCTCGGCGGTCGCGCCCCATGCGGTGGTGGCGGCTCCCGCGACGGTCCCTGCGGGCAGCATGGGCGACGCGGCGATCTCGGCGAGGGTGCGGTCGAGCAGTGCCGCCGTCGCCGAGTGACGAGTCTCGTCGTCGGGCTGATCGAGCGCTGCGGCGTAGGCGCGCACGGTGACGCCGTCGAACGTGGTGTCCTTCGCGGCGACCAGGTTGTACGAGCCGAAGAGACTGCCCGTCTTGACCCCGACGACGGCGGGGTCGGCGAGGAGGGCGTTGGTGTTCTCGACCACTCCCGCGCCCGGCAAATCGACGGAGCGCTGCGAGACGATGTCGGCGATGACGGGGTCGGCCATGGCCGTCTGGGCCAGGGCGACGACGGACGCGGCATCCGCGGTGTTGTCCGGATCGATCCCGCTCGAGTCGACGACCGTGACGCCCCCGAGACCGTGCTGCTGGAGCCACGCGTTGGCCGCCTCGGCATAGACGTCCTCGTTCGGCCACAGGTCGAACACGAGCCGATCGGCGTAGTTGTTGGCCGAGCCGATGAGCACGCCCTGCAGCAGCTGGTACTGGGTGAGGATGCCGTCGACGGGCACGTCGAGCGCGGACTGATCTGCCGCGAGGTACGAGCGGTACTCGCGCCGGTCGGCGGAGGTGAACGCGAACTCGGGGCCCTGCTCGCCCGCGGCGAGCGGCATCTGGTCGAGCACCACGAGAGCGGTCACGAGCTTCGTGATGCTCGCGATCGACTCGCGGTCGACCGAGGAGGCCGTCACCGCGCCGAGACCGTCGACGGCGGTGGCGCCGACACCCTCCGCGGGCCAGGCGGGCTGCGCCGCGGCGGCGGCCGGCGCCGCCACGACGGCCGAGGCGAGGTCGGGCGCGACGGCATCGAGCGGCCACAGCAGAGTGGATGCGGCGTACCCGCCGACCACGAGGGCGGCGACGCCGAGCGTCGGCAGGGCGGCTGCGGCGGGAACGAGCGGGCGGCGCGGTCGATCGGCGAGCAGATCGGCGTGTGCGAGGGCGTATGGCCCGGCCGATGCGGCGGCGTCGCGCGTGCCGTTGCGGCCCGCGACGGCGTCCTCGTCGACCCAGGCGAGCGCGGTGCGCGTCGAGCCGGTTCCGCCACGCGCTCCGTCTTCCCGCTGCCGCAGCGCGCGCCGCGAGGCGGCTGACGGGTCGGGAGAGCTCACCCGCCCAACGTACAACGGCCGCGCGACGTTATACTTCATCGACAACCACGGGAGTCCGGTGAGCCGGGCTGAGAGGAAGCGATCCACGCTTCGACCGTCGAACCTGATCCGGATCATGCCGGCGCAGGGAGGAGAGATCATGCACGCTGCTGCGTCCACCACGACCGAGTCCGCCGATCGTCGCGCGGGAGGCACGCCGGGCCGCTTCCGCTGGCGCGTCGTCGACATCGTCATCGCGAGCGTCATCGGCGTCGCGTGCGCCGCCGTGTTCCTGCTGTGGAACGTCGCCTACCAGGGGCCGTCGGCCGTGCTGACCCCCCTGCTGCCGGGGGTGCAGGGCCTCGTGGCCGGTCCGTGGCTCATCGCGGGCGTGCTCGGCGGACTCATCATCCGCAAACCCGGCGCGGCCCTGTACACCGAGCTGCTCGCCGCCGTGATCTCGGCCCTCGTCGGCAACCAGTGGGGGCCGCTGACGATCGTGTCGGGTCTCGTCCAGGGGCTGGGCGCCGAGCTGATCTTCCTCGTCTTCCTGTACGCGGCCTGGCGCCTCCCCGTCGCCGTGCTCGCGGGCGCGGGCGCCGGACTGGCGTGCGGGATCAACGACCGGGTCCTCTGGTACCCGGGCGCCGACACGCTTTTCACGTCGGTCTACATCGCCTCGACGACCGTCTCGGGCGCCGTGATCGCGGGCCTGGGGGCGTGGCTCATCACGCGCGCTCTCGCGCGCACCGGCGCGCTGAGCCGGTTCGCCGCCGGTCGCGAAGCCACCACGCGCGTCTGACGGTGCCCGGCACGGGAACGGACCGGCCGGCGGCTCTCGAGGCCCGCGGTTGGGGATGGCGGTACGCCACCCGCAAGGCGTGGGCCGTGCGCGAGAGCACGTTGCGCATCGAACCCGGCGAGCGGGTGCTGCTGCTCGGGGCGTCCGGCTCGGGTAAGTCGACGGTGCTGCAGGGCCTGGCGGGCGTGCTCGGGGGCGCCGACGAGGGCGAGCAGGAGGGCCGGCTGCTCGTCGACGGGCTTCCCGCCGCGGGCGTCCGCGGGCGCGCGGGCCTCGTGTTGCAGGACCCCGACAGCCAGACCATTCTGGCGCGGGTCGGCGACGACGTCGCCTTCGGTTGCGAGAACCTCGGCGTACCCCGTCGCGAGATCTGGGATCGGGTGAGGGCCGCGCTGGACGCCGTGGGTCTCGATGTGCCGCTCGACCGGTCCACCGCTGCGCTCTCGGGCGGGCAGAAGCAGCGGCTCGCCCTCGCCGGCGTCGTGGCCATGCGCCCCGGAGCGATCCTGCTCGACGAGCCGACAGCGAACCTCGACCCCGCCGGGGTCATCGACGTGCGCGATGCCGTCGCCCGCGCCCTCGCGGCGAGCGGGGCGACCCTCGTCGTGATCGAGCACCGCATCGAGGCATGGCTGCCGGTCGTCGACCGGGTCATCGTGCTCGCGGCCGGGGGCGGGGTGATCGCCGACGGCGACCCCCGGACGGTGCTGTCCGAACGCGGCGACGAGCTCGCGGCGGCGGGCGTGTGGGTGCCCGGCATCCGCCCGTCCTTCCCCCCGCCGCCCGCGGCCGCGCCGGGCCGCGTCCTGCTGTCGGCCGACCGGGTCGTGGTGGGGCGCGTCGCGGGCCGGGTCGCAGCGGGTCCGGTGGACCTCGAAGTGCGCGAGGCCGAGGTGCTCGGCGTCGTCGGCGCGAACGGCGCAGGGAAGTCGACGCTCGGCCTGACCCTGGCCGGCCTTCTGCCGCCCCAGGGCGGGGCGGTGCACGCCTCGCCGGAGCTCGCCGCCGGCGCGGCCCTCATGCCCCGCCGCCGGCGTCGTGCCTCGCGAGACCCGCGCGGCGTCGACGGTTCGGCCCTCGGAGCCTCGGCCGATCCCGCGGCGTGGACGTCGACGGCACTGCTGACCCGCATCGGCACGGTGCTCCAGGAGCCCGAGCACCAGATCCTGCGCGCCACGGTGCGCGACGAGCTCGAGGTCGGACCGCTCGCGCTCGGACTCGGTCGTGCCTCGACCGCCGAGCGGGTCGACGAACTGCTCGAACGGCTGCGTCTGGCGACCCTCGCCGGCGCCAACCCGTACACACTCTCGGGCGGCGAGAAGCGTCGTCTCACCGTGGCGGCGATGCTCGCCGCGCGCCCGCGGGTGGTGGTGCTCGACGAGCCGACCTACGGACAGGACGCCCGCACATGGGCGGAGCTCGTCGCGATCATCGCGGCGCTGCGAGACGGCATCGACGACCGCGGCCCCCTCGGCGTCGTCGCGATCACGCACGACGACGCGGTCCTCGACGCGCTGTCCGCCCGTCGGTTCGAGCTCGCGGCGGCAGACGGGGCCTCCGCATGACGGCGGCGTCTGCACGGGGGGGTCAGTCGCCTGTCGCGATGCGCGGCCTCGCGACGCGCAACCCTGTCGCAAAGCTTCTGGCCGCGCTTCTGATCGCCCTGCCCCTCGTCATCACGATCGACCCGGTGTCGGCCGGTGTCGCACTCGTGCTCGAGCTGCCCCTGCTGCTGGCCGCGGGCATCGGATGGCGGCGCTTCTGGCTGCGGACCCTGCCGCTGTGGATCGCGGCTCCGGCCGCCGCGGTGACGATCTCGCTGTATGGCGAGCAGAGCGGCGCCGAGCTCTTCGCGTGGGCCTTCGTCCACGTCAGCGAGGGCTCGGTGGCTCTCGGTTTCGCCGCGGCACTGCGCGTCCTCGCGATCGGGCTGCCCGCGGTGGTGCTCTTCATCACCGTCGACCCGACCGACCTCGCCGACGGGCTCGCGCAGATCCTCCGGCTTCCGGCGCGCTTCGTGATCGGCGGCCTGGCGGGGATGCGGATGCTCGGCCTGCTGGCCGAGGACTGGCGAGCGCTCGCCCTGGCGCGGCGAGCCCGGGGGGTCGCGGATGCGGGGCGGCTGCGACGCGCGCTGGGGATGGCCTTCGCGCTGCTCGTGCTCGCGATCCGCCGCGGGTCGGCGCTCGCCACCGCCATGGAGTCACGCGCCTTCGGCGCACCGGGTCGGCGCACCTGGGCCCGGGAGTCGCGCCTCACGGCATCCGATGTCGTCATCATCGCCGGGGGGCTCGCGATCTCGGCCGCGGCACTGTCGGTGTCGATCGGGGTCGGCGCCTTCCACCCCGTCTTCGGGGCAGGCTGAGGCGGGTCTCAGAGTGCGCCGACGGACGTCTCGGCCAGTCGGCGTGCCAGCGCCTCCTCGACGATGAGCTCGGTGATGAGGCCGGCGGCGAGCGCACCGCGCAGCGCGTCGAGCTTGGTCAGGCTCGACACCGCGCACAGGCGGCGCGGGATGCGCCGGATGGCCTCGAGCGAGGGGCCGCTCGACCGTGCGTTCAGCTCGATGCCCGTCGCCGAGCCGTCGAGGCGGTAGAACACGGTGGCGCAGTCACCGACCACACCGTCGCGCAGCAGCGAGCGCAGGTCTTCACCGGTCAGGTAGCCGCCGGCGTAGACGTGAGACGGCACATCGGCGTGGGGCGAGCCGAGACCGAACACGAAGACCTGCACCCGCGACTGCGCGTCGAGCACGCGCCGGATGGAACGCTCCCGCCACAGCAGCTGCTTCGTGAGGGGGTCGTCGAAGAGCGCGGGCACGGGGAACTGCTGCACATCCGTGCCGAAGGCCTGGCCGAATCGCTCGAGGATCGCGCCGGAGTACGAGATCCCCGATGTCGTCTCGTTGGCCGCGCCGTTCATCTGCACGATCTGCGAGTCGTGGAGCCGCTTCGTGGGCAGGTGCCGCGCGATGGCCGACACGGTCGCACCCCACGCGATGCCGATGCTCGCGTCGGGGTCGAGCGTCGACGACAGCACGTGTGCGGCCGTGCGCGCCGTGCGCTCGAGCCGCTCTGCGTCGTTCGTGCGCGGCGGCGTGCTCACGACGTGGACCGAGATCCCGAAGCGCTCCGCGAGGCGGCGGGCGACGACCGAGTTCGCCTCGTGCGGGGAGTGCACCGTGATCTCGACGAGACCGATGTCGCGCGCGTGCGCGAGCAGACGCGAGACCGACGACCGCGAGAGGGTCATCTCGCTCGCGATCTGATCCATGGTGCGATCCTGCACGTAGTACAACTGCGCCGCCCGCAGCGCGTCGCGCGTGCGTGCCTCAGCCTCGGCGTCGGTGCTCATCGTCGTCCGTCCTGCACGTTCGTGCATCGCCGCAGCGCGTGTGCACGTTTGTTCATGACCGTTGCGCATCCGTGCGGTGGACCCCAGTGTAGATCGGGACAGCCGTGGAAAAGGGATGCATCATGACCGAGTCGACGCCGACCACCCGCACCAACATCCGAGCCTTGCGCGATCGGCCCCACGCCGAGGTGCTCGTGATCGGTGGGGGCGTCAACGGCATCGCGACCTTCCGCGATCTGGCGCTCCAAGGCGTCGACGTCGCCCTCGTCGAGCGGAACGACTACGTGGGCGGAGCATCGTCGGCGTCGAGCCACATGATCCACGGCGGCGTCCGTTACCTCGAGAACGGCGAGTTCCGTCTCGTCCAGGAGTCGGTGACCGAACGCAACCGCCTCGTGCGCAACGCCCCCCACTTCGTGAAGCCGCTGCCCACCACGATCCCGATCCGCCGCACGTTCTCGGGCATCCTCGCCGCCCCGTTCCGGCTGCTCGTGACCCACGGGCGCGGCAAGCCCCGCGAGCGCGGCGCTCTGCTGATCAAGGTCGGCCTCGTGATGTACGACACGTTCTCGCGCGACGGCGGCGCCGTACCCCGGCACCGCTTCCGCGGACGCCGCAGCTCGCGGGAGCAGTTCCCCGAGCTCGACGACCGGTTCCGTTACACCGCGACCTACTACGACGCCTCGATGCACGACCCCGAGCGCCTCGCGCTCGACGTGCTGCGCGACGGAGCGCGCGAAGACTCCGCCCGAGCAGCCAACTACGCCCCGGTCGTCGGCGCCGACGGCTCGTCGGTCATCATCCGGGACGCCGTCAGCGGTGCGGAGTTCCCGTTCACCGCCGACGTCATCGTCAACACGAGCGGCCCGTGGACCGACCTCACCAACTCCGCCCTCGGCACCCCCACGCGCTTCATGGGCGGCACGAAGGGCTCCCACGTCGTCCTCGACAACGCCGAGCTGCTCGAGGCCACCGGCGGCAACGAGATCTTCTTCGAGGCAGCCGACGGCCGCATCGTGCTGATCTACCCCCTCAAAGGCCGCGTCATGGTCGGCACGACCGACATCGACGCCGACCCCACGCGTCCCACGGTGTGCACCGACGACGAGATCGACTACTTCTTCGACCTCATCGCCCAGGTCTTCCCCGACATCGCCGTCGATCGCGGGCAGATCGTCTACACCTTCTCGGGCATCCGCCCGCTGCCCCGGCACGACGACCTGGCGCCGGGGTTCGTCTCGCGCGACTACCGCATCGAGAAGGAGACCCTCGGCGACGTGCCCGTGCTGAGCCTCGTCGGCGGCAAATGGACGACGTTCCGGGCGCTCGCCGAGCACCTCGCGACCGATGTGCTCGGTCTGCTGCGGCGCCCGCGTCGGGTCGCCACCACCGACCTCGCGATCGGCGGCGGCGCGGGTTATCCGCGCACCGACGACGCCCGACGGCGCTGGGTCGAGTCCCACCGCGGGGCCCACAGCGCGGCTTTCGCCGACCGGATGCTGGAGCGCTACGGCACCTACGCGCAGGAGGTGCTCGCGGCCCTGCCCGTGACCCAGCGCGAGCTCCGTCACGCGCCCGGCTACTCGGCCGAGGAGATCGCGTTCCTCGCCGAGCGCGAGGAGGTCGTGACGCTCATGGACATCCTGCTGCGCCGCACCTCGATCGCCTTCGTCGGCGGGGTGACGACCGAGACGCTGACGGAGGTCGCCGAGGCGGCCGCTCCGGCGCTGGGCTGGGACGCCGAGGCCGTACGCGTCCAGGTGGAGGATGCGACTCGCGCGCTCGAGGAGTCGCACCGCATCGACGTGCGCACCTCGGGCCTCGCTCCGCTCGAGGCCTGACCGCCGCACCGAACGAACTCCGCCTCGGATCCCGGCGGGGCCCGACGCTGGAGACGATCTCGGGCCATCTCGTCGCGCGGCGATGCCGCCCGCGATGACTCTGCAGAAAGGTCGACGCTGACATGCAAGACATCAACCTCGGGCTCTACTTCCTGTCCGAGCTGGTCGGGACCACGATGCTCCTCCTCCTCGGAGGCGGCGTGGTGGCCAACGTGATCCTCGCCAAATCCAAGGGGCTCGGCGGCGGCACGCTCATGATCAACTGGGGCTGGGGTCTGGCGGTGTTCTCGGGGGTCCTGGTCTCGTCGTACTCCGGCGCGCAGCTCAACCCCGCCGTCTCGATCGGCCTGCTGGTGGGCGGTAAGATCGAGCTCGCGCAGTTCGCCGTCGCCGTCGCGGCTCAGCTGCTCGGCGGCATCCTGGGCGCGGTGCTGTGCTGGCTGACCTACCACGACCACTTCGACGCCGAGCCCGATCCGGCCAACAAGCTCGGGGTGTTCTCGACCGGCCCCGGCATCCGCAACTACGGCTGGAACCTCGTGACCGAGATCGTCGCGACCTTCGTGCTGGTGTTCGTGATCTTCGCGTTCGCCGACTACGGCGACATCCAGATCGGCGTCCCGGGAGCCCTCGGCCCCCTGACCGCGGTGCCCGTCGCCCTGCTCGTCGTCGGCATCGGAGCATCCCTCGGCGGACCCACCGGCTACGCCATCAACCCCGCCCGCGACCTCGGGCCCCGCATCGCGCACGCCCTGCTGCCGATCAAGGGCAAGGGCTCGAGCGACTGGTCGTACGCGTGGGTCCCCGTCGTGGGACCCCTCATCGGCGGTACGCTCGCGGCACTCGCCGCCTCCGTCCTGCTCGGCCTGGCCTGAACCCCGCAGACACGCACTCCCTGACAGAAACGACAGACAAGGACGTCACACCATGACCGACTACATCATCGCCCTCGACCAGGGCACGACCTCGAGCCGCGCGATCATCTTCGACAAGAAGGGCTCGATCATCTCCGTCGGGCAGAAGGAGCACGAGCAGATCATGCCGCGCGCCGGCTGGGTGGAGCACGACCCCATCGAGATCCGCGACAACATGCGCGAGGTCATCGGCATCGCGCTCGGCCGCGCCAACCTGACGCGCCACGACATCGCCGCGATCGGCATCACCAACCAGCGTGAGACCGCCGTCGTGTGGGACAAGAACACCGGCATCCCCGTCTACAACGCCATCGTCTGGCAGGACACCCGCACGCAGTCGATCGTCGACCGGCTCGCGGGTGACGCGGGGGTCGAACGGTACAAGGACATCGTCGGGCTGCCGCTCGCGACCTACTTCTCGGGCACGAAGATCGTCTGGATCCTCGAGAACGTCGAGGGCGCGCGCGAGAAGGCCGAGGCCGGCGACCTCGTCTTCGGCACCACCGACACCTGGGTGCTCTGGAACCTCACCGGCGGACCGTCGGGCGGCATCCACGCCACCGACGTCACGAACGCCTCGCGCACCCTCTTCATGGACCTGCAGACGCTCGAGTGGCGCGACGACATCCTCGCCGACTTCGGCGTGCCGCGGTCGATGATGCCCGAGATCCGCTCGTCGAGCGAGGTGTACGGCGAAGCCCGCGAGACCTCGCTGCTGCGCGAGACGCCCGTCGCCGGCATCCTCGGCGACCAGCAGGCCGCGACGTTCGGCCAGGCGGCGTTCGACGCGGGCGAGAGCAAGAACACCTACGGCACCGGCAACTTCCTGATCTTCCAGACCGGCACCGACATCGTGAAGTCCGAGAACGGGCTGCTCACCACCGTGGGCTACAAACTCGGCGACGGGCCCACCCACTACGCTCTCGAAGGCTCGATCGCCGTCACCGGGTCGCTCATCCAGTGGCTGCGCGACCAGCTCGGCATCATCAGCACCGCTCCCGAGGTCGAGCAGCTCGCCCTGTCAGTCGACGACAACGGCGGCGTCTACTTCGTACCCGCCTTCTCGGGGCTCTACGCGCCGTATTGGCGACCCGACGCGCGCGGCGCGATCGTCGGCCTCACGCGGTACGCGAACCGGGGGCACCTCTCGCGCGCCGCGCTCGAGGCGACCGCGTTCCAGACCCGCGAGGTGCTGGACGCCGTCAACGCCGACTCCGGTGTCGATCTCACCGAGCTCAAGGTCGACGGCGGCATGATCGCCAACGACACGCTGATGCAGTTCCAGGCCGACATCCTCGGCGTGCCCGTGGTGCGTCCGGTCGTGGCCGAGACGACGGCCCTCGGCGCCGCCTACGCCGCGGGGCTCGCGGTCGGCTTCTGGAACGACCTCGACGAGCTGCGGGCCAACTGGCAGGAGGACAAGCGCTGGACGCCGAACGACGACGTCGAGGAGCGCGAACGCCAGCTGCGCCTGTGGAAGAAGGCCGTCGCGAAGTCGATGGACTGGGTCGACGCCGACGTCCGCTGAGTCGCGATGCGGGCCCGAGCCGGCCTGCGACGTCCGTCACAGGTCGAGGGCGAAGCACACCGAGCGCGGCATGGTCTCGGCATACGGCTCATACACCGGGATGCGGGTGAAGCCCATCGACGAGTACAGCGCGATCGACTCCGGCTGCTGGAGCCCGGTCTGCAGGATGACGCGACTCGCGCCGCCGGTGCGGGCGGCATCCGTGGCGGCCGAGACGAGGCCCCGTGCGATGCCGAGACCGCGGAACGGGGGAGCGACGATGAGACGCTTGATCTCCCATTCGTCGCCGAGACGGCGCACGATCACGTGGCCCGCGGGAGTGTCGCCCGCCAGCGCGACGAGCGTCGCCACGATCTCGTCGGGGTGGGTCGCGAGCGCGCGGGCACGGGCGCGGCGGCGCGCGTCGGGCTCATCCCCGTGGAAGCCGGCGTAGCGCGCGCCGAGGTCGTCGTCGAGCTGTCGGCGCAGGTCGCGTGCGCGCGGGTCGTCGTACGCCGTTTCGACGATGTGCCAGGTCAGGTCGCGTTCCACAGCGATCGATAGTAGGCGAGCCGCACCGGGTCGGGCTCGACGCCGTACGCGTCGATGAGGGCGTCGTCCCATCCCGGACCGTAGTTCCACTCCGTGCTCATCGACGCCACCGCGATGTCGGCCCAGCGGTCGGCGACCCCGAGCGCGCCGAGATCGACGTGCGCGAGCCACCCGCCGTCGTCTGCGAGGAGGGTGTTCGGGCAGCACGCGTCGCCGTGACAGACGACGAGCATCTCGGGGGTCGGCGCGTCCCGCAGCTCGACGGGCACCGTGACGCCGCGTCCGGCGGCGTTCGCGAGGCGGCTCGCGACACCCCAATCGAAGGGGCAGGCGTCGACCGGCAGCGCATCGTGGAGCGCGCGGAGGCCTACGCCGACCGCGCGCACCGCGATGGCAGGCTCGGCGAGCCACCGGGGATCGACGGCGGACAGCCCGGGAAGGGTGCGCGTGACGAGCCACTCGACGTCGCCGTCCTCGCCCGCCTCGAGCACTTCGGGCACCGGCGTGTACGCCGCCGCCCAGCGCAGGCGGTCGGCCTCGGCGCGGGTCGACGTCTCGGCGTTGCGGGGTCCGACCTTCACGACCCGGCCGTCGTCGGTGCCGAACGTCACGCCGCCGACCGCGTTGCGCCACAGCGGCGCGACCGCCGCACCGGCGGCGAGCAGGCCCAGGCGCTTCGAGATGTCTGCGCGCACGGGCGAGTCGAAGTCGGGCGGCGGAAGGGGCACGCGACCATCCTGCCCATCGGCACCCGCCGCCGTTCCGTGGCGCGCCCACGAGCCGTGCCACGGCGGACCTCGCCCGCCGTGCCGTCTACAGGTTCGGCTGCGGTTTCCGCTGGTGGAGGGCGGTGGCGCCGCGGCTCAGCCTGTGGACGGCACGTCCGGCCACCGGAACCGGCCGCGGCCGACGTGGGACAGGCCCGGGCCGGGCCGGGCGGATGGCGCTCGGCGGGAGGGGGTGTGCGGCGGGCTGGTCGTGCCGTCCGCAGGGCTGGAACCGCCCCGGCGGGTGGCCGGGATGCGCTCGGCGCCGTTCAGCCTGTGGACGGCACGGGTGCCCGGCCCGGGCAGGGGTGCCGGCGCCGGCGAGGACGCCGGCCCGGGCAGGGGTGCCGGCCCGGGCGCGGTGCGGGCTCCGGCGCGGGGCGCGGGCGTTCTAGGGTGGAGGGGCGAGTTCGAAGGAGAACACATGCAGATCGCGGGAGTCTCGGCCCTCGTCACGGGCGGTGCGAGCGGATTGGGTGCGGCCACGGCGCGGCGCCTCGCGGCCGACGGCGCGCGGGTCACGATCCTCGACCTGCCGGGATCGGCGGGTCGGGAGGTCGCTGCGGAGATCGGCGGCGCGTTCGCCCCGGGCGACGTGACCGACCCGGACGGAGTCGCGGAAGCCGTCCGCTCGGCAGCTGCGACGGCGCCGCTGCGCATCGTCGTCGCCTGCGCGGGCATCGCGCCGCCGGCCAAGGTGCTCGACCGTGCGGGGGAGCCGACCGCCCTCGCGGACTTCGAGCGCACCGTGCGTGTCAACCTCGTCGGCACGTACAACGTCGTCGCGCACGCGGCCTCGGTCATCGCACGCACCGACCCGGACGAGAGCGGTGCGCGCGGCGTGATCGTCACGACCGCGTCGGTCGCGGCGTTCGACGGACAGATCGGTCAGCCCGCTTACGCGGCCTCGAAGGGCGCGGTGCACGCGATGACCCTGCCGATAGCGCGCGAGCTCGCGCGCTCCGGCATCCGGGTCTGCACGATCGCCCCCGGCATCATGCGCACGCCGATGATGGCGGGGCTGCCGGATGCGGCGCAGCGCTCCCTCGGTGAGCAGGTGCCGTTCCCGCGGCGGTTGGGTGCCCCGGAGGAGTTCGCCGCGCTCGCCGCCCACATCGTCGACAACGACTACCTCAACGGCGAGACCATCCGTCTCGACGGGGCCATCCGGATGGCCCCGCGATGAACGACAGCCCCGAGATGAACGACAGAGGAGAGACCATCGACACCGTGCTGCTGCGCCGCGAGGGCGCGCTCGCCCGCATCACCCTGAATCGGCCGGCGTCGCTCAACGCGGTCGACGCCGAGATGGCCCGGCGCTGGCGCGAGGTGGCCGCCGAGGTCGCCCGCGACGCGGCGGCGGGCGCGGTCGGCGCGGTGATCCTGGACGCCGCCGGGCGCGCGTTCTGCGCGGGCGGCGACGTCGTCTCGATGTCGAGCTCGGGCATGGGCGGCGCTGCCGTCACCGAGACGGCGGGCCTCATCCATGACGGCATCCTGTCGCTCACCCAGGCACCCGTGCCGATCGTCGCCGCGGTGCAGGGCGCCGTCGCCGGTGGCGGGCTCGGGATCATGCTCGTCGCCGATTACATCGTGGCGTCGCCGTCGGCGGTGTTCGTCAGCAAGTACGCGAACATCGGCCTCACCCCCGACCTCGGCGTCTCGACCCTGCTCCCGGCCGCGGTCGGCCAGCGACGGGCGATGCAGTTGCTGCTCCACGACACTGCGCTCGATGCTGCGACAGCGCGCGAGTGGGGGCTGATCGCCGAGGTCGTCGACGACCCCGCGGCCCGCGCCGGCGAGGTCGCGGGCGCGTGGTTGCAGGGCGCGACGGCTGCCTTCGGGCAGGCGAAGCGTCTCGTGCGTCAGGGCGCGACCCGGTCGTTCGTCGAGAACCTCGCCGATGAGGCGCGCACGATCGGTGCGCGGTTCGACACCGAGGAGGCCCGTGTCCGTATCGACGCGTTCGCCGCGGCATCCGCGCGTCGCCCCCGAACCGAGGAGAAGCCATGACCGATGCGAAGCCCCTGGCGGGCAGGACGTTGCTGATGTCGGGCGGGAGCCGTGGCATCGGCCTGGCGATCGCCCTGCGGGCGGCCCGCGACGGCGCGAACATCGCGCTGCTCGCGAAGACCGCTCAGCCGCACCCCAAGCTCGAGGGCACCGTGCACACCGCCGCCGCGGAGATCGTCGCGGCGGGCGGCCGGGCGCTGCCGATCGTCGGTGACGTTCGCGACGAGGACTCGATCACCGAGGCGGTCCTGAAAACGCAGGGCGAGTTCGGCGGCATCGACATCGTGGTGAACAACGCCTCGGCGATCGATCTGTCGGGCACGCTCGAGCTGTCGGCCAAGCGCTTCGACCTGATGCAGGCCGTGAACGTGCGCGGCACCTTCCTGCTCTCGCGGGCCGCACTGCCGATGCTGCGCGAGTCGGCGAACCCGCACGTCCTGTCGCTGTCGCCGCCGCTCAACCTCTCACCGAAGTGGCTGGGCGCGCACACGGGGTACACGCTCGCGAAGTACGGGATGACGATGGCGACCCTCGGGATCGCCGCCGAGTTCGCCGCGGACGGCGTCGCCGCGAACACGCTGTGGCCGCGCACCACGATCGCGACGGCGGCGGTGCAGTACTCCCTCGGCGGCGACCGGATGATGGCGGCGAGCCGCACCCCGGAGATCTACGCGGATGCCGCTTACGAAGTGCTGGTGCAGCCGGCGCGCGCGTACACCGGGCAGACGCTCATCGTCGAGGATGTTCTCGAGGCTGCGGGGGTGACCGATTTCTCGGGGTACGCCGCCGTACCCGGCACACCGGACGACGCGCTCTTCCCCGACGTCTTCCTCGACTGAGGCGGAACCGGCCGGACCCGCCACGGGCCCGGCCGGACCGGGTCAGGCGTTCAGATCGACCCGTATCCCGATGCCGCGCTGGTGCGCCGCGTCGAGCAGGACGGCGGCGACGGCGACGTCCTGTGCGCCGATGCCGACCGAGTCGAACAGGGTGATCTCGTCGGCGCTCCTCCGGCCGCGCACCCGGCCGGTGAGCACCTCGCCGAGCGTCCCCACGACATCCGTCAGCTCGACGGCACCCTCGGCCACGGCGAGCAGCAGGTCGCCCGACTTCGTCTCGGCCGTCGCGCGATCGTCCACCCAGACGGCGGAGCACGCGAGCGCCGCGCCGTCGACCTCGCGCTCGTCGGGACGCGGGCGCGCCCCGACGACGTTGAGATGCTGTCCGGCGTGCAGCCAGGCGCCCGCGAGGATCGGGTCGACCGAAGGCGTCAGCGTGCAGACGACGTCGGACGCGTCAACGACCTCGCGCGGCGAGGACGCGGCGACGACCTCGCCGTCCCAGTCGCCCGAGCGCTCGAGGTCGGCCGCGAAGCGCGCGACGGTGTCGGCCGATCGCGACCAGACGGTGAGCCGCTCGAACGGGCGCACGGTGCGCAGGGCCCGGACGTGCTCGCGCGCCAGCGCGCCCGCCCCGAGCAGGCCGAGCGACCGGCTGTCGTCGCGCGCGAGAGCGCGGGTGGCGACCGCGCTGGCGGCCGCGGTGCGCACGCGCGTGGGGACGCGGCCGTGGAGCAGCGCCACCGGCGCCCCGTCGGCCCGGTCGACGACGAGGATCATGGATCGCTGCGTCGGCAGGTCGCGCGCCGCGTTGTCGGGGACGTCGGCGAGGAGCTTGACTCCTGCCAGCCCCGCCGCGTCGGAGACCGCCGCCATGAGGATGAACCGGCCGGTGTCGCCCGGCGTGGCCATCGAGGTGGGACCGGGCTGGTGCGCTCCGCCGTCCGCGATCTCCGCGAAGGCGCGCGAGACGGCTTCGAGGGCGGCCTCGCGGTCGACGAGCGATTCCAGATCGGAGGCCCCGAGCAGCAGCGTCACGCGGCCACCTCTCCGGTGAGCGCGAGTCCGTCCGCGACGACGACGCCCCGGTAGAGCACGGTGCGGTCGGGCGAGCGGTCCATGACCGCCGCGGTGACCGTGTCCCCCGGCACGAGCAGCAGGTCGGCTGGGTCTCCCGCGGCGAGCCCGGGACGGTCCGCCGCGCCGGTCAGGCCCGGCGCCCGACCCATGACCGATCGACCGCCGACCGTCGCGATCGCGACGCAGTGCTCGATGTCGCCGTCGCGGCGGAAGCCGTTGGTGAAGGCGAGCTGCCAGGTGCGGTCGAGCATGTCGGTGTTGCCGTACGGCGACCAGTAGTCGCGCTGGCCGTCCTGGCCGAGTCCGAGCCGGATGCCGTGCTCGGCGAGCAGGAGCGTCGGGAGCGGCGTCGGCGGGGCGATCGTCGCCATCGAGATGTCGAGTTCGCGCATCTCGTCGAGGAGCGGCCGCAGCTGCGCCTCGGGGAGGCGGCCGAGGCCGTACCCGTGCGAGATGGTGACCCGACCCTGCATCCCGGTGGCGCGCGTGCGCTCGATGATCAGTTCGGTCGAGAACTTCGCCAGCTGATCGGGCTCGTGCAGGTGGATGTCGATCGGTGCGCCGTACTTCTCGGCGATGCCGAAGACGATGTCGAGGTGACGGACGGGGTCGCGGTCGAGCGCGCAGGGGTCGATCCCGCCGACGACGTCCGCGCCCCGCGCCATCGCCGCCTCCAGCACTTCGGCCGATCCCGCCTCGCGCAGCAGACCCGCCTGCGGGAACGCGATGATCTCGACGTCGCAGCGTCCGGCGTTCGCCTCGCGGGCGGCGACGACCGCCTCGAGACGCTCGAGGCCGGCGTCGACGTCGACCTGCGCGTACGTGCGGACGGCGGTGGTGCCGCGTGCGATCGCGCGCTCGAGGGTCGTGGCGACCCGTTCCCCGATCGACGCCTCGGCCTCTCGCCAGTTGTGACGGTCGTTGAGCATCATGTTCCAGACCCCGGGCGAACCCGTGTGCGGGCGGAACGGCAGGCCGACGCGTGTGGAGTCGAGGTGCACGTGGACGTCGGCGAACGAGGGGATCAGGATGCGGTCGCGTCCGTCGACGACCTCCGCCGCGGCGGTGTCGGCCGTGCCGGGGGCGGCGGTGCCGGTGATGACACCGCCGTCCACGATCAGGTCGGTGGTCGCGCCGCCCCAGGGGCGGACGCGCGTGAGGATGGTGCGGGTCATTCGAAGCTCGTCTCGGTGAAGTCGTAGAGGCCGTCGGCGCGGGGGGTCCACTGCAGCGACGATCCGGCGGCGAAGTTGTTGGCGGGCACGTACAGCGGCACGAAGTAGACCTGCTCGTTGCTGTAGCCGAGCAGCTCGGCGAAGACATCCTCGCGCTCCGCGCCCTCGACGCCGCGCTGACGCTCGGCGAGCTGCGTCGTCGTGGGGTCGAGTGCGTAGTTGTTGTTGCCCGCCGGCTCGTAGAAGTCGGTGAGGGGCAGGTCGCCGTCGAGCGTCGACGGAGCCCACGTGTTCAGGTAGATGCCCTGCATCTCCTTGCCGCGGACCTTCAGGGTGTGGCTCTGCTGGTCGGCGCCGCGCATGTCGACGGCGATGCCCACCGCCTCGAGGTACCCCTGGATGCTCTGGGCGACCTCGCTCGAGAGCGGGATGCGGCCGTCGGTCGCGTAGTCGAAGGGGATGGGAGTCCCGTCGTATCCGGCCTCGGCGAGCAGCGCGCGCGCCGTCTCGGGGTCGTAGCCGATCGCCTCGACGTAGTCCGAGTAGCCCTCGACGGCGGGGGCGAGCATCGCCTTCGCCGGTTCGGCGAGTCCGGCCAGCAGCGAGTCGACGATCGCCTCCGTGTCGATCGCGTGACCGATGGCCTCGCGCACGCGGACATCCTGCAGAGGGCCCGCCGTCGAGTTCGCGCCGAGGAAGACGACGCCGTTCGACAGCGCTGAGAACACCTGCGCGTTGCCGGCCGACTCGATGCTCGACACCTGGGTCGGACCGATCTGCGCCACGTCGAGGTCGCCCGAGAGGACGCCGCTCGCCCGCGACTCCGCCGACGAGACCGGCTGCAGCGAGATGGTCTCGATGGCGGGCGCCTCGCCCCAGTAGTCGTCGTTGCGGACGAGGTCGTACGAGACTCCCGCGGTGATGCGGTCGAAGACGTAGGGGCCCGAGCCGATCGGCTCGCGGGCGTAGGCGTCGGCGCCCATCTCCTGATAGGTGTCGGCCGGGACGATGGAGATGAGCGACGTGTTGCGGGGGAACGCCGAGAACGGCTGCTTCAGGACGAAACGCACCGTCAGGTCGTCGACCTTCTCGACGCGGTCGACCGACGAGAGGTAGGCGTAGTTCTCGCCCGTCGGGTCGCCGAGGATCGTCTCGTACGAGAACACGACGTCATCGGCCGTGATCTCCTCCCCGTTGCTCGCGGTGACGTCGGGCTGAAGGGTGAACTCCCACTCGGTCAGGTCGGCGTTGGCCGACCAGTCGGTCGCGAGCTTGGGGACCATCTCGCCGTCGGCGGTGATCTTCACGAGCTGGTCGTGCGTGTGGAAGAACACCGACAGCACGACGAGCGCACCCGAGCGGATGGGATCCATCGACGTCGGGTCGGTCGGCAGCGCGGCGGTGATCGACGTCTGCGCCGAGCCCGAGGCGGAGCCGCCGGTCGGCTCGTCGAAGCCGCCGGCGCAGCCGGCGAGCACGAGCGCGCCCAAAGCGAGGAAGGATCCGCCGGCGAGAGCGCGGCGGGAGGTGGGTCGGGTCATGAGAGTGCCTTTCGAGGGGTGAGGTGCGGGATCGCGTCGAGAAGGGTGCGGGTGTAGGGATGCTGCGGGTGAGTGAAGACGTCTTCGGTGGGGCCGTGCTCGACGATGCGGCCGCCCTGCATCACGACCACGCGGTCGGCGATGCCCCGGACCACCCCGAGGTCGTGCGAGACGAACAGGTATGCCAGCGCGTGCTCGCGCTGCAGGTCGCGCAGGAGGTCGAGCACCTGCGCCTGGATCGAGACGTCGAGAGCCGACACCGGCTCGTCGAGGAGCACGAGCGCCGGGTCGAGCGCGAGGGCGCGGGCTATGCCGACGCGCTGCCGTTGCCCGCCGGAGAGGCGTCCGGGCAGCCGATCGTCGAAGGACGGGTCGAGGCCGACGCCCGCGAGCAGCTCGCGGACGCGGTCGGGGCGGTAGGCGCGCCGGACGCGCAACGGCTCCGCGACGGATCCGGCGACGCTGACCCGCGGGTCGAGGGCGGACGAGGGATCCTGGAAGACGATCTGGGCGCGTGCGCGCTCGGCGGCGGAGCGTCCGGCGATGGCGGCGGCCGCGGGGGCTCCCGCGATCGAGACGCTGCCCCCCGAGGCGGGCGTGAGTCCGAGGATCGCGCGCAGGAGCGACGACTTGCCGCATCCCGACTCGCCGACCACGGCGAGGGTCTCGCCGGCCCGGACGTGCAGCGACACCCCGTCGACGGCGCGCACGGCCCGACCGCGCCGGCCCGGGTACTCGACGACGAGATCGGCGACCTCCAGTGCGACCTCGTTCGCGTGCGCCTCGGTGGCGCCGTCACCGATCGCCGCCGCCGCGCGCGCGGGCGGCTCGTGCGCCGAGGGGACGGCGGCGAGCAGCATCCGCGTGTACTCCTCGCGCGGAGCGGCCAGCACGTCGGCGGTCGCGCCCCGTTCGACGATGCTGCCGGCACGCATGACGGCGATGTCGTCGGTGTGCTCGCCCACCAGGCCGAGGTCGTGGGTGATGAGCGCGAGAGCGGAACCGGTGCGCTCGCGGACCTCGTCGAGCAGCGCCATGACCTGCGCCTGCACGGTGACGTCGAGGGCCGTCGTCGGCTCGTCGGCGATCAGCAGCAGGGGATCGTGGGCGATCGCCATCGCGATCATCGCGCGCTGCCGCATCCCGCCCGACCACTGGTGGGGCCGGGCGGCCGCGCGCTCGGCCGCATCGCGGACACCGACCGACTCGAGCAGCTCGACCGCGCGCCGACGGGCGGCGGCCCGCCCGAGGCCCGGGGCGTGAATGCGGACGGCGCTCGCGACCTGCGCGCCGACCGCCCGGAGCGGATTGAGCGACGACATCGGGTCCTGGAAGATCATCGCGGCGACGCGGCCCCGGCTCGACCGCAGCTCGCGGTCGCCGAGCGCCGTGACGTCGCGCCCGTCGAGGATGATGCGGCCGCTCGTCACCCGCACGCCCTCGGGCAGCAGCCCCATGGTCGCGAGCATCGTGAGGCTCTTTCCCGACCCGGACTCGCCGACGATGCCGAGCGCGCGGCCCCGTGCCACGTCGAGCGAGACGCCGGTCACGAGCGGGCGCGGACCGTGGGGGGACACGGCCTCGAGCGACAGGTCCTCGACGGTCAGGACGGATGCGGTCATCGCCGGCCTCCCTTGCGCAGCAGGGCGCCGCGCGCCTCTGCGGTGAACTGCTGACTGACGAACTGGGCCCCCGCGACCGCGAGGAACATGACGAGGCCGGGCAGGATGACGAGCCACGGATCGGTCGAGAGGTACTTCTGCCCGTCGAAGATCATCGCGCCCCAGCTCGGCGTGGGCGGCTGCACGCCCAGGCCGAGGTATTCGAGAGATGCCTCGATGAGGACGATGGTGGCGATGTCGGTCGCCGCGATGATGAGCGTGTGCGGCCACACATTGGGCACGACGTGACGGGTGATGGTCCAGAACGTGTCGGCGCCCTGCGTCAGCGGCGCCACGACGAAGTCCTGCCGGCGCAGGGCCGCGGTGATGTTCCGCGTCACGCGGGCGTATCCGACCCACCAGGTGCAGCCGACGACGAGGATCGTCAGGCCGGCGCTCGGTGAGACGACGGCGCAGATGGCGATGAGCAGCAGCACCACGGGCATGGCCAGCACCGTGTTCGACAGCACGGAGAGGCCGGCCTCGACCTTGCCGCCGAAGTAGCCGGACACGATCCCGACGGTCGTGCCGACGAGGGCGTTGAGGGCGACGATCGCGAGCGTGATGCCGAGGGTCACCGACGATGCCAGGGCCACCCGGCTGAACAGGTCGCGGCCGAGCGGGTCGGTGCCGAGCGGATGTGCCGGGTCGGTGAACGGCGGCAGCAGGGCGCGGGAGAGGTCCTGTCCCATCGGGTCGAAGCCGGGCAGGATCGGGCGCAGCGCCGAGAGGGCGACGACGAGCCCGATCATGATGAAACCGACGACGGCGGACGGGCGCAGCCGCAGGCGCGGCGCGCGGAGAGCGGCCGCGGGCGAGGCCGCGACGGGTGCGGGGGTGACGGGCGTGAGGGTCATGAGTGAGCCGTCCGTGTGTCGATGCGGGAGACGAGGATGTCGACCAGGGTGTTCACGAGCACGAACATGAGGGCGACGAAGAGCAGGCCGGCCTGGACGATCGGGAAGTCGCGCTGGCTGACGGCGTCGGTCAGGAGGCTGCCGAGGCCGGGCCAGGCGAACACGACCTCGACGACGACCGTGCCGCCGAGGAGCCCACCGAGGTTCAAGCCGGCCATCCCGAGGACGGGGGACAGGGCGTTCGGCAGCATCTGCGTGAGCAGGATGGCGGCTCGGCTGTGCCCCTGAGCGAATGCGGTGCGGACGTAGTCCTGCTCCGCCTGTTCGCTCAGCGCCGCGTCGAGCAGTCGCAGGTACATCACGAACTGGCCGGTCGCGAGGGTGATGACGGGCAGCACCAGGCTGGCGGGGCTCGTCCGGCCGAGTGAGGGCAGCACCCCGAGCAGCACCGAGAACACCAGCACCAGGAGCAGCGCGAAGAAGAAGTCGGGCACAGACTGCCGGACCGCGCCACCCCACCCCACGACCGCGCGCAGCAGGCGGCTGCCGGTCAGCTGGATGGCCAGAGCCGCGATCAGTGCGAGGGCGAAGCCTGCCACGAACGCCCAGAAGGCCAGTTCGACGGTCGCCGGGACGCGCTCGAGGACGAGCCCAAGCGCCGACTCGTGGCGGCGATACGAATCGCCGAAGTCGCCGACGAAGAGGCCGCCGAGGTAGTCGAGGTACTGCACGATGACGGGCCGGTCGAACCCGAGGCCCGCGTTGAGGGCGTCGACGTCGGCGGCCGAGGCGTTGTCGGGCAGGAGCAGCGCCCCGGGCGCCCCGGTGAGGCGGCCGAGGATGAAGCCTACGGTCACCACCAGGAAGATCGTGGCGACGGCGAGGCCGAGGCGGCGGAGGAGGAAGGGGAGCACGTGCAGGACGCTATGGCACGCCGGCTCGCGGAGCGGGCGGCGTAACGAACACGCAACACAACCCTTACGCCGGTGTCATTTTGGAGTACCAGACGAGCCATAAATGCAGTCTAAAGATCTCAAGAGAGCGCATCCGGAATACCAAATGGCGATTCTCGTGCGCGGTCTCAGACCTGTCAGGATGGTCGGGTGGACGACGAGACGGATGCAGCCGGCCGGCGCATCGCGCACGCGCTCCGGGAGCGGATCATCACGGGCGACATCGCGATGGGCGACAAGCTCGGCGAGCGCGATGTCGCGCTGCAGCTCGGGGTGTCGCGTGTGCCCGTCCGCGAGGCGTTGCAGCTGCTCGAGTCCGAGGGCTTCGTATCGTCGTCCCACCGCCGGGCCGCGATCGTGCACACCTTCACGCTCGACGATGCGCTCGAGCTGTTCGACATGCGGATGCAGCTCGAGCCCTTCGCGGCGTCCCTCGCCGCACGCAATGCCGCCGCCGGCGCGGACACGACGCACCTGGTCGCCGCCCTCGAGGTCGCGCACGTCGCCCACGACGAGGATGCACCGGCGTCGACGCGCAACTCCGACCTGCACGAGGAGATCTTCGCGCTCGCCGGTCACCGGCTCCTGCTGCGGATGAGCGGACAGCTCACGGGTCGCACCCGCTGGCTGTTCCGCCTCACGCCGGAGCGCGACACGGAGCGCCGGTGGGACGAGCACGACGAGATCGTCGAGGCCATCCTCGGCGGGCACGCCGATCTCGCGTCCGCGCTCGCGGCCGCGCACGTCGAACGCGGACGGGTCGAATCGTTGCCGCGGCTCGCGGAGCGGCTGCCGGCCGCGCCGATTCGCCGTCGTCGCCGCAGCGCCCCGGCCCGCTGACCGCCCGGGGTCAGCCGAGGGGTTTGCGCAGGAAGATCTGGAAGGTGCCGTCGCCCTGCGGCACGCGCTCGGACTCGACGTAGCCCTCCCGCTCGTACAGGCGCAGATTCGCCTCGCTGAGCGAGCCGGTGAAGAGCTCGGCGGCGCGCGCACCCGCTTCCCGGCCGCGCTCCTCGACGGCGGCGAGCAGGCTCGTGCCGAGGCCGGACCCCTGCTGGTCGGGCGCGATCGCGATGCGCCCGATGAGCAGCAGGTCCTCGTCGAGGCGGGCACGCGCCGCCCCGACGATGCGACCGCCGTCGCAGGCGACGCAGCCGAGGTTGTCGCGCAGTTCGGCCCGCAGCTCGTCGAGCGTCTGGGTGAGCGGCGGCATGTCGGCGGCGTCGTAGATGAGCGCCTCCGACACGAAGGCGGCGCGCTGCAGCGTCAGCACCTCGCCCGCGTCGGCGGGGTCGATCGGGCGGATGTCGTGGTCGCGGGACATCAGGCGGCGGTCTCGGGCTCGATGATCCCGTGTCGGACGAAGGCGTTCCAGATGCCGTCGTCGAGCACGCCCGTGGTCACCTCTCCGGCGATGCGCTGCAGCGCGGGGTCGGCCTCGGCCATCGCGATGGCGGTGCCGCAGACCTCGAACATCTCGACGTCGTTCCAGCTGTCGCCGATCCCGACGGCGGTGGCGGCGTCGCGACCGAGGTGCGACAGCACGGCCCGGATCCCGGTGCCCTTGTTGGTGCCGCGCATGCCGACCTCGCCGTTCGACCCGGACGGCAGCGGCATGCTCCCGGGGATGACGTGGAAGTCGTCGCCGAGCTCGCGCTGGGTCTTCTCGACCGCGTCCGGGTCGGCGCTGACGAACACCGCCTTGGCGATGTGATCGAGGTCGGCCTCCTCGACGGGGGTGAACGAGGGCGCGGCGACGACGTCCTCGGCGAGCGCGACGCTCGACAGGTCGTCGGCGTGACGGCGCCGACGCTCGGCGATGAAGTCCGCGATGAACGAACGCACGCCCGCGCTGGCATACACCCCGCCGTGCGATTGGATGAAGTAGCGCGTGTCCTGCTCGTCGAAGTAGGCCATGACCCGTTCGACCGCGGCGCGGGGCATCGTCTCGGCGAGCACCGTCTCGTCGCCGACGACCGCGAGGGCTCCGCCGTTCGAGATGGCGCCATCGAAGCCGATGTCGAGAACGCGGGGGTTGATGTCGCCGGCGGCGCGGCCCGTGCACAGGTAGACGAGGTGCCCGCGGTCGCGCGCGGCGCGTACCGCGGCGATGGTCGAGGGAGCGATCGATTCGCCGTGCGCGAGGATGGTGCCGTCGACGTCGAGGAAGATGATGCGAGGTTCCGACGTCACCCCTCCAGCGTAACGGCGGGTGCTCACAGCAAGCCGTGTCGGGCGAAGGCGTTGCGGATGCCGTCGTCGTCGATCGCGGTCGTCACCTCGTCGGCGAGCGCCTGCACCTCGGGCGAGGCGTTGCCCATGGCGATCGCCGTGCCGCACACCTCGAACATCTCCGCGTCGTTCCAGTTGTCGCCGATGCCGATGGCGTCGGCGGGGTCGACGCCGAGGTGCGCGAGCACCTCGAGGATCGCCGTGCCCTTGTTGACCCCTGCGGGGGCGACTTCGCCCGAGCTGCCGTCGGGGAGCGGGATCGTGCCCGAGACGACCGCGAAGTCGGGCGCGAGCTCGGCGAGCAGATCGGCGACGGCGTCGGCATCGTTCCCGAGGATGACGGCCTTCGCGATCGCGGCATCCGAGAAGTGCACCGCATCGTCGAAGGTCTTCATCCCGACGCTGAAGAACTCGAGCTCGTCGGGGTCGACCCCCGACGCGCGCGCACGCTCATCGTGCAGCGCACGGTCGCGTTCCAGCCGGTCGGCCAGCAGCGTCGGGAGCCCGGGGCTCGCGAACAGCCGGTCGTACGACTGGAGGTACCAGTGGATGCCGCGGGCCTCGAACGCCGCGGTGAGGCGGGCGACGTCGGCGGCCGTCATGAGGCGCGACACGACGAGCTCGTCGCCGACGCCCGCGAAGGCGCCGCCGTTGGTCACTGCGCCGTCGAAGCCGATGTCGAGGATCCGTCCGCGCAGCTCGGCCATGCCGCGCCCGGTGCTCAGCAGCACGAGGTGGCCGTTCTCGCGCGCGCGGCGGACCGCGGCGACGGCGGAGTCGGGCAGATGGGTGCCGTCCTGCAGCAGGGTGCCGTCGACGTCGAGGAAGACGGCGCGTCGGCGGAAGGCGGTCGTGGTCATGCGTTCCTCTCGGACTCGGAAGAAGGAGGGCGCGGCCGCGGGCCAGAAGGAGGGCCCCGCGACCGCGCCCGGTCTGGTCGGCGTCTCAGCGGGTGAGCGAGGCGCCGTTCGTGCGAATGACCTCGGCGTACCAGCCGAAGGACTTCTTCTCGTAGCGCTCGAGCGTTCCCGTGCCGTCGTCGTTGCGGTCGACGTAGATGAAGCCGTAGCGCTTGCTCAGCTGGGCGGTCGACGCGCTGACGAGGTCGATGCAGCCCCACGAGGTGTAGCCGAGCACCTCGACACCGTCGGAGATCGCCTCGCCCACCTGCACGAGGTGGTCGTTGAGGTAGGCGATCCGGTAGTCGTCGACGACCGTCTTGACGCCGTCGACCTCGACGAGCTGGTCCTTCGCGCCCAGGCCGTTCTCGACGATGAACAGGGGCTTCTGCCAGCGGTCCCAGAACTGGTTGAGGACGAGGCGCAGCCCGACGGGGTCGATCTGCCAGCCCCATTCGCTCGCCTCGAGGGTCGGGTTCGGCACGCCGCCCATGATGTTCCCCTCGCCCGTGACCTTCTTCTCGGGGTCGGCGGTCGCGGCGACCGACATGTAGTAGCTGAACGACACGAAGTCGACCGTGTTGGTGAGGTCGTCGCGGTCCTCGTCGGTGATGTCGAGCTCGATGCCCTTCTCTGCGAGCGTGCGCAGGAAGTACCCGGGGTAGGCGCCGCGCGTGTGGACGTCGCCGTAGACGAGGTTCGAGTGGTCGAACGACATCACCTCGAGGGCGTCGGCGGGCGAGGGCGAGAGGGGGTACACGGGCATCGAGAGCACCATGCATCCGATCTGCGCGCTCGGGGCGACCTCGCGAGCGATGCGCGTGGCACGGGCGGATGCGACGAGCTCGTGGTGCATCGCCTGGTAGAGCTGCTGCTCGGTCAGCTGGTCCTTCGGGGTGTTGATCCCGCCCGACATGAAGGGGGCGTGCAGCAGCGAGTTGATCTCGTTGAAGGTCAGCCAGTACTTCACCCGTGCGCCGTAGCGCTCGAAGAGGGTGCGGGCGTAGTTCTCGTAGAAGCCGATGAGGCGACGATCGGTCCACCCGTCGTAGGTCTCGGCGAGGTGGAGCGGTGTCTCGTAGTGCGAGATGGTGACGAGCGGCTCGATGCCGTGCTTCTCGAGCTCGTCGAGCACGCGGTCGTAGAAGGCGAGCCCCTCCTCGTTGGGCGCCGTCTCGTCGCCCTTCGGGAAGATGCGGCTCCACGCGATCGAGAAGCGGAAGGTCTTGAAGCCCATCTTGGCGAAGAGCGCGATGTCGTCCGCGTAGCGGTGGTAGAAGTCGATGCCGACGAGCTTGAGGTTGTCGGGGGTCGGCTCGTCGGTGCGGGCGCCGACGATGCCGCGGGGCATGACGTCCTGCACCGAGAGCCCCTTGCCGCCTTCGTCGTAGGCGCCCTCGAGCTGGTTGGCGGCGGTCGCGCCGCCCCAGAGGAATCCGTCGGGGAAGGTCGTGGTGCTCATGGCTCTCTCTCGTTTCGTGTCGCTGGCCCCGCGGAGCGCGGGACGGGGTGGGGGAGGGGGCGCGGGCGGGTCCGCACCCCCTCCGTTCGTGGCGGGTCGGTCAGTTCGCGAGCGCGGACTCGACCGAGACAGCAGTGAACAGCGGCTCGCCGTGCGCGATCGGACCCGCGGCGCGGTCGGTCAGTCCGGGGTACAGCTCGCCGTTGGTGACGATGACGGGCGTGGTCAGGTCGTATCCGGCCTGCTCGATCGCGTCGCCGTCGAACTCGACGAGCAGGTCGCCCGCCTTGACCTCCTGGCCGGTGGTCACCTTGACGTCGAAGTGCGCGCCGGCCAGCTTGACCGTGTCGATGCCGATGTGGATCAGCACCTCGGCGCCGTCGGCGTGGCGGAGGCCGATCGCGTGACCGGTCGGGAACGCCGCGGCGACGACCGCGTCGAACGGGGCGTAGACCGCGCCGGAACGCGGCTTGATCGCGACACCGTCGCCGAGGCTGCCCTCCGCGAAGGCGGCATCGGGGGTCTCGCTGAGCGGCACGACGGTGCCGTCGACCGGGCTCAGCACGACGACGTCGTTGCCGGATGCCGCGGGGGCGGCTGCCGGTGCGGCACCCTCCTCGGGCTCTGTGAAGCCGATGATGGCGGTGAGCAGGAAGGGGATGACGATCGCCGCAGCGAGGCCGATGATCAGCATGACCATGTTGCCGTTGCCGAAGAGGGCCGGAAGCGCGAGGCCGGACGGCACGACGAACGCGGTCGAGAAGACGCCGCCCATCGCGATGATCGCGCCGCCGACGACGCCGCCTACGATGCCGAAGGCGAACGGGCGCTTGAGCGGCAGGTTGATGCCGTAGATGGCGGGCTCGGTGATGCCGGCGAGGAAGCCCGACAGCGTGGCGGGCGCGGCGAGCGACTTGAGGTTCTTGTTGCGGGCGCGCACCCAGACACCGGCGACGGCGGCGGCCTGCGCGAGGACGGCAGCGAAGACGGGGCCGATGAGCAGGATCTGACCGGTGGTCTGGTACTCGAGCGTGAACAGCGGCACGAGGCCCCAGTGCAGCCCGAAGATGACGAAGACCTGCCAGAAGCCGCCCATGATGGCGCCGCCGGCCCAGGGGGCGTTCTCGAAGACCCAGCCGATGCCGTTGCCGAGCGCGCCGCTGAGGATCGCGGAGATCGGTCCGATGACGACGAAGACGATCGGGACGGCGATCAGGACGACGATCATCGGGGTGACGAAGCGGCGGACCGCGCCGGGAAGCTTCGCGTAGAGGAACTTCTCGGCGTAGCTCTGCAGCCAGACGATCACGATGATCGGGATGACGCTCGAGACGTAGGTGACCATCGTGAAGGGGATGCCGAAGAACGTCAGGCCCTCAGCGCCGACGAGCGGCGTGATGGTCGGGTACAGCAGGGCGGCGGCGATGGCGAACGCGGTGAACTCGTTCGCCTTGAAGTAGCGCGCGGCGGTGAATGCGAGCGCCATCGGCAGGAAGTTGATGAGGCCGTCCGACAGGGCGTTCAGCACGGCATAGGTCGAGTTGTCGGTGGTGATCCATCCGAACGTGACGGCCGCGGCGAGGAACGCCTTCAGAAGCCCGGTGCCCGCGAGCGCCCACAGGAGGGGTGTGAAGATCGCCGAGATCATCGAGATGAAGCGGTTGAAGAGGTTGCCCTTCGGGCCCTCGGACGCGGTTGCGTCCGAGCCCGCGCCGAACTTCGAGATCTTGCCGATCTCGGCGAACACGTCGGGCACGTCGTTGCCGATGACGACCTGGTACTGCCCGCCGGCCTGCGCGACGGTGACGACACCGGGGATGGCCTTGACGGCGACGGTGTTCGCCTTCGCCTCGTCCTTCAGCACGAAGCGCAGGCGCGTGGCGCAGTGGACGAGAGAGGTGACGTTCTCCTCGCCGCCGACGCCCTCCAGGACGCCGGCCGCGGTCTTCGAGTAATCCATGGGGACTGCTCGCTTTCTGCCGCAGCATCGCGGCACTCGGGTGGAGGAGGCCCCCGCATCCTGTTTTCGGGCAACAAAAAAACCTGAACTCGTTCACCGCCGATCAAAGCGATGTGAGTTCAGGTTTTGCCCGCTGCCGCGGTAACAATCCGGAGACTTCCGCAGGGCAGCGACGCCCTGCGAGGGTCACGGTACCACGGGTGGCGGGTCTTCGCCAGCGATGTTTGCTCCCACCTGCGTCGCGAGGCGCTCGACGTGGACGATGACGTAGAGCAGCTCCTCGTCGGTCAGCTCCGACTCGGTCGCAGCACGCACGTACGCCTTGACCTCCTCCGCGATCGCGTACGAGCGCGGATAGCTGTGCTTGGCGAACTCGAAGAACGAGGTGTCCGCGCTGCGGAGCATGGTCTTCGAGACCAGGCGCTGCAGCAGGAACTGGATGTGCAGGATGAAGCGGGCGTAGTCCGGGCTGTCGGTGTCGAGCTTCACGCCGAGGCCGTTCTCGACCGTCATGACGACGTGCTGCAGGCGGCGGAAGAGCAGCGCCGCCGTGCCGTTCGGCTCGTCGCGGGTCGCGTTGAGCAGGTGCATCGTGAGGAACACCGACTCTTCCGACGGCAGTTCGCGATCGAGCGACTCGGAGATCGCGGCGGCCATGCGCTGTGCGGCGGAGAACTCGTGGGGATGCAGCACGCGCAGCTCGGGCATGTTCGTCGCCGGGATGCGGATGCCGTTGTCGAGCCGCTCGAGCACGAACTGGATGTGGTCGATCACGGCCATCGTGAAGAACCGGTCGAGGTGGTGCCCGAGGCGGCGTTCGGCCTCGTCGACGGCGCGCGTGACGGCTTCGACGACCGGATAGGGCACGTCGGTGAGCAGCTGGCGTTCGCGGTCGCCGGCATCCCCGGCATCGAGGATGAAGGTCTTCTCGACCTTGTCGGGGTCGAGCGTGTCGGACGGCTTGAGCTGGAAGCCGAGCCCGCGCCCCATCAGCACACGTTCACGGCCGTGCTCATCGAGGGTGATGACGACGTTGTTGTTCAGCACCTTGTGCACGACGGTGCCCCGCGGGGGCGGTGCGACGTCGTCGAGATCCATGCCAGGAGTCTAGAACGGGAGCGCTCCGCGCCCCGGGAGCGCGACGGCCAGCGGTGGCCGGTCTCGGCCAGCCTTCGCGCAGGCGGCGCCGGTAACCTGGATCCCATGACCGATACAGATCCCGCGCGCGAGACCGCGTCGTCCGTGCGCGAGACCTCGTCGCCCGTGCGCTCCACCAAGCCGCGTCAGGTGCGGCCGGCGACCGAGGGCTGGTCGCAGCAGAAGGACGAGTCCGGTCGCCCCCTCCTGCAATTCGCGAGCCCGAAACGCGGCAAGCCGCCGGTGCATCTGGCCGACCTCACCCCCGAGCAGCGCGTCGAGAAGGTGAAGGAACTGGGCATGCCCGGTTTCCGCGCCAAGCAGCTCGAGAAGCACTACTTCCGGCACTTCACCTCCGACGCCGCCGAGATGACCGACCTCCCCGCCGCGGGTCGCGACGAGCTCGTCGCCGGCCTCCTGCCGTCGCTGCTGACCGAGGTGCGACGGCTCGAGACCGACCGCGGCGACACGATCAAGTTCCTCTGGAAGCTCCACGACGGCGCCCTGGTCGAGTCGGTGCTCATGCGATACACCGGGCGCATCACGCTGTGCGTGTCGAGCCAGGCGGGCTGCGGCATGAACTGCCCCTTCTGCGCGACCGGGCAGGCGGGGCTCACCCGCAACATGTCGGCGGCCGAGATCGTCGAGCAGGTCGTCCGAGCCAACCGCCTGATCGCCGACGGCGGGCTCGGCGACCCCCGGAAGGTCGGACACGAGGGCGAGCGGGTCACGAACATCGTGTTCATGGGCATGGGCGAGCCGCTCGCGAACTACGCCCGCGTCATGCAGGCGGTGCGCGCGATGGTCGATAAGGACCACGGCATCGGCATGAGCGCGCGCGGAATCACGGTGTCGACGGTGGGCCTGGTCCCCGCGATCCGGAAGCTGACGGACGAGGACATCCCCGTCACCTTCGCGCTCTCGCTGCACGCTCCCGACGACCAGCTGCGCGACGAGCTCATCCCGGTCAACTCGCGGTGGAAGGTCGATGAGGCGCTCGATGCCGCGAAGGCGTACTTCGACCAGACCGGCCGGCGCGTGTCGATCGAGTACGCCCTGATCAAGGACATGAACGACCACGCGTGGCGCGCGGACCTGCTCGCGGAGAAGCTGAACGCCCGTGGCCGCGGCTGGGTGCACGTGAACCCGATCCCGTTGAACCCGACGCCCGGCTCGATCTGGACCTCGTCCGAGCCGGAGGTGCAGGACGAGTTCGTGCGCCGCCTCAACGAGGCCGGGATCCCCACGACCCTCCGCGACACCCGCGGCAAGGAGATCGACGGCGCGTGCGGTCAGCTCGTCGCCACCGAGGACGACCAGCGCGCGGCCGACACCGTCCCCGCGGGCTGAGGCACCGCCGCAGGTGCGCACCGTCGGTGTCGACCTGGCGGCCGCCGATGCCGCCACGGCCGTCGCGGTGATCGACTGGATCGACGGTTCGGCGGCGTCACTGACGTCGCTCCGGCTGGGCGCGTCGGATTCCGATGTGGTGGCCGCCGCGCACCGGGCGGACCGGATCGGCATCGACTGTGCGCTGGGGTGGCCCGACGCCTTCGTCGCGTTCGTCTCCGGGCACGCCGATCCGGTATCGGCACCCGCCGTCGACGGCGGCGCGGGCTGGCGCCGCGGTCTGGTGTACCGCGAGACGGACCGGGTGGTGCGCGAGGTGTCGGGCCGGTGGCCCTTGAGCGTCTCGACCGACCGCCTGGGAGTGACCGCGCTCCGGTGCGCCGGGCTGCTCTCGCGACTTCGGGAGGCCGGCAAGGATGTCGACCGTGCGGGCGACGGCGACATCGTCGAGGTCTACCCGGGCGCCAGCCTGCGACTGTGGGGCCTGCACGTCCGCGGCTACCGCGTCGACCCCGCCGCCCGGCGTCCGCTGCTCGACGGGCTGCGCGCGGCCGCGCCCTGGCTCGACCTGGGCGACGCCGCCGAGCTCATGGTGCGCTCGGGCGACGCGTTCGACGCCGTCGTGGCGGCCCTCGCGACCCGAGCCGCCGCCGTCGGAGCGGTCCTGGCGCCGTCGCCCACCCAGCGGGAGATCGCCCGACGCGAGGGGTGGGTGGCGCTGCCCACCGCGCCGATCGACCGGCTCATCGAGCATCCGAGGTCATAAGACGCAACCCCGACCCGCGCGGCCCCGCCGCGAGGTAGCGTTTTCCCATGGTTGAGTATCGCTACCTCGGCAACAGTGGATTCAAGGTCTCGGAGATCACGTACGGCAACTGGGTGACGCATGCGTCTCAGGTGGAGAACGACGCGGCTATCGCGACCGTCCACAAGGCGCTCGACCTCGGCATCACCTCGTTCGACACCGCCGACGCCTATGCCAACACGGCCGCGGAGGTCGTGCTCGGTGAGGCGCTGAAGGGGCAGCCCCGCGAGACGCTCGAGATCTTCACGAAGGTCTACTGGCCGACCGGCCGGAAGGGCCCGAACGACCAGGGTCTCTCGCGCAAGCACATCTTCGACAGCATCAACGGGTCGCTCCGTCGGCTCGGCGTGGACTACGTCGACCTCTATCAGGCGCACCGGTACGACTACGAGACGCCGATCGAGGAGACGATGCAGGCCTTCGCCGACATCGTCCGTCAGGGCAAGGCGCTCTACATCGGCGTCAGCGAATGGACGGCCGAACAGCTGCGCGAAGGCCACGCCCTGGCGACGAAGCTCGGCTTCCAGCTCGTGTCGAACCAGCCCCAGTACTCGGCGCTCTGGCGCGTCATCGAGGGCAAGGTCGTGCCGACGTCGCAGGAGCTCGGCATCTCGCAGATCGTCTGGTCGCCGCTCGCGCAGGGTGTGCTGACGGGCAAGTACCGGCCCGGCCAGCCCGTGCCCGAGGGCTCGCGTGCCACCGACGAGAAGAGCGGCGCGAACTTCATCAAGCGATTCCTGAACGACGAGGTGCTGACGGCCGTCCAGAAGCTCGCGCCCATCGCCGATGAGGCGGGGCTCACCGTTGCGCAGCTGTCGCTCGCGTGGGTGCTGCACAACGAGAACATCGCGGCTGCCCTCGTCGGTGCGTCGCGCCCCGAGCAGCTGGAGGACACCGTCAAGGCCTCGGGCGTGAAGCTCGACCAGTCGGCCTACGACGCGATCAACGACGCCCTCGCCGGCGTCGCGGTGACCGACCCCGCCGAGACCGAGACGGTCTCGCCGAAGAGCCGCCCGGCCTGATCCGCGCCGACCCCGCCTGATCGTGGTCACGACGAGCGCCGGCATCCTGCCCTACCGCATCGCTGCGGACGGCACGGTGTCGGCGCTCGTCGCTCACATGGGCGGGCCGTTCTGGACCCGGAAGGACGCCGGCGCGTGGTCGATCGTCAAGGGCGAGTACGACGCCGAGACCGAGAGTGCGTTGGACGCCGCGCGTCGCGAGTTCCGGGAGGAGCTGGGCCTCGATGCGCCGGAGGGGGAGTACACCGAGCTCGGCACCTTCGCGTACTCCTCGGGCAAGCGCGTCACCGTCTTCGTGGTCGACGGCGGCGGGTTCGACACATCGGGCACGCTCTTCGGAGAGTTCGAGATGGAGTGGCCGCCGCGGTCGGGGCGTACGGCGTCGTTCCCCGAGGTCGATCGAGTCGAGTGGGTCAGCCTCGATCGTGCTCGCGAGATGCTCGTGAAGGGCCAGCGTCCCGCTCTCGACCGGCTCGCCGACCTCGTGGGTGGGGAGAACTCCCCATCGCCGTGACGCCCGAGTGTTCTTATGCTGGTGCACGACGACCTGGGGAGGATCGTGATGGCCGACGGCGTGGAGATTCCGCTCGACTCGATGCAGGCGCTGAGTGACGCTCTGCACGAGATCATGACCGAGTTCGACGAGGCGGGGTCGCGCACCAGCGACCTGGTGGGGGCGATCGGGAGCCCGCAGGGCGACAGCCGCCTCGCCCGCGCCGCCGAGGACTTCGAGTCCGAGTGGGACGACAAGCGCGAGACGCAGCGCCGCAACCTCGAAGAGATGAAGAAGCGGCTCGACGACGCGCGCGAGGGCTGGGAACAGGCCGACCTGGAGCTCGCGCAGAGTATGGAGTCCGCAGAATGACCGAGAACTCCTACATCTACTCGCGGGAGGAGATGCCCTCGACGCCCGGCGGGCGACGGGTGCGCAAGATCGAGGGCGACCCCGTCGCGATCAGCACCCGGGCGTCGGACATCGAGTCGCTCGGCGACAAGATGGCCCGTGCCGCGGTGACGCTGCAGCTCTTCGCCGACGGCACCGTCGGCCGCGGGGAGTCGTTCGACGCCGTCCGCGAGCAGGCGAAGGAGGTCTACGAGGACCTGCAGACCGCGGCTCGTCGGTACCGGCCGAGCGGCACCGCACTGGCGTCCTACGCGACCGCGCTCAGCAGCGTCCAGTCCGACAGCGACTGGCGGGTCGACGGAGCGGACCGGACGTGGCCCGAGGTCAACGAGGCATCGCGCGCCCTGAGCGGTGCGGAGTCCGACCAGCACGAGTTCGACACCCAGGAGCGCCTGCACCCCGACGTCGAGCAGACGGGTACGCGGCCCAGCACGGCGGGCGAGCAGGCGGCGTTCGACGCCGCGGTGTCGTCGTGGGAGGCCTACTGGGGAACATACGACGCACCCGTCGAGACGTGGGAGTCTGCCTACGACACCGCCGTCAACAGCCTCGAGCGCACCAATGCCGACGGCGTGTCCGACAGCTTCTGGGACAACTCGATGCCGTTCGTCGAAGGAATGCTGACGGTGTTGTTCTACGTCGGCATCGCCCTGCTCGTCGTCGCGTTCTTCGTGACGGGTCCTCTCGCGCTGCTCGCGGGAGTGCTCGCGGCCGTGGCGGGCGTCCTGTCGCTGCTCGGTGAGATCGCGAAGCTGAACGCCGGACGCGGCGACTGGACGAGCGTCGCGCTCGCCGCGGTCGGCATCATCCCGTTCGGAAAGCTCGCGAAGCTGGGCGACGTGGCTGCGGGACTCGCGGGCTCCTCCGTTCGCTTCCCCCGGCTCACGGCCGCGTTCCGGCTCGGCGGTGAGGAGTTCGCGCAGTACGGTCGAGCGCTGGATTCCTTCGTCGAGAGCCGGATGCCGGGTCTCTTCAACCGTTTCGACGACGCGGGTCAGCTCGTCTACCGGTCGCCGCACGGCCTCAACTCGCAGAACATGTTCCGCGGGCTGCTGACGCCCTCCTTCCTCGCGCAGGGCAACAGCTGGGTCGGCAGCATCCGCGGCGGATGGCAGGCGCTCGCTGGCAATCCGACGAACCTAGCGCAGGCGATCGGCGGCGGCGTCGACGTCTACACGGACATCGTCTCGACGCTCCGCGAGGGTCGCGATCGGATCGCTGCCGCGCTGTAGTGTCGGAGAGTGATCGGACCCGCATGATCTCCCCGGATGCCGCCGCCGCCGTTCACGGTCCGGCGCTGCTGTCTGCTCGACCCGACCCGGAGCTGTGGTCGCTCGTGCCCGTTCCCGAACAGGCCGACGGCTGGCTGCATGGACTGGTAGAGACGCATGCGCGCGGCGACGAGCAGCGCATCGTGGACGCGGGGATACTCGCGCTCCGCACCCAGGCCGAGACCGACGCCGCACTCGTCTTCCTGCTCCACGAGGACCGGGCCGCCATCGTCGCATCGCTCGCGCTTTTCGCCTACGCGGACGTGCCGGCGCCGACGAGCGCCGACGACGCGCTCCGTGTCGCCGAGTCGCTGACCCGTTCGACCTGGCAGGGCGAGGCGATCGAGGTCTCGCCGGGGGAGCATCGCGGGTGGCGCGTCACGGTGCTCGAGTCCACGAGCGGTGCTTCGAACCCGGACGGGCCGGCGCCGGATGCCTCGGTGTTCATCGCGGACTTCCTGTCGACCCTGTACTTCCTCGACGTGGCGGGAGGGATGGTTCTGGCCGTCCTGTCGCCGCTTCGACCGGAAGCCGCGTTCGTGGCGCAGCGTGCTGCCGAGCAGGTCCTGGAGACGCTCGAGGTGAGCCCCGCATGATGCCCGTGTCGGACGAGGAGGTCGCGACGCTGGTCGCGCTCGCCAAGCCCCGGGTCGAGTCGGCTATGGCCCTGCCGCAGTTCACCCCCGGCATGGCTGAGGTCAACGTGTTCGACGTCGCCGGACAGCGGGCCGTCGCCGATCGAGCTTCGGATGCGGTCCGCAACCTGGGGCCCGAGGCGGTGCGACGAGCCAAGAGCGGACTCGTGCGCGATTTCGGGGCACGCAACCCCGAGCGCGGCTGGATCGGTTTCGCGATGTTCCTCGCCGTCGTGACGAGCGTGTTGACGGCCGCCTTCGCGTCGGGCATCCGGTCCGACCCGGCAGACGTGGCGACCGTGGCGACCGTGCTCGCCGCCGTCGCCGCCCTCGCGGACGCGATCTCGCTCGCGGGCTCGAGGTTGCGACCGTTGAACCGATTCGTCCTGCGCATGCAGCTCGTGACGTGCGTCGCCTTGGCGGTCGGGGTGGCGCTGAGCTTCTCCCACGGGCTCATCGGCCCCGCCACGGCGCAACTCGTGTGCCTGATCGTCACGGTGATCGTGGGCGTCGTCATCGTCGTCGTTCGCGGGCGCGATGCCGAGGCCACGCAACAGATCGACCTCAGCGTCGAGCGAGCCTACCTGGGCGCCCTCGACGAGGTGGAGGCGGGCGCACGCGAGGCGCAGCGGCGTCTCGACGGGGAGCTCGACCCCGCGGCGGCCGCGGTGATCGCACGCGTCCGGTCGGCACTGTTCACCGACCTCGGTAAGCGCAATGCCGCGCTTGCCGATTTCGACTCGTCAACGCCGCTCGGGTCGGCGCTGATCGCCGCGCACACGGATCCCGACCGCTGGCTTCCGGCATCCGTCGCGAAGGCGCGAAAGCGGCCCGCTCGATAGGCTGGCACCCCGACGGAAGGAACCCTCATGTCGCTGCGCGCGGAGCTCATCGGCGAGGCGGTGAGCGAACCGTCGTTCGCGGTGCTGCTGCCCTCCGGATGGGAGGCTCACACGCCCGATCTCGCGTCGGTGGACGAGCGCGTCGACGCCGCTGTCGCCGCGCTCCCGGTGGCCTCTCGAGGAGCTGCGCTCGCGGCGCTGCGCGAGACGGTGGCATCGGCACGCGCCGAGGCGGCACGCGCCGAGGTCATCCGGGTCTTCTCGCCGTCGCATGTCGGCGAGGACGAGGCGATCCCGGTGTCGCTCGTCGCCTCGTGGCTCGTCGCGCCCGCGGGTGCGACGGCGTCCGATCTGGGGTCGACGATGGTGCAGCGCTACGGCGCGCGACCGCTCGACGAACGCGGCACGATCCTGAAGTGGTCCGCCGCGAAGACCTCCACGATCGAGGGCGCGGAGGTGCGCACGGCCGGCCACGGCTATCTCGTCCGCGTCCCCGACGAGAAGAAGCGCGCGCTCGTCTTCCGATCGACCATCCTCCACAGCGTCGACGGGACGGAGATCGCCGGCGACGGCATCGATGCAATGGAGCTCGTCTGCGACGCGATCGTCGCGAGCGTGCGGTGGCGCCGCCGCGACTGACCCGGCTGCGCCCGTCAGCGCTTCTTCTTCGGGGCCTCCGCCACGTCGAGCTTGTCGTGCAGCCCACCCAGCGATGACCAGGCGCTCGCCGTCCCCTTCGCCGCGTGCTCGGCGCCGCGGACGGCGCGCTCGTCGGCCCACTCGTTGAGGACATGGCCGCGGTGACCGCGGACGTGCTCGAGGATGACGTCGGGCAGGCCGCGAGCGCGCCGCGCGTCGCGCGCGACGATGAGCTGTTCGAGGATGTCGCGGTTCTTCGTGGGCGCGCCGGTCGAGGTCTTCCAGCCGCGGCGGCGGTGCCCGTCCATCCATGACGCGTACGTGTCGATGGCGTACTTGGAGTCGGCCTGCACGACCAGCTCGCGCACGTCGGGGTGGTCCTCGATCGCCTTGAGCAGTCCGAGCAGCTCGCCGATGTTGTTCGTGCCCTCCGGGATGGCCCCGGCCGCCCAGTGGCCGTCCTCGCCGACCCAGGCCCAGCCCGTCGGTCCGGGGTTGCCCTTGCAGGCGCCGTCGGTGGCCACGGTGTATCGGTCGGAACTCACTCGGGCAAGGCTACCCGGGGCGTCGGCGGTGCCCGTTTCTGTATACGTTCGGGCCGAATTGCGATGAAATCGCGCGGTTCACCTAGCTCTGTGTATACAATCGCGGCATGGTGGCCGAAGGCGGAGCACGAGCGGGCGAGCGCGCGTACGCCATTCTGCTCGCCGGGATCCAGAACGGCGAGCTCGCTCCCGGAACCGTGCTCGCCGAGGTGGAGCAGGCGACCCGACTGGGGGTCAGCCGTACCCCGTTGCGCGAGGCGCTGCGACGACTGGCCGCCGACGGCCTCGTGCGCCAGGCGTCGCCCCGCGTCACGGTCGTCGCCGACATCGACCGCGACGACATCCGGTCGCTGTTCGACGTGCGTCGAGCGCTCGAGGAGACCGCCGCCCGGCTCGCAGCCTCGCGCGGCGACGCCGCCCGTTTCGCCGAGCTCGCGACGGCGTTCGAGCGCACCGCGCAGGCCGAGGTGTCCGCGGCGAGCGACCCCGACGCGTATTACGCGCTCATCGCCCGCTTCGACGCGGCCCTCGACGATGCCGCGGGCAACGCATACCTGACGTCGGCGCTCGCGAAGGTGCGCACCCACCTCGTCCGGGTGCGTCGCCTCGCCCGCGACAACCCCGGCCGGCTGGCCGCGTCGATCGGGGAGCACCGGCTCATCGCGAGCGCGATCGCCGCCCGAGATGCCGACCTCGCCGCACACGCCACCCACGTGCACCTGCACAACGCCCTGATCAGCATCCTCGACTCCCTGGAGGCATCCGCATGACCGTCAGCCATCCCGTCCGGGTCCACCGCAGCGACGAAGACCTCGCCCGCGAGGACCAGCTGGCCTGGAAGATCGCGGAGGTCGCCGTCGACCCGGCCGCGGTCGAGCCCGAGGTCGTCGACATGATCGTCAACCGGGTCATCGACAACGCCGCCGTCGCGGCGGCATCCCTCACCCGGGCACCCGTCAGCTCGGCGCGCGCGCAGGCGCTCGACCACCCCGTCTCGCGGGGCGGCGCAGGGGCGAGCGTGTTCGGCGTGACCGACCGCACGAGTCCCGAGTGGGCCGCGTGGGCGAACGGTGTCGCCGTGCGCGAGCTCGACTACCACGACACCTTCCTCGCCGCCGACTACTCGCACCCCGGCGACAACATCCCGCCGATCCTCGCGGTCGCCCAGCACGTCGGCGCCGACGGTGCGGCGCTCGTCCGGGGCCTCGCGACGGGGTACGAGATCCAGATCGACCTCGTCCGGGCCATCTGCCTGCACAAGCACAAGATCGACCACGTCGCCCACCTCGGGCCCTCGGCCGCCGCCGGCATCGGCACGCTGCTCGGCCTCGATGCCGCGACGATCTACCAGGCGGTCGGGCAGGCGCTGCACACGACCACGGCCACGCGCCAGTCGCGCAAGGGCGAGATCTCCACCTGGAAGGCGCACGCCCCCGCCTTCGCAGGCAAGCTCGCGGTCGAAGCCGTCGACCGGGCCATGCGCGGGGAGACGAGCCCGAACCCGATCTACGAGGGAGAGGACGGCGTCATCGCCTGGCTGCTCGACGGTTCGGAAGCCGCCTACACGGTGCCGCTGCCCGCGCCCGGCGAGCCCAAGCGCGGCATCCTCGACTCCTACACGAAGGAGCACTCGGCGGAGTATCAGGCGCAGGCGTGGATCGACCTCGCCCGCAAGCTGCACGGCGAGCACCCCGAGCTGGCCGACCCCGCCAACGTCGCGAGCATCGTGCTGCACACGAGCCACCACACGCACTACGTCATCGGCTCCGGGGCGAACGACCCGCAGAAGTACGACCCGACCGCCTCGCGCGAGACGCTCGACCATTCGATCCCGTACATCTTCGCCGTGGCGCTGCAGGACGGCGGTTGGCACCACGTCGACTCCTACACGCCCGAGCGGGCCGCGCGCCCCGACACCGTCGCGCTGTGGCAGCGGATCACGACGGCCGAGGATCCGGAGTGGACCCGTCGCTACCACTCCGACGACCCCGCGGAGAAGGCCTTCGGCGGGCGCGTCGAGATCCGGCTCGTCGACGGCACGACGCTCGTCGACGAGATCGCCGTGGCCGATGCGCATCCGCTCGGTGCCCGGCCGTTCGCGCGGGAGGACTACATCCGCAAGTTCCGCATCCTCGCCGAGCCCGTGCTCGATGCGGCCGAGATCGAGCGTTTCCTCCGCCTCGCGGAGCGTCTGCCCGAGCTCACCGCCGACGAGGTCCGCGAGCTGACCATCGTCGCGCGCGACGGGGTCATCGCCTCCGCGCCGAACCCGCGGGGGCTGTTCTGATGCTGTACTCGCAGACGACGGCGTCCGACAAGCGCCGCATCCTCCGGGAACGGCTCGCGAGTGGCGAGACGCTACGCTTCCCGGGTGCGTTCAATCCGCTGTCGGCCCGGCTGATCGAGCGGCACGGCTTCGACGGCGTCTACATCTCGGGCGCGGTCATCGCCGCCGACCTGGGCCTGCCCGACGTGGGCCTCACGACCCTGAGCGAGGTCGCCGGGCGCGGCCAGCAGATCGCGCGGATGACGGAGCTCCCGGCGATCATCGACGCCGACACCGGGTTCGGCGAGCCGATGAACGTCGCGCGCACGATCCAGACGCTCGAGGATGCCGGCCTGGCCGGCTGCCACATCGAGGACCAGGTCAATCCCAAGCGGTGCGGACACCTCGACGGCAAGAGCGTGGTCGATCAGGACACGGCGGTGAACCGCATCCGGGCGGCCGTCGACGCTCGGCGCGATGCGAACTTCCTGGTCATGGCCCGCACCGACGTCCGGGCCATCGAGGGGATGGACGCCGCCGTCGATCGCGCCCGTGCGCTCGTCGACGCCGGGGCGGATGCGATCTTCCCCGAGGCGATGCGCGATCTCGCGGAGTTCGCGGCGATGGCCGCCGCCGTCGACGTGCCGATCCTGGCCAACATGACCGAGTTCGGCAAGTCCGACCTGTTCACCGTCGACCAGCTGCGTGACGCGGGCGTGCGGATCGTCATCTGGCCGGTCTCGCTCCTGCGCATCGCGATGGGCGCGGCGGGTCGGGCGCTCGACGAGCTCACGGCGGCGGGGAACCTCACCGCCAAGCTCGACGAGATGCAGCACCGCGCCGACCTGTACGACCTCGTCGACTACGAGGGATACACCCGCTTCGACTCCTCGGTCTTCGACTTCACCCTGTCGACTCGCCAGAATGGGTCGATCGACCGGGGCTGAAACCCGCAGATTCTGGCTACTCGACGGAGAGGGAACAGAGCATGACCGAGCAGGACATCCGCAAGGGGCTCGTGGGGGTCGTCGCCGACGTGACGGCGATCTCGAAGGTGAACCCCGATTCGAACTCGCTGCTCTACCGCGGCTACCCGGTGCAGGAGCTCGCCGCGACGCAACCCGTCGACGCCGTCGCGCACCTGCTGTGGCACGGCGAGCTGCCGTCCGACGCCCAGCTCGCCGAACAGCGTCGCCGTGCCCGTCCGCAGCGGACGATGCCCGCCGAGCTGACGGAAGCGATCGATCGGATGCCGCTCGACGCGCACCCGATGGACGAGGTGCGTACCGCCGTCAGCGTCCTCGGCGCGCTCGACACCGCCGGCGCGGCGTCCGTGCTCGACGCGGTCGGCACTCCCGAGCGCAACCTCGAACGCAGCCTGCGCCTGTTCGCCGTGCTGCCGGCCATCGTCGCCTACGGGCAGCGCCGCCGCCGCGGGCTCGGGCTGGTGGAGCCGCGCGACGATCTCGACGACGCGGCGAACTTCCTCTGGATGACTTTCGGCGAGGAGCCCGCGCCGGTCGTCGCCGACGCCTTCAACCGGTCGCTGATCCTGTATGCCGAGCACTCGTTCAACGCCTCGACCTTCACCGGCCGCGTCATCGCCTCCACGCTCAGCGACCTCTACTCGGCGGTGGTCGGGGCGATCGGAGCGCTCAAGGGACCGCTTCACGGCGGGGCCAACGAAGCCGTGATGCACGTTTTCGGTGAGATCGGCGAGGCGGCGGGCGTCTCGGGCTGGCTCGACCGGGCGCTCGCCGAGAAACGCAAGATCATGGGATTCGGCCACCGCGTCTACAAGCGCGGGGACTCGCGGGTGCCGACGATGAAGGCGGCGCTCGACGCTCTCGTGGAGCACTACGACCGGCGGGATGTCGGTGAGCTGTACACGGCCCTCGAGCGCGAGTTCACCGAGCGCAAGGGCATCTACCCGAACCTGGACTACCCGTCGGGGCCGGCCTACAACCTCATGGGCTTCGACACCGTGACCTTCACGCCCCTCTTCGTCGCGGCGCGCGTCGTGGGGTGGACGGCGCACATCATGGAGCAGTACGCCGCGAACGCGCTGATCCGGCCGCTGTCGGCTTACGACGGTCCGGACGAGCGCCATGTCGACGGGTACGTCGCCGACGAGACCGATGTCGCGGCGGCCGAGCGGCCGGAGGAGGCCGCCGGCTGAGACGCCTCCTCCTGGTCTGCGCCGGAAACGCGGATCGACCCGCCGCACCCGATCTCTCGGAGTGCAGCGGGTCGATGCGTCTGCCGCGCGGCGGAGGTCAGCTGGTCTGGCGCCGGCGCGCTGCGACCAGGAGTCCGCCGAGGGCGAGGGCCAGCGCGCCCGCCACCGCGAACCCGATCGGGGCGGTGCCGCCCGTCACGGCGATCGTGCCGGCGGGAGCTGCCGCGGTCACCGTCACGGCGACCTCGATGGGATCGAGGGCGCCCGACGTCACGACGAGGCGGTGCGCGCCGGTCGGGAAGTCGCGGGGGACGGCGACCGTGAACTCGGTCCGACCGGCCGCGTCGGCCGCGGGGATCCCCGTGACGACGACGGGGTCGCTGAACAGCGTCGCGGCGATCTGCTGACCGGGCTCGAGCCCGGACACCGTGACCTCGAGCGTGCCGCCCTGCGCCACCGTGTCGCTCGCGAGCTCGACCGTCGCCCACGGCTGCGCCGGCTCGCCCTCGCCCGGCTCGCCCTCTCCCGGCTCGCCCTCACCCGGCTCACCCGGCGATCCGGGGCCGGGGAAGCCCGGCTGCTCGACGGGCGGCTGCTCGCCCGCGATGTAGGCGCGGTTCGCGGGCGACGGCGCGACCGGGCCGACGGCGGCGAAGAACTCCACCGTGGCCTGCAGATCGACCTGCCCGGAATCCGCGGCAGCCGCACCCTCGACGAAGGTGGCGAAGTTGTCGCCGCCTCCGGCGAGGAAGGAGTTCGTGACCACACGGATCGATGTCGTCGTGTCGTCGAGGGCGAGCTCCTCGCCGTTCAGCTGCATCGACCGGATGTGCGAGCCCGCGGCGGCATCCGGGTCGTATTCGAAGGTGAAGCCCTTCGACACGCCCATCGCGAGCTTCGGGCGCGAGGCACCCGCAGGCTGCCACTGCTCTTCGAGTACCTGTCGGATCTGGGCCGGGGTCAGCTCGAGGGTCACGAGGGTGTTGGCGAACGGCTGCACATTCGCGACCTCCCGGTACGAGACCGCACCTCCGTCGTTGCCGAACGCCAGGTCGGCGCGCAGCCCGCCCGGGTTCATGAACGCGATCTCGGCCTTCTGACCGCCGTACCCCGGGTTCTGGGTGGTGGCCCACAGGTAGACGTCGGCGACGGTGTTGCCGAGCGTCGAGTGCACGCCCCGGTCCTCCGCGCCCGCGGCGGTCTTGCCCCGCAGGATGTCGCCGGTGATCGAGCCGACCTGGACCCGGCCCTTCTCGTCGGCGACCTGCACGGCCGCGTCGACGATACCGGCCGTTGCCGGGTCGGGGTACGCGACGGGGCGTCCCAGGGTCGCGTCGACCAGGGGGACCGTGCCCCCGGTGATCGACTCGAGCTCGCCGGCATCCGTGAGCGTGATGTCGAGGGTCCCGACGGTCGTGCCGTACTGGTGCGCCTGGATCACCGGGCGCCCGCCGATCTCGCACGCGTACCGCTGGTGGGTGTGCGCCGAGACGATCGCGTCGATGTCGCTCGACGCGCCGCGGACCAGCTCGCCGAAGTCTCCCGACTCGGTCGCGATGGCGGTGCAGTCCGATCCCGCCGACCCCTCGTGGGCGAGGAGCACGACGACCGCTGCACCCTCGGCGACGGCCGCCGCGGCGGCGTCGTTCGCCGACGCGACCTGGTCGCGGAACTCGATGCCGGCGATGCCCTGCGGGCTGACCATACCGGCGGTCTGCTGCGTGACCGTTCCGACGAAGGCGACCTTGGTGCCGTCGACCTCTCTGATCGTGTAGGGCTGCAGCGCGTGCTCGTCGGTGCCCGCCACGAAGACGTTGGCTCCGAGGGCGAGGTCGCTGAACGCGTCGGCGTCGGGATCGCCCTCGTAGCGCGGGATCACGCGCTCGGTGAGGTCGGCGAAGCCGCGGTCGAACTCGTGGTTGCCGACGGCGCTGACGTCGAGACCGGCGGCGCGCAGGGCATCGATCGTCGGGGCGTCCTCGTCGATGAACGACTCGAAGGCCGAGGCGCCGATGTTGTCGCCGGCCGAGACGAAGAGCGTGTTCGGGTTCTGCTGACGGAACGCCGACACCGCGCCGGCGAGGACGCCGGCACCGGCCACGCCGTTCGACTCGGGCACGAGCCGGCCGTGGAAGTCGTTGATCGTCACCACGCGGATGTCGGGCTCCACGGCGGGCGCGCCGCCGACCAGCTGATCGACCGCGTACACCGTCGTCGTCCCCGACACCTCGTTGCCCACCACGAGCAGGGGCTCTCCGGAAGGTGAACGCAACGCCGGGATGAACTGGATGCCCTCGGGCCCGAGGTCGCCCGCGGCCGGTGACTCAGCATCCGCCGCGAAGTCGCGGTTGTTGACGTAGGTGACGTAGCTCGCGGCAGTCGGGTCGGTGATGTCGTAGACGATGACGCCGCCGACCCGCTCGAAGCCGATGAAGGCGTAGGTGCGGCCCCCGACGGTGCCGATCGAGAGGTTCTCGGGCTCGGGTCCCTTGTCGTCGCTGCGGCCTTCGAGGTTCGCCTCGGTGTGGTTCGAGTCGAAGTACTCCGGTGCGACGCGCGCGATGATCTGCTCGAACTCGTCGCCCGAGTCGAACACGAGCGTGCCGTCGGTGCCCCAGATCGAGAACGAACGTGACCCGAAGGCGTAGAGCTCGTCGTAGCAGCTGCCGTCGGCGGGCAGGCCGTTCTCGGTCGTCACGTTCAGGCGGCCGAGCTGGTCGTCGCCCAGCTGCGCGGCCAGCGGCGAGTCGGCGCACACGGGGGCCAGCCCGTCGTCACCCAGGTCCTTGACCCGGACCGCTTCGGCGTAGTCGCCCCACTCGCGAGCGTCGCCCTCGTTCGCCGTCACCAGGTAGGTCGCGGCTGCGCCGTCGACGGTCGCCGAGTACGACTGGATGCCGTCGGGCATGGGCATGCCCTTCAGCCCGGGGAAGGTGCGGATGTCGATGCGCTCGTCCCGGTCGCTCGGATCGAGGCCGTGGCCGTCGGCGCCGTGATCGACGAACCCGAGGGGGAGGACACCGGTGACCTCCGCCTTCGCGAGGTCGATGACCGCGATGGCGTTGGCCTCCTGCAAGGCTGCATAAGCGGTGGTCCCGGCGACCGTGATGTACTCCGGCTCGAGGTTCCGGCTCACGCGATTGGCCTCGAGCGGGCGGTCGCCCTGGTCGGGCGCGGCGACGTCGGGGCCGAACACGCGGACGTCGGGGTGGAGCGGCGTCGATCCGCCCGCCTCGAACGCATCGAAGCCGGCGATGCGCACCGCCTGCTGCTCGGGCGCAGTGACGGTGCGAGGCAGCGAGACCACGCCGATCGAGCCTTCGGGGTCGAGCGAGAAGTCGTCTGCGGGCTCGCCCTCGTTGGCGACCACGGCGTACGCGCCGTCGGCCGAGATCGTGACCATGTCGGGCAGGGCCCCGACCGTCACCGACCCCAGTCGTGCCGAGGCGGCGTCGTCCGCGTCGGCGTCGAAGAACACGAGCGTGCCGGCCGCGGTCTTGTCCTCGGCTTCGAAGGCGACGACGCCGAGCCCGTCGTCGCGCACGGCGAGCGAGTTCGCGGTGCCGGCATCCGACAGCGTGAACAGCTCGGCGGGAGCTGTCGGGTCGCTGTTGTCGAGCACGGTCACCGAGCCCGCCTGCGCGTTGACCACGTAGAGGCGGTCGCGGTAGGACTGCACGATCTCAGCCGCGGACTCGTCGAAGACGCCGGTCTCGTGCGTTCCGATCGGCGCGAGGGCCAGCGTGGCGCCGGGGGCGGAGTCGGTGATCGGGTCGGACACGATCGCGGCTGACGCCGCGGTCAGCGGGGTCAGGGCGAGGGTGCAGGTCAGCGCGGCCGTGGCGACGGCGGCGAGCGTGCGGGGAACCGCTCGGTTCCGGGCAGGCGAAGGCATGGATGTCCTCTGGTCGGGTGAACGGGTGCACGACGTGGTTACTCCCCGCAGGTGTCCGGCACGTGAATCACCGGCAACCGGCCGGAGACGGTCGGTGGGGCGCGTGGCACGATGAGGGCATGAGCGACTACACGACGATCATCACCGAGACGCGCGGCCGCGTCGGCTGGCTGACCCTGAACCGCCCCGAGGCGCTGAACGCGCTGAACTCGACGCTCGCGGCTGAGCTCGCCGATGCCGCGACCGCCTTCGATCGCGACGAGGCGATCGGCGCGATCGTGGTGACGGGTTCGGAGCGGGCCTTCGCGGCCGGTGCCGACATCAAGGAGATGGCCGGCAAGAGCGCGCGCGACATGTCGATCGACAACCCGTTCGCGCCGTTGGAGGACTTCGCGCGCGTGCGGACCCCCGTCATCGCCGCCGTCGCGGGTTACGCCCTCGGCGGCGGGTGCGAACTCGCGATGATGTGCGACGTCATCCTCGCCGCCGACACGGCGGTGTTCGGTCAGCCCGAGATCGACCTCGGCGTCATCCCGGGGATCGGCGGCACCCAGCGGCTGGCCCGGGCGATCGGGTACTACAAGGCCGCCGAGCTGGTGCTGACGGGCCGGCGGATGCCGGCGGACGAGGCAGAGCGCGCCGGACTCGTGTCGCGGGTGGTGCCCGCGGCCGACCTGCTCGCCGAGGCTTCCGCGGTCGCGGAGCGGATCGCGTCGCGGTCGCTGCCCGTCTCGTATGCGGCCAAGCAGGCGCTGCGGGCCTCGCAGGAGACGACGGCCGCCGAAGGCCTGCGGCTCGAGCGCACGCTGTTCGCGTCGCTGTTCGCCCTCGATGATCAGAAGGAGGGGATGGCGGCCTTCGCCGAGAAGCGGAGCCCCGACTTCCGGCACCGCTGATCGTTCACGCCCCCGTTCGGATGCGCTCCCGGGCTCAGAACGGTGGGGGTCCGCCGGGCGGTTCAGCCGTTTCCGCGCGAGACGGCAGGGAATCCGCGGTGTCGGTCTCGGTGGTGAAGCAGACGGCCGGTATCGGGACGTCTTCGCGGTAGATCCGGCCGCCCGGTGAGGTCCATTGGAGAACGCCCCCGCCGACCTGTCGGACCTCCCAGCTGGTGAACTGCTTCATGGAGTGGTGTCGCTGACACAGGTGCGCGAGGTTGGCGAGGTGGGTGTGCCCGCCGAGCGCGTACTCGCGGGTGTGGTCGATCTCGCAGCGGATCGCGGCGAGGCGGCATCCGGGGAACCGGCAGTGCTGGTCCCGCGCTTTCAGGAGCTTCGCCATCGCCGCGGTTGGCCGGTACGTGTCGATCTCCGCCGGGGTGCGGGTGATCGGGTCGATGAACAGCCGGTCCCATTCGCGGGTCTGTCCGGCGAGGAGGCGGGCGGTGTCGGCGTCGATCAGCCCTGCCCCGACGACCTCCGCCGGGTGCTCGTCCGAGCCGGTGAGCGTTTCCGCGGTGATCGCGACCTGAACCCGCGCGCGGATCGCGCCCAGCCCTCCGGACCGGTCGGCGCCGTGGGTGGGGTCGACGGCGGGTGCCCCGGCGAGGACGAGGTCGCCCAGGATGTCGGCGCGGAGCTGATCCATCGTCCGCAGATCGGGCTCCGCCACGGCACCCGCGCCACCATCAGCCGCAGCATCCGCCCCAGCGTCCTTGACGGCGTGGCCCATCTGCGTGAGCCGGTCGAACATCCCCGCAGCGATCACCGTCGGC
>NZ_FNKN01000004.1 GCF_900102175.1 Microbacterium sp. cf332
CCGCGCTCGATGCGCCGCTCCACCCACGCGGCGAACACCGCCGGGTAGTCATCGACCACCGTCATCGCGTGATCGATCTCACGCTGCACCCGCCGGTCCGTGGACCGCGCCATCCCCGCGGCCTCGGCAGCGACCGACCGCAGCTCCATGTCCGACGCCATCCCGCGAACCCCACCCTGCCGTGCCTCGCGCAACGCCGACCGGCCCAGCTCCGCGAGCGCACGCACGTGCGCGACCTCGCCGGCATGCTTGAGCGTCAACGCCTCCTCGAGCTCGGAGAACGCGGCGGCGTGCGGCGGACAGCCCGAACCGCCCACTCCGCCCGTCCCATCACCCGTTCGCATGTTCCCATCGTGCCACCGAGGTACGACATCACACACGAAGAAATATCCAGGTGAGGATAACTTTTCCGCCCTCCACGATGTGGAGGAACCGGCATCTGGAGCGTCCCGGAGAAAAAGTGGGGATTCGCGTCACGAAACCCGTCATCCGTCATCTCTCAGGCATGCACGCAACGACGAACGCACTCGGAGCACCGGATGGGGCTCGCGTGAACGCGCACGAGCCCCGCCTCGAGACCCGGGCGTCGCGACGGCGCGACCGGATCGGCGACGCCGTCTTCCGTGCGCCTCTCGGTGCTCGGCGGCGCGCGCGACGCTCGGCACCGGAGGGCGCCATCCGCCCCTCCGCGATCGAGATACGCGGGGCCACGGTCCGAGTGGTGTGGGGGTGGCAGGGCTGGCATGAGCGCACGTGGCAGCGCGGTCAGGTCGGATTCGTGTGCTCGTCGCGCACGGTCGAGGACGACGGTGTGCCCTCTCGCCTCATCCTCGTCGTCGACACGGCGCACGACGCGGGTGCCGTCACCGCCACGCTCGCGTGCGACGGGTTCGCTCCTGCCGCCTACGCGGCACTCACCCGTCACTTGCGCAACTTCGAGGCGATCGGCGATGCCGAGCGCGCAGCGACGGACCCGCTGGCCTGGGCCGGCTCTGCGGCTCCGCTCAGCGTCGACTCGCTACGATGACCGAGTTCTCACCCGAACTGGGGTCCGGGTGGTCTTCGAACGGATGGAACGCGGCCATGCCCAGCGAGCCGGTCTCCGACGACGCTCTGGTCGAGCGCGCCCGGAACCTCGACGAACGCGCCTACGGAGAGCTCTGGCTCCGCCACTCCGCCGCGGCGCATGCGGTCGCGCGCGCCTACTCGTCGCTGGATCCCGACGACGTCGTCGCCGAGGCCTTCGCCCGCATCCTGGCGGCGATCCGCCGGGGCGGCGGCCCGTCGATGGGCTTCCGCCCCTACCTGCTGACCGCGGTCCGGAACGTCGCGCACGAATGGGGTGCACAGCAGAAGCGGGTCTTCGCGAGCGATCTCGAGGATGCCGCAGACGAGGCCGCGCCGGATGCCGAGTGGTCGGCAATCGCGGGCTTCGAGTCGAGCGCGGTCGCGACGGCGTTCGCGACACTCCCCACCCGGTGGCAGGAGGCCCTCTGGTACAGCGAGGTCGACGGCCTGAAACCACGTCAGTTCGCGCCGCTGCTGGGGCTCGCGCCCAACGCGGCGTCCGCGCTCGTGCTGCGGGCGCGCCGCGGGTTCCGCGACGCCTGGGTGTCGGCGCAGCTGCGGCGGGCCGACACCGACGAGTGCCGCGAGACGCTCGAGCTTCTCGGCGCGCACTCCCGTTCGGGCCTGTCGAGACGGGACTCCCGCCGCGTCGACGCGCACCTCGCCACGTGCGAGGGCTGCGCGCTTGCGTGGGCGGAGGCGCGTGACATCTCGTCGCGTCTCGCGCTCGTACTCATCCCGCTCGTCGTCGGCATCCCGGCGACGGCCTCGTACTCCGCATGGACCCAGTCGGGTGCGGCGCAGGTCGCGACGTTCGCGCTGGGCACGGGTGGTGTCGGCGGCGGCCCCGGCGGGACCGCTCCGCCCCCGGTCGGCGCACGCGTCACCGCCGCTGCACGCACTGCATGGCGGCATCCGCTCCTCCACGTCGCCGCCGTGGCCGCGGCGGGTGCGGCGATCGCCTTCGCCGTTCCCGCTCTCAGCGCGACCGAGTTGCCGGCGAGCACGATCGAGGCCGAGCCGCAGCATTCCACGTCGCCGCATCTCTCCGACCGCGACGCCTCGGATGCCGACATCGCGACGCCCGCCACCGCGCCGCTCGAAGTCTCCTCGACCGAGGGCGGGAACGAGTCGGATGCCGCACCCCGCACACCGGTCGACACCTTGCGTCCCGCGTTCCCGAAGACCAGCCCCACGCCCACCCTCCCGACGCTCACCCCCGCGCCGGCACCGGTGGCGTCGCCGAGCCCCTCCGTCACGTCGACGCCGCGCCCGACGGTCAGCCCGAGCCCCTCCGTCACGTCGATGCCGCGCCCGTCCGCCACCGCCACTCCGACACCCACGGTCACGCCGACGCCGCGCCCGTCCGCCAGCGCCACTCCGACACCCACGGTCGCGCCGACGCCGCAGGCGACCCCCGCCCCGACGCCGCAGGCGACCCCCACACCCACACCCACACCCACACCGACGCTTCCGGCGCTGACCGCGCCGACGATGACGATCGATTCGAGCGCCGGGCCCACGGTCTACCCCCTCATCTCGGGCGCCGACGCCGAGCCCGCCGCCACGATCGAGATCGTCGACACCGACGGCGTGGTCTGGGCTGCGACGCGCGCCGACGAGGGCGGCGGATGGTCCGTCTCCGACCTGGCGGGGGGTTCCGATGCGACCGATCCCGCCTCCGCACTGCCGGCGGGAGACCACCGACTCTCGGCGCGCCAGATCGTGGACGGACGCGCGTCGCCGCTCGGCGCCACGACCCCCGTGACCATCGCCGCTCCCCCGGCCCTGATCGCACCGGCCGCGGGGTCCGCCGTCCGGGCGCGCGGGTTCGAGCTCGCGGTCAGCGGGCAGCCGGGCACTCAGGTGCAACGAGCACGCGTCGGCGACACCGAGCCCTGGCGCAGCCAGCTGATGCCGCTCGACGCCAACGGCAGATTCGTCTCGACGTTCATGGTGCCTGCTGGCGGCCCGGTCACCCTCGGCGTGCGATACGTCGACCCCGCCTCAGGACGATTCGGCCCCGCGTCGTACGTCTCGTTCCTGGCTTTCTGAGGGGCCGACGCGGCGCGATCGCGCCGCCTGCCGGTCAGTGCTCTCCGACGTGTCCGCTGAGGCGTCCATGCAGGGCGGATGCGGCCGGATCAAGCCCCTCGATGACGACGGTCTTGCCCTGGCGGGCGTACTTCCCGACGATGGCGTCGAGCGCGGCGACGGTCGACGCGTCCCAGATATGCGCCAGACTCATGTCGATGACGACGCGGTCGGGGTCGTCGGCGTACGAGAACTGGGTGGTGAGGTCGTTGCTCGAGGCGAAGAAGAGCTCGCCGGCCACCTCGTATCGCGCGGCGGCGCCCCGAGAGTCTCCGTCGTCGACCGTGCGTGTGACGCGCACGACGTGGGCGACCCGCCGGGCGAACATGATCATCGCCGCGACCACACCGAGCACGACGCCGATCGCGAGGTTGTGCGTCCATACGGTGGCGACCACCGTGATGAGCATGACGGCGGTCTCGCTCTTCGGCATACGCCGCAGCGTGGCCGGGCGGATGCTGTGCCAGTCGAACGTGGCGATCGTCACCATGATCATGACCGCGACGAGAGCGGCCATCGGGATGATGGCGACGACATCGCCCAACCCGACGACGAGGAGGAGCAGGAAGACGCCCGCGAGCAGAGTCGAGATGCGGGTACGCGCACCGGATGCCTTGACGTTGATCATCGTCTGGCCGATCATCGCGCAGCCGCCCATGCCGCCAAAGGCGCCCGAGAGGATGTTGGCGGCGCCCTGCCCGAGGGCTTCGCGCGTCTTCCGCGAGTGCGTGTCGGTGATGTCGTCGACGAGCTTCGCCGTCATGAGCGATTCGAGCAGTCCGACCACGGCCATCGCGAGGGCGTAAGGCGCGATGATCCGCAGAGTCTCGAGCGTCAACGGCACGTCGGGGAGGAGCAGGGCCGGCAGGCTCGAGGGCAGTTCCCCCTGGTCGCCGACCGTCGGCACCCGCCATCCGAAGGCGACCACCGCCAGGGTCAGCAGCACGATCGCGACGAGCGGCGCGGGGACGACCTTCGTGAGGCGCGGCAGCGCGACGAGGATCACGAGACCGGCGAGCACGAGCGGCCAGACCAGCCAGGGGATGCCGTCGCCGAACAGCTGCGGCACCTGCGCGAGGAAGATGAGGACGGCGAGTGCGTTGACGAACCCCACCATGACCGACCGCGGGATGAATCGCATGAGCCGCGCGACACCGAGCACGCCGAGCACGATCTGCACGAGGCCGCCGAGCAGCACCGTGGCGATGAGGTAGTCGACCCCGTGCTCGCGAGCCACTGGAGCGATGACGAGGGCGATCGCCCCGGTCGCGGCCGTGATCATCGCGGGCCGCCCGCCGAGGAACGCGATCGCGACCGCCATGACGAACGAGGAGAAGAGCCCCAGACGCGGGTCGACGCCCGCGATGATCGAGAACGCGATGGCCTCGGGGATCAGCGCGATCGCGACGACCAGCCCGGCCAGCGTCTCGCGCGTGAGCAGTCGTGGGCTTCGCAGCGCCTGGAGCACGGTCGGCTGGGTGCGATAGCGCGACGCGGGGTCGCTCTGTGGGGTGACGGCGGTCACTCTGCTGCTTTCTGCCGGCGGCGGCGAGAATGGGGTGTCGGCCGCGGAACCGCGCGCCGACCAGAATCTAACGTAACGTGAGGTTTGATGTCGAATCCCGACGGGGTCTCCATGCGCATCGGCGAGGTGACCGAGCGGACAGAACTGTCGTTCCGCACGCTCCGCCACTACGACGAGATCGGCCTCGTCACTCCGTCGGCCCGCACAGAGGGCGGCTTCCGCCTCTACACCGAGGGCGACGTCTCCCGCATCCTGCTCATCCGCCGGATGAAGCCGCTGGGCTACAGCCTCGACGAGATGCGCGACCTTCTCGATGTCGTGGACGCACTCACCGCCTCGCCCGGGGATGCCGACCTGCGTGCGCGGCTCGAGGCCATCCGTTCCGGCGCGGCAGAGCGCCGCGAGAGGCTGACCCGCCAGGTGGCGATGGCCGACGAGTTCATCGACCAGCTCGGCGACGTCTGACGTCGGCGAGCGCGCGTGCGTGCGCGCGTGCGTCTCAGGCGTAGGCCCGATGCACGTGCCATCCGTCCTCGAATCGGTACACGTCGAACACGAACGCGTCACCCCCACGGTCGGTCGCCTGGAAACGCCAGCCGTACAGCCCCCTCCGCCGGTCGTCGTCGGCCGCGAGCGACCACACCGAGTCGCGCAGACGGGTCGGCATGTCGCTCACGGTCCAGCGCCGCCCGCCGTAGAACATCCGCGCCGGGATGTCGTCGACGAGCCAGAGGGTGACATCGTGGGAGCTCGTCGTCTCGGTCATGGGATGAGAGTAGAACATCTCTTCGACACTCGCCAGGCCGCGTTGTGGATAAAAATACGAACGCGGCTCCTCCTGCCTAAGCTGGGGGAATGGATCTGCACAGCCTGTTCGGACTCGGCGGGCGACGCGCCCTCGTCACGGGTGGTAGCTCCGGCATCGGTCTCGCGATCGCCGGAGCACTGGCGACGGCCGGCGCAGAGGTCGTCGTCGCCGCACGCGGACGCGACCGCATCGACGAGACCGTAGCGGGCATCCGGTCGGCGGGAGGCCGCGCGGCAGGCCTGGTCGCCGACCTCTCGACGCGTGCGGGATGCCACGAGCTCGCCGACGCGGCCGGACCGATCGACGTCCTCGTGAACTCGGCGGGCATCAACATCCGCCCACCCCTGTCGGACCTCGACGAGGACGTCTGGGACGCCACGATGTCGGTCAACCTCGACGCGCCCTTCATCCTCGGACAGCGCCTCGCGCCGGGGATGATCGAGCGCGGCTACGGTCGCATCATCTCGATCAGCTCGCAGCAGGCGAGCCGGGCGTTCGCCTCGAGCGGGGCGTACGGCGCCTCGAAGGCCGCCCTCGAGGGGCTCGCCCGCTCGCAGGCCGAGGCGTGGACGGCCTCGGGCGTGACCTCGAACGTGCTCGTGCCGGGTTTCGTGCTCACGCCGCTCAACCGCCGCCTGGCGAGCGATCCCGGCGTCGTGGCGTCGCTCGCCGCACGGACCTTCGCCGGGCGCAACGGCCTGCCCGACGACTTCGCGGCCGCGGCGATCTTTCTGGCCGGACCCGGGTCGGCCTACGTCACCGGCCAGTCGATCGCCGTCGACGGCGGATTCTCCGTCCACTGACTCTCCGCGCCCCGGCCGGCGGGTGAGGTCACCTCACCCCGCCATATCAGGTGAGCGCTCCCACCGGAAGGCCTCCCCTCCGACGCCCCGCTCCGCAAGACTGAGGCGCGACAGCGAGAGCGCGGGGGATTCCATGACAGTGCAGGGCGAGACATCGTCGGCGGCCGCGGTTCTCGATGCGCTCTGGGCGTACGAGGCGGCGGAGGGAGCCATCCGGATCCGCCTGCGCGACTCGATGCTCGTGTGCGAGAACGACCTGCTCGCGCTCGAGAAGCTCATCGACGCGCAGGACCGCGACGTCGCGCTGACGCCGTCGAACATCACGCAGGAGCTCGGGATCTCGTCCGCCAGCACGACCGCGATGCTCGACCGCCTCGAGCGCTCGGGGTATCTGCGACGCCAGCCGCATCCCTCCGACCGCCGCAAGGTGTTCGTGACGCTCGGCGACCGTCCGGTCGAAGGCCTGCGTCGCTCCGGTTCCGACATGCAGCACCGGGTCGAGGACGTCATCGCCGACATGCCGGCGGGCTCCGCGACCGTGCTCGTCGATTTCCTCTCGCGGATGCGGCTCGCCGCCGAAGCCGCCTGACGTGACGTCCCCGGCACACGGGGCCGCCCTCTCCCGCCTGCTGCGCCTCTCCCGGCAGGTATGGGTGCGCGCTGCGGCCTTCACACTCATCGCCGTCGTGGTGGCCCTCGCGGCGGGAGTGATCGGCTCCCTCATCCCCGTCGAGCTCGTCATCGACCTCGGGCAGGATTCGGTCGGCTCGATCCTGCAGATCCTCGCCACCGCCATGCTGACCGCGACCACCTTCTCGATCACCGCGATGGTCACGGCGTACTCGTCGGCCACGACCACCGCGACCCCCCGCTCGACGCAGCTGCTCATCTCCGATCCGACATCCCAGAACGCCCTGTCGACATTCGTCGGCGCGTTCGTGTTCTCCCTCGTCGGGATCATCGCCCTCTCGACCGGCTACTACACCGAACAGGGCCGGACGATCCTCTTCGGCGGCACGCTCGTCGTCGTCGCGATCGTCGTCGTCACACTGCTGCGCTGGATCGCCCACCTCGCACGGTTCGGCCGCATGGCGGACGTGATAGACCGCGTCGCGGCGGCAGCCGAGGGCGCGCTCGTCGCGTACGCGCGCACACCGACCCTCCGCGCCCGCCGTCTCGTCGAGGTCCCCACGACCGCGGCGGCGGTGTGGTCGGACGCCGTCGGCTACGTCGCCCACATCGACATCGCCGCGCTCGATCGCGCGGCGCGGCAGCACGACGTCGACGTCTTCGTCGGGTCGCCGCCCGGCGCGATCGCGGACCGGACCCGCCCCCTGGCGCACATCGCACCGGCGGGTGGGACCGACGATCCGGACGGGCTGACGGATGCCGTGCGCCGGGCGTTCCGCCTGTCATCGCACCGCGACTACGAGCAGGATCCCCGACTCGGCGTCATCGCGCTCACGGAGATCGGCAGTCGAGCACTGTCGCCCGCGACGAACGACCCCGGCACGGCGATCGAGGTCGTCGCCGCACTGCAACGCGTGCTCACCCGGTCGCTCGAGACGCCGCCGGACGAGGACGTCGCGTTCGAGCGCGTATTCGTCGAACCGCCCCGCGTCGAAGACCTCGTCGCCGACGCCTTCCGCCCGCTCGCGCGCGATGCCGCCGGCCTGCTGGAGGTGCAGATCCGGCTGCAGAAGTGCCTCGCCGCCCTGGCCGCGGCGAGCCCGGCCCACTGGACGCTGTTCGAACGGACGGCCGCCGACGCGATGCGGCGGACCCGCGGCGTCATGGACGGCGCCGATCGACGCGTCCTGCGCAGCGCCGCCGCATCCGCGTGGCGGCGCCCGACCCGCCGCTGATCAGCCGGCGATAGCGGCGGTACGGCCCTCGGGGGCGCCGAGCGCATCGCTCTTCGGCGACGGCGCCCAGCCGAACAGGAGCGCCGCCGTGGCGAATGCGACCGGTCCGACGAGGTGGAACACCTGCGACAGGGCGGAGACGTCGCCTCCGGACGTCGCGAACGTGTCGGCGATCGACATGCCGATGCCGAAGCCCGCGAACAGACGCAGGAACAGCGCGACGCCGATGATGCCGAGATAGAGGATGCCGAGCCGGCGCGGTGTGAGCCACGCTCCCGCCGTGGTCGACGCCCAGACCGTCACCGCCGTCGCCGCGAGGAACCAGACGATGCCCCACACCGCCACGGCCGACCCCGCCGCCTCCGGCACGAAGCCGTCGGCGGCGATCATCTCGCGGTAGATGGCGTCGATTCCCACGCCGGGCACCTTGGCCATCGGATTCCAGACGAGCGTGTCGAGCCCACCGAGCACGAGCACGACGCAGACGACAGCGAGTCCGGTGAGCGCGAGAGGCAGCCGCCGACGCAGGGGCGAGGCGCGACGGACGAGGGCGAGGGGAGTCGCCCGCCAGGCGGCAGCGAGCCCCACCACGATCCCCGCGGTCGTGAGCCCGACCAGGCCGGCCATGACCTCGCCGGTGATCGGCAGATTCCCGGCGACGACGAGTGCGGCGAGACCGAGCGCCGCGCACGCGAATGCGATCCGCGCGGTCAGGGCTCGCGAGAGCAGCGCCGCGGAGGCGAAGAAGAGCGCGGCGAGCACGGCTGCGGCGGCGGCGACGACGCCGACCGCCGACCGCGCGCCGTCGAGCGTCGCCGCGAGCGCGGGCGGCAGCGCGGCGGCCGTGTCGTCGACTCCTCCGCCGGTGATCCAGAGGGCGACCGTCACCGTGACGACCGCGGCCACGAGCGCCGACCCGCGTCTGCTGAGCCGACGGGGCGCCGCCCCGCGGGGCTCGCCGGTGAGCACCGGAGCATCACGGTCGGCCGTCAGCGCGACCGCGATTGCGCCGCGAGCGACGTCGGCGGGTCGCATGCCCGCTTCGGTGGCCCCCGCCGCATCCGCCCGCCACTGCTCGAGGTGACGGGAGCGCGACGCGGCGGGCATCGTGCGGCTCACCGCCCGCAGTACGAGGTCGAGGCTCATGCGCCCGCCCCGGCCGCTCGCGCTCCCCACGCTCGGGTCACGGCGAGCATTGCGCCGGCCGGGGTGAGGGTGGTGCCGGCGGCGCTGGTGGAGCGCGTGGTGCCGGTCAGGCCGGTCGGGCCGGTCGGGACGCGTGCCGGGTCTGCTTCGGCCGCGGCTCGGCGGCGCTGCATCCGGACCAGATGCGCGTCCACGGCGGCGCGGGCCGCGGTCAACCCGCCGGGCGTCAGCCGGTAGAGACGTCGGCGCGGGCCGCTGCGCCCGCTGTCGAGCTCCCATTCCGACGTCACCCACTCGAGCGACTCGAGGCGTTCGAGGATCGGGTAGACACTGCCGGCCGGCCGTCCCGTCCGGCTGACCACGAGCAGCCCCCACACCGGCTCTGGTTCGCCGATCAGGGTCTCGAGGACATCCACGGTCGCCGGGGTCACGCGTCGCAACGGCTGCATACCCCGCACTCTATCTCTACATACCTAGAGTTCACCCGCGCCCGCCGCGCCGGGCCTGCGCGCCGGCCGCGCCCGCCGCGATGCAAGAGATCGGATGCAACACCCCGGCCACAATGCCCTCACCCCGGGGTGTCTCGCACAAACCCTTGCACCGCGGCACGAGCCCACCCCGGGCCAGCCCACGCCCGCCTGTGCCGTGCCGCGCCGGCCGCGATGCAAGAGATCGGATGCGACACCCCGGCCAGGATGCCTCTCCTCCGGCGTGCCACCACGAAACCCTTGCACCGCAGCACAAGCCCACCCCGGGCCTCACCCACGAAACCTTGCATCGCAGCACAAGCCCACCCCGGGTATCACCCACGAACCCTTGCACCGCGGCACGAGCCCACCCCCGCCATCACGCACGAACCCTCGCACCGCGGCACGAGCAGGGCCACGGTGCCCGAGATCAGGGGGCGACGACGAGCACGCGGGCGATCTCGCGGCGGCTCGAGACCCCGAGGCGTCGCATGATGTTCGCGACGTGGTAGTCCACCGTGCGCTTGGAGACGTGCAGGATGCCGGCGATCTCGCCGCTCGTGTACCCCTGCCCGACCGCGAGGGCGACCTTGCGCTGCTGGTCGGTGAGACGGGCGACGGGGTTGGCGCCACCGGCATCCCGCAGCAGCTCCGCGGTGGTCTCGGCGACGACCTCGTCGTAGCGCGCTGCCAGTCCCGCCGCGCCGAGCTCGGTCAGTTCCGCACTGGCCTCCTCGTAGACGGCGAGCGCCCGGACGGGGTCGGGCCTGCCGCGGGTGCCGAAGCGGCTGTAGTAGATGCCGGCGACGATGCGCACCCAGGCGCGTCCGAGCGGGTCGTCGTCGAGCGAGAGCCGCGACAGCGCGCGCGAGACGGCGGTGGCCGCTTCGGGATGCCGCTCGTCGTACTCGGCCAGGATCGAGACGTACGCCCAGTAGTAGGCCGATGCCTCGGCACCTTTTTCGCGTCCCCACTCCGCGACGCCGCTGCGGAACTCGTCGATGCGCTCGAGGTGCCAGGCGGCGAGGAGCGTCAGCATCCACCATTCCTCGTGACGGTAGGGCTGCCGGTACCCGGGCTCGGCCGCGTCGTCGAGCGCGCGTCGGAGTTCTCTCCAGTCGCTGCGGGTGATCGCGACCATGATGCGCGCGTGGGTCAGCACCATCTGCGCGAGGAAGACCGGAGTGTCGCGGCAGAGGCGGTCAGCCCGCTCGAGCACCGGCCCGCTCGCCTCGAGGTCGCCCTGCAGCGCCAGCAGCAGCCCATGGACGGCGAGCGCCTGCGATTCGAGCCAGTCGTATTCGACCGATTCGGCGGGAGCATCGGTGCGGCGGACAACCTCGGCGGCATCGCGCCATCGCCCCTGTCGGATGCGCACGAACGCCAGCTCGACGTGTCCGTGCACGCGCACGCCCGGCCGCCACGACGGCGCGAGGCGGGCGCCCCGGGCGAGGTTGATCGCCGCTTCGCCGAGCCGGCCGTCGGCGTGCTCCACGCTCCCCAGGCAGATGAGCGCGAGCGCATGATCGGCGGTGAGGCTGTTGCGCATCCGCAGGGGCGCGAGCGCGTCGGTGAGCGCCCGCCGAGCTTCGGTTCCCGAGTCGGTGTGCAGCTCGACGAGGGCATCGAGACCGAGGAGATCGAAGGGGATGTGCACCGCGACGCTGTCGCCGCGCCCCCCGGCGGCCTCTTCGGGGATGGCCGCGATCGCGCCGCGCGCCGCGTCGATGCAGCTGCGGGCGTGAACCCAGGCGGCGGAGGCGGCCGCGCCCGTCGCGAGGTACGCGAGCAGCAGCGGCAGCAGGCGCCCTTCGCCGCCGAGCGGGTCGGATGTCGCGTCGGCACCGCTGCCGGGACAGATGGCGGCCACGCGGGCCATCGCCCCGTCGAGGTCGGTGTCGGCGATCTGCAGCACGGCGAGCACACCGTCGCGCAGCACGCCGGTGGGCATCTCCGTGATCTCGGCGCGATGCTCGACGAGGAGATCGGCGCGATAGCCCCGGAGCGCGATGGAACAGGCGAGCGCGAGCCCATCGGGATCACCCTGCGCATGCGCGGTCAGGGCGAGGCTGACCGCGGGCTCGGTCTCGCGCCGCAGCCAGGCAGCCCGAGCCTCGGCGATGAGCTGGTCTGCCGGCATACCTATCCTTCGGTCGTGCTCAGTCTGTCAGCTGGCCGGATACCCGACTCAGCGCTTGCGCTCGGGGGCGCGCGTCCGTTTCGTTCGGGCGGTGCCGGTCGGATGGGGGCGTATGCGGCCGGGCGGGGAGCCCGGCCTGGCAGCACTCGCCCGCACCTGCGCGAGGATGCGGCCGCACCTGCCAGGTGAGCGCACTCCGCATCCGCCCGACGCGGGTGTGCGACGATGCCCGGGTGCCTGAACAGGATCGCCGCGAGCTCCGTGAGCTGTGGGAGCGCGTCTACGGTCGGGATGCCGACGCCGCCGGGGCCGCGATCGCATTGCAACGTATCGAGCATCTGCAGCGTGCCGCGACCGCCGCGAGTCATGACGCCCCGGCGGACGCCGACCAGGGAGCGGGTACCGGCGGTACCGGATCCGAGCGGGCGGATCTCGGGATCGTCCCGGGCGCGTCGACACCGACGAAAGAGCGTGACATCTCCTCGCCATCGACTCCCGATGGTCCCGTCCGATCGAGCGGGCAGCGAAGTGGGCTCCGCTGGGCCGTGGGCGCAGCAGCCGTCGGACTCATCGCTGGCGGCGCCGCCCTCGCGAGCTGGACGTGGGCGCGTGTCGATCCGCTTCAGGTCGCGACGCTGGCGGTCGACCCCGACGGCGAGTGGCCTTTCGAGTCGGGTCGGATCCCCGGCGACCTGCAGCGATTCGAGGACTTCCACGGCATCCCGATCGCCGCCGGCACCCGGCAGCGGGGCGATGTCAGCGAGGTGTGCATCGCCGTCTCACCGACCGAGAACTACGGAACGGTGTCGTGCGACGTCGCAGCCTTCGGCGCCCGGACGATCCACTCCGTCGGCGAGTTCCCCGCCTCGGCGCTCAGCGACCGCTTCGGCGCGGGCGCCTTCGTCGAATTCGCGTACGACGGTCGGCACGTCATCGTGCGCGTCAGCCCTCCCCGTTCCTGAGGTTGCCCCGCCTGGCAGCAGCCGCCGCCTCCCGACGGAGGATGCCCGCGGATGAGGGGCACAGGTGGCGGCCGTTAGGCTGACGTGGTCATCCAGCCCCGACGGAGAGAGCTCCCGATGTTCGAGATCATGACCGTCTGCACCGGAAACGTGTGCCGTTCGCCGCTCGCCGAGCAGCTCCTGCGCACGCGCCTCGCCGGGCTGCCCGGCACCGTCACCAGCGGCGGGACCTACGACATGGGGGGCGCGCCGATGCCCGATGAGGCGCAGCGCCTCGCGGTAGAGAACGGGGTCGCCGCCGACATGGCGAGCGCGCACCGTTCGCAGCTCATCTCCCCCGCGCGCCTGTCGTCGCCGGACCTGATCCTCGCGATGGCGCGCGAGCACCGCCGCAGCATCGTCGAGCTCGCCCCGAGCCGTCTGCGCGTGGCCTTCACGCTGCGCGAGTTCGCACGCCTCGCGGCCGACGCCTCGGACGACGAGCTCCGCACCGCCGCGGATGCCGCCGGCGACGACGCCTCGGCCCGCCTGCGCGCCGCCGTGGCCGCGGTCGCATCGCACCGCGGGATGACCCTGCCCCCCGAGTCACCCGACGACGACGATGTCATCGACCCCTACCGCCGCTCGTGGAACACGTACCAGCTCTCGGGCTCGCAGCTCGTCCCCGCAATCGACGAGGTCGTCCGCGTCGTGCGGCTCGCCGTCCCCCCCGCCTGACCCGCCGCACCCCCGGTCGACTCGCCAGGAAGTGCGGATGCGGCACCGCCGGCATCCGCTATTTCTGGCGACTCGACGCTGTAGCACCGCTGGCCTGCGCCGCCGGCCACCTCCCGGCGCGCACGACTCGCCAGGAGGTGCGGATGCGGCACTGCCGGCACCCGCGTTTCCTGGCGACTCGACGCTGCGGAGCGCGGCGCGGGATCAGGGGACGACGGTGCCCGGATCGGTACCCGGGTCCGTGCCGGGGTCCGTCCCCGAACCGGGATCCGTCCCGGAACCGGGGTCGGTGCCGCCGCCGGAACCGTCTCCGCCGCCCGTGCCCGGGTCGGTCGGGGTCGGATCGGGCGTGACGGTGTCGCCGCCGCCCGTCTCCCCGGAGCCGCCGCCGGTGTCGCCTCCACCGGCGCCGGGGTTGGTGAAGCCGCCGCCGGTGTTCCCGCCGGTGTTGCCGCCGGTGTTGTTCTGGGCAGCCTCACGCTCGGCGAGGATCTCGGCGATCGCGAGCTCGTGGTTGTCGCGCAGCGCGTCGACGAGCGGCGGGTAGGCGACCATCTCGGCGACACCGAAGCCCCCAGCCGCCTGCGCGGCAGGCACGGCGGCGGCCGCGGCGGTCACGGCGTCGCGGAACGACTCGAGCGCCTGACCGTACTCGGTGACCTCCACCTCGGCCGAGGCGGGGAAGCTGGCGCCGAGCGCCGCGATCGAGGCCGCGAACGCGTCGCGGAGGGCGACGACCTGGGCCCGCACGGTGCGGGTCTGCTCGGTGAGTTCGGTCAGCTGGTCGGACCGCTCGCGAACGAGGTCGATCTGGGCCCCGACCTCGCCGAGGTCGTCCGTGTCGATCGCCGGGCGCGTGTACGCCGCGGGTGCGGCGGGCGGCTCGACGGCGTCGAGGCCGGCACGCAGGTCGGCGACGGCCTGCACGGCGGCGGCACGCGTGGGCTCGTCGACGTAGCCGGCGATCGTGGCGAGCGCGGGCTCGACGGTGTCGGCATCCGTGCGGGCTTCGGCGACGAGCGCGTCGATGCGCGAGACGCCCGACTGCACCGCCTGCTCGCCGTTCGCGAGCGACGCCTCGTCGACCGACAGGGCGCGCAGGGCGGATGCCGCGGGGCTGGCGTTGGCGAGCTGGATGGCGCCGAACACCCCGACCACCGCGACGACGGCCACGGCGAGCACGGCGAACGACACGTTCAGCCAGTCGGTGCGCTTGTGTCCGCGGCGTGGCATCTTCGGCGGGCCCGACTGCCCGGCGACGTGCACGGGCGTGGCGGTCCGCGCGGCACCGTCGACGAGGGCGACGAGCTGAGCGGTCTCGTCGGGGCGGGCGACGGTCGCGGTCTGCTGCACGCGCGGCGGACCGACCAGAGCGGTGAGGCGGCGCTCGTCGACGAGGCTGTCGGCGACACGGTCCGTGTCGTCGCTCGAGCGGCGATCGTCGGTGAAGAGATCGGCGAGAGAGTTCATCGGAAGGGGCCTCGGACTCGGACTCGGGCGCACGAGAGGGCGCGCGGATGTCGGTGGAGCGTCTGGTCTCGTGAAAGGATACCCGGCGACACCGACGACAGGAGAACCGTGGAACTCCACGACTACATCCGCATCCTGCGCCGCAACATCGTGCTGATCATCGCGACCACGCTGATCGGTCTCGCTGCGGGCGCGGCGTCGGCGCTCGTGACGCCGCCGCGGTACGACGCGTCGACGCAGCTGTTCGTCGCCACGCAGTCGTCCGGCGGGGCCTCGAACAACGAGCTGCGCCAGGGCACGGACTTCGCACGCCAGGCCGTGCAGAGCTACGTCAACATCATCCCGACGGGCCTCGTGCTCGACCCGGTCATCGCCGATCTCGGCCTCGACGAGAGTGCCGCGCAGCTCGCCGAGCGTGTCTCGGTGTCGGCGACGCAGAACACCGTCGTCATCTCGATCACCGTGTCGGACCCCGGCCCGGAGGGCGCCGCCCGCATCGCGAACGCCGTCGCCGACAGCTTCACCACGGTCGTGGCCGAGCAGCTCGAGCGCTCGACGGCCGAGCGCCCGAGCCCGGTCCGCATCGAGACGGTGCAACCCGCCCAGGTTCCGGTCGACCCGGCCGCTCCCAACCTGCGTCTCGCTCTCGCGCTCGGTGCCCTCGTCGGCCTCGCCGCGGGCGTGGCCGTCGCGATCCTGCGGGCGGTGGCCGACACCCGCATCCGCACGGTCGAGGATGTCGAGAAGATCGTGCCCGCGCCGCTCCTCGGGGGCATCGCGCTCGACCCCGAGTCGAAAAAGCGCCCGCTCATCGTCGCGGCGTCCGCGCGCGACCCCCGGGCCGAGGCCTTCCGCGCCCTTCGCACGAACGTGCAGTTCCTCACGACGTCGGGCGGCCCGCTCGCCTTCGTCGTGACGAGCGCGAACCCGTCCGAGGGCAAATCGACCACGGCCGCCAACCTCGCCCTGGCGTTCGCCGAGACCGGCGCGAAGGTCGTCCTGATTGACGCCGACCTCCGGCGCCCCCGGACCGCCGAGTACTTCGGCATCGAAGGCGGCGTCGGTCTGTCCGATGTCCTCGTCGGCCGCGCGAGCCTGCTCGACGTGCTGCAGCGCTGGGGCCAGGGGACGCTCTTCATCCTGCCCTCGGGCGCCGTCCCGCCGAACCCCGCCGAACTGCTCGGCTCGACGGCGATGTCGCGGCTGCTCGACGAGCTGCGCACCGCGTTCGACGTCGTGATCATCGACGCACCGCCGGTGCTCGCGGTGACGGATGCCGCGGTCGTCGGCCGCGCCGTCGACGGGGTGATCCTCGTCGCGGCCGCCGGGTCGACGACGCGCGCACGACTGACGTCCGCGGTGAAGAACATCGAGACCGCCGGCTCGCACATCGCGGGCTCGGTCGTGACGATGCTGCCCACGGCGGGCGCCGACAAGACCACGTACGGGGTCTACGCCTACGTCGCCACGGGCGACTAATCGGGCCGGAATCGCCGCTGTCGGGCGTCCGGTGAGCCGTGTGGAACAATGACAGAGCCGTCGCACCGGACACTCATAGGGGGAATTACCACGTGGAACTCCGCGACTACCTGCGCATTCTGCACAGGAACTGGATCCTCCTTCTCGCTCTCCTGATCGTCGGTACCGGCGCGGGAGCGGCCTACGCGCTGCTCCAGACGCCCCGGTACGAGGCGTCGACGAGCCTGTACGTGTCGGTGCGCACCGAGGGTGCCGCCACCGGCGAGCTCGTGCAGGGCACGACCTTCGCCCGCCAGATGGTCACGAGCTACGTCGACGTCATCCCGACGTCGCTCGTGCTCGATCCGGTGATCGACGAGCTCGGCCTCGAGCAGACGTCCGCCCAGCTGGCGTCGCGCATCACCGCGACGACTCCGGTCAACACGGTCCTCATCAACATCGGCGTGACGGACACCGATCCCGAGCTCGCCGCGGCTATCGCGAACGCGACGGCCGAGAGCTTCACCACCGCGGTGCAGAACACCATCGAGCGTCCGGCCGACGGCCAGGGCACCAGCCCGGTGCAGGTCACCGTGACTCAGCTCGCGACCGCTCCCGAGAGCCCGTCGAGCCCGAACATCCCGCTCTACATCGCGGTCGGCGCCCTGCTGGGCCTCGCGCTCGGCGTCGGCTTCGCCGTGCTGCGCTCGGTGCTCGACACCCGCATCCACACGCTGCACGATCTCGAGCAGCTGACCGACAAGCCCATGCTCGGCGGCATCGCGTTCGACAACGAGGCGTCGAAGCGCCCGCTCATCGTTCACGCCGACCCGCGCAGCCCGCGCGCCGAGTCGTTCCGCACCTTGCGCACGAACCTGCAGTTCCTGAACGTCGAGGACGGTCCGCGCAGCTTCGTGGTGTCGAGCGCCGGCCCCGGCGAGGGCAAGTCGACCACGACTGCGAACCTCGCGATCGCGTTGGCCGAGACCGGCGCCCGCGTCGCCCTCGTCGACGGCGACCTGCGTCTGCCCCGCGTCGCCGACTACATGGGCGTCGAGGGCGGCGTCGGGCTGACCGACGTCATCATCGGACGCGTCCCGCTCGTCGACGCGCTGCAGAAGTGGGGCCAGAACCAGCTGTTCGTGCTGCCCAGCGGCCCGGTGCCGCCGAACCCGAGCGAGCTGCTCGGCTCGACGTCGATGGACAACGTCCTCGCCTCGCTGACCGAGCACTTCGACTACGTCCTCGTCGACGCGCCTCCGCTGCTGCTCGTGACCGACGCCGCCGTGCTCAGCAAGAAGACCCGCGGTGTCATCATGGTCGCCGCGTCGGGACGCACGAAGAAGCAGGAGCTGCAGGGCGCCTTCCGCACCCTCGACACCGCGGGCGGCACGCTGCTCGGTGTCGTCGTGACGATGCTCCCCACCAAGGGCCCCGACAGCTACGGCTACGGCGCGTACACCTACGGCTCGACCCATGTCGTCGATCAGGCGCCGGTGCAGCTGAGCCGCGCCGAGGCCCGCGAGAAGCGTCGCGCCGAGCGCAACGAGTCGACCACGGGCGCCCGCCGGTCGTGACGCGGAGGCGCGGCGCCGGCGTCGCGATCGCGTGATGGCCGGCGCCATGACGCGCGCTTCCGTGATCCGCGACGATCTCGTCGCCTACGTCGAGCGCTCGGGCTTCGTCGCCCACGGTCTGCACGTTCTCGCCGGTGCGGACGTCGCCGAGCACCGGTGGACGCCCGACATCCGGGAGGACGTGCACTCGGTCGCCAAGGGCGTGTGCGTGCTGGCCGCGGTGATGGCGGCCGACGACGGGCGGGTGTCGCTCGATGCGCCGGTCGCGACGCTCGTCCCCGACGTCGCCCTCGGGGCCGGCGTCGAGACCGTCACGCTGCGCCACCTGCTGTCGATGTCGAGCGGCATCGACCTGCCGTGGTCCGAGACCATGATGACCGACTGGCCCGACCTCGCCCGCGAATTTCTCGGGCGCCCGTCGCGCGGGCGCGTCTTCCAGTATTCCAACGCGAGCACATACACCGCGATGCGGGCTCTCAGCGGCGTGGTGGGCGATGTGGGCGAGTTCCTGCAGCAGCGCCTGTTCACGCCCCTGGGGATCGGCGACGCCGCCTGGGACCGGTGTCCGAACGGCTACATCGTCGCGGGCTCGGGGCTGCGCCTGCGCACCGGAGAGATGGCGCGGCTCGGCCGCCTCATCCGGGACCGCGGCGTCTGGCGGGGGCGGCGACTGGTCGCAGCGGAGGGGATCGATGCGATGCACACCGAGATGGTCCCCGCCGGGACGTCCCCCGCATACGACCGCTACGGCCTCGCGGGGTGGGGCGGTCCGGGCGCCGCCTGGCGGCTGCACGGCGCCTACGGTCAGCTGCTGATCTTCCGGGGCGACGCGGTCGTGACGGTCTCGGCCGACGACCACGGCGGCGCCGATGCGTTCGCCGCCCACGCCGTGGCACGGGTCGAGGCCCGCCGCGCCCGGTGACCCGGTACAGCCCGACCCGACGCGCGCTCACCGCGCGCGGAGCGTCTGCTCAGTCGCGGGTCCGGCTGAGCAGATAGACGAAGTAGGGCGCACCGACGAGGGCGATCATCAGCCCCGCGGGCAGTTGCGACGGCGCGATGAGCGTGCGCCCCAGGGTGTCGGCCACGAGCACGAGCAGACCGCCGAGCAGCATCGCCACAGGGATCGTCCGTCCGTGACGCGCGCCGACCAGGCTGCGGGCGAGGTGCGGCGCCACGAGACCGACGAAGCCGACGGTCCCGACGGCGATGACGGCGACCGCGGCGAGCGTCGCCGCGAGGGTGAGCGAGACGAGCCGGGCCCGCTGGGGGGCGACGCCGAGGATGCGGGGGGTGTCCTCGTCGATCGCGAGCAGATCGAGCTGCCGGCGCATCCCGACGAGGAGCGGCAGGGCGACCGCCAGCACGATCGCGACCGGCAGGATGTCGGCGAGCGATCGGCCGTAGGTCGTCCCGGACAGCCACGTGAGGATGCGCGGGGTCTCCCACGGGTCCGAGCGCAGCAGTAGGAAGGCGGTGACCGCCGTCAGCGCGTACCCGCAGCCGATGCCCACGATCACGAACCTGTCGGGCAGCAGGCCTCCGCGCCAGGCCAGCAGCGCGATGACGGCGAAGGTCGCGAGCCCGCAGCCGACGGCCATGGCGACGATCGCCGGCCGACCCCCGCCGCCGATGCCGCTCGTCACGACGATGACGGCGCCGAGACCGGCGCCCGCGGTGATTCCGAGCAGCCCGGGCTCGGCGAGCGGATTGCGCACGCTGCCCTGCACGGCGACGCCGGCGAGTGCCAGCGCCATGCCCGCGAGCACGGCGGCGCCCACGCGAGGCGCGCGTTCGTCGAGTGCTCGGGTGACGAGGTCGGGCGCCGCGCGCTGCAGCCACAGCGCGATGTCGCCGGTCTGCAGCCACAGGCTGCCCGCCACGAGTGCGACGACGACGGCAGCAGCGAGCAGGACGGCCGTCACGACGCCCACGACGACGAAGCGTCGGTGGGTGCGCAGGGCGGATGCCGCGACGCGCGCAGCCCGGGCCGCTCCCGCGTCGCGCATGCGCAGAGCCAGGACGATGATGACGATGCCGCCGAGGAGAGCGGTCGGGATGCCGGTGGGGATGGCCGCAGCACCCTCCGCGCCGAGGATCGCACGCAGCAGCGCATCGGCGAGAAGGACCACGAGCGCACCGACCAGCCCGCTCACCGGGATCAGCATCCCGTGTGCGCGCAGCGACCGCACCCGCTGGGCGAGCAGTCGAGCGAGGATCGGTGCGCCGAGCCCCACGAAGGCGATCGGTCCGGCGACCGTGACGGCGATGCTCGTGAGCAGGACGGCGCACGCCACGGCGAGGCCTCGCGTCGAGCGCACCGGGACGCCGAGCGACGACGCCGCGTCCTCGCCGAGCGCGAGCACGTCGAGACGGCGCGAGAGCAGCAGGGCCCCGATGAGCACGGCGACGATGACGGGCAGCGCCCGCATCGAGGCGTCGAGGTTCAGCTGGGCGAGCGAGCCGCTGCCCCACGCGAACAGACCCGTGGTGTTCTCCTTGAACAGGATGAGCAGCATCGCCGTTCCCGCGTCGAGCGCCATCGCGATCGCCGACCCCGCGAGGATGAGACGGGTGTTGGCCGTTCCGGCGGCACGCCCGGTGAGCCCGAGCACGACGGCCGCCGCCGCGAGGCCGCCGGCGAAGGCCACGCCGCTCGAGGCCCACAGCGGGACGGAGATCCCGAAGGCCGCGACGGCCGTGAGCGAGAAGTACGCGCCCGCCGTCACGGCGAGCGTGTCGGGCGATGCCAGCTGGTTGCGGGTGATCGATTGCAGCAGCGCCCCCGCGACGCCGAGGGCGAACCCGACCGCGATTCCCGCGACGAGACGCGGCAGCCGCGACCCCAGCACGATGTCGGTGACGGGGACGCCGCCCACGGCGACGTCCTCGCCCGCGAGCGCGCGCAGCAGATCCGGTGCGCCCAGCCCCGAGGTGCCCTGCGTCATGTGCCACAGGCCGACGACGATGACCGCGACGGCGAGCGTACCGAGGACGGCGATCCCCGACCATGGGGATGCCCGCCGCTCGGTCTCGCGCATCGACGGCGGGGGGTCGCCCGCTCCGCCGGACGCCCCGCGGGCGCGGCGGCGTGCGGCAGAGCGGGCGATGGTCCCGGTCACCGGCCGACGATGACGTCCACGAAGGCGTCGATGGCCTGCTCGCCCGAGCGCGGTCCGCCGGCACCCCAGACACCCGGGGGGAACTCGAAGGCGCGATTCTCGGCGACGGCGGGCAGCGACGTCCAGATCGGGCTCTTCTGCAGCTCGGAGACATAGCTCTCGGCGGTGCCGTCGTTCGAGTAGATGAGGTTCGCGCTGCCGACCGCGGTCAGCCCCTCGATGTCGGTCTGCGCCAGTCCGTATGCGGGGTCGACGCCGCCACTGCCGTACGACTCGTCGATCTCGTCGGTCCACGCCGGCGTGAGCCCGAGCTCCTGGCCGATCTCGGTGAAGAGCGCCCCGATGCCGTAGGGGCGGATGACGACGTTGCCCGACTCGATCCAGCCGTCGAAGAACACGAAGTCGGTCGTCGAGAGATCGGCTCCGGCGACCTGCTCCTTCGCCTCGGCGAGGTGCGCGTCGAACTCGGTCAGCACCGCGTCGGCCCGCTCGGTGCGGCCGGTCGCCTCGGCGATCATGGAGAACACCGTCTTCATGTTGTCGATCTGGCCGCTCGCGTCGGCGCCGATCGTGGCCAGCACGGGCACGTCGCGCTCCTCGAGCTTCGCGAGCAGCTCGTCGTCGGCGCTGTAGGCCTCGATGATGATGAGGTCGGGATCGGTGCCGTAGAGCGCGTCGAGGTCGGGCTCGCCCCGCTCGCCGATGTCGGCGACGCTGGTGGGGAGCTCCTCGGCGCTGACGTAGGTGCGGTATCCGTCGATCGACGAGGCGCCGACGGGCGCGACGCACAGCGTCAGCAGGTCCTCGGTCTGCTGCCATTCGAGCACCGCCACCCGCTGCGCGGGCGCGTCGAGCTCGACGGTGCGTCCGACGCTGTCCGTCAGCGACACCGGCCCGGTTGCGGTCTCGGTGGTGTCGGCCTCACAGCTGTCGGAGGCGACGGTCGGCGCGGGGTCTCCCGAGGCGGTGACGTCGGTGGTGCCGCAGGCGCTCAGGATGAGCGCGCCGAGACCGATCGTGGCGAGCGCGGCGAGGCGGTGGGGACGGGGCATGGGTGTTCCTTCCGGGACGGTGGTCGGGTGCGGGTACGGAGATCAGCCGACGCGGGCGGCGTGACGGCCGACCGGGTCGATGCGCAGGCGGCCGGAGCGCTCGTCCACGCCGACCTCGACGGGGATGTCATATGCGGCCTCGATGTTCGACGCCGTGAGCACGAGACGCGGCGGCCCGCTCGCGAGGATCCGGCCCGAGCGCATGAGCAGCAGGTGGTCGGCGATGCGCGCGGCGTGATCGAGGTCGTGCAGCACCACGCCGACGGCGACGCCGTGTTCGGCGGCGAGATCACGGATCAGGTCGAGGGTCTCGACCTGGTATCGCAGGTCGAGGTGGTTGGTCGGCTCGTCGAGCAGGACGACGCCGGTCTCCTGCGCGATGCACGCGGCCAGCCACACGCGCTGGAGCTCACCGCCGGACAGCTCGCCGGCCGCACGCGCCCCCATGTCCTCGAGTCCGGTTGCGGCGAGCGCCCGATCGATCGCGCGGCGGTCGGCGTCGCCGAGTCCGGCGAAACGTCGCCGATAGGGATGCCGCCCGAATCCGACGACCTCCCGCACGCTGAGTCCCTGCGGAGCGCTGCGCGACTGTGTGAACATCGTGACGCGGGTGGCGAAGTCCCGGGGCGTCAGCGACAGGATCGACCGCTCCGCGTCTCGACCCACGTGACCGTGCGGCGCGTCCCCTTCCCCGGTCTCGTCGAGCACCGCGGTGCCGCTCGAGATCGGATGCAGGCGCGCGAGCCCGCGGAGCAGGGTCGACTTGCCGGAGCCGTTGGGTCCGACGAGGGCCGTCACCTCGCCCGCCCGAAGGGCGATCGACACACCCTCGACGACCGCGTGCGTGCCGAAGCGGAGTTCGAGACCCGTTCCCCGCAGGTCGGAGGCGCCGGGGCGCGGGTGGTCGGCGTTCATCACGGGTTCCTGCTCGGGGAAGGAAGGGAGCGGCGACCGGAACGACGGCGAGAGCCGTCGGCTATTTAGGGTTGCCTTGCCTATTCAGGCTAGGTCGGGCTCGTGAGGTCCGCAATGACGTTGCCACGACACCGGATACGGCGAATCGGACACCCGAAGAGCATCCATCGGCCGCGCCGGGAGCGGGTTCACGACTCCCGGTCGGCGACGTACGCACCGGGAGTCGTGCCCATCACGCGCTTGAACGCGGCGATGAAGGTGCTCGGCTGCGCGAAGCCGCAGAGGTCCGACACGTCCTGCACCGCCAGCCCCTCGGCCAGCAGAGACAGTGCGTGATGGATGACGAGCGCCTGACGCCACTGCGAGAACGTCAGGCCCGTGTGCGTCCGGAACAGCCGGGCGACCGAGCGCTCGCTGACGCCGACGAGCGCCGACCACTCGCGCAGCGTGCGGCGGTCGGTGGGGTCGTCGAGCAGCGCCGTGACGATCGGGCCGACGCGTTCCGCTCTCGGCACGCGCAGGTCGAACGAGCGCTCGGCCGAGGCGAGAAGGTCGAAGACGACCGCCTCGGCGCGCAGCCGCTCCCCCTGCGCGAGGCCGTCGATCTGCAGGTGGGTCAACAGGGCGCCGAGCAGCGGGGTGACCTCGACGACCATCGACTCCGGCGAGACCGCGGGCGAGCGCGCGGGCTCGAAGAGCGCGTCGTACAGGTGGGCGCGTGCGGTCGTGCGTCCGGAATGCACCGTGCCGGCCGGCATCCAGATCCCGTAGCCGTCGGGAACGGTCACCACGCGATCGGGCAGTCGCACCGTCATGGTGCCCCCACGGACCCACACCAGCTCGTGCAGCCGGTGGGTGTGCGGCTCGAACTCCAACGGCACCCCGGCGCGCACGCTCTCGGAGAGCAGCGCGTAGGGCGCCGGGATGCTGTCGGGCGAATCGACCTCGTCGACGACGAGCGTCCGGCGTTCGCGCGGCCACGCGCCACCGCCGGGGCGCTCGCCCGGTTCCTCCCCGACCACCGCCGCGTCTCAGTCCGTGGCGCAGACGGCGATACCGGGCGCCTGGGCCAGCGGCTCGGCATCGCCGCACAGGTCGGCGCCGCCGTACTCGAGCCGCGGATAGCCGGCGATGTTCTCCGGCGGCGCGTCGAGCAGACCGACGTGCGAGCCCGACAGCACGACGAGGGCGACCGTGCCGCCCCAGCGGGTCGCGACCCAGTCGGCGTCGAGCGAGGCGATCGCGGCAGCCTGGTCGCGCTGCTGGGCCAGCTCCGCGCCGTTGCGGCCGGCGGCGGCACTCGTGGCACCGACGGCCGGGACGACGAGGCATGTCGCGAGCGCCGCGGCCACGACGACCGACGCTGCTCGGGCAGCGACCCCCGATCGCCACAGCTGGCGGATCGCCGGCACCAGGGCGGCGACGAGCACGGGCGCGAACGCCAGGATGCCGGGGGCGGGATGCCGCACCCACAGCGGCAGGTGTCCGGCGGTGGACCACCAGCCGACGAAGGCGCCGAATCCGAGCACGGCCGCGACCGCGAGATGCGTGCGCGGCTCGGCGACGACCGTCGCCCAGAACCGTTCGGTGCGGCGGGGCGGGTAGCGCAGCACGAGGCCGCCGACCAGCACGACGATCGCGACCACGACGGCGACGATGACGAGCACGGGCGGGAGGTACCACGAGGCGGCGAGCGTCGTGATCTTCTCGCCGAAGGTCGTGTGCGCGATCTGACCGCCGCTGCGGATGAAGTCGCGCGTCGCACGCAGGTGGTCGACGAAGTCGCCCGGTCCGAGCGAGACGAGGGCGAAGAACTCGACGACGAGGGTCGGCACCGCCAGGGCGACCGCCGGGAGGATGAGCGCGCGCAGGCGGCGCAGGAAGGGCTGGCCGTGCTGCAGCAGCAGGAGCGCGACGACGAAGGCGGGCAGCGAGAGCAGCGCGATGTACTTCGCCTGGATCGCGAGGCCGACGAGCAGACCGGCGAGCCAGGGCCGTCGGCGCAGCGTCACGAGCGCCCACGCCAGCAGCGATGCCGCCGGCACCTCGCCCAGCACGTCGGCAGGACCCTGGATCGGCGACGGGAGCGCGGCCGCCGTGAAGGCGAGCGGTACGGCGACGGCGACGAGCGCGCCCCAGCGACCGCCCATCCGGCGACCGAGGATGCCGACGGCGACGAGCAGCGCGACGAAGAAGAGCGCCGGTATCAGGCGCGCCCCCACCACGAGGTCGACGCCGGTGGCGAGGACCGCGGCGATCGGCAGCAGCACGACGGGCCCCGTGGAGATGCGGGCGTCGAACGGGGTCAACTCGCTGCCCGAGAGCGTGCCGTCGCTCGTATATCCGAGCCCGTTCAGCAGGTTGACCGGCACCGTGAGGTTGAACGCCTCGTCCTCCCACAGCCGCGTCGCCGCGATGCTCTGCCACAGCACGATCGCGTGGGCCACGACGAGGAGGGCCGCGGCGATCCAGAAGGCGGCGGTCCGGAGCGCGCGGGGCATGTCAGGCGTCCTGCCGCACCGGCTCGCGCAGGTGCGTGCGCATCCGGGCGCCGGGTCGCAGCGACAGCCGCCAGAGCTCGGCGAGCGCGTCGCGGGCGAAGGCGCGCAGGCGCGGCGGCGGCAGCAGCGGCTGCCCGCTCGCGCCCCACATCGTGCCGGTGGTCTCGGCTCCTCGGCGAGGCAGGCTGCGGACGGCGACGTAGCGCACCCGCATCCGTCGGCGCGCCTCGGCGAGCGAGAAGTGCACGTGCGGCACGAGGGCGTCGGGACCCACCGCGTCGAGCAGGGCCGAGATCACCTCGGGGCGGTAGGCGCGGAGCGGGGTGTTGATGTCGGGCACTCCCCGGCCGGCGAACGGACGGACGAGCAGACGCAGACCGGCGCTCAGCATGCGACGGTACCAGGGGTCGTCGCGTCCGCGCCGCACGCCGTGGACGACGTCGGCGTCCTCGACCTCGAGCGCCGCGATGACGCGGGCGATGTCCTCGCCCGTGAACTGCCCGTCGCCGTCGACGTGCACGATGAGGTCGGCGGCCGTCGCGAGCCCGGCCCGGTAGGCGGCGAGGGCGGTGGGACCGTGGCCGCGGTTCGCGGGCTGGGTCTGCACGTCGACCCCCGCGATCGTCAGCCCGGCGACGACGGCTGCGGTGGCATCCGTCGATCGGTCGTCGGCCACGATGATGTCGAGCCGATCGCACCGCGGCGCGACATGCTCGGCGATCTCCTCGAGGAACCCGGCGATGCCGTCGGCCTCGTTGTAGGCGGGCATGACGATCGCGATGTGCTCGAAACTCACGTGGCTCCCCGTTTTCACCGGTGATGTCCCGGGCGCGGACAACGCCTGTAGCCTAGTCGAGCCATGTCACTGACCCCCCGCGTGAAGCGCGCTGCAGCCCTGAGCGCGCGGTTCCTCACCGTCGGCGGCATCAGCACGCTCATCGAGATCGTCACCTTCAACATCCTGCTTCTCGCGTTCGGCTGGGACGCCGTCGCCGCGAAGGTCGTCGCGTCGCTCGTGGCACTCGTCAACGCGTATTTCGGCAACCGGCAGTGGACGTTCAAGCACCGCGCGCGCCGACGGCGCTGGGTCGAGATCACGCTGTTCGTGATCGTCAACGCCGTCTGCACCGCCCTCGGCGCGCTGCTCGTGTGGGGCGGGGTCGAGGCCGCGTCGGCGGTCCTCGGACGCCCGGCCGGCGCATTCGCCGTGAACGTCGTCAACCTCGTGAGCATCGTCGTCGTCGTGCTGGCCCGTTTCGGCTTCTACCACGCGGTCGTATTCCGCGCGGCGCCGGCCGAGCCGGCTGCGCGCTAGCCCGGCTCGGCCGAGGACGTATCCCCGCTCCGAAGACGTACCGACCGCGGTGCGTGCTCGCGTCGACGGTGCGTGCTCGCGTCGACGGTGCGTGTTCGCGCCCCACGCCGACCGCGACCTCACGCGAGATGTGCGCGGGCGGCGATCTCGACGAGGAAGTCGGGGCTGGCGAGCGCCGTGACGCCGACCGCGGTCCAGGCCGGGAGCGTGGCGGGGTCGCCGAAGTAGCGCTGCTTCACGGCGGCGAAGACCGGCATCTGCGCGGCGATGTCGACGTGGTAGGTCGTCAGCTCGTAGACGTCCGCGAGGCTGCCGCCCGCCGCGGCGACGACGGCGCCGAGGTTGTCGAATGCCGCGGCGATGTGGTCCTCGAGCGACCCCGCGACGACGGCCATCCGTTCGTCGCGGCCGACCTGGCCCGAGACGTGCAGCTCGTCGCCGATGCGCACCGCGGGCGCGTACCGCAGCCCCGTCACGAGGTCCCGCATGTGCGGGGGCGCGACGATCTCACGGCTCATGCCGCACGCTCCTCGAGGATGCGGTCGGCGACGGTGAGACCGGCGTCGAGGGCGGAGACGATGCGCTCGATGCCGTCCCGGTCGATGATGAGCGGCGGCGCGATGAAGAGCGAGGTCGGCTCGTCGCTCGTGCTGATCTGCACGCCGTGCCTGCGCGCCTCACCGACGACGGCATCCGAGAGGTGGGACTCGACCGTCGTCGAGGTCCAGGTGCGCCAATCGGGTCCGGGCAGCTCGACGGTCCAGTGCAGACCGCGTCCCGCGACGCGCACGACCGAGGGATGACGTTCGGCGAGCTCGACGAGCATGGCCCCGAGCTCGCCGCCGAGCTCCCCCGCCCGCTCGGGCAGCCCCTCCGCCGCGGCGACGCGCAGGTGCGCGCGGACGGCGTGGACCACCAGCGGATGCCCGCGGAAGGTGCTGTAGTTCTGCCACTTCGCGGCCTCGAGCACGTCGAGCACGCGGCGCGACAGCACGACGGCCCCCGCGGGCACAGCGCCGCCCGCGAGCGGCTTGCCGAGCGTGACGATGTCGGGGCGCGACACCCCCTCGGTGAACTGCATCCATCGACCGCTGCGGCCGAGCCCCGTCACGACCTCGTCGGCGATCCAGAGGGTTCCGGCGCGACGGGCGGCGCCCGCCACCGCGTCCTGGTAGGCCGCGTCGTAGTACGAGCCGCCCTGCGTGTAATCGATGATCACGGCGGCCGCGCCGTCGATCGGCTGCAGATCGGTCTCGGCGGGTGCGGCGGAGGCGACCCGGGCGCCGCGCGCGCCGCTGCGCGCCCAGGCGCTGCCCCCGGGGCTCGGGATCGTGCGCACCTCGGCTCCGGCGGACGGGCGGCGCACCTCGCCGGCGAGCGTTGACAGCCCGCCGTGCCACTGCGGCTGGACGGTCACGTCGCGCGAGAGTCCGACGAGCCCGTGGTACGCGCGTTCGCGCGCCACGATCGGCTCGCGGCCGGTGATCGCCTGCGCGAGGGTGAGGGCGATGTCGTTGACCTCGCTCCCGCTCATCCCGAAGCGGACGCCCCCGACCCAGTCCTCCCCGGCGAATGCTGTGGCGACCAGCTCGTCGGCGACCGCGTCGCGTTCGGCCCAGGGGTTCCCCTCGTTGACGACGGGCAGGGTCGCTGCCTCGCGGACGGCCTCCACCATGGCGGGGTGGGCGTGGCCGAGGGGTCCACCCGTGTTCGACGCGTCGAGCAGGCGACTGCCGTCGGCGAGGTGCAGGTGCACGCCGGCTCCCCCGACGATGCGGCGCGCGGGGTCGGGCCGACGGTGCAGTCCCGACGTGATCAGATGAGACATGGTCGTTCTCCCTCTCAGACGAACGCGCTGAGGCCGGTGGCCGAACGGCCCACCATCAGCGCGGAGATCTCGTTGGTGCCCTCGTAGGTGTAGATGGCCTCGGCGTCGGCGAAGTGGCGGGCGACGCCCGTCTCGAGGAGGATGCCGTTCCCCCCGCAGACCTCGCGTGCGAGCGCGACCGTCTCGCGCAGATGCGCGCAGACCCAGTACTTCGCCAGCGCCGAGTCCTCGTCGCGGTACACGCCCTCCTGCTGGCGCTCGGCCAGGCGCACCGCCATCCCGAGCGAGGCGGTGATGTTGCCGAGCATCCGGGCGATCTTCTCCTGGACCAGCTGGAACCGGCCGATCTCGCGGCCGAACTGCGTGCGTTCCGTGACGTAGCGCAGCGCGTTCTCGTACGCGCCCATCTGCACGCCGACCGCCTGCCAGACGGTGCTGGCACGCATGTGACGGAGCATGCGGCCGACGTCGGCGAATCGCTCGACGCGCTGCAGGCGGCGACTCTCGGGCACCCGCACCCCGTCGATGGTGATGAGCGCGTTGTCGACGATGCGGAGCGACGCTTTTCCGGTGATCTTCTCGATCCGCAGGCCCGGGGCGTCGGTGGGCACGAGGAAGGCTCGGATCTCCCCCGACTCCTCCCGCGCCACGATGCACACGTGCGAGGCGAACGCGGCACTGCCGATCCACTTCTTCGCGCCGTCGAGCACCCACTCCTCGCCGTCGCGCCGCGCGGTCGTCTCCATACCGCGGGCGACGTCGGAGCCGTGCCCGGGCTCGGTGATGGCGAACACGCCGCGCAGGTCGTACGACTCGATGCGCGGCATCCATTCGGCGATCTGATCGTCGTCGGCACCGTGCAGGACCGCCCCCGTGATCATCGTGGCCTGCCCGCTGAACCACGTCGCCACCGAGGCATCGATGCGAGAGATCTCCATGACCCGGAATCCGATGAACAGGGCGCTGGGCTCTTCGCCCGCATCGCGCAGCTCACGCGGGTCGAGCAGACGTTCGGCCGCGAAGAGGTCGGGCAGGTGGCGCGGGAACTCGCCGCGCTCCCAGTAGTCGTCGACGATGGGCGCGACCTCGCGCTCGAGCAGGTCGCGCAGGCGGACGAGTACGGCGCGCTCGGCAGCGCTGAGCCGCGACTCGAAATCGTAGGGGTCGGTGGTGGGGTACAGGCGCATGGCGACTCTCAGTACGGGAAGAGGACGATGGATGTGGCGACGGCGACCGGCTGCGTCCGGGAACGCGTCTCGAAGCGCAGATTGAGACTCACGCGCATCCCGTCGGGTCGGGGCGTGACGTCGGCGACGGTCGCCGCGATGCGCACCTCGCTGCCGACGGGTACGGGGGCGAGGAAGCGCACGCGGTCGAGGCCGTAGTTCAGGGCGCGCCCCGCGTCGGTCACGTCCACGAGACGGCCCCACGCGCCGCCGACGAGGCTGAGCAGCAGCAGGCCGTGCACGATCGTCCCGCCGATCGCGGCGGCGCGACCCGGATCGACGTGGATCCACTGGGCGTCGCCGCTCAGCGCGGCGAAGTCGTCGACCTGCGCCTGCGCGATGACCTCGAAGGACGTCGCGCCGAGGTCGACGCCGACGAGGTCGGGCAGTCCCGCCACGGTCGTCCGGATCGCGGTCACAGGTCCAGCCCGCCGTCGACGGTGAGCACCTGACCGGTGATGAACCCCGCGTCTTCTCCCGCGAGGAACGCGATCGCGGCCGCGACGTCGGCCGGGGTGCCGACGCGGCGCACCGGCGTCAGCTCCGCGGTGCGCTCGCGGAACTCCTCCGGCGTCAGCTGCAGCCGGTCGGCCGTCGCATCGGTCATGTCCGTGGCGATGAAGCCGGGCGCGACCGCGTTGACCGTGATGCCGAAGCGTCCGAGCTCGAGCGCGAGCGTCTTCGACAGACCGACGATGCCGGCCTTGGCAGCGGAGTAGTTCGCCTGGCCCCGGTTGCCGGTCGCGGCGATGCTCGACAGGCTGACGATGCGCCCGTATCCGGCGGCGACCATCACGCGCTGGGCGGCGCGGCTCATGAGGAAGGCCCCGCGCAGATGCACGGCGAGCACGACCTCCCAGTCGTCCAACGACATCCGGTGGACGAGGTTGTCGCGCAGCACGCCGGCGTTGTTCACGAGCACGTCGAGGCGCCCGGTCCGGGCGACGACGGCATCGACGGCGCGCTCGGCCGACGCCTCGTCCGCGACGTCGACTCCGATGCCGAAGGCATCCGGCAGTCGCTCGGCAGCGGTCACGGCGGCATCCTCGCGGAGGTCGGCGATCGCGACCGTGACGCCCTGCGCTGCCAGGCGCTCGGCGGTCGCGAAGCCGATCCCGCCCGCTCCGCCGGTGACGAGGGCGACGCGCCGGCCCACGACAGCACTCATCGCGAGACGATCCATGCACCGTCGGGTCGGCCCGGTGCCGGCTCCACGGTGACGCCGTAATCGCGGCGGGCCGCCTCGGGCGAGAGGTAGCCGTCGTCGAGGTCGTCCTGGATCTCGGCGAGCCCGCGTTCCGCCGGGTCGCCGTAGCCGCCGCCGCCCGCGCACGTGAAGGTCAGGCGCGCGCCGGCGGGCACACGGGTCGGCGGCGTCTTGCTCGACAGCGTCCGCACCTCGCCATCGGGCAGCACGAGCTCGAAACGCGCGAGGGCGCCGGGGCGCCCCCCGCGCAGACCGTAGGGGCGGCTGCGGTCACGGTCGGCCACGATCGTCACGGTCGAGCGCTCGGTGAACTCCAGCACACGGGTGATCCCGGAGCCGCCGCGGGTCCGGCCGGCCCCGCCGCCGTCGGGCGTCAACGCGTACGACAGGACGCGGACCGGATGCGCCGCCTCGAGGAGCTCCGACGGGGTGTTGCCCGTGTTGCCGATGCTCGTGCGGCGGGCGTGCGAACCGTCGTTGCCCACCGAGCCGCCCTGGCCCGCACCGTGCACCTCGTACATGATCGCGTCGTCGGGCACGTCCTCGCGGGCGACGATGAGCACGGTCGCGCTGCCCGTTCCCGCTGCCGGGACGAGGTCGGGAACCGCCTGGGCGAGGGCGCCGAGCACGACGTCGGCGATGCGCGCCGAGGTCTCGTGGTTGCCGGCGACGACCGGCGCCGGCGCGTGCGGATTCACGATGGTGCCGAGGGGCGCGATGATGCGGACGGGGCGGTAGGACCCGGAGTTGGAGGCCGTGTGGGGCTCCGACAACGCCTTCAGGGCGAAGTACGCCGCCGAAACCGTCACCCCGTGCGGGCTGTTCATGCCGCCCCGCGATTGCCGCGACGACCCGGTGAAGTCGATCGTGACCTCGTCACCGCGCACCTCGACGGCGGCGTGGATGGCGATCGGCGACGGATCGAAGCTGTCGCCGTCGCAGTAGTCCTCGAACTCGTATCGACCGTCGGGGATCGCGGAGAACGCGGCGCGGGCGCGCTGCTCGCTGACGTCCAGCATCTGCCGCATCGCGTGGACCACCACATCCGCGCCGTACCGCTCGCAGAAGTCGGCCAGGCGTCGCTCGGCCGTGACGCACCCGGCGTACTGCGAGCGCATGTCACCGAGGCGCTCGTCGGGGTTCCGGACGTTCGCGGTGATGATGTCGATGACGTCCTGATTGATACGCCCCTCGCGGTAGATCTTCACGGGCGGCATCCGCAGGCCCTCGCCGAAGATGTCGGTCGCGAGGGTGAAGTAGCTGCCGGGCGCCGCGCCGCCGATGTCGACGTAGTGGCCACGGACCGCGGTGAAGGCGATGAGCTGCTCGCCCGCGAAGACCGGCTTGGCCATGAAGAAGTCGGGCATGTGGTTGTTGCCGCGGTAGGGGTCGTTCTGCAGGACGACGTCGCCGGGACGCAGATCGGCGGCATCGATGCGGTCGAGCACGCCGCGCATCGTCATGGGCATGCTGCCGAGGTGGATCGGGATGTCACCGACGCCCTGCGCGACGATGTCTCCGTCGGCGTCGAGCAGCGCGCACGACAGGTCGCCGGCCTCGCGCCAGAGGTTCGAGTACGCGGTCCGCAGCACGACCGCCTTCATCTCGGCGACGGCGGCCCGCAGCCCGGCGTCGATGACCGAGAAGCTGATGGGGTCGAGGGCCGTGTCCACGGTCTCGACGGGGTCGGTGAGCACGGTCATGCGCGTCCCTTCAGATGCAGGAGGAGGTTGCCGTGGGCGTCCACGGTCGTGCGGGATGCCGGCGGCACGACGACCGTCGTGTTGTCGCTGACGACGACGGCGGCGCCGTGGAAGAAGTGCCCGGGCAGCAGATCGTCGCGATGGAAGAGGGGCACGACCGAGCGCTCCGTGGACGACAGGTGCAGCACCCGCTCGCCGCTCGGGATCGCCTCCCGCTCCTCGGCGGGCGCCGGCTCGCTCTCGCCGCCGCCGGTCACCGCGCCGACTCCGGTCACCCGGGCCACGGCGACGTCGACGTTCTCGCCGTCGACCCGGAACCCGTTCAACTGCTCGTGCAGGCGATGGAACCCCTCGATGGCGCGCACGGTCCACCCGGGCACGTCGACCCGGTCGACGGTGACCGTGATCGAGGTGTTCTGCCCCGCGTAGTGCAGGTCGAGACCGTAGAGGATCGTCTGGTCAGCGGCGTCGACGCCCTCGGCGTCGAGATGCGCGGTCGCCTGGTCGGCGAGCGCCGTCAGCGAGGCGGTCAGCGACGGCTCGATGGATGTGTCCATCCGGGCCATGAAGCTCGCGGCGTGGTTGTGGACGACATCCGACACCACGAGCCCGACCGCCGAGAGCACCCCGGCGGACGGCGGGACGATGACGGTGGGGATCGACAGCTCGAGGGCGATGTCTGCGGCGTGCATCGGCCCGGCGCCGCCGAAGGCGGTCAGGGCGAACGAGCGGGGGTCGTGTCCGCGCCCGACAGACGCGGCGCGCACGGCACCGGCCATGGCGGCGTTCGAGATCCGGCGGATGCCGAGGGCCGTCGCGATCGGGTCGAGCCCGAGCCGCTCGCCGAGGCGGGTGCACGCGGCGAGCGCGGACGCGCGGTCGACGACGACGTCGTCGCCCAGACGCACACCGTCCTCGAGGATCCCGAGCACGACGTTGGCGTCGGTGACGGTCGGCTCGGTCCCGCCGCGGCCGTAGGCAGCCGGTCCGGGGCGCGCGCCGGCGCTCTGCGGCCCGACGAGGAACTGCCCGCCGGCGTCGACGTGGGCGATGCTCCCCCCGCCGGTGCCGATCGTCTCGATGTCGACGGTGGGAACCTGCACCGGCAGGTCCATCGCGCGACTCGAGGTCGTGAGCGGCACCTGGGCATCCGCGATGAGGCAGACGTCGAAGCTCGTGCCGCCCATGTCGACGGTGATCGTGTCGGCGATGCCGGTCTGCCGCGAGACGAGGCGTCCGGCCACGACTCCGCCCGACGGCCCGGAGAGCAGCAGGTTGACGGGCGTCTGCGCCGCGTTGGCCGGCGAGGTGACCCCGCCGTTGGACTGCATGATCCAGGTGCGGACGTCGGGGTTCCACTCGGCGATGCGCGCCGTCAGCGATTCGAGGTAGGGCGCGCAGACCGGCTTGAGGTACGCGTTGAGCACCGTCGTGGCCGTCCGCTCGAACTCGCGCACCTGCGGGAGGACGTCGCTCGAGAGCGACACCGAGAGCTCGGGCACCTCGTCGCGCAGGATCTCGGCCGCCCGGCGCTCGTGGCGCGCGTCGACGTGCGCGTAGAGGAAGGCGACCGCGACGCTCGTGATGCCTCGGGCGCGGATGGTGCGCGCCGCCGCGCGGACCGCCTCGTCGTCGAGCTCACGGACGACGCTGCCGTCGCCATCGATCCGGCCCGGGATCTCGAAGCGGTCGCGACGGGCGACGAGGGGTCGTGGACCGGGGTCGAGGAGGTCGTACAGGGCGGACGCGGGGCGCGTGAGCCGGGCGATCTCGAGCACGTCGCGGAATCCCTCGGTCGCGAGCATCGCGATGCGCGATCCGTTGCGCTCGAGCGCGAGGTTGGTGCCGATCGTCGTGCCGTGCACGAGCTCCTCGACGTCGTCGTGGTCGATTCCGGGCGCGAGCTCGACGACGCGGCGAGCGGCGGCGACGACGGCGCCGGCGGGGTCGTCGCCGCGCGACGACACCTTGGTGGCGCTGATGATGCCGCGCTCGTCGTCCCACAGCACGGCGTCGGTGAAGGTGCCGCCCGCGTCGATCCCGATTCGCTTCACGTTTCTCCCCTGCTATTCCATCTGATGGAACGTGTGTCTACTCTGTAGAATCATAGTAAGCATGGACGGCGGCTCCGTCAATCGACGGGCACCCACAGGAGAGGCGACGACATGACCATCGACGACACCGCGACCACGACGACGACGTGGACGGCTTCGGGCACGTACAGCGACATCACGTACGAGACCAGCCCGGACGGCATCGCGCTCATCACGATCGACCGGCCCCACAAGCGCAACGCCTTCCGCCCCCTGACGAGCGCGGAGCTCGTGCACGCCGTCGCGCGGGCGCGTCATGACTCGTCGGTCCGCGTCGTGCTGCTCCGCGGCGCCGGAGACCAGGCGTTCTGCTCGGGCGCCGACCTCTCCGAGCGCACCGGCGACGCAGCCGACAGCTCGCACCGCGACATCGCTCCGGCCAACGTGCTCGACGTCCAGGTCGCGATCCGGCGCATCGAGAAGCCGGTGATCGCCCTCGTCGCCGGATACGCCGTCGGCGGCGGCCAGGTGCTGCAGCAGGTGTGCGACCTGTCGATCGCCGCCGAGAACGCCGTCTTCGGGCAGGTGGGGCCGCGCGTCGGCAGCTTCGACGGCGGCTACGGCATCAACCTCCTCGCCAAGCAGGTCGGGCACAAGCGGGCCAAGGAGATCTGGTTCCTCTGCCGTCGGTACGACGCCCAGCAGGCCCTCGCCTGGGGTCTGGTGAACACCGTGGTGCCGCTCGACCGGCTGCTCGACGAGGGCGTCGCGTGGGCGCTGGAGCTGTGCGCCATGTCGCCCGCCGCCCTGCGGATGCTCAAGAATGCTGTGAGTGCGGAGGAGGACGGGCTGCACGGCGTCGCCCAGCTGGCGAACGACAGCTGCCTGCTCTACTACGGCACCGACGAGGCGGCCGAGGGCGCCGAGGCCTTCATGCAGAAGCGGCAGCCGGAGTTCTCGGACAAGCTCGCCTTCTGACGCGCACGACATCGAGGAGCAGGATCCATGGGAGCAAAGAACACCGCGCCGGGCGAAGAGCCCCAGGGAATGCTGGCGCGGGGCCTGTCGATCCTCGAAGCCCTGTCGCACCACCCCGACGGAGCGTCCGTCACCGACGTCGCACGCGACGTGGGTCTGCCGATGAGCACGACCCACCGCCTGCTCAGCACGGAGACATCTCTGGGGTACGTCGCGTTCGACCCCGAGCGCAAGACGTACCGCCTGGGGATGCGCGTGTTCGAGCTGGCCAATCGCGTGCGGGCGGTGACGGACCTCGGGTCGATCGCTCAGCCCGTCATGCGCGAGCTCAGCCGCCGCACCGGCGAGACGACCCAGCTCGCCGTCCTGAGCAACGCGCGCGCCCTGTTCCTCGAGAAGGTGGGCACCGAGCAGGCCGTCGGCATCCGCGGCGCGGTCGGGCAGAGCGAGCCTCTCTACGCGACCTCGACGGGCAAGACGCTGCTCAGCCAACTCCCCGACGATCGCCTGACCGCGCTGCTCGACGAGATCGACCTCGCGCCGTGGTCGCCCACCACCATCACCTCGCGCGACGCGCTGCTCGGCGAGCTCGACCGCGTGCGATCGCGCGACTACGCGACCGCGGACGAGGAGTTCGATCAGGGGGTGCGCGCCATCGCCGTGCCGGTGCGGGACGGCCGCGACGTCACGCGGGCGGCGCTCTGCATCTCGGCGCCCGCCTTCCGCGTGTCGATGCAGCGACTCACCGACTGGCTTCCCGATCTGCAGGCCGCAGCGCGTGAGATCGGCGTCCAGCTGCCCCTGCAGTCGCCGGATTACTGACCGATCAGACCCGCCAGGCCCCTCAGGCCCACCGCGTCACGCGCGAGACGAGCGCTCCGAGCAGGCGCATCGTCGCGAACGCCAGCGCCGAGAACACCAGCGCCACGACGACCATGCGGTCGACGAGCGAGAAGCGCAGCGTCTCGTTGAGCATCCACCCGAGCCCCGAGGTGAGCCCGTAGATCTCGCCCGCCAGCACCGAGGTCCAGGCGACCAGGCCGCCGAACACCAGCGTGCCGCGCAGCTCGGGCAGGATGGCGGGCAGCACGACGCGCAGCCACAGGTTGAGTCCGCGCACCCCCAGGGTGCGCGGGTACTCGGTGACGTGAGGACTGAGGTTCGCGACGGCGTTGGTCGTGCCCACGATCAGGATGAACGAGACGCCGAAGACGACGAACAGCACGGCCGAGAGGTCGGTCGCGCCGAACCAGAGGGTGAACAGCGGGGCCATCGCGAGACCGGGCAGCATGCGGAAGACCTCGGCGAGACCGCCCACGCTGAGACGCACCGGACGCACCGCCGACAGCAGCAGCCCCAGTCCGATGCCGACGACGAGCGACAGCAGCAGCCCCACGACGACCCGGACGAGCGTCACGGCACTGTTCGCGGCGAGCGCGAGCACGGCACCCGGGACGCTCTGCGCACCGCCCGTGCTGGTCGCGGTGACGCCCCACCCGCCGCTCCAGTAGTCGCTCACTCCGAGCAGGCCGGTTGTGGCGACGGTGACGAGCGAGGGCATCACGCGGTCGCCCTGCGGGGTGGTGGCGGCGAAGACCTGCGCGACGACCTCCCAGGCGACGAGCGCGACGACGAGTCCCGCGATGACGCTGAGGGGCGACGGACGCGTCCGCAGGAGGAGCCGGCGCGCGGGTGCCGCGGCGGTCATGACTGCATCCTCGCCGGAGCCTGCAGCACCTCGAGCAGCCGCGAGCGGATCGCGTCCGCCTCGACGTTCATCCGCAGGTCGTCGCCGCGGGGCCGCCCGAACGGCAGGTCGATGTCGTAGCCGACACGACCGTCGGTGACGACGATGATGCGGTCGGCGAGCTTGAGCGCCTCGTCGACGTCGTGCGTCACGAACACGATGGTCTTGCCGGTCTCGCGCCAGAGCTCGAGCAGGGTCTCGTGCAGGTTGGCTCGGGTGAAGTAGTCGAGCGAACCGAACGGCTCGTCCATGAGCAGGATGTCGGGGTCGTTGGCGAACACCGCCGCGATCGCGACGCGTTTGCGCATGCCGCCCGACAGCTCCTTGGGCCAGGCCCGCTCGCGCCCCTGCAGGCCGACCGCTTCGATGAAGTGCCGCACCCGGGGCAGCCACTCCGATACGAGCACCCGGCGCATGCGCGGACCGAACGAGATGCTGTCCTGCACGCGCAGCCACATCGGGATCGCGTCCTGCTGGAAGACCATGCCGAGGTTCGCGTCGGGGCCGGTGACCTCGGCCCCCTCGGCGAGGATGCGCCCGCCGGTGGCGGGCTGGAGTCCGGCCATGCAGCGCAGCAGGGTGCTCTTGCCCTGGCCGGAGGGGCCGAGGATGCAGAGGAACTGTCCGCGCGGCACCGTGAGATCGAGCCCCTTCAGCGGCGTCACCGCCTGGGTCCCCGTGCCGAACGAGACGGTGAGGTCGGTGATCTCGAACGCCGACGGCGTGCGGGTGAGGGGTGCGGAGGTCATGATCGCCTTCTGTCTGAGTGGGTCACTGCCAGCGGGTGAACAGCCGGATGACGCGTTGGAGGAGGAGGTCGAGGAGGATGGCGGCCACACCGATCGCGAGCGACAGCGCGAGCACCGCCGAGACGTCGCCCTGGCTCGCGCGGATCGCGATGATGCGGCCCGCGCCGAACTGCGATCCGAGCAGCTCCACGGTGGTCTGCACGGCGATCGCCGTCGACAGTGCCACCCGCAGGCCCGCGAGCACGGCCGGGAGCGCCGCCGGGACAACGACGTGACGGAACCGCCGACCCGCGTCGATGCCCTGGGTCGCCGCGTACTCCTCGATGGCGGGCGGCAGCGAGAGGGCGGCGGACTGTGCGACGAGGCCGACGGTGACGAAGCAGTAGAACGCGACGAGCACGACCTTGCCGAGCGGCCCCTGCCCGAACCAGATGAGGCAGAACGGGGCGAGGACGAGCGCGGGGATCGACCCGAAGACGAACAGGGCGGGCTCGGACAGGTTGCGCACGGACTGCAGCCGGGCGCTGAGGAGGCCCACCGCGGCACCGGCTGCCGAGCCGACGGCCCACGCGAGGGTCGCCATGCCGACGGTCCACGCGATGTTGATGCCGTATCCCGGCGTCCGAACGCCGAGGTAGGCGAGCCCGGGGTCGGCGACGAAGCTGCGGGTGAAGCTCGTCGCGACCTCGACGGGAGTCGGCAGCACTGCGCGGTAGCCGATGAGCACGGCACCGATCTGCCACACGACGAGGAAAGCGACCACACCGATGGCCCGCCACTGCCAGCCTCGCACCCGTGGACGCCGCATCCCCCGCCCGGCGCGGGCGGCCGGGCGAGAGGCGGGGAGGGTCGCTGTCAGCATCCGCTCACTCCCCGGCGGCTGCCGCGAGCCGATAGGCGTCGAGATAGTTGCGCGCGTCGTACTGGGCCTGGGCGGAGGTCTTGAGCTCTCCGTCGGGCGCTGCAGCGAGGGCCTCGTCGGCGGCGGTCCGGTACTCCTGCAGCGCCGCCCAGATGTCGCCGGCGATGCTGAGCTGATCGGGCGTGTGCCCCTCGGCGATGACGCCCTGAGCCGCGATGCTGTCGATCTGCGCACCCATCACGGTCTCGAAGAAGAAGGGCGCTTCCTCGTCCTCGTAGAACTCGGCGGCGTCCTCGAAGGTGCGCAGCGAGTAGAGCCCGTCGAAGGTCGCGGCCAGGTCCGCAGCCGAGAGGTCGGAGCCGGTGTAGCTGTTGAGGTAGTCGATGTAGTCCGCGGCGACGCCCTCGGGGTCGGCCTCGAACTCGTCGACGAGGCGGTAGATCACCGAGGCGTAGCGCAGCAGCGTGTCCCAGTTGTCCTCCGCGAACTCGGTCGTGGTGAGGTAGCCCGAGAAGGTGGCTCGCAGCGAGACGGTCTCATCGGCCGGAGAGTTCTCGATGACGTCGGGCAGCGCGACGAGCGACTCCCAGCCGTCGCCGAGCAGGCGCACGATCTCCACGGCACCCGTCGGCGAGACGAAGTCCGCTTGGCCCGCCTGGGCGGCGCGCACGATGTCGGGATTGGCGAGGTAGGTCACGTTCCACGCGCCCATGTCGGTGCCGGCGGTGCTGGTGATGAGCTGGTAGAAGGTGGGCACGACGCCGTCGCGCAGGATGACGTCCTGACCGTCGAGCTGCGACAGGACCGCGGCGAGCGCCTCGTCGTAGTCCTTGCCCGACTCCATCTCGTCGGCGAGCGTGCGGTACTTCCCCTCGGGCGCGAGGATGCGGTATCCGTAGAAGACGTCCTGGATCTGGAAGGCCACGACGTTGTCGACGTTGTCCATCTGCGAGATGAGCGCCGGCGGGTAGCCCGACCCGACCTCGATCTGACCGTTGAGAAGCGGCGTCACGGCGGCGATGAGATCGGCTTTCACGCCGACCGGAGCGGGGTCGAAGGTGATGCCGACGTCCGAGAAGTAGCCGCGGACGGCACCGGCTGCGGCGAGCATCTCGTCGCCGTAGGGGCTGAGGCCGGCTTTCAGCGTGACCTCGGGGATGGAATCGCCGGGCTCGCTCAGCTCGGCCGGCGCGAGCGAGGCGGGGGCCGCGCCCTCTCCGGCCGGGGTGTCCGAGGCGCAGCCTGCGAGCAGGGCGAGGACGGTGAGCGCGGCGGACGCGCCGAGAGTGGCGCGCAGTGCGGGCTTTCGCATGGTGTCTCCTGGTGGTGCGTCGGGTGGGTGTGGTGCGTCGGGTGGGTGTGTGGTGCGTCGGATGGGTCTGGTGCGTCGGCGGATGCGGGCGGTGCGGGAATCACGCAGGGGCACGCGATGCGGACGCCGCGTCGACCTCGAGCACGCGGGCGCCGACGACCGGCACCCCGCTGTAGAGGTCGTCGACGAGCTGCGCGTGGTGGTCGAACACGACGCGGCGGACGATCTTGCCGCCCGCGGTGAGCTCGCCGTCGTCGGCACGGAGCGCGCGGGGCACGAGGAGGACCCGGCGGACGCGCTCGGGCGGCGACAGCCGGCTGTTCACCTCGTGCAGCCCGTCGAGGAGGGCGTCGTCGTCCGGATGCCGTCCGAACACGATCGCGCTCAGGTAGGGCCGCCCGTCGCCGACGAGGAGGACGTCCGGGACGCCCAGCACGATCCGCATCCGGTTCTCGGTCGGCTCGGGCGCGATGTTCTTGCCCGTCGACGTGACGAGGAGGTTCTTCTTGCGCCCGGTGATCCACAGGAAGCCGTCGTCGTCGAGCGAGCCGAGGTCGCCGGTGCGCAGCCACCCGTCGACGAAGGCATCGCGCGTCGCCTCCGGGTCGTCGAGATACCCGACGAAGATGTTCGCGCCTCGGGCGAGCACTTCGCCGTCGTCGGCGATCCGCAGCTCCACCCCGGGCAGGGCGCGCCCCACGCTCCCGGGCCGCTGCGCGTGCGGTGCGCACAGGGTCAACGCGGCGGAGCTCTCGGTCAGGCCGTATCCCTCGACGAGCGGTACGCCCGCCCGGGCGTAGGCGTCGAGGATGGCCGCATCGATCGGCGCTCCGCCCGTGAGCGCGTACTTCAACCGGGTGCCGAAGACCTCGCGCAGGCGCTGCGGATCGCCGCCCACGCGGTGATAGGCACTCTCGAACAGCCGCGGCACTCCGGGCACGTAGGTCGGACGGCTCTGCCGGATCTGCTCGAGGAGGTCCGGTGTCGCGCCGCTGCCGTAGACGAGCTCGCCGCCGAGGGCGAGCGTGGAGAACTGCTGCAGCCGAGCCGAGACATGGGCCAGCGGGAGGTAGACGAAGGCGTGCTCGCGATGCTCCGCCCCCTCGGGTCCGGCCGCCTCGAACGCGGCCGCCGCACTCACGACGGCGATCCAGTTCGCGTGGGTCAGGATGCAACCCTTCGGGGCGCCGGTGGATCCCGACGAGAAGACGATCGAGAAGGTCCGGTCTTCCGGCACTCCCGCCGACCGACGCTCGACGACCTCGCTCTGGGCGGCCGTCAGCTCGGCGGGGCCGGCGAGCGCGACATCCGCGCCCCCTTCGGCCAGCCGCAGCACGACGGCCGACGTCGGCGGCAGGTCGTCGCGATCCGTGACGACGACCGCCGGCCGGGTCCGAGCCAGGAGGTCCGCGACCTGGTGCACCGACGACGTCGGGTACACCGGCACCGACGGCGCGCCGATCGTCGCGGCGGCGAGGTCGACGACGGTCCACGCCGGCGAGGTCTGCGCGACGATCATGACAGGCGCCTCGGCTCCCGCCCCGGCGTCGGCGAGGATCGCAGCCGCGCGACGCACCTCGTCGTGGAGCTCGCCGTAGGTGCGCGACACCCACGAACCGGCGCGCTGATACCGCTGCGCGTTCGCCGCATTGCCCGCGCGCAGGTGCGACGAGAGCCAGGAAGCGATCGGGGTCATGATTCCACCTAATGGAAGAGGTATCTATCTGGTGGTATCAATCTAGATGGCCGCCTCCGCGCGAGCCGTCGATTTCGCCCATTCGTAACAGGCCTTTTACACGTCGGCGAGGCACCCGCTGCTCCCCGGACCGCGAACGCGCGAGTCCCCGCGACCGTCATCCGGCCGCGGGGACTCGTGCTCGTGCTCGGTCAGTCCTGCATCGAGATGCCGGTGAAGTCGATCCACCAGCTCTTCGGCTGCTCGTAACCGGTGACCGCCGCCGACATCGCGCGGGGCGCGGTGTCGTTGACGACGAAGAGCCAGGCGGCATCCTCGGTCACCAGGTGACCCACCTCGGTCAGCAGCGCGGCGCGCTCCTCGTCGTCGACCGTCGTCAGGGCCTGGTCGTACAGCGCCTCGGCCTCGGGGTTGCAGTATCCGAAGAAGTTGCCGTCGCAGCCGAACCAGAAGCCCTTCCAGCTCGAGGGCTGCTCCAGGCTGAAGGCCTGGTTGGCGGCCTGCCATCCGGTGTCGCCCTCACCGAGCTGGGCGTACATGCCCGAGAAGTCGACGGGCTCGAGCGAGACGTCGATGCCGACGGCGGCGAGCTGCGTCTGCAGCGCCTCGTTCATCGACTTCGCCTGCATCGCACCCGACCCGGCGGTGATGTAGCCGACCGTGACGTCGAGCCCGTCCGGGTAGCCGGCTTCGGCCAGCAGAGCTTTCGCCTTCTCGGGGTCGTAGTCGTAGAGGTCGTCGTCCTCGGTGTAGTACAGGCTCGCGCTGGCGAACATCTGATGCGCGGGCACCGCTGTGCCGTGCAGCAGGTCGTCGGCGATGGCCTCACGGTCGATCGCGTAGTTCATCGCCTGGCGCACACGGATGTCGTCGAACGGTGCCTCGCCCGTCATGAGCTGCCACGACCACTCCCAGTCGAACGCGTTGCCGGTGGCGACGAAGCCCGCCGACTCGAGGCTCGCGAGGTCGTCGGGCTGAGCGGCCTCGATCCAGTCGACACGGCCCGAGCGCAGGGCGGCGGTGCGGGCGGACGGGTCGGGGATGAGCTCGACCGTCAGCCGGTCGAGCTGGGGCACCTCGCCCCAGTAGTCGTCGTTGCGCACGAACGAGATCGACTGGTTCTGCTGCAGTTCGTCGAACACGAACGGTCCGGTGCCGACGGGGTTCGTCGCCTGGCCTGCGGCGCCCGACTCGTCGAGCGAGGTGGGGCTGGCGAAGTAGACGTTGTAGAGGTCGGCGAGGAAGAACGCGAAGGGCTGGTTGAGGGTGAAGGTCACCGTCATGTCGTCGACCTTCTCGACCGAGTCGACGAAGTTCAGCACCGTGTAATAGGTGATGAGCACGGGGTCGTAGTTGGGGTCGGTCTCATCCATGTACCGGTCGATGTTGTAGATGAGCGCATCGGCGTCCCAGTCGGTGCCGTCGTGGAAGGTGACGCCGTCCTGCAGGGTGAAGGTGTAGCTGAGCCCGTCGTCGGCGACCTCCCACGACGATGCGAGGGCGGGAGCCACCCCGGCGGGCGCGTCGGGGTCGGATACGTCGCGCTTGGTGAGGCCCTCGTAGACGAGGTTGCCGATCAGCCGCTGCCCCTCGTACCCGGCGGTCGTGATCGCGCCGGTGTCGAGGCTCGGGAACGACGCCATCTGCGAACCGATGACGAGCGTCTGCTCGCCGTCGGACGACGACAAGGTGCCGGCTGCGCACGACGACAGGGCGAGGGAGGCGGCGAGGGCGACGGTGACGCCGAGCAGCGTCCGGCGTCGCGGTGAGGTGAGGGATGGCATGGTTCTCCTGGAGGTGGAGGCCACGTCGCAACGGGGCCGGTGAGTGGGTGCGGGATGGTGCCTTCAGGCGGGGATCGGGTGACGTGCCGCCAGAAGCTCTCGGGTGTATGCGTCCGACGGTGCACTCAGCACGTCGGCGGTGCGCCCGCCCTCGACCGCGCGGCCGCGGTTGAGGACGAGCAGGTCGTCGGCGATGTGCTCGACGACGGCCAGGTCGTGGGTGATGAAGAACATGGCGACGCCGAGCTCGGCCTGCAGCTCGGCGAAGGTGTTCAGCACCTGCGCCTGCACCGACTTGTCGAGCGCCGACACGGCCTCGTCGCAGACGAGCAGCTTGGGGCGCCCGGCGATGGCTCGGGCGATGGCGATGCGCTGGGCCTGGCCGCCCGACAGCTCGTGCGGGTAGGCGTGGGCGTAGTCGGCCGAGAGGCTGACGGTCTGCAGCAGATCGGCGATGCGCCCCCGCCATTCACGCCGCGCGACGCCCTGGGCCGACAGCTGGAACGCCAGGCTCTCCCCCACCGTGGCGGTGGGGTTCAGGGCGTTGCGCGGGTCCTGCGGCACCAGCTGGAAGTCGCGTCGCGCACGCCGCAGCTGGGTGCGGTTCAGCGCGAACAGGTCGCGGCCGGCGAGCCGCACGGTGCCGGCATCCGGCTTCATCAGGCGCATGACGATGCGGCCGAGCGTCGACTTGCCGCTGCCCGACTCGCCGACGATCCCGAGCGTGCGGCCGGGTTCGATGCGGAAGTCCACGCCGTGCAGCGCGGTGAAGTCGCCGAACGTCTTGACGATTCCCTGGCCTTCGAGGATGGCGCTCACTGGGCGAACCCGCTTTCTGCTGCGACGGCGTGGCCGGGGGCGACCTCGAGGAGCGGCCCCCAGTCGCGGCGCGTCCGCACCGCCTCGGGGACGACGGCGAGCTGTCCGCGGGGCACGCCCGCCGAGGGCTCGGCCGCGAGCAGCGCACGGGTGTAGTCGTGACGCGGCGATCCGAGGAGGGTCGGCGCGAAGCCGAGCTCGACGATCTGACCGCCGAGCATGACGGCGACGCGGTCGTGCGGTTGCGACGCGATGCGGGCGGCGATCCCGATGTCGTGGGTGATGAATAGGATGGCGGTGTGCAGCCGGTGCCGCAGGTCGTCGAGCAGCCCGACCACGTGGGCTCCGACCGAGGCGTCGAGGGCACTCGAGGGCTCGTCGGCGACGATGAGCTCCGGTCCGCAGCTGATCGCGATGGCGATCGCGATGCGCTGCCGCATCCCGCCCGACACCTCGTGCGGATAGCAGCGGATGACGCGGCGGGGTTCGCGGATCTGCACCTGGTCGAGCAGCTCGACCGCGCGCTCCTTCGCCGCCGCTCGGGTCGCGACCTGCCGGTGCTGCAGCAGCGTCTCGACGATCTGCGCGCCGATCTGCCGCATCGGGTCGAGCGACGAGTTCGGGTCCTGCGGCACGACGCCGATGCGGTCGCCGTGCAGCGCCCGCAGCTGGGCGCGGGATCCGGCCACGAGGTCGACGCCGTCGAACACGGCGCTGCCGGTCACCGTGGCGCTCGGCGGCGCGAGACCCGTGATCGCGCGGGCGAACACGGTCTTGCCGCTGCCCGATTCTCCGAGCAGCACGGTGACCTGGCCGCGCTCGAGGCCGAGTCCGATGCCGTCGATGACGGTGCTGGGCGTCTTGCCCGGGCGGGGGAACGAGACCCGGATGTCGGTCGCGTCGAGCACGAGCGGCACGGTCGGCGCGAGGGCTCCGGCGGGGACGGAGGCGAGCAGGTCGCTCATGACTGCGCTCCCTTTCCGGCGATCGCGTCGCGCAGGCCGTCGCCGACGAGCGGGAACAGCATCGAGAGCATGAGGATGACGACGACCGGCGCGAGCGCGAGCGACACGTCGGTGTAGATCGCGGCCTGCATCTCGAACAGGATCGATCCGAGCTCGGGCTGCGGCGACGGCACCCCGAGGCCGATGAACCCGAGTCCGCCCGCGATGGCGACGTTCGCGCCGACGAGCGACGTCGAGTACGCGAGCACGGCCGGCAGGGCCACCGGGATGATCTGCCGCACGAGGATGTCGACGTCGGTCGCACCGCTCGATCGTGCGGCCGTGACGAAGTCGAGGTCGCGGATGCGGGCCACCTCGGTCTCGGCGATGCGCGCGACCGGCGCGATCCACACGAGCGTCAGGGCCAGGATCAGGGTGCCGAGTCCAACGCCGAGCGAGATCGCGAGCAGCAGCGCGAGCAGCACGCCGGGGAACGCGAAGAGCAGGTCGACGCCGCGCATCAGGATCGTGTTGACGGTCTTGTTGGCGAGTCCGGCGATCGTGCCGATCGCGAGTCCGAGCAGCGTCGCGATCACGATGGGCACGACGCCCGCGATGAGCGAGGTGCGGGTGCCGTAGAGCAGGCGGCTCAGCATGTCGCGCCCCTGCGTGTCGGTGCCCAGCAGGTGCCCGTCGGTGAAGAACGGCGAGAGCCGGGTCGACAGGTCGCCGGTGAGGGGATCGGCGATCGGCAGCAGCGGCGCGGCGACGGCGAGCGCGGCCAGCAGGACGACGACCGACAGTGCGACGCGGCTGCGCAACGGCATCCGTCGCAGGATCGAACGGCGGCGGAAGCGCGGTGCGGCCTCGACCGGCACCCGCTCCCTGACGAAGATGGAGGTCACGCGCGTCCCTTTCTGATCCGCGGGTCGAGCAGGGCGTTGACGACGTCGGCGAGCAGGAGCACGACGACGAAGATGACGGCGATGAGCAGGGCGACGGCCTGCACCAGCGTGTAGTCGCGCAGCCCGACCGACTGGACGACGAGGGCGCCGAGCCCGGGGATGCTGAAGATCTGCTCGACGAAGAGAGCGCCGCCGAGCATCGTCCCCACCTGGATGCCGAGCACCGTAATCATCGGCGGCAGCGCGTTGTGGTGGGCGTGCACGGTGATGCGCCACGGCGAGAGCCCGCGGGCGCGGAGGGTCGGCAGCAGCTCGGATGCCGACAGCGTCGAGATCGAGGTCTTCAACGATCGGGCCATCTGGGCGCCCGGCGCGAGCGCCAGGGCGATCGCGGGCAGGGCGAGGTGCGTCAGGACGTCGACGGCGGACCCGTCGCCGCGGGTGCTGATGCCGCCGGCGGGGAAGAGCGGCAGCAGCACGGCGAACGCGATGAGCAGCAGCAGGGCGACGGTGTACTGCGGCGCCGACAGGAACAACGCCTCCGCCGCGTCGACCGCGCGGCGCAGGCCGCGCCACGGCGACGTCGCGAGGTTGCCCATGACGAGGGCGAGGAGGATCGCGATGACGCTCGCGGCCGTGCCGAGCAGCAGAGTGTTCTGCAGGGCCGGTCCGATGATGTCGGTGACCGGACGGCCCTGGCTGTACGAGTAGCCGAGGTCGCCCGAGAACAGGTGGCCGAGCCAGATCGTGAATTGGGCCAGGAGGGGCTGGTCGAGGCCCATGACCGTGCGCAGCCGGGCCCGCTCGTCGGGCGTACTGTCGGTACCGAGGATCGTGAGCGCCGGGTCTCCCGGAATCGCTCGGATCGCGAAGAACACGACGATCGCGATGAACAGCGCCGTGACGATCGTCATCGCGAGCCGTCCGACGACGAGCCGGATGAGCCGGTTTTGCGCTATGGCTTTGTAGTCCATAATTGGAATTAGTAGTGGAGCGGTGTTACGGCAGGGTTTCCGAACCGTGAAAGTGTCGAACACGGCATCCCGACACGGCGCCCCGTTAGCATCGACGAATCCGGCACGACGCGGCAGCGCGCACCTCCGCCGGCGAAAGGACTGAGATGGCCCTGCGGCACGCGATCCTCGCAGCACTCTCCCGCGGTCGTCCGCGCACCGGATACGACCTCAATGCGAGCTTCAACGACGTGAACGACCGGGCGTGGCACGCGAGCCCGTCGCAGGTCTACTCGGAGCTCGCGAAGATGGAAGGCCTCGGCCTCATCGACATCACGGAGCGCACGGAGCGCGGGCGCACGAGCTATGTCATCAACGACCAGGGCCTCGACGAGCTCCGCCGCTGGCTGCTGCACGACCAGCCGGATCACGGCATCCGCGACGACGCCTCGCTGCGCCTGCTCAACCTGTGGGTGCTCGATCCGGGCGACGCCGATCGCCTGCTCGACACCGAGGTCGCCTTCCAGCGGCAGCGTCAGTTCAGCCTGCGACACCTGCTGCTGAACTGGGACGACGACCGCGAAGACCCCGACAGCGCCGTGTGGCGCAGTCGCCGGGCGCTCTACACGCTGTGGCTGCGCCAGACGGATCTGATGCTCGAGTGGCTCGACGAGCTGCGGGCCGTGCTCCACGACCCCGCGAGCCCGTTCCCCGAGCTGGTGACGGGCGCGGTCCCCGAGAAGGTGTGAGCTCTCGCGACCGCGCCCGCCCTCCGGCTCAGGCGCCGATGGTGGCGAGGTCGGCCGCGGTGCGTCCGTATCCCGGCGTCGTGAATCGGCGCTCCCACGCCGCATCCGGCGCGAGCAGCTCGCGCCACGGCGCGACCTCGACGTAGAGGACGCGCAGCGAGTCCAGCGCGCTGTGGTGCAGGGCCTCGCCGTCGGTCGAGACCGCGTCCTCGGGAACCGCGACGTCGAAATTCTTCATCATGCCGGTGCGCGACGTCGTCTCGACGCAGACGTTCGTCTGCAGGCCTGCGACGACGAGGCGCGTGACGTCGAGGTTGCGCAGGATCTGGTCGAGGTCGGTGTTGAAGAACGCGTCCCACCGGTGCTTCTCGATCACGACGTCGCCCGGCGCCGGCGCGACGGCGTCGAGGATGTGCGATCCCCAGTCGCTCTCGGCGCCGATCGGTGACTCCTCCGCGGCGGGGGCATCGGCGAGCAGCCGGCGCATACTCGGCGTCATGTCGGCGCCGTCGGCCCGCGACGTCTGCCGCGTGTAGATCACCGGGATGCCGGCTTCGCGCGCGGCGGCGAGCAGCGTGGCGCACTCGGCGACCACGCGCTCGAACTCCCAGATGGGAGGCCAGCCGAGCGCACTGCGGCGCTCGTGCTGCAGGTACATGTTCTGCATGTCGATCATGATCAACGCGGTGCGAGCGGTCATGCCGTTCCCAATCTCGTAGTGTGGTTTGATAGTCCAATTCTGTTATAGAGTCTGGATGTTTCTTCAGTGTTTCCGCTACGGAGGTCTGCGTGTCCGCATCGTCGAGGTCGGCAGCCCTCTCGCCCGCGAGACGCCGGAGGGTCTTCGCCGTGCTCGTCGCGGCCGCCGCGCTGACGATCCTGGACGTGTCGAAGCTCGGCATCGCCCTGCCTGCCATACAGGCGGACATGGGCGGCGACCCCGCCACGGTGCAGCTCATGCTCGTCGGCTACACGCTGGCCTACGCCGCGACGCTCGTTCCCGCGGGGCGGATCGGCGACGTCCTCCCCCGGCGCACCGTGTTCCTCACCGGCGCGTCGATCTTCGTCGTCGCGAGCATCGCCTGTGCCGTCGCGCCGACGGCCGAGCTGCTCGTCGCGGGGCGGATCGTCGAGGGGGTCGGCGCGGGCCTCCTCATGCCCCAGGTGCTCGGGCTCATCCAGCGCATCTATCCCGCCGCCGAGCGCGCACGTCCGCTCGCGACGCTCGCCGCCGTCATGACGGTCACCTCGCTCGGCGCGCCGGTGCTCGCGGGGGTCATCATGGATGCCGCGGGCGACGCCCTCGGCTGGCGCCTGCTCTTCGTGGTGACGGTGGTCGCCGGCCTCGCCGTCGTCCCCCTTGCCGCCGTCATGATCGTCGAGCCGCCCTCCGTGCGGCGCGCCGGCTTCGACGGGGGCGGCGCGGCCCTGCTCGGGTTGGGCGTGGTGCTCGCGATCGCCCCGCTCTCGGCGTCATCCGGCTCGCTCCCCGACACCCTCTGGCCGTATCTCGTCACCGCCGCCGGTCTCGTGCTGCTCGGAGCCTTCGTCCTGCACGAGCGCCGCGTCGCCCGCAGCGGCCGCGAGCCGCTCATCGACCCCGCGCTTTTCAGCCTGCGCCACTTCGGCGCGGGGGTCGCCGTTTCGGGTTTCATGCACGCCGCGGCGACCGGCGGCACCCTCATCGTCACGATCGCGCTGCAGCAGATCGTCGGGCTGTCGCCGCTCGAGACCGCGCTGTGGATGCTGCCGTCCGCCGTCGCGAGTCTCATCGGGGCGTGGATCGCCTCGCGCGTGGGAGCGACCAACGGCCCCCTCGTCGCGATCGGCACCGGCGTCGGCGCGCTCGCCCTGGCCGCCATCGGCTTCGCCTTCGGGTTCGTTCCCGCCGACGCGCTCCCCTGGGTCGTCGTCGCGCTGCTCAGCATCAGCTCGCTCGGCGCAGGAGCCGCCGCCCCCGCCAATCAGGCGCGCACCCTGCAGTTCGCCCCCGAGCACCGGTCGAGCGTCGCGGGTTCCCTCATCCAGTTCGCCCAGCGGTCCGGCTCCGCCATCGGCATGGCCGGCGCGCTGGTCGTGTACTACACGTTCTTCGCCGTGCCCACGATCGGCGGCCAGCCCGCCGCAGGTCCCATGCTCGCCCTGTGGGTCGTCGCCGGACTCCTCGCCGTCGGCGGCGTCATCGCGACGCTCGACCATGTGCGCAACCGCGGGGCGATCGGGATCGGTGATGCGCCCGACCAGCACGGCGGGAAGCCGGCGGAACAGGCGTCGCTCGTCGGTCAGGTCCCGATCAACTCACACTGACTCACCTGGTTGTCATCCCTCTACGACGTCACGTCGCATCCCACCTGCGCCGTCCAGCGAATCATCGGCGCACAGAGACGGATGATCTGAGGATCCGTGCGCCTCCTGCGTCGTACGCCTCGAGAGTCAATGAGGACGGCGCTGTCGCCGAGGCGAGCGTCCGCTCGATGACTCGATAATCCGCCGGTCCTCCGCGGAGATCTATGGACACCGGCGACCCCGACCCGACGATACGCAGCTCGGCGACGGACTGTCCGAGAATCGCTCGTAGCGCCACCCGCCCGTCGGAGAAGCCGTGCGCCTCCGCCAACACCCCCGAGATATCCGCGCCCCCGAGGAACGCGAAATGAATGTCTATCTGCCCCTCGAAGATGAGGCCGATACGGTGAATCGTCCCGCCAGCGATCGTGGCGGCGCTCGGCCGTACCACCGTGCGGAGGGCGGAGGTTCCGTAGCTGACCAGCATCCGGTCACTTCCGCGTCGCAGCGTGAAGCTGGAAGCAAAGAACTCGGCGGTTCCCGCACCTTCCGCAAAGCTCGACCCGTCCGAGAATGTGATCTCGTCACCGGGCTTGAGCAGCAGCGGGATGCGTTGCACACATTCACCGGACTGCTCGGTGATGAAGGTGAATCTCACTCCTCGATCCCAGTATCCCCACCCCGTGACGAACTGCGCCCGGCCCGCGGCCGACTCGGTCCGCTGGGCGAACAAACCCGTCGTCAATTCGGCGCGAGTTGCGTCGATGACGGGATCCGACGAGGTTCGACCCGCAAAGTAGCGCACCGACGTTGCCGCCTTGCGAGTCGAGAAGCTCTGTTGTGGGCCAACGGTTTCCCAGCCCTCGGGTAGCTCCGTGTCGTTGGTTCCGACGACCACGGTTCCCATCCGAGGGCTCCACAGCGTGCCCAGCTGGCGCGCCGAGAGGTTGCGTCCGTCGTAACCGCCATATGCTCCGACCGCGTAATAGAACGGCCGCCTCGCGAACAGATACTCGTCACCCACCGTCCCGCGGCCGATCTTCGTGAAGCGTTCGCTGACGAGTGCAGGGAGAGATCTGTCCGCCTCATCACGCTCGAGCTGACTGGGTCCGTCGGGCGCGATCCTTCCGTACATCCATGTTCGCGGCGACGTGTCGGGCTTGCTGAGCGCGCGAATCGGCTGAGTAGCGGTGGCGAAGGCCGAGCGTGCAGCGACTTTTTCCTCGCGCGTCGGGAAGAACGTCGCCAGGCCCGGGACATCGTCGAGGAACACCTTCGCGAGCGCAGCACGATCGCTCAGATCTTCAGGCGGCCTCGAAAGGCTGGCGACGACGTTTCGGGAATGAAGGGAAGGCACATGCGACATCGCGCCGCCACCGGGCTCCGAGATCACCGAGAAGCGTGTGAAGTCGATGTAGTTCTTCACGAGCCGGACGAGCGAGGGGTGCTGCGTCTGCGTATAGAGCCAGGCCGCGTCCGGAAGCGCGACCGTGAAGTTGTAACCGAAATCGATGCCCAGCGGCTCATGGGGAAAGCCGGCAGGAGCAACACCGTGAGCGCAAAGGAATTCGATCCGCTCGTTGATATGCGTCTGATCCGTCGTCGGGTTTGTGAGCACCTGCAGAGATCTCTGAGCCCCCACCACACCGGCCAACACCTGATTGAAGTAGCGAATCGGGGGCGCCCAATGAGGGGATTCAGGGTTCATGAACCAGATGACCGCGCGCTCGATGCTCTGTCGCAGTTGCAGACGACTCTCGTACGAGACGCCGAACTTGCGCAGCGCCTCGTAGGCGTCAGACTGCGCGACGATGCCGAATGTGGTGGCCGCGAGAGAAGGGCGCCCCTCGTACTCCGGGTACGTTCCATCGGGGAACTGCAGCGCGGTGTAGTACGCGATGGCGGCTTCGAGGCGGGAAAGGAGCTCGGCATTCCGGTACAGGCCGCTTGATCGGGAGTTCCACGGGCGTTCGTTGGCGTAGAACCAAGCGAGCGTCGCGGTGTGCTCCATGATCCGAGCGTTCGTATAGGTCTGCGTGCTCGCTGGGCGCCACCATCCGCCGCCCATGAACCCGTGATAGACACCTCCATCAACGATGTCGTTCGCCATAGGGGCCGCGCTCATGAGATATCGAGCGAACACTTGCTCCTCCGGTGCGAAATCCGTCCGCACCGGCGGGGCCACCTGCTGTACCAGCGGCAAACCGGTCGTGGTGGCTCTGGCGCTCTCCACCGATGGCAGCGGGAGTGCAGCGGCTCCGAGTCCAGCGCCTATTGCCGCCCGCACGAACGCGCGTCGGGACCAGCTTTGCCGATCCCGTGAACCATCTGAGGACTCCCCCATGCCGACCACCCTCCGCTCGCCACTGACATTGCCCACCAAGCTAGCGACTGAGCGGAACGAACGACAGGATGGGGTGGTTTGGTCAGCCCGCGCAGCCCGGCGCGTCAATCGTCACGGGGGTGTCGCGCACCATCGGCGTGTGCCAGACCTGCAGCGGGCCGTACTCGCCGCCCGGCGTTCCGGTGAACGTCGCGGTGACGGTGTGCGAGGAGGCGGGCTGATTCTCGACGTTGATCTTCACCGCGGGACGACCGAGATGCTCGACCGGCGTCGCCTCGACCGGGTTGCCGCCGATCGATGCGGATGCGAAGGTCGAGCCCACCGGGCCGTAAAGGACGAGGTCCGTGCTGATCACGCCCTTCGGGAAATAGCGCGCGGGGGAGATGTAGTCGGCGAGATCGTAGACCTCGTTTTGCTGAAGCGTGGAGGTGAGCGTCGAGTTGACAGTGAACGAGGGCGCGACGGTCGCGTCGATCGCGCAGACATCGGAACTGAGCGAGATCGCCGTGTCCATGTAGTAGTCGAGCTTGCCCTCGGTGATGTCGTTGACGTACGACCCGACCATCGTGAGTTCACTATTGTCGACTGGCAGCCGACCGGTCATGCGGCTCCCCTCGATGATCTCGGCCTCGGCCTCCGAGGTCGGAACGTAGAGGATCCGACCTTCATCTGCCGCCCGCGCCACCTGGTCGACGAGGGCGCGCGGGTCCGACACCGATGTCACCGAATCGAACACAGCGCCGGCCGCGGCGGCGAAGTAGGCGTCCTGAACAGCCGGACTCGCAAATCGGAAGTACACCTCGTTCAGCAGCGTTGGGACAACATTCGTCGAGTCGAGAGTGTCTCCGTTGGGCAGCGAGACCGGACCGGTAGCGGCCATGATGTAGCTGAGTGCTACCGGGTCGATCGAGACCGTCCCGTCGATGGGTGTCCCGAACTCTTCCTGCCAGAACGCCCCCATGATGCGCGCCGAATCCGCGAAGTCCGGTGTAGTGGTGACGTCCTGCATGTACCGACCGATCTTGTCGCCGTAAAGCGCGACCGCCGCCGGATCGAGCTCAACGATCGGGTCGGGGCGACCGTTGTCGAAATCGGTGCTCGACGCCTGCTGCGTGATGGCGATCGCGCCGTTGTCGGCTGTGATCATCACCAGCGAGGCGGGGTTGCCGCCGGTGCCGCGGGACTCGGCGTTGTTCTGCACGAGCACCAGGTAGTTCCGCGGCCCCTCGGCGCCGAGGATTCCCGGGAGGATCGCCAGGGTCTTCTGCGCGGGCTCGACCACCGGCTCGATCTCTGCCAGAGCCTCGTCCAACTGCGAGACGCCGGACGCGACCTGGTCGATGAGTGCGCTCTGATCGATGCCGTCCACGGTCGCCCGAGCATCGGTCAATGCCACGGAGGCCTGGTCGAGGATGTCCGAGGCGACGTCGAGCTGAGCGACGTCGATGCGACCATCTACGGGAGCAAGGCTCGAGAGACTGAGTCCGGACGCGGGCTCCAGCGCGTTGACCACGAGGTTGTCGATCGTCTCCGCGACCTCGCGAACCGCGGTCAGATTGGCCCCCACGACAGGGATCGCCTCACCGAAGCGCCAGAGGCCTCCGTCGGCCTGCTCCTTGGCCTCCGCGGTCAGCGCCTTCAGCTGCTCCACTGTCGCGCGGGCTCCCTCGGAATCGCTGGCGAGAACCTGTTCCTTGGCGGTTGCGGCGAGCGGGATCGCAGTCTGCAACGAGTCGCGGGCCGCGAACGCACGATCGGCGATCGCCTTCGCGGCGAGAGCCCCGGCGACGCCGATCGCGAGGATCAGCAGCAGAATGCCGACCGGCACCCAGAAACGGAAACTGCGGAGCAGGGGGCGCTTCACCTTGCGGGAACGGCGGGACTCTTCAGGCACCAGCACATCCTAGAAGGGCGAGCCTGCACGGACGCCGGAATGGGAACGCGCGTAATGCAGCGACAGGTAAGGAAGCCGTTTACACACTGGACATACGCTGAGGGTAGCCTGATGGTCTGCGATATACCGATCGAGGGGTGCGGTGTGACGTCGGAGGCAAGACATGCGCTTATGACGGCCGACGAGCCGTCAGGACCAGACTCGAACGCGCCAGCATCGCTGGCTTCGCCGCCCCGCACAGCCCCGACGCCCACGGTTCTCGCACCGAAGGACTGGAGACCGGCCTACGCCCGACGTCTACGGGTGACCGACTTCCTCGTACTCATCGCCGTCGTCTTCGGCGCGCAGGTCATCTGGTTCGGCACGGGAAACGTCGAGGTCACCATGCGTGCCGATGTCCGCGTCACCGAACTCTCCTACTGGTACTTCTCCACGGGGCTTGTCCTCGCCTGGATGATGGTGTTGCATCTGATCGACTCGCGAAGCCATCGCGTCGTCGGCACGGGCATGGACGAGTACAAGCGTGTCGTGGACGCGAGCTTCCGACTGTTCGGCTTTGTTGCGATCTTCGCCTTCCTGTCCCAGGTCGATGTGGCGAGAGGATTCCTACTCATCAGCCTGCCGGCCGGGGTCGTCGCACTGGTCGTCGAGCGATGGATGTGGCGACAGTGGCTGATCCGGAAACGCCGCCTCGGCGAGTTCTCCGCGCGGGTGCTGCTCGTCGGTTCAGAGCAGTCCGTGGCACACATCGCGTCCGAACTGGCTCGGACTCCGCAAGCCGGGTACTCCGTCGTCGGAGCGTGCGTCCCCACGGGGCGTATCGCGGATGTCATCCCCGGCACGACCATCCCCATCATGGGCAACGTGAACACGATCGATCGCGCGCTCCGCGTGACCGGGGCCGACACCGTCGCCGTGACGAGTACCGACGACCTGCCAGCATCGAAGGTCAAGCAGATCTCGTGGCAACTGGAGTCGGGCCGCCAGCATCTCGTGCTCGCTCCGAGCATCGTCGATATTGCGGGCCCGCGACTCCACACCCGCCCGGTGGCCGGCCTACCACTGATTCACGTCGAGACACCGCGCTTCAGCGGTGGCCAACGCCTGGTGAAACGGATGGTCGACATCACGGCGAGCGCCATCGGCATCGCCCTCATCAGCCCGGTCCTTGCGTTCCTCGCGATCACGGTGCGTCTGACGTCTCCGGGTCCCGTGCTGTTCCGGCAGAAACGTGTCGGCCTTCGGGGCAGGGAATTCACGATGCTCAAATTCCGGTCGATGGTCGTCAACGCGGAAGACATCCTGCCCAGTCTTCTGGCTGAGAACCGCGAGGTCGGGAACGAAGTGCTCTTCAAGATGAAGAACGACCCGCGCGTCACACCCATCGGCCGGATCATGAGAAAGTTCAGCCTCGACGAACTGCCCCAGCTGTTCAATGTGCTCGCGGGATCCATGTCGCTCGTCGGGCCGCGCCCTCCTCTGCCTTCAGAGGTCGAGCAGTACGCAGACCACGTTCACCGCCGGTTCCTCGCGAAGCCGGGCATCACCGGCCTCTGGCAGGTGAGCGGGCGTTCGACGCTGTCGTGGGAAGACTCGGTGCGGCTCGACCTCTCGTACGTGGAGAACTGGTCGCTCGTCGGAGACGTCGTGATCCTCCTGCGTACGGCCAAAGCCGTCTTCGCGCCCGGCGAGACGGCAGTGTGAGCTGGTCCGCCAGTTCTGCTGCCAGACATACGAGGGTGTTCGTTCATGGGGTCGCGCAGGCGACCCGTCGGAGGCACGGCGCGTTAAGGCCTAGACCTTGAGCCTTACCCGACGAGCTTTCGTCGTCGGCGCCGCCGCGGCGGTGGCGGCAACCGGAGGCTCTCTCGACCGCATCGACTCAGACCCCGCCCGGGCGAGAACCCCCCGGCCCCGTTCGGCACGCTCACTGCAAGCTCTTTTGAACAGGGCGGGTGATACCGCCGTCGTTCACGGTCATTTCGTTCTTGATCGCACGGTTACCATCCCGAACCGATTGACGTCGTTGGAGCTTGCCGCTGACGCGACCATCGAAGTACGCGGCGACCGCCCAGCTCTCACCAGGAAGGGAGAGATCCACGTCCGTGATAGCACCTCCCCCATCGACGCTGGCTCCTCACAACTCGTCGCGCCGGCGGCAGATTTGTCTATAGGCGACCACGTACTCATCTCGGGTCATGACACCATTCCCGGGTCGGTCGACAAGTATGGCTACATCAGGCGGATTGTGGACGTTTCATCAGGCGTCGCCGAGCTGGACAGCCCTCTTCCCCGCCCGATCTCGCGTGCGCCCCGGTACGGCGTCGTCCGGTTCGCACCCACCATCCATCTCTACGGGCGCGGCAAAGTGGTCAATGGCACGCCGGAGGCTTCCACGACGACCCTCATCGACCTGGTCGCAGTGGAGTCACCGGTGATCACCGGCATCGAAGTCGCGAACAACGGAGGACCGGGAATCACGCTCAGTCACTGCTTGGGTGGTGACGTCGACGCTTGGATACATGACCTCCTGGACGACGGCGAGCGTCACTTCGGTTATGGCGTAAACGTTGCGGGAGCATCGCGATACGTGCGGGTGCGTGGGAACATCGCCCGAGTGCGTCATGCTGTCACGACGAGTCCCGGCCCGCCGATCGCAGGCTTCGGGTACGTGGGGGAGCCTGAGGACTGCGTCTTCGAGCCTCGTGCGCGGGACTGCACCAACAAGGCAATCGATACGCATCGTGCCGGGTGGGGAACGAAGATCATTCCGCACGTTCGCGGAGGGTACGGCGGGGTTCAGATCCGATCCGACAACACCTCGGTTGTCGGCGGGAGCATCGTCGACACCGGTGGACCAGCGATCGCTGTCGAGCGTGTAGTCGCGGTAGCCCCGGTCATCGAAGGCGTCGCCATCTCGGGGGTCACGGGCGGCGGAAACGCCATCCTCGCGCTCAGCCCGGCGACGATCCGCAACACCGACATACGAGACTGCTCGGGTGTGGCGATCGTCTTGGATTCGGGCAGCGCTGTCTATGGGGGCTCCGTCGATTTGGGCAACCCCACGGCCGTCGAGTTTCGAGGCGAACGGAACACCGTAGAGGGCATCATCTTGGGAGAGACCGTAACGACGCCTTACCGGCAAACCGGTCGCGCACGAGAGAACACATTCTCCGCGTCCCCGAGGTCTGCCTTGAACTTGCCGGGCCCGGTCTGCACGGAACTCCCCGAGATATCTGGGCTGCCTCAGGTCGGTGCCACTCTGACCGCGTCGACCGGGTCCTGGTCCTTGAACGCACTGGACTTCGAATGGTCGTGGAAGCGAGACGGTATTCGGGTGCAGTCAGTCGATGTCGCTTCTCCGACGAAGTACCGCGTCACCACTGCGGACATCGGCACTCGAATTTCAGTAACAGTCACCGCCAAAAGAGCAGGTCACCGACTCGGCCGGGCAGCGTCCCTCCCGACGAGGAAGGTTCGAACCGCGGGGCGCCTCCACCCGCGCGAACGTCCGCGCGTCACCGGATCGACAAAGCCTGGTGCCTATCTCTATGTGTCAAAGGGGGAATGGGTTCCATACCCGGATTCGATAGACGTCGAGTGGCGGCGCGACAGCGAACCGATTCCCGGTGCGAACGAAAGGAGCTACCAGCTTCAAACGTCGGACCGATTCGCGGTCATCAGCGTGCGAGTCACAGCTCACCGTGAAGGCTTCGAAGACGGCACCCTCATCGTCACCGGAGCACTGGTCAGTGGCCTGGAGGGCCCGCTTGGCCAAGTCTGAGGACTGCGTCATGTTATGCGCATGAGAAGTGCGCGGCAACGTACTTCTATGCACATCGGTTGCTGGTCGACCATGCTAGATCAAAGAGCTCCACGCCGGACGTACCCATCGCACCCCCGAGGGAGATCACGAAATGAAGTTCTCAAGACGTTCATTCCTCGCGCTCACTGGCGCGACGCTGACCACAGACATCCAGCACCCCCTGTCCATCCGTCCGTCTGTCGGCAGCATCTCTGTGACCTCGACTTCCGCTCGATCGAGCAACAGACTGCAAACGCTGCTCAACGAAGCTGGCGAGTCGGCGATTATCGAGGGCGACTGGGAGCTCGATTCGACCGTCCTCCTGCCTCATAGCTTGCGCAGCCTTGAGATCGCAGCCGGCGCACGGGTAGCAGCCCGAGGAAACCATCCCGTCTTCGCGAGACGCGGCCAGATCGACGTTGTCGGAACCGTCTCTCGGCTCGCGGCGGGCGCCACGCGGTTCGCACCTCCATCAGCCGGCCTCAAGACTGGCGATTACATCTTGCTGGCCGGCTTGGACACGATCCCCAACTCGTCGGACAAGTACGGCTATCTGCGCCGCGTCGTCAGTAGCTCCTCCACTGAGGTCGTCATCGATCGAGCGCTACCCCGCACCATCGCAAATAGCCCCCGCTGCGGTCGAGTTTCTCTGGCTCCCCCGATACGAATCTTTGGCAAGGGCAAGGTGTTCAACACCGAACCGTCTCAGGCAACCAACACCCTCATAGAGTTCTTGGCCGTCGACTCGGTGGTCGTGACCGGCATCGAAGTACTCAACAACGGCGGCCCAGGGATTACCCTCAGCCATTGTTGGGGCGGAGACGTCTCCGCTTTCGTTCACGATCTCCTCGACGACGGCAAGACACACTTCGGGTACGGCGTCAACATCGCTGGCTCGACGCGCGACGCTCGGGTGGGCGGATCAGCAGCTCGCGTCCGACACGCCGTCACGACGAGCCCAGGCCCCTCCATCACGGGGTTCGGGAACGCTGGCGAACCCGAGACGTGCACTTTCGAACCCACTGCGTGGGACTGCACCGATAAAGCCATTGACACTCATCGCGCTGGCTGGGGCATCACCATCGTCCCGCATGTCAAGGGTGGTCGAGGAGGGGTACAGGTCCGCGCGGACAACACGAAGGTCGTCGGCGGCACTGTCGTCGGGACAGTCGGGCCAGGCGTGGCTGTGGCTGAGATGGTCGCCGTGCCACCGACGATCGACGGAGTCGCGATCAGCGACCTCTGGCCGTCGGGAAATGGGATCTTGGCCCTCTCGCCCGTCGTCATGAAGAACGTCAGCATTCGGGACTGCGCGTGGGTCAATATCATCCTCCAGTCGAACAGCACCGTGTCCGGGGGGTCCATCAGCGCCGGCCACCCGACCGGAGTCGAGTTCCGTGGGAGCAACAACACGGTGACAGGGATCGCGCTCGGCGACTCGGTCACAACGCCATACGTCGAAGCATCGGGAGCAACGAACAACATCTTCGAAGCGTCAGGTACAAAACCCTCACTGCTTCCCGCTCCTGAATCGACGGCGCTCCCGACCATTTCAGGCACACTCGCTGTCAAAAGTGAGTTGACTGCGTCCACAGGGTCGTGGTCCCGCACGGGGTTCAAGTACACCTGGACCTGGCGGCGGGACAATGAGCCGATCGCCGGGGCAGTGCAGCGAACGTACCCGCGCTACGTCATCGCGACGGCCGATCAAGGCCACCGTCTGACTGTGGAGGTCACGGCGAAGCGGGTTGGCTACACCGATGGCCGCGCCGTTTCCTTGCCGACTGCCACGGTTGGCGCCACTGGGAAACTCACGGCAACTACAGCGCCAGTGCTCTCTGGAACGGCTCAGGCAGGAAAATTTCTCTACATCTCGAAAGGAACCTGGGAACCGTATCCGTCCACGATCTCATTTCAGTGGCTCGCAGACGGAACGGCGATCGCGGGCGCGACCGCCGCGAGCTATCAAGTTCGATCCGCGGACAACGGCAAGTCCATCACCGCTCGGGTGACCGCTGAGCGTGACGGCTATGCAGGGGGCTCCTACCAACCCGACGCGATACTGGTCGGCGGAGCAACGTTGAAGCCCAGTTCGAATCCGGCAATTACCGGCACCTCGCAAGTCGGGAAGTTTTTATACGTGAGCCGTGGAGAATGGACACCGTATCCCTCCTCTCTGTCATTCCAATGGACGGTTGACGGAGCGGCAATCGGCGGCGCGACAAGCACCAGCTATCAGATCCGAGCGAGCGATTCGGGCAAAGCGGTCGGCGTGACAGTGACTGCCAAGCGCGCCGGGTATGCCGATGGCGTGTTTCGTCCCACCGCTGTGAGGATCGGAGCGACAGCGTTAGTTCCGACCACCCGTCCGACACTCACCGGGACACCCGCAGTCGGGAAGTTCCTCTACGCCTCTCGGGGGGAGCGGACTCCGTACACAAATGCCATCACCTTCCAATGGACGGTGGCGGGCGCTGCGGTCTCGGGCGCCACCTCGGCCAGCTACCAGATCAAAGCCTCTGACTCGGGAAAGCCGATCACGGTCGTAGTGACGGCGTCGCGCAGCGGATACCAGAACGGGATCTACCGTCCGCCCACCGTCACGCCCTGATGGTCGATTACGAACAGGGGCTGAACGCAGCTTTCACAAAGGCGGCTGTCTGATAGACGTATTGGTACGCCCAGTCCCAAAGCGTCAGGTCCTGATCGACTCCTATGACGGCGACATCGCCGTCATAGCAGCGCTCGAGAATGTAGCGGGCACGCGCGACGTGCGGCTTGAACGTCACGACAACCACTTGGTGCTCGAGCGCCTCTGGATTCTGGAAGTCGCGAAGCATGGCTGCTTCTCCGTCGGTCGTGAACGGGTCCGGAGTCCTGCATTCGAAGTCGGAGTATCCGCAGGGCGCGTACTCCGCTGCTGATTGGCGACCGGTCGGCGACACCGAGATGAGAGCCCGAGACACCTCGTGGCGGCCGAGGAGGTCTCGCGCAACATCAATGCGCTGCCACGTAGGAGGACCAAGAACGAACACGGTATCGGCATCCCTGATCTCGTCATCAATAGGAAACACGTACAGCGGGAGCCCAGCGAGGCTTGCGGCGACGGAAACCGCGACGACGACCAAGACGGTCCGGCGAAGCCTCTCGGCAAGCGACTTCTTCACGCCTCCCCCTTCTGCCGACCAGCGCGTCTCCGACAGCTAGAGTAGTGCGCGCGCTGTGACCGGCCGCCCCAGCATTGGACGCCGGCGCCTGCGATACTTAGCGTTGGAGCGCCGCCAGGGTAGTGTGGGGCTCACTTCGCCCCCGGACCGCCGCGGCTCCGACTCAGTTGATCTGGAGAGAATTCATTGAGCGTTCCCGGTGCACCGCCCGCCAAGGCATTCGATGCCAGCCAGCCACGTGAGACGCCGGTCGCCGATTCGCTGCGAGGGCGCCGCCTTCTTTTGGTTGCCTCCACCGGCGGACACCTCGCCCAGCTCGACAAGATCGCGCAGTTGCTCGCTTTCGACCCTTCGTCGACCTGGGTGACGTTCGAGAAGCCCCAGAGCACATCGATGCTCGAAAACCGGGATCACCGTTTCATCCCCTACATCGCTCCGCGCGACTTCAAGTCCGTGGCTCAACACTGGCCATGGTTTCGTCGGCTGATCCGCGAGGTCCGACCCGAGGCCGTCGTGAGCACAGGAGCAGCAATTGCTCTCGCCTCTCATCTGCCCGCCCTCGCCGCCCGCGTGCCGTCGTACTACATCGAGAGCGTCTCGCGCTTCGACGGCCCGTCTCTGACGGGGCGCATCATGTCGCGTCTGCCAGTACGTCGTCTCACACAGCACGACGAGTGGTCGTCCAGGCGCTGGCCCTACGAGATCTCGGTCATGGACGCGTACGGCGCGGAGCCCAACGAGCCGAGCGGACCACTCAAAAAGGTGTTTGTCACTCTGGGCACGATCTTCCCCTACCGCTTCGATGCGCTTGTAGATGCAGTCGTCGCAGCGGTTCCTCACGACGTCGAGATTGTGTGGCAGCTCGGCGCCACCGAGCGCACAGATCTCCCAGGGCGTGTGGAGACCGAGATTCGAGCATCCGAGTTCGAACGTCTGAGCTCAGAGGCAGACTTGGTCATCACCCACGCCGGAGTCGGAACCATCATGCAGCTACTCGACCTCGGTGCGCCGACTCTCGCCGTGCCCCGCAGGCAAGCCCGCAACGAGCACGTCGATGACCATCAAGAGCAGATCTGCGGAGAACTCCTTCGACGTGGCCTGGCGACCGTATCCGAAGCGCCGAATATTGACTTGAGTGTGATGGAACGCGCGAGGCAGTTGACGCCCAATCGCGCGCCACTCGGGAGCCCGAGCTGATGTCGGCCGTATTCGTAAGTTGGATTGCGCATCACGGCCGTAGCGCCGCAATCGCAGTCGAGGTCGGCGCCGAACAGCACTTTTTGACGGGCGGGAACGGCCCCGCGCCTCTCAGGTACGCCCGGGCGGCATTGGAGACACGACGGCTGCTGCGGCGCAACATCGACCGTCCAGCATCCGCTCTGGTCATGCTTCCGCCAACGCCGGCGTTGCTCTCAGCCGTATTGAGCCGCCGAGACCTCCCGGTTGCTGGAGATCTGCACAGCGGCGTCTTCAACGATCCGAAATGGAGCTGGGCGCTCAACCTCACGCTACGAATTCTGAAGCGACGCGGCGTCGCGATTGTCACCAATGAATCCCTGGCACGTAGGTGCAGGCAGCACGGCGTTGAGACCATCGTGCTCCACGACATGATCGAGAACTTCGACGGCCCCTTGCCGGAGGCCCCGCTGGGGCTTGAGGCCCAGCGCTACGTCCTGTTTCCGGTCACGTACGCGCCGGACGAGCCTATCGACGCCATTCTCGCTGCCGCCGCCGCGAGCCCCGATGTGGCGTTCGTGCTGACTGGTCGGGCGCCAGAGCAGCTCAAGTCCTCAGCCCCATCGAATGTGGTCTTCCCCGGCTTCGTCTCGCAAGCGGAGTTCCTCGCGCTTCTGAGGAACGCCGGCGCGGTCGCGGCGCTCACGACTCGAGAAGACACGATGCAACGAGCAGGCTACGAGGCGTTGTCTGCAGGCGTGCCGCTCATCGCGAGCTCCACTCGAGTGCTCCGCGAATACTTCGAAGACACGGCTGTCTACACTGACGCAACCGCCGACGGCCTGCACACAGCGGTCACCGAGGCCTTCCGGGAGAGGGCCCGCCGGGTTGAGCAAGTGAGCCAGCTGAAAGCCCGGCGACAGATTGAACAGGCAGCCGCCCTGGAGAAGCTTCGCGATTGGATGGCCCGGTGACACGGATCGACGTCGGCCGAGTCCTGACCGAAGACCGACGACCGGTGACGAGCACCCTCGCCGTCGTCAGCCTTTGCTTGTGGGGCGCGCTCAGTCTCGCACTGTCCTTCGTCGTCTCTTCGGACGTGGGTGTGCTGGTCCTGCTCGCCGGAACCTTCCTCACCACCCTGTTCCTTCTCGGCGGCGATGACGCAGTCGGCCTCGCGTTCATGCTCTTCGCCATGTCGGCTATTCAACGCGCGGTGTTCTCGCTCACCGGAGTCGGCGCGGCCCTCTACCTCGATGACGCGGTGCTGGTCACGATGGCGTTGATGACCGTCTATCGGCTCTTCCGGTCAGGAAGACAAGCGCGGTGGCTGATCGTTGGCGGGGTTCTCACGGTCGTCGCGGTCGGGCTTGGTTTCGCACGCGCAACAGGTACAGACATCGGCATCTATCAGGCACGGCAGGTGCTCGTACCCGCCATCCTGGTTCTGTTCGGCTCGACGCTCACTCGCGACGAACTGCTGAGGCTGAAACCCATCGTTGTCACCTTCGGTGTGATCGCCGCGCTCTACGCCTTGCTCGAACAGCTCGACTTCCGCCCCCTTGACCCGAGCACGTATGGCGGCTTCCAATCCACGGGCGAGATGACGACCTACGGACGAGAGTTCCCAGGGTTCTACTACTACTACTACGACGGCACCAACTACTTCGTGCGTTCGGGAGGATTCCTCCTCAACCCCCCGAGCCTCGGTATGTATATCGCTGCAGCCCTGGGATGGCTATGGTACGGGCGCGATCACGCCGCACCTAAACTCGGCGCGGTCTTCATCAGTGTCCTCCTGATTGCGGGCACCGTGGTGACAATGGCACGCGGCGGATTCGTGATCCTGGCGGTTCTCTTGCTCCAGCCATGGATCTTGCGGAAGGCGGGCAAGCTGGGCTTCTTGGTGGTCGGTGGAGCTCTGGCCGCCGTCGCCTTCTCTCAGTTCGTCACCGCGGGCAACAGCGCGAAGCACTCTGACGGAGCACTGTACGGCTTCACCTATTCGCTAACCAATCCGCTCGGCGGAGGCTTCGGCACGGCGGGCAACGCGGTTCACACACTCACCGAGGAAGTCGGCGAAGCTGGGGAGTCGTTGACCACCGTCTTCCTGACAGCGTGCGGCTGGATAGCGCTGGCCCTCGTACTAGCCCTGCTGTATCGAGGGCTCGCTCGTCGGGGAGGCATACCCGGCGCTGCGCTGACCGCTGCTCTCGTGGTGGCCGTTTTCTCCGAGACGGCTGCGGGGCTGGATGCCGCTGCATTTATCTGGGTGTTGGGCGGCGCGGCCCTGGGTCGGATGGGGATGCCACACCAAACAAGCGGCCAAGCTCCGACCTCCGCGCACGAATCAGTTCGCGGGTGAGAACGCTCGCCTGGGCATTCATGGAGAGGCTCCTGCCGCGAGTCGCCTCTGCAGTTGTGATGCTTATCTTCGCAGCGGTAACGAGCCCCTCCGTTGTCGGTTCTTATGCCTGGATGGTCATTGCGCTCACCGGGGTCCAAGCAGTCTTTGACGCAGCGGTTCGGCAGGTCGCCGTAGGCGCGATTCGTGACCACGCGGGCATTCGATTTCTTCGTCGGTATAGCGTCGTCTTCGCGACGTCGGGCCCAGTTCTTCTCCTCCTGGCGCTACTCGCAGTCTCGGCGTCAGCAACCAATCCACACCACGTTTTCTGGCCGCTTGCGCCTATCGTGCTCACCCCGACATGTATCGCTGTCGCGACAACAGCACTGGCCCGGATGCAGGCCGATGGGCGATGGCGAGCGATCGCCCTGATCCAGACGGTTGCCGTTACGACGTCCCTGGCCATCACTCTTCCGCTTGTCATAACGACGCAGAGCGCGCTTGGTCCTGCTTTGCAGGCATTGATCGTCGAGGCGCTCAACGCGTCGATGCTCATCATCGTCGCGCGCCGAGTGATCGTCTCACCAGCGGAAGTCGGTGAAGGGGTCAGTCCGCGTCGCGAGTTCTTCGCCGCCGCCTGGTACTCCGGGCTTGGATGGGCGCAGTCACAGGCCGACCGGATGCTGGTTGGCGCGCTGGGCGGGCAACGTGTGCTCGGCCTGTACTCGTTCAGCTGGTCATTGTCACGAAACGTTGGCGACGCCCTGTCTTACGCGTCTGTCAACGTCCTGCGGCCTCAGCTCCTCCGTGGCGATGAAATCGACGACGAACGCGCCCACCAGGTTTTTCATACTTCGCTGAAAAAGGTCTGCCTGCTGCTTGCTGCCGTCACAGTCGCGACCTTCCTTGGGGCGACATGGATTCTTCCGCTCATCCTGGACGAGCGATGGGAGCCCGTCTTCACAGCTGTACCCGTCATGAGTCTCAGCTCGTTCGCTCTCGTTACCGCGTGGAGCTTGACACCTATGCTGGTGCGCGCGGGCCGGTTGCGCACGGCGCTGGTCGCGAAAGTCATCGGCGTTCTACTCGCGATCCCTGTTGGCATAGTAGCCGCGTTCGATCTCACGGCTGCAGCTTGGGTCGCGCTGGCACGAGAGATCATTGTCACCGCGTGCCTCGCCTTCGCCGCGAGAAGGACGGTACACGCGCGAGCGTATCTCGCACCCGCAAGCGCAACGCTTGGCTTCGGTCTCCTGATCGCCGCTTACCAATACATCTCATGACGTACGAAAGGCCGTTCTGTGGTCGACATCTCCGTGGTCATTCCCTGCTACAACGGGGCAACGACACTCGGACGCCAGCTTGATGCACTGCTGACGCAAGTCTCACGCTATTCGTTCGAGATTCTCATCTCCGACAACCGGTCTACCGACACAAGCGCCGCGGTGATCCGCTCGTACGCCGATCACGACTCACGAATTCGATACGTCGGCGCCTTCGGCAGTCAAGGCATTAACCATGCGCGCAACGCCGGCGTTCGCGAATCCTCAGGAAAATGGCTGCTTTTATGTGACACGGATGATGTCGTCGAGGAAGGGTGGATCGAGGCCTACGGCAACGCCTTTTCGCGCGGCGCGGAACTCCTCGGGGGCCCGCTCACCCATGTCATCGGAGGCAAGACCGCATACGAGCAGAATCGTTTCATAGACTCACCGTGGATCTATCAGTGGCCGTACGGTGCGAACTGCGGTTTCACTCGGGTTGCCTACGATCGAGTTCACGGATTCGACGAGTCCTACCGCGGCGGCGGGGATGAGACCGACTTCTTCTGGCGCGCACAGATCGCGGGGATGAAACTCGAATGGGTACCTGCGGCTCGCATCGCATACTACTCCCGTGATTCTGCCCACGATACGTTTCGCCAGAAATATGCGTACGGGCTTTCAGAGGTCAAGTTGTTCCTGAAATTCCGCGAGTTCGGCATGCGCAGGCAATCCTTCACCCGCGCTCCGATCGCAGCCATGGCAGCCGCCGCGCTCTACGTGCTCCGGCCGAGCACGAGACGATTGCAAGCGGGGCGTCTCGGTCGAAACCTTGGTCGCATCGTGGGCTCATTCCGAGCCGGTGTCGTCTATTTTTAAGGGTCGGCTAGTTCGACGCCGATCGCTCCCTGACTGCGGACTCAGCCGCGCTTGGCGAGAGCGATCGCTTCATCGAAATTTTTGACGAAAGTCAGCGGCGCGTCGGTGTCTTGGAGCCACGCCTGAGCATAAGCAGAAAGCTTGCCCGTGGCGTTATCAATAGCTATGACGCGGCGCCCAACCTGCAACGCGATCAACATTGCGTGGAGCCGGTCGGTTATCACCACCTCGCCCGGAGCGATCATATTGACCCCGCGGGCGAAACGCCTTTCTGCGCGACCGAACCAGGCGTCGACAGACCTGCGGAGAAAGGCCTTCATGGGCGGCACCTGTTTGGTCCGCCAACCGAGCCACCACAGAACGCGCAAATCGAGCGGATCTGCTGGCCAATCTCGCGAGTTTGCGACCGACATACGGACAGCCGACTCCTTGTCCGCGCGCGCCAAGATCACAAACGGCTGCGATGGCTCGGGCGCGGGAATCCTCCCCAAATGATGAACGGCATCGGGCGCGAGGATCGGCTCGATCAGACCAGCTACGGCGGCCGCAGACGGCTCATCCCTGACAGCGAGGCGAAGATTCGGGCGTGCGGCCATGCGGCGCGCAAACTCATCGCGAGCAGCTGAATCTACGAAGTGGATCGACTGAGGTTCTTGGATCAGGAGCTGCGACGGGTCAAGCCGCTCCGCCAGAGAGTAGCGATGCTCACCGATGCCACCATAAAGGCCACCGAGGCTACCGCCGCCGTTCAGAACGACGGGGTAGGGAGAGTCATACACACGGGGTGCGAGCAAGGGGGCACTGTAGGCCGCACGCACACGAATGCCCGCGCTTCGCCAGTACGCACGTTGTCCAAGCGCGATAGCTGAGTCGCCAACATTGGAGTAATCGGGGAAGTCAGTGAAGACGACGTCCTCCACCCCTTGGTGCAGCAGCTCGAAGCGTTCGGAAGCTCTGGACTGCATAGTTTCGATGTAAGACACAGAGCTCCTCGCGCTGTCGGAACGGCCACCCCATCGTCGCATAGACGTCGGCCCGCTCCGACAACCATGCGCAACCCCGGGGGCGCCGACGGGTCACTGAAGACATCGACCTCGTCGCGGTGGAACGACACAGCAGCCCTCAGCCACTGCTATTCGAGGTACTCGAAGCGCTCGACGGGTTGACCGGCGACGCCCACGTCACCTTCGTCATGACCACCAACCGGGTCGAGGTGCTTGAGCCCGCTCTCGCCGAGCGGCTTGGACGCGTCGACCTCGCCGTCGAGATCCCCCGGCCTGCGCGAACGCGAGCAGTTGCTGCGACGCTATGCCGGCGATCTGCCCTTCTCCGACGAGGCGATCGCCAGGACGGCGACAGCCATCGACGGTGTGACGGGTTCGTTCGCGAAGGAGCTCGTCCAACGCGCGGTGTTGGCGGACACCATCACCGACGAGCCGGTTTCCGACGCCCACCTGACGCACGTGCTCGACGAGATCGTGCAGTCGCGGCAGCAGCTCACCCGGCGGATGCTGGGCGCCCGCGAGACCGCGGATGTGAACGGTTCCGGCGTCTTGAAAGCCTGACCGCCCAGCATCCGACCGCGCTCCCATCCACACGCGAAGATCATCCGCTCGGGGGACGCGCCGGCATCGCCCCTCTTCGTACGCTCAGAAGCGTTCCATAGAGGGGGAGAAGAGCATGAGCGAGACGAACGAGCGCGACCAGACGTCGTCCGCCGTCTGGTACTTCGTCGGCGCGACCTTCATCCTGACGGTGCCGAACCTGATGTTTCACGACCTCGCGTGGTGGGCGCGCATCGGCTTCATGCTTCTCGGATTCGGGGTCATGATCGCCGGCTTCGCGCAGTGGCGACGCGAGCTCACGCAGAACCGGCGGAGCACCGATCCCCAGGAACCGGATGGCGGCGACGGGCCCGAGTCCTCGCCGCGCGCCTCGGAGTGACGGCAGCGACGAACCTCCCCCATCGCCGGCCTGTTCTCGTACGCGTCGGGCGTCGACTCCTCCCCTGACGGCGATCGCCTCTGCCATCTCACAGGCGTATATGTGTTTGAGTCCAATGTCCGAGGTGGCTGCGAGAATACGAACATGACAGCGAACGGCGACCGGCGTGTAGGACGTCACGGTAGCCGCCGCGACGCACCCGATGCGGGCTCGTTCGCGACGTACAGCACCGTCCTCGACCGCGTCGTAGATGCCGACAAGCTGCTGCACGATGCTCAGATCACGATGACCCGCGCCCTCGCTGACGCTGGTCGCGCGGCACTCGAGCGAACGCTCGCAGGCGACTCCCGTCCGCGAGGGATGGGTTCCGACATGGAGATGCGGTCGGTCGCCGCGGAGATCGCGGGAGTGCGCCGCACCCACGACCGACGCGCCCAGACCGAGATCGATCACGCGCTGACGATCGTCGATGACTATCCGGCGGTCTTCGCCGCGTGGGAGCACCAGCGCATCACACGCGAACACGTCGACGCCGTCGTCCGCGCGGGCTGCGCGATCGAGCCCGACCTGCGCGCCGACTACGAGCAGGCGGCGATCACGATCTGCGAGCGCGACATCGCGTCGCGCGTTCGCGAGCCGCTCCGCAATCTCGCGGCGCACATGGGATCCGCGACCTTCACCGAGCGGCACCGTGCTGCGGCCGCGAAACGGGGCGTGTGGGTCATGCACGGAAACGACGGCATGTCCGAGCTCTCCGCCACCGTGCCGACCGTTGTCGCTGCCGGTATCCACGACCGCCTCACCGCGATGGCACAGTCCGTGAAGGATGCACGCTGCACGCCCATCGTCACGGACGCGGTGTCGGACGCGGGAGCCGGATCGGATGCCGACCTCCGCGGGGTCACGAACGACCGCGAGGTACCGACTGCTGACGTGCGCACGATGGACCAGTTGCGCGCCGACATCCTCGGCGACCTCCTCCTCGGCGGAGCACCCGTCGTCGATCCCTCCGTCGGCAGCGACGGGGCGGGTCCCCTCGGAGCGATCCGCGCACACGTGCAGGTCGCCGTCACGGCCGACACTCTTCGCGGAGTCGACGAAGCGCCCGCCGAGGCGGTCGGCGCCGCACTGATCGACGCCGACACCGCCCGCCACCTCGCCGGCCGCGCCAAGGTGTGGAGCCGCCTGTTCATCGACCCCGTGACGCGCACCCCGGTCGAGGTCGACACCTACCGCCCCACCACCGCGATGTCGCGGCTGCTACGAGCGCGCGACCAGCATTGTCGGTTTCCGGGATGCCGCCGCCCGGCGGTCAGGTGCGAGCTAGACCACACCATCGACCATGCGCTCGGTGGGCACACCCACATCTTCAACCTCGCCCACCTTTGCCAGCGACACCATTCGATGAAGCAGTTCACGGCGTGGAAGGTCAGACAGGTCGGCGGGGGCGTGATCGAGTGGACCTCCCCACTGGGCAGGATCTATCGAGAAGACGTCCCCGTTCCCACCGTCTGCTTCGTGCCCGAGGCGTCGGCTGCGCCCCCGCCCGATCCGACCGACGCCCCACCCGACGAGCAACCGCCGTTCTGACCCCCCGCCGATGCGACGCGGGGTAGCGACACCGCACGCTCCGCCGCCCGGGGTCGTGGATCACCGGCGCGGGCACAGGATCCGAACGACGACACGCAGGGCCGCAGCACCGCAGTGCGTCAGCGCGCAGTCGCGACCGGCAGCCTGCGCGCCATACCGGGAGGGAGCATGAGAGCAGCAGGATGGAAGAGCCCGTCGACCGCACGCGGCGCGATGAGGCGATCGACGAGCGCGAGGCGCTCCGTGGGAATCGGCAATCGACTGCGGAGCATCGCAATGCCGATGAGGGCGATGAATCCCGAGAGCAGCTTGTCAATCACCGACGTGAGCAGGTTCGCCGAGAACGCGGCGAACACGACCGGCAGGCCCAACCCCTCGATCGACGAGGTGACGCCATCCGAGCCGTGTCCGGAGTACCCGCCGAACATCAGCAACCCGAGCGGGGTTCCGACGAGCGAGCAGGCGACGGCGACCAGCAGGGTCAGATTCACATAGCGGAACAGGTCTGCACCCATCCCCCACCGCCGGATGCCGTACGCCCAGACCACGGCACCCGCCACATTCACGAGAGCGAACGGGGCCGCTCCCGGGCTGCCGATGACGAAACCGAACACGTTCGTCGCCAGACCCACGAGGATGCCCGGGGCCGGACCGAACACCATGGCCGCCACCGCGGTACCGGCCATATCGAGGTAGATCGGCAGGTGCAGCGCCTGCACCAGAGCCATCCCGGCGAAGTTCACTGCGACGCACGCGACCAGGATCAGCGCCGCGACATCGCGCCGCAGCGCCGGCCGCGCCGCCGGCAACGGGGCGGCCGCGCGAGACGCGCGGCGAGCAGGCGCGGGCGCAGGAAGTGCCGAACTCGATCGAGGCACCAGATCGCGCGTGCGACGCGTCCGCTGGTAACGAGCGACCCACCGTTCGGCCTCGTCTTCGTCTCCGCCCAGCGCGATCACGATGTCGCGGAGCAGGGCCACGTCGATCCGCGCTCTGCCCGGCCGGAACGCGTCGTAAACCGTCGTGCGAGGAGGCTGCGCCGCCGCAGCGCTCATCCCCCGGTCGACGCGCTGCGCCGTGATCCGACGGACGAGCTCGGCATACGAGACCGGCCCCGCGGCATCCTTCAACGCCACCAGGTCGCGCGCGATGGCATCGAGCGTTTCGGCCGGCGCTGCGGGCGCGCGGTCATCCGCACTGTCGTTCTCGTGCACCGGCTCCCCCAGGACTGACGGCTGTATGGCTGCGGCCGCATATACCCGGGATGCGGGTCAGAAGCGGCGCTCAACTCTAGCGAGAGCCGGCGCCGCCCTGTTCGGGATTGTTCGCGAACGTTCGTCGGAAGACGAATACGCGGGATGTCGCGGCCCGGCCTGCCAGCGTGGACGCGACGGTCCGCCATCTGGGGCGCGGGCCGCGAACCCGCACTCCATCGAGGACACATGAAGAAGAAGCATCCCTGCGCCGCCGCGGCATCCGTCGTGCTCGCGGCCGGACTCATCGTCGGCGGCATCGCCGCACCGGTCCACGCCGACGAAACCGTCGAGACCGCCGAGACCATCTCGGTCGACACGAGCGCCGAGGTCATCGATGCCGATGAGGCCGAGACCGGCGGGGTCGTCGAGACCGGCGAGACCGGCGAGACCGACACCACGGCGATCGCCGACGAGACCTCATCGGACGGCGACGGCGCATCCGCCGAGTACCGCGCGTCCATCGCTGACGCGGCACCCCTCGTGCCCGAGCCGGATCAGGCGCAGGCGGCCGACTCCGGCCCGGCGGATCAGACCACCCGGGTTGCGGCTCCCGCCTTCGAGGCCTCGTCGTTCGAGGTGGCACCCGCGCCGGCCACCGTGGGTGAGTCACAGGATGCGCCGCTCGACCCCGACGTCGAGGAATCCCGCCTGCGACTCGTCGTCACCGAGATCCGGGCGGACGGAGCCTCGATCCATCTCTCCGGCATCGGCAACGGCTCGCCGGTGACCCGATGGACCGTCATCGTCACGCCCGTGAACGGCGGCTCCGACATCGTCAAGACGGCGACGACGGAAACGACCTTCGACTTCACCGGGCTCGAGCCCGGGCTCTATCACCTCGAGGGCCGGCTCGATCATGGCGATGACGGCGCATTCGGCAGCACCGGACAGTACATCGTCATCCCGGAGGCTCCGTCGCAGCCGACCGTGCTCGACGTCCAGGCGGGAGACTCCTGGATCCTCGGCGGCATCCGCCCCGGCCCGCTGAAGAACCCGCTTCCGGAGACGACCGGCCCGACCGCCGCGCTCGGCGTCCACTACACCGTCACTCTGATCGGCGGCGGAACCGAGCGCGTCGTCGAGACGGACGGCTGGAGCTCGTCGCTTCTCTCCCGTTTCGCCTTCAACGACCTCGAGCCCGAGACGACGTACACGATCGTCGTGGTCGCGAAGAACATCGCGGGCTCGGCGACATCCGAGCCGATCGAGATCACCACCGAGGCCACCCCGGGTCCGGTCGAGCCGTCCGAGCCGGCGCCCCCGGTGGCTCCGCTCCCCGACGCTCTCACCGACGACAACCGCGGCGGCATGAACGTCCCCGACACCGCGACCGCGGGCACGACCATCACCGCGACCATCGGCGCCGACCTGCAGGGTATGACGGCTCGGGCCTGGTTGTTCTCGACGCCCACCTTCCTCGGCGACGCGACGATCGATGAGAACGGCCAGGTCTCGTTCCCGATCCCGGCCGACGTCCCGGCCGGAACCCACCGCATCGTGCTGACCACCGACCAGAACGTGCTCATCGCGTGGCGCACCCTTCAGATCGACGCCGCAGCAGGTGGCACCGACCCGGTCGAGCCCGAACCCGGCCAGCCGGAACCCACCGAGCCCGTGGAGCCCGGCCAGCCGAGCCAGCCGACGGAGCCCGGCACCCCCGGGGATGGCGCAAGCGTGGGTGCCGGTAACGGCACTGGCCACGGCGCCGCGGTGGGCTCGCCGGCGGCATCCGGAGCGCCGACGCGTACCGACCGCCACCTGGCATCCACCGGCGGGGCGGCGCCGCTGGCGCTCAGTCTGGCCACGCTCCTCCTGCTCGTCAGCGGCGGTGCGCTGTTCGCGCGACGCAAGCCGGTCGGCGAGCGCTCCTGACCGCGGCGCATCGCCCGAACCGGATCGCGTGACTCGTATGCCGTGAAGGGAGCCGTGTCGGTGGTGCCAACCGCTGGGGGGTGGCACCACCGACGCACTCCGGTCCAGCGCTCCGACGGCTCCGGCGATCAGCTCGCGCGGATGCGCTCCGCCTCCGCGACGACGACCGGGTCGACGCAGCCGCGGGCGAACCCGGCGATCCGACGGTCGATGTCACGCTGCAGGATGACAGCTCCGACACGTTCCGCGATCGGCGCGAGCCACGCGGGACGGCAGCTGAAGTTGTAACGCCAGACGGCGAGCGTGCTCGTCGGATCGCCGTCGACGGGGGTGAAACGCCATCCGCCGCCCATGCGCTCGAAGAACCAGGAGCCCTTCGTCATCTTCATCCCGACGTTGGACGGCGGGTTGTACGAGACGTACTCGCTCTCCATCGCGAGACCGAATCGCTGAACAGTGAAGGTGCGGACCCCCTTGGCCGGGCGTTCCGCATCGATCAGGTGCTGGCGCCGGATGAACGGGTCCCAACGCTTGCGCACCTCGCCCTGCGTCTGCGACACGGCGAACGCCACGTCGACACTGACCGGGACGACGCATCGGGACTCGACGACGGGCACCCGCCCATCGTGGCACGATCGGCGCCGCGGCCCGCCGCTCGCACCGTGTCGTTTGATACCGACCCGCCTCAGCCCCACGGGCATCGATACTGGGATCTCCATCGCCTTCTAAATCAACGGAGAATCATGCGCAGCGTCCCCCTCGGTCGGAGCAACATCCAGGTCCCCAACGTCGTCGCGGGGATGATGCGGATCGAGGAGCTGTCGGATGCCGACATCCGCGCCCTCTACGACCGCTCGCGCGCGGTCGGCATCGACTTCTTCGACCACGCCGACCTGTACGGCTCGGTGCGCCACGCCTGCGAACGACGGTTCACCGAGGCCCTGAAGCTGACGGCATCCGAGCGCGACGAGATCACGCTCCAGACCAAGACCGGCATCGTGGCAGACGACTGGCACTTCGACCACTCGTACGAGCACATCGTCACCTCCGCCGAGGAATCGCTCGAGGCGCTCGGCACCGACCGCATCGACGTGCTGCTGCTGCATCGTCCCGACGCGCTCGTCGAGCCGGACGAGGTCGCGCGCGCCTTTGACCACCTCGAATCGTCGGGCAAGGTCCGCGCGTTCGGCGTCTCGAACCACACACCGCGCCAGATCGATCTGCTGAAGACGGCCGTGTCGCAGCCGCTCGTGGCCAACCAGGTGCAGCTGTCGATCACGCATTCGACGCTCATCGCACAGGGCCTCGCGTCGAACATGGTCGGCGAGGACGACTCGATCACGCGCGACGGCGGCGGTCTCGTCGACTATTCACGCATCAACGGCATCACGCTGCAGGCGTGGTCGCCGTTCCAGAAGGGCTTCTTCGACGGTGTCATCTTCGGCGCCGAGGAGTATCCCGAATTGAACGCCAAGCTCGACGAGCTCGCGGCGAAGTACGGTGTGACGCCGACGGCGATCGCGACCGCATGGATCACCCGCCACCCCGCCGGCATCCAGGTGGTACTCGGCACGACCAACCCGCAGCGCGTCGCGGATGCCGCCGCGGGCAGCGACATCCCGCTCACACGCGGCGAGTGGTACGGACTCATCCAGGCCGCCGGCCACAAGGTGCCCTGAGCGGGAGAACGTCACTCGCAGCCGACCCCGTCTCCATCGCGGTCGAGGTGGCGTCCGTAACCGGGGTCGCCCGACCGCACCGGCGCGGCTCCGGCGCTACGGGCCGCCGTGCAATTCTCGTAGTAGGCGTATGCCGGCGCTGCCGGGGCCACGGCAACGGGTTCTTGCGACACCGGGGATTGCACCGACCGCGAAGAGAGTTGTCCCTCCAGGTCGGCGATACGCGCTGCGCGCGCGTCGAGTTCGGTCTGTGAGGCGGTTGCCGCAGTCTCCATATCGGTAATTTGGCTCGTTGCGGTGGTAAGCGACGCCGTGGCCGTCGCGAGTTCGTCCAACGCAGTGTCGAGGTCGGCATACGCCTCATCGAGATTTGCGCGCACTTCCTCGAGCACGGTGTCATTCTCGGCTGCCGCGGTGTCCGCGGCCGCGATATCGGTTTCGAGCGAAGTCACGTGCTCTTTGAGAGAAGTCACCTCTTTCGCCGCCCCGGCGCCACCCATCCCGCCGCCCAGAAACAGTCCCACCACAAGCGCCGACCCGGTCACGATCAGCCCCGTCTTGCGCGATACGGTGCCAGCGAGGATTGCCGTCTTCCCCGCTGACCGGCGCTTCTCTCGCTCGTCAGCAGGTTCGACCCAGGCCGTCCCATCCCAATAGCGCAGGTCTCCGCCCGCATGTTCAGCCGGATACCAACCGGCCGCGGGCAAAAGCGATTCCGTCATGTACATCTCCCCCAGTGCGAGGACGCGATCACCGCTGTCCATTTGCGCGCGCCCCCCGGCGCGAATCCGCGCACATCATGTCAGGCGCGAGGTGCTCGCCGCCACATCACCTGCGAAATCGTGATCATCTGTCTGTGTGGCTCACGCCCGCAAATTCCTGCCCCTCGCATTTTTTTGCGCAAGCGAAAAGCTGGAATCAAGCCCTAGCCGCCAGTATCTGCGCACTGCTACGTTTCGCGGAACGCGCTGATGTCTTGGGGGGCAAGCGCGTTCTCGGCCCCATCCGCGCTCTCGGAGCGATCAAGGTAGATCGGTCGATCCTGCGCGCGGGATCATCGCCACACGATCATGAGGTTTTCATGTCTGTTCATACGTCCTTGCGGCGGAAAGCGCTCGCCTTCCCCGTCGCCCTCGTCGTCGCGCTCGGCGCGGCCGGGTTCGCAGCCGCACCCGCCCACGCCGCGCCCGTCGACCCGACGGCGGAGGAGTCCGTCCCGGTCGAGGTGACGCTCGAGACGGAAGGCGACGACGAGTCGCTGCCGGCCCCTGTCACCGAAGAGCCCGCGGCCCCCGCGCCGGACGCCGAGGCGGTCCCGGAGGAAGAAGCGCTGCCCGAGGTCGAAGTGGAGCCCGGAACGGAGCCCGGGGCCGAGGGAGACCCGACCGTTCCCGTCCCGGACGCCGAGGTCGAGCCGGCTCCCGCGCCCGGCGACGAGGTCGAGCCGGCGCCCGGCGACGATGTCGAGCCGGCGCCCGCGCCGGGCGAGGCGATCCCCTTCACGGTGCTCAGCCCGGCCCCGGATGCCACGACGCTCACCCGCACCGTGCTGTTCGCGGGAACCGGAACCGACGGCGCGACCGTCACGGTGACCGACGCCGACGGCGCGGTGCTGCCGGGATCGCTGCCGGCGACGGTCACGGGCGGCGCATGGACGACCATCGCCACATACGCCGACGACGCGGAGGCCGCACAGACGGTCACCATCACGCTGATCGCCGAGGGCGCCGAGCCCGAGAGCCGGACGGTCTCGTTCACGCTGCCCGACCCCGACGCGGACGTGCCGTTCGAGGTCCTCACACCGGCGTCCGGCGAGACGCTTCCGACCCGCACCGTCGCCTTCTCGGGCACGGGCGACGAGGGCGCCATCGTCACGGTGCTCGGCACCGACGGCCTGCCCCTGCCGGGAACGCAGCCCGTCACGGTCGTCGCGGGGGTGTGGCTCGTGGCCGCGACCTACGCCGATGACGCCCCGGTCTCGCAGACCGCGACCGTCACGCTCGCCGTCGAGGGCGAAGACCTGCAGACGCGGGAAGTCTCGTTCGAGCTCCCCGCCGCCCCCGCCCTGCCTGCTCCGGTCATCACGAGCCCGGCCGCGGGCGAGGTCGTCACCGGAACGCAGGTGACCTTCCGCGGCACCGGCCAGCCCGGCGCGTTCGTCGGCCTGCTCGTCGTCCCGACGGCCCTCGCCGGCGAGGTTCCGCTCGGCGAAACCACCGACGGGGAGATGTCGCTGTCGGCCGTCGAGCCCGCAGCCGCCCCCGCACCGGCCGACCCCGCCGACCCGATCCTGGTCGCCGCGGACGGCACGTGGTCGGTCACGGTTGCCCTCGCGCCCGAGGACTACACCGTCATCGCGCTCCAGGCCTCGGACGAGGCGGGCACCACCGGCCTGTCCGACCCGTCCGCGCCCGTCGCGTTCACCCTGCGCGCCGCTCCCGCCGTCGTGCCGGCCGTCGCGGGCTCGGGCTCGGGTTCGGGTTCGGGTTCGGGTTCGGGCAGCGGTCGCCTGGCTGCCACCGGCGGCGAGGACGTCACCGGCCTGTTCGGCATCAGCATCCTCGTGATGCTCGCGGGTGCGGCGACCGTCGTCGTCTCCCGCCGCCGCGCGACGCAGAGCTGACACACCTCAGCACCGGTCACAGAGGGCGTCCGTCGGTCAGCGCCGGCGGGCGCCCTCCGTCGTGTCTCCCGAAATCGAGGCCGACGCTCTCTCAGGTGCCGCAGAACGTCCGGTAGCCGGCCGCGAAGTCGGGACCGGCGGGCTGGGCGTACCGCTCCGCGCCGGCACGCGCGGTGAACGGCGTCGACAGCACGGTCGTCAGCCAGCCGAGCGGTTCGAGGTCGCCCGCGGTCGCGGCGGCGAGCGCCTCCTCGACGAGGTGGTTCCGGGGAACGTAGATCGGGTTCGCCGCATCCATCGCACCCGGGTCGGGGCCGAGCGCGCGCCAGCGGTCCAGCCAACCGGCCAACGCAGGGTCTCCGCCCAGCGCAGCCTCGACACCGCTGTCGTCTCCGCGAGCGGCGTCGGACAGCGCGCGGAACGTCGACGTGTAGTCGGCGCGGGCGCGCCCGAGCATCTCGTGGAAGTCGCCGGCGAGCGCCTCGACCTCGTCGTCCGCGACGCGGAGCCCGAGCTTGCAGCGCATCCCTGCCGTCCGCGCCGCGGCGAACCGCGGGCGGAACTCCGCCAAGGCTTCCTGAGCCAGCTCGACGGCTCTTTCGAGTTCGTCGTCGAAGAGCGGCAGCATCGCCTCGGCCAGTCGCGCGAGGTTCCACTCGGCGATGTAGGGCTGGCTGCCGTACGCGTACCGCCCGCCGGTGTCGATCGAGCTGTACACGGTCGCCGGGTCGTACGCGTCGAGGAACGCGCAGGGCCCGTAGTCGATCGTCTCGCCCGAGAGCGTCACGTTGTCGGTGTTCATGACGCCGTGGATGAAGCCGACCAGCATCCACTGCGCCACGAGGTCGGCCTGCGCGTGCACGACGGCGCGGAACAGCCCGAGCGCCGGGACGTCGTCGTCCGCCGCGGCCGGGTGGTGCCGCGAGATCGCGTAGTCGACGACGGCGCGCAGCACATCGATGTCACCCGTCCCGCGCGCGAACTCGACGCTGCCCACGCGCAGGTGGCTCGCGGCGGTCCGCACGAGCACCGCGCCCGGCAGGGCGGTCTCGCGCAGCACGTCGCGACCGGTCGCGACGACGGCGAGCGATCGGGTCGTCGGGATGCCGAGGGCGTGCATCGCCTCGCTCATGACGTACTCCCGCAGCATCGGGCCGACGGCCGCGAGCCCGTCGCCGGCACGGGCGAACGGCGTGGGTCCCGACCCCTTCAGGTGCAGGTCGCGCAGCGAGCCGTCGGGGGCGGCGACCTCGCCGAGCAGCAGGGCGCGTCCATCGCCCAGCCGCGGCGAGAACCCGCCGAACTGGTGGCCGGCGTACGCCTGCGCCACGGGCTGCGCCCCCTCGGGCAGCGCGGCACCGACGAGCAGTGCCACGCCCGCGGGGCTGCGCAGGAAGGCCGCGTCGAGCCCCATCTCGGCCGCGAGGCCCTCGTTGAGCACGAGCAGGCGGGGGTCGGGCGCCGGATCGGCCGACCACGGACGCGCGAGGGCCGGCAGCGCATCGGCGAAGTCGTGTGACAGCGACAGCAGAACCGGAGGCATGGTCCGAGGCTACGCGCGCCGCGGACGCCGGGGGCCGCCCGCCGTCTTGCACGTTTACACATCCGTCATCCGTTCTTGATAGGAATGGGTGGCGGTCCGCTCGGGTCCGCGGAGAGCGAGCACCATGCGTCTGTCGGTCATCGGTTGCGGTTACCTCGGAGCGGTCCACGCCGCGGCGATGGCATCCATCGGGCACGAGGTCGTCGGGATCGACGTCGACGAGCGCAAGATCGCCTCGCTCTCGAAGGGCGACGCCCCCTTCTTCGAGCCCGGCCTGCAGGAGATCCTGAGCGAGGGGCTGGCCTCGGGCCGTCTGCGCTTCTCGACCGACATGGCGGATGCCGCGGGCGCCGCCGTCCACTTCGTCGGCGTCGGCACCCCGCAGCAGAAGGACGGCTACGCGGCCGACATGACATACGTCAACGCCGCCGTCGACGCCCTCATCCCCCACCTCGCGGCGGGCGACATCGTCGCCGGCAAGTCGACGGTCCCCGTCGGCACCGCCGCGACGCTCGCCGAGCGCGTGACCCCGACGGGGGCGACGCTCGTCTGGAACCCCGAGTTCCTGCGCGAAGGCTGGGCCGTGCAGGACACCGTCGACCCCGATCGTCTGGTCGCGGGCGTCCCCGCGGGCGCCGATGGCGAGCGCGCCGCGGATATCCTGCGCGAGGTCTACCACCCCTCGGTCGCCAAGGGCACGCCGTTCATCGTCACCGACCTCGCGACCGCCGAACTCGTCAAGGTCGCCGCCAACGCCTTCCTGGCCACGAAGATCAGCTTCATCAACGCGATGGCCGAGATCGCCGAGGTCACCGGCGCCGACGTCACGACCCTCGCCGACGCGATCGGGCACGACGCGCGCATCGGCCGCCGCTTCCTCGGAGCCGGCATCGGATTCGGCGGCGGCTGCCTGCCGAAGGACATCCGCGCCTTCTCGGCCCGTGCCGAGGAGCTCGGCCGCGGCGAGTCGGTCGCATTCCTGCGCGAGATCGACGCGATCAACATGCGCCGCCGCGACCGCGCCGTCGACCTCGTCGTCGACGCGTTCGGTGGCTCGGTCTACAAGAAGAACATCACGGTGCTCGGCGCGGCGTTCAAGCCGCACAGCGACGACATCCGCGACTCCCCCGCCCTCGACGTCGCCGTGCGCCTGCACGGCCTGGGCGCCTGGGTCACCGTCACCGATCCCGAGGCGATCGAGAACGCGCGCCGTGTGCACCCGCAGCTGAACTACGTCGAGGACCGCGACGAGGCCCTACGCGCAGCCGACGCCGTCATCGTGGTGACCGAGTGGGACGAGTACCGCCGTCAGCTCGACCCCGCGCACGCCGCGACCCTCGCCACGGGCCGCGTCGTCGTCGACGGTCGCAACTGCCTCGACGCCGACGCCTGGCGTGCGGCCGGCTGGGACTACCGCGGGATGGGACGCCCCTGACGCGCATCCCGGCCTCGCGCGCAACCCTGCGGCGCATATCGGATCGATCTCCCGCATCCGGCCCGCTCCGCGTATCGCGGCAGAGATGATGGAGCGGTGCCCGCTCCTCTTGACGCACCCACCGTCCTCTCGCTCGGCGAGAGTTCGAACGGTGCGCCGGTCCTCGCATCGCCGACCGTCGTCGCCGCGCTCTCGGCGGCCGCGGGCGTCACGGGCTTCGGCACGGACGCGGCCGCGACCCTCGACTGGGCGGTGACGGTCGGCGCGTCACGCCCGGCGGAGCGGCCGCTCGTCGACGACTGGTCGCTGCTCGCGTCGGTCGCCGCCCGCGACGTCGCCGCGGCGCGCATCCTCGAACCGCACCTCGACGCTCTCGACATCCTCGCTCAGGCGCACCACGACGGGATCGACGTCGAGCTCGACGCGGTCGGCGCGGATGCCGGTTCGACGTGGGGCGTCTTCGCCGCCGAGGGGCCGAACGCCCGCCTCGACGCGCAGCTCACACCCGGGGGCTGGCGCCTGACCGGCACCAAGCCGTGGTGTTCGCTGGCCGAACACCTCACTCACGCCCTCGTCACCGCGTGGACCGGCGACGAGCGGCGACTGTTCGCCGTCGCACTGCAGACCGCGGCGGTGTCCGCCCGCAGCGGGCCGTGGCACGCCCGGGGGCTCAGCCAGGTGGTCAGCGCGCCGGTCGACTTCTCCGCGGCGACCGCCGTGCCCGTGGGCGACGCTGGCTGGTACCTGCGGCGCCCCGGCTTCGCACGCGGCGGCGTGGGCGTCGCGGCGTGCTGGTGGGGCGGCGCCCTCCCGCTCCGGACCGCCCTCCTCGAGGCCACGCGGCGACCGGCCGCCGACCAGCTGTCGCACACCCACCTGGGTCGCGTCGACGTCGCACTGTGGAGTGCCCGGCTGACGCTGCAGTCCGCGGCTCGCGTGATGGACGACCCCGGCACACCCTCCAGCGACCCGGGGACGCTCGCGACGCGCACACGCACGGTCGTCGCGGATGCCGTCGAGCTGGCGCTGACCGAGACGTCGCGCGCGCTCGGCCCGCTCCCCCTCGTCGCCGACGAGGCCCATGCACGGCGGGTCGCCGACCTGCAGATCTACCTGCGCCAGCATCACGCCGACCGCGACCTGGCGCGCATCGGGACGAGCGTGAGCGAGGGGCGCGGCGCGTGGTGAGCTTCGACCATCGCGACGCGGGCACCCCTGAAGAGGTGTGGGCCGCCGCCTTCGGGGAGCGCTCGCTGCCGCCGCTGGCCGACGGCATCGAGCACCTCGTCGTCGTGGCAGCACACCCCGACGACGAGACCCTGGGAGCGGCGGGCCTCATGGCCCGCACGGCGCGTGCCGGCGGCACGGTCACCGTCATCATCGCGACCGACGGCGAGGGCTCGCACCCGGACTCGCCCACGCACAGCCCGACCGACCTCGCGGCGGTACGGCGCGACGAGGCGTCGCGCGCACTCGCGACCCTGTCACCTCGTATCCGACCGCGCTTCCTCGGCATCCCCGACGGCGCCACCGACGCGCACCGCGACGAGATCGCCGCGGCGCTGCGAGCCGAGGTGGCATCGACCGCGCACGTGCGCAGCCTCGTCGTCGCCCCCTGGACCGGTGACGGCCACCGCGACCACCGCGTCGTCGGCGAGGTGGTCGGCGAGGTGTGCGCCGACCTCGGCCTGCCCTGGCGCACGTATCCGATCTGGCTCTGGCACTGGGGCTCGCCCGCCGACGCTCCGTGGGCCGAGCTCGAGCTCGTCGAGCTCGACGCCGACCTCGCAGCGGCCAAGCGCGCGGCCCTCGACCTCCATCGCAGCCAGACCCGTCCGCTCTCGGCGGCACCGGGCGACGAAGTGATGCTCCACGAGGGGATGCAGCGGCACTTCGAGCGAGCGTTCGAGGTCTTCGTCCGGCCGGCCCCCCGACCGATCCACCGGGCGGCGAGTCTCGACCGGAGCTTCTTCGACGCGTTCTATGAACGGAACGGCGACGACCCCTGGGGGTTCGACACCCGGTGGTACGAGCAGCGCAAGCGCGCGGTGACGATGGCGACGCTGCCGCGCGCCCGCTACCGTTCGGCGCTCGAGCTCGGCTGCGCGACCGGCGCGCTCACCGAGCTTCTCACCGGCCGCTGCGACGACGTCCTCGCGCTCGATATCGCCGACGCGCCCCTCGCCGCGGCTCGGCGCCGGCTCGGCGACCGCGGCGACGTCCGCTTCGTCCGCGCCGCATTGCCCCGCGAGTGGCCCGCGGGCTCGTTCGACCTGATCGTCGTCTCGGAGGTCGGCTACTACTGGGACGAATCCGACCTGGTCGCGGCGATCGGCCGGATGCGCGCATCCCTGGCGCCCGACGGCCATCTCGTCGCCTGCCACTGGCGTCATCCGGTCGCCGAGTACCCGCTCTCGGGAGACCAGGTCCACGCCGCCCTGAGCGCCGACGATCAGCTCGTCCGCCTGGCCCGCCACGACGAGGCCGACTTCGTGCTCGAGGTCTACGCGCACCCGGATGCGCGGTCGGTCGCGGCCGAGACGGGCCTCGTGTCGTGACGCCGACCTCCGTCGCCGTCGTGGTCCCGGTGCACGACGAAGCCGATCTGCTGGATCGCTGCCTCGTGGCGATCTCCGCCGCCGTGGCCCACGCTCACCGCACCCATCCGGACGTCGCCGTCGTCACGATCATCGTCCTCGACGCATGCTCCGACGCGTCCGAACGCATCGCGGCCTCGCACGGGGTCGGCATCCGGCGCATCGACGCACGACGCGTCGGGACCGCCCGTCGCGTCGGTGTCGAGTCGGCTCTCGCCGAACTCGGCGACCCGCCCGCGCGCGACACCTGGATCAGCACGACCGACGGCGACTCCGCCGTACCTCCGACGTGGCTCAGCCACCAGCTCGACCTCGCGGCGACGGGAGCCGGCGTCGTGCTCGGAACCGTACAGCCCGACTTCGCCGACCTCACCAGCGAGCACGCGGCGCACTGGGTCGCCACACACCCGCGGGGCCGGCCCGCCGGCAACGTCCACGGAGCGAACCTCGGGATGCGCGCCGACGTCTACCTCGCCGCCGGAGGCTTTCCCGAGCTCGACGAGCACGAGGACGTCGCCCTCGTCCGGGCGGCCGTCGACGCGGGTGCACGCGTCGTGGTCACCGACGAGCACGAGGTCGTGACCTCGGGGCGGTTCGTCGGCCGCACGCCGGGCGGCTATGCGGCATTCGTCCGGCAGATGCACGATCGCGTGCGCCGGGGAGTCGCGTAGACCCGGCTGCGCTCAGCTCCGCATTCTCAGCTCCGCGTCCTCAGCTCTGTTGCGGGGCCCTCGCGGTCGTGACCGCCGGGGCACCGAGCAGCCGCCAGCCGTTCCGGCGCGGCTCCTCGACCCGCGGCTCGGTGTCACGCAGTCGCGTGGGCGATGGCAGCTTCTCGGTGCGGAGCGCGCGGCGGAACGCATCGAGACCCGAGAAACCGGCGCGCGTCGCGACCTCGGCGATCGTCAGTCCGCGGTCGCGATCGGCCCGCAGGATCCGCACGGCCAGGTCGAGCCGCAGTCGGCGCAGCTCGCCCGCGGGCGACGTGCCGTGCGCCTGGAACGCGCGCTGCAGGTGCCGCATCGAGACTGCCAGGTGCGCGGCGATCGATTCGGGCGTCACCGCCGGATCGGCGCGGGTGGCCGCCATCATCGACGAGGCCTGCGAGAACAACGACATCGAGACGCGTGAGCGCACCCACTCGCGGGCGGTGTGCTCGGCGAACAGGCTGTCGATCATGTGCTCCGCGGCGCACGCGAGCGAGTGCTGCGTGGCCGCGTCGACGCTCTCGTCGGTGTCGAGCAGCGACTCGAGGTAGCGTCTCGTCGGTTCGACCAGGTGGGTGTCGGGGAGCACCATCGCCGGCTCTGTCCGCGCCGAGACGTTGGCGACGAGCAGCGTGATCTCGTCCTCCCACCACGCCATATGCGCGACGCGGGTCGACAGGTACACCGCCTCGCCCGTCTCGAGCCGCCGCGCCGGCTCGTCGGCGGGCGCCCGGCTCATCAGCGCCCCGCCATCGGAGGGGAACACGACCAGCGCCGACTCCTCGCGAAGCGGCGACAGCGTCACCGCGCCCGGGCCGAGCAGCACGCGCCGCAGCTCGATGTGCGCGAGCCGCACGCCGCGGGTCGAGATCACGTCGAGACGCTGCGGACCCGGCTTCCGCCCACCGGCTGACTCATCACCCGTGATCAGATCGCGCATCCCGCCTCCTCCTGCCTCTCCTCATTGTGGCCGCGTCGACAACGGTCTTCTGGCCCCGAGGTGGCGCTGAGCGACTGATCCGTGGCGCTCAGCGCCAAGTTCTCTGCTCGCCCCTCCCCCGGCTGCTCGGTGCCGCAACGCTTCGGAGACCACCCGATACGCGTCCCCGAGGAGCGCCCATGTCACGCACCGACGACCCCACCCGCACCGACGACCCCTTCGGCGACACCGCCGCACCCGGCTCGGGGGTGTCGCGACGCGCCCTGGTCCGAGGTGCCGCCTGGGCGGCACCGGTCATCGCCGTCAGCGTCGCCGCCCCGCTCGCGTCGGCGTCCGTTCAGACGGCGGGCCTCGCGTGGACAGCGAGCGAGACGGGCCTGCTGGGCTTGCGCGTGCTCGACGGCACGGGCGTCGTCGAGGCGGGCGCCCTCGTCACCGTGCCGACCGTGTTCACGATCACGAACGGCGCCGGCGCGATCGATGAGACGGCGACGATCACGATCGTCGTCGGGCGCCCCGCGGGTCTCACCCTGCCCGTCGGGCGGGCACGGGGATTCGGCGTCGCCACCCTCGACGGAACCGACGTATCGGCGCAGAACTCGGTCACCTACAGCACCGTGCTGGGCTCACGGGTCGGCTTCCCCGTCACGACGCTCGTCACGACCCGAGCCGTCGCGATCCCGTCGAACGGCACCCTCAGCATCCCCGTCGAGTTCGGCCTCTCCGGGTCGAACTCGGGGATCTCCGTCGGCGCGCTCGCGACCTTCCCGGTGACCCTGACCGTGGTGTTCGCGAGCGGCGCGACCTACCAGGCCCAGACCACGATCAGCGTGCCGGTGGGAGCCGGCATCCTGTGACGACGAGCGCGCGTCGTCACCGGACCGACCACGACGCCGATCCGTCGTGGTGGCGCCGCGAGCACGGCGGCCTCCCCGGCTGGGGCCTGGCCGCCATGCTCGCGGCCATCGTCGCGACGAGCGCCTTCTCGCTCGCGATGATCCTCCAGGCGTAACCCGCCCGACACCTGCCCGAACCGCCGCGGGCGTACCGTTGCCGCCATGAAGCGATCACGGCGTTCCGACTACGGCGAACGATCCTGGTGGACGCAGGACCATGGCGGACTCCCCGGGTGGGCGATCATCGGGGCGACCATCGTCATCCTGGCGCTCGCCGTCTTCATCGCGGTGCTCCTGCTCTCGCCCCGCTGACCGCGGTCGAGAGGCGGATGTCGCCTCAGCCCGGTCCCGCGCCCCGATCGTGTCGCTCAGAGCACGCTCGCATGCCGGATCTGTCGCTGAGACGCTGATGTCGCGGCGGGGAGCGTCGGGATAATGGGCCCCACCACCGACTCGAGACCCCCATGCCCCCACACCCACCAGCGCAGGCCTTGACCCTCCGCACCGGCGTCGAGCTCGGGCACGCGTGGGTCCAGGACGTCGCCGACGGCCTCGGGGTCCGCGTGCTCTTCCTCAAGGGGCCGACCCTGACCCGGCAGGGCCTGCGGGCGGACCGCACCTCGAGCGACGTCGACGTGCTCGTCGACCCCGAGGAATTCGACCGTCTCTGCCGCGAGGTCCTCGCCCGCGGCTGGCGCGAACGCCCGGCGCCGCTGATCGGGCATCTGACGAGTATCCACTCGCGGACCTTCCTGCACGACCGGTGGCCGTGCGACCTCGACGTGCATCGCCACTACCCCGGGATGCTGGCCGCCCCGGCCGACGCGTTCACCGCGCTCTGGGCCGACCGCGAGACCGTCGACTTCGCCCACCGCCGCTGCGCCGTGCCCTCTCGCGTCGCCAACGTCATGGTCCTGGCTCTGCACTCGCTCCGCGGCACAGAGCGCCAGGAACGTCACGCCGCCGAGCTGCGCGAGCTCGAGGACGTCGTCCTGACGCCGGCCGAGCGCGATCGCCTCACCGCCCTGGCCAGCAGCATCGGAACGACCGCGACGCTCGCCGACGTGTTCCGGCGCCTGGACGTCGCCGTGCCGGTCGACCCCCGCGAGAGCGCGTCGGCGGCGGCGCGACGCTGGCGCGAACGGGTCGATTCGGGCTCGTTCGGGGCATATTTCTGGTTCGCCGCGCTGCGCGACGCGCACGGCCGCGACCGTCTGCGCATCGCGGCGCGGGCGGTCTGGCCGTCACGGTCGGACCTGCTCCTCAGCCGCCCCGAGACCGTCGACACGGCGACCGGTCGCGCGGCCGCGCGGGCGAGACGCTGGGCGCGCGGGGCGCGCTCCCTGCCGAGGGCGGCCCGTGCGATGAGGACGAAGCCGCACGTGTCTGTTGATCGCATCGAGCCGGGGGGTCCCCTGTGGAGCTGAGAGATTACCTGCGCATCCTGCGCGCCCATTGGATCGCGCTGTCGCTGTGCGTCGTCCTCGGTGTCGTCGTCGCCTTCGCCTGGACGCTCGTCCAGCCCAAGGTCTACACGGCGGACGCGAGCGGGTACGTCACCCCGGTGAAGGCCGAAGGCCAGACCGACAGCAGCTCCGAGTACGTGAGCGACAACCTCGCGAAGTCGAAGGTCAAGTCGTACGTCGACGTGGGCACCTGGCGTGCCGTGGGCGAGCACGCCCGTGAGGAGCTGGGCCTCGACGTGAGCCCCGAGAGCCTCGTGCGCCGTGTCACGGTGTCGAACCCGCTCGACACCGTCGTCATCAAGGTCGACGCCACCGGGCCGACCCCCGAGGCCGCCCGTGACCTCGCGGGTGCGTGGATCCGCGGCATGCAGATCGAGATCGAGAACATCGAGTCGGGCGGCACGGGCGTGAACCCGGGTATCACGCTGGTGACCGCCGACTCCGCGCGCCTGCCCACGACGCCCAGCTCGCCGAACGTCCGGCTCGCACTCGCGATCGGCGGACTCGTCGGCCTCGTCGTCGGCATCGGCTACGCCCTGCTGCGGTTCACCCTCGACCGCCGCATCCGCTCGGCCGAGGGCGTCGAGCGGGAGACCGGACTGAACGTCGTCGGCGCGATCCCCGAGGAGAAGTCGTTCACCGCCGACAACCGCCTCATCCCGTTCGACGGGGCGAACACCTCCTCGAGCCGGAACGTGCACCTCTACGCCGTGTCGGAGGCCGTGCGCGAGCTGCGCACCAACATCCAGTACATGGACGTCGACAACCCGCCGAAGATCCTCGTCGTCACGAGCCCGCTTCCCGGCGAGGGCAAGTCGACGACGGCGGCGAACCTCGCGATCACGCTCGCTGCGAGCGGTCAGCGCGTCGTGCTGATCGACGGCGACCTGCGCCGCCCCATGGTGGCGACGATCTTCCACCTGATCGGCGACGCCGGACTCACCGACATCCTGGCCGGCCGCGCGACGTTCGACGACGTCGCGCAGCCCGTGGGGCGCACGGGCACGCTCCGCGTGGTCGCCGCCGGCAAGATCCCGCCGAACCCCAGCGAGATCCTCGGTTCGCAGCGGATGCGCGACCTCGTGCACGCGCTCAGCGAGGACGCCGTCGTCATCGTCGACGCGCCCCCGCTCATCCCGGTGACGGATGCCGCGGTGCTCACCAACCGGACCGACGGCGCGATCATCGTCACGACGGTGGGCCGCACCACGTTCGACGCCCTGAAGAAGGCGCAGCAGAACCTCGAGCGCGCGGGCGGCCGGGCACTCGGGGTCGTCCTCAACCGCGTGCCGCGCAAGGGCAGCGGTGCGGCGTACTACGGCTACCAGTACACCGGGCAGTACTACCGTGCCGACGACGACGCCCGCGACATCGCCCCGGAACCCGCCGTCGCCCCGGCACCCGTCGCACCCCCGGCTCCGGTCACGGTCCCGGTGCTGGCCGCCGCGCTTCCGGACGGCCGGCGGGCGCGACGCGCCCGGCGCTGATCCATGACGGCCACCCCCGACGTCGCCCCGCTCCGTCCCGCCGCCGGCGCGGCACCTCACCGGTCGCGCCTGCGGCGCATCGCGAGCCACCCGCTCGCACACCTCGCGGCGGCGCTGCTGCTGATCGCCCTCGTCCAGTCCTTCGTCGCGAAGGTGTATCAGGTGCCCTCCGCGTCGATGGAGCAGACCCTGATGCCGGGCGACCGCATCCTCGTCGACCGACTCGGCATCGCCGGAGCGCCGGAACGGGGCGACATCGTGGTCTTCGAGCGCCCGGATGCGTGGCGCGACGCGCCCCGGTCCGAGCCGTCACCCTGGCGGGCCGCGGCGGGCTGGGTCGGCGACCTCTTCGGCTTGGGCCCGAGCAACGGCGACGCCCTCGTGAAACGCGTCGTCGGCGCTCCCGGCGACGAGATCGCCTGCTGCGACGACGGCGGTCATGTGACGGTCGACGGCGTCGCGCTGGATGAGTCGTACGTCACGAACGACCTGCCCTTCGACGCCGACACGATCGACTGCGACAGCATCCCGCGATCGCCGCGCTGCTTCGACCCCGTGCGACTCGGACCGGGCGAGTTCCTGCTCCTGGGAGACAACCGGGCCGACTCGTCCGACTCGATCAGCCTCTGCCGCGGCGATGTCCCGACGACCCCGGCGTGCGCGCGTCCCGTGGACCGCGAGAACATCGTCGGCCGGGTCTTCCTCCGACTCTGGCCGCTCGATCGTGTCGGAGCGCCCTGAGAGCACGCACGTCAGACGGGTGCGACCTGCGTGGCGCCCAGCGGAGGCAGCGCATGGAGTCCGCGCCGCTCGGGGCGTGCCGACCGCCGCTGGGCACGCACCCGGGTCGGCGAGGGCTCGCCGTGCAGGCGGAAGGCCCGCCGCAGATCGTCGGCGCTCCCGAAACCCGCGTAGCGCGACACCTCGTCGATCGAGAGCACGTCGTATCGCGCGTCGCCCAGCAGCTGCACGGCGAGCTCGACGCGCAGGCGACGGATCTCCTCCGTCGGGGAGGTGCCCTGCTCGGCGAACGCCCGCTGCAGGTGGCGAGCGGACACCGCCAGCTCGGTGGCGAGCGTGGGGACCGACAGCTCCGGGTCCGCCCGTCGCGCGGCGATGAGGGCGAGTGCGCGCCGGTACAGCGAGGGCTGGACCTTCACGGGGCCGGCTCCGACGCTCGCGCGCTCGAGGAACAGGCTGCCGATCATCTCCTCGGTGAGCCGAGACAGCGCGTATCTCGCGACCCGCCCCGGCCGGGCGGCCCCGTCGAGCAGCGAACGGAAGTAGGCGGCGGCCGGGCCGAGCAGTGCCGAGTCACCCGCGAACAGCGGCCCGTCGCTGTCGTCGATCGGCGCTCCGAACGCGGCGACGACGTCCTCGGGGGCCGAGACGACGATGATCTCCGCGTCGTCCGACCAGGCCAGCAGATGGTCCGAACGCGACCGCAGGAACAGCCCCCGTCCCGCATCCGCCCGGTGACGGCGACGCGCGTCGACCGTCGGCGCGATGCTCACGCTCCCGGCGGAGACGAGCACGCTGTGCACGACGGGAACCCCACCCGCCGGCATGACGCGCTCGGCTCCGGCCGCGAGCGCGTACCGCTTCACCACGACCGTTTCGAGTGCGAGCATCTGGGCCGATCGGCCCGAGAACGGCTCGCCCGACCGTCGAGTCGAGGGGGGCATCACCCCCGGCGCACTCGGGTAGCGCTCGTAGCTCACGACGCGCCTCCCCCCTCGATTGCCTCACAGCGTAAGAGCGGCCGCGCCGCCGCCCCGCACTGGATCCGGGGGTGCCGACTACGCATTCGGGGCGCAGCCGGCACCCGCGGACATCACGGTCGCGACTACTTAGAGGATCCCCGCGCCCACCGGGACGACGACGCTCGAGGTGGCCGTACGGGTCAGACCGTTGCCGAAGTCGACGACGATCGTGACGGGGAACGTCGCGAGTGCCGAGACGGCGACACCGGTCGACGTGCCTGCGAGCCCCAGGACCAGCGGCACGCGCTGCGTCCCGTTCGAGGGAACGTTCACCGGAAGGGTCGTGGTGAAGGTCGTCAGCGGGAAGCCGAACTGACCGACGACCGGAGCGGTCTGGTACACGGCGGTGCGCTGGCCTGAGGTCGACGGCACGCCGTTCAGGCTGTAGACGCCGAAGCCCCGTGCGCGTCCGGTGGGAATGTTGATCCCCGCCGGGCGTCCGATCGTGACCGTCACGGTCGCGGTCTGGTTGATCGCGCCGGCTCCGTTCGTGATGGTGAACTCGGTCGGCACGGTCGTGAGAGCCGTCGCGGTGACGGCTCCGCCACCGTCCAGCAGGTTCAGCGTGAGAAGAGCCGTCTGCGTTCCGGTCACCGCGAGGCCGGAGGTGTTGACGGATGCGGCGGCGAGGGGCGCGGCGACGGCGACAGCCATCACGGGCACGGCCCAGGCGGCGCCCTTGATGATGGTGCGGCGGTCGATGCCGTCGGACTCGCGGCGGGTGGGGACGACGTCGGTCACGGGGACTCCTCGGGTTGGGGATGAGAGGTTTCCCGTACTTTTTCGCTGCGCGGAACCGCCGTCGATGGGACCGTCCGCATTCGTCGCTCACGTCACGATCGGTGTCGCGACGTGTCGGAATCGGGAGCGCCGGTCAGGGCAGGTACAGCTCGGCGAGGCCGCGGTCGGCGAGCAAGCCGAGGAAGACGCGGACATCGCCATCGATCTCGATCGCGTCGAGGTCTCCGCGCGATGCGACGGCGCGGACGAGCGCGTCGGCCGTGGCGCCGCGCGCGGTGGTCAGCGCCGCCCAGATAAGCGCGGCGGTGCCCTCGAGCGCGACCGGCTCGGGCGCTCCGCCGCGTCCCAGAGGCAGTGCCGCGAAGCCGTCGCCGTTCGCCGTCCAGGCGACGTCGGAGCGGACGCGCCACGAGGGCTCGCGGACGAGCACTCCCTCCGTGGCGAGCGCCGCGACCGCCGCCGCGACCGCGGCGCCCGGGTCACCCGTCGGCGGTGCGCCGTGCTCGCTCACGACCGCCGCGACGAGGCCGCCCGCCGTCCGCGGGGTGGCGGCCACGCGCCAGAGCGTTGGCCCGATACCGTCGAGGATCCGCAGCGTGGCTCCCCCGTCGGCCTCGGGCTGGAGCAGCGCGAGGCGCTCCGGCCCGTCGTCCACGACCGGAGCCAGCTCGAGCACGTCGAGGTGCGCTCCTCGCCACCACGACGTCTCCGTCCCCGTTGTATCCGCCGGAGCGGCTCCCGCCGACTCGGGCGCGGATGCGGCGGCGCGGACGTGCTCGATCTCGGCTGCGGGGCGGAAGAGCGGCGCCAGGGCCGCAGCGAGGGTCTCGGCTTCGCTGTAGGTCACCCGGTGCACGCCTCCGACCGCCGCGACGTGCGCGGCGACACGGCGGAGGGGAGCGGGCAGATCGGCGAGGTAGCTCGTCTGCTCGACGAGCTCGGGCAGCGCGTCCGCAAGGTCGCACGGCTCGAGCACCGGCTGCGCGGGCCCGCCCGGCACCCGGTCGAGGAGCACGATCGCGCTCAGACGAAGCGGCGCCGCGGGCAGCGCACCGAGACCCAGCTCCGACCCCGACCGCTGGGCCTTGTCAGCGAGGGGGTCTTCGATGATCGACAGCGGTTTGCGGTACGGCAGCACCGTTCCGTCCGCCGCGACGCCCACGGTCTCGTCGGTCACGTACCCGTAGTGGGCCGCGAGCGCCCGCGTTGCGGTGGTCTTCCCGCGCCCCGACGGACCGACGATCGCGACCACGTTGCCGTCGTCATCGCTCAACCCGCCGGCGTGCAGCATCCAGAGCTCGCCGCGGCGCGCCTCGATGGCCGCGAGGGTCACCGCTTGCGACAGTCCGGCGAGCGCGTGCGCGATCGCGCCGCCGGCCGGCGTCACGTCGCGGTGGGCGGCGGGCAGAGGCCCGCCGGCCGTGACCACGGCGTCGCCCCACGCGCGGGCGATCGCTGCGACGTCGTCGGGCGACCGGTCGCCGGGCTCGATCCGCACGGCGCATCCGAGGGCGGAGACGAGCAGAGACGGTGACACCCTCGTAGCCTAGGGTCGGTCAGACCGCGACCGCATCGCTGGATTCTGCTGGCCCGCGGCTCAGGGCAAGCGCACCGAGTCGGTCCGCGGGTGCTCGCGCGGCATCCGGTCGCGGTCGTAGGTGATCGCGGAGTAGCCGTGCGGGATGGGTGTGCCGTCTTCGTCGACGCTTACGAAGACGAGGCGCTCGATCGAGAGGATGCGCTTGCGGGTGATCATGTTGCGCACCACCGCGCGCATCGTCAGGGAGGTGCGCCCGAAGTGGGTCGCCGTCAGCCCCATCTCGATCAGGTCGCCCTGCAGCGCCGACGACTCGAAGTTGATCTCGGAGATGAGTTTGGTCACGACACGGTAGTTGCCCAGCTGGATGATGGCGTAGATCGCGGCCTCTTCGTCGATCCAGCGCAGCAGGCTGCCGCCGAACAGCGTTCCGTTGGCGTTGAGGTCCTCCGGACGCACCCACTTGCGGGTGTGGAAGTTGATGCCGTCCTCGGACCAGTACCACTCGGATGCCGCGCGCTCACGGTTCGCCGGCTCGGGATTCGTCTGATCGCTCACGTTCATCCAGCCTAGCCCCGCCCCTCTCGCGCCGTCAGGCACGCCCGGACACGGGGTGCGGGGCTACCGGCGGTCGTCGGTGGTCTGTCCGTAAACGTTCTGATACCGGTCGTAGAGCGCATCGATCGCGCCCTGCGGGATCGGGAGGACCTCACCGCCCTGCCGCGCCAAGTGGACCGTGCGAGCCACGTCCTCCACCATCACCGCAGCCTTCACCGCATCCCGCGCACTCGCCCCGATCGTGAACGGCCCATGATTCTGCATCAACACCGCACGAGAACGATGCCCCCGAAGCGTGTCCACGATCCCCCGACCGATCGAATCATCACCGATGATCGCGAACGGCCCCACCGGAACCGGACCCCCGAACTCATCCGCCATCGCCGTGACCACACACGGGATCTCCTCACCCCGCGCCGCCCACGCCACCGCATACGGCGAATGCGTGTGCACCACACCACCCACCTCGGGCATGTTCCGATACACATACG
>NZ_FNKN01000001.1 GCF_900102175.1 Microbacterium sp. cf332
ATGCCCGAGGTGGGTGGTGTGGTGCACACGCATTCGCCGTATGCGGTGGCGTGGGCGGCGCGGGGTGAGGAGATCCCGTGTGTGGTCACGGCGATGGCGGATGAGTTCGGGGGTCCGGTTCCGGTGGGGCCGTTCGCGATCATCGGTGATGATTCGATCGGTCGGGGGATCGTGGACACGCTTCGGGGGCATCGTTCTCGTGCGGTGTTGATGCAGAATCATGGGCCGTTCACGGTCGGGGCGAGTGCGCGGGATGCGGTGAAGGCTGCGGTGATGGTGGAGGACGTGGCTCGCACGGTCCACCTGGCGCGGCAGGGCGGTGAGGTCCTCCCGATCCCGCAGGACGCGATCGATGCGCTCTACGACCGGTATCAGAACGTTTACGGACAGACCACCGACGACCGCCGGTAGCCCCGCACCGGGGCGCGGTCACCATTTCCCGCAAGACAGTGAAGTCACTGGAAAGGACACACAGTGAACAAGAAGTTCCTGTACGCAGCAGCGACGCTCGCCGTCGGCGCCCTCGCGCTCTCGGCATGCTCCAGCACCGGCGGCGGCGCCGGCGGTGAGGGCGGCGGCGACGGCGGCCTCATCGGCGTCGCGATGCCCACCAAGAGCTCGGAGCGCTGGATCCAGGACGGCGACGCCGTCAAGAAGGCGCTGGAGGACCAGGGATACCAGGTCGACCTCCAGTACGCCGAGGACGACATCCCGACCCAGGTCTCGCAGATCGAGAACATGATCACGAAGGGCGCCGAGGCTCTCATCGTGGCCTCGATCGACGGCACGACGCTGACCGAGGCCCTCCAGAACGCGGCGGACGCCGACATCCCCGTCATCGCCTACGACCGTCTCATCAAGGGCACCGAGAACGTCGACTACTACGCGACGTTCGACAACGCGCTCGTGGGCCGTCAGCAGGCGTGGACCGTGCTCAACGGCCTCGGCCTGACGGACCTCGAGGGCAACCCGCTCGACGGCGCGCCCGCCGGACCGTTCAACATCGAGCTGTTCGCCGGCTCGCTCGACGACAACAACGCCTTCTTCTTCTGGGACGGCGCGATGGAGGTCCTCGAGCCGCTCATCGACGACGGCACCCTCGTGGTGAAGTCGGGTCAGACCGACATCGAGCAGGCGGCGACGCTCCGCTGGGACGGCGAGACCGCGCAGAGCCGCATGGAGGACATCCTCACGGCGAACTACTCCGACGGCACGCAGGTCGACGCGGTTCTCTCGCCGTACGACGGCATCTCGCGCGGCATCATCTCCGCCCTCGAGGGTGCGGGCTACTCGCTCGGCGACGAGTGGCCGATCATCTCGGGTCAGGACGCCGAGGTCGACTCGGTGAAGGCGATCCTTGCCGGTGAGCAGTACGCCACCATCTTCAAGGACACGCGTGAGCTCGCGAAGGTCGCGGCCGACATGGCCGCCGCAGCCCTGAAGGGCGAGGAGCCCGAGGTCAACGACACCGAGACGTACGACAACGACGTCAAGGTCGTGCCCTCGTACCTGCTGGCGCCGGTGCCCGTCGTCAAGGACAACGTCGAGTCGGCGCTCGTCGAGACGGGCTACTGGACCGCCGAAGAGCTCGGTCTCTGAGCCGCGGCATCCGCCCACCCTCGGAACGGCGGCGGGAGCGACACGCTCCCGCCGCCGCATCCGGAACCACCATCCACCCCACAAGGAAGTCGGAGACGTGAGCGAAACCATCCTCGAGATGCGCGGGATCACCAAGACCTTCCCCGGCGTCAAAGCGCTCTCGAACGTCAATCTCGCCGTCGAGCGCGGCGAGATCCACGCGATCTGCGGCGAGAACGGCGCCGGGAAGTCCACCCTCATGAAGGTGCTGTCGGGCGTGTACCCGTACGGCACCTACGACGGTGAGATCGTCTACGCGGGCGACACCGTCGAATTCAAGAACCTGCGCGACAGCGAGGCGCGCGGCATCGTCATCATCCACCAGGAGCTGGCGCTCAGCCCGTACCTCTCGATCGCCGAGAACATCTTCCTCAACAACGAGCGGAAGGGCGTCGGCGGCCTCATCGACTGGAACAAGACCAACTTCGCGGCCGCCGAGCTGCTGCGGCGCGTCGGGCTCAAGGAGAATCCGACGACCAAGGTCAACCAGATCGGTGTCGGCAAGCAGCAGCTCGTCGAGATCGCGAAGGCCCTGTCGAAGGAGGTCAAGCTCCTCATCCTCGACGAGCCGACCGCGGCGCTCAACGACGAGGACTCCGACCACCTGCTGGACCTGATTCTCAGCCTGCGCGAGCAGGGGATCACGTCGATCATCATCAGCCACAAGCTGAACGAGATCAAAAAGGTCGCGGACACCGTGACGGTCATCCGCGACGGCAAGACGATCGAGACGATCTCGAAGACCGATGTGACCGAGGACCGCATCATCAAGGACATGGTCGGCCGCGACCTCGAGCACCGCTACCCCGACCACGAGCCGCAGATCGGCGACGAGCTGCTGCGGGTCGAGAACTGGACCGCGCACCACCCGCAGGATCCGAGCCGCGTCGTCGTCGACGACGTCTCGGTGACGGTGCGCGCCGGCGAGATCGTCGGGATCGCCGGACTTATGGGCGCCGGGCGCACCGAGTTCGCGATGAGCCTGTTCGGCCACAGCTACGGCACGCGCATCACGGGCAAGGTCTTCGTGCGCGGCAAGGAGATCCGTACGCGCACGGTGTCCGAGGCGATCGCCAACGGCCTCGCGTACGCGACCGAGGACCGCAAGACCTACGGTCTGAACCTCATCGAAGACATCAAGCGGAACATCTCGATGGCGTCGCTGAAGAAGCTCGAGAAGGCCGGTCTGGTCGACGACAACGAGGAGTTCTCCGTCGCCAACCAGTACCGCAAGAGCATGAACATCAAGGCGCCGACGGTGCTGGCCAAGACCGGGAAGCTCTCCGGCGGCAACCAGCAGAAGGTCGTGCTGTCGAAGTGGATCTACTCCGATCCCGACGTGCTCATCCTCGACGAGCCCACGCGCGGCATCGACGTGGGCGCGAAGTACGAGATCTACACGATCATCAACAAGCTCGCGGCAGCCGGGAAGGGGATCATCGTGATCTCGTCCGAGCTGCCGGAGCTGCTCGGCATCTCCGACCGCGTGTACGCCCTCTCGGAGGGGCGCATCACGGGTGAGCTGCCCATCGCCGACGCGAGCCCCGAGTCGGTCCTCAAACTCATGACCATGGAGAAGCCCCGCTGACCGGGGCCGCAGGAGATCCTCGAATGTCTCAGAACACCCTCGCTCCCGAGACCGCCGCTGGCGGCGGGATCAACCCGAACGAGAACCGGTTCACCCGGTGGCTCGGACACATCCTCGCCGACCTCGGCAAGAACGGCATCTTCATCGCGCTGATCGCGGTGGTCGCCCTCTTCGCCATCCTCACCAACGGCATCCTGCTGCGCCCGCAGAACCTGTCGAACCTGGTGGTGCAGAACGGCTACATCCTCGTTCTCGCCATCGGCATGGTGATGATCATCATCGCCGGGCACATCGACCTCTCGGTCGGTTCGGTTGCGGCGTTCATCGGCGCCGTCTCCGGCGTGTTCGCCGTCAAGATGGGGATGCCGTGGTGGCTCGCCATCGTCCTGTCGCTGCTGATCGGCGCTCTCGTGGGGGCGTGGCAGGGCTTCTGGGTCGCCTACGTCGGCATACCCGCCTTCATCGTGACCCTCGCGGGGATGCTCATCTTCCGTGGCCTCGCCCTCGTGGTGCTCGGCAACGCCAACATCGGCTCGTTCCCCACGGAGTACCGAGCGCTTGGCAACGGGTTCCTGGCCGGGATATTCGGCGAGTCCGATCCGGATCTGTTCACGCTCGCCATCGGCGCCCTCGGCATCGTCGCGTTGGTCGTGCAGCAGTGGCGCACCCGCGCCGGACGCCAGAAGTACTCGCAGGACGTCGAGCCCCTCGTCTGGTTCGTCGGCAAGCTCGTGCTCATCGCCGTCGTCATCGGCTGGTTCGCGTGGGCGCTCGCCTCGTACAAGGGCATCCCGGTGACGCTCATCGTGCTCGCGGTTCTCGTGCTGGTCTACGGCATCGTCATGAACCGCTCCGTCTTCGGGCGCCACATCTACGCGATCGGCGGCAACCGCCACGCGGCCGAGCTCTCGGGTATCAAGACGCGTCGTGCCGACTTCTGGCTGTTCGTGAACATGGGCGTGCTCGCGGCCCTCGCCGGCCTCATCTTCACCGCTCGTCTGAACCTCGCCGGTCCGAAGGCCGGCGACGGCTTCGAGCTCGAGGCGATCTCGGCCGCGTTCATCGGCGGCGCGGCGGTGCAGGGCGGCGTCGGCACGATCGGCGGCGCGATCATCGGCGGCCTCATCATCGGTGTGCTCAACAACGGCATGTCGATCATGGGTATCGGCATCGAATGGCAGCAGGCCGTGAAGGGTCTCGTGCTGCTTCTGGCGGTCGCATTCGACGTCTACAACAAGCGGCGCTCGGGCAACTGACGCACGAGCCCGAACACGGCGGCGCTCGCGCCGGCACCCGCAGGGGTTCGCCGGCGCGAGCGCCGCTTCGTCGTGTCAGGGCAGCAGGGTGATCTTGCCCGGTGTGTGCGCCGCGACGAGGCGGTGCGCCTCGGCGGCCTCGGAAAGCGGCAGCTCGGGACCCAGCTCGACGCGGAACGCGCCCGCCGCGAGCAGCGCCGCCACGACCGGGATCGCCTCGGCACGCCACGCGAGCTGCTGCGGGGTCAGCGGTTCGGGGCTGCCACCCGAGAAAGCGCGGATGCCCAGGCCGGCGGCATCCGCACCGCGCACGACGGTCGCGATGCGAGCGCGGTCGGCGACCAGTTCGAGCGAGACGTCGAGCGCTTCGTCGGTTCCCGCGCAGTCGAGCGCCACCGTCACGCCCTGCGGCGCAGCCGCGCGCACGCGGTCCGCCAGGCCGTCGCCGTACGCCACTGCGGTCGCGCCGAGCTCGCGGACGCGTTCGGCGCGCGCCGTGCTCGCGGTGGCGACGACCGATGCGCCCCGCAGGCGGGCGAACTGGATCGCCGCCTGGCCGACCGACCCGCTGCCGCCGTGCAGCAACAGGGTGTCGGCGGGACCGACGTCGAGGGACCGCAACGCCTGGTAGGCAGTCGCGACCGGGATGCCGAGCGCCGCACCCATGGCGAAGGACACTCCCGCGGGCAGCGGTGCGAGCTTCTCGGGGGTCACGACGACCTCGTCGGCGTAGACGCCGCTCGCGCCGAACACCACGACCTCGTCGCCCACACGGAAGCCGTCGACCCCGGCGCCGACCTCGGCGACCACACCCGCGCCGTCGCTCCCGACCCGCCGCGGCGTCGAGATCGTGGCGGACGGCCGCAGGCCGGCACGCAGCTTGTGGTCGATCGGGTTCACCCCGGCCGCGGTGATGCGGACGCGCACCTCGCCGGCACCGGGGGAGGGGACCTCGATCTCACGGAGGGTGAGGACCTCGGGTCCGCCGAACTCTGAATACGTCACTGCGTGGACCATGATGCCACGCTACCGATTCAGCCGTCCTTGCCGGCGAGCGTCTTCGTGATCCGCTGGATCGAGACGGGCTCGGCGGTGCCGAGCCGCTGGGCGAAGAGGCTCACGCGATACTCCTCGAGCAGCCACCGCGCACGGCGCAGGCTCGGCGGCGCGTCGTCGGGCACCGGCATGGTCCCGCCCGCCTCGGTGAACAGCGCCGCCGCACGCTCGTATTCGGTCAGCCGCTGGCGGTCGCGACCGGGGTTGTCGCTGAGCGTCGTCACGCGCTCGAGCGCGGCTTGGAGATAACGCGGCAGGTGAGCGAGGCGCGCCGTCCCGGTCCGTGCCAGGAAACCGGGGAAGACCAGTCCGGCCAGCTGCTGCTTCACGTCACCGAGCGCGGCGAGGAGCACCATCGAGTTCTCTTTGCGGATCGCCCGCTCGACGTCGCGCTGCAGGGTGAGGATGCGGGCACTCAGCGACACGGTCTGGAACAGCTCGTCGACCACGGCGGCCGAGAACGCATCGCGGACCGCCTGGAACTGCGCGGAGGTGCGGACCGAAGCCGTGGTGCGATCGATCACGGCATCGGCGACGGCGACGCGCGCGTCCTCGATGAGGGCCTTGGCCGACGGGTATGGGGACGCCGCGAGGGCGAGCTTCTCGGACGCAGTGAGATGGTCGAGCACGTACGCGGCGGGCGACGGGACCGACAGCAGCACGAGCCGGCGGACCCCCGTGCGGGTCAGGCGGGCCGCGCGCTCGGGTGTCGCCTCGATCCGCAACGCGACCGTCGACCCCTCGTCCACGAGCGCGGGATAGCCGCGGACGACACCGCCGGCAACGCGCGTGTCGACGAGTTCCGGCAGATCCCCGAAGCTCCAGTCCGTCAAGCCGGCCTGCTCGGCGACGCCCGCCCCTGGTGTACCCGAGCCGCGACCACCGCCGGACGCCGGTGCTGCTGCGGGCTGCGCGCCCGGTCGTGGCGCCGCCCTCGCGAGTGAGCGGGCGACCGACGCCCGGCTGCGTCCCTCGAGGTTCTGCTGCAGCTCCGAGAGGTCGCGGGAGGAACCGAGCGGGCGGCCGCGCTCGTCGACGGCACGGAACGACATCGACAGGTGCGCGGGCACCCGCTCGAGATCGAAGTCGGCCGCCGTCACCGGCTGGTTCGCGACCCGCTGGATGCGTGCGGCGAGTGCGTCGCGGAGGGTGCGCGGGGGCAGACCGTCGCGGGACTCCGGCCCCTCGCCGGCGAGCTCCTCGGCGAATCGCGAGGCCCAGTCCGCAGCGGGGACGACATGGCGGCGGACGGCCTTCGGCAGCGCGCGCAGCAGACCGGCGATCAGCTCGTCGCGGAGGCCCGGCACCTGCCAGTCGAAGCCGTCGGGCCGGAGTGAGGCGAGCAGGGCGACCGGGACGACGACGCTGACTCCGTCGTCGGGCGAACCCGGTTCGAACCGGTAGGCGAGCGAGAGCACCTGGTCGCCCTGCCGCCAGCGCGCGGGGAACGCCCGCTCATCGCCTCCGGCGGCGTCCCCCGCGAGGTCGCTCTCGGTCATGTCGAGCAGGCGCGGTGTGCGGGTCGCGGCGTCGCGCCACCAGGCTTCGAACGACCGCACGTCGAACACGTCGCGCGGGAGGCGCGCGTCATAGAAGGCGAACACCGCCTCGTCGCCGACCAGGATGTCGCGGCGGCGCTCGCGTTCCTCGATCTTCTCCAGGCGCCGACGCAGCTCGAGGTTGCGACGCTCGAAGGCCGTGAGCCGCTTGTCGAGGTGCGCGGAGTTCCAGTCGCCCTCGACCAGGGCGTGTCGGAGGAAGAGCTCGCGCGCGAGCTCGCGGTCGCGTCCGGCGAGCTGCACGCGACGCCGCGGTACGATCTCGACCCCGAAGAGCGTCACCTTCTCGGCCGCGACGGCCGCTCCGGCATCCTTCGACCAGTGCGGGTCGCTCATCGAGCGATGGGCGAGGTCGCCGGCGAGGTCTTCGGCCCAGGCCGGATCGATCGCCGCCGCGGTGCGGGCGTAGAGGCGCGAGGTCTCGACGAGCTCGGCGGCCATGACCGCGTCGGGCGATGCCTTGCGCAGCCCCGAGCCGGGGAAGATCGCGAACTTGGCGCCGCGGGCGCCGCGGTACTCGGCACGCTGCCGCTGCGGCTTGGCGCTCCCGCCGCGACCGCCGGTCGGGCGGCTCGCCGTGGTGCTGCGGGTGTCGAGCACGCCGATCTGCGAGAGAAGTCCGGCGAGGATGGCGCGATGCACCCGGTCGGGGTGGGCGGCGCCCGGCGCGGGGGCGGTGGTCGAGGCATCGTCGGGCGCTGGACGATCGCGGCGATCGTCTCGGTCGCGACGGCCGCGGTCGCCGCGGCCGAGGGCGCTGAGCTGCCGGTGGACGTCGAACCACTCGCGCACGCGCACGTAGTTCAGGTGCTCGGCTCGGCAGGCGCGGCGGAACGCGCTCGAGCCCAGCTCGCGCTGCTGGTCCTGCAGGTGGTTCCAGAGGTTCAGCAGCGTGAGGAAATCGCTCGTGGGGTCGGTGAAGCGTGCGTGCAGCCGGTCGGCCTCATCGCGCCTCTCCTCGGGGCGCTCGCGGACGTCCTGGATCGACATCCCCGCGACGATCGCGAGCACGTCGCGAGAGACGCCGAGCGCTCGCGCCTCGATCAGCATGCGGGCGAACCGCGGGTCGATCGGGATGCGCGAGATCTCGCGGCCGGTGTCGGTGAGCCGCCACCCGCCGGCGTCATCGCGGCGCACCGCGCGCAGCTCGACGAGCAGATCGAACGCGGCCTTCACGCCACGGGAATCGGGTGGCGTCAGGAACGGGAAGTCGGCGATGTCACCGAATCCCAGCGCGAGCATCTGCAGGACGACCGACGCCAGGGACGTGCGGAGGATCTCGGGCTCGGTGAACTCCGGGCGTGAGGCGAAGTCATCCTCGGCGTAGAGGCGGACGGCGATACCGGGGGAGGTGCGGCCCGCGCGCCCGGCGCGCTGCTGCGCCGATGCCTGCGAGACGGCCTCGATCGGCAGTCGCTGGATCTTCGACCGGTTGCTGTAGCGCGAGATGCGTGCCGTACCGGCGTCGACGACGTAGCGGATGCCGGGGACGGTCAGGCTCGTCTCGGCGACGTTGGTGGCGAGGATGACGCGTCGGCGGACCCCGGCGACGCGGGAGGGCTCGAAGACGCGATGCTGCTCGGCGGCGGAGAGCCGGCCGTACAGGGGGAGCACCTCGGTCGGACGCGCGTCCCGCGCGTACGCCGACCGCACGGCGTCCATCGCGTCTCGGATCTCCGCCTCGCCCGGGAGGAACACGAGCACGTCGCCGTCCGACTCGCGGTCGAGCTCGCGCAGCGCGGCGACCAGACCGTCGACGTCGTCGGCGGCCGCGTGGTCGTCACCCGTGTCGTCGTGCGGCCGGTAGCGGACCTCGACCGGATAGGTGCGACCCGACACCTCGATGATCGGCGCGGGAGCGCCCGCCGCGTCGGCGAAATGGGCCGCGAAACTCTCGGGATCGATCGTCGCCGAGGTCACGATGACCTTCAGATCGGGGCGACGGGGGAGGATGCGGCGGAGATAGCCCAGGAGGAAGTCGATGTTGAGCGAGCGCTCGTGCGCCTCGTCGATGATGATCGTGTCGTAGCGGCGCAGCAGCCGATCGCGGTGGATCTCGTTGAGCAGGATGCCGTCGGTGACGAGCGCGACCCGGGTGTCGGCGGACACCTGGTCGGTGAACCGCACCTTGTACCCGACCGCGCCGCCGAGCGGCACCTCCATCTCGGCGGCGATGCGTTCGGCCACGGTCCGCGCGGCGATGCGGCGCGGCTGCGTGTGAGCGATGCTGGTGCGGCCGAGCTCGAGACAGATCTTCGGCAGCTGCGTGGTCTTGCCCGAGCCCGTGGCACCCGCGACGATCACGACCTGGTGATCGCGAATGGCGCGCGCGATCTCGTCCCGAGCCGCGCTGACCGGCAGCTCGGGCGGGAAGGAGATCACAGGGGCGGGCGAGGACACAGCCCTCCATCGTACGACGACACAGCGCCGCTCAGGACTTCTGCGCGCCGGCCTCGTCGAGCAGCGGCAGATCGGCGGCGGTCACGAGGCGCGACAGGACGGCATGCTCGACGAGCCGTGCGCGACGGTTCGTGGCGAGTTTGCCCACGCCGCCCCGCAGACCCCGGACGCCCTCGCGGTCGAGCTTGTCGCAGACGTTGTCGAGTTTGCGATTGAACGTCGTCAGCGGCCAGCCGAGCCGCTCGGCTGCGGCCGCAGACGTCGGCACCTGGCTCGACCCGACCATGCCGCCGCGCAGGATGGGCTCGCACATCGCCACGAGCAGCAGGCGCTGGCTCGCCGTGAGCGCCACCGCCCCGACGGTGGTCGTGCCGACGTGCTCGTCCACCGTGCGGGGGAAGGCGTCGCGCACGGTGAAGCGCGACCCGTCGGTGTGGACGGTGAGCTCGTACGTGAAGGCCCCTGCCGTGAACATGACCACCAGGGCCGGGAACACGAGCGGCACTCGGGCGCCGGGGCCGAGGACGGCCTGATAGGCGCCGTCGGGGGTGGCGAGGCTCACCGAGATGGACTGCCCGGTGTTGGAGAGCCACCACAGCCCGTGCTCGGCGTCGATCGCCAGGAGACGGCGATGCAGATAGGGGTTGGTGTCGATGATGAGATCGGCGTCGCGTCCGATCGCGTACGTGGTGCCCGCGACCGGTCGGAACCACTCGCCGCAGAACTCGATCGCGACGCTCTCGTCGGCGGGGGCATCCGGCTGGTCCCGCTCGTGCTCGCCGGTGTCCTGATCCATGGCGGTCATACTCCTCCTCCGATGACCATCGCCACGACAGTGGCGGCGGTGCCGAGGATGACGACCCCGGCTGTGATGACGGCGACGACCGCGACCCGCGGTCCCCGGCGTCGCGCCGCCGGACCGTCGTGGCGGCGGACGGGCTGCTCGATGTGAAGGCGCTCGACCTCGGGTGACGCGCGCTGCGCGCGGGGTCGGTATCGCTCGCGCCTGCCGTCGGGCACGGCTGCGGCGCGATCCGCGGCGACGTGATCCTTCTCGACGGGGCTGCGCGGCGAACGGCGGGCGAGCATCGTCGACTCATCGTCCGCCTGGTCGGCTCCGGCCGTGTCGGGGCCGGGTCCGCGGCGTTCCACGAGAACGGTCTCGTCGGGTGCGGCGGCCTCCGCGCCGGCGGCGCGATCCCGGCGGTCCACGAGCACGGTGCGGTCCTCGCCGGAGCGGCTCGACAGGACGGTGCGGTCGTCGGGGTCATCGGGGTTGTTGCCGACATCGCCGACATCGCCGACGTCGAGGTGCGTGATCGGCAGATGGAGATCCGCCTCGATGCGCTGCAAGGCGTGGCCGAAGTCCGCGGCGGAGGGCCCCGTGCCCACCGCCGCGTCGAGCGTCGCGAGAATGAGCGACTCGAGGGCGACGGGAATCGCATCCTCGTGCGTCGAGCCTGCGGCGGATTCGGCGATCGGGCGGCCCGTCAGCAGCTCAGCGGCAGCGACCGCCAATCCCCGGACGTCCGCGGCGCGGGTCTCGGTCGTCGCGGTGTCCGCGCGGCCACGCAGCACGGCATCGGAGTCGAAGCCGATCATCGCGGGCCACCCGTAAGGCGTGGTGAGCACGCGCTCGATTCCGACCCGCCCGTGCGCCAGGCCCGCTCGATGCGCGCTCTCGAGCGCCCCGCACAGCCGGATCAGCAGGCGCAGGGCTTCGGGGACGCTGGCCGGGCCGCGAGCCGTGGTCTCGGCGAGGTCCGGCTGCGAGCAGTACTCGAGCACGATGTAGGGACGACCGTCCGACGACGTGCCCGCCCGATGGACCGTGGCGATGCTCGGGTGCGCCGAGAGCGCGATCAGGCGCGACGTCGCCGCCGGGAAGATCTCAAGCTCGCTGTCCGCGAGCGGGCGTCGGAAAACCTTCACCACGACCTGCCGGGATTGGGCGGCATCCCGGCAGAGGTGGAGATCGGCGCGCTCGCCGGCGGCCAGGAAACGCTCGAACGAGAGCCCGGTCGGCAGCTCCACGGCAGGCGCGGCGCCACGGGAACGGCGACGGAGCTCAGCCACGGTCCACCCGCCGGCGAGGGGACCGGGCCGTCGCGACCTCGACGGTGGAGGTGACGGATTCGCTGTTCATGATGTCGCCGGTCGTGTCCTCGAGGCGGGGACTGATTCCGCCGGCCACGACGTCCAGGACGATCGTGCTGATGTTGTCGCGTCCGCCGTGGGCGAGCGCCTGCGCGACGAGCGACTCGGCCGTCTGCGCGGGTGAGCCGCCCATCATGAGGCCCGCGCGCAGGGCCTCGTCGGAGATCTCGCCCGTGAGGCCGTCGGAGCAGACGATGATGCGCTCGCCCGTCACGATCGGGATGAGCCAGTAGTCGGCACGGCTGTGCTCGCCGCCGATCGCGCGCGTGATGACATTGCGTCCCGCATACGTCGACATCTCGAGCCGCGAGAGCTCGCCCGCATCCACGAGCTCCTGGGCGACCGAGTGATCGATGGTCAGCTGCTCGAGTCGCTCGGCGAGCAGCCGGTACACGCGGGAGTCGCCGACGTTGACGATGAGCCAGCGCGGGGCGCCCGCCTGCTGCACGGCGACGACCCCCGAGAGGGTCGAGCCAGCGCCGCGCTCGGTTCCCGCCGCCACCGCGGCGACCGCCGAGTGCGCGCGCTCCACGGCATCCGCGACCTCCTCCGGTCGCAGGTCGTCGCGCCCCACGAGCGGACGGAACACCTCGATGACGGCCGCCGACGCCCGATCGCCGGCGTCGTGCCCGCCCATCCCGTCGGCGACGACGAACACAGGGTACGCGGCGAGGAGCGCGTCCTCGTTGACGGTGCGACGACGTCCGGTGTCTGTGCGACTGCCGCTCGTGACATGGACGTCGATCGGCGCGGTCGCGGGCGTCATCCGGCCTCGGAGAGCCGCAGCTCGGCGTCGCCGAGGTGGAACACGTCGACGACGGCGACGGGTCCGACCGCCTCGACGGCGTCGGACCCGACGAAGACCCCGTTCGTCGAGGCGAGGTCGGTGACGATCCAACCGGAGTCCGTCTGTCGGAGCATCGCGTGGGTCTTGGAGACGGTGCGGCTGACGTCGTCGATCGGCACGAGCTGGGCGTCGACGACGCCGTCGGGGGCCAGCGGGTTGCGTCCGAGCACGACGGTCGCCGACGACAGGAGCACGGTCGATCCGTCCGGCAGCGCGAGCGTCGTCTGCGGTGCGCGTCGTACGGCGAGGACGGTGTGATCGTCGACGTCGTCGTTCGCGTCGGCGCCGGCGGGCGCCGCTGAGGCGAACGACGCCGCTGCGGGCGCTGAGGCGAACGGCGCCGCCACGGGCGCTGCGACGGGGGGCGCGACGGGCGGCGCGCTCCAGACCTGCGGCGCGCTGCTCGCGGGCTCGAGCTCGACCGGCGGAGGCGGTGGAGCCCACGGGCTGGCGCTGATCGGCTCCGGTGCGGGAGCCGGCGGTACAGCGGGGCCGGTCACCGCCGCGGCGTCGCCGCTCGGCGGTGCGAAGACCGGAGCGCTCGGCGCCGAGGCCGCCGAGGCGCTCGTGCGCGTCGCGTCGGCGGAGCTGCGGCGGGGCGCGGCCGTGTCGTCGGAGCGACCCGCCTCAGCCTCGGGCGCGACCTCGCGGCCGAGCCAGCGTGCAGATCCCCACCCCACGATGCTCGCCCACACCGGGAAGAGCACCGCGCCCAGCACGACGAAGCCGGTGCCGAGACCGAAGCCCCGGCACAGCGCGCGGATCATCCGGACCTGGATGACGAGCGCGAACGCCAGGAAGGCGATCCAGATGAGGGCCGGCACGATCGCGGCGGCGGCGAGAGCGCCGGCGGCGCTGCCCGCGTCGCCGCCGAAGCCGGCGTTGAGGGCGATCCCCGCGAAGAGTCCCGCGATCAGTCCCGCGACGGCGGCGACGATCACCGAGCCCCCGGCGAGCACCGCCGCCCACCAGCCGCGCATGCCGGCCAGCACGAAGAGCTCCCAGACATTGAGCACGGGGACCCACGCCCGCCAGGTCTCGATGCCGGTCTTGCGGAACACCGCAGTGAGCGTGAGCGCGGTCCACACGTAGATCGCGATGCCCGCGAGCGCCGGCACGATCCCCAGGGCCGCGAACGCCCCCGATGGATCGGCGCGGCCTCCACCGAGCGCCATGACCTCGAGTGCCAGCTCGACGGGAATGCCGTGTGCCCTCACCTGTTCTCCTGCCCTCGCGCGCGGTGTGTCCCGCGCCTGCCGCGTGCCACCCTATCGATCCCGACGGTCGCGTGGGAGCCGTTGCGCGGCTCCCGCGCGGGCGCTGCGCCGGAGGAGGGATCGCAGGGAGATCTGCGCGCGCAGTCGCGCCCACGCGCTCAGTCCGTCGTCCAGCCGGGTGCGCTCGGCATCGACGATGCGCCAGAACCGCTCGCCCTCGGCCTCGTCGGGCGGTCGCACGTCGAAGACCGACCGGTCGGCGAGGGTCGCCAGCTCGGCGGCTCCGGGCGAGCCGCCGTAGGCGGCGACGAGCTCGTGCCGCGTCTGCGCGCCGGGCCCGGGCATACCGTGGTCGACCGCGGCGTCGACGAACTCCTGCCACCCGCCCGTGAAGCGCTCGACCGGGTCGGGGCTCGCGCGGCGCGCACGTCGGCGAACGAGTTTGACAAGCACCACGAGCGCGAACGGTCCGATCACGAGCAGCAAGACGAGCAGCGACACGCCTCCGACACGCAGCGCCGCCCACAGGGCCGTCAGGTCGGTGGCGCCGGTGGTGTCGTCGCCGGGGCTGCGGCCGCCGTCGCTCGGATCGGCGTCGGCGGGCTGGACGACCTCGGCCTGTTCCTGGCGGACCTCCGTGGGGTTCTTCGGATCCTGCCGCTGCTGCGTATCGGGCGAGGGGAACGCCGTGTGCTGGGGGGTCACGTCGACCGCGACCCAGTCGGAGCCCGCGCCGCGGACCTCGACCCACGCGGCGAGGTCGCCCGCCGTGCATACCCCCGCATCGCAGGCTGCGAGCGACTCGTCGTCCGACGCGAGCCGGGCACCGACCACGATGCGCGCGTCGAATCCCAACCGATCGGCGATCATCATCGCCGCCACGGCGAACTGCTCGTCGTCGCCGACCCCCGCGACCAGCGCAGCGTCGTCGTCGCCTCCCACCTCGTCCTCGCGGGCCAGCAGCGCGGCGAACAGCTGCTCGATCCTGTCGGTCGAGTGCCCGGCACGGCTCGGCTGGAAGGCGTAATCTCCGAGCGCTTCGGCCCACAGCGGCGGCGACGCCGGGTCGATGACGAGCGCATGGCTGAGGAAGCCGCGGGCACGGAGGAGGTCGATGAGGTCGGCCAGGGCGACGCCGCCCTTCCCGGCGGCATGCTCGTCGACCCACCGGACGAGGCTCTCCGGAACGAGGTCGTCGCCGAGCGTCGGACCGGTGCGCGCGGGTTCCAGCCCGGTCAGGGCGGGTCCGTCCGATACGAAGGCCGTCGCCTGGCGGTACGCGGTCCCGGGGGCGAATCCCGTGTCGGAGAGCTGCACGCCCGCAGCGGTCTCGGCGTTGTAGTAGAAGCCGTCGGCGAGGGTCGCGGCGCCGCCTCCCTCGAAGTTGACGGAGGTCACATCGCCGACCGTCGGCATCCACACCTCGTTCCACTCCTCGACGACGAAGCGCGCGCTTCCGCTCGACGACCCGGCCGGCGCGGCAAGGGTCGAGGGCACCCGGGAGAAGGACGACCGCGCATCCGCGGACGCGGCGGCGGCATCGACCACGCGGGCGGCGCGGCCGTCGTAGAAGGGCAGCGTCGCCAGTCGGACACGATCGATCCCGGCCGGCGCCTCGACGCGGAAGAGCGTCTGCTCGTAGCGGTCGTCCGCGAAGACGGCGCGGTACTGGCCGAGCGGGCTCAGCTCGGCGGCGAGCTCCAGGCGCGGGTCGATCTCGGACCGCAGGACGTCGCGGGTCGCCCCCGCGAGGGCCCAGGGGGCGACCGCCGACGCGGCGACGACGGCGATGGCGACCATGCCCACCGCTGTCGCGACGCGACCGGCGACGCCCCGCAACGGACGTCCGCTGGCGCGCGCGCCGCTCGCCGCCGTCGCGGTGGCGAGCGCGCGGCGGCGTTCGACGACGGTCCGCCAGACGACCGCCGCGAGAGCGGCCACCAGGACAGCCACGCCGACGACGGCCTCGCGGCCGACCGAGAGCGGTCCGAGGTTCACGGCGGGCGCGGTCGCGGTGTCTCCGAAGGCGATGCCGAACAGAGCGGGGACGAGCGCCGTCACCACCGCCAGCGGCCACCACCGTCCGCCACGCCACGCGATCGTCAACGCGAGCACCGGGACGGACAGGAAGATCAGGAGCGCTGGGGCGAGTGTCGCCTGGTAGCTGCCGAGGGGCAGATCGAGCGTCAGCAGATCCTTCCACCCTGTCACGGGGGCGGTCGCGACGCCGCGCAGGCCGACCACGGCCTGCGCGGGGGACGTGAGGGAGCCCGGGGATGCGAGCGGGAGCCCGAGGACGAGGTACGCGGCGATGGTCGCCAGCGCGAGCCACCACCCGTTCCAGCGCCATCGCAGACCCGCCGCGGCGACCGCGTTGCCCGCCACGAGGGCCACGAGGACGAGGACGACGAAGGCGGTATCCCGGTAGATCGGCCACGCCGCGAACGCGCCCACCACCATCACGAGGTCGAGGAGGGCCGCCTGCATCACGAGCGTGCGCCGAGGTGTCCGCGGCGCACGCAGCGAACGACGATCGCGTCGTGCGGGTGTGCCCACGTCCGCGCCGCTCACGTCTGCGCCGTTATCGTTCGCGTCGCTCACGTCTGTGCCGCCCGCGAGAGCAGTTGCCGGAGGTCGTCGAGCAGGCCGATGGACACGACCGACATGTTCCCGAGTGCGCGGAAGCCGGGCTCGGCCGCCGGCGAGCAGACGATCGCCACGACGCCGACGGCGGCCGGGAAGGCGAGGGCGGCGGACTGCAGCTGCGCGGGAGTGAGGGGCGAGCCGCACACGAGGAACGCGATCGAGACGTCGGGGTGGCTCTCCGCCGCGAGCGACGCGGCGTCGCGCAGCGGGCTGACGTGCTCGATGCGCTCCAGACCCGAGAGGTCGTCGAGCAGGGTGCGGGTGGTGACCGTGGTGAGCTCCCGGATGGTGCGGACCCGACGCCGCGCGAACTCCGGCACCTCGCCGCCGACCACGACGTCGACGTCGCGTCCGTCGCGGATCCCGCGCAGGGCGAGTGACGCGGCCGCGCTCACCGCGAGCTCGAACTCGTCGTCCGACGCGAACTCGTCCTCGCCGGCGGCGAGCGCGATGATCATACGGCTGCGTCGCGTCTCCTCGTACTGCCGCACCATGAGCGTGCCGGTCTTGGCGGTCGACTTCCAGTGGATCTGACGCTGCGAGTCGCCGGCCACGTAGGGGCGGATCGCGTGGAACGAGAAGTCGGCGTCGACGACCGTGCGCGACGCGCTGCCCTCGAGATCGCGGATGTAGCCGGTCGTCGTGCTGCGGAGGGTCGTGGTGACCGGATGCACGTAGAGGGTGTGCACGTCGTCCCATGTGCCCTCGCGCTTGAGGATGCCGAGCGGGTCGCCGCGCACGGTCCGGGCGGGGCCGATCGTGATGATGCCGCGCCGGCGCGTCGGTATGAGCACCTGCTCGGTGTACGTCTGGTCGTGTCGCAGCAGCGGGACGTGCACGTCCACGATGCCGTCGCCGACCGGCACGTCGATGCGTCCGGGCAGGGCCGGTGCGTTGCCGACGTTGGTCACGACGAGGGTGCCGACGACCTCCGAGCCGGCGACCACCCGATCGTGCTCGAGTCGCAGCGAGACCTCGTACGCGCGCGCGCTGAAGAGGAACGGGATGGACAGGAGCAGGAGCACGAGCGCGGCGGCGCCCGCCGCTGCGAGTTCGAGGAGCCCGAACCCGAGCCCGGTTCCCAGCCCGACGGCGGCCGTGGAGACGACGAGCCAGCCCGCGACGGTGACCGTCTCCGAGATCCATCGCAGGGTCGAGGTCGTCGCGCGCCGCATCCGACGCCACGACTGCACGCCGCGCACCGCGAGCGCCGTGGTGCGGCCGGTCGTGCCGAAGCGCGTGCGCGCGAAGCCCGTGCCGTCGGCGATCGACGTGCGGGTGAGGCGTGACTCGGTGTCGAAGCTCACACGGCCTCTCTCTGGCTGGGCGGCACCGTGTCGAGCAGCACCTGTCCGACGACCGCGCCCGCGGTCACGCCGTCGAACTCCGCCTCCGGGTCGAGGATGAGACGGTGCGCCAGCACCGGCTCGGCGAGCGCCTTGACGTCGTCCGGCGTGACGTAGCTGCGTCCGTGTGCGACCGCCCAGGTCTTCGCCGCCTTCGTCAGCGCGATCGCACCGCGCACGCTGACGCCGAGACGCACCTGCGTCGCAAGACGCGTCGCCTCGACGAGCCGCGCGATGTAGTCCAGGACGAGCGAGTCCAGATAGACCCCCCGGGCGATGTCGGCCATGCTCACGATCCCCTGCGGGCTGATCACGGGGGAGACCTCATGCCGCGCCTCGGCGGCGCCCTCCAGGATGCGGACCGTCGCTGCGTGGTCGGGGTAGCCGAGCGACGTCTTCAGCAGGAAGCGATCGAGCTGCGCCTCGGGCAGGCGATACGTGCCCGCCTGCTCCACCGGGTTCTGGGTCGCCACGACGAGGAACGGCACGCCGACGCGTCGGCTCACGCCGTCGACCGTCACCTGTCCCTCCTCCATGACCTCGAGCAGCGCCGACTGGGTCTTCGGCGATGCGCGATTGATCTCGTCGGCGAGGACGATGTTGGCGAAGATCGGCCCCTGGTGGAACTCGAACTCGCCCCGGCTCTGGTCGTAGACGGTGATGCCGGTGACGTCGCCCGGAAGCAGGTCGGGAGTGAACTGGATGCGGCTGCTCGTGCCGTCGACCGACTGTCCCATCGCCCGGGCGAGCGAGGTCTTCCCCGTGCCCGGGTAGTCCTCCAGCAGCAGGTGGCCCTCGGAGACCATCGCGGTGAACGCCAGCTCGATCACGTGCCGCTTGCCGAGCACGACGGTCTCGACGTTGTCGACGAGCGTCGCGAACGTCTCCTGGAACCACGTGGTCTGCTCCGGGGTGATGCTCATGATGTCCTCTCGCTGCGCCGTACGGCGGGTCAGGGTGTGCCGTCGGTGGGCGTCGGTGTGGGGGTGGGTGCGGGGGTGATCTGGCGGCAGTCGATGCGCACGGTCAGCGGGTCGAGCCCCGAGAGGGCGCCGCGCCAGGTGAGACGCCACTGCACGCTGCTCGGTCCGCCGAGCGGCCCCTCCTCGACGGTTCGCTGCACGCCGACGACGTTCGAGCCGAACCCCGCGGGCGACCAGTCCGGCGCCGTCTGGTCCGAGCGACAGGTCGGTAGATCGTCGGTCGCGACGGAGATCGGGTAGTCGGCGCTGCCCGCGGCGGCCGCGATGGGGCTGGCATCGGAGCAGGTGGTGTCGACGCCCAGGAAGGAATCGCACCATCGCGCGGTCCAGCGGTCGTCGGGGGCGTTGTAGCGTGGCGCGAACACGTCGCGGGGCTCACCGTTGAGGAAGAGCCGCAGGCGGGCGTCGTCGAACGGTCGCGGACCGGGATCGGAGAGGCCGCTCGCGTCGTAGCGGAAGCCGTTCGCCGTCGTTCCCGCGGGCTGCGGGGCGACCGTGTACGTCATGCGCGCGGGCGCCCCAACGCTTCCGACGGGTCGTGCCGTGATCTCGGCCGTGGTCACGCCGAAGCCCGAGCGGCCGTCGTAGGTGTTCTCGGCGCACGCCCAGATCGTCTTCTGCTGGAAGGGCTCCGCGTCGAAGCGCTGGCTGGCGGCGGAGCCGGTCGGAGTGCATGCGGCGGCGGACCGATCGCTGAATCCGATGCGCACCTGCGTGCCGTCGCCATTGGGCGCGACATCGGCGGTGACGGTGACGGAGTCGGCCGTGTTCGTCTCGGACAGCGTCAGTCGCGGCGCGCCGACGCCGTGCGCGCGGACGTCGATCGATCGGCCTTCGCTCGACCCGGCGGCGATGGGCGGCAGGTCGAACGTGGTCAGCGGTGTCGCGGTGAGGGTCGTGGCCGAGTTCGAGCCCACGTCGTAGCCGGGGAATGTGGCGGTCCCGCCCACGACGGGACGTGTGTCGGAGCCCTGGCGGCCGCCCGAGAGCCGCACGCTGCCGGTGGTCGCGTCGAGGCCGGTGACGGTGACGGTCGCCTTTCCGCCCTCCGTGCCGCTCGGGACCGGCTCGAACGCGGCGCTGCTCGGCTGCGCCGGCGGGCGGTAGGCCCAGGCCTGCGCGCGGACGGTGGCGCGCGACTCGCCGACGGCGCTGTATGCACGGGCCTCATAGGTGATCTTCTCGCCCACCGGCGCGGAGATCGGCGCGCAGGACCCGGACGCCGGGCACGAGGCAACCTCGCGGCCGTCGGCCGTGATGCGGTAACCCTGAACCGCGGGGTACGAGCCGCCCTCCGCGGTGACGCGGAGGGTCACCGAGTCGCCGGTGTAGGCGGTCCACTCCATCCGCGCCGGATCGGCCGGGAGCCCCTGCAGGTCGAGGATGACCTGGCCGTCGCGCGCCCCGCTCGACTGCCGCCCCTGCGCGTCCTCGACGGTGAACGTGCCGGTGCAGGCGGCGGCACCGGGGGCGTCCGACTGCCACGAGGCACGCACCGCGGTGTCGCTGGCTCGCGAGAACGACACGCCCGTGCAGTTGCCGGGCCCGCTCGCCCCCACCAGCCGCAACGGCGTGCCCGGCAGCGGGTTGACTTCGCCGGCGCCCCCGATGACCTCGATCGTGCACGATGTCGTGCCGCCGGACTGCGAGCACGTCTGCACCGCCGACCCGCCCTTGGGGAGCGTCGACGGTGCGGGCCCGACCGTGAGCAGCAGGTTGGCGGGGCCGGCATCTCCATGACTCGGCAGAGACACGGAGACCGGCTCCTGGCGGCCCGGCCGCGCCGTATCGACGGCCGTCAGGGTCGCGGTGCTGCCCTCGACCGTGACACGGAACTGGTCTCCGCCGTACGACGCGTCGTAGCGGAGCGAGGGCCAGTCGGCCCGGCCCGCCCACTGCACCATCTGGGCGAGGTCGTATGTCTGGGTCGCGCCGGGGCTCACGGTCAGCGAGGCGCTGCGCAGGCTGGGCTGGGGGATCTCGGCTTCGACGACGACACGAAGCGTCAGGTAGGTCGGGGCGTCCTGCGAGTCGAGGCGGGCCGGCACGATGCAGCTGTCGGTCCACGGGGCGCCGGACCCCGCCGTGTAGCGCACCGTGGTCGCGGACACGACCGTGCAGACCGCTTCCGCGCGTGCCCCGCCGGTGCGGATGCCCTCATCGATCACGAGCGTCGCGCCGCGGGGGATCCGGACGGCGTCTGCGAGGTCGACCTCGACGCTCTCCTTCTCGCGGACCTGCAGCGGCGGGAACCCGTCGCGCACCGCGAGCCGCACGTCGGCGTCGCCCGGCACCCTCAGGAAGCCGTAGGACGTCACCTCGGACCCGTCGAACGCGGTGCCGGCGACCTCGAACGGGATCAGCCGCGAGCGCTCCGGAAGCTCGCCCGAGATCTCCCAGCCGTCGACGGATAGGTCGTCGGCACCGTCACCCCACAGCGACAGATGCAACCCCGACACGTCGCCGGTGTTCCACGAGACCTGACCGTCGAGCACGTCCACGCCCCGGGGGAAGTCGTCGCGGTCCTCGAGGGTGAGAACGGTGTCGGTCACGAGGGGATAATCCGGCACGGGCTCGCGCACGGTCTTCACGACGATCAGCCCGATCGCCGTATCGCCCTGCTCGTTGCGCACCGTGTACGTGTACGAGAACGTTCCGAGCACCTCCCCGGCGCGCAGGGTCACCGCCCCGTCGTCGATCGGTCCGATGAGCGACCGCAGCGCGTCGAACTCCTCCGAACCCTGGGGGGCGTTGGGCGAGACGTCGATGAGCTCGAGGTCGCTGCCGCCCGGGTCGATGTCGTTGTCGGCGGGACGCACCACGACGGTGCTCTCGGCACCGACCTGCACCTGCAGGTAGTCGCTGTAGGTCACCGGACTCGGATCGGTCTGGGTGTCGATCACCCCCACCCGGACGTCGGCGGTGCCCGTCGCGCCGCTCGGATCGCGCACCGCATACCCGAACCGCACCTGGCCGCTGTAGCCGTCCGGGCTGGTGTAGACGATGGCCGACCCGTCGGCCGAGATCGTGGCCGACCCCTGCTCGGGCTGCTCGACGATGCGATCGAGCACGACCGGATCGCCGTCGGGGTCGACGGCGTAGCCATCGAGCGGGATGGTCGTCGACTGACCGCTCAGGACGCGCCCCACGAGCGTCCGCGGCAGCGGCGCCTGGTTCGACTCGTCACCGACGACCGTGATCGTGACCCGTGCCGTGTCGGTGACCTCGGGGAATCCGAGCCGGAAGATCGTGTAGGTCAACGCGTAGGTCCCCGCCTCGTCGGGGGCCAGGTACCGCACGACCCGGCTCGTGGCGAACGCGAGCCCGCCACCGGTCTCGTTGACGATCGACGAAGGGTCGATGGCGATCGGCGCGCCCGACGGCGCGGTGTCGTTGTCGAGGACCGGGATGTCGATCTGCGTGCCCGCCCGGACCGTGACGGCATCGTCGACGGCGATCGGCGGTTCGGCGCTCGCCGCCGGCAGCAGGACGACGGTCAGCTCGCCCTGCGCGGTCGCTGCGGCGGTGCCGGTGCCGTCGGAGACGGTGTACCGCACCACGCCGAGTCGGCCGGGCTCGCCCGAGTCGGTCGTGCCGCTCACGCGGATGAGGCTCTGGCCGACGAGATCGACGCCGAGCGACGCGAACGGGTCGCTCTCGGGGCGGATGTCGCTCAGCAGCAGAACGGAACCGGCGGGATTCGACACGGCCGAGGCGACATCGATCGTCGCATCCTCGTCCGGCCGCACGAAGGCCGTGAGCGGTGGGGTGGTCACGACGGCCGACTCGGGTGCCAGCAACGTCACGCGCACCGCGGCGGTGGCCTCGGCGAGCTCGTCGCGGACGCTGTACTGGACGATGTAGGAGCCCGGCTCGGACGCGTCGACGACCATGCTGAGCGCGGCGGGATTGGCTGCGGCCGTCGAGCGCGCCGCGTCGAGCGCGACGACTCCCGTCAGCGTGACCGGCCCGGCCGCGCCGGTCACGAACGGCGCTACCGACACGTCGAGCGGTTCGCCGGCGACGCCCGTGACGGCGAAGGACTCGGCCGTCAGCTCGGGCGTCGGGGTGACGGTGACGGTCAGCGGCTGCGAGGCGGTCGCGCCACGGGCATCCGACACGGTCACCGTGATCGTCACCGTCAGCGACTCCGTCGCGTTGGGATCGGGGTGCTGGTAGGTCAGCGTGCCGTCGGGCGACGTCGTCACGGTTCCCACCCCGGTGTCGTTGGTGGCACCGGCGAGGAACACCGGATCGCCCTCGGGATCGACCCATCCCCCGAGGACCTCGGCCGACACCGTGCCGCCGGGCGTGACGGTCAGCGCGGGCCACGTGGCGAGGCATCCCTCGACGCCGCACCACACCGGCGGACTGTTCTGCTCGTCGTCGACGACGGTGAGCGTGACGATCGCGTAGTCGGAGAGCAGCCCGTCGGCGGTCGTTCCATCGGTCACGCGGTATCGCAGGGTCGCCGTGCCCGCAGCATCCGGCGACACTGCGACCGTCAGCTGCTGTTGCGCTCCCGTGATCGATGCGGTGCCGAACGCCGGGTCCAGGTTCTCGAGCGATCCGGGGTCGATGCTGAGCACGTCGTCGTTCGGGTCGTGGTCGTTCAGCAGGACCGGGAGCAGCGTGACGGACCCGGGACGGACGCCGAACGCGTCGTCGACGGCGACGGGCGGTTTCGGGTCTGTCACGCGTTCGGAGGTCGCCTCGTCCTGCTGCTCGACCTCGGTCTGCCGGTCGAGGGTCCACTGCTGCGACGACGCGACGAGCGCGCCGTCCGGAACCGTCCAGACCCAGCCCGACCGGCGGTCGTTGAGCGCGAGCCGTGTTCCGTTGCCGACGAAGGCCGGGTCCACCGTGTCGCCGATGTCGGCGCCGGCGTAGTCGAGCGGCGTGACGACGTCGGGGCGGTCGCTCGACCACAGTGCACCCGACGACTCGCCGTCGCCGAGCCAGGCGGCGTGCACCACGGATCCGAGCACCGCGGGCGCCGCAGCCGCGCCGATGCCCGGGCGGTCGAGCACTCGCGCGGCCGTTCCCTCGCCGAGGTCGACGCGCACGACCCCGTCGACGTCGGCGGCGTACGCCGCATCGCCGTCGGCGGCGGCCTCCTGCAGCCGGGCGCCCGCTGCCAGTCCCGCGGCGACGGGCTCGTCGCGTCCGCGGATCCAGAGCTCGTCGGCATCCTCGTCGAGCAGCACCCAGCGCGTGCCGACGACGCTCAGCTGCGCCGGCTCGGCCTCGACCGGCGCCGGATCGTCGCCCAGGATGCGTCCGGTGAGCGCCTCGGCGCGCACGACGCGGCCCTCGGCGGCCGAATAGGCGTAGACGATGCCGGCGGCGTCGACCGCGACGGCCGTGGCGACGAATCGCGGCCGCTCCGCGCCGTCCGCGACGTCCGCGTCGGCGTAGGGATCGATGGGGACGGCTTCCCCGCCGCCAGACAGGCTCGAGCCGAACACGGTCCCGGCGTCGGTGCGGTAGGCGAGCGCGTCACCCGAGACCGCGACATCCACGGTGCCCGGCGGCGTCGGGGTGAAGACATCCTCGGCATCTGCCGTGAGGTCGGCGGGGCGGCCCATGTCGACGTCGGAGAACTGCGACGTCCCGTCGCTGTACACGAACAGGCGATCGGCGGTCTGCGCGAGCCGGGTGCCGTTGTCGACCTGCTTGACGGTGTCGATCTCACCCAGCTCCAGGTTGACGCGCGCGTACCCGCTGCCGGTGCCGTTCTGCAGCGCCCACACCATGGGGTCGTCCGGCGGGGTCTGCCGTGCGTCGTAGCCGGGCCACACGACCGCGAGGGTCACCGTCAACGCGAGCAGCGCCGTGACGGCACCGGCGGCGATGAGGGTGCTCCGGCGCGCGCGGGGGCGGAGCCGTTCGCGTCGCGCCACGATCAGAGGCCCCCGCCGACGACGAGCAGCGTGGTCACGGCACCCAGTCCGGCCAGCAGGAGGGCGCCACCGGCGAAGAGGGCGACCCGGGCGACGGTGCCCAGCCGACGCTCCGGCTCGGAGCCCGCCAGGATCGTGCCCTCGTCGGGCCGCCTGTCGACGGCACGCGGGGTGCGTGCCGCACGCCGCGACTCGTACGCGACCGCGGGTCGGACGGGGCCGCGCAGCCGGTCGTCGGCGAAGTCCACGCTCGCGCCCGCCGCCGCCCATTCGTCCACCGCGACCTCGATCGGGGTGTGGGGGAGCTGCAGCTCGTGCTGCACGAGCTGCAGCTCGTGCGCCAGCTCGACCGCCGTCGCGTGCCGCCCCGAGGGGTCGCGGCTCATCGCGCGGGCGAGCACCTGCTCGAGTCGATCCGGCACGTCCGCGCGGCCGACGGGTGTGTAGTCGGCTCTGCGGATGCGCGACTTCAGCTGCTCGCGGGTGTTCTGGCCGCGTCCCGCCCGCTCGAAGGGGCTGCGGCCGGCGAGCAGCGAGTAGAGCGTCGCCCCGAGCGCCCACACCTCGGCCGCGACGGAACCGGAGATCCGCTCGTCGACGATCTCGGGCGCGCTCCAGGGCACCGACATGGCGAACACCTCGTCGCCGTCGGCGCGCCCCGTGATCGCCGCGGCGATGCCGAAGTCCGACAGCACGGGGGTTCCGAAGGTCGTGATCAGGATGTTCGATGGCTTGATGTCGCGATGCAGCAGGCCCGAGCGGTGGGCCGTCTCGAGCGCCGACGCGATCTTCACCCCGAGCTGCAGCACCTCGGCGACCGGGATGACTTCGCGGCGGTAGCGATTCGTCAGCGACGTGGGGCAGTACTCCATCACGATGTACGGCCGGCCGTCCGACGAGATGGAGGCCTCGTAGATCGTGAGGATCGAGGGGTGCGAGCTCAACCGCGCCATGACATCGGCCTCGGCGTTGAACATGCGCAGCAGACTGTCGTCGACGATGTCCTCGAGCAGCACCTTCACCGCCACGGGGCGTCGGGGCAGGTTCTGCTCGAACAGGAAGACATCGGCGAAGCCGCCGGTGCCCAGGGGGCGGACATAGGTGAAGCCGGCGAGGCCGGGCGGCGCGGAGGGGAGTCTCGACGCCACAGTCATGCACCCCCTGTCGACGGGGGCACGATCAGCGGGTCCCCCGGAGTCCGTATCCAGTGAGATTTTTCTAACACACAGACCCGGGGCCGAGAAATCGCTCGCGCGCCGTCACCGCGTCGTCACCACGCCGTCACGAGCGGGACTCGAAGGTCGCTGTGACGCCGTCGCCGAGGTCGAGCACCGTACCCGGGGCGACGCTCGTCACGGCACCGCCGCGGAGCAGCACCGCCTCGCCGGCGGGATCGCGGATGATCGTGCCGTTCGTCGAGTCGAGGTCACGGACTTCGAGCACGTCGCCGTCGAGGCGGACCTGGACGTGCGTGCCGGACACCTCCTTGCGCGGCGAGCTGACGCTCACGACGCGGACGCCGGGATGCCGGTCGGCCCGCGGAGACCGGCCGAGCACGATCGGGCGGTCGAGGGCCAGCTCTTCGCCGGGGTCGAGCCGGAGCACGTACCGGCGCTCGGCGGGAGCGTCCGTGACCCCGCCGCCGCTGCGCCGAGCGCCGAGCATCGTTCGGTCGTCGACGTCGGGCGTGCCAGCCTCCGCCTCGAGCGGAGCGGAGCTCTGGCGCGATCGCCGGCGCGGGCCGACCACCTCGGCGAGCGCCGCGCGGTCGATCGAGATGGTCTCCAGGGCAGCGCGCTCGGCCGGCGACTCGGTGACGGGGTCCGGCGACGCGTGCGACACGTCTCCTGCGCCGGTGTGCGCGGACCGCCGCCGGCTCCGCTCCCTCTCGCCGGTGAGCCCCCAGCGGAGGGCATCCGCTCGGACGATGCCACGTCCGAGCGGAAGCACCGACGAGTCCGGAACCGTGGTCAGCGCCAGCGAGATGCCGCCGACGTGCTGAGCGGAGCCCTCGACCCAGGTGCCCGCGCCTCTCCCGGCGTAGGTGCTGCGCTGCGGACCGTGCAGGTCGATCGTCGCCGAGCCGCGCACCGCGACCGAGACGGAGCTCGAGGCGGCGTCGACGAGTTCGACGAGCGCGAAGTCGGGGAGCGAGCCGATGCCGGCCGCTGCGATCACCGACAGAACGTCGTCGAAGGCGGCATCCGGGGCCGTCATGGCCTCCCAGGCCGCGGTCGCGAGCGCGTCGCCCGCCGTCTCCCCGATCAGCAGGGCGAACCGGTCCGTCACCATCGCGAACCCGCCTCCGGGGCCGTCGGTCGTGGGATAGCGGAACACGCGCCTAGCCTACGGCGCCGTGCCGGCGACGCATCAGACCCAACCGGGCAGCCAGTTGTGCAGGCGGTAGTACTCGTAGGGCACGGAGATCGCCGACCACAGGGGGAACCAGAAGACGGCGAGGACGACGACGAGCGCCAGGAAGCCGATCACGGCGCCCTCCACAGTGCGGACACGCGAGCCCGCCTCTCGGGCGGAGCGCACGGCGGAACGGATGACGAACACGAGGGCGAGCAGCAGGAAGGGCTGGATCAGCACCGTGTAGAACTGGAAGATCGTGCGCTCGGGGAACAGCAGCCACGGGGTGTACGTGGCCACGATGCCGGTGAGGACGATCGCGTAGGCGCCGTCGCGCGTACGCACGAACAGGTAGACGAGGTACAGCGCAGCGGCGACGCCGGCCCACCACACCACCGGGTTCGGCATGCTGTACAAGATCTCCCAGCACCCGTTCGGGTCGGTGCACGAGCCCGTGCCGGCCGGCGTGCTGCCGGCGTACATCGACGTCGGCCGCAGCAGCAGCGGCCACTGCGCTGCGGGGCTCGCGTAGGCGTGAGGCGTCGACATCGCGGCCGTCGAGCCGTACATCGACTCGTGGTACCGCCACAGGCTCTGCAGCGAGAGCGGCACCCACGACCAGATGCCCGTCGCCGGGGCGGCATCTGCGGCATGACGGTCGTACCCGCCATCCGTCGCGAACCAGCCGGCCCACGAGGCGAGGTAGACGCCGAGCGCCACGGGAACCAGCAGCAGGAACGACACCACGCCCTGGCGGGCTGCCGCATCGGCGGGCCAGAAGAGGATGCCGGCACGACGGCGCGCGAGGGCGTCGCTGACGACGAGATAGATGCCGATCGTCGCGAGGACCCACACGCCCGACCACTTCACGGCCGTCGCGGCTCCGGCGGCCGCCCCCGCGGCGACGACCCAGGGGCGGTTCCACAGCACCGGCCCCCAGGCGGGAGCGCCCGCGTCGTCCCATCGGGCCGCGGTGCGCTCGGCGAGCACGATGCGGTGCCGTCGCCGGTCGAGGACGACGAACCAGAACGCGAGCAGGGTGAAGAGCGTGAGGAAGATGTCGAGGAGGGCGACCCTGCTCATCACGATTCCCAAGCCGTCGATCGCGAGCAGACCCGAGGCGAGCGAGGCGAACACGGTCGAACGGGTCAGGCTGCGGGCCACGAGGTAGAGCACTAGCACGCACGCCGTGCCCGCGATCGCCGTGCCGAGTCGCCAGGCGAACGTCGAGTCCGCGCCGAAGAGCGCCATCGGCAGGGCGATGAGGTACTTCCCCAACGGGGGATGCACGACGAAGCTGCCGGTCGTGGTGAAGATGTCGGTCTCGCCCGCCAGGAACCGCTCGTCGGCTCCATCGGGCCAGGTCGCCGCGTAGCCGAGCACCCACTGGCTCCACGCGTCCTTGACGTAATACGTCTCGTCGAACACGACGGCGTGCGGGTGCGCGAGGTTCCACATCCGCAGGACGGCCGCCAGCAGCGTGATCACCAGCGGTGCGATCCATGCCGCGCGCCGGGCGAGCGCGGGGTCGGCGGTCGCACGCGCATGCCATCGGTCGAGCAGCGTCGTCGCGCGCGCTGCAGGCGCCGGCACCTCAGCGGTCGTCGTCACGCCGCCAGCCTATGCTGGGGCGGTGATCATCCTCGCCGCGACGCCCATCGGGAACCTCGGCGACGCCACCGCGAGGCTCGTCACCGCCCTCGAGCAGGCGACCACGATCGCCGCCGAGGACACGCGCACCACGCAGCGATTACTGCAGGCGCTCGGGGTCGACAATCGTCCGCGCCTGATCGCGCTGCACGACCACAACGAGAAGCAGCGCGCGGATGAGCTCGTGGAGCGCGCCCGTACCGAGGATGTCCTCGTGCTCAGCGACGCCGGCATGCCCACGGTGAGCGACCCCGGGTTCGGCCTCGTCGCGGCCGCCGCCGCCGCTGGTGTGACCGTGACCGTGCTGCCCGGGCCGAGCGCCGTCCTCGCCGCGCTCGCCGTCTCGGGCCTGCCCACCGATCGATTCGCCTTCGAGGGCTTCCCGCCGCGCAAGCCGGGGGAGCGCCGCCGGCTCTTCGCACAGCTCGCTGCCGAGCAGCGCACGCTCGTCTTCTTCGAGGCGCCCTCGCGTATCGCCGAGGTTCTGGCGGCGATGGCCGACACCTTCGGCCCCGACCGCCGCGCCGCCGTCTGCCGCGAGCTGACGAAGCTGCACGAGGAGGTCGCGCGCGGCACGCTCGCCGAGCTGGCGGCGTGGGCGGCGGAAGGCGTGCGCGGCGAGATCGTCGTCGTGATCGAGGGCGCTGACGCCCGTGGAACCGACCCCGACGATGCACTGGCGCAGGTGCAGCGCCTCGTCGCCGACGGCATCCGGTTGAAGGACGCCGCCGCCGAGGTCTCCGCCGCGACGGGGCTGTCGTCCCGCGACCTGTACCAGGCCGCGTTGGCTGCTCGACGTTAGCGGGCCGCCGCCGCGAGGACGCACCGCCGCCGCGAGGACGCACCGTTCCCGGTGCATTCTCGCGAGCAGGGTGCGTCCTCGCCGGGTCACGCGCGCTGGCTGCGCACGAGGCGGCGGACGGTGAGCACCGTCGCGCCGAGCGCGACCAGCAGACCGCCGAGCGCCAGCGCGGCGACGGGGGCCGCGCCGCCGGAGGAAGCGAGAGCGCCGGACCCCGAGGCCGACGGCGACCCGGGTGCCGCCGCCGGGTCGCCGCCCGCGGGCGGGACCGACGTGCCGGGCTCCGGTGCGGTCGGCGATTCGGTGCCGGGCGGGACGGCGACGAGGGCGTCGAGGGCCGCGACGAGCGCGGTCGCGGCCGCGTCGACGTCTCCCTGCGCCGTGGCGGGTTCGGCCAGCACGGCACGCGCAATGCCGAGCGCGGCATCGACCGCGGTGAGGGATGCCGGGGTGTACAGCGTCCGATCGAGGGCATCGGCTCGTTCCGCAGCGGCGGTCAGGGCCGTCGCGTCGGCAGCCGGCGCCGCGCGGACCAGGGCGACGTCGTCGAACGTCCCCCAGGCGCCGGCGGGGAGGTCGGCGGCGACGCCTACCGAGAGACGGTCGCCCGCAGCGGCGAACACGCTGTCGGTGACCGGCGTAGACCACGCGCGCCAGCCGTCGAGTCCGAAGTCGACCGAGGCGGTGCCGCGGGCGGAGTCGTCGTCTCCGTGGCCGAGGTTGGCGAGCGTCAACCGCACGTGTCCGTCCGTGCCTCCCGCGCCTCCCTGCAGGGCTGCCGTCGCCGTGTAGAACCCGGCCTCGGGCGCCGTCACCTCCTGCTCGAGGGAGAACGTGTACGGCTCGTCGGCGTAGAAGTGAGTGGCGTAGGCGCCGGATCGCGGGTCGTCTGCCGTCCGCACGGTCATCCCGTCGCCGCCGGCCTGCCACATCGACGTGTCGGCGTCCTCGAAGCCGCCGTTGCCGAGCAGATTGCGGCCGACCACCGTGACGGTCGCGGTCGTGGACAGTCCCGACGCCGTCGTCCCCGCGAAGGTGTAGACCCCGACGCCCTGGACGGCATCCGTACCCGGCGTCCAGACGACGTCGTGCTGCTCCGTCGTGCCGTCGCTGTACGAGACGGCGACGCTCGGGGCCAGGTCGACCGGCTGGCCCTCCTCGATCGTGAGCGACAGCCTCTCGACGTCGCTGACGGTGCGCGGTGCGACGGCGCCCGTGCGGATGTACGAGAACACGTCGAGCGAGGCGAGGGGCGAGCCGTCGTGGTCGAAGAGGGCCTGGTTGTCCCATGCCGAGCCGCCGAACCATTCGCCGGCGTCCTCGGCGTCGTACTCGCCCGCGTAGCTCGATGCCCAGCCCGAGCCGTCGCGCTCCCAGAGCGCCCGGTTGGCCTCGAGCCGGTCCGGCGGGCCCACGGGCAGCCACGCGGGCTCCCAGTAGAAGAGGCCCAGTGCGGCGTCGCCCACGTCGGCGACGGCCTGTGCGACGTCGCGGAACGCGGTCGCCTGGCCCTGCACGCTCACGGGGTAGCGCTCGGCATCCGCGGGGGTCTTGACGACGTTCGGGTGCCCGTCGCCGTCCTCGAGCGTGTAGGCCCACGACGTCTCGGCGACGAGCACCTTCTTGTCGTAGGTCGTGGCGATGTCGGACAGCACGGAGGTCAGGTTCTCGGGCGACCCGTGCCAGAAGGGGTAGTACGACGACGCGAAGACGTCGTAGTCGACGTCGCGGGCGTCGAGCTCGCGCGCGACGCCCGCGTAGAACCCGTCGCGCTCGGGGTTGGTGAAATGCAGCACGACGAGGGCCTCGGGCAGCACCTCGCGGATCGCGGCGGAGCCAGCATCGAAGATCTCGGCCATGTCGTCCCAGCCGCGCACGCCGGCGACGCCGCCGTTCGTCTCGTTGCCGACCTGCACCATCTCGACGTCGACACCGGCATCGCGGAATCGCAGGAGGGCGTCGCGGGTGAACTCGCCCGTCGCGACGGCCTTCTCGTCGACCGACATTCCCTCCCACGCCTTCGGTGCCTGCTGCTTGGCCGGATCGGCCCAGAAGTCGGAGTAGTGGAAGTCGACGAGCACCCCCAGGCCCGCCGCGGTCGCCCGCCGACCGATCTCAACCGCGCGGGTGACGTCGACGTCTCCGCCGCCGTATCCGTTGCCGGCGGCGTCGAACGGGTCGTTCCAGACACGGATGCGGATGTCGGTGACACCGGCGTCGCTCAGGATCGCGAACAGGTCGCCGGGGGTGCCGCTCGCGTCGCGGAAGACGACACCCGACTGCTCGAGCGACAGCACCGACGACACATCCACGCCGCCGATGAAGTCGTCGGGCAGGTTCTCGATGCGCGGGACGGTGATGGTGCTGTCGACGGGCGACGGTGTGTCGGCGGCCGCCGCTGCGGCACCCGGGAGGGCGAGCGCACCCAGGGCGAGCGTCGTCGCGGTGACGGCGGCCGCCAGGCGCGGGATCGTTCGGGACATGAGCCTCTCCTTCGAGGGTCGGTGATGCCTCCGCGGGCGAGCGAAGGTGTGCGGTCCCGGCGAGGACGTGCCGGGGACGGTGCCCTCTCGACGAGAGGGTGTGATGTCGGCGGGCGGACCGAGGGCCCGCTCGGCCGGGCGTTCAGCCCTTCACGGAGCCGGCGGTGAGTCCGCCGATGATGTACCGCTGGAGGCCGAGGAACAGTGCGAGCACGGGGAGCGATGCGAGCACAGCCCCCGCGGCGAACAGCCCCCAGTTGCTCGCGAGCTGGTTCGACACCCACTGGAACATCCCGACCGCGAGGGTCCAGTTGTCCTGCGAGACCAGCACGATCTTCGAGATGATGTAGTCGCCGAACGAGGCGATGAACGCCAGCAGGGCCACGACGGCGAGGATCGGCGTCACGAGGGGCATGATGATGCGCCAGAACACCTGGGCGTGGGTCGCGCCGTCGATCTTGGCCGACTCGTCGAGCTCCATCGGGATCGTGTTGAAGAACCCGTACATGAGGAACGTGTTCACCCCGAGCGCACCGCCGAGGTAGACGCAGATCAGTGCGATCTTCGAGTTCAGCCCGAGCACCGGGAAGACCTCGCCGAGTGCCAGGAGCATGAGGAAGATCGCCACGAACGCGAGCGCCTGCGGGAACATCTGGATGATGAGCAGTGCGGTCAAGCCGGGGCGGCGGCCGCGGAAGCGGAACCGCGAGAAGGCATAGGCGGCCGCAGCGCCCATCAGTACGGCGCCGACGGCGGACGCGCCGCTGACGATGAGCGTGTTGCCGTACCAGGTCCAGTACGACGTGCCGCCGAGCGAAGCGAAGTTCGCGAGGTCGAAGACCCCGAACAGCTGGTTGCTGGCCGCGAGGCTGCCGCGCGGATTGAGCGCGGCCGAAACGACGTGGAGCAGCGGGAACATCGCGTAGAAGAGGATGACGAGCGCGACGAGGTACTTCCAGCCGACCTCGAGCAGCCACCGGCGACGGCGAGCGCCGACGCGGCTGGGCGGGGTGGCGACGGTGGTGGTTGCAGACATCACTGGTACTCCTCCAGCTTGCGGGTCTGGCGGAACGCCAGTGCGGAGATCGCGCCGACCACGATGAAGACGAGGATCGACAGGGCGCTCGCGAGACCGTAGTCGGCGGCACCTCCCGAGACTCCCGAGATGTCCCAGATCGCGGAGATCAGGATGTCGGTGGCCCCGAGCGCGTAGGGCGCGCCGGGGATCGCCGGCCCGCCGCTGTTGAACATGTAGATGACGGTGAAGTTGTTGAAGCTGAACGCGAACGACGAGATGAGCAGCGGTGCGGTCGCGACGAGGACGAGGGGCAGGACGATCGCGCGGAACTGGCGGAAGCGCCCCGCGCCGTCGATCGACGCGGCCTCGAGGGTGTCGGATGGCAGCGCCTGCAGCGCCCCCGTGCACACCAGGAAGTAGTACGGGTAGGTGAGCCAGACGTTGACGAACAGCACCGCGACGCGCGCGAGCCAGGGATCGCCGAGCCAGTCGATGTTCGCGCCGCCGAAGAAGAATTCGTTGATCACGCCGAACTCGGCATTGAACATGCCCCTGAACAGCAGCGCCGACATGAACGCGGGGAAGGCGTACGGGAGGATGAACAGCGTCCGCAGGACCTTGCGGCCCTTGACTCGCGGGTCGTTGAAGATCAAGGCGACGACGAGTCCCATCGCGAACGGGATCAGCACCGACAATGCCGCCCAGACGAAGGTCCACAGGGTGACGAGCGCGAGCGGCTCGAGCAGGCCCGGGTCGGTGACGAGGCGCAGGAAGTTGTCGAACCCGACGTTGACGACCCACCCCGTGGGGAGCGCCGCCCCGTCGGCCGCGACGAATCGTCCGTCGTCGGTCGCGGTGTAGACGGCCCCGGATGCCGTGTCGGTGATGGTCTGCGCGTCGGCATCCCAGGTCAGCGTCGACAGGTAGACGGCTCCGGTCGAGCCGTCGCGCGTGCGGATCGAGCCCTCGTTCGGGTCGTCCGACACCGGCACGCGCAGTTCGACGACCTGCTGCTGCAACGCGGTGTCGCCGAGGAAGGTGCCGCGCGGCACGACGTTCCATCCCGGCACCTCGGTCGGTGCGCCCGACGCGGCGGCGTCGCCGACGACCTCGAGCGGCTGCTCGGCCGAGCCGGCCTTGATCTCGCCGTCGTCGACGATCGCGAAGCCGTACTCACCGCCGCGCTCGACGACCGAGAGCGGGTAGGAGGGCGACGTGTCGATGCGGCGCTCGCCTTGCGCGAGGGCGGCAGCGACAGCCTGGTCCTGCGAGCCGACGTGTCCGGCGCCGTAGTTCGTGAAGGCGATGTACGCCGTGTAGCCGAAGATGAAGACCTGGAAGACGAGCAGGAACGCCAGCCCGGGCAGCAGGTACTTCAGGGGTAGGGCGCGCTTGGTGAAGTAGACGACGTCGGCGGCGATCAGCAGGACGGCCGCGGCAGTCGCGATGACCCACGACTCGGCCTGGACCGCGGCGAAGATGCCCATCAGTCCGAATGCGTTGACGATGGCCATCAGAACGAGCTTCACGACGAAGCCCCAGCCGAGGCCCGACCAGCGACGGCCGTGGGGTTCGGCCTGCCGCGATCGCGCGGGGGTGCGGGGCGGCGGTGCGCTCTCGCTCACGGTTCCCTGGGGGACCGACATGTGCATCTCCTTCACGAGAGGGGTCCGGGGGCGGAGCATGTCACTCCGCCCCCGGAGGGGGTCAGCCGATCGCGGCCTGGACGTCGGTCACCATGGTGTTCCAGGTGCCGACGGGCTCGCCGCCCTTGATGATCTGCACCTGTGCGGCGTTCCAGAGGTCCCACACCGATCCCATCTCGGGGATCGACGGCTGGGGCACGCCGTTGGCCGCGGAGGCCAGGAAGCCCGCGACGACCGGGTCCGACGACACCTCGGCCGCGACCGTCTTCCACGCGGGCAGACGGGGGTCGGCCTCGTAGAGGGCGCGCTGTGCGTCGTCGGTCGCGAGGTAGGTGGTGAGGAACTCCTGCGCGAGCAGCTTGTTCGCGCTCTCCGAGCTGATGTAGAAGCCCTGCACGCCGACGAACGGCGCGGCGGTCTCGCCACCGGCGGACGGGATCGGGTTGACCTTGACGTTCACGCCGTTGGCGGTGAGCGCCTCGATGGCCCACGGGCCCTGCACGGTGTAGGCGGCGGTGCCCGCGGCGAACAGCTCGTTGTTCGTGTCGTAGTCGATCGTCGTCGAGATATCGCCCGAGCCGGCCTCGCCGTGAGCGCCGAGCCAGGTCGCGAACGCCTCGCCGCCGGCGCCGCCCATGCCGACCTCCGTCGTGTACGAGCCCGACGCGTCCTGCACGAACACCGGAGCGCCGAAGGACGTCTGGAAGCCGTACATCGTGTACGCGTCGCCCTTCTGGCCCGCGGTGTTGACGACGATCGGACGCTCGGCGCCTGCGGCCTGAGCGCGCGCGATCATGTCGTCCCACGACGTCGGGGCGTCTTCGCCGACGAGGTCGGTGTTCTGGACGAGGGCGATGGTCTCGAGAGCGTAGGGGAAGCCGTAGAGCTGGCCGTCGTAGGTGAAGGCGTCGAGCGCGACCTGCTCGATCTGGTCGGCCTTGTCGCCGAGGTCGATCGTGTCGACGACACCGGCCGACACGAACGAGCCGAGGAAGTCGTGCGCACCGACGGTGATGTCGGGGCCCTCGCCTGTGGGCACCTGGTTGATGAAGTCGTTGCGGATGTCCTCGAAGTTCTTCTGGACCAGCTCGATCTTGGTGCCGGTCTCCTCCTCGAACGCCTCGGCGGCGGCCTCGATGGCCGGCGCGCGGTTCGCGTCGGTCCAGACGACGAGCGAGGCTCCCGAACCGCTGTCGGCGTCGCCGCCCTCGCTGGGGGTGCTGCTGCCGGAGCAACCGGCGAGCAGGACGGTGGTCGCCGCGATGGCGACGAATCCGGTCCCGATCTTGCGCATGGATCTTCCTTCCGAAATGGTCGGACGGAAGGGCCTCTCGCGAGGTCGCTCCGTCACGACCGGTGTGGATGCCGTCCCCGGATGGCGACGGCGTTTTCTCAGTGCTCGCCGAGAGACGTCGGCTGTCTCTCGATGTCGGGGGCGGTCACCGACCGCTCCCGGGTGCTGTGCGCGGTGCGCGGACGACGGCGACGTCGCCCGCGCACACCTCCAGCGTGCCCGCGACGGTCCGGCCTGTCACCAGGTCGACGCCGTCGAGGGCGAGTCGTGCGTCCGTCGTGGCGTGGTTGATCACGACGACGAAGTCATCGGTCTCGCCCGCCCGCCGGACGACCTCGAGGCCGGCCGGCGCGTCGAGCGGGACGAGGCCCGCGTCGGCATAGACCTCGGTGAGGATCGCAGCCAGTCCTGCGGCATCCGGGCGGGTGCTGATGTACCAGCCGGTGCCGCGGCCGTGTCGCTTGCGGGTCACCGCGGGCATCCCGGCCCCGGGGCCGTCGACGTAGGTCGCGCGAGCTTCGGCGTCGGTGAGGACGAGGTGCTCGTGCCAGACATCGGCGCGGAGCTCATCGCCGCCGAACGAGATCGAGGTCGTGTCGCCGGCGCGCAGCGGCAGGTGCTCCTCGATGCGCACGCCGAGCGCCGGCTCGAGTGGAGCGCCGAAGCCGCCGGGGTGCACCGCGTCGTTCTCGTCGACGACGGCGGAGAAGAACGACACGACGAGCGTGCCGCCGTTCTCGACGTAACGGTTGAGGTTGTCGGCGTCGGCCTGGCGCAGGAGGTACTGCGCGGGCGCGATCACGAGGCGATAGCCCGAGAGGTCGTGGCCCGGCAGGGCGAAGTCGACCGTGATGTTGTCGCGCCACAGCCGCTCGTAGAACGCCCGGATGCGCTCGTCGTGCGAGACGTCCTCGGACGGGCGCCATTCCAGATCCTGCGCCCAGAACGACTCGAAGTCCCAGAGGATCGCGACGTCGGCCTGCACGCGCGCGCCCCGCACCTCGCCCAGACGGTCGAGCTTCGCGCCCAGGTCGACGACCTCGCGGAAGACGCGGGAGTCCGCGCCGGCATGGGGGAGCATCGCGGAGTGGAACTTCTCGGCGCCCGAGCGGCCGGCCCGCCACTGGAAGAAGAGGATGCCGTCGGCGCCGCGGCCGAGGTGCGCGAGCGAGTTCCGCGCCATCTCGCCGGGCCGCTTGGCGACGTTGCGCGGCTGCCAGTTCACGGCCGAGGTGGAGTGCTCCATGAGGATCCAGGGCGCGCCGCCGCCCACCGAGCGTGACAGGTCGGCAGCGATCGAGAGGCCGATCTCGCCCTCGGTGTCGGCTGCCCACAGGTAGTGGTCGTCCGAGACGATGTCGACCTCGCGGGCCCAGGCCCACAGGTCGCAGCCGTGGTGCTGGTTGGCCATGAAGTTCGTCGTGACGGGCAGAGACGAGAACCGGCGGATGGCGTCTCGCTCGGCGACGAAGCAGGCGCGCAGCTGGGAATCGGTGAACCGTGCGAAGTCGAGCCGCTGAGCGGGGTTGACGACCGACGGGGCGGCGGCGGGGACACCGACGTGCTCCCACTGGCCGTAGTGCTGCCCCCAGAACGCGGTGCCCCAGGCGGCGTTGAGCGCCTCGAGCGATCCGTACTTCTCCTGCAGCCAGATGCGCCATGCGCGCTGGGAGTGGGCGGAATAGTCCTCGCCCACGGGCACGCCGTACTCGTTGTGGACGTGCCACATCACGACGCCCGGGTGATCGGCGTAACGCTCAGCGAGCGTGGCGGCGATGCGGACGGCGGCGTCGCGGTACGCGGGGGCGGAGTGCGAGGCCATGCCTCGCGAGCCGAAGCCCATGACCACACCGTCGCGGTTGACCGCACGCGCGTCGGGGTGCGCGGCGAAGAACCAGGCGGGCGGCGAGGCCGTGGGCGTCCCCAGGTCGACCGCGATGCCGTTCTCGTGGAGCAGGCCGATGATCTCGTCGAGCCACGCGAAGTCGAACACGCCCTCGCTCGTCTCGATGAGGGCCCACGAGAAGATGCCGACGCTGACGAGATTGACACCCGCCTCGCGCATGAGGCGGACGTCGTCGCGCCACACCTCCCGGGGCCACTGCTCCGGGTTGTAGTCGCCGCCGTAGGCGATCCCGTCGATGGCCGGCCAAACGCTCGCAGGCATGAAACGCGTCCTCGTGTCTCTCGGTGCACCCGGTCGTACTGTGACCGGTCACAGGGTGTGGCATCACTCTAAGCGAGCGCTCGATCCCGGACACGCGTCGTTATCGAACTGTGACCGGTCCCAACCCGGTCTGCCAGCCTCGGCGCGTCGGCGCCGCTCGTGTCGGGGGGACCACGGCCGCAGAGTAGGCTCGCCGTCGTGAACGGCTCCACCGGCGCGTCGCGCAGACCGACCATCCGCGACGTCGCGGCTGCCGCCGGCGTGTCGCACGGAACCGTCTCGCGGGTCATCAACGGTGGCCACTGGGTCTCTCCCGAGGCCCGCGACGCCGTGGATCGCGCGATCCGCGAGACCGGCTACACCGCGAACCACGCCGCCCGCAGCCTCGCGACCGGTCGCTCGAACTCGCTCGCGTTCCTCCTCACCGAGCCGCAGCACCTGCTCTTCGCCGACCCGACGTTCGCCCTGCTGCTGCGCGGCGCGACGGAGGCCCTCGCACAGCGTTCGATGACGCTCGTGCTGATGATCGCCGACACCGCCGCCGAGCGTGCCAACGTGGAGCGTTACGTGCGAGCGGGCCACGTCGACGGGGTGCTCCTGATCTCGTCGCACGAGTCGAACCCCCTGCTCTCTTCGCTCATCGCGGGCGGTGTGCCCACCGTCTGCACCGGCGTCCCGCTCGGCGACCGCGCGCATGTGCCGACGGTGTCGGTCGACGAGCAGGAGTCGGCTCGCACGATGACGCGCCATCTCCTCTCCCGCGGGCACCGGCGGATCGCCGTCATCACGGGTCCCGACGACACCCCCGGCGGACGGTACCGCCTGGCGGGGTTCCGCTCCGAGATGGGCGACCTGTTCGATCCTGCCCTCGTCGAGCAGGACGTCTACTCGAGCGACGCGGGTGCCGCCGCCATGACGCGGCTGCTCGAGCGGGCCCCCGACATCGACGCGGTCTTCGCCGCATCCGACGTCATGGCGGTCGGAGCGATCGCCGCGATCCGCCGCAGCGGACGTCGGGTGCCCGACGACATCGCCGTCGCCGGCTTCGACGACTCCGGCCTCGCGGCCACCCACGACCCGCCGCTCACCACGATGCGACAGCCGTGGAACGAGATCAGCTCGGCCATGGTCGACATGGTGCTGCAGGTCATCGCGGGCGGCGACCCCGAGCCCCTCGTGCTGCCCACGTCGCTCATCGTCCGCGACACGGCCTGAGCCCGCCCGGCCCGACACACGGCTCCGGCGGGTCGTGCGCTCGAACTAGAATCTCGGGGTGAGCAACGGCCGCAGCTTCTACATCACCACGCCGATCTACTATCCGAGCGACCTGCCCCACATCGGGCACGGGTACACGACGGTGGCGGTCGACACGCTCGCGCGCTGGCACCGTCAGGCGGGCGACGACACCTGGATGCTGACCGGCACCGACGAGCATGGACAGAAGATGCTCCGCGCTGCGGCGGCGAACAACGTGACCGCTCAGGAGTGGGTCGACAAGCTCGTCGAGGAGTCCTGGTTCCCCCTGCTCCGCACGCTCGACGTCGCGAACGACGACTTCATCCGCACGACCCAGGAGCGCCACGAGGAGCGCGTGAAGGTGTTCGTGCAGACGCTGTTCGACCGCGGATACATCTACGCCGGCGAGTACGCCGCGCTCTACTGCGTCGGCTGCGAGGAGTTCAAGCCCGAGGCCGAGATCGTCAACGGCACCGGCGCCTTCGAGGGGCTCAAGGTCTGCGCGATCCACTCGAAGCCCCTCGAGCTGCTGCAGGAGAAGAACTACTTCTTCAAGCTCAGCGAGTTCCAGGACCGTCTGCTCGAGCTGTACCGGACCGTTCCCGATTTCGTGCGCCCCGAGTCGGCGCGCAACGAGGTCGTCTCGTTCGTGAAGTCGGGGCTCAAGGATCTGTCGATCTCGCGTTCGGCGTTCGACTGGGGCATCACGGTGCCGTGGGATCCGGCTCACGTCATCTACGTGTGGGTCGACGCGCTGTTGAATTACGCGACCGCGATCGGCTACGGCACCGACCCCGAGGAGTTCGCTCGCCGGTGGCCGGCCTACCACGTCGTCGGCAAGGACATCCTGCGGTTCCACGCGGTGATCTGGCCGGCGATGCTGATGGCGGCGGGTCTCGAGGTGCCGCGTGGCGTCTTCGCGCACGGATGGCTCCTCGTGGGCGGCGAGAAGATGTCGAAGTCGAAGCTGACGGGCATCGCCCCGACCGAGATCACCGACGTGTTCGGGTCGGACGCCTACCGCTTCTACTTCCTCTCGGCGATCGCGTTCGGTCAGGACGGGTCGTTCTCGTGGGAGGACCTCTCGGCGCGGTACCAGGCCGAGCTCGCCAACGGGTTCGGCAACCTCGCCTCCCGCACGATCGCGATGATCGAGCGCTACTACGAGGGCGTGGTGCCCGCGCCCACCGAGTACGCCGAGGGCGATCTCGAGATCCAGCGGGTCGTCGCGTCGGCGGTCGATGCGGCCGACGCCGCGATGGAGCGCTTCCGCCCCGACGAGGCGATCGCCGCCATCTGGACCATCGTCGATGCGCTCAACGGGTACATCACGGAGAACGAGCCGTGGGCCCTCGCGAAGGACGACGCGCTGCGCGCGCGTCTCGACACCGTCCTGTACACCGCCGCCGAGGGACTGCGCGCCCTGGCCGTGCTGCTGTCGCCGGTGATGCCCGCGTCGACCGGCACGTTGTGGGCCGCGCTCGGCATCGACGCGCGCCTCGAGGAGCAGCCGCTGCGCGAGGCCGGGTCGTGGGGCGTCCTGCCGGCGGGCACGCGGGTGAGCAGCCTGGCCCCGCTCTTCCCGCGCGTCGAGCAGACGGCCTGATCCATGGTCGACTCGCCAGCGAATGCGGATCAGGCCGGCCTGACACCGCCACTTCGTGGCGAGTCGACGGATGACGTGTCGCAGTACGTACGCCAGCGCACGCAGGCGGCGCGCGATGTGCGCTGGCCCGACGCGCCGGAGCCGCTCGCGGTGCCGGTGTACGACAACCACACGCACCTCGAGATCGAGGACGGCGACGAGCCTCGCACGCTCGACGAGCAGCTCGAGCTCGCCGCATCGGTCGGCGTGATCGGCGTCGTCCAGGCCGGCGGCGACATCGAGTCGTCCCGCTGGTCGGCGTGGGCCGCGGCATCCCACCCCCGCGTCCTCGCCGCCGTCGCCGTTCACCCCAACGAGGCACCGCTGTACGCCGCGGCCGGGCGGCTCGACGAGGCGATCGGCGTCATCGATGAGCTCGCCGCGCAGCCCCGGGTGCGGGCGATCGGCGAGACCGGTCTCGACTTCTTCCGCACGGGCGAAGAAGGGCTGCCCGCGCAGTTCGCGAGCTTCGAGGCGCACATCGCGCTCGCCAAGAAGCACGGCATCGCGATGCAGATCCACGACCGCGACGCGCACGACGCCGTTCTCGAGACCCTCGAGCGCGTGGGCGCTCCGGAGCGGACGGTGTTCCACTGCTTCTCGGGCGATGCCGAGATGGCGCGCACGGCGGCCGACCGAGGATACTGGCTGAGCTTCGCGGGGAACGTCACCTTCAAGAACGCGCAGAACCTGCGCGACGCGCTCGCGGTGACGCCGATCGACCGCATCCTCGTCGAGACCGACGCGCCGTTCCTGACGCCTGCGCCGCACCGCGGGCGTCCGAACGCGCCCTACCTGATCCCCGTGACGCTGCGGTTCCTGGCTGCGGAGCTCGGCCTCGAGGTCGACGAGCTGTCGGCCCGGGTCGCGGCGAACACGCTCGAGGTCTACGGCGCGTTCTGACGACTCAGCGCGTCGACGAGCCGCGCACGATCTCCCAGGGGAGGTCGACGATGTCGGGAGCAGCCGCGTCTCGGATGCTGCTGAGCGCCTGGAACATCGCGGCCGGGGCGAGTTCGGGATGCACGCACACGTGCGTCACGCCGAGACGCGTGTTGACCGCGCAGTCGGTCGTGCAGAGGGTGACGAACTGCATGTCGCGGGGGATGACGAAGTCCATCTCCTCGAGCTGCAGGTAGATGGCCGGGCCCTCCTCGGCGAACGAGAAGATGGCGTCGGCCCCCGCGTCGCGCAGCTCCCCGACACGGCGGGGGAGCGACCCGTGCTCGGCGTCGACGTAGGCGACGAGCGGGTCGCGGCCGCGGACCGTGCTCCACGCGCGGTAGGCGGTCTCGCCGATCTCGTCGCGCGGCGCGCCCGCGTCGTCGACGAGGAAGCCGATGCGGCGCGCGCCGCCGGCCTCGAGCAGCGCGAGCGCGGCGCGGACGGCTTCGTCGTAGCCGGTGCGCACCGTGATCGACAGCTCGGTGTCGATGAGGAGGTCGTTCGTGGCGACCGGGATGCCGCGCGACAGGGCCTCGTGCAGCAGGAGGTCGTCGGCGGCGACCTCGGCGAAGTAGACGACGTCGATCTGCGCGCCGCGGAGCAGGTCGGGTCGGGCGGCCGGGAGCATGGTCACGGTGAAGCCCTGCTCGGCGGCCGCGCTCACGAGCGCCCCGATGTGGCGGCTGCGGTGCAACGCCCCGCGTTTCGAGAGGTCGAGCTCGGCGTCCTGCGGCACGACGAAGCCGACCGACATCGTACGGCCGCTGCGGAGCGCCGCAGCGTACTTGTTGGGCTGGTAGCCGAGCTCGGCGGCGATCGCCTTGATGCGCTCGCGGGTCTCGGGCCGCAGGCTGCCGCGGTCGTTGAGGGCCTGACTGATGGCGGCCGTGGAGACACCCGCGCGCAGCGCGATGTCCTTCAGGGTCACCTGTCGGGTCATGACCGGCCGGCTCCCGCCTCGATCGCTCCCGGTGCGCGCTCGGCGGGGGGCTCTGCGGCGACGCTCGGAGGCGCCGTCGGGAAGACGGTGCCGACGGCGTCGGTCCACGCCGCCCCCGAGCCGGAGGAGGCGAGGGTGTGGCCCTGCGCGATGAGGCGATGGAGGAGCACCCCGGAGAAGTGGCGGAGCGCCGCCTCGACCTGCGGCGATTCGCCGCGGAGGTGCGCGCGCTCGAGCTCGTCGTCGAGGATGCCGGTGATGTAGCCGCGCATCGCGACGACCGACGGTGCGACCTCGTGCACGCGTCGTGCGGCCGCATGACGGGCGGCGGCACCCGCCACGATCTCGCGCGCCTCGTCGAGCGTCGCGAACTCGTCGATGGGGGCGTGGATGCGGATGGTCTCGAGGTCGAGGAGCTCGATGTCGGGGACGTCGCGCAGCGCCGGGTCGACGTTGCGGGGCAGCCCCAGGTCGATGATCAGCTGCGTGCGGTCGGCACCGGCTCGGCGCGCGGCGTGCTCGGCGGCCGTGAGCGCGTACGTGTCGGTCGTGGTCGTGCACGTGACGACGACGTCGGCAGCCGCGGCCTCGTCGGCGTAGTGCGCGGCGTCGACGGCGACCAGGTGCTCGCGCTGCGCGAAGCGGCTGCGCCCGGAGCGCGAGTGCACGCGGACGTCGACGGCGCCCTTGTCGCGGAGCGCGGCGAGGGAGGCGGCGGCGTAGCGTCCCGTGCCGACGAGGAGGACCCGTGCCGTCGACCAGTCGGCGACGCGCGACGATGCGAGCTCGAGCGCGAGCCGCACGAGCGAGCGTCCCGACTCGCCGATGCGCGTGCTGTTCTTGACGGCACGCGAGGTCTCGGTGGCGCGCTGGAACAGATGCTCGAGCGGCGCGGTCGTGAGTCCGCCCCGGCGCGCGTCGTCGAGGGCGCGACGCACCTGACCGGCGATCTCGTCCTCGCCGACCGCGACGGAGTCGAGGCCGGATGCGACGGAGAAGAGGTGGTGCGCGACCTTGTTGCCGTGGGCGAAGTCGACGGTCTCGCGGACGGTGCGGTAGGGCAGCTCGCTGAGTTTCGCGATCTCCTCCATGGCGGCGTCCATCGCGGGGATGGTCGAGGGGAAGTCGGCGTCGTCCTGCAGGTCGAAGTAGGCCTCGAAGCGGTTGCACGTCGCGAGGACGACGGCGCCCTGGATGGCTTCATGGGCCTCTGTCAACCGGGTGCCGACTTCGTCTCCGATGACGGAGAGTCGCTCGAGTGAAGCGAGCGGCGTGGAGCGCTGATGCGCGGTGAGAGCGACGAGCACGTGCGGAAGAACCCCCTGGAATCGTGACTAGTATATCGATTAACTCATTCGAGGAGATCATCATTCCGGCATCCGCCCACCCTCTCGTCTCGCACGCCACCGCATCGAGCCGGCTCGTGCGCTCCCTGCTCGGCGAACGCGTCGAGAAGACCCCCGTCTGGTTCATGCGTCAGGCCGGGCGGTCGCTGCCCGAATACCGCGCCCTGCGCTCGCAGGGATCCATGCTCGACGCCTGCCTGACACCCGAGCTCGCGAGCGAGATCACGCTCCAGCCGGTGCGTCGTCACGGTGTCGACGCCGCCATCTTCTTCAGCGACATCATCGTCCCCCTCGCGATCCTCGGCATCGAGGTCGAGATCGCCGCCGGCCGCGGGCCGGTGTTCGCGCAGCCGCTGCGCACCGCCGCCGACATCGCCCGCGCCGTCGAGATCGATCCACGCCTCGTGCGCGAGCGCGGCGAGGCCATCGCCCGCGCGGTGGAGCTGACGACCGGCATGCTGGCCGAGGAGTCCGAGTCGCGCGGCGAAGCGGTGCCGCTCATCGGTTTCGCCGGCGCCCCGTTCACACTCGCGGCCTACCTGGTCGAGGGCGGTCCCTCGAAGGACCACCTCGCCGCACGGCGGCTCATTCACGAGGACCCCGCCGCGTGGCGTGCGCTCACCGAATGGCTCGCGCGCGTGACGGGCGAGTTCCTCGCGCTGCAGGTCGAATCCGGTGCCAGCGCCGCCCAACTGTTCGACTCGTGGGCCGGCGGTCTGCCGCCCGAGGACTACCGGGCCGCCGCGCTGCCCGCCTCCGCAGCCTCGTTCGACGCCGTCCGCGCCCTCCCGGTGCCGGCGGGCGCCGGCATCGACCACATCCCGCTCGTGCACTTCGGCGTCGGCACCGGCGAGATCCTGCGTGACATGGCCTCGATCGACATCGATGCGCTCGGGGTCGACTACCGCGTGCCGCTCGACGAGGCCGCCCGGCGCGTCGGTCCCGAGCTGACGCTGCAGGGCAATCTCGACCCCGCACTGCTGTTCGCGCCCGCACCGGTGCGCGACGCGGCGATCGCCCGCATCCTCGAGGCGGGGCGCGCCGCGCGGGCGCACGTGTTCAACCTCGGTCACGGCGTGCCGATGGAGGCCGACCCCGACGCGATCAGCTCGGTCGTCCGTACCGTCCACCAGTGGCGCGCCGGATGACGGGCGAGACCGACCTCGTCGTCGTCGGCGCCGGCATCGCCGGTCTCGTGGTGGCGCTCGAGGCCGCTACCGCGGGTGCGCGGGTGACCGTCCTCGAGTCCGACGACCGCGTCGGAGGGATGCTGCGCCGCGGCCGCATCGCCGGCGTCGACGTCGACCTCGGCGCGGAGTCCTTCGCCAAGCGCACCGATGCCGTCCCGCGCCTGATCGCCGACTTCGCGCTGCCCCTCGAGGTGGTCGTGCCGAACTCCGGTCCCGCTCATCTCGTGTCGCAGCCGGGCGTCGGGCGCTGGAGCCGGCTGCCGCTGCCGCGACGCACCGTGATCGGCATCCCCGCCGACCCGCTCGCGGCGGACGTCGTCGCGATCATCGGTGAGCGCGCGGCCCGGCGTGCGGCCGTCGAGGTGCTCGACGCGCCGGTCGACCCGACCGCGTCGCTCGCCGATGTCGTCGAGGAGCGCCTGGGCGCCGGGCTCGTCCGCGACCTGGTCGACCCGCTGTGCCGGAGCATCTATTCGCAGCCCGCCGCCGCCGTGCCGCTGCCGCGCCTTCATCCGAAGATGTGGGCGGCGTTCGAGCGCACCGGTTCGCTGCTGGCCGCCGCGGGCGAGGTCGCGCCCCACGCGGCCGGCGGTACCGCCGTGGGCGGGATCATGGGCGGCATGTGGCGCCTCGCCGACGCCGTCGCCTCGCTCGCGCAGGAACGCGGTGCCGTCATCCGCACGGGCGTCGTCGCCGAGGCCCTGTCGTCGGACGCGGCCGGCGTGTCGGTGGTCCTCGCCGACGGCGAGAGCATCCGAGCCGCCCGCGCGGTGGTCGCGACCGGCCCTCGCGGTGCCGCGGCTCTGCTCGGCGCGCCCGCGAGCGAGATCGACGAGGCCGCGACGGCGCCCATCCAGCCCGCCGTGCGCCTGCTGACCGCCGCGGTCACCGCGCCCGACCTGGCGGCGGACCCGGTCGGATCGGGCGTCATCGTCGCCCCCGGGGCGCACACCGCCGCCAAGGCGCTGACGCACATCGACGCGAAATGGGCGTGGGCACGCGCGGCGCTGCCCGAGGGCACTCACCTCGTGCGGCTGTCCGCGCGCGTCGACGACTCCGCCGGACTCGACTCGGCCACGGCGGTCGCCCGCGAGATCGCCCATCTCACCGGTGGGCGTGTCGACCGCGACGACATCGGCGAGATCGTCACGACCCGTTGGCGCGACGCCGTCGTCCCCGCCGAGTCCGAGGCGTGGACCGAGACGGTGGCGGATGCCGCCGCCCGCGGCATCCACGTCGTCGGTGCCGTCGCCGCCGGCACCGGACTGGCCTCCGTCATCCCGCACGCCCGTGCCCTCGCGCACGAGCTGCTCGCTCCCACCTCCGTCCGAAAGGAGTCCCGATGACCGAACAGATCCCGCTCGGTTACACCCTCTTCGCCATCCTCGCCGGTCCCCGTCCGCGGCCCCAGGCACCGACGGAGGCCGATCTCGCCGAGCTCGAGCGCGTCGTCGCCGGGCTGCCGGAGCGCGGAGTGACGGTGCGCGGCCTGTACGACGTGACCGGCATGCGTGCCGGTGCCGACCTGATGGTGTGGCTGCACACCGCCCCCGGGTCGGACGACGATCCGGCGGCGCTGCAGCGCGCGCTCCGCGAGCTGCGCCGGACGGCCGCCCTCGCGGCCTTCGACCTCGAGTGGAGCGCGATGGGCGTGCACCGCGAGGCGGAGTTCAACAAGCGGCACGTTCCGGGCTACCTCCGCGGCGAGCACGCTCGCGACTGGCTCTGCCTCTACCCCTTCGTGCGCAGTTACGAGTGGTACCTGCTGCCCGAGGAGGAACGGTCGGCGATGCTCGCGCAGCACGGCCGTCGTGGCGCGAAGTTCTCGGATGTCATCGCGAACACGGTGTCGACCTTCGCACTGAGCGACTACGAGTGGCTGCTCCCGCTCGAGAGCGACGAGCTCATCAGCCTCGTCGACCTCATGCGCGACCTGCGCGCCACCGACGCCCGTCGGCACGTGCGCGAGGAGGTGCCGTTCTACACCGGACGGCGCGTCGAGGTTTCCGAACTGGCAGAGGTGCTGTCCTGATGAGTGCGACCGAGTTCCGTCCCAAGCCCCCGCGCGCCGAGAGCGCGCCCCCCTGCGCACCCGGGTGCGCGGTCCCCGCCGCAGGTCCGGCATCGTGCGGGGGAGCGCCCCACGTGAGCGAGCCCACGTCGTACGATGCCCTGCTCCTGCTCGGCTTCGGCGGCCCGGAGGGTCAGGACGACGTCCTGCCCTTCCTCCGCAACGTCACCGCCGGTCGCGGCATCCCCGACGAGCGGCTCGAAGAGGTCGCGCACCATTACCGCCACTTCGGCGGCGTCTCACCCATCAACCAGCACAATCGCGAGCTGAAGGCCGCCCTCGAGGCGGAGATCGCGGCGCGGGGGCTGGGGCTGCCGGTGTACTGGGGAAACCGCAACTGGATGCCCTACGTCGACGACGCCCTGCGCGACCTCCACGCCGACGGGCACCGCCGGGTGATCGCCGTCGCCACGAGCGCCTACAGCTCGTACTCGTCGTGCCGTCAGTACCGCGAGGACCTGGCCGACGCGATGGCGGCGACCGGACTCGCGGGCGAGGTCGAGATCGACAAGGTGCGTCAGTTCTTCGACCACCCCGGCTTCGTCGCCCCCTTCGTCGAGGGCATCCGGGACGGTCTCGCTCAGGTGCGCGACCGCGGTATCGCCGAGGAGGACGTCGAGATCCTCTTCTCGACGCACTCGATCCCCGATTCCGATGCCGACCGTTCCGGTCCCCCCGAGCGCGGTTTCGGGCCGGGCGGCGCGTACGTCGCGCAGCACACCGCCGTCGCCGAGGCCATCGTCGCGGAGCTCGGCACCACGAGCCCGTGGCAGCTCGTCTTCCAGAGCCGCTCCGGCCCGCCTTCCGTGCCGTGGCTCGAGCCCGACATCAACGATGCGATCGCGGAGCTCCCGGCCGCGGGTCGCAAGGCGATCCTGATCGTCCCGCTCGGGTTCGTCAGCGACCACATGGAGGTGCTCTGGGACCTCGACACCGAGGCGATGGAGACCGCCGAGGAGCACGGCCTGTTCGCCGTGCGCACCGCCTCGCCCAGCACTCACCCCGCGTACGTCTCGGGGCTGGTCGACCTCGTCGAGGAGCGGGTGAACGGCACTCCCGTCGAGGAACGCCCCGCCGTGACGTCGCTCGGACCGTGGTACGACGTGTGCCGTCCCGGATGCTGCGAGAACAAGAGACTGGGCTTCCAGCCGGCCCTCGCGGGGGTCGCCCCGTGACAGCCGGCGTCGACGCCGCCGAGGCGGGCGCTCCGGTCCTGCGGCTCGGGACGCGCGCGAGCCTGCTCGCGACGACCCAGTCGCGTCATGTCGCGGACGCGATCTCGGCGGCCACCGGCATCGCTGTCGAGCTCGTCGAGATCACGACCGACGGTGACGTCCTGACCGGATCGCTCGCGCAGATGGGCGGCACCGGCGTGTTCGCGACGGCCCTGCGCGAAGCGCTCCTGCGGGGGGAGTGCGATCTCGTCGTGCACTCGATGAAGGACCTGCCGACGGCGCCCTACCCGGGGCTCACGATCGCCGCGGTGCCGCCCCGCGCGCCTCAGCGGGACGTGCTCTGCGGGCCGGTCGCCGCGACGACCCTCGACGATCTGCCCGCCGGCGCGACCGTCGGCACCGGCTCACCTCGACGGGTCGCGCAGGTGCTGCGCCGCCGCCCGGACCTGCGCGTGCGCGACATCCGCGGCAACATCGACACGCGCCTGCGCAAGATGCGCGACGGCGAGTACGACGCGATCGTCCTCGCCGAGGCGGGGCTGCGCCGCATCGAACGGGATGCCGCCATCGGCGAGGTGTTCGCCCTCGAGCAGTGGCCGACCTCTGCAGGTCAGGGGGCGTTGGCCGTCGAGATCCGGACGGTCGACGGCGACGGTCCGATCGGTCGTGCGGTCTCCGTCATCGACGACCCGGAGTCGTCGTCGCGCGCGCGTCTGGAGCGCGCGGTGCTCCGGCTGCTCGAGGCGGGGTGCGCCGCCCCCGTCGGCATCTCCGTCAGCGGGCAGGGCCCCGAAGCGGTCTTCGTCGCCGAGGTCTACGCGCCCGACGGTCTGCGCACGGTGCGGGCGCACCGCACCCTCGGTGCTCAGCCCGCGTCGGACGAGGCTCGTGAAGCCCTCGCGGCCGACGTCGTCGCGGAACTGCTGGACGGCGGTGCCGCCGACATCGTCGATCTGCCGGGGACGAGCCGATGACGGGCGGTCTCCGTGGGCGGCGCGTGCTGATCCCTCGCGGTGGTGCCTGGGGCGAACGCGTGCGCGACGAGCTCGCGCGGCGCGGCGCGGCGGGCGTCGTGGCGCCGCTGATCGAATCGCGCCCGCCGCGCGACACCGCCGCGCGCGACGCGGCGTTCGCACGTCTGGCGGCGGGCGAGTACGCCTGGGTGTTCATCACGAGCGCCGCGACGGTCGAGCAGCTCGTCGCGCAGCGGGTCGACATCCCCGTCGGCACCCGCATCGCGGCCGTCGGCCGCCCGACCGCCCGCGCGGTCGCCGAGGCGGGCTTCGAGGTCGAGTTCGTCCCGGTCGGCACCTCGTCGGCCACGAACATGATCGCCCAGTGGTGCGCCGGCCGATCGCCGCGCTCGACCGGGCGATGCCTCGTGCTGCGCTCCGACCTCGCGATGGCGGTCATCAGTGATGAGCTGGAGCTGCAGGGGTACGAGGTCGACGTGTGCATCGCGTACCGCACGGTGGGGGTCGACCTCGAGCCGGACGTCGCAGACGCGGTGCGGTCGGGCGCGGTCGACACCGTGCTCCTGACCTCGCTGAGCGTCGGCCGCGAACTTCGCCGCCAGGTCGGCATCCCCGGGCCCGAGGTGTTCATCGCCTCGATCGGCCCCGGCACCACGCGCGACGCCGAGAAGCTCGGCTACACCGTGCACCACACCGCACACTCGCAGAGCGTCGACGCCCTGATCGCAGAGCTCGACGCGCGACCATCGGAGGATTCCCCATGAGCACCTTTCCCGAGCGGCGATTGCGCCGCACCCGCCGCACGCCCGCGATGCGACGGCTCTCGACCGAGCATCACCTCGTCGCCGCCCAGCTGGTCCTGCCGGTCTTCGTCAAGGAGGGCATCGACGAGGCGTTGCCGATCGCGAGCATGCCGGGTGTCATGCAGCATCCGATCGAGGCCATCGCGAGCGTCGTGACCGACGCCGCGGATGCGGGCGTCGGCGGCATCATGCTCTTCGGCGTGCCCGCCGTGCGCGACGCCGAGGGATCGGGCGCGGTGGCCGAGGACGGCATCCTCAACCGCGCCATCCGCGTGGCACGCGACGCCGCAGGCGGACGCATCACCGTGCAGGCCGACCTGTGCCTCGACGAGTTCACCGACCACGGCCACTGCGGCCTGCTCGCCGCCGACGGGTCGGTCGACAACGACGCGACGCTCGAGGTGTACGCGCGGATGGCACTCGCGCAGGCGCGTGCCGGAGCCGAGGTGCTCGGTCTGTCGGGCATGATGGACGGCCAGGTGGCCGTCATCCGTGCCGCGCTCGACGGAGCCGGTCACAGCGACGTCGCGCTGCTGGCGTACTCCGCCAAGTACGCGTCGGCCTACTACGGCCCCTTCCGAGACGCGGTCGAGTCGACCCTCCAGGGCGACCGCCGCACCTACCAGCTCGACCCCGCGAACGCTCGCGAGGGGCTCTCCGAGGCGATGCAGGACATCGCCGAGGGCGCCGACTACGTGATGGTGAAGCCCGCCGGCCCCTACCTCGACGTGCTCGCTCGCGTCGCAGACGCCGCCACCGTCCCGGTGTGGGCGTACCAGGTGTCGGGGGAGTACGCGATGATCGAGCTGGCCGCGCGGGCCGGTGCGATCGATCGCGAGCGGACAATCGCCGAGTCGCTCGTAGGCATCCGCCGGGCGGGCGCCGACGTCATCCTGACCTACTGGGCGCGCGAGGTCGCCGACTGGATCCGCGCCGGAAAGGACTTCGCATGAGCCGCAACGACGACCTGTTCGACCGAGCCCGGGCCGTCATCCCCGGCGGTGTGAACTCGCCCGTCCGCGCCTTCGGATCGGTCGGCGGTACGCCGCGCTTCTACGTCTCGGCCAGCGGCCCCCTCGTGACCGACGCCGAGGGCCGCGACTACGTCGATCTCGTTGCGAGCTGGGGTCCTGCCCTCGTCGGCCACGCCCATCCCGAGGTCATCGACGCCGTCGTCGAGGCCGCTCGTCGCGGCCTGTCGTTCGGCGCCTCGACACCCGCCGAGACCGAGCTCGCCGAGGAGATCCGGCGTCGCGTGCCGATCGCCGAGAAGATCCGTCTCGTGTCGACGGGCACCGAGGCGACGATGACCGCGATCCGCCTCGCCCGTGGCGCGACCGGCCGCGACCTGCTGGTGAAGTTCTCGGGCCACTACCACGGGCACTCCGACGGACTCCTCGCGCAGGCGGGCTCGGGCCTCGCGACCCTCGCCCTTCCCGGTTCCGCGGGAGTGCCCGCGGCGATCGCCGCCCAGACGCTCGTGGTCCCCTACAACGACCCGTCTGCTCTCGAGGCCGTCTTCGCCGAGCACGGCCCGAACATCGCCGCGGTCATCACCGAGGCCGCCGGAGCCAACATGGGCGTCGTGCCGCCCGCACCGGGATTCACCTCGTTCCTGCGCGAGCTCACCGACCGCCACGGCGCGCTGCTCATCAGCGACGAGGTGCTGACCGGGTTCCGCTCGGGACCGTCGGGCTACTGGGGAGTGCTCCGCGAGGCCGGCGAGGACGTCGCACCCGACCTCCTGACCTTCGGCAAGGTGGTCGGCGGCGGGCTGCCTGTCGCCGCGCTCGCGGGTCGCGCCGACGTCATGGATCTGCTCGCGCCGCTCGGTCCCGTCTACCAGGCCGGCACGCTCTCGGGTAATCCCGTCGCGGTCGCGGCCGGTCTCGCGACCCTGCGTCTCGCCGACGCCGAGGTCTACGCGCACATCGGCCGAGCGGCCGACGTCGTGTCGCACGCGGCATCCGCGGCTCTCGACGCGGCGGGCGTGCCCCATGTCGTCCAGCGCGCCGGCACCCTCTTCAGCGTGTTCTTCGGCGCCGAGGTCGCGGCGGGCGTGCCCGACTACGAGACGGCGACGCGGCAGGACACCCCGGCCTACGCCGCCTTCTTCCACGCCATGCTCGACGCGGGGGTGTCACTGCCGCCGTCGGCCTTCGAGGCATGGTTTCTCACCTCGGCGCACGACGACGCCGCTCTCGGCCGCATCCTCGACGCCCTTCCCGGCGCCGCGCGGGCTGCGGCGGCATCGGCCCGTTGAGCCGACCGTCCTCCGGCGGGAGGCGTGAGGCGCCGCAACTAGGCTTGTCGTCATGCCTGTGACCCTGCTCGGTGCCGCCGAGATCCGCGCCCTTGCGGCCGACCTCGACGTGACACCGACCAAGAAGCTCGGGCAGAACTTCGTGGTCGATGCCAACACCGTCCGCAAGATCGTCCACGCCGCACGCGTGCAGCCGGGCGAGCGTGTGGTCGAGATCGGACCCGGACTGGGGTCGCTGACCCTCGCCATCCTCGAGGCCGGGGCGAGCGTGACGGCCGTCGAGATCGACCACCGCCTGGCCGCGCAGCTGCCGGCGACCGCGGCGCGGCACGGGGTGCCGGACGGCGCATTGACCGTCGTCGACGCCGACGCGATGCGCGTCACCGAGCTCCCGGGCGCGCCTGCCGTGCTCGTCGCGAACCTCCCGTACAACGTCAGCGTGCCGGTTCTCCTGCACTTCCTCGAGACCTTCCCGTACCTGCAGCGCGGCGTCGTGATGGTGCAGGCCGAGGTGGCCGAGCGGCTGGCCGCCGCGCCCGGGTCGAAGATCTACGGCTCACCGAGCGTGAAGGCGGCCTGGTACGGGTCGTGGCGCCTCGCGGGCACGGTATCGCGCCAGGTGTTCTGGCCGGTGCCGAACGTCGACAGCCTGCTCGTCGGGTTCGATCGCGACGAGATCGAGCGCGGTGACGATGCGCTCCGGCGGCGCACCTTCCAGATCGTCGATGCTGCGTTCGGGCAACGCCGCAAGATGCTGCGCCAGGCTGTCTCGCCGCTGTTCGGCGGCACCGCCGCAACGGCGTCGGTCGCGCTCGAGGCGGCCGGAATCGACCCGACGCTGCGCGGCGAGCAGCTGACGATCGACGACTTCGTGCGGCTCGCACGAACCGTTCATTGAATGATCATCAGCGCGTCATCGGTTTCACCCGAAACATGCCGGTAACATTCCGGACGAGCCGCGAGCGTCGTGGCGAGCATCACCCGACCTGGAAGAGACGATGCGAACCGCCGAGTACCCGGCACCCGAGAGGGTGCTGCTGCACCTGAGCGACACCCACCTGAGAGCAGCCGGCTCCCAGCTCTTCGACCGCGTCGACGCGGCCGCGCACCTGCGCCGCGCCCTCGACGCTATCGAGGCTGCGGCCCTCCGTCCCGACGGCATCGTCTTCACCGGCGACCTGGTCGACCTGGGCGAGCGGCGGGCCTACGCCGAGCTCCGCGATCTCGTCGAACCTTTCGCCGAGCGGCTCGGCACCCGGGTGTTCTGGGTCATGGGCAACCACGACGACCGCGCGGGGTTCCGTGAAACGCTGTGGCGTGACACGGGCACCGAGACCGCCGACCGTGTCGACGAGATCGACGGACTGCGGCTCATCACCCTCGACACGAGCGTGCCGGGGGCGCACCACGGCGAGGTGCGACCGGAGCAGCTCGCGTGGCTCCGCGACGTCCTGGCGACTCCCGCGCCGTTGGGGACCATCCTCGCGATGCATCACCCGCCGGTCCCGAGCGTGCTGCCGCTCGCCGCCAGCGTCGAGTTGCGCGACCAGCGGTCGCTCGCCTCCGTGCTCGCCGGATCCGACGTGCGCGCGATCATCGCCGGACACCTGCACTATTCGACGTTCGCGACGTTCGCGGGCATCCCCGTCTCGGTCGCGTCGTCGACCTGCTACGCGCAGGACCTGACCGTTCCCGTCGGCGGGACGCGGCCGCAGGACGGCGCGCAGTCCTTCAACTTCGTGCACGTCTACGACGACACGGTGGTCCACTCGGTCGTTCCCGTCGAGGCGCCGGTGACCCTCGAGTACACCGATGCGGGCGAGGCGCAGCGACGCCTGGCCGAGGCGGGGATCGCCCCGGTCAGCGCTTCGCGCCGGAGCGCGCCACCGACGCGTCCCGTGCCCGTCCTTCGCTGACGGCCGGGATCTCCCACGGCGCCCGGATCGGGAACATCCGCTCGAGCACGTCGCGGAGCGAAGCGACCCGGATCTCCTCGGGGACCTCGGTCTCGCCGCCGTCGTTGAGGCAGAACATGTCGATGTCGCGCCGCTTGGCGAGCCGCTCCATCCCGGCGAGGGACCGCGCCAGGGTCGTCTGGACGTAGCGCGTGCGCGGCACCGAGCTCGGCAGCGCCCGTCCGGTGAACATCGCGTAGTAGTGATACAGCGAGTTCGTGACCGAGATGTCGGTCGCCGCGCGGAATCGGGACGCGGCGGTGCGCCGGAAGTCGTCCGGGAACGTCTCCTCGAGCTCGGTCATCACACTGCGGCGCAGCGGCGCGGCGCAGTGCTCGAGGTCCCGGACGATGACGCGGCCGAAGCGCTCCTGAAGCAGCGCGCGGTTCACCCGCAGCCCGTTGTCGTGGCCGGAGCGCTCGATGCGCGGATCGCCGGCGCCGATGCGCACGTCGCACTCGACGAACGACGACACCCCGCCGGGGGAGAAGAACAGCTCGGGGTGTACCGGTCGACCGAAGAACATGTCGTCGTTCGAGTACAGGAAGTGCTCGGCGAGGCCGTCGATGCGGTGCAGCTGCGACTCGACGGCATGCGAGTTGTGGGTGGGCAGCGTCGACGGGTCTGCGAAGAACTCCTCGCTCCGCACGATCGTCACCTTCGGGTGGTCGGCCAGCCAGGCCGGAGCGGGGGAGTCGGTGGCGATGAAGATCCGCCGTACCCACGGCGCGTACATATGCACGCTCCGCAGCGCGTAGCGCAGCTCGTCGACGTGGCGGTAGCGCGCCGGACCGTCGTCACCCTCGCCCACCACGTATTCCGACAGCTGCGCGGCCCGCTGCCGCTGGAAGTCGGTGGCCGAACCGTCGACCCAGGAGAACACCATGTCGATGTCGTGCGTGACCTCGCGCGGGTGCGGGTCGAGCATGCCGTCCACGGTCTGCCAGTCGCGCCCGTACCGTGCCGCCGTCACGACACGCACGTCCTCGGCCGGCGTGATGCGGCGCATGAGGGCATTGGCCTGCGGGGCTTCGACGGTCGCGTCGCCGAAGCGCCAGAACTCCAGACGCACACCGTACTCGTGGTCGTAGCGGCGTCCGCCGGTGCCGGTGACCCGCGGGCGGTAGGCGCGGAGCGCGTGGGGCGTGGCGGCCGGGATCACGGCATCGGCTGCAAAGATCGGCGCCGCACCCTTCGCCTTGAGATACACCGGCTCGCGACGGCCCAGAGTCTGCAGCGCCGCCGCGGCCTGCCCGGCATCCGCGAGATCGACCGCGAGGGCGGGGGTGTGGAGATCGTGCCGGATGAGCAGGGCGCGCACGCCGGCGCCTTCGAGCGCGTCGGCGATGAGCAGCAGGTCTGCGATGCGGGCGGCGTCGGGAGTCGTGTCGTCGTGGACGAGGCGCAGCACGCCCTCGTCGAGGACGACGTCGTCGCGTCGCGCGGGCAGGTCGATCCAGGGGTTCTCGCGGCGAGGCAGAGCGGAAAGGGCCAGGGTTTCCTCCTCAGGAAGACGGTGTGCTTTGTGAGCAGACTAGACATTCTCCGTTACATCGGTGTTTCCGTGCACATCGGGCGGCTCTGCTCCGACGGTGGCGGTCGTGTCTCGGGCGTTCATGGATGCAACGCCGGGGAGTGTGCCGGTGTTCCCGCCACGCCGAGCCGACCTGTCGATAGGCTCGGGGCGTGACCGCCTCGCCCCGCTTCCCCGCTTCGCGCGGCGGAGACCTGCACCGTCCCTACTCCGCCGCAGCCGACCGCTACGAGAACACCTCGTACCGTCAGGTGGGCTCGTCCGGGCTGTTCCTGCCGCCGATCTCGCTCGGCCTCTGGTGGAACTTCGGCGACAACATCGCCTTCGATCAGCAGCGAGCCGTGCTGCGTCACGCGTTCGACCGAGGCATCACGCATTTCGACCTCGCCAACAACTACGGCCCGCCCTACGGGTCGGCCGAGACGAACTTCGGCCGCATGATGCGCGAGGACTTCGGCCCCTACCGCGACGAGCTGATCGTCTCGTCGAAGGCCGGATACGACATGTGGGACGGCCCGTACGGCAATCACGGCTCGCGGAAGTACCTCATCGCGAGCGCCGAGCAGTCGCTCGCCCGCATGAGCCTCGACTACGTCGACATCTTCTACTCGCACCGCGAGGACGACACCACGCCCGTCGAGGAGACGGTGGCCGCGCTCGACACCCTCGTCCGTCAGGGCAAGGCGCTCTACGTCGGCATCTCCTCGTACTCGGCCGAGAGCTCGGCCCGCGCCGCTGCCGTCGCCCGCGAGCTCGGCACGCCTCTCGTCATCCACCAGCCGTCGTACTCGATCCTCAACCGGTGGGTGGAGGACGGGCTGACCGATCAGCTGCGCGCCGACGGCATGGGGGCAATCGGCTTCATGCCCCTCCAGCAGGGCCTGCTGACCGGCCGCTACCTCGGCGACGGCACCTCGGATCGCTCGATGCAGCGCTTCTCGCTGCCCGAGGACGGCCGCCTGTCCGCGTCGGCGCTCGCGGGCCTGCGCGACCTCGGCGACCTCGCGCGCGAGCGCGGACAGACCCTGGCGCAGCTCGCGATCCGGTGGACGCTGCGCGACCCGGTCGTCGCCTCGGCCCTGATCGGCGCTTCGCGCACCGCCCAGCTCGACGAGAACCTGGCGGCGCTCGAGGGGCCGGATCTCACGGACGACGAGCTCCAGCGCATCGACGAGATCGCCGCCCGCATCGGTGAGATCTGGGACGGGTCGGACGGCTCATGAATCTCAGCGCCGTCCCCGACCGCGTCCGCGTGCGGGCGCCGGGCAAGATCAACCTCTTCCTCGAGGTCGGGTCGGTGCAGGACGACGGCTACCACGACGTCGCGTCGGTCTATCAGGCCGTATCGCTCTACGAGGACCTGATCGCGACCCCGGCGGACGACTTCACGGTCCGAGTGGTCGACGAGTCGGGGCAGGTCGTGCCGGGCGTGCCGTCGGACGATCGCAACCTCGCGCTGCGGGCCGCCCGCATGGTCGCCCGCGAGGTCGGGTACCTGGGCGGAGTGCATCTCGACATCCGCAAGAGCGTGCCCGTCGCCGGAGGCATGGGCGGCGGGTCGGCCGATGCGGCGGCGGCGCTCGTCGCCTGCGACGCGCTGTGGGGCGCGGGACTCACCTCGCCCGCCCTGCAGGAGATGGCCGCTCGTCTCGGGGCCGACGTGCCGTTCTCGCTCCTCGGCGGCAGCGCCGTCGGCACCGGCCGGGGAGATCGCCTCAGCCCGGCCCTCGGACGCGCGCGGTTCGACTGGGTGGTGGTCGCCGACGACGGCGGCCTCGCCACACCCGCCGTCTACGCCGAGCTCGACCGCCTGCGGGAGGCGCGTCGTCCCGACATCGCCCCGGAGCCGGGCCCTCCCGAGGTCGACCCGGTCGTCCTCCAAGCGCTGCGCTCGGGGTCTCCCGACCTGCTGGCCGGTTCGCTGCGCAACGATCTCCACGACGCCGCGTGCTCGCTCCGCCCCGACCTGTGCGATCTGCTCGATCGAACGTCCGAGCTCGGCGCGCTCGCCGGGCTGGTGTCCGGCTCCGGACCCACCCTCGCCTTTCTCGCCGCCGACGCCGACTCCGCGCGCGGCATCGAGCACGCCCTGTCCGCGGCGGGCCATCGGGCCCGCCATGTCTCCGGCCCGGTGGCGGGTGCAAAGGTGGTGTCCCGGTGACCGACGAGCTCTCCCCGTCGATGCCCGTCGCGGTCGACGAGGCGTCACGCGCGGCCCTCGCGCAGCGCGGTCTCGGCTATCGCACGGTGGCCGCCGAGGGCCCGGCGTTCGAGGGATGGCTGCACGCGGTGTCGCGCGGCTTCCAGGACGGCGAGCGGTCGACGGATCAGGTCGCCGCGGCCCGTGCCCGTAATGCCGAGCGACGTCTGACGGGCGTCTTCGACGACTCCGGGCCGATGCCCGAGGTCGCCGTCGGCACGATCGCCTCATGGTCATCCGAGCTCACCGTCCCGGGCGGCGGCACCGTGCCCGCCGGCGCGATCAGCGCCGTGAGCGTGGCCCAGACCCACCGGCGCCGAGGCATCGCGCGCGCCCTGCTCGAGGGCGAGGTGCGGACGATCGCCGCCGCGGGCCTCCCTCTCGCGATGCTGACCGTCACCGAGTCCACGCTCTACGGGCGCTACGGGTTCGCCTCGGCGGCCTCCGCCGTGACCCTCGACATCGACACCCGTCGGGTCCGGTGGACCGGGCCGGTACCCGACGGACGGCTCGACTTCGTCGAGCGCACGGCTGCGCGCGACGCGGTCGTCTCGCTGCACGAGCGCACGCGCCGCCGGACGCCGGGCGAGGTGGCGCTGCCGCCGAGCCACCGCGACCGGTTCACCGGGACCGACCCCGACGCGAAGGACGGGGGAGACATCCGGTGCGTCGCCTATCGCGACGCCGGCGGTGAGGTTCGCGGCATCCTCACCTACACGATCGTCCCGCACGCGCACGACATCGTGCAGGGGACGGCGAAGGTCACGATCCTCCTCGCCGAGACCGACGACGCATACGCGGCCCTCTGGCGCTTCGTGCTCGAGCTCGATCTCGTAGCGCACGTGCATGCGGATCTCCGTTCGGTCGACGAGCCCCTGCTGTGGATGATCGACGATCGGCGTGCGGCGTCCGTCCGCGTCGTCGACCATCAGTACCTGCGGGTCCTCGACGTGCCGGCGGCGTTGGCCGCGCGGACCTATGCGGCGCCCGGTCGCGTGTTGCTGCGGGTGACCGACCCGCTCGACATCGCGGCGGGGGAGTACGTGCTCACCGCGGGCGTCGACGGCGGCGCGCGCGTGACCGCCCCCACGGCGGCCGACACGCCGGACGTGGCGGACGCCGGGTCGATCGAGCTCTCCGTCGTCGAGCTGGCGGCCGTCTACCTCGGCGGCGTCTCGCCCGAGACGCTCGCACGAGCGGGACGTATCCGCGCGACGGACGCGGCCTCGGCGTCGCGCATCTTCGCCACGCCGACGGTGCCGAGCCTCGGTCTCTGGTACTGATCGCACGACCGGGTCGGGATGCGCGTTTTTAGTCCATTTCACGACATGACGCAACACGACCTCCGGTGTCGGCTCCGAACGCTACCGTGAAAGACCACAACGGAGGGCGGCGCCATGCGTGCACGACTGGGCGACACGATCATCGCGGAGGCCGACGAGAACGATCTCGTGCGGATCGAAGGCAACTGGTACTTCCCGCCGCGCAGCATCGCGCCGGGGGTCCTGACCGAGAGCGACACCGCCTACACGTGCGCCTGGAAGGGCGACGCGCAGTACTTCGACGTCGCCGGGTCGTCCGACAAGGCGTGGTCGTACCCCACCCCGTATCCGACGGCCATCGAGCGCGTGGGCACCGACTTCTCGGGCTACGTCGCATTCGACCGCGCCGTCTCCATCGAGAGCTGAACGCGTGATCGAGTTCCGAGACGTCGTCAAAGAGTTCCCGGACGGCACCCGGGCGGTACGGGACTTCTCGCTCGTCATCCCGTCGCACAAGACGACCGTCTTCGTCGGATCGTCCGGATGCGGCAAGACCACCCTCCTGCGCATGATCAACCGCATGGTCGAGCCGAGCTCCGGAGCGATCGAGATCGACGGCGAGAGCGTCGCGACGGGTTCGCCCGTGCAACTGCGTCGCCGCATCGGCTACGTCATGCAGAACTCCGGCCTGCTCCCGCACTTCACGGTCGCCGACAACATCGCGACGGTCCCGGTACTGACCGGAACCAGTCGCCGCGACGCCCGTCGCCGCGCCCTCGAGCTGATGGAGACGGTCGGTCTCGACACCCGCATGGCCGACCGCTACCCAAGTCAGCTGTCGGGAGGCCAGCAGCAGCGCGTCGGCGTCGCCCGCGGGCTCGCCGCCGATCCCAACATCCTCCTCATGGACGAGCCCTTCGGCGCCGTCGACCCGATCGTCCGCACCGAGCTGCAGCAGGAGCTGCTCCGCCTGCAGCGCGAGCTCGGCAAGACGGTCGTCTTCGTGACCCACGACATCGACGAGGCCTTCCTCCTCGGCGACCAGGTCGTCATCCTCGCGGCCGGAGCCGAGAAGCTGCAGGTGGGTTCGCCCAGCGAGATCATCCGCGAACCCGCCGACGACTTCGTCGCGAGCTTCATCGGCGTCGACCGCGGCAAGCGCGCGCTGCGCATCGAGCAGACGCCGGCGGGCCCGGTGCTCGTCGACTCCGAAGGACGCACGCAGGGCACCCTCGTCGACGGAGCGCCCGCGCACGACGCCGCTCGGCGGAGCGAAGGCGGCTCCTGACGTGTCGTGGATCTGGTCGAACCTCGACCTCATCTTCTCGCTCGCCCTCGACCACATCCGGCAGAGCATCATCGCGATCGTGCTCGGCTTCGTCCTGTCGGTGCCTCTGGGATGGGTCGCCTGGCGGTACCGGCTGCTCCGCGGATGGGTCATCACGCTGACCGGCCTGCTGTACACGATCCCCTCTCTCGCGCTGCTCGTGCTGCTGCCGAGCGCGCTGGGCTACGGCATCCGCACCGAGACCAACCTCATCGTCGGGCTGACGATCTACGCCATCGCGATCCAGACCCGCTCCGTCGCCGACGGCTTCGACTCCGTCGACCCGGGCGTGCGGCAGGCGGCGACGGCCATGGGTTACGGCGGATTCCGCCGATTCTGGGCCGTCGACCTGCCCCTGTCCGGTCCCGTCGTGCTCGCCGGGCTGCGGGTCATGTCGGTCTCGACCGTCTCGCTCGCCACGGTCGGCATCCTCGTGGGCGTGACCAACCTCGGCTACCTCTTCACCAACGGCATCCAGCGCCGCCTCCTCGAGGAGGTGTTCGCGGGCATCGTGGCCGTCGCGGTCATCGCGCTCATCATCGACGCGTTGCTCGTCATCCTCGGGCGCCTCGTGATGCCGTGGGCCCACACCGCCGCACCGCGCCGTAGCCGGCGGGCGCGTCGCCGAGTGGAGGCGACCGCATGAACGTCTTCGTCGACGCGATCGCGTGGCTGCTCGATCCGGCGCAGTACACCGGCAGCAACTCGGTGCCGTTCCTCATCGGCCAGCAGCTGTTCTACACGTTCATCTCCGTGCTCATCGCGGCGGTCATCGCCGTGCCCATCGGGTGGGCGATCGGCCACACCGGCAAGGGCCGCGAGTTCGCGGTGGCCGTCTCGGGCGCGGCGCGTGCCATCCCATCCTTCGGTCTGCTGATCCTGCTGATCCTGCTCCTCGGCGTCACGCAGAAGACCGAGGCGGCCTTCGTCACCTTCGTCGTGCTCGCCGTTCCCGCGCTCCTGGCAGGCGCCTACAGCGGCCTGCAGGCCATCGACCGGCGCACCATCGACGCCGCTCGGGCGGTCGGGATGACGGAGTGGCAGATCCTGTGGCGGGTCGAGGTGCCCCTCGGCCTCCCGCTGCTCATCGGCGGACTGCGCTCGGCCGTGCTGCAGGTCGTCGCCACCGTGACGATCGCCGGCTACACCGACCTGGGCGGGCTCGGCTTCCGCATCATCCAGGGCATCGATCTGCGCGCCATCGATCAGGTGCTCGGAGCCGCGCTGATCCTCGCTCTCCTGGCGCTGCTGCTCGACGCCGTCTTCGCCCTCCTGCAGCGCCTCAGCGTGCCGCGCGGCATCCGCGCCGCCGACGCCGCGCCGCAGCGGCGCCGCCGACCCGTGGCCGCCACCGCTTGACCGACCATCCGACCCACAGCACCGATCCTTCGCACCACCGGAAAGAGGAAACCATGTCCCGCTTCACCACCCGCCGTCTGCTGACGGTCGGTGTCGGCGTGATCGCCGCCACCACCCTGTTCGCCGGTTGCGCCAGCTCCGACCCGCTCTCGGAGGGCGGCTCGGAGTCCGCAGCCCCCGCCGACGGCACCATCGTCATCGGCTCGCAGGACTACTACTCGAACGAGATCATCGCCGAGATCTACGCACAGGCGCTCGAAGGCGCCGGCAAGACCGTCGACCGCCAGTTCACGACCGGACAGCGCGAGGCGTACCTGCCCGAGCTCGAGAGCGGCTCGCTGACGCTGTTCCCCGAGTACACCGGCAACCTGCTGCAGTACTTCGACGAGGACACCACCGCCCGCACGTCGGAGGACGTCTACGCGGCCCTCGGCGACGCGCTGCCCGACAACCTCACGGTGCTCGACCAGGCGACTGCGAGCGACCAGGACTCGTACACCGTGACCGCTGCCTTCGCCGAGCAGTGGAACCTCACCACGATCGCCGACCTGGCGAACGTGACCGAGCCCCTCACCCTCGGCGGCCCCGCCGAGCTCGAGCAGCGGCCCTACGGTCCGTCGGGCCTCGCCGACACGTACGGCATCGACGTGAGCTTCCAGGCGACCGGCGAGACCACCGTCGACGACCTCGTCGCCGGCACGGTCAACGTCGCGAACGTCTTCACGGCCGACCCGCGCATCCAGACCGACGACCTCGTCGTGCTCGAAGACCCCGAGGGGCTCTTCCTCGCCTCGAACGTCGTCCCGGTCGTGAATAAGGACCAGGCCGACGAGATCGCCGACACGATCAACGCCGTCAGCGCGAAGCTCACCCCCGAAGCCCTGGTCGCCCTGAACGTCCAGAGCACGGTCGACAAGCTCGAGCCCGCCGAGATCGCCACGCAGTGGCTCGAGGAGAACGGTCTCGTCTGACCGTCCCCGGAACCGCGAGACCTCACTTTCGCGCCGAGACCATGGGTTGACCCCCGGGTCTCGGCGCGAAAGTGCATTCTGGCGGGGGTCGAGTCCCGGGGTCGGCGGGTCAGCCGCCGAGGGCCTCGCCGAGCTCCAGCCAGCGTTCCTCGAGCTCGGCGGTCTCGGCGACGAGCTCGTCGCGCTGCCGCTGCAGGCCGAGGAGGCGCTCGAAGTCGTCATGGGCGTCGGCGAGCTCCGCGTCGATGCCCGCGATCTCGCGCTGGACCTTCTCGAGACGGCGGTCGATCGACGACAGCTCCTTCTCGGCCGCCCGCCGCTCGGCACCGCTCAGCGCCGGCTGCGCAGCATCCTTCCCGCCGCCGCCCGAGGCGGACGACGCCGACCCCCCGGCAGATCCGGAGCCGGATTCGGAGCCGGATGCGGTCGCGTTCGCGCCGGTGCGTCCGGGCTGCTCCCGCCGCAGCCGGAGGTACTCGTCGACACCGCCGGGCAGATGGCGGAACCGTCCACCGAGGATCGCGTACTGCTGGTCGGTGACGCGCTCGAGGAAGTAGCGGTCGTGCGACACGACGATGAGTGTGCCGGCCCACGAGTCGAGAAGGTCCTCGATGGCCCCGAGCATGTCGGTGTCGAGGTCGTTCGTCGGCTCGTCGAGGATGAGCACATTGGGCTGGTCGAGCAGGATGAGCAGCAGCTGCAAGCGTCGTTTCTGTCCGCCCGAGAGGTCCTTGACGGGCGTCGACAGCTGCGCCGAGCTGAAGCCCATCCGCTCGAGCAGCTGTCCCGGGGTCAGGTCCTGAGCCTTCGACCCGGTTCCGACGGTGTAGCTCGTCCGCAGGTTCGAGATGACCACCCGGACCGGGTGTTCGAGGTGCTCGTCGAGCTCGCCCATCCGCTGCGAGAGCGTCGCGACCTTCACGGTCTTGCCGTGCTTGACGCGGCCCGCGGTCGGTTCGACCGTGCCCGACACGAGTCCCAGCAGAGTCGACTTGCCGGCGCCGTTGACCCCGAGGATGCCGGTGCGTTCGCCCGGTGCGACACGCCACTCCACCTTCTCGAGCACGACGCGGTCGCCGTACGTCACGCCGGCGTCGAGGACGTCGACGACGTCCTTGCCGAGCCGTGAGACCGCGAGCGACTGCAGCGCGACGCGGTCGCGGATCTCGGGGACGTCGGCGATGAGCTCGTTGGCGGCGTCGATGCGGAACTTGGGCTTGGACGTGCGGGCCGGGGCACCGCGGCGCAGCCAGGCGAGCTCCTTGCGGGCGAGGTTCTGCCGGCGTGCCTCGATCGCGGATGCCTGCCGGTCGCGCTCGACGCGCTGCAGGATGTACGCGGCGTAGCCGCCCTCGAAGGGCTCGACGATGCGATCGTGCACCTCCCAGGTGGCGGTGCAGATCTCATCCAGGAACCAGCGGTCGTGCGTCACGACGAGCAGTGCGCCCGAACCGGCCGACCACCGGCGCTTGAGGTGCTCGGCGAGCCAGGAGATGCCCTCGACGTCGAGGTGGTTGGTGGGCTCGTCGAGGAAGATGACGTCGTGGTCGCCGGCGAGGAGCGCAGCGAGCGAGACCCGCCGTCGCTGGCCGCCCGACAGACCGCGGATCGGTCCCTCCCAGTCGAGGTCGCCGAGGAGCCCGGCGATGACGTCGCGCACGCGTGCATCGCCCGCCCACTCGTGGTCGGCCAGGTCGCCCACCACCGCGTCGCGGATGCGCAGATCGTCGTCGAGGTCGTCGGCCTGCGACAGCACCCCGACCCGGATGCCGCCGCGCACGGTCACCCGGCCCGAGTCGGGCTCCACCAGGCCCGCGAGCATGCGCAGCAGGCTCGACTTGCCGTCGCCGTTCCGTCCGACGATGCCGATGCGGTCGCCCTCGTCGACTCCGAGGGAGACCCCGTCGAACACCACTTTGGTCGGATACTCGAGGCGAAGGCCCTCGGCTCCCAGAAGATGCGCCATATTGCTTCCAGGCTAGGCCACGCCCGCCGGCGACCCGGCGCGGGCCCGAACGCGGGGGACGGTCACGCCGAGGGGAGGCCCGCAGAGGTGTCGAAGCCGAGCGAGAGCTTGCGGAGCAGCCCCGCGAGACGGTCGCGATCGCCCTTCGACAGGCCGCCGAGCAGCACGGCCTCGGCGTCGACGAGGCGGGTGATCGCGGCATCCACGCGCACCCGACCGTCGTCGGTGAGGGTGACCAGGACGCTTCGCCCGTCGCCCGGGTCGGCTTCGCGACGGACGAGGCGACGGCCCACGAGACGGTCGATGCGGTTGGTCATGGTGCCGCTCGAGACGAGGGTCTGCTGGAGCAGCTGCTTGGGGCTGAGCTGGTAGGGCTCGCCCGCGCGTCGGAGCGCCGACAGGACATCCCACTCCCAGGGCTCGAGGTCGCTGCGCCGGAACGCCTCTCGACGTGCGCGGTCGAGGTGGCGTGACAGGCGGTCGACGCGCGAGAGCACCTCGAGCGGCGAGAAGTCGAGGTCGGGACGCCGCAGCGACCACGCGCCGACGATGCGGTCCACCTCGTCGGTCTCGTGTGCCATGGCCCCATTATCCCGGTCGTGTCGCGGCGGCATCGGCGGCGCGCAGGCGGGGGCCCCTGCGCTCTGGCAGACTTGACGGGCCGCGCCTCGGTGCGGCGGTCCGCCGTAGTGTAATGGCAGCACGACAGCCTTTGGAGCTGTGAGGTTCAGGTTCGAGTCCTGGCGGCGGAGCATGAGCGACACCCAACTCGATCCCGGCCTCGCCGTCGTCATCCTCGCCGCGGGACAGGGGACGCGGATGAAGTCGTCCCTGCCGAAGGTGCTGCACCGCATCGGCGGGCGTCCCCTCGTGGGACACGTGCTGTACACGGCTCGAGACCTCGCGCCCGCCCATGTCCTCGTCGTCGTGCGACACGAGCGCGATCGGGTCGCCGACGCGGTGCTCGGAGTCTCGCCCGAGGTCGTCGTCGTCGATCAGGACGAGGTGCCCGGCACGGGCCGCGCGGTCGAGGTCGCCCTCGACCGTCTTCCGGGCTTCGAGGGCGATGTGCTCGTCCTCAGTGCCGACGTGCCGCTGCTGGACCACGTCACCCTCGGCGACCTCCTGCGCGCCCACCGCACGTCGGGCGCCGCCGCGACGATGCTCAGCGCGCGGCTCGACGATCCGACGGGCTACGGCCGCGTCATCCGCGACACCGCCGGCGGCGTCGACCGCATCGTCGAACACAAGGACGCGAGCGAGGCCGAGCGCGCGGTCGACGAGATCAACGCGGGTGTCTACGCCTTCCGGGCCGCACCCCTGCGCGAGCGGCTCGGTCGCATCAGCACCGCGAACGTGCAGGCCGAGAAGTACCTGACCGATGTCGTGGGGATGCTGCGCGCTGACGCGCTCGCGGTCGCGGCGCAGCTCGTGGCCGACCCGTCGCTCATCGTCGGCGTGAACGACCGTGTGCAGCTGTCCGAGGCCGGACGGCTGCTGAACGCGCGCACGGTGCGGCGCTGGCAGCTCGCGGGCGTCACGATCCAGGATCCCGCCACGACGTGGATCGACGTGACGGCATCCCTCGCCCCGGATGTCACCGTCCTGCCGAACACGCACATCCTGCGCTCGACGGTGATCGCCGAGGGCGCGACGGTCGGTCCCGACACCACCCTGAACGACTGCGAGGTCGGCCCCGGGGCCACGGTCTCCCGCAGCGACGCCACGCTCGCCGTGATCGGCGCGGGCGCCACCGTCGGGCCGTTCTCGTACCTGCGACCCGGCACGCAGCTGGGAGAGCGCGGCAAGATCGGGACGTTCGTCGAGACGAAGAACACCGTCATCGGCGAGGGCAGCAAGGTCCCGCACCTGTCGTACGTCGGCGACGCCGAGATCGGCCGAGGCGTCAACCTCGGCGCCGGAGCGATCACCGCGAACTACGACGATCTGGCGAAGCACCGCACGGTCATCGGCGACGAGGTCCACGCCGGCTCGCACAACGTGTTCGTCGCGCCCGTTAAGATCGGTGAGGGCGCCAAGACGGGCGCCGGAGCGGTCATCCGCAAGGACGTCCCCGCCGGTGCTCTCGCCCTCAGCGTCGCCCCCCAGCGCAATGTCGAGGGGTGGGTCGAGAAGAACAGACCCGGTACTGGCGCGGCCGCAGCGGCGGCGCGCGTACGGTCTTCACAGGAAGCGGACGATGGCTCGCAAGAAGAACACGGTTGATCTCGACGTCGCACGGGGCATCGCCCCGGGACTGGTCGCCAAGACCAAGAAGCGGCTCGTCGTCGCATCCGGTGGTTCTCACCCGGGACTGTCGGCGGATGTCGCCACGGCCCTCGGCACCGAGCTGGTCCCCACCGAGCACCGCACCTTCGCCTCGGGTGAGATCCTGACGCGCTTCGAGGTCTCGATCCGCGGCTGCGACTTCTTCCTCGTGCAGTCGTTCGGCCCGCCGGTCAACGAGTGGCTCATGGAGACGCTCATCATGCTGGATGCCGCGAAGCGGGCGTCCGCGAAGCGCATCACCGTTGTCGCGCCCTACTACCCGTATTCGCGTCAGGACAAGAAGGGACGCGGTCGCGAGCCGATCAGCGCCCGCCTCGTCGCCGACCTCTTCAAGACGGCCGGCGCCGACCGCGTCATGAGCGTCGACCTCCACGCCGCGCAGATCCAGGGCTTCTTCGACGGCCCCGTCGACCACCTGTTCGCCAAGCCGGTGCTGCTCGAGCACTTCGAGCAGACCCTCAGCCCGGAGGACCGCGCGCGGCTCACGGTCGTCTCGCCCGACACCGGCCGGGTGCGCGTGGCCGACACGTGGTCCGACAGCCTCGGTGCACCCCTCGCGATCATCCATAAGCGTCGCGACCCCAACGTCGCGAACCAGGTCACCGTCAACGAGATCGTCGGCGACGTCCGCGGGCGGGTCTGTCTGCTCGTCGACGACATGATCGACACCGGCGGCACGATCGTGAAGGCCGCGCAGGCGTTGAAGAAGAACGGCGCCGAGCGGGTCATCGTCGCGGCGACCCACGCGATCTTCAGCCACCCGGCGGTCGAGCGGCTGCAGGATGCCGCCATCGACGAGGTCGTCGTCACCGACACCATCCCGCTGGGCGACGACAAGCGCTTCCCCGGTCTCACCATCCTCCCGATCGCCCCGCTGCTCGCGCGCGCGATCAAAGAGGTCTTCGAGGACGGCTCCGTCACGAGCATGTTCGACGGCGCGGCCTGAGCCCCGCGCACGCGTCGCACCCGGTCCGTTTCCGGGCCGTCCACAGGCTGAGCGGCTGAGACAGCCGGTTCACCGGCCTCCTCAGCCGTCCCGACCTGTCGGCGGCACCGGGTGGTTGACGGCGCACGCCGGCGACGGCATCGGCTGAGCGAGCGGGAGACGAGCTCCGGTAGGGCGCACCGTGGCCGGCACCGGCGGCTGGAGCCGCTCGGCCCCCCGGGAGCGGGCGGACCGCCGCCCGCTCGGCCCGTGCCGCGCACAGGCTCGATCGACACGGTGGGTATCCCGGACGGCGTGAGAACCGCCGCAGCCTGGTGGCGGGACGGAGCGGCGGGGTGAACCGCTCGCCGAGCGAGACGGTTTCCGACCGGAGCGCCGCCGGCGTCGTGTCAAACACGGCCGTCGGGTCGATACGCGTGAGGCGCACGCCGTAGGATCGCGGCATGGCTGCCCCTGTCTCCGAGGCGGACTTCTCGCCGTCCCGCCCGTACGCGCACGACATCGACGAGGTGGCTTCGGCCCTGGGCACGGGCTCGGACGGGCTCTCGTCGGATGAGGCGGCGACGCGCCTCGACACGGTCGGCGCGAACGTCCTTCCCGAGGCCAAGCGGACGCCCGCCTGGCTGCGGTTCCTGTCGCACTTCAACGACACGCTGATCTACATCCTGCTCGCGGCGGCGGCCATCAAGGCGGTCATGGGTGACTGGCTCGACGTCTGGGTCATCCTCGCGGTCGCCATCATCAACGCCGTCATCGGCTTCGCGCAGGAGGGGCGCGCCGAGAAGGCGCTCGCGGGCATCCGCGGGATGCTGTCGTCCGATGCCAGCGTGCGCCGCGACGGGTCGTGGCAGAGCATCCCCGCAGCGGACCTCGTGCCCGGCGACGTGGTGCGGCTGTCGCCCGGCGATAAAGTGCCGGCCGATGTCCGTCTCCTCCAGGCGAGCCAATTGCGCATCGACGAGGCGGCGCTGACCGGCGAGTCGGTGCCCGCCTCGAAGCAGACGGCGCCGGTCGACGAAGACGCCGGCGTGGGCGACCGGTCATCGATGGCCTTCTCGGGCACGATCGTGTCGGCCGGTCAGGGGCGGGGCATCGTCACCGGAACCGGCGCGCGCACCGAGATCGGCAAGATCCAAGAGCTCGTCGGGGGAGCCGGGGCGCTGACCACGCCACTCACGAAGCAGCTCGACTCGTTCGGCAAGGTGCTCACCCTCGTGATCCTCGGTATGGCCGCGGCGATGATGCTCATCGGGCGGTTCGCGCACGGGATGCCGTTCGGCGAACTCGTGTCGGCGACGATCGGCTTCGCGGTCGCGGCGATCCCCGAGGGTCTTCCCGCGCTCGTGACGATCACGCTCGCGATCGGCGTTCAGCAGATGGCGCGTCGGCGAGCGATCACGAGGAAGCTGCCCGCCGTCGAGACGCTCGGGTCGGTCACCACGGTCTGCTCCGACAAGACGGGCACCCTGACCAAGAACGAGATGACCGTGCGCCGGATGATCACTCCCGTCGCGCGCTATGACGTCTCGGGGCTCGGCTACGAGCCGGAGGGCGCGATCGAGCGCACCGACGGGGATGGCTCGTCGGGCGGCGACCTGGCCGCGCTGCTCGCGGTGGCCGATCTGTGCAACGACGCGCATGTCGTGCGCGGCGACGAGGGCTGGAAGCTCGTGGGTGAGCCCACCGAGGGTGCGCTCCGCGTCGTGGCGATGAAGGGCGGACACGATGGCGAGTCGGACGGAGTCGAGCGCATCGATGTGCTGCCGTTCGATTCCGAGAACAAGTTCATGGCGACGGTGAACGCGGGCGGCGACGGATCCCGCGCACTCCTCGTCAAGGGGGCCCCCGACCGGCTGCTCGACCGGTCGACCCGGCAGCGCGGCGCCGATGGGTCGGAGGATCTCGACCGCGCCTTCTGGGATGCGGCGATCGCGGAGCTCAGCGACGAGGGGCTGCGGGTGCTGGCCGCCGCGCGCAAGCCGGTGCGGCTCGACGAGGTCGGACTGGACGATGTCGACGAGCTCGAGTTCCTGGGGCTCTGGGGCATCCTCGACCCGCCCCGGCCGGAGGCCATCGAGGCCATCGCCGACTGTCACCGCGCCGGCATCCGTGTGAAGATGATCACCGGCGATCACGCGGGCACGGCCGTCGCGATCAGCCGCGAGATGGGACTGGTCTCGGACGAGGACCCGCGCGTGCTCACCGGCAGCGAGCTCGAGGGGCTCAGCCAGGAGAAGCTGAAGGAGGTCGTCCGCGACGTCGATGTCTACGCCCGGACGAGCCCGGAGCACAAGATCCGCATCGTCCGTGCGCTGCAGTCCCATGGCGAGGTCGTGGCGATGACCGGCGACGGCGTCAACGACGCGCCCGCGCTGACGCGCGCCGACGTCGGGGTCGCGATGGGTATCAAGGGGACGGAGGCGACGAAGGAGGCCGCGGAGATCGTCCTGGCCGACGACAACTTCGCGACGATCCGTTCCGCGATCCACGAGGGGCGGCGCATCTACGACAACCTGCGCAAGTCGGTCGTGTTCCTGCTGCCCACCAACGGGGCGCAGTCGCTCGTCATCCTCGTCGCAGTGGTGTTCGGCCTCGCGCTGCCGCTGTCGCCGGTGCAGGTGCTGTGGGTGAACATGGTCACCGCGGTGACGCTGTCGCTCGCGCTGGCATACGAGCCCGCCGAGCCGGGCATCATGTCGCGGTCACCGAGATCGAGCGGCGGATCCATCATCTCGATGCGCGAGCTCGGCTTCGTGCTGATCGTCTCGGTGCTGATCGGCGGAGCGACGCTCGCGGCGTTCGCGATCGCCCGCGGGATGGGCACCGACCTCGAGGGCGCCCGCACGGTCGCCGTCTCGGTTCTCGCGCTCGGCCAGCTGGCATTCCTGCTGAACTGCCGCTTCCTCACGCGATCGAGTCTCACGCCCGACGTGCTGCGCGGGAACCGGGTGATCTGGTGGTCGGCGGGCGCGCTCATCGTGCTGCAGCTGATCTACACCTACGTGCCGTTCATGAACGCCCTGTTCGAGTCGCGTCCTCTCGCCATCCAGGCGTGGCTGTTGCCGCTCGGCTTCGCGGTGGTCATCTTCTTCGCGGTCGAGGGGCTGAAGGCGTTGCGCCCCGCCGGAGCACTCGATGCAAACGCATAGGAAGCGCAGAGGAGAGTCGGCCCGCTGTTCGCTAGCGTGAAAGCAGCCCACCTCCCCCCGGAGGGGCACGACACAGGAGGACCACCCATGATCCGCACCACTGCCGTACCCCGCTCGTTCCGCGTGACCGCCGCTGCCGCGTCCGTCGCCGGCCTCGCCCTGCTCGCCGGGTGCTCCGGTCAGGCCGACGCCGAGCAGCCCGCATCCGACGCCACGACGCCGTCCTCCGACAGCACGGGCTCGACCGGGTCGACGGGCTCGACTGGGTCGACGGGCTCGACGGGCTCGGCCGGCGGGGCATATGTCGACGGCTCCTACACGGCCGAGGGCAGCTACCAGACCCCCGAGGGGCCCGAGACGATCACGGTGACGCTCACGGTCGAATCCGACACCGTCACGGCCGTCGAGGTGACGGGCGAGCCGACCCGGCGCGAGAGCAAGCAGTACCAGTCGCAGTTCATCGGCGGCATCGAGGAGGCCGTCGTGGGCAAGAGCCTCGATGACGTCGAGGTCGACCGCGTCGCGGGCTCGTCTCTCACGAGCGGTGGGTTCAACGCCGCGGTGGAGGAGATCCGCACCGACGCCGCAGCATGACCGCGATCATGGTCCCGCCGGCACGGTGGGACTTCGATGCGATCGGCACCGCGTGGCGCATCGACAGTGAGGCGCCGCTGCAGCCGGCCGACCGCGAGGCCGTCGCCTCCGTCATCGAGGGGTTCGATCGCGACTGGTCGCGGTTTCGCGCGGACTCGACGGTGAGCCGCATCGCGCGGGGAGGGTCGGCACCGGCGCCCCCGGACGCCGCGGCCATGCTGCGGCTCTACGACGAACTCGATTCCGCGACCGACGGCTCGGTCAACCCGCTCGTCGGCGATACGCTCGCCCGGCGCGGGTACGATTCGGCCTACTCGATGACCGATCGGGGTGCGCAGGCGGCGCCGCGGGCCTGGCGCGACATCCTGCAGCTGTCGGACGGGCGTCTGGCGGCGCGTGGTGCCGCGACGATCGATGTCGGCGCGGTGGGCAAGGGGCGTCTGGTGGATCTCGTCATGGCCGAGCTGCGCGAGCGTATCGACGGCTGGATCGTCGTCGACGGCAGCGGCGACCTCGCTATCCACGGCGTCGCGCAGCGCATCGCGCTGGAGCATCCGTACGACGCCTCGCGTGCGATCGGGGTCTGGACGCGCGACTCCGGCGCGCTGTGCGCGTCGGCGACGAATCGCCGCGCGTGGGGAGCCGGGCTCCACCACGTCCTGGACGCGCGCACCGGGCAGCCCGTGCGCGAGTACGCGGCGACGTGGGCCGTCGCCGCCGATGCGATGACGGCGGATGCCGTCGCCACCGCCCTTTTCTTCGACGGTGGGCCGCGGTTCGCGGACGCACGGGGGGCGTCGTGGGTGCGGATGCGCACCGACGGTTCCGTCGAATGGTCACCTCACTGCGAAGCGGAGCTGTTCGTATGACTTCTCTCATTGCGCTCCGGAACCGCGCGGTCGGCGCCCTGGGTCGAGTCTCGATGTACCGGTTCGTCCTCGTGGCGCTCGCGGTGCTCGCCGTGATCGCATTCGTGCTCACCCTGAGCGGCGAACTCGCCGGCGACCCCCTCGCCCTCCCCGTGTCGCTCGTCGTGCTGGTCGCGGCGATCGCGCTCGTCGACGCGATCGCGCAGCGGATGCTGGGGAGAACGTGGCGGATCGAGTCGGCGGCGATCACGGCGCTGATCCTGCTGTTCGTGCTGCGACCGACGCTCGAGCCGTCGGGACTCGTCGGTCTCGGGGTGGCGGGCGTGGTCGCCTCGGCGTCGAAGTACGTGCTGGCGTGGCGGGGTCGGCACATCTTCAACCCCGCGGCGGTCGGCGCGACCGTACTCACGGTGGTGAGCATTCCGTTCCCGGATCTGGGAGCGTCGGCATGGTGGGTCGGCTCGCCGGCGCTGGCGGTGCCGGTGATCGTGCTGGGGCTGCTGGTTCTGGTGCGCACCGAGAAGGTGCGGGTCGTCGCCCTGTTCCTCGTCGTGGCGATCGCGGTCGCCCTGGTGCGGACCGTCGTGCAGTACGCGCAGGTGTCGATCCCCGTCGATGGCACGGTGATCGGGCAGGTGCTGCTGTCGTCGCCGTTCCTGTTCCTCGGCGCGTTCATGCTTTCGGAGCCGTTGACTCTGCCGCCGCGGCGGCGTCAGCAGTACGTGGTCGCGGCCGTGGTCGGTGCGCTCGCGGGCTGGCCGATCCTGATCGGCGAGATCAGTCTCGGGCAGGAGCGCGCGCTGCTGGTCGGCAATCTCCTCGCCTTCTTCTTCGCGTGGCGGGCCGCCGTGCGGTTGCGGTTCGTGGAGCGGACCGCGCTCACCCCGTCGGTGCGTGAGCTGACGTTCCGCGCCCATCGGGGTTTCCGATTCCGCCCGGGGCAGTACCTCGAGCTCGAGGTGCCGCATCGTCGAGCCGACGCGCGGGGTACGCGGCGCGAGTTCTCGATCGTGTCGGCGCCCGCAGAGCTGCCGGAGGTGCGGATCGCGATCCGCGAGGGTTCGCAATCGAGCTACAAGAAGGCGCTGGCCCTCGTCGAACCCGGCCGCGAGCTTCCCGTCACCGGAGTGTGGGGCGATTTCGTGCTCCCGGCGCGGACCGATGCGAAGGTGCTGCTCGTGGCGGCGGGGATCGGCGTGACGCCGTTCGTGTCGCAGCTGCGCGAGATGCGGCTGGCGGGGGAGCGGCGGGATGTCGTCATGGTCTATGTCGCGTCCGAGGCGGAAGAACTGGCGTTCCGGGACGACATCGTCGCCGCCGGCATCCCGGTGATGGTCGTGACGCGGGACGAGCCGCGCGAACTTCCGGCTCACTGGACGTGGACGGGAGGCGCGCGCCTGGAAGCCGCGACCTTGGCCGGCCTCGTGCCCGACCTGGCGGAGCGGCACGCGTTCATCTCCGGACCGCCGCGCCTGATCGCCGACCTGGCGCCCGCGCTCGCGAAGGCGCGCTCGCTCACGACCGACGCATTCGCCGGCTACTGAGGTCGGACGCCGAGACGTGTCCGGCGCCCGATCGAACCGCGGCGCAGCCGCGCGTTCGTCAGAACGGCGGTGTCGCGCCGGCCGGCGCGTGCGCGCGCGGGGAGGCCACTCGATCCCGCCCGGGAGGGCCGCCGTCCGGTCTCCGGACCGGAGCGACCGTGAAGCAGACGGCCGGTGTCGGGACGTCTTCGCGGTAGATCCGGCCCCGTGGTGAGGTCCACTCCAGGACACCCCCGCCGACCTGTCGAACCTCCCAGCTGGTGAACTGCTTCATCGAGTGGTGCCGCTGGCACAGATGGGCGAGGTTGCCGAGGTGGGTGTGCCCGCCGAGGGCGTAATCGCGGGTGTGATCGATCTCGCAGCGGATGGCGGCGAGGCGGCATCCGGGGAACCGGCAGTGCTGGTCCCGGGCTTTCAGCACCTTCGCCATCGCCGCGGTCGGCCGATACGTGTCGACCTCGAGAGGTGTGCGGGTGATCGGGTCGATGAACAGTCGGTCCCATTCGGTGCTCTGTCCGGCGAGGAGGCGGGCGGTGTCGGCATCGATCAGCCCTGCCCCGACGACCTCCGCCGAGTGTTCGTCGCTGCCGGTGAGCGTTTCCGCGGTGATCGCGACCTGAACCCGCGCGCGGATCGCGCCAAGCCCCCCGGACCGGTCGCTGCCGTAAGTGGGGTCGACGACGGGCGCCCCGGCGAGGATGAGGTCGCTGAGGATGTCGGCGCGGAGCTGATCGATGGTGCGAACGTCGGGCTCCGCGACCGTGCCGCCCGCACCCGGACCCGCACCGACACCGGCATCCGCATCCGCATCCGCATCCGCATCCGCCGCATCCGACTCCGCCCGGGCGTCCTTCACCGCGTGCCCCATCTGCGTGAGCCGGTCGAACATGCCCGCAGCGATCACCGCCGGCAGCGTCGCCACGAGGTTTGACATCCCGTCCTGTCCGGGGAAGACCCGCACGCACCGCTCCGCCGCAGCGGCCCGGTGGCGTTCGGTGAACGACCGCGGATGAACCCGCGCCGCCAGAACCTCCAACGCGCCCCGCACCCGTGAGGGCACGTCCCGTTCGCATACCTGGATCGCGGCCCGCTCGAACTCGACCCGCACCTCCGCCGGCACACCCGCGCCGGCCCGGACGACCGCGTCCACGTGCCCGCGTTCGATGCGCCGCTCCACCCACGCCGTGAACACGGCCGGGTAGTCGTCGATCACCGTCATGGCGTGGTCGATCTCGCGCTGCACCCGCCGGTCCGTGGACCGGGCCATGCCGGCGGCTTCGGCTGCGACCGAACGCAGTTCCATGTCGGACGCCATCCCGCGCACCCCGCCCTGCCGCGCCTCGCGGAGAGCCGACCGGCCCAGCTCCGCGAGCGCGCGCACGTGCGCGATCTCGCCCGCGTGCTTGAGTGTCAACGCCTCCTCGAGCTCGGAGAACGCCGCGGCGTGCGGCGGACCGCCCGACCCGCTCGATCCGCCCGTCCCATCACCCGTTCGCATGTTCCCATCGTGCCACCGGGCTACGACATCGAACCCGAAGAAATATCCCGGTGAGGATAACTTTCCCGGGATTACCGGTGGGGAGGAATCGCCGCGCGATCGCCTGCGGAGGCGGGGCAGTCAGTGTGCACCGTTCGCCGTTTCTACGCCCGCCCGATTCCCTCGCGATACCGCTCGATCGCTGACACGGTCGCATTGACGGCGCCGCTGAGGACGTCGTCGACCGGCCCTGCGGCGGGACCGAGACCCAGCCGTGCCGCGAGGACACGTCTGGCATGCGCCCGATCGATGTCCGGGGGCAGGGCGAAGGCGACGACATCGAAGTCGCGCTCGGCAAAGGCGCCGACCTCGGCGCGTACCCGTCCGATGTTCGGATCGTCGCTGTCGAGGTGAAGGTGCGCGCGCAGCTCCGGGTCGAAGCCGGTCGCGCCCACGTACGTGACCTCGCTCGAAGCGACGTCGATCCATGCGTACACCCATGAGCCGCTGGGCTGGACGCGCCCGCGGCGCACGGCGACGACGCGCGGCAGCGCCGAATCCGCGTTCGCGTCCGTCATGCCCGCTCCGCCGCCCCGCCGGCCGTCCCGGCAGGGCCGGCATCCGTGCCCGCTTCGGGATCTGCGGGGCGCGCCGTCAGCCGCAGCTCGAACGTCGTGGATCCGGGCTCGCTCGACACGGTGAGCGAGCCACCGTGGGCGGCGACGATGGCCCGGGCTATCGACAGGCCGAGCCCGGTTCCGCCTGTCTGCCGAGCACGCGAGCGATCGGCGCGCGAGAACCGCTCGAAGATCTCATCGGCGACCGCGGGATCGATGCCGGGGCCGTCATCGCGGACGCTGAGCACCGCGGTCCCGCCGTCGACCCGCACGGAGGTCGTCACGGTCGTGCCTGCCGGGGTGTGCACGCGCGCGTTGGCGAGCAGGTTGGCGACGACCTGCGTGATGCGCGTGCCGTCGGCCGCGACGACGACCGGCTCGTCCCCGACATCGAGGCGCCATTCGTGGTCGTGACCGGCGACACGGGCGTCGGCGACGGCGTCGACGGCGAGAGCGGTGAGGTCGACGGCGCCGTACACGAGCTCCTGACCCTCGTCGAGACGGGCGAGCAGCAGCAGGTCCTCGACGAGACTCGTCATGCGGAGCGACTGCGCCTGGATGCGTTCCAGCGCGGAGGTCGTCGTCTCTTCGACTCCCGGCACTCCCTGGCGCATCGCGCGCAGCGACAGCTCGGAGTAGCCGCGGATGGAGGCCAGGGGAGTGCGCAGCTCATGGCTGGCGTCCGCGACGAACGACCGCATCCGCTCCTCGTTGCGCTGGCGGGCGACGAGGGAGGCATCGATGTGGTCGAGCAGCGTGTTGAGCGCCGATCCGACCCGGCCGATCTCGTCGTGGTCGTCCGCCTCTTCGTCGGGAACGCGCTCGGTGATCGAGACGGCACCCTGCGCGAGCGGCTGCGAGGCGACCCGCGCGGCGGTGTCGGCGACGACGCGCAGCGGGCGGAGCGAGCGCTGGATGACGACCGCGATCGCCGCGCTCAGCAGCAGCAGACCCCCGACCGTGACGATCGTGATCGTGGTCACCACGTTGGTGACCGTGTCATCGACCTCGGCGAGCGGCACGCCGGCGACACCCGTCACATCGCCGGCGACGAACGAGACGAGCCGGTAGGCCCCGAGGCCGCCGATCTGCGCCGTCGTCGAACCCGCACTCAGATCGGCGGTGCGCAGGTCGCGCAGCTCGTCAGCGGAGAGAGTGCGGATGCCGGACTCGCCGTCGAAGAGCGCCCCGGTCAGCCCGTTGCGCGGGCTCTGCACCAACAGCGTGTATCCGTAGGGAAGCCCGTCCGTGTCGGCGATCGTCTCGCTCGCCGTGCGCTCGCGAACGACATACCCGCCGTCGAAGAGCTTGAGTTCGCGGGTGAGCGATTCCGCCTTCGTCTGCACCGTTCCGACGAGGACACCGCCGATCGTCGTCGCCAACCCGACCGCGCTCGCGGTGAGCGTCAGGGCGACGATCCCCACGACGGTGAGCATCAGCCGTGTCTGCAGGGTCCATCGCCTGCGGCGGTGCGGCCGGGTCGGCACGGTGGACGGGCGCGACCTCGAGGCGTCGCGCCCCCGTCCCTCGGTCTGCTCGCTGTCCGCCACGCTCACTGCGGCGCTTTGATCATGTAGCCGACGCCGCGGACGGTGTGGATGAGCGGCTCGCGACCGGCGTCGATCTTCTTGCGCAGGTACGAGATGTACAGCTCGACGACCGATGATCGCCCGCCGAAGTCGTAGTTCCACACGCGATCGAGGATCTGCGCCTTAGACACGACGCGCCGCTGGTTGCGCATGAGGTATCGCAGCAGCTCGAACTCGGTCGCCGTCAGCTCGATGTTGGTGCCGTCGCGCTCGATCTCGTGCGAGTCCTCGTTCAGCGAGAGGTCGCCTACCCGCAGCACGGGGTCGGCGCCGCCGGCTGTCGCGGTGCCGGCGCGGCGCATGAGGCCCCGGAGTCGTGCGACGACCTCCTCGAGGCTGAACGGCTTGGTGACGTAGTCGTCGCCGCCTGCGGTGAGTCCCGCGACTCGGTCGGAGACGGAATCCTTGGCCGTCAGGAACAGCACGGGCACGTCGTCGCCGGACTGTCGCAGACGCTGCAGCACCGACATCCCGTCGAGGTCGGGCATCATGATGTCGAGCACCATGGCATCGGGATCGAACTCGCGCGCCGCCGACAGGGCTTCGAAACCGGATGCCGCGGCCCGCACCTCCCAGCCCTCCATCTTCAGCGCCATCGACAGGAGGTCGGTGAGCATCTGCTCGTCGTCGACGACGAGGACGCGCAGAGGGGAGCCGTCGGGACGCTGCAGGGTGGCGGGCGCGGGAATGGTCATGTGGTCATTGTGCTGCGTTTGCTATGGAGAAGCTATGGGCGATGCTATGCCCCCGCTGTGAGAGCGTGCACCGGCATACAGTGACGTCATGACACTCGTGCAGACGGCCGTCTACGTCGACGGCGCCCTCGTGGACCGAGACCTCGGACCGGGCGAGGCGGCCCGGCAGGCGACCGACCGCGGGGGCTTCGCCTGGGTCGCGGTGATCGACGCCGACGAGAACGAGATCGGTGCTCTGGCTACGGAACTGGGCGTCCATCCGATCGCCGTGAAGGAGAGTCTGCGCTCGCATCAGCGCTCGGTGTTCGAGCGCTACGGCGACGACGCGTTCGTCGTGCTGCAGCCGGCGCACTACGACGACGCCTCCGAGACGGTGCGGTGCGACGAGATCGACGTGTTCCTCTCGGCCCACCTCATCGTCACCGTCACACGATCGGACCGGGTCGACCTCGGCGAGCTGCGCACGCGCATCGAGACGCATCCCGACCTGCTGCGTCGCGGGCCGGCGAGCGTGATGTGGGTGCTCGCCGAAACCGTGACGAGCGGCTACCGTGTCGTGCTCGACGGCGTCGAGAACGACATCGACGAGATCGAGGACCAGCTCTTCGGAGACGATCCCGGGGTCTCGCGGCGCATCTTCGACCTGCAGCGCGAAGTGATCGACCTCGCGCACGCGACGACGCCGTTGCCGGATGTCTTCGAGCGCCTCGCCACGATGCTGACCGACACGGCGACGGGCACCGAGCCCGCGGGGTGGGACGACGTCCGCGGGCGCGCACGCTACGTCTCCGACCGCGTGCTGTCGATGCGCCACACGCTCGATGACGCGCTGACGATCCATGCGACCCTCGTGAACCAGCGGCTCGACGAGAAGATGGCCGACCTCACGCAGGTGCAGGTGCGGCAGAACGAGCAGGTCAAGAAGATCTCGTCGTGGGCGGCCATCGGCTTCGCCCCCACCTTCGTCGCGAGCGTCTACGGCATGAACTTCAAATTCATGCCCGAGCTCGAGCAGCCCTGGGGTTACCCCATGGCGATCGGCCTCATGGTGCTGTTGAGCGTCGGACTCTACGGGATCTTCAAACGCAACGACTGGCTCTGAGCGTCAGCTCGCACGAGCGACGACGGCCCCGGCGAGAGCGGATGCTCGCCGGGGCCGTCGTCAGACGTGCGACGAGGTCAGTGCGTGTCCTCGGCTTCGACCTCGGACCGGTCGCCCGACCACAGGGTGTGGAACGTGCCGTCCTTGTCGGTGCGCTTGTAGGTGTGCGCGCCGAAGAAGTCGCGCTGACCCTGGATGAGGGCGGCCGGCAGGCGCTCGGCCCGCAGGCCGTCGTAGTACGACAGCGACGAGCTGAAGGCGGGAGCCGGGATGCCGGCACCCGCGGCTGCCTGCACGACGTGACGCCAGGCGCCCTGCGCGCGGCCGAGCGCCTCGACGAAGTACGGCGCGGTCAGCAGGACGGGCAGCTCCTCGCCGGCCGCGTACGCGTCGGCGATGCGGTTGAGGAACTGGGCGCGGATGATGCAGCCGCCGCGCCAGATCTTCGACACGGCGCCCAGGTCGATGTTCCACCCGTACTGGGCGGCACCGGCGCGGATCTCGTCGAAGCCCTGCGAGTACGCGACGATCTTCGAGGCGTAGAGCGCGAGACGGATCTGCTCGATGAACGCGTCGGCGTCCTCGACCGTGAACGACGCGTCGTCGGGGCCGGGCAGCGAGCCCGAGACGTCGCGCTGCTCGCGGTGGCTCGACAGCGAACGCGCGAAGACGGCCTCCGCGATGCCCGAGACGGGCACGCCGAGGTCGAGCGCCGTCTGCACCGTCCATGCGCCGGTGCCCTTGGCCCCGGCCTGGTCGACGATGATGTCGACGAGCGGCTTGCCGGTCGCGGCGTCCGTCTGGCGCAGCACCTCGGCGGTGATCTCGATGAGGTACGACTCGAGCTCGCCGCGGTTCCATTCGGCGAAGATGTCGGCGATCTCGGCGGGCGTCTTGCCCGTGCCGCGGCGGATGAGGTCGTACGCCTCGGCGATGAGCTGCATGTCGGCGTACTCGATGCCGTTGTGCACCATCTTCACGAAGTGGCCGGCGCCGTCGTGGCCGACGTGAGTCACGCACGGCTCGCCCTCGGCGACGGCTGCGATCGACTTGAGGATCGGGCCGAGGGTGACCCACGACTCGTCCGGACCGCCGGGCATGAGGGAGGGGCCGAGCAGAGCGCCCTCCTCACCTCCCGAGACTCCCATGCCCACGAAGTTGAAGCCCGCCTCGCCGACGGCCTTCTCGCGGCGGATGGTGTCGGTGAACAGCGAGTTGCCGCCGTCGACGATGATGTCGCCGGGCTCGAAGACGCGCATGAGCTCGTCGATCACGGCGTCCGTCGGACCGCCGGCCTTGACCATGATGATCGCGGTGCGCGGCTTCTGCAGGCTGGCGGCGAACTCCTCGTACGAGAACGCGGGGACGAATCCGGCCTCGGGATGGGCCTCGACGAGCTCGTCGGTCTTCGAGCGCGAACGGTTGAAGACGGCGACGGTGTTGCCCTCGCGGCTGGCGAGGTTGCGCGCGAGGTTCGAACCCATCACGGCGAGGCCGACGACGCCGATGTTGGCGGGACCGGCGCCACCCGCCGCGGGGGCCGAGCTCTCGGCAGGCGTCGGGCGTTCGACCTCCTCGGGACGCGGCGCGCCCTCGTGGACGGTGGCCGCTTCGTGCGGTGCCTGATCCTGATCGGTCGAGGGTCCTGTCGGTGAGGGGGTCGACGCCATGCGTAGCTCCAGGTTCGCGTGCGGGGTGGGTCTTGCGGGGAGGGGGGTTCGGAGAGAGCCCGGCTCTCTCGCCACTTTATCCGTTCGCCCGAGGCGCCGGAGCGGCTTGCGGGGATGCCGCGGCGCGTGCCACCGCGTCGGCGGTCGAGCGGACGATGGTCGCGGCGTCGCGGGCCTCGAGGGCTGCGCGCGGCAGCATCCACGACCCGCCGACGGCGACCACCTGCGGGTGCGCGAGGTACTCGTCGAGGTTCGACGCGTCGATGCCTCCCGTCGGGACGAAGGTGACGTCGCCGAAGGGCCCCGCGAGGGCGCGCAGCGCGGGGAGGCCGCCCGAGGTCTCGGCCGGGAAGAACTTGACCGTCGTGATGCCGGCGGCGAGCGCCGCCATGATCTCCGTCGCGCTGACCGCCCCCGCGACGAGCGGCACACCGTGCTCCGCGGCGCGGGCGGCGACATCGGGATGGAAGCCGGGCGAGACCAGGAAGCGTGCTCCCGCCGCGACGGCGACGTCGACCTGCGCGGCGGAGACGACCGTCCCGGCACCGACGACGACGTCGCCGCGCTCGGCGAGAGCCTGGATCACGGCGGGGGCGGCCGCAGTGCGGAAGGTGACCTCGGCGACCGGCAGCCCGCCCTCGTACAGGGCGTCGGCGATGAACAGGCCCTCATCCACGGAACGTGCGATCACCACCGGGACGATGCGGTGACGGGCGATCTCATCGAGTGCGGTGACCATTGCGGATCTCCTCGGGGTGTCGTCTTCGAGCGAAAAGATCATATCATTGGGTCTCGGCGACGCTGCTGCTCGCCGGACACCCGACGATGGGCCCGACATGAAGATCCTCGCTCTCGAAGCCAGCACGACCTCGGCCAAGACCATGCTCTTCGACACCGATTCCGGCGCGGTCGCCGTGCGCAATCGCCGGTTCGAGGTCGACGGGCCCGATTCCGCGGTCCGCGACGCCGATGCGATCTACATCCAGCTCATGGCGCTCGGGCGCGAAGCGGCGGCCGGTCAGCGGATCGACCTGATCGTGCTCAGCGGCACCTGGCACGGTCTGACGCTGCGCTCGCCCGACCTCGCGCCGGTGACCCCCGTCATGGAGTGGCCCTACACGGGTGCGCAGGACCTCAGCGCGGCGCTGCGCGCTGACGAGGACCTCACGTGGTGGTTCTACGAGCGCACCGGATGCATGGTCAACGCGATCTACCCCGTCTTCAAGCTCCAGCACCTGCGCGCGCAGGGTCTCGACATCGACGGCCTCCTCGCCCTCGACCAGGCGAGCCTCATCTTCGCGCGGATGACGGGAGAGGCGTGGACCAACGACTCGCTCGCATCGGGCACCGGCCTGCTGTCGGCGACCACGGCCACGTGGGACACCGAGGTGATCGACCGCTTCGGTCTCGGCGGCGTGCGCCTGCCCGAGCTGCGCGAGACCACCGCGACGGCGCCGCTGTCGCCCGAGGCCGCCGTGCTGCTGGGGCTGACCGCGGGGACCCCCGTGCTGACGCCCGGGCCCGACGGCGGTCTCAACCAGGTCGGCGACCTGGCGACCGAACCCGGCGAGATGACGTTCTCGATGGGCACGAGCGGAGCGCTCCGCGTCGCATCGCGGCACCCCTCGTTCTCGCCGACCCTGAGCACGTGGTCGTACCGGTCGCCTCTGGGGGCCCTCAGCGGCGCCGCGACGTCGGGGTGCGGGAACTGCGTCGACTGGGCCCGCGACCGTCTCTTCGGCTCGTCGACGGACTACCTCGACATCGAGCCGTCGCTCTCGTCCGCGCGCACCGATCTCCCGGTGTTCATGCCTTTCCTCTTCGGCGAGCGCAGCCCCGGCTGGCAGGACCAGCGCAAGGGCGGATTCCTCGACCTGTCGCCCCAGCACTCGCGGGTCGACATGTACCAGTCCGTGCTCGAGGGCATCGTCTACTCGCTCTTCCACTGCTACAAGGAGCTCACCGCCCTCGGAGGCACGCCGCGTCGCATCGTGCTGTCGGGGGGCGTGCTGTCGTCGCCCTTCTGGACCCAGCTCACCGCCGACGTCTTCGGCGTAGAGATGGAAGTCTCGACCCAGCAGCACACCTCGATCGTCGGTGCGGTGCGGATGGGCATGCTCGCGAGCGGCCTCGAGCTGCGGCATCCCGCATTCGACGACGTCGAGGTGCGGACGGTGGCGCCGCGCACCGAGTTCCGGAGCCAGTACGACGCCGGCTTCGCTCGCTACCTCGATCACTATCAGCGCACCGTGCCGGGGTCGCAGGCATCGGCGCCTCGGGGGGCGGGCCGATGAAGGTTCTCGTGACGCCCACCTCGCTGTGTCGTGATCCGGATGCCCCCGCGCTCGTGCGGCTGCGCGACCGGGTCGACGAGGTCGTCCTCAACCCCTTCGGCCGCCCGCTCACGTCTGCCGAGCTGACGGACCTCGTCGGTGACGTCGACGGCATCGTCGCTGGCCTCGACGACTACGACGCGGACGTCTTCGCGGCCGCACCGCGATTGCGGGTCGTGGCGCGCTACGGCGTGGGCGTCGACCGCGTCGACCTGGATGCCGCCGCCGCACGCGGTGTCGCGGTGACGCGGACCCCGGGAGCGAACGCCGTCGCGGTCGCCGAGCTGACGATCGGCCTCATGTTCGCGGCGGCGCGCGGCATCGCCGGACTCGACGCCGCGGTGCGCGCGGGGGAGTGGCCACGCGTCGAGGGCAAGGAGCTCGCAGGCGCCACCGCCGGTGTCATCGGCTTCGGTGCGATCGGTCGTCTCGTCGCCGAGCGCGTGCGCGGACTCGGGATGACTCCGATCGCCTTCGACCCGATGCTCCCCGACGGGGCCTTCACGGATGCGGGGGTCGAGCGCGTCGACATCGACGAGCTGTGCCGGCGCAGCGACGTCGTGACGCTGCACGTGCCGCTGGTGCCGGAGACCCGCCACATCCTCGACCTCGTCCGTCTGCGGCTGCTCCCCGCCGGCGCGATCGTGGTCAACACCGCGCGGGGTGGGCTGCTCGACGAATCGGCCGCGCGGCGGCTCCTCGACGAGGGCGTGCTGCACGGGGTCGCCGTCGACGTGTACGAGTCCGAACCACCGACGAGCTCGCCTCTGGTCGGACACCCACGCGTCGTGGCGACGCCCCACGCGGGCGGGCACACGACGGGCGCCGTGCGGCGGATGACCGACCAGTCGATCGATGCGCTGCTCGCCGTGCTCGGCGGTCAGCAGCCCGAGGGACTGGTCACACCAGGGCTCGCACCTCGCTGAGGACCGCATCGACGTAACCGCGGGTGTGGCGCTCTGCCCCCTCGGCGTCGCCGCGCGCGATCGCGGCGGCGGTCTGCACGTGGTTGTGGAGCGCTTCCTCGTAGGGGATCGCGGGCGTCAGGCCGACGTCCGAGCGGCCGGCGATCACCGCGGCGATCGCCGCCTTGTTGGCGGCGAGCATGAGATTGCCGCTCATGTCGAGGATGAGGTCGTGGAATTGGATGTCGACCTCCAGGTACGCCGGCGACGCCCCCTGCCCGCTGCGGCCGAGCTCCTCGAGCCGTGAGGCGAGCCGCAGCAGCTCCGCGCGCTGCACGTCGCTGCCTCGCTGGGCCGCGAGTCGCGCGGCGATCGGCTCGACGGCGGAGCGCAGCTCGTTGACGACGACGATCTGGTGGTCGCGGCGCGGCGACTTCAGCTGCCAGCCGATCAGGCGGGTGTCGAGAGCGCTCCATTCCTGCACGGGCGTCACCGTGAGCCCGACCCGTCGACGCGACGAGAGCATCCCCATCGCCTCGAGCACCCGGACGGCTTCGCGGACGACGGTGCGCGACACCCCGAACTCGGCCTCGATGTCGGCGAGGGTGCACACCGACCCCGGCGCCAGTTCTCCGGAGGCGATGCGCAAGCCGAGCGCATCCAGCACGGAGCCGTGGGATGCCTGCGCCATGGCGCCTCCAAAAATACGATCAGTGGTTGTGAAAAATACGATCATTGTGCGAGGATCGCTCTGCTCCGCTGCCGTGGCACGGGGCAGCTCGAATACTAACGCGGGACGATCCGCGGGTCCTCGGCCCTGATCGTCCGCTTCCCGACATCAACGGAGATACCGATGGAAGACTGGACCCAGACGCTGGGCGCCGGCCCCCTGCTGCTCATCGCAGCGGGAGCGATCGCCCTCATCCTGTTCCTGATCATCGTCTGCAAGGTGCACGCCTTCCTGACCCTGATCATCGTCTCGCTGCTCACCGCGTTCGTCGCGCAGGTGCCCGTCTCGGCGATCGCGAACACCCTCACGAGCGGGTTCGGCGGCACCCTCGCAGGCGTCGCGCTCCTGGTCGCGCTGGGCGCCATGCTGGGCAGGCTCATCGAACACTCGGGCGGCGCGAAGGCGCTCGCCGACAAGTTCGTCGAGGTCTTCGGCGAGAAGCGGGCGCCGTTCGCGCTCGGCATCGCGTCGCTCGTGCTCGGGTTCCCGATGTTCTTCGACGCGGGCCTGATCATGATGCTGCCCATCATCTTCGCCATCGCGCGTCGGGTCTCGCAGGCGAACGTCCTGCTCTTCGGCATCCCAGCAGCGGCGGCGTTCTCGGTCATGCATGTCTTCCTGCCCCCGCACCCCGGCCCCGTGACCGCGACGGAGGCATACGGAGCCAACCTCGGCCTCGTCCTGCTGCTCGGCCTCATCATCGTCTTCCCGGTCTGGTACGTCTCGGGCTACCTGTGGGGCAAGTTCGTCGCCGCTCGCATCCCGCTGCCCGTCCCGGCGCTGTTCGGCGAGAAGGACGACGACCAGCCCGCGAACCCGCCGCGCCCTCGCACGGTGATCATGCTCCTGCTCCTGCCCATGCTCCTGATCTTCATGAACACGGGCCTCACCACGCTCGCGGCGGCCGGCGCCGTCTCGACCGACGACGTGTGGGTGCAGGTGCTCGTGCTGCTCGGCAACTCGTTCGTCGCGCTGCTCATCACCGTCGTGGTGGCGACGTTCGTCCTCGGCACCCGCCGCGGCGAGAACGGCACGGCGCTCGAGAAGGTCGTGGACTCGGCCCTCGGACCGGTGTCGTCCGTCATCCTCATCACCGGAGCCGGCGGCATGTTCGGCGGCGTGCTGCGCGCCTCGGGTATCGGTGACGCTCTCGCCGACACCCTGTCGGATCTCGGCCTCCCGATCATCGTCGCCGCCTACGTCATCGCGGTCATCATCCGCCTCGCGCAGGGATCGGCGACCGTCGCGCTTGTCACGGCGGCCGGCCTCGCGGCACCCGCGGTCGCCGCGGGCGACTTCAACCAGCTGCAGGTGGCGGCTATCGTGCTCGCCACGGCTGCCGGGTCGGTCTTCGCCGGTCACGTCAACGACTCGGGCTTCTGGCTCGTGGGACGCCTCATGGGCATGGACGTCAAGACCACGCTGAAGACCTGGACCGTGCAGCAGACGATCGAGTCGGTCCTCGCGTTCGTGCTCGTGCTCGGCATCTTCGGGCTCGCCTCGCTCATCTGATCACCCGGAGGGCGGCCGGCGCATCGCGGCCGCCCTTCGCCCCTCGACCTCTCGGAGCACTCATGTCCTCTCTTTTCGATGTGACCGGTCGCGTCGCGCTGGTCACCGGTTCCTCGCGCGGGCTCGGCCGATCGCTCGCCCTCGCTCTCGCCCGCGCCGGAGCGCGCGTCGTCGTGCACGGGCGCGACGCGGATGCTGTCGAGCGCACGCGGCTCGAGGCGGCCGCGGCCGGCTCGCCCGACCCGATCTCCGCGGTCTTCGACGTGACGGATGCGGCTGCCGTCGAGGCCGGCGTCGCGCGGCTCGTCGACGAGGCCGGCGTGCCCGACATCCTCGTCAACAACGCGGGCATCCAGCGGCGCGCGCCGTTCACCGAGTTCTCGATCCAGGACTGGGACGACATCGTGTCGGCGAACCTCAACGGGGTGTTCTACGTCGCCCGCTTCGTCGCACCCGGCATGGCGGAGCGCGGCTCGGGCAAGATCGTCAACATCGCGTCGGTGCAGTCCCTCCTCGCGCGGCAGACTATCGCCCCGTACTCGGCGACGAAGGGAGCGGTCGCGCAGCTCACCAAGGGCATGGCGGCCGATCTCGCCCGCCACAACGTGCAGGTCAACGCGTTGTCTCCCGGCTACTTCGCCACCGAGATGAACCGTGCGCTCGTCGACGACGCCGACTTCACCGCGTGGCTCACTCAGCGCACCCCCGCGCAGCGCTGGGGCGACTTCCGCGAGCTCGACGGCGCGCTGCTCTTCCTGTGCTCCGACGCGTCGAGCTTCGTCTCGGGCCAGAACATCTTCGTCGACGGCGGCATGACCGCCGTCGTCTGACCGGAAGGACACGATCATGCGCGCAGCGCACATCCACGGCAAGCAGCACATCGAGATCTCCGATGTCACCGCACCCGAACCGGCGGAGGGGCAGGTGCGCATCCGCGTCGAGTACGTCGGCATCTGCGGTTCCGACCTGCATTACTTCTACGAGGGCGCGAACGGGGCGTTCGTCGTGCGCGAGCCGCTCATCCCCGGTCATGAGCTCAGCGGGCGCATCGATCACGACCCTGCGGGGGAGTGGGCGCCCGGCACGCCCGTGACGTTGCATCCGGCCACGTTCGGAACCCCCCATCCGGCGATCACGGACGAGCCGCATCTTTGGCCGGGAGGCGCCTACCTCGGCAGCGCCTCGACCACGCCGCACACCCAGGGGGCGCTCGCGGAGACCATCGTCGCCGACCGGAACATGGTGCGCGTGCTGCCCGCGAGCCTCCCGGTCCGGCGTGCCGTTCTCGCGGAGCCTCTCGCGGTCGCACTCCACGGTCTGAGCAAGGCGGGCGCGGTGGCCGGCGCACGGGTCCTGGTCACCGGCGCCGGTCCGATCGGCCTGCTCGCCGTCACGGCGGCCGTCGCAGCGGGCGCCGCCGAGGTCCATACGACCGACGTGCTCGCGGGACCGCTCGACCGCGCCCGCGCGCTCGGCGCGGCACGAACGTTCGATGTGACCTCCGAGCAGCCGCCGGCCGACGCCTACGACGTCGTCCTCGAATGCTCCGGGGTGTCGGTCTCGGTGTCCACCGCTCTCCGCGCCGTGCGACCCGCCGGCCGCGTGGTCCAGGTCGGCATGGTGCCGAACGAGCCGCGCCCGGTCAATCTCGCGCCCTTCATCTCGAAGGAGGTCGTGTATGTCGGCACCTTCCGGTTCAAGGACGAGATCGACGCCGCGATCCGCCTGCTCGACGAGCATCCCGAGATCGAGGACGTCATCACGCACGTTCTCCCCGCGGACGACATCGTCGAGGCGTTCGCCACCGCGAAGGACTCGCAGGAGTCCGGCAAGGTCGTGGTCGCGGTCTGGCCCGCCTGACACGCCCCGACGAAGAAGCGCGCCACCTCGACGGGTGGCGCGCTTCTGTTCGTCCGGGCGTCCCCGCCGGCTCAGCCCTTGCGGTAGCCCTGCCGACCCATCGAGAAGAGGGCGAGGGTGACGGAGACGATCGAGCCGAGGGTCATCGCACCGATGACCCAGAGCAGCACGTGCGAGAACCAGCCGTATTCCATTTTTCCTCCGGGGCATAGACGACGTCTCGTCCACCCTACCGAGCGCTGGTAGAGTGGGGTGTACTTCGGCGAGGGATGCCGCGTGACCGCACGGCGGGAACCGGGATCCGTGATCGACGAGGGTGTGTGCAGGACCTCTCCTCTCCACGCGCTCGCGTTCGCGTCGAACCCGCATACCGCTGAGCCGGGCCCCGAGCCCATCAAGGAGAAACGCATGTCCACCGAGACCGACACCCAGGTCGCCGCCGAGACGCGCACCAACTTCGGCAAGGGCTTCGCCCGCCGTCTGCGTGCCGCCGGCAAGATCCCCGCCGTCATCTACGGCCACGGCACCGACCCCGTGCACGTCGCCCTTCCGGGCCACCAGATGCTGCTGCTCGTCCGCCGCGCCAACGCGGTCATCGAGCTCTCCATCGACGGCAAGGACCAGCTGGTCCTCGTCAAGGACGTGCAGCGCGACCCCGTGCGCCAGATCATCGAGCACATCGACCTCCTCGTCGTGAAGAAGGGCGAGAAGGTCCAGGTCGACGTTCCCGTCGTCGTCACCGGCGAGCCCTTCGCCGGCACGATCGCGACGCAGGACGCGTCGTCGGTCACGCTCGAGGTCGAGGCCACGCACATCCCGCAGACCATCGAGGTCGACGTCGAGGGTCTCGAGGACGGCTCGCGCATCACCGCCGCCGACCTCGGCCTGCCGCAGGGTGCCGCCCTGGTGACCGAGCCGGAGACGCTCGTCGTCGCCGTCTCGGTGCCGGCCGCCACCCTCGCCGCCGTCGACGAGATCGAGGCCGCCGACGAGGCGACCGCCGCCGAGCAGTCCGACGAGGCCGAGGCCGAGGGCGACGAGAAGTCCGAGTAAGACTCACCCCCTGCGGAGCCCGTTCTCACCACGGTGGGGGCGGGCTCCGTCGTTCGAAAGGCGCACCATGGCGGACACCTGGCTCATCATCGGTCTCGGTAACCCGGGACCCCGCTACGAGACGACCCGGCACAACATCGGGCAGATGGTGATCGACGAGCTCGCGGCGCGGCGCGGCGAGACGCTCCGCTCGCACAAGGCCAACGCGCTGGCCGCCGAGAGCTGGCTCCGACCGGGTGCGGCGAAGCTCGTGCTCGCCAAGCCCAAGACGTTCATGAACGTCTCGGGCGGTCCCGCCGCCGCGCTGGCGTCGTTCTACGGCATCGCTCCGGAGCACGTCGTCGTCGTGCACGACGAGCTCGACATCCCGTTCGACACCATCAAGCTGAAGACGGGTGGGGGTCACGGGGGCCACAACGGTGTGCGCGACATCGCCAAGGCGCTGGGCACGCCCGATTTCGCGCGGGTGCGTGTCGGCATCGGCCGGCCGCCCGGCAGCCAGGACCCGGCCGACTGGGTGCTCGATCCGTTCTCGGCGACCGAGCGCAAGACGCTCGGGATCCTCGTCGCCGATGCCGCCGACGCCGTCGAGACGGTCGTCGGTGACGGGCTCCTCGCGGCTCAGCAGCGCTTCCACGCACCGCGCTGAGCGCCTGGGGCGCAGCGCGCGGCCATCGTGTCGGCGGCCGGCGGTAGGCTTCTGTGGTGACAGTTCCCGGGATCGTGCGCGCCCTTTCGCAGGCTGACTCCTTCCGGGAGGCGGTGACGACCGGCGCCTCCGGCAGTGTCGACTACTCGCTCGCCGACGGACTCGACGCCCCGCTCCTCGCGGCGCTGCTCGAACGCCGCCGCGCCGACGGCCGTCCCGCCGTGATCCTCGCCGTCGCCCCGACGGGACGCCGTGCCGAGACCCTCGGTGCCGCCCTGCAGTGCCTCGCACCCGAGGCCGAGGTCGTGCACTTCCCGGCGTGGGAGACCCTGCCGCACGAACGTCTGAGCCCGAGCCCCGAGACGGTGGGCCGGCGCCTCGCCGTCCTCCGGCGGGCAGCCGCGCACGACAGTGGGAGCGCCCCACTCGTCATCACCGCGTCGGTTCGGGCGGCCCTCCAGCCGCTGGCCGCGGGGCTGACCGACGCCGAACCGGTCTCCCTGTCGGTCGGAAGCCGCGACCGTGACCTCGAGCAGGTCGTCCGGCGCCTCGTCGAGCTCGCCTACCACCGGGTCGACATGGTGTCGCGCCGGGGCGAGTTCGCGGTGCGCGGCGGCATCCTCGACGTGTTCCCGGCGGCGGCCGATCATCCGCTGCGCGTCGACTTCTTCGGCGACGAGGTCGACCAGATCCGGGCCTTCTCGATCGCCGACCAGCGATCACTGCCGGGCGAGGTGGGTGACGCGCTGCTGCTGCCGGCGCGCGAGCTGTTGCTGACCCCCGAGGTGCGCGACCGGGCTGCCGCCATGGCGCCGACCTTCCCGAGCCTCACCGGCATGCTCGAGAAGATGTCGCAGGGCATCCCCGTCGAGGGTATGGAGTCGCTGCTCCCCGCCCTCACCGACGGTGTCGTGCCGCTCGTCGACTACCTGCCGCGCGGGTCCGCCATCGCCCTCGTCGATCCGGAGCGGTCGCGCACCCGCGCCCGCACCCTCGGTGAGACGAACCGGGAGTTCCTCGAGGCCGCCTGGAGCGCCGCGACGGCGGGCGCCGACAGCCCCGTCGACCTGGGCGCGGGCGACTTCCTGACCCTGCCGGCCCTTCGCGAGGCGACGCGCGAGCGCTCGGGGGCGTGGTGGGCCCTCAGCGCCTTCGACTCCGGGGCGGCCGAGGCAGCCGACGAGGGCCTGACCGACACCGGCGACGACCTGCGCATCGAGGGCAGCGCCGTGCCGTCGTTCCAGGGCAACGTCGACGGAGCCACCACGCACATCGGCGACCTGCTGTCCCGTGGGTGGCGCGTCGTCGTCTGCGCGTCCGGACCGGGACTCGTCGACCGGGCGCGCGACGTGCTCGCCGAACGCGGCATCGCGGCACGCACGGGCGACGGCGTCGCTCAGCTCACCGACGAGGCTGTCGCGGTGTGCGTCGTCGCGTCGCTCGAGCGGGGTTTCGAGTCCGCCGAGGCGAAGCTCGCCGTGCTCACCGAGAGCGAGTTCTACGGTCGGACGATCGGCAACGACGGGCGCGTCGTGAAGAAGCTCGCGACGCGCCGGCGCAATGTCGTCGATCCGCTCCAGCTCAAGCCGGGAGACGTCGTCGTGCACTCGACGCACGGCATCGGGAAGTTCGTCGAGCTCGTGCAGCGGGAGGTGTCGAGCGGCGGCCGGAATGCGGTGAAGACCCAGCGCGAGTACCTCGTGCTCGAGTATGCGCCGGCCAAGCGGGGCTACCCCGGCGACAAGCTCTTCGTCCCCACCGATCAGCTCGACCAGCTCTCCCGTTACGTCGGCGGCGAGGCACCCGTCCTGTCGAAGATGGGCGGCAGCGACTGGGCGGCGGCGAAGGGCAAGGCCCGCAAGGCGGTGCGTGACATCGCGGTCGAGCTCGTCAAGCTCTATTCCGCGCGCATGGCGTCCAAGGGCCACGCTTTCGGCCCCGACACGCCCTGGCAGCGCGAGCTCGAAGAGGCGTTCCCGTTCGCCGAGACGCCCGACCAGCTGCAGACGATCGACGAGATCAAGGCCGACATGGAGAAGCCGATCCCCATGGATCGCCTCCTCTCGGGCGACGTCGGCTTCGGCAAGACCGAGGTCGCCGTGCGCGCGGCGTTCAAGGCGATCCAGGAGGGCAAGCAGGTCGCGATGCTCGTTCCCACGACGCTCCTCGCGAAGCAGCATCTCGAGACGTTCACCGAGCGTTTCGCCGGCTTCCCCGTCAAGGTACGTCCGCTGTCGAGGTTCCAGAGCACGAAGCAGGCGCGCGAGACCGTCGACGGTCTCGCCGACGGCACCGTCGACATGGTCATCGGCACCCACCGCATCCTCACCGAGAGGGTCGCCTTCAAGGACCTCGGCCTGCTCATCATCGACGAGGAGCAGCGGTTCGGCGTCGAGCACAAGGACTCGCTGAAGAAGCTCAAGACCGGCGTCGACATCCTCGCGATGAGCGCCACGCCCATCCCGCGCACGCTCGAGATGGCGGTGACCGGCATCCGCGAGATGTCGACACTCGCGACGCCGCCCGAGGAACGGCATCCGATCCTCACCTTCGTCGGCCCCCGCAGCGACAAGCAGATCGCCGCCGCCATCCGTCGTGAGCTGCTGCGCGAGGGCCAGGTGTTCTTCGTCCACAACCGCGTGCAGTCGATCCAACGCGTCGCGGCGCAGCTCGGCGAGCTCGTGCCCGAGGCGCGCATCGCCGTCGCGCACGGGCAGATGGGTGAGCACCAGCTCGAGCAGGTCGTCGACGACTTCTGGGAGAGGCGCGCCGACGTTCTCGTCTCGACGACGATCGTCGAGACCGGCCTCGACATCTCGAACGCGAACACGATCATCATCGACCGCGCCGACAAGTACGGCCTCAGTCAGCTCCACCAGCTCCGCGGCCGTGTCGGCCGCGGACGCGAGCGCGCGTACGCGTACTTCCTCTACGACGAGAACAAGCCGCTCAGCGAGACCGCCGCAGATCGCCTCGAGACCATCGCGGTCAACAACGACCTGGGGTCGGGTATGCAGGTGGCGCTGAAGGATCTCGAGCTCCGCGGCGCCGGCAACCTGCTGGGCGCCGAGCAGGCCGGTCACATCGCCGGAGTCGGGTTCGACCTGTACCTGCGGATGATCGGCGAGGCGGTCTCGACGTTCCGCGGCGAAGAGGTCGACGGTCCCGCAGAGCTCCGGCTCGAGCTGCCGGTGGCGGCGCGGATCCCGGAGGACTACATCGACAGCGAGCGGCTGCGGCTCGAGGCTTACCAGAAGCTCTCGGCCGCCGCAGCCGTCAGCGCGAAGGACGACGCGATCGCCCTGGTCGTCGACGAGCTCACCGACCGGTACGGCCGCCCGCCCGCCGAGGTCGAGGGGCTGCTGGCGGTCGCCCGTCTTCGTCGTCGTGCCGCGCAGTCGGGTCTGACGGACGTCGTCGCCATGGGGCCGAACCTGCGCGTCGCGCCGGCGCGCCTGCCCGAGTCGATGCGCATCCGTCTGCAGCGCCTCTACCCCAAGGCCAAGCTGCTGGCCGGTGGCGAGGCCCTCGTCGTCCCGCTGCCCACGGCAGGGGGTGCGCCGCTCGGCGATGCCGACCTCATCGCGTGGACCGGCCAGCTGCTCGAACAGCTCTTCCCGGTGGCGGCGCCGGCTGCGTCCCCGGCGACGGTCTGAGCTGACGCTGCGATCCGGTCGTCGAGGCGGAATACCGGTCAGAGGCTGATGCGGCCCGTCGCCAGCAGCACCACGGCGGCGACCGCGCCGATCGCGGCCAGGGCGAAGACGACCCACTCCGCCGGCGCGAAGACCCGCGCACCGGCGCGTCGTCGCGCGGAGGCGAACAGGGCCGTGCCCGGCACGATGATCAGCAGCGAGAGCAGCAGGTACTGCGTGCCCGCGGCGATGAGGAGGAACATCGTGTAAGCCGTGGCGACGACGGCGACGACGAGGTCGCGGCTACGCGCGCGATCGCCGGGCGCGTAGGTCTCGCCCGTGACGGTCAGCTTCAGCGCGTATCCGGCCGACAGCACGAACGGGATGAGCACGAGCGCGCTCGTCAGGTCGAGTGCCACGGAGAACGCGTTCTCGGCGAAGAGCACCACCACGAGGAGGACCTGCACGAGGGTCGTCGAGAGGATGAGCGCCCCGACGGGGGTGTCGTCCGCGTTCGTTCGGGACAGGAACCGGGGAAGGTCGCCCGACCGCGAGGCCTCGAGAAGCACCTCGGCGGCCATCAGCGTCCAGGACAGGTACGCCCCCAGCACCGCGACGATGAGCGAGACGCCGATGAACACGGCGCCCGCCGGACCGACGATCGTCTCGAGCACGCCGCCGAGGGAGGGTTCCGGCAGCGCGGCGATCTGCTCGCGGGGCAGCACCCCGTACGAGACGATCGTGACCGAGGCGAACACCGCCAGCACGCTGAGGAACCCGAGCAGGGTCGCTCGGCCGACGTCGCGACGCGATCGTGCGTGGCGCGAGTTCACGCTCGCGCCCTCGAGGCCGATGAAGACGAACACCGTCACGAGCATCGTCGCGCGGATCTGGTCCCACAGAGGCGCGCCGGACGGACCCGCCCAGTTCTCCGCGAAGACGGTCGGGTCGAAGACGGTCGCGCAGAGGACGATGAACACCACGATCGGCAGCGTCTTGGCGATGCTCACCACGCGATTGACGGCGGCGGCGGCGCGCACGCCCCGACGGATGAGGATGAAGAACAGCCACAGGCCCGCCGAGGACACCGCGACCGCCGCCACCGTGTCGCCCGCGCCGAGCTCGGGGAAGACCGCTCCGAGCGTCGAGGTGATGAACACCCAGTAGAAGACATTGCCCGCGCACGCGCTCGCCCAGTAACCGAACGCCGAGAAGTAGCCGAGGTAGCGCCCGAATCCGGCGCGGGCATAGCTGTAGACCCCGGCATCGAGGTCGGGTCGCCGATTGGCCAGGAGCTGGAAGGCGAAAGCCAGCGTGAGCATGCCGCCGCCGGCGACAGCCCAGGCGATCAGCGTCCCGGCGACACCGGTCTCGGCCGCGAACCCCGCGGGAAGCGAGAAGACGCCCGCGCCGACCATCGAGCCGACGACGAACGTCGACAAGGTGAGCATCGACACCGTCGCCGGGCGGGAACCGGCTCGCGCGTCGACAGGGCCCGTGGGGGAGGAGGCGGGGGAAGACACGGGGAGAAAGCCTAACCCGGGCCGGCGCCGGAACGATGCCGCCTCACCTGCCGCGGATCATCACCCGGTGTTCTGCAGGCCCGCCGCGACGCCGTTGACCGTGAGCAGCAGGAGGCGCTGCCACTCCGGTGGCGTCGGAGCGCCGTGCTCCGTCGAGCGCAGCACACGCAGCGCGCGCAACTGCAGCAGCGACAGCGCGTCGACGTAGGGGCTGCGCATCTTGACGGCGCGCTGCAGGACGGGCTTGTTGGCGAGCAGGCCGTCACCTCCCGCAATCCGCACCACCCAGTCGCGGGTGAGCAGCATCTCGTCGACGACGAGCTGGGCGAGATCGTCACGGTCGGCCAGCGCCAGGTGGCGTTTCGCCATGCGCGGGTCCGCCTTCGCGAGGCTCATCGCCACGTTGTCGATCACGGTGCGCAGCAGCGGCCACTGCTCGTAGGCCTCGCGCAGCAGTGCCTCGTCGCCGACGGCCTCGAGGGCGGTGCCGAGTCCGAACCAGCCGGCGAGATTGATGCGCGCCTGCGTCCATGCGAACACCCAGGGGATGGCGCGCAGGTCTTCGAGCGACTCGACCGACAGGCCGCGACGCGCCGGGCGCGAACCGAGCGCGAGCAGCCCGATCTCCTCCATGGGGGTGACGGCTGCGAACCAGGGCGCGAAGCCGGGCGCCTTCACGAGCGAGAAGAAGCGCTCGCGCGAAGCACGATCCATCGTCGAGGCGACCGCGGAGTACCGCTCGGCGGCACGGCTGTTGCGCTCCTCGATCGACGGTGCGGATGCCAGCAGGACGGCCGCCGCCACCTGGTCGATGTGGCGCAGGGCGATGTCGGGGTCGCCGTAACGGGCGAAGATGACCTCGCCCTGCTCCGTCAGCTTGAAGCGGCCGTCGACCGAGTGCGGCGGCTGCGCCAGGATGGCGGAGTTGGCGGGTCCGCCGCCGCGGCCCAGAGCGCCGCCGCGACCGTGGAACAGCGTGAGTTCGATGTCCTGCTCCTGCGCCCAGGCCGAGATGCGCGCCTGCGCCTCGTAGAGCGCCAGGTTCGCGGCGACGGGACCGACGTCCTTCGACGAGTCGGAGTAGCCGAGCATCACCTCGAGGCGCCGGTCGGTGGCGTCCAGACGTGCGGCGAAGGCGGGATGACCGACGATCTCGGCGAGGATGCCCGGCGCGGCCTGCAGGTCGGCGAACGTCTCGAAGAGCGGGATGACATCCAGCACCGGCGGCGTTCCGTCGGGGCCGACCGCGTGCCGCGCCAGCGCATGGACATTCGCGAGGTCGCCGGCGGATTGGGTGAACGAGACGATGTAGCGACCGGCGGCACGGGGTCCGAAGCGCTTCTGTACCTGCGAGATGGTGCGGAACACCTCGAGCACCTCGGTGGCCAGCTCGCTGAGCTCGCCGCCGGCCTCGCATTCGGCGAGCACCTTCGCGTGCACCGCGGAGTGCTGCCGGACCTCGAGCTCGGCGAGGTGGAACCCGAAGGTCTCGACGGCCCAGATGAGCTGCTGCAGCGCACCGAAGGCCTGGCGTGCCGCACCGGCGTCGGCCAGCGAGGACTGCACGACCCGCAGGTCGGCGAGGAAGTCCTCGGGGTCGCCGTACGCGAGATCGGCGTTGCGCGCTCGGGTCGCGCGGATGCGCCGGGCGAGCAGCATCATGACGCGCTTGTGATGCTCGCCCGGAGCGCGCTTGATCGCGTGTGCCGCGCCCTCGTCGTCCGCGGCCGCGAGACGATCCCAGAGCGACCGCAGCGCGACGCTCGGCGGGGTCGTGTCACCCGACATGGTGAGGCTGCGGCCGACGCGCTCGGTGCTGCGCTCGAGACCGAGCAGTACGTGCTCCGCCGCGATGCCCGCGGCCTTCTTCGTCACCGAAGCCGTCACGAACGGGTTGCCGTCGCGATCGCCGCCGACCCATGTGCCCAGTCGCACGAAGGGGGAGACCACCGGGGGCCTGCTGCCGGCGGCGTCGCCCTGCAGGGCGTCGTCGAGGCGGCGGTAGACGAGCGGGATGGTCGTGTAGAGCGTGTCGTCGAACACCGCCATGACCGCGCGCACCTCGTCGGTCGGCGTCGGCTTCTCGGCGCGCAACGGCGACGTCCGCCACAGCGTGTCGATCTCCTCGAGCATTCGCCGTCGCGCGCGACGGTGTTCGGCCCCGCCGGCGGCGGAGTTCTCGAGGGTCTCGAGCAGCGTCACGAGGCGTCGGATGCTCTCGGAGACCGCGCGACGACGGGCTTCGGTCGGGTGGGCGGTGAACACGGGGTGGAAGCGGAGGTCGCGCAGACGACGGGCGGCCTCGTCCTCGCCGACCTCGGAGGCGAGCTGGGAGTACGCGGCGGGGATGGAGTCGCTCGCGCTGTCCTGGTCGGAGATGCCCGCGCGCTCGCGCAGCAGACGCACCCGCTGGTGCTCCTCGGCGAGGTTCACGAGGTGGAAGTAGACCGTGAAGGCTCGGGCGACCTCGTCGGCGCGCGACACGCTGAACGATTCGGCGATCGCGGCGGCGCGCTCGAACGCCTCGGGCGAGTCATCGGTGTAGGCCTGGATCGTGGCGCCGCGCAGGCGCTCGACATCCTCGAAGAGTCCGGGCGAGCCGCTCTCGCGGAGCACCTGTCCGAGCATCGATCCGAGCATGCGCACGTCGGAGCGCATGGCCTCGGGAATCTCCTGCTCGGCCTCGTATCGGCCGACGAGGTCGATGGCTTCGGTTCGGGTCAGCTCGCGCATGTGTCCAAAATAACGGCACCCGCGGGCCCCGTTTGACACGGCCGTCACACAGCGCCCGTCGGCACCCGGTGCGTTACGGCGGACTAGCCTGAGACCGCCCGTCCGAAGGAGCCCGATGTCCGATCCGCTGCGCGCCGCCGCCGACACGATGCGCACCGTGCGCGACCGCTGCGTGTGGACCGCGCAGATCTCGCATCGCGACCTCGTGCCCTACCTGATCGAGGAGTCGGCCGAGGTCGTCGACGCCGTCGAGAGCGGGACGTCGGAAGACCTCCGCGAGGAACTCGGCGATCTGCTGTGGCAGGTGCTGTTCCACGCCGAGATCGCATCGCGGGCCAGCGTCGACCCGTTCGACATCGACGACGTCGCCCGGGGCCTTACCGAGAAGATGGTGCGCCGGCATCCGCACGTCTTCGCGGGTGAGACGGCCGAGACGCCCGAGCAGGTGCTCGTGCTCTGGAATGCAGCCAAGGCCGCCGAGAAGCACTCCCGCACGAGTGTCCTCGAGGGCGTCTCGCACCACATGCCGACTCTCGCCCTCGCCCAGAAGCTCCTCGCCAAGTCCGCCGCCGTCCCCCGACCCGCGAAACCCCACTCGCGGCCCGAGACCCCGGCGCCAACCCAGCCCGTCGGGGCGCAACTGGGGCCTCGCGGTTCCGAGGGGACGGAGGACGGCGAGGCGGCGCTGGGGGAGGCGCTGCTCGGGCTCGTCGCGCTGGCGCGCGAGAACGGGTGGGACGCCGAGCGGGCGCTGCGCGGGCGGCTGCGTGCGCTCGAGGACGAGATCCGCTCGGCGGAGGCCGGGCGGGACCTCGCGGACCGGGATGCTGCGGAGACGGGCGTCGGCGACCTGGAAGGATAGGACGGTGCCCACCGTGAACCCGCCGCGCGGCATGCGCGACTTCCTCCCCGCCGACAAGGCCCGCCGCGAGCGCGTGCTCGCCGTCGTCCGCGAGCGTTACCGAGCCCACGGCTTCGACGAGATCGAGACCCCGGTGATGGAGGAGTACGGGAGGCTCCACGCCGGCATCGGCGGCGACAACGAGAAGCTCGCCTACAACGTCCTCGCGCGCGGCCTCGATGCCGACGGCATCCGCGCCGCCGCCGACGACCCGGCGGCGCTGACCGACCTCGGGCTCCGCTACGACCTGACGGTGCCGCTCGCCCGCTTCTACGCCTCGCACCGTGCCGAGCTGCCCGCGGTGTTCCGTGCGATCCAGATCGCGCCGGTGTGGCGGGCAGAACGCCCCCAGAAGGGGCGGTACCGGCAGTTCGTGCAGTGCGACATCGACATCATCGGCGACCCGTCGTCTCGAGCGGAGGCCGAGCTCATGGCTGCGAGCCTCGACGCGCTCGACGCACTCGGCCTCGCCGGCGGCTCGGTGCGGGTGAACGACCGTCGGGTACTCGACGCGATGCTCGCGACGTTCGGGTTCGCCGAGGAAGAACGGCCCGGCGTGCTCATCACGATCGACAAGCTCGACAAGCTCGGGACCGACGGTGTCGTCACGGAGCTGCGCGAGCGCGGTGCGACGCCGGCGGCCGCCGACTCGTTCGAGGCGTTCCTGCGTCGCCGACAGCCGGATGCGGTGGGCTTCGACGCCGACGGCATCCGTGCGAGCCTGCCCGACGGTGTGTCCGCCGACGTCATCGCCCACCTCGTCGGCATCGGCGACGCCGTGCGGGCCGCGCGCGGTGGCTCGGCCGAGGTGCCCCTCGTCTTCGATCCTTTCCTCGTGCGCGGCATGGGCTACTACACCGGCACGATCTTCGAACTCGCTCACCCGTCGGTGACGTACTCGCTCGGGGGAGGCGGACGCTACGACGGCATGATCGGCCGGTTCCTTGGCAGCGACGTGCCCGCGGTCGGCTTCTCGCTCGGCTTCGAGCGCCTCGTCGACCTGCTGACCGACACGAGCGGCGACGAGCGGCCCGGTGTCGTCCTCGTGCACGACCGCGACGTGCCTCTGCCCGAACTCCTCGCCGCGAAGGCGCGCCTCGTCGCCAGCGGGTCGCGCGTGCGGATGGAGCAGCGCCCCAAGAACCTCAAGGCGCTGCTCGAGCGGGCGGCGTCCGACGGTTACCGAGCCTTCGTCACCCTGCGTGCGGGCGAGGACGTCACCGCCGTCGAGCCGCGCCCCATCGGCTGACGTCGCCGCGCCGCGCCACGGTACGGCCCGGCCGGGCACGGCACGATCCGGCGCCGCCCGCTGTTCGCCTCCGCGTCGCCGCGTGTTCATCCGCCGATGCTGTGCTGGCGTCATGCAGAGCCCCGTCGCGCGCGCAGCAGCGGCCCTGGGCGGCACGGTCCTGTCGCTCGGCGCGACCGCCCTCACGGCGCGGGTGCTGCTCTCGCATCAGGCCGCGCTCGCGCGGGAGCGCATCGGAAAGCCGCTCGGCGAGCTGGCCGTCGATGCCGACCGCCTGTGGCGGCGGTCGTACGCGGGGGAGCCCGTGCGCCTGATCATGCTCGGCGACTCGCTCGCGGCCGGCCTCGGTGCCGAGCGCCGCAAGGACACGCTCGGCGCCCGCCTCGCCCGCGGGCTCGCGCGGCGCTCCCGGCGCCCGGTGCGGCTGCGCACGGCCGCGGTCGTCGGCGCCGAGTCCGCGACGCTGCTCCACCAGATCGCCGCGCTCGGTGACGACGCGACGGCCGACGTCGCGGTCGTCGTCGTCGGCGGCAATGACGTCACGCACCGCGTCCCGCCGGAGGATGCGGCCCGCAGCCTCTTCGATGCCGTGCAGCGTCTTCGGGAGCACGGGTGCGCCGTCGTGGTCGGCACCTGCCCCGACCTCGGTGCGCTGCGCCCGGTGCCGCAACCGCTGCGCACCTTCGCCTCGCGCGCCTCGCGCTCCCTCGCGGCCGCGCAGGAGGTGGCCGCCCGCGCCGCCGGGGCGCACGTGGTCTCGCTGCGCCGAGCCGTGGGACCGGTGTTCGTCGAGCGACCCGACGAGATGTTCAGCCTCGACCGCTTCCACCCGAGCGCCCTCGGCTACCGGCGCACCGCCGACGCGCTCCTGCCCGCCGTCGTGGCGGCGCTGGCGGACGCGGTCGCGTCGCGGACGCTGGCGCGCGCCGGCCGGGTGCGGTTGGCTGAGGGGATGACCGACCCCACTCCCGACGCCTGGCGGCGCACTGACGCGTACCTGACAGCGACCCTCGTCGAGCCCGACGCCGAGCTGGCGGCGGCGCTGGCCGATCAACGGGCGGCGGGACTCCCCGAGATCGAGGTCTCGCCCCTCAGCGCGAAGCTGCTCCAGCTGCTCATCCGCATCGGGCGCGTTCGTCGTGTCCTCGAGATCGGTACGCTCGGCGGCTACTCGACCATCGCGATGGCGCGCGCTCTGCCGGCCGACGGCCGTGTCCTGTCGATCGAGGCGGAGCCGCGGAACGCCGACGTCGCGCGTCGGAGCATCGCGCGAGCCGGCCTCGACGGTCGGGTCGAGGTGCGTGTCGGTCGAGCCGCCGACGTGCTGCCCGATGTCGACGAGGAGTTCGACCTGGTCTTCATCGACGCCGACAAGGAGTCCAACACGGTCTATCTCGACCATGCCGCCCGGCTGACCCGCCCCGGGGCGATCGTCGTGGTCGACAACGTCGTCCGCGGGGGCCGCGTCAGCGACCCCGCGACCGAGGACGAACAGGTCGCGGGCACCCGGCGCGGCCTCGAGATGCTGGCCCGTGATCCGCGGTTCGACGCGACCGCCCTGCAGACCCTCGACCTCAAGGGCTGGGACGGTCTCGCGCTCGCCGTGCGCGCGGACGCGGGGGCGTAGTCCCGGCGGGCCCGGTGGCGGGCGCCGTCGGCATCACTAGACTCAGAGTGGACCGACGACGCTCCACGACTCACCCTCCACAAGCAAGGAGTACCCCTGTGGCACTGATCGAGGCTGTAGGCGCACGCGAGATTCTGGATTCGCGTGGCAACCCGACCGTCGAAGTGGAGGTGCTCCTCGACGACGGCATCGTCCAGCGCGCGGCCGTCCCCTCCGGCGCATCCACCGGCGCGTTCGAGGCGTACGAGCTCCGCGACGGCGACAAGAGCCGGTACAGCGGCAAGGGCGTGCTGAAGGCCGTCGCCGCTGTCATCGACGAGCTCGGACCGGCCATCGAAGGCGTCGACGCCAGCGAGCAGCGCATCATCGACGAGATCCTCATCGAGACCGACGGCACGGAGAACAAGTCGCGCACCGGCGCGAACGCCATCCTCGGTGTCTCGCTCGCCGTCGCGAAGGCCGCGGCCGACTCGGCCGACCTGCCGCTGTTCCGCTACCTCGGCGGCCCCAACGCGCACGTCCTCCCCGTCCCGCTGTTCAACGTCATCAACGGCGGCGAGCACGCCGACAACGGCATCGACATGCAGGAGTTCTTCCTCGCGCCGATCGGCGCCGAGAGCTTCAGCGAGTCGCTTCGCTGGGGCACCGAGGTCTACCACGTCCTCCGCGGCGAGCTGAAGGCGGCGGGCTACGCCACCGGCCTCGGCGACGAGGGCGGCTTCGCCCCCGACCTGCCGAGCAACCGCGAGGGTCTCGAGTTCCTCGTCAAGGCGATCGAGAAGGCGGGCTTCACGCCCGGTTCCGAGATCGCCCTCGGTCTCGACGTCGCGGCGACCGAGTTCTTCTCCGACGGCGTGTACCGCCTCGACAACAGGGACTGGACCGCCGAGCAGCTGACCGACTACTACGTGCAGCTCGTGAACGACTTCCCGATCGTCACCATCGAGGACGCCCTCGCCGAGGACGACTGGGACAACTGGACCGCCCTCACCGAGAAGCTCGGCGACAAGGTGCAGCTCGTCGGCGACGACCTGTTCGTCACCAACCCCGCGCGTCTCTCCGACGGCATCCGCCGCAAGGCCGCGAACTCGCTGCTCGTGAAGGTCAACCAGATCGGCACGCTGTCCGAGACGCTCGACGCGATCTCGGTCGCGCACCGCGCGGGCTACACCACGATGCTGTCGCACCGCTCGGGCGAGACCGAAGACACCACGATCGCCGACCTGTCGGTGGCGGTCAACGCCGGTCAGATCAAGAGCGGCGCGCCCGCGCGTTCCGAGCGCGTGGCGAAGTACAATCAGCTTCTGCGCATCGAGGAGGAGCTGGGTGACGCCGCGGAGTTCATCGGCCGTGCTGCGTTCCCGCGATTCCAGGGCTGACCTGCGCTGAAACGTACGAGAGGGGGAGCCGTGGTCAAGACGACGGCTCCCTCTCCCCGTTTCCGGCGGCGCGTCGACGTCCGCGAATGGATGGGCGGCATCCGCGTGTCGGGGTTCGCGTTCATCATGCTCGGGCTCGTCGTGCTCGCGGCCTGCGTGCTCGTGCCCTCCGTGGGCACCTACCTCGACCAGCGTGCCCAGATCGCTGCGCTCGAGGAAACCGTCCGCGTCGGACATGACGAGGTCGCGGCCCTCGAGGCCGAGCGCGAGCAGTGGCGCGATCCCGCCTTCATCATGACGCAGGCCCGCGAGCGTCTGTACTACGTCAAGCCCGGCGAGGTCGTGTACCTCATCGACGACGATCTGCCGGAGTCGTCGCTTCCCGGCGATCCCGCGGCCGTTTCGAGCGATGTCGAGCGGACCCGCACCGATTGGATGTCGCAGTTCGTGCGCTCGGTCGTCACGAGCGGCACGTCGCGGACGACCTCCACCGCACCCTGAGGCCGCTCCGGTCGCTCGGGCCGCACGCGACTCAGGTCGACACGATCCGCGGACGGTAGCCTGTGTGGGTGACTGACGCCGCCCTGACGCCCGCGACCGACGCCGACCTCGAGGTCATGCGCGAGCAGCTGGGCCGTCCCATGCGCGGTGTGGTCGGCATCGCCGCCCGGTGCGCGTGCGGCAACCCGACGGTGGTCGCGACCGAGCCCCGGCTGCCCGACGGCACACCGTTCCCCACCTTCTACTATCTGACGCATCCGGGTGCGACCGCCGCCATGTCGGCGCTCGAGGCGACCCACGTCATGCGCGAGCTCGCCGACCTGCTCGCGGACGACGACGAGATCGCGTCCCGCTATCGCGCAGCCCACGAGGCCTATCTGGCAGACCGGTCGGTCTACGGCGACGTCGAGGAGATCGCCGGCATCTCCGCGGGTGGGATGCCGACCCGCGTGAAGTGCCTGCACGCCGTCGCCGCGCACGCACTCGCGGCCGGCCCGGGTGTGAACCCCATCGGCGACCTCGCTCTCGAGCGTTCGAGCTGGTCGCCCGCGCGCTGCACGTGCGCGAACCCGCGGGTGGCCGCGTGACGGGGCGCACCATCCGGTTCGTGCGCGCCGCCGTCGTCGGCGTGATCGTCGTCGTCGCCGCGACCGCGGGCGCCGTCGTGCCGCCGGCCGATCCCGCCCGGCAGGCGGAGTACTGGCTCGACGACTACGGCATCCGCACGGCGTGGGAGACCACCCGCGGTGCCGGCACGACCATCGCCGTCATCGACACCGGCATCGGACGCGGCCCCGCCGAGTTCGAAGGCGCAGTCAGCGCGGGAGCGGACTTCTCCGGCTCGGGCAGCGCCGACGGTCGCACCCCGGTCGGCGGCGACGACCGCGACCACGGCAGCTGGGTCGCCTCCCTCGCGGCGTCCCGCGGCACCGGAGCCGACACGGGCATGATCGGCGTGGCACCGGAGGCGAGGCTGCTGTCGCTGTCGATCGGGTTCGGCGGCAGCTCCGACATCCCGTTCGCGACCCAGGTCGCCGACGCCATGGTCTGGGCGGTCGACCAGGGTGCCGACGTCATCAACCTGTCGTTCACCACCAACCTCCTCGAGTGGGACCCGTCGTGGGACACCGCGTTCCAGTACGCGTACGACCACGACGTCGTCGTCATCGTCGCAGCGGGCAACCGGGGGACCGGCACCGACCGCGTGGGTGCGCCCGCCACGATCCCGGGGGTGCTGACGGTCGGCGGTGTGGACCGCGAGGGCGTCGCGAGCCAAGAGGCCTCGACGCAGGGGATCACGATCGGCATCTCGGCCCCGAGCGAAGGGCTGCTGGGCGTCTCGTCCGACGGGCGCATCGTCGTCTGGGACGGCACCAGCGGCGCGGCACCGATCGTCGCCGGCGTCGCGGCCCTCGTGCGGTCGGCGCACCCCGGTCTCGACGCCAACAACGTCATCAACCGCATCATCCGGACGGCTCGATCGGTGCCGGGGGTCTCGGCCAAGCCCGACCCGCTCTACGGCTACGGTCTCATCGACGCCGCGGCCGCCGTGTCGACCGCGGTGCCCGCGGTGTCGGAGAACCCCATGGGCGACCTCGCCGAGTGGGTGCGCATCTACCGCCGGGCCGAGCAGGCACCCGCGCCCCAGCCGTCGACCACGCCCGTCGCGCTGCCCGAGCTGCCCGCCGCCGACGCGCCGTCCGAGACCGGCTCGCCGCTGCTGCCGAGCATGGAGACCCTCGTGTACGGGACGGTCCCGCTCGTCGGCGCGACCATGGCCGCTATACTGGTGGCGCTCGGCGTCACTGCTGCTGTCCGGCGCATCCGATCGGCCCGCGCGTCGCGCTAGCCGAGCCCCCGATCAAGGAGTTCTTCCGAACGTGTCCACTTCCGTGCCCCAGATTCTCGTCGTCGGCGGAGGCTACGCCGGCTTCTACACCGCGTGGAAGCTCGAGAAGCACCTGCGCAAGGGTGAGGCCGAGGTCACCATCGTCGACCCGCTGCCGTACATGACCTACCAGCCGTTCCTGCCCGAGGTCGCCGCCGGTGAGATCGAGGGCCGCCATGTCGTCGTGGGCCTGCGTCGCCACCTCAAGCGCACCAACGTCGTCAACGCCAAGGTCACCAAGATCGACCACGCGAACAAGGTCGCCACGATCACGCCCGAGCAGGGCGAGCCGTGGGAGCACCGTTACGACCAGATCGTGGTGACCGCCGGTGCCGTCTCGCGCACCTTCCCGATCCCGGGAATCGCCGACAACGCGATCGGCCTGAAGACGGTCGAAGAGGCGATGGCGATCCGCGACCGCATCCTCACGAACTTCGACCGCGCGGCCAACCTGCCCGCCGGTCCCGAGCGCGACCGCCTGCTCACCGTCGTCGTCGTCGGCGGCGGGTTCGCGGGCATCGAGGTCTTCGCCGAGCTGCGCGCCATGGCGTCGTCGCTGCTGAAGAGCTACCCGCAGCTGCGCTTCGAGGACACGCACTTCCACCTCATCGAGGCGATGGGCCGCATCATGCCCGAGGTCTCGCTCGAGACGAGCCAGTGGGTGCTCAAGGACCTCGCGAAGAAGGGTGCCAACGTGCACCTCGACACGCAGGTCCAGGGTGCCGAGGGCGGCAACGTGGCGCTGTCGACCGGTGAGGTCATCCCGACCGACGTCATCATCTGGACCGCCGGCGTGATGGCCAACCCGACCGTCGTGCGCGGCAGCGACCTGCCCGTCGAGGAGCGCGGCCGCATCCGCACGCGCGCCGACCTCCGCGTGGGCACCCCCGAGGAGATCGTCGAGGGCGCCTGGGCGGCCGGCGACATCTCGGCCGTGCCCGACCTGACCGGTGGCGGCGTCGGCGGATACTGCGTGCCGAACGCCCAGCACGCGGTGCGTCAGGCGAAGCTGCTCGCGAAGAACCTCGTGGCGGTGCTCCGCGGTGAGGCTCCCCGCGAGTACGTCCACAAGAACCTCGGTGCGGTCGCCGGTCTCGGCCTCGGCAGCGGCGTGTTCCAGTCGGGCAAGATCGCGATCAAGGGATTCTTCGCCTGGGTCGCGCACCGCGGATACCACGGCCTCGCGATGCCCTCGTGGGAGCGCAAGTGGCGCGTCGTCGGCGACTGGTGGATGAACTTCTGGCTCGGCCGCGACAACGTCGCCCTGCAGGCGTCGCTGACCCCCCGTGCTGCCTTCGAGGAGTTCGCCGCTCGTCCCCGTCCGGCGCAGCCCGCCGCGGAGAACCCGCAGCCGGCGATCGACCCGAAGAGCGTCGCGAAGGAAGAGGGCCCCGCGGCCGTCGCCCCGGCCGAGAAGGACAACAAGGTCTCCGCGAGCTGACGCCCCGGATCCTCACGAAGCCCCCGCACCCCACGGTGTCGGGGGCTTCGTCGTTCGCGCTGTCCGCCCGGCGGGGTGCAGAAGGGCACGACCTGCCAGGTGAACGCGACCCACGCCGGGCACGCGACCATGCCGGTCCGGCGGCGCCGGTAACGTGGGGGCGGGCCCCCGTAGCCCAATGGCAGAGGCAGGCGACTTAAAATCGCTTCAGTCTGGGTTCGAGTCCCAGCGGGGGCACCGGGCGGGGCGGCACGGCCGCCGCGGCGACCGAGGCGATCACGAGCACGAGGCCGGCGGCCTGCAGCGCGGTGACCCGTTCGCCGGCGAGCACGACGCCGACGAGAACCGCCACCACGGGGCTCAGGAGCCCGACGAACGCGGGCACGCGGGTCGGCAGGAGTCGCACCCCGCGGAACCAGAGCACATAGGCGAGCGCCGTGCCGAAGACCGACAGGTACGCGTATGCCGCCATCTGCGGGGGAGTCGGCAGTTCCGTCGGCATCGGTTCGATGACCGCCGTCAGGATGGCGAGCAGGATGCCGCCGGCGATCAGCTGCCACGCCGTGAGGGCCAGCGGCGGCTGGCCGGCGCCCCAGCGCTTGGTGAGCACCGTGCCGACGGCCATCGAGATCGCGCCCCCGAGTGCCGCGGCGACGCCGACGGGGTCGAGCGAGGCGCCGCCGGGCGCGACGACGAGGCCCACCCCGATGGCCCCGGTCAGACCCGCCGCCGCGGTGGCGAGCGTGAACCGCTCCGAGAGGACCGCCCAGGCGAGGCCGGCGACGATGAGCGGCTGGATGCCGCCGACGACCGCCGCGACGCCACCGGGCAGGCGCTGCGCCGCGACGAAGAGACACGCGAAGAAGCCGGTGAAGTTCAGGGCGCCGAGGATCCACACGCGCCACCACCACCGGCCCGAGGGGAGACGGCGCGCCAGCCCGAGCAGGATCACGCCCGCCGGCAGGGCACGGAGCGTCGCGATCAGCAGAGGATGGCCCGCCGGGAGGAAGGCCGTGGTCGTGAAGTACGTCGTGCCCCACAGTGCGGGCGCGATCGCCGTGGTGAGGATGATGACCAACCGCTTGCTAAGCACTTAGTCACTATAGCGAAGCGCTTAGCGAGTAGGGTTGTCTGTATGGATCACGTCGACCGCATCCTGCAGCAGTGGGCGCGCGAGCGGCCTGACCTCGACGTCAGTCCGATGGCCGTCATCGGGCGACTCGGCCGGGCCGCCGCCTCGGTCGATGCGCGTCTGGCCGCAACCTTCGCGCGTCACGGGATCGACGCGGCGACGTTCGACGTGCTGGCGACCCTCGTCCGGCAGGGGAGTCCCCACGAACTCACGCCCGCCGAGCTCGCCGCGGACGCCATGATCACCTCGAGCGCGGTCGCCCAGCGGCTCAACCGGCTCGAGGCGCTCGGCTACGTGACTCGCCATCCCGACCCCGCCGACGGCCGGGGCAAGATCGTGCGGCTCACGACCGAGGGTCGCGGGATCGTCGAGCGCGTCCTCCCCGACCACCTGGCGACCGAGCACGCGGTGCTGGCGACGTTGACCGACCCCGAGCGGGACCAGCTCGCGACGCTGCTCGCGCGTCTCGCGGTGGGTGGGTAAGACCTGCGAGTTCGCGAAGGCGGCCGGATCGGGCCGCGGTGCCCCGGCTAGACTGATCCCGGAGAAGGGGGACATGCAATGGAGTGGCTGATCCCGGTCATCGTCGTCGTGGGCGTGCTCGCCGTCGTCGGCATCTACCTGTGGGCGACCTACAACTCGCTCGTCGCGCTGAACGTGCGCGTCGACGAGGCGTGGAGCGACATCACCGTGCAGCTCAAGCGCCGTGCCGACCTCCTCCCGAATCTCATCGACTCCGTGCGCGGGTACGCCGCGCACGAGAAGGCGGTGTTCGAGAACGTCACGCGCGCCCGCGCGGAGATCCTCTCGGCAGACGGTCCCGCCGAGGCGGGCCTCGCCGAGGGCCACCTGCAGCAGGCGCTGAAGTCGCTCTTCGCGGTGGCCGAGGCCTACCCGCAGCTGCAGGCGAGCCAGAACTTCCTGCAGCTCCAGCAGGCGATCGTCGACACCGAGGACAAGATCCAGGCGTCGCGTCGGTTCTACAACGGCGGCGTCCGCGAGCTGAACACGAAGATCAAGGTGTTCCCCAACAACCTCTTCGCGCGCAGCCTCGGCTTCTCCGAGCGCGAGTTCTTCGAGGTCGAGAACGGCGCGGCGATCGCCGAACCGCCGCGCGTCCAGTTCTGAGCACCTGCCCGGAGAGACCCCGCCGGGGTCGGGTGGCGGCGTCCCGGAGTCCTAGACTGGCGGGATGAGCGACGACAAGGTCGGGCGGTCCTTCTTCGACGCCCTGCGAACCCGCACCGTTGCCACCGAGACGTCGACGGGCATCCCGCGCGGCCTGCGCGTGGCCACCGCATACTCGTGGCGCCTGCTCGTCGTCGCGGCCGCCGCCGGCGTGGCGATCTGGATCATCATCCAGCTCAAACTGCTCGTCATCCCGCTCCTGATCGCGATCCTCATCGCGGCGCTGCTCTGGCCGGGACTCCTCTGGATGCTCGAGCACCGTGTGCCACGGTGGGCCGCCATCGTGGTGAGCGTCCTGGCGACGGTCGCCGTGATCTCGGGACTGCTCTGGCTCGCCATCTGGCAGATCGGCCGGGAGTGGCCCTCGGTTCAGGCCCGGACGGTCGACGCCGTCCGCGAGCTGCGCCAATATCTCATCGACGGGCCGCTGCACCTGACGTCGATGCAGATCGACGACGCGCTCCAGCAGGGATGGGGCTTCTTCGAGCAGCAGGCGTCGCTCCTGCTGTCGGGGGCCCTCGCGATCGGCTCGACCGTCGGCCACGTGGCCACGGGCGCGCTCCTGGTGCTGTTCATCCTGCTCTGCATCCTCGCCGACGGCGGCCGCATCTGGCACTGGGTCGTCCGGCTGTTCCCGCGTCAGGCGCGTCCCGCGGTCGACGGGGCGGGGCGCACCGGATGGCGGACGGTCGTGACCTACGCCCGTACGCAGCTCCTGGTCGCGACGATCGATGCGACCGGCATCGGGCTCGGCGCGCTGTTCCTCGGCGTGCCCCTCGCTGCTCCCATCGCCGTGCTGGTGTTCCTCGGCGCCTTCATCCCCTTCGTGGGCGCGGTCGTCACCGGCGCTCTCGCGGTATTCCTCGCGCTCGTCTACAACGGCCCGTGGATCGCGCTGTGGATGCTCGTCATCGTGCTCGGCGTCCAGCAGCTCGAGGGCCACATCCTGCAGCCCCTGCTGATGGGCTCGGCCGTGAAGGTCCACCCGCTCGCGGTTGTGATCGTCGTGGCCGGCGGCGCCATGATCGCGGGTATCCCCGGCGCGCTGTTCGCCGTTCCGCTCGCGGCGTTCGTCAACGTGGTCGTGCTGTACATCTCGCGGCGATCGTGGGAGACGGGGGTCGCACCACGACCCGATGAGATGATCTGGAGCACTGTGCCCAGGGACCGGAGGAAGAACGCATGACCGGACCTACGCCGGCCGATCTCGACGACGCCGCGGCCGTGCTCGACGGCGTCGTGACCCGCACTCCCATGGAGTACTCGGAGCACCTTTCCGACCTGCTCGGCGTGCCCGTGCACCTGAAGCTCGAGAACCTGCAGCGCACCGGCTCGTTCAAGATCCGCGGTGCGACGTACCGCCTGTCGCGCCTGACCGCGGAGGAGCGCGCCCGCGGCGTGGTCGCCGCCTCGGCCGGCAACCACGCGCAGGGGGTGGCCCTCGCGGCGCAGAAGCTCGGCATCCGGGCGACGATCTTCATGCCTCTCGGCGTCCCCGTCCCCAAGCTGCTCGCGACGCGCGGCTACGGCGCCGACGTGGTGCTGGAGGGTGCGACGGTGGAGACCCCGCTGCGTCTCGCCGCCGAGTTCGCCGAGCGCACGGGCGCGGTCCTCATCCACCCGTTCGATCACCCCGACGTGATCGCGGGCCAGGGCACGCTCGGGCTCGAGCTCGTCGACCAGGTGCCCGACCTCGAGACCGTGCTGATCCCGATCGGCGGGGGCGGGCTGGTCGCGGGCGTCGCCGCCGCCGTCAAGGGCCGTGCCGCCGCCGAGGGGCGCCGCGTGCGGGTCATCGGTGTGCAGGCCGAGAACGCCGCCGCCTACCCGTCGTCGCTGGCGGCCGGGATGCCGCTCGCGATCGAGACGACGCCGACGATCGCCGACGGCATCGCGGTGGGGCGGCCCGGTGACGAGACGTTCGCGATCATCCGCGAGCTCGTCGACGAGGTCGTCACCGTGTCCGACGACGACATCGCGCGGGCCCTCCTCGTACTCCTCGAGCGTGCCAAGCAGGTGGTCGAGCCCGCCGGCGCGGCCGGCGTCGCGGCGATCCTGGCGGGGAAGGTCACCGCCTCCGGCCCGACCGTCGCGGTGCTCTCCGGCGGCAACATCGATCCGCTGCTGCTGCAGCGCGTCGTCGCGCACGGCCTCGCGGCATCGGGTCGCTACATGACGCTGCAGATCCCGTTGCCCGACCGGCCGGGTCAGCTGGCGCGCGTCTCGGAACTGCTGTCGGTGGCGGGAGCCAACGTCATCGAGGTCCTGCACACCCGGCACGGCCAAGGTCTGCAGATCAGCGAGGTCATCCTGCAGCTGAGCGTCGAGACCCGGGGTGAGGAGCATCGGGCCCAGGTCATCGCGATCCTCGAGGATGCCGGCTTCGCGCCGACGGTCGTCGCCGATTGACGACCCTCGGCGCGAAGCGCAGCGGTCACTGACCTCTCGAGGTCACTGAACGCTGGAGGTCACTGAACGCTGGAGGTCACTGGCCGGAGTAGGTCTCGACCTTGACGATCTCGACGGGGATGTCGCGCCCGTTGGGTGCGGTGTACGAGGTCTTCTCGCCCTCCTTGAGGCCGAGGATGGCGGCGCCGAGAGGTGACGCCTCGCTGTAGACGTCGAGCTCGGAGCCCGCAGCGATCTCGCGGCTGCCGAGCAGGAACACCTCTTCGCCGCCCGCGACGATCGCCGTGACGACGGTGCCCGAGAGCACCGTGCCGTCGGACTCGGGGGCCTCGCCGACCGTGGCGTCCTTGAGCAGCTGCTGCAGCGTGCGGATGCGGGCCTCCTGCTTGCCCTGCTCGTCCTTCGCGGCGTGGTAGCCGCCGTTCTCCTTGAGGTCGCCCTCCTCGCGTGCGGCCTCGATGCGCTTCGCGATCTCTTCGCGGCCGGTCGTCGAGAGGTGTTCGAGCTCCGCGACGAGCCGGTCGTAGGCGTCCTGCGTGAGGAAGGTGACGGGAGCGTCGTTCGACATGGGATCTCCTTGCACTGGTGCGGCGCACAGCCGCCTATGGCGAACGCCCCGGCATCCGACCGGGGCGCACAAGAAACACCTAGACTACGGGATCCAGCAAGACGTCGCCAAACCGTTCGTCGCCTCGGCCACGGTGGGGATCGTCTCGGTGAAGGTGCGGGTCAGCCCGGCGTCGGCGGGGTACTCGACGACGCGCCACCCGACGACGCCGTGTTCGGTGTCCTGCGCCTCGAGCGTGCAGGCGAGGGGTTTGTCGCGGGCTCCGCTGACCTGGAACGAGACGACGACCGAACGCTTGTCGACCACGTGGAATCCGGTGGAGTCCATGTCGACCGACTCGATCGCGCCGCTCACCGTGGACCAGCCGAGCAGGCCGACCAGTCCGAGGCCGACGACGGCGCCGGATCCGATCAGCAGCCGCCGCGAACGCTTCTCGCGCGTGCGCCCGTAGCGCTGGTCGAGCTTGAGCTGCGTGGTCATGGCGCGGTCTCCGGGGCGGTTCGGTCGGGATTAGGCTGGAGGTTCCAGGCTAAGCGCTTCCCGCGCAGATCGAGGAACCATGAACTCCCTCCTGTGGATCACGTCGGCGGCGACACCGATTCCCGAGATCACGGTCGACCCCACGGCGGTGACGCCCGGCCCGTGGGGGTTCGGTGCGATCGTCGTCCTGACCCTCGCCGTCGTCCTGCTTCTGCTCGACATGCTGCGCCGGGTGCGCCGCGGTCGCTACCGCGCCGAGGTGCGGGAGCAGCTCGACGAGGAAGACGCCGCCGCGCGCAGCGAACGGGACGCCGACACCCGCTGACAATGTCGTGGGCGGGCTGTTCTCAGCCGGCGTGGTAGGCCGGTTCGAGGGCGATCAACAGGCTCGCGGTCCAGTGGCACAGGAACGCCAGGACCGTGCACACGTGGAAGATCTCGTGGAAGCCGAAGTGCCCCGGCCACGGGTTGGGCTTCTTCAGGGCGTAGACCACGGCTCCGCCGCTGTAAAGCAGTCCGCCGATGATGACGAGGGTCATCATGGCGACGTTCGCCTCGAACAGGGGAACGATGTACATCACGGCCGCCCAGCCGAGCACGAGATAGAGCGCGACGTACAGCCAGCGGGGGGCGTTGATCCAGAACACGCGGAACAGGATCCCCGCGACGGCCCCCGACCACACCAGCGAGAGCAGCAGCACCGTCTGATCCGTCGGCAGGGCCAGCACGGCGAGCGGCGTATAGGTGCCGGCGATCAGCAGCAGGATGTTCGCGTGATCGATGCGCTTGAGGATCGCCTTGGCCCGAGGCTTCCAGTCGAAGCGGTGATAGAGCGCCGAATTGCCGAACAGCAGCAGGGATGTGGCCATGAAGACGGCGCTCGCCCACTTCGCGGGCTCGCCCTGCGCGAGGACGATCAGCACGATGCCCGCCGCGATGGCGACCGGGAACGTCGCGGCGTGGATCCAGCCTCGCCACGTGGGGCGGAGCTCGATCTGAGCGCTGGCAGCGGCGGCGTCCAACAGGGGCAGCTGGGGCATCTCGGCCCCCTCATCGGATGCGGGTCGGGTCACAACACGAGCGTAAGCGACGCCGTATGCCACCGGTCACATGAGGGCGGGGAGTAGCGTAGGGGAGTGGCTGCGAACCGCGGGCGAGGACCCCTCTACCGACTCTATGCGTCCCGGCTGCGCCGGCATCTGACGCCCGAGACGGTGCCGCACCACGTCGCGATGATGATCGACGGAAACCGTCGGTGGGCGAGGCAGGCGGGTTACCCGACGCCGGCGGAGGGCCACCGCGCGGGCGCCGCGAAGATGCACGAGTTCCTCCGCTGGTGCGACGAACTGGGCATCCGCGTCGTCTCGCTCTACCTGCTCTCGCACGACAACCTCGCCAAGCGCGACTCGCGCGAGCTCGCCGACCTGCTCGAGATCATCGCCGAGCTCGCCGAGACGCTCTCGAGCGAGCCCGGCTGGCGCGTACAGCACGTCGGACGCGCCGCGCAGCTTCCCGACGACCTGGCACGCGTGCTAGTGAAGGCTCAGGAGAGCACGCGGGAGAACACGGGACTCCACGTCAACCTCGCGGTCGGCTACGGCGGACGCGGCGAGATCGTCGATGCCGTTCGCAGCATCATCACCGCCCACCACGAGCGCGGGGGGTCGCTCGAGGAACTCGCTGAGAGCCTGACCCCCGAGCAGATCGGCGAGCACCTCTACACGGGCGGACAGGCCGACCCCGACCTGGTCATCCGCACGTCGGGGGAGCAGCGGCTCAGCGACTTCCTGCTGTGGCAGTCGGCGCACAGCGAGTTCTACTTCGTCGAGGCCCTCGGCCCCGACCTGCGCGAGGTCGACTTCCTGCGCGCGATCCGCGACTTCGCGACGCGCGACCGCCGCTTCGGCGGCTGAGCGCGGCGCCACGCCCCGAGAGTTCATCCGCCGGAAATGTTCGGCGGCGTGTCGCGCTGGCGCGTCGTTGGGACCCCGCCGTACTGTCATCGCAACGGGCACGGTGCCCGTTCGAGTCGGCCTTCTCACGACTCGTGACCCACGGTCGACTCGTGTAATCGGGTGAGACACCCGAGGCGGGGAGTGGGTTGTGGCCGCACGAGCAACAGAGCAGCAGCGTCACGTCAACCACAGCGGGCGTGACGAGCTCGATCAGGAGCTCCGCACCTATGTGCTCGACACATCGGTGCTGCTGAGCGATCCGCGGGCGCTGTTCCGCTTCGCCGAGCATTCGGTCGTCGTGCCCGTCGTGGTCGTGACCGAGCTCGAGGCCAAACGCCACGACCCCGAGATCGGGTACTTCGCACGCCAGGCGCTGCGTCACCTCGACGACCTGCGGGTCGAGCACGGGCGCCTCGACTTCCCGGTTCCGGTCGGCGACGGCGGCACGCTGCGAGTGGAGCTCACCAACACCGACCCGTCGGTGCTGCCCGCCGGGATGCGGCTCGGCGACAACGACACGCGCATCCTCGCCGTCGCGATGCACCTCGCGCAGGAGGGACAGCCGGTGACGGTCGTGTCGAAGGACCTGCCCATGCGCGTGAAGGCGGCGTCGCTCGGCATCAGCGCCGAGGAGTACCTGGCCGAGCAGGCCGTCGACTCGGGGTGGACCGGCATCGCCAACATCCACCTCTCGGGCGACGAGATGAGCGACCTCTACGAGAGCGAGGTCGCCACGAGCGACCTCGTACGGGGGGTGCCCGTGAACACCGGACTGGTCATCCACTCCGAGCGCGGCTCGGCGCTGGGCCGTGTGACGGGCAACGCCTCGTTCCGCCTCGTCCGAGGCGACCGCGACGTCTTCGGGCTCCACGGCCGATCGGCCGAGCAGCGCATCGCGATCGACCTGCTGCTCGACTCGGACGTCGGAATCGTGTCGCTGGGCGGCCGCGCGGGCACCGGCAAGTCCGCCCTGGCGCTGTGCGCCGCCCTCGAGTCGGTACTCGAGCGTCAGCAGCAGAAGAAGATCATCGTGTTCCGCCCGCTGTTCGCCGTCGGCGGCCAGGACCTCGGGTACCTGCCCGGCGACGCGCAGGAGAAGATGAACCCCTGGGGGCAGGCGATCTTCGACACGCTCGGTTCGGTGGTCTCGGGCAACGTCGTCGAGGAGATCATCGCGCGGGGGCTGCTCGAGGTGCTGCCGCTCACGCATATCCGCGGACGTTCGCTGCACGACGCGTTCGTGATCGTCGATGAGGCCCAGTCGCTCGAGCGCAACGTGCTGCTCACCGTGCTGAGCCGCATCGGGCAGAACTCGCGCGTCGTCCTCACCCACGACGTCGGCCAGCGCGACAACCTGCGGGTCGGCCGCCACGACGGCATCGCGTCCGTGATCGAGACGCTCAAGGGCCACGATCTGTTCGGGCACGTCACGCTGACACGATCCGAGCGCTCGGCGATCGCCGCCCTCGTGACGGACCTGCTCGAGGCCGGCGAGCTGAGCTGACGCGCCGCTGAGCCCGGGCCCGCCGGGGCCGGCTCCGACCGCGTGTCGGGGCTGGCCTCAGTCCCAGCGGTAACCCTCGCCGCGGACGGTCGCGATACGCGACGCGCCGACCTTGCCTCGGAGGTAGCGCACGTACACGTCGACGACGTTGGAGCCGGGGTCGAAGTCGAGCTCCCAGACCCGGCTGAGGAGAGTCTCGCGGCTCAGCACCTCGCCCGCGTGCCGCAGGAACTGCTCGGCGAGGGCGAACTCCCGGGCCGAGAGGTCGATGTCCTGTCCGTCGACGGTCGCTCGCCGGGTGAGCATGTCGAGGGTGACGCCGTCGCGCGTCAGGACGGTCGCAGGACCGGCGCTCTCACGCAGACGCGAGCGGACGCGCGCCAGCAGTTCCGCCACGACGAACGGCTTCGGCACGTAGTCGCTGGCGCCCGCGTCGAGCGCCTCCACGGTGTCGCTCGTGCCGCTGCGGGCGGTGAGCATGATGACGGGGACCGCCGACCCCGACGAGCGGATGCGGCGCAGGACGTCGAAGCCGTCGATGCCCGGGAGGCCCACGTCGAGGATGACGAGATCGATGTCGTCCGAGCTCATGAGCTCGAGCGCGGTCTCGCCGTCCTCGGCGGCGACGGGTTCGAGACCCTCCGCGCGCAGGGCGCGCTCGAGGAGCCCGATGATGTGAGGCTCGTCGTCGACGAGCAGGACGCGGGTCATCCGATCTCCTTGCGCTGCAGGACGACCTCGTCCGCGCGGACCGGCGACGGCAGACGCCGGGCGGAGCGGAGCGGGATCGTGATGGTGAAGGTGGCGCCGCCGCCGGCCGTCTCGGTGACGGCGCACGAGCCGCCGTGGCCCTTGGCGATGGCGTCAACGATGGCGAGCCCGAGGCCCGACCCGCCCGCCGAACGTCGCCGACCACCGCGGTCGAAGCGGCGGAAGATGCGATGCCGGGCCGCAGGCGGGATGCCGGGACCGTGGTCGCGCACCCAGAGGTGCAGGGCACCCGCGTAGACGCCGCTGCCGAGCTCGATCGCGGTGCCGGGAGGGGTGTGTTTCGCGGCGTTGTCGGCGAGCTGGAGCCAGGCCTGCAGCAGGCGGTCGGCGTCGCCGTGCACGATCGCCCGGTGCGACGCCTCGACCCGCCAGTCGTGCCCGGGGATGACGGTGACGAGGTCGACGACGCGTTGCGTGAGACTCTCGACGTCGACGTCGTCCATCGCGAACCGCTCGCCCTCGACCGAGGCGAGCAGGTCGATGTCGCCGATGAGGCGGGTCATGCGATCGAGCTCGGCGACGGCGATGTCGCGCACCGCGTCGACGTCGGCCGGATCGGCGGAATCGACCAGCTCGAGGTGTCCGCGGACGATGGCTATCGGCGTCTTCAGCTCGTGGCGCACGTCGTCGAGCAGTCGCCGCTGCGCCTCGACGGCCGCGTCGAACGCATCTTGTGCGGCCGCCTCTCGGGGTGGTGTGGCCAGCAGGGGCCAGCCGACGAGCCAGACGGTGACGAGCGTGCCGCCGGCGACCAGAGCGTAGACCGCGATGACCGGCCAGGGCAGGTCGGCGTCGAGCAGCAGGAAGACCAGCAGCGCGCCGATCGCCACCACGACGAAGCCGGCGCACACGACGACCAGGAGTATCCCCAGGATGCGTGCGCGCCGGGCTTCCGACCGCGACGGGTTCACCCTCCGATTATCAACCAGGGTGGGTCATCGAGAGCAGGTCCAACTTCTCGTCGAGCTGCGCCTCGGTGAGATCGCCGCGCTCGACGTAGCCGAGGTCGATGACGGCCTCACGCACCGTGATCCCCTTGGCGACGGAATGCTTGGCGATCTTCGCGGCCGCCTCGTAGCCGATGAGCTTGTTGAGCGGGGTCACGATCGAGGGAGACATGCCCGCGAAGGCCGCGGCACGCTCGACATTGGCCTGGAGCCCGGCGACGGTCTTGTCCGCGAGGACCCGGACGGCGTTCGAGAGCAGCCGGATCGACTCGAGCAGTGCGGTTCCCATGACCGGGATGGCCACGTTCAGCTCGAACGAGCCCGACGCGCCGGCCCAGGCGACGGTCGCGTCGTTGCCGATGACGCGCGCCGAGACCATCAGCACGGCCTCGGGGACGACCGGGTTGACCTTGCCCGGCATGATCGACGAGCCCGGCTGCAGGTCGGGGATGTGCAGCTCGCCGAGGCCGGTGTTGGGGCCCGAGCCCATCCAGCGGATGTCGTTGTTGATCTTCGTCAGCGACACGGCGATGGTGCGGAGGGCACCGGAGGCCTCGACGAGCCCGTCGCGGTTGGCCTGAGCCTCGAAGTGGTCCTTCGCCTCGGTGATGGGCAGCTCGGTCTCGGCGGCGAGCAGCTCGATGACCTTCTGCGGGAACCCGAGCGGCGTGTTGATGCCGGTGCCGACGGCGGTGCCGCCGAGGGGGACCTCGCCGACGCGGGGCAGCACGGACTGCACGCGCTCGATGCCCAGACGCATCTGGCGGGCGTAGCCGCCGAACTCTTGACCGAGGGTCACGGGGGTCGCATCCATCAGGTGGGTGCGACCGGACTTGACGACGTCCTTCCATTCCTCCGCCTTCGTCTCGAACGCGACCGCGATGTGATCGAGGGCGGGGATGAGGTCGTCGATGAGGGCCTGGGTCACGGCGATGTGAACCGACGTCGGGAAGACGTCGTTCGACGACTGCGATGCGTTGACGTGGTCGTTGGGGTGCACCGTGCTGCCGAGGGCGCGCGTCGCGAGGGTCGCGAGCACCTCGTTCATGTTCATGTTCGACGACGTCCCGGATCCCGTCTGGTAGGTGTCGACGGGGAAGTGGGCGTCGTGGCGACCGGTGACGACCTCGTCGGCGGCGTTCGCGATCGCGTCGGCGATGGCGGGATCGAGTGTGCCGAGCTCCTTGTTCGCGAGGGCGGCCGCCTTCTTGATGCGCGCGAGCGCGGCGATCTGGCTCGACTCGAGTCCCGAGCCCGAGATCGGGAAGTTCTCGACCGCCCGCTGGGTCTGGGCGGCGTAGAGGGCGTCCTGGGGGACGCGGACCTCTCCCATGGTGTCGTGCTCGATGCGGTACTCGATGTCGGTCACGTCGTCGTTCCTCTCTCGGTGTTTTTTCGTCAGGTATCGATGGTCGCGTCAGGAAGCGGCGTCGTCGTGGACGTCGCCGAGGATGATGGACGGCTCTGCGACGCCTTCGCCCAGGCGGTAGTTCGCCCCGACGATGGCCAGGCGCCCCTCGGCGACAGCCGTGCTGATCAGTTCGGAGGCGTGCAGCAGCTGGCCGACCGTCTCGCGGAGGTGCTCGCGTCCGACAGCCTCCGCATCGACGTTCTCGGCGGTGACGCCGTCGGCGGCGCCGGCGCGCAGGACGCGGCGGACAGCCGGGACGATGGGGGAGATCTGACGCCAGATCAGCGGCGGCAGGGCCGGCGCGTCGACCCCCGTGCTCTCGATCGCCGCGCGGACGGCGCCGCAGGCGTCGTGCCCGAGGACGACGATCAGCGGCACGTTGAGCACGGCCACGGCGTACTCGAGGCTGCCGACGACCGAGTCGGAGATCACCTGCCCGGCGTTGCGGATGACGAACAGGTCGCCGAGGCCCTCGTCGAAGATGATCTCGGCCGCGAGCCGCGAGTCGGAGCATCCGAACAGGGCTGCGCGCGGTGTCTGCGAGCCGACGATCTCGTGACGGCGCTCGACGTCCTGGCGCGGATGGCGGGGCGCACCGTCGACGAACCGGATGTTGCCGGCGCGCATCTCGTCCCAGGCCTCCTGGGGGGTGGGCGATGCCGGAGCGGCAGCGGTCGAGGTCATGGGGTCTCCTCCTGCAGTTCGACGATCTGGGTGGTCAGCGCTCGCGCGGCGGTGCGCACCGTCTCGCCGTCGACCGCTCCGCCGCCGTAGACGAGGATCGTGTCGGCGCCCGCCGTCGTCGAGAGGGCGTACGAGATGTTGCCGGCCCGGGCCGGGTCGGGGATCTCGAAGACCTGCCAGTCGACGCCGTCGATGCGCTCCGTCGCGGTGGCGCGCGAGCCGCTGATCTGACGGGAGGCCCAGCCGCTGTCAGCGTCGAAGGCCTGCTGCACGTTGACGTACCCGCTCTCCGGCGCGTAGACGATCTCCCACGTCTGCACGTCGTCGCCCGCGAGCTCGGCCTTGTTGACGCGCCACGAGTCGGGTACCTCGGGTGCCACGAGCGTCCGGTCGATCGCCGCACCGACATCGGCGGCGACCGCCGCGACGTCGATGCCGGGGCGGTCGGGGACCGAGCCCCGGGGCACCGCGAGGACGATGACCGCGACGACGGCCACCGTCACGATCAGAGCGGCGATGAGGTTGCGTGCGGTCTGGCTCGATCGGTAGACACGCGATGACGCGGCCTTGCGCGCCGCGGTCTCGTCGGCGGTCTCGGGACGTCCGAGCTCCGCGACGACGCGGCGACCCTGCGCCATCACTCGTCGTCCGCGCGGGTCGCGCGTGCCTCGTCGAGTCGGCGCTTGGCGCCGAGCAGCCACTCCTCGCACCGCGAGGCGAGCTGTTCGCCGCGCGTCCACAGCGCGAGGGACTGCTCGAGGGTCGGAGCGCCCTGCTCGAGCTCTGCGACGACCCGAACGAGCTCGTCACGCGCCTGCTCGAAGCTGAGGGTCTCGACGTCGGCGGTGAGCCCTTCGGCCGGCGGAGTCATGTCTGCCATTCTAGGACGCCTCCGTCGGCGAGCCCGCGCCGCCGATCTCGTCGGCGGACTCGACCAGTTCGCCCTCCGACCGCGTGGCGAATGCTCCCCGGCCGACCGTCACGACGACGCGTGCTCCGTCCGGAGCCTGCGACGCGTCCCGGACGATGACGCCCTCGTCGAGATGCGCGATCGCGTAGCCGCGGTCGAGGGTCGCACCCGGCGAGAGCGCACGCAGGGTGGAGCGCAGGCGGGCGACGTCGTGACCCGCGGCATCCATGCGGCGCCCCACGACGTCGCGACCCCGCGCGGTGAGGACGTGCAGCTCGTGAGCCCGCGTCGTCATGAGCGACTCGGGATCGCGCAGCACCGGCCGCGATCGCAGCTGCTCGAGCTGCGCGAGGTCGTGCGAGACCCGTTGCGTGAGGCGTGTGCGCGAGCGACTGCGCAGCTGTTCGACGAGCGCGCGCTGCTCGGCGACGTCGGGGACGACGCGCTTCGCGGCGTCCGTGGGCGTCGAGGCGCGCAGGTCGGCGACGTCGTCGAGGAGCGGGTGGTCGTTCTCGTGCCCGATCGCCGAGACGACCGGCGTCGTCGCGGCAGCGACCGCGCGGAGCAGGCGTTCGTCGCTGAAGCCGAGCAGGGTCTGCGGGTCGCCGCCGCCTCGGGCGATGACGATGACGTCGACGGCGGGATCGGCGTCGAGGGCGCGCAGGGCCGCGATCGTCTCGGGTACGCACCGGTCGCCCTGCACGGCCGCGTGCACCGTGCGGAACGCGACGTGAGGCCAGCGGAGCTCGGCGTTGCGGTGCACATCGCGCTCGGCATCGCTCCGCTCGCCGGTGATGAGCCCGATCGTGTGGGGGAGGAAGGGGAGAGGCTTCTTCCGCGAGACGTCGAAGAGTCCCTCGGACCGCAGCTGAGCGCGGAGCCGTTCGAGCTGCACGAGCTGGTCGCCGAGACCGGTCGGGCGCATGGCCGACACCGTGAACGAGAAGTCGCCGGACTTCACGAAGTAGTCGCTCTTGACGCACGCGACCACGCGGTCGCCGACGCGGGGGCTCGAGCCCAGTCGCTGCAGTGTGCTCGACCAGAGCCGGAACGAGAGTGCGGCGTCGGCCTCGGCGTCCTTCAGCCGGCCGAACACATGCCCGCCCCGCAGGTTCCACGAGGTGATCTCGCCTTCGACCCAGACCGCGTTCCACCGCTGCACGAAGTCGCGGATGGTCTCGTTGAGACGCGAGATCGACGTGGGCGTCTGCGGGGAGGAGTCACGGGGGTGCACCGCATCGGGGGGCGGCGTCTGGTCGGGCGCGGACTCGAACGACGGCATGGGGCTCCTCACGGCCGCTTCCGAGCAGCCGACGGGATGGGCCTCGTAGAATCGAGGGGTGACCACTCCCGCCGTCCGGCTGCCCGTTCCCCGCGTGCCGGGGCGTCACGGCCGTCTCCAGGATATCCCTGTGGGCGCCGCCAAGCGGGTGCTCCTGGCTGCGCCGCGGGGATACTGCGCCGGGGTCGACCGTGCGGTCGTGGCGGTCGAGAAAGCGCTCGAGCGCTTCGGCGCCCCCGTCTACGTGCGGAAGCAGATCGTGCACAACATCCACGTCGTCCGCGAGCTCGAGGAGCGTGGCGCCGTCTTCGTCGACGAGGTCGACGCCGTGCCCGAGGGAGCCCACGTCGTCTTCAGCGCGCACGGCGTCTCGCCGGCGGTCGTGTCCGCGGCATCCGATCGCGGCCTCCAGGCCATCGACGCGACCTGCCCCCTCGTCACGAAGGTGCACCGCGAGGCCGTCCGCTTCGCCCGCGACGAGCGCGAGATCCTGCTCATCGGACACGAGGGGCACGAGGAGGTCGAGGGGACTGCCGGCGAGGCACCCGATCACATCACGATCGTGACCTCGCCCGAGCACGCCGACACCGTGGAGGTGCGAGATCCGGCGCGCGTCGTCTGGCTCTCGCAGACGACGCTCTCGGTCGACGAGACCATGGAGACCGTCCGGCGCCTGCGGGTGCGGTTCCCCGACCTGCAGGACCCGCCCTCCGACGACATCTGCTACGCGACGCAGAACCGGCAGGTGGCCATCAAGAAGATCGCCGCCGAGACCGACCTCGTCATCGTCGTCGGCTCGGCGAACTCGTCGAACAGCGTGCGACTCGTCGAGGTCGCCCTCGAGTACGGGGCGCGTGCTGCGTACCGCGTCGACTATGCAGACGAGATCCGTCAGGAATGGCTCGACGGCGTCCGCACCGTCGGCGTCACGAGCGGCGCATCCGTGCCCGAGGTCCTCGTGCAGCAGGTGCTCGCGAGCCTCGCCGACGCGGGATACGCCGATGTCGACGAGGTCCGCACCGCCGAGGAGGATCTGATGTTCTCGCTTCCGAAGGAGCTGCGCACCGATTCCGCGGGCGTGCAGGATGCGCGCGCGCGTGGCGGACGGGGTCGTTCGTGAGCGATTCCGAGCGGCCCCGGCCGCAGTACGGCGAGTACGCGACTCCCGAGGAGCAGCGCGCGCGGATCGCAGCCCTCGGCGGTTCCGCGCCGCATCCGGACGTCGCGGATCCCGCCCTCGTCGCGCACCCGGTCGCGCCGTCGCCGACGCACGAGCCGTCGCGTGGCCCGCTTCCCTCGCCGCGCCCCACCACCGCAGCCGCCCGCCCGACGCGCCTCGCCGATCGCGTCATCACGGTCGCGCTCCTGGCGTACGGTCTCGTGACCGTGCTCGGCGCGATCCCGCAGCTCGTCGACTTCGCGGGCTTCGCGCAGACGTGGATGGACATGGCGGGGATCGATGCGAGCCTCGCCGACCCCGCGGGCGGGCGGGCGTGGGGCATCGCCGCCGCCGTCGTCTACGGCCTCGGCTGGCTGCTGACGGCCGTGTTCTCGTGGTGGTCGCTGTCGCTGCGCCGCCTCTCGTGGTGGATCCCGCTCGTGGGCGCGATCGTCACGTTCATCATCGTCAGCATGCTGCTGGCCGCGCCGCTGCTCTCCGACCCCGGCGTGCTCGACGGCCTATCGCGCATGGGCTGAGCGGGCCCCGGCATTCGCCGCCCCAGCGCAGAACGGCGCCCCGCGTCGAATCGCGGGGCGCCGTTCTCGGTAGCTGTGGGTCAGCTCTGCGACTGTCCGAACGAGCCGAGCTGCTTCGTCGCCTCGACGACGCGCGCGGCCATGGCCGTCTCGGCCTTCTTGCCCCAGGCACGCGGGTCGTAGGCCTTCTTGTTGCCGACCTCGCCATCGACCTTCAGGACACCGTCGTAGTTCTGGAACATGAAGCCGGCGACCGAACGCGTGAAGGCGTACTGGGTGTCGGTGTCGATGTTCATCTTCACGACGCCGTTCGCCACGGCGAGGGCGATCTCCTCGTCGGTGGAGCCGCTGCCGCCGTGGAAGACGAGGTCGAGCGGCTTCTCGCCGGTGCCGAACTTCGAGGCGATGCCGGCCTGGATCTCGCCGAGCAGCTCGGGCTTGAGCTTGACGTTGCCCGGCTTGTACACGCCGTGCACGTTGCCGAACGTGAGCGCGGCGATCCAGCGACCCTGGTCGCCGAGGCCCAGGGCCTCCACCACCTGTGAGACATCGCCGGTCGTCGTGTACAGGGCATCGTTCGAGCCCTCGTGCTGGACGCCGTCCTCTTCGCCGCCGACAACACCGATCTCGACCTCGAGGATCGCGCGGATCGCCTTGATGCGGGGAAGGAGCTCCTTGGCGATCTCGATGTTCTCGGCGAGCGGCACGGCGGAGCCGTCCCACATGTGCGACTGGAAGATGGGCTGTCCGCCGTCGGCGACGGCCTCTTCCGAGGCCGAGATCAGCGGCAGGAGGAAGTCGTCGAGGGCCGGCTTCGGGCAGTGGTCGGTGTGCAGCGCGACCGTGACGGGGTAGTTCTTGGCGACCTCGTGGGCGAACTTCGCGAACGCGAGGGCTCCGGTCGCGCGACCCTTGACGGTGTGACCCGCGAAGTAGTCGGCGCCGCCCGTCGTGACCTGAATGATGCCGTCCGAGCCCGCCTCGGTGAGGCCCTGGAGCACGGCGTTGATGGACTGCGAGCTGGCAGCGTTGATGGCGGGGTAGGCGAAACCACCGGCCTTCGCGCGATCCAGCATCTCTGCGTACTGTTCGGGGGTTGCGATGGGCATGAAAGCTCCTCATGTCGGCGGTGTTACCGAGCCCACTTTATCGAAGGCGGCCGGTACGGTCAGCGGAACGACCGGGGAAACGACGCAGACGCCCGAATCGTAAGAATCGCGAATCCTTCGTCGCGGCGCGGCTGAAAACGGCCGGCGTTCGTTCGGTGCCCACCTATGCTGTGGCCCATGGTGAGTTTGACCGCCGACATGAGTCCGCTGCATCCCGATCGAAACCTCGCGCTCGAGCTCGTGCGCGCGACCGAGGCGGCCGCGATCCGCTCGGTGCCGTTCATCGGCCGCGGCAAGAAGGAGCTCGCCGACGGTGCCGCCGTCGACGCGATGCGCGCGTTCCTCACCACGGTCAACTTCGACGGCGTGATCGTGATCGGCGAGGGCGAGAAGGATGCGGCGCCGATGCTGTTCAACGGCGAGAAGGTGGGCACGGGCCGTGGGCCGCAGGCCGACATCGCCGTCGACCCGATCGACGGCACGACGTTGACCGCCGAGGGGCGCAACAACGCCCTCTCGGTCATCGCGGTCGCCGATCGAGGCGCCATGCTCGACGCCTCGTCGGTCTTCTACATGGACAAGCTCGTCACGGGTCCCGCGGGCGTCGGCGTCGTCGACATCCGTCTTCCCATCGCCGAGAACATCCGGTTGCTCGCCAAGGCGCTGGGCAAGCCCGTCGATGAACTCGTCGTCTCGGTGCTGAACCGTCCGCGGCACGCGAAGCTCATCGAGGAGATCCGGGATGCCGGTGCGGGCACGCGCCTCATGAGCGACGGCGACGTCGCCGGCGGGATCAACGCCGCCCGGCACAATGCCCGGACGGACATGTGCGTCGGGATCGGCGGCAGCCCGGAGGGCATCGTGACGGCGTGCGCCATCAAGGCGCTCGGCGGTCACATCCAGGGGCGGTTGTGGGCGCGAGATGACGACGAGAAGCAGCGGGGGATCGACGCCGGGCTGAGCCTCGACGGTCACGTCTACGAGGCCGACGACCTGGTGCGCGGCAAGAACACGATCTTCGTGGCGACGGGCGTCACGAACGGCGAGCTGGTCGGCGGGGTGCGCCGCGAGGGCGACTTCGTCTACACGGAGAGCGTCGTGCTACGCGGTGCCTCCGGGACGCTGCGGCGCATCTCGTCGGAGCATCTGACGTCGAAGTGGCTCTGAGCGGGGTTGTAACTATCACGACACGACCGCGTGTCAAGGAGTGACCCTCTCAGGGAGCCTCTGTCAGAATGGGCCCCGGTATCAACGGCGATGACCACCCATACGTCAGCACCCGGGAGAACCATGTCGATGACTGCGAACAACCCGCCGACCGGTCAGGTCGCGGTGACGATCGATCCCGCGCGACGCCCGGACGTGCTGCTGCGACGCCGCCACCCCGAGGGCCATCAGACCAGCGCGTGGTGGATGATCGGCGCGTTCCTGGCGGTGTCGGTCGCCGTGGTCGGCCTCGTCAACATGTTCCCGGCCTGACCCGGCCCACCGTCGTTCGCGCCCGCCGCAGGCGCCTCACAACCTCTCGCGCAGTTCGCCGACATCAGCACCCAGCAGCTCGGGTGCGGTCGTCATGCGCGTCGCGGTCTCGATGGCGGCGGGTGCGACGGTGGCCTCGAGCCGTGTCTCGTCGATGCCGGGGAACTTGCGGGCCGTGACCAGCACCCGGCTCTCGAGGGTGCCGACGAACTTGTTGTAGGACTCCACGGTGCGCTCGATCGCGCGGCGCAGATCGTTCGCGTGCGAGGCGAGCCCACCGAGACGCTGATAGAGCTCGTTGCCGAGGTCGAACAGCCGCCGGGCCTCATCGGACACGTCTTGCTGCGTCCAGGTGTAGGCGACCGTCTTGAGCACAGCCCAGAGGTTGACCGGTGATGCCAGCGCGACGCGACGGCTGAAGGCGTAGTCGAGCAGCGCAGGGTCTTCGTCGAGGGCGGCCGCGAGGAGAGACTCGCTCGGGATGAAGCACACCACGAACTCGGGGCTCGAACTCAGCCCCTGCCAGTAGGCCTTCTTCGCCAGGGCGTCGACGTGCGCGCGTACCGCTTTGACGTGCGCGGCGAGCAGCGCCTTGCGGCGGCGGGCATCGTCTCCCTGGGCGGTGACGGGGATCGCGCTCGCCTCGAGATAGGCGTCGAGGGGGACTTTGGCGTCCACCGCGAGCGCCTTATCGCCGGGGAGACGGACGATCAGGTCCGGTCGACCCGCTCCGCTGTCGGAGGAGATGCTCGACTGGAGCTCGAAGTCGACGTAGCGGGTGAGTCCGGCCGACTCGACGATGCGGCGCAGCTGCGTCTCGCCCCAGACGCCGCGTGCCGCGCTCGACCGGAGCGCGCCGGCGAGCGACTCCGTCGTCGAACGCAATGCCTCGTCGGTCTCACGCCCGAGGCGAAGCTGCTCGGCCACCGAGCCGAACTGCTCGCTGCGTTCGCGCTCGAGGAGCTCGACCTTGGCCTGCATCGCCTGCAGCGACTCCTGGACGGGGGCGAGTGCACGAAGCACGGCCTGCTCGCGCCGATCGCGTTCGTCGCGCGCCGCCTGATCGAGTCGGGCCTGCGTCCCGAGCTCGCGCTGCACCTCGCGTTGACGGTCGAGCTGATCGCCGTAGGCGTCGCGTTCGGCCTCGGCCACCGCGGCTCGAGCCTCGAGGCGGGCACGCTCGGTCGCGTTCTCGCGCGATGCGCGCGCCGATCCTGCGAACCAGCCGCCGGCGGCGGCGATCGCGGCGATCACGATGAGCATGAAGACGAGTGCGGCGTCCATGTGTCCAGGATGCCGCCTGGTACCGACATCGCGTGGAGGCGGATGCGGGAGGATGTCGTGGTGGACGGTTATGTGCGGCCTGAGATCGATGCCCCCGTGTTCCGCGACGCCGCGGGGGAGGTCATCGAGTACGGCAGACGGTGGCCCGGCTCGCCGCCCGAAGAGACGTACTCGGTCGACACGCATCCGGAGCGCTTCGCGCCCCTCCATACGGTGGCCGACGGCATCATCGCTCATCTGCGCACCGCATACGACGTCGTGGTCGAGGAAGGCGCGGAGGTCGCCGGCGATCTGAACCGGCCGAGCTCGTTCGACGTCGTGCGGGCGGTGCGCATGCGCGCGACCGACCCGCGCTGCGCGCCCGTCACCATCGTCTTCGACGCGTACCCGGGTCTCTCCGTGCATTCGGGTCTGCTTCACGACGCCCACTATCCGCATTGCGGTTGCGACGCGTGCGACGAAGAGTGGCAGGCCGTCGCGACAGACCTCGAGGAGCACGTCTTCGCCGTCGTGAGGGGCGGCTTCAGCGAACGGATCGCGCGGGGCGGCGAACTGCCGGTCGAGATCGCCTTCTCGTACCCGAACGGAGGTTCTTCAGGCCAGTCGCGGCTCGAGGACTTCCTTCCCGGACGCCTCGACGCGGCTCGGGTCGCCCTCGCGGCTCTGCCGGCCGACGGATGGGCGCCGTGGCCGCGCCGCTCCCACGCGCCGCGCGCCGCGCGCTGACCCGACGCGAATTGTCGTCTCAGCATCGGCTTGAGCGCCATTCGCGTCGGCTCGTCGGCCGGGCGGAGGCCGGTCAGGCCGGGCTGAGGAGCGAAGCGCCGATCGGGGCGTGCTCCGGCACGCGCACGCCCAGCAGCATCGCGAGTTCGACGATGTCCTGAGCTCCGGCCCGGCGCGCCGCGTCGACCGCGATGTGGGCGCAGGCGAGCGCATCCGCCAGTGCGTCGTGATGCGCGAAGTCGAGGAAGCCGACGGCCGCGGCCACGAGCGGCAACCGGTAGGAGTCGAGCTGGTAGGTCTTGCGAGCGAGCTGCACGCTGCACACGGAGCGGAAGGCGGGCAGCTCAGCCGCTGTGGCTTCGCACGCCCGGCGGAGGACGGCCATATCGAAGCCCGCATTGTGCGCCACGAGCACGTCGTCGCCGATGAACTCGAGCAGGCGGGGGAGCTGGGCGACCCAGCCCGGGGCGTTCGCCACGGCGTCCGCCGTGATGCCGTGGATCGACACGTTGATGTCGAAGAACCGGTCGTGGCCGGACGGCGGTCGGATCAGCCAGCCGTCCGACGCCACGACTTCGCCGTCGCGCACCCGCACGAGCCCGACCGAACAGGCGGATGCGCTGGAGGAGTTCGCCGTCTCGAAGTCGATCGCGGTGAAGTCCAAGGGCACGCCTCCAGCGTCACCCCGAGGAGCGCGCCTCCGGCGGAGGCGCGCCGCCGTCGTGCGCGATCGCCCCGGCGGGGGCCGCTGCGGCGAGCCACGTAGACTGGGTGCCCGTGGCTCTCACCATCGGAATCGTAGGACTGCCCAACGTCGGCAAGTCGACCCTCTTCAACGCCCTGACCAAGAACCAGGTTCTCGCAGCGAACTATCCGTTCGCGACGATCGAGCCGAACGTGGGCGTGGTGAACCTCCCCGATCCGCGCCTGCAGGTGCTGGCGGACATCTTCCACTCGGAGCGGATCCTTCCCGCGGCGGTGTCGTTCGTCGACATCGCCGGCATCGTGCGCGGCGCGTCGGAGGGCGAGGGACTCGGCAACCAGTTCCTCGCGAACATCCGCGAGGCCGACGCGATCGCGCAGGTCGTCCGCGGCTTCGCCGACGATGACGTCGTGCACGTCGAGGGCGCGGTGAACCCGCAGAACGACATGGAGACGATCAACGCCGAGCTGCAGCTCGCCGACCTCCAGACTCTCGAGAAGGCGATCACGCGCTACGAGAAGGAGGTTCGCGGCAAGAAGCTCGATCCCTCCGTGCTCGAGTCCGCCCAGGCCGCTCAGGATGCCCTGCAGCGCGGCGAGCTGCTGTCGGGAGCCGGCTCCAAGATCGACCTCGCGCCCATCAAGGAGCTCGGCCTGCTGACGGCAAAGCCATTCATCTTCGTCTTCAACGTGGACGAGGCGGTTCTGACCGACGATGCCCGCAAGGCGGAGCTCGCAGCGCTCGTCGCACCCGCGCAGGCGGTGTTCCTCGACGCGAAGATCGAGTCGGAGCTGATCGATCTCGACCCCGAGGAGGCGGCGGAACTGCTCGCGTCGACGGGTCAGGACGAGTCGGGCCTCGACCAGCTCGCCCGCATCGGTTTCGACACGCTCGGCCTGCAGACCTACCTCACCGCGGGGCCGAAGGAGGCGCGCGCCTGGACGATCGGCAAGGGCTGGAAGGCGCCCCAGGCCGCCGGTGTCATCCACACCGACTTCGAGAAGGGCTTCATCAAGGCGGAGGTCATCTCCTTCGAGGATCTCGTCGCGACGGGCTCCGTCGCCGAGGCCCGGTCGAAGGGCAAGGCGCGCCTCGAGGGCAAGGACTACGTCATGCAGGACGGCGACGTGGTGGAGTTCCGCTTCAACGTCTGATGCCGGCTGCGCCTCGGCCGCCCACAGCTGTCAGGATCGACGCGTGTCGCTTCGGCGTTGGGGGAAGCCGCGGCTCGAGAGGGAGCCCCAGCCCGAGGAACTCGCGGACGACGTTCTGCGCGCATACGACCGACGGGTCGGAGAGCTCGTGCTCGACGGAGCCGTCGTCGGCCATGTCGCGAGCGTCGTCGGCGAGATGTGGTTCCCGTCGCGGCAGCCAAGGTTGTGGTTCACGGTGGTGTGCCCCGACGGCGTGCGCGAGCTTCCGTTCGAGGACTACGGGCCCGGCCGGTACACGGTTCGGGAGCTCGAGGCCGGGTACCTCGACCATCACCTGCGGAGCACGGTTCGCGAACGTCGGTTGTGGGGGTCTCAATGGTTCTCGGCGACGCCGGGCGCGCGCCAGATATTCGAGGTCCGCTGGCTCTCTGACGACGCCGCTGCCCATCGCTGGCGCGAACTCGGGCTGCGCGACGAGGACTTCTGAGCCGCTCCTCGCAGGCGCGCTAGCCTGACCCATGTGAACAGACCGGGCGTCGACGATGCGGCGATCCTCCTCTCCCTGCTTCGCGCTGGGCGGCGTCCCACCTCGCTTCGCAGCGTGCTGTCGAACTGGGACATGCTGCAGGCGGACGTCCCGACGCGAGAGCGTGTGGAAGCCGCGGCATCCTTCCTCGTGAGCGACGGGCTGGCCGATGTCGACGACTCCTGGGGGATGCGGCTGACGGACCGAGGCCGAGACCTGCTCTCGTCGGTGACCGGCGTCCGCGGGATGCGCTCGATGCCCGGCGCGGTCGGCACCCTGCTCGCCGATCATGCGCCGAATGTGACATCGCTGACGCTCCCGCCACACCTCTTCGACGCCGGCCTCGAGCGATATCGGGTGGGCACCCGGCGGCGAGCCGACTCCGCGGACGCGGCGTGGCTGCGTGAGAGGAAGAGCCGCATCCCGCGTAACGGTTCGCGACGCGCCGGGCGGCGCGCGCGCCTGGCCGGAAAGCGCCGTGCGCGCCTCGACCCCGTGCTCGACCTGGGCACCCCGGCGCTGGGCTGGTCGGCGCTGGTCATGGTTCTCGGAGCGGTGGGCGTCTCGAGACACGGCCGCTTGCTATCGGGCGAAACCGTCGCGCTCGTCGTGACGATCGTCGGCGCGGTGGCAGCCCTCGTCGCGCTCGTGATCGCCGTCCGCGTCATCGCTCGGCCACTCGTGTCATCTTTCCCTGCCGTGCCGGTCTATGCCGCACTCGCCGCCGCCGTGGTCTCCCCGGTGGTGCTGAGCGTTCGAGAGCCACGCGTCGCCACGACCGACATGCCCGGGCCTCTGCTCGCGTGCGCGCTCGTCCTCGCGTTCTCGGCCGTGGCTCTCGTCGCCCGGCGACGGCGGCTTCGGACGTCGGACGCGACAGACACCGCAGCGACCGCACAGGCGGTCGCTGCCGTCGAGGAGGCCGCGGAGGAGCCGAGGACGGCACCGGCCGCGGATGTCTCGGGCGCTCCGCGGTCCTGACGCCGTCGTCCCGTTACCAGCCTGCGAGCGATCCATCAACCGGTGGGCGTCGCGGCGGCGTGATGCCTAGCGTTGAGGGCATCTCGACTCGAGGAGGCACCACCATGGCCACGAACACCACCACCACGCGCAACAAGCGCCGCGCATCCGGCGCCGGCCTGACGAACGAGCAGAACGCCGAGAGCGGCTTCCGGGCATCGCAGAAGCTCAGCGAGAACACCCAGAAGGTGCTCGTCGACCTCATCGAGCTGTCCCTCCAGGGCAAGCAGGCCCACTGGAACGTTGTCGGACGCAACTTCCGCGACACCCACCTGCAGCTCGACGAGATCATCGAGGCCGCGCGCGAATTCGCCGACACGGTCGCCGAGCGCATGCGCGCCCTGCACGCGCTGCCCGATGGACGCAGCGACACCGTCGCCGAGACGACGACGCTGCCGGAGTTCCCGCAGGGCGAGATCGACACCGCCGAGGTCATCGATCTCATCACCGAGCGTCTCGAGGCCACCATCGGCACCTGCCGCGACGTGCACGACGAGGTCGACGACGAGGACCCGACGACCGCCGACATCCTGCACTCGATCCTCGAGCGCCTCGAGCAGCTCGCTTGGATGGTCAGCGCCGAGAACCGCAAGCCGCAGGCCTGACCCCTCGGGTCAGTCCCGCTGCCGCCGACCCCGTCCCGTCGCTCCGTGCGACCGGGCGGGGTCTTCGCGTGGGCCGGCGGAGCTCATGGCCGGCGCGGATCGATCATCGTCATCCCGGCCGTGCCCGCCGTCTCCATGACGGGGAGCAGGCGCGCGGCTTCCTCGAGCCCCACGACGCGACGGACGAGCTCGTGCGGACGCAGCCTGCCCTCGGCGATGAGCGCCAGCATGCCGGGGTAGTCGACGGCAGCCATGCCGTGACTTCCCAGCAGGTCGAGCTCCCACGCGATGACGCGCGCCAGCGGGGCGGCGGTACGACCGGATGCCGACGGCAGCAGCCCGATCTGCACGTGCCGCCCGCGGCGCCGAAGGCTCAGGATGGCGTCGGACGCCGTCTGCTCGCTGCCCACCGCATCGACGGCCACGTGGCTGCCGCCGCCGGTGAGCTCATGCACGTGCGCCGCGATGTCGCGACCGTCGGCGGTCACCGTGTGCTCGGCACCGAGGGTCGCTGCGAGGCGCAGTGCTTCAGCCGACCGGTCGACCGCGATGACGCGCGCGCCGAGCGCGTGGGCGATCATGACCGCGCTGAGACCGACGCCGCCCGCGCCGACGACGGTGATCCACTCATCCGCACGCAGGCGTGCCCGTGCGGTCAGTGCACGGTATGACGTGGCGAACCGGCATCCGAGAGCGGCTGCGGCGTCGAACGACACCGTGTCGGGGATGCCGACGAGGTTGGTGTCGGCCGCCGGCACGACGACCAGCTCCGCGAACGAACCGGCGTAGGCGAATCCGGGCTGCTGCTGACGCGCGCAGACCTGCGCGTCGCCGCGGAGGCACCACTCGCAGCTGCCGCAGCCCACCACGAACGGGGTCGTGACGCGATCGCCGACCCGCCACCGTCGCACAGCGGGCCCGACCGCCGCGACCACACCCGAGAACTCGTGCCCCGGAGTGTGCGGCAGCAGGATGTCGTCATGCCCCGCCCACGCGTGCCAATCGCTGCGGCAGAGACCGGTGGCGCGCACCGACACGACGACACCGTCGTCGGGGGCGACCGGATCGGGGACATCGCGCACCGACAGCGGCCCGCGGATGCTGTCCATCACCATCGCTCGCACGATCGCTCACGCTACGGTATCGAGCCGTGCCGCAGCTCCAAGACCCGACGCTTTCGGCGACCGTGGCCGCGCGGTCGAGGTCTGGTGGCGGTCAGGCGTCGCGGAAACCCTCGAGATCGGGGTCCCACTGCGTGGGGGGCTCGTCGTCGACGGCGTATAGCTGCGCCCCGCCGGAACCGCGGCTCGGGTAGCTCTCGTGCGCGCGGAGTTCCTCCGCGCCGTCGGTGAAGTCGGGTTCGTCGCCATCCCATTCGACCGGAGCCGAAAGCACGTCGTTGCCGACACCGATGACGAGCTCGGCCTCGTCGACGCGCCCGTCACCCTCGAGGACGATCGGAATACGCACGGCCTCGGCGCGGCCGTAGTTGGCGACCGCGGCCGTGAGCTCGACGAGGGCCTCCGCAACGTCATCCGTCGTGATCACCGTGTCGCCCGCGTACGTGATTCGTCTCATGGCCCCCACTGTGTCTCGCCGGGGCGTGGTACGTCGCACGCTTGCATCGGTGCTCGGCATGAGATACGACCGTCGTCCGCCCCGGATCTTCGCACGGCGACCCGCCCGGGTCAACGCGGCTGACCCGGGTGGGCCTCGCGCCTAGCGTTTTCGCAAGCGACGCGCACACGAGTGCCGAGAACGAGGAGACGTCATGAGCGAGCAGGACCCGGCGGTCGAGCAGGAGCCCCTCTCCGAGCCGGAAGCGGTGCGCAAGGACATGCGGTACACCCCGGGGAGCGAGACCGAGACGCGCGAGAAGCAGGACGAGGCGCCGACGAGTCCCGATGCGGACGTCGACGACGATCTCGTACGGGCGCGCCCCGGTACCGGAGGACCCGACGACGTCGGCGACGTCGACGTGCCCGCGGAGGACCTCAACCTGCCCTGGCGCGACGACGAAGCGGGCGTCTGAGCGCGGCGGCACGCCGCCTGGACGGGGTCAGTTCCAGCCGACGGTGTTGAACCATCGCGCCCGGCCCTCGGCCTCCCCGGGGTCGTCGGTGCCGCGGAAGGCGTCGTGGCGGTCGAGGACACCGCCGTCGACGTTGACGAAGCCCGAGCATACGGCGCACAGTCCTCGTCCACCGGGGAATCCGTCGGGCAACTGGGGTGCCGGCTGCGCGGGTCGGCCGCCGCCGGGGCACACCCCCGGATCTGCCTGGGCCTCGGACCACATCTGCGACGTCCCCAGTCGGTTGTGCAGGCCGGGGTGCCCTCGGGGTCGCGTGCAGAGAGCGGAGCCCCGCCGCGACCGGCACCACAGCGCCGTCGGGTAGCTCATCCTCAGATGCGGATGCCGCAGACGCCGCACTCACCGGTCGCCGATACCTCGACGAAGCAGTCGGGGCACATGGCCCGCACGACGTCGGACGGTGCCGGCGCCTTGGGCGTGCGCGTACTGGTCGCCCGCGGTGCGCGACGGGTCGCGGTCGCGGTGCGCGTCACCGCGGGAGCGGTGGGCTGCGTGCGCTCGGGGACGTGCGCGTCGCAGTAGAACCGGACGAATCCGCCGTGGTTCGTCGGATGACGGTGCTTGACGGCCCAGAGCCGGTCGCGGCTCTGCGCCGGCTCGGCAGTGGGGCACGCGGCGCATCGCGCGGGGTCTCCGGGTATGACGTCGGCGACACGGTAAGGCGTCTCGTAGGTGAGGCGATCGCGCCAGTCGGCCGAGTCGACGATTCTCATGGGGAGTCCTCTCCGGCACGCGTGCGCCGGATTCCAGCGTACCCGCGCCGTGACGGGGACCGTCCGCGCACCGTTCGGTGAACATTCGCCGAACGGTGCGCGCGCCCGCGCCCGGCGCGGTGGGGCTTTGCCAGGGTGGAGGCGTCACCACGGGCGAGAGGGCGCGAATGACCACGGCGGCTCGAGCACCGATGGACGTGCTGCTGCGCCCCGCCGCCCTGGCCCGGGCATGGATGGGCGCCGGCCGGAACGCGGAGACCATCGCCGTTCCCGGGGTGGTGCTGGGGCCGGGCGAAGCGCTCGTCCGCGTCGACCTCGTCACCATCGCCGAGGACGACATCGCCATCACCGACGGCGAGGAGGAGTGCCCCGTCCCGACCGTGCTCGGACGGGAGTTCGTGGGTCGTGTTGCGGCGCTCGGCGGACGCGTCGACGCGACGGACGGCACTGCGCTCGAGCTCGGTGAGCGGGTCGTCAGCGCGGCGGGCCCGCACGAGCGCATCGGCGGGCACCGCGAGCTGGTCGGCGCTTTCGCGACGCACGTGCACCTCGTGGCGGGCACCGCCGTCGCGCGGGTGGGTGAGACGCTGCCCGCGTGCCTCCTCGCGCCCGTCCCCGGAGCGATCACACGCGCCGCAGCGGTCGTCCGGGCCATCGAGGCCGAAGCGGATCCCGAGGGCCTCGCCGTGGCGATCTCCGGCATCGGAGCGGAGCCGCTCGCGCTCGCGGCCATGCTCGCGGAGCGCGGCGCCCGGGCGCTCATCGCCTCGATCGACCCCCGAGTACGGGCACGTGCCGCTCGGTTCGGCGCCGAGCTCGCACCGGAGGCGATGGCCGACACGACCCTCGTGGCGCGGTTCCGCTCCGACGCCGGTGACCGGCGCGAGCGTCTGGTGCGGGGGAGCGCGCCGACGACCGCCGACCTCGACGCCGCCGTGGGGTTCATCCGGGCACCGGGCACGCGCCGCTATCCGTTCGCCGATCTGGTCTCGGCACCGCTGCCCCTCGACGACCTCGACGACGCGATCGAACTCGCACGGTCGGGTCGCCATCTCCGCGTGGCGATCGCCCCCGGAGCCTGAGCTCGCGGGGGCGATCGTGTGTCGTGCCGGGTGTCGCCCCGGTCGCGGTCAGGCGGTCTGGCCCGCGTGCTGACCCTCCTCGATCTCCTCGATCACCTTCGCATTGAAGGCGGGGAGGTCGTCGGGAGTGCGGCTCGAGACCAGGCCCTGGTCGACGTGCACCTCTTCGTCCACCCACGTCGCCCCCGCGTTGACGAGGTCGGTGCGCAGGCTGGGGAAGCTCGTCAGGGTGCGGCCCGACAGCACATCGGCCTCCGTGAGGATCCACGCGGCGTGGCAGATGGCGCCGACTGGCTTGTGCTGCTCGAAGAACGCCCGCGCGAAGTCCACGGCGTTGGTGTCGAGGCGCAGGTTGTCGGCGTTCACGACGCCACCCGGCAGGACGAGGGCATCGTACTCGTCGGCCTCGGCATCGGCCGTGACGACGTCGACTTTCTGCGCATGGCCGTTCTTGCCCGTGATCTCGCCCGACTCCGGCGCGATGAGGACGACGGTGGCACCGGCGTCGGAGACAGCCTGCCAGGGTGAGGTCAGCTCGCTGTCCTCGAAGCCGTCGGTTGCCAGGAATGCGATCTTCTTGCCATCGAGAGTGCTCATGTGCCCGACGCTACGCACACCCTTCCGCGCCGGCGACGCGGTTGACAGGTGAGGCGACGCATGGTCATGCGCGGGGTTACGATGGCGATATGTCCACCGCATCCACGCCCCAGACGCAGACCCTGCAGCCGGTTCCCGACGAGAAGAACCTGCTGCTCACCGCCACCGACGACGCAGCCGCCTCGTGCTGCGGCGGGGGATGCTGCTCGACGTCGTGAGACCTCGCGCCCGGGAGGGCGTATGACGAAGCCGCCGGTGCGCGATGCGCCCGGCGGCTTCGTCGTTCCCTGGTCGTGACCGGGTCAGTGCCCGGCCGGTGCTCCCTCGGGGCTGTCGGCCGGCTTGCGGATGAGCAGCGCCCCGATGATCAGCGGCGAAGCGATGATCGCGGCGACGAGGAACGCCGAGCGGGCGCCCGCCGCTCCGGCGGCGACCGACGCCGGGTCGGCCGTTCCCGCCTGGGCGGCGGCCATGACGGTGATGAGGAGGGCGATACCCGCGGCGCCCGCGACCTGCTGCATCGTCGAGACGATCGCGCTGCCGTAGGAGTAGAACCGTGGCTGCAGCGAGCCGAGCGACGCCGTGAAGAGCGGTGTGAACGACATCGCGAGCCCGAGCGACAGCACGGTCTGGAGCGACAGCAGCAGCCAGACCGAGGTGTTCTCGGTCAGCGTCGTGAAGGTCCACAGGATGCCGGTGACGAGCAGCGCGCCCGGAACGAGCAGCACACGCGTGCCCCATCTGTCGTAGACGCGGCCGATGAACGGCCCCGCGATACCCATCGCGAGAGAGCCGGGCAGCACGACCAGTCCGGACTCGAGCGCCGAGAGCTGAAGGACGTTCTGCATGTAGAGCGGCAGGAGCGTGATCGCACCGAAGAAGGCCATCGACATGACGGCGAGCTGCGCGACCGACAGCGAGAAGTTGGCCGAGCGGAAGACTCGCAGGTCGAGCAGCGCCTCGTCGGTGCGCTGCAGCCGGAGTTGCCGCCACACGAAGGCGCCCAGGGCGAGGACACCGACGGTCAGGGCGACGATGAGCGGCAGGTTCGACGGGGCGGCGGCGGCCGCGGCATCCCCGCCTCCATGCCCCCCGGCGCCGATCTGGCTGAGCCCGAAGACGATCCCGCCGAAGCCGAATGCCGACAGGACCACCGAGAGGACATCGAGCGGGGCACGCCGGGTCTCGCCCAGGTTGTGGATCCAGCGCACGCCGATCGCGAGTGAGACGAGTGCGATCGGGAGCACGACGCCGAAGATCCAGCGCCAGCTCAGGGTGTCGAGGAGGAAGCCCGACAGCGTCGGCCCGATCGCGGGCGCGAGCGACATCACGATGCTGACGCGGCCCATCATCCGCCCTCGCGCATGCGGCGGGACGACGGTCATGAGCGTCGTCATGAGCAGCGGCATCATGATCGCCGTGCCCGAGGCCTGCACGACCCGAGCCACGAGCAGCACCTCGAACCCGGGGGCGAGCACGGCGATCAGCGTGCCGGTCGCGAACAGGCTCATGGCCGCGGTGAAGACCGCGCGCGTCGTGAAGCGCTGGAGGAGGAAGCCGGTGATGGGGATGACCACGGCCATCGTGAGCATGAACGCGGTCGTCAGCCACTGGGCGGCGACGGCGGTGATGCCGAAGTCGACGATGAGGTGCGGGATCGCGACGCCCATCGTCGTCTCGTTGAGGATCGCCACGAACGCCGCCACCAGCAGGAGCCAGATGACGCGGTTCGCTTCGGCGGTGACGACCGTCGGGACAGCCGGTGGGCCGGCGGTCTCGGATGCGGTGGTGGAGGACGGCGCGACGGCCATGGGCAAGCTCCTCGGTCGGGTTGATCGTCGTCACCCGAGGGCGGACTCGGAGGGGAAAACGCCCCCCGCGATCGATTATTCCCGCGAGCGGCGGCTCCGCGCCAGCGGCACCGCACCGTCATCGGCGCCGCGCGTCACCAGAGCCGGGCGATGTCCCACAGCTCGGCGATCTCGGGGTCGACGGGACGGTGGCTCGCTGCGCGACCCCGGAACTCACGCACGAGGGCGCCGACGCGTCGGCGGTAGTCGGGATCGGGATGCGTCGTGGCGATGCGCACGAGCGGCGGGATGTCCATGTCGAGCACGAGGCGCACCCGTGCGTCGGCCGCCGCTTGCGCGTCGGCGGCATCGAGCACCGCCAACCCGGCCCGCAGCGCTTCCGCGTAGTCCGCGAGCACGCCCACCTGAGCGCGGTGCTGGGTGATCGACGAACCGTCGGCCCGTTCGCGCCACTGGACGACGACGTCGGGGATGACGTCGAACGCGCGCGCACGGGTGTACATCTGCTGGGCGACGAGCTGGTCCTCGTAGAGTCGCTCCTCGGGGAAGCGCAGGCGGTTGCGCCGCCAGAACTCGATGCGACTCGCTTTCGACCAGGCGACGATGTTGCCCGACGCCTGCGGGTGCGCGGCCAGGGTCGTGCCGACGCGGGCGGGATCGGTCGACGCCGCGACCCACGGCTGCACCGGACCGGGGACGTACCCCTCGTCCGTCGGCCGGAGGCGGACGTACGCGCCCGCGACGAAGTCCGAGCCGGAGGCGTCGAGGGTCTCGACCCACCGTTCGAGCGCGATGGGGGTGAGCACGTCGTCGCCGTCGAGGAATGCCACGAGGGGTGTCTCCACCCGGTCGAGGCCGACGTTCCGCGCCGCACCGAGACCGACCGGGCGGGGGTGCGTGACGACGCGGAACCGGTCGTCCGCCGCGGCCGCCTCGGCGAAGATGCGTCCGGTCGCGTCGCGCGAACCGTCGTCGATCAGGACCGCCGTCCAGGCGGGGAGGGTCTGCCGCCGGAGCGAATCGAGCGCTTCCGCCGCGTACGGGGCGATGTCGCGGCCGGGGACGATGACGGTGACGACGGGCGAGCTCACGAGCCCGATCGTACTGCCGCCACCGCGTCCGCCACGGCGTCGGCGAGCGACACCGCGTGCGGGGGAGCCGCCCGGTCGAAGCTGAAGCGCACGGCGGTCCGGGCGTCGTCGTCGTCGAGTCCGATCGCGGTCAGCACGTGCGAGGCCTCGTCGCTGCCGGCGGCGCAGGCCGACCCGCTGCTCGTGACGATCCCGCGCCGTTCGAGCTCGAGCAGCACGGCCTCGCCCGACGTCGCGGCGAAGGCGAACGAGGCGTGTCCGGGCAGGCGGCGCACCGGGTCGCCGGTCACGCGCGCCCCGGGCACGACCGCGAGCACCTGGCTCGTGAACGCATCGCGCACGGATGCGGCCCGCGCCGCGGCGTCCGCGCGCTCGCTCTCCGCGAGCTCCAGGGCCAGCGCGAGCCCGACGGCACCCGCGACGTTCTGCGTGCCGGAACGGCGGCCCCGTTCCTGACCGCCGCCGTGCAACAACGGCTCGAGCGGCAGCCGGCCGCGTACGCCCAGCAGGCCCACGCCCTGCGGGGCACCGATCTTGTGCCCGGCGATCGAGATGGCCGCCGCGCCCGTCGCCGCGAGGTCGAGCCAGCCGGCGGCTTGAACGGCGTCGACGTGCACGGGCGTGCCGTGGACCGCGCGCGCGATCCCGGCGACGTCCTGCACGGTGCCGATCTCGTTGTTGGCATATCCGACGCTCACGACCGTGGTGTCGTCGCGAACGGCAGCGGCGACGGCGTCCGGCTCGACCCGTCCGCCGCCGTCGACGGGGAGGACGTCGAGGGCGTAGCCGTGCATCCGTTCGAGGTACCGGCACACGGCGAGCACGGAGTCGTGCTCGACGGCCGTCGTCACGATGTGGCCGGGGGTGCGTCCTCGAGCGCCCAGCGAGATGCCTGCGACGGCGAGGTTGTTCGCCTCGGTGCCGCCCGACGTGAACACGATGTCGCCGGGCCGCATCCCGAGGACTGCCGCTGCACGCCGCCGCGCGTCCTCGAGCGCGGCGGAGACGTCCTCACCGACCGTGTGCACGCTCGAGGGGTTCCCGAACCGTCCGGTGAGGAACGGCGCCATGGCCTCCAGCACCTCACGGCGCACCGGCCCGCCCGCGGCGTGATCGAGATAGAGCATCAGGGCGCGTCGACGACGAGGTCGAGGCCGAGATCGAGCGCCGGTGCGGAGTGGGTGAGCGCCCCCACCGAGATCACGTCGACCCCCGTCTCGGCGATCACGCGCACCGTGGCCAGCGATACGCCGCCCGAGGCTTCGACGGTCGCGCGACCGGCGACCATCTCCACACCGCGGCGGAGGTCCGCGGGCGAGAAGTTGTCGAGCATGATCGTGTCGATGCCGGCCGCGAGGACGGGCTCGATCTGATCGATGCGGTCCACCTCCACCTCGACATGCGCGGTGTGGGGGAGTTCCGCCATCGCGCGCCGCAGGGCCTCGGTCAGGCCGGTGCCGTCGGCGGTCATGACGCCGAGGTGGTTGTCCTTGAGCATGACGGCGTCCGAGAGTGAGAACCGATGGTTCCGGCCGCCGCCGTCGCGCACGGCCTGGCGCTCGACGGCCCGCAGGCCCGGTGTCGTCTTGCGCGTGTCGGCAATGCGCGCGCCGGTGCCGGCGACGGCATCGACGTACGCCCGGGTGAGGGTCGCGATGCCCGACATCCGCTGGGCGAAGTTCAGTCCTACCCGTTCCGCCGTGAGCACCGCGCGGGCGGGGCCGCGGACGACGGCGAGCGTCTGACCCGCATGGATCGTCGCGCCGTCCGGCACCGTCACGACGACTTCGCACGTCGGGTCGGTGAGCGAGAAAGCGGCCGCGAAGACGGCGCCGCCGCTGAAGACCCCGGAGACGCGTGAGACGAGCTCCGCCGTCGCCCGGGCCGTCTCGGGGACGAATGCGCTGCTCGTGAGATCCCCCCACGGTGCGTCTTCGTCGAGGGCCGCGGTCACGACCGCGTCGATGTGGCGGGCCGAGAGCATCATGCGACCTTTCCGGTCGGGGTCGTCCTGATCGCCGCAGCGGACGCGGTAGCGGTGTCGGCGTCGGCGTCAGTGTCGGTGTCGGTGCGGTGGTGCGCCCCGACCGATGCGGTGCGGGCGAGCGCCGCGGCGGTGACGGCCCGGGCGACGGCGAGGAGGTTGGCGTCCTCGTGTTCGCGGTGGTCACGGGCCGGCGGCAGCGACTCCGTCCACGCGTCGATCGTCGCCCGTGCGCTCGTCAGGCCGTCGGCGTCGCGGTCGAGACCGACGTGACGCCACATGAGCGCCTGGAGCGCTTCACGGGAGAACGCCGCAGCGATCGGTGCGGCGCCCCTCGCCCCGGGCGGGCCGGCGACCGGCGCGGGGACGACGGCGGGGGGACGCCGGTGCAGGGGGATCGCGGCGTGTGCGCGGTCGGCGGCGACGGCGCGGCCGGTCCGTATCCCGAACACGACCGCCTCCAGAAGGGAGTTCGAGGCGAGGCGATTGGCCCCGTGGACGCCGGTGCGCGCGACCTCACCGACCGCGAAGAGGCCGCCGAGGTCGGTGCGTCCGTCGAGGTCGGTGACGACCCCGCCCATCGCATAGTGGGCAGCGGGGGTGACAGGCACCGGGTGCCGGGCCCAGTCCCATCCGCGGCCGCGGACCGCACGGTCGATCGTCGGGAACCGCTCCGCCAGGAACGTCGCCGTCGCGGCGGGGGTGCTGCGGAGTCCCGAGGCGTCGAGCAGTACGGGACGCCCGTCCTGCGCCCGCATCGTCGCGGCGATGGCGCGGGCCACGACATCGCGAGGTGCGAGCTCCGCGTCGGGATGGGCCGCGAGGCAGAAGCGCCGTCCCTGCTCGTCGAACAGGACGGCTCCCTCGCCGCGCACCGCCTCCGACACCAGCGTGCCGTCGTCGAGGACCGTGGGGTGGAACTGCACGAACTCGAGGTCGGCCACGCGCGCTCCGGCCCGGAGGGCCAGGGCGATCCCGTCGCCGGTGGCCACGGCCGGGTTCGTCGTATGGGCGTACAGACGCCCCGCGCCGCCGGTGGCGAGCACGACGGCATCCGCCTCGATCGCCTCCTCGCGACCGTCCGCCAGGACGCGGACGCCCCGGACGGCGCCTTCCGCGACCAGCAGCTCGGTCACGAAGGACGCGGTTCGGGTCTCGATATCGGCGGCGGCGAGCGCTCGGGCCACGGCGAGCTGGATCGCGGCACCCGTCGCGTCGCCGCCGGCGTGCAGGATGCGGGGGCGACCGTGGGCGCCCTCGAGGCCGAGTCTCGGCGCGCCGGTCGCATCATGGTCGAAATCGACTCCGAGCGCACGGAGGGCCGCGATCGCCTCCGGGCCCGACGACGTGAGCATCTCCACCGCGTCGCGCTCGCCGAGACCGGCTCCGGCGCGCAGGGTGTCCTCGGCGTGCGCGGCGGCCGAGTCGCCCGGCGCCACCGCTGCGGCTATCCCGCCCTGGGCGTACGCCGTGTTGCCGCCATCGACGGCGCCTTTCGTGACGACCATCACCTCGCAGCCGGCCCGCACCGCGGAGAGGGCGGCCATGCCGCCGGCCAGGCCGGACCCCACGACGACGATGCGGCGGGTCACGGTCGGGCCGCCAGCATCCGCTCGAGCGCGGCGCGTGCGGGAACCGCCACATCGTCCGACACGCGGATGCGGTTGGGGGTGCGTCCGGCGCACAGCTCGTCGAGCACCCAGGCGAGGTAGCCCGGGTGGATGCGGTACATGGTCGAGCACGGGCACACGACGGGGTCGAGGCAGAAGATCTCGTGCTGGGGGTGCTGAGCGGCCAGCCGCTGGACCAGGTTGATCTCGGTGCCGACGGCGAAGGTGGTCGGCTCGGTGGCCGCGTCGATCGCCTTGCGGATGTAGTCGGTCGAACCGGCCTCGTCGGCCGCGTCCACGACGGGCATCGGGCACTCGGGGTGCACGATCACGCGCACGCCCGGGTGCTCGCGCCGCGCCTGCTCGATCTGCTCGACGGTGAAGCGGCGGTGCACGGAGCAGAAGCCGTGCCACAGGATCACGCGAGCGTCGCGGAGGGCTGACTCCTCGTTGCCGCCCCGGGCACGCCGCGGGTTCCACATCGGCATGCGGTCGACGGGGACGCCCATGGCCTTGGCGGTGTTCCTCCCGAGGTGCTGGTCGGGGAAGAACAGCACCCGCCGACCGCGCGCGAAGGCCCACTCGAGCACCGTGCGGGCGTTCGACGAGGTGCAGACGATGCCGCCGTGACGACCGACGAAGCCCTTGATCGCGGCCGAGGAGTTCATATACGTGACGGGGACGACCGGCAGCATCCCCTCGGCATCCGGCGTGTCCAGGTCGCCGTAGACGTCGGCGAGCTGCTCCCAGCACTCCTCGACCTCGTCGATCGAGGCCATGTCGGCCATGGAGCAGCCGGCGGCCAGGTTCGGCAGGATCACAGCCTGTTCGGGCTGCGAGAGGAGATCCGCCGTCTCGGCCATGAAGTGCACCCCGCAGAACACGATGGCCTCGGCCTCGGGGTGCGCCCTGGCCGCTCCCGCGAGCTGGAACGAGTCGCCGACGTAGTCTGCGTGGCGGACGACCTCCTCACGCTGGTAGAAGTGGCCGAGCACCACCACGCGGTCGCCGAGCTGCTCCTTCGCCCGACGGACGCGGTCGTGCAGCTCGTCCTCGTCGGCGGAACGGTAGAACGCCGGGAGCTCGCCCTGACGCGGAGCGCCGGTCGGGATGACGTCTCCCATGGAGGATCCCGGACCGTAGCCCGGGCGGGTGTCGAAGCTCCACGGACCTGCGGCGAGGTCGGTGTTGCAGGTCTCGACGGTCGAGGCTCCGGTGACGATCGCCTGGATGCCGTGGTCGACGCTCGGGTCGACGGGTGGCGGCAGCAGCGGGAGGGGCGAGATGGTCATGCGCGTTCCTTCATCGGGGGAGCGGGCCGCGGTCGGCGAGCTCGACGTCATGGTTGTAGCGGTAGAGGCGCGCGGGCCGATGGCTGCCCGTGCGGAACTCCCGGGTCGGGATGAGGGTTCCCGACCCCTCGACCTGTCGGCGGAAGTTCGCCGGGTCGAGACGTCTGCCGCCGATGGCCTCGTACACCTCGCGCAGGTCGGCGAGCGTGAACAGGTCGGGCAGCAGGCCGTGCGCGATGCGGCTGTAACCGACCTTGTTGCGCAGGCGCCACAGGGCGTACTCGACGATGTGGTCGTGATCGAAGGCGAGCGCGGGCAACGCGGCGGTGTCGAACCATGCGACGTTGTCGTCGGCCGGGAGCGGGGTGGCTGCGACGTCCTCGCGCACGAGCGCCCAGTAGACGATCGACACCACCCGCGACGGAGATCGGCCCACGTCGCCGAACACGTACAGCTGCTCGAGGTAGCTCGGCGCGAGCGCCGTGGTCTCGGCCAGCGTGCGCGAGGCCGCGGCCTCGAGGTTCTCCGCGACGTCGAGCCACCCGCCGGGGAGCGCCCACTGGCCGGCATGCGGGTCGCGCGTGCGCCGCACGAGCGGGATGACGACCGCGGGGACCTCGCCGCCGTCGTGGCGCAGGCTGAAGATCACCGTCGAGACGGCGACCCGGATGTCGTCGTGGCGATCGGCGCCGCTGGTTCTTGTCATGGTGACCCTAACTTCCGGTATGATCTTAGGGTCACCACGACACGAACACCAAACCGGGGGACTCCCAGTCGGGCGACGTACGCTGTGACCCGTCCCCGAGGAGGTCCCGTGCTGCTGGTCGACGTCATCGTCGTGATCCTCCTCGTCGGCTTCCTCGCGATCGGAGTGACGCGGGGCCTCGTCGCGATCGCCGGTTCGCTCGCGGGCCTCATCGTCGGTTCGCTCCTCGCGGTCTGGGCGGTGCCCCTGATCGCGCCGGGCGTCGCCGACTGGGAGTATCGCTCGCTCGTCCTCGCCGTCTGCGCGATCGCCATCATCGGTCTCGTCACCGCGCTCGGCACCGCGGTCGGCGCGGCCATGCGCCGCGGAGTCGACCGCGCCAAGCTCCGCATCCTCGACCGCATCCTCGGCGCAGCCGGAGCCACGGTCGCGGGCGGGCTGGTCCTCCTCCTCGGCGCAGGCGCCGTGACCGCGAGTGGCATGCCGGTGGTCTCGACCGCCGTCGCGTCCTCGCGAGTGCTGTCGTTCCTCGACGGACTGACCCCCGACCCGGTCGACACCGCGCTCGCCGAGGTGCGCGGCTTCGTCGTCGACGAGGGCATCCCGAGCATCGGCGAGCTGCTCCGCCCGGAGGTCGCCCCGACCGCACCCGCCGTCGCGCTCGACGACCCCGAGCTGCAGCGCGCCGCGGCATCCGTGGCTCGCATCAGCGGCACCGCCTACTCGTGCGGCGTGTCGATGACCGGATCCGGGTTCGTCGCGGCCGAGGGCCTCATCGTCACCAACGCCCACGTCGTCGCGGGCGTCGACACGCCCGTCATCGAGCTGCCGGGACGCGACGCGCGGGAAGGTCGGGTCGTGTACTTCGACCCGATCGACGACCTCGCGGTGATCGCCGTCGACGGCCTCGACGCCGCACCGCTCGCCATCGTCCCTCCGGTGACGGCCGGCACAGCCGTCGCCGTTCAGGGGTATCCCCTCGGCGGTCCGTTCACCAGCGGAGCGGCCTTCGTGCTCTCGGTCGGTTCGGCGCCCGTCCCCGACATCTACGACGACTCCAGCTCGCCCCGCGAGATCTACGCCCTCGACGCCGACGTCCGCCCGGGCAACTCCGGCGGTCCCCTGCTGACCGACGGCGGGGAGGTCGCCGGCGTCGTGTTCGCGCGCGGTGCCGACGACGAACGTCGCGGCTACGCCATGACGACGACCGAGCTGCTGCCCGCCCTCGCCGGCGTGACCGCCGACGCCCCCGCGGTGCGAGCCGGAGCCTGCACCCGCTGACTCCGCCGGAGCCCTCGGTTCCGCGAGACCCCAGTCGCGGCCCGAGAAGGTGGGGTTGCGCCGGGGTCTCGGGGCGGAAGTGTGGTCTCGCGGCTCGGCGGTGACGCTATGCTGATCGCGCAACTGAAGACAGGCCGCATGACGCACGCGGGAGAGCCCCGGAGCAATCCGGGCACCGAAGGAGCAAGCCTCCCCGCCAATCTCTCAGGTCCGCGTACCGCGCGCGTCCGGCCGCTCTGGAAAGCGATCCCCTCGGGGATCCGCCGACGGTGAAAGCCGGGCTCGCCCGGTGAAACTCTCAGGCCCAAGACAGAGGGGGAGTTCCGGATGCCGCAGCCGTGGCAGCCGCCCGCCCGCAACGGGAGAACTCATGTCAGATCCCCGCTCCACCGTCCTGCACCATCGTCATACCGCGCTCGGCGCATCGTTCACCGACTTCGGCGGGTGGCTCATGCCAGTCCGCTACACGTCCGACCTGGCCGAGCACCACGCCGTACGCTCCGCCGCCGGGCTCTTCGACATCTCGCACATGGCGGAGTTCGAGGTGACGGGCTCGGTCGCCGGCGACTACCTCGACGCGGCGCTCGCGGGCGTGCTGTCGGCGATGCCCGTCGGCAAGGCGAAGTACTCGCTCGTGCTCGCGGTCGACGGCGGCATCATCGACGACGTCATCGTGTACCGCCTCGCCGACGAGCGTTTCCTCGTCATCGCCAACGCGGGTAACCGTGCGCCGGTCTGGGCCGCGCTGCAGCAGCGCGCCGAAGGGTGGGACGTCGAGCTCCGCGACCTCACCGACGAGTACGCGCTGCTGGCAGTCCAGGGGCCCGCCGCACTCTCGGTGCTCGAGGCCACGCCGGGCCTGACGACCACCGGCGTCGCGCTGGCCGACACCAGGTACTACGCGTGGGCCTCCGCTGAGTTCGCAGGCGAGCCCCTGCTCCTCGCCCGCACCGGCTACACCGGCGAGGACGGCTTCGAGCTGATGGTTCCGATCGCCGCGGCCGAGGCGCTGTGGGACGCGCTGCTGGCCGCGGGTGCGCCCTTCGGACTCGTCCCCGCCGGCCTCGCGTCGCGCGACACGCTCCGTCTCGAAGCCGGGATGCCGCTGTACGGCCACGAGCTGTCGCTCCAGGTCACGCCGACGCAGGCCGGTCTCGGCCGGGCCGTCGCGATGGACAAGCCGGAGTTCGTCGGCCGAAAGGGGCTGGGGTCGCGGGACGGCTCGGACGTCCCCGTCCTCGTCGGTCTCGCCTCGGCGGGGCGACGTGCGGGCCGTGCCGGCTACGCCGTGCTCGGGCCGGACGGCGAGCGCGTCGGCGAGGTCACGAGCGGCGCCCTCAGCCCCACCCTCGGCCACCCGATCGCCATGGCGTACGTCGCCCCGGTGTTCGCCACGCCCGGCACCGAGCTCGCGCTCGACGTCCGCGGCACCCGCATCCCCGCCACCGTCACCCCGCTGCCGTTCTACCGGAGGAAGAAATGACCGATCTCGACGCCCTGAAGTACACCGCCGAGCACGAGTGGGTCGCCCTCTCGGGCATGACCGCGACCGTCGGCATCACCGACTACGCCGCCGAGAAGCTGGGTGACGTCGTCTACGTCGATCTGCCCGCCGTCGGCACAGCCGTGTCGGCCGACGCGGTCTGCGGCGAGATCGAGTCGACCAAGTCGGTCGGCGAGCTGTACGCGCCCCTGAACGGCACGGTGGTCGAGATCAACGAGGCCGTCGTCGACGACCCCTCGCTCGTCAACGCCGGCCCGTTCGGTGAGGGGTGGCTCATCCGTGTCGAGATCGACCCGGCCGACGCCGACGTCCTGCTCGACCGCGCCGCCTACGTCGCGCTCACGGGCGGAGACCAGTGACCTCCGCCTTCGCCGCCCGCCACATCGGCACCGACGGCGCCGCGCAGCGCCGCATGCTCGACGCCCTCGGCTACGACGACGTCGACACGCTGCTGGCCCGGGCCGTGCCCGCGGCGATCCAGGTCGACCCGCGTGTCGACAGCGTCATCCCCGGCGCCGTGGGCGAGAGCGAGGCGCTCGCCGAGCTCCGCGAGCTCGCGTCGCGCAACCGCCCGGCCCGCGCCATGATCGGACTCGGCTACTACGACACGCTGACACCCGCCGTCATCCAGCGGAACGTGCTCGAGAACCCCTCCTGGTACACCGCGTACACGCCGTACCAGCCCGAGATCTCGCAGGGCCGGCTCGAGGCGCTCATCAACTTCCAGACCATGGTCACCGACCTGACGGGTCTCGCCACGGCGAACGCGTCGATGCTCGACGAGGCCACGGCGGTCGTCGAGGGCATGCTCGTCGCCCGACGTGCGTCCAGATCGCGCAGCGACGTGTTCCTCGTCGATGCGGATGCGCTGCCCCAGACCAAGGCGCTGCTCGGTCATCGGGCCGAGGCGCTCGGCATCGAGCTGCGTGAGGTCGACTTCGCCGCGGAGCCGCAGGCGGTCCGCTCCGACGCAGCTGTCTTCGGGGCGTTCGTGCAGTATCCGGGAGCGTCGGGTCGCGTCTGGGACCCGTCCGCGCTCATCGCCGCTGTGCAGGCCGCAGGCGGCCTCGTCGTCGTCGCCGCCGACCTGCTCGCGCTGACCCTGCTGCGTTCGCCCGGCTCGCTCGGAGCGGATGTCGCGGTCGGCACCACGCAGCGCTTCGGCGTGCCGATGGGCTTCGGCGGCCCGCACGCCGGCTACATGGCCGTGCGCTCCGGTCTCGAGCGGCAGCTGCCCGGCCGCCTCGTCGGCGTCTCGGTCGACGCGGCCGGCGACCCGGCCTACCGCCTGTCGCTGCAGACGCGCGAGCAGCACATCCGCCGCGAGAAGGCGACCTCGAACATCTGCACCGCCCAGGTGCTGCTCGCGGTGATGGCCTCGATGTACGCCGTCTACCACGGGCCCGCCGGGCTGCGCGGCATCGCTCAGGCGGCGGCCGGCCACGCGGCGCTGCTCGCCGAATGGCTGACGGATGCTGGCGCAGAGGTCGCGCACCGGCACTTCTTCGACACCCTGACCGTCCGGGTCCCGGGTCGGGCCGCCGCGGTCGTCGCGGCCGCGCGCGAGCTCGGCTACCAGCTGTGGCTCCGCGACGGCGACACGGTCGGCGTCTCGGTCGACGAGACGACGACCACGACCGACCTGCATCGGATCGCGCAGGCGTTCGGCGGGCCCGAGCAACGCGCGTTCGCCTTCGTCGCCGGCCGGGCGTGGCCGGAGCGGCACGCCCGGCCGGGGCTGCTGCGCGAGGACGAGTACCTCACGCATCCGGTCTTCAACAGCCACCACTCCGAGACGGCGATGATGCGCTACCTCAAGCGCCTCGCCGATCGCGACTACGCGCTCGACCGTGGGATGATCCCGCTCGGCTCGTGCACCATGAAGCTCAACGCGGCGACCGAGATGGCTGCGGTGACCTGGCCGGAGTTCGCTCGGGTGCACCCGTTCGCCCCCGCCGACGACGTGCGCGGCTACCTCGACCTCGTCGACCAGCTCGAGTCGTGGCTCGCCGAGGTCACCGGATACGACGCCGTCTCGCTGCAGCCGAACGCCGGCTCGCAGGGCGAGCTCGCCGGGCTGCTGGCGATCCGCGGGTACCACCGGTCGCGGGGCGACGACGATCGCACCGTCTGCCTCATCCCGTCGTCGGCGCACGGCACGAATGCGGCATCCGCCGTGCTCGCGGGGATGCGCGTCGTCGTGGTGGCCTGCGACGAGGCCGGCAACGTCGACCTCGACGACCTGCGCGCGAAGATCGCCCAGCATGCCGAGACCCTGTCGGCCCTCATGATCACGTACCCGTCGACGCACGGCGTGTACGAGCACGAGGTGCTCGCCATCACCGCTGCGGTGCACGATGCCGGCGGGCAGGTGTACGTCGACGGCGCGAACCTCAACGCGCTGCTCGGCTATGCCCGATTCGGCGACCTCGGCGGCGACGTGTCGCACCTGAACCTGCACAAGACCTTCGCCATCCCGCACGGCGGCGGCGGCCCGGGCGTCGGTCCCGTGGCAGCCAAGGAGCACCTCGCGCCGTTCCTGCCGTCGCATCCGTTCGCGCAGCGCGACGGGCACGCCGGCGGGTTCGTGTTCGACGGCGGACCGATCTCCGCGGCGCCGTACGGCTCGGCGTCGATCCTGCCCATCTCGTGGGCATACGTGCGGATGCTGGGCGCAGCGGGCCTGCGGGCCGCGACGGGCGCCGCCGTGCTGGCGGCGAACTACGTCGCCGTGCGGCTGCGCGAGCACTACCCGGTGCTGTACGCGGGCGAGGGCGGTCTCGTGGCGCACGAGTGCATCCTCGATCTCCGGCCTCTGCGCGAGCGCACGGGGATCACGGTCGACGACGTGGCGAAGCGGCTCATCGACTACGGATTCCACGCGCCGACGATGTCGTTCCCGGTGGCGGGCACGCTCATGGTCGAGCCGACCGAGTCGGAGGATCTCGCCGAGATCGACCGCTTCGTCGAGGCGATGATCGCCATCCGCGCCGAAGCCGACCGGGTCGCGGCGGGGAAGTGGCCCGCCGACGACAACCCGCTCGTCGGCGCCCCGCACACGGCGGAGGCGGTCGTCACGTCGGACTGGTCCCACGCGTACACGCGCGAGGACGCGGTCTACCCCGTCCGCTCGCTCGTGCGCGGCAAGTACTGGCCCCCGGTGCGCCGCATCGACCAGGCCTACGGCGACCGCAACCTCGTCTGCGCCTGCCCGCCCCCCGAGGCCTTCGCCTGATCCCGTCCGATCTCGGATCCGCGAGACCTCAGTTCCGCCCCGAGACGCTGGGTTCGCGCCGGGCTCTCGGAGCGGGGCTGACGTCTCGCGGGTCGAGGGCGGGAGCGGGGCGCAGCGCGACCCGGCAGCGGGTGAGGCGCTCGAGGTCGGGCGGGCGCAGCCGTCGCACGCCGGCGGAGCGCAGGATGTCGTCGAGCCGGTCGAACTCGACGACATCCTGCCATCCCCAGTGCATGATCCGGCGCGCGCCGCCCGCACGTAGTCGCGCGTCGCGGGCGCGCTGCTCACGCAGCAGGAGGGGCGCATCGCCGAAGCGCCCGTCGAACTTCAGGTCGCCGTCCGCTTCGCCGAGCACGTCGTCGTCGCCCCAGCGGAAGTCGACCCGGTCGCGGCCCAGCACAGGCTGCAGTTCGGGCTCGACGTAACCGAGCAGGTCGATGGTCCCGCGGCTCAGCGACTCGAGAGTCGACTCCGCCGCCGCGTCGGCGCGGTGGAGCGACCACCGTGCGCGCCGGCGCCCGCGGCTGGTGGAGCGGTCCTCGTTGCGCGCGACGAGCACGTCGGTGCTGCGGACATGGCCGGCCCGCAGCACCGCATCCGCGACCGACAGGGCGATGAGCTCGCAGCGGTCGCGCGCGATGTCGATCGCGCATTCCGTCGCGCTCGTGAGCGAGACCCCGCCGACCTCGACGATCTCGCGGGGATCACGTGTCGTGTGGACGCGCAGTCCGCCGCGGTCGCCGCCGGAGACCCCTGCGTCGGCGAGCACGTGCACGTCGCGCGGCGCGCCCACCACGGGCAGGCCGAGCAGAGCGGCCGCCGACTCATGGCTGAAGACGCAGCCGGGACGCGTCACGCCCACCGCGTGCACGCGCGCGACGTAGCGGTCCCAGGGCGGGAGCCGATTCCACACGGATGCGGGTGCGTAGACGCCGCGCCGGATCGGGACGAGCTCGCCCCGTCGCGCCGCCCGCTCCGGGTGCGTGCGGTTGCGGGTGAGCACGAGCGGGACGGGGCAGGGTGCGAGAGCGGATGCGGTGGTGTCGGGCATCCGGCCATCCTGGTGATCCGCCCCGTCGCGAGTCCGCCCCTCCCCAGCCCGCGCCCCACTTCCGCCGCCCGCCTCCCCTGTGCAGGACCCGCCGAGCCCCCGCGCCGAGCGCTCCCCGAACCGCGAGACTTCACTTGCGCCCCGAGACCCCGGCGTGAACCCAGCGTCTCGGGGCGCGACTGCAGTCTCGCGGCTCACGGCCCGCCGGGGCGGGGCGGGGTCAGAACAGGGCGGGCCACCAGGCGGCGGCGAGCGGGTAGCCGATGAAGGCGATGAGGTCGATGACGACGTGGGCGATCACGAGCGGCATGACGCGACCCCACCGGTGGTAGACCCACCCGAAGACGACGCCCATCGCGACGTTCCCGAAGATCGGTCCGATGCCCTGGTACGCGTGGTAGGTCCCGCGCAGCGCAGCCGTCGACAGGATGATGGTCCACGTGCCCCAGCCGAGCCGACGCAGTCGATCGGAGAGGTAGGCGATGAAGATCACCTCCTCGGTCAGGCCCGCGCGAAGCGCGGCGAGGGCGAGCAGCAGGATGGCGGTCCAGCCCCCGTCGAGCGGAGCCGCGCCGACCTGCACGGTGATGCCGAGGGCGCGGCCGAGCGCGTAGAGCCCCAGACCCGGCACGCCGATGATCGCGACGAGCAACAGGCCGGCGCCGGCGTCGCGTCCGAAGACCCGGAAGTCGAGCCCGATGCGCCGCAGCGCCGACCGACCCGGCTCCCAGAGGAAGTAGATCGCGAGGGCCACGGGGGCGAGGTTGAACAGGTGCGAGAACGCCTGCGACACCACGGACCAGGGATCGACCGTCGCGGCTCCCGGGTTCAGCGACGTCGACTGGTCGCCGAGCCGCACCGGGCTCGTCACCGCCTGGACGAAGGAGAGCAGCGAGAAGAAGGCCGACCGCCCCACCGACAGCGCCAGGACGAGGGCGATCTCCCACCACAGACGGGTGCGCGAGACGTGCATCATCTTTCCTCCCGGGTCGATCGTAGATCCGGGAACGCGACGTCAGGGTCGGCGCCGCTTGCGGGCCGGAGTCTCGGTCGCCAGGACGTGCTGAAGCGGCTGCGGGTCGGCGAGCCGCCCGATCGCGAGCATCGTCTCGACCCGGTCGATGCCGGGGATCGGCCAGACCTCCTCGACGAGCAGCCGCTGCAGGTCGGCGTGGTCGCGGACGCGGAATCGAGCCATCATGTCCCACCCCGCGGCGAGCACCAGAGCCTCGGTCATCGCGTCGACGGCCTGCAGGGCCGCCAGCACGGCGGCGGCGTCCGCATCGCCGGTGAGACGGAGGGGCATCACGACGAGCATCGGGTACCCCAGTGCGGCCCAGTCGAGCTCGATCGTGTGGCGGCGGATGACGTGACCGCGCTCCATGCGCGCGATCCGCTCGGCCACCGCCGGCGCCGACATCCCGACGTCCGCCGCGATGCTGCGCATCGAGGCTCGGGCGTCCTCGTGCAGACGGTGCAGGATGCGGCGGTCGACGTCGTCGATCTCGAGCACCTCGCGCTCGGGCTCGAGGAGGGCGCGCAGCCGGGTCGGATCGGTGGTCATGCCCCTCCCCGGGCGGTGTCTGCGAAGCCGCTCCGCTCGAGTTCGCGGAAGACCTCGAGAGTGAACTGCACGTGGTCGAGGAAGTCCTCGACGTAGCCGTGCTCATCGTAGCCGTGCATGTTGCCGGCCGGCCGGAGGGTGCCGGTGGGCGAGATGATCGGGGCGCCGAGATGCTCCAGGAACAGGGCTCCCGGGCCCGCGCCGGTCATGACGTCGTAGACGACGGGATCGGCCCCGAACGCGCTGCCCGCCGCCCGGAGCACAGCGTCGCCGAACGCCGACTCGACCGGCGAGAACGCCGGCGGGATCGAGCGGACCACCGAGAGCACGACATCCGGATGCCGTTCGGCGAGATGCTCGCGGACGGCATCGACGACCTGCTCCGGCGCCATGCCCGGGACGAGCCCGAAACGCACGCGCGCCGTGGCGGAGGCGGGGATGCTCTGACGCACGCCCTCGTCGAGGTCGAAGCCCGACAGGCTCACGGACGGCTCGAAGATGAAGCGCGTGGCGAGCTCCGCGGTCGTCCCCGGCAGATACGGCGAGATGCCGTCGCGCGCGATCGACGGGCCGGGGAGGGTGATCTCGGCTGTGCGGCGCTGCGCGCGCTCGTCGGGCACGATGGCCTGATCGCGGACGCCGGCGACGGCGATCCGTCCGTCCGACGTGCGCAGCGACGAGACGGCGGCCATCAGCTCGAGCGGCGCGGAGCGCAGGATGGACGAGTACGACGGGTGCTGCGCCGCGGCGAGGATGTCGAGCGACAGCTCGATCTCGAGCGAACCGCGGCAGCCGAAACCGACGGCCGGACGGCCGTCCTCCTCGCGCAGATAGCTCTCCCAGAGGCAGGCGTCGGCGCGGAGCTCGGCGGCGTGCTCGGCGAGGACGTCGCCGAGTCCGGGGCTCCCGATCTCCTCGCACGGGTCGGCGAGGTAGATGATTCCGAAGGGGGTGCGGCCTTCGTGCTCCTCGATCCAGAGCCGGAGCGACGCGAGCCGTCCGGCAGCGTCGGCCTTGTCGTCGCAGGCGCCCCGCGCGTACATCGCGCCGTCACGGATCTCCGCTGCATAGGGGGGTGAGGTCCACCGCTCCGGGTCGCCCTCCGGCTGCACGTCGTAGTGGTTGTAGAGCAGCAGCGAGGCGTCGCTCGCACCCGCGCGGAACCCGACGACCACGGGGCCATAGCCGGGGATCTCGTACCGGTCTACGCGGTCCATGAGGGGCGCGAGCCGCTCCTCGATCCAGTCCGCCGCCTGCCCGATGGCATCGAGGCGGCCGGCGACGGTCGGGAAGCGGCAGAGGTCCTGCCAGCTTCCGACGATGTCGGCGGCGTCGCGGTCGATCCGCGGGTCGCGCGCCATCGTCACTTGCCTCGGGGGAGCGAGACCGGGGTCAGCTCGTACGGGTAGTCCGAGATCAGCTCGTAGCCGTCGTCGGTGACCAGGACGATGTCCTCCAGGCGCACCCCGCCGAAGCCCTGCCGGTAGCAGCCGGGCTCGATCGCGATGACGTCGCCCGCGACGAGCACGGCGTCGTTCTGGTTGAGGCTCGGCGGCTCGTGCACCTCGAGTCCGACTCCGTGGCCGAGCGAGTGGAAGTAGCCCTCGTCGAGCACTTCGCCCGGCTTCTTGGTGAGCTGGGTCGGCTGTCCGGCGGCCTCGATGGGCTCGCAGGAGATGCGGTGGAGCTCGGCGACCGGGAGACCGGGGCGAATGGCCGCGAGGGTCGCGTCGAACGACTGCTTCACGATGTCGTAATAGAACGCGAGCTCGCCGTCGATGTCGCCCTTGACGAAGGTGCGGGTCATGTCGGAGTTGCCGCCCGAGGCGATGTCGCGCGGGCAGATGTCGACCGTCACCGGCTCGCCGGCGAAGATCTGGCCCGACCCGGCGTGATGCCCGATGCAGGTCTGCGGCCCGTGAGCCACGATCATGCCCGCATCCTCGCACCCGTTGCGCAGGAACACCGCGCGGATGCGGTCCTTGAGGTCTTCGCAGGTGAGCGGGACTCCGTCGAGGAGCAGGCCGCCGTCGGCGCCGACGGTCGCGCGGTCGATCGCGTCGGCCACGAGCGATACGCCGGCCTCGGCGGCGACCTGGGCCCGTCGGATGCCCGCGAGCTCGTGGGGCGTCTTCACGCGGCGACGCTGGACGAACAGGTCGCGGTCGACGTGCACGTCGACGCCGTTGGCGCGGAGGTGATCGGCCACCTCGAGGGGGAAGGTCGGCGGGACGGCCGCGCTGGACACTCCGAGCCGACGGCATGCCGCGACGAGCGTGGAGAGTTCGGCGAGGTCGGGATCCTGCCCGGCGGCGCGGAAGTCGTCGAACCCGAGTTCGTCGAGCGGGAAGACCGTCATGCCCGCGACGTCGCGCATGCGGGCGGCCTCGAGCGACTTGATCGCCACGTGCGGGGCGCCGTCGATCTCGATGTACAGGAACGGGTCGTGCACGTCGTGGGGGATGACGTGGCGCATGTCTGCGGCCAGCGTGCTCGCGTAGATGAGGATGGCGTCGTCCACCACGGCTGCTCTCTTCCGGTCGGGTCGCCCGCGACATGCGGGTCACCGGCGACTTTACATCAACGCTGTTCGCCGGGATCGCAGCAACTGTTTGTGAGGTTGAAAGAGTCGCAAAGTTGGCAATCGAAAGTGTCCTACACGTTGAGAACGTGGGACCGAACACGGATGCGGATCGCTACGCCCAGCGTCTGAGCTGTGCCGCGAGCAGGATGACAACCCCTCGGGAGGGATTGTTGCCGACATGTAACGGTTTCGCCCTGGATGCGGTCACAGGGGGCGAGCGCGCTTATCGTCGCTGTATATCCCGTGCTCCGGACGTCGGCGTGTCTTCGCCGCCGTGGTTCCCGAGCGCGTACCCGTCACCCAGGAGGAAACATGTCGAGACGACGTTGGGGAGTCGGCGCGATCGCGCTGGTGTCCGCCGTCACGCTCACGCTGACCGGTTGTTCGGCCGGCGGCGACAGCAACACGGGCGGAGGCTCCACCGCCTCCGCGATCATCACCACGAACGGCACCGAGCCGCAGAACCCGCTGATCACCTTCGGGACGACCGAGACCGGCGGCGGCCGCATCATGACCTCGATCTACGCCGGTCTGGTCAGCTACAAGGCCGACGGCACCATCGAGAACGAGGTCGCCTCGTCGATCGAGAGCGACGACAACGTCGTCTGGACGATCACCGTCGCGGACGGCTGGAAGTTCACCAACGGTGAGGAGATCACCGCGCAGACCTTCGTCGACACCTGGACCGCTGCGGCTCAGGACGTCGACGGCGCGTACTGGTACTACACCATCGAGGGCGCATCCGACGACGGCAGCACGGCGCCCACCGGCCTGGCGGTCGTCGACGACATGACCTTCACGGTCACGCTCAAGTCTCCCGACGCCGACTTCCCGCTGCGTCTCGGCTACACCGCCTACATGCCGCTCCCGTCGGTCGCCTTCGAGGACATCGAGGCGTTCGGTGAGAACCCGATCGGCAACGGCCCGTACATGCTCGACGGCGAGGGCGCCTGGCGCCACAACGAGGGCATCGACCTCGTCCCGAACCCCGACTACAACGGTGTCCGCGAGGTCGCGAACGACGGCCTCAACATCGTCTTCTACACCTCGCTCGAGTCGGCGTACGCCGACGCTCAGGGCGGCAACCTCGACGTGCTCGACACGGTGCCCGACACCGCGTTCGCGACGTACGAGACCGACTTCCCCGAGCGCTCGGTGAACCAGGCCGCCGCGATCTACCAGGGCTTCAACATCCCCTTCTACCTGCCGGACTTCGGCAACGACGAAGAGGGTCAGCTGCGCCGCGCCGCGATCTCGATGGCGATCAACCGCGAGGAGATCACCGACACGATCTTCCAGGGCACCCGCACGCCGGCGACCGACTTCACGTCGCCCGTCGTCGAGGGCTGGAGCGACGACCTGCCGGGCTCCGAGGTCCTCGAGTACAACCCCGAAGAGGCGCAGGCCAAGTGGGCCGAGGCCGAGGCGATCAAGCCGTACACCGGTCCGTTCACGCTGGCGTACAACTCCGACGGCGGCCACCAGGCCTGGGTCGACGCTGTCGCCAACAGCATCTCGAACACGCTGGGCATCGAGGCGAGCGGTCTGCCGTTCCCGACCTTCGCCGCGGCGCTCGACCTGCGCACCACCGGCACGCTGACCGGCGCGACCCGCGCCGGATGGCAGGCCGACTACCCGTCGCAGGGTAACTTCCTGTCGGCGCAGTACAGCACGGGCGGCAGCTCGAACTACGAGGGCTACACGAACCCCGAGTTCGACGATCTGCTCGCCCAGGCCGCCTCGGCTCCCTCGATCGAGGACGCCGCGGGTCTGTACGAGCAGGCGCAGGAGATCCTGATGCGCGACCTCCCCAGCATCCCGCTGTGGTACCAGAACGCCGTCGGCGTCTGGGGCGAGGGCGTCGACAACGTCGTGTTCGGCTGGGACTCGGTTCCGCTCTACAACCAGGTCACCAAGGGCTGAGTTCGGCTTCCGGCGATCATCGGTTACGGTGTCCGGGGCGCGTTGCGTCCCGGACACCGTGCTGACCGGAGACCTCGAACCCCCATAACCCGAACCCTCTTAGGAACTATTCGTCGATGCTCTGGTTCATCGGTCGACGGCTGCTGCAGCTGATCCCCGTCTTCTTCGGGGCGACCCTTCTCATCTACGCCCTCGTCTTCCTGCTGCCGGGAGACCCGATCGCCGCTCTGTACGGCGACCGGCAGCCCTCGCCCGCCGCCATCGAGGCGGTGCGGGCCCAGTACAACCTCGACAAGCCGTTCATCGTCCAGTACTTCCTCTACATCGGGGCGCTGCTGCAGGGTGACTGGGGCACGACCTTCTCGGGCCGACCCGTCATCGACGTCATGGCCCAGGCCTTCCCGATCACGCTGCGTCTGGCAGTCCTGGCACTCGCCATCGAGGCTGTGTTCGGCATCGTCGTCGGCCTCATCGCGGGCCTGCGCAAGGGCAAGCTGTTCGATGCGACCGCGCTCGTCGTGAGCCTCCTGCTCATCTCCGTGCCGACGTTCGTCATCGGATTCGTATTGCAGTACGTGCTCGGCATCCAGCTCGGATGGTTCCGGACGACGGTCAGCGCCGGCGCTCCCTGGAACGAGCTGCTGCTGCCGGCCATCGTGCTCGCCACGGTGTCATTCGCGTACATCGTCCGACTCACGCGTTCGTCCGTCGCCGAGAACCTCTCGGCCGACTTCGTCCGCACGGCGACCGCGAAGGGCCTCAGCCGACCGCGCGTCGTGACCGTCCACGTGCTGCGCAACTCGCTCGTGCCGGTGGTCACCTACCTCGGCGTCGACCTCGGCTCGCTCATGGTGGGCGCCATCGTCACCGAGAGCATCTTCAACATCAACGGCGTCGGCGGCACGATCTATCGCGCCATCACGATCGGTGAGGGGCCCACGGTCGTGTCCTTCGTCGCCATCATGGTCATCATCATCATGCTGGCGAACCTGCTCGTCGACCTCCTGTACGCCTGGCTCGACCCGAGGATCCGCTATGCCAAGTAATCTCCGCCGGAATCAGGACCACTTCGTCGCACCCGAAGAGGAGACGCCGCTCCAGGCGATCGACGCTGTCTCCACCGACGACAAGCCGCGCACCGTCTGGGGGGACGCCTGGCAGTCGATGCGTCGCCGACCGATGTTCTGGGTGGCTGCGAGCCTGATCGTGCTGATCCTCCTGGTCGCCATGTTCCCCGGGCTCTTCTCGCCGGTGTCGCCGACGGCGAACTGTCTGCTGGCCAACAGCAACGGCGGGCCGGCTGCGGGTCACCCGTTCGGATTCACCCGACAGGGATGCGACGTGTACGCGCGAGTGATCTACGGCACCCAGTCGTCCGTCATGGTCGGTGTCATCGCGACCCTCATGGTCACGATCTTCGGTTCGGTCGTCGGCGCCCTGGCCGGGTACTACGGCGGCCTCCTCGACGCGATCCTCTCGCGCGTGGCGGACATCTTCTTCGCGATCCCGACCGTGCTCGGCGCCATCGTCTTCATGTCGGTCGTCCCCGAGCGCACGCCGCTCGTCGTCGCGCTCGTCATCGCGGTGTTCGCCTGGCCGCAGATCACCCGCATCATGCGCGGCGCCGTGCTCACGGCGAAGCAGGCCGACTACGTCGTGGCGTCGATCGCCCTCGGTGTGTCGCGGTGGCGCGTCCTGCTCCGCCACGTGCTGCCGAACGCTGTCGCGCCCGTCATCGCGGTGGCCACCGTGTCGCTCGGCACGTTCATCGTCGCGGAGGCGACTCTGTCGTTCCTCGGCATCGGCCTGCCCGGCACCGTGATGAGCTGGGGCAACGACATCAACTCCGCACGTCAGTCGCTGACGACGAGCCCGATGGTGCTGATCTACCCCGCCGCCGCACTGTCGGTGACCGTCCTGTCCTTCCTCATGCTGGGCGACGTCGTGCGCGACGCCCTCGACCCGAAGGAGCGTGCGCGCCGATGAGCGACACCACGTCCTCCGAGACCACGCCCCTTCTCGACATCCGCAACCTGCACGTCGGCTTCCAGACGAAGGCCGGCCTCGTGCCCGCCGTCCGCGGCGTGGACCTGACGATCTACCCGCGCCAGTCCGTGGCGATCGTGGGCGAGTCCGGGTCGGGCAAGTCCACCACTGCGCAGGCGATCATCCGGCTCCTCCCGGGCACCGGGCGTATCACCGAGGGGCAGATCCTCTTCGAGGGCCGCGACCTCGCCGCGCTGTCGAACCGCGAGCTGCAGTCCGTGCGCGGCTCGCAGATCGGCTATGTGCCGCAGGACCCGATGTCGAATCTCAACCCGGTGCTGACCGTCGGGTTCCAGGTGCGCGAGGCCGTCCGATCGAACCGCAGCGCGACCGGTCGCGCAGGGGTGCGCGACCGCGCCGTCGAGGTGCTCACCGAAGCGGGTCTGCCCGACGCCGAGGATCGGATGCGGCAGTACCCGCACCAATTCTCGGGCGGCATGCGCCAGCGCGCTCTCATCGGCATCGGCCTGTCGGCCCGCCCCAAGCTGCTCATCGCGGACGAGCCCACCTCGGCCCTCGACGTGACGGTGCAGCGCCAGATCCTCGATCACCTCGGCACCCTGACGACCGACTTCGGCACGTCGGTGCTCTTCATCACGCACGACCTGGGTCTCGCCGCCGAGCGCGCCGAGCACCTGGTGGTGATGTACCGCGGCCGTGTCGTCGAGTCCGGGCCCTCGCAGGAGATCCTGGCCGACCCGAAGCACCCGTACACCAAGCGTCTCGTCTCGGCCGCGCCGAGCCTGGCATCGCGCCGCATCCAGGCCGTGCGCCACAACGAGGACGTCGACGTGTTCGGTGCCGGCGAGGAGTTCCTCGCCCGGGCGGAGGAGCGCGAGGCCGAGGCGGAATCGGTCGCCGCGGCGGCGGACTTCATCGACATCCGCAACGCGCGTCGCGTCTACAAGGTGCGCACCGGCGGGCTCTCCTCGAAGGAGATCGTCGCGGTCGACGACGTCAGCATCCAGGTGGCCAAGGGCACGACGACCGCGATCGTGGGGGAGTCCGGGTCGGGCAAGTCGACGCTCGCGAAGCTCTTCCTGCAGCTCGAGCAGCTGACCTCGGGCGAGATCCGCTTCGACGGCAAGAAGCTCGGCGGACTCTCGCGCGCCGACGAGCTGGCGTTCCGTCGACGGGTGCAGCCCGTCTTCCAGGATCCGTACGGCACCCTCGACCCGCAGTACAGCGTCGGCGACACGATTGCCGAGCCCATGCGTGTGCACAAGTTCGGCAGTCAGAGGGATCGCTCGGCGCGCGTCCGCGAGCTGCTCGACCAGGTATCACTTCCGGCAGCGGCCAAGGACCGCTACCCGAGTGAGCTCTCGGGCGGGCAGCGACAGCGCGTCGCGATCGCGCGCGCTCTCGCGCTCAAGCCCGACGTGCTCGTGCTCGACGAGGCGGTGTCGGCCCTCGACGTGCTCGTGCAGGGCCAGATCCTGAACCTGCTCACCGAGCTGCAGACGGAGCTGGATCTGACCTACCTCTTCATCACCCATGACCTCGCGGTCGTGCGACTCGTCGCCGACAACGTGTCGGTGATGCGACGCGGTCGCCTCGTCGAGTCGGCGAGCACGGACGAGGTCTTCGATCATTCCACCGAGGACTACACCCGGGAGCTCCTCGCGGCCATCCCGGGCGCGGGCTTCCAGTTCGGCGCCTGACGCGGCGACGGCATGACGAAGACCTACCGACCGGCGTCGGCGACCGTGGCGGTCGTCGGCGCCGGTCTGCTCGGCCTCTTCCTGCTCGGTGACGTGTTCGTGCGGGGCGGTCTCGTGCAGGGGCTCCTCGTGGCGCCGTGGGTGCTGTTCGCTCTCTGGTCGATCTACACGTTGCTCTATGCGTCTGTGGTGCGGATCGACGAGCACGCGATCGTCGTCGTGAACCCGTTGCGGGTCACCCGGGTGCCGTGGTCGGCGGTGGCCGACATCCAGCTGCGCTGGCAGCTCGCCGTCGTGACCGTCGAGGGGCGGGTGATCTCGGCCTTCGGCGGACCGTCTCCGGGCCGCCCCGCGCGGCTCGGACGCGCGGCCCGCGCGAGCGAGAGCGACGAGGCCCGGACCCCTTCCGGTCTGCGTCAGGTAGACGAGATCCGCGAGGCGTGGCACGAGCACTCCGGCGATGCCGTCGACACTGCGGTCACGACGGCGGCCAACCGCGCGGTCCTCGTGCCGCTCGCGGTCGTCGTCGCCAGCGCGCTGATCGCGCTCGTCGTCGGTCTCTGACGACGAGGGGATCGGCGCACCCGGCGATCGATAAGCGCGCGGCCGGGTGCCGATGTGCTCACCCGACACCGTCAGGGGTGAGCAACCCGTCGTCCCGCGCCCCACTGCGTAGGACACATTTTGCTAACGAACTCGTTTCGCGCAACACGCTCGAAACGAACGCACGCAAGGGTAGTTCTCATCTGAGCTCGGCGACCTGGTCGGCGGGCGGGGAACGGAAAGGTCTTCCGTCACCCGGATCATCAAGAGAACAGGAGTGGGAATGCGTTTGACGCGTATCTCCATGGCGGCCGCGAGCGCCGCAGCCCTCGCGCTCGTCGTCGCCGGCTGCGCGCCGGCGGACGGCGGCGACCAGGAAGAGACCTCGACGAGCCAGTCGATCTCGGTCTCGGTCGGTCCGAACGACTTCATCAGCTACAACGGATTCACCCCCGAGACGTACTCGACGTACAACTCGGCGATCGTGGACCGGCTCCTCGCGGGCTTCAGCTACTTCGACGAGGTCGGGGCCATCCAGCCGAACGCCGACCTGGGCTCGTACGAGCTGATCTCCGAAGACCCCATGGTCGTGGAGTACACCATCGCCGATGACGCCGAGTGGTCCGACGGCACGCCGATCACGGTCGCGGACGCCGTCCTCGCCTGGGGCGTGCAGAACGCCAACCTGACCAGCGGCGAAGGCCCGCTGTTCAACTCCGTCTCGCAGGACCTGGGCGACACCGTCCCCGAGGGCCCGCAGGGCGACGCCGACGCGAAGTCGTTCACCGTCGAGTTCGCCGCGCCCGACCCCGACTGGCAGATCCAGACGTGGATGCTCAGCCCCGCACACGTCGTCGCCGAGCAGGGCGGCCTGTCGCTCGACGAGCTCGTCGAGGCGATCCGCGGTGGCGACTCCGCCGCTCTCGCCGACGCCGCCGAGTTCTGGAACACCGGCTGGAACACCGACCCCGGCACGCTGCCGGACGAGGCGCTCATCCCCAGCTCGGGCCCGTACGTCCTCTCGTCGTGGGAGGCCGGCCAGTCGGTGACCCTGAAGCGCAACGAGAACTACTACGGCGAGCCCGCTGCGAACGACGAGCTCGTCATCCGCTTCGTCGCGCAGGACGCGATGGTCCAGGCTCTGCAGAACGGTGACCTCGACGTCATCGCGCCGCAGCCCTCGGTCGACACCGTCTCGCAGATCGAGGAGCTCGGTGACGCCGCTCAGCTGCTGACCGGCCAGACCCTCACGTGGGAGCACCTCGACTTCAACTTCAAGGGCAACGCGTCGCTCGCCGGCAGCCTCGAGCTGCGCCAGGCGTTCGCCATGTGCGTGCCGCGTCAGCAGATCGTCGACAACCTCATCAAGCCCGTCAGCTCGGACGCGGTCGTCATGAACGCCCGCGAGGTGTTCCCCTTCCAGGAGAACTACGACGAGGTCGTCTCGGCTGCCTACGACGGCCGCTACGACGAGCCGAACCTCGATGAGGCCAAGGCTCTCGTCGACGCCGCCGGCGCAGCCGGCACCGTCGTCCGCATCGGCTACTCGGCGCCCAACCCCCGCCGTGCCGACGAGGTCGCCCTCATCAAGTCGTCGTGCGACCAGGTCGGCTTCGACATCCAGGACGTCGGCAACGCCGACTTCTTCCAGCCCGGCGGCACGCAGGAGCGCGGCGACTACGACGTGGCGCTGTTCGCCTGGGCCGGTTCGGGTCAGATCACCTCGGGCCAGAACATCTACGCCACCGACAAGCCGCAGAACTACGGCGGCTACTCGAGCCCGGTCGTCGACCAGGCCTGGCAGACGCTCGTGACCAGCCTCGACGAGTCGGTGCACCTCGAGCAGACGAAGATCATCGAGAAGCAGCTCTGGGACGACCTGTTCGGCATCCCGGTGTTCGCTCACCCGGGTGTCGACGCCGCGGCGGCCGACATCCAGAACGCTCAGCACTCCGTGGGCCAGAGCGGCATCATGTGGAACGCCGAGAAGTGGTCGCGCGCAGAATAAACGTATTCTGTCTCTGACACGACCAGGGTGTGGGCCGTCGCTGCGGTGACGGCCCACACTCCCGTGAGGGGCACACGTGTGCCCCGCGTACGACCAAGGGACTTCGACTTCCGTGCTGAAATTCATCATCCGCCGTCTGGCGGCCGCGGTGGGCATCCTGCTCGCCGCATCCCTGCTGATGTACGTCCTCACGATCAACTCCGGCGACCCGCTCGCCGATCTGCGCGAGAGCAACGCGGACAACCGCGAGCAGTTGATCGCCCGGCGTACCGAATACATGAACCTGGACCAGCCGTGGTACCTGCGGTACCTGACCTGGCTGACGGGCGCGAGCAAGTGCCTCATCGGCCAGTGCGACCTCGGCCTCACCCGGCAGGGCGTCGAGGTCTCGACGCTCGTGGGACAGGCGGCCGCCTCGACGCTGAGGCTCGTCCTGCTCGCCACGATCCTGGCGCTCATCATCGGTATCGCGATCGGCATCGTCACGGCGATCCGCCAGTACTCCGGCCTCGACTACGCCGTCACCTTCGCGACCTTCCTGTTCTTCTCCCTGCCGGTGTTCTGGGCTGCGGTGCTCTTCAAGGAGTACCTCGCGATCGGATACAACGACTGGATCCGCGACCCGCAGCTGACACCCGTGCAGATCATCGTGATCGCCCTCGTCATCGGCTTCATCGTGCAGGTCTTCGGCGGCGGCTCGGTCAAGCGGCGTGCGATCACCTTCGCCGCCGCCGCGGTCTTCGTCGGCGCGGCGCTGTCGCTCATGCTGGCGACCAACGCGTTCCGCGAGCCGCGCCTCACGATCATCGGCGTCGCGGTGCTGACGATCCTTCTCGCGCTCAGCGCGACCGTCGCCACCGTCGGCCTGCACAATCGCCGGGTCCTCGTCGTGGCACTGTCCAGCGCCGGCGTCGTGATCGTCATGCACCTCGCCCTCACCAACGTGTTCATCTACTACATGAACTGGGGCGTGCTCATCGGCGGTGCTCTGCTCGCCATCGTGGTGCCGTTCCTGATCGGGCGCTTCTTCGGCGGCAGGTTCCGCGGCCCGGCCACCGTCGCCGCGTTCGTCACGATCTTCGGCGGTGCTCTGCTCACGGTCGTCGACTCGCTGTTCCGTGTCTGGCCGTCGTTCCTGCAGCGCAAGCCGCGGCCCATCTCGACGATCGGCGCGCAGACGCCGAACTTCGACGGCACCTTCTGGCAGACCTTCCTCGACATCGGCACGCAGATGCTGCTGCCGACGCTGCTGCTGACGGTCATCTCGCTCGCCTCGTACAGCCGCTATACGCGCACGTCGATGCTGGAGGTCGGAAATCAGGACTTCATCCGCACGGCGCGCGCGAAGGGCGTGCCCGAGCGACTGGTGATCTTCCGCCACGCGTTCCGCAACGCCCTCATCCCGATCGCCACGATCGCCGCGTTCGACTTCGCCGGCCTCATCGGCGGCGCGGTCATCACCGAGCGCGTCTTCGGCTGGAAGGGCATGGGTGAGCTGTTCGCGACGGGCCTCGCAGAGGTGGACCCGAACCCGGTCATGGCCTTCTTCCTCGTGACCGGCCTGGCCGCGATCGTCTTCAACATGCTGGCGGACATCTTCTATGCCGTCATCGACCCGAGGATCCGAGTATGACGAACCCGAACGACAACGTCCCGACCACGACGTCGGTGCTCTCGGTCGCCGAGGCCGAGGACGCCGCACTCGCGAAGAGCACCGCTGCGCCCCGCTCGCAGGCCCGGATCGTCTGGGGTCGTTTCCTCCGGCACCGTGCGGCGACCATCTCGGCGGTCGTGCTCATCCTCCTCACGCTGCTCAGCTTCACCTCGGTCGGGTTCTTCGGCATCCCGGGATGGTGGCCGCAGGACTACCGGGCCGCGGGTGATGTCGTCAACGGCGGCGTACCGACGCTGAGCCTCATCCCCGAGTGGCTCGGGGGCGACGGCATCCGCATCGGCGAGCACCCGTTCGGCCAGGAGAACACCGGCAAGGACTACTTCGCGCTGACGATGATGGGGACGCAGCGGTCGATCCTGCTCGGTCTCGTGCTCGGCATCTCGTCGACGGTGATCGGCAGCATCATCGGTGCCGTCGCGGGGTACTACCGCGGCTGGGTCGACTCCGTCCTCATGCGCATCACCGACCTGTTCATCGTGATCCCGCTTCTGGCCCTCGCGGCCGTCGTCGGCCAGATCGCGGGCAACATCGGCGAGAACCCGATCCTGCTGGCGTTCATGCTCTCGCTGCTGACGTGGACCGGCCTCGCGCGCCTGGTGCGCGGGGAGGTGCTGTCGCTCCGCGAGCGCGACTTCGTCCTCGCGGCCCGTGCGTCCGGAGCCGGGGGAGCGCGCATCATCTTCCGTCATCTACTCCCGAACACCGTCGGCGTCATTGCCGTCAATGCGACCTTCGCGATCGCGGGCGCGATCCTCCTCGAGAGCTCGCTCTCGTTCCTGGGATTCGGCGTGCAGCCGCCCGAGACCTCGCTGGGCCTGTTGATCAGCCAGTACCAGGGCAGCTTCACCAGCCGGCCGTGGCTGTTCTGGTGGCCGGGAATGATGATCCTGGCGATCGCCCTGTCGATCAACTTCCTGGGCGACGGCATCCGCGATGCGTACGACCCGCGGCAGTCGCGCAGCGTCCGCCGCGAGATCAAGAGGAGGAACCGCGCATGAGCGCCACCGCCACGCGAACCGCACTGAAGTTCACCGACCTCGCCGTCACGTTCCTGACCGGTTCGGGCGACGTCAACGCCGTCAAGGGCATCTCGCTCGAGGTCGCCCCCGGCGAGGTCGTCGCGGTCGTCGGCGAGTCGGGATCGGGCAAGTCGGTCACCTCGCTCGCCGCGATGGGCCTCCTCGCCGAGAACGCGATCATCCGCGGATCGGTCGAGGTCGGCGAGACCGAGGTGATCGGGCTGCCGAACGAGCAGATGCGCAAGCTGCGCGCCAGTGAGATCGCGATGATCTTCCAGGAGCCCATGACGGCGCTCAACCCGGTGCTCACGATCGAGCGCCAGCTGACGGAGATCTTCGAGCTGCACGATGTCGCCTACGGCGAGGATGCGCGCGACCGCTCGATCGAGCTGCTGCGCATCGTCGGCATCCCCGAGCCCGAGCGGCGCATCAAGCAGTTCCCGCACCAGTTCTCGGGCGGCCAGCGCCAGCGCATCGTCATCGCGATGGCGATCGCGCTCGATCCGAAGGTGATCATCGCCGACGAGCCGACGACGGCCCTCGACGTCACCGTGCAGGCCGAGATCCTCGACCTGCTGCGGCGGCTCAAGGACGAGACGGCTGCCGGCATCCTGCTCATCACCCACAACATGGGCGTCGTCGCCGACATCGCCGACCGCGTGGCCGTGATGTACCGGGGCGACCTGGTCGAGGTCGGCGGCGTCGAGGACGTCCTCACCCGGCCGCAGCACCCCTACACGAAGAAGCTGCTCGCCGCGGTTCCGCGCCTCGACCCCGAGCTCACCTCGCGGGCTTCGACGAGCGCGTCGCGCGACGTCGTGCTCGAGGCCTCGGGGCTCGTCCTCGAGTACGCGGGACGCGGGAAGACCTTCCGTGCGGTGGAGGACGTCTCGTTCGACCTCGCTGCGGGCGAGGTGCTCGGCATCGTGGGCGAGTCCGGGTCGGGCAAGTCGACGATCGCCCGCGCCGTGCTCGGACTGATGCCGGTCGCAGAGGGCACGCTCAGCCTCGGCGGGCAGGATCTCGCGAAGCTCCGCGGACGCAAGGCCAAGAACGTGCGCCGCGACATCGGCGTGGTGTTCCAGGACCCGGCGGCTTCGCTGGACCCGCGGTTCCCGATCGGCGACTGCATCATCGAGCCGATGGCGATCCACCGCGTCGGCACCAAGGCCGAGCGGCTCGACCGGGCGCGCGAGCTGCTCGACGCCGTGCGGCTGCCGCGCGACGTGCTCGAGCGCTACCCGCACGAGCTCTCGGGCGGTCAGCGTCAGCGCGTCTCGATCGCCCGGGCGCTCACGCTCAGGCCGAAGCTCTTCGTCGCCGACGAGCCGACGTCGGCGCTCGACGTCTCGGTGCAGGCTGCTGTCCTCGACATGCTCAAGGAGCTGCAGGAGACGTACGCGTTCGCCTGCATCCTCGTCAGCCACGACCTGGCCGTCGTCGATCAGCTGTCGGATCAGATCCTCGTGCTCAAGTCGGGGCGCACGGTCGAGCAGGGCCCGACGTCGCGCGTGCTGCTGCAGCCCGCGGAGGCCTACACGCGCGAGCTTCTCGCGGCGTCGCCCGTGCCCGATCCCATCGAGCAGCGCCGGCGACGCGAAGAGCGTCGCGCCGCTCTCGACGCTTCCTGACGGCCGCCGTCGGCCCCTCCGCAGGCGCCCCGCACCCTCGCAGGGCGCCTGCGGTAGAATCTCCTGTCGGCATCCCGGCGTTTCCCCTTCATCCTGAGGACCCCCTTCATGGCGCATGCCCTTCGTCCTGACCTCCGCAACGTCGCGATCGTCGCGCACGTCGACCACGGCAAGACGACGCTCGTCGATGCCATGCTCCGCCAGACCGGCTCGTTCGGCGAACACGCGCACGTCGAGGAACGTGCCATGGACTCGAACGATCTCGAGCGCGAGAAGGGCATCACGATCCTCGCCAAGAACACGGCGATCACCTACAACGGCGCACACACCGAGGTGCCCGTGACCATCAACGTCATCGACACCCCGGGCCACGCCGACTTCGGCGGCGAGGTCGAGCGCGGCCTGTCGATGGTCGACGGCGTCGTGCTCCTGGTCGACGCGTCCGAGGGTCCGCTCCCGCAGACCCGCTTCGTGCTGCGCAAGGCGCTCGAGGCGAAGCTGCCCGTCATCCTGCTGGTGAACAAGACCGACCGTCCCGACGCCCGCATCGCCGAGGTGGAGGAAGAGGCGCACGACCTGCTCCTCGGCCTCGCCGGCGATCTGGCGGACGACGTGCCCGACCTCGACGTCGACGCGCTGCTCGACGTGCCCGTGGTCTACGCCTCGGGTCGCGCCGGAGCCGCATCGCGCACGCGCCCCGGCAACGGCGAACTGCCCGACAACGACGACCTCGAGCCGCTGTTCGAGGCGATCCTCGAGCACGTCCCGGCTCCGGCCTACGACGACGGGGCTCCGCTGCAGGCCTGGGTGACGAACCTCGACTCGAGCCCGTTCCTCGGGCGCCTCGCACTCCTGCGCGTCTTCAACGGCACGCTCAAGAAGGGTCAGACCGTGGCCTGGGTGCGCGCCGACGGCACCACGAGCAACGCGCGCGTCACCGAGCTGCTGAAGACGCGTGCGCTCGAGCGCTTCCCCGCCGACGACGCCGGCCCCGGCGACATCGTCGCCATCGCGGGCTTCCCCGACATCACGATCGGCGAGACCATCGCCGACCCCGACGACGTTCGGCCGCTCAAGGCGATCACGGTCGATGACCCCGCCATCTCGATGACGATCGGCACCAACACCTCGCCGCTCATGGGCAAGGTCAAGGGCCACAAGCTGACGGCGCGCATGGTCAAGGACCGGCTCGACCGCGAGCTCATCGGCAACGTCTCGCTCAAGGTCGTCGACATCGGGCGTCCCGACGCCTGGGAGGTGCAGGGCCGCGGCGAGCTCGCGCTCGCGATCCTCGTCGAGAACATGCGCCGCGAAGGCTTCGAGCTCACGGTCGGCAAGCCGCAGGTCGTCACCAAGCGCGGTGAAGACGGCAAGCTGAAGGAGCCGTTCGAGCACCTGACCATCGACGCCCCCGAGGAGCACCTCGGCGCGATCACGCAGCTCATGGCCGCGCGCAAGGGTCGCATGGACGGGATGTCGAACCACGGCACCGGATGGGTGCGCATGGAGTTCGTCGTCCCCTCGCGTGGCCTCATCGGGTTCCGCAGCGAGTTCCTGACGATCACGCGCGGCACCGGCATCGCCAATGCGATCTCGCACGGCTACGACGACTGGGCGGGCTCGATCACGACCCGCCAGAACGGATCGATCGTCGCCGACCGCTCGGGCGTCGTGACGCCGTTCGCGATGATCGCCCTCCAGGAGCGCATGAGCTTCTTCGTGCAGCCGACCGAGGAGGTCTACGAGGGCATGGTCATCGGCGAGAACTCGCGCGCCGACGACATGGACGTCAACATCACCAAGGAGAAGAAGCTCACGAACATGCGTTCGTCGACCTCCGACTCCTTCGAGTCGATGACGCCCCCGCGGGTGCTCACCCTGGAGGAGTCGCTCGAGTTCGCGCGCGACGACGAATGCGTCGAGGTCACGCCCGAGAAGGTGCGCATCCGCAAGGTCGTGCTCGCGGCGACCGATCGCGCCCGGGCGACCGCGCGCCTGAAGCGTCAGGACGCCAACGCCTGATCACGGTTCACACGAGACCCCGCGCGCCGCACCGGCGGGCGGGGTCTCGTCGTCTCCGCCGACGGTGCACGGCGCGACGCCCCCGGCTCGATAGCATCGGAGCGATGGAGCAGGATGCCGCGACGCGGCGCGCGTGGCGCGATGGGGTGGGCGTCTCCGTCGCCACGAGCGCGTACGGAGTCTCTTTCGGCGCACTGGGCGTGGCGGCGGGCCTGGACATCTGGCAGACGTGCGTGCTCAGCCTGCTCATGTTCACCGGGGGATCGCAGTTCGCCTTCGTCGGCGTCATCGCGAGCGGCGGATGGGCTGCGCTGCCCGCGGCCATCGCCTCCGCGGCCCTCCTGGGGGTCCGGAACGTCGCCTACGGGCTGCGGATGGCGCCTGTCGTCGGTGGCAGCATCCGACGGCGGCTCGCGGCCATCCCGTTCACGATCGACGAGTCGACGGCCGTCGCGCTCGCACAGACCGAGCCGCGCGCCCGGCGCGTCGGCTTCTGGGTGACCGGCATCGGCATCTACGTCGGCTGGAACCTCTTCACGCTGGTGGGCGCGCTGCTCGGCGATGTGCTCGGCGATCCGCGCGCCTTCGGCCTCGACGCCGCCGCGGCCGCCGCCTTCCTCGCGCTGCTGTGGCCGCGGCTGCGCCGCGCCGAGGCGGTCGTCGTCGGCGTCGCGGCCGGGTTCGTGGCCGGCGTCGCGACGCCCCTCACGATGCCCGGGATCCCCGTGCTCATCGCGGCGGTCGTCGCGATCGCGTTGGCCGCCGCGACACCCGCCGGCCGGCCGGCCGGCGCCGGCGGTGCGGAATCGACGGCGGAGGAGTCGCGATGACCCCGTGGACCGGCATCCTGGTCGCAGCCATCCTGTGCGTCGCACTCAAGGCGATCGGATACCTGCTGCCGCCGCGCTGGTTCGACGGGCCGCGCGCGCAGCGGGTCATCGACCAGCTGACCGTCGCTCTGCTGTCGGCCCTCGTCGTGGTGCAGACGCTCGGTGCCGGCACCGCGATCGTGCTCGACGCGCGCGTACCGGCCGTCCTCGCGGCGGCGGTGCTGCTCGCGCTCCGCGCGCCGTTCCTCGTCGTCGTCGCTGCGGCGGCGCTCGTGGCCGCCGGTCTCCGGGCGGTCGGGTGGGCCGCCTAGACTGTTCCGGTGACTCAGACCTGGCCCCGCCTCGCCGGATGGGTCGTCGCCGCGATCGCCGGCGCCGTCTACGGCGTCGCGGGTACGATCACGCAGGCATTCGTGTGGGGTGTGCTGCCGGTGGGGCTCGTCGTCGCCGTCGCGGGCGTCACCGGACTCGTCGCGGGCCTCCGCTTGCTGACGGGCGACCGGTGGGTCGCCCTCGCCTGCGGTCTCGGCGCCCTCGTCGCGACGATCGTGTTCTCGGGTCGCGGCCCCGGCGGTTCCGTCGTCGTTCCCGCACCGCCGGATGGTCAGCTGAGCACGGGCCTGATCTGGACGTTCGCCCTGCCGATCGTGGTCGCGATCGTCGTGGGCTGGCCCTCGTTCTCGGGGGCCCGGACGGCGGCCGCTCCCGATCGCACGAACTAGACTCGTCGTGTGACTTATGTGATCGCCCTCCCGTGCGTGGACGTGAAGGACCGCGCGTGCATCGACGAGTGCCCCGTGGACTGCATCTACGAGGGCGAGCGGTCGCTGTACATCCACCCGGACGAGTGCGTCGACTGCGGTGCCTGTGAGCCCGTGTGCCCCGTCGAGGCGATCTACTACGAGGACGACCTGCCCGACGAGTGGCAGGACTACTACTCGGCCAACGTCGAGTTCTTCGACGACCTCGGGTCGCCCGGCGGAGCTGCCAAGGTCGGGGTCATCGCCAAGGATCATCCCCTCGTGGCCGCGCTGCCGCCGCAGGGGGAGGGGCATTGAGCGTCCGCGACCTCGCGGACTACCCCTGGGACGCCGTCGCCCCGTACGCGCGGACGGCCCGGAACCATCCCGACGGCATCGTCGACCTCTCGATCGGGTCACCGGTCGACCCGACGCCCGACGTGGTCGCCGCGGCGTTGCGCGCGGCCACCGATGCGCACGCGTACCCGCAGACCGTGGGAACACCCGCGCTGCGGGAGGCCATCGTCGACTGGTACGCGCGCCGGCGCGCCGTGACGGGACTGACTCCCGAGCACGTGCTGCCGACGATCGGCTCCAAGGAGCTCGTCGCGCTCCTGCCCCTGCTGCTGGGGCTCGGCGACGGCGACGTGGTCGTCCATCCGCGGGCGGCCTACCCGACCTACGAGGTGGGTGCGCGCCTCGTCGGTGCGACCCCGGTCGCGGCCGACGAACCGCAGGACTTCCCCGAGGGCACGCGGCTCATCTGGGTGAACTCGCCCGGCAACCCCGACGGGCGCGTGCTCGACGTGTCCGCCCTGCGCGAGATCGTCGCGCGTGCCCGCGAGCTCGGCGCCGTCGTCGTCTCGGACGAGTGCTACGCGGAGCTCGGCTGGGACGGGCCCTGGGCGAGCGAGCCCGTGCCGAGCGTGCTCGACCCGCGCGTGAGCGAGGGCGACACGAGCGGGCTCCTGTCGGTGTACTCGCTGAGCAAGCAGTCGAACCTCGCGGGATACCGCGCGGCCTTCCTCGCGGGCGACGAGGAGATCGTGGCGCGGCTGCTGACGGCCCGCAAGCATCTCGGACTCATGCTGCCGCTCCCGGTGCAGTCGGCGATGGTGGCCGCCCTCCGCGACGACGAGCACGTCGTCCGGCAGAAGGACCTCTACCGGCGTCGCCGCGACGTCCTGCGACCCGCGCTCGAGCGGGCGGGATTCCGCATCGACCGCAGTGAGGCCGGACTGTACCTCTGGGCGACGGCGGGTGAGGACGCCTGGGACACCCTCGGCCGCCTCGCCGAGCGCGGCATCCTCGTCGGGCCCGGGCACTTCTACGGCGACCACTTCCCCCAGCACGTGCGCTTCTCGCTCACCGCGTCGCAGGAGCGCATCGAGGCGGCAGCCGCTCGCCTCGCCGATTCGTAGGTTTTCTCCTACGGAATCGGCGATCCCTTGGCGCCGTGCGGAGTAGGCCCGCGCGCCCGATAGGCTGTAGAGACCGCACCGGACGATCGCAAGGAGGCTTCGTGGACGACACGGGCACCCCGCAGATGGCCACCGTCACCATCGGTGACCGCACCGCAGAATTGCCGGTGCTGCATGGAACCGCTGGAGTTCCGAGCGTCGACTTCTCGACGTTCACGAAGCAGACGGGGCACACGAGCCTCGACTACGGCTTCGTGAACACGGCCGCGACGCGCTCCGCCATCACCTACATCGACGGCGACCAGGGCATCCTCCGCTACCGCGGGTACCCCATCGAGCAGATCGCGAAGCACTCGACCTACCTCGAGGTGGCCTGGCTGCTGCTGTACGGCGACCTGCCGACCGCCGACGAGCTCGCCGACTTCGACGACCGCATCCGTCGTCACACCCTCTTGCACGAGGACCTCAAGCGCTTCTTCTCGTCGCTGCCTCATACGGCCCACCCCATGTCCGTGCTGTCGGCGGCCACGGCGGCGCTGTCGACCTACTACGAGGACCAGTCCGACCCCAACAACCCCGAGCACGTCGAGCTCAACACCATCCGACTGCTCGCGAAGCTGCCCGTGATCGCGGCCTACGCGCACAAGAAGAGCGTCGGACAGGCCTTCCTGTACCCCGACAACTCGCTGAGCTTCGTCGACAACTTCCTGCGACTGAACTTCGGCGTCCTGGCCGAGACCTACGAGGTCAACCCGGTCGTCTCGCGCGCGCTCGAGCGCCTGCTCATCCTGCACGAGGACCACGAGCAGAACGCCTCGACCTCGACCGTCCGTCTGGTCGGCTCCACGGGGGCCAACCAGTTCTCCTCGATCTCGGCGGGCATCAACGCGCTGTACGGTCCGCTCCACGGCGGCGCCAACGAGGCGGTCCTCGACATGCTCGCGCGCATCCGCGACTCGGGCGAGAGCGTCGAGCGTTTTGTCGCGAGGGTGAAGAACAAGGAAGACGGCGTGAAGCTCATGGGCTTCGGGCACCGCGTGTACAAGAACTACGACCCGCGCGCGAAGCTCGTAAAGGAGTCCGCGGACGAGGTGCTGAACGAGCTGGGTGTCGTCGACCCGCTCCTCGACCTCGCTAAGGAGCTCGAGGAGATCGCGCTGAGCGACGACTACTTCCGCGAGCGCCGTCTGTATCCCAACGTGGACTTCTACACGGGCGTCATCTACAAGGCGATGGGCTTCCCCACGCGCATGTTCACGCCCCTGTTCGCCATCGGCCGTCTGCCGGGCTGGCTCGCGCACTGGCGTGAGATGCAGAACGATCCGCAGACGAAGATCGGGCGGCCGCAGCAGCTGTACACCGGCTCCGCGGAGCGCGACTACCCCGTCGCCTGACCAAGGCTCCCTCCGCCCGAGAGGCCGGCGCGTTCACCACGCGCCGGCCTCTCGTGCTTCGCCGGGGCCGGCGCCGGCAGAACCGAGACCTGGTGCCGTCCACAGGCTGGATGCGCTTGTGGCACCGGCTAGGTCCGCGTCGATAGCAGTTCAGCCTGTCGGCGGGACGTCGAGGGATGGGCACAGGTACCCGGGCCGGCGCCGGTGGCGGCCGTCCCGACGCCGCCGGTAGAGCCGAGACCTGGTGCCGTCCACAGGCTGGATGCGCTTGTGGCATCTGCTGGCTCCCCTTGGATAGCAGTTCAGCCTGTCGGCGGGACGTAGAAGGACGGGCACACGTACCCGGGCCGGCGCCGGCCGCGGTCCGCTCGATCCGGTGCGCCGAGCCCCGGACGAGGACGGTCCGGCGGCGATGCGACGCGGCTCGCCCCCTGTCGCCGAGCCGTTCTGTCCCGCCGACAGGTTCGGTAGCTCGTCGAGTGGCCGGCCGTCGGGTTTCGGGGCACTGGGCCTGTGGACGGCACGACCAGACCTTCGCGTGCGCCACCCCGGCGCGTACGCCGCATCGTGCCGACCTGCCGCCTCGGCATTCGTCGTGCATCCGCATCGGCATCCGCATCTGCATCTGCGGCGGCAGCTGCTGCCGCGGCCGTGTCGATATCAGTCGGCGGGCGGCGGCGTGTGCCGTCGACAGGGCCGTTCGGGTTGGAGCCTGCCGGGGCCGGCGGGCGCGGGCCAGCCAACCTGTGGACGGCACGACGCGCATGGGGCCGCGGCCGGAGCGCCAGCCCACGGCCAGCCCGGGCCGCTCCGCGCGTCGCCGCGGGTCAGTCCTTCAGGAGCGTCGCGGCGTGGTCGGGCACGTATCCGTCGAGCTGCTGAGGCGGCCGGTCGTAGCCTCCGGACGGCGGTCGCGGTGGGATCTCGATCTCGGGCCGGTCGACGACCTCGAAGGGGATCTGCTGCAGCAGATGGTGGATCATGTTGATCCGGCCGCGCCGCTTGTCCTCGTTGTCGACCTCGTGCCAGCGCGCCTCGGGGATGTCGGTGTGCACGAACATGGTGTCCTTCGCGCGAGAGTAGTCCTCCCACTTCGTGATCGAGAGCACATCGTTGGGGGAGAGCTTCCACCGGCGCATGGGGTCCTCATTGCGTGAGCGGAAGCGCTTCTCCTGCTCGACGTCCGAGACGCTGAACCAGTATTTGAGCAGCAGGATGCCGTCCTCGACGAGCATCCGCTCGAAGATCGGAGCCTGGTGCAGGAAGCGGTGGTACTCCTCGTTGGTGCAGTAGCCCATCACCCGCTCGACGCCGGCGCGGTTGTACCAGGACCGGTCCATCAGCACGATCTCGCCGGCCGCGGGCAGATGGGAGACGTACCGCTGGAAGTACCACTGCGAGCGCTCGCGCTCGGTCGGTGCGGGGAGGGCGACGATGCGGGCGACACGGGGATTGAGGTATTCGGTGACGCGCTTGATGGTCGAGCCCTTGCCGGCGGCGTCCCGGCCCTCGAAGATCACGACGATGCGCGCCCCCGTCGCCTGGACCCACGCCTGCATGTCGACCAGCTGCGCCTGGAGCCGTTCCAGCTCGGCCCGGTACACCTTCTTGGGCACCCGTTCGGTCATCGGACCACCTCCTGCCGCGAGCATACGCCCCTGGCCTCCGGCGCCGGGGCGACGCTAGGGTGGGGCGCGACGGCGAGCGGGGGAGTGGCGTATGTGGATGCAGACGACCGATCCGCTGGGCTCGCTCGTCCTCTCCGCGCTCGTGGCCGCCATCCCGATCGTCGTGTTCCTCGTCGCTCTCGTCGGCCTGCGCCTGAGCGGTATCGTCGCGGGGCTCATCGCTCTCGTCGCGCAGCTCGTCGTCGCGACTCTCGGGTTCGGGATGCCGCTCTCAGCGGTCGGCGGTGCCGGGCTGCTCGGCGTCCTGACGGCGGTGTGGCCGATCGCGTACATCATCGTGATGGCCGTGTGGCTGTACAAGCTGGCGGTCGCGAGCGGTCGGTTCGACGTCATCCGTTCGTCCATCGGCGGCATCTCGAAGGATCAGCGGATCCAGGTGCTGCTGATCAGCTTCGCCTTCGGCGCCTTCCTCGAGGGGGCGGCGGGATTCGGGGTACCGATCGCGATCTGCGCCGCGCTGCTCGTGCAGTTGGGGTTCCGGCCGGTCCGCGCGGCGATGATCTCCCTCGTGGCGAATGCGGGCGCCGGGGCGTACGGCGCGATCGGGATCCCCGTGATCGTCGGCGCCCAGGTCGGCGGTCTCGAGGTGCACGAGCTGTCGCGCGCCATGGTCCTCGTGCTGCAGCCGCTGACGCTGCTCATCCCGTTCCTGCTGGTGGTCATCCTCGACGGTCTCCGCGGTCTGCGCGAGACGTGGCCCGCGACCCTCGTGGTCACCGTGGTCTTCAGCGGCGTGCAGGCCGGGGTGCTGTGGTTCCTCGGGCCGGAGCTGGCGGATCTCGCGTCGGGCTTGGCGGCGATGGTCGCGTTGTTCCTGCTGGGCCGTGTCTGGCAGCCCCGGCGCATCCATCGCGAGCCGGGTGCCCCCGAGCCGGAGGAGCGTCGTACCGGCCTTCGCGAGGTGGTGACGGCCTGGAGTCCGTTCTACATCCTGACCGCGGTGATCCTGGTGTGGAGCCTGCCGGCCTTCAAGAACCTGTTCGCCTCCGGCGGGCCGCTCGCCGGCCTCGTCGCGGTGATCCCCATGCCGGGGCTGACCGGCAGCGTGCAGACGCCGTCCGGCGATGTCGTGACGGCCGCATGGAGTTTCACTCCGCTGAACGCGACGGGGACGGCGATCCTGATCGCCGTCCTGGTGTCGTTCTGGACGACGCCGAGCCTGGGCGCACGCGATCTCGGACGTGCCCTCGCCGCGACGTTGCGCGAGCTGTGGCGCGCGCTGCTGCTGATCGCGATCATCCTCGTACTGGCGAACATCGCGAACTACTCGGGCGGCTCCGCGTCGATGGGAACGGCGCTGGCGGCGGTGGGGCCGTTGTTCCCGCTGCTGGCTCCCATCATCGGCTGGATCGGCGTCTTCCTGACGGGGTCGGTCGTGAACAACAACACCCTGTTCGCGCCGCTGCAGGTGGCGACCGCGGGTCAGCTCGCGGTGGACCCGGCGCTGCTGGTCGCCGCCAACACCGCGGGGGGAACCGCCGCGAAGGTCATCTCGCCGCAGTCGATCGCCATCGCCGCGGGCGCCGTCGGGCTCGCCGGTCGCGAGTCGGAGATCCTGCGGGCATCGCTCTGGTACAGCCTCGGCATACTCGCGGTCATCTGCCTGTGGAGCGGCCTGCTTTCCGTGCTCCTCGCCTGACGTGCGCGCGGCGCGAGTCCTGACGTTCGCGCGCGGCGCGACCGGTGCTCAGGCGTGCAGCGCCTCGTTCAGGGTCACCCCGACGCCGGCGCGACGGACGGCTTCGATCGCTCCGGTGAGCGAGTTACGACGGAACAGGATGCCGTCGCGGCCGGACAGCTCGGCCCCCTTGACCGTCGGACGTGTCCCGGCCGCGGTCGCGGGCTCGTCGGCCAGCACGATCTTCGACCCGGCCGTGACGTAGAGCCCCGCCTCGACGACGCAGTCGTCGCCGAGCGAGATGCCGATGCCCGCGTTGGCTCCGAGCAGCGTGCGGCGACCGATCGCGACGCGGTGGCTGCCGCCGCCCGACAGGGTGCCCATGATCGAGGCGCCACCGCCGATGTCGCTGCCGTCGCCCACGACGACGCCTTGCGAGATGCGACCCTCGACCATCGATGCACCGAGGGTGCCGGCGTTGAAGTTGACGAAGCCCTCGTGCATCACCGTCGTCCCCGGCGCGAGGTGCGCGCCCAGTCGCACGCGGGAGGCATCGGCGATGCGGACGCCCGAGGGGGTGACGTAGTCGAGCAGGCGGGGGAACTTGTCGAGGCTGTGCACCTGGATGCCGTCACGCTGAAGCAGCGGGCGGCGGCGGGTCGCGTCGTCCGGGTGCATGGGGCCCGCGGTGGTCCACGCGACGATCGGCAGGTGGCCGAAGATCCCGTCGAGGTTGACCGTGTTCGGGGCTGCGAGGCGGTGGGAGATGACGTGCAGGCGCAGGTACGCGTCGGGAGTCGAGGCCGGCGCGGCGTCGAGGTCGATCGAGACGGTGACGGCCTCGACCGTCACTCCGCGGCGCTCGTCGTTCGCGGCCAGCGGAGCCCAGGTGACCATGGCGGCCGCCGATTCCGCGGCCGCGGGCGTTCCCAGCGCGGGCTCGGGGAACCAGGTGTCGAGTGTCGTGCCGTCGCTGCTCGAGGTCGCGAGTCCCACGCCCCATGCCCACCGTTCGCTCATGCCTCCAGGTTATCGGGCCCGTCGGCGTCGATAGACTCGCGGCATGCCTGAGCTCGATCTGACCGTCTCCAGCGCCGATCTGACCCGAGCCGTCTGCGACATCCCGAGCGTGTCGGACGACGAGACGACGCTCGCCGACGCGATCTTCGCCGCCGTCTCGCCGCTCGCGCATCTCGAGGTCGTCCGTGACGGCGACACGATCGTGGCGCGTACGCGGCTCGGCCGGTCGCAGCGCGTGGTCATCGCGGGACACATCGACACCGTCCCGATCAACGACAACCTCCCCGTCCGAGACATCGTCGAGGAGGGCGAGCGGATGCTGTGGGGCCGGGGCACGGTCGACATGAAGGCGGGCGTCGCGGTGCAGCTCAAGCTCGCTGCGGAGCTGGTCGACCCGCGGGTCGACATCACCTGGATGTGGTACGACCACGAGGAGGTCGCCGCCGAGCTCAACGGCCTGACCCGCCTCGCCGCGAACCGTCCCGATCTTTTCGCCGGGGACTTCGCGATCCTCGGTGAGCCGTCGAACGGTCAGGTCGAGGGCGGCTGCAACGGCAACCTGCGCGCTGTCGTCCGCACGCACGGCGTCCGCGCGCACAGCGCGCGCGCCTGGATCGGCGACAACGCCATCCATCACGCGGCGCCGATCCTGCAGCGACTGGCCGAGCACACCCCCGCGGAGGTCGAGGTCGAGGGGCTGGTCTACCGCGAAGGACTCAACGCCGTCCGCATCTCCGGCGGAGTCGCCGGCAACGTCATCCCCGACCTGTGCGAGGTCGAGGTGAACTACCGCTTCGCTCCGAGCCGCTCACCGGAGGAAGCCGTCGAGAGGGTGCAGGCCTTCTTCTCGGGGTTCGAGGTCGAGGTCGTCGACCTCGCGGGCGGAGCACGCCCCGGACTCGATGCGCCGCTGGCTCGCGAGTTCGTCGCCGCCGTCGGCGCGGAGCCGCGACCCAAGTACGGGTGGACCGACGTCGCCCGTTTCTCCGCGCTCGGGGTGCCCGCCGTGAACTACGGCCCGGGCGACCCGTCGCTCGCCCATCATGATCACGAGCGCGTGCCGGTCTCGCAGATCGACGCCGTCGAGCGCGGGCTGCGCGCGTGGCTGTCGTCGCCGTGACCTCCCCGGCATGAGGAACAGCGCGCGCACGCGGTCGCTGCGCCGCGCCGTGGTCGGTATTCCCCCCACGGCGACGATCGCGCTCGTCTATCTGCTCTCCCGTGCCGTCACGACGCTCTTCCTCGTCATCGCGGCCGAGCTGAGCGGCCCCGAGTCGCGCTTCGGCGCGGACGCGACTCTCGGCAGCCTGACGATGGGGTGGGATGCGCAGTGGTATTGGCTCATCGCCTACAGCGGATACCCGACCGAGCTGCCCCTCGACGCGGCCGGCAACGTGGCGGAGAACGCGTGGGCGTTCATGCCCGTCTATCCCGCGGTCGCCGACGCGCTCGGGCGGCTCGTCGGTGGATTCCCGGTCGCGGCGCCGCTCGTCTCCGCCGCGGCGGGTTACCTCGCCTGTCTCGTTCTCTTCGCGCTGCTGCGTGCCCGCATCGGTCGCGTCGCGGCGATGTGGGCGGTCGTGTTCTTCAGCACTGCAGGCCCGATGGCCGCGCTGTTCCAGCTGGGGTACGCCGAGTCGCTGTTCCTCCTGTGGCTGCTGCTGGCCCTCTTCGCGGTCGACCGGCGCCGATGGTGGTGGCTCTACCTGTGGATCCCGCTCCTGGCGTTCACGCGCCCCGGTGTGCTGGCCTTCGCGCTCATGCTCGCGCTCTACGGTGTCTGGCGGTGGGTGCGCCGCCGCCGGGAGCCGCTGGCCGGCTCCGAGATCGCCCACATCGTGGCGGCGGGACTCCTGGCCGCCGCCTGCGGTTTCGCGTGGCCGGTGATCACGGGGATCGTGACCGGCGACCCCGGGGCCTATCTTCACACCGAGCTGGCGTGGCGTCGGGCCTGGGTGGGGGATCACGGCGGATTCGTGCCCTTCGATGGCACGGTGCGGGCGACCCTGTTGTGGTCCGGCATCTGGGGCATCCCGGTCTGGGTCGGCCTGGCGGGACTCGCGATGATCGTCGTGGCGGTGACGCTGGCGCTCGTGGCGGGGCGACGAGTGCGGCGGCTCGGCATGCCGATCCGGCTGTGGTCGGCCGCGTATCTGATCTACCTGCTGGCGGTGTTCTTCCCCCAGTCGAGCACGTTCCGGCTGCTCGTCCCGCTGTCGCCGCTGTGGGGAGCCGTCGCCGCGTCGCGGTCGTGGGCGTGGCGGTCCGGTGTGCTGATCGTGGGTCTCGTCGCGCAGTGGTGGTGGATCCACGAGATGTACGCCGTCGGCAGCACCTTCGCTCAGATTCCCTGAGGCGCGTGTCCGCGCTGTGCCTGCGCTGCACGATAAACTCTTCAGGTAGTCCTCATGACGAAAGGGAGCCGCGATGGCAGCCATGAAGCCGCGAACCGGAGACGGACCGATGGAGGCCGTGAAGGAGGGGCGCCTGATCATCGTGCGTGTCCCCCTCGAAGGCGGAGGGCGTCTGGTCGTCTCGGTCAATGATGAAGAGGCCAAGGAACTCCACAGCGTGCTGAGCGGAGTCGTCGGCGCCGCCTGACGACCTCGCGAACGACGAGACGGCCGATCCCCGCGGGGACCGGCCGTCTCGTCGTTCGCGCTGAGCGAGACTCAGGGTGCGGCGGTCGTCGTCAGTTGGAGCAGTCCCTCGCCCACGATCGACAGCGCTCCCAGGACGGCGGGAGACGACTGGGTCTCGTGGATGAGCGAGCGGTACGCCCGCGTGACCGCGTCGCGGCGCACGGGATCGGCGACGGCGCCGCCCGCGAGGACGCGGGGGACGAGCACCATGCCGCCCGGGCGCACGAGCCTCAGCCCGTGCTCGACGTAGTCGATGACGCCCTCGGCGTCCGCGTCGACGAGGACGATGTCGTAGGAGGCCTCGTTCATCCGCGGCAGCACGTCAGCCGCCCGGCCGGTGATGAAGCGCGCTCGAGCCGGCGGCACCTTGGCCTCGGTGAACGACTGGCGGGCGACGGCGAGATGCTCGGGCTCGATGTCGATCGTCGTCAGCGTGGCGCGCGGCGAACCGTGCAGCAGCCACAGCGCCGATACGCCGCCTCCTGTGCCGATCTCGACGATGTTGAGCGCCCCCGTCGCCGCGGCGAGGACGGCACACTGCGCCCCCACCGGAGGACTGATCGGAGCAGCCCCGATCTCGAGGGCGTGAGCGCGCGCGCGAGCGATGTGCTCCGGTTCCACCGTCGCCTCCATCGCGAACCTGCGGATCGCTTCCTGATCACCCATGGTTTCCTCCTTCCTCCAGCGTAGGCGTCCCGATGGCCGCGTCCGTTGAGGCGCACGGGTAATCTGGGGTCATGTTCTTCGGCCTAGACGGGGACAAGCTCATCCTCATCGGGGTCGCGGCTGTCCTGCTCCTCGGTCCCGAGCGCCTTCCCAAGCTCGCCGAGACGCTGGCACGCTTCACGGTGCGTGCCCGTGACTGGGTGAACGGGGCGAAGGATCGCGTCAAGGACGAGATGGGCGAGGACTTCTCCGACGTCGAGTGGCGCAAGCTCGACCCCCGTCAGTACGACCCCCGGCGCATCATCCGCGACGCTCTGCTCGAGGACGCGCCGGTTCCCACGGTCCGCGCCGCGGCGGCGGGAGCTGCGTTGACCACTGCGGCCGCGGTGGGCATGGACGCGGCCGGCGAGGCGGCGCTGCGGTTCGAACGTGGTGCCGCGGTGCCGTTCGACGACGAAGCGACCTGATCAGGTCACGCGCAGCGGCAGCGGACGGCCGTTGAGCTCTCGTCGGCCGCGCGTCAATTCGTCGGCGATCGATCCGATCGCGACCGCGGCCGGGTCGTCGGGATGCGCGAGGACGACGGGCACCCCCGCATCGGCGTCGCTGCGGAGCGACGGGCTCAGGGGCACCGAGCCGAGCACCGGGACGGCGCCGTCGGCCGACAGCGCTGTGGCGACCCGTTCGCCGCCGCCGCTTCCGAACAGGTCGAGGCGAGTGCCGTCGGGGAGGGTCAGGGCCGACATGTTCTCGATGACGCCGACAACTCGCTGGCCGGTCTGCCGGGCGACGAGGCCGCTTCGAACGGCGACGTCCGCGGCGGCCGTCTGCGGCGTCGTGACCACCACGACGTCGGCGTGGGGGAGCAGCTGCCCGACACTGATCGCGACGTCGCCGGTTCCCGGCGGCATGTCGATCAGGAGAACGTCGATGTCGCCGAAGAAGACGTCGGTGAGGAATTGCGAGACGGTGCGATGCAGCATGGGGCCGCGCCAGGCGACGGCACCGGGGGACGTCTGATCGCGCGGCAGGAACATGCCGATCGAGATGGTGCGCACCTCGTGGGCGATCGGCGGGATCATCAACCCGTCGATGCGGGTGGGCTGGGGCGGCAGGCCGTCGTCACCGATGAGCCCGAGCAGCGCGGGGATCGAGAAGCCGTGGACGTCGGCGTCGATCAGTCCGACGGCGAGACCGCGCTGCGCGAGCGCGACGGCGAGGTTCGCCGTGAGGGTCGACTTCCCGACCCCGCCCTTGCCGCTGGTGACGGCCACGACACGCGTCAGCGAGTCGGGGCCGAAGGGGTTCTCGCGTGCGGCGCGCCCGCCGCGCAGCCGGTCGGTCAGCGCGGCGCGCTCAGACGGTGTCATCACGCCGACTTCGATCGTCACCGACGCGATGCCGGGTACCGACAGCGCCGCATCCCGGACGTCACGCTCGATGCGATCGGCCGCGGGACAGCCGACGATCGTCAGCGCGATACCCACGTGGGCGCGGTCGTCGTCGACGGCGACGTCGCGGACCATGTCGAGTTCACCGAGCGGGCGGCGCAGCTCCGGGTCACGGACGGCCGCGACGGCCGCACGGACCGCGTCCGCGCTCATCGCGGGTCCGGCCGGTCGTCGGAGTCGAGACGGTCGAGCGCCGTCCGCAGCTCCGCGCGCAGCGTCTCCTTCGTGACGAGGCCGTCGGTGAGATCGGAGATCGCCATGCGCAGCGCCACGACCTCGCGGGCGAGGTACTCCGTGTCGGCGAGGTTCCGCTCCGCCCGCTGCCGGTCCTGCTCGATCTGCACGCGGTCGCGGTCGTCCTGCCGGTTCTGGGCCAACAGGATGAGCGGAGCGGCGTACGACGCCTGGAGCGAGAGCATGAGGGTGAGCGCCGTGAACCCGTTGGCGGCGGAGTCGAAGCGCAGCCCGACGGGCATGAGCGTGTTCCAGGCGAGCCACGCGGCACAGAACAGCGACAGCCCGACGAGGAACCCCGGCGTGCCCATCGCGCGAGCGATCCACTCGGTGAAGCGGCCGAACCGGTCTCGCGAGGGCTGCGACGTGCGCTGTCCGAGCACACCGCTCACGCCCCCGCGGCGTCCGCGGGGGGCCTCGAGCGTCGGTGTCTTCGACGAACGGGCCATCAGCGGCGTCCCCGCAGCGCTGCGGCGTCCTGCGGCTCGACGTCCTGCGAGCGCCAGTCATCGGGCAGCAGGTGGTCGAGCACGTCGTCGACGCTCACGACGCCGACCAGGCGCCGTGCCTGGTCGACGACCGGGACGGAGACGAGGTTGTAGCTCGCGAGCATGCGCGCGACCTCCGCGGCCGACGAGGACGCGGCGACCGGGTCGACCGCGTCGTCGATGATGGCACCGAGCCGTTCGTGCGGCGGGTAGCGCAGCATCCGCTGGAAATGCACGGTGCCGAGCAGCCGGCCCGTCGGCGTCTCGTACGGGGGCAGCGTCACGAAGACCGACGCGGCGAGAGCAGGATGCAGCTCGTGACGGCGGATCAGCGCGAGCGCTTCGGCGACGGTGGCCTCGGCAGACAGCACGATGGGGTCGCTCGTCATGAGACCGCCCGCCGTGTCGGGGCCGTACTCGAGCAGCGCGCGGACGTCCTCGGCCTCCTCGGGCTCCATCAGTTCGAGCAGCTGCTCGACGCGCCCCTCCGGCAACTGGCCGAGCAGGTCGGCGGCGTCGTCGGGCTCCATGGCGTCGAGGATGTCGGCGGCGCGCTCGTCGCCGAGTCGCTCCAGGATGTGCACCTGCTCGTCCTCGGGCATCTCCTCGAGCGCGTCGGCGAGGCGCTCGTCGGGAAGTTCCTCGGCGACCTCGAGCAGTCGCTCCTCGGGGAGGTCGAGCAGCGTGTTGGCCAGGTCGGCAGGCTTGAGCTCGGAGTAGGTTGCCACGAGCTGTTCGGCCGATTGAGCGGTGCCCGACGACTGGTCCTGGCGGACGTCGCCCCAGGCTGCGAAGGTGGTGGGGCCTTTCGCGAACGGTGACGCGCTCGTCTTGGGACGGCGGAGGAACAGCTGTCCGATGTCCCATTCGCCGAGCCGGTTGCGTTCGATGGCGACGTCCTCGATCACCGCACCGCCGGAACCGTCGCGCAGGTAGACCTGGCGGCCCAGCAGCTCTGCCATCACCCGCACTTCGCCGCCGCGCTGCTCGAAGCGGCGGACGTTGATGAGTCCGGTCGTGATGACCTGTCCGGTCGCGATCGAGGTCACGCGACCGATCGAGAGGAACACGTTGCGGCGCCCGGGGATCTCGACGACCAGGCCGATGACTCGCGGAGGGTCCGACTTGCGGAAGATGACGACGACGTCCCGGACCTTGCCGAGGCGGTCGCCGGCGGGATCGAACACGACGCACCCGACGAGGCGCGCGACGAAAACCCTCTGCGTACTCACCGCTCCAGCGTAGTCGGCGACCGCGGGGGTGGCCCGTGACACAATGACGGGATGAGCATGATGGGCGGGAGGCCCGCTGTCACGGGCGAGAAGGTCGCTGACTACGCGTCGTACGAGGCGGCGCAGAAGGCGGTGTCGACCCTGATCGCCGCCGACATCCCGGCGCGTGAGATCGCCATCGTCGGGTCGGGACTCCGCTCGGTCGAGACCGTGACCGGACGTCTCGGTTATGCGACGGCGGCGCGGACGGGCGCGATCAACGGCATCCTGCTCGGGCTCATCTTCTCGCTCATCTTCGTGTTCGGAACACCGGACGCCGCCATCCAGCTCTTCCTCGGAGTGATGCTGGTGGGCGTCGCGATCGGCATGATGATGAGCCTGGTGATGTTCGCCCTCGTCCGGCGTCGGCGGGACTTCGCCTCGGTGACCCAGGTGGTGGCCGATCACTACGAGGTGACGGTGCAGGCGAGCAGCGTCCACCGCGCGCGCGGCGCCCTCAACGTCGCTCCGGCCCGACCGCAGACGCCCGCCACGAGCGTCGCTGACAGCCCGCCCCGCTATGGCGAACGCATCGATCCGGTCCCCGGCCCGGGCGCCGAGCGCCCCGCGCCCGGTCCTGCGGCACCCGCGGGGACGCCGGCGGGTCCTCCCGCCGGTCCGTCGGGCACCGGCTCACCCCTCCCGCCCGCCAGCGGCCCGGTACCGGGCGGTGAAGCCCCGGGTCCGGATCTGCCGTCGGCGCCGGAGTCACCGGGCGACGCGCAGCGATGATCGACGCGGTTCCCGTCGCCCTGGCGGCCGGGGCCGTGTCCGTCCCGCTTCTCCGGGACAGCGCCGATGCCGCGCAAGCCGTCATGGTCCTCGCCCACGGTGCCGGGGCCGGGCCCGACCACCCCTTCCTCGCCGGGTTCGCGCGCGGATGCGCGAACGCGGGTCTCGAGGTCGTCCGTTTCCCCTTCCCCTACATCGTGGCCGGTCGCCGTCTGCCCGGGACCGCGGCGGATGCCGTCGAGACCTGGGCGGCCGTCATGCAGGCCGTCACGGCAACGCATCCCGATCTCCCGGTCGTGGCGGCGGGCAAGTCGTACGGCGGACGGATGGCGTCTGTAGCGGCCGCGCAGGGTCGCATCGACCCCGCTCTGCTCGTCTACCTCGGGTACCCGCTCCACCCGCCCGGTCGGCCGGACCGCCCGCGCGTCGAGCATCTGCCCGGCGTGACGGGGCCGCAGCTCTTCGTCTCAGGCACGCGCGACCCGTTCGTCGAGCCCGTGGCCGATCTCGAGGCCGCGGTCTCCACGTGTGTCGACGCGGAGATCGTCTGGGTCGAGGGCGGCCGGCACTCGTTCGAGGTCGCGGGCTCGCGGCGTGAACCCGAGGTCGTCGGCGCCGAGCTCGCGGCGGTCATCGCTCCGCGGTGCCTCGCTCGCGTGGGTGCCTGAACCGGCGGATGCCAGCGGCCGAACGCCTCAGCGGCCCGCGGCGTACCCCTGGGCGCCGCGCGGGTTCGCCGCGGCCCAGAGCACACCGCGTTCGCGGTCGATGCCGACGGCCGAGAGACGCCCGAGACTCCACGGCCCGGTCCGGATGACATCGTGGCCGCGTGCGGTGAGGCCGTCGGTGGTCCCGTCGTCGAAGCGGTCCTCCATGACGACGCCCGCTGGCGTCCAACTGCGCGGCCAGAACGAGTCGATCATCGCGGTGGTGTGGAACGTCGGGGCGTCGATCGCGGACTGGGCGTCCCACCCGCCGACCAGCATCCGCAGCAGCATCGGCAGCTGCCACTGATCCTGCTGATCGCCGCCGGGTGTGCCGAGCGCGATCTCGGTGCGGTCGCCCGCCATCACGAGTGTCGGCGAGAGCGTCGTCCGAGGCCGCATCCCCGGGCGCAGGGCGGATGGCGACGACTCGTCGAGCCACGTCATCTGCAGGCGTGTTCCGAGCGCGAAACCGAGTTCGGGGATGGTCGGCGAGGACTGCAGCCAGCCGCCCGACGGTGTCACCGACACGATGTTGCCCCAGCGGTCGACCACGTCGATGTGGCAGGTGTCGCCGCGCGTGTCGCCGGCCCGACCGACGGTCGGCTCTCCGGTGCCGGCCACGGCGCTCCCGTCCGGGCGTACGAGCGGCGGACGGAACGGCGGACGGTCGCCGGGGTCGCCCGGCCGCCAGGTCTGCGACGCCTCCTCGGCGATCTCGGCGCGACGCGCGTCGGCGTACGCCGGCTCGAGAAGCCCGGTGATGTCGATCCCGTCGCCGTAGTACGCGTCGCGATCGGCGAGGACGAGCTTCATCGCCTCGACGACGGTGTGCACGCCGACCGAGGTCCCCGGGTCGATGCGGTCGTCGGGCAACGCGTCGAGCAGCGCGAGCGCCTGCAGGAGCACCGGGCCCGAGCTCCATGAGCCGGCCTTGACGATCGTGCGACCCCGGAACCCGATGGTGAGCGGCTCCTCGTAGCCGGCCGAGAAATCCGCGAAGTCCTCGACCGTGATGACACCCGCGTGCCGCCCTCCCGTCGAATGGCGGTGCGGTCGCGCGACGAAGGCCGCCGCGGCTCGCGCCACGGCGCCCGTCTTCCATTCGCGGCGTGCCGCCTCGATGCGTGCGACGCGATCGGACTCGCTCCCGCCGGCCGACACGAGCGAGACGTAGACGTCCGCGAGCGCGGGGTTGCGCTGCAGATACCCCGCGACGGGCGGCTCGCCGTCATCGTCGAGCCAGAGCGCGGCCGAGCTCGGCCATTCGTCACGGAAGAGGTCGGCGACGCGCTCGATCGTCGCGACCGCCGAGCGCAGCAGCGGATGTCCGTCGCGGGCATAGCCGATCGCGAACTCGAGGACGTCGCCGAGCTCCCAGGTGCCGTAGTCCCGCAACAGGACGAGCCACGCGTCGACGGCCCCCGGCGCGGTGGCTGCGAGGGCGCCGGCGCCCGGCACACGGTCGAGCCCCTCGGCGAGGTAGTGCGCGATCGTGGCCGCGCGGGGTGCCGGGCCCTGCCCCATCAGCACGCGCGGCCGGCTGTCGGCCGCGGCGTGGAGGAGTCCGACCAGGTCACCGCCCGGGCCGTTGAGATGAGGCTCCACCACCTGCAGCACGAAGCCGCCGGCCGCGGCGGCGTCGAACGCGTTCCCGCCGCGTTCGAGCACGGCCTGCGCCGCGGCCGTCGCGAGCCAGTGCGTCGAGGCGGTCATCCCGAAGGTCCCCGTCAGCAGGGGACGGGTCGTCTGCGCCGCGGGCGTCGAGAAGGGCGCGGTCACGACGCGGCGCGGGCGATCCAGGCCTCGACCTCGTCGGCGGTGCGCGGGATGTCGGCCGACAGGTTGACGGGTCCGCTCTCGGTCATGAGGATGTCGTCTTCGATCCGCACGCCGATGCCGCGATACTCCTCGGGAACCGTGAGGTCGTCGATCTGGAAGTACAGGCCCGGCTCGATCGTGAAGACCATGCCGGGCTCGAGGACGCCGTCGTAGTACATCTCGCGACGCGCCTGAGCGCAGTCGTGCACGTCGATGCCGAGGTGGTGGCTCGTCCCGTGCACCATGTAGCGGCGATGCTGCCCGCCGCGGTCGGCGTCGAGCGCTTCGTCGGCGCTCACGGGGAGGAGGCCCCATTCCGCCACGCGCGATGCGATCACTCCCATCGCCGCCTCGTGGATCGACCGGAACGTCACGCCGGGCCGAGCGGCGGCGAAGGCGGTGTCCGCGGCCTCGCGCACGGTCTCGTAGATGCGGCGCTGGATCTCGGTGAAGCGGCCGGACACCGGGATGGTGCGGGTGATGTCGGCGGTGTAGAGGCTGTCGACCTCGACGCCCGCATCGATGAGGATGAGGTCGCCGGGAACGACGGGGCCGTCGTTGCGGGTCCAGTGCAGGTAGCAGGCGTGCGGGCCGGAGGCGGCGATGGTGTCGTAGCCCTCGCCGTTGCCGTCCGTCCGGGCGCGCAGGTGGAACACGCCCTCCACCACGCGCTCGCCCCGCGGGGTCGCGACGATGCGCGGGAGGTCGGCGACGATGTCGTCGAAGCCACGCGCGGTCGCCGCCACCGCGAGGCGCATCTGCTCGACCTCGTACTCGTCCTTCGTCAGCCGCAGCTCCGAGAGGGCCCGGGTGAGATCGGCGTCGGCCTCGAGCACGAGGTCGTCCGCGCGCAGCTCGACGTCGGCGAGGTGCGCCGTCGTGATCCCCAGGTCGGCGGCCACGTCGTCGAGCGCCGGGCGGGGGCCGATCCAGAACTCGCCCACCGCCGCGTCGGCGTAGAACTCCGCCGTCGTGCGGTCGGCCCGGTCGCGCAGGTAGAGCGTGACCTCGTGACCGGCGGTCGTGGGCTCGAAGACGAGGACCGAGTCGGGGACGGCGTCGCTGCCCCATCCGGTGAGGTGCGAGAAGGCGGAGTGCGCGCGGAACGGGTAGTCGGTGTCGTTCGAGCGCTGCTTGAGCGATCCGGCGGGGATGACGAGGCGGCGGCCGGCGAACTCGCGTGACAGGCGCTCACGGCGCGCGGCGGCGAAGGGCGCCGCCGCGCGGGGCGTGACGGCGGTCGCGGGGCGCGACCCCCAGCCGTCGGAGATCGTGTCGAGGAAGCCCTGGGGGAACGGCTGGCGCCGGTTGGTGTTCTCCGCGGCGGCCTCTGTGCTGGCGGCGTCGGTTCCGGTCGTGTCGGTCTCGCTCGTGCTCATGCCTCCAGTCTCGCACCCTCGCCGCGGGCGTGTGAGAGCTCAGCGCCGCGTGTACTGGACGACGAGCGGGCGGTGGTCGCTACCCGAGTCGTCGAGCGACGAGATGACGACGGAGCCGGTGGCCCGCCAGGCATCCGTCGCCATGATGTGGTCGATGGGCGCGCCGAGCGGGGCCGGCAGGTCGGTGGGCCAGGTGCCGATCCCGCCGTTACCGGTCGAGCGCGCGGCGTCGTGGCAGCGTCCCACGTCGGCGTCGTCGATACCCAGCCGTGCCATGTGGTCGAGGGTCGCGTTGAAGTCGCCGGCCATGATGACGTCGTCGGTCGCGCACTGGTCGGCGAGCCACTGCAGATCGCTGCGCCAACTCGACATCTCTTCGGGACGAGGCGCGACGGCGTGCACCGCGATCACGACCGGACCGTCGCCGTCGACCGGCATCGCCACAGCGCTCGGCACGATCGTGGTGTTGCTGGTGCCGGCGGCTTCCGACTCGATCACCGCATAGTCGCCGAGCTCGGGCGAGATCAGCAATGCCGTCGAGTTCGCGGCCCAGCTGTCGGGGCCGTCGTAACTGTCGACGTGGGCCCACATCGGGCGGCCGCGCTCGCCCATGGCGACGGCGACCGCGCGTCCGGTGTCCATCGTCGTCTCGGGGAGGGCGACGATGTCGGCCTGCATGGCGACCGCGGTCTCCGCGATCGTCTCGGCATCGGTCGCGGCGCCGGCGGTGTTCCAGGTCATGACCCGGATGCTGTCCGCCGTCTTCTCGGGGAGCGTCTCGGCGCCGAGACCCCGCACCGCCAGCGTCGCGGCACCGCCGACGGCGGCGACGAGCGAGACGACGACGATCCACAGGCAGAAGGCGCGGATGCGGCGCCCGAGCGAGAGCAGCAGGAAGAAGGCGGCGATGGCGACGAAGGCCCCGATCAGCAGCGGTCGCAGCGCGACGATCTGCGCGAAGGGGAACTCGCGCTCGACCCGCAGGACACTCGGCCAGGTCGCTGTGACGGCGACCGCGGCGAACAGTGCCACCACGAGGGCCCCGAACACGCGCTTCACGCCTCGACTCTAGGAGACGGAGCCTGGACGATCGCCGGGCACGGCTACGCTGTGGAGGATGGGAACGGCAGAGCGCGAGCGGGGCTTCCACGGCCCCAGCGACCTGCACATGCACTCCCTCCGCTCCGACGGCACCGAGCCGCCGGCCGGTGTCGTCCAGGCGGCGCATCGCGCAGGGCTGCGGACGATGGCGCTGACCGACCACGACACGACGGCGGGCTGGGCGGAGGCGGCCGAGGCCACGGCCTCGCTCGGCATGACCCTCCTCCCCGGCATGGAGCTGAGTGCGCGCCACGAGTGGCGCACGGTGCACCTGCTCGCCTACCTCTTCGACCCGGACCATCCGCGGCTGCGCGCCGAGACCGAGCGCATCCGCGAGGACCGGGTGGGGCGCGCCGAGCGCATCGTCCGCAGCATCGCCCGCTCGCACGATCTCACGTGGGACGACGTCGTGGCGCAGACGGGCGCGGGTGCCACCGTGGGAAGACCGCACATCGCCGACGCCCTCGTCGCGCGGGGCCTCGCGGTCGATCGGGCCGCCGCCTTCGCCGGCATCCTGCACCCGAGCCAGGGGCACTTCACACCGCATTACGCGCCCGATCCGGGCACGGCGGTCGAACTCGTCGTCGCGGCCGGGGGAGTCCCGATCCTCGCACACCCGTCACCCAGCGGCCGCGAGCGCATGATGCCGCCCGCGGTGCTCCGCGAGCTCGTCGGCCGCGGCCTCGCGGGATTCGAGATCGAGCATCGCGAGAACACGCTGGACGGCAAGCGTGCCCTGCGTGCGCTCGCGACCGAGCTCGATCTCATCGTCACCGGCTCGAGCGACTATCACGGACTCGGCAAGCCGAACGTGCCGGGTGAGAACACCACGTCGGACGGCATGGTCGCCCGCATCATCGCCCGCGCGAACGGAACGGCGCCCGTCTACGCGTAGACGGGCGCCGTGATCGTTCTCAGCCTGCGGCGGGAGCTGCGCCCCCGGCCGCACCGGCTCCCGATCCGCCGCGGCGCCGACGACGCCGACGCGGCGAGGTCTTGCCGTCCCGGTGCTCGGCGCCGCCTCCGTCGTGCGTGCCGGTACCGGCGTCCGCTTGCGTCGTGTCGGCGGCGGTTCTCGTGGTGGCGGTGTCGACGGGCGCGGTGGAGTCATCGCCTGCACCGCGCGAACGGCGGCGACGGGGGCGCTTGGCTCCGGCCTCACCCGACTCGGGCGCGACCGTCTTGACTGTCTGCGTGGTGGGCAGCTTGCGCAGCCGTCCCTTGGTTCCCGCGGGGATGTCGAGGTCTTCGAAGAGGTGCGGGCTCGACGAGTAGGTCTCGACCGGCTCGGGCTGCCCGAACTCGAGCGCCCGATTGATGAGCGCCCACTTGTGCAGGTCCTCCCAGTCGACGAAGGTCACGGCGACACCGGTGTTGCCGGCTCGTCCGGTCCGACCCGCGCGGTGCAGGTAGGTCTTCTCGTCGTCGGGGATGGTGTGGTTGATGACGTGCGTGACGTCGTTGACGTCGATACCGCGGGCGGCAACGTCGGTGGCGATCAGCACGTCCTTCTTGCCCGCCTTGAACGCGGCCATCGAGCGCTCGCGCGCCTCCTGGCTCATGTCTCCGTGCACGGCGGCGGCGTTGAAGCCGCGGTCGCCCAGCTCGTCGACGAGCTTCTGGGCGGCCCGCTTCGTCCGCGTGAAGATGACGGCCTTCTCGCGCCCCTCCGCCTGCAGGATGCGGGCGATGACCTCGTCCTTGTCGAGCGAGTGCGCGCGGTAGACGAGGTGCTTGATGTTCGCCTGCGTGAGTCCCTCGTCGGGGTCGTTGGCGCGCATGTGGATGGGGTTCGACATGAAGCGACGCGCGAGGGCGACGATCGGGCCGGGCATGGTCGCCGAGAACAGCTGCGTGTGACGGACCGCGGGCACCTTCGAGAAGATCTTCTCGATGTCGGCGAGGAAGCCGAGGTCGAGCATCTTGTCGGCCTCGTCGAGCACGACCTCGGTCGCGTTCGACAGGTCGAGGAGTCGCTGGCCCGCGAGGTCGATGAGACGACCCGGGGTGCCGACGACGATCTGGGCGCCCGCCTTGAGCTGGTCGATCTGTCCTTCGTAGGCCTTGCCGCCGTAGATCGCCACGACGCTCGTCGAACGGTTGCGGGTCAGCATGTCCATGTCCTCGTAGACCTGTACCGCGAGCTCACGGGTCGGGACGACGATGAGGGCCTTCACACCCGGTGCGGGGTCGAGCCCGAGCCGCTGGACGACGGGGATGCCGAACCCGAAGGTCTTGCCGGTGCCCGTCTTGGCCTGGCCGATGATGTCCTGCCCGGGCAGGCCGAGCGGGATCGTCTGCTCCTGGATGGGGAACGCGTCGACGATCCCCTTCTCGGCGAGGGCGTCGACGATGTCCTGGTCGACGCCGAGATCAGCGAATGTGGTCATAGGTGACGTGCCTGTCTGGCGGTGAGAAGCCGCCGGGATGGGAGTCCACGCCCTTCACTCAGCCACAGGCGCGGGGCCCCGGTCCGATGCCGGGGCGCATCCAGCCTACCGCGACCCTAGGCTGGAGCCGTGGTGAGCTGGTTCTTCAAGCGCAAGCGTCCCGTCGGCCGCACCCTCCGGCTGCGTTCGCGGGGCGACTACGGCGACGTCCGTCGCGTCGACTTCGAGGAGCTCGCTCCCGACGTCGACACCTTCCTGGGCCAGGCGGCGTACCTCCAGCTCGGGTATTTCGAGACCTTGAGCGACCTGATCGCCTCGACTCCCGAGCTGTCGCAGAAGGAGTCGCTCTCGCTCGCCGCGGGCACGGCGCTGCTGAAGCATCGCGAGCTGGTCGGCGTCATCCGCGACCGCGGCGCCGACCCGCTCGAGCTCATGCTGCCGTTCCGTGAGCCGCTCGACGCTTTCCGGCGTGCGACGCACGGAGCGCGGCCGCTCGAGACCATGCTCTCCGTCCACCTGACCGCCGGCATGCTGGACGACTTCTACATCGCCCTGTCGGCGAGCTACGGCGACACGGGCCGCCAGGTCGCCGTCATCCTGCGGGCGCACGACGACCGGAGCGCGCTGGTGCGCATCATCACCGATGCCATCGTCGCCGACCAGCAGTGGCGGGGCCTGCTCTCGTTGTGGGGCCGACGACTGGTCGGCGACACGCTGCTGATCGCGCGCGCCGCACTGCGGTCGACGTCGTTGCAGCCCGCGGACGAGAAACGCGTCGAACCCACCTACTCGGAGGTGATCGCGGCGCATTCGAGACGCATGGCTGCGATGGGGCTCGAGGCCTGACGAGCGCCCAGGGGAGACCCGGACTCGATCAGCCGATGCGCAACCGGCGCCGTTCGGCCGCGTCGGTGCGTGCCCGTGATCGCGTGAGCGCGAACAGCACGGCGGGAACGACGACGACCGGTGCCAGCAGCGACACGGCCCAGATGGCGGGGTGGTCGAAAGCGAGTCCCGCCCAGGTGAGCGCGGTCCAGGAGAGGCCGCCGGCGGCCGCGCCCAGGAGCGGCGCGAGCGCGGAGCCGCGCGCATCGCGCCCCGGCATCACGAACTCGGCCGCCAGGCCGATCGCCGCACCGATGATGAGGGCGAGGACGACCTGCACGGTCAGGCGACGAAGCCCACGCGGCGGGTCTGGTCGGTGCCGACCTCGACGAACGCGATGCCCGCGGTCGGCACGATGTACGAGCTGCCCTTCGCGTCGGTGAGTTCGACGAACGGGGCGCCGGAGGCGAGGGCCTCGGAGACGGTCGCGCGGACGGTGTCCGCCGAGTCGTTGGATTCGAGGCTGAGCTCGCGGCCGGTGTTCGCGATGCCGATACGGATCTCCACGGATTCCTCCTCTTCGCACCCGTGCCTCGGGCGCTCTTCGACTCTACGACACGTGTCGCACGGGGATGCCGGCGGTGTCACGCCGTGGGCGAACGCGTGTCGGTGCGGCCGGTTAGCGTGGAGACATGGGTCCCCTCTCCGCCGGCGCCGAGCCCGATGTCGCGCAGGCGCGGGTGCTCGCGCTGCCCGCAACGGCGAACGCGGTCGTGGTCGGTGCTCCCGGCACAGGCAAGTCGCGAACCATCGTCGAACGCGTGCGCCGGCTGGTGGCGGACGGCGCCGACCCCGACGGTGTCGTCGTGCTCACCGCGACGCGTCAGGCGGCCACGCGGCTCCGCGACGATCTCGGTGTGGCCGTCGGTGTCGCGACCGCGGGGCCGCTGGCGCGCTCGGCGACGGCGTTCGCGTTCCAGATCGTCCGCGCCGCGGCGGTACGCCGCGGCGCCGAGCCCCCGCGGCTGCTGACCGGCGCCGACGAGGACGCGATCGTCCGAGACCTCCTCGACGGCGACGCCGAGGACGAGGCCGCCGGCGTGGCGCGCTGGCCCGCAGACCTGCCCGCGCACGTCCGGGGGTCGCGTGCGTTCCGCGCGGAGCTGCGCGCCTTCATCGCCGAATGCACCGCCGCGGGCATCGATCACCGCGCGCTGGCCGACCGCGCGCAGCGGGAGCGGCGGCCCGCTTGGCTGGCGGCGGCTTCCTTCATGTCGGAGTACTTCGGGGTGCGCGACGCCATGCGCGGACCGCACCGCGACGCCGCGGGGCTGATCCGCGAGGCAGGTGAGATCGTGGCCCGACACGGGCTGCCGGGTCTCCGGCACGTGCTGGTCGACGACGCTCAGGAGCTGACGAGCGGAGGCGTCGACCTGCTCGAGGCATGCCGCTCGCGCGGCGTCGCCGTTCTCGCGTTCGGCGATCCCGACGTGGGGTCCGGCGCGTTCCGCGGTGCGACGCCGGAGAACTTCGCCCGGCTCGCCGGCGCCGGCGACGTCCTGGTGCTCGACACCGTCCATCGCGCCGAGGGACGTCACGCCCCACTGGTCTCGACGGTCACGGCGCGCATCGGCGCCGTGGGTCTCGTCGCGCACCGTCGAGCGGTCGACCCGGATGCGCCGGCGGTCGGCGTGCGCGCGCTGACGCTGCGCTCCCGGTCGGAGGAGTTCGACGCGGTCGCGCGCCTGCTGCGGGAGCGACACGTGCACCACGGCGTGCCCTGGGAGGAATGCGCGGTCATCGCGCACGACAGTCGGCAGGTGACGGCGCTGGAAGCCGAGTTGGCCGCGCGTGACGTGCCGACCGCGTCGTCCGGCACCGGCACTGCCCTGGGCGACTCGCCGGTGGTACGCGATCTGCTGCGGCTCGTCGACCTCGCGGCACGTCCGGGCGATACCTGGACCCGCGATGAGGTGGTCGCGGCGTTGACGGGTGCGGGGCTCGACGCCGTCGACCAGCGCCGACTGCGCGCAGCCCTGCGTCACTCGTTCCCGTCGACGGACGGCGACCCGGTGTCGGCATGGGAGCTGGTGCGGTCCGCCATGCTGCACCCTGCGGAGCTGGCGCTGCTCGATCTGCGCGAGGCGCGCCGTGCGGCCCGCGTAGCCGAGACGCTCCGCCGCGTGCACGAGCTCATCGCCGACGAGGCGACGGCTCACGAGTTGCTGTGGGCGGCCTGGGAGGGTTCGGGACGCGAGCGCGGAATGCGCGAGGCGTCGCGGGGACACGGACCGCTCGCCGCGCAGGCCGATCGCGACCTCGACGCCGTGGTCGCGCTCTTCCAGGCGGCCAAGCGACACGGTGAGCGCGAGGACGGGACGACGCCGATCGTCTTCCTCCGCGGCATCCTGGATGCAGACGTGGGTGACGACCGCTTCGTCCCGCCGCCCGTCAGCGGCGCGGTCCGCGTCCTGACGCCCGCCGCCGCGCTCGGTACCGAATTCGACACGGTGGTCGTCGCGGGAGTGCAGGAGGGCATCTGGCCGAACCTCCGCGTCCGGGGCAGCCTGCTCGACACCTGGCGGCTCCCGTTCGACGATCCTGCGGTTGCCGATGCGCTCGACCGCCGCCGCGGCGTGCTGCACGACGAGCTCCGGCTGTTCGCCCGGGCGCTCTCTCGCGCACAGGATCTCGTCGTCGTCACCGCGGTGGACGACGACGACACCGGCCCGAGCCCGTTCTTCGAGCTGCTGCCCGACGCCGAGGGCGCCCCGCCCGAGGCAGCCCATCCGTTGACGCTCCGCGGCCTGGTAGCCCGCCACCGCCGTATGCTCACCGAATCGCATTCCCCCCATCCGGAGCGCGAGCGGGCGGCCGGTCAGCTCGCGCTGCTGGCCGCGGCCGGCGTCTCGGGCGCCTCCCCGGACGAGTGGTACGGGGTGCGTCCGCCCACGACCACGGCGCCCTTGCGCGACCGTGAAGGCGAGACCATCCGGGTGTCGCCCTCACGCCTCGAGACACTCGAGGAGTGTCAGCTGAACTGGGTCATCGCCGACCTCGGGGGCGATGCCGCCCGTGCGACCGCAGGAATCGGCACGATCGTCCACAGCGCGCTCGAGGTGGCCTCGCCCGACGAGGAGTCCCTCTGGCAGGCGGTGTCCTCCCGATGGAGCGAGCTGGAGTTCGAGTCGGCATGGCGGGAACGGGCGGAGCGCACGCGCGCACGTGACCTCGTGCGCCGACTGGCCCGCTACCTGCGCGACTTCGAGCGCGACGGCGGTCGCCTGTTGAGCGCCGAGCCGAGGTTCGAGGTCGAGCTCGCCCACGACGACGGTGACGGGCGCATCGTGCTCAGCGGTGCCGTCGACCGCGTCGAGCAGCGCGGTGACGGCAGCGTCGTCATCGTCGACCTCAAGACCGGCAAGCGCGAGCCGCAGACCGACCGCGCCGTCACGCATCACGCTCAGCTCGCGGCGTATCAGCTCGCGCACGAGCGCGGTGCGATACCGGCGGCGGCCGGGCTGCCCTCGGGCGGTGCGATGCTGCTGGTGCTCCGGCCGAGCGCCGCCTCGAAGGACTACGCGACGCCGCGCCAACCGCCATTCGGGGCCGATGAGCGCGCAGCGTTCCTCGACAGGCTCGACGGTGCCGCGCGGGTCATGAGCGGCGTGCGGTTCGAGGCCCCCTTCGAAGAGCACTGTCGCGACGACCACTCGTTCGGCCTCTGCCGTATCCACACCATCGCGGCGGTGAGCGCCACGTGATCGTCTCACCCGGAGCACTGGCAGCAGCTCTCGGACAGTTCCCGCCGACACCGGAGCAGAGCGCCGTCATTGCCGCGCCGCTCGCGCCCGCGCTCGTGGTGGCGGGGGCCGGCAGCGGCAAGACCGAGACGATGGCCGGCCGGGTCGTCTGGCTCGTCGCGAACCGCCTCGTCCCGCGGTCGGGCGTGCTCGGCCTCACGTTCACCCGGAAGGCGGCGGGCGAGCTCGGCGAGCGCATCCGCCGACGGCTCGACCGTCTCGCGGAGTTCGAGGACGCCGGTCTCGTGCCGTACCTCGACGACCTGCATCGGCGGGGCGCACTCGACGTCTTCGGCGAGCTCGAGCGCGCCGGCGACCCGCGCGGCGCGGGTCGGCACGCGGCGCAGCGGCGGCTCGCCGACGACACCGGTGCGCAGACTCTCGGTGCAGTCGTCGACTCGCTTCTCGAGCGACCGACCGTGTCGACCTACAACAGCTTCGCCGACGGAATCGTCCGCGAGAACGCCGTCCGGATCGGCCGCGACCCGGAGGCCGCCGTCCTCAGCGAGTCCGCGGCGTGGCTCCTGATGCGCCGCGTCGTCCTCGACTCCGACGACGAACGGCTCGAGACCCGCGAGAACGCCCTGCGCAGCATCATCGACGGAGCGCTCCGGATCGCGCGCGACGGCGTCGACAATCTCGTCGACTTCGCAGAGCTCGCCCGTTTCGGCGACGCGTTCCAGGACGTGCTCGAGCGTCCTTCGACGCGCAGCGGTACGACCGTGTACGCGGATGTCGCACGCGCGGCCGACCAGGTGTCGGGCCTGCCGCTCCTCGCGGATCTCGCGCTGGAGTATCAGCGGCGCAAACTGCGATCGGGCGTCATCGACTTCTCGGACCAGGTGGCGGGCGCACTGGCGGTCGTCCGAGCCCACCCGGGCGTCGCCGCGGATCTGCGCGAACGGTATCCCGTCGTCCTCCTCGACGAATACCAGGACACCTCCGTCGTACAGACCGAACTGCTGAGCGCCGTGTTCGCGGGGGCGTCGGTCATGGCCGTCGGCGACCCGCATCAGTCGATCTACGGGTGGCGCGGAGCCAGCGCCGGCAATCTGGGCGACTTCGCCGCCGCGTTCTCGCCGGCCGAGACGGCCGGTCGCTTCTCACTGGCGACGAGCTGGCGCAACAGCGAGCGGATCCTCGACGCCGCCAACGCCGTGCTCGCCCCGCTCGCGGAGAGGTCTCCGGTGCCCGTCGACCGACTCCGGCCGCGCCCGTCGGCCCCGGCGGGCGATGTCGAGCTGCTCTTCGAGCCCGACCTCGACACCGAGACCGATCGGGTCGCAGCCTGGTTCGAGCGCGTGCGCGGTGAGCGCGCCCAGCGCGGAGCGCCGACCAGCGCGGCCATCCTGCTGCGCAGTAAGAAGCACATGGTCCGGTACGCCGACGCGTTGGCGCGCCGCGGCATCCCGCATCGCATCCTCGGTCTGGGCGGGCTTCTCAGCACCCCCGAGGTCGTCGACGTCGTCTCGGCGTTGCGTGTCATCAGTGACCCCACGGCGGGTTCGGCGCTACTGCGCCTGCTGGGCGGACCGCGATGGTCGATCGGCTTGCGCGACCTCCGTTCCCTGGCCGACCTCGGACGGAGGCTGGCGCGCTCCGACGCGGCACTTCAGCCGCTTCCGACCGGGGCAGGCACCGACGACGACGCCTCTATCGTGGACGCGCTCGACTTCTTCGTGCGGGTGGGACCGGACCACGGCTGGCTCACCGCGTTCACCGACGACGGCCGCGTGCGCCTTCGTGAGGCGGCGGCGACCTTCGCCGCTCTGCGCCGGGCGTCGTCGATGCCGATCCCCGAACTGGTGCGACTGATCGAGGCCGAGCTCCGACTCGACATCGAGCTGGCGGCGAATGAGAGCAGGGGATCGGCGCGCGTCGCGTCCGATCAGCTGCGCGCGTTCGTCGACGAACTCCAGGGCTTCCTCGCGACCGACGAGGCGGGCTCGTTGCCGAGCCTGCTCGCGTGGCTCGACCATGCGGAGCGGCAGGACGAGTTCGCACCCCGCACCGAGCCCCCGGAGGAGGACGTCGTCCAGATCCTGACGATCCACGGCTCGAAGGGGCTGGAGTGGGACGCGGTCGCCGTCGGGCGAGTGGTGGCCGACGAGCTGCCGGCTCGCGCCCGCGACAAGCAGGGCTGGCTGGGGTTCGGGGTGCTGCCCTACGGCTTCCGCGGCGACGCGCGGTGGCTGCCGCGACTGACGTGGGAGGCACACGCGGCTCCCACCCAGCAGGATCTCAAGGCCGCGCTCGCCCGGTTCGCGGACGAGAACGCCGACCGGCAGCGTGAGGAGGAGCGGCGCCTCGCCTATGTCGCGGTAACCCGGGCGCGGGATGCCCTCCTCCTCAGCGGATCGTTCTGGTCGGGCACGCGAAACCCACGGGGGCCGAGTCCGTTCCTGCGCGAGATCGCCGACGGGCTCGCCTGCGAGCTGGTCGACGCAGAGCCGGGGGAGAACCCGTACCTCGACCGGCGGCAGGTGCTCGAGTGGCCGCTCGACCCGCTCGGTGAACGCCGCACGCGCGTCGAGTCCGCTGCCCGAGCCGTCCGCGCCGTCGCGGCGGCAGGGCGCGACGTCGAGCCCGAGCGCGACCTCGCCCTGCTGCTCGCCGAGCGCGACGAGCGCGCCGCGGGATCGCGACGCGTCGCGCCGACGCGCATCCCGGCGTCGCGCTTCAAAGACTTCGCGGCCGACTACGACGCCGCGGTGGAGGCCACCCTGCGCCCGCTGCCCGAGCGCCCCTACCGGGAGACGCGACTGGGTACGCGGTTCCACGCGTGGGTCGAGCAGCGTTCCGGCGTGGCCGCGCGGGGCGCGCAGCCCGATGCGGCCCTCTGGGAGGTCGATGACGACTCCGCCGACGCCTCCGCCCCGGGCGGCCGGGTGGTGGACGGTGACGACCTCGCCCGTCTCCAGGAGGTCTTCCTCCGATCGGAGTGGGCGACGCTGCAGCCGATCGAGGTCGAGACCGAGATCGATTTCACCGACGACCGGATGCTGGACGACGGCCGCCCGCACGTCATCATCTGCAAGCTCGACGCGGTGTACCGTCGCGCCGACCGCGGCGGACGCATCGAGATCGTCGATTGGAAGACCGGCCGGCCGCCGCGTACGGCACCCGAGCGCGCTGAACGCATGCTCCAGTTGGAACTGTATCGCCGGGCATACTCCGTGCGGCACGGCATAGACGAGTCGGAGATCGACGTCGCCCTCTTCTACGTGGCCGACGACCTCGTCATCCGCGGTTGAGGACGCGGGTCACTCGGCGCCCGACCACCGCCGCAGGGCGTTGCGCGCAGCTTCGGCGTGCTCCTCGTCGCCCGCTCCGTCGTCCCCGGCGTCGCGCTGATCCCCGGACGCGGCCTCGTTGCGGAGCATGGGCATCGAGCCGGTGTCCGACCGTCGGTCGCTCGACGCTCCGTCGGGGGTCCAGTCCGACAGGTCGATCGGAACGGTCTCGATGTCGGCCTGCTCGGCGGTGTCGCGGTCAGCCAGGTATGCGGCCAGCAGGGCGGGATCGTAGGTATCGGTCTGCATCGAGGTATCGCCCGCGGCGACCGCGGCGGGCGTGCGACCCAGCAGCTCGAGCGCGTCGTCGACGGTCGTGTAATCGTCGGGGAGCAGCGGTTCGTCGCGCACGCCGTCGTCGAGAGCGGTCAGCAGCGCCACGGCATCCTCGACGACGCGGGCAGCGCCGGTCTCGTGGCCGTGGGCGAGCCAGCGGGCGAACTCGAGCTCCGCGTAGAGGCGCGAACGGGCCGCGAGCGCGGCATCCGGTGTGTGGTGCGCCGTCTTCGCGTACGCTTCGAGCACATCGTCACGGGCGTCGGGCGCCGACGCGAGCCAGCGGAGGTCCTCCGCCGGGTCGCCGACACCCAGGCCGTGCCAGGCGAGCAGGCCGGTGACGGTCGGCCCGGCCGCCGTGTCGCTCAGCACGAAGCGTCCGGGATCCACACCGCCGAGCGTGACCGTCGCCTCGAAGCGCCAGAGCCTGTCCGCGCCGAGCGCCGTGCTCCAGCGACGGAGGAGACCGAAGGGCAGCGCCCCGGTCGCCTCGGCGCGATCCAGCAGACGCTCCGCGTCGTGGCGCACCTCGGCGCTCGTGCGCGTGCGCAGCCCCGCGTCGCGCGCGACGGCGTGCGGGAGCGCGTGGACCTTGGCGATCGCCGATCCGAGCGACCATGCGGCCCCCCGACCGGCGGGGATGTGGCCCGCCTCGACCCGGTATCCGGCGACGTACTCCTGGACCACGGCGGTGAAGCCGTCCATCCGTGCGGTGCCCAGCACGGTGGGCGCGTCGAACGGCAGGAGGCGACGGACGCCCGGCGTGAGCGCGCGCAGCGCGCGCGTGTCGGCGACGAGCTCGAGATCGGCGTCGGTGTCGACCGGAACGCGCACGACGACGCGGCGACCGTCCTCGAGAGTGACCAGCGCGCTGTCGTAACGGCCGTCGGTCCGCTCGGTCAGCTCGGCTGCGCCCACGACGGCGGCACCGGGGAGAGCCGAACTGACGGACGCGGCTAGAGTGAAGGGAGAGCGAGCCATGCCATCAGGGTAGGTCGGGCGGCCGCGCAGGCCGACGCGCCACGCCCGCGAGAGGGGTCCCCGAGATGCGAATGCAGCCGCCGGCGCTGGCCCGGTCCGTCTTCGAGCCGTCACCGGCCGAACGTGCCGACGACACCCTCATCGAGCGGCTCCGCGCCGAGTCGACCACGCGCGTCCTGCAGGTGCGCGGCGACCGCGCCCGCGTCCGCGGCGACCGCCTCGTCTGGGCCGCGGCCGCGGACGTCGTCGAGCAGGCGCCGTCGGCGGAGTGGGCGTTCCTCGGACGCGCCTCCGACGGGTCCGCGAGACTCGTCGCGGCGAGCCCGGCTGCGACGGCCGACGCCGGAACCGACCGAGACGACGAGGCGACATGGTCGTCGTTGCGGACGTCGGGCGGCGATCTGGTCGACGAGGATGCCGGCGCCTTCGTCACCGCCGTCGCCCTCGGCCGCTGGTTCGCGGACTTCGGGTTCTGTCCCCGGTGCGGATCACCGGCGCGGCTGCGCTCAGCCGGATGGTCGCGGCAGTGCACGGGATGCGGGCGCGAGCAGTTCCCTCGGACCGACCCCGCGGTCATCGTGGCGGTGCGCGACACGCGCGACGAGCGGCTGCTGCTCGGTCAGAACGCGTCATGGGCGGCTGACGGCCGTTTCTCGACGTTCGCCGGTTTCGTCGAGGCCGGCGAGTCCCTCGAGACCGCCATCCGTCGCGAGGTCGAGGAGGAGGCGGGAGTCGTGGTCGACGATCTCGAGTACCGCGGCTCGCAGGCGTGGCCCTATCCCCGATCGCTCATGCTCGGCTTCCATGCCGTCGCCGCCGATCAGCCGCAGGCGCGGCCGGACGGCGAGGAGATCGTCGCGGTCCGGTGGTTCGACCGCGACGAGATCCGCAGCGCCCTTGCGGGAGAGGGTCCTGTCGCGCTCCCCGGCAGCGCCTCGATCGCGCGACGCCTCATCGCAGACTGGTGCGGGGCGACGGCGTGACCGACCCGCTGGCCGGCCTCGACGACCAGCAGCGCGAGGCGGCCTCCGCGCTGCGCGGTCCCGTCTGCGTGCTCGCGGGTGCCGGGTCGGGCAAGACCCGGGTCATCACGCACCGCATCGCACACGGCGTCGACACCGGCGCGTACTCACCGGGCCGCGTCATGGCGGTCACCTTCACCGCGAAGGCCGCGGGCGAGATGCGCGGACGCCTCCGCGCGCTCGGAGTGGGCGGAGTCGCAGCTCGGACCTTCCACGCTGCGGCGCTCGCGCAGCTCAACTACTTCTGGCCGCAGCTCGCGGGCGACGCCGCGCCCACGATCCTCGGCAGCAAGGTCCGGCTGCTGGTGCAGGCGGCCGATTCGATCGGCCTCGACCCCGATCCGGCCGTGCTCCGCGACGTCGCCACGCGCATCGAGTGGCGCAAGATCACCCTGCGTTCCATCGAGCGGTACGCGCTGGACCGGCCCGAGCCGGTGGGATCGCTTTCGCTCGACGCCGTCGTCGCGCTGCAGCGTGCATACGAGAAGCTGAAGGACGAGCGACGTCAGCTCGACTTCGAGGACGTCCTGCTCGCGTGCGCGGGGATGCTCGAGGCCGAGCCGCGCGTGGCGGCCGAGGTGCGCGAGCAGTACCGGCACTTCACGGTCGACGAGTTCCAGGACGTCTCGCCGATCCAGCACCGGCTCCTCGAGCTGTGGCTCGGAGATCGACGCGATCTCTGCGTCGTCGGTGACGCGAGCCAGACGATCTACTCGTTCGCGGGAGCAGACCCCGCGTACCTCCTCGACTTCGGCGTGCGGCACCCCGATGCACGTATCCTTCGCCTCGAGCGCAACTACCGTTCCGAGGCGAACGTCGTCGCGGTCGCCAACGCGCTCATGCGGGGGAGACCGGGCGCGCTCGAACTCGTCGCGCAGCGCGCCACGCCCGATGTCGACCGACCCACCGTGCGCGAGTTCGCCGACGACGCGGCCGAGGCCGACGGTGTGGCCGCGGCGGTGGCCGACCAGCTCGCGCAGGGCGCCGATCCGCGCGACGTCGCGGTGCTCTACCGCGCCAACTCCCAGTCCGCGTCGCTGCTGGCAGCGCTGGCCCGGCGTGGCATCGCCGCGGCCGTGCTCGGCGGTGCGCGGTTCTTCGACATCCCCGAGGTGCGGCAGGCGGTCATGGCGCTGCGGGGCGCCTCCGTCGCGCCGAGTTCGGGAGACCTCATCGCCGATGTCCGCTCCATCCTGAGCTCGCTGGGTCTGACCGACGAGCCCCCCGCGGCCGGCGGACCCCTGCGGGACGCCTGGGAGGCGCGCGCGGCGTTGCTGCGACTGGCCGAGGAGGCCCCGACGGGCACCACGATGCGGGCGTTCACCGACGACCTGCAGATGCGAGCGAAGGATCAGCACGAGGTCGCCACTCGCACGGTGACGCTCTCCACGCTGCACGCGGCGAAGGGTCTCGAGTGGCCGCACGTGCATCTCGTCGGCCTCGCCGAAGGGCTGCTGCCGATCGCGTATGCCACGACATTCGAGCAGATCGACGAGGAGCGGCGCCTCGCCTACGTCGGCGTCACGCGGGCCGCGCGATCGCTGAACATCTCGTGGGCGCGAGGGGCGGGGCGGTATGAGCGGCAGGTCTCGCGCTTCGTCCGGGAGATCGGCACCAGCACCCTGGATGCGGTTCGTGCTCGTACCACGTCGGCTCGCCGTCCCGAGCGGGCAGGGTCACCGACCTCGTCCGCTCGGCCAGCGGGGCGCTGACGAGCCGCATCGCCGTCGCGCACGCCTCGGTGACGAGGCGGGGTTCGGTCGGGGGTGCGGCTCGGGCGACGAGTTGAGCCGCGAGGGTCGGCCACGCCGGGTCGCGCTCGCGGCGATACTCGTGCAGGCAGGCGAGGCAGCCGGTGAGTCCGGGGACGACGAGAGGCCCCACCGACACGCGGTCGCCGCCGAGCTCGAGGCGCAGGTGCGGAACGTCGTCCGCGACGAGCGTCGCCGCTCGGCGCGGCTCGACGAGCCGCGATCCGACGAGGACCACGACCCTCTCCGCGGGCGCATCGCCGTCCGGAGCGAGGCAGGCCCCCGCGACCGTGAACGCGGAGCGCACTCTCGCCCGGTCGGCGGCGCAGATCTCGTCTCCGAAGGCCAGGAGCAGCGGCCGAGCCTCGTCGTGGCTCGGCGCGAGGATCGGACGCAATGCTTCGAGCAGCACGCCGGCCGCATCGGAGGGCGCGCCCGCATTCCGGGCGATCGTGTCGAACACCCCGTCGGGGATCCCGGTGGCCAGTGCCTCGACGACCCGCTCGTGCCACGGCTCGACGGGTTCGAGCACGATCGCCGGCTCCTCGCCGAACTGCAGCGCCGAGGGTGAGCGCCAGAGGGGCAGAGCGGATGCGGCGAGGCGGAGCATGCCCCGATTCTGCGGCCGCCGCCGACGGCGTCGGCGCGCTGTCCACAGGGCTGCGGTCGGCGATCATCCGACCGCAGGCTGGGGAGATGCCGTGCGCGACGCGAGCGGACGAAGCGGTGGGTCAGACGGGCGCAGGCCCGGCGGGACCCTCGTCGGGGCGGTCCGAGCCGTCGCCGCGTGGTTCGTCGCCGGCATCGCCGGCCTCGTCGACCGCCGCCGAAGCGAGCAGCGCGTCGAGCGCGTCGTCCATCTCGTCGCGCTCCGGCGCTTCCCCGCGGGCGCGGGCCTGCAGGCGCGCGATGAGCGACGACGGGTCGTCGACATCGGCGGGCGAGGGCATGAGGTCGGGGTAGTCCCACAGGCCGTCTCGGGCCTCGCGGCCGACGGCGTCCGTGATCGCACGCCACATGGCGGCCGCCTCGCGCAGCCGCCGGGGACGCAGCTCGAGCCCGACCAACGAGGCCATGGCCTGCTCGGCCGGGCCGCCCACGGCACGCCGGCGGCGGACGGCCTCGGCGATGCGGTCGGCAGCCGGCAGACGGGTCGTGGCGTCGGCCGAGACGACGTCGACCCATCCCTCGATCGTCGCCAGGAGGTGCTCGAGACGCGTCAGCGCCGCGGACTGGGCCTCGGAGCGCTGGGGGAGGAGCACCCCGCTCTCGAGGGCCTGCCGCAGCTCGTCGGGCTGCGAGGGATCGAAGCGCGAGGCGAGCTCCTCGAGGGCGTCGGTGTCGACGTGGATGCCCCGCGCGAAGTCGGTGACCTGCGAGATCACGTGCAGGCGAAGCCACCGGGCGTGCCGGAACAGCCGGGCGTGAGCGAGCTCACGCGTCGCGAGCGCGAGGGCGAGCTGCTCGTCGTCGATCCCGAGGTCGCGGCCGAAATCGGCGAAGTTCTGGGGGAGGATCGCGGCCTCGCCGTCGGGCATGACCGGGATGCCGACGTCGCCGCCCGAGACGACCTCGAGGGAGAGCTTGCCCATGACGGCGCCGAGCTGCGCGGCGAACAGCGAACCGCCGACCGTACGCATCAGCCGACCGGCGCCGGCGATCATGCTCTGCATGTCCTCAGGCGCCTGGGACTCGAGGGCCGCCGTGAGCGCATCGGCCACCGACGTCGCGACCGGCTCGGCGAGCTCCTGCCAGACGGGCAGGGTCGCTTCGACCCAGGCCCCGCGGGTCAGGGCACGCGGCGGGGCGGCCAGATCCGAGATCGTCGTGGCCTCGCTCAGCCACAGCGTGGCGAGCGCGAAGGCGTCGGAGAAGTCCTGGCGATCACCGGCGCTGATCCCGTGCCCGTCCTTGTTCGCGAGGTGCAGGGCCTGGGTCCGCGTCGCGCTCCAGTCGATCGCGCCGTCGCCGCCCGCGGCGAAGGCACCCTGGAGGTGCTGCATCATCTGCTGGAGCATCGCGGGGTCGACGCCCATCGCGGACAGGCGCTCGAGCTGCTCGGGCCCGAGCGTGCCGCCCTGGCCCAGCAGGCTGCGCAGCAGCTCCTGGAACTCTTCTTCGGGAGAGCGGTCGTCATCAGCCATGTCAGGCGCCTTTCAGCAGGGCGGTCAGCTCGCGTTCTACGCTAGCCGCACGACCTCGTCGCACGGCTCGAACGGCCCTCGTTCGCTTTCGCCGGTCGCGAACGACCGGGACCAGAAAGCAGCACGTGTCACTTTTCGACGAGAACGCCCCCGTCCCCGCGCCCCGGCGCCGCCGGCCCAGCCGCGCGTTTATCGCGGGTCTGTGGGCGGTGTCGTTCTCGCTGGTCGCCCTGCTCGTGCTGACGATCGTGCCCACGTCGTTCGTCATCCAACGCCCCGGTCCCGTCTACGACACCCTCGGCTCCGTTGCGTCGGGCGACGGCGAGGAACGCCCCCTCATCAGCGTCTCCGGGGCCGAGACCTTCCCGACGTCCGGGACGCTGGACCTGCTGACGGTCGAGGTGCTCGGCAACCGCGAGCGGACGCCGTCGTGGCTCGAGCTCGCCGGCGCCTGGTTCGACCCCGCGCGCGCCGTCGTGCCGATCGACGACATCTTCCCCGAGGGGGTCACGACCGAGCAGCGCAACGACGAGAACGCGGCCCTCATGGTCGACTCGCAGAAAGAGGCGACGGCGGCGGCACTGACCGAGCTCGGGTACGACGTCACCTCGCTCGTGCGTGTCTTCACGCTGGCGGACTCGTCGCCGGCGGAAGGCCTCCTCGAGCCCGACGACGTCATCCGGTCGGTGGACGGCACCGCGGTGGCGACGACGACCGCGCTGCGGGACGCGATCAACGCCGCGGGCGGGAGCGCGGTCGCTCTCGATGTGGAGCGCGATGGCGAGACTCGCACCGTCGAGGTCACACCGACGCAGGCGACGGTCGACGGCGAGACGCGCTGGGTGATCGGCGTCACCATCGCGCAGGACTTCGACTTCCCGATCGACGTGACCCTGCAGCTCGACAATGTCGGCGGACCGAGCGCCGGGATGATGTTCGCGCTCGGCATCATCGATACGCTCACGCCCGGTGAGCTGACCGGCGGCGAGCGCTTCGCAGGCACCGGCACGATCGATGCCGGCGGCACCGTCGGACCGATCGGCGGGATCCGGCAGAAGCTCTACGGCGCGAAGGATGCCGGTGCGGAGTGGTTCCTCGCTCCCGAGCGCAACTGCAACGAGGTCGTGGGGCACGTCCCCGACGGCCTGCGGGTGTTCTCGGTCGCGGATCTCGACGACGCGCTCGCGGTCGTCGACGCCGTCAGCACGGGCGGCGACCTCGACGCGCTGCCGACCTGCACCACGGGGTGAGCACGGCTTCCCCCCAGCGGGCGACGCCTAGGATGGAGGGGTGACCACGACCTCAGCGCCGAACCCGGCCACACCCAGCAAATCCCGCCGCGCCGTCGGCATCACCCTCGCCGTCATCGCGGCCGTGGTGGTGGCCTTCTTCATCTTCGCGAGCCTCTACGCGGATTGGCTGTGGTTCCGCCAACTCGGCTTCGACGGCGTCCTGGTGACGCAGTGGTCGGCGCGCGCGATCATGTTCGTCGTCGGCTTCGTCGCGATGGCCGTGCCCGTCTGGCTGTCGATCCAGCTCGCCTACCGGCTGCGGCCCGTGTACGCCCGGCTGAGCTCGCAGCTCGACCGGTACCAGGAGGTCGTCGAGCCGTTGCGCCGGCTCGGCATGTGGGGCATCCCGACGTTCTTCGGGTTCTTCGCCGGCTTCGCCGCATCCGCCCAGTGGGAGACCGTCGCGCTGTGGATCAACGGCGTGACGACCGGGACGACCGATCCGCAGTTCGGCCTCGACACCGGGTTCTACCTCTTCACCCTGCCCTTCATCTCGGCCGCCGTCGGCTTCGTCTCGGCCATCGTCATCGTCTGCCTGCTCGTGACCGCCCTCGTGTCGTACCTCTACGGCTCGGTGCGCGTCGGTCAGCGCGAGCTGCGCATCTCGAAGTCGGCCCGCATCCAGCTGGCGGTGCTCGCGGGCGTCTACCTGCTCGTCCAGGGCGTCAGCATCTGGATCGACCGCTACCGCACGCTGGTCACGCCGAACGACCGCATCACCGGCGCCGGGTACGTCGACGTCAACGCGGTCATCCCGGGGCAGACGATCCTGGCGATCGCCGCGGCGATCGTCGCCGTGCTGTTCTTCGTCACCGCGATCATCGGGCGCTGGCGCTTCCCCCTCATCGGAACGGGACTCCTCGTCGTCACCTCGCTCGTCGTGGGCGTCGCCTACCCGTGGTTCGTCAACAACGTGCAGGTGCGCCCGAACCAGCTGACGCTCGAGTCGCAGTACTACGAGCGCAACATCGAGGGAACCAAGCTCGCCTACGGCATCGACGGTCTCGAGAAGACGGACTTCCAGGCCGTGACCGACGTCGAGCCGGGCCAGCTGCGCGCCGACGCCGACACGACGGCGTCCATCCGCATCATGGACCCCGCCATCATCGGTCCGACCGTGCGTCAGATCGAGCAGTACCGCTCGTACTACCAGTTCGCCGAGCCCCTCGACGTCGACCGTTACCAGATCGACGGCCAGTCGCAGGACACGGTGGTGTCGGTGCGTGAGCTCAACGTCAACCAGCTCGGCGATGCCGCATCGTGGTACAACACGACGCTCGTCTACACGCACGGCTACGGCATGGTCGCGGCCAAGGGCAACGAGCGCACCGCCGACGGGAACCCGGTGTTCGTCGAGCGCGGCATCCCCGCCGCGGGCGAGCTCACGCTCGACCAGGAGTATGAGCCGCGGGTGTACTTCGGCGAGTTCTCGCCCACCTACTCGATCGTCGGCGCCCCCGAGGGATCCTCGCCCATCGAGCTCGACTACCCGCGTGGCCAGGAGGGCGAGAGCCAGACGAAGACCACCTTCGACGGCGACGGCGGGCCGTCGATCGGCGACGTGTTCCACCGGCTGATCTACTCGCTGAAGTTCCAATCGACCGACATCCTGTTCTCCGACGCGATCAACGAGAACTCGCAGATCCTCTACGACCGCGATCCCGCCACACGCGTGCAGAAGGTGGCTCCCTACCTCGAGCTCGACAACGACCCATACCCCTCGGTCGTCGACGGCCGCATCGTCTGGATCGTCGATGGGTACACGCTCAGCGCGAACTACCCGTACTCGTCGATCGTCAGCCTGAGCGACGCCATCTCCGACTCGTCGAACCCGCAGCCGCGCGTCGCCCTCGACAACATCAACTACATCCGCAACTCGGTCAAGGCGACGGTGGACGCGTACTCGGGCGAGGTCACCCTCTACGCCTGGGACGCGGACGAGCCCCTGCTGCAGGCGTGGCAGAAGATCTACCCGAACACGCTCAAGCCGATCAGCGAGATGAGCGGCGATCTCATGAGCCACGTCCGCTACCCGACCGACATGTTCAAGGTGCAGCGCGCCATGCTCGGCACCTACCACGTCGACACCGCGCAGTCGTTCTACTCGCGCGACAACGCGTGGAAGACGCCGAACGACCCCCAGCAGGACACCCAGCTGCAGCCGCCGTACTACCTGACGATGAAGATGCCCGGGCAGGATGCTCCGTCGTACTCGATGTTCTCGTCGTTCATCCCCGGCGGTCAGGACACGCGGAACGTGCTGATGGGCTATCTGTCGGTCGACTCCGACGCGGGTGCCGAGGCGGGGACGGTCAGCGAGGCGTACGGCAAGCTGCGCATGCTCGAGATCAACGCCGAGACGCCGGTCGCCGGCCCGGGCCAGGTGCAGAACACCTTCGACGCCGACCCCGAGGTCTCGTCGTTCTCGAACATCCTGCAGCAGGGCCAGTCCGAGGTGATCAACGGAAACCTGCTGACCCTTCCGGTCGGCGGCGGTCTGCTGTACGTGCAACCCGTGTTCGTCCAGTCCTCGGGCGCCACGAAGCTGCCGACCCTCCAGAAGGTGCTCGTCGGATTCGGTGACGAGGTCGCGTTCGAGAACACCCTGCAGGAGGCGCTCGACGTCCTCTTCGGCGGCGACTCGGGTGCCAGCACCGGAGACACGGACGTCGTGCCCGACCCCGTCCCGGGTGACGACGCGACCCCGACCCCGACCCCGACTCCCACCGAGTCCGGCGACGGCGGAACCGCCACCCCCGGAACGCCGAGCCTCGACTACCAGGCCGCACTCGACCAGGCCCGCGATGCTCTCGCCGAGCGCAACGCGGCGATGCAGAGCGCGGACTGGGCGGCTTACGGTGAGGCGGACGCGAAGCTGACGGCTGCGATCGCCCGGCTGCTGGAGCTCGGCGACCAGGGCTGAGCCCGTCCCGCGAGAAAGGCCCCGACTCCAGGAGTCGGGGCCTTTCCGCTGTGCGCCGCGGACGCGGCGTCAGCGACGGGTGTAGCGGCGGGCCCGTCCGGAGAGACCGGCGAAGTGGAACGGGCCGGCCGAATCGGGAGCGATCTCGACGTCGACCGTACTGTCACGGTGCGTCGCGTCATGCAGCTCGCGGTAGGTCGGCACGTCGACGGGGGTGCGTGCCGCGAGGATCGCCTCGGTCTCGGCGCCGCGCGTCGCCTGCTGGTAGCCCGACTGCACCACGAGCGTGAAGAACTCGCTGACCGAGCCCGAGCCGTAGCTGAAGAGACCGATGCGCGCGCCGGTGAGGTCGCGGTCGCTCTCGAGGAGCGCGGCCAGCGCGATGTAGAGCGAAGCGGTGTACGAGTTGCCGATGCGACGGTTGTAGCCCGTCGTGGCGGTGACGAGCTCGGGGTCGAGCTCGACGCCGACGTGCTGCGCGAGAGCCCGATGCGCCTTGACCGCCATCTTCGTGAAGGGCTGGTGGTGGCAGAACCAGTCGATCTCGTCGATGTCGACGCCGCCGCGCGACCGGTAGTCGTCCCACGCGCCGGCGACCCCGTCGAGGTAGGCGCTGACCGACAGCTTGCCGTCGACGACGGCGGTCACGCTGTCGTTCGGCCGCCAGAAGTCGTCGACCTCCGCGGTGTAGACGCCGGCGGCGGTCTCGAGGACCGCGACGGCGGGGTCGGCCGCGACGAGGAACGCGACCGCGCCGGCGCCCTGCGTGGGCTCCGCAGCCGTGTCGAGCTCGTAACGGGCGACATCGCTGGCGATCACGAGGACGCGCTCGTCGGGGTTCCGCGCGATGAGGCCGGCCGCCGCCTGCAACGCGGCGGTCGCCGAGTAGCAGGCCTGCTTCAGTTCGACGACCCGCACCGATCGCGGCAGGCCCAGCAGCTCGTGGACGTGCACACCTGCGGCGCGGGACTGGTCGATACCGGTCTCGGTGGCGAAGAACAGCGTGCGGATGCCGTCGACGCCGTGGCGGTCGATGATGCGCTGAGCCGCGGCCGCACCCATGGTGACGATGTCCTCGTCGAGGCCGGGGATGCTCATCTGCTCCTGCCCGAGCCCGATACGGAACTTGGCGGGGTCGATGTCGGCCCGGGCGGCCAGGTCGTCGAGCTCGACGACGTGCGAGGCGGTGGCGACGGCGAGGTCGTGGATGCCGATGGTGGTCACTTCGAGGAATCCTTCCGGCGCTCGAGGAGAAGGTGCGATTGCATCAGCTCCCCGGGGTTGGTCTGGGCGGCGAGCAGCGAGAGCTCGCCGCAGAGGACGGTGGCGGCGATCAGCCCGGCGAGACGCCGAGCGTTCTCGCCGGACGGGCGCTCGTCGCGGCAGCCGAGCCGCGCGAGGGCGTCGTCGACCGCGGGCAGGTCCTTGCCGTTGCCGACGGTGCCGACGATGAGGTGGGGCAGCGTGCACGAGAAGTACAGGTCGCCGTCCCCGCGCACCTCGGCCCATGTGAAGCCCTGAGAGCCCTCGACGATGTTCGCGGCATCCTGGCCCGTGGCGAGATAGAACGCCAGCAGCATGTTCGCGTAGTGGGCGTTGGCCGACCGCAGCGCGCCGGCGATCGTCGAGCCGACCAGGTTCTTCTGCACGTTCAGATCGACGATGCGCTGCGCCGTCGAGCGCAGCTGCTTGTCGACGAGCTCGGCGGGGATCAGGATCTCGGCGATGACGCTGCGCCCGCGGCCGAGGATGCCGTTGACGGCCGTGGCCTTCTTGTCCGTGCAGTAGTTGCCGGAGATCGAGCCGTACGACAGCTCGGGGTGCCACGACAGCACCCGCTCCATCAGGGTCTCCGCGGCGAAGGTCACCATGTTGTGCCCCGAGGCGTCACCGGTCGTGAGCGCGAAGCGGAGGTACAGCAGGTTCCCCACGATCTCGGTGTCGAGATCGATGAGCTTCGCGTGACGGCTGCGTTCCGAGACCGCGGCTGCCAGCTCGTCGAACCGCTCGACGATCGCGCGCGACGCGGCGACGGCAGCGGCGGCGCTGTCGGCGACGAACAGGGACGACCGGGTCATCCGCTCGTCGACGACGGTGACGCGGATCCCGTCCTCGACCAGACGCGAGATGCGGGCACCGCGGCCGACGGAGGGCCACAGCGGCGACTCGTAGGTGGCGAGCGGCACATCCTGCTCGGTCTCGACGTCGCCCGTGAGCCGCAGCGGTCCCACCCAGCGCAGGGGGATCGGGGTGAACTCGGCGCTCATCACGCGTCCTTCCCGCCGGCGCGACGCGCCAGGCTGTCGATGTCGATGCCCCGAGCACGGGCGAACTCCGCCGCGCCTCCGTGGATCATCAGGTCGGTCCGGCGGAGGTCCGCGGGACGGGTCGCCCCCACCAGGGAGTGCAACGCCGTCAGGTGGTCAGACCATTCCCGGATCCGCGAGATTAGGGCATCCGCGCCGCCGTCGAGAACGACGGAGAGGAACGAGCCCGATGCTCCGACGGCCCGCGCGCCGAGGGCGAGCCCCCGTGCGACGTCGAGAGGTGTTCGCACGCCTCCCGACGCGAGCAGCGTGGGCGCGTCGGCGGGCGCCTCGAGCAGGCACTCGACGGCGGACTGGCCCCACCCCGCGAGGTAGGCGTAGTCGCGGCCCGACCGGCGGTCGTTCTCGATGCGCATGAAATCGGTTCCGCCGACCCCGGACACGTCGGCGAACTTCACGCCGATCGACGAGAGACGCGAGAGGGTGGCGGCGCTGAGGCCGAAACCGACCTCCTTGACCACGACGGGCACGTCGACCGCGGCGACGATGGCCTCGAGCGACCCGGGCCAGCTCGAGAACGATCGGCTGCCCTCGGGCATCACCGTCTCCTGCATCGCGTTGACGTGCACCTGGAGCGCGTCGGCGCCGAGCGCGTCGACGGCGCGCTGCGCATCCGCCGGCGATCGCTCGATCCCGACGTTGGCCATGACGAAGCCGTCGGGGTTCTCGTCGCGGATGACCCGGAAGGTCGACATGAGCTCGGGGTTGTCGAGTGCGATGCTCAGCGATCCCGAGGCGATCGCGACGCCGGTCTCGCGCGCGGCGATCGCGAGGTCGCGGTTGATGGCACCGGTCGACGCGCTGCCGCCGGTCATCGCGTTGACGTAGAACGGCAGTGCCCAGCGCGAACCGGCGACCTCGACGCCGAGGTCGACGCGGTCGGCGTCGACGCCGGCGAGCGCGTGATGGACGAACCGGACGTCGTCCCAGCCGTTCGGCCGCGGCGCCTCCTTCTGCTGGGCGGCGGCGAGTCGGACGTGATCGTCCTTGCGCTCGGAGGCCTGTTCAGCCGGCATGATGCGCTCCTTCGGGCGGGTGGACGGCGATCGTGAGGTGGCGGATGTCGTTGGTCTCCCAGACGCGCAGCATCCCCGCGACGTCGGCGCCCGCCGGTGCGAGGACGATGCCGCAGTCTCCGCCGCCGGCACCGGACGGCTTCCCCGCGGCGCCGATGCGCTCGGCGGCGTCGCAGAGGACGCGCAGCCGCTCGGTCTCGATCGTCACTCCCGAGCGCTCGCCCAGACCCTGCAGGAGGCGTCGGTTGCGGCGGATGGCATCGAGGGCGAGCCCGGTCGCTGCGCCCGGGTGCTCGTGACCAGCGCCGTCGCGCACGGCGAGCGCGCGCCACAGGTCCTCGACGCAGGATCGGGAGGCCTCGAGGAATCCGGCGTGCGCGTCGCCGCCGACGTCGGCACCGCGGGAGACTCCGCTGACTAGTCGCTCCGTTGATGCGGGGTGTCCCGTCCAGCCCACCAGCAGGCTCACGTCTTCGGGGGCGGCGAGCCGGATGATCTCCGTGCCGGCCCAGGCATCGCTGCCAAGCACCGCACCGACGCCCCGCTCGGCGCGCGCCGCGCGCAGGCGGTCGCGGTCCGGAGACCGGTAGCCGATCCACCCGCCGTAGGTGCTGGCGGCGACATCCCCGCCGGAGGCGTTGGGGGCCACGGCGATCGTGGCGAGCATCGCCAGCTCGTAACGGCCGCGCGTCCCCAGCCCGAACCCGTAGAACTCGTCAATGGCGGCGACGGTTGCGACGGTGACCGCCGCCGACGAGCCCAGCCCGAACTTGCGACCGCTCGGGTCGTCGAGTCCGCTCTCGATGTGCAGGTCGAAGAACCGGGGACGCAGCCCGCGCTCCGACCGCAGCCGCTCGGATGCCTCGATCGCCGCGATGACGTAGTCGTACGGGTGGTGCTCGCGATCGAGCGTGAGGCCGTCCTGGCCGCGCGTCCAGCGCACCGGCATCCGGCTGTACTCGGGGGAGTGGATGCTGCCGGCGTCGACGCTCTCGGTGAGCGAGACCGTCAGGTAGCGATCGACCGCGATGAGCACGGAGGGCTGCCCGGGCGACACCACGGCGTACTCGCCGGCGACGAAGAGCTTGCCCGGCGCGCGAGTGACGATCGCGCCCGATGCGTCGGAGCGCGTCATCCGTCTGTCCGAGGGAGCAGCGATGCGGCGGGTCCGGGGTGGGCGACCGCGAGCTCGTTGACGCCGTCGAGAGCGGCCGTCACGGCGGAGACCGACTCGGGCCGGGTGAGGACGACGACGTTCGGGCCGGCGTCGGCGGTCGCCCACGCGTCGACGCCGGTGTCGCGGAGGGCCGCGATCCGGTCGAAGATCTCGATGCTGACGGGGCTCAGGTACCGGATGGGCGGGTCGCACGACTGGATGAGCGCGTGCATGCGGAGCGCGTTGACCTCGGTGATCCGTCCGAGTCGCTCGATGTCGCCCGCCCGGCAGGCCTCGATCGCGGCCTCGAGACTCTCGGCGGTCGACGACACCCACGCCGGGTAGAAGGGCGAGGTGAGAACCGTGCGCCGCATCGCCTCGCGGCTCGACACCGCTTTCTCGCCCTTCTCGACCATCGCCACGACCATCGCGAGGTCGGGCGCGTCGACGGGCTCCGCGAACGAGGAGGCGTCGTCGTCGCCGGCGTGCCAGACCGCGAAGCCGGGGATGACCGAGCGTGATGCCGAGCCCGATCCGCGGCGTGCCAGCCGGCTGAGCGCCGCAGCATCGAGGTCGAGTCCGTACGCGCTGGCAGCGGCGACGGCGAGGGCTGCGAAGCCCGAGGCGGACGACGCGAGGCCCGCCGCCGAGGGGACCGTGTTGACCGTCTCGACGCGCGCACGGAGGGCGCTGCCGGCGAGATCGCGCACGATGTCGAGGAAGCGCGTGACGCGCTCGGCCGGGCCGTCGGTCCGCTCCGCGCCGTTGAAGACCAGGACGTCGTGGTCGGCGCTGTCGTCGAGCGAGACCGTCGTCGTCGTCGGGAAGATGTCGAGCGTCATGGAGAGGCTGCCCGTCGCGGGCAGATTGATGGCGCTGTCGCGCTTGCCCCAGTACTTCACGAGGGCGATGTTGGGATGCGCGATGGCGGTCGCGGTGCTCATGACGATCCTTCGACGGTGGTGGTCCAGACCGCGGCGGCGCCGGCGCGGGTGAGTCGTTCGCTCAGTTCGACAGCGGAGGCGGCATCGGACGCGAGCGCGAGGACGCATCCGCCCCGGCCGCCGCCCGTGAGCTTGGCACCCAGAGCACCGCCGGCGGTCGCGGCGTCCACGAGGTGGTCGAGCGCGGGATCGCCGACGCCGAGGCCGTTCAGCAGCACGTGCGCGCGGGCCATCGCGTCGCCGATCGCCGCGCGGTCGCCGTGCGAGACGTGCTCGCGCAGATCGGTCGCGAGGCTTCCGAGCTCGTCGAGAGAGCGTTCGACGGCCGCCGGCGCCTCGGCACGACGCTGCGCCACGGCAGCCACGGCCTCGCGGGTGCGCCCGCGCACACCCGTGTCCGCGATCACGAAGACGAGGTCGGATCCCACCGCGACGCGCTCGATGCGCCCGCCGTCGAACCAGACCGCGGCACGGGCCCGGACGGTGCGGGCGTCGAGGCCGCTCGGCGCCCCATGCGCAGCGCGCTCGGCGGTCTGAATCAGTTCGTGCATGGTCTCGTCGTCGGCGGTGTACCCGCAGGCGCCCAGGACGGCCTCGATCACGGCGGCCGACACCGCGGCGCTCGAGCCGAGTCCGCGTTCGGCGGGGATGCTGCTGTCGATCGCGATGTCCAGGTGCGCGGTCGGCTGTCCGGCTGCGGCGAGCGCGGCCCGCATCGCCGTCATCGTGACCGCGAGGCGCTCCGGCGCCCGTGCGATCGGGCCGTGGTAGAGCGTGCTCGACAGGCGGCCCGGACCCGCCGCGGGACGCGCCACCGCTTCGACGCCCAAGGCGCGCACGGGGACGGCGATCGCGGGCCGGCCGTAGACGACCGCGTGCTCGCCGAGGAGGATAGCCTTCGCACCGGCGCGGCCCGTCGCTCCCGGCTCCGCGGCCGAGCCGTGCGTCGCCGCGTGCAGACGAGCGTCCGGTGCGATGGGGACGTCGGTCGATGCAGTCATGGAATTTCGTCGAGCGTAACAGCCCGCCCCTGCCTGCGACCCGAGCGCCGGCGGATGTGCCGCGGGGCCCGTCCGGGCGCTATCATGGGCGCCGCACCCAGCAACCTTTAACACCGTCCCGTGAGGCGGAGAAGGGAGTGGCGGATGAGCACGCGAACCGTGCTGCATGAAGCCGACATAGCCCGGGCCCTGACGAGGATCTCGCACGAGATCCTCGAGTCGAACAGGGGACCCGCCGAGCTCGTCATCCTCGGGATCCCCCGGCGGGGAGTGCCCCTCGCGTCCCGCATCGGCGCGCTGCTCGCCGACATCTCCGGAACCGCGGTACCCGTCGGAGCCCTCGACGTGACGATGTACCGCGACGATCTGCATCGCAACCCCACGCGGGCGCCGCAGCCCACCGACATCCCGGCCGGCGGGGTCGACGGGAAGACCGTGGTCCTCGTCGACGACGTGCTCTTCTCGGGCCGTTCGATCCGCGCGGCCCTCGACGCTCTCCAGGACATCGGCCGCCCCGCGGCGGTCCGCCTCGCGACCCTGGTCGACCGGGGCCACCGTGAGCTGCCCATCCGGCCCGACTTCGTCGGCAAGAACCTCCCGAGCGCCCGCGAGGAGCGCGTCAACGTGCGTCTTCGCGAGATCGACGGCGCCGAGGAGGTGACGATCGGCTCATGAGGCACCTCCTCGACACGAAAGAGCTCGACCGCGCCCGGGCGCTGCGCATCCTCGACGTCGCGGAGGACATGGCCGCGACCCAGCAGCGCGAGGTGCGGAAGCTCCCCACCCTGCGCGGCAAGACCGTCGTGAACCTCTTCTTCGAGGACTCGACCCGCACGCGCATCTCGTTCGAGGCGGCCGCGAAGCGGCTCTCCGCGGACGTCATCAACTTCTCCGCCAAGGGCTCGTCGGTGTCGAAGGGCGAGTCGCTCCAGGACACCGCCCAGACGCTGCAGGCGATGGGAGCCGACGCCGTCGTCATCCGGCACGGAGCGTCGGGCGCGCCGCAGACCCTCGCGACGAGCGGATGGATCAGCGCGGGCGTGGTGAACGCCGGGGACGGCACCCACGCGCATCCGACGCAGGCGCTGCTCGACGCCTTCACGGTGCGCAAGCGCTTCTTCGGCGACGACAGTCGCGGCCGCGATCTCGCCGGCCTGCGGGTGACCATCGTCGGCGACATCCTGCACTCCCGCGTCGCACGCTCGAACGTCTGGCTCCTCGCGACCCTCGGAGCCGAGGTCACTCTCGTCGCGCCGCCCACCCTCGTCCCGCAGGACGTGTCGGCCTGGCCGGTGCGCGTGCGTTATGACCTCGACGAGGCGATCGCGGACGGACCCGACGCGCTGATGATGCTGCGCATCCAGCTCGAGCGCATGAACGCCGCGTATTTCCCCACTGAACGGGAGTATTCGCGGACGTGGGGCCTGGACGCCGAGCGTCTGGCGGCTCTGCCGGCCGATAGCATTGTGCTGCACCCCGGGCCGATGAACCGGGGGATGGAGATCTCCGCCGCTGCCGCCGATTCGCCGCGCTCGACCGTGCTCGAGCAGGTCGCGAACGGTGTGTCGGTGCGGATGGCCGTGCTCTACCTGCTGCTGGCGGGGGAGCGCACCGATGCTGAGGAGGACGGACGATGAGCGAGAGCTTCCTCATCCGCGGGGCCCGCCGCGCCGGCGGCGACGCGATGGACATGATCGTCCGGGACGGCCTCGTCGCCGAGACCGGGTCGCACCTGAGCGCATCGGGTGCGACGGTCGTCGACGCCGACGGGCTCATCGCGCTGCCCGGCCTGGTCGACCTCCACACCCACCTGCGCGAACCCGGTTACGAGGCGTCGGAGACGATCCTGACCGGTTCGCGTGCGGCGGCGGCCGGCGGCTACACGACGGTGTTCGCGATGCCCAACACCTCGCCCGTCGCCGACACGGCCGGCGTCGTCGAACAAGAGCTCGCCCTCGGCGAAGCGGCGGGCTACGTCCACGTGCAGCCGATCGGCGCCGTGACCATCGGTCAGAAGGGCGAGCGGCTCGCCGAGCTGGGAGCCATGGCCGCCTCCCGCGCGCGCGTGCGGGTGTTCAGCGACGACGGATTCTGCGTGTTCGACCCGCTCATCATGCGGCGTGCCCTCGAGTACGTGAAGTCGTTCGACGGGGTCGTCGCGCAGCACGCGCAGGACCCGCGGCTGACCGAGGGCGCGCAGATGAACGAGGGCACCGTCTCGGCCGAGCTCGGTCTGGCCGGGTGGCCGGCCGTGGCCGAGGAGTCGATCATCGCCCGCGACGTGCTGCTGGCCGAGCACGTGGGGTCTCGTCTCCACGTCTGCCACCTCTCGACGGCCGGCTCGGTCGACATCATCCGGTGGGCGAAGAAGCGCGGCGTGAACGTCACCGCCGAGGTCACCCCCCACCACCTGCTGCTCTCGGAGGAGCTGGTGCGCGGCTACGACGCGCGCTTCAAGGTCAACCCGCCGCTCCGGCGCGACGAGGATGTGCTGGCCGTTCGCGAGGGACTGGCCGACGGCACGATCGACATCGTCGCGACCGACCACGCTCCGCACCCCGCCGAGGCGAAGACGTGCGAGTGGGCCGCAGCGGCGAACGGCATGGTCGGCCTCGAGTCGGCGCTTCGCGTCGTGCAGCAGGCCGTCGTCGACACGGGGATGCTGAGCTGGGACGACGTCGCGCGCGTCATGTCGGCGGCTCCCGCCCGCATCGGTCGTCTCGACGACAGCGGCACGCCCCTCGAGGCGGGACGCCCGGGCTCGTTCACGCTGTACGACCCGCGGCCCGTGCGCACCTTCTCGGCCGCCGACCTGCGCGGCCGCAGCGTGAACTCGCCCTACCTCGATCGCGAACTGCCCGGCGAGGTGCGCTGGACCTTCTTCCGCGGCACCGCGACCGTGGCCGACGGTCACCTGCTCGACACGGCCGGGGTGCGCGCGTGAGCCGCGAGGGCGCGCTGCTCGTGATGGTGGCGGTCGCGCTCGTCCTGCTCGCTCTCGGCGTGTGGGCGTGGCGACGACGAACGCGGCGCGACAGCGGCCTCACCGCGCCGGTCGGCGAACTGCCCGACCGTGCCGTCGAGACGGCGGTGATCTCGGGACTGTACGTCGCGACGACCCGCCACGACGAGCCGCTCGAGCGCCTCGCCATCCGCGGACTCGGCTTCCGATCCCGTGTCGAGGTCATCGTCGCCGACGGCCCCGCCGGCGGTGGAGTGGCCATCGACCTGACCGGTCAGCCCCGGCTGTTCATCCCCGCCGAGCGCATTGTCTCGGTCGATCAGGCCACGGTCGCGATCGACCGCGTCGTCGAGAAGCAGGGGCTGACCCGCCTGTGCTGGCTGATCGACGACGAGACGATCGTCGACAGCTACTTCCGCCCCCAGACCGCCTCGGCGCGTGCCCTGGCCGAGTCCATCCAGACCATCGTGACCCCCACTCAGACCCCAGGAGGCGACGCGTGACCCTGTTCACCCGTGACCCCGCCGTGCTCGTTCTCGAGGACGGAACCCGCCACGTCGGCCGCGCCTATGGCGCGCGCGGCACCACTCTCGGCGAGGTCGTCTTCGCCACCGGCATGACCGGATACCAGGAGACCCTGACCGATCCGTCGTACGCCGGTCAGATCGTGCTGCAGACCGCCCCCCACATCGGCAACACCGGCATGAACGCCGAGGACGTCGAGTCGCGACGCATCTGGGTGGCCGGCTACATCGTCCGCGATCCCTCGCGCGTCGTGTCGAACTGGCGCTCCGAGAACTCGCTCGACGCGTCGCTCGAGAGCGACGGCATCGTCGGCATCAGCGGCATCGACACGCGCGCCGTGACCCGGGTCCTGCGCTCCGCCGGCTCGATGCGCGGCGGCGTGTTCAGCGGAGACGCCGCCGACATCGACCCCGACGAGCAGCTGCGCATCGTGCGCGAGGCCCCGGCGATGAGCGGCCGCAACCTCTCGGCCGAGGTGTCGGTGCCCGCCGCGGAGGTGACGCCGGCGGCGGGTGAGCGCCTGGGCAACCTCGCGGTGCTCGACCTCGGCGTCAAGCAGGCCACGGTGAACAACCTCGCCGCGCGCGGCTTCGACGTCCACGTCCTGCCGCAGGACGTGACCCTCGAGCAGCTTCGCGCCATCGATCCGGTCGCCGTCTTCTACTCGAACGGGCCCGGCGATCCCGCCGCGAGCGACCATCACGTCGAGCTGCTGCGCGGTGTGCTCGCCGAGCGGCTGCCCTTCTTCGGCATCTGCTTCGGCAATCAGCTGCTCGGCCGCGCCCTCGGCTTCGGCACGTACAAACTGCCCTTCGGGCACCGCGGCATCAACCAGCCGGTGCTCGACAAGCAGACCGGCCGCGTCGAGATCACCGCCCACAACCACGGCTTCGCCGTCGACGCGCCCCTCGAGGGCGTCATCGACAGCCCCGCCGGCTTCGGCCGCGTGGAGGTCAGCCACGTGGGCCTCAACGACAACGTCGTGGAGGGCCTGCGCGCCCTCGACCTGCCCGCCTTCTCGGTGCAGTACCACCCCGAGGCCGCGGCGGGACCGCACGATGCCAACTACCTCTTCGACCGCTTCCGCGACCTCGTGATCGCGACCCAGGAGACCAAGAACTGATGCCCAAGCGCGACGATATCCAGAGCGTCCTCGTCATCGGGTCGGGCCCGATCGTCATCGGCCAGGCCTGCGAGTTCGACTACTCCGGCACCCAGGCGTGCCGCGTCCTCCGGGAGGAGGGCGTGCGCGTCATCCTGGTGAACTCGAACCCCGCGACGATCATGACCGACCCCGACTTCGCCGATGCCACGTACATCGAGCCGATCACGTGGCAGGTCATCGAGACGATCATCGCCAAGGAGCGCCCCGACGCGATCCTGCCGACCCTCGGCGGTCAGACCGCGCTGAACGCCGCGATCGACCTGCACAAGCACGGCATCCTCGAGAAGTACGACATCGAGCTGATCGGCGCGAACTTCGAGGCGATCAACAAGGGCGAGGACCGCCAGATCTTCAAGCAGCTCGTCATCGACTCGGGGGCGGATGTCGCCGACAGCCGTATCTGCCACACGATGGACGAGGTGCTCGCCGGCGCGGCCGAGCTCGGCTATCCGCTGGTCGTCCGTCCCTCGTTCACGATGGGTGGGCTCGGCTCCGGTTTCGCCTACGACGAGAACGACCTGCGCCGTATCGCCGGCGCCGGGCTGCGCGACTCGCCCACGACCGAGGTGCTGCTCGAGGAGTCGATCCTCGGGTGGAAGGAGTACGAGCTCGAGCTCATGCGCGACACGGCCGACAACACCGTGGTCGTCTGCTCGATCGAGAACGTCGACCCGGTCGGCGTGCACACCGGCGACTCCATCACCGTGGCCCCCGCGCTGACGCTGACCGACCGCGAGTACCAGAAGATGCGCGACATCGGCATCGACATCATCCGCGCGGTCGGCGTCGACACCGGCGGCTGCAACATCCAGTTCGCCGTCGACCCTCAGACGGGCCGGATCATCGTCATCGAGATGAACCCGCGCGTCTCGCGCTCGTCGGCGCTCGCCTCGAAGGCGACGGGCTTCCCGATCGCCAAGATCGCGGCGAAGCTCGCCATCGGCTACCGGCTCGACGAGATCCCGAACGACATCACCAAGGTGACGCCGGCGAGCTTCGAGCCGACCCTCGACTACGTCGTGGTCAAGGTGCCGCGATTCAACTTCGAGAAGTTCCCCGCCGCCGACACGACGCTCACGACGACCATGAAGTCGGTCGGCGAGGCGATGGCCATCGGGCGCAACTACGCCACCGCTCTGCAGAAGGCGCTGCGCTCGCTCGAGAAGCGCGGCTCCAGCTTCCACTGGGGCGACGAGGACCGCTCGGTCGAGGAGCTGCTCGACATCGCTCGGACGCCGACCGACGGCCGCATCGTGGTGCTGCAGCAGGCCATGCGCAAGGGCGCGACGATCGAGCAGGCGTTCGAGGCGACCGCGATCGACCCGTGGTTCCTCGACCAGATCGCGCTCATCAACGAGGTCGCCGCCTTCGTCTCGGAGGCCGCCGAGCTCGACGTCCACGTGGTGCGGACGGCGAAGGAGCACGGCTTCAGCGATGCGCAGATCGCGCAGTTGCGCGGTGTCGGCGAGGACGAGGTGCGCGGCCTCCGCCACGGCCTGGGGCTGCGGCCGGTCTTCAAGACGGTGGACACGTGCGCGGGGGAGTTCCCCGCTCTCACGCCGTACCACTACTCCTCGTACGACACCGAGACGGAGGTCACCGCCTCCGACCGCACGAAGGTCGTCATCATCGGCTCGGGCCCCAACCGCATCGGGCAGGGCGTCGAGTTCGACTACTCGTGCGTGCACGCGAGCTTCGCGCTGGCCGAGGCCGGGTACGAGACGATCATGGTCAACTGCAACCCCGAGACCGTGTCGACCGACTACGACACGAGCGACCGGCTCTACTTCGAGCCGTTGACGCTCGAGGACGTGCTCGAGGTCCTGCACGCGGAGTCGAAGTCCGGCACGATCCTCGGTGTCATCTGCCAGCTCGGCGGACAGACTCCGCTGGGCCTGGCCAAGGGGATCGAGGCGGCCGGATACAGCATCCTGGGCACGCAGCCCGCCGCGATCGACCTCGCCGAGGAGCGTGAGCTGTTCTCGCGCCTGCTCGACGACGCCGGACTCGTCGCGCCCCGCAACGGCACCGCGATCGACGTCGAGGGCGCCGTGGAGGTCGCCGAGTCGATCGGGTACCCCGTCCTCGTCCGCCCGAGCTTCGTGCTCGGCGGACGGGGCATGGAGATCGTCTACGACACCGACAGCCTGCGCGACTACTTCGTGCGCGTGGCGGACCAGGCCATCATCGGCCCCGGTCTGCCGCTCCTGGTCGACCGGTTCCTCGACGACGCCGTGGAACTCGACGTCGACGCGCTGTTCGACGGCGACGAGCTCTACATCGGCGGCGTGATGGAACACCTCGAGGAGGCCGGCATCCACTCCGGCGATTCGAGCTGCACGCTGCCCCCGATGTCGCTCGGGCGCACCGAGATCGACCGGGTCCGCGAGGCCACACTCGCCATCGCGCGCGGTGTCGGCGTCCGCGGCCTGCTCAACGTGCAGTTCGCGGTCTCGGCGGGCGTCCTGTACGTCATCGAGGCGAACCCCCGCGCGAGCCGCACGGTGCCCTTCGTCTCGAAGGCGCTGGGCATCCCGCTCGCCAAGGCCGCATCGCGGATCATGGCGGGCTCGTCGATCGCCGAGCTCAAGGCCGAGGGGCTCCTGCCCGTCGAGGACGGGTCACGAGTTCCGCTGGACGCGCCCGTCGCCGTCAAGGAGGCCGTGCTGCCCTTCAAGCGCTTCCGCACCGCCGACGGCCGTACGGTCGACTCCGTCCTCGGACCCGAGATGCGCTCGACGGGCGAGGTCATGGGCATCGACCGCGACTTCCCGACCGCCTTCGCGAAGAGCCAGGCCGCCGCGTACGGCGGCATGCCGACGTCGGGCACGGTGTTCCTCTCGGTCGCCGACGACGACAAGCGCGCCGTCATCCTGCCCGCCCACCGGCTGCAGGAGCTCGGCTTCCGCCTCATCGCCACGGAGGGCACCGCCGAGATCCTCGCGCGCAACGGCATCCGCGTCGAGGTCGTCGGGAAGTACTCCGAGACGCAGGGCTCGGACGAGCGCAACATCGTCGACCTCATCAACGCCGGCGAGGTCGACATGGTCGTGAATACGCCCTCGGGCGGCACGGCGCGTGCCGACGGCTACGAGATCCGCGCCGCCGCCGTGGCCGCCGATCGGGCGCTGTTCACGACGATGGCCGTGCTCGGCGCCGCCGTCAGCGCTCTGCCGGTGCTCCGGGAGGGCTTCGAGGTGAAGAGCCTGCAGGACTACGCGATCGAGCGGGCGGGGCGCCGGTGACCGGATTCGGGGAGCGCCTCACCGGCGCGCTCGCGCAGTACGGGCCGCTCTGCGTCGGCATCGATCCGCACGCCGCGCTGCTCGCGGACTGGGGCCTGCCGGCCTCCGCCGCGGGCGTCCGAGAGTTCGGCCTGCGCGTCGTGTCGGCCGCCCACGGGCGCGTCGGCATCGTCAAGCCGCAGGTGGCCTTCTTCGAGCGCTACGGCTCGGCCGGCTTCGCCGCTCTGGAGGACGTGCAGCGCGCCGCACGCGAGGCCGGGCTGATCGTCATCGCCGATGCCAAGCGGGGTGACATCGGCAGCACGATGGACGGCTACGCGGCGGCCTGGCTCGAGCCGGGCGCACCCCTGGAAGCCGATGCCGTCACCGTGAGCCCGTACCTGGGGCCCGGATCGCTCCGCGGCACCATCTCGGCGGCGGCACGGGCCGGCAAGGGCGTGTTCGTCCTGGCCGCGACGAGCAACCCGGAGGCGTTCGGCCTGCAGTCCGCCGAGGTCACCGCGGTTGACGCCCAGCGGGGCCAGACGGTCGCCGACTGGGTGGCGAGCGGCGTCGCATGGGCGAACCGCGCCGCGGTCGACGCCGGCGGCCTCGGCCACGTGGGTCTCGTCGTGGGCGCCACCGTCGACCGCGACGAGCTCGGCCTCGGCGACGACGCGCTGCGCGGCGCGCCCATCCTTGCGCCGGGCTTCGGAGCGCAGGGCGCCGCACTGCGCGACCTGCGCGGCGTGTTCGGCGCGCACGCGTCGCAGGTCGTCGCGAGCGCGAGCCGCAGCGTCCTGGCGGCCGGTCCCGACGGGATCGAGGCGTCGATAGACGAGCACCGGCGCGAGCTCTCCGCCGTGGAGGAGGAAAGACGTGGCTGATCGTCCCCAGCCGCCGGAGGTCGATCGGGCGGCGGCATCTCGTCGCGCGGTCGAGGCCCGTCGGGCGCGCGCCGGTCTGAAGAGGGACGTCGCGATGCGCGTCATCTCGCCCCAGGAACTGCTGCGCCGCGCCCTCGCGGACCCGACGTCGGCCGCGGGGGCCATGCGCGTCACCGACTTCCTGACGGCCATCCCCGCGATCGGGGAGAACAAGCGCGACCGCATCCTCGCCGACCTCGACATCTCGCCCGTCAAGCGTCTGGGGGGGCTCGGCTCGCGTCAACGTCTCGCGCTCCAGGCGTTCCTCGACGAGCGGCTGCCCGAGCCGCGGCCGCGGGCCGGCCGGTCGCGACTGCTGGTTCTCGCCGGGCCGACCGCCGTGGGTAAGGGCACGGTCGCCGCGCACATCCGCGACAACCACCCCGAGATCCTGCTGTCGGTGTCGGCGACCACGCGTGCGCCGCGCCCGGGCGAGGTCGACGGCGAGCACTACTACTTCGTCGACGATGCCGAGTTCGACCGGCTCGTCGCCGAGGATGAGCTGCTGGAGTGGGCGACGGTGCACAACCGCCACCGGTACGGGACGCCGAAGGCCCCGATCGAGGCCGCCCTCGGTGCGGGGCGGACCGTGCTGCTCGAGATCGACCTGCAGGGCGCGCGACAGGTGCGTGCCGCGGCGCCGGATGCGACCCTCGTCTTCCTCCTGCCGCCCAGCTGGGACGAGCTCGTGCAGCGGCTCGTCGGGCGTGGGACCGAGGATGCCGAGGAGCGCGCGCGCCGGCTGCGCACGGCGCGCGTCGAGCTCGCGTCGCAGAACGAGTTCGACTACCGCATCGTGAACGACACCGTCGCCCGCGCAGCCGCCGAGGTCGCCGCGCTGGCCGACTGATCGCGTAGACTGGGGGGATGCCTGCGCCTGCGGTGCGGCAGCAGACTCTCCACCGACATCGATCCCGGAAGGATCCGCCATGGCCGGAAGCAACGAAGGCATCATCGACCCGCCCATCGACGCCCTGCTCGACAAGGTCGACTCCAAGTACCAGCTCGTCATCTACGCGTCCAAGCGCGCGCGTCAGATCAACGACTACTACTCCGACCTGCACGAGGGCAACCTCTTCGACAACGTGGGTCCGCTCGTCGACTCGTCGGTCGAGGACAAGCCGCTGACGATCGCGATGCACGAGATCCACGAGGACAAGCTGCGCCTGCGCTCGCTCGACTGATCCGACGCTCGTCCCGTCACATTTCTGCCCGCGGCAGCCGGATGTCGGCCGCCGCGGGCAGAATCGTCTCCATCCCGATCCCGCCCCGTTCCGTCCTGCCCCACAGGGAGTCCCGATGAGCCAGCTGCGCCTGTTCACGTCCGAGTCCGTCACCGAGGGTCACCCCGACAAGATCTGCGACCAGATCTCCGACAGCATCCTCGACGCCCTGCTGACGGTCGACCCGGGCTCGCGGGTCGCGGTGGAGACTCTCGTCACCACGGGCCTCGTCCACGTCGCCGGCGAGGTGCGCACGGACGGGTACGCCGATATCCCGGGCATCGTCCGCGGAGTGGTGAACCGCATCGGCTACACCTCGAGCGACACGGGGTTCGACGGCGACTCGTGCGGTGTGACGGTCTCGATCGGCGAGCAGTCGGCCGACATCGCGGCGGGCGTCGACAACGCCCTCGAGCACCGCGAGCAGGGATCGGTCGATCCCGCCGACGCGCTCGGCGCGGGCGATCAGGGCATCATGTTCGGCTACGCGACGAACGAGACGCCGCAGCTGATGCCGATGGCGATCTGGACCGCGCACCGCATCGCCGAGCGGCTGACCACGGCGCGCCGCAGCGGTGCGCTGCCGTTCCTCCGCCCCGACGGCAAGACCCAGGTCACCCTGGGCTACGACGGAGCCGTCCCCCGGACCGTCGAGACGGTCGTCCTGTCGACGCAGCACCAGCCCGACATCTCGCTGCCGGCGCTGCGCGCGGCCGTCCAGGCCGAGGTCATCGAGCCGGTGCTCGCCGAGACGGGACTCGACCTGTCCGACGTCGAGTACGTCATCAACCCCGCGGGCCCCTTCGTCGTCGGCGGGCCCAAGGGCGACGCGGGCCTCACCGGGCGCAAGATCATCATCGACACCTACGGCGGCGCTGCACGTCACGGGGGCGGCGCGTTCAGCGGCAAGGATCCGTCCAAGGTCGACCGCTCCGCGGCATACGCGATGCGCTGGGTCGCCAAGAACGCGGTCGCCGCGGGTCTGGCCGACCGGCTCGAGGTACAGGTCGCCTATGCCATCGGTCGTGCTGCGCCGGTCGGGCTCTACGTCGAGTCGTTCGGCACGGGCCACGTCTCCGACGAGGCGATCTCGGCCGCCATCCGCGATGTCTTCGACCTGCGCCCGCAGGCCATCATCGACCGCCTCGACCTGCTCCGGCCGATCTACGCGCAGACGGCTGCCTACGGTCACTTCGGTCGGGAGCTGCCCGAGTTCACGTGGGAGCGCACCGACCGCGTCGAGGAGTTGCGCACCGCCGCAGGGCTGTGACCGGCGCCTCGCGGCGCGTCGCGCGCGTCCTCATCGACTCTCCGCTGCCGCAGCTCGACCGGCTGTTCGACTATGCGGTGCCCGACGGTCTGCTCGCCGCGGCCGTCCCGGGGGTGCGGGTCAAGGTGCCGCTCCGAACCGTCGGGCGGACTGTCGAGGGATACCTGGTCGAGCTCGGCGACGAAGCCGACGGCGACCGCCCCCTCTCCGAGCTCGACGAGGTGGTCTCGCGGGTCGAGGTGCTGCCCGCCCGGCTCTATGCGCACGCGCGTCGCGCCGCCGACCGGGCCGCGGGGTCGGCGAGCGACATCCTGCGCCTGGTGATCCCGAAGCGGATGGTGCGGGCTGAGAAGGCGTGGACGGCCGCGGGTGCGCCGGAGACTCCGGCGGTCGACGAGGGCGACCGGGGCTGGGCAGCGGACGTCGTGGCGGCGTACCCCGACCTCGCGAGTGCGGTCGAGGGCGGCGAGCGCATCGCCGTCGACGCGCCGCCGCGCCCGTCCGATGACGTTCCGGCCTGGGCGGAGCTCCTTGCGGCGACGGCAGTGCTCACGCTGTCACGCGGCAGGAGCGCGGTCATCGTCGTTCCCGATCACCGCGACGAGGCGCACGTGCTCGCCGTCCTCGAGAGACACGTCGACGCGGCGGCGGTCGTGCGAGACGACGCGCGTCGGTCGGGCCCGGAGCGGTACGCGAGCTACCTCCGCCTGCTCGCGGAGGTGCCGTGCATCGTGGTGGGCAACCGGTCGAGCGTCTACGCACCCGCGCACGACGTGGGCGCCGTCATCGTGTGGGACGACGGCGACCCCCTGCTCGCCGAACCGCTCAGCCCCGGCGTGCACGCCCGCGATGCCGCCCTCGTTCGGCAGGAGCTGCAGGACTGCGCCCTCGTGTTCGCCGGCCTCACCCGCTCGACCGACGTGGAACGGCTCGTCGCGCTGGGCTGGGTGCGCGAAATCTCGGCGCGCCGACGGGAGAGCCCGAGGATCGTGCTGTCCGCGACGCGGGAGGGCGAGTCGCGCGGGACCCGCGTGCCGTCCGCCGCCTTCGCCGCCGCACGCGAGGCGCTCACGCACGGTCCGGTCCTCGTCCAGGTGGCGCGGCCGGGATACGCGCCCGTCCTCGTGTGCGCCGACTGTCGCACGCCCGCGCGCTGCGCCCACTGCGCCGGCCCCCTCCGGGCGCGACGCCCGGGGGCGGTGCCGGAGTGCGCGTGGTGCGGCCGGTCCGCGCCCGCGTGGGCATGCGCGTCGTGCTCGTCGCACCGCCTGCGCATGGCGTCATCGGGCAGCGAGCGGACGGCCGACGAACTGGGGCGCGCGTTCCCGAACACGCGCGTGATCGTCTCGGACGGCGAGCACCAGCTCACGCACGTCGACGCCAGACCCGCGCTCGTCATCGCGACCCGCGGGGCCGAGCCGTTCGCGCCGGGCGGGTACCGTGCCGTCATCCTGCTCGACGGCGATCGGATGCTCATGACCGAGCAGCTGCGGATCGCCGAGGCGTGCCTGCGCTGGTGGTCGGACGCCGCGGCGCTCGCGGCCCCCGGAGCGCCCGTCCACCTCGTCGGCGTCGCCGGCCCGGCCGCCCGCGCGCTCGCCACCTGGACCCAGGCCGCGTATGCGCGGGCCGAGCTCGCCGAGCGCGCGCCGCTGCACATGCCGCCGACGGTGCGCGTCGCCGCGATCGACGGCACTGCCGCGGCGGTGCCGGAGGCCATCGCTCAGCTCCGGCACGATGTGCCCGAGCTGTCCGAGTCGGCGGTGCTGGGGCCTGTTCCCCACGATGATGTCGTGCGCGCCCTCGTTCGGTTCGAATACTCCCTGGGCCGCGGGGTGGCGGAATCGCTGCGAGCCTCGGTCGTCGCGGCAGCACTGCGCGGGCGACGCCGGCGCGGGGCGCCCCCCGGCCCGCGCAATACACTCAGAGTGCGTCTCGACGTGCCCGATCTCGATCTGTGAGGAGCGCTATGCGCATCGTCTTCGCCGGCACCCCCGAACCGGCTCTCCCGTCGCTGCGTCGCCTCGCCGACTCGGCTCACGAGATCGTCGGGGTGGTCACGCGACGCGACGCCCCGCTCGGGCGCAAACGCGTGCTCACGCCCTCGCCCGTGGCTGCGATGGCGACGGAGCTCGGCCTGCCCGTCGTGAAGACCGACCGTCTCGACGCGGCCGCGACCGAGGCGATCGCGTCCTGGGGAGCCGATCTGGGGGTGATCGTGGCGTACGGCGGTCTCGTCCGTGAGCCTCTGCTCTCGGCGCCCACGCACGGCTGGATCAATCTGCACTTCTCCCTGCTGCCCGCCTGGCGCGGCGCGGCGCCCGTCCAGCACGCCCTCATCGCGGGCGACCGCGTCACGGGGGTGAGCGTCTTCCAGCTCGTGCCCGAACTCGACGCGGGCGACGTCTTCGCGCGCACGCGGCACACCGTCGAACGCGGCGCGACCGCGGGGGAGCTGCTCACCGAGCTCGCGGATCTGGGTGCCGACACCCTCGCCGGCGTCGTCGATGCCATCGCCGACGGCAGCGCGGTCGCGCGGCCGCAGGACGGCGAGGTCTCCGTCGCCCCGAAGCTGACGATCACGGACGGCCTGCTCGATTTCGGCGTGCCCGCCGACATCGTCCTCGACCGGTTCCGCGGGACGACGCCCGAACCCGGCGCGCACACGACCATCGCGGGTCAGCGACTCAAGGTGATCGCCGCTCGCCGCGGGGCCGAGGCCGCCCTCGCGGTGGGCGAGATCCGTCTCGTCGGCAAAGAGGTCCTCGTCGGGACCTCCGACGGCACGGTGTCGCTCCTCACGGTGCAGCCGGCCGGCCGGGGGGCCATGCCCGCGGCCGATTGGTGGCGCGGCCAGCGCGCCGCGAGCCTCGAGGCGGGATCGTGAACCCGGCTCGCCGCGTGGCGTTCGACGTCTTGCGCGCCGTCGCCGATTCGGACGCCTACGCCAACCTCCTGCTGCCCCAGGAGCTCCGCCGCGCCGGTCTCTCTCCGGCGGATGCGGGCCTGGCGACGGAGCTCACGTACGGCACCCTGCGCCGTCAGGGGACGTACGACGCGATCATCGAGCAGGCTTCGGGGCGATCGGTCGAGACGATCGACCCGCCCGTGCGAGACGCGCTCCGGCTGGGGGTGCATCAGCTCCTGTCGACGCGGGTGGCTTCGCACGCCGCGGTGAACGAGAGCGTCGAGCTGGTGCGACGCGCCGGGGCGCACAACGCCGCGGGCTTCGCGAACGCCGTGCTGCGCCGCGTTGCGCGCGACAACCCGGGCGACTGGCTGCAGCGCGTCGGCGAGGGTGCGCGCTCCGAGGACGAGCGGCTCGGTCTGCGCTTCTCGCACCCGGTGTGGGTCATCCGAGCGTTCCGCCGTGCGCTCGCGGCGGAGGGGCGGGCCGACGAGCTCGAAGACATGTTGACCGCCGACAACGTCTCACCGAGTGTCACCATGACGGCGCTCCCCGGCCTCGCCGACATCCCGTCCGACCGCGCGCGCACCCCCTATTCGCCCCTCGGCTTCCGGCTCGACGGCGGCGACCCCGAGCCGATCGTCCGCCGCTCCGAGGGACGCATCCGTGTTCAGGACGAGGGCTCTCAGCTCGCCGCTCTGGCGCTCTCGCGGGCACGGCCCGTACGGGCGGGCGAGCGATGGCTCGACCTGTGCGCGGCACCGGGAGGGAAGACGGCCGTGCTGGCCGCCGAGGCGCTGGCCGGGGGAGCGGCGCTCGAGGCGAACGAGATATCCTCGGCACGCGCCCGCCTGGTCCGCTCCTCGCTCTCCGGCGTGCCGCTCGAGGTGCCGGTCTCGGAGGAGGACGGCCGCCAGCGGGCCGGTCGTGGTCGCTACGACCGCATCCTGGTCGACGCGCCGTGCACCGGCCTCGGGGCGCTACGGCGCCGCCCCGAGGCCCGGTGGCGGAAGACCCCCGGCGACGTACCCGATCTGAGCGCCCTGCAGCGCGATCTGCTCGATGCCGCCGTCGGGGCGCTCGCCCCGGGCGGTCTCGTGGCCTACGTGACCTGCTCGCCCCACCTCGCGGAGACGGCCGTGGTGGTGGCCGACGTGCGCAGCGCCCACCCCGAGCTCGACGAGCTCGACGCCCGCCAGGTGCTGCGGTCGATCTCGCGCGACGCGATCGACCTGCCCGACCAGAACGACGGATCGGGCCGCGCGCAGCTCTGGCCGCACAGGCACGGTACCGACGCGATGTCGATCACCCTGCTCCAGAAGCGGTGAGCGGGGATAATGGGCGCGTGAGCGAACCCGACGCCGTGCGCATCAATCCCAGCATCCTGGCCGCCGACTTCGTCAACATGCAGCGTGAGCTGGAACGCATCGGGTCGGCCGACTTCGTCCACGTCGACGTCATGGACAACCACTTCGTGCCGAACCTCACGTTCGGTCCGCAGATGGTCGAGCGCATCCAGGCGACGAGCCCGGTGCCGCTCGACGTGCACCTGATGATCTCCGACGTCGACCGCTGGGGTCCGGGGTACGCCGAGCTCGGAGCCGCGAGTGTGACGTTCCACCTCGAAGCCGCAACCGATCCCGTCGCGCTGGCCCGCCGGCTCCGCGCGGTCGGGTCGCGCGCCGGTGTCGCCGTGAAGCCGGCGACACCCGTCGAGGGCCTGTTCGACGTCCTCGACGAGTTCGACCAGATCCTCGTCATGACCGTCGAGCCGGGCTTCGGCGGACAGAGCTTCCAGGCCGATCAGATGCCCAAGCTCCGCCGGCTGGCCGACGAGGCCCGACGCCGCGGCTCGCAGGTGTGGCTCCAGGTCGACGGCGGCGTCTCGGAGTCGACCATCGCGCAGGCTGCCGAAGCGGGAGCCGACACGTTCGTGGCCGGCTCCGCGGTCTTCGGCGCCGCCGAGCCCGATGCCGCCATTGCGGGCCTGCGCGACCAGGCCCGCCGCGCCCACCGACACTGACGCGAGCGTCGCGCGCGGTCGGCGACCCCCGCTGGGCCCGGTACCCTGGCTAGGTGAAGACGTTCGACGCCCTGTTCGCAGAGCTCACCTCGATCGCTGCGACCCGTCCCGAGGGTTCGGGCACGGTCGCGCAGCTCGATCGCGGCGTGCATGCCATCGGCAAGAAGATCGTCGAGGAGGCCGCCGAGGTCTGGATGGCGGCGGAGTACCAGTCCGACGTCGAGACGGCCGAGGAGATCTCGCAGCTGCTCTACCACCTCCAGGTGCTCATGATCAGCAAGGGTCTGAGCCCCGAGGACATCTACCGACATCTCTGAGCGACGCCCCGTCCTCCCGCTCTGAGACAGAAAGACCCCCATGCTGCGCATTGCCGTTCCCAACAAGGGATCGCTCGCCGAGACCGCCGCCGAGATGCTCGCGGAGGCCGGGTACACCGGTCGGCGCGACTCCAAGGACCTCCACGTCATCGACCCGCTGAACGAGGTCGAGTTCTTCTACCTGCGACCGAAGGACATCGCGACCTACGTCGGGTCCGGCGCGCTCGACGTCGGCATCACCGGCCGCGACCTGCTCCTCGACGCCCGCATGCCGGGCGCGCGCGAGATCGAGCGACTCGGGTTCGCCGGCTCCACGTTCCGCTTCGCCGCGCCGACCGGGACGTTCACCGACGTCGCGGAGCTCGCGGGCAAGCGCATCGCGACGTCTTACCCGGGCCTCGTCGACGCGTTCCTCGACGAGCGCGGCATCGCGGTCGATCTGGTCCCGCTCGACGGCGCGGTGGAGTCGGCCGTGCGACTCGGCGTCGCCGACGCCGTGGCCGATGTCGTCGAGACCGGCACCACGCTCCGCCAGGCCGGGCTCGAGGTGTTCGGTCCGGAGATCCTGCGCTCCGAGGCCGTGCTGATCGCGGGACCCCACGACGCGGACGGCACCGAGCGACTGCTGCGCCGACTGCGCGGGGTGCTCGTCGCCCGGCGCTACGTGCTGGTCGACTACGACCTGCCGGCGGAGCTCGTCGACCGCGCGGTCGAGATCGCCGGTGGCATCGAGTCGCCCACGATCTCGCCGCTGCGCGATCCCGCCTGGGTCGCGGTCCGGGTGATGGTGCCGCGGTCGGGCGTCAACACCACCATGGACGAGCTCTACGCCATCGGTGCGCGCGCGATCCTCGTCACCGCCATCGACAACGCGAGGCTGTGACGTGACACCGGCACGCCGCGTCATCCCGTGCCTCGACGTCGCCGCGGGACGGGTCGTCAAGGGCGTCAATTTCGAGAATCTCCGCGACATGGGCGACCCCGTCGAGCTGGCACGGCTGTACTTCGAGCAGGGCGCTGACGAGCTCACCTTCCTCGATGTGACGGCGACCGTCGATGGCCGCGCCACGACGTACGACGTCGTCCGTCGCACGGCCGAGCAGGTGTTCATCCCGCTCACCGTCGGCGGCGGCGTCCGATCGGTCGACGACGTCGCCAGGCTGCTGTCGGTGGGCGCCGACAAGGTGGGGGTCAACTCCGCCGCGATCGCACGCCCCGCCCTCCTCGGCGAGATCGCCGATCGGTTCGGGGCACAGGTGCTGGTCCTCTCGCTCGATGTCAAGCGTGCACCGGGCACCGAGTCGGGTTTCGTGGTGACGACGCACGGCGGCCGCACCGCCACGTCGATCGACGCGCTCGCCTGGGCGCGCGAGGCGATCGATCGAGGCGCGGGCGAGCTGCTCGTCAACTCGATCGACGCCGACGGGACGAAGGACGGCTTCGACCTGGAGCTCATCGGTCTCATGCGCGAGCTGTCGAGCGTGCCCGTCATCGCCTCGGGCGGCGCCGGCGCGGCCGAGCACTTCGCCCCCGCCATCGAGGCCGGGGCGGACGCCGTTCTCGCCGCCTCGGTATTCCACTCCGCGCAGCTCTCGATCGGCGACGTCAAGGATGCTCTCGCCGCGGACGGGATCGAGGTCCGACGGTGAGCGAGAGCATCGAGCAGCGGCTCGCGCGCGTCTCGTTCGACGACACCGGACTGGTGGCGGCCATCATCCAGCAGCACGACACGCGCGAGGTCCTCATGCTCGGCTGGATGGATGCCGAAGCGCTGCGCCGCACGCTGACGACCGGTCGCGTGACCTTCTGGTCGCGCTCACGTCGGGAGTACTGGCGCAAGGGCGACACCTCGGGTCACATCCAGCTCGTGCACGGCGCGCGTCTCGACTGCGACGGCGACGCCGTGCTGATCGCCGTCGAGCAGGTGGGCGCCGCCTGCCACACCGGGACCCGCACGTGCTTCGACGCCGACGACCTCGATCCGGTGGTGGCCCCGTCATGACGCGTCGCTCGCGCATGACCGCCGTTCTCTCCGCCGTGCTCGGCGGCGGTCTGGCGGTCATCGGATCGACGCAGCCGTGGCTCGAAGCGACGCTGCGCGACGGCGCCCACGCCGTGCTCCCCGTGCCCGGTACCGAGGCGTTGCCGCTCGTCACGCCTCTCGGGCTGGCCGCCCTGGCCCTGGGCCTCGCGATCTCCATCGTGGGCACGGTGCTGCGTTACGTGTTCGGCGGCATCGGGGTGCTGATCGGCGTCGCGCTCCTCGCGGAGTCGCTCCGGATCGCCGTCACGGCCCCGCCTGCGGCAGTCGTCGGCGTCGTCGCGGACTCGACCGGGCTCATGGGCGTCGCCGCCGTCGAGACACTCGTCTCATCGATCACGGTGACCGCGTGGCCCTGGATCACCGCCGTCGGCGCGCTCGCGGTCTGCGCCGGGGGAGTGCTGACGCTCGTCAGCGCGCGCTCGTGGCAGAGCACCGCCCGCCGCTACCGCACAGACGCCGTCGCCGAGACGAGCCGACCGCGCGGTTCGCGCCCGCACGACTCCCATGATCCGATCGATTCCTGGGACGACCTGAGCCGTGGGTCCGATCCGACGGCCTGAGCCCCGGTAGACTGTCCGAAGCCCGAGAAATCCCGCGAAGGAGAACAATGAGCAACATCGGCGACCCCGGCCACGGACACTCCCCGGCGGCGTGGACGGCTGTGGTGATCATGCTCGTCGCTTTCGCGCTGGGAACGTTGTTCTTCTGGCTCGACATGCCGGTGCTCGTCTGGGCATCGGTGGGTCTTCTCGTCATCGGTCTCGTCGTCGGCTGGGCGATGTCGAAGGCGGGTTACGGCGCCTACGGCGACAAGTACACCCCGAAAGCGCACTGACGTGCTGGCCGGTCTCACGGCCGGCGCCGTCGAGGACGCCGCGGCCCGTGCGGCCGGACGTCCCCTCGACGTCGTCGAGCGCGAAGCGCTCGCTCAGTCCCCGGCACGCGACGCCCTCGCGGCGCTCGCTCCGGCCGAGCGGGTCAAGATCATCGCCGAGGTCAAGCGGGCGAGCCCGTCGCGCGGTGACCTCGCGGCCATCCCCGACCCGGCGCTGCAGGCTGCGCGCTACGAGCAGGGTGGGGCGTCGGTCATCTCCGTGCTGACCGAGGGCCGCAGGTTCAAGGGCAGCCTCGCCGATCTCGAGGCCGTCCGCGCCGAGGTCTCGGTGCCCGTGCTGCGCAAGGACTTCATCGCCAACGCGTATCAGGTCCTCGAGGCCCGGGCGTCGGGCGCCGACCTCGTGCTGCTCATCGTGGCGGCGCTCGACCAGCCGGTACTCGCCGAACTGCACGAGCTCGTCCTCGAGCTCGGCATGACGCCGCTGGTCGAGACGCATTCGCTCGACGAGGTGCACCGTGCGGCCGACATCGGCGCGCGTCTCATCGGCGTCAACGCCCGTGACCTCTCCACATTCGAGCTCGACCGCGACCTGTTCGGCCGCCTGGCCGAGCACCTGCCCGCAGACGCCGTGAAGATCGCGGAGTCCGCGGTGCTCACCCCCGCGGACGTCGCGCATTACCGTCGCGCGGGCGCTGACGCCGTCCTGATCGGCGAAGCGCTCGTGACGAACGACCCGGTGACGACGCTGCACTCATTCCTGGAGGCCGGCGCATGAGCCTGCGAGACCAGCACGGACCGTTCTTCGGCGACTTCGGCGGGCGTTTCATGCCGGAGTCGCTCATCGCGGCCATCGACGAACTGACCGCCGTGTACGAGTCGGCGATGGCCGACCCCGGCTTCACGGCCGAGCTGACGCGCACGCTCGCCACCTACGCCGGTCGGCCGTCGGCGCTCACCGAGGTCCCGCGCTTCGCGCAGCATGCCGGCGGCGCCCGGGTCTTCCTCAAACGCGAGGACCTCAACCACACCGGATCGCACAAGATCAACAACGTCATCGGCCAAGCGATGCTCACCCAGCGTCTCGGCAAGACGCGCGTGATCGCCGAGACCGGAGCAGGACAGCACGGCGTCGCGACGGCCACGGCCGCCGCGCTGTTCGGCTTCGACTGCACCATCTACATGGGTGAGGTCGACACGGAGCGTCAGGCGCTGAACGTCGCGCGCATGCGCCTGCTGGGCGCCGAGGTGGTGCCGGTCACGACCGGCTCCCGCACGCTGAAGGACGCCATCAACGAGGCGTACCGCGACTGGGTCGCGTCGGTCGAGACGACCAATTACATCTTCGGAACGGCTGCGGGTCCGCACCCGTTCCCCGCGATGGTCCGCGACTTCCAGAAGATCATCTCCGAAGAGGCCCGCGAGCAGCTGCTCGCGGAGACCGGACGCCTGCCCGACGCGGTCGTGGCGTGCGTCGGCGGCGGATCCAATGCGATCGGCATGTTCGACGCATTCCTCGACGACGAAGGCGTCGCGCTCTACGGCGTCGAGGCTGCGGGTGAGGGAGTCGACACCGAGCGCCACGCCGCGTCGATCGAGCGGGGTCGACCCGGGGTGCTGCACGGCGCGAAGACCTTCGTGCTGCAGGACGAGGACGGACAGACCATCGAGTCGCACTCGATCTCGGCGGGCCTGGACTACCCGGGCGTCGGTCCCGAGCACGCCTGGCTCTCCTCGATCGGTCGTGCGTCGTACATCCCGGCGACCGACACCGAGGCGATGGAGGCGCTCCGCCTCCTGAGCCGCACCGAGGGCATCATCCCGGCCATCGAGTCCGCTCACGCCCTCGCGGGCGCGCTGCGGATCGGGCGCGAGCTCGGCCCCGAAGCGATCATCGCCGTCAACCTGTCGGGTCGCGGCGACAAGGACATGGACACCGCCGCGCGCTGGTTCGAGCTGTACGACGCCGACGCCGAGCCGGTGGTTGAGCCCGCGCACGACGACGCCGCCTCCGGCGAAGGGGTGGAACTGTGAGCTCGCGCGTCGCGGCCGCCATCGACGCGGCCCACGCCGAAGGGCGCGGTGCGTTCGTCGGTTACCTGCCGCTGGGGTTCCCCGATCTCGCGGGGAGCATCGACGCCGCCGTCGCGCTGGCGGAGGCGGGCGCCGACGTCCTCGAGCTCGGTCCGCCCTACAGCGACCCGGTGATGGACGGCGTGGTCATCCAGGAGGCCACGCAGACCGCGCTCGCGGCCGGCTTCCGCCTGCGTGACACATTCACCGCGGTGCGGGAGATCGCCGCGCGCGTCGACGTGCCGATCCTCGTCATGACCTACTGGAACCCCGTCCTCCAGTACGGCGTCGACCGCTTCGCCGACGATCTGGCGGCGGCCGGCGGGGCCGGGCTCATCACGCCCGACATCACCCCGGATGCGGCGCCGGACTGGATCGCGGCATCCGACCGCACCGGTCTCGACCGGGTCTTCCTCGCGGCGCCCACCTCGACCGACGAGCGGCTGCGCATGATCGTCGAGGCCTCGACCGGCTTCGTCTACACCGTGTCGACGATGGGCATCACGGGGGAGCGCGCCGAGCTCGACGCCGCCGCCCGCACGCTCGTCGGACGTCTCCGCGCCCTCGGCGACGTCCACGCCTGCGTCGGGATCGGCATCTCGACGCCGGACCAGGTCGCGGGCGTCGTCGACTACGCCGACGGCGCGATCGTCGGAACCGCTCTCGTCCGCGCACTTCGCGACGGCGGGCTCGCCGCCCTGGCCGACACCGGTCGAGCGCTGGCTGCGGGCACGGCGCGCGAGCGCGTCTAGACTTTTCCGGTCGCACGACCGCCGAATCCCGAGGGACGATCCGATGATCCACGCCGCACACACGCTCGTCGCGAGCATCCCGAGCCCGTCGGTGAGCTACATCGACCTGGGTCCGCTGCGCATCCACTTCTACGCGCTGTGCATCATCGCGGGCATCATCATCGCGACGCTGATCACGAACCACCGCCTCACGCGGCGCGGCGCCGAGCCGTGGGTCGTCATCGACATCGCGCTCCTCGCCGTGCCTCTCGCGCTGGTCGGTGCGCGGGCGTTCCACGTCCTCACCCACCCCGGTTTCTACTTCGGTCCCGATAAGAACCCCTGGGCCGTGCTGTTCATCTGGGAGGGCGGCATCGCCATCTTCGGCGCCCTGATCGGCGGCGCCGTGGGCGCGTACCTCGGGTGCAAGTGGACGGGCATCCGGTTCTGGAGCTTCGCCGACGCGCTCGCCCCCGGCCTCCTGCTCGCCCAGGCCATGGGCCGTTTCGGCAACTGGTTCAACCAGGAGCTGTTCGGGCTGCCGACGGACCTGCCGTGGGGCCTCGAGATCGACCGCGACAACCCGGCCTTCCCGGCCGGCCTCGCGCCGGACACGCTCTTCCACCCGACCTTCCTGTACGAGGTCGTCTGGAACGGCATCGGCGTGCTCGTGCTGCTGTGGGTGGGGCGCAAGACCTGGGCGCAGTGGGGCAAGCTCTTCGGCCTGTACCTCGTCTGGTACGGCGCGGGCCGGGTCGTCTGGGAGTCGATCCGCATCGACCCCAGCGAGATCTTCTTCGGGCTCCGCACGAACGTCTGGGCGGCGATCCTCGCGATCGCGGTCGGCGTCGCCATCATCGTCGTGCAGTCGCGGCGGCACCTCGGTGACGAGCCGACGCCGTATCAGCCGGGACGCGAGTGGGTCGCTCCGAGCGCGCTACAATCGCAGAGCACCGAAGACTTCGTGGATCTGAGCGCACCCCCGACGCCCGAAGCTCACGCAGACAGCGCCACAAGCGCAGTCACCTCGAAGCAGTAGTTCCCCAGGGCCGACGTCGTCCCGGTTCAGCACCAATGTGAGGACGGTCAGTATGGCCTCGAGCCCTCGACCCCAAAAGTCCGGATTCGGTTCCTTCCCCCCCAAGCAGGGCATGTACAACCCTGCGTTCGAGAAGGATGCCTGTGGTCTGGCGATGGTCGCCACGCTGCGCGGCGAAGCCGGCCACGACATCGTCGAGCTGGCGCTCACCGCGCTGCGCAATCTGGAGCACCGCGGCGCGATCGGCTCCGACGCCGGCACGGGCGACGGTGCGGGCATCCTGACGCAGATGCCCGACGCGTTCCTGCGCGCCGTCGTCGACTTCGACCTGCCCCCGGTCGGCGAGTACGCCGCCGGTATGGCCTTCCTGCCGCGCGACGCCGACGAGCGCCACGCCCTGAAGGCCGCCATCGAGACACTCGCCGGCGCTGAGGGCCTGTCCGTCCTGGGGTGGCGCGAGGTCCCCACCGACGACGACAACCTGGGCAAGCTCGCATTCGCAGCCCGCCCTGCCTTCGAGCAGCTCTTCGTCTCGCGCCCCGCCGTCGGCGACGCCCCCGCGCTGGCGGGCATCGAGCTCGACCGGCGTGTCTACCGACTGCGCAAGCGTGCGCGCCACGAGCACGACGCGTACTTCGTCTCGCTCTCGAGCCGCACCCTCGGCTACAAGGGCATGGTCACCACGCTCCAGCTCGAGCCGTTCTACCCCGACCTGCAGGACGAACGCTTCGCGTCGGAGCTGGCCGTGGTCCACTCGCGCTACTCGACCAACACCTTCCCGTCGTGGCCGCTCGCGCAGCCCCTGCGGATGCTCGCGCACAACGGCGAGATCAACACCGTCAAGGGCAACCGCAACTGGATGCGGGCGCGCCAGTCGCAGCTCGAGTCCGAGCTGCTGGGCGACGTGCGCCCGCTCCTGCCGATCTGCACCGACGGCGCCAGCGACTCCGCATCGTTCGACGAGGTCCTCGAACTGCTCACACTGACGGGGCGCAGCCTCCCGCACGCCGTCATGATGATGGTCCCCGAGGCGTACGAGAAGCAGACCGACATCGACCCCGACCTCCGGGCGTTCTACGACTACCACTCCATCCAGATGGAGCCCTGGGATGGCCCCGCCGCGCTCATCTTCACGGACGGCACGCTCGTCGGTGCGACCCTCGACCGCAACGGTCTTCGACCGGGCAGATGGACCGAGACCACCGACGGGCTCGTCGTGATCGGCAGCGAGACCGGCGTACTCGACTTCGCCCCCGAGCGCATCAAGCGGCGCGGCCGCCTGCAGCCCGGTCGCATGTTCGTCGTCGACACCGCGCAGGGCCGCATCGTCGAGGACGAGGAGATCAAGCGCGAGCTCGCCAGCCTGCATCCGTGGCAGGAGTGGCTCGACGCCGGCCGGGTGCGGCTGAAGGACCTGCCCGAGCGCGAGCACATCGTGCACCCGATCGCCTCGATCACCCGCCGTCAGCGCACCTTCGGCTACACCGAGGAAGAGGTGCGCATCCTGCTGACGCCCATGGGCCAGGTGGGAGCCGAGCCCCTCGGCGCGATGGGCAGCGACACTCCCGTCGCGGTCCTCAGCGAGCGGCCGCGTCTGCTGTTCGACTACTTCACGCAGCAGTTCGCACAGGTCACCAACCCGCCGCTCGACTCCATCCGCGAAGAGGTCGTCACCTCGCTCTCGCTCGGCCTCGGGCCGGAGGCCAACCTGCTCGCCTGGGGCCCGAAGCACACGCGCACCGTGACGCTCGACTTCCCCGTGATCGACAACGACGAGCTCGCCAAGATCCAGCACATCGACACGGCGCTGAAGGGCCGCTCGTCGGTCACCATACGCGGCCTGTACCGTGTCGAGGCCGGTCACAAGGGCATGCAGAAGCGCCTCGCGCAGATGTGCGCCGAAGCCGACCAGGCGATCGAGGACGGCGCGGAGTTCCTCGTTCTGAGCGACCGCGACTCGAACAAGGACCTCGCTCCGATCCCTTCGCTGCTCATGCTCGCGGCCGTCCACCACCACCTCATCCGTCAGCAGACCCGCATGCGGGTCGGTCTGGTCGTCGAGGCCGGAGACGTTCGCGAAGTGCACCACGTCGCGACGCTGCTCGGATACGGCGCCTCGGCCGTCAACCCGTACCTGGCGATGGAGACCGTGGAGTACCTCGTTCGCGCGGGCTACATCACCGGCGTCTCGCCCGAGAAGGCGGTCAAGAACCTGATCTACGCGCTCGGCAAGGGCGTGCTGAAGATCATGTCGAAGATGGGCATCTCCACGGTGTCGTCCTATGCCGGCGCGCAGGTGTTCGAGGCCGTCGGTCTGTCCGACGACTTCGTCTCGAAGTACTTCACGGGCACCGAGACGAAGCTCGGCGGCATCGGCATCGAGGTCATCGCAGCCGAGAACGCCGCACGCCATGCGTACGCCTACCCCGAGGACGCCGCCGTGCGCGCGCACGAGCGGCTCTGGACCGGTGGCGAGTACCAGTGGCGTCGCGATGGCGCCCCCCACCTGTTCAACCCCGACACGGTGTTCCGGCTGCAGCACGCGACCCGCACGCGTCGATACGACATCTTCCGGGAGTACACGAAGCTCGTCGACGACCAGGCTGCCGAGCTCAAGACGCTCCGCGGCATGTTCAAGCTGCGCACGGGCGTCCGCCCGGCCGTGCCCATCGACGAGGTCGAGTCGGTCGCATCCATCGTCAAACGCTTCTCCACGGGCGCCATGAGCTACGGCTCGATCTCGCAGGAGGCGCACGAGACCCTCGCCATTGCGATGAATCGGCTCGGCGCGAAGTCGAACACCGGTGAGGGCGGAGAGGACGTCGAGCGCCTGCTCGACCCCGAGCGTCGCAGCGCCATCAAGCAGGTCGCGTCCGGACGTTTCGGCGTGACGAGCATGTACTTGACGCACGCCGAAGACATCCAGATCAAGCTCGCGCAGGGCGCGAAGCCCGGCGAGGGCGGCCAGCTCCCTCCCGGCAAGGTCTACCCGTGGATCGCGCGCACTCGCGGCGGTACCCCCGGCGTCGGTCTCATCTCGCCGCCTCCGCATCACGACATCTACTCGATCGAGGACCTCAAACAGCTGATCTTCGACCTGAAACGCGCGAACCCCGCCGCGCGGGTGCACGTGAAGCTCGTGAGCCAGTCGGGCATCGGAGCCGTCGCGGCGGGCACCGCCAAGGCGCTCGCGGACGTCATCCTCGTGTCGGGCCACGACGGGGGGACGGGCGCAAGCCCGCTCAACTCCCTCAAGCACGCCGGCACGCCGTGGGAGCTCGGACTCGCCGAGACCCAGCAGACCCTGATGCTCAACGACATGCGCGACCGCGTCGTGGTGCAGGCCGACGGCCAGCTCAAGACCGGCCGCGACGTCGTCATCGCCGCTCTGCTCGGCGCCGAGGAATTCGGCTTCGCGACGACGGCCCTGGTGGTCGAGGGATGCATCATGATGCGCGTCTGCCACCTCGACACCTGCCCCGTCGGCGTCGCGACGCAGAACCCGGTGCTGCGTCAGCGTTTCACCGGGAAGCCGGAGTTCGTCGTCAACTTCATGGAGTTCGTCGCGCAGGAGGTGCGGGAGTACCTCGCCGAGCTCGGTTTCCGGTCGCTCGACGAGGCGATCGGCCGCAACGACGTCCTCGACGTCGACGGCGCGATCGACCATTGGAAGGCCAGCGGCCTCGATCTCGGTCCGATCCTCACCGGCCCCGCGTTCGCCGACGACGCCCCGCGCCGTCACCACCGCGATCAGGACCACGAGCTCGACGAGCACTTCGACGTGCAGCTGATCGAACGGGCGCAGGATGTCGTGGCCCATGGCGGGCGCATCCGGATCGATCTGCCGATCCGCAACACGGAGCGCGCCGTGGGCACGATGCTCGGCAACCGGGTCACCCTCGCGCACGGCGAGAACGGGCTGCCGGCCGACTCCATCGAGGTGAACCTGACCGGCTCGGCCGGCCAGTCGTTCGGCGCGTTCCTTCCCGCGGGCATCACGCTGCGGCTCGAGGGCGACTCCAACGACTACGTCGGCAAGGGGCTCTCGGGCGGTCAGATCGTCGTGCGGCCGCCGCGCGACGCCGTCTTCGACGCATCCGAGAACGTCATCGCCGGCAACGTCATCGGCTACGGCGCGACGCAGGGCACCATGTTCCTGCGGGGCGTCGTGGGGGAGCGGTTCCTCGTCCGGAACTCCGGCGCGACGGCGGTCGTCGAGGGCGTGGGCGACCACGCGCTCGAGTACATGACCGGCGGCTTCGCCGTGATCCTCGGCGCCACGGGCCGCAACCTCGGCGCCGGGATGTCGGGCGGCAACGCCTACGTGTACCGCCTCGACACAGCGAACGTGAACCGCGAAGCCATGGCCACCGGCGAGCTCGTCCTCGGGGAGATGGGGTCCGGCGATGCCGAGATCCTCCGCGATCTGCTCGAGCGCCACGTCGCCGAGACCGAGTCCGAGCTGGCCGTGCGCCTTCTCGACGACTTCGAGAACGAGGTCGCCAACTTCGTCCGTGTGGTGCCGCGCGACTACGCCGCGGTGCTCGAAACCCGACAGACGGCGGCCGCCGAGGGGCTCGACCCCGACGGCGACGAGGTCTGGAGCCGCATCCTGGAGGTGACCCGTGGCTGACCCCAAGGGCTTCCTGAAGACCACGGAGCGAGAGCTCCCCAAGCGTCGTCCCGTGCCCGTCCGCATCATGGATTGGCGCGAGGTGTACGAGCCCGGCGACACCGCCGTCCTCCGCCGGCAGGCGGGTCGCTGCATGGACTGCGGTGTGCCGTTCTGCCACCAGGGCTGCCCGCTGGGGAACCTGATCCCCGAGTGGAACGACCTCACCTGGCGCGGCGAGGGCCGATCGGCCATCGAGCGGCTGCATGCGACGAACAACTTCCCGGAGTTCACCGGTCGGCTGTGCCCGGCACCCTGCGAGAGCTCCTGCGTCCTGGGCATCAATCAGCCGCCGGTGACGATCAAGCAGATCGAGGTCTCGACGATCGACGAGGCCTTCGCCAACGGATGGGTCGAGGCCGAGCCTCCCGGGCGGCTGACCGGCAAGACCGTGGCCGTCGTCGGTTCGGGCCCGGCCGGACTCGCGGCGGCGCAGCAGTTGACGCGCGCCGGGCACACGGTCGCGGTCTACGAGCGCGACGACCGCATCGGCGGTCTGCTGCGGTACGGCATCCCCGACTTCAAGATGGAGAAGCGCCACATCGAGGCTCGTCTGCGTCAGATGCAGGACGAGGGCACGCGCTTCCGTGCCGGCGTCGAGATCGGTAAGGACATCACGTGGGATGCGCTCCGCGCGCGCTACGACGCGGTCGTGGTCGCGACGGGCTCGACGCAGCCGCGCGATCTGGCCATCCCCGGTCGTGACCTCGCGGGTGTGCACTTCGCGATGGAGTACCTCGTGGAGTCGAACAAGGCGGTCGCGGGCGACCAGGTCGCCAACCAGATCCACGCCGAGGGCAAGCACGTTGTCGTCATCGGCGGCGGCGACACGGGCGCCGACTGCATCGGCACCGCGCACCGGCATGGCGCTCTCAGCGTGACCAACCTCGCGATCGGCCAGCAGCCCCCGTCGGACCGGCCGGACAGCCAGCCTTGGCCCATGATGCCGACCGTCTTCGAGATCGCTTCGGCGCACGAGGAGGGCGGTGAGCGCAGCTACCTCGCCTCGACCGTCGAGTTCCTCTCGAACGACGCGGGGGAGGTGCGCGCCCTGCGCGTGGCCGAGACCGAGTTCGTCGACGGCCGTCGTGTCCCCAAGAGCGGGACCGAGCGCGAGATCCCCGCCGACCTCGTCCTCATCGCGATGGGTTTCACCGGCCCCGAGCGCAGCGAGCTCGAGAGCCAGTTGGGTACCGTCTTCACCGATCGTGGCAACCTCGAACGCGCCGACGACTACCAGACGACCACGCCGGGCGTGTTCGTCGCGGGAGACGCCGGACGGGGTCAGTCGCTCATCGTGTGGGCCATCGCGGAGGGCCGCGCCGCGGCCTCGGCCGTCGACCGCTACCTGATGGGCGACACCGACCTCCCCGCGCCGGTGCGTCCGACCGACGTCGCGATCGGGCTCCAGCGGGCATAGGCTGGACCCATCCCCTCCCCACCCGAGACCACCGGAGATTCAGTGAGACGCGCCAAGATCGTCGCCACCCTGGGACCGGCCACAGCCAGCTATGAGATGGTGCGAGCCATCATCGATGCCGGCGTGGACGTGACCCGATTCAACCTCAGCCACGGAGACTATTCGGAGCACGAGGTCCGCTGGGCCAATGTGCGCAAGGCCGCCGACGACGCGGGTCGTCCCGTCGCCATCCTGGTCGACCTTCAGGGTCCGAAGATCCGCCTCGGCAAGTTCGAGAACGGTCCGCACAACCTGGCCGTCGGCGACATCTTCAAGATCACCACCGATGACATCCTCGGCACGAAGGAGATCGTCTCGACGACCTTCAAGGGCCTGCCGGGCGACGTGACGCCGGGTGACTTCCTGCTGATCGACGACGGGAAGGTCCGGGTCGAGGTCGTCTCGGTCGAGGGCTCGGTCGTCACGACGAAGGTCATCGTCGCGGGCCCCGTGTCGAACAACAAGGGCATCAACCTGCCGGGCGTGGCCGTGAGCGTGCCGGCGCTGTCCGACAAGGACGAGGCCGACCTGCGCTGGGGGCTGCAGCAGGGCGCCGACATCATCGCGCTGTCGTTCGTGCGCGACGCCGCCGACGTCGACCGCGTGCACGAGATCATGGCCGAGGAGGGCCGTAAGGTCCCCGTCATCGCGAAGATCGAGAAGCCGCAGGCCGTCGACAACCTCGAGGAGATCATCGACGCCTTCGACGGCATCATGGTCGCGCGTGGAGACCTCGGTGTCGAGCTCCCGCTCGAGGCCGTGCCGATCGTCCAGAAGCGGGCCGTCGAACTCTGCCGCCGCATGGCCAAGCCGGTCATCGTCGCGACGCAGATGCTCGAGTCGATGATCGAGAACCCGGTGCCGACTCGCGCCGAGACGAGCGACGTCGCCAACGCCGTCCTCGACGGTGCCGACGCGGTCATGCTGTCGGGCGAGACGAGCGTGGGCAAGTACCCGGTCGGCGTCGTCGAGACCATGGCCCGCATCGTCGACTCGACCGAGACCCACGGTCTCGACCGCATCGCGCCGCTGACCGCGAAGCCCCGCACGCAGGGTGGCGCGATCACCCTGGCGGCGATGGAGGTCGCGCAGTTCATCGAGGCGAAGTTCCTCTGCATGTTCACGGAGTCGGGCGACACCGCGCGCCGGATGTCGCGCCTGCGTCCCGAGATCCCGATGATCGCCTTCGCGACCGACCCGGCGATCCGTCGCCGCATGACCCTGACGTGGGGCATCCGCTCGAGCCTGGTCGAGGAGGTCGCGCACACCGACCTGATGTACCGCCAGGTCGACGACTTCTTCCTGTCGAACGGTCTTGCCGAGGTCGGCGACAAGGTCGTCGTCATCTCCGGTTCCCCTCCCGGGATCCAGGGGTCGACGAACGACATCCGCATCCACAAGATCGGTGACGCCGTCCACGGGCGCGCCCCGATCTACCAGGCGATCCAGTAGCCGACGAGTCACGCTGGACCGTCGAAGGGCGGATACCTCGCTGAGGGGTATCCGCCCTTCGGGCGTTCGCGGACGGGTTGCGGTCAGCTGTTCAGCAGGAAGAGCACGGCCGCGTACGGCGGCGCAGCGACGAGCGCCAGCTGACCGATCTGGGCGCCGAGGGCTCGGGCGAACCGCCGCCATTGCCGCCGGCCCCGTGGCCAGAACCCGGGGATCACATCGCGCACGCCCCGCATCCCCGAGAACACCGCGGTCGTCCACCCCAGCGCTGCCAGCGGGATGAGGATCGGCCACTGCACGGCGGGCGTGGTCAGTGCGGTGAGCGACCCGAAGACGAATGCGCCGCCCACGCTCAGGATCAGGCAGAAGCGGAAGCGGTTCTCCGATGCCTGATCATAGGCGGGCGCGTGGACGTCGATGCATCGGGTGCCGCACCGGGGACACTCGTCGGCGGCATCGTGCACCCAGAGCGTTTCCCCCGGCTCGGGCGGGCGCGGAGTGAAGACGATGATCGCGGCGCCCTCGGGCCCGCGCGTATCCACGGCGGAGATCATTGGCCCACGGTATCGCCGCAGGGCTCAGGATCTCGTCGTGCCGGTGGTGGGAGTCGAACCCACACGTCCGAAGACAACCGAGTTTGAGTCGGTCGCGTCTGCCATTCCGCCACACCGGCGCACTGGGTTCGACAATACCGCCTCCCGCCGCATCGCCCGACGGAAGCGTCGCCCGAACGCCATACCGTAGGATCGAAAGGTGACAGAGCAAGAAGAGGCCCCCACGTCGGCCGCGCCCGCACCCCGCCGTGTCGTCGTGGCCGAGGACGAGTCGCTGATCCGCCTCGACATCGTCGAGATCCTCCGCGACAACGGTTACGACGTCGTGGGCGAGGCCGGAGACGGCGAGACCGCCGTTCAGCTCGCGACCGAGCTCCGCCCGGACCTCGTCATCATGGACGTCAAAATGCCCGTGCTCGACGGGATCTCGGCCGCTGAGCGGCTCGGCAAGGCCCACATCGCCCCCGTCGTGCTCCTGACGGCGTTCAGCCAGAAGGAGCTCGTCGAACGGGCCACCGAGGCGGGTGCCCTCGCCTACGTCGTGAAGCCGTTCACCCCCAACGACCTCCTGCCCGCGATCGAGATCGCCCTCGCGCGTTACGAGCAGATCATCACGCTCGAGGCCGAGGTCGCCGACATGGTCGAGCGCTTCGAGACCCGCAAGCTCGTCGATCGTGCCAAGGGCCTCCTCAACGAGAAGATGGGCCTGAGCGAGCCCGAGGCGTTCCGCTGGATCCAGAAGGCGTCCATGGACCGCCGGCTGACCATGCAGGACGTCGCCAAGGCGATCATCGAGCAGCTGGCTCCCAAGAAGTAGTCCGGCCCGCGACGTCCGAGGCCCCCTCCCGGTCGATCGGGAGGGGGCCTCGTCGTGTCGAGCCGTGCTCGCGTCAGGATGCCGCCGGGGCGTCCTTGATCATGTTCGTGATGCGGATCGTCGAGCAACGGCGGCCCTGCGCGTCGGACACGACGATCTCGTGGACGGTCATCGAGCGTCCGAGGTGCAGGGGAGTGCAGACGCCCGTGACCACGCCGCTCGTCGCGGAGCGCGTGTGCGTGGCGTTGATGTCGACGCCCACCGCGAGGCGCCCCGGTCCGGCGTGCATGTTTGCGGCCATCGAACCGAGCGACTCGCCCAGCACGACATAGGCGCCGCCGTGGAGCAGCCCGACGGGCTGTGTATTGCCCGCGACGGGCATCGTCGCGACGCAGCGCTCGGTGGTGAACTCGGTGAACTCGATGCCCATCCGCTCGGCCAGCGCACCTTTTCCGCGCCCCTGGGCCCACGCGAGCCCGTCGTCGATGTCGGTGTTCTCGAGCATGCTCCACCCTCGGTCGCAGCGGGTCGTGGTGTCCGCCGTCGTCGTTAGGCTGGACGGGTGACGGACTCCGCAAAGCCTACTCTCCTCGTCGTCGACGGCCACTCGCTGGCCTACCGGGCGTTCTTCGCGCTCCCGGTCGACAACTTCACGACGAAGGACGGCCAGCACACCAACGGCATCTACGGATTCCTGTCGATGTTCGTCAACCTGATCAAGGCCGAGAAGCCGACCCACCTCGCCGTGGCCTTCGACACCTCGCGTCAGTCGTTCCGCACGCGCGAGTACGCCGAGTACAAGGCGAACCGTTCCGAGTCGCCGGCGGAGTTCAAGGGGCAGATCCCCCTCCTGCAGGAGTGCCTCGCCGCCATGAACGTGACGGTGCTCACGAAGGAGGACTTCGAGGCCGACGACATCCTCGCCACCCTCGCGACCGAGGGTGCCGCCGCCGGCTTCGACGTCCTCGTCTGCTCGGGCGACCGCGACACGATCCAGCTCGTCACCGACGACGTGACCCTGCTGTACCCGAGCGTGCAGGGCGTTTCGCAGCTGAAGCGCTACACGCCCGAGACCGTCGTCGAGAAGTACGGACTGCCGCCGCACAACTATCCCGACATCGCCGCTCTCGTAGGCGAGACGAGCGACAACCTCCCCGGCGTCCCCAAGGTGGGGGAGAAGACCGCGGTGAAGTGGTTGACGCAGTGGGGATCGCTCGACGCGCTGCTCGAGAACGCCGACAAGATCGGCGGCGTCGTGGGCGGCAATCTTCGCGAACACCTCGACGATGTGCGGCGCAATCGCACACTGAACCGGCTGCTTCGCGACGTCGAGCTGGGGGTCACGCCCGACGATCTCGCGGTCGGTCCGATCGATGCGGAGGCGGTGCGCGACATCTTCGCGCGGCTCGAGTTCCGCACCCTCCTGCCCCGCGTCTTCGAGGCTGCAGGGGCCGATCCGGCCATGGCCGTCGAAACCGCAGCCCCCGCGGTCCCCGCACCGACGGCAGCCCAGCTGGACGCGCCCGCGCTCGCTGCGTGGGTGACCGGACACGACGGCGATGTCGGTGTCACGGTCGTCGTCGCCGGAGGCTTCCCGCAGCGCATCGGCCTCGCCACCGCGGATGAAGCCGTCGAGGCGACGTGGGACGATGACGTCGCTGTGGCCCTGCGGCCCTGGCTCGAGTCCGACGCCGCGAAGGTGCTGTCCGACGCCAAGGTCCAGGTCAAGGCGCTGCGCCGGGGGGGAGTCCGCCTCGGCGGCCTGGTCTTCGACCCGATCCTCGCGGGCTGGTTGCTGCGTCCGAGCTTCCCCGACAAGACGCTCGCCGACCTCGTGCACCGCTACCTCGACGAGAAGCTGCCCGAGGCCGACCCCACACAGCTCGTCCCCGAGACCGAGGGCGCGACCCCGGGCCAGCTGTCGTGGTTCGCCCTGCGGGTCGCCGAGGCGGTCCGGGCCGAGCTTCCCGCCCCGGTGTCCAGCGTGCTCACCGACATCGAGCTCCCGACGCTCGACACGCTCGCCGACATGGAGCTCGCGGGGGTCGCGGTGTCGCACGAGAAGTTGTCGACGTTCTCCGCCGAGCTCGCTGCGCGAGCCGACGACATCGCGCAGCGCGCCTATGCCACGATCGATCGCGAGGTCAACCTCGGGTCGCCGAAGCAGCTGCAGGAGGTGCTCTTCGAACAGCTCGAGCTGCCGAAGACCCGCAAGACGAAGACCGGCTATTCGACGGACGCGGCGGTGCTCGCCGACCTCCAGGAGTCGAACCCACATCCCTTCCTCGAGCTCCTGCTGCAACATCGCGAGGCGACGAAACTGCGTCAGATCATCGAATCGCTCGACACGGCGATCGCCGCCGACGATCGCATCCACACGACCTACGTCCAGACCGGCAGTCAGACCGGCCGGCTCTCGAGCACCGACCCCAACCTCCAGAACATCCCGATCCGCAACGAGGAAAGCCGGCGGATCCGCGCCGCATTCGAGGTCGGCTCCGGCTACGAGACGCTCCTGACGGCGGACTATTCGCAGATCGAGATGCGCATCATGGCGCATCTGTCCGAGGACCCCGGGCTCATCGAGGCATTCGTGTCGGGCGAGGATCTGCATCGGTTCGTCGGCGCGCGGGTGTTCGGCGTCGACCCCGCCGATGTCACTCCCGCGATGCGCACGAAGGTCAAGGCGATGTCGTACGGCCTCGTCTACGGCCTGTCGGCCTTCGGTCTGTCGAAGCAGCTGCGCATCGAGCAGTCCGAGGCCAAGCAGCTGATGCTCGAGTACTTCGCGCGTTTCGGCGCCGTGCGCGACTATCTCCGCTCGAGCGTCGAACAGGCGCGCATCGACGGCTACACCGAGACCATATTCGGCAGGCGGCGCCCGTTCCCCGACCTCGCGAGCCCCAACCGCGTCCTGCGGGAGAACGCCGAGCGTGCGGCCCTGAACGCCCCGATCCAGGGCAGTGCCGCCGACATCATGAAGGTCGCGCTGTTCCGCATCGACCGGGAGTTTCGCGCCGAGGGCCTGCGCTCGCGCGTGCTGCTCCAGATCCACGATGAGCTCGTGGTCGAGGTGGCGGAGGGCGAGTGGGATGTCGCCGAGCGCATCGTCCGCGAGCGCATGGGCGACGCGGCTGATCTGACGGTTGCCCTCGACGTCCAGATCGGGCGCGGCGGCGACTGGGACGTGGCCGGCCACTGACCCTCGCGCTCCGGGGGTGCGCGGCTAGGCTCGGGGGATGACCGAAACACAGCGCACGCCCACGCCGATCGATCGGATCTCCGACGCGTGGGTCGATACCCTGGCCGAGCTCTCACCCGGGCTCGCGACCTACATCGGCCGGTTCGAGCACAACGCGCGTCTCGACGACTACTCCCCGGAGGGCACCGCCCGCGCCCTCGCCGCGGCGCGCAGCACGTTGGCCGAGCTCGAGGCGGCGGAGCCCGTCGACGATGTCGATGTCGTCACACGGGCCGACCTCGCCGGTGACCTCCGCCTGCAGATCGAGCTCGCGGAGGCCGGCGCGCACCTGCGCGACGTCAACGTGATCGCCTCGCCCGCGCAGGAGATCCGAAACACCTTCGACCTCATGCCCACGGCGACGGTCGACGACTGGGGCGTCATCGCCGCTCGCCTCGGCGCCGTTCCGGCTGCCATCGAGGGTTACATCCGCACGCTGCGGGAAGGCATGGAGCGCGGGGTGGTGCCCGCACGGCGCCAGGTCGTGGAGGTGTCGACCCAGATCGGCCGGTACACCGCCGACACGGGCTTCTTCGCGACGTTCGCCGCCGACGCCGCGCCGGCCGAGGGCGGGCTGCCCGCCTCGGTCGCCCGCGAGCTGGCAGACAACGCCAACGCCGCGCGCGTCGCCTACGACGGGCTCGCATCGTTCTTCACCAGCGAGTTGCTGCCCGAAGCCGGCGAGACCGACGCCGTCGGACGCGAGCTGTACGCGCTGCACTCGCGGCGGTTCCTCGGGGCGACGATCGACCTCGACGAGACCTACGAGTGGGGTCTCCAGGAGCTGGCGCGCATGGTCGCCGAACAGGAGTCCATCGCGAACGAGATCCTCCCGGGCGCCTCCGTCGAGGAGGCCGTCGCCCATCTCGAGAAGGACGAGTCGCGCAAGCTGCATGGCGCCGACGCCCTGCAGCGGTGGATGCAGGAGACCAGCGACCGGGCCGTCGCCGAGCTCGGCCGCACCCACTTCGACATCCCCGAACCCATCCGCACGCTCGAGTGCATGATCGCACCGACGAACGAGGGCGGCATCTACTACACCGGGCCGACCGACGACTTCTCGCGACCCGGCCGGATGTGGTGGTCGGTGCCGGAGGGAGTGGACTCGTTCGATACTTGGCGGGAACTGACCACGGTCTACCACGAGGGGGTTCCCGGCCACCACTTGCAGATCGCGCAGGCCGTCTACAACAGGTCGGAGCTGAACTCGTGGCGCCGTCTGCTCGCCGGTTCCAGCGGTCACGCCGAGGGGTGGGCGCTCTACGCGGAGCGGCTCATGGAGCAGCTCGGCTACCTCGACGATCCGGCCGATCGGCTCGGGATGCTCGACGGGCAGCGGATGCGCGCGGCGCGCGTCGTGCTCGACATCGGCGTCCACCTCGGCAAGCAGCGTCCCGACGGTCAGGGCGCCTGGGATGCCGACTACGCGTTCGAGTTCATGAAGCGCAACGTCAACATGCCGGAGGAGTTCGTCCGCTTCGAGGTCAACCGCTACCTGGGCTGGCCCGGGCAGGCGCCGTCGTACAAGGTCGGGCAGCGCATCTGGGAGCAGATCCGCGACGAGGACGCGGCACGCGCGGGCGACGCGTTCGACGTCAAGGCCTTCCACATGAAGGCCCTGCGCCTGGGCGGCGTCGGCCTCGACACGCTGCGCATGGCCCTCGCCGAGAGCTGAGGGTCGCGACGATGAGCCGGGAATACCCCTCCCGGCTCATCGTTGCATTCATGTGAATGAAAGGTGGCCCCATGACCGCGACATCCGTCCAGTTCGCCCTCGACACGTTCGGGGACGTCACCCGCGGAGCGGACGGCGAACTGCTGTCCGACGCCCAGACGATCCGCAACACGGTCGACCAGGCGGTGCTCGCCGACGAGGTGGGGTTGAGCTTCTTCGGCGTGGGGGAGCACCACCGCCGCGAGTTCGCGGTCTCGAGCCCCGAGATCGTCCTCGCCGCAGCGGCGTCGCGCACCCGGGACATCAGGCTCGGCACCGCGGTCACGGTGCTCTCGAGCGATGACCCCGTGCGCGTCTATGAGCGATTCGCCACGCTCGACGCCGTGTCGAACGGCCGCGCCGAGATCATCCTCGGGCGCGGGTCGTTCACCGAATCGTTCCCGCTGTTCGGCTTCGACCTGGCCGACTACGAGATCCTCTTCGAGGAGCGGCTCGACCTGTTCGGCCGCCTGCGATCGGAGCAGCCGGTGACCTGGCAGGGCAAGACGCGTCCCGAGCTCCGCGACGCCGATGTGTTCCCCAAGACCGAGAACGGCATCCGCGCGTGGGTCGGGGTGGGCGGGTCTCCCGAGTCGGTCCTGCGCACCGCGCATCACGGGTACGGGCTGATGCTCGCCATCATCGGCGGCGGCGCCGCGCGCTTCCGGCCGTACGTCGACCTGTTCCATCGCACGCGCGACGCCATGGGCGCCGAGCGGCTGCCGGTGGGCGTGCACTCGCCGGGCCACGTGGCCGACACCGACGAGCAGGCGTGGGAGGAGGTCTACCCCGCCATGAAGGTCAACCGCGACGCGATCGGCGCCGAGCGCGGATGGCCGCCCTACTCGCGAATGCAGTTCCAGCACGACCTCGGTCCGGACGGGGCGGTCTACGCCGGTTCGCCCGAGACGGTCGCCCGCAAGCTGGCAGAGACCATCCGCACCCTCGGGCTCGACCGGTTCGATCTCAAGTTCTCTCACGGCACCCTCGCCCACGAGCGGATGATGCGGTCGATCGAGCTCTACGGGACCCGTGTGGTGCCTCTCGTGCGCGAGATGCTCGCCGACGCGTGACGTGCTGACGCCGGAGGGCGTCGCGGGTCAATAGCATGGTCGAATGACCGATACCGCGACGCCCTCGGTGGCGCGCCGCCTCGACGAGCTGCCCTTCGGCCGTCGACACCTGAAGATCCTGACGGGTTCGGGCCTCGGCTGGGCCCTCGACGCGATGGACGTCGGGCTCATCTCGTTCATCATCACCGCGCTGATCGCGCAATGGTCCCTCGACACGACGCACGCGTCCTGGATCGCATCGGCGGGTTTCGCCGGGATGGCGATCGGGGCGAGCATCGGCGGCCTCCTGTCCGACCGGTTCGGGCGCCGCTCGGTGTTCGCGATCACACTCCTCGTCTACGGCCTGGCCACGGGCGCGAGCGCGCTCGTCGGCGGCCTCGCGGCGCTGCTCGTGCTGCGCTTCATCGTGGGGCTCGGGCTGGGCGCCGAGCTGCCCGTCGCCAGCACGTACGTGAGCGAGTTCGCTCCGGCGCGCATCCGCGGCCGGGTCATCGTCGTCCTCGAGGCGTTCTGGGCGGTCGGCTGGACCGCGGCCGCCCTCATCGGTTACTTCGTCATCCCGCAGATCGACGAGGGATGGCGCTGGGCGTTCGCCGTGGGCGCGATCCCGGCCGCCTACGCGCTCATCGTGCGCTGGGGCCTGCCCGAGTCGGCGCGCTGGCTCGAGCGCCGCGGCCGGCACCGCGAGGCGGACGAGGTCGTCCGTGGATTCGAGTCCGCGGCACGCCCACACACCCACGCCGCGCACCGCGGACCGGTCGCGCCGATCGTCGCGGACACGCTGGCCCCCTCCGTCGCGACCTCGGCGGGCGGGCGCCTCGGCGCGCTGTGGTCGACCGAGTTCCGAGGCCGCACCGCGAGCCTCTGGCTCGTGTGGTTCTGCGTGAACTTCTCCTATTACGGCGCGTTCATCTGGATCCCGACCATCCTCTACACCCAGGGCTACGACCTGGTCCGCTCGTTCGGCTTCACCCTCATCATCACCCTCGCGCAGCTGCCGGGGTACGCGGTCGCGGCCTGGCTCATCGAGGTCTGGGGGCGGAGACTGACGCTCTCGGTGTTCCTCGTCGGATCGGCCGCGGCGGCCGTGGTGTTCGGCACGGCCACGACCGAGGTCGTCATCATCGCCGCCGGCATGGCGCTGTCGTTCTTCAACCTCGGAGCCTGGGGTGCGCTGTACGCGGTGACGCCGGAGATGTATCCGACCTCGCTCCGCGCGACGGGAGCGGGGTGGGCGGCCGGCGTCGGCCGCATCGCCTCGATCCTGGCGCCGCTCTCGGTGCCGCCACTGCTCGTCTGGGGCGGCGCACCCGTCCTGTTCATCGTGTTCGCCGTGTTCTTCGTCCTCGCCGCCGCCGGCGCGTGGGGCCTCATCGACCGCAGAGGAGTGTCGCTCGATGACCGCTGAGTCGGAGGAGACCGAGGTCCGGTTCGTCGCGATCGGCGATTCCTTCACCGAGGGCGTCGGCGACGAGCTGCCCGACGGCGCGGTGCGCGGCTGGGCCGACCTCACCGCCGCCGGATGGGCGGACGCCACCGGCCGAACCATCAGATACGCGAACCTCGCCATCCGGGGCAAGCTCGTGCGGCCCATCGTCGATGAGCAGCTCGAAGCTGCACTCGCGCTCCGGCCGACGCACCTGTCGTTCAACGGCGGCGGCAACGACATGCTGCGACCCCGGACCTCGATCGAGGACATCGTGGGCGCGTTCCTGCAGGTGATGCGGCGGTGCGACGAGGAGGGCGTGCGCCTCATCCTGCTGTCCGGCGCGAACCCGTCGGCCCAGTTGCCGCTCGGTGGTCTCATCCATCGACGCGGCGATGCATTGTCCGACGCCGTCGTCGATCGCATCGCCGACCGTGACGACATCGTGCGGGCGCTCAATTGGTACGACCGGACGCTTACGCATCCGTCCTACTGGTCAACAGATCGGCTGCACATGAACGCCCGCGGCCACCACCGGGTGGCCGCGCGCGTGCTGCAGGCGCTCGGGATCGAGGCGCCGGGGGAGTGGTGGTCGCTCCCCGTCGAGACCCAGACCGCGGTGTTGGCGCGTGGCGAGTACTTCCGCGAGCATCTTGCGCCGTGGGTGCGGCGGCGGCTGACGGGGCGTTCGTCGGGTGATGATCGCGATCCCAAGTTCGGTTCCTGGGTCGAGGTCGCCGCGCGCTCCTGACACGGGCCCTCCGCCTCTGTCAAGGCGCTGTGCACGGGACGGGGGGCACGGGAGGATCATCACGTCCGTTCGTCCGGAAGGAACTGTCATGAGCATTGGTGCCGGTATCGCCCTCTTCGTGATCGGCGCGATCCTCGCGTTCGCCGTCAACGTGCAGGTCGAGTGGGTGGATCTCGATCTGATCGGATACATCCTCATGGGCGCGGGTGCGCTCATCTTCTTCCTCGGGCTCATCCTGATGGTCCGTCGCCGTCAGACGGAGAGCGTCAGCCGTACCGCCGTCGATCCCGCCAGCGGACAGCGCGTCACCCGCAACAGCACGACCACGTCGGGCGATCCCACGCTCTGAACCCGCGTGGCGCGACTCACGCTCCGCCCGCTCGACCGTGCTCGGGTCGGGGACGGCGCGGGAGGTCCATGCCGATATGGATGCGGGTCTTCTTACGCTCGATCGCGATGAAGGTGCCACCGATGATCCACAGTGGCACCTGGGCGAGGAATGCGATGCGGAAGGCATCGAGCGAGTAGGTCGACGGTGATCCGGCCCCCTGCAGATCGAGGGCCAGCCCGATCGCGAACACGGCGATCAGCGCGGCGAGGAAACCGCCGGCGTTCGTGAGGCCGGTCGCGGTGCTCAGACGGTGCGAAGGGTTGTGCGTGCGGGCGTGATCGAAGGCGATCATGGACGCGGGCCCACCGGTCGCGAGTGCGACCACGAGGACGATGAGCAGCCACAGCGGAGCTGTGCCCGGCCATGCGATCACGGCCGTCCAGGCCAGCAGCTGTACTCCGACGGCGGGAAGGACGAGCGCCCGTGAACGCAGGTTGGGGATCCGTCGGGACAGGTCGCCCATGATGGGGCCGAGCGCCATGCCTGCGAAGACGTACAGCGTCGTGATGAGCGTGGCCTCGGCCTGCGTGCGCCCCTCACCCGCGGTGAGGAAGGGAATGCCCCACAGCAGGATGAATGCCGTACCAGCGAACGGGGTCGTGAAGTGCGACCAGAACGCCAGCCGCGTGCCCGGATGCGCCCAGGCTGCGCGGATGCCGACGCCGGTGTCGATGCTGGAGGTCACGACACGGATCGCACCGGTGTCGGTGTCGACGCTGACATCGCGGCCGATCTCCGGCGGGTGGTTGCGTACGAGCAGGAAGACGAGGATCGCGAAGAGCACGCCGAGGCCGGCGACACTGCCGAAGGCCACCGACCAGCTCGTGGCGTGCAGCAGCGCCGAGAGAGGGACGATGGCGACCAGCTGACCCGCCTGGCCGAGGATGCCGGTCAGCTGCACCATCAACGGTCCGCGTTGTGCGGGGAACCAGGTGGCCACGAGCCTCAGCACCGCCGGGAAGATGGCGGCGTCGCCGGCGCCGAGGAGCATCCGCGCGATGATCGCGACGCCGACGCTGGGGGAGAGGGCCATGGTCAGCTGCCCGACGGCCATCAGCATCATGCCGATGGTCATGATGGGGCGTGAGCCGTAGCGGTCGAGGAGCACACCGACGGGGATCTGCATCCCGCCGTACACCGCCAGCTGCACGACCGCGAACATCGACAGTGTCGCTGCGTCGGCCTGGAACCGCTCGGCGGCATCCACCCCGACGGCGGCGAGCGAGGTGCGGTTCGTGATGGAGAGCACGTAGGCGGCGACACCGGTGCCCCACACCAGCCAGGCCCGCAGCCCGGGTCCACTCACCCGCGCGGCGGGGATCATCGGCAGGATCCCTCGGGCATGACGGACGTCGGGGAGATCACCGTTCCACGGTACTCCTGACCGTGATCCGACATGCGCGCGTCGCGGCTCGGGCCGGCTGGCCGTCTGAGATGATGCGGAACATGACTGCACCGCTGATCCGACGATGACCGCCCTCTCGTCGTTCGAGACCGACGCGGCGATCGTCGTCGAGCATGTCGCCCGGCGGGCGACGCCGGTCGACGGCGAAACGGTCGCGCGGCTGCGATCGGAGTTCCCGCGACTGCATCGGCTCTTCAGCAGCCTCTACGGCGGTCGTCCCGACGGCCTCGACGCATTGCTGCGCCTCGTCGACACGACCTTGGATGCGCGCGCCGAGCGTACGCCCGAGCTGAGACGGCTCGATCGCGAACGCGCCGGCCGCTCCAACTGGTTCCAGTCCGAGCGCATGCTCGGCGGCGTCTGCTACGTCGACCGCTTCGCCGGCGACCTCGCGGGTGTCCGCGAGATGATCCCGTACTTCCAGGAGCTCGGTCTGACCTACCTGCACCTGATGCCGCTGTTCGCGACCCCGGAGGGTGACGACGACGGCGGATACGCGGTCTCCGACTACCGCACGGTAGACCCGGCCCTGGGCACGATGTCCGATCTGCGATCCCTCGCCGAGGAGCTGCGCGCCGCCGGCATCTCCCTCGTGCTCGATTTCATCTTCAACCACACCTCCAACGAGCACGCCTGGGCCCAACGCGCCCTCGCCGGCGATCCGTCCTACGAGGACTTCTACCTCATCTTCCCCGACCGTGAGATGCCGGACGCCTACGAGAAGACCACGCGCGAAATCTTCCCCGAAGACCATCCGGGATCCTTCGTCGCCCTTCCGGACGGGCGGTGGATCTGGGCGACCTTCTACCGGTTCCAGTGGGATCTGAACTACGCCAACCCCGACGTCTTCACGGCGATGGCGGGGGAGATGCTCTTCCTGGCGAACCAGGGCGTCGAGATCCTGCGGATGGATGCGGTCGCCTTCATCTGGAAGCGTCTGGGGACGGCGTGCGAATCGCTGCCCGAGGCGCACCTGCTCCTGCAGGCGTTCAACGCCGTCCTGCGCGTCGCCGCCCCCGCGGTGCTGTTCAAGTCCGAGGCCATCGTCCATCCCGACGAGGTGCTGGACTACATCTCGCCCGAAGAGTGCCAGCTCTCGTACAACCCGCTGCAGATGGCTCTCACGTGGGAAGCGCTGGCGACCCGAGACGCGCGACTTCTGCAGCTGGCTCTCGACGAGAGGCATGCTCTTCCGCCGGACACCGCGTGGGTGAACTACGTACGCAGTCACGATGACATCGGATGGACCTTCGCCGACGAGGATGCCGCGCGGCTCGGGATCGCGGGCGGGGCGCATCGCCGCTTCCTCAACGACTTCTACATCGGACGCTTCGACGGCTCGTTCTCGCGCGGGTACCCGTTCCAGGAGAATCCGCGCACGGGCGACGCGCGCATCGCCGGCACCACCGCATCGCTCGCGGGCGTGGGAGCAGGCGACGACGGTGGTGAGGACCGCGTCGTCCTCGCTCACGCGCTCGCCATGTCGACCGGCGGCATCCCGCTGCTGTATCTCGGCGACGAGGTCGCGCAGCTCAACGACGACACGTTCCAGCACGACCCGGCACGCAGCGCCGACAGTCGGTGGGCGCACCGTCCGCCGCGGCCCGAGCACCGCTACGCGCAGCGGTCCGACGCGACGACGACGGCCGGCCGGGTCTTCGCACGCCTTCGGCGGCTCATCGACGTGCGTTCGGCGACGGCCGAGTTCGCGGGCAACGCCCTACTTCCGTTCCATACGCCCGATGCTGCCGTCGTGGGCTTCCTTCGGCCGAACTCGCGCGGTGACGGGGGAGCGGTCCTCGTGCTGGCGAACGTCGGAGACGACCCGGTGGGGGTCTCGGCGCAGACGCTGGCGGGACTCGGCGACGTCGCGGTCGATCTTCTCGAAGACCGCGAGCGTCGCCTGGAGGGCGGACTCGAGCTGCCCGCGCATGGGTTCGTCTGGCTGCGCGTCCGCCCGCGATGAGCCGTGAGCGAGAACTGCACTCTCGGGACGCTTTCTGCAGGCGTGTCAGCTTGCCTCGAGCGCGCCGCGCCCGATCGGTGCGAACGGCGCCCAATAGGTCAGGGTGGTGTGCTCGGGTGACAGCACCGCACTCGCTTCGCCGGACCGCCAGGCGCGGTTGAAGAGGAAGACGCCGACTTCAACAGGCAGATCGCTGGGCACGAGCCACGTCCCGAGGCCCCATTGTGCGGGCTGGCCGCGCCCGTCGATGACGACGGTCGGACGGACGCCGACGAGCAGGTGCAGTCGGGGACGGCGGAGGTCGAGGGTCACGCGGCGCGCGTTCTGGCTCGCATCGGCGCTCATGCGCTCGACTTCGCAGTCCGTCGACGGTTTCTCATCGAGTCGAACGTACTGCGAGACGGCGTCGGGACGGAATCCGGCTACTTGCGGGAAGCTACTGTTACCTGTAACACTAGCTTCGTGACCGATGACGCCAAGCTTGCCGCCCTCCGTCGGGGGATGCTCGAGCCGCTCGTGCTGGCGAGCATCGAAAAGCACCGCCGGTACGCGGCCGAGATCGTCGAAGCTCTGCGCGTCTGCAACTTTCCCGTCCTCGAAGGAACGCTCTATCCGCTCCTCAACAGGCTGCGTCGTGACGGTCTGATCGAACACGAATGGCAAGAGTCGACGTCCGGCCCACCGAGGAAGTACCTCGCACTGACCGCCGAGGGGCATGCGCAACTCGCAACGTTCCGTGACTACTGGACCGGTCTCACTCACACCCTCTCGAACGTAGGAGATTGACATGTCCGACATCCAGCACATGCGGCTCAGCGGCCACGCCGGAACCTTCCCGCTCACTCCGGAAGCGCACAGCCTGCTCGTCAGCTACGTGACCTCGTCCCGCGAACAGCTCGCCGATACTCTCGATGCCGATGAGACCGTCCGCGATCTGGAGGGCGCACTCGGTGATCGGCTGCACGCGTTGCTCGGAGCATCCGAGAAAGCGATCGATGATCGTCAGATGACCGAGATCATCCGTGATCTGGGTCACGTCGAGCCCTTCTCGGCTCAGCCCGCACGGAGTGGTGGCGGGACCTGGACCCGGATCGACGAGGGGAAGTGGTTCGGCGGCGTCTGCGTCGGCTTAGCCGTTCGCGGTCACCTTCGTCTCGACTGGGTGCGTACGATCGGCGTCTTCCTCATGCTCCTCACGGGGGGACTGATCGGCATCGTCTATCTCGGGCTCTGGGCGTTTCTTCCTCGAGTCGGGGCCGTCAATGAGTACGAACAGCGCACCAGGACCGCACATCCCGCGTTCTGACCCCCGCAGTGTCGGTCTGCCGAACTGACATAATGTGCATTATCGGATTATGCGACAGCGGAGTTCGAGAGGGGGCGGTGCCGGCCTGACGGAGTCGCGGCGCTCGCGGCCAGCGCGCCGAGGACGGTCGCCGTGATGGTCGTGACCGTGAGGACGGCGGTGACCGCCGTGCGACCGGGCCCGGCGGCGTACGAGGCGCACAGTGCGATCGCGGTCATCGCCGCTCCGAAGATCAGCACCGCGGTGATGGCGCGGAAACGTCGCTCGCGCACGGTCGGCAGTCGAGACCCACGAGCGCTCCCGCCTCGGCGGACGGCCGTCACGAACAGCGCGGCGACGGAGCTCCAGAAGCCGACGACCAGGCTCGCCGTCACGACGTCGCTCGGACGATGCCAGCCCGCCGCGATCACTCCCATGCCGGCGACCGACGCCCAGACGACGAGCGCGGGCGCCAGGACGAACTTCATGCGGGGCGGCGCCGCGAACAGGGCCGCGCACGCTGCCGCGATCGCGATGGTCGCGTGTCCGGACGGCAGCGAGTTGCCATACGCGCCCCAACCGTCGGCGAGCTCCGGTCGCGCGATCACCTCGTGTTTGAGTATCTGCGTGACGATGCTCGATCCGATGAAGACGACGCCGGCCGCGGCGGCCTCGGCGAAGCGACGCCGGACGAGCGCGGCGGCCAGGCTCGCCAGCATGATGACGGCGGCGACGATCAGGATGTAGTTCGCGCTGATGTGCTGGGCGGCGAGAAGCATCGGGTTCGTCGAGTTGGCGGCTGCGACCATCGCCGTCTGATCGGCATCCTGGCCGGATGTGGTGAAAACGCAGACGGCGATCGTCACCGCGATCGCGGTGACCTGCACGCCTGCCAACTGCAGGTATCTCAGACTGCGTCCCATGCCGGCACCTCGCTCTCCGTCGCCCTCCACGGTACGGAGGTTCGGCTGTGAACCCCGTCAACGATCCAGCGCGCCGCGCTCCCCCGCCGTCGGGCCCGCGACCGCCCCCTAGGCTCGAAGGGTGCAGGTGCTGACCGGATTCGTCGTCGTCGGGGTCGCGATCGTGGTCGGTTACATCATCGGACGCATCGATCTGCTGGGCCCGCACGGTCGTCCGGTGCTGGCCCGACTCATCTTCTTCGTCCTGTCACCGTTCCTCATGTTCGTCGTCCTGTCGCAGGCTGACGTCTCGACCCTGTTCTCGGCGCTCCTCCCGGTTTCAGCCATCGCGGCCGTGTCGATGTTCGTCATCTACGCGGCCGTCGCACGATTCGTGTGGCATCGATCGGTCGGCGAGGCGCTCATCGGCACGCTCTCGGCCGGGCAGGTCAACTCGAACAACATCGGCATCCCGCTGTCGCTCTATCTGCTGGGCTCGGCGGCCCTGCCGGCACCGGTGATCCTCATGCAGCTGATCGTGTTCACCCCGGTGACGATGGCGATCCTCGAGGCGGTGACGACAGGCCAGCGTCGTCCCTTGCCGATCCTCAGGCGGACCTTCGCCAACCCCATCGTGATCTCCTCGCTCGCCGGCGTCATCGTGTCGGTCTCCGGGCTCGAGCTGCCGCCCATCGTCCTCGATCCGCTGCAACTGATCGCCGACGCGTGCGTTCCGGTGCTGTTGATCGCCTACGGCATGTCGCTGCACGGGCAGCGTGTCCTGGCGCCCTCGGGCCGGCGTCGTGACATCCTGCTCGCGTCCGGTCTGAAGCTCGTCGCGATGCCGTTGGTCGCCTGGGCCGTCGCGGCGCTCCTCTTCCGCCTCTCCCCCGCCGAGGTCCTCGCCGTGACGGTCCTCGCGGCCCTGCCGACCGCTCAGAACGTCTTCAACTTCGCACAGCGCTACGACGTGGGCGAGACGATCTCGCGCGACACAGTGTTCATCACCACGCTCGGGTGCGTGCCCGTCCTGCTCACCGCGACCCTCATCCTCGGCTGAATCCCGGTCGGGTCCACGCGCCGCCGAGGCCGTGTCGGCCTCGTCGTGGTTGCACTACCGTGTGGAATGTCGGGGGTGTGCGGCCCCCACGAAGGAGGTTCTCTCATGTCCACTTCTGATAACACCAGCACCAGGTTCGTCAGGTCGCTGCGCACGGCGTTCATCGTCGGCGGCATCCTGTCGATCGTGCTCGGCCTTCTGATCCTCATCTGGCCCGGGCGCACCGCCCAGGTCTTGACGGGGATCATCGCGGCGTACACGATCGTCGCCGGCCTCGTCTATGCCGCTCTCGGCATCTTCTCTCGGACGAAGGGCGGCTGGTCGCGCATCGGGCACATCGCCCTGGGCGTCTTCTTCGTATTCGTCGGCATCGTCGCGTTCGCGAACCTCGCGGCCTTCACCCTGTCGTTCGCGCTGTTCCTGGGCGTGCTCGTCGGCATCCTGTGGATCATCGAGGGTGCCGTGTCTCTCTCGGTGGTCGGTCAGTCGTCGTCGCGGGGCTGGACGATCGCCTTCGCGGTGCTGTCGATCATCGCGGGTGTCGTGCTGCTCTTCTCGCCGCTCTGGGGCGCGATCGTGCTCTGGTGGCTCCTGGGCATCTCCGCCGTCGCGCTCGGCATCGTGAACGTGGTGCGCGGTCTGTCGTTCCGGTCCTGACCCGACGGGGCGTCAGACCGGCAGGTGGCGGCCCCACCACTCGAGGACGGCCTCGAACCGCTGCACGCGGTGGCGGGGCCGTCCCGACCGGGTGAGCTCGTGATCCTCGCCGGGGAAGACGAGGAGCTCGGCGTCGACCCCGTTCCGGCGGAGGGCCGTGTAGTACCGGGTCGCCTGCTCCAGCGGGCAGCGGAAGTCGAGCTCCGAGTGCATGACGAGGGTGGGCGTCCGCACCTCGCCGACGACGGCCATGGGGCTCTGCTCCCGGATCGTCGCGGCATCGGTGCCGACGTACTCATCGCCGAAGAACGAGCCGATGTCGCTCGTGCCCTGGAACGTCTCCGGGTCGAGGAACCCGCGCTCGACGATCGCCGCCGCGAAGCGGTGCTCGTGCGCGATCGCCCAGGCCGTGAGGTACCCGCCGTACGAGCCGCCCATGATGCCGACTCGGGAGCCGTCGAGGCGGCTGTCGGCCTCGATCGCGCCGTCGAGGAAGGCGAGGACATCGACGAGGTCGTCGGTGCCCATCCGCCCCCGGATGCTCCTACCGTGGGCGCGTCCGTAGCCGGCGCTCCCACGCGGGTTGCAGTACACGACGGCATATCCGGCTTCGACGAGCACCTGGGTCTCGTCGAAGAGATGCACGCCGTACGACGCGTAGGGCCCGCCGTGGATCTGCAGAACGACGGGGAAGGGGCCCTCCCCCGCAGGCACGGCGACCCAGCCGTGGACGGGGTAGCCGTCGCCGGCCGTGACGTCGAGCTCGCGCGGCAGGACGTAGCCGGCGCGCCGGGCCGCGTCGCCGAAGGAAGTCAGCAGGCGGGCGTCGACGCCCGCCGCATCGAGCAGCAGGATCTCGCCCGCCGACCGGCTCGTGGCCACGGCGCAGACGATGCGCTCCCCCGCGGCGTCGGCGGCATGTCCGACGACCTCGAGCCCGCCGCGGAGCCGGCTCGAGGTCCCGTCGCGCGAGACACGGAGCAGGTGGACTTCGCCGCGCGTGCGGTTCTGCACCAGGAAGTCGTCGCCGACGGCCGTGACATGCGATCCGACCTCGCCGAGGTCGACCGTCTCGGGGTCGGTGAGCCGGCGCGGTGCGTCGCCGTCGAGGATCCAGAGCGCGACGCCGGGCGCTACGAAGTCGATGCCCGTGGCGCCGGGATCGGACGCGAGCAGGGCGATGGTTCCGTCGGGCGCCACGGCGATGTCGCTGATCGACAGGCTGGGCGGGAGCATCGAGCGCTGTCCGCCGCCGTCGACCGGCACGGCGAGAAGCGGGGTCCGCAGGTCGCGGTGCTCGGGCTCGATGGCATCCGTGGTGGTGAGGATCTCCCGGCCGTCGCGGGTGAAGACGACCCCGACGTGCGAGAGCGGACCGGACGTCAGCTGCCGCGCCTCCTCCGGCACCGGACGATGCGAGCCCGCATCCGGCGTGCCGGCGGACGGTGCTGCGTCGTAGGCGGGTTCTGCGCCCGGGTCGGGAACGCTGACGACGAATACGTGCGCCGGTCGATCGGCGACGTAGCCGAGGCCGTTCGCGTGCCATCGAATCCCTGTGATGCGACGGGGCGGCTCAGCCTCCGGCGCGATGCCGTCGATCGAGCCGTAGCGTCCGGGCTCGGGCACGCGAGCGGTGAAGCCGATGTGATCTCCGGTCGGCGACCACGCGAAGGCCGTCACGCCGAGGGGCGCGTCGGTGACCTGCACGACCTCCGAGCCGGCGGCGGCGATGATGTGCACCTGGGGCCTGCCTCCCGCGTCCGCGCGGAGGAAGGCGATGCGGCTGTCGTCGGGCGCCAGCCGGGGCGCGGAGTCGGCGACACCGCGCGTGATGCGTCGGGCATCCCCGGCCGGCAGATCGATCCGCCACAGCTGGCCGACATTGCGGTCGGCCCGGAGATCGGGGCGCGACGTCGCGAACACCGCGAACGAGCCGTCTCCGGCGATGGCGGGGCGGCCGACCGAGACGAGCGCCTCGATGTCGTCGGGGCGCATGCTCACTCGCCGCCGAAGGACGAGATGTCTCCCACCAGCCGGGTGTTGTCCGACGCGATCGGCTCGACCGCCGCCAGTGCGATCTCGGCAGCGAACTCCGAGACGTTGTAGAGCTTCCCGGCCGACTCGCGGCGCGTCGCGATGGCGCCGGGGCTGGCCCGCTCGAGCAGGGTCGCGGTGATCGTGCCCTCGATCATGTCGCCTGAGACGACCACGAAGCCGATGCCGCGCTCGCTCAGCTCGCCGATGCGCTCGCGGAGGGCGTCCTCGCCGGCACGCTTCGAGAGAGCGACGGCCTCGTACTCGGGCATCGTCGGCGTCGTGCGGATGAAGTGCGCCTGATGGCTGGTCACGAACACGACCCGCGAGCCGTCCTCGAGCAACGGCAGTGCGGCTTCCAGCGCACCGACCTGAGCATCGCGGTTGAGCGTGAGGGCGTAGTCCTCGGCCATGCCGCCCTCCATGCCCCCGGACGCGTTCAGGACCAGGAGATCGAGGCGACCGAACGTCTCGCGGACGGTGGCGAACATCTCGTCGACCGAGGCCCGGTCGGTCAGGTCGGCGCCGACGACCAGGACCTCGACGCCCAGCTCGCGGAGCTCGGCCGCGAGCTTCTCCGCGCGCGGTGCCTTGTTGCGGAAGTTGATGACGACGTTGGCCCCGGCCTGCGCCAGGTAGCGCGCGGTGTCGGCGCCGATGCCGCGCGACGATCCCGTCACGAGGGCCGTGCGGCCGGTGAGGGTTCCGGCGGGAAGGGGCTGAGTCATGGGGGCGCTCCTGCGGGGATGTTCGGCTCTCGGCGCGGCGGTCCGCCGGCACCGACCGAGCCTATCAACCGGCCCGGTGGCGACCCTCGACTGGTAGGTTCGGGGCAGGGAAGAAGGAGCGCAGATGTTGCCCGATCTCACGCAGTACCTCTGGATAGCGTGGCTCGTGCTGGCATTGATCTTCGTGATCGTCGAGCTGCTCACGCTCGAGTTCACGTTCCTGATGCTCGCCGCCGGCACGCTCGTCGGCGGCCTCGGCACCAATCTCCTCTCCGCGCCGTGGTGGCTCCAGGTCGCGGCGGCCGCCGGGGTCTCCGCTCTCCTGCTGTTCACGATCCGGCCGCTGCTGCTGCGTGCGCTGCATCGCAGCAGCGCGCTGATCCCCACCAACGTCGACGCCCTCGCCGGAACGGGCGCGCGGGTCCTCGTGCCGTTCATCGAGGGCGCGGGCTCGGTCAAGCTCGACAACGGCGAGACCTGGACCGCTCGGCTCGTCGACAGCCCCGCCGACGTCGCCGTCGGCACCCGGCTCATCGTCCGCGCCGTGCGCGGCGCCACTGTAGAGGTGACCGTCCCCGTCCCCGACCCGAAGGAGAACACCCATGGTTGACGTCGGCGCCTTCATCGGGCAGATCTTCGTGATCGTGCTCCTCGTCGTGCTCGCGATCTTCGTGATCGTCGTGCTGTTCCGCGCGATCCGGATCATCCCGCAGGCGTACGCCGGGGTCGTCGAGCGTCTCGGCCGCTACCAGCGGACCCTCTCCCCCGGGCTGAACATCCTCATCCCCTTCATCGACCGGGTCCTGCCGCTCGTGGACATGCGCGAGCAGGTCGTGTCGTTCCCGCCTCAGCCCGTCATCACCGAGGACAACCTCGTCGTCTCGATCGACACCGTCGTGTACTTCCAGGTCACGGATGCCCGGGCGGCGACGTACGAGATCAACAACTACCTCGGCGCCGTCGAGCAGCTCACGACGACGACCCTGCGCAACGTCGTCGGCGGTCTCAACCTCGAACAGGCCCTGACAAGCCGCGACAACATCAACGGTCAGCTGCGCATCGTCCTCGACGAGGCGACGGGCAAGTGGGGCATCCGCGTCTCGCGCGTCGAGCTGAAGGCCATCGACCCGCCCATCTCGATCCAGGACTCCATGGAGAAGCAGATGCGAGCGGAACGCGACCGCCGCGCCGCGATCCTCACCGCGGAGGGCTCGAAGCAGTCGCAGATCCTTGAGGCGGAGGGGCGCCGACAAGCGGAGATCCTCACGGCCGAGGGTGACAAGCAGGCCCAGATCCTCCGTGCCGAGGGCGAGTCGGCGGCGATTCAGACGGTGTTCCAGGCCATCCACGACGGCAATCCCGACGACAAGCTTCTGGCCTACCAGTACCTGCAGACGCTGCCGAAGATCAGCGACAGCGCCTCGAGCAAGCTCTGGATCATCCCGAGCGAGTTCACCGAGGCGCTCAAGAGCATGACCGCCGGATTCGCTCCTCGGCGTGACGCCCCCTCGGAACCGCCCGCGGACCGCAGCGCTCCGCCCGCTCCGTGACGCACCCGTTCTTCGCGTCCTCTCGCCCGCGCATCCTCGCGCACCGCGGGTTCGTGCCCCCGGATTCGGAGGGCATCGTCGAGAACACGTTCGCCGCGTTCGCGGCCGCGCATGCGTTGGGGGTCGCGTACGTCGAGTCGGACTGCCACCTGAGCGCCGACGGTACCGTCATCCTGTTCCACGACGCCGATCTCGAACGGGTCGCCGGCGACCCGCGTCCGATCTCGGAGGTCGGCGACCGCGAGCTCGAGACGCTGATGGCCGACCGAGGTGGGCTCGTGACGCTCGAGCAGGCGCTGGAGGCCTTCCCGACGCTTCGCTTCAACCTCGATGTCAAGGCCGCCGCGGCCGCCGACGAGGTCGGGCGGATCGTCGCGCCTTTCGCCGACCGCGTCCTGGTCACCAGCTTCTCCGATCGCCACCGAGCCCGCGCGCTCCGTGCCGCCCGCGCGGCCGGCGGCCATCCGGCGACGTCGGCCGGAACGGTCCGGATCGCGGCTCTCGTCGCGGCGGTCGCCTCGGGTGTGCCATGGTTGATGAGTCGCGCATTGCGCGGCATCGACGCGGTGCAGGTCCCCGAGCGTCGAGGACCGCTCCGCATCGTCACCCCCCGCATGATCCGCGCCGTGCACCGCGACGGCGTGGAACTCCACGTCTGGACGGTCAACGACGCAGACGATATGAGGCGCCTGCTCGCGGCCGGCGTCGACGGTCTCGTCACCGATCGGGCCGACCGAGGACTGAGCGTCGCGGCGGAGACCCGCTGAATACCCCGACACGCTGAATATCGGCTGTGAAACCCCGAAGACCACCCATCGTTCGGATGATGCACACAGCCGCGCACGTTACAACTGATAGCCGACGAGAGGACCACACAATGGCAGACCGCAGCTTGCGCGGCATCCGACTCGGCGCCTCGAGCCTACAGAGCGAAGAGGGCGTCGTCTTCCACGACCGGATCAACCACACGTACGTGTGTTCGCGCTGTGCGCACGAGACCGTCATGACGTTCGCGGCCGACGCAGATGCGCCGGAGACCTGGGAGTGCCGCGCGTGCGGCGCCGAGGCTCTCCTGCGCGTGGGCGAGACCGTCGTCGAGGTCGACCACTCGGGCGACAAGGCCGCCCGCACCCATTGGGACATGCTGCTCGAACGCCGCACGATCCCGGAGCTCGAGGAGCTTCTCGAGGAGCGTCTCGCGCTTCTCCGCGAGCGTCGCGGCTCCCGCTTGAGCGCCTGAGCCTCCAGCTCTACGCCGACGCCGCCGGTCCTTGGGCCGGCGGCGTTCTCATGCCCTCTGCCTGCGCGACGCCCGTCCGCGTGCGAGCGCGAGGAGGGTGCCGCAGGCAAGGAGGGCGGCGAGGCTGCCCCACCCGATGATGGCCTGCACTGCTCCCCCGATGATCACGGCGGGCGTCAGGCCGGTGCGCAACGGCACATCGGTGATCATCGCTCCGGCCTCGGCGGCCGGCAGCCCGTCGATCTCCGCACCGTCGGGCGCGATGACCTGACTGGTACCGACGGTCGAGATGTTCACGACCGAGCGGCCGGTCTCGATCGCGCGCATGCGCGCGAACGCCAGCTGCTGCAGGTTCTCGTCGGTGTCGCGGAAGTCGGCGTTGTTGGTCTGGAACACGTAGACCTCCGCCCCATCGCGAGCTCCCGACCACAGGACGTCGTCGTAGAGCACGTCGAAGCAGATCGCGAGTCCGACGCCGACCCCCGAGACGTCCACGAACGGGGCATTCGTGCCCGGGGTGTATTCGCGCTGGATCAGGCCGATCAGGTCCGGCACGATCATCTCGAAGAACCAGCGGTCGGGGACGTACTCGCCCATCGGCACCGGGCGCGATTTGTCATGGAGCGCGACCGGGTTGTCGGCCCCGGCTTCCCAGAGCATCGAGGTGTTGAAGATGTCGTCGCCCCGCGTGGTGGCCGCGTTGACGAGCAGCGGTGCGTCGACGCGGGCCGACAGTCGGTCCAGGGTCTCGGCGACGGACGCGTTCGACAGCGGATCGGCATCGATGCCGCCCTCGGGCCAGACGAGCAGATCCATCGGCTCGTCGATGATGGCCTGCGTCGCCTCGAGCTGCGAGCGCAGCACGCCGTAGGGCTCGCGCTCGTCGAAGTAGCCCGCGGGGCCGTTGCCCTGCACGGAGCCGATGCGGTACGTCCCGGCGTCCGTCGTGGGGAAGGCCGGGACAGCGACCAGGACCACCGCGACCGCGACGGCGGGAACGGCGGTCCGGAGGTCGCGCACACGGGCGCAACGCAGCCATTCGATGACGGCGGCCGTCACGAACACCATGAGGAACGTGAGTCCGGAGACGCCGGTCCAGGAGGCGAGATGGGCGAGCGGACTCTCGGACTGGCTCATCCCGATGCGCCCCCAGGGGAAGCCCGTGTACGGCCAGGAGCCCATGAAGAGCTCGCGCGCGGTCCACAGGCCGGCCACGAGGGTCGGGAGGGCGATGAGCCGGGCCCAGAGTCCCGGGAGCAGACGAGGGAGCCAGCGATAAGCGAGCATGATCGGGATCGACCCCGCCGCGAAGAACACGGTCTCGATGCCGGCGAGGCCGAACCACGGCAGCGGACCGAGGTAACGCGTGATCCAGGAGATGTGGATGAAGTAGAACGACGCGCCGAACACGGCCCCCACCGCGAGCGCGCCCCACGAGGACCGGCCGATGAGCCCGACAAGGCTGAACGCGATCCCCGCGAAGGCGAGCGGCCACCATCCGATGTCGGGGAAGGCGGCGTCGAGCACGGCACCGCCCACGAGGGCGCTGACGAGTGCCAGCCACAGGGGGATCAGGGGCCGCGCGGCGGCCGCGGACGAGACGGGCACGTGTTCGAGCCTAGACGCCCGAATACGCGACGATCCCGCGCCGGACCGCCTCGAGGGCCGCTCGGGCACGCCGACCGAGATCGGCGTCCGCCACGAGGGACAGTTGATCGAGGAGATCGATCGTCTGCTTCGCCCAGCGGACGAAGTCCCCCGCAGCCATGTCCGCCTCGACGAGGACCCGGTCGAGCATCACGCCCCGCGCCCAGGAGTGCATGGCTTTGGCGAGTCCGGTGGCGACGGGTTCGGTGCCCGGCAGACGATGGTCGCGCTCGAGATCGTCGAGGACGGCCCAGAGCTCCTGCGTGTCGGTCAAGGCGGTGCGGAAGGCGCCCCGAGGCAGGCCGTACTCCCCCGGCCCGTCGCCTTCGCGCCGCGGCTCGTACACGAGGCACGATGCGAGAGCGGCCAGCCCCGCAGGGTCGAGGTCCTTCCAGAGGCCGCGGCGCAGGGCCTCGGCCACCAACAGGTCGCGCTCGCCGTAGATGCGGCGCATCGTGGAGCCGGCGGACGTCAGCGACGTGGCTCCCTCGTCGTCGACCGCGACGTAGTCGAGCGCCGTGAGGACGTCGACGACGCGATCGAAGACCCGCGCGACAGTGCCCGTGCGGGTGTCGATCTGCTGGCGCACCTTCTGCACCTCGCGTCGCAGCCGCCAGTAGCGCTCGGCCCAACGTGCGTGGTGCTCCCGGTCGGGGCAGTCGTGGCAGGGGTGCCGCTGCATCCGTTTGCGCAGGCCCGCGAGCTCGTCCTGTCGGCGCTGTCGGATGCGCGCGGGTGCGGTGCGGTCGTTGCGGTTCAGCTTCTCGAGGTCGCTCAGCTCCCGCCGGATGCCGGAGTACTCGGCGAAGTCGCCGCGGTCGCAGGTCATCGAGCGCGCATAGCCCTCGAGGGTCTGCTCCTTTTCCTTGACCTGCCGGGCGAGCCCGACGACGGAGCGGTCGGCCTGGAACTGCGCGAACGACGACTCGAGGATCTCGCGGGCGCGGTCGCGACCGAAGCGGTCGATCAGGTTGACGGCCATGTTGTACGTCGGCCGGAAGCTCGAGTTCAGCGGGTACGTGCGCCGCGACGCGAGCGCGGCGACCGCCTGCGGGTCGAGGCCCTCTGTCCACTGGATGACCGCATGGCCCTCGACGTCGATGCCGCGGCGGCCGGCGCGGCCCGTGATCTGCGTGTACTCGCCCGACGTGATGGCCACGCGGGCTTCGCCGTTGAACTTCTCGAGCTTCTCGAGCACGACCGTCCGGGCCGGCATGTTGATGCCCAGGGCGAGGGTCTCGGTCGCGAAGACGGCTTTGACGAGCTTGCGCTGGAACAGCTCTTCGACGACCTCTTTGAACGCGGGGAGAAGCCCGGCGTGATGGGCGGCGACGCCCCGCTCGAGATTGTCGCGCCACTCCCAGAAGCCGAGGACCGCCAGGTCCTCCTGTGCCAGGGCGAGCGTCCGCCGCTCCACGATCGCGCGGATCTCGTCGCGCTCTTCGGGCGTCGTGAGTCGGATGCCGGAGCGGCGCACCTGCTGCACGGCACCGTCGCAGCCGGCTCTGCTGAAGATGAAGAAGATGGCGGGCAGCAGGTTCGCCCGCGCGAGGAGCTCGACGACGTCGGGACGGTCGAGCCTCTCGATCCGCTGGGTCGTGGACGGGCGGATGGGGCGCTTCCCGCCGCGATGCGGTCGCTGTGCCTCGCGCCCGCCGCCGCTCCGATGCGCGTGCGCTCTCTGGTTGCTCTCGAAGCGCTGCCCCTGGGGGGACCGCAGCCGCGTCAGCTCCTGATTGACCTGTGCCGTCGCGACGCCGGCGCGGTCGTCGAACAGCGGGAGTAGGTCGCCCCGGACCAGGACGTGCTGCTCGAGCGGCACCGGCCGGATCTCCGAGACGACGACGGCGGTGTCGCCGCGCACCGTGTCGAGCCAGTCGCCGAACTCCTCGGCGTTCGAGACGGTGGCCGAGAGGGCGATCATTCGCACCGTCGGATGGAGATGGATGATGACCTCCTCCCATACGGCGCCGCGGAAGCGGTCCGCGAGGTAGTGGACCTCGTCCATGACGACGAAGCGCAGGCCGCGGAGAGCGGGAGAATCCGCATACAGCATGTTCCGCAGCACTTCGGTGGTCATCACCACGATGCGGGCGTTGCCGTTGATGTTCGTGTCCCCGGTCAGCAGACCGACCTCGTCGGGGCCGTACACGTCGACGAGCTCTCGGAACTTCTGGTTCGACAGCGCCTTCATCGGGGTCGTGTAGAACGCCTTCGTGCCGGGCTCGCGCATCGCGAGGTGCATCGCGAACTCGCCCACGATGGTCTTGCCCGCGCCGGTGGGCGCAGCCACGAGCACGCTCCGGCCGTCCTCCAGGGCGTGGCATCCCGCGATCTGGAACGGGTCGAGATCGAATCGCTGCGCCTCTGCGAAGGCGGTGGTGAGCGGATGCGCACGCGTGGACTGCGCAGCGAGGAACCGCTCGGCGGGACTGTCGCCGGTCACGGGAGCGGGTCGCTCGTCGGGGGCGGGCCGGGAACGGTCAGGACGGGGGCGCGACGCGATCGCCGAAGGTCGAGGAGCAGCGACAGCGCGGCGGCGGCGAAGTAGAGGACGGTCAGGATCGAGGCCAGCATGAGCATGCTCACGATGTCGGCCGCGGGCGTCGCGAGGCCCGAGAAGACGACCGCGATGAGGATGGCGACACGCCACCCTTTGAGGATCGCCTTGCCGCTCATGATGCCGGCGAAGTTCAACGCGACGAGGAACACCGGGATGATGAATGCGACACCGACGACGAGCAGCAGCTTGAAGACGAAGTCGTAGTAGTACTTGCCCTCGTAGAAGTTGGCCGACGCCTCCGGCGAGAAGGTGGCCATGATCTCGACGATGTGCGGCATGACGAGCCAGCCGGTGAAGACGCCGGCGAAGAAGAGCGGGACCGCCGCCGACACGAACCCGACCGTGTAGCGGATCTCCTTGCGGGTGAGGCCCGGCATCAGGAATGCCCACACCTGCCAGAGCCACACCGGCGCGGAGAGGATGATGCCGACCGAGAACGATATGCGCAGGCGCATGTCGAACGGTCCGGTGATCGTCGAGTACATCAGCTTGACGGCCTCGGTGTCGCCCCGCTGCTCGGCGACGACGCGGATCGGCTCGGTCATCGCCCAGATGATCCAGTCGGTGAGGAAGAACGACACCACCATCGACACGACGAGAGCGATCGCCGCGATGATGAGACGTCGGCGCAGCTCGATCAGATGCTGCCCCAGAGACATGCGCTTGTCACGCCGGGGCGCACCGTCCGCCCCTGGGCGCGTGCGCTCAGCCGTCACCACGCGGGGTTACGGTGTGGGCGCTGCGGGACCGCTCTTCGGCTCCGCCGGCTTCTCGACGGGGGTCGCGTCGGCGGTCGTCGAGGCGGCAGTGCCGGCCGTCGTGTCGTCGTCCTTCATGGCCTTCATCTCACCCTTGAAGATGCGGGCGGACTGTCCCATGCTCTTCGCCAGTGCCGGAAGCTTCGCGGCGCCGAAGAGCAGCAGAATGACAATGAGTAGGATCCACAGGTGCGGGCCTGCGAACAGATTGCTCATAGCGTCTCCTCGTCGATCGTTTCGCTCAGTCTAACCCCCGCATCGGGGCGGGCGGCCGCGCCGGGCCGGGCGGCTGTACTGGGTTCCGGCCTCGGTATCGCGGGCCCCGTCCTCAGCGGTACTGGTCGAGCGCCGCGTCGGCCCACTCGCCGGCCGCGCGTCGCGCCTCTTCGGGCGCGATGACCTCCACCGTGCCGCCGCTGCGAGCGACGAGGCGCTTCAGCGAGCGCGGGTCGGCGACGCGGATCAGCGCCGTCCGCGTCGCGCCGTCCGTGCGGACCTCGGCGTTGGTGAGGAACTCCCCCACCGCGGACGCAGCATGCGCGGGATAGCGGATCTCTGCGACCGCCTCGTCGTCGCCGGGCTCGAAGAGTCCGGGGACGGGCTCGGACGAGTGGGTCGCGGGGACGTCGGTGAGCGCGGCCTCCGTGACGCGGTCGAGATGGAACGTGCGCATCGCACGCCGCGTGTGGCACCAGCCCTGCAGATACCACTGCCCTCCCGCGATCGACACGGTCACGGGATCGACGGTGCGCGTGGTGGGACGCGAGTCGGGTGCCGTGTAGCGGAAGGAGACGGCGACGCGCTCGCGGAGCGCGCGGGCGACGGTCTCGCGGACGTCGTCGACCGGTGCGGGCGCGACGATCACCTCGGCCGGCGTCTGACCGGCACCACGGGCGAGCTTCGCCAGGAGGCCCTGCACGATGCCGCTGTCGCCGACACCCGGCACGGCGGCCGCGAGCTGGAGTCCGGCCAGCAGAGCGGCTGCCTCGCGAGCCGTCAACCGGGGCGAGCGCTCCAGCCCCACGGTGTTGGTGATGACGATGCGGTCTTCGCGATCGAGCAGGTCCCAGTCGATGTCGAAGAGATCATTCGCCATCTGCCAGAAGCCGCCCTCGCCGGGCAGCCCGATCACCGTGAGCTTCTCGACCATGGCGCGCATCTGATCGGGCTCGACCTCGAAGTCCCGAGCAGCCTGCTCCACCGTGACCTCGCCCTCGGATATGAGGTACGGCACGAGCTGCAGGATCAGTGCGGCGCGATCCGTCGCGACGATCGGTTGTCCGCTCACGGGATCACCGCCGAGCTCGCCTGTGCGCCGCGGAGCCGATGGACCACGGCGTCGCGGAGAGCGTCGGGCTCGAGGACGAACACCTCCGGGCCGTACGACGCCAGTTCGTCGGCGAACACCTCGAGATCCACGAAGGGCACGCGCAGCCGACGCCCCGGAGCCTCGTCGGCGACGGCTCGGCGACGCAGTCGCAGCTCGGCCTCCGTACCCGGGACCACGGTCACCGCGGCGTGCTGACGCGTCGCGACCTCGCGCAGTCCCGACAGTGCCCGCTCGCCGGCGCCGGAGCGCTCCGACGGGTCGAAGGCCTGCCGGGTGAGGGCGACATCGGAGAGGATGCGCGACAGGAGGAATGTCCGCTCGGCGGAGACGCCGGTGTCGAAGGCGAAGAGATGCCAACGCGCCTCGAACTCGACCAGGGCGAGCGGGCGCACGCGCCGGCGCCGGGGGCTCGCCGAGCCGGGACGGAGGTAGTCGAACTCGACCTCGCGGGCCTGCTCGATCGCGCGCTGCAGAGGCAGGAAGGAGGCGTCGTGCAGGTTGAGCCGTGGAGCGAACCCGATGATCGGCTCGTCCACGGCGATGCCGAGCGAGCGGATCTTCCGCAGCCCCGATCGGGCGCCGGCCGACAGGGTGTGCTCTCCCCACACGCCGCCGGCGAGGGTGAGCACGGCGAGCTCCGCGGGGGTGAAGGTGATGTCGGCCGGCAACTCGTACTCCGCCGCAGGGATCCGGTAGCGGGCCTCGCGGAGATCGTCCGGGTCGGCGTAGTCGCCGATCGTCTCGATGGGCACGCCGAGGCCGCGCAGGTTCTCCTTGTCGCGCTCGAACATCTTCTCGAGCGCCTCGCGCCGCGTTCCGGCCTCGCCCTGCTCGCGGTAGCCCGACACCGACCCGAGGATCGTGTCCTTCGTCACGCCCTGCTCGGTCGCCATGAGGGCGACGACGAGGTTGACCAGGCGTTCCTCGGGAGGGACGCGGGTGGCGGTGGCGGACATGCCTTCGATTCTAGGCGCGCGCACCGCGGGACGAGTCAGGACGCGGGGTCCAGTCCGAGCACGTCGACGACGAAGACGAGCGTCGATCCGGCGGGGATGCCGGCCTGCGCGGTGTCGCCGTAGCCCTGGTCGGGAGGCACCACGACGAGGATCTGCGACCCCACGGTCTGCCCGCGGAGGGCGTCGGCGAAGCCCGGGATCATGCTGTCGAGCTCCACCGGCTGAGCGCCGCGGTCCCACGTGGTGTCGAACACCTGGTGGTCGTCCCATGTCACGCCCGTGTAGTGGACGCGGACGGGGACGTCTCCGGTGACCTCGGGGCCGTCGCCCTTCTTCAGCACCTCGACGGCGAGATCCGCGGGCGGCGTGCTGTCGGGCACGACGATGCCGGGCCGGCCGTCGGGGGCGAGCACGACGGAGGGCATGCCCATCCTGTCGTTGAACTGCTCCGCACCGTCGGCGGCGGCCGGGTAGACCTTCTGGAGGTCGAGGACGACGACCGTCGTGGCGTCCTCGGCCATGCCGAAGCGCGCACGCGTGTCGGCCGTGACCTCGTCCGGTCCGAGCGCCATCACGACGCGCGAGCCCTCGGTGGCGCACTGCAGACCGTCGACGAGCCCGGGGAACGTCGCCTCCCAGCTGTCGAGCGGGTAGATCTCCGACAGGGTGCCGGTGTATCCGGAGGCCGCGATCGGCGTCCCCGACGAGCCGTCGAGCACGGTGAGGTCGAAGACGACATCCTGCGCGTCGCTCGTGATGGCGCGGCCGTCTCCGGAGACGGTGTCGGCCACCGCGAGGTCGGAGACGTTGACCGGCGCCGTCAGCGAGACGGTCGGCTTGGTGCCGACCGCCGTGTCGGAGACGTCGACCAGGTCGAGCGCCGACGAGCCGGAGACATCGCGAACACACGACGCCGAACCCGACGACGTGGTCGCGCACGCCGTCAGGGCGAGCACGGTCAGGGAGAGGGCGCCGGCGGCGGCGATGATCCTACGCACCGCAGCAGTCTACGCGGACTCGTCGTCGCCGCCGGCCGAAGCGGCCAGCGTGCCACGGGCCGCTTTCTGCGCCTCGCGGACGCGCTTGCGCAGATTCTTGTCGGTGATCTCGCGGTCGCCGACGGCGCCCGGCGTCCAGGCCTCGACGTCGTGGTCGGCGTACGAGGGCTTTTTGAGGGCGCGCTTGCGCACGTCGGGCGGGATGGCGCCCGGGGCGAGCCGACGGGCGGTCAGGAGGAAGCCCGTGTGGGCGACCATCCGATGATCGGGACGCACGGCGAGACCCTCGACATGCCAACCGCGGATCATCGTCTCGGATGCGTCGGGATCGGTGAACAGACCAGTCCCGCGCAGGTACTCGGCGACGCGGCTGAGCTGGGTCGCGGTCGCGACGTAGCAGAGCACGACCCCGCCGGGCGCGAGCGCGTCCGCGACGACGTCGATGCACTCCCAGGGGGCCAGCATGTCGAGCACGACACGGTCGACGGAGCCGGGCGTCACGGCGTCGGGCAGGCTCTCGACGAGGTCTCCCACGACGACCGACCACGTATCGGGCGTGCCGCCGGTGAAGGTCGCGACGTTCGCCTGGGCGACCTCGGCGAACTCGGCACGGCGCTCGAACGACACGAGCCGGCCGGTGTCGCCGATGGCGCGCAGCAGCCACAGCGACAGGGCGCCCGAGCCGACCCCCGCCTCGACCACGGTCGCGCCCGGGAAGATGTCGGCGGCGGCGAGGATCTGCGCGGCGTCCTTCGGATAGACGATCGCGGCACCCCGCGGCATCGACATGACGAAGTCGCGCAGCAGGGGCCGCAGGGCGAGGTACTCGTGACCGCCGCTGTTCGTGGCGACCGAGCCATCCGGCTGGCCGACCAGCACCTCGTGCCGGAGCACCCCGTGGTGCGTGTGCAGCTCGCCACCCTCGCGGAGCGTGATCGTGTGCATGCGGCCCTTCGGGCCGGTCAGCTGCACGCGGTCGCCGTAGCGGAACGGGCCGCGCGGCTCGAGGTCGTCGGTCATGCGGAGGCTCCGAGTCGGTGGTGGGAGAACAGGTCGGCGAGGTCGGCGACGGAGCGCCCGGCGAGCGAGTCCCACAGCGCATGTGCGCCCAGACCGTCGAGCGGCACCATGAGGGGCACGCCCAGGGCAACGGCGCCGGAGGCGACCGCCGACCGCAGGCCGTTCGGGGAGTCCTCGATCGCGACGGTGTCGGCGATGTCGACGCCGAGGGCCTCGCAGGCCTGGAGGTAGGGGTCGGGGAACGGCTTCGGCCGCGTGGCCTCGTCTCCGGCGACGACGACGTCGAAGGCGTCGAACGGGATCGACGAGACGACGGTGTCGGCCATCCGCCGCATCGACATCGTGACGAGCGCCGTCTTGATCCCGGCATCGCGCAGGCCCGACAACAGCTCGCGCGCACCGGGACGGAACGGGGCGCCGCCGGCCGCGAGCTGGCCCGACACGGTGTCGGTGAGGTGATCGATGATCTCGTGGGTCTGCATCCGGACGCCGGCGTTCTGCAGGATCCGGGCGGAGTCCTCGAGTCCGAGACCCACGAGGCCCAGAGCCTGCTCGTGCGTCCACGTGCCGCCGAAGCTCGCGACGAGTGGGCCTTCTGCGGCCATCCAGTACGGTTCGGTGTCGACGAGGGTGCCGTCCATGTCCCAGAGGACTGCGGCAGGAGCGCGTGAAGTCATCCGCACCATGCTACCGATGCCGCACGGCAGGCCTGCGTGGCCCGACCCGCGCCGGGCGCCCTCGGCGTATCGTTGACCAGACCCGCTCGGGCAGAGAGCGGGACGCCGGAACGGAGGACGGGTTGAACAGTCTGGGACGCCGCGTGCTCGTGGTCGCGTTCGACGGGTGGAACGACGCCGGCGAAGCCGCGACGGCCGCAGCGACGCAGCTGCGCGAGTCCCGGCCGTACGACGCGGTCTACTCGGTCGATCCCGAGCTCTACTTCGACTACATGTACACCCGGCCGCACATCGAGGCCGATGCCGACGGCCGTCGCACCCTGCGCTGGCCGGACGCCACGATCTGGCGCCCGCAGGCGACGGCGCGCGGCACCCGCCTCTGGGTGCTGAGCGGTGCCGAACCAGCACGCGCGTGGAAGTCGTTCGCCGCAGAGCTGGTCGATGCGGCGCTGCGCGAGGACATCACGGGACTGGTCGCGCTGGGCTCGATGATGAGCGACGTCCCCCATACGCGGCCCATCACGGTCTTCAGCGGCAGCGACAACGACGAGCTGCGCACCGCCCTCGGCCTCGAACGCTCGACGTACGAGGGACCGGTGGGGATCCTCTCCGTCATCGCGGCCGCAGCCGAAGAGGCGGGCATCCCGACGGCGGCCCTGTGGGCGAGCGTGCCGCACTACGTCGCGGGGCATTCGCCCTCGCCCAAGGCCACCCTCGCTCTCCTCGACAAGCTCGAGACGATCACGGGAGCCAAGGTCGCGCGCGGATCGCTCCCCGGCGACGCGCTGGCCTGGGAGGCGACGATCGACGCCGCCGCGGCGGACGACGAGGAGATGACCGAGTACATCCGTCAGCTCGAGCAGACACGCGACACGTGGGACTCCCCCGACGCGTCCGGAGACGCCATCGCGCAGGAGTTCGAGAAGTATCTGCGTCACCGCGGCGACGGCGGCGACGGTCGCGGCCTCGGCCGCGGCCCGCATCGCTGAGACACGGGCCGCCGCCGCGACCGGTCAGTAGGCCTGCAGCACGCCGAGCGAGAGCAGCACGATCAGGACCGCGCCGAGCCCCACCCGGTAGAGCACGAACGGCAGGAAGCTGCCGCGCTTGAGATACCTCATGAGGAAGGCGATCACGGCCAGTCCGACACCGAAGGCGACGACCGTCGCCACCGCGGTGTCGACGAGCGAGAACACCGACGATCCCGGCTCGCGGATGGCCTGCAGCAGCTCGTAGAGGCCGCTGCCGAAGACGGCCGGGACCGCGAGCAGGAACGCGACCTCCGCGGCCGCCGGACGCGTGTAGCCGAGGGCGAGTCCCATCGTGGTCGTCGCGCCCGATCGCGAGACGCCCGGGATCAGGGCGAGCGCCTGCGCGAAGCCGAGTGCCAGACCGTGGCCGTACGTGAGGTCGTTCTCGGTGCGGATCCGTCGCCCGAGCGCATCGGCGACGCCGAGGATGAGACCGAACACGATCAGCACGATGGCGACGAGCCAGAGGTTGCGGAAGGTGTCGCGGATGACGTCCTGGAACAGGAACCCGAGCACACCGATCGGGATCGTGCCGATGATGACGATCCAGCCCAGACGAACGTCGGCATCGTCGCGCGGGACCGACCCGCTGAACGACCGGAACCATCGGCCGATGATGCGTGTGATCTTCTTCCAGAAGTAGACCAGCACCGCCAGTTCCGTACCGATCTGGGTGATGGCCGTGAAGGTGGCACCCGGGTCCTGCGCCGACGGGAGGAACTCGCCGACGATGCGCAGGTGGGCGCTCGAGGAGATCGGCAGGAACTCGGTCAGACCCTGGACGATGCCGAGGATGATGGCCTCGAGGAGCTGCATGGCGCGCCTTTCAGTACGTGCGGATGAGGTCGGTGAGCACGCGCTGCCCGAAGACGAGCGCGTCGATCGGGACGCGTTCGTCGACACCGTGGAACATACCGGTGAAGTCCATGTCCGCCGGGAGGCGCAGCGGCGCGAAGCCGAATCCCGCGATGCCCAGTTCGGAGAGGGCCTTGTTGTCGGTACCGCCGCCCATGAGGTACGGCAGGACCGGAACACCGGGATCGTGGCGCCCGAGGGCGCCCACCATGGCGTCGACGAGCGTGCCCTCGAACGGCACTTCGAGCCCGATGTCGCGGTGGACGATCTCGATGTGGATGTCTTCTCCGACGATGCGCTGGATCTCCGCGAGCACGGCGTCCTCCTGGCCCGGCAGCGTGCGCACGTCGATGGCGGCGGATGCGGCGTCGGGGATGACGTTGTGCTTGTAGCCGGCGGTCAGACCCGTGGGGTTGGTCGTGGTGCGGAAGGTGGACGCGAGGAACGCCGCGGTCGGGCCCGTCGCGTCGGCCACGGCATCCGGGTCCGCCGCGTCCCGCCCGCTGAGGGCGGAGAGGTCGTCGACGAGACGTCGTGTCGTGCTCGTGAGCTCGATCGGCCACCGGGCCCGGCCGAGCTTCGCTACCGCCTCGGAGAGGCGCGTGATGGCGTTGTCGGGGTGCAGGCGGCTGCCGTGCCCGGCGCGCCCCGTCGCGTGGAGGCGCAGCCACACGAGGGCCTTCTCGCCGACCTGCAGGAGGTAGGCGCGGTGCCCGTCGACGCCGATGGAGTAGCCCCCGACCTCGCTGATCGCCTCGGTCGCACCGGCGAACCACTCCGGGCGGTCGCGCACCACGAGCTGGGACCCCTCGACGCCGCCGTTCTCCTCGTCGGCGAAGAACGTCACCACGAGATCACGCTCGGGCTGCTCCCCCGCGCGCAGCAACTCGGCGACGGACGTGAGGATCATGGCGTCCATGTCCTTCATGTCGACGGCGCCGCGTCCCCACAGCATCCCGTCGCGGACGACGCCGGCGAAGGGGTCGACGCTCCAGTCGTCCGCCAGGGCAGGCACGACGTCGAGGTGCCCGTGCAGGACGAGCGCGGGCTTCGACGCGTCGCGTCCGGGGATGCGCACCGACACGTTCGTGCGCCGTGGGATCGGCTCGTAGTACTCCGGGCGAAGCCCGAGGGCCTCCAGGTAGGCACCGACGTACTCGGCGGCCTCCCGCTCGCCGCGCGAGCGCCCCTCGCCGAAGTTCGTCGTGTCGAAGCGGATCAGATCCCGCGCGACGCGGGCGACCTCGGGCAGATCGTCGTTCTCGGACATGATCTCCACGGTAGTCGCGAACCACCGGCGGGAATGACGAAGGGCCCCGTCTCCGGGGCCCTTCTGGTCACTGTGCGCGAGGGGGGACTTGAACCCCCACGCCCTATACGGGCACTAGCACCTCAAGCTAGCGCGTCTACCTATTCCGCCACCCGCGCAGTGTTTTTCCGGTTGTTCCCAACCGAGGATCAACACTAACACGTCCCCGGCGAGGTGAAGAATCAGCGGCAGCCCGGGCGTGGCGGCCGATCACGAGCGCACCCGCGACCGCAGCATTGCGATGCGGGCCTGGAGCTGGGCGACCGTGGCGTGCGAGACGGCGGGACCGCCGCAGACACGGCGGAGCTCGGCATGGATCTGTCCGTGCGCCTCGCCGCTCTGCCGGGCGTAGAGGCCGACGAGACTGTTGAGCAGCTGCCGCTGCTCCTTGAGCGATCGATGGAGAGGCTCGGGCAGCGTCGTCCCACCCGCCGATGAGTCCTCACTCGCAGCCGGCCCGTCGGACTTCTCGCGCGCCTCGCGGCTGTGGCGATGCTTCGTCTGCCGCGACTGCCGCTGCATCAGCAGTTCGTGGACGTGCTCGGGCTCGAGCAGCCCGGGGATCCCGAGGAACTCCTCCTCCTCGGGGGTGCCGGGCACCGCGAGCTGACCGAATTCGGCGCCGTCGAAGAGCACCCGGTCGAAGTGCGCGACGGAGCCCAGCGCCTGATAGGTGAACTCCTGCGTCAGCTCGTCGGAGGCCTTGTCCTCGCTCTCGGCCTCGGCGAGGAGCGTGTCCTCCAGCCCGTCGTCGTCGCCCGCCTCGCGGTCGAGCGCGTGATCGCGCTGTCGTTCCATCTCGGCGGCGAGACCGAGCAGCACGGGGACGTTCGGGAGGAAGACGGATGCCGTCTCGCCGCGCCGCCGGGCACGCACGAAGCGTCCGATGGCCTGGGCGAAGAAGAGCGGGGTCGAGGAGGAGGTCGCATACACGCCCACGGCGAGACGGGGGACGTCGACACCCTCCGACACCATGCGGACCGCGACCATCCAGCGTGTCGTCGCCTGCGCGAAGATCTCGATGTTGCCCGACGCGGACTTGTCGTCGGAGAGCACCACCGTGGGGGCCTCGCCGGTGATCTGCTGCAGGATGTCGGCGTATGCGCGGGCTGCCGTCTGATCGGTCGCGATCACGAGCCCGCCGGCGTCGGGCACGTCCTGACGCACCTCCGACAGGCGCCGGTCGGCGGAGCGCAGGACCGCGGGGATCCAGTCGCCCTCGGGGTTGAGCGCGGTTCGCCAGGCCTGCGACGTGATGTCCTTCGTGTTGTCCTGGCCCAGGTGGGCCTCGAACTCGTCGCCCGTCTTGGTGCGCCACTTCATGTGGCCGGCGTAGACGAGGAACAGCACGGGACGGACCACACCGTCGGCGAGGGCGCGGCCGTAGCCGTAGTTGTAGTCCGTCCGCGACAGCCGGATGCCCTTCTCGTTCGGGTGGTATTCGACGAACGGGATCGGCGCGGTGTCGCTGCGGAACGGAGTGCCCGAGAGAAGCAGTCGGCGCGTCGCGCGGCCGTACGCCTCGCGCAGCGCATCGCCCCAGCTGAGGGCGTCGCCGCCGTGGTGCACCTCGTCGAGGATCACCAGGGTGCGCGCGTCCATCGTCAGGCGCTGATGGACCGACGCCTTGACCGCCACCTGGGCGTACGTAACGGCGACACCGTGATACTGACGCGACGGGATGCCGTGGCGGTTGCTGAACCGCGGGTCGAGCCGGATGCCCACTCGTCCGGCCGCATCGGCCCACTGCGTCTTGAGGTGCTCGGTCGGGGCCACCACGATGATGCGATCGACCACGTCGCGGCGCAACAGCTCGGACGCCAGGCGCAGCGCGAAGGTCGTCTTGCCGGCGCCCGGTGTCGCGGCCGCCAGGAAGTCGCGCGGGCCGCGCCCCACGCCCTCCGGGCCGTCGGCTCCGAAGTACTGGTCGAGCGCTTCGGCCTGCCAGGCTCGCAGCCGCTGCGCCGTACCCCACGGCGCTCGTTGCGGGAACGAGGGCGACAGATGCTCGGCGGCGAAGCTTCCGAAATGCTCCTGCGGGTCCTCTGTCACGATGGACCACCCTAAACGACCCCACCCCCACGATCGGCCGCCGGGGGTACCGTGGCAGGGACGACGTTTCGAGGAGGGTCATGAGAAACAACGAGCCATCCGAGGACGTAGCCCGCACACCGTACGTGCCCAACGAGACGGCGCACCCGTGGCGGCGGATGGTCGCGATCGGCGACTCGTTCACCGAGGGGATCGGCGATCCCGAACCGGGCAGCCCGGGTGGGCACCGCGGCTGGGCGGACCGCGTCGCCGAGGTCCTGAGCTCGCAGGTCCCCGACTTCGCGTACGCGAACCTCGCGGTCCGCGGCAAGCTGATCGGTCAGATCGTCGCCGACCAGATCGAGCCCGCCCTCGCACTCAGGCCCGACCTCGTGACCTTCTCGGCCGGGGGCAACGACGTCATCCGCCCCGGCTCAGACCCGGATGCCGTCGCCCAGCAGTTCGAGGATGCCGTCGTCCGGCTCTCGTCGACCGGGGCGACCCTGGTGCTCTTCACGGGCATCGACACGAACTTCACCCCCGTCTTCCGCGGCATCCGGGGCCGCGTGGCCATCTACAACGAGAACATCCGCGCGATCGCCGACCGGTACGACGCGATCGTCGCCGACCAGTGGGCGCTCAAGGAGGTGCAGGACATGCGCTTCTTCGACGACGACCGCTTGCACTACAACGCGCTCGGACATCACGAGGTCGCCCGGATGGTGCTCCGTGCGCTGAACGTGCCCAACGATCTGCAGCCCCTGCAGCCCGACACGACCCCCGTGCTGACCTGGCGAGCCGCGCGCGGCAACGACCTCGTCTGGGCGCGCGAGTACCTCGTGCCCTGGGTCCTGCGCCGCCTGCGTCACCAGTCGTCGGGCGATCACATCACGGCGAAGCGGCCGGAACCTCTTCCCGTCCTCCGGCGCGCCGACTCCGCGGACTGATCAGCGCAGCGCCCAGAGCGACACGGCTGCTGCGGCGGCGACGTTCAGCGAGTCCACTCCCCCGGCCATCGGGATCGTCACGACGGTGTCTGCGACGGCGAGGGCGCGGCGACTGAGGCCGTCGCCCTCGGTGCCCATCAGCAGGGCGACGCGTTCCGGGCGCGCGGCGGCGAACTCGTCGAGCGGCACCGCATCGTCGGCGAGGGCGAGCGCCGCGAGGTGCAGGCCCGCGTCGCGCAGGATCGGAGCGGCCTCCGGCCAGGCGGGGAGACGCGTCCACGGCACCTGGAACACGGTCCCCATGCTCACCCGCACGCTGCGCCGATAGAGCGGATCGGCGCACCGTTCGCTCACGAGGACGGCGTCGGCGCCGAGCCCCGCGGCGGCACGGAAGGCCGCCCCGACGTTCGTGTGATCGACGATGTCCTCGAGCACCAGCACGAGGCGCGCGTCGGCGACGACCTGCGACACGGGCGCAGCGGGCGGCCGATGCATCGCCGCGAGCGCCCCGCGGTGCACCGCGTACCCCGTCAGCTCTTCGGCGACGGCGTCGGACACCACATAGACGGGTGCGTCGCCCGCGAGCTCTTCGACGTCGGGCAGCCACTTCTCCTGCACCAGGAACGAGCGCGCTCGGTGCCCCGCGGTGTGCGCGCGCCCGATCACCTTGGCCGATTCCGCGATGTACAGGCCGCCCGCCGGCTCGAGCACGCGGCGCAGCGCGACGTCGGTCAGGTCGCGGTAGTCGGCGAGGCGGGGATCGGAGGCGTCGTCGATGCGGAGCACGGGCACTCCCCCACCCTCGCACGGTCGCGGCTGCCGTGGCGCCGTCATCGCCGGCCGGGCGACGCCTCGGCCGGGACGCGATCGTAGAGTAGAGACGTGACGACTCCCGATCGCGTTCCGCCCGACGGCGACGCGATGGCCGCCGCCCTCGAGGTGCTGGCGGGCCGACGGATCGCGGTGCTGACCGGGGCGGGGGTCTCGACCGACTCCGGCATCCCCGACTACCGCGGCGCGGGCGCGCCCGTCCGCACGCCGATGACCGCTCAGCAGTTCCTCGCCAGCGACGACGCGCGGCGCCGGTACTGGGTGGGCAGCCACCTCGGCTGGCAGGCCTTCGCGGCGGCTCGGCCGAACGACGGACACGCCGCACTGGCCGACCTCGAGCGCGGCGGTGTCGTGACGGGCGTCGTCACTCAGAACGTCGACGGCCTGCACCTGCGCGCTGGCAGCAGCCGGGTCGTCGAGCTGCACGGCACCATGCGACGGGTCTTCTGCCTCCACTGCGGTCAGGTGTTCGACCGTCGTGACCTGGCCGAGCGCGTCGAACGCGACAACCCGTGGATCACGGTGCCCGAGAACGTCGAGCTGGGGCCCGACGGCGACGTCCTGCCGGCGACCAGCGACGGATTCGTCGTTCCCACGTGCACCGTCTGCGCGGGCATGCTCAAGCCCGACGTCGTCTTCTTCGGCGAGTTCGTGCCCCGTGAGAAGTTCGCCGAGGCCGAGCAGCTCGTGCGTACGAGCGACGCGTTGATCGTCGCGGGATCCTCGCTCGTGGTGAACTCCGGCGTGCGTCTCGTCGAGCGCGCGCGCCGCCGCCGCCTGCCGGTCGTCATCGTCAACCGCGGAGTAACGCGGGCGGACGCGAAGGCGACGGTGAAGATAGACGCCGGCACGAGCGAGGTGCTGCGGGCCATCGCCGATGCGCTGACGCGCGGCTGAGAGCGGCGCGTCGTGTCGGCCGCGTAGGGTCGAGGGGTGACCATCCTGACACTCGTGCGCCATGGCGAGACCGACTGGAACCGCGACCGCCGGATCCAGGGCTCCACCGACATCCCGCTCAACGAGACCGGTCGCGAGCAGGCGAGGGCCGTCGCGACGCTGCTCGGCGAATCGGTGACCGGCGACGTCGTCGTGGCGTCGAGTGATCTGTCGCGCGCCGCCGAGACGGCCCGCATCATCGCCGAGAGGCTCGGTGCCGCGGCACCCCGGACGTACCCGGAGCTGCGTGAGCGCGGCTATGGCGACGCCGAGGGTGTGGGGGTCGAGGAGTTCCACGCGCGGTGGGGAGAGTGGGCGGTCGCCGACGTGCCCAACGCCGAGCCGTGGGCGGCGGTCCGCGACCGGGCGCTCCGCGGACTCGAGCGTGCCGTCCGCGATGCCCGGGCGGACACGGCGCCCCGCTCGGTACCCCTGGTCGTCGTGGCCCACGGAGCCCTCATCCGAGAGGTGATCCGGTACGCGACCGCGGACGAGTTCCCGCTCCAGGGCGTGCGTCTCGCCAACGGCTCGGCGCACACCTTCCTCATGGAACGCGAGCGCCTCAGCCTCATCGACTCACCGGTCCTCGTGGCTTCCTGATCGCTCGTGCGGTCGATCGTGAAGCACGGTGCTCAATGAGTGTCGGCGAATCGGTGTATCGTCCAGCATCATGACCACGCACGACCGCGTCGATCTCGCGCTGCTCGAGGCCCTCGCCGACGACCCCCGGGCGACGGTGGTCGCTCTCGCCGAGCGACTCCGCATGTCCCGCAACACCGTGCAGGCCCGCATGGGTCGGCTCGAGCAGTCGGGCGCGTTCCTGTCCTACGAACGATCCATCTCGACGCGGGCCCTGGGTTTCCCGATCGAGGCGCTCGTCAGCGTGGTGCTCCGGCAGCCCGACCTCCCGCGCATCGCTCAGGAGCTCGCGACGATCCCCGAGGTGCTGCAGGCGCAGGGTCTGAGCGGTCAGGTCGATCTGATGGTGCGGGTCGTCGCGCGCGACACCCAGCATCTCTTCGCGATCGACGCGCGCATCCTCGCGATCGACGGCGTCGACCGTACCGAGACCTCGCTCATCATGGACGAGGTGATCCCCCACCGGGTCAAGCCGCTGCTGTCCGACGGTCGCTCGGCCTGACGCTCGGCGCGGTCCGCTCCGCGTCCAGTCGGACGAGTACCACGCCGACGAGGATGAGCGCGCCGCCGACGAACTGCACCGGAGCGGGAGCCTCGGCGAGCAGCAGCCAGGCGAAGCCGAGGGCGAAGAGCACCTCCGACAGCCCGATGAACGAGGCCAGCCGCGAACCGGTACGCGGTACGGCCGACACTCCGAGCGCGTAGGCGGTGCCCGTCGCGGCGCCGACCCACAGCAGGACGACCACGGGGGGCAGCTGCATCCCGACGACGTCCGCGAGGACTCCCGCCGTCGAGAACGGCAGGAGTCCGGTTAGGAGGAGCACCCCGATGACCGTCGTCGCGACGACCATCCCGCCGGCGGCGAGGACGAGGGGCGGGAGGGAGTCGCCGGTGCGTTCGGCCATGACGAAGTAGACGCACGTGCACAGTGCGGCTCCGAGCGCGAGCACCGTGCCCCAGAAATCGAACCGCGCCCCCGCTACGTCGACCACGAGGACGAGCCCGACCATCGCGACGGCGGAGCCGGCGACGACGGTCGGTGACGGCCGACGCCGCGTCGTGAGCCACACCCACAGCACCAGGAGGACCGGCGCGAGGTACTGGATGAGGAGCGCGACCGCCACGGGCATGCGCTGCATCGCCGAGAAGTAGAACAGCTGACAGCCCACGACCGGCATGACGCCGAACGCCACCAGCGAGACGCCGTGCCGACGCAGGAAGCCGCGCTCGCGCGCCACGGCCCGCACGAGGAACGGCGAGAGCACGAGCGCCGCCACGCCGATGCGGACCAGCAGAGCCGCGCCGAGGGACCAGCCGCTCTCGAGCAGCGGCTTGACGAGCGGGCCGCTCGACGAGAACGCGAGCGCGGACGCGACCGCCATCGCGATGCCGGTGGTGCGCCGCGCCGCCGCGGTCGCCGCGGGTGTCTCGGATGCGCCTGGGATGATGGGCAGGGGCGCAGTCGGATTCGTCATCGGGCAGCCTCGACGGTCAGGAGTGAATGTTATCTACACTCGTGACAGTAACCGCAGTGAACGTCAGGAGTCAACGTGGTCTTTCCCCATGACACGGAATTGTCGCTTCGTGCGACGGCGGCGCTGGTCAACACGCTGCCCCGCACGAGCGCCGGCACCTCCGACACCCTCGCCGTCGGCGCCGATCTCGACGCCTTCCTGGCGGACTTCGCGTTCACCGGCGCCATCGTGCGCGACGACGCCGAGCTTCAGGCGATGCGCCGCATCCGCCCCCGCCTCCGGGAGCTGTGGGACCTCGATCGCGACACGGCGGTACCGCACGTCAACGCCATGCTGCGCGACGGGCACGCCCAGCCCCAGCTGGTGATCCACGACAGCTACGACTGGCACATCCACGCCACCCCGGACGACGCCCCGCTCGCGACGCGGGTGCTCGTCGAGGCGGCCATGGCGTTCGTCGACGTCATCCGCGCGGACGCCTACGACCGTGTCCGCGTCTGCGCGGCGGACGACTGCGCCGCCGTCTACGTCGATTTCTCGAAGAACGGGTCGAAGCGTTACTGCGACACCGGCAACTGCGGCAACCGGATGAACGTCAACGCGTACCGCCGTCGGAAGGCGCGAGAAAGCGCGTGATCGCTGCGGCCGCCTCGCGCGGCTTCTCGTAGTGGATCAGGTGCCCGACGCCGTCGATCTCGACGAGGCGGGCGTCGTCGAACAGCGTCCGCAGCCGCCGTTCGGCCGCGATCGGGGTGATGTCGTCCTGCACCGCCGCGATGAGGAGCGTCCGCTGTCGGATCCGAGGGGCGGACGCACGGACGTCGTTCGACACCGACGTCACGAAGGCGTCGCGCAGGACATCCCGGTCGGCGAATCGAGAGAAATAGGTGTCGTGCTGGTCGTGCACGAATCGGCGCAGCACCCCGTCGCGCGTCTTGACCATGGCGAGACTCATGACCCGCACGATGACGCGGTTGCGCAGCAGCGCCTCGCCCCAGCGCCGCGGCAGCCGAGCACCGAGCGCGTAGTACCAGACCGCGAGCCGGGTGAAGACTCCCCGCGGGCCTTCGAGGGCGGGCGCGCCGATGGGGTTGATGAGCACCAGGGCGGGTGTCGGCAGCCCCTCCGCGACCGCGGCGGCCGAGACGATGGAGCCGAACGAGTGTCCGACGACGACGGCCTCGGGCGCGACCGCTCCGGCGAAGGCCCGCAGCCACTCTGCGTAGACCGCGAGGTCGTGTGTGCGTCCGGGGATCGCGGGCGACTCACCGAAGCCCGGGAGGTCGGGCATGACGACGCGGAAGCCGTCGAGATGCGCGACCACCGGCTCGAGGCCGTGGTGCTCGCCGCGGAAGCCGTGCACCGCCAGCAGGGTGTGTTCGGCGTCGTCGCTGCCGTAGACCCAGTAGACGGTGGTCCCGCCCAGCACCTCGATCTCGGCGCGACGCACCGGGACGCGGGCGAGCAGGTCTGCGTAGGGTGAGGCGGTCGGCACCCGTCGAGTCTACGGAGGCGGCGCGTCGCGCTTCGCGTGTCGGCGGTGCGCCGTAGCCTCGGAGCCGTGGAACCCGACCGCACCCGAGCGAACGCTGCGCCCGAGCTCGACCTGTGGCCCTGCGACTCGCCCGACTGGTCGCGGGTGGTCGGCGTCTTCGACCTCGAGACGACGGGCGTCGACGTCACCTCTGATCGCATCGTGACGGCCCACGTCGGTGTGCTCGACGCCGACGGAGCTCCCGCCCGCGCCGAGAGCTGGCTTGCCGACCCGGGGATCGCCATCCCCGAGGGCGCCGCGGCGATCCACGGCATCACGACCGATCAGGCGAGACGCGACGGGCGCCCGGCCCCCGAGGTGGTGGCCGAGGTCATCGCCGCCCTGCGCGGACTGTTCGATGCGGGGATCCCGGTCGTGGCATACAACGCCCCCTTCGACTTCTCGATGCTCAAGTACGAGGCGCTCCGGCACGGGATCGAGCCGATCCTCGCCCCCGCCCCCGTCATCGATCCCCTCGTGCTCGACAAGCGCTACGACCGTTACCGCCGCGGCAAGCGCACGCTCTCCGTCGTCGCGCAGCACTACGAGGTCGTCCTCACGGGAGCGCACGAGGCCTCGGCCGACGCCGTCGCCGCCGGACGCGTCGCGCAGATGCTCGCCGAGCGATTCGCGGACGGACTCCCGGCGACGGCGGTCGAGCTGCATGCTCGTCAGATCGGGTGGGCCCGTGCGCAGGCCGAGAGCCTCAGTGAGTACTTCGTGAGCATCGGTCGGCTCGATGCCGAGGTCGACGGCGCCTGGCCGATCCGCTGACCGAGCGCGTCCTCGGCGTCACTCGGCGGGAGGACAGCCCCCGTCGAGTGACGCCGCCGACGTCCACCGTGACCCGGTCGGGGCCGAACAGGACGTCGCCGGCGCGCGCGCGTCCGGATGTCGGGCATGCGCAGAGCGCCGGCGCGAGAGTGGCCGCCATCACGACTGCGGCCGCTCTCGCACCGCGACTTACGGGCGGCTCATCGCACGGCGGTCAGCTCGGAGGCGCGTTCGCGGGTGCGGATCGCGCGATTCACGCACGACACCACGGCCTTCAGGCTGGCTGTCGAGATGTCGCCGTCGATGCCGACGCCCCAGAGTCGCTGATCGTCGACCTGCAACTCGACGTAGGCCGCGGCCTGCGCGTCGCCGGCGGAGCTGAGGGTGTGCTCGACGTAGTCGTAGAGCGAGATTTCGAAACCGCGCTCGCGCAGTACCGCGAGGAAGGCGGCGATGGGGCCGTTTCCCGAGCCCGACGCCTCCTCGCGCGCGTCGCCGTCGCGCAGCGTGACGTCGAGGCGCACGTCGCCCGACATGTCGCTCTGCGTCCGGGTGCCGAGGAGTTCGAAGCGCCCCCATTTCTCGTCGTCGTGCGAAGCGGGCAGGTACTCGTCGGTGAAGATCGACCAGATCTGGTCGCTCGTGACCTCGCCGCCCTCCGTGTCGGTCTTCTCCTGCACGACGCCGGAGAACTCGATCTGCAGCTTGCGGGGCAGATCGAGGGCGTGGTCCGTCTTGAGGAGATACGCGACGCCGCCCTTCCCGGACTGCGAGTTGACGCGGATGACGGCTTCGTACGAACGGCCGAGATCCTTCGGATCCACGGGCAGGTAGGGCACGGCCCATTCGATCTCATCGATGGAGACCTCGGCCGCGGCCGCGCGGGCGGCCATGGCCTCGAAGCCCTTCTTGATCGCATCCTGGTGCGAACCGCTGAACGCCGTGAAGACGAGGTCACCGGCCCACGGGCTCCGTTCGGGCACGGGCAGCTGGTTGCAGTATTCGACGGTCCGCTTGATGCCGTCGACGTCGCTGAAGTCGATCTGCGGGTCGATCCCCTGCGTGAAGAGGTTGATCCCCAGTGCGACCAGGTCGACGTTGCCCGTGCGCTCACCGTTGCCGAACAAGCAGCCCTCGATGCGATCCGCACCCGCCATGTATCCCAGTTCGGCGGCCGCGATCGCGGTGCCGCGGTCGTTGTGGGGATGCAGCGACAGCACGACGTTCTCGCGGTGGGCCAGGTGGCGACTCATCCACTCGATCGAGTCGGCGTACACGTTGGGGGTGGCCATCTCGACCGTCGCGGGCAGGTTGATGATGACCTTGCGCTCGGGCGTCGGCTCGAGGATCTCGATCACCTGGTTGCAGACGTCGACGGCGAACTCGAGCTCGGTGCCCGTGTAGCTCTCCGGCGAGTACTCGTAGTACACGGCCGTCTCGGGGACGGTCTTCTCGTACTGCCGGCACAGCCGCGCACCCTCGAGCGCGATGTCGATGATGCCCTGGCGGTCGGTGCGGAAGACGACCTCGCGCTGCAGGATGCTCGTCGAGTTGTAGAGGTGCACGATCGCCTGCTTCGCCCCGGCGATGGCCTCGTAGGTGCGCTTGATGAGGTGCTCCCGCGCCTGGGTGAGCACCTGGATCGTCACGTCGTCGGGGATCAGCCCATCGTCGATGAGCTGGCGGACGAAGTCGAAATCGGTCTGGCTCGCGCTCGGGAAGCCGACCTCGATCTCCTTGTAGCCCATCTGCACGAGCAGCTCGAACATGACCCGCTTGCGCTCGGGGCTCATCGGATCGATGAGTGCCTGATTGCCGTCGCGCAGGTCGACGGCGCACCAGCGCGGTGCCGTCTCGATCCGCTTCGCGGGCCAGGTGCGGTCGGGCAGATCGACACGGATCTGCTCGTGGAACGGCCGGTACTTGTGGACCGGCATGCTCGAAGGCTTCTGGTTGTTCTCCATGGTGGTCTCGCTCTTCCTCATCGGGTGTGGCGGGCCAACGCGAAGCTCCGCGACGAGAGAGGCCCTAGAACGAGGACTCGTCGCGGCGACTAAGGAGGAGAAGTCGGCCGAAGCGCATGCGCCCAGGCTACACCTGCTCGCCGCTCGAGCGCACATGGGCGTGCCGTCCATGAGACGATCGCGGTGTGCGCGACACTGACCGGATATGAGAGCTCCGCGCATCGCCCTTTCCGTCCTCGTCGCCTGCACGGTCGCGATGACCGCCGGGTGCGCCACCACTCCGGCCGCCGGACCCGCTTCGCTCGATCCCGAGCCGCCGACCGGCGAGGTCGTCGCTCAGGGCACCGTCCTCGATGCCGGGTCGGGGCCGGAGCTGTGCCTCGGCGCGGTGGCCGAGTCCGCTCCCCCGCAATGCTCGGGCATTCCGCTGCGCGGGTGGGACTGGGCCGCGCTGACCGACGCGACCGTCATGTCGGGCGCCACGTGGGGGACGTATGCGGTTCAGGGGCGGTACGACGGGTCGGCTCTCACGGTGACCGCACCGGCCGTTCCGCTCGCGCTGTACGACCCGCTGCCCGTGGCCGATCCGACGGGCGGCGTCGCGGGCACGGCCGATGAGGCCGAGTTGCGCGACGTCGAGCAGCGCGTGCACGACACGCTCGGTGACGAGGTCCTCGCCTCGGGCGCCTACGACGGCCGGCTGTGGGTGACCGTGGTGTGGGACGACGGGACGCTGCAGGACGCCGCCGACGCCGAGTTCGGATCCGACGTCGTCGTCGTCCAGTCCGCGATGCGCGAGGTCGGTTAGAAGCCCAGGCGCCCGAGCTGCTTCGGATCGCGCTGCCACTCCTTCGCGACCCGGACACGCAGCGACAGGAAGACGCGGCTGCCGAGGAGGGGCTCGATCTGCGCCCGGGCGCGTGCGCCGACGTCGGCAAGCCGCGATCCCTTGCGTCCGATGATGATCGCCTTCTGGCTGTCTCGCTCGACCACGATGTTCGCGTAGACATCGGTGAGGTCGGATCCCTCGCGGGGTGCGACGTCCTCGACGGTCACCGCGATCGAGTGGGGCAGCTCGTCGCGGACGCCCTCGAGTGCCGCCTCGCGGATGATCTCGGCGATGCGGTCCTCGGTCGACTCGTCGGTGACGACATCGTCGGGATAGAGCGCAGGCCCCTCCGGCATGAGGGCGAGCAGCTCGTCGGCGAGGACGTCGAGCTGGTCGTCGGTGACGGCCGAGAGGGGGATCACGGCCGCCCAGTCCTCGCGGAGGCTGTCGACCTCCATGAGACGCTCCATGATCTCGTCTCGCCCACCCAGGTCCGTCTTCGTGACGATCGCCACCTTCTTCGCCCGGGGGTAGCCGTCGAGCGACGCCGCGATCCGCCGGTCGCCCGGCCCGACCTTGTCGACGGCGGGCACGAGGAAGCCGATGACGTCGACGTCGCCGAGGACCTGCTCGACGAGGTCGTTCAGGCGCTGGCCCAGGAGCGTGCGCGGCTTGTGGATGCCGGGGGTGTCGACGATCACGAGCTGGCCGCCCGGCCGATTGAGGATGCCGCGGATCGCTCGCCGCGTGGTCTGCGGCTTGTCGCTGGTGATCGCGACCTTCTCGCCCACCAGGGCGTTCGTGAGCGTCGACTTGCCCACGTTGGGACGACCCACGAACGTCACGAACCCCGAGCGGTTCTCTGCTGCGGTCATCTGTCTTCTCCTCTTCGTGGCACGCGGACCTCGCCGGTGCGCGGATGATCGGAGTCGCCCGCGTCGGCGACGGCCGCGCGTTCGACGAAAACTGTCGCAAGACCTCGGCCCCGGCCCCGGGAGACACCGCCCGTGATGGTCACCCCGTCGACCGTGACGGTCGCACCGGGCATCGGGACGCGCCCGAGCAGCTTGCCGAGCAGGCCGCCGACCGAGTCGACGTCCTCGTCGTCCAGCTCGACGCCGAACAGCTCGCCGACCTCGTCGAGGCCCAGGCGTGCGCTCACACGGTAGCGGCCCGGCTCGAGCTCGACGACCTCGGCCGCGCCGCGGTCGTACTCGTCGGCGATCTCGCCCACGAGCTCCTCGATGAGGTCCTCGAGCGTGATGAGACCGGCGACACCGCCGTACTCGTCGACGACGAGGCACACGTGCACGGCATCCCGCTTCATCTGCTGCAGGAGCGATTCCGCCCGCATCGACTCGGGGACGAAAACGGCGGGGCGTGACACGCGACCGACCGGCACGTCGCGCCAGCCCGTCGCGTCGCCGTACGAGAACTGCACGAGGTCCTTGAGATAGACCACCCCGACGATGTCGTCGCGCTCGTCATCGGTGACCGGCACGCGTGACACCCCGCGTTCGAGGAACAGGGCGAGGGCCTCGTGCGTGGTCGCGGTCTGCGGCACGGTCACCATGTCGGTACGCGGCACCATGACCGCGCGAACGAGGGTGTCGGTGAAATCGAAGACCGAGTGGATGAGATCGCGGTCGTCCGCCTCGATGAGGTCCCGCGAAGCGGCTTCGTCGACCATGCTGAGCAGCTGCTCCTCGGAGGCGAACGACGTGCCGCGGGACACCCCGGGAGTCACCAGGTTGCCGACGATGACGAGCAGATGGGCTAGCGGTCCGAGAACGACGCGCGCCGCGCGCACGAGGGGCGCGCACGCGATGAGCAGGCCGCGGGCATGCTGCCGTCCGACAGACCGCGGACTCGCGCCTACCAGCACGAACGAGACCGCCGTCATGAGCACGGCCGCGGCGAGGATCGCCCACCAGAGATTGTCCAGGGCCAGGGTGAAGGCGGCCGTGACGAACACGGCGGCGGTCGATTCCGCCAGGATGCGGATGAACACCACCGCGTTCCCGTGCGCCGTCGTGTCATCGGCGATGCGTCGCAGGGCGGACTGCCGACGGCTGGACTCGGCCCAGTCGGCGAGGTCCGCCCGCGAGGTGACCCCCAGCGCCGCATCGAGCGCCGCCATCAGACCCCCGAGCGCGACGAGGAGGACCGCGCCGAGGACGAGGAGGAAGACGGTCACGCGTGCCGGCGCTCGCTCGCGTGGAAGGCCGTGATGAGCTCGCGCTGGAGCCCGAACATCTCGCGCTCGTCCTCGGGCTCTGCGTGGTCGTATCCGAGCAGATGCAGCAGACCGTGGGTCGTGAGCAGGATGAGCTCGTCGAGGGTCGTGTGACGCGCCGCCTGCGCCTGGGCCTCGGCCACCTGGGGGCACAGGACGATGTCGCCCAGCAGGCCCGGCGGAGTGGGGGCGTCCTCGGTTCCGGGACGCAACTCGTCCATGGGGAAGCTCAGGACATCGGTCGGACCCGGCTCGTCCATCCACTGGACATGGAGCGACTCCATGGCGCCCTCGTCGACGAGCAGGATCGCGAGGTCGGCGTCCGGGCTCACGTTGAGCTCGGCCAGATTGTGCTCGGTGAGGCGCAGCAGCACGGTCTCGTCGATCGAGACTCCGGACTCGTTGGTGATCTCGATCGTCATGATGAACGTCCTCGTTTCGGGAGTCGGTCGCGCGGCCCCGCAGGGCGCGACGCGGTACGGCGCTCGGCGCGGTTGGCGAACTCGCTCGCCTCGTCGCGTTCCCGGCGCGCGGCGAGACGTTGCTCGTCGTACTCGCTGTACGCGTCGACGATGCGCCCGACCAGCGTGTGCCGCACCACGTCCTCGCTGGTGAGGGTCGCGAAGTGGATGTCGTCGATCCCCTTCAGCACACGCGTGACCGTCCGGAGGCCGGAGGTGCCCTGCGGCAGGTCTACCTGCGTGATGTCACCGGTGACCACCATCCGCGTGCCGAAGCCCAGACGCGTGAGGAACATCTTCATCTGCTCGGGCGTGGTGTTCTGCGCCTCGTCGAGGACGACGAACGAGTCGTTCAGCGTGCGACCGCGCATGTACGCGAGCGGGGCGACCTCGATCGTGCCGGTCGCCATGAGCTTCGGCACCAGCTCGGGATCGAGCATCTCGTTGAGTGCGTCGTAGAGGGGGCGCAGGTAGGGGTCGATCTTGTCGGTCAGCGTGCCCGGGAGGAAGCCGAGCCGTTCGCCCGCCTCGACGGCGGGGCGGGTGAGGATGATGCGGTTGACTTCTTTGCGCTGCAGTGCTTGCACGGCCTTCGCCATCGCGAGGTAGGTCTTGCCGGTACCGGCGGGACCGATGCCGAAGACGATCGTGTTCTCGTCGATCGCGTCCACGTAGGCCTTCTGACCGGGCGTCTTCGGCCGGATGACCTTGCCACGCGACGAGAGGATCGCCTCGCCGAGGACCTCGGAGGGGCGTGGGTCGTCGTCACCGGTCCGGCGCTGCAGGATGCGGCTCGAGGTCGCGACGTCGCTCGGGTCGAGTCCCTGGCCGGCTCGGGCCATCGCGATCAGCTCGTCGACGAGCGCGTGCGCCGCCGCGACGTCCCCGCTCGGCCCCGTGAGGGTGATCTCGTTGCCGCGCACGAGGACGTCGACGTCCGGGTGCTCGCGTTCGACGACGCGCAGCAGGCGATCCTGCGGACCGAGCAGCTGCACCATGGCGACACCGTCGGCGTAGATCGTCGCGACGGTCGGTTCGGAAGCGTCAGCCACCGAGGCTCCCTTCGGAGAGGCCACCGGCGAGGACGTGCGCATGGACGTGGAAGACGGTCTGTCCTGCGCCCGGGCCGGTGTTGAAGATCAGTCGGAAATCGCCGTCCGCGTGCTCGGCGGCGACGGTCTCGGCGAGTCCCACGAGCTCGGCGAGGAGCGCGGGATCTCCCGCAGCGAGCTCGACCACCGTGCGGTAGCGCTCGGTCTTGGGGATCACGAGGAGGTGGACCGGGGCTTGCGGGGCGATGTCGCGGATGGCGAACGCGTTCTCGGTCTCGGCGATGATCTCCGAGGGGATCTCACCGCGGAGGATGCGCGTGAAGACGGTCGGTTCGCTCATGTCCCCAGTCTATCGACGGGCCGCGCCATCGAGACGGGATGTCGCGTCACCAGCGGCCGAGCGCGACGTTGACGACGCCGAGGGCCGCGGGCCCGGCGGTGGAGGTGCGCAGGACGGTGTCACCGAGGCGCACGGTCGTGGCGCCCGCGGATCGCAGCGCGTCGAGCTCGGCCGAGGAGATCCCGCCCTCCGGTCCGACCACCAGTGCCACGTCGCCGTCGCCGAGGTCGGTCGTGCTCAGGCGCGCCGTCGCCGTCGGCTCGAGGACGAGGACACGCTCCGCGGCGCACCTCGCCACGAGATCGGCGGTCGAGACGGGCGCGTCGACCCCCGGCACCCATGCGCGGTGGGCCTGCTTGGCCGCCTCGCGTGCGATGGTCGCCCACCGCTGCACCCCCCGATCGAGCTTGGGCCCGCTCCAGCGCGAGACACTTCGCTCGGCCTGCCACGGCACGATCCGATCGACGCCGAGCTCCGTACAGGCCTGCACGGCGAGCTCGTCGCGATCCCCCTTGGCGAGTGCCTGGATCAGCGTGACCCGCCGTGCGGGCGCGGGCTCGTGACGGCGGGAGAGGACGTCGATGCGAACGAGCTTCGGGTCGGCAGCGGCTACCGTCCCCTCCAGCCAGACCCCCGCGCCGTCGCCGACGGTCACCGTCTCGCCGGCGCGGACGCGTCGCACGCCGGCGGCGTGGTGGGCTTCCGCGCCCGTGAGTTCGACGACACCGCCCGGGCGCGCGTCGAGGGCATCATTGACGAGGAAGTGCAGCGCCACGCGCTCAGCTGTTCCGGAACCGGTCGCGAAGCTTCGCGAACATGCCCTGGTGGAACTCCGCGAGGCGCGGCCCCGGCGCCTTCGTGCGCTTCTTCAGTTCTTCGATCAGCGCGCGCTCCTTGGCGTCGAGGCGCGTCGGAGTGACCACGTGAACCCCGACACGCAGGTCGCCCCGGGTCGAGCCGCGGAGGGGGGTGATGCCCCGCCCCTTGATCGTGAGCACGTCGCCGGACTGCACGCCCGGTCGCAGCTCGAGGTCGACCGGGCCGTCGAGCGACTCGATCGTCGTCGTCGCGCCGAGCACGGCGTCGGGCATCGAGACTTCGAGGGTGGCCAGCAGGTCGTCCCCCTCGCGGCTGAAGACGTCATGCGTATCGACGGTGACCTCGAGGTACAGGTCGCCGTTCGGTCCGCCGGCGGGGCCGACCTCGCCGGAGCCCGGCAACTGCAGGCGGAGGCCGGTCTCGACGCCCGCGGGGATGTCGAGCGACACCGTGCGGCGGGCGCGGACACGTCCCTGACCCTGGCACGTGGTGCAGGGATACGGGATCGTGGTGCCGTACCCCTGGCAGACGTTGCAGGGCTGCGAGGTGACGACGTTGCCCAGAAGGCTGCGCACCGTACGCTGCACGTTGCCGGCGCCGTGGCAGACGTCGCAGGTCACCGGCTGCGTACCGGGCTGACAGCAGGAGCCCTGACAGGTGTCGCACAGGACAGCGGTGTCCACCTCGATGTCGCGATGGACGCCGAACACGACGTCTCCCAGCTCGAGCGTGACGCGCACGAGAGCGTCCTGCCCGCGCTCGCGCCGTGAGCGCGGTCGCCCCGCGCGTCCCCCGCTGCCCCCGCCGCCGAAGAAGGTCTCGAAGATGTCGCTGAACCCGCCGAAGCCGGCGGCGCCCCCGAACCCGCCCGCCGAGTCGCCGCCCATGTCGTAGCGCTGCCGCTGCTCGGGATCGCTCAGGACGTCGTAGGCGTGGGTCACGAGCTTGAACTGCTCGGACGCGTCCTCGCCCGGATTCACGTCGGGATGCAGCTGGCGCGCCAGACGTCGATAGGCCTTCTTGATCTCATCGGGCGACGCGTCGCGCGCGACACCCAGGACCTCGTAGTGGTCAGCCACGGATCGCCTTTCCGCCCGTACGGGCGTGTTTCGGAACGGTCAGCGCGAGCTCTCGTCTTCTTCGAGCAGTCGGCTGAGATAGTGCGCGACGGCACGGACCGTCGCGAGGTTGGTCGGGTAGTCCATACGCGTCGGGCCCATGAGGCCGATCCGCGCCTGCGAGCCCGGCACGTCGTAGTCGCTCGTCACGACGGACGCCTCGGAGAGGCCGTAGGCCTCGTTCTCACGCCCGATTCGCGCCGCGACGCCGCGATCGTCGGCGACCATCTCGCCCATGAGGCGGAGCAGGGTGACCTGCTCCTCGATGGCCTCGAGGAGGGGGTAGATGCTGCCGCGGAAGTCCGCCTCGCGTCGCGCGAGAGTCGCCGTGCCCGCCATGACGAGCCGGTCCTGCCGGAACGTCTCGAGCTCCTCGACGAGGATGTGTGCGATCTCGCGGACCGCCTCGCCGAGGGTGTCGCCCGCCGACTGCCCGTCGGCGAGGGAGGAGACCGCGCTGACGGCATCCCGCACGGAGCTCCCGGTGATCGCAGCCCGGAGTGTCGCCTTCGCGACGGCGAACTGGGCCTCGTCGAGCACGGTGCGCACGACGCCGACGCGCTGCGACACGCGACCGGTGTCGGTCACGACGATCACGACGAGACGGCCGCCGCCCAGGTCGACCAGCTCGAGGTGCGAGACCTGCGCACGAGAGAACGACGGGTACTGCACCATCGCCACCTGGCCGGTGAGCTGCGTCAGCGCCCGGACGGTGCGGACCAGCAGGTCGTCGAGATCGGCAGGCCCGTCGAGGAACGTGGTGATCGCGGATCGCTGCGCCGTGCTGAGCGGGCGGAGACCCGCGAGGTGGTCGACGAAGACCCGGTATCCCTTGTCCGTGGGTATCCGACCCGACGAGGTATGGGGTGCGGCGATCAGCTCCTCGTCCTCGAGCAGCGCCATGTCGTTGCGGATGGTCGCAGCCGAGACGCCGAAGGCGTGGCGCTCGACGATCGACTTGCTGCCGACGGGCTCGCGGGTGTCGACGTAGTCCTGCACGATCGCCCGGAGCACCTGCAGTCCTCGTTCCGAGACCATGTCCGTCACCCCCTGCCTGGCACTCGATGTCTGTGAGTGCCAATTCTATCGCGTGGACGGCGACGATCGTCCACTGCGATCACTCGGTGAGAGCCCGCACCACCGCATCCGCCATGAGGCGTCCGCGCCGGGTGAGGACGACACGGCGCCGGACGGCGTCGGCACCCTCGATGAGACCGTCCGCGATGAGCGACGCGACCGCGCGACGTCCGCCCTCGTCGAGGTCGTCGATCGCGAGACCCTCGGCGATCCGCGAGCGCAGGAGCACGGATTCGAGGCGCTGCGCCTCGGCGTCCGGACGCTCCCGGCCTGCCGCGGGCGATGCGCCGGACGCGAGACGCTGCGCGTAGGCCGCCGGGTGCTTGACGTTCCACCAGCGCAGACCGCCGATGTGGCTGTGCGCGCCCGGTCCGTAGCCCCACCAGTCGGTGCCGCGCCAGTACGCCAGGTTGTGCTGCGACCGCTGATCGGCGGAGCGCGCCCAGTTGGAGACCTCGTACCAGGCGAACCCGGCGGCGGCGAGCATGTCGTCGGCGAGCTCGTACATGTCGGCCTGCAGATCGTCGTCGGGCGCCGGCACCTCGCCGCGGCGGATCTGCCGCTCGAGCCGCGTCCCCTCCTCGATGATGAGCGCGTAAGCCGACACGTGGTCGGACTCGAGCGCGACCGCGGTCTCGACCGAGCGGCGCCAATCGTCGAGGCTCTCCCCCGGCGCCCCGTAGATCAGGTCCACCGACACGTCGAGCCCCGCGCTGCGCGCGGCCGCGACCGCCGTCGCGACGTTCTCGGGGTCGTGCGTCCGGTCGAGCGCTGCGAGGACGTGCGGGACCGCGGACTGCATCCCGATCGACAGTCGCGTGACGCCCGCGGCGGCCAGCTCGTCGGCGACGCGCTGCGTCATCGTGTCGGGGTTGGCCTCGACGGTGACCTCCGCCCCGCTCGCGATGCCGAAGGTACGCCGCACCCCGTCGAGCATGCGGGCCAGATCACCCGCGGGAAGCAGCGTGGGCGTGCCCCCGCCGAAGAAGACGGTCTGTGCGGGCCGCCGCGGCCCACGCTCATCGAGGACCGTCGCCGACAGGGCGATCTCGCGCAGAACCTCGTCGGCATAGGCGTCCTGACGCGCGCCGCGCAGCTCGGTGGCCGTGTACGTGTTGAAGTCGCAGTACCCGCAGCGCACCCGGCAGAAGGGCACGTGCAGGTAGACGCCGAAAGCGACGTCGGGGGCGACGACGAGATCCTCGGGCAGGGTGCCGGCGACCGGGACCGGATCGCCGAGGGGCAGTGCCGCACCCATCAGGCCCCGGGAGTCGCGTACAGCGGCGAGATGGCTCGGAGGTAGCCCTGGAAGAGCAGCCGACGGCGGCGGCGGACCAGGCCCGCCAGCATCCGGTAGGCGAACGCGGTCGGACGGTCGAACGCCCGGACCACGAACCAGACCTCGTCGTTGTCGCGCCACTCGAGCAGGAACGACTCCTCGCCGCTGACGACCGAGCCGCCGACCGTACCGAGGGCGAACGCAACGCGGCGCGGCTCTTCGTCGACGAAGATGACACGCAGCTCGGCATCGGCGCTCTGCCCCGAGACGCGGCCGTGCACCTGCAGCGTCGTGCCCGCACCCACGTACGGGGTGCCGTCGGCCGCGAAGCGCTGCTCGTGATCCATGCTGCTCGGGGCGACCGCGTTGCCCTCGTCGTCGAAGGCGACGCCCGTGTACATCGGCCCCGACGCTGGCCGGACGTCGGCGACGCGCAGGCCTGCGCCACGCAGCGCGGACCACGACATCAGCAGGTCCGCCGCCGTCTCGAACCGCGCCTGGCCGCTGCCGATGCGCCAGGAGTCCTCGGCGGGGATGCTGCGCTCGGGCGGATAGGCCATGAGATCGTGCGCACGGGTCGCGCCGACCGCCGCGTAGTCGACGGTCTCGTCTCGGAAGGTCCCGCGTCGGTGATGCATGGGTCTCCTCGTCGCTCCGGGAAGTGCTACTTCTTGTCCTTGCCCTCGACATCGCCGGAGAGAGCGGCGATGAAGGCCTCCTGTGGCACCTCGACACGTCCCACCATCTTCATGCGCTTCTTGCCCTCTTTCTGCTTCTCGAGGAGCTTGCGCTTGCGCGTGATGTCGCCGCCGTAGCACTTGGCCAGGACGTCCTTGCGGATCGCGCGGATGTTCTCTCGGGCGATGATGCGTGCGCCGATCGCGGCCTGGATCGGGACCTCGAACTGCTGGCGCGGGATGAGCTTGCGCAGCCGCTCGGTCATCATCGTGCCGTACGCGTAGGCCTTCTCTCGATGGACGATCGAGCTGAACGCATCGACCTTCTCGCCCTGCAGCAGGATGTCGACCTTCACCAGATCGGCGGTCTGCGATCCGGCGGGCTCGTAGTCGAGGCTCGCGTAGCCCTGCGTCCGCGACTTCAAGTGGTCGAAGAAGTCGAAGACGATCTCGCCGAGCGGCATGTTGTAGCGCAGCTCGACGCGGTCCTCGCTCAGGTAGTCCATGCCGAGCAGGGTGCCGCGGCGCGACTGGCAGAGCTCCATGACCGTGCCGACGTAGTCCTTGGGCGCGAGGATGCCGACCTTCACGACCGGCTCCGAGACCTCCGCCACCCGGCCGTCGGGGTACTCGCTGGGGTTCGTCACCACGACGGTCTCGCCGGTGTCGGTCGCGACCTCGTACGTCACCGACGGTGCGGTGGTGATGAGGTCGAGCCCGAACTCGCGCGAGAGGCGCTCGGTGATGATCTCGAGGTGCAGGAGGCCCAGGAAGCCGCAGCGGAACCCGAATCCGAGCGCGACGGAGGTCTCAGGCTCGTACTGCAGCGACGCGTCGGACAGCTTCAGCTTGTCGAGTGCCTCGCGCAGGTCGCCGTAGTCGCTGCCGTCGATCGGATAGATGCCCGAGAACACCATCGGCTTCGGATCGGTGTAGCCCGGCAGGGCTTCGGTCGCCGGCTTGCGGTGGTTGGTGATGGTGTCGCCGACCTTCGACTGGCGGACGTCCTTCACCCCCGTGATGAGATAACCGACCTCGCCGACACCGAGCCCTCGCGTCGGGATCGGCTCCGGGCTCGACACGCCGATCTCGAGCAGCTCGTGCGTCGCACGGGTCGACATCATCTGGATGCGCTCGCGGGGCTCGAGCTTGCCGTCGATCATGCGGACGTACGTGACGACGCCGCGGTAGGCGTCGTAGACGGAGTCGAAGATCATGGCGCGAGCCGGGGCGACCGGGTCGCCGACGGGCGCGGGGATGCGGTCCACGATGCGGTCGAGAAGCTCCTCGACGCCCATCCCCGTCTTGCCGCTCACGCGCAGCACGTCCTCCGGGTCGCCGCCGATGAGGTTCGCGAGCTCGGCCGCGTACTTCTCAGGGTCGGCCGCGGGCAGGTCGATCTTGTTGAGCACCGGGATGATCTGCAGGTCGTTCTCGAGCGCGAGATACAGGTTCGCGAGCGTCTGGGCCTCGATGCCCTGTGCGGCGTCGACGAGCAGGATCGCCCCTTCGCACGCGGCCAGGGATCGGCTGACCTCGTAGGTGAAGTCGACGTGTCCGGGCGTGTCGATCATGTTGAGCGCGAACGTGCCGGCGTCCTTCGCCCACGGCATGCGGACGGCCTGGCTCTTGATCGTGATGCCGCGCTCGCGCTCGATGTCCATTCGGTCGAGGTACTGGGCGCGCATGTCGCGGTCGGCGACGACGCCGGTGATCTGCAGCATGCGGTCGGCCAGGGTCGATTTGCCGTGGTCGATGTGGGCGATGATGCAGAAGTTGCGGATGAGCTCGGGCGGCGTGGCGGCGGGCGCGAGCGGCTGGAGTGCGCGCGGAGACATGTCCCGGGAAGTCTACCCGGGCCGCGAAGACACGACCGCCGGAAGCGGCTCGGCGCGACCCGCGCGCGCGACAATAGGCGGTCGCACCGCAGACACGCCAGCTGGAGCACGCGTGATAAACAATTAACCGTTTCGCCACTTGCTCAACACATCGATCGCGTCGAATGCTCAATGCGGCGGTCGGTCATCGCGCGAAATCCCCCCGCGCCCGGTCCGCCCCGGGAGAGCACCGTGATCACAGCAGACCCCGTCGTGCCCGCACGACGATCGTTGCGGACCTGGGTGGCGTCCGGCGCCGCCCTCGCACTGGCCGTCGGGGGTGCGAGCCTCGGCGCGACGCCCGCCGTCGCCGCCGTGTCGCCCGACGCGCCCGTCGTCATCGAAGAGATCTACGGCGGCGGCGGCAACAACGGCGCGGCATACAACCGCGACTTCATCGAGCTCCGCAACGTGACGGATGCCGCGCTCTCGCTCGACGGGTGGAGCGTCCAGTACGCGTCGGCAACGGGCGCCTCATGGCAGGTGACCGAGCTCGCGGGAGCCACCGTCGCCCCCGGCGGCAGCCTGCTTATCGGGCAGGCCTTCGGCAACAACGCCGACCTGCCCGCCATCGCGGCCGACGTCGAGGGCTCGATCGCGCTGAGCGGCACGCAGGGCAAGGTAGCCCTGGTGTCGTCCACCACCCCGCTCGACGGGGCGGCCGGACTCGCGCAGCGCGAGCCGGTCGTCGACTACGTGGGCTGGGGTGGGGCGACGGACTTCGCCGGCTCGGCCGCGGCGCCCGCCACCAGCAACGCGACGAGCATCGCCCGACAGGGGGCCGTCAACACCGGCGAGAACGGCGACGACTTCGTCGCCGGCGCGCCCACACCGACCGGGTCGGGGTCGACGCCGGAAGATCCGGGCGAACCCGAGCAGCCGGGCGAGCCCGAAGAACCCGGCGAGCCGGAGCAGCCCGGCGACCCGGCCGTGGTCGCGATCTCCGAGATCCAAGGCACGGGCGGCGCCTCGCCGCTTGCAGGCCGGACAGTCGCGACCGAGGGCGTCGTCACCGCCCACTACCCGACCGGCGGTTACGACGGATACGTCATCCAGACCGGCGGCACGGGCGGCGCCCTCGATCTCGCGATGCACGAGGCGTCGGATGCGGTCTTCGTCTACTCCCCCGCCGGCGTCGGAGAGGTCGCGCTCGGTCAGACGGTCCGCGTGACCGGCGTGGTCGGCGACTACTTCGGTCTCACCCAGATCACCGTCGACGCCGGGGCCGCCCAGCAGATCGCGGATGCCCCGGCGGTCGTGCCGGTGCCGCTCTCGTGGACCGAGGACATCGCCCGAGAATCGCTCCAGTCCATGCTCGTCGCCCCCCAGGGTGCCTACGTGATCGCCGACAACTACAACCTGAACCGCTACGGCGAGCTCGTCCTCGCCGCCGGAGACGAGCCGCTCCGCCAGCCCACCGACGTCGCACCTCCCGGCTCCCCCGAGGCCGACGCCGTCGAGGCGGACAATGCCGCGCGCCGTGTCGTGCTCGACGATGGGTCATCGCGCAACCTGGGTCAGGCTGCGCTCACACCTCCCTACATCTCCACGACTGAGCCGGTTCGCGTGGGTGCGGGCGTCGCGTTCGATGAGCCCGTCGTCCTCGACTACCGCAACGACTCGTGGAAGTTCTCGCCCGTGCGCCACATCATCGGAGACGACGCGCGCGACGACGGGATCAGCGTCGTGAACACCCGCACGGCCGAGCCCGCGGACGTAGGCGGCGACATCACGGTCGCGTCGTTCAATGTGCTCAACTACTTCACGACGCTCGGCGACTCCGATCCGTCGTGCGTGCCGTACACCGATCGCGAGGGCAACGGCACCAACGTCCAGGACGGCTGCGCGCAGCGCGGCGCCTGGGATGCGGCCTCCTTCGCCCGGCAGCAGAGCAAGATCGTCTCGGCGATCAACGCCCTCGACGCATCCGTCGTCGGCCTCATGGAGATCGAGGATTCCGCGAGCCTCGGCGAGCCCACCGACGAGGCCACCGCTTCACTGGTCGAGGCGTTGAACGCCGCGGCCGGGAGCGAACGGTGGGCCTTCGTGCCGTCGTCCGATGAGCTTCCGGATGCCGATGGCCGAGACGTCATCACTAACGCGATCATCTACCAGCCGGCCGAGGTCGAGCGCGTCGGCGATGCGCGGGCGCTCGGTGACGAGTCGGCTCCGGGCGAGGCCTTCCAGAACGCTCGCGCGCCGATCGCGCAGTCGTTCGCGTCGGCCGCGGGAGGCGACGAGTTCCTGTTCGTGGTCAATCACTTCAAGTCGAAGGGCTCAGCCGGTCCGTGGGCCGGAGACGCGGACGCCGGTGATGGCCAGGGCTTCTCGAACGAGTCGCGCATCCGCCAGGCCGAGGCGCTCGACGCCTGGGTCGACCGGATCACCGGCGAGGGCGAGGCCGTCCTGCTGGCGGGCGACTTCAACTCGTACTCGCGAGAGGATCCGCTCGAGGTGCTCTACGAGTCCGGGTACGTCGACGCGGGGATCCAGTTCGATCTCCAGCAGCCCAGCTACGTCTTCCGGGAGCTCTCCGGTTCGCTCGACCACATCCTCATGAACGAGGCTGCGTACGAGCGCGCGACCGGCGCCGACATCTGGAACATCAACGCCGGCGAGTCGATCTTCCTGGAGTACAGCCGGCACAACTACTTCCCGGTCGACTTCCACGACGACGGCCCGTACCGATCGTCCGACCACGACCCCGTTCTCGTCGGGCTGGCCGCCGAGACCCCCGCGGCCGCGCCGGTGGACCTCACGCTGCTCGGGTTCAACGACTTCCACGGCCGTATCGCGGGGATCACTCCCCCGCGTCCGGCAACCGGGACGACCGTCGCCACCCCGGAGGACGCCGGAACGGTCGGCTTCGCCGGAACGATCGAGGAGCTTCGGGCGGAAGCTCCGGACGCCGTGCTGCTCTCGGCGGGCGACAACATCGGGGCCTCGCTGCCGGCATCCTCGCTGCAGCAGGATCAGCCGACGATCGACGTGCTGAACGCGCTCGGACTCGAGACCTCGGCGGTCGGGAACCACGAGTTCGACCGCGGATATCCGGATCTCCGCGACCGTGTGATCCCCGCTGCGGACTTCTCGTACCTCGGCGCGAACGTGTACGCCGAGGGTACGGAGGAGCCGGTGCTCGATGAGTACCAGCTCGTGGAGTCGCAGGGTCTCACGATCGGCGTCATCGGCGTCGTGACGGAGGAGACCGCGTCGCTGGTCAGCGGCTCGGGCATCGCGGGACTCGACTTCGGTGACCCCGTCGACGCCGTGAACCGCGTCGCGGCCGACCTCACCGACGGCAGCGGCGACCAGGCCGACGTCATCGTCGCGATCTACCACGAGGGCTCCCCCGACAACGGCTCCGACGCGAGCCTCGACGACGCGATCGCCGACAGTCCGGTCTTCGAGCGCATCGTGAACGAGACGTCGCCGGAGGTCGCGGCGATCTACACCGGGCACACGCACAAGCAGTACGCCTGGTCGGCGCCCATCCCGGGGACCGACCGGACGCGCCCGATCGTGCAGACCGGCTCGTACGGCGCGAACATCGGCAAGATCGTGCTCACCGTCGACGCTGAGACCGGTGAAGTCCTCGCCCATACGGAGGAGAACGTCGGGCGAACGGAGACGTCGGCGGCCGACCTCATCGCGACCTACCCCCGGGTCGCCGAGGTCGACCGGATCGTGCAGCAGGCGCTGGCCGACTTCGCGGAGATCGGCAACCAGGAGGTCGCGACCATCACCGCCGACATCACGACCGCGCACAGCGGTGGCACGTACGTCGACGGTGTCTACACCGGCGGCAGCCGCGACGACCGCGCGTCGGAGTCCTCGCTGGGGAATCTCGTGGCCGAATCGATCCGCTCGAGCCTTGCCAACCTCCCCAACGGCGCGCAGATCGGCGTCACGAACTCGGGAGGACTGCGTTCCGACCTGTTCGACACGCAGGCGGAGTTCGGGCAGAGCGCGGTGCCCGGCGTCCCGGACGGCACCATCACGTGGGGTCAGGCGTACGCGGTGCTGCCCTTCAACAACACGATGGCCCTCATCACGCTCACGGGCGCGGACTTCATCGACGTCCTCGAGCAGCAGTGGCAGCGGGCGGCGGACGGATCCGTGCCGTCGCGCCCCTACCTGCAGCTCGGGCTCTCCGACAACGTGACCTACACGTTCGACGAGACTCGGCCCGAGGGCGACCGCATCACATCGGTCACCGTCGACGGTCAGCCGCTCGACCCGGAGGCGGAGTACCGGATCGGTACGCTGTCGTTCCTGGCCACGGGCTCCGGCGACAACTTCCGCGCATTCGCCTCGGGGACCGACTACGTCGACACCGGATTCCTCGACCACGAGGCCTGGATCGAGTACCTCGGAGCGCAGCAGCCGGTCTCGCCGTCCTTCGACAAGCACGCGGTGCGGGTCCAGGGCGTGCCCGATTCGGCGCAGCCGGGACAGGAGCTGACCCTCACGGTCTCGAACCTCGACATGACGAGCCTCGGCGCTCCGCAGAACTCCGCCGTCGACGTCTCGTGGAACGGTCAGGTCGTGGCGACGGCCCCGGTCGCGGGCGGAAGCGCGGTGGTCTCGGTGACCCTGCCGGCCGACCTTCCCGACGGGACGACGCAGCTCGTGATCACGGCCGACGCGACCGACACCGCGGTCACGATCCCGCTCGAGATCTCGTCGACGGGCACGGAGCCCGGCACCGGTCCGGGAACGGATCCGGGCACGGACACCGGAGCGTGGGCCGAGGTGTCGCTGTCGACCACCCGGGTCGAGCAGGGCGGCTTCATCGACGTGCGCGTCACCGGCCTCGAGCCGGGCCAGCAGATCGGCGCGACGCTTTACAGCGATCCCATCGCCGTCTCCGGCATCCCGGCCGCCGGCGCGGAGGGCACCACCTCGTTCCGCGTCGCGATCCCGGCGGAGCTGCCGCTCGGGGCGCACACCCTTCGGATCACCTCGGGGAACGAGCAGCCACTCGACTTCGCGATCACGGTCGTGCGAGCGGGTGCGCTCGCGGTCTCGGGCGCCGAGGCACCGCTCGGTGCCCTGCTGGCCGCGTCGCTGCTGATAGTGGGGGGCGGAGTCCTGGCCCTCACGCGCCGCCGCACCCCGGTGTCCGCGCGCTGACGCCTCGCCCCACGAGGGCGGTCGGGCTCCCACCCGGCCGCCCTCGTGCGTCCCGGCCATCCCCACGACCCGCGAGACTGCAGTTGCGCCCCGAGCGGGCGGGGCGACGCCGGGGTTTCGGGGCGCAGGTGAGGTCTCGCGGGACGGGGGGCTTCGTAGAGTGGGGGCATGACCGCGCAGGTGGTGCTCGTGCACGGGATCCGGACCTCGGCCACGATGTGGCGCGCGCAGGTCGCGCACCTGCACGAGGGCGGCATCCCGGTCGTCGCGCTCGACCTGCCCGGTCACGGCACGCGCATGGCCGAGACCTTCACCCTCGACGGCGCATTCGCCACGATCGATGACGCGGTGAGGGATGCCGCCGAGCGCGGCCCCGTGCTGCTGGTCGGGCACTCGATGGGCGGGCTGCTCAGCACCGCGTACGTCGGGCGTGAGGACCGTCCCCCGGTGTCGGCCTTCATCGCCGCGTCGTGCACCGCGATCCCGCGCGGTCCCGGGCTGGCGATGTATCGCGCCCTCGCGCTGGGCTTCGACCGCCTGCCCGGCCGTGGCCAGCGCATCACCGACTGGGTGCTCGACCGCACCCTCCCCCTCGAGACCCGTCCGGACTTCGGCGCCGGCGGATACGCGTACGACGCTCAGGATGTCGCGCTGTCCAGCCTGTCGGTGCTCGACCTGCTCGCCGCGGTCCGTCGCATCGACGTCCCGACCTGGTTCGTGAACGGTCAATACGATCAGCTTCGCGTCAACGAGCGGCTGTTCGCGAAGCTCGCTCCGGCTGCCGAGCTCATCGTCGTGCCGCGCACGAGCCACCTCGTCACCGCCATGCGGCCCCGCGTGTTCAACGCGGTGGTCGACCTGGCGCTCGCGACACTCGCCGATACCGGCTACCGCGGGCCGACCTGATAGACTCTCAAGTCGGCTTGCCGTGTGGGTTCCTCCCTCACACGACCGCCGTGCGGCATCCCTCTACTGTCGTCCGGCACATCCACCGAAAAACTCCGAACGAAAGATACGTCGAACGTGGCGAACATCAAGTCGCAGATCAAGCGCAACAAGACCAACGAGAAGGCGCGCGAGCGCAACAAGGCCGTCAAGAGCGCGCTGAAGACCGAGGTGCGTCGCACCCGCGAGGCCATCGCCGCCGGCGACAAGGCCGCCGCGGAGAAGGCGCTGGCCACGGCCACGAAGAAGCTCGACAAGGCCGTGAGCAAGGGCGTCATCCACGAGAACCAGGCTGCGAACCGCAAGTCGGCCATCGCGAAGCAGGTCGCCGCTCTCTGAGCCGCCTCCCGCTGTGCCTCGAAGGCCCGCCCCGCTCGTCGGTGCGGGCCTTCGTCGTCCCCCGGCCGGCCGCCTCGGAAGCGCGAGACCTCAGCCGCGCCCCGAGACGACGGGTTGGCGCCCGGGTCTCGGGCCGCGAGTGAGGTCTCGCGGTTCAGGACGGGCGCGCGGGCGGAGTCAGGAGGCGTAGGGCGCGCGGGTTGCGATGACCGTGACGAGGCGTTCGACCGCGAAGACGGGGTCACGAGACGCGCCCTTGACCTCGGCGTCCGCGCGCGCAGCCGCTTGGATCGCGGTGGCCAGAGCCGACTCCGTCCATCCGACCAGGTCGCGCTTGGCGCGATCGACCTGCCAGTCCTTCATGCCGAGGCGCGTCGCGAGAGCGCTGGACGGCTCCCGCGTTCCGACGACACGGGCCATCGTGCGCAGCTTCGATGCGATCGCGGCGACGAGCGGCACAGGATCGGCGCCGCTTGCGAGAGCGTGGCGGAGCGTGATGAGCGCCTCGCCGTAGCGGCCCGCGATCGCGGTATCGGCCACGGCGAAGGCCGTGGTCTCGACGCGGCCGCCGTAGTAGCGCTGGACGACCTGGTCACCGATGTCGCCGGGCACGTCGGAGATGAGCTGCTGGCACGCCGCCGCGAGCTCGGTGAGGTCATCGGCGAAGGCCGAGACGAGAGTGCGGAGAGCGGACGGAGCGATGCGCTTACCCGCGGCCTTGAACTCCCCCGCTGCGAAGTCGAACCGGTCGGAGTCGCGCTTGATGGCGGGAACAGCGATCTCGACGCCCCCGCCCGAGCCGCCCCGGATCGCCTCGAGAAGCTTCTTGCCTCGGACGCTCGCACCGGTGTGGCGCAGCACGATCGTCGCGCCCTCCTGAGTGTTCTCGAGGTAGGCCAGCGCCTCGGTGAGGAAGGCGTCGGAGCACTTCTCGACGCCCGCGACCCGCACGAGTCGCGGCTCGCCGAACAGCGATGGTGACGCCATGCCCAGCAGCGTGCCGGAGGCGTAGTCGTCGGCGCGGATGTCGGAGACCTCGAGACTGGGGTCCTCGGCCTTCAGGTAGTCGCGGAGTCCGGCGATCGCGCGCTCCGCGCAGACCTCCTCGGGCCCGGCGACGAGAACGATCGGCGCCGGCTCGGGAGCTCGCCACGACAGCTGCCGGATGGCCGACTTGGCGGGGCCGCGGGCGGCGGGTCGGCGGGGGCTCGGCGGCATGGTCTCAGCCTAATCCGCGGCACGGACAGCCAGGGGCCGGCTCAGAGGGTCACGACGAGCTTGCGTGCCGACACGCCCCGGTGCAGCCGATCCAGCGCGGACTGGATGCTCTCGAGGCCGTCGCCGACGACCTCCGCGACCGGGGCGCACACATGCCGGCCGTCCGCCAGCGCGGCAGGCAGGTGGTGCTCCCACAGCATCGGTCCGACCTCGTTCGACATCAACGCGCTTCCCCAGACGAAGCTGGTCCGGATGCCGCGAAGGCGCGCTCGCACCAGCACCCCGAACTGCCCCCATGCGACAGTGCTCATCGTCCGGACGAAGGCCATGCTCGGACCGCCGCGTCGTGGGAGCGAGCCGAACGACACCGGCGGGCTCAGCAGCGCGACGCGCTTCGCGCCCGCCGCGGCGGCGATGCGCACGGCGGGCGCGCCCGAGCCCGGTCCGACCGCCGCGACGCCGGCGAGAGCGTCACCGCGGAGTGCCGCCAGGATGTCGCGTTCGACGCTCGCCGAACTGTAGTCGAAGACGTCGCTCGCACCGAGTCCGCGCAGAAGGTCGGCGTTCCGGGCGGATGCGGTGGTGATGACGCGATATCCGGCCGCAACGGCCAACTGGATCGCATTCATCCCGACGCTCGTCGATCCACCCCAGACGAGGACGACCCCGGTGCCCGGCTGTGCGGCGGTGGGGGGCACGAGACCCAGGTTCTCGGTCTGGAACAGGGCCGTCGCCGCCGTCGATACCGCAAGCGGCAGCACGACCGCGTCGGCGAAGGCGAGATCGTCCGGGAGCGGCGCTGCCAGGTCTTCGCGGACGACCGTGTACTGCTGGAAACCGCCCTCGGCGTCGTGGCGGCGTCCGCGCTCCATTCCGACGGCGTACGCGGCCACGCGGTCGCCGGCCGAGAACCGCGTCACACCCGGACCGACCGCTTCGACGACGCCAGCGACATCCTCGCCGAGGATCATGGGGTACGACAGCCAGCGGTACATGAGGTCGCCCGTCCATTGCTTGAGTTCGTCGAGGGGATTCACGGCCACCGCCCGATTGCGGAGAAGGATCTCGCCGCGGCCAGGAACGGGCATGTCGGCGGGGCCGACGACGAGGTCGGCTCGGGGGGAAGCGAGCCAGGCGGCGGTGTTGACGGACATGGCGACTCCGATGGTCGAAGGGATGACACGAGATGACATCACTCACTATAGGCCCGATGACATGTCGTGTCGTCAGTTAGAGTGGGCTGATGGCACGCTGGGCACCGGACGCCGCTCTTCGACTCGAACGGGCGGCGATGGATCTCTTCCTCGCGGACGGGTACGCCAAGACCACCGTGCCCCGCATCGCCGAGCGGGCAGGCCTGACCACCCGCACCTTCTTCCGACATTTCGCCGACAAGCGCGACGTGCTGTTCCTGCGGGAACGCGAGTTCCCGGCTGTCGTGCGACGACTGCTCGAGGATGCACCCGCGGGTCTCGATCCCATGGCGCTCGCGCTGCACGGTGTGACCGGGGCCGCCGGCGAGCTCGAGCAGTGGCGCGAACAGATCCGCATCCGCCGCACCGTGATCGAGTCGGACGCACGGCTTCATGAGCGGGAGCGACTGAAATCGGCGGCGCTGACGGAGGCCATCCGCTCGTCGCTGGTCGATCATGGAACCGCCGCCGTCGAGGCCGCACTCGTCTCGAGCACCGCCGTCTCCCTGTTCGATACCGCTGTCGACCTCTGGATCGGCGGCGACTCGACGCGAAGCCTGGTGTCGGTCCTGGACGGTCTTCGAGCGCTGCTCGCCTCGTTCGCGACCTCGGTCGACGTCCCCGGCGCCGAGCCGCGATAGGCCACCGCCGAGGCTCGCGTCGTTCGCCCGGGTGATGCGCGCCGGATCACGATGTCGAGCTCAGGGCGGCTCGGATCGCTCGCGCCAGACGCGGATCCCCTCCGACGTCATCGAGATCGTCGCGCTGCCCGTCATGTCGGTCCGCACGATCTCGGCTCCCAGCGCCCCCAGGAGCGTCAGCGTCTCCGCTCGCGGGTGGCCGTAGTCGTTCTCCCCCACCCCGATCAGGGCGATGCGAGGCATGACGCGCCGGTACAGCGCGGGCGACTGGTCGGCGCTGCCATGATGGGCGACTTTGACGACGTCGTAGCCACCCGCGACCCGCCCTCCCGCCACCCGCTGCGCCGTCTCCGAGAGGTCGCCGAGCAACAGCGTCGACGGCATCCCGCGGCCGCTCACCTCGAGGACGACACTCGCGTCATTACCCGGCGGGAAGCCGTGGACGGTCGCGCTCGGCCAGAGGACCGACCAGGATGCTTCGCCGAGGGTCCCGCTCATCCCGGCGACCGCGGGCAGGACGTCGGCGCCGCGTTCCGAGAGGCGGGTGAGCAGTGCTTCGTCGCTCGCCCCGCCCACGGGCCCGTGCAGGACCAGAGCGACGCGATCCGCAACCGCATCCGCGCCGCCGATGTGGTCGAGATCGAAGTGCGTGAGGACGAGGAGGTCGACACGAGCGATGTCGAAGCGCGCGAGGCAGGCGCCGAGAGCTTGCGGGTCGGGCCCGACGTCGATCAGCGCGATGCGCCCCGCCGACCGGATGAGGACGGCATCCCCCTGTCCGACGTCGCACAGCGCCACGGCCCAGTCGCCCGGCGTGCGGGCCTGTTCGAGCGGGCCCGCCACGATAGCGATGCCCGCCGCGGCGCCGAAGGCGAGCGCGACGATCATGATCCCGGTCCGCCGGACGACCCGGGGAACACCGGGGAGCAGCACGGCGACGACGGCGGCACAGAGCGCGGCGGCCAGCAGGACCCCGGGCGCATCGGAGAGCCACGGGACGGATGCGCCGGGCGCGGCGGCGAAGACCTCTGCCGCGGCGGCGATCCAGGCGCAGGGCAGCCACGCGATGGCGGCGAAGCCGCTCGCGAGCACCGGGACCGGCGCGCTGAGACAGGCCAGAAGGCCGGCGACCGTCGCGAGCGGTGCGGCCGGCGCGGTGACGGCGTTGGCGATCACCGCGTAGACAGGAAGACGCGGGTCGATCATCACCAACAGGGGCGTGCAGGCGAGCTGAGCGGCGACGGGGACCGCGATGGCCAGCGCGAGAGGACGCGGCACGAAGCGGGCCAGCGACTCGGTGACCGGGCCTGCGAGGACCAGCAGCGCGCCCGTCGCCGCTGCGGAGAGCGCGAAGCCCATGCTCGCCGCGAGCCAGGGATCGGCGATGAGGCAGAGGATCACGGCGTTGGTCAGCACGGCGACACCGGCGCCCGCCCGTCCGAGCAGCGCGGCGAGCATGGCGATCGCAGCCATGGCGGCCGCGCGGACGACGCTCGGCTCGGGCGAGACGAGGACGACGAACCCGGCGAGCGTCGTCACAGCGGCCGCCACGCGCCACCCGCGGGGCAATCCCAGGAGCGCGGCTCCAGCGAAGGCGATCCCGACGACGAGCGCGCAGTTCGCGCCGGACACGGCCGTGAGATGTGACAGCGAGGCCGTCTTCATCTGCTCATCGAGGCCGGTCGTGACCGCGGAGGTGTCTCCGACCGCGAGGCCCGCGATGAGTCCCGCCCCGGGCTGCGGCAGCGACGCCGCCTGATCGAGCAGCGCGGCGCGGAGCGCGGACGCGACCGCGAATGGCCCGCTCGCCTCGTCGAGCACGTCGGGCGGACGCGCGGCGTTCACCACGATGACGGCTCGATCTGCGGCATCCGCCACGAACGCAGTGCCCTGCATGGAGACCGATGCGCCGAGGTCCAGCCCCGCCGATCGCTCCGCGGTGCGGATGACGACGGGCACGCGGGTCTCGACCTCGTCGGCGCCGACCCGGATGCGCGTCGCGAGGGCGTCGAATCGCCATCCGGTCGCCGACCCCTCGATCTTTCCCGTGACGTCGGCCTCGACGACGACGGAGCGGCCCCCCGTGATCGGCAGGTCGGCGACCCGCTCACGCTCGGGAGACGCGATGGCCACGTGCGACACGGCCGCCGCCGCGAACGCGAGGGCGACGACCGCGGTCGCGGAACCGGCGCCCCGGGCGCCCCGGCTCCGCCGCGTGCCCCGGCTCCCGCCGGCGCTCTCCGCCCGGGACGACGCTCGGAGCCGACACGACACCATGAGCCCGGTGGCTGCGGCGCCCCACAGCAGCAGCGCGCCGAGAAGGGCGGTCTCGGGCAGGCAGATGGCGGCGAGTGCCGCGGCCCAGACGACCGCGGCGACGGGCATGAGACGGAAGTCCCTCCGACGGGTCGGGCCCGTCACACGCGCACCCGGTCGCGCAGCGCTTCGAGCATCTTCTCGCCGATGCCCGAGACCGCGAGCAGGTCCTCGACGCTCGTGAACTGGCCGTTGTCCGTCCGCCACGCGATGATCCGCTCCGCGAGAGCCGGACCGACGCGGGGCAGCGTGTCGAGCGCCGCGGCATCCGCGGTGTTGAGGTCGACGAGGCCGTCACCGGGCGCTCCGGGGCCGGTGACGCTCGAGCCCAGCTGCGGAGGTGGAGCCTCCCCCGGTCGCGGCACGTATAGCTGTTCGCCGTCCGACACGGTGCGGGCGAGGTTCACTCCCGCGGGATCGGCGTCGTCCGTCATGCCTCCGGCGGCAGCCACGGCGTCGACGACGCGCGCATCGCTCGCGAGTCGGTACAGACCGGGGGCGTTGACGGCGCCGTGGACATGGACGTAGACCGCGGCGTCGGGCGTCGCGTCCGTGGTGACGTCGACGCTCGGGGCGGGTGCCACGATCTCGACCGGCGTGGTCGCCGACCGGATCACGCCGATGCCCACGGTGATGCCCGCGGCCGCGAGGACGAGCACGATGACCGCGCCGGTGCTCAGCCGACGCCGCCGCGTCTGCCGATCACGTGAAGTCACCGGCCCAGGCTAGGGAGGCGTGAGCAGACCCTCCCGGCCTCCGCGCCACCCCGTGCAAACCCCCGGCGCCCGGCGCGCCGGGGAGGCGACGGTGCTCGTGAGGAGATCTAGGCCCGCACCCGGCCGACGACGCCCACCCGCTGCAGGAGCAGGTACATCTGGCAGCCCAGGCAGAACCCGAACGCGGCGTTCAGGAAGGCTGCAGCGAAGGCGAGGGCCGCTGAGATCGGCAGCGCCCATGGCACGCCTGCGAGATGCAGGAGCAGCCCCGCCGAGGTCACGACGAGGCCGACTCCCTGCGCGAAACGAGGCGGTCGAGGGTCCTCGAACTCGCGTGGCGGCGACAGACGCGGTCTCACCACCCGACGGAACAGCACGCCCCAGGGCGCGGTCCGCGGTGAAGCGACGCCCCAGAGGAACAACAACGCGGCGAGGAGCACGAGGAGGAAGCCGACGTCGGCGAGGCGGGCGGGAATCGGCGTGGCCGGCAGCAACCAGCCGGCACCCGCGGAGGCCGTCGCCGTCCCCAGCAGCGACGCCAGCACGGCGGCCAACAGCAGGGCGGCGGTGAGCGATGCTGCGAAGCGCGGGGCGCGCACGTCGAGGCGGTCGGTGGCGGTCATGTCAGGCCTCCTGCAGCAGTCGGATGAGCTCGGACTCCAGCGCAGAACGATCCGGGAGGCCACCCGTACGTTGCCGCACTCGTCCCGTGCGGTCGAGGACGAGAACCGTGGGCGTTTGCATGACGGAGAACCGTCGAGCCAGATCCGGACGGTACGTGAGGTCCACGTCGACGTGCCGGACGCCGTCGAGCCCGTCGGCGAGCGACGACAGCACGCGTCGTGCTCCCGGGCATCGCGTGCACAGCTCGGTGCTGAACTGGAGCAGCGTCGCGGCTCGACCGAACGCGGGCGCGTCGACCATCGCGGGAGTCACGACCTCGCCGTCGGCCACCCGCAGGGGCCGCCCGCTGCGTCGTCGGGCGAGCACGCCGCAGGTCGCGACGAGCACGACGAGCGCGACGGTCAGAGCGACGGCGGGAAGCGGCTGCACGATCGCCACGGTAACCCGAACCGCGGGTGGCGGGGGAAGTGTGTCACCGCGTGACACTCCCCCGCCGGCGTCAGCGGGCGGTGGTGAAGCTCACGACCTTCGGCGCCCGCACGACGGCACGCGCGATCTCCCGGCCGTTGAGCGCGCGGACGACCTTGTCATCCGCGCGTGCGAGGGCTTCGAGGTCGTCCGAGGAGATCTTCGCCGAGACCGTGAGCGTGCCGCGGACCTTGCCGTCGATCTGCACGACCGCGGTGACGGACTCCTCGACGAGCAGGGTCGGGTCGGGCTGCCGCCACACGGCGAGGCCGACGAACGGGCGGTACCCCAGCGTCTCCCACATCTCCTCGGCGGTGTGCGGGGCGAACAGGTCGAGGATGACGGCGACGGCCTCTGCAGCCTCGCGCACCGCAGGATCACCCGCGCCTGCGCCGCTGTCGATCACCTTGCGCGTCGCGTTGACCAGCTCCATGAGACGCGCCACGACGACGTTGAACTTGGTCTGCTCGATCAGGCCCGGTGCATCGGCCCACAGGCGGTGCGTCACGCGTCGCAGCGCAGCATCCCCCTCGGCCCAGACCACGTCGGTCTCGCTGTCGACGTCGGCCGCGACGCGCATCGCGCGGGCGAGGAACTTCGCCGCGCCCGTGGTCGACACGTCGGCCCAGTCCTTGTCGTCCTCGACCGGCCCGGCGAAGGCCAGGGCGACGCGCAGGACGTCGGCACCGTGCTGCTCCAGCTCCTCCTGGAAGAGCACGAGGTTGCCCTTGCTCTTCGACATCTTGGCGCCGTCGAGGATGACCATGCCCTGGTTGATGAGGCTCGAGAAGGGCTCGGTGAACTCGACCTGGCCCATGTCGAACAGCGCCTTGGTGATGAACCGCGCGTAGAGCAGGTGGAGGATCGCGTGTTCGACCCCGCCGATGTAGAAGTCGACGGGTCCCCACTTGTCGGCTTCGCGCGACGCGAACGGCTGTCCGGCGTCGTTCGGCGACAGGAATCGGAGGAAGTACCACGAGCTGTCGACGAAGGTATCCATCGTGTCGGGGTCGCGCAGCGCGGGCTCGCCCGTCTCGGGGTCGGTCGTCGTGACCCAGTCCGTCGCCGCTCCCAGGGGCGACGCGCCCTTCGGAGTCAGGTCGAGGCCCTCGACCGACGGCAGACGCACCGGCAGCTCCTCGCCCGGCACGGGGACGATGCGCCCGTCCTGGGTGTGGACCATCGGGATGGGCGTGCCCCAGAAGCGCTGACGCGAGATGAGCCAGTCGCGCAGGCGGTAGGTCTTCGCGGCGCGACCGGTGCCGCTCGCCGTCAGCTGCTCGATGGCACGAGCGATGGCGTTGCGCTTGCTCAGTCCGTCGAGCGCGCCGGAGTTGATCATGCGTCCGTCGCCCGTGAGAGCGACCCCGGTGCGTGCCGGGTCGAGGTCGTCGATCTCGGGCGCCGCGTCGACGGGCACTCCCTCGTCGTCGAGCTCGATGACCGGCATCGCGCCCGTCACCGGCGCCGTCGTGTCGACGACGACCCGCACGGGCAGGTCGAAGGCGCGTGCGAAGTCGAGGTCACGCTGGTCGTGTGCCGGAACCGCCATGACGGCCCCGTGACCATAGTCGGCCAGCACGTAGTCGGCGGCCCAGATCGGGAGCCGCTCCCCGTTGATGGGGTTGACCGCGAAGCGGTCGAGGAAGACACCCGTCTTCGGACGGTCCGCGGTCTGCCGGTCGATCTCGCTCGTCTTCTGCACCGTCTGCAGGTACTGACGGAAGCGCTGCTGGACCTCGTCGGACGAGCCGGCCGCGAGTTCGGCCGCCAGGTCGGAGTCGGGCGCCACGACCATGAAGGTCGCGCCGTGCAGGGTGTCGGGACGGGTCGAGAAGACCGTGATCTTCTCGTCACGCCCCTCGATCTCGAAATCGATGTCGGCGCCCACCGAGCGGCCGATCCAGTTGCGCTGCATCTGGATGACCTTCTGCGGCCAGAACCCTTCGAGCTGGTTCAGATCATCGAGCAGCCGGTCGGCGTACTCGGTGATCTTGAAGTACCACTGCGTGAGCTTCTTCTTCACGACCTCGGCGCCGCAGCGCTCGCAGTGCCCGTCGACGACCTGCTCGTTGGCGAGCACCGTCTGGTCGTTCGGGCACCAGTTGACCGGGCTCTCCTTGCGGTAGGCGAGGCCCTTGTCGTAGAGCTTCTGGAACAGCCACTGGTTCCACGTGTAGTACTCGGGGTCGCTCGTGTGGAGCACGCGGCTCCAGTCGAACGAGACGCCGTACTCGTGCAGACTCTGCTTCTGCTGCGCGATGTTGTCGTACGTCCAGGCGCGCGGATCGGCGCCGCGCTTGATCGCGGCGTTCTCCGCCGGCAGGCCGAACGAGTCCCATCCGATGGGGTGGAGCACGTTGTAGCCGCGATGACGCCAGAAGCGGGCGACGATGTCGGAGTAGAGATAGTTCTCGGCGTGCCCCATGTGGAGGTCGCCCGAGGGGTACGGGAACATCGCGAGCACGTACTTCCGGGGCCGCTTGTCGTCGTCGCCGCCGGCACGGAAGGGATCGGCGTCGGCCCAGGCACGCTGCCACTTCGCCTGGACGGCGTGGGCGTCGAATGCGACGGAATCGGGCGTGGTGGCGCGATCAGTGGAGATGTCGGTCACGGGTGAACCAATCTGGGAATGCGAAACGGGCGCGAGAGCACCTCTCCCAGGCTACCGGACCCGCTCGCGCCACCGGGGCGGGAGCACCGCGCCGAGGGCGCGCAGCGGCGCGCGAGCCTTCAGCGCGACCTCCTCGACCTCCGCCTCGGCCTCCGATCCCCAGGTGATGCCCCCACCGGCCCCGACGTACGCGGTCGCGCCGTCGAGGACGATCGATCGGATCACCATGGCCAGGTCGGCGTCGCCGTCGACGCCGATCCAGCCGAAGCATCCCGCGTATATCCCGCGCGGCGCCGCCTCCAGCTCGTCGAGGATGGTCATCGCCGAGAGCTTGGGGGCGCCCGTCATGCTCCCCGCAGGGAAGGTGGCGGCGAGCACGTCCGAGAGCCGTGAGCCGCCCCGGACCCGGCCCGACACGCTGCTGACGAGCTGATGGACGGTCGGATAGGTCTCGACCTCGAGCAGTGTCTCGACCACGACCGAGCCGGCGTCGCTGACCCGCTGCAGGTCGTTGCGCATCAGGTCGACGATCATGACGTTCTCGGCGCGCTCCTTCGGACTCGTCCGCAGTTCGTCGACGAGCTGGGCGTCGGATGCCGCATCGGTGCCGCGACGTCGGGTGCCTTTGATGGGACTCGTCCGCACCACGCCCGCCTCGAGCTGCAGAAAACGCTCGGGGCTCGCGCTGACGAGGGCGCGGCGTCCCGACCGGATGAGCCCGCCGTGGTGCGACGACGCCGCGGAGCGCAGCCGCAGGAAGACGGCGAGGGGATCGGGCGCCGGATCGGCCACCAGGTCGAACCGCGTCGTGAGGCAGAGCTGATAGGCATCCCCCCGCCGGATCGCGGAGCGACACTCCTCCACGAGGACCGCGTAACGGTCGGGCTCGACGCGTGCGGTCGCCACGAGCGCCGGCTCCCCCGGGTGCGACGGTGCGAGCTGCACCGGCGTCGCCGCCGCACGCCACTCCCGCACCTCCTCGACGAACGCCGGAAGCATCGCAGCGTCGGCGACGGCCCAGAGTCTCCGCGTCGCGTGATCGAAGGCGACGAGTCGCTCGACCCGCAGCCAGAGGTCCGACGGCTCTGCGGCATCCGCTGTGGTCGGCGCACCCGCGCGCGACGCGGCGAGGTCGTAGCCGGACCATCCCACCCATCCTCCGCGGAACGGTCCGCCATCTCCGGCACGGGAGTCGGGGGCGGCCGACCCGTCGACGAGAGGATCCGGCCGGTCCTCGGGGCGTCCGGTGCCCAGCCAGCTCCAGCCGCTCGTCGCCCCGACACCTGCGTCGAGCCAGAAGAGATGCTCACCGGGGACCGCGCCGACGAGCTCGGCGGGATCGACCCAGCCGTCGAGGAGTCGGCAGCTCGGGGTCTCGGGCACGGACTCAGGCTATGCCCCGGGTGGCGCCCCTAGGCTCGGAGCGTGAACGAGATCCTCGACTGGATTCTGAACACCGTGCAGAGCATCGACCCGGTGCTGCGGACGGTCGTGGCGGGGATCGCGATCATGCTCGAGACCAGTGTGCTCGTCGGGCTGGTCGTGCCGGGCGACACGATCGTCATCGTCGCGGCGACCGCCGTCGGGAGTGTCGCCGAGGGGTTCATCCTGGGAGCCGTCGTCGTCGCCGGGTCGCTCGCGGGCGAGTCGATCGGCTTCCTGCTGGGCCGCTGGCTCGGACCCCGCATCCGCTTCTCGCGCCTCGGCCGCCGCATCGGAGAGGACAACTGGGTGCGGTCCGAGCTCTACCTGCGCCGCCGGGGCGGCCCCGCGATCTTCCTCTCGCGCTTCCTGCCGGTGCTGCACTCGCTCGTGCCCCTCACAGTGGGGATGAGCGGCTTCTCGTATCGCCGCTTCATCGCCTGGACCGCTCCCGCCTGCGTCATCTGGACCTCGCTCTATGTCGGCGTGGTGGCCGCCGCGGCCAAGACCTACCGGGAGGTCTCGGAGAACATCCAGTACGCCGGCTACCTCTTCGTCGCCGTCATCCTGGTCTTCCTCGTCGCCGCGTATCTCGTCAAGCGACTGATCTCGCGCCGGGAGGCGCGCCATCTGCGACTCGGCGACGAGTCCGGACGGCGCGCAGACGGGGACGTGAAAGACTGAGCCGATGGCTTCCTCACCGGCACCACGGAAGAAGATCCTGTGGTTCGCGCGCCTCGAGCGTCGCTTCCACTCGTGGCGCGAGCGGCGCGCCCGCGCGCGCGGGCAGCGACCGACCGTCGCCGCGTATCCGGGCTACGGCGGCGAAGGCTGGGTGAGGGTTCTCGGACGCGTCCTCATCGCACCGAAGGTGCGCCCCGCCGACAACGGCGAGTACGCCTCAGTCAGGGGATGGCGCAGCTTCGCGTCGGTCCCCGTCGCGTTCGCCCAGGTGCGGGTGACGATCGCGGGGGTCAGTCACGAGATCGTGGCCGACCGCGGCGGCGTCATCGACGTCGAGCTGCCGGGCACCCTCGAGCCCGGCTGGCAGACGATCACGATGACGGTGGAGGCCAGCGAGCCCATCGAGACGCGGGTGTTCGTCATCGCTTCGGACGTCGAGTTCGGCATCGTCTCCGACATCGACGACACCGTGATGGTCACGGCGCTCCCGCGACCGTTCGTGGCGGCGTGGAACTCCTTCGTGCTCGACGAGCACGCCCGCCAGCCCGTCCCCGGCATGGCGGTGATGCTCGAACGGCTCACCCGCGACCGGCCGGGCAGCCCCGTCATCTACCTCTCGACCGGCGCCTGGAACGCAGCTCCGACGCTCATGCGCTTCCTCCGCCGTCACGTCTTCCCCTCCGGCCCCATGCTCCTGACGGACTGGGGTCCGACGCACGACCGTTGGTTCCGCAGCGGCCGCGACCACAAGGCCGAGAATCTCCGTCGTCTGGCCCAGGAGTTCCCGCACGTGCAGTGGCTGCTGGTGGGCGACGACGGTCAGCACGACGACGCCCTCTACACGGCTTTCGCCAGTGAGCACCCCGACCGGGTCCGCTGCGTGGCGATCCGACGGCTCTCCCCCGCCGAGGCCGTCCTCGCGGGTGGGCGGACCGCGGTCAACGACCATTCAGCGGCGCAGGTCCCGTGGGTCAGCGGCTCGGACGGCGCAGCGCTGCTCGATCGGCTCGCCGACGTCGGAGTCATCGAACGGCACTGAGCATCGACGTCGGGGGTGCGCCCTACGCTGAGATCATGTGCGGTCGTTTCGTCGTAGCCCGCGTCGGTTCCGAGCTGGCGGGTGTCCTGCGCGCCGAGGTCGTTCCCGACGACCTCCCGGCGCCCTCGTTTAACATCGCGCCCACGGCGCGCGCGGCCATCGTCCTCGACTCGGCGAAGACCGAGCCGCCCACGCGTCGACTCGCCGCGGCCCGGTGGGGCCTCGTGCCGCCCTGGTCGAAGGATGTCTCCGCCGGTGCACGCGCTTTCAATGCGCGCTCGGAGGAGGCCGCCGAGAAGCCGATGTTCCGCAAGGCGCTCGCTGCTCGCCGGGCCGTGGTCCCGGCATCCGGCTACTACGAATGGCAGGGCGCGGCCGGCGCCAAGACCCCGCACTTCATCCGTCCCGAAGGCGACGAGCCGCTGTTCTTCGCGGGTCTTTATGAATGGTGGAAAGACGATGCGCGCGCCGACGACGATCCCGAGCGTTGGCTGCTGAGCTTCACGATCCTGACTCGGTCGGCCGTCGGCGGCCTCGCCGACATCCACGATCGGATGCCGCTCATGATCGACGTCGAGTACGCCGACGTCTGGCTCGATCCCACGACGGAGTACCCGGCCGACCTGCTCGACGCCGTCGTCGACGCCGCCCCGTCGGTCGTCGACACCCTCACCTGGTTCCCCGTCGGATCGGCCGTCGGCAACGTGCGCAACGACGACCCGACGCTCATCGAACCGGTGTGAGGCAGTCTCCGCGCACGCCGATGTCTATCCTCGAGAGGTGATGCTCCGACTCTCCGAACGCGCTCGGCTCGCGCCCGAGGTGTGGCGCGACATGTCGGATGCCCATGCGGAGCGCGCTGACGAGCTCACCGAGGCGCACCGCCGTCGCGCCTCCCGGGCCGAGAAGCACCCGGTCGAAGACTTCCTCTTCACCTACTACTCCTACAAGCCGGCCATCCTGCGGCGGTGGCACCCGGGTCCCGGCGTCGTGCTCGAGGGCGCGGGCCGGGAGCGTGGCGGCTGGCGCTGGTACACGACGGTCGGCGTCGGCGACGCTCGGGTCGCCGACGAGCAGTTCCGCGAGGAGCGGGGCTCGCTCTACCGCGGTGTCACGGGGCTCCTGCGCGCCACGCGCGACCGCGCCGGGGTGTTCGGCTGCTTCGGGCTCCATGAATGGGCGATGGTGTACCGCTCCGACGAGACGCGCCACGAGATCCCTCTCCGCCTCGGCGCGGCCGGCACGGACGCCGTCGTCGACGCGCACGACCTGCGCTGCACCCACTTCGACGCGTTCCGGTTCTTCACTCCCGAGGCCGTGCCGCGCAATCGTGAGGCGCTCGACCGCGACGGTGCGGTCGGCCGCGAGCAGCCCGGATGCCTCCATGCCGGTATGGACGTCTACAAGTGGGTACTGAAGCTCGGACCGCTCGTCCCCGGGCACCTGCTGATCGACGCGTTCATCCTGGCCCGCGACATCCGCGAGCTCGACATGCGCGCCTCGCCGTACGACCTGCGCGACTGGGGCTACTCCCCCGTGCCGATCGAGACCGCCGAAGGGAAAGCCGAGTACGTGCGTCAGCAACGGCTCCTGAGCGCACGCGGACAAGAGCTGCGCACCGCCGTGCTGACGGTCGTCGGGGGATGATCGTCGAGGCCACCCTCTCGGGCGTGTCGTCGACGCACCACCTCGCGCATGCAGCGGACGGATGAGGCCGAAAAACACGAAATCCCCGCCGAAGCGGGGACTTGGTGGACCTGAGGGGACTCGAACCCCTGACCCCCTGCATGCCATGCAGGTGCGCTACCAGCTGCGCCACAGGCCCGTGGTTTCCGCTCTCGCGGCAACTCATTCAGCTTACAACATCACCGGGGGTGCTCGTGACCACGGGCGCCTCGATCGGGATGACGGGGCAATCCTTCCAGAGGCGCTCGAGGCCGTAGTAGATGCGCTCCTCCTCGTGGAAGACGTGGACGACCAGGTCGCCGAAGTCGAGCAGCACCCACCGCGACTCGCTGCGTCCCTCGCGGCGCAGGCGCTTGTGGCCGGCCTCGAGCATGCTCTCCTCCACGGCGTCGGCGATCGCGGCGACGTTGCGCTCGCTGGTGCCGCTGACGATGAGGAACGCGTCGACCAGCGGCAGCGGCTGGGACACGTCGAGCGCGACGAAGTCCTCGCCGCCCTTCGCGTCGGCTGCCGCGGCGGCGACGGACACCATGTCGATGACTGCTTGTGAACTCATCCGAAAACTCCTGTGAAAAGCGAGACGAGCAGAACGCCCGCCAGGGCGAGAGCGAGTGCTCCCGCGGTGATGGCGAGGGCGACCGTCCAGCGGCTGCCCTTCTCGGGCGCCGGCGGACGGATGACGTCCTCGGCGCTCTTGATGGTCGAGATGGCCGCGCTCGCGGCGATCGGGGTGGGCGACGACGATGCCGGCAGCTCGCCGTCGATGAGAACGGCATCGACGTCCTTGCCGTCCGCGACGCCCGGGACGACGCCGGTCGACCCGAAGTTCTCGGGGAGCGAGAACGTGCCCGTGATGAGTACCTCGCCCGTCGCCGTGACCGGGGCCACGAGCGGGCCGCCGTCGGGGCTCTGAGCGAGGATGAGGGCGCTCGGCGTTGTGAACGCGCCCGTCGCCGTGGCGCTGCGGGTGAGCAGCTGATCGAACGAAGCGGGTACGTCGGGCGTCGTCGAGGCTCCCGCGAGGAGGTCCGCGCCCAGGTCGCCCGATACGACGTGACGCTCCTCCTCGGGCTCTGACGTCGCGTCGTCGGTGTGCGCCTCGCTGGCATCCGCGTCGGCGGCATCCGCGTCCGCGTCGGCGGCATCCGCGTCCGCGTCGGCGGCATCCGCGTCCGCGTCCTCGGCATCCGCGTCCGGGTCGTCGGCGTGTGTCTCCTCGGCATCGACGCGCACGTCGTCGGGCGCACCTTCGTCGCCCTCGTCCCCACGCGCTTCCTGTGCGGTCTCGTCGGAGTGGTCGACGTCGAAGGCTGCCTCGTCACGCTCGGCTGCGTCTTCGGAAGACGTGCCGGGCGCCTCGTCGGGCGACTCGACGCTCGGCTCAGCGTCCGGGGCCGCGTCGATCCGATCCGTGACATCCGAGCCGGGCAGCAGGGCGTGCTCGCCGGTCGCCGTGATGACGGGGATGGATGCCGTGCGGATCTTCTCCTGCAGCCGGGCCTGACGACGCGTCAGCGCGGGCGCCCCGAGATCGACCGAGGCCTGCGGCACCGGAGCCGGCGGCACCTGCACGGGTTCCGCGGGGCGCGGGAGCGGTGCGGCGACCGGAGTCGGCTCGGCGCCGATGGCGGCAGCCTCGTCGGTGGCCCCCGGGTCGACGATGATGGGGGTCGAGGCGGTGTTGCGCAACTCACGCAGTTGGCGGCGCGTCAGCTGCGGAGTCGGTGGCTGTTGCTCGTTATCGCTCATGCCTTGCTCCGATAGAGATGATGCTTCGCAATGTATTGGACGACCCCGTCGGGGACGAGGTACCACACCGGGTGGCCACGTCCCACGCGCGCCCGGCAGTCGGTGGACGAGATCGCGAGCGCGGGGATCTCGAGCAGGCTCACATCGTCGCTCGGCAGGCCTGCGCTCGACAGGGTGTGGCCGGGACGCGAGACCGCGACGAAGTGGGCGAGCTCCCACAGTTCATCATGGTTCCTCCAGCTGAGAATCTGCGCGATGGCGTCGGCACCGGTGATGAAGAAGAAGTCGGCATCGGGTCGCTGCGCCTTCAGATCCCGGAGCGTGTCGATCGTGTAGGTGGGGCCGTCGCGGTCGATGTCGACGCGACTGACGGTGAACATCGGGTTCGAGGCCGTCGCGATGACGGTCATGAGGTAACGGTCCTCGCCCGGCGAGACGAACGATTTCTGCCAGGGCGTGCCCGTGGGAACGAAGATGACCTCGTCGAGATCGAACGACTGCGCGACCTCGCTGGCGGCCACGAGGTGACCGTGGTGGATCGGGTCGAACGTGCCGCCCATCACGCCGATACGCGGCGCACGCGTTCCCGTCATCGAAGCGGCCTCAGTGGTGGCCGTTCCCCGACTGCGTCAGTTGGTTCGCGTGAGCAGCGGCGTAGGCGTCGGCCTTGCCCGCGTGACGGTTGGCGACGTTGCGGTACGACAGCGTGACGAGCCCGAGCGAGAGGAAGATGACCAGGGCGATGACGCCGAAGATCATCGTCTCCGCCTGCACGTTGCCGTGATGCTCCGTCTGCTCGGCGGCGAATGCGGTGATCGTGGCGAGGGTCATCGGGGCTCCGTTCGTTTCGCGCGGCGGCGCAGGTCAAGTTTAGGTGGTCAGGCGCGGGTCTGCCCGGCGCCGCGCGCGAGCCACTTCGTGCTGGTCAGTTCCGGGAGGCCCATCGGCCCCCGAGCGTGCAGCTTCTGAGTCGAGATGCCGACCTCGGCGCCGAAGCCGAACTCGCCGCCGTCCGTGAATCGCGTCGAGGCGTTGGCCATGACGACGGCGGCATCCACCTCGGCGAGGAAGCGCTCGGCGTTCGCCTCGTCCTCCGTCACGATGGCCTCGGTGTGCATCGTCGAGTAGCGACGGATGTGCTCGAGGGCCTCGTCGAGGTCGCCGACGACGCGCATCGACAGGTCGAGGCTCATGTGCTCGGTGCCCCACTCACCCTCGGTGACCGCGACTGCCTGCGGCACCAGCCGGCGCACCTCGTCGTCGCCGTGGATGGTGACACCTGCGGCCAGGAGGGCTCTGGCGACCGAGGGGATGAGGCGCTCGGCCGCGGGCCGCAGCACGAGGACGGTCTCGACGGCGTTGCAGACGCTCGGCCGCTGGACCTTCGCATTGACGACGATGTCACGGGCCCAGTCCAGCCGAGCCGAGTCGTCCAGCACGATGTGGACGACGCCGGCGCCCGTCTCGATCACGGGGACCGTCGACTCGGTCACGACGGTCTCGATGAGCTGCGCGCTACCGCGCGGCACGAGCACGTCGACCAGGCCGCGGGCCCGCATGAGCGCCTTCGCCCCGTCGCGCCCGAAGTCGTCGACGGTCTGGATGCCATCGGGGTCGACGCCCGCCCGTTCCAGAGCTCCCCGCATCGCCGTGATGAGTGCGGCGTTCGTCGCCTGCGCCGCCGACCCGCCCCGGAGCACGGCGGCATTGCCCGATCGCAACGCGAGGGCCGTGATGTCTACCGTGACGTTCGGGCGCGCCTCGTAGATCGATGCCACGACGCCGAACGGCACGGACACCTTCTGCAGCCTGACCCCGCCGGGCAGCACGCGCTCGTCGAGGACGCGGCCGACGGGATCGGGCAACCGGGCGACGTCACGCACGGCTTCTGCGAGCGCGGCCACGCGTGAGGAGTCGAGCATGAGCCGGTCGCGCAGCCCGGCACTGATATCATCTGCGTCGCCTCGCGCGAGGTCGTCCGCGTTCGCGGCCACGATCCGCTCGGCGTCGACCTCGAGGGCATCGGCGATGTCCTCGAGCAGCGCCGTCTTCGCGGCGTCACCGAGCAGACCGATGGATCGGCTCGCCCGCTTGGCGGCGTGCAACCGCGAGGCGAGATCGGGCGTGACGGCGATGCTCATCAGACGAGTCTACCGAGAGCGGCCTCAGGCTCCGGCGACGCCGATGGCGCCGGTTCCGGCGGGCACGGCGGGCTCCGGGTGGGGTTCGAACCACGTGCCGACGGCGGCTCCGGCGAGTGCGTCGGCGGCGAGATCGATACTCGTCACGAGCGCCGCGACACCGCCCTCGGCCGCCAGTCGCGCGGCAGAGGCCTTCGTCGCGGCTCCGCCGGTGCCCACGCTGTTGACGACCGTCGCTCCGAACTCGTAACCGCTGAGGTCGTCGTCGAACGACACGGCGTCGATGGGCTGTGCGCCCGGCTCACTCGGAGGTCGCGTGTACAGGCAGGCGATGTCGCTGAGAAGCACGAGCCCGTCCGCGCCGATCAGGCGCGACACGAGTGCGGCGAGGCGATCGTTGTCGCCGAATCGGATCTCGTGCGTGGCGACGGTGTCGTTCTCGTTCACGATCGGGAGGATGCGCAGTCCCAGCAGGCGCTCCATCGCGCGACGCGCGTTCGAGCGGTGGGTCGGGTCGTCGAAATCGCCCGCCGTCAGCAGCACCTGGCCCGCCACGATGCCGTACTGGCGCAGCGCGTTCTGGTACCGGTACACGAGGACGTTCTGGCCGACCGCCGCCGCGGCCTGCTGCGTGGCGAGGTCGGTGGGACGCTCGTCGAGCTGCAGGTACGGCATGCCGGTCGCGATCGCGCCGGACGAGACCAGCACGACCTCGGTGCCCCGAGCGTGCGCGGCGGCGAGGGCATCGACGAGCGATGCGATCTTGCCGGCGTTCTCGCCGCTGATGGAGGACGAACCGACTTTGACGACCACACGGCGCGCGCCGTCGAGATCGGCGCGGCTGCGCAGGGTCACGCGTCGCCCTCGTCGGTACCTCGCGACTTCTCCGCACGACGCTCGGCCTCGAGCTCGGCCCGAGCCTCGGCCTTCGCATCCATGCGCTCGTGGTAGCGGTCACGGCGCTGGTTCGAGGTTCGGCGCGGGTTGAGGTCGAGTCTCGGATCGGTGCCTCGCGGTGCCGTCATCAGTTCGGCCGCCGACGACATCGACGGATGCCAGTCGAACACGATTCCGTCGCCCTCGCCGATCACGACCGTCGACCCCGGCGTCGCGCCGAGGCGGAAGAGCTCGTTCTCGACTCCCAGCTTGTCGAGACGGTCGGCGAGGAAGCCGACGGCCTCCTCGTTCTGGAAGTCCGTCTGCTGCACCCAGCGCACCGGCTTCGCTCCGAGGATCCGGTACAGGTTGCCGTACGTACCGCCCTCGACCCGCACGGTGAAGTCCTTCTCGGCGCCCTTCGGCCGGATGACGATGCGTTCGGCCGGAACGTCCGCGGCCGCCGACACGCGGTGCTCGGCGACGAGCTCGGCCATCGCGAAGGACAGCTCTCGCAGTCCGTGCCGGCTGACCGTCGAGATCTCGAAGACACGGAACCCGCGTGCTTCGAGGTCGGGCCGCACCAGGTCGGCGAGCTCGCGCGCCTCGGGGACGTCGGTCTTGTTGAGCGCGATGAGCTGGGGGCGCTCGAGCAGCGGCACCTGGCCCTCCGGGACGGGATACGCGCCGAGCTCCGCGAGGATGACGTCGAGGTCGGTCAGCGGGTCGCGTCCGGGTTCGAGGGTGGCGCAGTCGAGAACGTGCACCAGAGCCGAGCAGCGCTCGACGTGACGCAGGAACTCGAGTCCGAGTCCGCGGCCCTCGCTGGCTCCCTCGATGAGGCCCGGAACGTCGGCGATGGTGTACCGGATGTCGCCGGCCTGCACCACACCCAGGTTCGGGTGGAGAGTCGTGAAGGGATAATCCGCGATCTTCGGCCGTGCTGCCGACATGGCGGCGATCAGGCTCGACTTGCCGGCGGACGGGAAGCCGACGAGGGCGATGTCGGCGACGGTCTTCAGCTCGAGCGCGACGTCGCCCTCCCACCCCGGGGTGCCCAGCAGAGCGAAGCCCGGAGCCTTGCGCTTCGGCGAGGCGAGTGCGGCGTTCCCGAGACCGCCTTGACCGCCCGGAGCAGCGACGAATCGCATCCCCGGCGTGACCATGTCGACGAGGGTCTCACCGTCGGACGTCTTGACGACGGTACCCACCGGAACCGGGAGCTCGAGGTGCTCCCCCGCCGCGCCCGAACGATTGTCGCCCATGCCGAACCCGCCGTTGCCGCCGGAGCGGTGGGGCGAGTGATGGTACGACAGCAGGGTCGTCACCTGGGGGTCGGCGACGAGGACGACATCGCCGCCGTCACCGCCGTTGCCCCCATCGGGGCCGGCGAGCGGCTTGAACTTCTCACGGCGCACCGACACGCAGCCGTTGCCGCCCTTGCCGGCACGCAGATGCAGCGTGACCCGGTCGACGAACGTCACCATGCGGTGCCTCCTGAAAACAGGGCGAGGGGCGAGCCGAAGCCCGCCCCTCGCCGCGAAGTGGTCTGGTCCGAATTACTCGGCGGCCGCCACGATGTTGACGACCTTGCGGCCACCCTTCTTGCCGAACTCGACGGCACCGGCCGCGAGAGCGAAGAGAGTGTCGTCGCCGCCACGGCCGACGTTGGCGCCGGGGTGGAAGTGCGTGCCGCGCTGACGGACGAGGATCTCGCCGGCGTTGACGGCCTGGCCGCCGAAGCGCTTCACGCCGAGGCGCTGTGCATTGGAGTCACGACCGTTACGGGTGGAGCTTGCGCCCTTTTTGTGTGCCATCTCTGCGTCTCCCTGGCTTACTTGATGCCGGTGATCTTGACGCGCGTGAGGTCCTGACGGTGGCCCTGGCGCTTCTTGTAGCCGGTCTTGTTCTTGAACTTCTGGATCACGATCTTCGGGCCGCGCTCCTCACCGAGAACCTCGGCGGTGACCGTGACCTTCGCGAGCTTGTCAGCGTCGGTGGTCACGGCGTCGCCGTCGACGAGGAGAACGGCGGGAAGCTCGAGCTTGTCGCCGATCGAAGCCGCCTGACGGTCGAGGACGACGATCGTGCCGACCTCCACCTTCTCCTGACGGCCGCCGGCGCGCACAACTGCGTAAACCACTTCACACCTGTTTCTTCTGTGGAGCGCACGGCTCCGATTGTCTTTGCGAGACTGGAAAGTCTTGGTGCGCGTGCCCCAGATGGTCCTGGGACTGAGCCGCGATCATGACGGGACGTCGACGGACTCGCTGCACCAAGGGTCCACTTTACCGGATGAGGCGGGATCCGGCAAAAGGACGCCCGGGTGTGTCGCGGTCAGGTCCGGCGATCTCCCCCGTTCGTAGGATCGGAGCATGGCGATCCTCATCGATGATCCGCGCTGGCCGGCCCACGGCCGGCTGTGGGCCCACCTGGTCAGCGATTCCGACCTCGACGAGCTGCACGCCTTCGCACAGCGCCACGAGCTGCCGGCGCGCGCGTTCGACCTCGATCACTACGACGTGCCGGACTCCGCCTTCGACCGGCTGGTCGCCGGCGGTGCGCAACACGTCTCCGGGCACGAACTCGTACGCCGTCTGATCGCGTCGGGGCTGCGCATCACCGCGCGCGAACGCCGCGGGATCTGACGGGATCCCGCGGCGTTCGGAGGCTGTTCGGCGGCCGCTCAGTCGTCGGCGGCCGGAGCTGCCGAGACCGGAGTGCCGCTCAGCGCTGCGGTGGTCACCCGACGCCGGCCACGGCCCTGGCCGGGTGCCTTCGGCTCGGGCAGGGCGTTGAGCACCGAGTCGAGGAGCAGGTCCTTCTCGGTGCGGGGCCCCTTCGTGTCGGACTTCTTGTGCCGCGGCTTCTTCGCGCGCTCGACGGGCGGGGTCTCGGCCTCAGCCGCGGGCGCGATGACTTCTGCGTCCTCCTCGGCCGCAGTCGCCTGGATCGTGGATGCGGCGATCTGCGCGAGCGCGGATTTCGCCCCCTCGGTGATGACGTGGGTGCCGCCGTTCGCCGGGGCCGGCGCGGTGTTCCCGTTCCCGTTGCCGTTCCCGCCGTTGCGCCCACTGCGTCGGTTGGTCCCACCGCCGTTCTGAGCGGGGGTGCCGCGGTGCTTGACGACCGGATCGTGATGCACGATCACACCACGACCGGCGCACACGTCGCATGCCTCGCTGAACGTCTCGAGCAGACCGAGCCCGAGCTTCTTGCGTGTCATCTGGACGAGTCCCAGCGAGGTGACCTCGGCGACCTGATGCTTCGTCCGGTCGCGGCTCAAGCACTCGATGAGACGCCGCAGCACCAGGTCGCGATTCGATTCGAGAACCATGTCGATGAAGTCGACGACGATGATTCCGCCGATGTCGCGCAGACGGAGCTGCCGGACGATCTCCTCGGCGGCCTCGAGGTTGTTCTTCGTGACGGTCTCCTCGAGGTTGCCGCCCGAGCCGACGAACTTGCCGGTGTTGACGTCGACGACGGTCATCGCCTCGGTGCGGTCGATGACGAGGGAACCCCCGGACGGCAGCCAGACCTTGCGGTCGAGCGCCTTCTCGATCTGCTCCGTGACACGGAACGCGTCGAAGGGATCCTGCTCGTCCTCGTACTTCTCGACGCGCTCGAGCAGGTCCGGCGCGACCCCGGTCAGGTACGACGTGATCGTCGCGTGCGCCTCATCGCCCTGGATGAGCATCCGCGAGAAGTCCTCGTTGAAGACGTCGCGAACGATCTTGACCAGGAGGTCGGGCTCCGAATGCAGCAGTGCGGGGGCCTGGATCTTCTCGAGCTGCGCGCTGATGTGCTCCCACTGCGAAGTGAGTCGCTGCACGTCCCGGGTCAGCTGGTCCTCGGTGGCGCCCTCGGCGGCCGTGCGCACGATCACGCCGGACGACTCGGGCAGGACCTCCTTGAGGATGCGCTTGAGTCGCGCCCGTTCGGTGTCGGGCAGCTTGCGGGAGATGCCGTTCATCGCGCCGCCGGGCACGTAGACGAGGTAGCGGCCGGGCAGCGAGATCTGGCTCGTCAGGCGGGCACCCTTGTGCCCGACCGGGTCCTTCGTGACCTGAACGAGCACGCGGTCGCCCGATTTCAGCGCCAGCTCGATGCGGCGCGGCTGATTGCCCGTCTCGACCGCATCCCAGTCGACCTCGCCGGAGTAGAGGACCGCGTTGCGGCCGCGTCCGATGTCGACGAAGGCCGCCTCCATGCTGGGCAGGACGTTCTGGACACGACCGAGGTAGACGTTCCCGATGAGGGAGGCGTCCTGGTTGCGGGCGACGTAGTGCTCGACCAGCACATTGTCCTCGAGCACGGCGATCTGAATGCGTCCGCTCTTGGAACGCACGATCATCACGCGATCGACCGCCTCGCGGCGCGCGAGGAACTCCGCCTCGGTCACGACCGTGCGGCGTCGGCCGGCCTCGCGGCCGTCGCGCCGTCGCTGCTTCTTCGCCTCGAGCCGGGTCGAGCCCTTGATGCGCTGCGGCTCGGTGATGAGCTCGACGGCGCGCTGTCGGGGCGCGGGCTCAGCGTTGTCGTCGCCGGCGGCACCTCCGCGGCGTCGTCCCCGACGACGCTGGCTGCCGGCTCCCGAGGTCGAGCCGTCGTCGTCGGGCTCCTCGTCGGGGATGGCGGGAAGCGGGGCGATCTCGGGCGCGTAGAAGTGCAGCGCGGTCGAGACGGCGGAGACGAAGTCCGCGGGAAGGAGGCCGAGCGAGACGGCCGTGACGGGCCCGGAGTCGGGCGCCTCGCCGGCGTCCGCCGCCGGAACAGGTGAGTCCTCATCGGGCTCGGACTCTGCAGCGCGCCGAGGCTCTCCTGCCGGAGCGGGCTCCTCCGCGGGTGCGGGCTCCTCCGCGGGTGCGGGCTCCTCCGCGGGTGCGGGCTCCTCCGCGGGTGCGGGCTCCTCCGCGGGTGCGGGCTCCTCCGCGGATGCGGGCTCCTCCGCGGGTGCCGGAGTCTCCTCCGCCTCGTCCGTCGCGCGACCACTGTCGATGTGCTCTTCCGTGGCATCGATCGATGCCACGGCGTCTGCGAGCTCTGCGCGAGCCGGGTCTACCGCGCTCGGGGACTCATCGGGGGTCGGATTGTCGTTGCGATCATCGGCCATCACTGGCTTACTCCTCTTCGGGCGGCACCGCGCGCCACCCGGCACATCTCTGGCGGCGTCGCTCCCGGAAGGACGAGCCGCGAACTCACTCGGTGTGCAGCCGGCTCTCGGCGCGGCCTGCGTGGGCAGCCATTGCCCGAAGTCTCTCGTGATACCCGTCGCAGCGCGGCTGCTCGTGCATCGACGACCATTATCGCACTACCCGCGTCGGGATGTGGGACGTCGCGGTCCGAGGCTCTCGGTCGGGTCATCGACGGCGGTGCGATAATCGCCGTCATGCCCGCTTCCCGCAGTCACGCTCGTCCCGTCGCCCTCGCCGTCTGGCTCATGATCGCGGGCGTCATCGGGTGGATCGCGGCGTTCGCTCTCACGACCGAGCGCCTTCATCTGCTCGAGGATTCGTCGGCCACGGCATCCTGCGACTTCAACCTCGTCGTGCAGTGCGGCGCCAACCTGACATCACCGCAGGGGTCCGTGTTCGGCTTCCCCAACCCGCTCCTCGGTCTCACCGGCTGGGTGGCGCCGATCGTCGTCGGGGCGGCGATCCTCGCGGGAGCGCGTTTCGCCCGATGGTTCTGGGTGCTGTTCTGGGCGGGAACGGCCTTCGCCTTCGGCTTCGTCGTGTGGCTCATCTCGCAGAGTATCTTCGTCCTCGGCACGCTCTGCCCGTGGTGCATGGTCACCTGGTTCGTCACGATCCCGACCTTCTACGCCGTGACGCTGCATCTGCTGCGATCGGGCGTCGTGCCGCTCCCCCGTCGCGCGCGCGACCTCGCGGCGGCGCTGTCGGGCTGGATCCCACTCCTGGCCGTCGTGAGCTACGTCGCGATCGCCGTGATCGCGCAGGTGCGCCTGGACTGGATCGGATTCCTCTGAGACGACGCAGCCCGCGAGGTGACGGAAGGTCGTCGCCTCGCGGGCTGGGCTGTCAGCAGGAAGGTTCAGCCGAACCAGATCTCGAGTTCGCGCGCGGCGGACTCGGGGCTGTCGGACCCGTGCACGAGATTCTGCTGCACGGCGAGGCCCCAGTCACGACCGAGATCGCCGCGGATGGTGCCGGGCGCGGCGGTCGTGGGATCGGTCGTCCCGGCGAGCGAGCGGAAGCCCTCGATCACGCGGTTGCCCGCGAGCCGGATCGCGACGGACGGGCCGCTCTGCATGAACTCCAGGAGGGGCTCGTAGAAGGGCTTCCCGGCGTGCTCCGCATAGTGCTTCTCGAGCCGGTCCCGGTCGGGCTCGACGAGACGGACGTCGACGAGGGCGTAGCCCTTCGCCTCGATGCGGGCGAGGATGGCGCCGGTGAGGCCGCGGGCCACGCCGTCGGGCTTGACGAGCACGAGGGTCTCTTCGGTGGGCATGTCAGTCTCCGTTCGATTCGTCGGCTGCGAGGGCGGCGTTCCGCCGGTCGAGTGCAGCCCCCTTGATGGTCGCATACGCGTACATGCCGCCGAAAACGAGCGCCACGATGCCCAGAGCGGGTACCAGGAACACGCCGAGGGCCAGGACGACCTGCAGCAGCCATCCGACGATGATGCCCCACCGGTGGCGCAGCGCACCCGCGGTGATGATCATGATGAGTGCGAGAAGCGATCCGGCGACCACACCCCACCAGTCGGCGATGCCCTCCGGCAGCACGTCGAGACCGTAGATGGTCAGCCCGCCGAGGAAGACCACGATCGACTCGAACCCGAGGACGACCGAGCCGAGCGATTCGGCGGCACCGCGGCGGCGGCGCGCCCGAGGCGGCCGCGAACCGGTCACGCGTGCCATCCCGACTTCCAGTCCTCGGCGCCCGCGAGGGCGATGGCCTCGCCGGCGAGCACGACCGAACCGGCGATGACGACCGCGCGACGCTCCGCCGCCGCCGCCCACTCGCGCGCGGCTTCCGCCGCCTCGACGAGATCGCGGTGCTCCGTCACCGTGAGCCCGCGCTCCTCGGCGAGATCCGCCACGTGCGTCGGCTCCGAAGCGCGCTCCGAGTCCGGTGCGGTCGCGAAGACGTGCGCGGCCACCGGCGCGAGCGCATCGATGATGCCGGCCGCATCCTTGTCGCCCAGCACGCCCAGCACGATCCCCCACTCGTCGAAGTCGAACGATTCGCGCAGCGCGACGGCGAGAGCAGCGGCACCGTGCGGATTGTGGGCGCTGTCGACGAGGACGGTCGGCGCGACGCCAAGCAACTGCAGACGCCCGGGCGACGTGACCGCTCCGATTCCATCGGCGACGACCTCGGCGTGCAGCGGCCGGTCATCGGCTCCGATGAGCGCCTCGACCGCGGCCACCGCGAGCGCCGCGTTCTCCGCCTGGTGCGAGCCGTACAGGGGCAGGTAGAGCTCGGGATACTCGCCGGCACGACCGCGGACGCTGATCTGCTGGCCGCCCACCGCGAGGCTGTGGCCGGTGAGCCCGAAGTCCTCGCCGGCGACGGCGAGGGTCGCCGAGACCTCCGCGGCACGAGCCCGGATCTGAGCCGCCGCTTCCGGAGTCTGCACGGCGGACACCGCCGCCGCCCCCGGCTTGATGATGCCGGCCTTCACCGCTGCGATCTCGGCGACGGTGTCGCCGAGCCGGTCGGCGTGGTCGAGCGCCACGGGCCCGATCACGGCGACGTCGCCGTCGGCCGTGTTGGTGGAGTCCCACGAGCCGCCCATGCCGACCTCGACGACCGCCACATCGACCGGGGCGTCGGCGAAGGCGACGAACGCGAGCACCGTCAACAGCTCGAAGAAGGTCAGCGGTGCGTCGCCCGCGGCGTCGAGCTCGGCGTCGACCATGTCGACGAAAGGCGAGATCTCCTCCCACGCCTCCGCGACGGCCGCGTCGGCGATCGGCTCGCCGTCGACGAGGATCCGCTCCGTGAACCGTTCGAGATGCGGGCTCGTGAACAGACCGGTGCGCAGCCCGTGCGCCCGCACCAAGCTTTCGATCATGCGACTCGTCGACGTCTTGCCGTTCGTCCCGGTGACGTGCACGACGCGGTAGGTGCGCTGGGGGTCGTCCAGGAGCTCCAGGACACGGCGGGTGCGTTCCACGCGCGGTTGGACCCACTGTTCGCCCTGCCGTTGCAGGAGAGCGGCGTACACGGCGTCGGCTCGGGCCTGGTCGGTCATGCGCTCTCTCCTGTCAGTCGGGCGACGCTGACGGTGAGGTCGCCCCGGTTGGCGTAGGTCTTCGCGGCGACGACGGCCTCATGTTCGGCCTCGTCCGCGACGACGGCCTCCTCCGAGGCCGCGACGACCTCGGAGCGCGATCGCACGGCCCACGCACGGGCAAGGGTCTCGCCCGCCACGTCGGCCGCAGCGAAGGCCGAGGCCACGGCGGCGGCGTCCTCGTCGGAGTCGAACGTCAGCACCAGTCGGATGCGGTCGCTGACCTCGAACCCGGCGGCCTTGCGGGTGTCCTGCACCACGCGGACGACGTCGCGGGCGAGGCCCTCGGCCTCGAGCTGCGGGGTGGTCGTGGTGTCGAGCAGCACGAACCCGCCGCCCGACAGCAGTGCGATCGCGGTTCCCTCGGCGACGCCGCCCGCTTCGAGCGTCAGGTCGTACTCCCCTGGCTCGAGGGCGATGCCGTCGACCGTCACGACGCCGTCCTGCTCGTTCCAGAGCCCGGTGCGCGCGCCCGCGATCACGTGCTGCACCTGCTTCCCCAGGCGGGGGCCTGCGGCACGTGCGTTGACGGACAGGCGCTGGCTGATGCCGTACGACGAGGCCAGATCGTCGGACAGCTCCGCGACGGCGACGTCCTTCACGTTGAGCTCGTCGCGCAGGATGTCTGAGAACTGCTCGAGCGATTCGGCGTCCGCGATCGCGACCGTCAACTGCGGAAGCGGCAGTCGGACGCGCTTGCCCTCCTTCTTGCGTAGCGCGTTCGCGACCGACGAGACCTCGCGGACGGCGTCCATGGCCGAGCGGATGTCGGCAGCGGGGGCGAACTCGTCGGCATCCGGCCAGTCGGTCAGGTGCACGCTGCGCCCGCCGGTGAGGCCCTGCCACACGCGTTCGCTCACGAGCGGCAGCAGCGGAGCGGCCACCCGCGTCAGCGTCTCGAGCACCGTGTACAGGGTGTCGAAAGCCTCGGTCGACGCGTCGTCGCCAGGGACGACGCCCACCCAGAACCGGTCGCGCGAGCGGCGGATGTACCAGTTGGTCAGCGCCTCGGCGAAGTCGCGGAGCTTGGCTGTGGCCATGGTGGAGTCGAGCGCCTCGAGGTCGGCGGCGACGTCGCGCACGAGGTCGCCCGTCAGCGCCAGGATGTAGCGGTCGAGGACGTTGGTCGAGTCGGTGCGCCGGCGTGCCTCGTACCCGCCGCCGCCCGCCCCTCCCGCGGCGTTGGCGTACGTGGCGAAGAAGTACCACGTATTCCACAGCGGAAGGAGGAACTCGCGGACGCCCGCACGGATGCCCTCCTCGGTGACGACGAGGTTGCCGCCGCGCAGCACCGACGACCCCATGAGGAACCAGCGCATCGCGTCGGAGCCGTCCCGGTCGAACACCTCGGAGACGTCGGGGTAGTTCCGCAACGACTTCGACATCTTCTGACCGTCGCTGCCCAGCACGATGCCGTGGCAGGCGACGCCCGAGAACGCCGGGCGGTCGAACAGCGCCCCGGAGAGCACGTGCATGACGTAGAACCAGCCGCGCGTCTGCCCGATGTACTCGACGATGAAGTCCGCCGGCGCATGCTCGTCGAACCACTCGCGGTTCTCGAACGGGTAGTGCACCTGCGCATAGGGCATGGATCCCGAGTCGAACCACACGTCGAACACGTCCTCGATGCGACGCATCGTGGAGCGCCCCGTGGGATCGTCGGGGTTCGGACGCGTGAGCTCGTCGATGAACGGGCGATGGAGGTCGACCTCGCCCGCCTCGTTCCGCGGCAGATGCCCGAAGTCTCGTTCGAGATCGGCGAGGGAGCCGTAGACGTCGGTGCGCGGATACTCGGGATCGTCGCTCTTCCAGACCGGGATGGGCGAGCCCCAGAACCGGTTGCGGCTGATCGACCAGTCGCGGGCGCCTTCGAGCCACTTGCCGAACTGGCCGTGCTTGACGTTCTCGGGGGCCCAGGTGATCTGCTCGTTCAACGCGAGCAGGCGGTCCTTGATGGCCGTCACCCGCACGAACCAGCTCGAGACCGCCTTGTAGATCAGGGGGTTCCGGCAGCGCCAGCAGTGCGGATACGAGTGCTCGTAGCTCGCTTCGCGCAGCAGGCGGCCCGCCGAGGCGAGCAGGCGGATGAGCGGTCGGTTGCCGTCCATCCAGAGCTCGCCGGCCACGTCCGACACCTGAGGCAGGAAGCGCCCGCCGTCGTCGAGGCTCATGATGAGCGGGATGCCGGCCGCTGCGGTCACCCGCTGGTCGTCCTCGCCGTAGGCCGGTGCCTGATGCACGATGCCGGTTCCGTCCGTCGTGGTGACGTAGTCGTCGACGAGGACCCGCCACGCCGTGCCCGTACCCCAGGTCTCGGCGTCGGCGTAGTAGTCGAAGAGCCGGTCGTACTGCACGTCGGCGAGCTCGGCACCGGTCACGGTGCGCTCGACGGCCCCGCGCGCCGACTCCGCGTCGGGGTAACCGAGGTCCTTGGCGTAATTCGGGAGAAGATCCGCGGCCAGCAGATACCGGTGCGCGTCGGCCTCGACGCGGTCCTCGTGCACGTCCGCAGCACCGCCGGGGCCGCCGGGCACCACCGCGTAGGTGATGTCCGGACCGACGGCCAGCGCCAGGTTCGTCGGCAGGGTCCAGGGAGTCGTCGTCCACGCGAGGGCCCGCACACCGGTGAGGCCGAGCGATTCCGCCTTCGCGCCGACGAACGGGAACGTCACGGTGACGGAGGGGTCCTGACGCATCTTGTAGACGTCGTCGTCCATTCGCAGCTCGTGGTTCGACAGCGGAGTCTCGTCGCGCCAGCAGTACGGCAGCACGCGGTGACCCTCGTAAGCGAGGTCCTTGTCCCAGAGTTCCTTGAATGCCCACAGCACCGACTCCATGAAGCCGGTGTCGAGCGTCTTGTACCCGCGCTCGAAGTCGACCCAGCGCGCCTGACGGGTGACGTAGTCCTCCCACTCGCGCGTGTACTCGAGCACCGAGGAGCGCGCCTTCTCGTTGAAGGCGGCGATGCCCATCTGCTCGATCTCGCTCTTCTCGGTGATGCCGAGCTGCTTCATCGCCTCGAGCTCGGCGGGGAGTCCGTGCGTGTCCCAGCCGAACACGCGGTCGACCTTCTTGCCCCGCATCGTCTGGAAGCGGGGGAAGACGTCCTTGGCGTAGCCGGTGAGGAGGTGGCCGTAGTGCGGCAGTCCGTTGGCGAACGGCGGGCCGTCGTAGAACACCCACTCCGGAGCACCGTCACGCTGCTCGATCGAGGCGCGGAAGGTGTCGTCGCGATCCCAGAACGCCAGGACGTCGCGCTCGACGTCGGGGAAGCGCGGGCTGGGCACGACGCTGTCGGCGGCGGGGCCGAAAGCGGAAGTCTTCGGATAGGTCATGGCATCTCTCGCAGGGTCGGACATCCTGCGAGGACGATCATGCGACCGCGGTACCACCCCGCTTGCCCCGGAGGGCCACTCGTTCGGCGGCTGTGACGGGCCTGACCCGCTCGGCTCTACTGGGCGGGCGACCGCTGTTCTTCCGAGAGCTCCCCGGTGATGGCCGGATCGATGCTGGTGTCTCCATCATACCGTCGGCTTACGCTGAGGTCATGGCCCGCCCGCGCAGTCGTCCCCTCCCGCCCCGCGTCAGCGATCCCGACATCCCCCGTCATCTCGAGCCGGGCGTCCTCTCCCGTCGCGCCGAGCTCGTCGAGGCATCGATCGTCGTCGTCCCCGATGCGAGCGACGGCGCCCACGGACGTCTGAGTGAGAGCGTGGTCCGGGCTGAGGCGGTGGATCGCCTGGACCTGACCGGTGCCGTGCTCGCGGACGTCCTCGTGCAGGACGTGTCCCTGGCGGAGCTGCATGCCGGTGACGGCAGCTGGCGCTCCGTCTCGGTGGTCGGTGGGCGGCTCGGGACCGTCGACGCGAAACGCGCCCGTTGGGACGGCGTGACACTCACCGGCGTCCGCATCGATTACCTGTCGATCCCCGCGGGCACCCTGCGCGACGTCACGATCGTCGGATGCCGCATCGGAGCGATCGATGCGCCCGGGGCGCTGCTCGAGCGCGTGCGCTTCGCCGACACGACCGTCGACGAGTTCGACACGCGCGGGATGACCGGCACCGATGTCGACCTCCGGGGACTCGAGGCGCTGGCCTTCACCGATGTGCGAGCGCTCGCGGGTGCGACCGTGTCTCGACGACAGGTCGAGGCGCATGCGGCCGCGTTGGCGGGAGCGCTCGGCTGGGACGTGCGCGACGAGCACGCCGCGCGGTCGTCCCGATGATGACCCGCACCGAGCGCCTCGTGCTCCGTCCCATGACAGAGGACGACCTCCCACCCCTCCGCGCGATCCTCTCCGACCCGGTCGCGATGGCCGCGTACGAGGGGGCATTCGACCACGACGAGAGCGCCGCCTGGCTCGCCCGCAATCTGCGCCGCTACGACGAGGACGGGTTCGGGCTGTGGGCCGTCGACCTCCCGGGCACCGGGATGATCGGACAGTGCGGCATCACCCGGCAGTTCGTCGGCGACGAGCCGGTGCTCGAAGTGGGCTATCTCTTCCAGCGGGCGCACTGGCACCGCGGCTACGCCGTGGAGGCCGCCTCTGCGGCTCGGGACTGGGGCTTCCGGGAGCTCGGAGCGCCCACGATCTGGGCGAAGGTCCGCGACACGAACATCGCCTCGATGAACGTCGCCATCCGGCTGGGCATGACGGTACGCCGGCGCTTCGTGGTCCACTACCGCGGCGTGGACATGCCGCATCTGGGCTTCGCCGTCGACCGGTGATCGCGCGGCGTCAGGCGTCAGACCAGGATTCGGCGCGCACCGTCACGAGCGGCGACGCGTGCAGCAGTCGCGACACCGGGCACCGATCGTGCGCCGCGGCGGCGAGCTCGGCCGCGGCCTGCTCGTCGACCCCCTCCGCCGACACGAAGGCCGTCGCCACGAACTCGTAGCCGCCGCGTCCCTCGGCGTCGCGCATCGCGACGTCGACCCGCACCCTCGTCCGGCGTTCGCCTCGCACGATCGCCTGCGCCGTGGCGCTCAGACACGTCGACCAGGCGAGAGCGAGCAGCTGCTCGGGGTTGCTCGCGGTCTCATCATGACCCGGCTGGAGGGGATTCGACACCGCGACCTCGAGTCCGCCCGCGACCCGGCTCACACCGGTGCCCCCGTCGTCGTTGGAAGCGGTGGTGCGGTATCTCACGGCCATGCCTCGACTATAGTTGAACGTCGTCCAACTAATGGAGGATGCCCCGTGCCACCGTCCGACGCTCCGATCGCCCTCCGTGGCGTCGGCGTCACCTATCCCGGCGGCACGCGCGCCCTGACCGACGTCGACCTCGAGATCCGGTCGGGCGAGATCTTCGGCGTCATCGGCGAGAGCGGCGCCGGCAAGAGCACCCTCCTCTCCCTGCTCACCGGCGAGATGGCACCGTCCGAGGGAGGGGTCGCCGTCCTCGGCGCCGATCCGACCGCTCTCGATCCCGTAGCCCTGCGTGCGCTCCGCCGACGGATCGGTGTCGTCTTCCAGGGTGTCCACCTGCTCGCCAACCGGACCGTGCGCCAGAACGTCGCCCTGCCCCTGCAACTGCGCGGGCGACGCGGGCGGGCGGACTCGGCGGCCCGCCGAGACCTCGTCGCCGATGTCCTGCGATTCGTCGGGCTCGACGGCCGTGCCGACGCCTACCCGGCCCAGCTCAGCGGGGGCCAACGGCAGCGGATCGGCATCGCACGCGCCCTGGTCGCTCGACCGGACATCTTGCTGTGCGACGAGCCTACGTCGTCCCTCGACGCCGGTACGACCGACGGCGTGCTCGCGCTGCTGCGCGAGGCACGCGACCAGTTCGGCACCACCGTGGTCGTCGTCACGCACGATCTCGCCGTGGTGCGCCGGGTCTGCGACCGCGTCGCGCTCTTCGAAGCGGGTCGGCTGCGCGACATCCTGTCCGTCCGCCCCGACACCGGCCACGGGACCGAGAGCTACCTCGACCGCGCACGTCGGGAGCTGGGAACGTGAACGCGCTGCTGGAAACGCTCGAGCGCCGCGGCGTCGACCTGCTCGAAGCGCTCGGTGAGACCGGATACATGCTGCTCGTCTCGCTCACCGCCGCCGTCGTCCTCGGCCTCCCGCTCGGGATGACCGTCTACCTCACCGGCCGGGGCGGAACTGCGCCGAACCGCGTCTTGTGGACGATCGGCAACCTGTTCATCAACGTCGTGCGCTCGTTCCCGTTCCTGCTGCTGGTCGTCTTCCTCGTCCCCGTCACCCGTCTCGTCTACGGCACCACGTTCGGGACACCGGCGGCGACGTTCTCGCTCTGCTTCGTCGCCGTCGCCATCTACGCGCGTCTCGTCGAGCAGATCCTGCGCGAGGTCAGCCCCGGCATCCCCCGCGTCGCTCGCACGATGGGGGCGACGCTGCCGCAGACTGTGGTGCGTTTCCTGCTGCCCGAGGCGTTCCCCGGTCTCGTGTACGCCCTCACCTCGGCGACCATCAGCCTGCTGTCCTACTCCACCGTCCTCGGAGTCGTGGGCGGCGGCGGCATCGGAGACTTCGCGCTCCGCTATGGCTATCAGGAGTACGACTATCCGCTGATGTACTTCACCATCGCGGTCATCCTGATCATCGTGCTGCTCATCCAGTCCATCGGGCACCGCCTCTCGATCCGACTCGACCACCGCTGACCCCCGACCACTGCACACCACCCGCTCTCACGAGGAGAACCCCATGCCCCTTCGCACCGTCCGCTCCCGCATCGCCTCCGCTGCCTTCGCAGCCATCGCGACGGCGGTCGTGCTCACCGGCTGCGCCGCATCGTCCGGCGATGCCGCATCGGACGTCATGACGCTGCGGGTTGGGGCGGTCACCTCCCCCGCGACCGACATCGTCGAAGCCGCCGGCGCAGCGATCGCAGACGGCTACGAGATCGAGCTCGTCGAGGTCTCGGACTACGTCACGATCAACAACATGCTCGCCGCAGGCGACATCGATGCGAACTTCTCGCAGCACGAGCCCTATATGCAGGAGTTCAACGCCAAGAACGGCGCGTCGCTCGAGGCCGTGCAGCCGATCTACAACTTCGTCATCGCCTTCTACTCGAAGACCCTGACCGACATCGATCAGCTGCCCGAGGATGCGACCGTGGCGATCCCGAACGACGCCTCCAACACGGCGCGCGCGCTCAAGCTTCTCGCCGACGCAGGGATCATCGGCCTGAGCGACGGGATCGACCCGTATGCGGCCACCCTCGACGACGTGGTCTCCAATCCCCAGAACCTCCAGTTCCTCTCGCTGGAGATCAACCAGCTCAACACCGCCTACGACGAGGCCGATCTCGTGTTCCAGTGGCCGTCCCACATCGCGGCGCTGGGTCTCACCCCTCAGGACGACGGACTGCTCACGGAGCTCGACGACCGTTTCGCCCTGCAGCTCGTGGTTCCCTCCGCCGAGGCGGACTCCGATGCGACCAAGGCGCTCATCGATGCGTTCACGAGCGACGAGGTGCGGAAGGTCATCGACGGCAACGACACGATCGAAGCGGCGTTCTGAGCACGGGTGGGGCGCGAGCGCCGCGCCCCACCCCGAGTAGAATCGTACGACCCACACTCAGGCACGCTCACACAGTGCCGCACATATCGCCGAGGAGTCCCATGACCGCGCAGATCCCCGACAAGCCCGCTCTCGAAGGCCTCGAGCAGAAGTGGGACGACGCGTGGTCCGAGCAGGGCACGTACCTGTTCGACCGGGTGCGCGCCGCCGAGGCGGGTCGCGCCGGCGTCTTCTCCGTCGACACCCCGCCGCCGACGGCCTCGGGCTCGCTCCACATCGGCCACGTCTTCTCGTTCACGCACACCGACCTCAAGGTCCGTTTCGAACGCATGCGCGGCAAGAGCGTCTTCTACCCGATGGGCTGGGACGACAACGGCCTCCCGACGGAGCGCCGCGTGCAGAACTACTACGGCGTGCGCTGCGACCCCGGTCTGCCCTACGACGCGTCGTTCGTTCCGCCGTTCGAAGGCGGCGACAACAAGTCGAGCCGCGCTGCCGACCAGATCCCGATCAGTCGTCGCAACTTCATCGAGTTGTGCGAGAAGCTCACGATCGAGGATGAGAAGCAGTTCGAGACCCTCTTCCGGCAGCTGGGCCTCTCCGTCGACTGGACGCAGACCTATCGCACCATCTCCGACGAGACCATCCGCACGAGCCAGCTGGCGTTCCTGCGCAACATCGAACGCGGAGAGGCCTATCAGGCGCTCGCGCCGACCCTCTGGGACATCGACTTCCGGTCGGCGATCGCGCAGGCCGAGCTCGAGGACCGCGAACAGCAGGCCTCGTACCACCGCATCGCGTTCCACAAGACCGACGGCACGGGGGACATCCACATCGAGACGACACGACCGGAGCTCCTCCCCGCCTGTGTCGCCCTCGTCGCCAATCCCGACGACGAGCGCTATCAGCCGTACTTCGGCAAGACCGTGCGCACACCGCTGTTCGATGTCGAGGTTCCGGTGCTCGCGCACCATCTCGCGCAGCCCGACAAAGGCTCCGGCATCGCCATGATCTGCACCTTCGGCGACGTGACCGACATCATCTGGTGGCGCGAGCTCGACCTGCCGAACCGCACGATCCTCGGTCATGACGGCCGTATCCTCGCCGACGCGCCCGACGTCATAGCGACCGACACTGCTCGCGAGGCCTACGCCGAGCTCGCGGGCAAGACGGTGTTCAGCGCCAAGAAGCGCATCGTCGAGCTGCTCGAGGAGTCGGGCGAGCTCCTCGAGGTGTCGAAGCCGTTCAGCCACCCCGTCAAGTTCTTCGAGAAGGGCGACCGACCGCTCGAGATCGTCTCGACGCGCCAGTGGTACCTACGCAACGGCGCACGCGACGCCGAGCTGCGCGAACGACTCATCGAGCTCGGCACGCAGATGTCGTGGCACCCCGATTTCATGCGGGTGCGCTACGAGAACTGGACGAACGGACTCACCGGCGACTGGCTCGTCTCGCGTCAGCGCTTCTTCGGCGTACCCATCCCCGTCTGGTACGGACTCGACGAGAACGGTGATCGCGACTATGGGCGCGTCCTCACACCGGATGCTGCACAGCTGCCGGTGGACCCCACCACCGACGTTCCCGCCGGCTACACGGCCGACCAACGCGGCGTGCCCGGCGGCTTCGACGCCGAGCGCGACATCTTCGACACGTGGGCGACGTCGTCACTGACGCCGCAGCTCGCCGGCGGATGGCAGCGCGATGAAGAACTCTGGAACCTCGTCGCACCCTTCGATCTCCGCCCACAGGGGCAGGACATCATCCGTACCTGGCTCTTCTCGACGATGCTGCGAAGCGCCCTCGAGGACGGGCGCGCTCCCTGGTCCGACGCCGCGATCTCGGGGTTCATCGTGGATCCCGACCGCAAGAAGATGTCCAAGTCCAAGGGCAATGTCGTGACGCCCGCCGACATCCTCGCGCAGCATGGCACCGACGCGGTGCGGTACTGGGCGGCATCGAGCCGCCTCGGCTCCGACGCGGCGTTCGACCCGCAGAACCCCACACAGGTCAAGATCGGTCGCCGTCTGGCGATCAAGGTGCTCAATGCCGCGAAGTTCGTCCTGTCGTTCCCGGTCCCCGAGGGCGCGCAGGTGACGCACGACCTCGACGCCGCGATGCTCGCCACCCTCGACCGGGTCGTCGTCGACGCCACCCGAGCCTTCGAGGCGTACGACCACGCGCGGGCGCTCGAGATCACCGAGGCGTTCTTCTGGACGTTCTGCGACGACTACCTCGAGCTCGTCAAGGAACGCGCCTACGATCGCAGCGATGCGGGGCAGGCATCGGCGGCGCTGGCTCTGCGACTCGCCCTGTCGTCGTTGCTCCGCCTGCTCGCCCCGGTTCTCGCGTTCGCGACAGAGGAAGCGTGGTCGTGGTTCGAGGACGGATCGGTCCACACGGCTGCGTGGCCCGAGCCCAGCGGCATCACGGGCGACCCGGCCGTCTTGACGGCAGCGAGCACCGCCCTGATCGGCATCCGCCGCGCGAAGACCGAGGCGAAGGCCTCGCAGAAGACGCCGGTCTCGGTCCTCGCGCTCCGCGCCGATGCCGACACCGTCGACCGCCTCCGTCGAGCGGAAGGCGACCTCAGGGCCGTCGGACGAATCGACGAGCTGCAGCTCGTCGAGGCCGACGGCGAGCTCATGATCGAGCGCGTCGAGCTCGCGACGCAGGAGAGCTGAGATGCGCCTCGGCACCCGCTGGACGAGCGGTGACGACCCGCCCGTGTCGCTGCCCGCGGCCTTCCGCGACCAGGTACGGGCGGTCGATCGGTTCCTCGACGTGGATCCGCGCCCGCGGTGGACGCTCACCTGGCTCGAGGGGCGGCCCGTGGCCGAGCTCGAGACGGGCGTCGTCGTGTCCCTCGACGCCGACGGCACGCCCGTGGTCGGTCAGATCGACGACGACACGTTCTGACGGGCGGGTGCGGCCGCCGCTCATCTGTCGTCAGCGGCCGCACCCGCGGTCGAGGCCGACCGGATGAGCCGGGTGCTCATCGCCGTCGCGGCGAGACAGACGACGCCGGCGACGACGAACGGCAGGCGCAGGTCGATCGACGCCACGAGGCCGCCCAGCACCGTCGCGACCGGGAAGAGCCCCCACGTGAGAGTGCGGATGACGCCGAGCGTCCGTCCGAACAGCGCCGGCGGGATGATCTGCTGCCTCAGCGCACCCCAGGGTACGTTCCACAGCGACACCGCGAACGCCATACCCGCATAGGCCATGACCGCCAGGATGAGGTGCGGTGCGCAGCCGACGCCGATCATGCACGCGGCGGCAACGATGTTGGCGATCCACATGACGTTGCCCCGACCCCAGCGTGAGACCAGTCGTGCCGCCATGAGCGAACCTGCGAGCGCACCGACGCCGACGCCGGCGGTGATGAAGCCGATCGCGGCCTCGGGTACGCGGTGGACGTCGAGGAAGTAAAGCAGGGTGGGTGCCTGTGCGAAGGCAAAGCCGCACCCGACCACAGAGGTGTACACCACGAGCGCCCGCAGGAACCGGTGCCGCCACAGATAACGGAGGGCCGCGGACGCCGGAACGGCGGGCTGTCGCGCGGCCGGTTCCGCGGCGGGGGCTCCGTCAGGGATGTGGCGTGCGCGCGCCGCCGAGAGGGGCAGCATCAGTGCGAGGGCGATCGGCACGAGGTAGGCCGCGGCGCCGATCCAGAGCGGCAGGACGAGCGCGACGGCGAAGAGCACGCCGGCGACCGGCTGTGCGAGGAAGCTGTCGATCGTGATCTGAGCCGCTTGGATCCGGCCATTGGCGCGGTCGAGCTGATCGCGCTCGACGACCCCGGGGATGACCGCGTTCGTCGCGTTGTCGAAGAGCGTCTCGCCGAACCCGAAGACGAGCGTTCCCACCAACAGCCACACGATGTCGAGGCCGCCCGTCACCGTGAGCAGGGCGAGGCCCACCGCCGCTGTGCCGCGAACGGTGTTGGCGACGGCCATGACGCGACGCCGGTCGAACCTGTCCACGATGACCCCGGCGGCGACGCCGAAGACCAGCCAGGGGACGAAAGCGGCGGCACCGAGCAGGGAGATGAGCAGCGGGTCACGCGTGAGCGTCGTCGCGATCAGGGGGACCGCGGTGCGGCCCAGCCCGTCGGCGAGGTTGCTGAAGGCGGCCGCGGTCCACAGCCGCGAGAAGTCCCGGCCCATCGGGCGCGCCACCGATCGGGTGCGGGGGGAGGTCTCCGCGGGTGCGCTCATCGTCCGTCACCCCCGTCGACGAGCGGGAATGCGTCGGCGCGCAGCGCGACGACACGCCGTTCGCCGTCGGAGATCCCGTCCGTGTCCCGCTCGAGCCGGTATTCATCGACGATCTCGTCGACGGCCCGCTGGATGCGGGCGTTGATCTCACCGAGCTGATCCGCCGTCACCGTCACGCTGGCCGAGGTGATCAGTGCGTTCTGCGCCCAGGGGTCGAGCTCGTCGCGCAGGGTCGTGCTGACGTACCGCATGAGCTGTGCGTGCCGTCGGTCGAGGAATTCGCCCATCACCACCTGGGTCGCGGCCCGACCCGCGGGCGTCCGGAGGGCATCCGGCCCGGGGAAGGAGACCCCGCCCGAGGGGCGCTCCCACCAGCGTTCTCGCGCCGTGCCCCGTTCCGGCAGTTCACGGATGAGGTCGTGCTTCGCGAGCGCACGCAGGTGGTAACTCGTCGACCCCGATGACTCCCCCGTCATCGCCGCGAGCGAACTCGCCGTCTGCGGCCCCTGTTGGCTCAGGATGTCGTACAGCTGCACCCGCACGGGGTGCGCGAGGGCCCGCAACGCCCCCGCATCGAGTGCCCGGATCTCGCGGTGCCCCGGTGCCCGGGACGTGTCATCGCTCATGAATGCAAACGTATCTTTGCAAGCATTTCTTTGCAACAAGTTCTTTGCGTGCGTCGTAGGGTGGACGCATGCCGGAATCCGCGAACCCCCTCCTGTCCGCATCGACGCTCCCCTGGGACCTCCCCGACTATCGCGACATCTCCGCCGAGCACTACCTCCCGGCGTTCCGGGAGGCCTTCGATCGGCAGCGTTCGGAGATCGAGTCGATCGCGCACGAGAGCGAGGCACCCACGTTCGAGAACACCCTCGAAGCATGGGAGAAGAGTGGACGCCTGCTCGGTGAGGTCGCGCGGATCTTCGGCACCGTCAGCTCGGCCGACGCCACACCGGCAATCCAGTCGATCGATGAGGAGCTCGCGCCGCTGATGTCGGCGCACTCCGACGCGATCCTGCTCGACCCGCGACTCTACGACCGTGTGCGCCGGATCCATGCTGCACGCGACGCGCTCGGACTCACCGATGAGCAGCGCTACCTCGTCGAGCGGCGCTTCGTGCAGATGACCCATGCCGGGGCGGGTCTCGACGACGCGGCGAAGAAGCGACTGGTCCAGATCAACGGCCGACTGTCGGTGCTCACGACCGCATTCGAGAGGAACCTGCTCGCCGACACCAACGATCTGGCGGTCGTCTTCGAGACACCCGGGGAGCTCGACGGACTGAGCGAGGGCGAGCTGTCGGCGGCGGCGCGCGCTGCCGCCGACCGCGGGCTGCCGGACGCCTACGTCATCACCCTGCCGCTGTTCACCGGCCATCCGTTGCTCGCCTCTCTCACCGACCCGGACAGCCGCGAGCGCATCCTCGCGGCTTCGCGCGCACGGGGTTCGCGCCCCGGAGCGCACGACAACCGGGCCGTGCTGCTCGAGATCGTGCGGCTGCGAGCGGAACGTGCCGAGCTCCTGGGCTTCGCCTCGCACGCCGCCTACGTGACCTCCGATCAGACGGCGGGCAGTCCCGACGCGGTGTCGTCGCTCCTCCGTCGTCTCGCCGCACCCGCGGCGGAGAACGCCCGTCGTGAGAAGGCTGAGCTGCAGGCTGTCGTCGACGGGCACGACATCCGCGCCGCCGATTGGGCCTTCGCCACCGAGCAGGTGCGCCGGGCGACGCTCGACATCGATACCGCGGCCCTCCGCCCATGGTTCGAGGCCGAACGCGTGCTTCGTGACGGCGTGTTCTTCGCGGCGACACGGCTCTACGGCATCACCTTCCGCGAGCGCCCGGATCTGCCCGCCTACCACGAGGGCGTCCGCGTCTTCGAGGTCTCGAACGAGGACGGCTCGCACCTGGGCCTCTACATCCTCGATCTCTACACCCGTGACACCAAGCGCGGCGGGGCGTGGATGAACTCCATCGCGTCGCAGTCGCGCCTGCGCGGAACGACACCGATCGTGGTCAACAACCTGAACGTGTCGGAGCCCGCGCCGGGCACGCCAACCCTCCTCACCCTCGACGAGGTCACGACCCTCTTCCACGAGTTCGGACACGCACTTCACGGGCTCTTCGCGACGGTGACCTATCCGTCGTTCGCGGGCACGAGCGTGTACCGCGACTTCGTCGAGTTCCCGAGCCAGGTGAACGAGATGTGGATCTTCCACCCCGAGGTGCTGTCGAACTACGCCCGCCACGTCGAGACCGGCGAGCCCCTGGATGCGGCGATCGTCGAGCGACTCCGCGCATCCGGCACGTTCAACGAGGGATTCGCGACCAGCGAGTACCTCGCGGCCGCGTGGCTCGACCTCGCCTGGCACTCGCTCGGCGCGGCAGAGGCGGCGGCGGTGACCGACGTCGCACGTTTCGAAGCCGAGGCCCTGGCCGAGATCGGGCTGGACGACCCGGCGGTCCCGACCCGCTATTCATCGACCTACTTCGCCCACATCTTCTCGGGTGGATACAGCGCCGGCTACTACTCCTACATCTGGAGCGAGGTCCTTGACGCCGACACCGTCGAGTGGTTCGACGAGAACGGCGGCCTGAACCGCACGAACGGTGATCGTTTCCGCCATCGCCTCCTCGGAGTCGGCGGCTCGATGGACCCGCTGACCGCCTACCGTGACTTCCGCGGGCGCGACGCGCATATCGAACCGCTCCTCGCGCGCCGGGGACTCACGGCCTAGTCGCGCGGACTGTCGACTCCATCGGCGCGGCGTCGGCGATGACCGCATCCCCGTCGGCGGACTCGACATCGTAGACGAGTCGCGCGAACGCGCCGACGACGCGGGCCGACCGTAGAGTCAGCCGGCCCGCGTCGACGCGCCGCGGCAACAGAGGTGATCCTGCGCCCAGCGCTACCGGTGCCACGGAGACGGCGATCCGGTCGAGCGCGTCCGCGTCGAGGAACTGCCCCGCCAGGTCGCCTCCCCCGACGACCCAGACGTCGCGCGCCCCGGCTGCCGCTCGGATCCGAGGCAGAACGTCTGCGACCGCGCCCGACACGAAGGTGACGTCCGCGCCGTCCGGACGGGGCAGGCGACGCGTGGTGAACACGAAGGTCGGCCGGTCGCCGGCGAACTCTCGCCACCGACCGGGATGAGCGAGGATGTCCGATTCGGCGAGGATCCACTCGTAGGTGGTCGACCCCTCGACGAGCGCACCCGCGTCGGCGGGGAGCAGGCTCTCATCGGGCTCGGTGCCACCGTCCACGGCGAACAGCCATGCGAGCGAATGGTCGGGGTCCGCGATGAACCCGTCGAGAGAGGACGCGGTGTCGTAGATGATGCGTTGCACGCGGCAACGCTAGACCGGGTCGCCGACATCGGCGCCGCGATCGCGGCGCGCGTGAGATCAGGCGCTCTTGCGCTTCTGCCGAAGGACCAGCGTGGGCGGCGCACCCTCGTCGACCGCGGCCCGCGTGACGATCACCTTGTCGACGTCGTCGGCCGACGGGATCTCGAACATGATGGGACCGAGGACATCTTCGAGGATGGCACGGAGGCCGCGCGCGCCGGTCTTGCGTGCGACGGCGAGGTCGGCGATGGCCCGCAGAGCGTCGTCCTCGAACTCGAGCTCGACCCCGTCGATCTCGAACATCCGCTGGTACTGCTTGACGAAGGCGTTCTTCGGGCCGGTGAGGATCTCGATGAGCGCCTTCTGATCGAGCGGCGAGACCGAGGTCACGACGGGAAGTCGGCCGATGAACTCGGGGATGAGACCGAACTTGTGCAGGTCTTCGGGCTCGACCTCGCGGAACAGGTCGAGCTCCTTGTCCTTCTCCTGCAACCGCGCGCCGAACCCGACGCCGTGTTTGCCGACCCGCGAGGAGATGATCTCCTCGAGTCCGGCGAACGCCCCAGCGACGATGAACAGCACGTTCGTCGTGTCGATCTGGATGAATTCCTGGTGCGGGTGCTTGCGTCCGCCCTGCGGCGGCACCGAGGCGACCGTGCCCTCGAGGATCTTCAGGAGCGCCTGCTGCACGCCTTCGCCCGACACGTCGCGGGTGATCGAGGGGTTCTCGGCCTTGCGGGCGATCTTGTCGACCTCGTCGATGTAGATGATGCCGGTCTCGGCGCGCTTGACATCGAAGTCGGCCGCCTGCAGGAGCTTCAGCAGGATGTTCTCGACGTCTTCGCCGACGTAGCCGGCTTCGGTGAGCGCGGTGGCGTCAGCGACCGCGAAGGGCACATTGAGCCGCTTGGCCAGGGTCTGCGCGAGGTACGTCTTGCCGCATCCAGTCGGCCCGAGCAGCAGGATGTTGCTCTTCGCGATCTCGACGTCGTCTGCCCGCTGCTCTGCGGGTTGGAGGGTCGAGTGCGCGCGAATGCGCTTGTAGTGGTTGTACACCGCCACCGAGAGGGCCCGCTTGGCCGGGTCCTGGCCGACGACGTACTCCTCGAGGAACGAGAAGATCTCGCGCGGCTTCGGCAGATCGAAATCGGCGACAGACTCGTCGCCCGACTCCGCCATCCGCTCTTCGATGATCTCGTTGCACAATTCGACGCACTCGTCGCAGATGTAGACGCCCGGTCCTGCGATCAGTTGCTGGACCTGCTTCTGACTCTTCCCGCAGAACGAGCACTTGAACAGGTCGGCACTCTCACCGATGCGAGCCATGTACCCCTCCTGGATCCCAGAACCGTCGCTCCCCTGAGAACGCGGTGCTCCGAGCCTAACCTCTCCCGCGGACATCCCCGCGGATTTGGGCGGGGTTCTCCGAGAACCACCGCCGAGACGGATATGGCCCCGGCTCGTCGCCGGGGCCATATGCATCGGTGGGTGTCGTTCAGGCGGTGATCGCCGCCGGCGTCCGCTTGCGCGAGGTCAGCACCTGGTCGACGATGCCGTAATCCAAGGCCTCTTCAGCGGAGAGGATCTTGTCGCGGTCGATGTCCTTATTGACCTGCTCCTGCGTCCGATTGGTGTGACGAGCCATCGTCTCCTCGAGCCAGGTGCGCATGCGGAGGATCTCCGCCGCCTGGATCTCGATGTCGGACGCCTGCCCGTGACCCGCCTCGCCGACGGCCGGCTGATGGATCAGGATACGGGCGTTCGGGAGCGCCAGTCGCTTACCCGGGGCGCCCGCGGCGAGCAGCACCGACGCGGCCGAAGCCGCCTGGCCCAGGACGACCGTCTGGATCTGCGGCGATACGTACTGCATCGTGTCGTAGATCGCGGTCATCGCGGTGAACGAGCCGCCCGGAGAGTTGATGTACATGATGATGTCGCGATCCGGGTCCTGCGACTCGAGCACGAGCAGCTGGGCCATGACATCGTCGGCCGAGGCGTCGTCAACCTGCACGCCGAGGAAGATCACGCGATCTTCGAACAGCTTGTTGTACGGGTCCTGGCGCTTGTAGCCGTATGCGGTGCGCTCCTCGAACTGCGGGAGGATGTAGCGGCTCGAGGGCATCGCTGCGCCGTGGGGAAGGCCGAAGGCGGGTGTGTTCATCGTTGTCTGTCTCCTTCGGTCGATCAGTTCTCGGTGCCGCCGCCGCCGACGACGTCGGTGGCCGACTCGCGGATGTGGTCGACGAAGCCGTACTCGAGGGCCTCCTGGGCGGTGAACCAGCGGTCGCGGTCTCCGTCCTCGTTGACCTGCTCGACGGACTTGCCGGTCTGGGCCGCGGTGATCTCGGCGAGTCGGCGCTTCATGTCGAGGATGAGCTGCGCCTGCGTCTGGATGTCGCTCGAGGTGCCCCCGAAACCGCCGTGAGGCTGGTGCAGGAGGACGCGCGCGTTGGGCGTGATGTACCGCTTGCCCTTCGTGCCGGCGGTCAGCAGAAGCTGACCCATCGAGGCGGCCATGCCGATGCCCACCGTGACGATGTCGTTCGGCACGAACTGCATCGTGTCGTAGATCGCCATGCCGGCGGTGATGGAGCCGCCGGGCGAGTTGATGTAGAGGTAGATGTCCTTCTCGGAGTCCTCGGCGGCGAGCAGGAGGATCTTCGCGCAGATCTCGTTCGCGTTCTCGTCGCGCACCTCCGACCCGAGCCAGATGATGCGGTCCTTGAGCAGCCTGTCGAAGACGCTTGTTGCGATGAGGGGGTCAGCCATGTGTGCTCCTGATCCGAAGTTTCGTGACGTGTCGAATCTACCGACGCCGCCCGGCGCCCCCGACCGTGTTCGCCCTGGGCATAGCCGTGTCCCCACCGCGGCCGGGTCGACCGGTCCGCAACGACGGAAGGGGCGGATGCCGCAGCATCCGCCCCTGAGTCGTCGGTCGAGCGACCGCCGGGATCACACGATCACTCGGCGGCGGTCTCCTCCGCGGGCTTCTTCTTGGCCGGAGCCTTCTTCGCGGGCGCCTTCTTCGCGGGCGCCTCCTCGGTCTCGGCCGGGGCGTCGGCGGCGTCCGCCGCCTTCTTCGCCGGGGCCTTCTTAGCGGGCGCCTTCTTCGCCGGAGCCTTCTTGGCCGGCGCGTCCTCGGTCTCGGCCGGAGCGTCGGCGGCGTCCGCCGCCTTCTCTGCCGGGGCCTTCTTGGCGGGCGCCTTCTTGGCGGGAGCCTTCTTCGCGGCAGGGGCCTCGACGGCGGCATCCTCATCGGCGTCGTCGGCGGTCTCCTCGCCCTCGACGGTGATGAAGCCGCTCAGGTCGACCGACTTGCCGTCGGTGTCGACCACCGTGACCTTGCCGAGCGCGACAGCGAGCGCCTTGTTGCGGGCGACCTCGCCGACCATGACGGGCAGCTGGCCGTTCTGCTGGAGCGTGTTCACGAAGTCCTGCGGAGCCATGCCGTACTGCGCCGACGCCTGGATCAGGTACTGGGTCAACTCGTCCTGCGAGACCTGGATCTCGTGGGTCTCGGCGATCTTGTCGAGGACCATCTGCGTGCGGAACTGCTTCTCGCTCGCCTCGGTGACCTCGGCGCGGTGGGTGTCGTCCTCGAGGCGTCCCTCGCCCTCGAGGTGAGCGTGCACCTCGTCCTCGACCAGGCCGGCGGGCACCGGGATCTCGACCTTCTCGAGAAGAGCATCGACGAGCTTCTCGCGCGCGGCGGCACCCTGGGTGAACAGGCTCTGCTGCGAGACCCGCTCGGCGAGGCTCTCGCGGAGCTCGGCGATCGTGTCGAACTCGCTCGCCATCTGCGCGAAGTCGTCGTCGGCGTCGGGCAGCTCGCGCTCCTTGACCGCCGTGACGGTGACGGCCACCTCGGCCTCTTCGCCCGCGTGGTCACCTCCCACGAGCTTCGAGCGGAACGTGGTGTCCTCGCCGCCCGTCAGCGAGTCGATGGCCTCGTCGATGCCCTCGAGCAGCTCGCCGGAGCCGACCTCGTACGACACACCCTCGGCGCGGTCGATCTCGTTGCCGTCGATCGTCGCGACCAGGTCGAGCTCGACGAAGTCGCCCTTCGTGGCGGGGCGGTCGACGGTGACGAGCGTGCCGAAGCGGCCGCGCAGGCGGTCGAGCTCCTCGTCGATCGCAGCCTCGTCGGTCGCGACCGGCTCGACCTCGATCGTGATGTCCGCGTATGCGGGCAGCTCGAACTCGGGGCGCACGTCGACCTCGACCTCGACCTTCAGGTCGCCCGAGAAGTCCTTGTCGCTCGGCCAGTCGACGACCTCTGCCGACGGACGACCCAGCACGCGCAGCTCGTTCGCCGTGACGGCCTCGCGGTAGAAGCCGTCGAGGCCCTCGCTGACGGCGTGCTCGATGACCGCGCCGCGGCCGACGCGCTGATCGATGATGGGAGCGGGCACCTTGCCCTTGCGGAAGCCGGGGATCTGCACGTCCTGAGCGATGTGCTCGTACGCGTGGCTGATGCTCGGCTTGAGCTCGTCCGGGCTGACCGTGATGTGGAGCTTCACCCGGGTCGGGCTGAGCGTCTCGACGGTGCTGGTGACCATGCCTGTCGTTCTCCTTCATGCGGACGCGAACACGCGCGTCCGTTCGGTGGTCTGGGTTCGTGGGGCCGTTTGTCGGGGCGACAGGATTTGAACCTGCGGCCTCCCGCTCCCAAAGCGGGCGCTCTACCAAGCTGAGCTACGCCCCGGGCGCGCCGCGACGTGCGTCGTAAAACGGCCGTGGTCAGTCTAGCCGACGGAGTCCGCTAGACTGATCGGGTCGCCTTCCGCGGGGCTTGCACCCCGTCCGGATGGCTACCCCGTCCGGTTCTGATCGGATGCGGGGCTGTAGCTTAGTGGTAAAGCCTCTGTCTTCCAAACAGATGATGCGAGTTCGATTCTCGTCAGCCCCTCCACCGCTCCTCGTCGCCCAGCGTCGAGGAGTGTTCTTCATTCCCCGATCGTCGCGGCATGCTCCGCGGACAGCGCGAGGTACGTCTCCGCGTTGCGGCGGAGCCCCGCCCGCTCGTCGTCGGTGAGCGGGCGTCGCACGCGCGCGGGAACGCCTGCGACCAGGGACCCCGGCGGGACGACCGTCCCCTCGAGGACCACCGCTCCCCCGGCCACGAGCGAACCGGTCCCGACCACGGCACCGCTGAGCACGGTGCTGTTCATCCCGATGAGGCATCCGTCCTCGATCGTGCAACCGTGCACCACGGCGTTGTGTCCGATCGAGACATCGGCGCCCACGGATACCGGAGACTCCGCGTCGGAGTGGATGACGACGCCGTCCTGGACGTTGCTGCGCGGCCCGACGGCGATGGTGGAACGGTCCCCGCGCAGGACGGCGTTGTACCAGACGCTCGCGCCCGGGCCGATGACCACGTCACCCACGATCCGGGCGCCGGCGGCGACGAGAGCGGTCGGGTCGATGATCGGCCGAGCATCGGCCAGCGGCAGGAGCGAGGCTGCGGACGAGACGGGCACGGCCACACGTTACCCCTGGTGAGCCCAGCCTTCTCTTGCTTGCGGAATGTTCGGGCGTGAGTAGCGTTTGACCAGACGCAGGCCCCGACCTGCACGAAGGAGGCGCAGACATGACCGACACGAACATCACCACCCCCGCACTCACCGCCGACCCCGAGGTCGCCGCAGCAGCCGCGCAGTTCCTCACGCCCGTCGTGCACAAGATGCAGGCGCTCGTCGTCAACGGCAAGCAGGCCCACTGGAACGTCCGCGGCTCGAACTTCATCGCCATCCACGAGCTGCTCGACTCGGTGGTCGCGCACGCGCAGGACTACGCCGACACCGCCGCGGAGCGCATCGTGGCCCTGGGCCTGCCGATCGACTCGCGCGTGTCCAGCGTCGCTGAGAAGACGACGACCGCCGTGCCCGCCGGCTTCGCGCCGTGGCGTGACGAGATCAAGGCCGTGGTGTCGGACATCGACGCCGCCCTCGTCGACCTGCAGGCCGCGATCGACGGCCTCGACGAGGTCGACCTCTCGAGCCAGGACGTCGCCATCGAGATCAAGCGCGGCGTCGACAAGGACCGGTGGTTCCTGCTCGCGCACCTCGCCGAGTAACACGGCGTCGGCATCCTCGCTCCGAGACGGTGCGGGGGCCGGAGCCGGGCGCGTCGAGCGCCCGGTCGACCGGTCCCCGCACCGTCTCGCTCGTTTCGGGCGAGACGGTCACGCCAGGTGGGTCAACCGTCCGGCGAGGAGCGTCGCGAACACCGACGTCGCGCGGAGATCGGCGGCGTTCGCACACGCCAGCGGGTCGCGGTCGACCACGATCAGATCGGCGATGCCGCCCGGAGCGATGCCCGACCCGGTGTGCGAGCCGCCCGCGGTCGACGCGGCCAGCGCCAGGGCCGAGGTGACCCTCTGATGCGGCCGCCAGGGCGCCCGTGCATCACGCGTGCGGAACACGGCGTCGGCCATCGTGGTCCACGGATCGAGCCGTGCCACCGGCGCGTCGGAGCCGAACAGCAGATTGGCGTCGGCGGCGGCGAGCTCGCTCAGCGGATAGGGGATCGCCGTCTGATCGACCCAGTACTCCTCCGCCACGTCCCGGTCGTCCACCGCGTGCGACGGCTGCACGCTGGCCGCGACGCCCAGCCGGGCGAACCGGGGGATGTCGGCGTGCGCGACGAGCTGGGCGTGCTCGATCGTGCCGGTCGCCCCCGTAGCGGCGAAGGCGTCGAGCGCGTGGCTGTTCGCAACGTCGCCGATGGCGTGCACGGCGCAGGCGATGCCCGCGCCCGTCGCCCGCCGCATCAGGGCGAGGAGTTCGGCGGGCGGCACCGTCATGACCCCGAAGTCGTCGTCGGTCCCCGGGTAGCGGTGCGAGCACGCCGCCGTGCGCGTTCCGAGCGAGCCGTCGGTGATGACCTTGAACGACCCCATGCGCACGAGGCCGGCCGTATCGATCGCGTCTCCGGTCGCCAGGCCGGCGGTGATCGCGCGCTCCAACGAACTCGCGTAGACGCCGAACGAGACGCGCGCGGCGTCGAAGCCCTGGGCGAGGCGTCTCGCCCAGGCCTCCGCGTTCCATGCCATGTCGAGGTCGACGACACCGACGATGCCACGGGCGGCCGCCCGCGTCATGGCCTCGGAGACCGCGGCGTCGGCGATCGCGACATCGAGCGCGTTCAGTCGGCGGGATATCTCGAAAGCGGGCTCCTCGCGGAGGACGCCGTCGGACGCGGTCATGCCCTCGCGGTGGAGAGCGGCGCTGTTGAGCCAGACGCTGTGGACGTCGGCGTTGATGAGGTACGTCGGGAGGTCGCCCGTCGCCGCATCGAGCAGCTCGAGGCTCGGTCGATCCGCCCAGAGCGCGTCGCGGAATCCCGATCCGACCCGACGCCCGTCCTGGTCTGCGGCGACGCGTCCCATGAGGGCCGCCGCCGCGGCCGCGGATCCCGCGCCCTCGAGGTCGGCTCGACGGGCGGCGAGAGCCCACTGCACCGTATGGACGTGGTGATCCCAGAGCCCGGGGAGCAGCCATCCCCCTGCTCCGTCGAGCACTGCTCCCGACCGGACCAGTGCCCCGGCCGGTGCGATGTCGACGACGGTCCCGTCCGCGATGTGCACGTCGACGAGCTCGGTCCCGAAGGGATCGGTCCGATCCGGCCCGGTCAGCCGGACGTCGGCGATGACGTCGACGGTCTCGCCCCGGCTGCGACCGACGCCGGTGGTCATGTCGCACCCTCCCGCGCAGCGCGGATCGTCTCGTGCGCCCGCCGCATCTCGGCGGCGAGGCGGACGTCGGCATACGGGCTCTCGCCCGACTCGATCCGTTCGACGATGGTGTCGACGACGGCATCCGGCCGGTTCTGGCTCAGCTTCCGCTTGGCGCTGACACGGGTGGGGGTCAGCCGGAAGCCGACCGTGCCCCGCTCGAGGCGTCGCACGAAGTCCTCGTCGTTGGGGGCCGACCACATGCCGCGCGGCTGGGGAAGCGCCGACTCGAACCGGTCGACGAGGCGCTCGAGCACGCGGAGGTTCTCCTCGGGGGTGAGGATCTCAGCGACTCCCGCGAGGTGGACCGAGACGAAGTTCCAGGTGGGCACGGCGGCGACGTCTCCGTACCAGCTGGGCGACACATAGCCGTGCGGACCCTGCACCACGACGAGCATCTCCGTGTCGCCGAGACCGTGCACGACATCGTCGGGACGGCCCACGTGGCCCACGATCGTCAGGTCGTCTCGCTCGTCGTCGAGGAGCACCGCGTAGTGCGATGCCACGAGCCCGTCGGCGGACGAGCTGACGAGCGTGACCCAGGGATTCTGCTCGATCACCCGACGCAGTTCGGCCACGTCGGTCATCGCGAAACTCGGATTCTGTCTCATCGGCTCACCTCTGACAGTTCGGGCACCAGTACAGCTTCCGCGAGGCCATCTCCTCGAGCACGATCGCCGTACCGCACACCCGGCACGGCAGACCCGCGCGGTGGTACACCCAATGGCGGTCGTCGCGATGTGCCATCGCCCGCCGCCACGCCTCGGGATCGAGGTCGTCCATCGTCATCATCTGACCGGTCTCGACGCCGATGGCCAGCAGACGCACCCAATCGCGCCAGAGCCCGCGAACGGTCTCGTCCGAGACCTCCCGTCCCGGCGTGTGAGGGTTCAGGCGCGCCCGGAAGAGCATCTCGGCCCGGTAGACGTTGCCGATGCCACTCACGACGCTCTGATCCATCAGCAGCAGGCCGATGGGCGTCGGCTTGCGGCGCACGACGGACGTGAAGCGCTCCTCCCCCGTGGTGCTGTCGTCGACGAGGGGGTCGGGTCCCAGCTTGGCGATCGTCTCCTGCACCTCGTCGGGCGTCTGCAGCCGGCACGCCGTAGGCCCGCGGAGATCGGCGCACGTGACGTCGGTGAGCAGCCGCAGCCGCACCTGCCCGACCACCGGAGGCGGCCATTCCGCCGTATCGGTCGCATCGTCGCCGAGGCCCGTCGTCTGCTCGCTCATGCGCACCCGGGAGCGACGGGGCGCGCCGATCGAGCTGAGCGAGTTCTCGCCCGCGCTGTCGAACACGACGTCGAGCTGGGTCCCGCGCTGATTGGTCTGACCCATGCGCCCGTTCGCCGAAGCGATCGTGGGGTCGGCAGCGATCTCGCCGGCGAAGTCCCAGGCCCCGTACATGCCCAGGTGTACTCGCAGCCACACATCGTCCTCGAAGGCGAGGAACATCTGCTTGCCGACCGCGCGCGCCTCGATCGCCTCGCGGCCGTCCAACACCGCGGCGCCCTCGGCGAACCGACCCTGCGGACTCGACGCACCGACGCGGCGGCCCACGATGTTCCGGTCGAACTGCCGGGCGATGCGATGGACGGAGTGCCCCTCGGGCATCAGCCTGCTTCCGGGTCGAACGAATCCGTGGCGGGAAGCGGCGAGGTCGTTCCCGCAGCGCTCTCACGCGGGTCAGGCAGCAGGCTGCCGTCGGCCTCGTAGGCGGCGAGCTGGGCGATGCGGCGCGAGTGGCGCTCCTCGTCGCTGAACGGCGTTGCGATGAACCTGTCGATGAAGGTCACGGCCTCGTCGAACGTGTGCTGACGCGCGCCGATGGCGATGACGTTCGCATCGTTGTGCTCCCGAGCCAGCTCGGCGGTGGCGATGTTCCACACGAGGGCGGCACGGGCACCGTGGACCTTGTTGGCGGCCATCTGCTCGCCGTTGCCGGACCCGCCGAAGACGACCCCGAGGGCGTCGACGCCGGCAGCCCGGTCACGCACGACGGCCTGCGCCGCGCGGATGCAGAACGCCGGGTAGTCGTCGACCGGGTCGTACTCGATGGGGCCGTGATCGACGACGTCATGGCCGGCGGCGGCGAGGTGGTGCTGGAGCTGGGTCGAGAACTCGAGACCGGCGTGGTCGGTCGCGATATGGATGCGCATGGCACCATCCTATGAACGTGCGAGCCCCGGAAGCGTAGGCTGGCACGGTTGCCGTCGGCGCCAGCAGCGCGCGGCCCCGAACCTCACCCCGACCCTGGGAGCAGAACGCACGTGCCTGGAGAGAACCTCACCCGCATCGAGGCGCAAGAGCGCCGCGCGATCGTCGACACGCAGTCCTACGACATCGCCCTCGACCTGACCGTCGGCGCGGAGGTGTTCCGCTCGCGTACGGTGATCCGCTTCACCGCAGCCGAAGGAGCATCGACCTTCGTCGACCTGATCGCACGCGAGGTGCGCGAGATCACATTGAACGGACGCTCGGTCGACCCGTCGGCATTCGACGACTCACGCATCGCCCTCGATGACCTCGCCGCCGAGAACGAGCTCATCGTCGACGCCGACTGCCTGTACACGAACACCGGCGAGGGCCTTCACCGCTTCGTCGACCCCGTCGACGGCGAGGTATACCTCTACTCCCAGTTCGAGGTGCCCGACTCGCGCCGCGTCTTCGCCGTGTTCGAGCAGCCCGACCTGAAGGCGCAGTTCCGCTTCACCATCACCGCTCCCGCGGAGTGGAAGGTCGTCTCGAACTCCCCCACCCCCGAGCCGGTCGCCGGCGACGGCGGCACGGCGACGTGGGCGTTCGAGCCGACGCCGCGCATCTCGTCGTACATCACCGCTCTCGTCGCCGGCCCCTACGAGCAGGTCTTCTCCGAGCTGACGAGCGCCGACGGTCGGGTGATCCCCCTCGGCGTCTATGCACGCAAGAGCCTGTGGCAGTACCTGGACGCGGACTACGTGTTCGACAAGACCCGACAGGGTTTCGCGTACTTCGAGGACAAGTTCGGCGTGCCGTACCCCTTCGCGAAGTACGACCAGCTCTTCGTGCCCGAGTTCAACGCGGGCGCGATGGAGAACGCCGGGGCCGTCACGTTCACCGAGACCTACGTGTTCCGTTCCAAGGTCACCGATGCGGTGAAGGAACGGCGCGTCGTCACGATCCTGCATGAACTCGCACACATGTGGTTCGGCGACCTCGTGACGATGAAGTGGTGGAACGACCTCTGGCTGAACGAGTCGTTCGCCGAATGGGCGTCGACGATCGCGACCGCCGAGGCGACGGAGTGGACCGAGGCCTGGACGACGTTCAACGCCATGGAGAAGACCTGGGCCTACCGTCAGGATCAGCTCCCCTCCACCCACCCGGTCGTCGCGAGCATCACCGACCTGGAAGACGTCCAGGTGAACTTCGACGGCATCACCTACGCGAAGGGCGGGTCGGTGCTCAAGCAGCTCGCGGCCTGGGTGGGGGTCGAGGCGTTCTTCGCCGGCGTCTCCGCCTACTTCCGCAAGCACGCGTGGAGCAACACCGAGCTGTCGGATCTCCTCGTCGAGCTCGAGGCCACGAGCGGGCGCGAGCTCGCGACCTGGTCGAAGAAGTGGCTCGAGACCGCCGGCGTGAACACCCTCGAGCCCGAGATCGCGACCGACGTCGAGGGCCGGATCACACGATTCGCGATCGTGCAGACCGCTCCTGCGGACTACCCAACCATCCGCCCGCACCGCCTGGGCGTCGGCTTCTACTCGCTCAGCGACGGCGCCCTCGTGCGCACGCACCACGTCGAGCTCGACGTGGACGGCGACCTCACCGAGGTCCCCGAGCTGAAGGGGCGCACCCAGCCCGACCTCGTGCTGCTGAACGACAACGACCTCGCTTACGCGAAGATCCGCCTCGACGAGCGGTCGCTGCGCACCGCGATCGAACATCTCGCCAAGATCTCCGACCCGCTCGCCCGGTCGCTCGTGTGGGGAGCAGCGTGGGACCAGACCCGCGACGCCGAGGCGTCGGCGACGGACTACATCGACCTGGTGCTGCGCAACATCGGCACCGAGACCGAGTCGACGACGGTCCGGACCACCCTCGGTCAGCTGCAGCTCGCCGCGAACTCGTACGTCGACCCCCGCACCCGGGATGCGGCACGTCAGCGCGTCGCCGACGGGCTCTGGGCGCTCGCACACGACGCGGAGCCCGGCAGCGACAGTCAGCTGCAGTTCGTGACCGCCTTCGCGTCGGCCGCGTCCACGCCGCAGCACGCCGAGACCGTCGCGGCTCTGCGATCGGGGGACTCGGCTCTTCCGGGTCTCGAGATCGACGCCGACCTCTCGTGGACCCTGCTCGTGTCGCTCGCGGCGGCCGGAGCCGTCTCCGCCGCGGACATCGACGCCGCGCTCGCTGCGGACAACACCGCCAAGGGCGGCGAGTTCGCCGCGCAGGCGCGTGCAGCCCTGCCCACGGCGGAGGCGAAGCACGCGGCCTGGTCGTCGCTGGTCGACAGCGACGACCTGCCGAACACGGTCGTCCGGTCGGCGGCGATGGGGTTCACGCATCCGGCGGGAGTCGAACTCCTGACGCCGTTCGTCGACGAGTACTTCCGGATGCTGCTCCCCGTCTGGGAGTCGCGCAGCTACCAGATCGCCCAGTACTTGATCGTCGGTCTCTATCCCGCGGCACTCGCGAACGTCGAGCTGCGCGACGCGACCCGGACCTGGCTCGGCCAGAACATCGAAGCCCCGGCGGCGCTCCGCCGCCTCGTCGCCGAGAACCTCGCCGGCGTCGAGCGTGCCCTCTCGGTGCAGGAGCGCGACGCGCAGGACTGAGGTCATCCGTTCGAGCGATGGGCGTCGTACTGCGGTACGACGCCCATCGTCGTATCCGGCACCGCCGTCGGACGCCGTTCCGGCGCTGCCTCATTAGCGTGGGACGCATGATCGTTGCAGATGGCCTCACCAAGAGGTACGGAGACAAGACAGCCGTCGACGGGGTGAGCTTCACCGTCCAATCGGGCAAGGTGACGGGCTTCCTCGGACCCAACGGCGCCGGGAAATCCACCACGATGCGCATGATCGTGGGGCTCGACCGCCCGACGTCCGGCAGCGTGACCATCGATGGGCGCGACTACCGGACACTGCGTTCGCCCCTCACCGAGGTCGGCATCCTCCTCGATGCGAAAGCGGTGCACACGGGACGCAGCGCCCGCAACCACCTGCGGGCGATGGCGGCGACCCACGGCATCCCTCGTTCCCGTGTCGACGAGGTGATCGAGATCACCGGTCTCGGCTCGGTGGCCGGCAAGCGCGCCGGCAAGTTCTCCCTGGGCATGGGACAGCGCCTGGGGATCGCCGCCGCCCTCCTCGGCGACCCGCAGACCCTCATCCTCGACGAGCCGGTGAACGGCCTGGACCCGGAGGGTGTGCGCTGGGTGCGCCAGTTCGTGCGCGGGCAGGCCGCACAGGGCCGGACCGTTCTGCTGTCGAGCCACCTGATGAGCGAGATGGCGCTGACCGCCGATCACGTCATCGTGCTCGGCAAGGGCCGCGTCCTCGCGGATGCCGGCATCGACGAGCTCGTGCGTTCGTGGACCAGCAACACCGTCGTCGTCCGCACCCCGCGTGCCGACGACCTGACCCGTCTCATCGCAGGACCGGATGTCGCGGTCACGAGCGGCGAGCCGGGACTGCTGCAGGTCGCCGGTCTGAGCGCCGCCGCGATCGGCGACGCCGCCGCCGCCCACGGCATCCCGCTCCACGAGCTCACGCCGAGAGCGGGCTCGCTCGAGGACGCCTATCTCGCACTGACCGAGGGCTCGGTCGAATACCAGACGAAGGGGGCCGTGCGATGAGCACCACCACCGTGCAGACTCCGGCACCCGTCCGAGCCGCGCAGCCGAACGTGCGACTGTCCTTCGGGCGCGTCGTCCGGAGCGAGGCGATCAAGCTCCTGACCCTCCGCTCGACCTGGTGGTCGCTCGGCGTCACGGCCGCGCTCGCGATCGGGATCTCGTTGCTCATGGCGTGGGCCTCGCGCGACTTCCCGGGCGACTTCTCCCCCGTGGTCGCCGTCACGGCGCCCATGCAGTTCACGATGCTCGTATCGGGCATCCTCGGCGCCATGGCCATCACCGGCGAGTACTCGACCGGCATGATCCGCTCGACCCTCACGGCGGAGCCGCGGCGAGGCGCCGTCCTCGCCGCCAAGGCCCTCGTCGTGGGCGTGCTCCTCGGCGTGACCACGGTCGTCACCTCGCTCGCTGCCGTGGTCGTGACGACCCCGGTCTTCGGCGAGAGCGCGATCGACTGGTCCGATGCCGAGTCGTCACTCGTCCCGCTCGCCTTCGGCGTGCTCGCCATGGCGACCTTCGCGCTGCTGGGACTCGGGTGGGGCTTCATCATCCGCAACGGCGCCGGCGCGATCGCCGCCACTGTCGGCATCCTCTTCGTGCTGCCCATCGTGCTCAGCCTCTTCACGTTCGGTGGCGAGGCATGGGCGTGGATCGTCGACCTGACCCAGTACCTCCCCGCATCCGCCGCGCAGAGTCTCACGGTCCCGGGCGCCGACGACATCGCCGGCTCGGTGCTGACCCTCCTCGCCTGGCCCGCAGCGACCCTGCTCGCGGGATGGGCCATCCTGCGCACGCGCGACGCGTAGGGTACGAGGAGTGTCCCCCGGAAGCCGCGGCTCGTCGTCCAGCGACGATGACCTGCGGCTTCCGCGTGCGCCGGGGGTGCTCCGGCGCTTCTGGGGCCGGCATCCGGTCTTCGCCGACATCCTCACGGCGCTCGTATGCCTGCTGCTCTCGCTCGTGCCGGCGACGAGCTTCACAGACCGCATGGACGACGCGATCGGCATCGGGGCGCATTGGCCCATCACCGCCCCCGTCGTCATGGTCGTCATCGTCCTCGGCTGCGCGTCGCTGCTCCTGCGCCGGCGCTTCCCGACCGCCGTGTTCGTCATCGCGGCGCTCGTCGCGCTCGCCTACCTTCTCGCGCCCGTCGCTACCGGCGGGCCGATCCTCGGGATCGCCGCCTACACCCTCGCCGTCCATCGCAGCACCCGCGCGTGCCTCATGGGAGTCGCGATCGCCCTCGGCGTCATCGGCACCGCCGCCGCCACCCTCGGGCTCACCGGGTGGATCGCTCCCACCATCGCGTGGAACGCCCTCGTCGGCGAGATCCTGACAGCCCTCATCGGCGCGCTCATCGGCACGAACATCGGCAACCGGCAACGGTACGTCGCCGCTCTGATCGATCGTTCCCGTCAGCTCGTCGTCGAACGCGACCAGCAGGCGCGGCTCGCCTCCGCCGCCGAGCGCGATCGCATCGCGCGCGAGCTCCACGACATCGTCGCCCACTCGCTCACCGTCATGGTCGCCCTCGCCGAGGGCGTGGCCGCATCAAGCGACATCGACCGGGCGCGTCCCGGGGCGACGGCTATCGCGACCACGGGCCGCGAGGCCCTGCGCGACATGCGCGCTACCCTCGGCGTCCTCCGCGACGGCGGCGCCGCGCCGCTCGTCCCCCTCGCCCGCGACACCACCGCCGAGACCGTGAGCTCGGCGCGCGCGGCGGGCTTCGACGCGACCCTGACGGTCTCCGGCGACCGCGCGGAGCTCCCGGGCACCGTGCAGCTGGCCATCTCGCGCATCGTCCAAGAGGGCGTCACCAACGCCATGCGCCATGCCCGCGGTGCCACGCGGATCGACGTGCGCATCGCTCACCGCCCGGAGGGTGTCGAGGTCGAGGTCGTCGACGACGGCGATCAGCTTCTCACGGCGCCCGCCGACAACGGCGGATACGGCATCCGCGGCCTGCGGGAGCGTGTCGGCCTCGCCGGCGGCGCGGTCACCGCCGGGCCCGGGCCCGGGCTCGGGCGCGGCTGGCGCGTCCACGCCTACCTCCCCCGCGAACAGGAGAACCATGAGCGCTGACGCCGCGCCCGCGATCCGCGTCGTGATCGTCGACGACCAGAGCCTCATCCGATTGGGGTTCCGCATGGTGCTCGACGCGGCCGAGGGCATCGAGGTGGTGGCCGAAGCCGCCGACGGCGCCGCCGCCCTCGAGGCGGTGGCCGAGTCGACGCCCGACGTCGTGCTGATGGACGTCCGGATGCCGGGCGTCGACGGGATCGAGGCGACCGCGCGCATCCGTGCGCAGCACCCCGCTGTCGCCGTGCTCGTGCTCACGACTTTCGATCTCGACGAGTACGCGTTCGGCGCGCTCCGTGCAGGCGCCGGCGGCTTCCTGCTCAAGGATGCGCGCCGCGACGAGCTCGTCGCCGCCGTCCGCGCCGTCGCCGCGGGAGAGGCCACTCTCGCGCCGCGCGTGACCCGGCGGATGATCGAGCTCGTCACCGCATCAGGGCTGCCGGCACCGGAACCGTCGACGCCGTCGGTGCTGACGGCGCGCGAGGCCGACGTGCTCGCGGCGATGGCGCGCGGACTCACGAACCTCGAGATCGCTTCCGAGCTGTTCCTGAGCGAGTCGACCGTGAAGACGCATGTCGGCCGCATCCTCACGAAGCTGCCCGCCCGAGATCGGGTGCACGCCGTGCTGATCGCGCACGGCCTCGCCGAAACGGGCCTCGACGCCTGAGGGCCTTCTCGGGGACGTCCGAGGCATCGTCGTTAGGATCGGATCGATGATCCCCGCCGCCGAAACCGAGACCGATCCCGCGCCGTTCGCCTGGGACTTCGCCAGCGACGAGTTCTGGACGTTTCTGACCGAGGCCGGGTGGAACATCGCGGCCGTCGTCGGCATCGTCCTCGGAGCCCTCGTGCTGTCCTGGCTCATGCGCCGCCTCATCGGACGCATCGTCGATCGAGTCGTGCGCGGGGCGAAGACGCGTGCCGAGGCCGAGGACACGCGGGCGATCGACATGTCTCCGCTCGCTCAGGTGCGCATCGTGCAGCGCACCCGGACTCTCGGCTCCATCCTCACCAACATCGTGAACGTGACGATCGTCATCATCGCCGTCCTCATGATCGTGGGGGTGCTCAGCCCGAACATCCTCGGATCGTTCACGCTGCTCTCCGCGGCCATCGGCGCCGGCCTCGGCTTCGGTGCGCAGAACATCGTGAAAGACGTCCTCAACGGCATCTTCCTCGTCGCGGAGGATCAGATCGGCATCGGCGACGTGGTCGATTTGGGTCTCGCGACGGGGATGGTGGAGTACGTCAGCGTGCGCGTGACGCATGTCCGCGACGTCAACGGCACCCTCTGGTTCGTCCGCAACGGCGAGATCACCCGCATCGGCAACATGTCCCAGGGGTGGGCCCGCGTGATCATCGACGTGGCGGTTCCCGTCGACGCCGATGTCGAGACGGTCGAGCAGGCCATGCTCGACACCGCCGAAGGACTGGCGCGCGAGCCGAAGTGGCGCACCCGGATCATCGAGCAGCCCGAGATCTGGGGACTCGAATCGATCAACGACGACACCCTCGTGATGCGGCTGGTGATCAAGACCCGGCCCAACGCCAAGGACGACGTCGCGCGAGCACTGCGTATGCGGTTGAAGCAGGCGATCGACGCCCTCGGCGTGTCGCTCCCGCAGCTCGGCTCGATCGTGTTGACCGGGTTCGACGGTGCCCAGAGCATCCGCGGTGCGAACCCGCCTCAGACCAAGCCGCAGCCGATCGCGTCGCCCACGCTGAAGATGCGGCCGCAGTGGCGTCCGAAGCGCAACCGGGGTCGGGCGACGGACGTACCGCAGGCCGACGGCGACGCCACAGGGTCGCCCGAGGCATCGGATGATGAGAAGGGCAGGCCGTGAGCGAGCAGCGGAGCTTCTACGACGAGATCGGGGGCCACGACACCTTCGCCCGGCTCGTCGACGCGTTCTATCGCGGCGTCGCCGCCGACGACGTGCTGCGTCCGATGTACCCCGAGGCCGACCTCGGACCCGCAGCCGAGCGACTGACGATGTTCCTCGAGCAGTACTGGGGCGGCCCCACGACATACGGCGAGCAGCGTGGCCACCCGCGGTTGCGGATGAGGCACCGTCCCTTCCACGTCGATCCCGATGCTCGGGACCGGTGGCTCCGTCACATGCGGACCGCGCTGGACGAGCTGGCTCTCCCACCCCTGCACGAAGCCACCCTGTGGGACTATCTCGAACGCGCCGCGTATGCGATGGTCAACACGTTCGAGCCCGCCGGGGGCCGAGGACCCGGGATCGTCACGCCGAACGATCCGCCTCTGCGATCACCACAGGCCTGATCAGCCCGGCGCACCCGTCCGCCTGACCGGCGTGAGCCCCATCGCCACCGGGCCCCGCGTCAGCACATGGCCGCGCGCGAACGTGATCCGGGTCCAGACGTCGGTGCGGCGGATCGGCGGACGCTCCTCCCCGGCGATGAAGCCGAGCCCCACCGCCGCGAACGCGACACCGAGGGGGAGACCGCCGAGCTCGTCGTCGGGAGCACCCCACACCGAGGAGCGGACGAGGTGCACCACGTCGTCGCCGGCGGCGGCGGGCAGTTGGCGTGCGACGGCCGCGATCCCCCACTGCGCCCGCAGCGAGACACGGGCGGAATCCAGCGCCCCGCCCTCGCGCCACCCGGTGCGCGGCGGTGACACGCCCGCCCAGGAGGCGGTCACGCCGCTGTCGGGCAGTCGCACCGCGAACGGGTCGGCGTCGGGGGCGAGCGCGGCGGCGTCGACGGTGAGATCGCACTCGATCTCCGGGTCGATCCGAGCCGTGCGGAGAGCCAGGACGAACGGCGTCGCATCCGTCAGCGAACGGGGCGCGAGCGGCGCGCACGTCATCGCGAGCACGCCGCTGCCGGCCTGCAGCCGGACGATGCCGTCGCCGTGTCGGGCGGCGCGACCTGCGAACGTCAGAACGTCTCGCGCGACCTCGGACTGGGGGAATATGAGGCGCTCGGACATCCGTCCTAGACTACCGATCGATGACCGAACAATCCGGAGAGCGCGCGTCCGACCGCCCCGTGGGATCGTCCGACCCCGTCGCCGCCATGCTCGACGTGCTCGACCTCTCCTCGGGCGAGGCACGCACGACCGAAGACATCTTCACGGGTCGGTCGCAGGTGATGCCGCAGGGCCGTGTGTTCGGCGGGCAGGTTCTCGCGCAGGCCACAGTGGCCGCGCTGCGGACGGTCCCCGAGGAGCGCGTGCCGCACTCCATGCACGGGTACTTCCTGCGTCCGGGCGACTCGTCTCGCCCGATCACCTTCTCGGTCGACCGCATCCACGATGGACGCTCCTTCTCGACGCGTCGGACGCAGGCCTTCCAGAACGGGCTGCCGATCTTCTCGATGATCGCGTCATTCGAGGACGAGGACCCCGGCGTCGAGCACGGCGAGCCGATGCCCGACGGCATCCCCCAGCCCGAGGAGCTGCCGTCGCTCGAGGACCAGCTCAGCGGGATGCACCCGACGAGCCGCCGGATCTTCTCGGCGAGCCCGATCGAGCTCCGGCACGTTACCGCGCCGATCTACCTCGAACCGGATGCCGACGCCACGCCGCGCCAAGCGGTCTGGACGCGCACGCGTTCGACGCTCCCCGACGACCCCGCGGTCCACCGGGCCGCGCTCGCCTTCCTCAGCGACCTGACGATCCAGGAGCCGGTTCTGCGCGCGCACGGGCTGGCATGGGCCACGCCCGGGCTGAAGGTGGCGAGCCTCGACCACGCGATGTGGTGGCACCGCTTCGCGCGCGTCGACGAATGGCTCCTGTACGTGCAGGAGTCGCCCAGCGCCCGCGGCGGGCGCGGTCTGTCGACGGGACGGATCTACGACCGGTCGGGTGCGCTGGTCGCGAGCGTGGCGCAGGAGATCATGGTGCGGGTCCCGTCGACGACCGCGGGATGACGACGGGCGGGCGCTCTCAGCGTCGGTGCGCGTACACGATCGGGTCGCCCACGATCGGCGACCACGCCGCGCGCATCCGCTCGGTCAGCCGAACCGGACGTCCCGTCTCGGTCGAGACCATGACGACGACGGCGGTAGACCGTGCGTAGCAGATCTGCTCGTCATCGCCGCGGGGGCTGAAGACCTCGTAGCAGACGTCGATGCTCGAGCCGCCGACCCGCCCGATCCAGAGCTGCACATCGAGCGGACGCTGCCCGTAGGGCACGGGTGCCAGGTACTCGATCTCCTGGCGGGCGACGAGGGTCATCGTCTCCGCCGACAGGCTGAGCGCATCGAGGATGGCGGTCGGCGGGCCCGACAGTCCCGCCTCCGGCTTCCAGAAGGCGCGCAGCCGCGCCTCTTCGAGCAACTTGAGCATCGACGTGTTGTTGACGTGCCCGAGCGCGTCGAGGTCGCCCCATCGCAGGTGGATGGGGATGTGGACGCGGGTGGCCCCGGCGGTCTGCACCACCGAGGCCACCGCCGTCGATGACGTGCTCTCAGTCACGCGTCAGCTTGCGGTAGGTCGATTTGGCCGGGTTGGCGGCATCCGCCCCGAGCCGCTCGATCTTGTTCGCCTCGTAGGCCTCGAAGTTGCCCTCGAACCAGTACCACTGCGACGGGTTCTCCGCTGTGCCCTCGTAGGCCAGGATGTGGGTCGCGATGCGGTCGAGGAACCACCGGTCGTGGGTGATGACCACGGCGCAGCCGGGGAACTCGAGCAGGGCGTTCTCGAGCGAGCTCAACGTCTCGACATCCAGGTCGTTGGTCGGCTCGTCGAGGAGCAGCAGGTTGCCGCCCTCCTTCAGCGTCAGGGCCAGGTTCAGTCGGTTGCGCTCACCACCGGAGAGCACGCCCGCCTTCTTCTGCTGGTCGGGTCCCTTGAAGCCGAACTTCGACACATAGGCGCGCGAGGGGATCTCCGTCTTCCCGACCGTGATGATGTCGAGCCCGTCCGAGACGACCTCCCAGAGCGTCTTCTCGGGGTCGATGTTGCCGCGGGACTGGTCGACGTAGCTGATCTTCACGGTCTCGCCGATCTTCAGGTCGCCGGCGTCGAGGGGTTCGAGCCCGACGATCGTCTTGAAGAGCGTCGTCTTGCCGACACCATTGGGGCCGATGACGCCCACGATGCCGTTCGGCGGGAGGTTGAAGCTCAGCCCGTCGATCAGCACGCGGTCGCCGAACGCCTTGTGCAGCTTCTTCGCGTCGATGACGACGCTGCCGAGGCGCGGACCGGCGGGGATCTGGATCTCCTCGAAGTCGAGCTTGCGCGTGCGCTCGGCCTCGGCTGCCATCTCCTCGTAGCGGGCGAGGCGCGCCTTCGACTTGGTCTGACGCCCCTTCGCCGAGCTACGCACCCATTCGAGCTCCTCCTTCAGGCGCTTGGCGAGCTTCGCATCCTTCTTGCCCTGGATGTCGAGGCGCTCGCCCTTCTTCTCGAGGTAGGTCGAGTAGTTGCCCTCGTAGCTGAGCAGTCGTCCACGGTCGACCTCCGCGATCCATTCCGCGACGTTGTCGAGGAAGTACCGGTCGTGGGTGATCGCGATGACGGCGCCCTTGTAGGCCTGCAGGTGCTGCTCGAGCCAGAGGACGCTCTCGGCATCGAGGTGGTTCGTGGGCTCGTCGAGCAGCAGGAGATCGGGCTTCTGGAGCAGAAGGCGGGCGAGCGCGACACGGCGACGCTCACCACCCGAGAGGGGAGCCACCGACGCGTCCGCCGGCGGCGTGCGGAGCGCCTCCATCGCCTGGTGCAGCTGCGAGTCGAGGTCCCAGCCGTCCGCGGCGTCGATCTCCTCCTGGAGCGTGCCCATCTCGGCGAGCAGCGCGTCGAAGTCGGCGTCGGGATCGGCCATGAGGGCGGAGATCTCGTTGAACCGGTCGAGCTTCGCCTTGATGGCGACACCCGCCTCGATGTTTTCGAGTACCGTCTTGGTGTCGTCGAGCTCGGGCTCCTGCATCAGGATCCCCACGGTGAAGCCCGGCGAGAGCTTCGCCTCGCCGTTCGAGGGCTGGTCGAGGCCCGCCATGATCTTCAGGATCGTCGACTTACCGGCGCCGTTCGGGCCGACCATGCCGATCTTGGCACCGGGGAGGAATGCCATCGTGACGTCGTCGAGGATCAGCTTCTCGCCGACTGCCTTGCGGGCACGGACCATGGAGTAGATGTATTCGGCCATAACGAATCGAGTCTAGTCGCCGGTCGCTGGCCGTTCAGCCCGTGAGCGACGCCGGTTCACCAATCTATGGGGCGGGTCGACCCCAGGAGGCAGCCGCCGCTGGGCAACTCGGGAAGCACCATCGCGGTGGGGGCCGGCGTGGAGGGGCCGACCTGACCGACCAGGCACTCCCCCGCCCAGAGCACGGAGAACTGCAGGCTGTCGACCGGGTCGTCGACCGACGTCCGGTCGGCAGTGACCTGCATCGCGCCCTTCTCGAAGCCCGCGGCGACGAGGGCATCGACGTAGGCGCGGCCAGCCACGCCGTCCGCCGATGCCGCCACCCGGTCGACGACCGCAGAGAAGAACGGCAGATTGTCGTGCGCGCTGCCTTCCAGCATGAGCACCGACGGCGCATCCTCCGCATCCGCCGTCGCCCCGGCATCCGCAGCGGTCACGTCCGGCGAGGCTCCCGGCGACGCGGGTGGCTCGGGCGTGCAGCCGACGACGGCGAGCACGAGCACCGCGGCGGCGGTGACGACGGCCGGGCGGAGAAAAGTGCGAAGCGGGCCCACGGCGAGATTCTAGGGGCCGTGCCCGTGTGGCGGCCCGGAGGTCAGAACGGAGTCCGGTCGGCGGACGCGGCGTCCGCGAGCGGCGCAACGGCCCACTCCGCCCCCGCGCCCGGATGATCCGCGCTATCCGACGCGACGGACCACTCCCCGGACGTCGTCGCGTTCGGGTGCGTCGTCGCTGCCGGCCCCGATGCCGGAGCCCCACCATCGACTCGTGGCGCCCGCTGGAAGACCGCCGTGCCCCACTTCAGCTCGGGACCGATCGCGTCGGCATCGATCTCGACCTCCGTGCCGCGCTTGCCGTTGGCCTCCCACTCGCGCAGACGCAGACGCCCCTCGACGATGACCCGCTGCCCCTTCCGCAGCGAAGCGAACGCGTGCTCGCCGAGTGAGCGGAAGACGCTCACGCGGTACCAGTTGGTCGCACCGTCGACCCACTCGCCCGAGGAGGCGTCGCGGTAGCGCTGCGTGCTCGCGAGGCGGAACGCGGTGGCGGGGACCCCGTTGCCGGTCCGGCGCTGCTCTGGCTCGGTGGCGATGTTGCCGATGACGGTGATGCGATCTGACATGTCGACTCCTGGAAGGACGCGTGCGATGGGACGCTCCGGCACCCGAGTGCCCGTCGGGTGCCGGAGCGCAATCAGCTTCACGCCGCGCGTCACGAAGACGGGGGCGGTCCCGCACATCTGTGCAGAACCGCCCCCGGGAGCGCGTGGGGAGAACAGGTCAGCCGCGGGCGTACTCCGCGAAGCGAGCACGCACCTTGTTGACCTTGGGCACGGCCACCGCCAGGCAGTAGCCCTGACCCGGGTTCTTGGCGAAGAAGTCCTGGTGGTAGTCCTCGGCGGGGTAGAAGGTCCCAGCGCGTTCCATGGTGGTCACGACGCCGCCGCCCCAGAGATCGTCGGCGCGATCGCGTGCCGTGGTGAACAGCTCGACCTGTGCGTCGTCGAGCGGGAACATCGCGGAGCGGTACTGGGTGCCGACGTCCGCACCCTGTCGGTTCAGCTGGCGCGGGTCGTGCATCGTGAAGAAGGCGTCGAGGATGACGTCGGCGGGGATGACCTCGGGATCGAAGGTCACGGCGACGGCCTCGGCGTGGCCGGTCGTCCCCGTGCACACGGCCTCGTAGCTCGGGTTCGGCACGTCGCCGCCGATGTAGCCGGACACGACCTCGGTGACGCCGTTCAGCGCACGGTAGGCGGCATCCAGGCACCAGAAGCAGCCGCCGGCGAGGATGAAGGTGGTGGTCATGGAAAGCTCCGTTCTCCCGCTTGCGCGAGGTCTCCCCCTAGCCAACCATCCCTCGACGCCGGGTGTTCCCGCCGATGTCGGAGGTGCTCTCTAACCTCGGAGGCGAGAAGGGGGTCCTCATGTCGACACAACAGCTCCACCGCACCGCGACGCTGATTCCGCTCGGCGTCGACCGGTGGCGTGTCGTCGAGGCGGACGGCCGCGTTCGCGGGCTGATCGAACGGGCCGGTGCGCCGACCGGTGCCCGCTTCCGCGCCCTCCGATACCACCTGGCGTCGCGCTCGTTCCGAGGCATCGGCGAGTTCTGGAGCCTCGCCGAGGCAGCCGAGACGCTGCGCCTGTCGCGCTGAGGCCGTCGTCGTCACACCAGCACGTCGACCGGGGCGGGACCGGCGGTCGGCACTCCGGCACGCACCCGCTCCCACACGCCCGCGAGCACGTCGACGGCGCGCCCGATCTCGGCCGGAGGCGCCGTGAACGGCACGCGCAGCCGGTTCTCGTGCCCGCCATCGACGGCGAACCGGGGCCCCGCGCTGAGGTAGACGGCCTCAGCGCGGGCACCGAGCACGAGCGGTGCACTCAGTGGGGCGGGAAGCCCGACCCACAGGGCCACGCCGCCCGAGACCTCGGGCACCTCCCACTCGGGCAGACGGTGCTGCAGGGCGGCGCGCGCCGCCCTGTACCCCGCCGAGAGCAGCTCGGCCCGCTGGGGCAGGATCTCGGACATCCGCTCGACGAGACGCGATGCGACCGCCTGCTCGAACTCCGGGGTGCCCAGATCGCGGGCCGGACGGGCCGCGTGCAGGCGTCGGATGACATCCGGGCGGGCACGGATCCAGCCGACGCGGAGACCGCCCCAGACGGTCTTTCCGAGGGAACCGAGCCGGATCACCTCGTCGGGGGCGAATGCAACCGGCGCAGGCCGCTCGAAATGCAGTTCCGCGGTCGTCTCGTCGACGACCAGCGTGCAGCCCCGTCGCGCTGCGTCGCGGAACGCGTCCTGCTCGCGATCGGTCATCGAGCGACCGGTCGGGTTCTGGAAGGTGGGCATGAGATAAGCGAGGGTGGGCCGCGTGCGCTGCGACGCCTCGCGGAGGCGATCGAGGTCCCACCCGTCCGCGGTTGTGACCGGCACGGCGACGAGACGGGCTCCGGCCGCCCGCAACGCCTCCGCGGCGTGGGGGTAGGTGGGCGTCTCGGCGAGAACCCGGTCGCCGCGAGCGACGAGCACCTCGGCGATCAGATGAATCGCGCTCTGGGCGCCCGCCGTGACGAGCACCTCCTCGGCGGAGGTGGGGATGCCCCGCGCCTCGTAGCGCTGCGCGATGACCTCGCGCAGCCGACGCGAGCCGAGGGTGTCGTAGCCGGTGCGGGAGACCAGGGTCGCCGCCTCCGCGGCCGTCTCGGTGAACACGCCGGCGAGCCCGGGCCAGGCGCTCGGACTCGCCTGCTGCAGGTCGATCGACCCGGGTTCTGCGAAGACGGTGCCGCCACCGCGCAGCGGCTGTGCCGTCGTGACGCTCCCCGAGCCACGGACGCTCTCGATGTGTCCGCTCGCCCGCAGGCTCGCGTACGCGCTCGCCACCGTCGTCCGGCTCACGGCGAGCGTCTGCGCCAAGAGGCGTTCGGCAGGTAGGAGCGTGCGGGCGGCGATGCGATTGTCGAGGCAGAGAAGCCGGATGCCGTCGGCCAGGGCCTCGTAAGCGGGCTCACGCGTTCGCCATCCGCCGAGCGCTGTCTCGAGGGAGCGGGCTGAGATCCGGGAGTGCATACGGCCACCGTAATGGGATTGGCATCTTTCACAGAAGCCAATATCGCGATCCAATGGAGCCGTGACCCTGCGCATCGCCCAGCTCCTCGTCGGACTCGTCCTCTTCGGTGCCGGGTGCGCCGTGATGATCGACGCCGGCATCGGGCTCGATCCGTGGACGGTCTTCTCCGAGGGAGCCGGCAAGCTCACCGGGCTCGGCATCGGATGGGTTGTCAACATCACGGGCTTCCTGGTCCTGCTGCTGTGGATCCCCCTCCGCCAGCGGCCCGGGATCGGTACCGTGGCGAACATCCTCGTCGTGGGCACCGCCATACAGCTGACCCTCCCGCTCCTCGCGACGCCGGAGCCCGGGGTCGCGAGGTTCCTCATGTTCCTCGCCGGCACGTTGCTCGTCGGGCTCGCGTCGGGCATCTACATCGGCGCACGACTCGGCCCGGGCCCACGCGACGGCCTCATGACGGGACTGCATCAGCGGTGGGGGTGGCCGATCTGGGCCGGTCGGCTGGGCGTCGAGGCGACGGTACTCGTCACCGGCTGGCTTCTGGGCGGGACGGTGGGCTGGGGCACGGTGCTCTTCGCCGTCCTCATCGGACCGGTCGTGCACGTGAGCCTGCCGCTCTTCGACCGCCGCCAGCGCGGCCGCAGTCCCGGCGGCGAGCGGGACCGCTCCGCACCCGCCGTCAGTGCTGCCGGAACGTAGGCCAGTCCGCGCCGGGCGCGAGATGTGCGTGGAGGGCGCTCTTCGCCACATCCATCGCGGGATACGTGCCGAGCTCGGCATCGGCGCCGGCCATCGTCACGATGTACTCGTCGCCACGGTGGCGGATCATCCCGACGACTCCCCCGGAACCGTAGGCGACCCAGAGTGCCGTCGATCGTGTCTGTGCGTTCATCATCGAACCCCTTCCGACACCGGCAGGCTACGCCCGCCACAGGCGCGGGACCAGGGGTGCGCGCGATCCGGCTTCGGGGCCGGTGGATGATCGTGCCCCCGACAGGATTCGAACCTGTGACCAACGGATTAGAAGGCCGCTGCTCTATCCACTGAGCTACGGAGGCCCGCCCCGCGACGCGAGGCGTTGCCACCAGGCTACCGGGCCCGGGTGTCGCGCCCGGTCATTAGGATGGGCGGCATGGTGGGAACTGCCGAGAACGATCGTCTCGTATGGATCGACTGCGAGATGACGGGGCTGGATCTCAGCGTCGACGAGCTCGTCGAGGTCGCCGTCGTCGTCACCGACTACGAGCTTTGTCCGCTCGACCCGGGCTTCCAGCTCGTCATTCGTCCGAGCGATGCGGCGCGCGCCAACATGGGCGACTTCGTCACCAGGATGCACGAGACATCCGGGCTCCTCACCGAGCTCGACGGGGGCGTGAGCCTCGACGAGGCCGAATCCGCGGTGCTCGAGTACATCCGACGCTTCGTGCCCGAGGGCAAGGCGGCGCTCGCGGGCAACACCATCGGCACCGACCGCATGTTCCTCGCCAAGTACATGCCACGGGTCGACTCGTGGCTGCACTACCGGAACGTCGACGTCTCGAGCATCAAGGAGCTCTCGCGTCGGTGGTTCCCGCGAGCCTACTTCCAGGCGCCCGCCAAGGACGGCGGGCACCGCGCGCTCGCCGACATCCGCGAGTCGATCCGTGAGCTGGCGTACTACCGTTCCGCGGTGTTCGTGCCCGGACCCGGCCCCACGAGCGACGAAGCGCGCGCCGCAGCAGAGGCGGCCGTGTCGTCGTACACGTCATCCGTGTAATACAATCGTCTGGTTGCCCGGTTTCACCGGGAGACATGGTGGCTATAGCTCAGTTGGTAGAGCACCGCGTTGTGGTCGCGGGGGTCGCGGGTTCAAGTCCCGTTAGCCACCCCAGAGAACATCCCGCTTCGGGAGTGCGCATGATCGAGATGGACGTCACGGAGTTCGAGCTCCTCGTGACCGACGAGCTCGATCGGTTGCCCGACGACATGGTCGACGGGCTCGACAATGTGATCTTCGTCGTCGAAGACCGACCCGAGGACGGCAGCCTCGACCTCCTCGGGCTGTACGACGGTCTCGCTCTCACCGAGCGCGATCGGTACGGCCAAGGAGAGCTGCCCGACCGCATCGTCGTGTACCGCGAGCCGCACCTGCATGCGTGCGAGGACGTCGACGCCCTGCGCGACGAGATCCACACGACGCTCGTCCACGAGATCGCTCATTTCTACGGAATCGACGACACACGCCTCCACGAGCTCGGATGGGCGTGATGAGCACGGCTCTCCCCGATGTCGGCACCGACCTCGATCTCGATCCCGACATCGATCTGCGCGCAGCGCGCATCGAGCCGTGGCAGACCGTCGTGTGGAACGACCCCGTGAACCTCATGTCGTACGTCGTCCACGTCTTCCGCACCTACTTCGGGTATTCGCGCGAACGCGCCACGCAGCTCATGCTGGGCGTCCATCACGACGGCCACGCGATCGTCGCGGAGGGCCCTCGCGAGGCGATGGAGGCGCACGCGCGGGCCCTGCACGAGTACGGGCTCTGGGCGACGGTGCGGCGGTCGGGCGAATGACGCGCAGCGTGCCGTTCGCACTGCCCGTCGGCGAGGTCGACTACCTGCGCGAGCTCGTCGAGCAGTACCTCGCATTCGTCACGGCGCCGACGGATCCGCACGACCCCGCCGCCCGGCGTCTCTCCCCTGATGCATATCCGGACGCGCCCGAAGCCTCGGCGGAGTTCCGCGATCTCACCGCAGCGGATGTGTCGACGACGCGCGCGCGGGATGCCGAGCTCGTCCTCGCGATGCTCAGCGCAGACGACGCGGAAGATGCTGCCGCGAGGGCCACGGTGCGCACCATGAACCTCGACGAGGCGCACCAGCTCGCCTGGCTCCGGACGCTCGCGGGCCTGCGGCTCGTGCTCGCCGAGCGCATCGGCATCACCGATGAGAGCATCATGCCGGTCGGCGACCCGCGCTTCGACGTGTACGAGTGGCTCGGGTACCGTCAGGAGATGCTGCTGCAGGCTCTCGACGCCTGACGTCAGGCCAGCTCGAGGAGGTGCGTCGCGAGCCGCTGGGGGTCGTTGCGGCGGATGTGCTGCTCCTCCTGGGCCGCCCATCGCTCCCAGTGCGGGCGGTAGCCATCGCCGTCCCGCGCGAGGGCGCGCTCACGACGGACGTCTGCCGGGGCATCGAGCCAGACCCGGACGGCGGCGAACCCTGCTGCCTCCGGCGTGAGCGCGCCGCTGCCCTCGAGCACGATGCCGCTGCCCGCGTCGAGCTCGCAGTCGCCGTCGTAGCGGTCCGTCGCCCAGTCCCAGCGCTGCCAGCGGGCGGGTCTGCCGGCCGCATGGGGCGTCAGCACCCGAGCAACCGCGTACATCGCGCCGGCGGCGAGTCCATCCCACCCGGGATAGAGGTCATCGAGGGCGATCACGTGCGCGTGTCCCGCGTGAGGCCACCGTCGGGCGAGCTCACGGGCCAGCGTCGATTTGCCCGCGCCGCTCCGGCCATCCACGATGATCAGGTCTCCGTCGGAGGCCGCGTCGAGGACGAGGGCGACGGCTTCTGCGAGCGGGACCTGCTCCCGTTCCCTACTTCTTGAGGGCTCGGATGACACGGCTGAGGGCGCGACCCACGACCCAGACGAAGGGAATGCCGACAGCCACCAGCGAGACGAGGTTCGGCTCGAAACGCAGGTCGTCGCCCGTGCGGACGTAGGCGCCCACGGGGATCGCGTATCCTCCCCCGCCGCCGCCGGAGTTGCCGTCCGAGTCCTCACCGCCGCCGAATCCGGTCCACGTCAGCGCGACCGGGATGAGCGTGATGCCCCCGACGTCCTGCTGTTCGCCGTAGACGCTGCCGACGCCGATGTTCGCGGTCTGCTTGCCGAGTTCGAGTGCGAGGTTGGGCATGGTCTTACCGTACCTTCCCGCAGGGCAGCGGTACAGGCGTCAGTGCTCGTGATCCGGTCGGGGATTCGTGGGCATCGCGCCGACATCCCGCCGCGGCCCGAGGACACTCGCACGCGTGACCGCTCCCCGTCCGAATCGCGCCCGCGCACCATCGAGCGCATCGTCGACACGACGCCACTCCTCGTCGTCATCCCAGAGGGTGAGACCGCCGGTGCCATCGGGTCGAAGCTTCTCGGCTCGGACGCCGATCAGCCGCACGGGCTGCGACAGGTCGACCGACGACAGCAGCTCGATCGCTGCGGAGCCGATGCGCTGCCCGACGTTGGTTGCCAGGGGCAGCGTCTGCGAACGCGAATAGGTGGAGAAGTCGCTCAATCGCACCTTGATGGAGACCGTGGCAGCCTCCCACCCTCCGGCCCGCAACCGCGCCCCGACCCGATCGGCCAGCCGCCGCAGCTCGGAGCGGAGCACCGTGACGTCGTGCACATCCTGCGAGAACGTCTCCTCGTGCGAGATGCTCTTCTCGGCGCGTTCGGTCTGCACCTGGCGCGTGTCGTGCCCGCGCGACAGATGCCACACTCGCTCTCCCATGGCAGGACCGAGGGCGCGATCGAGCACGGAACGCGGCGTGTCCCAGACATCGGCCACGGTGCGGATGCCGCGCGTCAGCAGTGCCTCGACGGCCTTGGGCCCGACACCCCACATGGCCCCGACGGGTCGGGATCCGAGGAAGCGGAGCGTCTGATCCTCGGCGACGACGAGGAGCCCGTCGGGCTTCGAGATCGTGGACGCCATCTTCGCGACGTGCTTGGTCGCGGCGACACCGACGCTGCAGGTGAGGCCGGTCTCGGCCCGTACGCGTTCGCGGATGAGCTGCGCGATCTCGCGCGGGCTCCCCCAGAGCCGTCGCGCACCGCCGACGTCGAGGAACGCCTCGTCGATCGACAGCGGTTCGACGAGTGGCGTGATCGAGCGGAAGATCTCCATCACCCGCCGGGAGATCTCGGTGTAGCGCTCGAACGTGGTCGGCACGACGATCGCCTGCGGGCACAGCTGCAGGGCGCGCGCGACGGGCATCGCCGACCGCACCCCGAAGCGACGGGCCTCGTACGACGCGCTCGAGACGACCCCGCGACGCTCCACACCTCCCACAATGATGGGCTTGCCGGCCAACGACGGGTCGTCGAGCACGGCGACGGCCGCGTAGAACGCGTCCATATCGACGTGGAGGATCCGCGTGCCGGCGTCGTCCGCGTCGGGCGGCGACACGATTCGCCCCGTGCCGTCGCCGCGTCCCATACCCCCATTGTCCTCCGCCCCCACGACATCCGCTCCTCCACCCGCCCCGCCCCGAACCGCGAGACGACAGTTCCGCCCCGAGACGCTGGGGCGGAGCCAGGGTCTCGGGGCGGAAGTGTGGTCTCGCGGATCAGGGCGAGGTGGGGCGGGGTGGGGGCTACTGGGCGGCGCGCTCGAGGACGAGCTCGCGCACGCGGGCGGCGTCGGCCTGACCGCGCATGGCCTTCATGACCGCGCCGATCACCGCGCCGGCGGCCTGGACCTTGCCATCGCGGATCTTGGCGAGGACGTCGGGCTGCGCGGCGAGGGCCTCGTCGATCGCCGCGATCAGGGCACCGTCGTCGGAGACGACCGCGAGGCCGCGCGCATCGACGATCTCCTGCGGCGAGCCCTCGCCGTCGATCATGCCCTCGAGAACCTGACGAGCCAGCTTGTCCGTCAGGGTGCCGGCGTCGACGAGCTGCTGCAGCGCCGCGACGTCCGCGGGCGCAACGAGGTCCTGCGGCTCGGCACCGCGGGCGTTCGCCACTCGGCTGATCTCACCGGTCCACCATTTGCGTGCGGAAGCAGGTGATGCACCCGCCGCGACGGTCGCGTCGACCTCGGCGAGCAGACCGCCGTTGACGACGTCCTGGAACTCGAGATCCGTGAAGCCCCATTCACCCTGCAGACGACGACGCCGGGCAGCCGGCGGTTCGGGAAGCGCAGCGCGCAGCTCCCCGATCAGCTCGAGCGACGGGGCCACCGGGAGCAGATCCGGCTCGGGGAAGTAGCGGTAGTCGTCCGCGTCCGACTTCGGACGCCCCGGCGACGTCGTGCCGGTGTCCTCGTGCCAGTGACGCGTCTCCTGCGTGATCGTTCCGCCCGCGGCGAGGATCGCCGCCTGACGCTGGATCTCGTACCGCACAGCGCGCTCGACCGACCGCATCGAGTTGACGTTCTTCGTCTCGGTGCGCGTGCCGAGCTTCTCCTGACCGCGCGGACGCAGCGAGACGTTGGCGTCGCATCGCAGGTTGCCCCGCTCGAGCCGCGCCTCGGAGATGCCCAGCGCCATCACGATGTCGCGGATGGTCCGGACGTACGCCTTGGCGATCTCCGGAGCCCGGTGCTCGGCGCCGAAGATCGGCTTCGTCACGATCTCGACGAGCGGCACACCGGCACGGTTGTAGTCCACGAGCGAGAACTCGGCACCCTGGATGCGGCCCGCGGCGCCACCCATGTGAGTGAGCTTGCCGGCGTCCTCCTCCATGTGCGCCCGTTCGATGTCGACGGACACGGTCGTGCCGTCGGAGAGTTCGACCTCGACCACCCCCTCGAACGCGATGGGCTCGTCGAACTGCGAGATCTGGTAGTTCTTGCCGAGGTCGGGGTAGAAGTAGTTCTTCCGCGCGAAGCGGCTCGACGGGGCGATCGAGCAGCCGAGTGCCAGCCCGAGGCTGATCGACGAGCGGATCGCGGTGGCGTTGACGACCGGAAGCGCTCCCGGCAGGCCCATGTCCACCGGTGCGACCAGGGTGTTCGGGGCGGCGTCGTGGTTGTCGGGGTGTGCCGGGTTCGCCGCGGGCGAGAACATCTTGGTCCGCGTGTTCAGCTCGACGTGCACCTCGAAGCCGAGGACCGGCTCGAACAGCTCGAGCGCCTCGTCGAAGTCCATCAGTGCGACCTTGGCAGCCATCAGCGTGCCCCTCCCAGGATCGGTGCGCGGTCGAGGAGCGGGCCGCCCCACGAGTCGACGAGCAGCGTCTCGAGTGCGGCGCCCACGCGGTAGAGCTGCGCGTCCTGACGGGCGGGCGCGATGAACTGGATGCCCACGGGAAGACCGTCGTCGTCCGACAGCCCGGACGGGATAGAGATCCCGGGCACACCCGCCAGGTTGACGGGGATCGTCGTGACGTCGTTGAGGTACATCTGCAGCGGGTCGTCGATCTGCTCACCGAGGCGGAACGCCGTCGTCGGAGCGGATGGCGTCGCGATCACGTCGACCTGCGCGAAGGCATCGTCGAAGTCGCGCTGGATGAGGGTGCGCACCTTCTGCGCGCTGCCGTAATACGCGTCGTAGTAGCCCGCGGACAGCGCGTAGGTGCCCAGGATGATGCGGCGCTTCACCTCATCGCCGAACCCGGCATCCCGGGTGACCGACATGACATCCTCGACCGTGCCCCCGGGCACGTCGACGCGCAAGCCGAATCGGACCGAGTCGAACTTCGCCAGGTTGCTCGAGGCCTCGGCCGGCAGGATGAGGTAGTAGGCCGCGACGCCGTATTCGAAGTGCGGCGCGCTGATGTCGACGATCTCGGCGCCCTGCGCCTCCATCGCAGCCAGCGAGGCGCGGAACGAGGCGGTCACGCCGGGCTGGAATCCCGCGTCCGCGAGCTCGCGGATGACGCCCACCTTGAGGCCGCGCAGCACGTCGCCGCGTGCGCCGTCGCGAGCGGCGGCGGCGAACGACGGCCACTGCTCGGCGAGCGAGGTGGAATCGTGCGGGTCATGGCCGCCGATGACGTCGTGGAGCAGAGCGGAATCGAGCACGGTGCGCGACACGGGGCCGACCTGGTCGAGGCTCGAGGCGAGCGCGATCGACCCGTACCGGCTCACGCCGCCGTAGGTCGGCTTCACACCGACCGTGCCGGTCACGTGCGCGGGCTGGCGGATCGAGCCGCCGGTGTCGGATCCGAGCGCGAGCGGCGCCTCGAAAGCGGCCACAGCGGCTGCCGATCCACCCCCGGAGCCGCCGGGGATCCGATCGAGGTCCCACGGATTGCGCGTCGGACCGTAGGCCGAGTGCTCGGTGGACGACCCCATCGCGAACTCGTCCATGTTCGTCTTGCCCAGGGGGACGAGTCCTGCCGCGCGGGCGCGCGCCACCACGGTGGCGTCGTAGGGTGACATGAATCCCTCGAGGATCTTCGACCCGCTCGTGGAGGGCATGTCGGTCGTCACGAGGACGTCCTTGATCGCGAGCGGCACGCCCGCGAGCTCGCCGAGCTGCTCGCCGCCGGCACGGCGCTCGTCGATGGCCGCGGCCACCTCGAGCGCGTGGTCGGAGACGTGCAGGAACGCGTGCACGTCGGCGTCGACGGCGGAGATGCGGTCGAGGTGCGCCTGCGTCGCCTCGACGCTGCTGACGCTGCGGTCGGCCAGGCGCGCGGCGAGTTCCGCTGCGCTGAGTCGGATGAGGTCGCTCACTGTTCCTCCCCCAGGATCGCGGTGACGCGGAAGCGGTCGTCGGCGCGTTCGGGTGCGTTCTGGAGCACCTGGTCGAGCGTGAGCATCTCGCCCGGGACGTCCTCGCGGAAGACGTTCTCGAGGGCGACCGGGTGGCTCGTCGCCGGCACGTCGGGCGTTGCCACCTCCGATACCTTGGCGATGTTGTCGACGATGGCGTCGAGCTGTCCCGTGAGACGCTCGACCTCCTCGTCGCTCAGCTGGATCCGGGCGAGCACGCCGAGATGGCGCACGAGATCGGGGGTGATTTCAGACACCCGTCGATTCTAGTTGGGGCCGGATCGACGCTGAGACCCGTAGGGTGTCAGCGTGACGACCTACGACCCGCCACGCCCCTGGATCGCCAGCTACGCCGACGGGGTGCCGGAGGATCTCCCACCCATCGAGGGGTCGCTCGTCGACATCGTCGCGAGATCGGCGCGTGAGCATCCCGACGCCCCCGCCCTCGAATTCTTCGGGCGCACGATGTCGTACCGGCAGATGCAGGAGCGCATCGATCGGGCGGCCGCCTATTTGCGCGACGCCGGTGTCCGGCGCGGTGACCGGGTCGCGATCGTGCTGCCGAACTGCCCGCAGCACATCGTCGCGTTCTACGCCGTGCTGCGACTCGGGGCCGTGGTCATCGAGCACAACCCGCTCTACACGCCGCGCGAGATGCGCAAGCAGTTCGAGGACCACGGCGCGAAGGTCGCGATCGTCTGGAGCAAGCTCGTCCCCGTGCTCCTCGACTTCCCGGACGATCTCGCCCTGAGCGCGGTCATCGGCGTCGACATCACGACGGCGATGCCGTTGCACATGCGCGCGGCGCTGCGTCTGCCGGTCGCGAAGGCCCGCGCCTCGCGCGACGCTCTCACCGCACCGATCCCGCGGCATCGGGTGCACGGCACCTGGTCCGAGGCCGAACGGCACGCGCCGCTCCCGCCGACCCATGTCGGCCCCACCACGGGCGACCTCGCCCTCATCCAGTACACGAGCGGCACGACGGGCACACCGAAGGGCGCCGCGCTGACGCATCGCAATCTCCTCGCGAACGCCGCGCAGGCTCAGGCATGGGTGCCGACGATCGATCGGGGCGCCGGCTGCGTCGTCTACGCCGTGCTGCCCATGTTCCACGCCTACGGGCTCACCCTCTGTTTGACCTTCGCGATGTCGATGGGCGCGCGGCTGGTCCTCTTCCCGAAGTTCGATCCCGATCTCGTTCTCGCCGTCCACAAGCGGCACCCCGCGACTCTCCTCCCCCTTGTCCCCCCGATCGCCGAGCGGCTCCTGGCGGCCGCCGACGCGGCCGGCATCTCGCTCGCCGGGACCCAGGTCGCGATCTCGGGCGCGATGGCCCTCCCGCACGAGCTGGTCGTGCCGTTCGAAGCGTCGACGGGCGGGTACCTCGTCGAGGGGTACGGTCTCTCGGAGTGCTCCCCCGTGCTGATGGCCAATCCGGTGGCCGAGAACCGCGTGCCCGGTACCGTCGGGCTGCCGCTCCCGGGCACCGAGTGCCGCGTCGTCGACCCGGACGAACCGACGCGCGATGTCGAGCCGGGTGGACGCGGTGAGCTGCTCGTACGGGGGCCGCAGGTCTTCAGTGGCTACTACGGCAAGCCCGAGGAGACCGAGAAGGTCTTCGTCGACGGCTGGTTCCGCACCGGCGACATCGTGACGATCGACGATGCGGGGTTCGTCCGGATCGTCGATCGCATCAAAGAGCTCATCATCACCGGCGGGTTCAACGTCGCTCCGACCGAGGTCGAGATCGCGTTGCGGCAGCACCCGCAGATCGCGGATGCCGCGGTGGTGGGGCTCCCCAGCGAGCACTCCGGCGAGGACGTCGTCGCCGCCGTCGTCGCGGCGCCCGGGGCGACGATAGACGAGGACGATGTGCGAGCCTTCTGTCGCGGCATCCTGACCGCGTACAAGGTGCCGCGACGCATCGTGGTCGTCGACGAGCTCCCCAAGTCGATGATCGGCAAGGTGCTCCGGCTGCAGGTGCGCGACCGCCTGCTCGCCGGCTGACCGCTCCTCTCGACGGTTCAGGCGTCGAGAGCAGCCGGCCCCTGCTCGACGAGGAGACGGAACTGCGCGGCGTCGATGATGCGCACGCCCAGCTGCTCGGCCTTGCCCAGTTTCGATCCCGCTCCGGGGCCGGCCGCGACGAAGTCGGTCTTCTTCGAGACGGACGAGCCCGCCTTGCCGCCCGCAGCGAGGATGGCCTCCTGCGCCCCCTCACGCGTGTAGCCGTCGAGCGAGCCCGTCGCGACGACGGTGATGCCCTCGAGCACTCCCCCTTCGACGACAGCGGCACCGGGCCCCGGGTGTCCGGGTACCTCCAGACGGGCACCCGCGGCCGCCCAGCGCTCGACGATCTCGCGATGCCAGTCGACCTCGAACCAGTCGATCAGCGAGTCGGCGATGATGCCTCCGACCCCTTCGACAGCCGCGAGCTCGTCTCGGGAGGCAGCGCGGATGGCAGCGATCGAGCCGAACCACTGCGCGAGGGCGCGAGCGGCGACGGGGCCCACGTGGCGGATGCTCAGCGCCACCAGGAACCGCCACAGCTCCTTGGTCTTGGCCTTCTCGAGCTCCTCGAGCAGCTTCGTCGCCTGAGCCGAGGGCTGAGGCCCCGTGAGCCCCTCCTTCTTCTCAGCGGCCGACGGGTTGCGGCGGAACGGCGCGCGCCGCACCGGCTCGCCCGACCTCTCGTCGACGCGCGGCTCGCCGGTCTCGGAGTCGCGGACGATGACCTCGATCGGGACGAGACGATCGAGGGTGAGCTCGAAGAGCGCGGCCTCGGTCACGAGCGGCGGCGAGTCGTCCCCGAGCGGCTGTGTGAGGGCTGCTGCCGTCACCTCGCCCAGGGCCTCGATGTCGAGCGCGCCGCGGGATCCGACGTGCTCGACGCGCCCCCGGACCTGTGCCGGACAGGAGCGCGCGTTGGGGCAGCGAAGATCGATGTCGCCCTCCTTGGCGGGACGCAGCGTCGACCCGCACTCGGGGCAGTTCGTCGGCATGACGAATGCCCGCTCGGTGCCGTCGCGCAGTTCGACGACCGGCCCCAGCACCTCGGGGATGACGTCACCCGCCTTGCGGAGGACCACCGTGTCGCCGATGAGAACGCCCTTGGCTCGCACGACGTCCTGGTTGTGCAGGGTGGCCTGACGCACCACGCTCCCCGCCACGCGTGCCGGAGCCATCACGGCGAAGGGAGTGGCACGTCCGGTGCGTCCCACTGAGACGACGATGTCGAGAAGCTTCGTGTTGACCTGCTCCGGCGGGTACTTGTAGGCGATCGCCCAGCGCGGCGCACGGCTGGTCGCGCCGAGCTCGTCGTGGAGGACCAGCTCGTCGATCTTCACGACGACCCCGTCGATCTCGTGCTCGACGCTGTGACGGTTCTCGCCGTAATGCGCGACGTACTCCAGGACTCCGTCGACGCTCTCGTGGGTCTGGGAGTGAGGGCTGATCGGCAGACCCCACTCGTGCAGCAGGTCGTAGACCTCGCTCTGCGACGAGACCGGCGGATTCTGCCACGCTCCGATGCCGTGGACGTAGAGCCGCAGCGAGCGGACGCGCGCCTCGGCGGCCTCGAGTTCGAGCCCGGTCTTCTTGTCGAGCTGCTGGCGCAGGCCCCCGCTCGCCGCGTTCCGAGGATTCGCGAAGGCCGGAAAACGGCGCTCGGCGCTGATGCGCGCGCGTTCCTCGTCGAAGCCTCGGGCTCGGGCGCGGGCGTCAGCCACGACCCGATCCCGCATCTCGGCCTGCAGCGCGTTGAGGGCGGCGAACTCGGCGACCGGGATGAACACCTCGCCGCGGACCTCGACGATAGGAGGGTGTCCGGAGCCGTCGAGCCGCGGGGGGATGCCCGACACGCGGAGCGCGTTGACCGTGACGTCCTCGCCGACGCGACCGTCGCCCCGCGTCGCCGCCGAGGTCAGGACGCCGTTCTCGTAGCGCAGGCTGATCGCGAGTCCGTCGATCTTGAGCTCGGAGAGCCAGCGCACGCCTCGGCCGGCCGACCCGGCCGCCTTGACGCACCAGTCGGTCAGCTCCTGCGGGGAGAACACGTTGTCGAGGCTGAGCATCCGCTCGGCGTGAGTGACAGGCGCGAAAAGGGTCGACTCCGCGGCACCGACGGTCTGCGTCGGCGAGTCCTGCGACTGGAGCTCCGGATGGAGCCGTTCGAGCTCGTCGAGCCGGCGCATCCAGCCGTCGTAGGTCGCGTCGTCGACGACCTCCGCATCGCGACCGTAGTACGCGTCGCGGGCCGCGGTGATGCGCTCGACGAGCCGACGCGACTCGTCACGCGCCGCGTCGAGGGTGATCTCGGGGAGTTCTCCGTCTGCCACCTCGTCAGTCTAGGCAGGGGGCACGACGCCGCCGACGGGGTTTCCGCCTACCGAGCGGATGCGGTAGACGAACCGTCCCCGGTAGCGGAAGACCTCGCCCAGCCCGCGCACCCGGACGCGGACGTCGACCTCTTGCCGTGAGGGGTCGTCGGAGTCGACGCGCTCGTCGACGGTGACCCGCGCGACCGAGGGAAGCGGGATGCGGATCGGTCCGACATGCAGGGCGAGGGCGACCGAGCGGAGCCGGAGTCCGTCCGCGCGCACCTGGGGCCGCAGTCGCACCTCGAGTCCGCCGCGGTGTCCGAGGCGGTCGACGATCAGCCCGTCCGGGCCGGCCGTCATCGCATCGACCATGCGCTGGCGACCGCCCGGGAACATGAAGTCGCGACAGGCGCTCAACGAGCCGTCCGACTCGGGCGTGTTGACGACGGTGAAGGGAACACTCGTGGCTGCGTCGGGGAACAGCACTCCACGACCGGCGAAGAGCCTCATGAGGGGCCGGAGAAAGCGGGGTCCGACGTAGCCCGCGTGCTCGTAGACCCCACGCCCGACGCCCTCACAGCCGCGCGGGATCGCTCCGAAATAGCGCCGCAGTGATGGCGGGAGGACTGCGAAGCCACCGCCGATGGCCTGCTGATACACCGAACGCTCGGACGGACCCCTCGGCACGGCATCCTCATTGCTGAACATGTTCAGAAACTACTACGCTGTGGTCATGCACGGAACACTCCCCCGGGCGGTCGTCGCCGGATCGTCGGGTTTCATCGGCTCTGCGGTGGTCGAGGCGCTCGAGGCCGACGGTTACACCGTCGTGCGGATCGGCCGCCACGCGGCGACCACGTGGACCGATGCGGATGCCGTCGACGCCGCGGTCGACGGCGCCGACCTGGTGGTCAATCTCGCGGGCAAGTCCGTGGACTGCCGGTACACCGACCGCAACCGCGGGGAGATCCTGCGGTCGCGCGTCGCGACCACGCGGGCATTGGCGGCAGCCGTGTCCCGTGCCTCACGACCCCCACGCCTCTGGGTGAACGCCTCGACGGCGACGATCTACCGCCACGAGACGGTCCGGGCGAACACGGAGCAGCGCGGGATCCTCGGCGCGGGGTTCTCCGTCGACGTCGCCCGGGCGTGGGAGGAGGCGTTCTTCGCCGACGAACTGCCGGGCACACGGCGGGTCGCGCTGCGCATGGCGATCGTCATCGGACCGGGCCCGGCGATGGCGATGCTGCTGCGACTCGCCCGCTGGGGGCTGGGCGGCCCGCAGATCGACGGCCCGCTCATCCCTCATCGTCGCTATCGGGGCATCGGCGACCGTCCCACCGGCGACCGAGCGGCCTGGCACCGCACGCGCGGACGGCAGCGGTTCAGCTGGGTGCACCTCGACGACGTCGTCGGAGTCCTGCGATTCGTGCGCGACCACGAGGACATCGCCGGCATCGTGAACGTCGCGAGCCCCCTCGCCTCCGACAACCGCACCCTGATGCGGGAGCTGCGGTCGGTCACGGGCATGCCGATCGGGCTCCCCGCGTGGCGATGGATGCTCGAACCGGCGATGTGGCTGCTTCGCACCGAGCCCGAGCTCGTCCTGAAGAGCCGCTGGGCGGCTCCCGAAGTCCTGCTGGAGTCCGGCTACCGGTTCCGGCGCACCGACCTCGGCGCGGCCCTGCGTGCCGCCTCGGCGGAGATCAGGCGTGGGCCGGAACGGCCGAGACGGTCCGGTCGATCGTGAACTGACCGATCACGCGCGTGCCGTCGTAGATGACCGCGGTCTGCCCGGGCGCGACACCGTCGAACGGAGTCTCCGGCACGATCACGATCTCGTCGTCCCGCAGCTCCGCCCGAGCGGGCACGGGATCGGCATGGGCGCGGATCTGCGCCTCGCAGACGAAGGACCGCTCGCGCGGGCTCCGGCCCGCCCACGTGAAGCGTCCGCCGCCGATCTCCGCGGTGGCCAACGCCTCCTTCGGGCCCACGACGACGCGGTTGTCGACGGGACGGACCTCCAGGACGAAGCGCGGTTTGCCGTCGGACGCCGGGACTCCGAGCTGCAGCCCTCGCCGTTGACCCACGGTGAATGCGTGGGCGCCCGCGTGCGTGCCGACGACGGCACCCGATCTATCGACGATCTCACCCGCCTCGGCGCCGACCTTGTCGGCGAGCCAGCCGCGGGTGTCGCCGTCGGGGATGAAGCAGATGTCATGACTGTCGGGCTTCTGCGCGACGGTCAGGCCGCGCTCCTCCGCTTCGGCACGGACCTCGGCCTTCGACGGCGTCGTGCCCAGCGGGAAGTACGTGTGAGCGAGCTGCTCGGCCGTCAGCACCCCGAGCACGTACGACTGGTCTTTCGCGGCATCCGATGCCCGGTGCAGCTCACGCCCGTCCGGTCCGTCGACGAGCAACGCGTAATGCCCGGTGCAGACGGCGTCGAATCCGAGTTCGAGTGCCCGCTCGAGCAGCGCCGCGAACTTGATCTTCTCGTTGCACCGCATGCACGGGTTCGGCGTGCGCCCAGCCTGGTACTCCGCCACGAAATCGTCGATGACATCTTCGCGGAAACGCTCCGAGAAGTCCCAGACGTAGAACGGGATGCCGAGCCTGTCGGCAGCACGGCGGGCGTCCATCGCGTCCTCGATCGTGCAGCATCCCCGACTGCCGGCGCGGAGCGTGCCGCCCGCACGCGACAGGGCGAGATGCACTCCGACCACCTCGTGTCCGGCGTCGACGGCGCGCGCCGCGGCGACCGCCGAGTCGACGCCACCGCTCATCGCAGCCAGTACTCGCATATGCCCAGTCTACGGGCGGGCCGCGTGACCGGCTCGGGCCGCGCGGGCGCGACGATGCGCCTCCGGGAGCGCGGCGAGGAACGCGTCGACGTCGGCGGCGGTGCTCGTGCGACCGAGCGTGAGACGCAGCACCGACCGGGCGTCCTCGGTCGAGCGGCCCAGCGCGAGGACGACGTGCGAGGGCTTTGCCACCCCCGCTTGACACGCGGAGCCCGTGGAGACGGCGATGCCCTGCGTGTCGAAGAGGAACAGGAGGGTCTCGCCGATCGTCCCGGGGAACAGCACGTGGACGTTGCCCGGCAGCCGGTCGTGGAGGTCCCCCAGGATCTCCGCCGACGGTACGGCGGCGCGGATGCCCTCGATGAGCCGCGCCCGCAGCGCTTCCAGTCTCGCGGTTTCGCGCGGGCGCTCGGTCTCGGCGGCGGCCAGAGCTGCCGCGAAGGCGGCGGCGCCGGCGACATCGGGGGTGCCGGCGCGAAGTCCGCGCTGTTGTCCTCCGCCGTGGGCGAGCGGGGTGAGCTCCGCGTGCCGCGACACCACGAGGGCCCCCGTGCCGATGGGAGCCCCGACCTTGTGCCCCGAGACCGACATCGCCACGAGCCCGCCGGATGCCGATCCGGCGCCGCGCCAGCCGGAGAAGTCGAGCGGGACCGCCCCGAGCGCGGCGACCGCGTCGAAGTGCAGCGGGGTGCCGGCGTCGGCCGCCGCCCGGGCGAGCTCGCCCGCGTCGTTCCGCGTGCCGATCTCGTTGTTCGCGACGAGTGCCGTGGCGAGCGCGGCACCCGGCAGCGCCGCGGCGAACGCGCCGGGGTCGATACGGCCGAGAGCGTCGAGCGGCACCGATCGCACGGTCGCCCCCCACCGCGATGCCAGCCAGGCGACGGCGTCGAGCGTTGCGTGATGCTCCCCGTCCGGAAGCACGACGGGGGCCGCGGCGTCGCCGGCGAGCCAGAGGCCCTTGACCGCGAGGTTGACGGCCTCCGTGCCGCCGGAGGTGAAGACGACCTCGATGGGCTCGCATCCGAGCGCGCGGGCGACGCCGTCGCGGGCGTCCTCGAGCATCCGGCGCGCAGCCTGTCCCGCACCGTGCACGGATGAGGCGTTGCCGACGGTCTCGTGCGCGGCGAGCCACGCATCACGGGCCTCCGGCCGCAGCGGCGTCGTCGCAGCGTGATCGAGGTAGACGACCATCGCACCTCCCGAAGCGCTCACCGTCGCTCATTACTGTAGATCGCATGCGCGACAGCACGAGCCCCGGTGGACTCCACGACCCGCGATTCGACGACCTCGGGGTCACGCTGCACGGCGACGGCGGCACGCTCCGCGTCTGGTCGGAACACGCGAGCGCGATCGACGTCGTGATCTTCGATGAGGACGACCTGGACTGGGCCGTCGACGAACGCCCTCTCGAGGCCGTCGGAGATGGCATCTGGGAGGCCCGCCTCGCGTCCCTGCGCCCGGGGGTGCGCTACGCCCTGCGCGTCGACGGGCCGCACGCGGCAGGGAACGTCTTCAACCCGCAGACGCTGCTGCTCGATCCCTACGCCCGGGGCGTCGTCTCGGGCGCACCCGGTGATCATCGGTCCGTCGTCGTGGACTCCGCCTTCGACTGGGGCGGGGTGACGAAGCCCCGGGTCCCTCGGGACCGGATGGTGATCTACGAGGCCCACGTGAAGGGGCTGACGAAGCGGCACCCCGACATCCCGCCCGCCCTGCACGGCACGTACGCGGGTCTCGGGCACCCCGCGATGATCGAGCACCTCGTGTCGCTCGGCGTCACGAGCGTCGAACTGCTGCCCATCCATGCGTTCGAGAGCGAACCGCGCCTCCTCGCGCTGGGGCTGGCGAACTACTGGGGGTACAACACGCTCGGCTTCTTCGCTCCGCACGCGGCGTACGCGACGCAAGATGCGCGACGCGCCGGAGCCGGGGCCGTCGTGGACGAGCTCAAGACGGCGATCCGCGATCTCCACGCCGCGGGCCTCGAGGTGATCCTCGACGTCGTGTACAACCACACCGCCGAACTCGAGCTGGGAGGCCCCCGCTCGAGCTTCCGCGGCATCGACAACCGCGCCTACTACCGCCAACAGGACGACGGGTCGTACATCGACGTGACGGGATGCGGCAACGCGGTCGACACCTCCGACCCGGGAGTCGCGCGCCTCGTCCTCGACTCGCTGCGCTATTGGAGCCGCGAGATGCAGGTCGACGGCTTCCGCTTCGATCTCGCGGTCACCCTCGGGCGGAACGCCGCCCACGCGTTCGACCCCGCTCACCCGCTGCTGCGCGCCATCGCCGAGGACCCCGTGCTGCGCGGCGACAAGATCATCGCGGAACCCTGGGACATCGGGATGGGCGGTTGGCACACCGGGGGCTTCGGCGACGGCTGGCAGGAGTGGAACGATCGCTACCGCGACGGCGTCCGCAACTTCTGGCTGAGCGACATCGACTACCTGCGTCGAGCGGGAACCTCCCCCGCGGGTGTCGGCGGCATCGCGACCCACCTGGCCGGCTCGGCACCGCTTTTCGGTGCTGACCGCGGCCCGCTCGCGGGCGTGAACTTCGTGACGGCGCATGACGGCTTCACGCTGCGCGACCTCGTCTCCTACGACGTCAAGCACAACGAGGCCAACGGCGAGCACGGCAGGGACGGAGCGGACACGAATCGCTCGTTCAACCACGGAGCCGAAGGCGAGACCGACCGCGAGCCGATCCTGGCGGCGCGCCGTCGCTCCATCCGGAACCTCGCGGGCACGCTGCTGCTCTCCGCCGGTGTGCCGATGCTGACGGCGGGCGACGAGCTGGGCCGCACCCAGCTCGGCAACAACAACGCCTACTGCCACGACGGCCCGCTCACCTGGGTCGACTGGCAGCTCGCCGACTGGCAGGTCGAGCTGCTCGAGCACATGCGGACCCTCATCCGCCTGCGGGGCGAGAACGCCGCGCTCCGCCCCGTTCGGTACGCCGATATCGACGACGACGTTCCCGAGGCATCGATCATGCACTGGTTCGACGCGAACGGCACGGGGATGTCGGACGCGCGCTGGAACGACCCGGAGCAGCGCACGCTGCAGTACCTCGCCACCTCGACACCAGCCCACGAACCCCTCAACCGCGTACTCGTGATCGTCCACGGCCGCGAGGACGATGCGGAGGTCGTCCTCCCCGCCGTCGACGGTGTGGACTCCTACGTATCGCTGTGGTCGAGCGAAGAGGAACGACCCGGTGGCCCCCGGGTCCTCTTCGCTCCCGGCGACCGCATCGCGCTCTCGGGGCCGACCCTCCATTTGCTTAGAGCGGAGTGAGGCGCAAGCCCGTTTTTCGAACCCGCCCACCGCGATAGGTTCGTGCCGTGGCATCATCGACGCGCACGACCGCACCCGCCCCGTTCCGCAGCACCGCCGAGATCCCGGGCCGCCCCGCCGCGCCCGCTCCTTCGGCGGGCGACACCGCCACGGGGCGCATCCCGTTGCAGCGACCCGCGCCGGCCGTGCCGGAGGACCGCTTCCGTCCGTCGGCCTTCGTCGGCGAGGCGGTCCCCTTCCGCGTCACCGCGTTCCGCGAGGGCCACGACCTGATCGGCGTGCACCTTCGGCTGGTCTCCCCGACCGGGGACGAGTCGCTGCACCGGCTCTCGCCGCTCAACGACGGATTCGATCGATGGTCGGTCCTCGTGGCTCCGCTCGCCGAAGGCGTGTGGCGGTTCCGATTCGAGGGATTCGGCGACGACTACCGCACATGGCAGCACGCCGCGGCCATCAAGATCGCGGCCGGCGTCGACGTCGAGCTGATGCGCGAGTCGGGCGCGCTGCTGCTGCAGCGCGCGGCCACGGACAAGAGTCGTCCGGCCTCCGAGCGGAAGGCCCTCGACAAGGCAGCCGCGCGGCTGCGGGATGCGTCCGCCGACGCGGTCGACGCGCTCGAGATCGTCCGTGACTCCGAGATCGCCCGCATCTTCGCCGACCGGCCGCTGCAGTCCCTGGTGACCGTCGGCGAGGAACGCGAGCTCCTGGTGGAACGCGAGCGCGCCGGCGTCGGCGCCTGGTACGAATTCTTCCCCCGCTCCGAGGGTGCGCGGCGTCAGGATGACGGCACCATCGTGAGCGGCACGTTCATCACGGCGCGCGAGAGGCTCGCGGGTGTGTCGGCCATGGGCTTCGATGTCCTGTACCTGCCGCCGATCCATCCGATCGGTCACGCGCACCGCAAGGGCCCGAACAACACGCTGACAGCAGGCCCGAACGACCCCGGCTCGCCCTGGGCCATCGGCTCGGCCGACGGCGGTCACGACACCGTTCACCCCGACCTCGGCACCCTCGAGGACTTCCGCGGCTTCGTCGTGGCGGCGGCCGATGCCGGCCTCGAGGTCGCGCTCGACCTCGCCCTGCAGGCCGCTCCCGATCACCCCTGGGTGGCCGAGCACCCCGAGTGGTTCACGACGCTGCCCGACGGCTCGATCGCGTACGCGGAGAACCCGCCCAAGAAGTACCAGGACATCTACCCGATCAACTTCGACAACGACCCCGTCGGCATCCGAGCGGAGGTGCTCCGCGTCGTCCGGCACTGGATCGCCCAGGGCGTGCGGATCTTCCGCGTCGACAACCCGCACACCAAGCCGTTGCAGTTCTGGGAGTGGCTGATCGCGACGGTGGCCGACGAGACGCCGGGCGTCGTGTTCCTCGCCGAGGCGTTCACCCGCCCCGCACCGATGCAGGGACTCGCGATGGCGGGCTTCCAGCAGAGCTACTCCTACTTCACGTGGCGCAACACGAAGGAGGAGCTCGAGGAGTTCCTGGGCTCGGTCGCGCACGACACCGCCGACTTCATGCGCCCCAACCTGTTCGTGAACACCCCCGACATCCTCACCGAGTACCTGCAGTACGGCGGTCGGCCCGCGTACAAGGTCCGTTCCGCGATCGCCGCCACCGCGGGAGCGTCGTACGGCGTCTACGCCGGTTACGAACTCGTCGAGAACGTCGCACGGCCCGGATCCGAGGAGAACATCGACAACGAGAAGTACGAGTACAAGTTCCGCGACTGGTCCGGGGCCGAGGAACGAGGCGAGTCGCTCGCCCCGTTCCTCACACGGCTCAACGAGATCCGCCGCGCGCATCCGGCGCTGCGCCAGCTGCGGAACATCGACTTCCACTGGTCCGACGACGACTCGATCCTCGTGTTCTCGAAGCATCTCCCTGCTGCGCTCACGGCGGACGGGCGGGCCGACACGATCCTCGTCGTCGTCAACGTCGACCCGCACTCGGCCCGCGAGACGACCGTGCATCTCGACACGACCGTCTGGGATGTCGCGCCCGGCGATGCGTACGAGGTCGAGGACCTCCTGAGCGGCGCGACCTGGACCTGGCACGACCACAACTACGTGCGCCTCGACGCCTTCGTCGAACCGGTGCACATCCTGCACGTGAAGGAACGCCGATGAACGCCCCCGCTGACCACGTCCTCGACTCGGTCGCCACCGGCTCGTACCACGCACCCCACGACGTACTGGGGGTTCATCAGACATCCGACGGGTGGGTCATCCGCGTGCGCCGCCCGCTGGCCCGCGCCGTCACCGCGGTCTTCGCGACGCAGCCGGAAGCCTCGTTCCGGCACCTGCGCGGAGGCATCTGGCAGGCCGACCTCGACGAGAGCCCCGAGGCGTACCGCATCGTCGCCACCTACGACGACGCTCCGGCCTGGGTCTCGGACGACCCGTACCGGCACCCGCCGACGATCGGCGAACTCGACCTCCACCTCATCCGCGAGGGCCGTCATGAGGAGTTGTGGCGCGTCCTCGGGGCGCACGTCCGCCTGCTCGCCGGGGTACCCGGGGTGTCGTTCTCGGTGTGGGCGCCCAACGCCCGGGCCGTCCGTGTCATCGGCGACTTCAACGGCTGGGACGGGCAGGGGCACTCGTTGCGGTCGATGGGTGAGTCGGGGGTGTGGGAGCTGTTCGTTCCGGCCCTTCAGGCCGGGGCGGCCTACAAGTTCCAGATCCTGACTCCCGACGGCGCCTGGATCGACAAGGCGGACCCGATGGCCCGCCGCGCCGAAGTACCGCCGGCGACCGCGTCGATCGTCGCCGACAGCGACTACGCCTGGCAGGACGACGACTGGCTGGAGCGACGCGGCACGTCCACCCCGGTGTCGCAGCCGATGTCCGTGTACGAGGTGCATCTCGCCTCGTGGCGCGCCGGTCTCGGATACCGTGAAGCGGCCGATCAGCTGATCGACTACGTGCGCGAGCAGGGCTTCACCCACGTGGAGTTCCTCCCGCTCGCGGAGCACCCCTTCGGCGGTTCCTGGGGCTATCAGGTGTCCGGCTACTACGCCCCGACGAGTCGCTTCGGATCGCCGGACGATCTCCGATACCTCATCGACCGTCTGCACCAGGCCGATATCGGCGTCATCATGGACTGGGTCCCCGGGCACTTCCCCAAAGACGCCTTCGCCCTGGCAGGCTTCGACGGGCGTCCGCTCTACGAGCACCCCGACCCCCGGCGCGGCGAGCACCGCGACTGGGGCACCCTCATCTTCGATTACGGCCGCAACGAGGTGCGCAACTTCCTCGTCGCCAACGCGCTGTACTGGTTCGAGGAGTTCCACGTCGACGGTCTCCGGGTCGACGCGGTCGCATCGATGCTCTACCTCGACTACTCACGCGACGAGGGTCAGTGGGAGCCCAACATCCACGGCGGACGCGAGAATCTCGAGGCGATCGCATTCCTCCAGGAGGTGAACGCCACCGCCTACAAGCGCTACCCGGGCATCGCCATGATCGCCGAGGAGTCCACCAGCTTCCCTGGCGTCACCGCGCCGACCGAGCACGGCGGTCTGGGCTTCGGCTTCAAGTGGAACATGGGCTGGATGAACGACTCGCTCCGGTACATCGAGCGAGACCCGATGTACCGCGGACACCACGAGGGAGAGCTCTCGTTCTCGTTCGTGTACGCCTTCACAGAGAACTTCGTGCTGCCGATCAGCCATGACGAGGTCGTGCACGGCAAGGGCAGTCTCTTCACGCGGATGCCGGGCGACCACTGGCAGAAGCTCGCGAACATGCGGGCGTACCTCGCGTACATGTGGGGCCACCCGGGCAAGCAGCTGCTCTTCATGGGTCAGGAATTCGGCCAGATGTCGGAGTGGTCCGAAGCGCGTGAGCTCGATTGGTGGATGCTCGACCAGCCGGCACATCGTGGCCTGCACGCCTTCGTCGCCGACATGAACCGGGCCTACCGCGAGCAGTCGGCGCTGTGGTCGCGTGACTCCGACGGCGCGGCCTTCTCCCGCCTCGGCGCCCCCGACTGGAACCCGAATGTGATGGCGTTCGCCCGTCGCGACAACCACGGCAACACCGTCGCAGTCATCTGCAACTTCTCCGGCGTCCCGTTGCACGACTACACCCTCGAGCTCCCCGCCGACGGAGCGTGGCGCGAGGTCCTGAACAGTGACGCAGAGGCGTACGGCGGTTCGGGGGTGGGCAACTTCGGCTCGGTCCATGCCGCTGACGGACGAGCGACCCTGGTCGTCCCGCCGCTCGGTGTGCTCTGGCTCCACCACGGCGCGACCACCGGCGAGACGGCCTAGGCGGGCGCGGCGGGATCGGACGACACCTCCGGGCAATCACGATTCCCGCCGCAGCGCGCCGAGGCGCCGTGCTGTCAGAACAGCAGCGAGGTGAGCCGGCGGCGGGCGGTGAGCACCCGCGGGTCGGCGTCGCCCACGAGACCGAACAGTTCGAGTAGGCGCTCGCGGACGGCGACGCGCTTCTCGCCGTCGACGTCGGCGAACAGGTCCAGTAGCCGGCCGAAGGCGTCGTCGACGTGACCGCCGGCGACGTCGAGATCGGCGACGAGCAGCTGGGCCTCGACGTCGCGCGGGGCTGCGGCGGCGGCGGCGCGCGCGCCGACGAGGTCGACACCCTGCACGCGGTCGAGGAGCCGGACCTGGCCCAGCCCCGCGGCGGCATCCGCGTCGCGGGGATCCTCCGCGAGAGCCTGCTCGTACGCGCTGATGGCGCGGGGGTAGTCACCCGCCTCGATGGCGGCGAACGCCTCCGCGTGGAGCGGCGGCAGCGGGGGCTCGGCGACCTCGTCGGCGTCGGCGGCCTCGCCGGCCACCGGCAGGGTTCCCGTGACGCCGTGCTGAGCGGCGAGCTGCAGAAGCTGAGCGAAGACCTCGCGCACCTGCTGTTCGGGTACCGCGCCCGTGAAGAGCGGCACCGGCTGTCCGGCGACGAGGGCGACGACCATCGGGATCGACTGAGCACGGAATCCCTGGGCCAGTTGCGGATTCGCGTCGACGTCGACCTTCGCGAGGACCACACGGCCCGCGAGCTCGATCACGACCTTCTCGAGGACCGGGCTGAGCTGTTTGCAGGGCCCGCACCACTCGGCCCAGAGGTCGACGACCACCGGCACGGTGCGCGAGAGCTCCAGGACGTCGCCGAACGTCTGATCGGTCACGTCGAACACGAGCCGGGATGCGCCCGGCTGATCGCCCGTCGCGGCCGCCGGCGCCCCGGCGCCCGTCGGAGCGGGAGACGTCGGCCGATTGCGCAGCGAGGAAAGATCGAGGGCGCCGCGCAGCACGGCGCTCGAGGAGGGATCGCTCATTCAGACAACCTTCGCGGAGAGGACATTGGAACGGTAGCCGAGGAACTGGATCGGGGCCGATGAGCCCGCCCCCGGCACGAAGAAGAACAGCTGGTCGGCATAGGTCGTGGTGAAGCCCGTCGACGACTGCGACACTCCGGTGAGCGCACTCGCGACCGGATTCGTGTCGGGCACGTTGATCACGGCATCCGGGTTGCTCGGCGTGAAGGTGTGGTCCTCGGTGATCGTCACGGCCACGACGGCGCCGCTCTCGAGGGTCTGGAGCGCGATCGGCGCCTGCGTGCCGGCCTGTGTGGTGAACGACACGACACCCGTCTCGGCGCCGGTCTGATTGAAGTCGTTCACGATCTGCTCGCGGTTGCTGGCCACACCGTTGCGGAAGGCGTCGCCGTCGGCCTCGAACAGCTGCGCGAACGGGCTCGCGTCACCGTTGGTCAGCAGGTCGGCATAGGCCGCGGCCAGATCCTGCGGCGGCAGCACCAGGAACGGCGAGTCGGGAGCGACCTGAGCCGCCCCGAGGTAGTCGGGGGCGAGCTCGGGGAAGGTGTCGGTCGCGAGCTCGGCGATATAGCCGAGCTTGTAGTTGTCCCACGGATCCTGCTGGGTGACCGTCATGATCGTGTCGGAGGATCCCTCTTCCCCTTCGACGACCGCGAGGAAGGTGCGCGGCCACTGGTCGAAGGTCTCCGGGAGCAGGATCTCGAGCGGTTCCGCGGGGATCGGGGGCAGCGGTGCACGGTCGGCGATCTTCGAGCGCAGCGTGTAGTTGGTCTCGCGCTCGGCGAGGGCCGGGCCGGCCAGACGCGTCGCGGCGAGGGCCGCGTCTGCGCTGCCGTCCGCCTCGGACACGTCTTCGGCGATACGCGTCAGGATGCGCTCCGCCTGCGGGCGCGTGACGGCGGGCGGCGCCTGGTCGGGGTCGGCGACGACGGTGGCGGTCGGCGAGGGGGTCTCGGTCGGCGCGAGCTGCGGCCATGCGTCGGCGGAGCAGCCGGAGAGCCCGATGATCGACACGAGCGGAAGCGCGACGAGCGCCTGCCGCCCTCGGGTGAGACGACGTCGCGGTGGCGTCGACGAGATGACGCCCTGGGCTTCGGCCTCGAGGGAGACGTCGATCGGTTGCGTCGCAGTCATCGGCAGGCCCTTCCGTCGCGGCCCGCGCGAGCGCCGCAGGTGACGCCACCCCAGCGCGTACATCACGATGCCGAACGCCAGCAGGATGCCGCCTCCGACGATGAGGGGGCCCGCCCAGGGAGTGTTCGACTCGATCGGCCAGGTCACCCGGATGTCGGCCGGGGCCGCCGCCGTGCCGTCCGACGCGATGAGGACGCTCATGTCGTCGGGCAGCTGCAGCGACGTGGTGAGCGCATCGTCGCGCTGGAACTCCTCCAGCCAGAGGTCGGAGCCGATCGGCGACGGCATCGCCGGCAGCGCTCCGTCCTCGTTCGCAGCGGGGGCAGCGGATGCCGCGACCGCGGTCGTCGTGATCGCGCCCTCGTCGTCGACACCGAGGCGTGCGTAGTCCGTGCGGGCGAGCCAGGCCGACACGTCGGAGGTGCGGCCGTACGCGGCGAAGACGGTGCCCGAACCCTCGATGCTCAGGCTCTGCGCGCCCTCATGGGACGTGAGCACCGACCCGTCGAGAAGCGTGAACGGCGCGTCGCCCGCGACCGTGACCGACTCGGTGACGGTCTCGGGACCGCGCAGGACGGTTCGCTGCGCGATGCCCGCACCGATCATGACGGTGGCCAGGACGAAGGCGACGACAGCCCACACGAAACGCACGAAGAAACACCTCTCCACATCCGGAACGGGACCACCGAACGCTTGATCGACGTTCCAGAGTATCGAAAACGACCTGAAAGCGTCGTGCAAGGGGCGCCTCCCCCCGAAACCGCCCGCCGATCGTAAAGTGAGGTCATTCGACCCCGGAGGCGTTCGTGAAGATCCAGAACCCGTTTCGCACCGCACTGATCGCCACTCTCGGCGTCGGTGTCGGCATCGTCATCATCGGTGGCGTGCAGACGCTCTCCACGATCCTCCTGTACGTCGGGACGGCTCTGTTCCTCGCCCTCGGCCTCGACCCGGTCGTCTCGTGGCTCGAGCGACGACGACTTCCCCGGTGGGCCGCGCTGCTCATCACCTTCGCCGCACTCCTCGCGGCGTTCGCAGGCATCATCCTCATGGTGGTCCCGATCATCGTGACGCAGATCTCTCAGCTGGTCGCGGCCATCCAGGATCTCGTGACGAACGGCAACTGGGACCCCGTCTCGGCCGTGAAGGACTGGCTGACGGTCACGTTCCCGCAACTGAACGTCGACGAGCTCTTCCAGTACCTGTCCGACTGGTACAACTCGCTCGACATCGGTGAGATCGGCGGCTCGATCACCGGGTCGATCATCCTCATCGGCGGGGGCATCATCAGCGGCTTCACGGGCGCCGTGATCGTCCTGATCCTCACCATCTACTTCACGGCGTCGACTCCGAACCTCAAGGCAGCGGTCTACCAGCTCGTTCCGGCATCGCGCCGGCCGCGCTTCGTCGACCTCGCCGAGCAGATCACGGCATCGGTCGGGTTCTACGTCATGGGTCAGGTCTCGCTCGGCGTCATCAACGGCGTCCTGAGCGCGATCTTCCTGAGCGTCATCGGCGCCCCGTTCCCCGCCGTCCTCGCCGTCATCGCCTTCTTCTTCTCGCTGATCCCCCTCGTCGGCACGCTCACCGGTTCGGCGATCATCGTGCTGACCTGCCTCATCCCGGGGCTGTCGGAGCCGCAGACGGCGCTCTGGGCGGCGATCTGGTACCTCGTCTACATGCAGGTCGAGGCGTACTTCATCTCGCCGCGCATCATGAACCGGGCGGTCTCGATCCCCGGAGCGGTCGTCGTCATCGCCGCTCTCGCCGGCGCCGCTCTGGGGCAGCTGCTCGGTGCCCTCGTGGCGATCCCCGTCGCGGCGAGCATCCTGATCATCTACCGCCAGGTCGTGATCCCGCGCCAGAACGAGCGCTGAGGCTCAGCCGGCGGTCGCGGCGTCGTCGAGGTCGTCCCACTGCTCGGCGAGCGGCAGCGCGTCCGGGTTGACGGCCGCGACGATCTCGGTCAGCACGCGCCGGGTCTGGTTCTCGCCGACCCACAGGTGCTTGCCCCCCTCGACGGGGATGAGCGTCGCGTGCGGGATCGCGGCGAAACGTTCCCGGGCCTCGGCGGGCCGCAGGTAGTCGTCGAGTTCCGGCACGAGCACGACGACGCGCCGGTCGTCCCCGGCCCAAGCGGCGACCTCGTCCGCCGTGGCCCGGTGCAACGGCGGCGAGAGCAGGATGACGCCCTCGATGTCGTGGTCGCGCCCGTACTTGAGCGCGAGCTCGGTGCCGAAGGACCAGCCCACGAGCCACGGACGCGGGAGCCCCCGCTCCGCGACGAAGGACATCGCGGCGGCGACGTCGAAGACCTCGCCGACCCCTCCGTCGAAGGTTCCCTCGCTCGTGCCCCGCGGGGACGTCGTGCCCCGGGTGTTGAAGCGCAGCACGGCCAGATCCGCGAGCGCGGGCAGTCGGCCCGCCGCCTTGCGGAGGATATGCGAGTCCATGAACCCGCCCGCTGTGGGAAGCGGATGCAGGGTGACGAGGGTGGCCACCGGGTCGCGGTGCGCCGGCAGCGCGAGCTCACCGACGAGCGTCAGGTCGTCGAGCGTGCGCAGCTCGACGTCCTCGCGCCGTGCGGGGAGCTGTACGGGTCCGCGAATCTCGAAGCTCATGCGATCCTCCAACATGCCGAGTGCCAGTGACGACGAGCGGCCAGGTCGGCGGCGTCGCCCATCACGCCGTCCGCCCGCCAGGCGACCAGGTGAGCGGTGCCCGGGGTGACGTCGCGTCCGCAGCCGGGGCAGACATAGGTCTTCTGCGCCTGCGAGGCGGAGACCGGCTGCACGGTCCACGACGCGCCCCGTCGCGTCTCGGTGCGCTTCCAGCCGTTGAGCAGCCGGTCGAGAGAGTCGTCGGGCGGTTCCGGGCGACGCCTATTGGAGCGGGGCATGGCGACCGCCGTCACCACCAGTGGTTGCTGGTCCAGAAGGCGTGCGCCTCCGCCCAGCTGCCGTAGCGGCCGACGGCGTAGCCGTTCGCCCACCGGAGGTTGTCGACGGGATCGTAGCCGCTCCCCGGGACCTTGCTGCAGGGGTAGGCCTGCACCAGTCCGCATGCGCCGGACGAGGCGTTCGTCGCATTCGGGTTCCAGCTGCTCTCGCGCGAGACGATGTAGTCGACGTAGCCCCAGTCGCTCTCCGCGATGCCGGCGGCGCTCAGCCAGTCGGACGACGACCCGCCGCCGCTGTACTTCACGGGCGCTGAACGCGACGAGCCCGCCCCCTCGCCCGACACCGGTGTCGGGGTGGGCGTCGGTGTCGGCTTGGGCGTCACGTACACCGTGAAGCCGCTCCGGTCGAGCTGCACCGACGATGACGACGCCGGGTCGCCGCCTGCATCGGTGACCAGCGCCTGTGCATCGCTGCGCGAATCGGCCCAGAGCGAGACGACCTCGACGGGCTTCTCCTGCGCCACCGCGAGAGCCGTGCCGAGAGGCGCGAGCGCACCGCCCGCCATTCCCACGGCGGCGACGGCGGCGAACACCGAGACGACCCCTCGTCGACGCGACCACCGGGATGCCGTCGGCTTCGAGACGCGGGCGACACCGGTGCGCGTGCTGCGCCGGGCGAGAGCCGAGGAGGAAGTCACGATGACATCGAGTTTAGCCAGACGGAGACGAGGTCTCCATCCCGCTCAGCCGATGGCGAGGATGACCGACACGACCCCGTCGAGCACCGCGTCGACCTGTGCCTCGCGGTAGCCGCCCCGCTGCATCCGGAAGGCGACGGACCGGACCTGCTCCACGGTCAGGGCCTCGCCGGACTCGAGGTAGCGCGAGATCCGGTCGGTCACGAGATCGACCTCGTCGACGCGGTAACCGTACGACAGCACGCCGACGCGGTCGAACCGCTCGCGCTCGGGCCGCGACAGCCGATCGAGGATCTCCTGAGCGAGATTGCGCGAGCGTCCGACCCAGGCACGCGCACCGGCGCGCGAGAGCGCCAGCTCGCGCTCACGCGCTGCGAACGCGTCCTCGATGCGCCCGACGGCGGCGTCGACGGGTGCGACCGCGTAGCCGCCGCGGACGAGCGGGAACGCGGTGCGCCGGATGGCGACCGAGTCGAGCTCGTCGTCGGCGCCTTCGAACGCCTCACGCGCGCGGCGCAGGAACGTGTCGACGGCGGCCCTGTCGTAGCCCTTGGCCCTGCCCGGCACCTCGGGGAAGGGACGGGAGGCTGTCGCGGTCTCGGAAGAGGTCATGAGATCACCAGGGGGGACAGAGCGTGGAAGAGCACGAGCGCGACGACCGTGGACGGCAGGATCGAGTCGAGGCGATCGAGCACTCCCCCGTGGCCGGGCAACCAGGAGCTCATGTCCTTGATCCCGAGATCGCGCTTGATCATCGACTCGGCCAGATCGCCGACCGTCGCGGACGCGAGGACGGCGACGCCGATGATGACGCCGGTCCACGCCGGCAGACCGAGGAGCAGCCACGCGAATCCGACGGCGACCACGATCGCTACCACACCGGCTCCGGCGAAGCCCTCCCAGGTCTTCTTGGGGCTGATCCGCGGAGCCATCGGGTGCTTGCCGAAGGCGAGGCCTGCCGCGTACGCGCCGGTGTCCGCACCGACCACGACGGCGATCATCGCGAGCACCCAGAACTCGCCACCGTCCTGGCGCAGCAGGATCAGCAGCAGGCTGCCGAAGAAGGGCACGTACAGCTGCACGAATCCGCTGATGAGGACATCGCTGAACACCTCGCCGTAGCGACGGCTGTCGACGCTGACCATCTGCGCGAGCAGACGCCACACGATGACCGAGACCACGGCGGCGAACACCACGACCCAGTGCGTGCCCGCGTCGAGGAAGAAGCCCGCGGCGAGCACCGCGGCGCCGGCGACGAGCTGCGGCCCGACGTCCACCCGGCGCCCCGCAGCCTGCAGGGCACGCACGAGCTCGAAGACGCCGAGCAGCGCGACCGGAATCGCGAAGAGGACGAAGACCCACTTCACGAACACCAGCGAGCCGATGACGACGACGCCGATGGCGATGCCGATGAGGGTCGCCAGGAACAGGTTCCGTCCGGTGCGGGCGTTGATCCGTTCGTTGGCCTGCTCGAAGTCGGCGCGAGCCTTGCCGATCTGGTTCTCGAACTCTGTCCGCGCGGCACGCACCTGATTGTGGAACGTCGAGTCGCCGTGCTCACGCGAACGGGAGCGCTCCCGCTCGGAACGAGACGGGGCGCCATCCTCCGGTGCGCTCATGAGGGTCAGACCTCGAGGAGCTCAGCCTCTTTGCGCTTGAGCGCGTCGTCGATCAGATCGACGTGAGAACGGGTGAGGCCGTCGAGCTCCTTCTCGGCGCGGACGAGCTCGTCCTCGCCGACGTCGCTCTTGAGCCCGTCGAGCTCGTCCTTCGACTTGCGTCGGATCCCGCGCAGGTGGACCTTGTGGTCCTCACCCTTCGAGCGCACGAGCTTCACGTACTCCTTGCGACGCTCCTCGGTCAGCTCGGGCATGGTCACGCGGACGATGTTGCCGTCGTTGGTGGGGTTCACGCCCAGGTTCGGGGTGTCGCGGATGGCCTGCTCGATCGCCTTGAGCGCCGACTTGTCGTAGGGCGTGACGATGATCGTGCGCGCCTCCGGGTTGTTCAACGACGCGAGCTGCGCAAGGGGCGTCGGAGAACCGTAGTAGTCGACGAGGATCTTCTGGAACAGCGCCGTGTTGGCCCGTCCCGTGCGCACGGTGGAGAAGTCCTCCTTGGCCGCCTCGACGGCGCGTTCCATGCGGGCTTTCGTGTCAGCGAGGATCTCGGGGATCACGTCACTCCATTCGTCGGTACGTCCGGTCAAGTCTAGTCTGCGAGTGGCCGCGACTCACGCGGTGACGAGCGTGCCGATACGCTCGCCCAGCAGAGCCCGTGTCACATTGCCGGCCGGCTCCATACCGAAGACGCGCATGTCGATGCGGTTGTCCATGCACAGGCTGAACGCGGTCGAGTCGACGACCTTGAGGCCCTTCTGCAGCGCCTCACCGTAGGTGATGCGATCGATGCGCTCCGCGGTCGGGTCCTTCTTGGGATCGGCGGTGTACACCGCGTCGACGCCGTTCTTGGCGACGAGCACCTCGTCGGCCTTGATCTCGAGCGCACGCTGAGCCGCGACCGTGTCGGTCGAGAAGTAGGGCAGCCCGGCGCCGGCGCCGAAGATGACGACGCGTCCCTTCTCCATGTGCCGCTCGGCCCGCCGCGGGATGTAGGGCTCTGCGACCTGCGTCATCGAGATCGCGGACTGCACGCGTGTGGCAGCGCCGGCCTGCTCGAGGAAGTCCTGCAGCGCGAGGGAGTTCATCACCGTGCCGAGCATCCCCATGTAGTCGGCGCGCCCGCGGTCCATGCCGCGCTGGCTCAGTTCGGCACCGCGGAAGAAATTACCGCCGCCGACGACGATGGCGACCTCGACCCGGTCGACCGCCTCGGCGATCTCACGCGCGATCTGGCCCACGACATCCGGGTTGACACCCAGCTGACCGCCTCCGAATGCCTCACCCGACAGCTTCAGCAGGACGCGCCGGCGCCCGGTCTTCTCATCGTTCATCGTGTCCCTCTCGTCGCTGTGTTGCAGAGTATCGCCCGGACGGGCATGGAAAAGGCCCGCATCCGAGGATGCGGGCCTTTTCGACTGTTACGCGCCGACCTTGAAGCGGGCGAAGTCGGTGACCGTGATGCCGGCGTTCTTCGCGACCTGTGCGACGGACAGCTTGTTCTCCTTCGCGTAGTCCTGGTCGAGCAGGGCGACCTGCTTGAAGAACGCGCCGACGCGTCCCTCGACGATCTTCGGGAGCGCCGCCTCGGGCTTGCCCTCGTTGCGGGAGATCTCGGTGACGATCTCACGCTCCTTCTCGACATCGGCCTCGGGGACGTCCTCGCGCGACAGGTAGCTCGGGTTCGCGAACGAGATGTGCTGCGCGATCGAACGAGCGGTCTCGGCATCCGAGCCCGAGTACGCGACGACGACGCCGATCTGGGGCGGGAGGTCCTTGCTCGTCTTGTGCAGGTAGACCTCGAACGCGTCGCCGGTGAGCGTGCGCACGCGGCGGAGCTCGACCTTCTCGCCGATGATCGCGGCCTCGTCGTTGATGAGCTGTTCGATGGTCTGCCCCGAGGCGTCGGCGGCCAGGGCGGCCTCGACCGAGTCTGCGGAAGCAGCGGACGCAGCGTCGGCGACCTTGTCGGCCAGCGCGATGAAGCGGTCGTTCTTGGCGACGAAGTCGGTCTCGCAGGCGAGCTCGACGAGGGTGACCTTGCCACCCTGCTCACGCGCGACGACGAGGCCCTCGCTCGTGGAGCGGTCGGCACGCTTCGCGTTGCCCTTCGCGCCCTTGAGGCGCAGGATCTCGACGGCCTTCTCGACGTCGCCGTCGGCCTCTTCGAGGGCCTTCTTGGTGTCGACCATTCCGGTGCCGAGCTGCTCGCGCAGAGCCTTGATGTCGGCGATGGTGAAGTTTGCCATGAGTGGCGGCTCCTTCTGTCTGTGGGAAATCTCGTGGATACCGATCGGCGCGGCCGGGCTCAGCCGCGGCCGCGCCGATCGTAGCGGGTCTGGAGGACGCGCTGATTACTTCTCGGTGGCCTCGGCCTCTGCGGGCTCGGCCTCGGCGCCCTCGACCTCGGCGGCGGAGTCGTCCTGAGCCTCGGCACCGGCCTCGTCGGCAGGCGTCTCGGTCGCGGCGACCTCAGCGGCGGCGCCCTCGGCCGGGGCGCTCTCCAGAAGCTCGCGCTCCCAGTCGGCGAGCGGCTCGGCCTCGGCCGACTCGTCGGTGGGCTGGTGACGCTGGATGAGACCCTCGGCGGCGGCGTCCGCGACGATGCGCGTGAGCAGGCTCACCGAGCGGATGGCGTCGTCGTTGCCGGGGATCGGGTACTGGAACTCGTCCGGGTCGGCGTTCGTGTCGAGGATGCCGATCACGGGGATGCCGAGCTTCTTGGCCTCGTCGATGGCGAGGTGCTCGCGCTTGGCGTCGACCACCCAGATCGCGGACGGGGTCTTCTGGAGGTTGCGGATACCACCCAGCGACTTGTGCAGCTTGTCGAGCTCGCGCTTCTTGAGCAGGAGCTCCTTCTTGGTGAAGCCGCTCGCGGCGGGGTTCTCGAAGTCGAGCTCCTCGAGCTCCTTCATGCGTGCGAGGCGCTTCGAGACCGTCTGGAAGTTGGTCAGCAGACCACCGAGCCAGCGCTGGTTCACGTACGGCTGACCGACGCGCGTCGCCTGCTCGGCGATGACTTCCTGCGCCTGCTTCTTGGTGCCGACGAAGAGCACGGTGCCGCCGTGGGCGACAGTCTCCTTGACGTACTCGTACGCCCGGTCGATGTACGACAGCGACTGCTGCAGGTCGATGATGTGGATGCCCGAGCGCTCGGTCAGGATGAAGCGCTTGACTTTCGGGTTCCAGCGGCGGGTCTGGTGCCCGAAGTGGACGCCGCTGTCGAGCAGCTGGCGAATGGTGACGACGGCCATGGCCGTTCTCCTTCTGTTTCGGTTGATTCCCCGGACCGACGGTCCGGTGTTCCTGGTGCCCGGCGCACTTCCGCTCGCCGCCGGAGCGGGAGACCTGGGGAAGAGGCGCCACGATCGGAAAACGATCGCGCAGGGCACGCGTAGTCACCTCGACGAGCGAGGTGCGGTGAACAGTGTAGCAGTCGGGGGCTCCTCCCCCGGGCTCCCCCGGCCCGCGCTCTCCCCCGTGTCGGCCCTCCGTCCGCAGCGGCGTACGGCGGTAGGACGACGCTCGGAGAATGATCCGTCGCTCCGGCCATCCGCTCGTCGCCACCATCGTCGTCTCGCTCGCCGCGTCGACCGTTGTGATGCCGCCGCAAGTCCCGCCGTGGATGCCGCCGGTTCCGGAGAGCAGTATCGTGCGGGGCTTCGAGGCCCCGGCGCACGCTTACGCACCCGGACACCGCGGCATCGACGTGGCATCGAGCGCTCGGGACGTCGTCGCGCCGGCGGGCGGCGTCGTCGCCTTCGCCGGGCCGGTCGCGGGCCGGACCGTGCTGACGCTCGATCACGGCGACGGGCTGGTGAGCAGCATGGAGCCCGTCGAGACGATCCTGCGGCCCGGGACCGCGGTCGTGGCCGGCGAACACGTCGGGACGATCGCGCCCGGAGGGCACGTCGGCGACGGCACCCTCCACGTCGGAGTGCGACTGTATGGCGAGTACATCAATCCGCTGATCCTGCTGGTCGGGCTCGTGCGCCCCGTCCTGCTCCCGTGCTGCTGAGGACTCAGTCGCCGCCGAAGGCGTTGCGGTCTCCGCTCTGCGTGACCGGCCCGAGGCGCTCGGCCTCCACGCGGTTGTCGTTCCCCGACACCGACACGGTGCCGATCTCGTCGGCGTCGATCTCGTTCCGGTCGCCGCTGACGGTGAGAGCGGCGATCGCCCCGGCGTCGACATCGGCCGACTGCCCCGTGACCTCGAGGGAGTCGACGGCGTCCAGTTCGAGCTCGATCCGATCGCCGCTCGCGACGACTGCTCCGACGCGCGCGTCCGAGAGGTCGAGGTCGATCCCGTCGCCTTCCACCCGTACGAGCTCGCACGCGCCCGCGAACGCCGCGTCCATCTCGGCGCCGCGGATGGCGACGACGCCGTCGACGCAAGCCGGCGTGCCCGGTATGGACGACGTCGCGCCGGGCGCCGGAGGTGACATCGTGTCGGGCGCGGACGGCGTGGGCGGTGCGGTCGACACCCCCGGCGCCGAGGGCCGCACGATGCTGTCGGGGACGGATGCATCGACGGGAACGCACGACGAGAGCGCGAGTATCACCGCGACGGCGCCGATCGGGACGAGTGTTCTGCGCATATCGCTCTCCTGGGATCGTTCATCGGCCGAGGTCCACGCTAGGGCCGGCCGTCCGAGTGTCATCATGCCCGCGGATGCGCCTGTCGGTAGGCGGCGGCGAGCCGCTCACCCGAGACGTGCGTGTAGATCTGCGTGGTGCCGAGGCTCGCATGCCCGAGGATCTCCTGAACGGCGCGCAGGTCGGCGCCCCCGTCGAGCAGATGGGTGGCTGCCGAGTGGCGCAGAGTGTGCGGCCCGACCGTCTCGACCCCGAGGGTCGGCCCGAGCGTGTGCGACACGACCGCATAGACGGCTCGCGGGCTGACCCGGCCGCCACGCGCGCCCAGGAACACCGCGCGCGCGTGGCGGCCGCCGGCCGGGGCGTGCTCGGCGAGGATCGGACGAGCTCGCACCAGATACGCCTGCAGCGCGTCGAGGGCCGGCCCACCGACGGGCACGACCCGGTCCTTATCGCCCTTGCCTGTGACGCGGGCGGTGCGCCGCCCCTCGTCGACGTCGTCGAGATCGAGCCCGCAGAGCTCCGACACGCGGATGCCGGTCGCGTAGAGCATCTCGAGGACCGCATGGTCGCGCAGGGCGAGCGGGTCGCCATCGCTCGCCGCTGCGCGGAGACCGTCGAGCACCGTGGCCATCGTGGGCACCGTCGCGACCTTCGGGAGTGTCCGCGCCCGCTTGGGCGAGGCCAGCCGCAGGGCCGGGTCGCTCACGATCTCGCCGCGCTCCGTCGCCCACGCGAAGAACCCCCGTGCTGTGGCGGTTCGACGCGCGAGGGTCGCGCGCGCGTCGCCCCGTTCGCTCGCCCGCCACACCCAGTCGCGGAGCACTTCGATGTCGACATCCGCGAGTTCGGGATCGTGAGCGGACGCGGCGAGGTCGGCCAGGTCGTTCAGGTACGCGCGGATGGTGTTGTCCGACAGCCGACGGACGCGACGGAGATGTTCGCCGTAGGCCTCCGCCGCCACCGAGATGCGCATGCTCCCAGCATGACCGACGAGTGTCGAGCGCCGGCGACGGCTCGCGGACGCACCCTCGCGGGGTGGTGCACGGACCTCGCTCATGGAGCGCTCCTCGCTCACTTCCCCGACCTCCGCCAGCCCCGATCGTCACCACTGACCCGCCCCTCGAGACCGAGCAGCCCGAGAAGACTGGCGGCATCGTCGGCGCCCAGGCCCGAACGGCGAGCGATCTCGGCGAGATCCCGGGGGGTCCGGACGCTCAGGGCGTCGAGCACCCGCGTCGCGTCGTCGGTGCGCCCGCTCGGGTCCGATCCGTCGCGGGCGTCCGCGAGGGCGTTCACCCACCCGATGAGCTCGCGGACGTCCTCAGCACTCGTGATGCAGTGGCCGTCGTACTCGCGCAGCACCCGGTGGCACCCCGCTGACGCCGCAGAGGTGACCGGTCCCGGTATCGCGCCGAGCGCGCGGCCGAGCGCGGCCGCGTGTCCGGCGGTGTTGAGCGATCCCGACCGCCACCCCGCCTCGACGACGACCGTCGCATCAGAAAGGGCGGCGATCAGCCGATTGCGCTGGCAGAATCACAGACGTGACAACATGCGCGATCTACGTCCGGCAGTCCATCGACAAGGCGGAGGGCATCAGCCGCCAGCTTGCGCGGTGCCGCGCCCTCGCGGACTCGCGAGGCTGGACCGTCATCGCCGAGTTCGAGGACAACGCCGTGAGCGCGTTCAAGTCTCGCGGTCAGGGCACCGCATGGCAACGACTCCTCGACTCCTCCGCCGATGTTGTCGCGTCTGTGAACATGGACCGCCTACTTCGCGGGCAGGCTGACCTCCTCGCGCTCATCGACGCTGGGAAGACGGTCGCCACAGTAGAAGGTGACCTCGACCTCACGACCGCGGAAGGCCGGTTCCGTGCCGAACTCCTCACCTCGCTCGCGTCGTTCGAGGCACGCCGGAAGGGCGAGCGTCAGGTCCGAGGCAACGAATCGCGGGTGGCGAACGGGCTCCCGGTTCCGGGTAAGAGGCGCTTCGGCTTCGAGGCGGGAAACGTGGTCGAGCGCCCCGAGGAGGCCGAGCAGGTAAGAGAGGCATACGCCGACATACTTGCGGGGCACTCCCTCCGCTCGATCGCGGCCCGCTTCGGGAAGGCCCCGGTGCGCGTCCGGGAGATTCTGACGAACCCGGCGTACGCGGGCTATGTCGTGCGGAAGGGGCAGCGCTTCGAGGCTCACGCAACCGTTGCCCGTGTTGTAGAGCGGGACGTATGGGAGGCGGTGCAAGACCTCCTCGCCGATGACGCCCGCCGCACGAGCCCCGGCCCGAGCCGGAAGCACTTCCTGAGTGGGATCGCCCGGTGCGAGTGCGGGGCGCTCATGCGGGTCATCAGCGTCTACTACCGATGCACCGCGGACACCTCACACGCGACGATCTACCGGCGCGACCTCGAACCGCACGTCAAGTCACACCTCGCCGTCGCGCTCATCCGCAACGCCGGGGCCGCAACGGTCGGTGCGCCCGCCCCGCTCGCGCGACGCCTGAGCGAGCTAGAGGACGAGCGGACTCGCTGGACCCGCATGGGGGCACTCCCGGGGGTGGACTTCGCGGAGGTCGAGCGGGAACTAGTGCGGATCGCCCGCGAGGCCGAGGCGGTCGCGGAGCAGCTAGGCCGTAGCCGGGTGGAGTCCGCAACTCAGCGCCTCACCGTGGAGGCCCTGACAGTGCTCGCTGACGCCCTCGAAGACCCGGACGCCATGGAGGAGTTGCCGGACGGATCGCGGGACGTAGAAGTGAACTTCGACGCCTGGGAAACGTACTTCGACGGCCTGCCGCTTGACTCGCGGCGTGACCTCGTGGACTCGCGCCTGACCGTTGTCGTCAGCAAGGGCCGCGGACTTGGACGTGTCTCAGTCACCGCGCGCGACGCCTAGAGCATCAAGTCTTCAAGTGTGACGCCAAACCGTCCCGCTACATCTGACGTGTTCGCGGCGATCCAAGCCCCGGCTAGCACAGGATGGCCAGAGTTCTCGACGTACAGCGTGAAGAGATAGTCACGCTTCTCGCGGTTGCGGTTGGCTAGCTCACGTACTTGCCCCTTCGAGGGAAGGTGCATTTCCTTGATCTGCACATCGAACGACGGCACGCGTGCCCCCGGGACGTAGACACCGACAACATCCCCAACAGAGAGGTGCCCTTCCTCAAGCTCCGACAGAAGCGCCAGACCCCTCGTTGTCTGCACTACCCCATGGACGGTGACCGATAGTTCGCTCATGGCAGGCAACCTACTCGACATGGCGGCTCCTGTCAGTCCGTCCCGCCCGTGGAGGCCTCGAGTTCGACTGAGCACGCAAGAGTATCGCCACTAAATAATTGCCGCTGACCAGGGTTTTTCAAGTTGCACACAGCGCGACCGAGAGCTATTATTGAGCATGTCGCCGGATGGTTCTCCCACAGTCCGCTGACGAGGCCCCGGGACTCCCTGCCCGGGGCCTCGCCCTTTTTCTTTCGTCAACTCCACAGAGGAATCAGAACCGCAGCGCCCGCAGTCTCCGCAGTCCGTCGAGGTCCGTGCGGAGCGCGGCGAACCGGATGCGCGCGGCCCACGCGCGAAGCTCAAGAGTGCTCATCGTGGCCCTCTCGGGTGTCACGGATGTTGTGGGTCGTGATCCATTGATCCATCCAGCGCACCGTGTCCTCCAGACGCGCGATGCGCTCCTCAAGAGACGGTGCGGGGTGCTCGTATCGGCGGGTCACGCTCGCACCTCGCCCGGGACGTAGACGTAGATACCCGAGAACCCTCGGGTGCCGTTCGTCTTGACCTCGCCGAAGCCGAGAGTGCGCAGCGCCTTGTAGAACTCCGGGCCGGTCTTCGGGCGGCGGATGCCGTTGTGCTCGCACCACAGCGAGTAGCGGGTGTAGATCGTCGTGCGGGTAGCCCGCAGGCGCTCGTTACCCACGTCCGCTGTCACGGCCTCATCCTCATCGAGCCATTCCCGGATTGGATCGGAGTCGCGGGCGAACCGCTCGCGGGCCTCACGAGCCGCGCCGATGACCTCGAACTCGCGGAACGGGCGCTCGACGACGGACCCGTCTCTCTGCTGAACCGGCTCAGTTCGGTAGTAGAGGGCGCGAAGGGCACGCATCGCCTTGTTGAAGATGCCCGGACTTTCCGCGAACAGCGCCGACTCATCGAACGGCTTCGAGCGGTCTACCTTCCGGTCGAACGGCAGGATGACCCAGCGCCGGAAGTACGCCCCCGACGTGTTGGCCGACTGCCACACCTTGTTCGTGCTGAACACCGGCACCGCGTACGGGCTGAACGGGAACGCCGTCTTGCCCTTGAACTCAGCGCTCATCGTGTCGCCGCCCGTGATCTGTAGGAACAGGCTCGTGTCGTTCATGTACGAGGCGTCGATGTCGCCGACGATGTTCGCCGTCTTCCCGAAGAGGTTCGCCGCCGAGAAGCGGTTCTCGGTGAGAGACTTCAGGCTCTCGGCGGAGATGTTCTCGCGCCCGAGGAGGCGTTCGAGCACCCGCAGGAACGTACTCTTGCCCGTCCCCTCGGGGCCGAGAAGGAGGAACGCCCGCTGTAGGGGGTTGCCGGTCATCAGCATGTAGCCGAGCGATTCCCACACGAGCGACTGCACCTCGGGAGGCAACACCTCGTTCATCCACGCATCGAACCGCGGGCACGTCGCATCAGGGTCGTAGTCGATCGGTAGCTGAGTCATCGACAGGTCTCGCGGGTCATGCGGCACCTCGACTACGCCGATGCCCTCGCCGTGGCCGTTCACCGCTCGCCAGTCGATCATCGTATTCCGGAGGTTGATCAGCGGTGCCCACGCCTCGGGTTCGGTTGCGGGAAGGCGCACGGTCAACTTCGAGTGACGCACGAGACGTTCCACAGTCGATGCGCGGCTCATCGTGTACTCGTTCTTAAGGATGCGGCTCACACGCCGATCGATGATCTCGTCATCAGGCACCCACACACCGACCCGAGGATCGATCTGAGCCGGGTCGATCTTCGAGGTGTCGGTCCCGCGGCTGGTGAGGAAGACCCAGAACCCTCCATCGGGACCGATCGCGATGTTGTCACCGAGCATCACGGCCATGGTGTGCGGCTTGAACTTCCCGGCGTCGGTGAAGTAGTCGCCCTTGTTGGACGGCGCGGCCATCAGAAACCGCCCCGATCGATGCCCCGAGGGTGCCCCACAGGTGCCCCGGAATCGGACACGGTGAGGTTCACCGACTCATCTTCGGGGCAACCCTGGGGCAGGTCTAGGGCACCTTCTAGGGCACCTTCTTTCTTACTCTCTACTGGGATAGGGCTGGTGGGGCAGGTTTCTGGGACAACATGCTCGGATGCTCCGATGTCGTCATTTCCTCGGTGACTGAGAGAAAAGTGCCCCGCCTGCCCCACGGACCACGGGACCACCGGAGCGCCTGAGAGCATCCAGTCGTGGATCGTCTCAGGGTCCATCCGCGGCGGCATGGAGAGGTACAGGTTGTAGTCGAGTTCGGGCGGGCATGAGCCACGCTCCCAGAGTCGGGAGGAGGGCTCGTAGAAGTAGGCGACGCCACGGATGCGGAGCGTTTCGTTCAGTCCGAGAGGGCCGTACTGCGGGGCGAACTCGTCGCCCGGGGTCAGTGATGACATGGTGTGATTCCAAATGTAGAAACGAAAAGGCCCCCGGATGCACACCACGAACATCAGAGGGCCGATTCGGTCGAATCTAGTTTGGAATCTACATATAAGTATAGCAGAAATTCGGCTCGTGGTGTTAAGCATATGTGCCGAACTCGACTGCCGAACTTCCGTTCCGTCTCGGCGGGCACGAGACCATTCTAGCAGAAATTCGCAAGCCCTATATAAGCCACTGGCACACATACTTGCCCCCAGATGATGGGGTTACACCATTTTGATCCGTCGATTCAAGACGAAAGCCCCTCTCGGCAGATGAAGGATACCGAGAGGGGCCACACATGAAAGATGCACAACCCGTGACAGTTGCACATCCTCATTATATCGTTTCTTCCAAAGGTGGTAAAATGGGAGTACCACATTGAAAGAATGCCTCGCGAATCGAGGCGAAAGTTGTAACCATCATGACCTCTATCTCGGCCACTATTTCGAAGACTGCCACCGTCGGGGAACTCGCCGAAGCGTTCCGCGCGCTTGAGAAGGTGTCCTCAGCTCTCGAAGTTCACTACAACGATGAACGGCCCGTGCCTCGTGTCCTCACTCGGGTCGAGGTCAAGACGTATCTTGCCGAGATGGCCCGCCGGTGGGGGTACACCTCGGATGAGTGAGCTAGAACGCCGCCCCTCCGCGGCTATACCGGAGGGAACCGGGCACCCGAAGGGCGAACCCTTCACCAAGTGGACATATGTCGACCTCGGATGCCGCTGTGCGCGCTGTACCGCGTCGTTCAAGCGGTCGAAGCTCTACACCCCTGAGCCCGTCCTAGACGTGCTGGGACGGCCCTTCACGGGGTTCCCGCAGCATGACCGGTACCTCGGGTCATGGGACGCGGGGTGCCGCTGTGAGGGGTGCTTTGACGATGCTTGAGCACGGTATCTTGCAACCGACCGAGAACGGCGTCCCGCTGTGTGCCTGCGACTACTGCGAGGCCGCGAAGCGGGTCATCGTCCGTATGCGCCGCCCCGCCACGCAGGCCACCAACGAACGTAACGCCGCCCTCCTCGCCGCTGTGAAGCACGCCGCTGAGACGGGCGGAGAGGTGCCTGAGGGCGCACGTCCGAAGGTCAGAACTGTTGTCACCGCGGATACATCGTTCCTCGATGGCGTGCCTGCGGGCCAGCGTTGGCAGGCCCGTGTCCAGCACTACGCGGCCCGCGTGGGTAACCGTACCTACTCAGGTCGGCGTGATGGGTGGACCAACATATGAGCGTCCATTCAGCACGCGGTGCAGCGTGGAACAGGGTCCGCCTCGCATGCCTTGAGCGTGACCTGGAGGTGTGCGCGTATTGCGGAGGCCATGCCACCACAGCCGATCACGTGATCCCCATCAGCAAGGGCGGGCCGTCCGAGCTATGGAACCTGGTCGCCGCGTGTCAGCCGTGCAACGCCCGGAAGTCGGATCGGCCGATCCTTCGCCGCTTCTGGCGCGATGAGACGTGGTTCGCGCGATGAGCCGCCCCCCTTTCTCCTCCGGCGCACACGGAGAACCCCGCCCCACCTCTTTCGCGCACAAACGGCTGAATAATCCCGAGGTTTGACCCGATGACCACCGAAACACTCTCAGTAACGCTGGAAACCTATCTAGAGTCTCTAGGTTCCTCGGTGACCCCTGCGGAATCCCCCATGATCGCCGCCCTCCGCGCGATGGCAACGCAGCTTGACGCGCAGATCGCCGACGAGGGCGCGGTTGCGTCCCTCCTCGCGACCTACACCCGCGAATTGGCCCGCTTCCAAAAGGCCCGCGCGAACATGCCCGCGGTCGATCCGCTCGCCGCCGCCCTGGACGCTCTGAACGCCCCTGCCCCTACGACAAACGACGCCATGAACGATTCGTGACTTCGGGGCGGCTCGATACACCGCCCCACTATCGGACAACTTCACGAGCGACTGGGATCGGTTCGAGCCGATCATTCTCATTGTCTGGCGCGAGGCCTTCGGCATCGAGTTGGACCCGTGGCAACGCGCCCTTCTCCGCGCGATCCTCGAAACCTACCCGCCGGGCCACGCTCGCGCGGGTCAGCTTCGCTACCGCTCCGTCGTCGTCTCCATGGGGCGACAGAACGGAAAGACGGAACTCGGTGCGATCCTCGGGCTCTGGGGACTCCTCCGCCAGCCGAATGCGTTCACGATCGGCCTCGCGTCCAGCAAGGAACAGGCCGACCTCATCTATGCGCGCGCCCGGAAGGCCATCGAAGGAAACCCGACACTGTTGGCGCGCTTCCGGCGCTCGACCGGCACCCGCGGTCTAGAGACCCACGACGGTGCGATCTACCGCGTAGCACCCGCGGAGTCGGCGGGGCTACAGGGCATCCCGATCCACACAGCACTGGTGGACGAGCTTCACATCCTCCCGCGCGAGCTATGGGCTGACGTGGTGAACGGGACAGGGGCTCGACCAAACACGCTCGTCATCGGGATCACGACGGCGGGCGGCGACGAGTCCGAGCTACTGAAGAACCTCTATGAGACCGGCGACAAGGCGGTGTCGGGTGACCCCACGCTTGAGCGCTTCGGATTCTTCGTGTGGGAGGCTCCCGAGTCAATCGTCCCCACCGATGACGGGAAGCTTCTCGACTACCTCGAAGCCGCGAACCCGGCACTCTCGGGCGGTCGCCTCGACCCCGAGACGATCCTTGCGGACGTGCGCGCCCTCAGCAACGCCGAGATTCTGCGCTACCGCCTGAACCGCTTCACCTCGGGCACGGAGGCCTTCATTCCGCTAGCGAAGTGGGGAGAATGCCAACGCCCGTGGGATGCGGAGTGGCCCACCGGCACACAGCCCGTGATTGCTCTCGACTGGACAACCGGTCAGGGTAGCGCCACCATCGCCGCCGCGGTCCTCGATGAGTCCGGCACGGTGCACACGAAGCTCATCGCGGACATACCGAACCCGACCCTCGACACCCTGACCGCGCTCTGCGAAGAACTGTCGTTCCGCTACCCCGCCGCGTTCGTGATGTACAGCTACCGCCTTCGCGAACTCGGGAACGAACTGAAGCGCCGCGGATATCCCGTGTCCCTCTACTCGCCCGCCGACATTGTGCGCGCCTCGAATTCATTCTACGCGCGGGTGGCTCGGAAGACGGTCCTCCACGCGGGTGACCCATTGCTCACGGTGCAACTCCCCCGCACCGTCTCGAAGCCTCACGGAGACTCGTTCATCATTTCCGCGTCTGATTCCTCGACCGAAATCGATGCGGTTATGGCAACCGTTATGGCGGTGCATGCCGCCGAGGTTACACCGCAGCAGTCCGCGAGCTTCTTCTAAATATCACCCTCGAATTCGATGGTAAAATGGTAGGAGACACAAGCGACGAATTCCTATCAGTATTTGGAGTACGTCGCTTTGGCAATTTGGGACACATGGAAGACCGTCACGCGGGCCGCTGAGGTCATCGCGGACGGTGGCGCTTTCGTCATCCCCTCGCGCGCAGTCTCAGGCCGTGCCGTCTCACCCGAAGACGCCCTCACGCTCCCCGAGGTCTACCGCGCCTTCTCGCTCATCTCGACGGCAATCAAGCAGCTCTCGCTCGACGTATATCGCGGCGATGAGCGCCTAGACCCGAAGCCCGCAATCGTGCGCGCCCCGAACGTGGCCATGAGCGCCGGTCAGTTTCTCGAACTGGTTGTGAACTCGATGAGCGCGACCGGTAACGCATACCTCTTGATCGACCGCGATTCCTCGGGCCGCGTCGTGAACTTCACGCCGCTGGACCCGCGCAATGTCGAGCCGCAAACTGACGGCTCCGGCAGAACGACACATTACGCCGTCGCAGGACGTACGACGCCCGTCCCTTCGCGCGACATGGCGCATCCGCAACTGAATCGGATGCCCGGTCGCGCGAAGGGCCTCGGGCCGATTCAGGCCGCGCAGGGCACCCTCCGCGGCGCGCTCGATGTCCGCGACTACGCCTCGAATTGGTTCCACGATTCCGGTCTACCCTCGGGCGGCTATTGGAGCACCGACAAGCCGCTTACGCCCGTGCAGGCAGCGGCGAACCGTGAGGCACTGACGCAGGCCGCACGCGACCGCGAGGGCGTGCCGATGGTCGGAGACGGCTTCAAGCTGGTTCCGTTCTCGCTCTCGCCCGAAGATGCGCAGTGGCTCGAATCTCGGAAGTTCAACACCACCGATATCGCCCGACTGTTCGGTGTGCCCGCGTCGCTCATGCTCGCGACCCTCGACGGCAACGCTCAGTCATATCAGAACGTCTCTCAGGAACTCACGTCCTGGGTCAAGTTCGGCCTCGCGCAGTACACGAACGAAATCGAGGAGGCGCTATCTCGCGCCCTCCCCCGCGGCCAGCGGGTCCGCTTCAACTTCGAAGCCCTTCTCCGCGGTGACACCGCCGAGCGTTACGCCGCTCACGAGTCCGCACTTCGCGCCGGATGGATGACCCCGGACGAGGTTCGGGCCATCGAGAACCTTCCCCCGCTCCCCAAGCCCGAACCGGCCCCCGCTCCCGCCCCTGAGGCAGTCGAGCCCGAGGCTCCCGAGACCATGGAGGCCCCGGCATGAGCGATGACATGACTCTCGGCGACCTTGCCGCACTGCCTGACGACGACGAGACGAAGCGCGAAGCCGTGGACGGCATCGCGTCCGCGTTGCGCGGTGGCCTCAGAACCGGGCAAATAGAGACCCGCGAAGCGACCCTAGAGTTCCGCGCCGACGAGAGCGCCGATGAGGGCGTGATCGAGGGCTACGCCGTCCCGTATGGCGAGATTGCCGACATCGGCGGGCGCTACCGAGAGAGCTTCGAGCGCGGCGCGTTCGACGGTTCGCAGGACATCAAGCTCTACCGCGATCACAAGACGATCATCGGGCACGTCCTCGAAACCGAGGACCGCGACGGCGGTCTCTGGGTCCGCGCGAAGGTCGCCCTATCCGACCTCGGACGCGACACCCTCGCCCTCCTCCGCTCGGGCGCGCTGAACCGCTTCTCGGTCGGATTCATTCCCCTCAATCAGCGCACGTCAGACGCCGGTGTCGTCGTGCGTACCAAGGCCCTTCTGCGGGAAATCTCCGTAGTCGAACGTCCCGCATACAGCGGGGCATCCATCCTCAGCGTTCGCGAGGAATCAACCCCCATCAATGGAGAAACCACAATGACTGATTCAGTCTCTCCCGCGGACGTGAACGAGCTCCGCGGCCAGGTCGAGGACATCGAGCGTCGCTTCGAGACCTTCACCACTTCCGCCCCCTCGGCTCCCGCCGTGGACCGCCGCTCTGCCGGTGCTGTCGTAAAGGCCATGGTCTCGGGTGACGCCGAGACGATCGACGCCTACAACCGCGCACAGGAACACCGTCACGACGAGCTTCAGCAGCGCGACTTCAATGGCGCGGTCATGGCCGACGCCCCGGTTCGCGCCGAGTACGTTCAGAACCTCACCCGCCTCTACGACAACACCTCGGGCGTTCAGGCCCGTCTGTTCTCGCGCGGCACCCTGCCCGCTACAGGCAAGACCGTCGAGTTCGTTCGTCTAGCCACGAACACCCTGAAGGTCGAGGAACAGGTCAACGAAGGTGACACTCTCGCTTACGGCAAGCTGACCTTCGAGGACGACTCCGCTCCGATCAAGACCTTCGGCGGATGGACCGAGCTTTCACGCCAGGCCATCGAGCGTTCGAGCATCCCCGTGCTGAACACGACGCTTGAGGCCCTGACGATCGAGGCTGGTAAGCGCAAGAAGATCGAGCTGCGCAAGGCCGTCACCGATGTCATCAACGCGCGCAAGGCCATCACCGCGAACGGCGGTGTCGTCGTCCTCGGTTCCACCCTCGCCGCTTCTGAGGCGGGCCGCTGGGAGGACGCACTAATCGACGCCGCTATGCGCTTCGATCTTCTGAACGCAGCACCCGAGGCCCTGGTTGTCTCGGCTTCGGTGTTCAAGAAGCTCCGCAGCCTGACCGTCTCGGGCGAGCGCGTGTTCACGGTCGCCAACGGCAACCACACCGGCTCGCTGAACCTGCCGGGTCTGACGGGTAACCTCGCCGGCCTTCCGGTCTACCTCGACGCCGGTCAGACCGGTGATGAGGCCTACTTCCTGAACGGTCGCGCCATCAAGCAGTACGACAGCGCTCTGTTCTCGCTCTCGGACGAGAACATCACCAACCTGACGAAGCAGTTCTCGGTCTACTTCTACGGCGCAATCGCCGACGAGTTCCCGGAGCTAATCGTTCCGGTCAAGCTCGCCGCATCTTGAGGCACCGACGATGATAACTCTCGCTGACCTCAAGGCGTATCTCGATATCGAGAGCACCAAGGATGACCCCTTCATCGGGGCATGCGCCGCGACCGCTGACGCGCTCCTCGGGGCGTACGTCGGCGATGCCGTGGTACCCGAAGTGATCCTCGAACGGGCCGCTCTTGAGGTCGGCGCAGAGTTGTTCATCCGACGCGCAACGCGCGGTGCGAACGCCGGGCAGATCGGCACGCTTGAGGGTCCGACCTTCCGCACCGCGCGTGACCCCCTCACGGGCGTGTACGCGATGCTCGCGCCCTTCGTGGGTCCGGGGGTGGCGTGATGAGCGCGCTCACTGAGACCCGCGAGGAGTTCGCCGCACTCGTGGCCGAGGCAACGGGCCTACGCAAGTTCGCGTTCGTGCCCGAGAAGGTCACCGAGTCCGCCGTCATCGTCGTACCGGAGTCCCCTTACCTAACCCCGGGTCCGACGTTCGGGAAGGTCACCGTGCGCTTCGCCGCGGTGCTCGCGCTCCTCATTCGGGACAACGAAACAACAATCAACCGCCTCGATACCGCAGTTGAGAACGCCTACATCGCGATCCTCAATTCCGGCTGGACCGTCGATGACATCGGCGATCCAGTCACCGCGACCTTCGGCGGCGACAACGGGCCGCGATTCCTCACGGTCACCATCACCGCTACGGCCCCCGTAGCTCTCTAACAAGGAAACAACAATGGCAGGTTCGACAAGAATCAAGGGCTCCGCCCTAGCCCTCAGCTTCGGGGGTACTGACTTCTGGGCCGACGCTACAAGCGTCGTCCTCGACAACGAAGAGGCATCCAGTGATGTCACCACATTCGCCGACGCGGCGGAGGGTGGCGCTCGTCTTGAGTACTTCACCGTGGGCGCTATCCAGTCCACGGCGACCGGTTCATTCTGGTCGTACGTTCGCGAGAACGTGGGCCGCGAGGTGGCATTCCGCTACGCCGTTCACGGCAACGCGGTAGCCACCGCCGATCAGCCGCACGTAACCGGCGTCGTGAAGATTCTCACCGCGCCCCCGCTCGGTGGTGAGGCAGGCGCAACAACCGAGTACACCTTCGAGACCCGCCTCGATGTCGTGGGTCGGACCACCCTCGACCGCGGCACCACGGGCGTTCCGACGATCACCACCGCACCGGCAACCGCCGCAGTCGGTGACTCGATTGTTCTCTCGGGTACTCGCTTCTCGGGTGCGACCGCCGTCAAGTTCGGCACGGTCGCCGCGAAGTTCGTAGCGGTCAGTGACATGACGATCGCCGCCACGGTTCCCGCGGGAACCGGCGCCGGGAACATCACGGTCACGAACGCCGCGGGTGTCTCGCCCGCGTGGACCTTCACCCGGGTCTAATCCATGGCTGACATCACGGTTTACGGAACCGGCTCAGGTCGGGTGCGCGTCGAGGGGCTGTCCCGCTCGATGCGCGCCCTGACCAAGGCCGGTGCCGATGCGCAGGACATGAAGACCCTCATGCATTCCATCGGGTCAATCGTGGTGGACGCCGCAGACGCCCCCGCCAGAAGCGGGGCACTCGCGGGCACCATCCGCGCCGGACGCGGCAAAACAAAGGCCGTCGTCCGCGCGGGTGGAGCCCGCACCCCATACGCCGGAGTCATTCACTACGGATGGCCCGCACGAGGCATCTCGCCTCAGCCCTTCCTCACCGAGGCCCTTCAGGCCAACCGGAGCGCCGTGTTCGCAGCGCTTGAGGCAGGTATCGACGAACTGATTCAGAAGAACGGACTGAACTAATGGCACTACAGCTAGACGCCCTAACCATGGGCGAAATCGACCAGATCGAAGACATCACGGGCCAGGGAATCGACGCCCTCACCGAGCCCGGAGCACGCAAGGCGAAGTTCCTCATCGCTCTCGCATACATCGCGAAGCGTCGGGAAGACCCCACCTTCACACGTTCACAGGCGGAGGCACTGACCCTCGCCGAGGTGAACGCCATCACGGGCGGTGACGAGGAGGAATGACCTCGGAGCCCACGCCCAATGAGAAGCGGCTCGCTCAGGCCGTCGTAACTCTCGGTATGGCTCCGAGCGAGTTCCGCTCTCTGACCCTCGGCGAGTGGACGGCGATCATCGCCGAGTTCAACCGCCAAAACCGCAAGAAGTAACCGACCACCCGGCGCGATCCGGTTCACCAACTAAGTGACGCACTCAACCACCCAAGGGGGGTGTCGTCACCGATGGCAAGTAACACCATCAACATCAGTGTTCTCGCGGACACAAAGAAGTTCGCCGCCGACATGGACAAGGCGTCCGGCGTACTCGGCAAGCTCGGAACCGGGCTGAAGGGTGTCGGCATCGCCGCGGGCGCGATGGTCGGCGTCACCGCCGTAGCCTTCGGCGCGGTCCTCGTGGACGCGTTCAAGGCCGTTGCAGAGGTCGAGCGTCTGACCGCTCAGACCTCCGCCGCCATCGCCTCTACGGGCGGCGCAGCGGGCCGCAGCGTCGAGCAGATCACCGGGCTCGCGGACTCGCTAGAGCGCATGTCCGGCGTCGAGGCCGAGGTCATCCAGTCGGGGCAGAACATGCTCCTGACCTTCACCCAGATCAAGGGGACGAACTTCGACGCCGCGACTCAGGCGGCGCTGGATATGTCCGTCGCGATGGGTACCGACATGACCTCGGCGGCGACTCTCGTCGGTAAGGCGCTGAATGACCCGATCAAGGGTGTGGGCGCACTCTCGAAGGTCGGCGTCCAGCTGACCGAAGACCAGAAGGCCATGGTCAAGCAGATGACCGAGGTCGGTGATGTCGCCGGGGCGCAGGGCATCATTCTCGGTGTCCTCAACGAACAGTTCGGCGGGTCCGCTGAGGCCTTCGGTGGCACGTTCCTCGGAACGGTCGAGAAGGTCAAGAACTCCTTCGGCGCCATCACCGAGGCGTTCGTCGTCGGGCTACTCCCTGCCGCCACGGGCGTGCTCAACTTCATCAACGACGCCTTCGTTCGTCTCGCGGACTCCCCCGGCTTCGCCGCGGTGATCGAGAACGTGAACGCCTTCATCACCGGTCTTGTCTCTGGTGAAGCGCCCATCTCGGGATTCGCGCAGACGGTCATGACCCTCTGGCAGAACTTCTCACCGCTCGGGGTCGCCCTTCAGGTGATCCAGCCGCTCGTGGGTCCGCTGGTCGATGCGTTCATGCAGTTCGCGACCGTGCTCGGTGGCGCGCTCATGTCCGTACTGCCGACCGTGCAGGCGATCATCGGCGCGCTCGTCGGACTCATGGCCGCGCTGGTGCCGGTGATCATGCCCGTCATCACAGCGGTGCTCGGACTCGTGACCCCGCTGTTCACCCTCATCGCGCCGCTCATGCAGCTTGTGCAGGCGGTGCTTCCGGTGTTCATCGCCATCGTCACGACCGTCGCGCAGGTCATCGCCGCAGTCCTGACGCCGGTCATCGCGGCACTCACCCCGATCATCCAGAGCGTTGTGGACGTGCTCGCGGGCGTAATCGCCTTCCTGACGGGCGTCTTCACCGGCAACTGGGAACAGGCGTGGCAGGGCATCCAAGACATCTTCGCGAGCGTCTGGGAACTCATTCAGAACATCGTCAAGGGCGCGTGGAACGTGATCGTCTCGCTCATCACCCTCGCCGTCGATGGAGTGCTCAACCTCGTGAAGGCGTGGGGGCCGCAGTTGCTCAATTTCGTGCGTGACGCGTGGAACAACGTCATGGCCTTCTTCGGGTCGATTCCCGGCGCAGTGAAGGGCTTCTTCGTGGCCGCGGGTGTCTGGCTCGTGCGCTCGGGAATGGACATCATCTCGGGTCTGTCGAACGGTATCCGCGACACCTGGAACGGCGTCCTGAACTTCTTCGGATCGATCCCGGGTGCCGTCATGGGCGCGCTCGCGGGTGCCGGTAACTGGCTCCTCAGCGCAGGTCGCGACATCATCAACGGACTTGTCCGAGGACTCTCGAACGCCGCGGGCCGCGTCACGGACATGCTTCTCGACATCGCGGGCAACGCGATCGACGCGTTCAAGTCGTTCTTCGGTATCGCATCGCCGTCGAAGCTCTTCACGAGCTACGGCAAGTTCATGGTGCAGGGCCTCGCGAAGGGTCTGAACGGCTCGAACAGGCTGGTTGATTCGGCGATGGGTCGCCTGAGTTCGCGAGTGTCGAACGGCTTCGAGGCATCCCTCAACGTGCCCGCGGGCTACGGCTCGGGCCAGTACAGAGGCGCGAACGCGCAAACCGTGGTGATCGAGAACGTGAACTTCAGTAGCCCGGTCTCGCCGTCGCCGGAGGACGGTCGCCGCGTGGTCGAGGCCATCCGTGAACACGTCCGCCTCGGTGGATCGGTGAGCTTCGCATGATCATCGAACGCCCCCTTCTCGGCACCCTCTCCATCCAGCTATTCGCCGAAGACATCAGGGAATGGGAGGACTGGACCGCCGAGCTTCAGTCCCTCACCATCCAGCGCGGCGGCAAGCGCAACGGCGTAGCGGTGTCGGTCGATCCCGGCACGTTGACGGCGACCATCGTGAACGCGGGCGACCCCGCTTCGGACGGGCGCATTCACCCGAACGCCCGCGTGCGCGTCGGCAAGCTGACCGGGGCCGGAGACCTTCTCCCGATCTTCACGGGCCGGATCGCCGACGTGTTCGCGACCGTCACGTTCGAGAAGACCTCGGGTGCCCGCACCCTGCGCGTCACCCTCTCCGCGGTCGATTCCGTCACTGCGCACGCAAACACCACTCGATACGGCGTCATCTCCGACCCAGAGACATGGGCGCAGCGCATCACCCGACTCGCCGATTCGGCACTGACTGAAGTTGTCCTGCCCGAGGACGACTCCCCGCTCGTAAGGACTCTCTAAATGGACGTGAATATCGGCAACACCACGCGCCGCGGACGCTGGACTGACGCAACCGTTCGCTCGACCGTGGGCCTTCCCACCGGGCGCCGGATGGACAACGGTCAGGCGGGCATCCTCGTGTGCGACGTGTGGACCGCCGTCTCAGGACGTGGCGCATCCCGCACGGTCACCGTTGCGGTCGGCGGCTCATCCTGGACCGGCACCCGAGGCGCATCCGGGCAGGCCGACGACACGGGCGTTCTCGATTCGAGCAACTGGTACACAACCGCAACCTCGACCGACTTCCGCATCTCCCCGCAAGGGTCCATCTGGTTCGGCGGTCGCGAGGGCGGCTCGGCTCGTGACGACAACGGCACGACGTGGGACACCGGTCTATCGGGCGGCTTTCGCTGGTACCAGGCCCCGACCGCGCCCCGGAACGTCCGCGTCACCGGAACCGGCCCCGGCTCGGTGCAGGTCGATTGGGACGCCCCCGCCGACAACGGCGGTGTGGCGCTCACCGGCTGGCATGTTGAGGTCGCAACCGATTCCGGCTTCACCCGGAACCGTCAGGTCTCAGGCGGCGGCACGTTCACCGTCCCGGTCGGCTCGACCGTCTACGCCCGGGTCGCCGCGAAGAACATCGTCACCGAGGCCGCGGGCACCGTCTCGGTGTTCTCTAATACAGCGTCCGTCCGTCTTGCCACCGTGCCCGCCGCGATGGCATATGCCCCGCTCACGCAGCAGGTCGGGCGAACCCTCAAGGTCGAATACACCGCCCCCGCAGACGGTGGCGCGCCGATCCTGCGATACGAGGTTGAGGCGTCCGGCACGAATGACTTCACGGGCGCGAAGACCGTCACCTCGACCACGCTCTCGGCGATCTTGAGTGACCTCCCGGTCTCGCTCGGGGATGGCATGCACGTTCGCGTGCGTGCGGTCAACGCCGTGGGCGCGGGCGGATGGTCCCCCACGTCCGCGCGCCAGCTTGCCACCGAGCCCGGACGCCCCCTGAACCTGAAGGTCACCCAGCTATCCCCGACAGAGGTCCGCCTGAACTGGGACGCCCCGACCTCGGACGGCGACTCACCGATCACCGGACACGTCGTGCTCGTCAACAACCGCGACGCCGACTGGATCGGCGCGCAGTGGATCGCCTCAGGCCCCGAGCGCACCTTCACGCTCAAGAACCGTCAGCCCGGGTCCGCCTACTACGTCCGTGTGGCCGCGACCAACATCGTCATCACCGAGAGCCCCGACTTCCTCTCTACCCCGGTGCGCGTTGTCATGCGGGAGAACCTGGACCGCGGCCCGTGGGCAGGCTTCACTCCCGAGACGAGCGGCGTTGTCAGCCTCGAACCCGCAGGCGTTCGCCGTGGCTCGCTCTTCACGCTCGACCCCGCCCCGGTGGGCCTGATCCGCGAGACGCAGGCCGCGAGCGACACCACCGAGACGAACGTTCCCGCGTACGGCATGGGCATTCGCCGCACGATCGACGGCCTCACCGTGGGCCGCACCTACACCTTGCGCGCCACCGCCGTAGCGCTCTCCCCCGCCCTGGTCGATAACTACGCCCTCGGGGTTGAGGGCATCGGATTCGCACCGTTCGGCGACCTAGAACAGACCGGCGAGACCACTCCGCTTCCCGAGTTCGAGTTCGAGGCGACCGCCGAGAGCCACGTCATCCTGATCGCCGCCGAATCCGTCTCGGGACGGGTGAACGGCTTCATCGAGAACACCGGATTCCACAGCCTCGAAATCACCGAGGACCGCTCCGCATCGCCCTACCGGCTTCAAAGCACCGTCTACGAATCGACCCTCGCGAATCACTTCTCGCTCGCGTGCCAGTCGGTAGGCGCGGTGTGGTTCGTGGACTCCGCCGACCGCGCTCAGTTCCGGCAGTTCCCGAAGGATGCGCCCGTTCGCGCCCTCTTCTCGGACACCCGCGCACCGGGTCACCTCGAATTCATCAGCGCAGAGCAGGCGTGGGACACCCGGAACACCATCACCCGATTGGAGAGTTCGAACCGCGGCGTGAACCCGCTCGACGGCAACGACCAAACCCGCTCCTCAACCTTCTACCTCTCCGAAGAAACCGAACTCCTCGGCGTGCGGAAGGCCACGCTTGAAACGAACATCTCGACACCGCTTCGCCTCGCAAATCTCGTCCGGTTCCCAACCGAACGCGTGAAGCATTGGGCCAAGCTGGACGGTGGCGCATCGTGGTCGATTCGTGCCGGAGAGGACGCGACAATCCTCCGCGCAATCGACGGCGGGAACACCCGAATCGAGGTCGGGCACAGCATCCCCGAAGTCACCGCCGACGCCGGACGCGCCCGCGTGTTCACCACTCGGGTCACGCCTGGCTCGTCGTACTTCGCGTCAGTCGAGGTCGAGGGCTCGAATCTCATCGCCTCGGGCCAGATCAAAGTGACGTGGCTCAACCGGAACGCTACGCAGGTGTCCGCGACCGTCGAGAACTCTTACAGCGTCAGCGGCACACCGCAGACATACGAGGTCGGCCCGCTGGTGGCCCCCGCAGGCGCGGCGGCGCTCATGCTCTCGGTCGCGTTCGGTGGCCCCTCGGTGCCCGCAGGGGCCGAGGTCAAGGTGCGGAAGCCGCTCGTCGTGGAGTCCGACACCGCAATGCCGTACGTCGATGGCGGAACCAAATCCGACCGGATCGAGTCCTACTCATACCTCGGCGATACCGGGGCCACCATTGCCGAGAACGTCGAGCTTCTATGGAAGCGGGTGGCCGAGGTGTTCGAGGATCATGCGCACAGCGCATATCGGGTGAGTTCGATCCGATGGAACGCGCAGGAGAACCCCGACCTCGCCGCGCAGCTTGAGATTCAGGACCGGATCACGATCCTCCTCAACGGCACAGCAGTGACCGACTATCGCGTCGTCGGCATCCGGCACGAGGCGGACGGAACGCGCTGGATCGTCACGCTCGATGTCGTACCGAATCAGGCGGCATAGACCCCCGGGCCGTTCCCCGGGCCTGACACAGTGACGCAACGACAGAGGCCCCCGGCAAAAACCGGGGGCCTCCAGTCTCGGGGCTGGCGCTTAGACGCGAACGTTGAAGACCGCGCCGCAGTGGGCGCAACGTGCTGCTCCGGCAGTGACCCGCGTGAACGGGCCGAGCTTACGGCTACAGCGAGGACAGGGCACGTAGATCAGGCCGTTGACCCGCCGAGTCACCACGTCCGCAGACCCGTCGTCGCCGTCGTGTCCTCGATGTTCGCGGTCGGCGCGTAGATCTTCACGGCGTTCGCGCCGTTCAGCGCGGCGGCCTTGCTGTTGTACATCTCCGAGGTGGCGATGACCTCGCCGTTCGGAGCCTTCAGAACGAAGTAGTACTGCCAGCCGTTGCTGGACTTCTTGATCTGGATCTTACCCATTTCAAATCCTCCAAGGATTTTTTGTGTGACACGCCCAACAGGTTTGGTGAACGCGACCTGCGCGCGTACCTTGGAGGAAGCCCGTCCCCATCAGGAGAGCTTCCGCCCCCTAGGTCAGTTGGCGCTGACCTTGGGGGCTTTTCCGCGATAGTGCTTCGCCGGTAACCACAGTCTACCCGTGGGGTCGGACATCTGTGAGGGCGTAACGGCTTCGTAGTTACAAGTCTGTAGTTTTGCACCGCTCTCCACCGCGGCAGCGCATGTTGTCCACCGCTTCATCCACAGCGAGGCGATGAGGTATGACCTCGCCGAACCCAGTAGCGGCGCGGTGAGCGACGACGCTGAGCGGGCTTATCCACAGAACCGCCCGCCGACGATTCCACAAGCATCCGATCTGGTCGATTTGACCCGCGTCGGCGTGTCGCGGCGCGTCGCGGTGCGCCATGTGGTCAGATGACGGACCTCGATCGGTAGTCTGCTTGTCTCCCCTCGAACTCCTCGCGCCTCTGGCGCTCGTAGGGGGTCCAGAGTTCAGGCCGGTGGGTGATGTCCTCACCGTTCCGCACAACGCGCTCCCACGGCGGCTCTGAGCCCGCGCGGAGGTAGGTGAGTTCGAGCGCGGCGTTGACCACGCCGAGGGATGCGTTCGGGCGCGGGTCCATGCGGGAAGACTAGGCGGGACGGCGGACAGGGGCCGATAGGGTCAGTTCCGATGTCGTACACACGGTGGACCTACGTAACCCTCACGTCTCCCGCATCTGCGTGGAAGGTGATGGCCGATCTTGAGCGCGCGCTTGAGGCGAGCATCGGATCAGTCTGGGCTCGAATGGCCAAGGAGTATGTCGCCTTAACGGAATCGTTCACGAGGTTCGTCGAGTCCGATCTACTCGCGCTGGAGGCGACCGTCGCCAACTACCGGGGACCGGTCGCGCGAATGAACTTCGCGGCGACCGGACCTGTGTACGTGTCTGTGAACTTCGCCGTTACAGAGAACCACGCGACCAAATCGCGCATCACGATCTACATAGCGGTCGACAACCGGGTCGACGCGGAACGTATCGACCATGCTATGGCTGAGAACTTGGCGAGTCTAGGGCGGCGACAGTCTTCGATATGGCACGGCGCGAGTGTGGTGAGAGAGCCGCTGGCGCACCACGTCACAGCCAATTCCACGTCCGAGGATGCTCCTTCGATCATCCGGGCGCGATCACTTCGCACCAGACTGCGCCGATTGATCGTTCTGCACCGCGACACCGTCATCGTCGGTTTGCTCACCAGCTTGGGGGCGTCCATCCTGGTCATCGTTCTTCAGCTGATCGGCGTCATCCCCGTCCCCGGTTGACATATCTGCGGTTCCGCTGGAGGAATCGCCACTTGGTCGGCGGCGTCCCGCACGGCACCTCGCTGACGACCACTCCCTGTCGCGACACGTCCGACAGCAGATCGGCGTGCCCCGTCGGATAGGCCTTGTCCACTCCCCCGGCGAGCACGGCGATCGTGACGCCGTCGACCGCGAGACACGCGCAATGCGCGGCCGCATCGATCCCGACGGCGGCACCGGACACGATCGTGATGCCGCCGGCAGCCAGATCGCCACCGATGTCTGCGGCGACCTGCACGCCGTACGACGTCGCTGCCCGTGCCCCCACGAGCGCGACCCCGGGGTCGGTCCGACCGAGCGCGACCGCTCGCCCCCGGACCCACAGTGCAACAGGAGCGTGCACGCCCAGGTCGTCCACCCGCTCGGGCCATTCCGGATCGCCCGGCACCACGAGGCGCACTCCGACTCTTCGCGCCCGCTCCATCGGGTAGACGTGGTCCTCGCTCCGCGGCCGCCATCGCGCGCATGCGCGGCGCCAGTCCGGCACGCTGATGCCCAGCTCGGCGGGAGGCTCCTCGGCGCTGAGGGCCGCGGCGAGAGCCGGCATCGCCCCCAGGCGCTCGATCGCGAGTCCGGCGAGTCCATCGCCCGGCTCGGCGAGCACCGACCACCGCGCCCGGGCCCAGCGCGTGCCTCGCGCCTCCGGATCGGCGAGGCTCTCCGGCGGGATCAGCCCGTCCATCGTCCGCATCATCTCGGCGTCGCTCATCGATCGATCCCCTTCTTGAGGAAGAGTGCGCGACCGACATCGTGGGCGGTCAGCCTCTCGTTTCCGGCGAGGTCGGCGACCGACCAGGCGACGCGCAGGACCCGGTCGTATCCGCGCAGGGTGAGCGCGCCGCGCTGCAACGCGGCGTCGAGCGGCGCCCGGACGCGCGGCTCGGGGGCGAGGGGCCCGTCGCGCAGCCATGCCCCGGCGACGTGGGCGTTCGATCGCCACGGTGTGGCCCGCAGCCGAAGCCCGGCCCGTGCCCGGGCCCGTGCGACCTGCTCGCGCGCCTGCGCGGTCGTGACGGCATCCGCCTGTGGGGTCGCCAGGTCGGCGAGTGACACTCGGGTCAGTGACAGCTCGATGTCGATGCGGTCGAGGAGCGGCCCCGACAGGCGTCCCAGATATCGCCGGATCGCGAGAGAAGGACACGAGCAGGCACCGCCGCGCACGCCGTACTGGCCGCACGGACAGGGATTGGTCGCCAGCACCAGCTGGAACCGCGCGGGAAGCCGCGCCTGGAAGCCGGCACGGTGGATGTCGATGGAGCCCGATTCCAGCGGCTGACGCAGCGCGTCGAGCGCGTGCCCGCCGAACTCCCCCGCCTCATCGAGGAACAGGACTCCGCCGCTCGCCCGCGCGATGGCGCCCGGACGCAGGGCGCGACTTCCCCCGCCGACGAGGGCGGCCACGCTGACGCTGTGGTGCGGAGCCTCAAAGGGGGGAACGCGGCTCAGCGTGCGGACCTCCGCGCCGGAGAGGGAGCGGATCGACGCGACCTGCAGAGCGATCTCGTCGTCGAGCTGGGGCAGGATGCCGGGGAGTCGGCGCGCGAGCATCGTCTTACCGGCGCCGGGCGGACCCGTCATCAGGAGGTGATGGCCGCCGGCGGCGGCGACGATGAGCGCCGACACCGCTTCCTCCTGGCCGCGGATCTCGGCGAGGTCTTCGACGGGTCCGGAATCGTCCCGATCGTCGTCGTCGGCGACCCGCGCCGGCTCGTCCACCTCGTCGCCCTCCGCCGTCTCGACGTCGAGGCCGTGCCAGCGAGCCACCGCGGCGAGGGTGCGGCATCCCACGACCCGGATGCCGTCGACCAGCGCCGCCTCGGCCCGCGACGCCTCGGGCACGATCACGGTGCGACGACCCGACCGCGCCGCCGCGATCACGGCGGGGAGGACACCCGGGACCGGTCGCAGGCGGCCGTCGAGGCCCAGTTCGCCGATGTGGACGGTCTCCGCGATCGACGCGGGGTCGATGGGCAGCTCCGTGGCCAGGGCGGCGACCGCGATCGCGAGGTCGAAACCGGCGCCCTGCTTCGGCAGGCTGGCGGGTGAGAGATTCACCGTCACCCGGCGCCGCGACAGCGGCAGACCACTGTTCTGGCAGGCGTTGTGCACGCGCTGCTGCGCCTCGGCGAGAGCTCGGTCGGCGAGCCCGACGATGCGGAACGCGGGCGTCTGGTTCGACAGGTCGGCCTCGACCTCGACGAGGTCGCCGGTCAGCCCCGTCAATGCGACCGCCCATGTCCGGCCGATGGTCATCGCAGGTCCTCGACGTGCTCGAGCACGGCGGTGTCGACGTCGTCGCCGGTGATCCCGATGACGTCGAGACGGATGCGCCGACCTCGTACGGCCATCGGGTGGGCCGCCACCCATGCGCATGCCAAGCGCCAGAGACGCTCGCTCTTCCGCGCGTCGACGGCGTCGAACGGATGTCCGTATGCCTCGCTGCGCCGGGTCTTCACCTCGACGACCACGAGCTCGCGCGCTGTCGCTGCGACGATGTCGAGCTCGCCCTGCCGGACTCGCCAGTTGCGGTCGAGGATGTCGTAGCCGAGCTGGGTCAGATGCCGTGCCGCACGGTCCTCGCCGGCGCGGCCCCGGTCGTCTTTCGCTGCCATACAGGCACTCTCGCGCGCCCACGGCAGTCACCGGACACCGCGGACCCGTGACGGTGGAGTATCCGCAGGGGCCTGTGGGTGGGGAGAGGTCAGCTGTCGAGCGAGAGCTCGTCGGGCAGCTCGAAGTCGCGACGCTGGAGCTCCTCGACGTTGACGTCCTTGAACGTCAGGACGCGCACGGACTTCACGAAGCGGTCGGCCCGGTAGATGTCCCACACCCACACGTCGTTCATCGTCAGTTCGAAGTAGAAGTCGTGCTCGGTGTCGCGACGAACCACGTTCACGTCATTGGCCAGATAGAACCGGCGCTCGGTCTCGATCACGTACTGGAACTGCGAAACGACGTCGCGGTACTCCTTGTAGAGCGCCAGCTCGAGCTCGCGGTCATAGTCTTCGAAGACTTCGTCATCCATGGTGATCCCATCCTAGGCGGCGCGAGCACGGGTGATCATCCGGTGCTGTCGGCCCTCGGCGACCTCAGAAGAGGGTCGGCGCGTCGGCGATGGCCCACGATGACCGGTGATGCCGCGAGAGGCCGTGCTCGCGGATCGCGGACCGGTGCAGGACGCTCGCGTAGCCCTTGTTGCGCGCCCACTCGTAGACGGGCGCCTCGTCGTGCAGAGCCGTCATGTGCGTGTCGCGCGACACCTTGGCGATGACCGACGCGGCGGCGGCGCTCGCGCAGTCGCGGTCGGCCTTGACGATCGTCCGCAGGGTCAGACCGGGGCCCGCGACCGGGCTGACGTAGTCATGGTTGCCGTCGAGGATCACCACCGACCCGGAGGCGAAGGGATCGACGCCTTGGAGGCCCTGGATGGCGCGTACCGCGGCGAGGCCGAGAGCCCGCATGATCCCCAGCTCGTCGATCTCACCGGGTGACGCCGAGCCGACGGCCGACGTCAGGACCCAGCCCGACGCCCGTTGCGCGAGGTCGGGACGACGGAGCTCGGTGACGAGCTTGGAGTCGCGCAGCCCTTCGGGGATCCGTCGACGAGCGGTGCGAGCATCGAGCACCGCGGCGCCGACGGCGACGGGTCCCGCGAGCGCTCCCCGCCCCACCTCGTCGAGCGCGATGACGAGGTCGTACTCGCGCAGCAGGCGCCGCTCGACCGTGAGCCGAGGCGCGACGACGGTCATCGGCCTTGCGGCGCGGGAACGCCGGCGAAGACGTCGTGATGGAAGTCGATGAGACCGAACCGGTCGAGCGGCCACGTGATGAGGAAAGCCCGTCCGACGACGTTGTCGAGGGGCACGAAGCCCTGCGACGGCTGATCGCGGTTGTAGCGCGAGTCGCGCGAGTGATCGCGGTTGTCGCCGAGCACCCACAGCGAGTTGTCCGGGACCGTGACGTCGAACGGGACCTCCTGCGGCGCCGACTGTCCGTCCGCGAGCGATACGTAGGGCGACTCGTCGATCGGCACGTCGTTGACGGTGATCTGCCCCACCGCGTTGCAGCAGACGACGTGGTCGCCCGGCATCCCGACGATGCGCTTGATGAGGTGGTCCTTGCTGTCGGGCGCGGAGAGACCGACGACCGAGAGCACCCAGTCGATGCCTTCCACGAGCGGCGGGCGCGTCGGTTCGATCGACGGCGGCAGCCACCCGCCGGGATCGCGGAAGACCACGACGTCGCCGCGGGCGTACCCGCCGAAGCGCGGCGTGAGCTGGTCGACCAGGATGCGGTCGTCCTTCAGCAGGGTGCGCTCCATCGATCCCGAGGGGATGTAGAACGAGCGGACGAGGAAGGTCTTGACGAGGAACGAGACCGCGAGGGCGATGGCGACGATCACGAGGATGTCGCGCAGCAGGAGTCCGATACGCCGCGATCGCGATCGCGCGGGCGTCGGTGCCGGCGCGGCAAGATCATCGGTGGTCATTCATCGCCTCTCGTCCGACTCACCCGCCGGGGAGCCCTACCCAGGGTCGCACATTCCGTGCACTTCAGAGCCCGCCGCGCGCGGCGGACACGACGGATGCCCCGGGCCTCGGCCCGGGGCATCCTGAGATCGCGACGCGGTGATCAGCGGTCGCGCTTCTCCTTGATCTTGGCCTTCTTGCCGCGGAGGTTGCGCAGGTAGTACAGCTTCGCGCGACGAACGTCACCACGGGTGACGACCTCGATGTGGTCGATGACGGGGCTGTGCACCGGGAAGGTACGCTCCACGCCGACCTGGAAGCTGATCTTGCGGACGGTGAAGGTCTCGCGGACACCGTCACCGGAGCGGCCGATGACGACGCCCTGGAAGACCTGGATACGCGAGCGGTTGCCCTCGGTGATGTTGACGTGCACCTTGACGGTGTCTCCGGGGGCGAAAGCGGGGATGTCGCTGCGCAGCGATGCTGCGTCGACGGAGTCGAGGATCTGCATGATCTGTTCTTCCTGCGACCGCCTCAGGTCGACCACGAGAGAGTTGAATAAGGATGCGGTGCCCCGGGCGCCCGCCGGGCGCCGCTCCCCTGAGGCAGAGATCTGTCAGGGCACAAGCGTCTATTGTGCCACGCGGTCACCCGCCGACCAAACCGTCAGCGTTCGGCGCGCCGGGTCTCCTCGATGACGACGACGCGCTCCGCGTTCGCGCGTTCGGCTCCGGGCCGGATCGTCTCGCGGAGGAATGCCGGATCCGTCGCCACTCGGAAGAGGGAGACCGGCCGCGCCTCGCGGAAGAGCTGCCAGAGCGACACCCAGAAGACCGCGAGGAAGGCGGCGACGCTCAGCAGCAGGAGCGGCCAGAACAGGCCATCGGGATGCAGCCCGACGACGACGATCGAGACGTGCCACACGGTGAACACGAGCACGTCCCACCACGACAGCATCCGGGTGTGACGCACCGTGCCGCGGGCACGGACGAACAGCGTCGTCACGAGCTGGCCGACGAGCACGGCGGGCACCGCGATGAAGAGCACCCACAGGAACGCCCAGCCGCTCGCGCCCGAGACGGCCCAGCCCACGATGAGCCAGATCGGCAGCACCAGCGCCGCCGGCAGGAGCCAATGGAAGAGTGCGCGTCGCAGCCACATGCTCCCGATGCTACGCCGGTCCGGCAGGATAGAAGCTGAAGAGAGGAACACGATGATCGAGCTGCGCACACCTGCCGAGATCGAAGCGATGCGACCCGCCGGGCGGTTCGTCGCCGAGACGCTCGCGACGCTCCGCGACGAGACGAAGGTGGGCACCAACCTGCTGTCGATCGACCGGCGCGCGCACGAGCTGATCCGCCGGGCGGGCGCCGAGTCGTGCTACATCGACTACCACCCGTCGTTCGGTGCCAGTCCGTTCGGCAAAGTGATCTGCACCTCGATCAACGATGCGGTCCTGCACGGCCTTCCGCATGACTACGCGCTGCGCGACGGCGATCTCGTCACCCTCGACTTCGCGGTGTCCGTCGACGGATGGGTCGCGGACTCGGCCGTCTCGTTCGTGGTGGGGACGCCTCGAGACGAGGACCTCGCGCTCATCGACACCACCGAGCGCGCACTCGACGCGGCGATCGGGGCGGCAGTCGTGGGCAACAAGATCGGCGACATCTCGCACGCCGTGTCCGCTGTCGCCTCCGCGGAAGGACTCTCCATCAACACCGACTTCGGCGGTCACGGCGTCGGTCGCGAGATGCACGGCGACCCCCACGTGCCCAACGACGGCAAGCCGGGCCGAGGCTACCCGCTGCGCGCCGGCCTCGTCGTCGCGCTCGAGCCGTGGTTCCTGCAGAGCACCGACAAGCTGATCACCGACGCCGACGGGTGGACACTGCGCAGCGCCGACGGCTCGCGAGGAGCCCACTCGGAGCACACGGTGGCGATCACCGAGTCGGGCCCGATCGTGCTGACCGACCGCTCATTCCTCGGCGTCGACTGACCAGCAACGGGTCGTCAGGCCGTCGGATCCGGCGGCAGGAGGTCGGGGCGGCGCTCGCGTGTGCGCTCGACGCGCTGCGCGTGCCGCCACTCGGCCACCCGCCCGTGGTGTCCGCTCAACAACACGTCGGGAACCTCGTAATCGCGCCATGTCGCGGGCTTCGTGTACGAGGGGTACTCGAGCAGGCCGTCCTCGTGCGATTCCTCGACGAGGCTCTCGGGGTTGCCGACGACACCCGGGATGAGGCGCCCGATCGCCTCGATCATCGCCATCGAGGCGACCTCTCCGCCGTTGAGCACGTAGTCGCCGAGGCTCATGAGGCGCACGTCGCCGAGGGTCGACGCGTACGTGAAGACGCGCTCGTCGATCCCCTCGTACCGCCCGCATCCGAACACGAGATGCGGCGCCGAGCTCAGCTCACGGGCCGTCGCCTGCGTGAAGAGCTCGCCGGCCGGCGAGGGGAAGATGAAGGTCGGACGCGACGGGGCGTCGGCCACGATGCCGTCGAGGGCGAGCCCCCAGGGCTCGGGCTTCATCACCATGCCGGCTCCCCCGCCGTAGGGGGTGTCGTCGACGGTGCGGTGACGGTCGGTCGTGTGGTCGCGCAAGTCGTGCACCCGCACGTCCAACAGACCCGCTCCGCGGGCGCGACCCAGCAGCGACACCTCGAGAACGTCGAAGAACGCCGGGAATATCGTGACGACGTCGACGCGCACGTCAGCCCTCGGACGGAGCGTCGTCGTGGTGCTCGGGCGCAGCCTCCGACGGGTCCTCGGTCCGATCGGCGGCAAGCTCTTCGAACAGCCCCGCGGGCGGGGTGACGATGATCCTGCCGGCGGTGACGTCGACCTCGGGCACGATCGCCTTGACGAACGGCACCAGGACCTCGTCGTCGCTCGCCTCGCGCTGGACGATGAGGAGGTCCTGCGCCGGGAAGTGGTCGACCCGGACGATGCGGCCCACGCGCTCACCGTCGCGGACCACGTCGAGCCCGACGAGCTGATGGTCGAACCATGCGTCGTCCTCGGGGACGGCGTCGCCGTCCTGATCGACCCACAGGATCGCCTTGACGAGGCTCTCAGCCGCGTCGCGGTCGTTGACGTCCTCGAGGAAGAGGACGGGATGCGAGTTCATCCACCGGAACTCGCGGACGGTCACGGTCTTGCCATGCCACGGCGATGCCTCAGGCACCTGCAGGGTGAAGGCAGCTCCGGGCACGAACCGCCCGTCGGGGTCGTCCGTGTAGAGCTCGAGCTTTAGCGCTCCCTTGAGGCCGTGCGCCTTGACAAGGCGCCCGACGCGGAGCTGCGTGCGAGCGGGTTCTGCGGCCATGTCAGTCGTCCGCGACGTCGACACGGACACGGGTGCCGTCGGCCAGCGCGGAGATCAGCGCGCGCAGCGCCTTGGCGGTGCGCCCGCCGCGCCCGATCACCCGTCCTCGGTCGTCGGGGTGAACGCGCACCTCGAGGACCTCGCCGCGAGGCGACGAGGAGGAACGGATGACGACGTCATCGGGATGATCGACGATCCCCTTGACGACGTGCTCGAGCGCGGCGGACAGCAACGGATTACTCCGCGTCGGTCGCGTCGGCGGCCGCTGCCTCGTCGGCCGAAGCGTCGGCGGCGGGCGCCTCGGCCTTCTTGGCCTGGGGCTTGATGACCGACTTCTTGGACGCGTCGGCGACGTAGTCGCCCTTGGCCTCGGCCGTGCGGACGGTCGAGACGGCGTTCTTGTCGCCCTTGAACTTGCCCCAGTCGCCCGTGAGCTTCAGCAGCGCGGCGACCTGCTCGGTCGGCTGAGCGCCCACCGAGAGCCAGTACTGCGCGCGGTCCGAGTCGACCTTGATGACCGAGGGCTCCTCGGTCGGGTGGTACTGGCCGATCTCCTCGATCACGCGGCCGTCGCGCTTGGTGCGCGAGTCGGCGACGACGATGCGGTAGTAGGGCGCGCGGATCTTGCCGAGGCGCTTGAGACGGATCTTGACAGCCACAATTCTCCTGAGTGGTGTGATGTGAAGTGAACGTCGCCTGGAGCGTGGGGTGCACACCCGGCGGGAGCTCTGAGGGTGGACCTTCTCGCCGGATAGAGGGTCGAGCGAGTGGTCCAACCGTCTATTTTGCCAGATGATGACGGCTGTCGCGAACCGCGCGGCACCGCGTGTCAGACTGAGCGCATGACGGTCCCTTTCGCCACGTCCGCCCGATCCTCTGTGGGCATCGAATGGGAGCTCATGCTCGCCGACCGCGACAGCGGCGATCTCGCGCCGCGCGCGCCGGAGGTCCTCGCCGAGGTCGAGGAGTCGTCCGCACTGGAGCGGTACACGATCACGGGTGAACTGCTCACGAACACGATCGAGGTCACGAGCGGCGTGGGCGACACCGTGGCCGCTGCCGTCGACGACATCGACGACGCCATCCAGCGGGTCCGCGAGTTCGCGGCACCGCGCGGGCTCGAGATGCTCTGCGCCGGCAGCCACCCGTTCGCGCGGTGGTACGAACAGGAGATCACCGACAAGACCCGGTACCACAAGCTCATCGAGCGGACGCAGTGGTGGGGACGGAACATGATGATCTGGGGCATCCACATCCATGTCGGCGTCGAGGACGTCAACAAGGTGTTCCCGCTGATCAACGCCCTGTCGCTCTACCTCCCGCATCTTCAGGCACTGTCGGCATCCAGTCCGTTCTGGGCGGGCGATCGAACCGGGTACGCGTCGAACCGCGCACTCGTCTTCCAGCAGCTCCCGACCGCGGGCCTCCCGTGGGACTTCACGGAGTGGCGCGACTTCGAGAACTACCTCGACGGGATGGTGCGCACCGGTGTCATGGAGGACGCGTCCGAGGTGCGCTGGGACATCCGCCCCGCGCCCAAGTGGGGCACGATCGAGATCCGCGCCTGCGACGGGATGTCCACGCTCCCCGAGCTCGCCGCCGTCGCGTCGCTCGTCCAGGTACTGACCGAGCACCTGTCGCGCGAGCTCGACGAAGGACGTGAGCTGCCGACGATCCCGCCGTGGTTCGTCCGCGAGAACAAGTGGCGCGCCGCCCGCTACGGGCTCGACGCGCGTCTGATCGTCGACGCCGACGGCACGCAGCGCCACGTGGCCGACCACCTGCGCGAGACGGTCGAGAGGCTCGCGCCGATCGCGGCAGAGCTGCACTGCGCCCGGGAGTTCCAGGGGGTCACGACGATCCTCGACCAGGGGGCGAGCTACCTGCGTCAAACCCGCATCGCCGACGCCGCCGACGGCGACCTGCGCGAGGTCGTGCAGCACCTCATCCGCGAGTTCCGCGACGGTCCGACCCTGCGCCAGCACCTCGCGCAGCCCGACGCGCCCCGCTGAGTCAGCCCTTTCCGAAGAGCTTCTGGATCTCGGCGAGGTCGGCCTCGCTCGGCTGGGCCTGGCCGCCGCCCAAGCCGAAGCCCGATCCGGTGGGGGCCGTCGCCGTGGTGACGCCCGCGTTCTCGGCGGCGCGCTTGGCCGGGTTCCCCGAACGCGACCCGCTCTTGCCCTTCGCCTGCTTGCCGCGCTTGCTCGACGCTCCCGGCTTGCCGCCCATCGGCCCCATACCGGGGATGTTGGGCACACCGCCGCGCGCGACGGTCTTCATCATCTTCGCGGCCTGCTCGAACCGCTGGACGAGCTGGTTCACGTCGGTCACCGTCATGCCGGATCCGCGCGCGATGCGCAGCCGCCGCGAGCCGTTCAGGACCTTGGGGTTTCGTCGCTCCCCCGGCGTCATCGACCGGATGATCGCCTCGGTGCGGTCGATCTCGCGCTCGTCGAACTGCTCGAGCTGCTGCTTCATCTGACCCATGCCCGGGAGCATCCCGAGCATCTTCTTCATCGATCCCATCTTCTTCATCTGCTGAAGCTGGTCGAGGAAGTCCTCGAGGGTGAACTGCTCCTTCGCGAGCTTCTCGGCGACCGCGAGCGCCTCCTCCTCGTCGAACGCCTGCTGCGCCTGTTCGATGAGGGTGAGGATGTCACCGAGGTCGAGGATTCGGCTCGCCATGCGATCGGGGTAGAAAGGCTCGAGGTCGTCGAGCCCCTCACCGGTCGAGGCGAAGATGATGGGCCGCTGCGTGACCGATGCGACCGACAGCGCGGCGCCGCCGCGCGCGTCACCGTCGAGCTTCGAGAGGACGACGCCCGTGAAGTCGACACCCTCCTGGAACGCCTTCGCGGTGTTCACCGCGTCCTGACCGATCATCGCGTCGATGACGAAGAGCACCTCGTCGGGATCGGTCGCCGTGCGGATGTCCGCAGCCTGCTTCATCAGCTCGGCGTCGACACCGAGCCGGCCGGCCGTGTCGATGATGACCACATCGTGCTGCTGACGACGGGCGTGCTCGACGCCGTCGCGCGCGACACGCACCGGGTCGCCGACGCCGTTGCCCGGCTGAGGCGCGTAGATGGCGGCGCCGGCGCGCTCGGCCACGACCTGCAGCTGGTTGACGGCGTTGGGGCGCTGCAGGTCGCAGGCCACGAGCAACGGCGTGTGACCGTCCTTCTCGAGCTGCTTGGCCAGCTTGCCTGCGAAGGTGGTCTTGCCCGACCCCTGCAGCCCCGCCAGCATGATGACGGTCGGCGGGTTCTTGGCGAACTGCAACCGACGCTGCTCACCGCCGAGGATGCCGACGAGTTCCTCGTTGACGATCTGCACGACCTGCTGGGCGGGGTTGAGGGCGCGGTTGACTTCGTCGCCGAGGGCGCGCTCGCGCACCTTGGCGGTGAACTCCTTGACGACGACGAGAGCGACGTCGGCATCGAGCAGCGCTCGGCGGATCTCGCGCACGGTCTGGTCGACGTCGGCCGCCGAGAGCTTGCCTTTTGTGCGAAGGTTCCGGAAGGTCTCGGTGAGACGGTCGGAGAGCGTGCCGAAAGTTGCCATGATGCCTTGATTCTATGCGAGAGGGCGGTGACGGGCGGGCACACGCCCGGCCGCGCGCGTCAGGCGCCGCGCACGATCGCGACAGCGCGCGTGATCTCCTGCGCCAGATCGGAACGCCCCGCTCCTCCGCGCGCCCATGCGCGCACCGCACCGAGCACCGCGCCGCCCCAGGCCGCACCCCGGATGTCGCACTCCAGCCGTGCGACCCCCGAACGCTCCAGCGCGCCGGCCGCGGCGGCGGCGATGCGCGCCGAACGCCATGCCGCATCCCGCGGGAGATCGTCCGCGAGCCCCATCGCTACGTCGTTGACGATCGCGAGCGCCAGGGCGTCGGGCGCGAAACCGTCGCCGAGCTCCGCGACCGCGCGCGCGACCGCGGAGTCGCCCTGCGCCGTGAGCAAGGCGGACTCGAGGACGTCGATACGAGCATCGAGACCCGACCACAGCACCGCGGACTTCGAGGAGAAGTAGTTGAAGAAGGACGACCTGCTGACCCCCGCGCGCCGCGTGATGTCCGCGACGGCCGTCGCTTCATAGCCGCGCTCGAGGAAGAGCTCGCATGCCGCCTCGGCGAGGGTCTCCCGCGATGACACGCGGGGCCGACCCGCCCGACTGCTGGATGTCACCAGCACAGCCTAGACGTGCCCTATTCTTGGACGCAGTCCAGTATCTCGAGGAGAAATCGTGCTCGATGTCCGCATCGTGGGTCTGAGCCCCGCCGTCGTCCCGTACACCGAGGCGTGGGAGCTCCAACGCCGGGTCCACGGGGCTGTCGTCTCCGGGGCTCCGGACACGCTGCTCCTGCTCGAACACGACGCGGTCTTCACCGCCGGGGCGCGCACCGAGCCCGCCGAGCGCCCCGCGGACGGCACCCCCGTCATCGACGTCGACCGAGGCGGCAAGATCACCTGGCACGGGCCGGGGCAGCTGGTGGGCTACCCCATCGTCCGACTCCCCGAGCCGGTCGATGTCGTCTCGCACGTGCGCCGCCTCGAACACGTGCTGATCGCCGCGGTCGCCGACCACGGCGTCACCGCGCGTCAGATCGCGGGCCGCAGCGGCGTCTGGGTGGAGGAGGACGGGCGCGACGCCAAGATCGCGGCCATCGGCGTACGGGTGCAGCGGGGGGTGACGATGCACGGCTTCGCGCTCAACTGCGACAACGACCTCGCTCCGTTCCGACGCATCGTGCCGTGCGGCATCTCCGACGCCGGCGTCACGTCACTCACGTCCGTCCTCGGCCGCGACGTGTCGCCCTCCGACGTCGTCGACACGATCGTGGACCGCTTCCGTTCCGAGTTCCGCGCGGCGGTGGCGGCATGACCGGGTGCGCGGTTCCCGCAGCACCCGCAGCGGGCGGGCCCGAGGGGCGCAAGCTTCTCCGCCTCGAGGTGCGGAACGCGCAGACCCCGATCGAGCGCAAGCCGGAATGGATCAAGACCAAAGCCCGGATGGGCCAGGAGTACCGCGCGCTGCACGACCTCGTGCGCGACGAGGGCCTCCACACGGTCTGCCAGGAGGCCGGCTGCCCCAACATCTACGAGTGCTGGGAGGACCGCGAGGCGACCTTCCTCATCGGCGGATCCCAATGCACCCGCCGATGCGACTTCTGTCAGATCGACACGGGCAAGCCTGCCGACTACGACACGGACGAGCCGCGTCGGGTCGCTGAGAGCGTCAGCCGGATGCAGCTCCGCTACGCCACGGTCACCGGCGTGGCGCGCGACGACCTCGCCGACGGCGGCGCGTGGCTCCACGCCGAGACGGTGCGCCGGATCCACGCTGACAACCCCGGGACCGGCGTCGAGATCCTCGCGACGGACTTCAACGGGGACCCCGCCCAGCTCGACGAGGTCTTCTCGTCCCGCCCCGAGGTCTTCGCGCACAACGTCGAGACCGTTCCCCGCATCTTCAAGCGCATCCGCCCCGCCTTCCGCTACGACCGATCGCTCGGCGTGCTCACGCGCGCGCGGGAAGCGGGCCTGATCACCAAGTCGAATCTGATCCTCGGGATGGGCGAGACCCCCGACGAGGTCGTGCAGGCGCTGCAGGACCTGCACGATGCAGGCACGGACATCATCACCATCACGCAGTATCTGCGGCCCACGCCCCGCCATCTGCCGGTGGACCGCTGGGTCAAGCCGGAGGAGTTCGTCGGGTTCCGCGAAGAGGCCGAGCGAATCGGCTTCCTCGGTGTCCTCGCCGGCCCCCTCGTGCGGTCCTCCTACCGTGCGGGGCGGCTCTGGGCGCAATCGATGACGGCGAAGGGGCGCGAGATCCCTGCGCACCTCACCCATCTGGCCGAGTCGGCGTCCTCGGGCTTCGCGCAGGCGGTCTGACGCTCGCCCGGCCCGTCGTCGCGTTCAGGCGGCCGTCGGGTCGGGCGGCCAGACGTACGGCAGATCGTCGGGGACGTCGCCGAACCGCTCCCGGTAGAACGTGGGGTCCTTGCGCACCAGGTTCGAACGGTGCGACAGGTGGAACGCCTCTTCTCCGAGCCACGGCGGCAGCTCGAGCCGGTGCTGCTCGACGCCGTCCACCTCGGGTGCGAACTCGAGGATCTGTGCGCGGACGGAGTCCGCGTGCCCCGCGGCGACCCAGACATCCGTCATCGCGAGCCCGTAGGCCGTCAGGGCGGGCAGGAACCCCCGCCACATCTTCGCCGCGGGGTGATTGCGCCAGCCGTAGCCGGGAACCGTGTTCGCCCGGAGGAGCTGCAGCGCTTCGACGCGCTGCTTTCCCAGACGGGGCTGGTCGAGGACGGCCGCCGACTCGGCGAACGACGGATACGGCAGGAACGTCTGCACGTCAGTCGGCGCTGGTGACCGACTGGATACTGCCGTCGCTCGTCAGGTTCACGAGGAGAACCTCCTCGGTCGAGTCGGGATCGAGCGCGTATTCGAGCACCGCGAACGGGTCGGAGCCCCCGTGCTCGTCGGCGAGGATCGTCATGCTGATGAGCTGCAGCGACCGGATGACGTCCATGTGCGTGTCGCCGGAGATATCGACCAGATACGACTCGATGTCGTCGCCGAGCTCCTCCTGCTGCTGCAGGATGAACTCCGTGACCTCGCTCGTGCGGTCGTTCAGTTCCGACACCATCGCATTGCGAGCGGACAGGTCGATCGACTCGATCGCGGAGATCATCGCGGCTGCGACATCGAGAGCCGCCGGAGACACGTCGTCCTGATCGGGCGCGGTGAGGTCGACCGTGACCGTCTGGTCGCCGATCTCGACGTGATCCGACCAGAAGATCGATCCGTCCGGCCCCGATTCGAGGAGTCCGAAGTAGTCGTGCTCGATCGCCATGTGTTTATGAAACCAGCCGTGAGGGTGCGGGGGAAGTGGTGCTGCGGCGCGGCGCGCGAGTCAATCGACCAGCGCTGCCGCGAAGACGTGCGGAGTGAAGCCCGTGAGGTCGTTGACGCCCTCTCCCTGCCCGAGCAGCTTGACCGGGATGCCGGTGCGCTCCTGGACCGCCAGGACGAATCCGCCGCGCGCCGACCCGTCGAGCTTGGTGAGCACGAGACCGGTGACGCCGGCGTGCTCGAGGAAGGCCTCGGCCTGCATGACGCCGTTCTGGCCCGTCGTCGCGTCGAGCACGAGGAGCACCTCGCTGATGGGCGCCTGCTTCTCGATGACCCGTCTGATCTTCGTGAGCTCGTCCATCAGGCCGCCCTTGGTGTGCAGACGCCCCGCGGTGTCGACGAGCACGATCTCGGTGCCCGTGCTCTTCGCGAAGTCGATCGTCTGGAATGCGACCGATGCCGGATCCTGACCCTCGTGCTGTGGACGGACGATCTGAGCGCCCCCGCGTTCGGCCCATGTGGCCAGCTGGTCGACCGCCGCCGCACGGAATGTGTCGGCGGCGCCGACCACCACCGAGCGGCCGTACCGCTGCAGGAACTTCGCGAACTTGCCGATCGTGGTGGTCTTGCCGACGCCGTTCACTCCGACGACGAGCACGACCGCGGGTCGCTCGGTCAGCCGGAGCGTCGAGTCGAATGCGGCGAAGCGCTCTTCCAATGTCTCCTTGAGCATCCGCTGGAGGTCGCGCGGGTCGGTCGTGCGGTAACGCTCGACCTTCCCGCGCAGATCCTCGACGAGGCGCTCGGTGATGTCGGGACCGAAGTCGGCGGTCAGCAGCGCCGTCTCGAGGTCGTCCCACGTGTTCTCGTCGATGGTCGGCTTGACGAAGAGGCCGCGCAGCGCGCGCGAGAGCGACCAGGGGTTCTCAGCCATGACCTCAGCCTACGGCGCCCGCGCGCTCCCGCACGCGCTGGCCGACGACCGCCGACACCCCGTCCTGCCGCATCGATACGCCGTAGAGCGCATCCGCGATCTCCATCGTGCGCTTCTGGTGCGTGATGACGATGAGCTGACTGGATTCGCGGAGCTGCTCGAATACACCGAGCAGCCTGCCCAGGTTCGCATCGTCGAGCGCCGCCTCGACCTCATCGAGGATGTAGAAGGGGCTGGGCCGCGCCTTGAAGATCGCCGTCAGCAGCGCGACGGCCGCGAGCGAGCGCTCGCCGCCGGAAAGCAGCGACAGCCGCTCGATCTTCTTGCCGACCGGACGGACGGCGACCTCGATACCGGTCGTCAGCGGGTTCTCCGGATCGGTGAGGGAGATGCTGCCGGTGCCGCCCGGGAAGAGGATCGGGAACACCTCGCCGAAGGCGATCCTGGTGTCCTCGAAAGCCGCGAGGAAGATCGTCTGCATCCGCTCGTCGAGTTCGCCGATGATGGTGAGCAGGTCGGCCCGCGTCTGCGTGAGATCGGCGAGCTGCTCGGTCAGGAACGCGTGTCGCTGCTCGAGAGCGGCGTACTCCTCGAGCGCGAGCGGGTTGACGCGGCCGAGCTGCGCGAGCTTGCGTTCGGCATCCGCCAGTCGTCGCCGCTGCGCGGGTCGGTCGAATGGCGTCTCCGTCCCGTCGTCACCGACGATCAGCTGGTCGGGGCCGTATTCCGAAACGAGAATGTCCTCGTCGAAGCCGAGCTCGGAGGCGACGCGCTCCAAGAGGCTCGTCAGGTGCAGCTTCTTCTCGTGCATCTGCATCTCGAGACCGTGCACCGACTCGGTCAGTGCGGAGAGTCGCGCGCGAGTCGTCTGGTCCTGGCGGCGCAGTTCGCCGAGCTCGGCGGTGATCTCGCTGCGCGCCTGCTCCGCCCGCCCGAGCTCGACGCGCGCGGCCGCGACCGAGCGATCGATCGACTGGAGCAGCGGGGGCAGTTGGGCGGCCACCGCCTCTGCGATCTCCCGCTGCCGACGCCGGATGACGGCTCGTCGGGCGGCTTCGGCCGCCGCGGCCCGCTCGCGCTCGCGCTGCCGCTCGAGCTGGGCGACGCGAGCCTCACCGGCGCGGACGCGCTCGCGCAGCGTCTCGACGTCGAGGCGCGCCCGCATCTCGTGCTCCCGTGCGTGTTCGAGCGCGTCGAGCAGACCGTCACGGGCCGAGGCATCGAGGATCGGACGGGGAGCAGCGGCGGCGGTCGCGAGCGCGTCCTCCGCCTCGCGCGCCGACGACTCGCCCTCGGTCGCGGCGACGACCGCCGGCGCGATACCCGCCTCGAGTCGGTCGCACTCCGCGGACGCGGCCTCGTATCTCACCGTCGCGCGGTTGAGCTTCTCGGCGTCGGCGGCGAGAGCCGCATCGTGAGCGCGAAGCGTCTCGAGTGCGGTCCTCGTCCGGGAGCGCGCCTCGTTCCAGGCCGACTGCGCGTCCGACAACGACTCGCGCAGCGCATCGGCCACGACGCGCATCTCGCTCAGGCGATCCGCCGCCGCATCGCGCTCGGCGGCGAGCTCGAGGCGCGAACGTCCCGCTCCCGACCCGGCACGGACGGTGCGCCACGAGACGACCTCGCCGCTCCGGGTCACGACGACGGCGCGCTCGCGCGTCGACGCGTCCCACGCGTCGCGCAGTCGGACGGCCGCCTCGAGTTCGTCGACGATCAGCACGCCCGCGAGCTGGCCGACGACCCCGTCCGGACCCGAGATCACGTCGACCGCCCTTACCGCCCCCTCGGCCTCGCCGATCGCCGGCCCTGCGGCGGCATCCGCGAGCACGATGTCGACGACGCCGAGATCGTCGGACGCTGCCGTCGCGGCCGCCCGCAGCGCCGCTGCGACGTCCACGGCGAGCACGCCTTCGGCCAGTGCGCCGAGTGCCGCGGCGATGGGCGCCTCGTAACCGGGCTCGACCTTGAGCGCGTCGGAGACCAGCGACGACAGCCCGTCGTCGCCGCGGGAAAGGAGATCGGCGGCAGCGTTGCGCACCTCGAGCGCCCTGCCGAGCGCTGCCGTCTGCGCCGTGAGCGACTCGACCTCGCGCTCGGCCGCGTGCAGCCGTTCGCGGATGCCGGACAGCTCGCCCTCGGCTGCGGTCGCATCGCGCTGAGCCCGCTCGTACGCCGCCGCGTGCTCGGCCGAACTCCCCTCCGGGGACGCTTCGGACCGGGCCCGTTCGAGTGCTTCCTCCGCCTCTGCCCGCCGGACCCGGGCGGCGTCGAGCCCGCGCTGCTGGCGCTCGACGGCGGCACGCAGGGCCTCGAGGCGTGAGGCAGCGGCCTCGGCGCGGCCACGGAGCTTCGTCAGGCGCATGTCGTGCTCCGACACCAGCGCACTCTGGGCCGCGATGTCGGAGTCCAGAGCGTCGAGTTCCGCGCGGGCGCGGATGACGTCTCGCGAGGCAGCAGCCGCCGCGTCCTGCGCGTCGCCCACCCCCGCGGCGATGTCGTCGACCTCGCGCCGGGCCTCGTCGATCGCAGGCTGCCCCACCGTCGCGACCTCGATCGACAGCTGCCCGTCGTCCTCGAGAAGGGCGCGGCGCTGGGCGGCGAGGGTGTGCAGACCTCGCACCCGCTCCTGGACCTGCTCGAGCGCGAACGCGGTAGCTCGCGCGCGGTCGACGGCCTCCGAGCGCTGCTCGGCCTCGAGCTCGTCGATTCGACGCTTGACGCCGTCCAAGCGGTCCTGCAGGACGAGACGTTCGGCGTGGCGCTCGTGCTCGTCGCGCGCGTGATCGGCCAGCTGCGAACGCAGCCCGACCAGGTCGTCGGCGAACAGCCTGGCCTTGGCGTCTCGGACGACCGCCGCGATCGTGGCGGCCTCGCGCGCGATCTCGGCTTGCTTGCCGAGGGGCTTGAGCTGTCGGCGGAGCTCCCCGGCCAGGTCGCTCAGACGCGTCAGGTTGGTCTCCATGGCCTCGAGCTTGCGGACCGTCTTCTCTTTGCGGCGCCGGTGCTTGAGGATGCCGGCGGCCTCTTCGATGAAGCCGCGACGGTCCTCCGCGCTGGCCTGCAGGACGGTGTCGAGGCGTCCCTGCCCCACGATGACGTGCATCTCGCGCCCCAGGCCGGAGTCGCTCAACAGCTCTTGGACGTCGAGCAGCCGGCAGGTCTCGCCGTTGATCGCGTACTCGCTCGACCCGTTACGGAACAGCGTGCGACTGATGGTCACCTCGGTGTACTCGATCGGGAGCACGCCGTCGTGGTTGTCGATCGTCAGCTGGACCTCGGCGCGGCCGAGCGGCCCGCGGGTCGTCGTCCCGGCGAAGATGACGTCCTCCATCTTGCCGCCGCGGAGAGTCTTCACGCCCTGTTCGCCCATGACCCATGCCAGCGCGTCAACGACGTTCGACTTTCCCGACCCGTTGGGTCCGACGATGCACGTGACGCCGGGTTCGAGCACGAATGTCGTGGGCTGAGCGAACGACTTGAAGCCCTTGAGCGTGACGCTCTTCAGGTGCATGTCGGGCCCTCCCGGCGCTCGGTGAACGACCACACGCTACCGGAGGATGACGTCGGCGACTTGACGCCGCACCGCGGGGACCGCTAGCGTCACTTCCCGCATCCCTCATGAAAGGAGGTTCCCCGATGTTGATCTCTGTCACCGCGTTCACCGCAGTTGCCGTTCGTTCCGAGCACCGCGACCGTTTCTTCCGCGCGATCGGTGGAGCCGCCGTCATGGGTGCTCCGCTGAACGCCTGAGTCCGCGAGTCCCTCGCCCCGTTCCGCCTCTCCGTCCGTGCGCGCCGTTCCGCGCCCGCCGGACTGCAGCCCCCGGCTGCCCTGCGACCCCGCGTCGCCCCGCATTTCCGCCCTCTCCGAACGAGGACACCATGAACACCGTCGTCCGACGACGTCCCGAGGTCGCGCCCGCGCGACCTGCCATCCCCGAGCAGACGGCTCTCGGCCGTCCGACCCTCGCCCAGCGCCTCGCGCTGCGCATCGCACTGCGACTCATCGTGTGGAGCGCGAACCGCGGCGCCAGCTCGGCGCCCGAGGTCGCATACCGTCGCGAACAGCGTGCGGCCCGCGAGGCGCGCGAGCGGCACTGGGAGCGCGCTTACCTGCTCACTCCCTACCGTTGATCCGCGTGGGGTCTCGGCGACGAGACCCCACGCCGTCGAAAGAGAATCATGAACGACATCACTGCGCGGCTCGAGCTGCGCCCCCTCCGCATCCCCGAGAGCATCGATGCACCGGACGCCGCGGATTTCCGCGAGATGGTGCGCGTGCGCAACCTCGTCTATCGCGAGGTCGCCGGTGACGACGACGCCGCGGTCCGACCCGAGGAACTGCTCCCCCGCTACCGGGCGACGCCCGATGAGACGCGCCACGTCTGGCTCGCGCTCTGGCACGGCCGCGTCGTCGGCCGCATCGGTCTCGACATCCCGCACGAGGAGCGATCGGACACCGCATACTGGATCATCGAACTGCTGCGCGAAGCGCACGGCCGTGGCATCGGCTCGGCGGCATACCGGCTGGTCGAGCAGACCGCACGTCGCCACGGACGTCACGCTCTGCAGTCGTACGTCCAGCATCCCGACCAGCCCGGCGAACGTCTGCGCGCACCCACGGGGTTCGGCGACATCCCTCTCGATCGTGCCGCACGATTCCTGGTGCGACACGGGTACAGCCTGGAGCAGATCTATCGAAAGAGCGTCCTCGAGATCGCCGCAGCTGCATCCACGGTCGACGCCCATCTGCACCGCGCCGCCGCGGCGGCGTCGGGCTACCGCGTGGTCTCGTGGACCGCGCCGACACCCGTCGAGTACGTGGACGGATACGCCTGGCTCAAGTCGCGTATGTCGACCGATGCGCCGGCTGCGGCGCTCGATGTCGACGAGGAGGTCTGGGACGCCGCGCGCCTGGCCCGCCACGACGCGCAATACGTCGACGCGGGCCAGACGCTCCTGGTCACCGCGGCGCAGCACATCGACACGGGCGAGCTCGCGGCGTTCAACGAGCTGATGATCGGAGCGGACCTCACCCTGGCGACCCACCAGCACGACACGCTCGTGGCGGGGGCGCATCGCGGGCATCGCCTCGGGATGCTCGTCAAATGCGCAGGTCTCGTCGCCTGGCGCGAGATCGCCCCTCGATCGCCGCGGGTCGTCACCTACAACGCCGAGGAGAATCGTCCGATGCTCGATATCAACGAGGCCATCGGGTTCCGTGCGGTCTCGTACGAGGGCGCCTGGCAGAAGCGGCTCAGGCGGACCGACGACGCTGACAGCGCGGGCAGTAGTGCGACGAACGGTTCGTGAAGGCGACGCGCACGATGGCCGAGCCGCACCGCGAGCATTCCGCTCCGGTGCGGCCGTACGCCTCCAGCGAGTGGGCGAAGTACCCCCACTACAGCAGTAACGTACGTTTACCCTCCTTAATTGGTACACCTCAGCGGCGGGTGCTTGACTTGAGAAGCACAGCGAGGCGGGCTTTCTGCTCCTCGGTGAACGTAGGAGCCGCCGCCCTGATCGCAGCGACATGGCGGCCCTGCGCTTCGGTAGAGAACGCAGCGTCCGGATCTTCAGTCTTGATCAGGTGTTTCCTTACGTGGCGGCCATCGCGTCCGGCCACGACGATCAGCTCGGACGGGAGCGTCCCCTTCTTGATGAGGTTGTAGATCTTCTTGATGAGGTTGTAGATCGTGTTGCGGCTGCACGAGTGCCGCTCGGCAGCCGCTCGAATGTCGAGCCGGATCTCACTGCCGCTTGGACGCTCTTCATCTTGGTTCATCGGCCCTTCCTTCTCGTTCGAGCAGCCGAAGACTGTCCAAGCGAACCCGCGGCGGCGAAGCCTGTCCAACCAACGTGAACGTAGGTAGGAATCGAGAGATTCTGATCGCTGCCGACATCACTGCCGCCGGACTTCTAGCGCGCGGCGGATTCGCGTGATCTGCGACTCCGTCAATGGCGTGGCCGCGGCTCGAATCGCGGCGACGTGGTCGTCGTGGGATCGCAGTCGGTCGATCGCGTCGAGGTCCTGGATGCGGATCATGTGCTTGCGCACGCTGCGGCCGTCGCGCCCGGGAACGCGGACCTTCTCCGACGCGAGCTGCCCTGTCCGGATCAGGTGATAGATGACGTGGACTGGTCGTCCCTGCCGCAGTGCGGCTGTCGGGATGTCTATTCGTCCGTCGGATCGTTCCATCGACTCCGCCCTTCTCAACGCCGTTGTCGAGACTTGTCGTCACCGCGCCGGACGAGTGTGACTCATAGTCCGTGGATTATGAGTCACTTTAACTTCATCGTTGAAGGATGACTACCCCCGCGCACCGGATCGCTTTTGGCGATCAGCTGCGTAGGATGCGCCAGGAGCATGGCTGGGCATCGCAGGAGGCCTTCGCGCACCACGCCGGACTCGACAGGACCTACATCAGCTCGATCGAGCGCGGCCGCCGGAACCCGACGCTCGATGTGATCGTGAAGTTGGCCCGCGCGCTGGAGGTCCGACCTGCGGACCTGCTTGCGACGGTCGAGTAGTCGGCGCGACGACCCACGGAGCGCAGATGACTGACAGCTCCCCCAGCCCTGCATCACGCCTTCACCCTGAGCTTTCTGCGCGCCAAGGCTTCGCGCTGATCTCTGAGGCTGGGTCGGCTCAGAACCTCATGCGCGATTCGGTCCAAGCGATCCGAGACATGAAGTACATCCATCTCGGCGGTGACGCGGTGTTCACGCTCGGCAGCATCGGCGTCGAGAAGACGATGAAGCTGATGCTGGGGTGCGCCGCGGTGAACCAGAATGCGCGGTGGCCTTCGAAGGCCGAGCTGAAAGCTTGGGGCCACGACATCGAACGCCTGAGTGAGCTGCTCGCGGCGACGATCAGCTCAGGCATTGGACGGGCAACAGCGCAAGGATACGCCGAGCAACTTGCCGGGCGCATCGCGAACGGCGAGCTGCTCCCCCTCATATTCGCGACTTTGGCCCGGTACGGCAGATCAGGCCGCTTCCACCACCTGGACATTCTCGCGACAGACGAACCCGGACAGTACGACGACCCTGCGGACTACTGGAGAAGTGTCGAAGCGCATGTCGAGGCCCGGGCGGAATTCCGAGACATTCCTTATGGAGACAATGCAGCGCTGGACGCCTACGAATCGCGATTGCGCGCATTCATCGCTGAAGAAATGGACGTGTGGTGGTTCTGTCTCCATCGTCTCGGCGTCCAGGGCTGCTTCGGCGATCTCGGCGAGAAGATCGGTTGGGAGATATGGGAGACCGGTCGGCCGACACCAGCCAGGCTCGACCTTTAGCGCGCCATCACAAGTTCTGGCCGCGCGGCACGCCTACCATTGAATCCATTGACCATTGAATGGTGCACTACAACTGAACAGGCGGGGTTCTCCCGACCTCAGTAACGCAACGCGTCACCCAGTACAACAAGGAAGTCGGCCAGCCTCGCGGCGGGTTGGTCAATCCGCGGCTGCTGACGGTGACACAGCTCGAAGACGGGCTCGGAGCGCTGGACCACAAGCGCGAGAACGTGCACGCCAGCATCGTCGGCATAGCAGTCGACTATCTCAGCCGACTGGCGGACATCCGCCTCGGCGTCGACGACGGTCCTGTGAAACTGGCTGGTGAAGTTTTCCGAGCCTCGCTGCTCGGAGCTCGACGCCTCACCGACTCAGGCACTCATTCATCCGCCAAAGAAGACGCAGCTCGAGCAATACTCAGCCTGAACATTCTGGAGCATGAGGACGGCACTGCAGCATTCGTCATTGACGACGACGCCGCGCGAATCGCATGCCAGCTCGCGACCTACGATGTCGCGCTGCGCGCAGGCCCTGCTTGGTACAACCCAGAGAGCACCCTGCGCGCGCCGGACGAGACGGCGACTTCCCACATCCTGTCCATGGTCGAGAGGTCGCAGGACTTCTTCGAGGACTACGGACCCATTCTCGAGGTCGCGTTCGTCTTCGTCGACGAGGACGAGTTCGAGGCCGGCGGGCGCGGCGGATACAGCATCTACGTGGACAGCGGAGACGGCGACTTCTTGACAGAGGACACCCTGTGGGACTTCAAGGTCTCGGCCTTGAAACCGAACAAGGACCACACGTTGCAGCTGGTGATGTACTACTTGATGGGTAAGCAGTCCGGACTCCCCCAGTTCGCCACGCAAACGCATGTCGGGATCTTCAACCCGCGGATGAACGCCGTGTACCGCTTGGCGGTCGAAGACGTTCCAGCAGAAGTGCTCGAGACTGTTCGACGCGACGTCATCGGGTACGAAGGGTAGTCAATAGGCCGAGGCGGATGGTTGCGAGTTCGCTAGGGGTCAGCGGAGGGTGTCCACGTCGAAGCCATCGAACTCGGCGCGCGGTATCCCCGCGAACTGTTCGGTCGAAATCCGCCCGACAAAGCACATGTCGCCATCGCTTGGACTCTCAGAGACAGGGATCACCAGCACGAGATCATCATCAATCGCAACTTGGTCAAGGATTAGCAAGCCGTTGTATTCATCCGACGCGTGGCGACCTCTGAGCATTGCGGCGTCAGAGTTGCGACGAAGAACTGACGAGTCGGTTGGGCTGAGCACGATCGCGTAGGTGTTGAGCTCCAATTGGGATTCTGCCGCGTGAAGCATGGCGTCGAGCAACAGCGTCACCGGTGGAAATGCCAAGGCCTCCGGCATGAGATCGCGCAACGAGTCCGCCCGGTCGAACGGGCGCAGCCCTAGCTGTGGGAAGAGCCACTCGTAGACCTCGTCTGTCTGACCGTGATGCCATGATGCGTCAGCGAGCGCCACATACGTTGGCGCATCCATGAAGTCAGGGAAATGGCCTTCCGCGGGAGACGGACCCCAGCCCACGAAAGCGGCGGATTCGATGCTCGGAAACTGGGCCAGCGTTGCGTCGATCGCGGCTGGTGCTCCCATGGTTTCGTCGCGAACGAGCCAGGTGTGAGAGCCTGGTTCACCGGTTCGGGATACAAGGAGCCACTGCTCTCCGTATCGCTCCAGGAGGAGTCGGCCGACCGCGTACGAAACGACAGAGCAGCTTCCTTTTGGAAAGTCCCGAAGCCACATGTTGTTCGCGCGATCGGGATAGCGCAGGAGGAGGTCCGCAACTTCCGTTACGGCTTCAGTCCAGCGCCTGAGTTCGCTCATGAAGCCACCATACTGACTGGGCGTCGACGGGCTACGGCCGCCGATTCATCCGAGACGCAAGTCGGTTACTGGTCACCGCCGGGTACCCATCACATGCACCACGGGTCAAGTGCCTTCGATACGGTGCTCGTATGAAAAGGCCAGTCAACGAACGACAGCTGGAAGTCCTGCGGTGGATCGCTGACGGGTGCCCGAGGACGACAACGTGCACAAGATCAGTGCCGCGGCGCTCAAGTCCCGAGGCCTCGCTTCCATCACCGGTCACGGACGGACCTGGGCCGCCTTGATCACCGACGCCGGCACGCACTACCTCGAGCACGGGAACTACCCGCCAAGCGACGAGCCGCCGGTCGCAGTAGCCGCTGCCAGGCGCTCGCTCCGCAAGACATCACCGAAGCTCGATCTGGGCGAGGGCGCGTTGGACACGCTTGCCGAGGCGAAGGCCTTGATCAAGCAGCTCCAGGAACAAGGGCCACTCACCGTCGCCGACCCAGAGGAGTCGGCCCGTGCTCGCTATCGACGGGTGCTGCACGCGTGCAGGGTCCACCATCTGGTGCCGCACGGGCAAGAATTGCGCTTCACCGGGCGCAGCTCCGGCGACATCGTCATCATGCTCAGCACGGGCTCCCCCGCGGACGCTTCGAACTGGGACCGCATCCGAACGACAGCGCGAACCGTCACGACGAACCTCGAGGCTCTCCGCAGCGCGCTGGAGACGACGACGGTCCTGAACTCGGTCAGCGAAACCCTTCGTCCTCGCGCGATCGAGGTGGTGCTCGGCCTCGCTGAGGAGCTGCGCGCGCACGAGCTGAGGCTCGGGGTGAACGTCAAGCTCAAGACGCCGAAGTTGTTCATCCAGGTCGACACCCGCCGCCGGAGCCTGGAACTGACGGAGCTCTTGGAGGAGGTGCCCCACGTTCCGACGGACGCTGAGCAGCGAGAACTCCGGCGCTCGCCATGGAAGCAGATTCCGAAGTTCGACAGAGTGCCGTCCGGACGGCTGCATCTCAAGATCGAGCGTGACGGATCGCACAAGGTCGATCTCGGACGCCAGAGCTACACGTACGAACGCAACAGCGACAGCTGGTCCGACGAGAAGAAGAAGCTGTTGGAGAGCAGAGTCCGCGAGATCGCGCGCGCGATCAAGAAGGGCGTGGTCGACGACGCCGATGCGGCCGCGCGCGAGAAGCAAAGACGCGCCGAGGCGCATGAAGCATACGAGCGTGAGAAGGCCGCCGAGCGACGAACGTGGGAAGAGGTGCGCGAACGCGCCCGCGCGAAGGCCCTGCTGGTTCAGCGGGAGGTCGTCTTCGCGCGAGCGTTTGAGAGCTGGCAAGGCGCGCAGGAGCTGAGGGACTTCGCAAGGCAGCTCGAGGCGGAAGCAACCGCCAAGGGGCTGCTGGCAGATCGGCCCAGGCTGCGGGAGTGGCTGGAATGCGCGCGCAGCCGTGCGGACGAGTTCGACCCGGTCGTGAACCTCGAGCATCTCGATGACGGAGTCTTCGACGCGGAGCCGTCGGTGAAAGATCTGCGACCGCACATGGAGGGCTGGGACCCCTCAGCGCCGCACAAGCACTACAGCATCGGTCGCGACTCGCACGAGGCTCAGGCCAAGCATGCACCTGAGCCGCGGGCGTGGCACCCTGGCATGCGCGACCGACCGATTTGGTGGCGTCGCTAGCGCCAGAAGCTAGGCCCCGAATGCTAGCTAATCAGCTTGTTCCTTGAGCTGGAGCGCCAGTCCGAGAGTTGTAGCTATCTTTCCGAGTGTCGCCGTGTTGACGTCATCGCCGCGCTCGACTCGGGCCACCGATGGTCTCGACACCTCTGCTCGATCCGCGAGCTCGTTCTGGCTCATTTGAGCCGCCAAGCGAGCTTCGCGAACACGCTGGGCGATCTCGAGCATGACGGCGCGCTGATCAGTCATCATCGTTAGCCTCATCTCGATCGTGCCTGCTCTGATCATCCTCGGCGACGTTATGCTCGCCGTGCATCTTCTCCGCGGTGATGGCGAGCAGCGCTGCGAGCACGTCAGGATCGGAGAGAGCCTTCTTGATCTCATCGGTGTTCTGGAACGCCTGATACATGGCGTAGTCGCTCGCGTCGGAGAACTTCGTCGACCCCTTGAGCTGTTCGACGTTGTTGCTCCTGGCCATCGCGATGGCTTCCTCGTCGGCATTGAGGAAGCCCCAGTAGGCGGTGATGAAGCCGGAGATGCTGCCCGGGCTCGCGTCGATGCCCTTCTCGCTGAAGAGGTCGTTGACCTTCTCGATGGCCTCTTCGAGCGGACCACGCGCATTCACTCCAACACCGCCGGGCTCAGAGGTAAACGTCGGGAGCTCAATGACGATGCCGCTATCCGTGATGAAGTCGACACGGTAGTCGGCGTTAACCTTCTCGGGCACGAGCTTCACCCCCCCGAGCTGCACGCCGTCCATGTAGCTGCTGTCGTATTCCTCGGGCGTGAGGTGCAGGTTCCGGGCCAGCAGCGTCATCAATACGGCGCGCAGGCGCAGGTCCTCGTCGTCGTAGTCGACGATCTGGGAGAGGAACTGCCAGGCATTGCGGTAGCTGATCGCGTCCGACCGGAAGTCCTTCAGCTCCTTGTACCGGGCCTTGTCCTTCGTGAGCCGCGCCTTCTGCATCTCGCTGCTCCAGGCGAACTTGATCGGCCCGAGAGCCTTCTGGATCGCTTCGCCGCCGAGCTTGTCCATGTAGGCCCGCGCGACCTCACGCATCTGGGCCTCGGTGTACAGACCGACGCCGTCCAGGCGCTCGGTGAGCTCGTACAGGGCGTTCGCGTCGACCTCGCCCTCGACGTGCGCGTCCGTGTAGTAGCGGGCGAAATCCTTCTGGACGTTCTCCGGCGTGTTCACGAGGTCGACGACCATGGGGGCCGACTTGCCCGGGTACATGCGGTTCAGGCGAGAGAGCGTCTGCACAGTGGCGATGTCGGTGAGCACCTTGTCGACGTACATCGCCATGAGGCGCGGCTCGTCGAAGCCCGTCTGGAACTTGTTCGCCACGATGAGGATCCTGTGCTCGTCCCCTTCGCGGAAGGCCTTCGCGACGTCGCCGACAGCGTTCAGCGAGGCCTCGGTGACCTCTTCGCCGGCGCTGTTCTTGACCGAGCCCGAGAATGCCACGAGTGCGCCAAGACCGGTATAGCCCTTCTCCGCGACGTAGGCGTTCAACTTCTCGAACCACAGGACGGCTTCCCTGCGCCCGGAGGTGACGACCATGGCCCGGGCCTGGCCGCCGAGCATGTGCGCGACGTTGCGGCGGAAGTGCTCGACGACGACCTGGGCCTTCTGGGCGATCGCCGTGGGGTGGAGCTGTGCGAAGCGGACGATGTCCTTCACCGCGCGACCAGTGTCGACCTCGGGATCGTCGTCCTCGTCGTCGAGAGTGTTCGTCACGCGCAGGAACATGTCGTAGGTCGAGTAGTTCGTGAGCACGTCGAGGATGAACTGCTCCTCGATCGCCTGGGCCATCGTGTAGGTGTCGAAGGCGTCCCAGCGGTCCTCGCCGTCGGCCTGCGTGCCGAACAGGCGCAGCGTCTTCGCCTTCGGCGTCGCCGTGAGGGCGATGAAGGTGATGTTCGCGCTCGCGGCGATCGCGGAATCCTTGGCCGCCAGCAGGTCGTCGGCGCTGATCACCTCGTTCGGATCGAGGTCGAGATCGACGAGCAGGCCCTTCAGCGCTCGGGCGGTGGACCCGGACTGCGAGGAGTGCGCCTCGTCCGCGACGACGGCCCAGTGCCTGCCGTTCAGCTCGTCGGTGTCCTCGATGAGCTCCATGACGTGCGGGAAGGTCTGGAGGGTGCACGTGATGATGTGCTTGCCCTCGAGCAGGGCCTGCTTCACCTGCGCGGACTTCGCCCCTGAGGCATCACCGATGTTGACGACGAGCCCCGCGCTGGACTGCACGAGGTTCATGTCGTCGCGCACGTTCTCGTCGAGCACGGTGCGGTCGGTGACGACGATCACCGAGTCGAAGGTCGACTGCGCGTCCGCGCCCACGTGGCGGATGAGCCGGTGCGACAGCCATGCGATCGTCTTCGTCTTGCCCGAGCCGGCCGAGTGCCAGACGAGGTAGCGGCCGCCAGGCCCCTGCTTCTCGATGTCGGCGACGACGCGCTCGACGGCCCGTAGCTGGTGGAACCGAGGGAACACCAGGCGGCCGTCGCCCTTCTTCGCGCGGTTGGGCTCGTAGAGCGCGTAGTTCTTCAGGATGCGCATGAGAGTCGGACGGGCGAGGATCTCGCGCCACAGGTAGTCGGTCGCGGAGCCCGTCGGGGACGGCGGGTTGCCCGCGTGGCCGTCGCTGCCCTGGTTGAAGGGCAGGAACGTGGTCTCAGCGCCCTGCAGCTTGGTCGTCATGTAGACGAGGTCGTTGGACACCGCGAAGTGCACGAGGGCGCGGCCCGGCTGCAGCAGGGCACGCGTCGAACCGGGCACGCGGTCGTTCTTGTACTGGGTGATCGCGTGGTTGACCGTCTGCGTGTTGTCGGTCTTGAGCTCGAGCGTGGCGATCGGCAGCCCGTTGGCGCAGAGCACGACGTCGATCTCTTCGCTGGTCTGGGTGTCGAAGCGCACCTGGCGCAGCACCCGCAGGCGCACGGCCTCCGACCGCTCGATGACGCTCGCGAGGTTCGGGTTCTCCGGGGGGAACTCCATGAGCGGGCCGAACTTCGCCGCAGGCCTGGCGACCTGGGCGTAGGTGAAGCCGCGCCGCAGCAGACCGAGGAGGCCACCGACGGGATGCCCGGTGATCGGGTCCATCTTCGTCGTCTTACCCAGCTCCTTGACGACGTGGTCGAGGAGCTTGCGCTCGGCGAGCTCGAGCGCGCCGTTGGCGAGATCCGAGGGCACCGCCTTCTCGTACTCGTCCGGGTACTGAGTCGAGAGCCAGTGCAGGACGTCGGCGGGGACCATCGCCCGGGCGATGTCCCAGCCAGCTGCGTTCGGGTTGCCCAGGTTCTCGTAGAGCCAGCCGCGTTGAGCGAGCGCGTCGCAGAGGTCGGACTCGAAGTTGTGCTCGAGAAGTTGTGCGTCGCTCATGCCACTTCCTTCCGGCCCGTCACAAGGTCAGTGATGAGAGCAGCCCGGCGCTCGGTGAGGAGAGACTTGAGCTCCGCGACCTTGGCCAGCATTGCATCGATCCGGGAAGTCACCTCGTCGAGTTGATCGGCTATGCGCTGCTGGTCTGCGAGCGCGGCAAACGGGATTCGCGTCGCTCGAATAGTGCCGAGCTTGAGGTTTGGGACGGTAGATCCTCCAGCAGACAGACGAAACTCATCTCTCACGGACTTGGTGCACATCGCATAGAGCAGGAAGCGGCTGTCGGTGACCTCCGGATCGACGCGGATGAGAACCATGCGCTGTCCAAGACAAAAGATTCCCTTAGGCACAAGAGCGACCTCACCTGCGGGAGCTTCGCGAGTGAAGAAGAGATCACCTGGGCGCGGAGGAAAGGCACCGTTGCGTTGCCGCGCTGTTTCGAGAGAGACAGCAATGCCTTTCCCCGCCACATACTTACCTGAGCGCACGGAGGCCGTGCGGACCGCCTCGGCTGGTCCCGCTTCATCGAGTTGAGGAGTTGTGTGCGGACAGTCGATCACACCGGCCGTGAGAGCCCAAAGTGGTGCGGTCTTGGCAACTGCTGCGAACGAGTTATCAATGCTTCGCCTTCGCCGGTCCTCCAGCACTCTCGCCAACTCGTCCATTCTCGCGATCATCGCATCAATCTCATCCGTCTCGCGGTCGAGATAGTCGGCGATGTACCGCTGTGTTTCCCTCGGAGGCAGCGGGATCGGGAGGTCGATCAGCTCGGCGTAGCCGAGGTTCTGTCGCACCCCTGCACCCATCTCGTAGTACGCCTTCTGGATGTCGTAGGCGCGGAGCACAGCCGCGATGAAGCGCGGATCTGTCTTAGATGCGTCCGGTCGCACGGTGATATACGCCGAGGTGATGAGTCCCCGCTCTGACGCCTGTGCCACTCGAATCGACTTCTTGTCGTTCTGGAGATCGGTCATGCGGAGCACAACATCGCCATCCTCGACGATGTTGTAGGTCTCGTACGACTCGGGGCGTAGGCCGCCGACAGCGTCGATCTCCTTGCGGATGACGCGTCCATAGGAGAGCGAAAGCAGGTTGTTCTCAACCAACCCTATGTTCTTGTTGACTACGCGAGGTGCGACGGACCAGAGAGGCACAAGATCCCACTTGATTGGGCCAAGTCGCGCTGCCAGATCTGCCCTCATGCCTTATGCACCTCCTTGAACATCTCGGCAAGCTCACTCATGAGGCGTGAGACATCTGCGTCGATCTCTTCGAGCGGGCGCGGTTCCTCGGGGCTGTAGAAGATCCGCGTGAAGGGGATCTCATTGCCGTTCTTCGCGTTGCTTTCATCCCACGTGGCACCTTCCGCGAAAGGCAGTACCTCGCGGGCCATGTGCTCTTCGAGATTCTCGCTCAGTGGCACGCGCTCGGTGATCTTCCAACCGTTGAGGAGGACGGGGTCACCCTTGCGGTCGACAGCTAGCGGTGCCGTGTCGTCATGAACGCCCAACGCGTTCGCTGCCGCGTTGATGAACCCGATGGAGGCCTTGAGCCCCTGCGCCTTGCACATCGTCTTTAGCCTGTCGGGCAACGAACTCCACGGCGTGCCATCGAGCTTCTTGATGACTTCGCGGTGCGCTTCAATGAAGTCCTTGTGGCCGGCCACAGCTTCTAGAGCCTCCTCGGTCACGACTGTGGCGAGACGAGCCTGCTTGAAGACGGTCACGTCACGGAACATGAAGTCCTCTTTGGTGAATACGCGCGAGATCCTAGGGTCAGCCTCCTCGAATGCCTTGTATGCATCATGGACGACCTTGCGGTTCTTCGTTCCCATTTCTCGACGCTTGAAGCCCAGGGGCTTTCTCATCGGCTTCCAGAGCCCACTCGCATCGATGAGCTGGATCTTGCCCTGACGGGCGGGCTCTTTGTTCGTGTCGAGGATCCACACGTAGGTTGCGATACCGGTGCCGTAGAACATGTCATTGGGGAGCTGCACGATCGTGTCGATCAGGTCCTCGTCGAAGAGCCACTGGCGGATAGTATTCGGCCCTTTATCGGAGCTGAACAGCGGTGCGGCGTTGGAGACCACAGCAGCTCTGCCGCCGTGGCCGGCTTTTCCCGCGGGAGCGAGCTTCGAGGCGCAATGGGCGAGGAACAGCATCTGCCCGTCGGACTTGCTCGGCAGGCCGCGCGAGAAGCGAGAATCCTTGACCTTCGACTGCTCGACCACCTCCTTGTACTGCACGTCCCAGTCGGACCCGAAGGGGGGGTTGGAGAGCACGTAGTCGAACTGGCGGTCGGCGTATTCGTCGCGCAAGAGGGTGTCGCCCTGGCGGATCGCGTCCGGAAGACCTCCTTGGATGAGGAGGTCTGCCTTGCCCAACGCATATGCGTTCGGCATGAGCTCTTGGCCGAAGAGGTTCACCTCGATGTCGGGGTAAAGCTCCGTGAGGTGGTCGTTCGCCACGAGCAGCATGCCGCCGGAGCCCGCGGTGGGGTCGTAGATCGAGCGCGTGGTGTTCCGGCCCCGGAGCGAGTCCTCGTCGGAGGCGAAGAGCACGTCGACCATGAGCTTGATCGCGTCGCGAGGGGTGTAGAACGCGCCCGCGGCCTTGCCCTTCTTGTCGAAGGCCCTGTACATGACGTTCTCGAAGAGATCGCCCATCGCTGTGTTCGGCATGGCCTCCGCCGAGAGGTCCAGCGTCGAGAAGTGCCGCACGACCGCGTGGAGGCGGTTCGCCTCGGCGAGCTTCTTCACGAGGCGCGGGAACTCGAACGAAGTCCAGATGTCCGCGATGTTGTGGGAGAACCCGGCGATGTACTCGAGAACGGATGCCTCTACTTGATCGTCGGTAGACGCGATCGCTTCGAGGCTCAGTGGCGAGGTGTTGTAGAAACTCAGACCGAAGCGGCGCTTGACGTCGGCGTCGATGAACCGGAGCGGCGTGTCCTTCTCGATGAGGCGGTTGACCAGTTTGATGACCTCCGCCTTCGTCCCGGCGAGCAAGCACTCGAGGCGACGGAGCACCGTGAACGGCAGGATGTAGTCGCCGTACTCGGTCTCTTCCACGACGTTGCGCAGGAACTTGTCCGCGGTCGCCCATACGACGTTCTCCGTCGTCGCGACGCGCTGTGCCTGCGGGGGCGTGGTGGTGGCCATGGAACCTCTTCTTCGGTGGTGCTGACAACTGAGCTTGTATCAAAAACCTTACATTCATGGTGGACGCGAATATGCCCCGACAAGGCTGAATGCAACCTCTTGGGACTTCTGGGATGGTTAGACACTGCTACTTGCCAGGCGGGAACTGTGGCGGGTTCTCGTCGATAATGTCCTGCTCCTCGCGTTCGAACGCGTCCCAGAGCAGGTTCGCCACGATCACCAACGACAGCGCGACGTAGGCGAAACTTGCTGCGCTGATGCCGCTCAGTGCCCAGGCGATGATGTGCACGTAGAGCGGTGAGCAGTCGAGCGTCAGGTTGGCGAGCACGAAAACCGCCACTGTGACCACCACCGACATGACCAAGGAGACCAGGACATGCGCGCCCGCCTCGTTGAGCGCGCGTACCTTGATCCTCTCGACTTCGCGGTTCCGACGCAGGATCCGTTCGCGCCAGGTGACGATCTGGGCAAACGCACCGATCAGAGCAGCCGACAGCAGCGCAGCGCCGGCCAGCAGCTGGTCGGCCTTGGTGAGCTCGACGCGGAAGGCGATCATCACGATCAGAACGGCCGCCGGAATGCCGAAGAGGATGACTCGTGTCCAGCGATCGGGCTTCTCGTCCTGCGCTTGGGCACGACGGAGTCTAAGCCCGTCGCGAAGGCCGCGGACTAATGGCCGAAGATCGAAGCGCTCAGACATTCCTCCACCTCATACGGATCGAGCCGGCTGAGATGCAGGCCGTCCTGCATAGCGATCGTGTGGAGCCGGCCAGCGACCTTCTCGTAGTAGTAGAGGATGCTGGGCTCGCCGTCGGACACCGGGTAGGTGAAGACGTCGCGTAAGGTGTCCACGGCGATGGTGGTCGTCTCGTCGGCCTCGCTCTTGATGCTGAGTGACACCTTGTCATAGCGGTCCCCCTCATCCTCGTCTAGCAGGTGCTCCTGCTCCAGCAAAGCAGAGACCTCCGACACTCCTTCATGGGCGCTGACGGAGTGGCCTTCGCGCATGCGCCCCCACCACGACCGGCCGACAGCCGGGGCGATCTGGCGCTGGTTCTCATCGACCAGGCTGATTTTCAGCGTCCGCTCGACGCGATCAGCGGCTCCTCCCCGGTTCGACGCGACACGGCTGGTGAACGTCGCCGAAGCCGACTTGGCTCCGCTGAGGATCTCCTCGAGAAACGCGTTGTCAGCGGCCTGCTTGTAGTCGAAGAGCAGCCGGGGAACCCGCGCGGCAGAAGGAAGCCGCTCCCCCGCGGCACGTGCGATCTCCCGCTGCCGTTCCTGTTCCGCCTGGATCTCCTGCTTCTTCCTCAGCCCCTCGTCCGTGAGCAGCTGGAAGAACCGTCGCACCGCGTCGCGCTTATGGATGGTCTGGCACACGACGACGAACCGCGTCGCGCTCACGGTAGAGAACACCAGCGTGATGCGGTGCGGCTGCTCGGCGGAACGGTCCTTGATGTTCACTGGGGGCTCCACCGCGTGCGTCGCATAGCCGTGGCTGCCCGTCTCGCCAACGGCGAGCTCGAGATGGATCACCTCGGAGCCGATCTCGACTGGCCCGGTGAGTGTCGCCGTGCGCGTCGGCTTGGCCGGCTCCCCGTCCACGGGCTCCCTCGGCGGAAACCGGAGCGTGTTCCTGTCGGCGAGACGTTCGAGGAGTTCGACGATCTCGCTGCGGACATTCGAGGACGACGAGGAGTCGAGAGGCGGCTGGTCCTTCTTGCGGTTCTTGAACGCTTCGACGATGAAGACGCGGAATCCGTAGGCGCGGGGCATGGCATCACCCTATCGGTGAGGACTGACACAACTGAGGCGACGAGTATGTGAGGAAATGGAGGTGACCCGCTCTGCCAGAAAGCGGAGCGGGCCACCGATCAGTTGATGCGCGGCTCTCGCGACTTCGCTAATGATCTAGCTGAAACACGGACGGCCGCATACGTGCGGTACTGATGCCGGCAATATTCATGATCCAAAAGAGCCGACGGGACGAGCTGGGCGTCAGGGCATCATTTCTTGGGCATTCAGCCAGTGAAAGAGTCTCGAGCTTCGGCCGCTTGCGCAGGTGGTTGCAGATAGCGATGTACAGCCGACTCGCTCGGTCGCAAAGCACTTCTCGGTAGGCTCATGGCCAGGCGGACGCCTCAGGGTGTGGGAGGACGAACAGCAATGGCAGTTGAAATGGGCTTGTGGCGCGCGGACGGCGGCCGGCTCAGCCGCATCGTGCCGACCTCGATCGGACTCGAGTCGCAGCTCGAGACGTACATCGAGTCCGACCCGTCGATGCTCGGCGAGACGCTCCTGATCATCGGCCGCCAGGTCCCCACCGCATTTGGCGGATTCATCGACCTGCTCGCGCTCGACGAGACCGCCGCGGTCCACGTCATCGAGCTCAAGCGCGACAAGACTCCGCGCGACGTCACCGCGCAGGCCCTGGACTACGGATCCTGGGTCGCAGGGCTCGGCCGCGCCCAGATCCAATCCATCTTCGAGGTGTACAAGCCCGGCGTCGCGCTCGAGCAGGCCTTCGCGGAGTGCTTCAACGAGGCCCTCCCCGAGGAGGTCAATAGTACGCAGACGTTCACCATCGTTGCTGCGAGCGTCGATGCGGCCACCGAGCGCATCGTCCGGTTCCTCAACGAGGGCTTCGCCGTGCCGATCAACGTCGTCTTCTTCCGCCACTTCGAAGACAACGGGGCGAAGTACCTCGCCCGCACATGGCTGGTCGAGAACGAGGGCCAGCAGGCTCCCGGCGCTGCACCCGCCCGCCAGACGAAGACCCGCGAGGCGTGGAACGGCAGCGACTGGTACGTCGCGTTCGGCGAGGACAGCGGCACCCGCCAGTGGGCGGACGGGCAGAAGTACGGCTTCGTCTCGGGCGGCGGCGGGGCATGGTTCTCCCGGACCCTGAAGAACCTGCCGACCGGCGCTCGAGTCTTCGTGCACATCCCCAAAGCTGGCTACGTCGGCGTTGGGACCGTAATCGGAGAGGCGCGCCGCTTCGACGAGGCGCTGGTCGACGTCGACGGCGTCGAGACCCCGCTGCAGAGCCTCCCGCTCGTCGGCAGCTACCGCCACGAGGGCGACGCCGAGGACGAGAACGCCGAGTGGGTTGTGCCCGTCGCATGGACCAAGACTGTGCCGCGGGAGCAAGCAGTCTGGAAGAACGGGATGTTCGCGAACCAGAACACCGCGGCAAAGCTGCGCCAGAAGTTCACCATCGAGCAGGTGACCGACGAGTTCGGCCTCCACGACTGAGTGTCACACGACGTCAGATCGCGCACGATGGTGCCCAAGCAGATGCGCCTGATGCACGACGTTGACGAGGTACTGATCATATTCGCCAGTGGCTCGCGAGCTACCCTCGAACGGCCACACCCACGCGCGACAGCGGCTAGGAGTGGTCCGGTTTAAGGAAGTCCAGGAGGACGTTCATTGCATCGAGAGCTTCCCGCGCGTCCTGTTGCTCGACTCGGGTGTCCCCCTCATGAACCGCGATATTGCGCTTGTCCCGCAGGACGTCCCCGGCGTTCGACACGTCGCTCGGCGCACCTGTCAACCGCAGCCTCACATCGGCACCTCGTCCGCCGCATGCGACTTCGACTGAAAGGCGCGCGGACAGGACCGCTTCTCGGTAGCGCCCGTGCTCGAAATGTGCCTTAGCCGTTCGAGCGTGCGCGGTCGCGGCAGCCTCATCTTTCATAGCGCGGAACGCGTCACGGTACGCCGTGTCTGGCGTTGGACCGAGTAGGTAAGTGAGCTCCGCCCCGTCATTGAAACGGAGCACATCGTAGGAGTCCACCGCTGTCGCGCCGGAAACGAGTACGTAATCGTGGAACCCCTCCTTCTCATACAGGTTCGGCATGAGCTCTGCTACCCCAGTGAACCGCGGGCTAGCAAGGAACCGAGTTAAATGTTCAGCGTTCTTTCCATACATCTCGATCTTGCGTCCGGTGATCTTCTGCCGGAGACGGACCCCAAGTCGGTCGCCTTCGAGCTGATACTCGTCCAGATAACACCAAACCGAGGCTGGCGGAGAGACAACGTTCGTTACCACGATTCGAACCGACACCGAGAAACTGCCGTCGAAGGACACCGCAATCTCGTCTGGTCCCTGCCCGACGACCGTCGCTCGAAGGGCGAGGAACTCCTTGTTGCCGGTCCGCTCCACAAGCCCACCGCCGTGGGCGAAGCAGTCTTGCAGCAAGTTCGACAGCGGGGCGGCCTGCTGAAGAATCAGTTGGTTCGTCAACACTCGCACCCATCGCCCCGTCACTTTCTCCCGCAGACGAAGGTCGGGCAGGCCGTCAGGACGCTCGAAGAACTCGATGTAGCACTTGATTACTCCGGACACGTGCGCGCTCCGAGCCGCGATCTTTGCCACACGCGATGCTTGTCGCCCCCGCGAACTAGACGACTTCACGAGTCGAGCTTCTGAGACTCACCCCGGGGGTGGATGCCACGCGGTGACAGTAGCGGCAGGAAGTTCCCGTCCGCATCGACTGCGGACAGGAGGTCGCGGTGGGGCACGTCTACGACGGTGAACTGGTAGCGGCGGGTGAGTAGATCTCGGATTCGTCCTTCGCTCGGATTCTCCGGCAAAGGGCGCAGTCCCCATCGCATGCCGACTTGCGCCGTGTGCATGTAGAGGAAAAGGTCGAGCTCTCGGAGGTCGATGGGCCGTGGAATCGAAGGCTCGTCAGCTGTCTCCGGTTGCCGCAGAAACGCTGGCTCCTGCGAACGGTCGAGCGTTTGAACATCGACGCCTAGATGTTCGAGGCGCCACTGAACGGCGAGATTCACGAGCGCACCAATGATGTGCCAGTCCAGCCAACCCTCGGATCGGAGATCTGCGATGCGCTCCCGCACGCCCTCGTCAGCCAGCATGGCAGCCATGGAGTACTTCCAGATCGCTGCATTTTCGTATGTCGCCCGAACGGCAGTCACGAACTTTTCCTGGTCGTACCCGGCGACGGGCTCAGTTGATGCAGCGAGAGGGGTGTCATGGTTGGGCGTAAAGTCGCCCGAGGAGGCTGGTGGTGAGGCGTCAGCCCACCGCACATACTTGCTCGGCTCGAGGTAGTCGGCTGATTCCTGATATGGGCGCACGCAAAGCAATTTATGGTGGAGCCCATCGGCCATCATCAGCTCCATTATCGATTGCAGATCTTCATTGGGGCGAACGTGCGGGATGGCAACCAGAGCAAGTGCCGTAGCCATTAGTTGCCTTGCGAATCCGTTGATGTCCGCCGCGCTCTCGCTCACAGTGATGGTGGCGGTGTAGGGATCCGTACCAGCGTCCGAGATCGTCGCGCGCCCTCGGGCGGTTGGTTTCACGACGATGCTCGCGTTCACTGTGCAGGGTAAGAGTACGGGGTGGTGCTTGGCGATATCGGCGAGGACCACCTGGAACGCGGCGATGAATCCTTCGGCGGCCAGCACGGCGCGGTGTTCGTTGGAGAACGTGAATACCCAGCGAACGCCGAGCGCGCAGAAGTCCGCCTGCCGGCGCGGTCCGAGATCGGCGAACAATGGCCCAGTGAGGAATGCAGATTCTTCGTGTTGAAACGTCTCTTCGTCCTCGGCGATCACCGCATCCGGGTGGGCAGCCTGCGCGGCAAGGTACTCGTGGAAGTCACCGGGGCTATGAGCATCTTCGAGGAGAGGAGCGAGTTCTGGCCAGAACGTCGTCACCGTGACAAATTTTCGGAGTTCGTTCTGCAACTGACCGGCAAGCGCGGGATACCGGTCGAAGTCGAATCCGCCCGGAGCGTGAGCAGCGTGGGCGACCAGGGCAACCCGTGTCAATGCCGACGCTTCCACCCAGCAACCCGTGAAGTGTGTCGCTGCGGCGGCCTCGAACAGCGCGGCAGGGACCACGGCCTTTACGTCGTCGCTCATGCTGAGGTTCGCGAATGTGGCCGCGTGGAACGCGTACATCTTCGCGGCGTGGTTGAGGTCGAGCTCAAGATAGATGCTAGAGATGAAGCGGAGGATGTTGACGGCGTTGTCGGCCAGGTCTCCGCGCAGGCATCGAGCCTTCGCCTTGTGGAGTTCGCTGAGAGCGTCAAGAAGCTCTCCACGCTTGTAGAACGACACCGCACGGGAATGGCAGCGCTCGGCAACGGTCGCGTCGCCTTCGACCTCAGCGAGGGCATCGTCGAAGGCGTCCCGGACAGTCGGGTACCCCGGTTGCGTCGCTAAGAGTGGGGCCCAGAGGTTGACGACATCGCTGATTCGGCTCAGCGCGTACCCCCGCGCTTGAGGGAGTAGCGTAACCAGCTTCAACAGGTACTGCATCGCGACCGGCAGGGAGACAACTTCGTCCGCATCGATGACGGTGTCATCGATGACATCGAGGTCGGCGACTGTACCAGCGCCTTCGGCGGCATCGACACGTACAGGAGTACCATTCTTGGCTTGAATACGCTCCCAGTCTGGGAAAAGGTGCAGCCATGCCAGCGTCCCCGTCAGGGACGCCGTCCGCACGGGGTAGTTCTTGGCATCAGTCGTTGACAGCGCCTCGCGGATGTGGTCAACGAGAGCGGCGTGAGCGCTCGTGATCTCGGCTACTTCAGCGCGTCCGGCGCCGGAAACCCACATCGCGCCCCAATACGACAGAAGCACTGCCGCATCATCGAGGATGTTCGCCTGCTGGCTCGTCCCCGCAATGGTAAGAGCGCGGCGAACGAGGTCCTCGACGCCGGTCGCGATGCCCGTCCCGCGATAACGTCCGATAGCCATTTCGTAGCACGCGCGGAAGACGAGCTCATCATCGTTCTCGGCCGCCAGGAAAGCACCCATGAAGTCGATCCACTCGGGAAGGTCTGCGTTGGCGTCTTCATCCCAAGTCGCGTGCCGCAGTCCCGCTGCGATCTCGCCCTGCGATGCTGGCGAGAGCGAGGCTGGGCCCTCGTTGTGCCGGAGGTCGCGGAGGAGCTGGGTGTACCAGTCCGGGAGAGTGTCCGTGTCAGGTGGCGGGACAAGGTGCGCGGGGAGATCGAGGTACCGTTGCGCTATCCAGATGAGCTCGGGCTCTGCAAGCAACGTAGCGACTTTCATACCGCTGAACACGTCCAGCTTGACCCCGTACTGCTTCCGCACCATCTCCTTCAGCGTGTGTGTAGTCGCTTCAGCGATCGAGGCGGCGCTAAACACCACAATGAGGTCTATGGGGTCGGCGTCGATGGCGCAGATACCTGCCACGTCGGCGAGGATCTTCGCCTGAAGAGACTTCTTCTGCACCGTGCATGCAACTACGACCGGGGATCGTGACGCGGCAGCGGCGAAACCGGCAGAGTGAGGGAGTTCCTCGGGAATGTAGGTCGTATACGACTCGGCGTCGCGTTGCTGATCTCCGCCAGCGCTGACCGGTCCGTTTGCGATGAGAATATTTGCGCTGATACGTCTACGCGCGACACGCGTGGCGATCTTCTCGAACTCATGATGGAGGTTGTTCTCCGACAGAACACCGAGTTGGGCGCTGATGAACGCTTCCGCGCTGTTGACCGTTCCGCTCACGATGTAATCATGGCCTCCGTTGGGCCGTCGGCGGAAACGGTGAGGCTTCCCGTTGGCATCGAAGAATGGGCGGGGCCTCCATGATGGTCACTAGACAACTGCACATCAGGGTTGTCGCTGGCACCAGTTGAGCGAGCTATTCTCGGTCAGTATTGAGTACGACTCGATTCCCGCACCCGACGGCCTCGAGGTCCGCATCCCGCGCACGGACGACTACCGGACGTGCTCACGGTGCGGCAGTGGCTGCTCCCCCGACCGTGGTACGGGTCAGCAGCGCCCTGTGCGTCACTGGCCGGCGCGGGCTACTGCTCGCCTCCCAGCACTACGTTGGCGGACGGGCTCGGTTGAGGAAGCATGCGAACCCCGGCGATGCGTAGTCCGAGCACAGGATCTAGACAACGTCAATGTGAACGGGAAGTCAGCTTTTCACACCGCAAAACGGCTGCACCAGCTGCCGCACAAGCCCCCTGAATGGCCCCGATCCCTTGTCCCGCAAGGGAAGACGAGCTCTCGACCGATCGGTGAGGTTCTCTCACCGTCGCCGCTGGCACCTAGGGCAGAAATGCGAGGAGCGGTTCATGAACGACACCCGCTTGATGGCCGTTTCACACCGTGAACAGGGGATTCCTTCGCGTCCATAGGCCTCGAGAGAGTGGGCGAAGTACCCCGCCTGCCCGTTGACGTTCACGTACTGCGCGTCGAAGCTCGTCCCGCCCTCGGCCAGCGCCTTCGTCATGACGGCGACGACCGCGGCGAGTAGACGTTCGCGCGACGTCCGCGAAAGCGAATCGGACGACGTCTCCGGGTGGATGCGGGCCGCCCAGAGCGCCTCGTCGGCGTAGATGTTGCCGATGCCGCTGACCACGGTCTGATCGAGCAACACCCGCTTGACACCCGACGCTCGCCGCGCGAGCTCGCGATGGAAGCGGGAGACGTCGAATGCCGGGTCGAGCGGGTCTCGCGCGATGTGCGCCACCTGACCAGGGACCTCGGCCTGTGTCGTCCCGCGTCCGGCAGCGGCACCGTCGACGGTGGGGTGCAGGTCATCGACCGCGAGGGAGCCGAAGGTGCGTTGATCGACGAAGAGGACGGACAGCTCTCCGTGCTCGGGGTGCACGATGTCCCACCGGATGCGCTCGTGCCGCTCGGTCGGCGCACCCGGCTCGCGCAGGAGCATCTGCCCGCTCATCCCGAGGTGCGCGACGACCGCACGCGACGTTCCGCCGACGGGGAACCACAGGAACTTGCCCCGACGGGCCGCGGCGGTGAGGGTACGGCCTGTCAGCTCGCGTTCGAAGGAGTCCGGCGAGCCGGTGTGCCGGGTCAGCGCGCGGGCATCGAGCACGGTGCATGCCTCGATGATCGCCCCGACGACCGCGGGCTCGAGACCGGCCCGGACGACCTCGACTTCGGGAAGCTCAGGCACGTTCCGAGAGCACGTGCCATACGGCCAGCGCCGCCGCCATCTCGGCCTGCTTCTTGCTCGTGCCGATGCCCTCGCGGGCGACATCGCCGACGGTGACCGTCGCCGTGAAGACGCGATTGTGGTCGGGGCCCGATGCCTCGACGCGATACACCGGCGGCGCGACGCCGAGGTGCGCGGCGAGCTCCTGCAGCGACGTCTTCGGGTCCATGGCCGCGCCGTAGCGGGCGGGGTCGGCGAGCAGCGGCGCGACGAGTCGCAGCACGAGCTCCTGCGCGCGCTCGGGGCCGGCCGACAGGAAGGCGGCGCCGATGACGGCCTCCATCGCGTCGGCCAGGATCGAGTCCTTGTCGCGCCCACCGGTCTGGGTCTCGCCGCGCCCGAGAAGGATGTGGTCGCCCAAGCCGATGGCCCGAGCGACTTCCGCGAGCGCAACGGTCGAGACGACGCTCGCCCGCCGCTTCGCCAGCGAGCCTTCGTCGAGCTCGGGATGCGATCTGAACAGATGCACGGTGACCGCTTGGCCCAGGATCGAATCGCCGAGGAACTCGAGCCGCTCGTTGTGGGGCGACCCGCCGTTCTCGTACGCGTAGGAGCGGTGAGTGAGGGCGAGCGACAGAAGCTCGGGGTCGATGTCGACCCCGAGCTTGTCGGTGAGCGCCGTGCGCTCGACGGTGATGTCAGTCACGCCGCTCGTCGTCAGACGTCAGCGACCTTGCGACCCTTGTACTCGAGGAACAGCTCGGTGCCCTGCGAGTCCGTGACGACCTTCGCCTGGTGAGGGCGGCTGTAGACGACCTTGCCGTTCTCGATGGTCTTGACGAGGGTAGGGGCCTCCGCCTTCCACTGTGCACGACGCGAACGCGTGTTGGAGCGGGAGACCTTCCGCTTCGGGGGGTTACCTGCCATGGCTAGCTCTTCTCTGTATCGGTCGCGACGCGGTGGTCTGCGTCGTCGTGGTCTAGGGTGTAGGCCGTCAACGCGGCCCAGCGTGGATCGATCTGCACCTGCTCCGCAGGTTCCGTTCCCGGAGCCAGCTTCTCGCCCGTGGCCGGGTCGAGCCCGGGGCAATCCGGCTGACACACCGGTTGGAACGGAAGCGCCAGGACGATCGAATCCCTGACCAGAGTTTCAAGATCCACGTGGTCGTCTTGAACCTCGAAGTCGGACGCTTCGTCCCCAGAATACCCGAAGAGCTCCTGAAACTCGATTCGAAGGGGGCGTGTCAGGTCGGTGAGGCATCGTCCGCAGACGCCCTCGTACATCGTGTCGACCTCGGCGGTCGCCAGGATGCCCTCGTGCACCGACTCGAGGCGGACCTCGAGATCCAGCGACTGTCCGGCGGCGACGGAGACGAGCCCCTCACCCCACTTGTCGGGCGCGGGCACACTGAAGGCGAACTCGCGCATCTCGCCCGGCTGCCACACGATGTCGTGCACGGGGATGACGAATGGTCCGGTGACGTGCTTTTTTCTACCCACGATCGACAATGGTAGTCGGGATGGCGGGGGTCGGCCTCAGATGCCGCGCGACCCCGTGTCGAGGAAGCGCGCGACCGGGCCCGGGACGAACGGCGACACGTCGCCGCCGAGCGAGGCGACCTGCCGGACGAGCGAGCTCGACACCAGGGCATGTGCGGGGTCCGGCAGCAGGAAGACCGTCTCGATCTGCGCGAGGTGGCGATTGACGATCGCCATCGGCGTCTCGTAGGCGACGTCCACCTGCGAGCGGATCCCCTTGACGAGGATGCCCGCTCCCACATCGGTGGCGTAGTCGACGAGCAGCCCCATGCTCCACGCGGCGACCACGATCTCGCCCTCGACGCCGGCATCGTCGATCGACTGCTCGAGCAGCGCCTGGCGCTGCGCGATCGGCAGCATGGCCTCTTTGCCGGGGTTGTGGACGACGAGGACGTGGAGCTGGTCGTAGAGGGCAGCAGCACGACGGATGACGTCGAGATGGCCCAGGGTCGGCGGATCGAAGGAGCCGGGTACGACCGCGATCCGGTTGCTCATGCTCCGAGCCTAGTTCCTGTGCAGAGCGCCGCGCTCGTCTTCGCGCAGGCGTCGTGCGATCGCTGCGGCGAGGCCGGGGTGGCGGGAGAGGTCGGGATCATCGCGGAGCACCTCGGCGGCCTCGTCGCGCGCGTGGGCGATGAGGTCGGCGTCCGCCACGACGCGGAGAAGCCGCAGCGATGACCGGGCGCCCGACTGCGCGTCGCCGAGCACGTCGCCCTCGCCGCGCAGTTCGAGGTCGACCTCGGCGAGCGAGAATCCGTCGGTCGTGGCCGCCACCGCATCGACACGCGACCGTGCGGAGGTGTCGGGGTCCGCCTCGGTGACGAGCAGGCACAAGCCGGGCACGCTCCCCCGGCCGACGCGTCCGCGCAGCTGATGGAGCTGCGAGACGCCGAACCTCTCGGCCTCGAGGATCACCATCGTCGATGCGTTCGGGACGTCGACGCCCACCTCGACGACGGTGGTCGCGACGAGCACGTCGATCTCACCGCGCGCGAAGGCCTGCATGACGGCATCCTTCTCATCGGCGGGCATCTTGCCGTGGAGCGTCGCGACCGTCAGGTCTGCGAACGACGGATGCTGCGCGAGCATCGCGGTCGCCTGCACCACACCCCATCGCGTTCGCACACGGGTGCCGTCGTCGAGCATTCCGGAATCGTCGGTGTCGTCGACGACGGCTTTCTCGGCGTCGATCGCGGCGCACACCACGAAAGCCTGATGCCCGGCCGCGACCTCCTCCGCCACACGCTCCCAGACGCGGCCGAACCAACCCGGCTTCTCGGCGAGCGGGGCGACGAACGTCGAGATGCCTGCGCGCCCCGTCGGCATCGTCCGGATCGTGGAGACGTCGAGATCGCCGAACACCGTCATTGCGACCGTCCGCGGGATCGGTGTCGCCGTGAGCACCAGGACGTGCGGCGACGTGCCCTTCGCGCGGAGCGCCTCTCGCTGCTCCACCCCGAACCTGTGCTGCTCGTCGACGACGACGAGCCCGAGATCGGCGAACGTGGTGGACGCGCTGAGCAGCGCGTGCGTCCCCACGACGATCCGAGCCTGCCCCGACGCCGCGCGCAGGGCCGCCTTGCGTCGTTCGGCCGCCGGCTGCGTCCCGGTGAGGAGGGTAGGCATGAGCTCGGGCGCCAGACGCGGCCCCAGCATCCGCGCGATCGAGCGCACGTGCTGGGCCGCCAGCACCTCGGTCGGCGCGATGAGCGCGGACTGCCCGCCCGACTCCGCGACCTGCAGCATCGCACGGAGCGCTACCAGGGTCTTGCCCGACCCGACCTCGCCCTGAACGAGGCGGTTCATGGGCCATTCGTTCACGAGATCTTCGGCGATGACGTCACCGACCTCGACCTGATCGGGAGTGCGCTCGAAGGGCAGCGCCGCGTCGAACTGCGACAACAGGTCTCCCGCCGACCGCGCCGTCGCGGCGAGCCGACGCACCTGGACGCGGTGCTGCAGCAGCGCGGTCTGCAGCACGAAGGCCTCGTGCATGCGCAGCGTCGAGAAGCCCGGCGCAACCTGCTCCGGGACGACGGGGGTGTGCACCTGCACGAGTGCCGTGCGGGCGTCGAGGAAACCCTCGCGCGCCCGCAGATCGTCGGGAAGCGGATCGGGGACGTCGCCCAGCCGCGCGATGACGTCGGCGATGATCTTGCGCAGCTGCCAGCTCGTTATGGTGCTCGTGGCCGAGTAGATCGGGATCGGCTCGAGGCTGCGCGCGACGGCGGTGACCCGCGCCTCGACCTCGTCGTCGAACAGCTCGTAGTCGGGGTGGGCGAACTGCTGCTTGCCCTTGAAGACGCCCACCTTGCCGGAGAAGATGCCCTGACGCCCGACCCGCAGCTCCTGCAGCCGCCACTTCTGCCCGAAGAAGGTCAGGGCCGCCTCGCCGACGCCGTCGCTGATCACGACCTCGATGAGGGACCCGCGACGCTGTCTCATCGGGCGCTCCGACACCGACTTCACCTCGGCCACGATCGTCGCCATCTCGCCGACCGGCAGCGACGAGATCGGTGTGAGCTCGCCACGGCGCGCGTATCGGCGCGGGTAGTGCGCGAGCAGGTCGCCGACGGTCGTCATGCCGAACGCCCGCGAGAGGGTGGCGGCGACCTTCTCGCCGACGACCTCCGTCAGCGGGGTCTCGAGCTCGACCTGCGGCATGCTCCCGAGTCTAGGCACGGCGGCCGACACGGCCACGCCCCCGGAGGCTCTACGGTAAGAGGATGATCCGACGCGCGATCGCACGCCTGTTCTGGACGTTCAGCCGCTGGCGGCTCGTCAGCACCCCGGCGCCGACCCGGCCCACCATCCTCATCGGTGCGCCTCACACCTCGAACTGGGACTTCGTCCTCATGCTCGCGATCGCCTGGCGACTGCGCATCCCCATCCGCTGGCTCGGGAAGAAGAGCCTCTTCGACGGATGGCGGGATGCACCCATGCGCCGGCTCGGCGGCATCCCCGTCGATCGCGCCGACCCGTCGCGCGTCGTGGCCGACGTGCTCGCGAAGATCGCGGCAGGCGAGGTCTTCGGCCTCGTCATCACCCCCGACGGGACGCGCGGGTCGCGCACCGGCTGGAAATCCGGCTTCTATCGGATCGCGCGCGCATCGGGGCTCCCGGTGACGCTCGGCTACGTCGATCGCACGACGATGACGACGGGTCTCGGTCCGACGATTGAGCTCACCGGGGACGTCGGCGCCGACATGTCCGTCATCCGCGCGTTCTATGCCGACAAGGCGGGCTACCGGCCCGAGCTGCGAAGCGAGCCGCGACTCCGAGACGAGGACGCGGCGAGCCCGATCGACGATCCCGCCGCCAGCCCGGAGGGCTCGTGACGCGCATCATCGCCGGAGCCGCAGGGTCACTCGCGCTCCGCGTGCCCGATCGGGGAACACGACCAACGAGCGATCGTGTGCGCGAGTCGCTGTTCGGCGGCCTCGAGGCGTCCGGCGTCCTCGACGGTGCGCGCGTGCTCGATCTCTACGCAGGGTCGGGAGCACTCGGCCTCGAGGCCGTCAGCCGCGGCGCGTCCTCCGCCGACCTGGTCGAGAAGTCGGCGATGGCGGCGAACGTGACCGAGCACAACGCGCGGACCGTCGCTCGCGCGGTCGCGCCGGCTCGGATCCGGGTGCACCGGAGCAGTGTCGACGCCTTCCTCCGTTCGACGTCCGGACGGTTCGACCTCGTTTTCCTCGACCCGCCGTACGATCTCGCCGACGACGACCTCGCGGGCACGCTCGAGCTCGTCACCGCCGCGACGGACGACGGCGCGCTGGTCATCGTCGAGCGCGCCTTCCGCTCCCCCGAGCCGCGTACGCCCCCGGAGCTCGCCGCACTGCGGTCGAAGCGCTACGGCGACACCGCGCTGTGGTGGTACGAGCGCGTCGCCGACACGACTCAGCCCGACGCGCCGTCCCAGTCGCGGTAGGGGTCCCATCCGCCCGGCGCGAGCTCGACATCGCCGTCGACCGTGAGGGGCGCGGCGCCCGACGGGACGATGGATCCGATGCGCCGGAATCCCGTGGGGAGAGCGACATCCGGCGGGAAAGTGGCGAGCAGCGCGTGGTCCTCGCCCCCGCGCAGTGCACGCACACTGTCCCGACCCAGCCGTGCACGCTCGAGATCGACCGTCACGCCGGATGCCCGTGCGAGGCGACGGGCATCGCGTACGAGGCCGTCGGAGACGTCCATCATCGCGGTGGCCCCCGCGCGGGCGGCCGCCGGGCCCGCCGAGATGGGTGGATGCGGGCGCAGCTGCCGGGCCACGGCGTGCTGCTCCGCGGCGGTCAGCTGCGAGGAGTCGACCGCGACCGCCTCGCCCCGCGGGTCGCGGAACCGGTCGAAGAGAAGGTCCAGCCCTGCGGCCGCGACGCCCAGGTCGCCGCAGACGGCGACGATGTCGCCCGGCCGCGCGCCGGACCGCAGGACGGGGCGCTGACCCGGCTCGAGCTCTCCGATCGCGGTCACCGCGACCGTGAGCGTGTCGGAGCTCGCGAGGTCGCCGCCCGCGACCCGACATCCCGGCGCGAGCTCGTCGCACGCGGAGCGGAGGCCCGCGGCGAGATCCTCGACGAAGCCGATGGCGGTGTCCGGGGGCATCGCGAGGGCCACGAACAGCGCCACGGGCCGTGCCCCCATCGCCGCGACGTCGGCCAGGTTGACGGCCGCCGCCTTGGCACCGAGGTCGACTCCCGACGACCAGGCCAGGCGGAAGTCGGGTCCGTGGATGAGGGTGTCGGTCGTGACGACGACGCGGGAGTCGGCGAGTCCGACGACCGCGGCGTCGTCCCCCGGCCCGACGAGGACATCGGCGGACCCGAGACGCGCGAGGATGCGCTCGAGGATCGTCTCCTCGCTCAGCATTCCGACAGGGGTACCGGGGGGCGCGTCGGGCATGGTCCCACGCTACCGCCGCGCTGCGGCGCGACGTCGGCGGACTATTCTGGAACGATGCCGCGCCGTACGATCCCCGCCCTGATCCTGGCCACGGCGACCCTCGTCCTGGCCGGCTGCGCGAGCACCGTGAACGTCCCCGCCGCACCCGACGCGAACGCCGCCGAGTGCGCCGACGTCATGGTGGGGCTCCCCCAGACCGTGGCGGGGGCCGACCGTCGCTGGACGGATAGCCAGGCCACCGCCGCGTGGGGCGATCCCGCGACGATCATCCTCTCGTGCGGAGTGGCCTCGCCCGGACCGACGACGCTGCGTTGCGAATCGGTCTCCGGGGTGGACTGGGTGATCGACGAGTCCGAGGCACCCCGCTTCCGCGTGGTCTCCTTCGGCCGCACGCCGGCCGTCGAGCTCTACTTCGACACGGAGATCTCGGACGATGTCCAGGGCGTCTCGAGCCGCGAGGTGCTCGACGCCCTCTCGCCGCTCGTGTCGCGGCTCCCGCGCGACGGCGGTGCGTGCGTCGACCGCGTGGACGCGACGCCCGTCCCCACCCCGGTCAGTCCGTGACACCGGGCGCGACGCCGCGCGTCAGACCCGCTGCGGCGCTCGGGTGAGCGCCACCTCGATCAGCTCCGAGATCAACTCGCCGTAGCTCAGCCCCGACGCGATCCAGCACTTCGGGAACATCGAGATCGGCGTGAACCCGGGCATGGTGTTGAGCTCGTTCACGTAGAGCCCGTCGGCCGTCTGGAAGAAGTCCACGCGAGCGAGACCCCGCCCGTCGACGGCGGCGAAGGCGGCGACGGCCATCCGCTGCAATGCGACGGTCTCGTCGTCCGTGACGTCGGCCGGGCAGACGACCTCCGCGCCGTCACCGCCGAGGTACTTGCCCTCGAAGTCGTAGAACTCGCGCGTTGTCAGCACGATCTCGCCGGGGAGCGACGCGCGCGCGGGCTCGCCGCCCCGCCCCTCCAGCACCGCGACCTCGACCTCACGACCGACGATCGCCGGCTCGACGAGCACCTTGGCGTCCTCGGCGAAGGCGATCTCCAGAGCGGCGTCGAGCTCCGAAGCGTCGTGGACTTTGGACACGCCCACACTGGACCCCGCACGGGCCGGCTTGACGAAGCAGGGCACGCCGAGGGTCGCGGCATCCGCGCGCACGGCGTCGGGATCACGGCGCCACCGCGCCTCGTCGACCGTGATCCACGGGGACACCGGGATCCCGGCGGCCTGCAGGACGATCTTCATGAAGTGCTTGTCCATGCACAGCGCGGAGTCGAAGACGCCGCCGCCCGCATAGGGCAGCTGAAGGGTATCGAAGAAGCCCTGGATGGTGCCGTCCTCACCGTGCGGGCCGTGGAGGATGGGCAGCACCACATCGATCTCGCCGAGGGCGTCGATCGTGCCGTCGGCGCGGCGGACCCGCAGCTCCCGCCGTCCGCCGGGCTCGGGCCACAGCATGCGCGTCCCGTTGTCGACCACTTCGGGCATCCGCTCCGGGTCGAGCGCGAACTTGTCGGCGTCGTCGTCCTCGAGCACGAACGCGCCCGCTCGGGTGATCCCGACGGGGATCACCCGGTAGCGGTCACGATCAATGGCGCGCAGAACCCCGGCCGCCGTTGCGGAACTGATCGAATGCTCGCTGGAACGCCCGCCGAAGAGCACCGCTACTGTCGTCGTCGCCATGGGGGGTCCTCTCGCCGGTCGGCCTGTCGTCGTCCGTGGTCAGGTGGGGCGCGATGTCGCGCGGGTTCATGGTGCCGTCGAGGACCATCTTGACCTGCTCGACGATCGGCATCTGCACACCGGCGGCGCGCGCCAGGGTCAGGATCGGCGCGACCGAGGCCAGTCCCTCGGCGGTCTGGTCCATCTGCTTCACGACGTCTTGGAACGAGTACCCCTGGCCGAGCAGACGCCCGGCCGTGTTGTTCCGGCTCAGCGGCGACTGGCACGTGGCGATGAGGTCGCCGAGGCCGGCGAGGCCCTGAAGGGTCTCGGGGTGCGCGCCCTGCGCGACGGCGAAGTCGGTCATCTCGACCAGCCCGCGGGTGATGATGGACGCCTTCGTGTTCTCGCCGTAGCCCACGCCGTCGACGATGCCGATCGCGACGGCGATGAGGTTCTTCAGCACACCGCCGAACTCGGTGCCGATGACGTCGGTGTTCACGAACGACCGGAAGTACGCGTTGCGCGACAGGAGGGCGACGGCCTCGGCCGTCTGCTGGCTCGAGGATGCGATGACGGCGGCCGTCGGCTGCTCGCGCGCGATCTCGAGGGCGAGGTTGGGGCCGGACGCCACGGCGATGCGCGCGGGATCGCAGTCGAGGCCCTGCTCGATGACCTGGCTCATCCGCAGGCCGGTGCGCTTCTCGACGCCCTTCATCAGTGAGACGACGGGCATCGAACCGCCGGAGATCAACGGACGGATGGCGGTGAGATTTTCGCGCAGCGCCTGGCTCGACACCGCGAGATAGATCTGGTCGACCCCGTCGAGCGCCTCCGAGAGATGATGCGTCGCGGTCATCGATCGTGGCAGGTTGATGCCAGGGAGGTAGCGGGTGTTGCGCTTGCCCTCGCGTATCTCGTGCGCCTGCTCGGCGCGACGGGCCCACATGGTGACGCGGGCGCCACCGTCGGCGAGCACCTTGCCGAACGTCGTGCCCCAGCTTCCGGAGCCGATCACGGCGACGCGGGGACCGGTCATATCGGGCTTACGGCTCAAGGCGTCCCGTCTCCTTCTGCCCGTGCTGACCCGGGTTCCAGCGCGCGGCGGGCGGGTTCTCGCCCCGGAGCTCGCCGAGCAGGCCGGCGATGCGCGCCATCACCGTGTCGGTGGCGGCGATGAGCTGCGTCGGTGACGGGGTGGTCCCGGACACGACCGGCAGCTCCACGCGGGGGCCGAGGAGCACGCGAACCCGCTTGCGCAGCGGCCAGACGCTGAACCTCCCGTACCGCGGCATGATGCCCTGGACGCCCCATGTCGCGACCGGGATGATCGGGATGTCGCCGGCGGTCGCGACGCGCACCGCGCCGGACTTGCCGCGCATCGGCCACATGTCGGGCTCGCGCGTGAGCGACCCCTCGGGGTACACGATCACGCCGCGCCCGTCGGCGACGAGCTCCGCCGCCTGCGAGATGGCCTGTCCGGCCGCTGAGGCCGAGGTGGTCCGCGACACCGGGATCATGCCGAGGCCCCGGAGCACCCATCCCACGACGGGCACGCGGAACAGGCTCTCCTTCGCCATGAAGCGCGGCGCACGGCCGAGGCGCCAGGTGGCGACGGCGACGATGATGGGGTCGAACTCGCTGTAGTGATTGGGCGCGAGCACGTACGGCCCCTCCTCCGGGAGGTGCTCGGCGCCGTCGATCTCGATCTTCGCGAGCAGCCCCACCGCCGGCACCACGAGGGCGGCGGCGAGCCAGAACGGAGTCGGCTTCGTCTTCTCGGCGGACGCGCGACGGCGGATCTCGGGCACGGCTCAGCCGATGACGTCGAAGTCGGCGCCCAGGGCGTCGAGCTTGTCGAAGAACTTCTCGTAACCGCGACGGATGATGCCGACGTTGCGGACGATCGACACGCCGTCGGCCGCCAGGGCGGCGATGACGTAGCTGTATCCGCCGCGGAGGTCGGGCACGACGACGTCCGATCCGTGTAGCGGGGTCGGGCCGGTGATGACGGCGGCCTGCTCGAGGGCACGGCGCGGGACGCGACGCTCCGGGCTCGCGATGCCCTCGGGGTGGACGACGATCTGCGCGCCCATCTTGTTGAGTGCCTGCGTGAATCCGAGACGGTTCTCGTAGACGGTCTCGTGCACGGTCGACACGCCCTCCGCCTGGGTGAGGGCGACGATGAGCGGCTGCTGCCAGTCGGTCATGAACCCGGGGTGCACGTCGGTCTCGACCGAGACCGGGCGCAGGGCGCCGTCGCGACGGAACCGGATGCCGTCCTCGCGGATGTCGAAGTCGCCGCCGGCCTTGCGGAAGACGTTCAGGAAGGTCAGCATCTCCTGCTGCTTCGCACCGCCGACGAAGATGTCTCCGTCGGTCGCGAGCGCGGCGCACGCCCATGAGGCGGCTTCGTTGCGATCGAAGATCGATCGGTGGTCGTAGCCCCGGAGCTTGTCGACGCCTTCGATGAAGATGACGCGGTTGGGCTCGTACGAGATGATCGCGCCCATCTTCTGCAGCACCGCGATGAGATCCATGATCTCGGGCTCGATCGCGGCGTTCCGCAGCTCGGTGGTGCCCTTCGCGCGAACCGCGGTGAGGAGCACCTGCTCCGTGGCGCCGACGCTCGGGTAGGGCAGCTCGATGTCGGCGCCGTGCAGGCCCTCGGGGGCCGAGAGGCGGATACCGCTGGGCTGCTTCTCGACGGTCGCGCCGAACTTGCGCAGCGCGTCGAGGTGGAAGTTGATCGGCCGGTCGCCGATACGGCAGCCGCCGAGATCGGGGATGAAGGCCTGACCGAGAAGATGCAGCAGGGGTCCGCAGAAGAGGATCGGGATGCGCGAGGCACCGGCGTGGGCGTCGATCTCTTCGAAGTTCGCCGATACCGCGCCGCTCGGGTCGAGGCGCAGCACGCCCTCGCCGTCGTCGACCACGCCCACGCCGTGCACCTCGAGCAGGGAACGCACCACGGCGACGTCGCTGATGTCGGGAACGTCGCGCAGGATGCTCTCCGTCTCGCCCAGCAGCGAGGCGACCATGGCCTTCGTCGCGAAGTTCTTCGCGCCCTTCACATCGACCCGGCCGACGAGCGGTCGCCCGCCGCGGATCTCGAGGATCTCGCCGTCTTCTCGGCGGTTGCCGTTGTCGGACGCGTTCGACTCACTCGCAGGAGTGCTCATGCAGGGGTTCCTCACTTGGTGATCGAGGGCGGAGCGGATCATCGCCCCATGGTGACGAGGGCGTGGTCCGCGGCTACGCGACGGGGAGTGTCCGAGGACGCCACGCCTCGCGGCGCGCCTCGAACTGCGCGATCGCCTCTTCGTTGCGCAGCGTGAGCCCGATGTCGTCGAGTCCCTCGAGGAGCCTCCATCGAGTGTAATCGTCGATCTCGAAGGGGACGCGGAGGTCGCCGATAGCGGCGCTCCGCGCCTCGAGGTCGACCGTCATGGAGACGCCGGGCTGCGCGTCCACGGCGGCCCAGATCGCCTCGCGGTCGGCTTCCGAGATGACGCCGGCGAGCAGTCCCTGCTTGCCGGCGTTGCCGCGGAAGATGTCGGCGAACTTGGGCGCGAGGACGACGCGGAAGCCGAAGTCGCGCAGCGCCCAGACCGCGTGCTCTCGACTCGAGCCGGTACCGAAGTCGGGACCGGCGACGAGGATCGACGCCCCGGCGAACGCCGGCTGGTTCAGCACGAACTCCGGGTCCTGGCGCCAGTTGGCGAACAGGGCGTCCTCGAAGCCCGTCTTGGTCACGCGCTTGAGGTACACGGCCGGGATGATCTGGTCGGTGTCGACGGCCGAGCGCTTGAGAGGGGCGACGACGCCGGTGTGGGTCTCGAACTTGTCCATCGTCAGGCCTCGATCTTCTCGCGTGCGGGCAGATCGCTCGGTGACGCGAGGCGCCCCAGGACCGCGGTGGCGGCGGCGACGAGGGGCGAGACGAGATGCGTGCGTCCGCCCTTGCCCTGCCGGCCCTCGAAGTTGCGATTGCTCGTGGAGGCGCAGCGCTCGCCCGGAGCCAGCTGGTCGGGGTTCATGCCGAGGCACATCGAGCAGCCGGCGAACCGCCACTCGGCGCCGAACGCCGTGAACACGCGGTCGAGCCCCTCCGCCTCGGCCTCGAGACGGACCCGGGCCGAACCCGGTACGACCATGACACGCACACCGTCCGCCTTGGTCCGCCCCTCGATGACGGACGCGAAAGCCCGCAGATCCTCGATGCGGCTGTTCGTGCACGATCCCATGAAGACCGCGTCGACCGCGATCTCCTTCAGCGGGGTGCCGGGCTCGAGGTCCATGTACTCGAGCGCCCGCTCCGCGGCGGCCTTCTCGTTGGCGTCGGTGAAGTCGTCGGGCGAGGGCACGTTCGCGCTCAGCGAGACGCCCTGACCGGGGTTCGTCCCCCAGGTGACGAACGGCTCGAGCTCACCGGCGTCGATGAAGATCTCGGCATCGTACACGGCACCCTCGTCGCTCGGGAGCGTGCGCCAGTAGGCGACCGCATCCTCCCAGTCCTGCCCGGTCGGGGCGTGCGGACGGCCCTGGACGTACGCGAAGGTGATGTCGTCGGGGGCGACCATGCCCGCGCGCGCGCCCGCCTCGATCGACATGTTGCACATCGTCATGCGCCCCTCCATCGAGAGGGAACGGATCGCGCTGCCGCGGAACTCGAGGACGTAGCCCTGGCCGCCGTTGGTGCCGATCTTCGCGATGACGGCGAGGATGATGTCCTTCGCCGTCACGCCTTCCTTCAGCTCTCCCTCGACCGTGATGGCCATGGTCTTGAAGGGCTTGAGGGGCAGCGTCTGGGTCGCCATGACGTGCTCGACCTCGCTCGTGCCGATGCCGAAGGCCATCGCCCCGAACGCGCCGTGGGTCGAGGTGTGGCTGTCGCCGCAGACGACGGTGATGCCGGGCATCGTCAGACCGAGCTGCGGGCCCACGACGTGCACGATGCCCTGCTCGGCGTCGCCGAGGGAGTGCAGACGAACCCCGAACTCCTCGGCGTTGCGCCGCAGGGTGTCGATCTGCGTGCGGCTCGTGAGGTCGGCGATGGGCTTGTCGATATCGAGCGTCGGAGTGTTGTGGTCCTCCGTGGCGATGGTGAGGTCGAGTCGCCGCAGCGGACGGCCCTCGGCGCGGAGCCCGTCGAAGGCCTGCGGGCTGGTGACCTCGTGGACGAGGTGCAGATCGATGTAGATCAGGTCGGGTTGACCGTCTTCGCCCTTGACGACGAGGTGGTCGTCCCAGACCTTCTCGGCCAGGGTGCGCGGCCGCTCAGGCGGGGTGGGGATGCTCATGGGTGTCGTTCTCCTTGCGTACCGGATCAAGCCCGCGACGCACTCCGCGGCGAGGAGGGGCTCAGAACGAGACCTCGCCGCGGCCGCTAAGGAGAAGGCGAGCGATCCGCATGGGCCCAGAATAGCACCGGGCGCGGCGCGGCTGCCCGATCACCGGCGCTCCTCCGGCGTCGGCGGCTGCTCCACCGTCGCGGGCGTGCCCTGCTCGTCGGCGACGACCGCGGCAGCCTCGGGGGCCGTCTCCGCGTCCGCGTCGCCGCGCGCCGCGATCAGGCTCGCCACTGTCGCGACGAGCATCGCTCCGATGATGACGCCCAGCGAGACCCAGGTGGAGATCTCGGGTGCCCACGCGATGCCCTCGCCGCCGTTGATGAACGCGAGCTCGTTCTCGTGCATGGCGTGCAGGATGAGCTTCACGCCGATGAAGGCGAGGATGAACGCGATGCCGTAGTGCAGGTATTTGAGGCGGTCGAGCAGGTCGCCGAGGAGGAAGTACAGCTGCCGCAGGCCCATCAGCGCGAAGATGTTCGCGGTGAACACGAGGAACGGGTCCTGTGTGATGCCGAAGATCGCCGGTATCGAGTCGAGTGCGAAGAGCAGATCCGTGACACCGATCGCGACGAAGACGATGATCATGGGCGTGAACATGCGCTTGCCGTTCACGACGGTCCGCACCTTGGGGCCGTCGTACTCGTCGGAGATGTCGACCGTGCGCCGGATGATACGCACGAGGAAGCTCTCCTTCTTCACATCGTCGTCGTGGTCGCCCTCCGGCAGCGCCTGCTTGATGGCGGTGTAGATCAGGAACGCGCCGAAGATGTAGAAGACCCAGCTGAACTGCTCGATGATCGCGGCGCCGGCGAGGATGAAGAGACCGCGCAGCACGAGCGCGATGATGATGCCCACCATGAGCACCTTCTGCTGGTACCGACGCGGCACCGAGAACTGGCTCATGATCAGCACGAACACGAAGAGGTTGTCGATCGAGAGGCTGTACTCCGTGAGCCACCCGGCGACGAACTGACCCGCGTGCTCGACGTCGGCCACTGCCCAGAGGATGCCGGCGAACACCAGCGCGAGACCGACGTAGAACAACACCCACAACGTCGATTCCTTCGGCGACGGGATGTGCGGCCGCTTGACGATGATGAGCAGATCGGCGACGAGCACGAGCACCAGGATGACGAGCGCGACGATCTGGAACGGCACGGGGAGGTCCATGCGAGCCTTTCGGGGAGGAAGCCTCCCGAGACTACACCCGCACTCCCCCGCGCCCTCGGCGTGAGACGGTTCGGGGCGGCGGGACACTGGGTTCATGAGGGGGACGCCGGGTTGATGAGGGAAAGGAGCCAGCGCATGGTCGAAACGATCGCCCGCACCGACGCCGAGCTCGTCGAGGCGGCGGCGGCCGGTAGCGAGCACGCGTTCCGTGCGCTCTACCGCGCCTACGTCCGACCGGTGTACTGGCTCGCGCACGGGCTGCTGCGCGACCCGTCGGACGCCGAGGACGTCACGCAGGAGACCTTCCTCGTCGCCTGGCGCAAACTGCCCGGGCTCGAGTTGGCCGGCGACTCGCTCCTGCCCTGGCTCGTCACGATCTGCCGGTTCCAGAGCGCGAACCGCATCCGTCGTCGGCAGCGCGAGCGGCAGCACACCACGGACGACGACGCCTCCGACCTGCCCGACACCGTGGACGTGGAGCGACAAGTCGTCCAAGCCGATCTCGTCGAACGCATCGTCGGAGCGGTCGGCACGCTCAGCGCGCTCGACCAGGACATCTTCCGTCTGTGCGCGGGCGAGGGGTACGCCTACCAGGCGGCGGCCGACCATCTCGGCGTGAGCCACGGCACCGTGCGCAACCGCCTCTCCCGCATCCGCGCCCATGTGCGCTCGACCGTTGAACCGGAGGAGTCATGAACGATCTGCCCATCCTCGACGAGCGGCGTATCGACGAGATCGAAGAAGCCCTCTTTGCCGACATCGCGCGCGAACGCATCGAGCAACGTGCTCGCGACGCCGCCGATGCGGCAATCCGGAGGCGACGTCGGCGCACTTGGTGGGGTGTGTCGGGCACCGCCGCAGCGGTGCTCGTCGTCGCGGCCGTCGTCGCGCCGCAGCTCAGCGCGACAACGGGCGGGGCGGGCGGCGCGGTCGCGCCCGCCACCGCGCCGGACTGGTCGGCCGGGTCGCTGGAGAACGGGACCGAGACCAGGTCGGACGGGGGTGTCGACGCCGAGGCCGCACCGTTCTCGGCGGGTGTCGACGAGAACGGCGCCGGAAGCACCGAGCTCGGGCGCAGCGACGGCCGCGAGGTCGTCGCGACGGCATCCGCAACCCTGACCGTCGACGATCCTCGCTCCGCAGCCGAATCGATCGCCGATGCTGCCACGGCTGCGGGCGGGTACGTCGAGTCGATGAGCGTGGGGGGCGCAGACGCCACCACGACTCCCGATGGCGCCGCGATGTGGCCGATGCCCTCGGGGGCGGCCTGGATCACCGTGCGGGTGCCCGCCGACGGCCTCGAGGACCTGATCGACGGGTTGGCCGATGCCGGTGACGTCGAGTCGTCACAGGTCGCCCGCGACGACGTCACCACCCAGGCGGTCGATCTTCGCGCGCGCGTCGCCGCGGGGCAAGCCTCCGTCGATCGGCTGACGGCGCTCGTGGGCGAGGCGGCGTCGGTGACCGATCTGATCGCCGCCGAATCAGCCCTCGCCGCTCGCCAGGCCGACCTCGAGTCGCTGCAGCAGCAGCTCTCGGCGATCGAGTCGCAGGTCGACCTGTCATCGCTGACGGTGCAGCTCGTCGCCCCGGCCGAGCGGGTCGACGCCGACCCCGCGGGGTTCGGGGACGGGCTGGCGGCGGGATGGAACGGCCTCGTCGCGTCGTTCAACGGCATCGTCGTCGCTCTCGGCTTCCTGCTGCCCTGGCTCCTCGTGATGAGCCTCGTCGCATCGCTCGTGTGGCTCATCGTCACCACGACGCGTCGTCGCCGCAACCGTCGGGACCCTCGCAGCAGCTGATCGCCCGCAGCGAGCAGCCCGCCGACGAAGGCCCGGGGAAATGCGAAACGCCCATCCGAAGGATGGGCGTTTCGCGGTGGTGACCCCAGCGGGATTCGAACCCGCGTTACCGCCGTGAGAGGGCGGCGTACTAGGCCGCTATACGATGGGGCCGTACTTTTCGTCTCCCCCGGAGCTCCGGAGGCAACCGTTAAAGTATGCCATGGCCTCGCGGATCCGGCAAAATCGGGGCCCCCATTGCCCTCTCGGGCGTGTCGGGCGTTGACTGAGGGCATGCACGTCACCAAGCACGAACACGCCTGCCTGCGCCTCGAGCGCGAGGGCAAGACCCTGATCATCGACCCCGGCACGTTCACGTTGCCGCTGAACGACCTGCACAACGTGGTCGCCGTGGTGCTGACCCATGAGCATCCGGATCATTGGACCTCGCAGCACCTCTCCCGCATCCTCGAGACGTTCCCGAACATCCCGATCTACGGACCCGAGGGGGTCGTCCGTGCCGCTGCCGGCTTCGACATCCGGGAGGTGTCCCCCGGCGACAAGGTGGAGGCGGGGCCGTTCGTCCTGGAGTTCTTCGGTGGCCGCCATGCGGTCATCCACGAGTCGATCCCCGTGATCGACAACGTCGGCGTCCTGGTCGACGGCGAGTTCTACTACCCCGGCGACTCGTACACCGTGCCCAAGGGGGCCGATGTGAAGCTGCTCGCCGCCCCCGTGGGCGCCCCCTGGCTGAAGATCGGCGACGCGATCGACTTCGTCTTCGCCGTCAAGCCGCGTCGGGTGTTCTCCACTCACGACATGACCCTGTCGCAGGCGGGCCTGTCGATGGGTCGCGAGCGGCTGACCTGGGCGGCCGAGCAGAACGGCGGCGAGTTCGTCGCGCTCGACCCCGGCGACTCGACCGACATCTGACCTCCGGAACGACGGATGCCGTGGACCTCAAGGTCCACGGCATCCGTGCGTTCGAGCGGGCGTCAGGCCGCGTCGTGGTCGATCTCGAGGAAGGCGACGAGCTCGTCGAGCGCCTTCTCGGCCCCCTCGCCCTCGGCCTTGAGAGTCACGACCGAACCCTGCGAGGCGCCGAGTCCCATGATGCTCAGGATGCTGCCCGCGTTCAGGTCGGCGCCGCCCTCGACGGCGATCGTGACGGGAACGCCCTTGGACTGCACCTCCTGCACGAAGAGCTTCGCGGGGCGGGCGTGCAGGCCCGAGCTGCTCGCGATGGTGGCGGTGCGTTCTGCCATGGTGTCGTCTCCTCAGACTGTCACGGGCGCCGCGGCCTCGGCCGCGACGGTGGATCGCTGTCCGACGTACTTCTTCAGCACGACGAGCAACAGCGCAGAAACGACGGTACCCGCCAAAAGCGCGACGAAGAAACCCCACCACGGATTGATGGCGAAGAGCACGAAGACGCCGCCGTGCGGCGCGAAGCTCTGCACCCCGATCCACATGCTGAGCGCGCCGGTGATAGCGCCGCCGACCATCGACGCAGGGATGACCCGCAGCGGGTCGGCCGCGGCGAACGGGATCGCGCCCTCGCTGATGAAAGAGGCGCCGAGCAGCCACGCCGCCTTGCCGTTCTCGCGTTCGACGGGGGTGAACAGCGGACGCGCGAGCACGGTCGAGGCCAGGGCCAGAGCCAGCGGCGGAACCATGCCCGCGGTCATGACGGCGGCCATGATCAGGTAGGGGGCGGGGTTATCGGTGGAGGCCGCCGCGAGACCGGTCGTGGCGAAGACATAGGCGACCTTGTTGATGGGTCCGCCGAGGTCGAAGCACATCATCAGTCCGAGGATGACACCGACCACGATCAGACCGGCGCCGCTCTGCGTGAGCGAGGTCAGCCCGTCCGTCAGCAGCGCCATGAGCGCAGCGATCGGACGACCGAGGAAGAGGATCATCAGCCCCGAGGCGACGATCGAGCCGATGAGCGGGATGATCACGACGGGCATGAGCCCACGCAGCCACCGAGGCGCCGGCAGGCGTCCCAGCCACCAGGCGACGAAACCGGCCAGGAAGCCGCCGATGATGCCGCCGATGAAACCCGCGCTCATCGTCACGGCGATAGCGCCGGCGACGAAACCGGGGGCGATGCCGGGACGATCGGCGATCGCGTACGCGATGTAACCGGCGAGGGCCGCCACGAGGAAGCCCATCGATGTCGACCCGATCATGAACGCGACGGAGCCGAGATACTGCCCGAGGGGGCCGAAGGGCGAGGTGATGTCCGTCGTCGGGAGGTTCCAGAGCGCGTTGTCGATGATCACCTTCGACGCGTTGGTCGTGACCTCGTAGCCCCCGAGCGCGAAGCCGAGCGCGATGAGCAGACCGCCGCCCGCGACGAAGGGGATCATGTAGCTGACGCCTGTCAGGAGGATGCGCTGGATCCGGGCACCCCACGACAGGTTCTGGGCCGCAGCGCCGGCGCTCGCGCCGCCGGCCGCCGCTGCGCCGCTGACACGCGCCGCATCCGGGTTCGATGCGGCGGCGACGGCCTCGCGGATCATCTGCGCCGGCTGCTCGATGCCGCGCTTGACCCCCGAACGGATCACCGGCTTGCCGGCGAATCGGGAGATGTCCCGGACGTCGACGTCGGTCGCGAAGATGACGGCGTCCGCGTCGTCGATCACGGAGGCGGGAAGCGCCTGGTATCCGCTGGAGCCCTGCGGCTCGACGACGAGGTCGATCCCGGCATCCTTGCCCGCCGCGGTGAGGGCGTCGGCCGCCATGAACGTGTGCGCGATGCCCGTGGCGCACGAGGTGACCGCGACGATCTTGGCGGGACGTCCCTCGACCTGGAGATCGGTGGACACGGACGACGCGGTGGGCGTCACGGCGGGGGCCGGGGCGGCAGCCGGTGCCGCGCCGTCCTCGCCGATCGCCGCGCGGACCGTGCGCACGACGTCGTCCGCTGTGCGCGCGGCGCGGAGGTCGGCGGTGAAGGTGTCCTGCATGAGGCTGCGGGCGAGGCGCGAGAGCACCGCGAGGTGCGCCTCGGCCGCGTCTGCGGGGGCCGCGATGAGGAAGACGAGATCGGCCGGGCCGTCGGGAGCCCCGAAGTCGACACCGGGCTTCAGGCGGGCGAAGGCGAGTGACGCCCGGGTCACCGCCGCGCTCTTCGCGTGCGGGATGGCGATCCCGCCGGGTAGCCCGGTCTCGTCCTTGGCCTCGCGAGCGATCGCATCGTCGGCGAGAGCGTCGGCATCGTCGGCGCGTCCCTGCGCCGCGACGAGGCGAGCGAGAGCGCGGATGACGTCCTTCTTGTCTGTCCCGAGTGGCGCGTCGAGGCTGACGAGCTCCGGGGTGATGGTGTCGGACACGGTGTCCTCCTGGGTCGGGTGTTGCATGGTCGGTCGGATTCAGCGGTGGAGCCGGCGGACGGGGATGTCGGCCGTGGGAAGGTCTGATGTGCCGGGGGCCTGGGTGCCCTCGAGCGCCGCGGCGGCGGAGCCGTAGCGGATGGCGGAGACGAGCGCGGTCGCCGGATCGAGTCCGGCGGAATCGGCGATGAGGAAGCCGGCGAGCGAGCTGTCGCCGGCGCCGACCGTGCTGCGCACGCGGGTCGGCGGCGGCGAAGCGGCCCAGGCGCCGTCGGCAGAGACGAGCACGGCCCCGTCGCCCCCGAGCGTGACGAGCGCGGCACCGACGGTGTCCGGCACGAGCGCGAGCGCGGCCTCGTGCACGGCGTCTGCGAGATCGGCGGCATCGGGCAGCGCCGCGCCGAGCAGGTCGGCGAGCTCCTCGTCGTTGGGCTTGATGAGATCGGGACGCCCGTCCGCGACGACCGCGCGCAGCGCGGCACCCGAGGTGTCGACGGCGATCCGCGGCGCGTCGTCGCCCAGCCGGGTGCGCACCGCGCGGATGACGCGCACGTACGAGTCGTCGGGGAGCCCCGGGGCGAGGGAGCCGGCGAGCACGAGCCATGCGGCGCCGCGAGAGACCTCGACGACGACCTCGATGATCGCCCGGAGATCATCCACAGCGAGGGCGACACCCGGGAGGTTGATCTTGGTCGTCTCCCCCGTCGGGTCGGTCACCGCGATATTGGCGCGGGTCCGGCCGTGCACCGGAACCGTCCTCACCTCGACGTCGGCATCGGCGAGGGCCGCGCCGAAAGGGTCCCCGGCGTCCAACGGCAGCACGGCGAGGCTCTCGACCGTCGCGGCGTGGAGGACCCGCGCGACGTTGATGCCCTTGCCGCCGGCGTCCTCGCGCACCGCCGTCGCAGTCTGCACCTCGCCGACGCGCAGCGGCGCATCGATCGAGATGGTCCGGTCGAGTGACGGATGCACCGTCAGGGTCACGATCATGCGATCCATACCTCCACATCGGCCTCGCGCAGCGCGCGGGCGAGTTGCGCGTCGGGCTCCCGGTCCGTGACGACGACGTCGAGGTCGGAGAGACCGGCGAACGAGACGAGCAGCTCGGCGCCGAACTTGTCGGCGTCGGCGAGGACGATCACGCGACGGGCGCCCGTGACGATCGCGCGCTTGACGGCGGCCTCGTCGGGGTCGGGCGTGCTGAGACCGGCGGCGGCCGCGATGCCGTTGGTGCCGAGGAAGGCGACGTCCGGGCGCAGCCGCGAGATCGCTCCGACCGTGTCGGAGCCGACGGCGGCGGCGGTGAGCCCGCGCACGCGTCCCCCGATGGCGGTCAGCCCGATCCCGGAGACACCGGCGAGCGAATGGGCGATCGTCATCGAGTGCGTGACGACCTCGAGGCCGCCCGCGCTGCCGGGAGCGACGACGGCATCGGCGAAGGCCGCCGTCGTCGTGCCCGCGTCGACGTAGATCGAGCCGGCGCCCGCGGGGAGCGCTGCGAGCGCACGACGGGCGATGCGCTCCTTCGCGGCCGAGTGGCGCTGCGAGCGCTCCGCGACGGAGGGTTCGGCGGTGCTGACGCGCTCGGGCGATACCGCTCCGCCATGCACACGGCGGAGCGCGCCGGCATCCTCGAGCGCGGCGAGGTCGCGGCGGACCGTCTCGGTGGTGACGTCGAAACGCGATGCGAGGTCGACGACGGCGACACGTCCGTCGTCGGCGAGCATTCGCTCGATGAGCTGTTGGCGCTCCGTTGCGTACACGACATCCTCCCTCGGATGTCCACACGTTACAACGCAATCAAACGCAAAGCAACAGAAAACAACATCGATGTCTCACCGGCCCGCTGCCGGATACGACGGAGGGGCGCCGGCCGCAGCCGACGCCCCTCCGGACGGAATCGAGGCTCAGGCCTCGCTCATCGCGAGGACCTCCTGCTGTCCGCGCGCGGCGAGCGCAGCGGCGCGGGCAGCGATGCGCCGCTCCTGCTCGATCTGGCCCGCATCCAGGATCTCCTGGTCGACGGGGTAGCTGTCCACCTTGTTCACACCGTTGTACTTGGCGATGTAGGCATCGAGCTCCGGGCCCGACTCCCACGAGGTGATGAGGCAGTAGCGGGGCTCGTCGCCGTAGTGCGCGGCGGCGTGCCACAGGCGCTGCGTGTCGACGATCAGCTGTGCGCCGGCGGGAAGCGCGATGCGCGTCTCCTCGCTCGGGTCGGTGCGGTTCTCACGCAGCACGAAGTAGCTCGTCTTGTCGTCGGTGAGGTTGAAGAAGCCTCGCACGACCCACCCGGTGCCGTCGGGGTTCAGGCGGTTGTTGTCGTCCTGGTGCAGGTTGTACAGGCAGTCGGCGTACGTGTTCGGCTGCAGCTCGATGATGCGGCAGCGACCGACGTTGGCCCCGGGCTCCTGCGCACGCTCGGTCAGCGTGGGCGCGAGCTCGGTCTGCGCGTCGATCCAGACGCCGTCCTTGTCGGTGCGCGGCGGCTTGTGGTTCCAGAACCCGTTGCACTCGATCTCGCCCTTGGCCGAGGCGAGCGGCGCGAAACGGGTGTCGCCCGAGGACTTCCAGTCGACGTACTCGACGTCGAGCCATTCCTTCGGATCGATCTCCTTGTTGTAGCGGTCGAGGACGACGTAGCCGGTCTCCTCGAGAGCCGCGGACTTGATGTAACCCATGACGGATCATGACCTTTCTGTCGGACAAGCGAAGTTTTTACAGGCCCGACTGAGGTCAGCCTACCTAGGGCTCCTGAGCGCGCCGGTAGACTCGTCCGGGGTTTTCGAGGAGCGATTTCGGAGAACATGAGCACTGCCACGAATGTCGAAGCGACCGCCGTCAATACGATCGGCTGGCTCTCGGCATCCGACACCACCATCGTCGTCCCGGTGTATCAGCGTCAGTATCGCTGGGACATCGGAGGATGCGAACAGCTGCTCGGCGACATCCGGTCCGTCTCTGCGAGCGATGACACGCATACGCACTTCATCGGCTCGATCCTCTCGACCGCGAACACCTCCGCGGCCGACGACGCGCAGCTCGTTCTCATCGACGGGCAGCAGCGGATCACGACCCTGATGCTCCTCGTGGCGGCGCTCCACCACACGCTGCGCGACGACGATCCGGAACTCGCCCGCGAGCTGGCGACGGTCCTGGTCCGGGCGGACGACCCCGACCGCACCAAGCTGCGCCCGCATCGTGCGTGGGCCGATGTGTTCGAGAGCGTCGTCCTCGATCGGCGCGGCGACGGCGAGGAGCACGGGGCATCGCGGTTCGACGACAACTACGCGTTCTTCCGCAGCCAGATCCGCCCGGGCGAGGCCGCCTCGCTGTGGCGCGGCCTGCAGAAGCTCGAGCACGTCGCCATCACGCTCGGGCCGCAGGCGAACGCACAGCAGATCTTCGAGAGCCTGAACTCCACGGGCGAGCCGCTGCGCGACCACGAGCTCATCCACAACTACGTGCTCATGGGCCTCACGCACTCCGAGCAGGACGAGATCGAGCAGGAGTACTGGCTGCCGATCGAGCGGAACACCGGCGACGCGATCGGCTCGTTCTGGAATCACTACCTCGTCATGCTCACCGGTCGCGAGGTCCTGATCACGGGCGGTCGGGGCGTCTACGACGTCTTCCGTCAGCAGTTCCCCCGGCTCGACATCGCGCGCCTTCGTGCGCACGCGTCGAGCTGGCGGACATTCTCGGGGATCTACCGGGAGCTGCTCGACCCGGCCTCGAGCGACGATCCCGAGGTCGGCCGCCAGCTCGGGTACCTCGCGGTGCTCGGCCGCCAGATGTTCCCCCTCGCGATGCGACTCGTGCACGATCACCGGGCCGGCGTCCTGCCGCGCGGCGAGCTGATCGCCCGTCTCGAGGACCTCCAGTCGCTCCTGCTGCGCCGCGTGGTGGTCGGCATCGCCACCGAGCGGCTCGTCGCGCGGCTCTGTCGCGCCTACGCCGAGGGCGGCGACGCGCTGACCCACGCCATCGCGCGCATCACCCCCTCCGACGAGCGGGTGCGCGTCGGGCTCAAATACGGCGACCTCCCCCACCCGCGGTACGTGCTCGGCCGCCTCGCGGATGTCGACCCCGCAGATCTCCTCGACGTCTCGCCGATCTTCCCCGCCGGCGCGGGGGACGACTGGTCGGGCGACGGCAGCAGGCGGTTCGCGGACTACAGCGAGGATGAGCAGAACAGCCACCGCGCGCTGGCCCATACCCTCGGCAACCTGACGCTGCTCGAGCAGGAGCGGTCCGAGCGCGCACTCGACGCCACCTACCCGCAGCTGCGCCCGCTCCTCGCCGGCAGCTCGGTCGCGATGTCACGCGAGATCGCCGAACGCGTCGTCTGGGACACCGCGGCGATCGGCTCGCGCACCGAGGGCCTCGCCTCACGCTTCGTCGACGTCTGGCGGCGTCCACCGCTGACGGGCATCGACGACGACAACCTGACGCCGATCCTCGACGCGAAGCTGCGCCGCGGCTGGCCGCGCGGCTGGCAGCGCGAGTTCGACTACGTCGAGTTCCGCGGCGAGCACTGGGAGGTGCCCGACGTCCGATACCTGTTCAACCGGGTGTTCCGGCGTCTGTGGGTCGACTCGCGCCAGAGCGTCGTCGACTTCAGCGCGCGGCGCGGCGGACCGGTCTACCCCGCGATGGCCTGGAACGGTCAGTGGGACGAGCTGGGAGATGGCAGCTACCTCTACCTGGGCTGGGACTCGCGCTACATGCTCACCGCCGTCCAGGGCGTGCTGGAAGAGGCCGGCTGGGCGTCGGAGGTCTTCCTGAAGTACTCGTACATCGGCGAGGCGATGCGATGATCGCTTACCAGAGACGCAGCATCCGAGTCAACGACTGCGATAGAACACCATCGCCCGCGTAGGTTCACTCTTGTACGTGAGCGGCTCGGTAGAGACGGTGTTCGGGTCACTTTCTCCCAGGGCTCACTGACGGCCCCGTTGTGAGATTCGTCTCCAGCGGGGCCGTCCCCTTCTCGCCGGACGGTGCTCAGCGCGGATGTCGTAGAATTCCGTGTGCTTCCCGACACGATCTCCCCCTCCGCCGTCGCGCCCAGCGGCATCGAGCCCGCCGACCTCGCCACGACGCTGCGGGTGCTCGGCCAATTGGCCGACATCGACCACACGCACCCCGACTACGTCACCGTGCGCCGCGCCACGGCGGCGATGTTCAAGGCCGCGAAGAAGGTGCGTCGTCGCGAGATCCGGGATGCCGTGGCCACCGCTGATCGCGCCGTCGTGCACGCCACCGCTACCGGCGCACCCGACCGCATCGACGACGAGACGCGCGGCATCCCGATCTCCACCTCGACGACGGCGCCGACCGCCGGCACCCTCATCAAGGCGCGCTCCTGCTACATCTGCAAGCAGGCCTACACGGTCGTGGACGCCTTCTACCACCAGCTCTGCCCCGATTGCGCAGCCCTCAGCCACGCCAAGCGCGACGCCCGGACCGACCTCACCGGACGCCGCGCCCTGCTCACGGGTGGCCGCGCCAAGATCGGCATGTACATCGCGCTGCGCCTGCTCCGTGACGGCGCCCACACGACCATCACGACGCGCTTCCCCCGCGACGCCGTGCGCCGCTTCACGAGCCTCCCCGACTCGGCGGACTGGATCCACCGACTCAAGGTCGTCGGCATCGATCTGCGCGACCCCGCACAGGTCGTCGGGCTCGCCGACGACGTCGCCGCGGCCGGACCGCTCGACATCCTGATCAACAACGCGACCCAGACGGTACGACGCTCCCCTGGCGCATACCAGCCGCTCGTCGACGCCGAACTGTCGCCGCTGCCCGACGGCCCCTTGCCGGCTCTCGTGACGTTCGGTCACACTAACGACATGCACCCGCAGGCGCTCGAACGCTCGGTCAACGCCCATCCGATCCTCGCCGCCGCGGCATCCCGTGCCGACGAGCTCACCGAGCAGGCGCTTGCGGCGGGCTCCAGCTCGCTCGAGCGGCTCGCTGCGGGCACCGCGATCGACGCGGGCGGGCTCATCCCCGACCTCGACAGCGTCAACTCATGGACACAGCGCGTCGGTGAGGTGGACCCGCTCGAGATGCTCGAGGTCCAGCTCGCCAACACGACCGCGCCGTTCCTCCTCGTCTCGAAGCTGCGCGCCTCGCTCGCGGCGAGCCCCGCGCGCCGGACCTACGTCGTCAACGTGAGCGCCATGGAGGGCGTGTTCAATCGCGGTTACAAAGGCCCGGGCCACCCGCACACGAACATGGCCAAGGCGGCCGTCAACATGCTCACGCGCACGAGCGCGCGCGAGATGTTCGAGACCGACGGCATCCTGATGACCAGCGTCGACACGGGCTGGATCACCGACGAGCGCCCGCACCCCACCAAGGTCCGCCTCGCCGAGGAGGGCTTCCACGCCCCGCTCGACCTCGTCGACGGCGCAGCGCGTGTCTACGACCCGATCGTCCGTGGGGAGGCCGGCGACGACCTCTTCGGCGTCTTCCTCAAGGACTACTCCCCCGGCGCATGGTGAGGCTGCCCGCTCCCGGCGGGCGGGTCGTCGTCCGCTACCTCCTACCCACGGGGCAGGCGACGGATGCGCTCGGCGAGCTGCTGAGCGCCGACGACGACCACGTCGTGGTCGACGGCAAACGCGGCGTCGAGCGCATCCGTCGTGTCGACATCGTCGCGGCCAAGCCCGTGCCGCCGCCGCCCGCGCCGCGTCCGCGCAACATCTGACGCGCCCTGTGGCGGCGCGGAGCAGCCGGAGTCCGCGGGACCGAGGACTCGAAACCGCGGGCTCCGGCTGCCTCAGGCGTCGGAACGCACGAGGATCTTCGCGCCCGCTCCGCCACGCAGCTTCTCGATCGCTTCGACGACGCCGTCGATCGAGACCTCCTCGACCCAGCCGCTCGTGTCATAGACGCCGCGCGACATCGCCTCGATGACGGCGTCGAAATCGGCCGGCAGGTACGCCAGCGCCCCCGCGATCTCAGTCTCCGCCATCACGAGCTGCGTCGGCGAGAACTCCATCGCCCGCTCGTGGATCGCCACGACCACGAGACGACCGCCGGGCACGAGGTTCGCAAGTCCCGCTGTGATCGCCGCGCCCGCGCCCGCGGCGTCGAAGGCCACGTCCGCGCCGCGGCCTCCCGACAGCGCCGATACAGCGGCCGCAAGGTCTTCTGCCACCGGGTCGACGACGGTCGCCCCGAGGGCGGCGATCGTCTCGCGCCGTGCGGCGCTGGGCTCCGACACGAGCACTCTGTCGATCCCCCGGGCCTTGAGCGCGAACCAGACGCCGATGCCGATCGGCCCGGCCCCCGCGACGACCGCGGTCTGACCCGATGTCACGTGCGACCGCTCGACGGCGTGCCAGGCGACCGCCATCGGCTCGACGAGCGCGCCCATGCGCAGGTCGACGTTCTCGGGCAGCGCGTGCAGCATCGACGCGGGCACCGTCGTGTACTCGGCCATGCCTCCGCCCTGGGAGCTCAGCCCGTGGAAGCCGATCTTCTGGCAGGCGTTGAACATGCCCTTCTCGCACGCGGGGCACTCGCCGCAGTAGTAGACGGGCCACACCGCGGCTCGGTCGCCGACCGAGACTCCCGCGACACCGTCGCCGACCTCCACGACGGTCCCCGCGAACTCGTGACCGAGGATCTGCGGGAGCTGCGCACCCGTCACGGGGTGCGGCTCGTCGAGTGTGAGGCCTGCGGCTTCGGGAGCGTAGTACACGTGTAGGTCCGAGCCGCAGATACCCGCGAAGGCGTTCTTGAGCTTCACCTGCCCCGGGCCCACGGTCGGTTCCTCGACGTTCTCCACTCGGAGATCTTCCTTCGCGTGGAACACTGCTGCCTTCATCGTGCACTCCTCTCGTTCGGCCGCGTCATCGCAGCCACCATTCCGGTGATGCGGCGAGGATGGCCCTCGTCGCCCACGTCACGTCGGCCGCGCCCGAGCGCAGCCAGACCTCGATCGCCGCGACGGTTCCGCCGGCCGCGTAGGCGACGGCGATCGCTCGCGACGGGAGATCGTCGATCGCCGGCGGCTCGATCTCGGGATGCCGTTCGAGCCATTCCTCGAGGCCCGCAGCGACGACGCGCTCGAGCACATCCCGCACCGGCGCCGCGAGGGAGGGCTGCAGTGCGCCGCGGTACACATCGACGTGCGCTCGGACGTGATCCAGCAGCAGCCCTTCCGCCGTCGAGAGCGAGTCGAGGTCGCCGATGCCTGTGAGCACCGAGTCGAGCTCGGCGCGCAAGGCGTCGGCCAAGAGGGAGACGGGCGCGTCGGCATGCCGGTAGAACGTGTCGCGCGTCACTCCGGCCGCGCGACAGACCTCTGCTACCGAAAGCTCCGCGACGGGACGGCCGGCTGCGAGATCGAGGGCGGCACGGCGCAGCGCCTCGCGGCTGCGCATCGACCTCGGGTCCATGCCCTCAGTCTATCCGACAACTGTCAGACAGTTCCGTGACGGGTGTCTTCCACCCCCGCCGCGCCGACCGCGAGATGTCAGCCTGTCCCCTCGTTTCCGTCGATCTCGACCGGGATGGAGATCGACGTGATCCCGCCACCGCCGAGCAGATCTCCGGCAGGGTCGGCGGGCGCGACCTCGTCCGGCAACAGTTCCGCGCCGGACTTCGGCCGGAGCGGCTCGGACGGCAACCCCGCCCACTCGCTCGGTTCCTCGGGTCGCTGCATGAAGAGTCCCATGGAGCCATTCTCGCGCCGCACTCGTCCGATGACGCCCGCGCATCGCGGGTTCTCGGAAAACGGAAAAGCCCCGCCGAAGCGGGGCTTTTCTCGAAGCTGGGGTACCTGGACTCGAACCAAGAACAACGGAACCAGAAACCGCCGTGTTGCCAATTACACCATACCCCATGGTCGGTTTGACTCAGTCGCACCGAGGATCAACTATACCCGACGGATGCGATGCGGCCTAACCGAGCGGCGCCCGGGCGCGTCAGCCGACGCGCTGCACCAGGCCGTCCAGCCGGCGGATCGTCTCGACCTTGCCGAGCAGCTCCATCGACTCGAACAGCGGCGGAGACACCCGCCGACCGCTGAGTGCGACGCGGAGCGGTCCGTAAGCGACGCGCGGCTTAAGGCCGAGGCCGTCGATGAGCGCAGAGGCGAGCGCGTCCTGTACGGCAGCGGCAGTGAAGCCCTGCTCGGGAACGAGCTCGAGCGCACCGACCGACGCCACCAGCACCTCCCCCGTGTTCGCGGGGAGACCGGAGAGGGCGTCATCGTCGAAGACGACCTCGGACCGGAAGAGGAAGCCCAAGAGGCCGGGGGCTTCGCCGAGCAGCTGCATCCGCTCCTGCACGAGCGGAGCGGATGCCTCGAGGATCTCCCGCTCGCCCGCGGTCGGCGGGTTCTCGATGAGACCCGCGTTCGCGAGATACGGGACGAGACGCTCGGCGAAGACCTCGGGCGCGAGCATGCGGACATGGTCGCCGTTGATGGACTCCGCCTTCTTCTGATCGAAGCGCGCGGGGTTCGGGTTGACGTCGGCGACGTCGAAGGCCTCGATGAGCTCGTCGCGGGTGAAGACGTCGCGGTCGGCGGCGATGGACCACCCGAGCAGCGAGAGGTAATTCAACAGCCCCTCGTGGATGAAGCCCTTCTCGCGCTGCAGGAAGAGGTCGGCCTTCGGGTCGCGCTTCGAGAGCTTCTTGTTGCCCGTGTCGCCCAGCACCAGGGGCATGTGGCCGAAACGGGGGACGAAATCGGTCACGCCTGCTTCGATGAGCGCCGCGTAGAGCGCGAGCTGGCGGGCCGTCGATGGCATCAGATCCTCACCCCGGAGGACGTGGGTGACGCCCATGAGAGCGTCGTCGACCGGATTCACGAACGTGTAGAGCGGGATGCCGCCGGCCCGCACGATCACGAAGTCGGGGAAGGAGCCGGCCGGGAAGGTGACTTCACCGCGGATGAGGTCGACGTAAGTCAGATCGTGGTCGGGCACGCGCAGGCGCCACGCCGGCTCGCGGCCCTCAGCTCGGAATGCGGCCTTCTGCTCGTCGGTCAGGTTGCGATCGAAGTTGTCGTAGCCGAGCTGCTTGGCGCGGCCGTTCGCCTCGTTGCGGGCGTCGATCTCTTCGGCCGTCGAGTACGACTCGTAGACCACACCGGCGGCGATCAGCTTGTCGAGCACCTCTCGGTAGAGCTCGTGACGCTGCGACTGACGGTACGGTGCGTGCGGCCCGCCCTTCTCGACACCCTCGTCCCAGTCGATCTCGAGCCACCGCAGCGCCTCGAGCAACTGCTGGTAGCTCTCTTCGCTGTCGCGAGCGGCATCGGTGTCCTCGATGCGGAAGACGAGCTTGCCGCCGTTGTGACGCGCGTAGGCCCAGTTGAACAGAGCCGTGCGGATGAGACCGACGTGCGGCAATCCGGTCGGCGAAGGGCAGAAGCGGACGCGGACGTCGGTTCCGGAGGCGGTCGTGGTGGCGGGGTGCGGTGCGGTGGACATCCCCTCCAGCTTAGTTCTTGCGCGGCGGGCCGCCGAGGAGCTCGGTGACGACCGCTCGCAGGTGCGCGAGGACCGAAGCGACGGCCGGCACCCGGCCGGCGCCGCCGGCGGACACGGCATGGATCGCGCGCCGCTCGCTCGCCGGCAACGGTCTCGTCACGACGCCGGGAAGCAGGGGGAAGGACGACACCGCCAGCCCGGGCAGCGTCGCGACGCCGATGCCCTGTGCGACGAGCTGCTCGACCGCGACGAAGTTGTCGGTCTCGAACCGGATGGCCGGAACGAAACCCGCACGACCGCAGACCTCGAGCAGGTGTCCGCGACAGCGCGGGCACCCTGCGATCCACGCTTCGTCGGCCAGCGGCCGGACGTCGATCGCACCACCGCCGCGCGCTGCCGGATGCCCGGCGGGCAGGACGGCGAGCAGGTCGTCGTGCCCGATGAGCTCGGTGTCGAGACCCCGCGCGTTCTCCCCGTGCGGATCGGAGCGGTCGCCGGGATACCCGAAGGTCAGGGCGATGTCCGCCCGATCGGCTCGGACGTCCGCGATGGCCTCGGGTGGCTCGGCCTCGACGTACGTGAGCGTGAGGTCGGGCTGGCTCAGCGCGAGCCGGTCCATGAGTCTCGGGAGCACGGTGGGCGAGGCCGACGGGAAACCGACCATCCGCACCGTGCCGGCTCGGAGGCCGGCGAGCTCGGCGAGCTCCCCCGACGCGGCTTCGATGGCCGTGGCGACCGCTGCGGCGTGGCGAGCGATCACGCGACCGGCTTCGGTGAGCCGCATCCGGCGTCCGACGCGCTCCACGACCGGCACTCCGAGGCGCTGTTCGAGCCGCTTCACCTGCTGGCTGACGGCCGGTTGGCTGTAGCCCAGCGAGGCTGCTGCGGCGGTGATGGAACCACCGTCGGCGATGGCTCGGACGATGCGCAGCTCGGCCACATCGAGACGATAGTCGGGAGTGTCCATAGCGAAAGATAACGCTGCGTGATGCTTCTCATGCAAATCCTGGTCTGGATGAATGCGTCCGCGCCGTCGATCCTGGATACATGCAGACCACCGCCCTCTCCCCCGATGAACTCCGCACCGAGTTCTCCGGCACGGCGGGATACCTCGCGGCGTGCAGTACCGGCCTTCCGAGCCGGGCCACCCGCGCGGCTGTCATCGCCGACCTCGACGCCCGACCCGACCTGCATCACTACGCCGCTGTGGCCGAGCGGTGCCGCGCACACTTCGCCCGCATCGTGTCGACGTCTCCCGAGCGTGTCGCCGTCGGCTCGCAAACTTCCGTGATGGTCGGGATGCTGGCCGCGTCGCTCCCCGACGGGGCGACGGTCCTGTGCCCCGAAGGCGAGTTCTCGTCGCTCGTGCTGCCCTTCGTCCACGTCGGTCGCGGCATCCGCGTGCGTTCGGTTCCGCTCGCCGGCCTCGCGGCAGCGATCGACCCCACCGTCGACCTGGTCGCATTCTCGATCGTCCAGTCCGCGACGGGCGAGGTCGCGGATGCGGCCGCCATCGTCGCGTCCGCCCGTCGCAACGGCACACGGACGCTGTGCGATGCGACACAGGCCGCCGGCTGGCTGCCCGTCGACGCGGGCATGTTCGACGCGCTCGTCTGTCACACCTACAAGTGGCTGTGCACTCCTCGCGGCCTCACGTTCCTCGCGCTGACCGAGGACTACGCCGCGACCCTGACGCCGATCCACGCGGGCTGGTACGCCGGTGAGGACCCGTGGGCCGCCTGCTACGGGGCCGACGCGTCACTCGCGGCTTCGGCCCGCCGGTTCGACGTCTCGCCCGCCTGGCAGGCGACGGTGGGAGCAGAGCCCGCTCTCGCGCTCTTCGCGGATGCGGATGCGTCGGCGCTCCACGAGCGTGTGACCGGACTCGCGGCGCGGTTCCGCGAGAGGCTCGGCCTTCCCGAACCGGTGCGGCCCACGCCGATCGTGACCTGGCCCGATTCAGAAGGCCTGGATCTTTGCCGGCTCACCACGGCGGGTGTCGTCGCATCGGGGCGTCGGGGCAACGCGCGCCTCGCGTTCCACGTCTTCAACGACGACGGCGACGTCGACCTCGCGGTGCGCGCGCTGCTCTCCTGAGCACCGAACCGACGGGTCAGGCGACGAGGCCCCACACGGTGAGTCCCGCGGCGTCCGCGATCTCCGGCTCGCCGGGGAAGTCGATGCCGCCCGTGAAGAGGCTCGTGACGACGAGCACGAAGACGAACGCGATCGAGAGGAACAGGATCGCGCTCGATCCCAGGGCGATGATCAGCTGTGCGCGATGGCTCATGCCACCAAACTGACACACGCCGGGCCCGCGGCCAAATACTTGCCGCGCGGACGCCCAGCGGCTAAGACGGGCCCGATCGTACCGACTCGGCCTCGCGACCCTCCCCATCGCGCGCGAGCGGCGAAGCGAGGACGACGACCGCGACGATCGCGAGCGCGGCGACCGCGAGGCCGGCATAGCCGACGAGGCCGAGGGCGACTCCCGCGCCCGCGGCTCCCGCGGCGCCCACCACGTTCATGGCCGCGTCGCTGCGCCCCTGACGGGCCGTGCGTCGGTCCGGCGACGACGCCTCGGTGAGCAAGGCGGAGCCGGCGACCGTCGCGGCGCTCCACCCGAGTCCCAGCAGGACGAGCGAGACCGTCACCGCGGGCGCCGACTCCGCGCCGAACGCCGCGACGACGAGCGAGAGCCCGAGGAGCGCCTGACCGACCAGGATCGTGGCAACGCGGCCGAGACGGTCGGCGATGAGACCGAAGACGGGAGACAGCGCGTACATGCCGGCGATATGGAGGCTGATGGTGAGTCCGACGACCGACAGCTCCGCCCCGTGATGCACGAGGTGCAGCGGGGTCATCGCCATGACCGAGACCATCACGCCATGCGAACCCGCGATCGCCGCGACGGCGTAGCGCGCGGCCCGGGGCCGATCCGGATGCGCGATCGCCTCGCGTCCCGCGCGCCCGCGCGCCGCGTCGGCCCGGGCGAGCAGCAGCGGGTCGGGCCGCAGGGCGGCCAGGTACAGCACGATCGCCATGATCTGCGCGACGGCGGTGAACAGGTAGGGCCCGGTCAGCGGCGGCATCCCGATCGCGCCGCCGACCGATTCGCCGGGACCGACGAGGTTCGGCCCGAGGACGGCGCCGACCGTCGTCGCCCAGACCACGATCGACAGGTCCCGCCCGCGGGTCCGGTCGGTGGCGAGATCGGTCGCTGCGAACCTCGACTGCAGGTTGGCCGCCTGGCCGCCGCCGATCATCGCGAACGCGAACAGGAGCAACGGCACGCTCGCGAGCGCGGCACCGGACACAACGAGCACGACACCCGCGAGCGCGAGAACCATGCCGAGCGTGAGCGCAGGGCGGCGGCCCGACCGCGCCGCGAACGATGCCAGCGGCACCGCGAGCAGCGCGGCGCCGAGGGTCACCGCCGCCGTCGGGAGCCCCGCCAGGGCGTCGTCACCCGTCAAGCGCTCGATGATGACGGCGCCGAGCGAGATCGTCGAGCCGAAACCGATGCCGCCCAGCACCTGACCGAGCGACAGGACCGCCAGCGACCGCCTGCGGATGCCGTCGCGGACCGTGTCGTCGGTCGCGGGTTCGGCCTCAGACATCCCGGACGATGTTGCGGAGGATACCGAGACCGTCGATCTCGACCTCCACGACATCGCCCGCGACGAGCGGCCCGACGCCGGCCGGCGTCCCCGTGAGGATGACGTCACCGGGAAGCAGCGTGAAGGCCGCCGACGCGTAGGCGATCAGCTCGGCGATGCCGTGGACCATGTCGGTCAGCGGCGCACGCTGCTTCTCCTCGCCGTTGACACGGGCGACGAGCTGGGCCTGCGCCGGATCGAACTCCGTCTCGATGGCCGGCCCCAGCGGGCAGAAGGTGTCGAAGCCCTTGGCGCGCGTCCACTGCCCGTCGCTGCGCTGCAGGTCGCGCGCCGTGACGTCGTTGGCGATGGAGTAGCCGAAGACGTGGCCGAGCGCCTCATCGGCCGACACGTTGCGGGTGACCTTGCCGATGACGACGGCCAGCTCCCCCTCGAAGTCGACCTGCTGCGACTGCGTCGGCCGCACGATCGCGTCGCCCGGGCCGATCACCGACGTGTTCGGCTTGAAGAACAGCAGGGGTTCGGCCGGGACCTCGTTGCCGAACTCGGCGGCGTGCTCGCGGTAGTTGCGACCGACCGCGATGATCTTGGAGCGCGGGATGACCGGAGCGAGCAGCACGGCGTCGCTGAGCGGCACGCGATCGCCGGTCGGCTCGTAGCCCGCGTAGAGGGGATCACCGGCGAGGGTCACCAGGTCGGTACCGTCGAGGATGCCGTAGCGGATGGCCTCGTTGTGCGAGAAACGGACGATCTTCATGTCAGCCGTCCAACCGCACGAGCCAGCCGTGCTTGTCTTCTCGTCGGCCGTACTGGATGTCGGTCAGCTCCTCGCGCAGCGACAGGGCGAGTTCGCCGACCGGCTGCTGGTCGATGAAGTCGCGGCCCTTGAGCACCCCGATCGGCGTGACGACAGCGGCGGTTCCACAGGCGAACACCTCGACGATGTCGCCGGACGCCACGCCCTGGCGCCATTCGTCGAGCGAGACGGCGCGGCCCTCGACCTTGTGTCCGCGGTCGCGCGCGAGCTGCAGGATCGAATCGCGCGTGATGCCCTCGAGGATCGAGTCGGACTGCGGGGTGACGATGGTGCCGTCCTTGTAGACGAACACGACGTTCATCCCGCCGAGCTCCTCGACATTGCGGTCCTGGTCGAGGAACACGACCTGGTCGCACTCGTTCTCGTAGGCCTCCGCCTGTGGCAGCAGACTCGAGGCGTAGTTGCCGCCGGTCTTGGCTGCACCGGTCCCACCCTTTCCAGCGCGCGCGAAATCCTCGCTCAGCCAGATCGACACCGGCTTCACGCCGCCGGTGAAGTAGGCACCGGCGGGGCTCGCGATCAGGTAGTACGCGACCTTGTTGGCCGGACGGACGCCGAGGAAGGCCTCCTTCGCGAACATGAAGGGACGCAGGTAGAGCGACTGGTCCGCACCGGAAGGGACCCACGCACCGTCGACCGCGATGAGCTCGCGCAACGACTGGACGAACCACTCGACGGGCAGCTCGGGGAGGGCGAGCCGGCGTGCCGAGCGCTGCAGGCGGCGACCGTTCTGGTCGGGACGGAAGGTGTGCACCGAACCGTCCGCGTGACGGTAGGCCTTGATGCCTTCGAAAATCTCCTGCCCGTAGTGGAGCACGGCCGCGGCGGGGTCCAGCGTGATCGGGCCGTACGGCTGCACGCGTGGGCGATGCCAGCCCCCGAGCACCGACCAGCAGATGTCGACCATGTGATCGGTGAAATGCGTGCCGAAGCCGGGGTTCGCCAGGATCTCGTCGCGTCGCGCGGCTGCCGCGGCGGCGAGGTTGCGGGTGACGGCGAACTCGAGCGGGGCGAGTCCGGCGTCGGGATCGTTTTCGAGAAGGGTCATGAGTCTTCCAAGCGAAAGTGGGGGCGACGGGGCGGAGTCCAGGCTACGCCTGGAGCTGAGCCGCGATCGCGTCGCCGATCTGCGATGTGGTGCGGGAGTCCGAGGTTCGGGCGGCGATGTCGTCCTCGACGGCGCGGGTGACGCGTCGAGCGGCCCCCGTGAGCCCGAGGTGATCGAGCAGCAATGAGACGGAGAGGATCGCGGCCGTGGGGTCGGCCTTCTGCTGGCCCGCGATGTCGGGCGCCGATCCGTGGACGGGCTCGAACATCGAGGGGAACGCGCCGTCGGGGTTGATGTTCCCCGAAGCGGCGAGGCCGATGCCTCCGGTGACGGCGCCGGCCAAGTCGGTCAGGATGTCACCGAAGAGGTTGTCGGTGACGATCACGTCGAAGCGGCCCGGGTTCGTGACCAGGAAGATCGTCGCCGCGTCGACGTGCAGATAGTCTACGGCGACCCCGGGGTGCTCCGCCGCCACCTGGTCCACCACGCGCTTCCAGATCCCGCCGGCGTGCACGAGCACGTTCGTCTTGTGCACGAGCGTGAGGGCACCTCGGCGGCGCTCCGCGAGCTCGAAGGCGTAGCGGACGACGCGCTCCACCCCGAACGCAGTGTTTACCGACGTCTCGTTCGCGACCTCGTGCGGGGTCCCCCGGCGGATGCTGCCGCCGTTGCCCACGTACGGTCCTTCCGTGCCCTCTCGGACCACGACGAAGTCGACGTCGCCCGGCTCGGCGAGGGGCCCGGGCACGCCGGGGTACAGCTTCGAGGGACGCAGGTTGACATAGTGGTCGAGCTCGAAACGCAGCTTCAGGAGGAGGCCCCGCTCGATGTTCGCGTCGCGGAGCCGCGGATCGCCCGGCACTCCCCCCACCGCGCCGAGGAGGATCGCGTCGTGCTCGGCGATCGCCGCGAGATCACCATCGGTGAGAGTGTCGCCGGTCTCGAGATACCGAGCCGCCCCGAGCGAGAACCGGGTCTTGTCGATCACGACATCCGTGCCCGCCACGGCCGCGTCGAGCACCTTCTCGGCCTCGGCGACGACCTCGGGACCGATTCCGTCGCCCGGAATCACGGCCAGCTTCACGACGCGCGACATCGCTCTCCTCGTTCTCGGCGATGCGGCGCGCCGGAAGCTCATCGCCCGGCGTGCCGCGTGTGGGATCCCTTCAGCGTAGCGGCCGCGATGACGCCGGCGCAGACCACGAGGACCGCGCCGATCGTGGCCGTGACGGCGACGCCCGAGTCGAACGCATGCGCAGCCGCGTCGAGCAGCTGCTGTCCCACCGGCTGCGGCAGCTCCTGTGCGACGTTCACGGCACCAGCAAGGGTCTCGCGCGCCGCATCGGCGGCCTCGGCGGGCACACCAGCGGGCACGACCATACCGATCCGGTACATGGCGGTCAGGATGCCGCCGAGCACCGCGGTGCCCAGCACGGCCCCGACCTCGTAGGCGGTCTCCGACACGGCGCTCGCAGCGCCGGCTTTCGCGGGCGGCGCGCTCGCGAGGACGAGCTCGTTCGAGACCGTCTCGGCGGCGCCGATCCCCATGCCGAGGAGGGCGAACGCGACGACGAGCTCGATCATGCTCTCGGCGTCGGTCAGCACAGCGATCATCACGTAGCCCGCGGCGGACAGGGCCAGCGCGGCGGGGACCACGATGCGGGGTGACACACGGCGCGAGACGGGGACGACGCCGAGACCGGCGATGATCATCATCGCGAGCCCGGGCACCAGAGCGAGCCCGGCTTCGAGCGGCGACAGACCGACGATCAGCTGCAGGTGCTGCGTGACGAAGTAGAGGAACCCGACGAGCGCCACCACGCTGAGCAGATTGACCAGGAGGGCGCCGCTGAAGGTGCCGCGCGCGAACAGGCGCATATCGAGCATGGGCGACGCCACCCGCAGCTGTCGCCGCACGAAGAGCCAGCCGAACGCGATCCCCGCGAGGAACAGCACGGGCGGCAGCGGCCCCCAACCCTTGACCGCGAACTCCTTGATCGCGTAGACGATCGGCACCATCGTGAGCATCGACAGCGCAATGCTCACGGGATCGATGCGCCCGGGGCGCGGGTCGCGGCTCTCGGGCACGAAGAACGGCGCGAGGACGAGCAGGGGCACGAGCACGGGAACCGCCATGAGGAACACCGAGCCCCAGCTGAAGTGCTCGAGCAGGATCCCGCCGACGATGGGACCGAGCGCGGCACCGGCCGAGAACATCGACGCCCAGACGGCGATCGCGAGACGCCGCTGATCGCGGTCGGTGAAGATGCTCCGCAGCAGCGAGAGGGTGGAGGGCATGAGCATCGCGCCGAAGACGCCCATGGCGGCGCGCGCCGCGATGAGGAGCTCGGCGTTGGGTGCGAAGGCGGCGAGGGCCGAGACCGTCGCGAAGCCCGTCGCTCCGACCAGCAGCATGCGGCGGCGGCCGAAGCGGTCGCCCAGCGAGCCCATCGTGACGAGCAGCCCCGCGAGGATGAGCGGGTAGACGTCGATGATCCACAGCTGCTGCGCGCTCGTGGGGCTGAGCGAGCGCGCGATCTCGGGCAGGGCGAAGCTGAGCACCGTGTTGTCGACCGATACGAGCAGCACCGGCAGCATGAGCACGACGAGCGCCGCCCAGCCGCGCCAGCCGACACGCCGGCCCTGCCCGTCGGCGATCGCGATTTCTTCCGTGAGAGTCATTTATTCACCGTCCAGCCGGTATAGTAACAGGAACAGCGGCGCGACGCGCGAGGATGGATGCCATGAGTCGTCCTCCCCGCGCGCGCGAGAGCGTGCTCGACGCGTACGAACAGCTGCTGATCTCCGACGGCGCACGCGGCGCGACGATGGACGCGGTGGCCGCGGCCGCCGGGGTGTCCAAGGGCGGACTGCTCTACCACTACGCCTCGAAGGAAGCGCTCGAGACGGCACTGCTCGACCGGATGATGGACCTCGCCCGCCTCGACGTGGACGACATGTCGCAGCACCCCGAAGGCATCGTCGCGGCATACCTGCGCACCTCGGTCATGGAGGACAGCGCCCTCGACCGCGCTCTTCTGGCTGGATCGCGGTTGGCCCAGAGCGGCCACGCTGCCGCGAGCTCCGCGCTCCGCGACGTCCGCACGCTCTGGGAAGAGGCGCTCCGCGACCACACGCGCGACGAGACCGCCCTGCAGCTCGTCCTTCTGGTCGGCGACGGGCTCTACTTCAACAACGCCCTCGGGGCGGGCGCCGTGGTCGGCCCGCTCCCCCAGGGCGAACAGTTCGACGCCCTCATCCGTCTCGTCCTCGGCGTGACCGCACGCTGACGGCGTCCGGAGCGCAGCGGCCCCGGACGCCGGACCGGCGGGTCAGACCTCGCTGAGCTCGATCTGCCGGAAGAGGTCTGCTGCGACCGCCTCGCGCATCTCGTCGAGCAGGTGGTCGGGAACGGGCGAATCGACGGTCAGCACCGACAGTGCGCGCCCCGAGGCGTCCGGGCGGGCGACCTGGAGCCCGGCGATGTTGATGCCCGCCTGGCCCAGCTTCTGCCCGTAGATCGCGACGATGCCGGGGCGGTCGGCGTAACGCATGACGACGTGGTGGCGCTCGATCGGCACCTCGACCTCGTAGCCATTGATGCCGACGACCTTGGGCACCATGCGGGTGCCGGCCAGCGTGCCCTCGACGGTCAGCACGGAGCCGTCGGAGAGCGTACCGCGCAAGATCGTGATGTTGCGGTACAGCGGGCTGTCGGACTCCACAATCAGGCGCGTCTCGATGCCGCGCTGCTCGGCGAACAGCGGCGCGTTCACGTACGAGACGTTTTCGCTCACGATGTTCGTGAAGATGCCCTTGAGGGCGGCCAGGCGGTAGACGCTGACGTCGTAATCGGCCAGCTCACCGCGCACCTCGATGTCGAGGCTCGTCAGGGCGCTCGGGGCCAAGCCGGTGAAGATCTGACCGAGCTGCTCGACCAGGGCGATGCCCGGCCGGACGAAGGGGTCGATCACACCACCGGCGACGTTGACCGCATCGGGCACGAGGTCGCCCTCGAGCGCGAGCTTGACCGACTTCGCGACGGAGACGCCCGCCTTCTCCTGCGCCTCGTCGGTCGAGGCGCCGAGGTGCGGCGTCACGACGACGTTGGGCAGCGACAGCAACGGGAACGCCGTTCCGTCCTCCTTCGGCGGTTCGCTCGTGAACACATCGAGGCCGGCGCCCGCGATCTCGCCCGTGGTGAGCGCCGTGTACAGCGCCTCCTCATCGATCAGCCCGCCGCGGGCGACGTTGACGACGTAGGCCGTCTTCTTCATGCGCGCGAACTGCTCCGTGCCGATCATGCCGGTCGTCTCCGGCGTCTTGGGCATGTGGATCGTGACGAAGTCGCTCTGTCCGAGCAGCTCGTCGAGGCTCAGCAGCGTGACGCCGAGCTGCTGTGCACGCGTCGGCGTGACATAGGGGTCGTACGCGACGACGCTCACACCGAAGGCCTGCAGGCGAGCGGCGATGAGCGCTCCGATGCGTCCGAGGCCGATGATGCCGACGGTCTTCTCGAACAGCTCCGTGCCCGTGAACGACGATCGCTTCCACGCGCCGGCGGCAAGCGAGGCGTGCGCGGCCGGGATGTGACGTGCCAGGCTCAGGATGTGTCCGACCGTCAGCTCGGCCGCCGAGATGATGTTCGACGTCGGGGCGTTCACGACCATGACGCCGGCGGCGGTGGCGGCCTTGATGTCGACGTTGTCGAGACCGACACCGGCACGGGCGATGACCTTCAGCGCGGGGGCCGCGGCGATCGCTTCGGCGTCCATCTTGGTCGCCGACCGGATGAGCACGGCGTGCGCGTCGGCGAGAGCGGGCAGCAGGGCCGCGCGATCGGCACCGTCGACCGACCGGACCTCGAAATCAGGACCGAGGGCATCGATCGTGGCGGGCGAGAGTTCTTCGGCGATGAGCACGACGGGCTGGGGCACGGACGATCCTCTGGAGCATGCGCGTGAGCGCGGAACGGGTGGTCGCCACGACGGCCGACGGCGGTGCGGCGGGTCGTCTCAGCCTAGCGCGGCGCAGACGGCGCCTGAGACCGTGTGACGCCGCGCGACCGCCGCGGTCAGCTGCCGAGCAGCGACCCGCCCTGCGTGATCGAGTACGACAGGATGTTGAGCCAGAAGACCGCGGTGAGTCCCAACCCCGCGAGCAGGATGAGCGCGAACGATCCCGCGCCGCGTCGGTGTCCGAGCGCGAACGCTCCCGCGAACACGAGTATCGGGAACACGATCGCGCTGCCGAGCACGGCCCAGCCGAGACCGTTGAGTCCGAGGACGCCGGTCGCCTGCGTCACGAGGTGCCCGACCGCGACCCACACCGCGTAGGCGTAGAACAGACCGAACGCGCCGGCGACCGTGGCGATCAGCCACGTCGGCGTTCGATGGGCGTGCTTCTCGGCAGACGTGTCGACGGTCATCACAGCCCCGTTCCGAGCATCGCGAACGGCCAGGGGACGAGCAGCACCGCGCCGGCGACGAGCCAGACGAATCGGAGCCACGTAGCCCGCCCGCGCGTGAGGAGGAAGGTCACCCCGAACCAGACGGCCGGGGCGAGGATCGCGACGATGATCGCGGGAACCGAGGCGGTCGGCGCCACGATGAAGCCGGCGATGTCGTTGAGCCGGAGACCGCCGACGATCCAGCCGACGGTATAGAGGAGGTAGATGCCGCCCAGCACGCCGAACGAGACGAGCGCGGCGCTGCTCATCGCGGGACGGCCCGCATCGGCCGTGCCGGGGTCGCCCGCGGACTCGAGGTCCTGCGCGGGCGCCGGCTCGCTCGGGTGCGTGGGCGGCGCGGCGGCATCCGACGGTCGCGATGCGAGCCCGGAGTCACGCGTCGGGGCCGACACGAGCGTCGGATCGTCGTCTCCCGCCCAGCTGAGGGCATCGTCATCGCGGCTCGTCACGGATTCAGAGTAGCGCGCGGCTCGAGGGCGGGGATCCGGTGCGGTGACGGCGGGCGCTCCCCCGCGGGGTCAGCGCCCGATCTGTCGACCGCCGCGCAGGACGAAGACGGCCACGCCGGCTGCGGCGACGCCGAGAGCGCCGGCCCACGGGCCCCAGACGACGGGCTCCACGAGCTCGGTGCCGGAGCCGTCGCTCAGTGCACCCACTTGAACGGCATCGGTGCGTCCGGTGGTGTCCTGGGGCGGCACGACGGTGTTCAGCTCCGCGGAGCCCCCGACATCGGGGCCGCCCTCGACGTGCACCTCCTCCGTGGGCTGCGGGGTGGGTGCCGCAGCCGCATCCCTCGACCCGAGTCGCAGCAGGGCGCCCAGTCGCGCAGCCGTCGGAAGTCGGACATCGACCTCGCTCTCGACGCTCGGAACCTCGAGCGCGGGTGGCGCGGGTACTGCCGGGATCTCGATCGGAGGCACGCTCGGAGACGGGATCTCCGAGGGCTCCGGGCTCGGGATGGGCGGGGGCGTCGGGATCGTGGACGGCGAGCCGGACGGACCGGGCGACGGAATCGATGACTCTTCCGGCTCCGGCGTCGGAACGGTCTCCTCCTCGCCGGGCGTGTCCTCGTCGTCTCCACTGCCATCGCCCTCGTCGCCGCCGGGCAGGGCCGGGGTCGCGATGTCGGACCGAGGAATCGTCTCGACCGCGTCGGAGGTGTCCGCCCACGCGGCGGGCGCGACCGTCACGCCGGTGATGACGCAGGCCGCCAGGCAGACCGCCCCCAGGCGCGTGCGCGGAGGACGCTCGGTCGGAGGGGACATGCACTCCATCGTAAAACGTATCTGCGCGGACGTCGCACGCCGAAAGCCCGGCCCCTGATGGGGACCGGGCTTCCGTGGCACGAGGCCGAGCTCGGCGGGGTGCCGCCGAGGGTCACGGGGCGGGTGCGCACCGCCGCGGGAGGTGGGTCAGCGCGCGGCGCTGCCTTCCGTGTAGTCGCTGTCCTGCTGCTTCCAGGCGAACAGGCCGCGGAGCTCCTTGCCGGTCGCCTCGATCGGGTGACCCTGCTCCTTCTCACGGAGTCCGAGGAACTCGGGCGCGCCGTTGTCCTGGTCGGCGATGAAGCGCTGCGCGAAGGCGCCCGACTGGATGTCGGCGAGCACGGCCTTCATGTTCTCCTTGACGTCCGGCGAGATCACGCGGGGGCCGGAGACGTAGTCGCCGTACTCCGCGGTGTCGGAGATCGACCAGCGCTGCTTGGCGATGCCGCCCTCCCACATGAGGTCGACGATGAGCTTGAGCTCGTGCAGCACCTCGAAGTAGGCGATCTGGGGCTGGTAGCCCGCCTCGATGAGGGTCTCGAAGCCGTACTGGACGAGGTGGCTCACGCCACCGCAGAGCACGGCCTGCTCGCCGAACAGGTCGGTCTCGGTCTCTTCGGTGAACGTGGTCTTGATGACGCCGGCACGGGTGCCGCCGATCGCCTTCGCGTACGACAGGGCGGTGTCCCATGCCGAGCCCGAGGCGTCGCGCTCGACGGCGATGATGTCGGGGATGCCGCGGCCCGCGACGAACTCGCGGCGCACCGTGTGGCCCGGGGCCTTGGGCGCGACCAGGATGACGTCGACGCCCTCGGGAGCGTCGATGTAGCCGAAGCGGATGTTGAAGCCGTGCGCGAAGGCGAGGGTCTTGCCCGCTGTCAGCTTGTCCTTGATAGAGTCGGCGAAGATCGAGCGCTGGTGCTGGTCCGGCGCGAGGATCATGATGAGGTCGGCCCACTCGGCCGCGTCCGCGACGCTCTTGACCTCGAAGCCCTCGTCCTGAGCCTTCGCGGCCGACTTCGAGCCGTCCTTGAGCGCGATGGCGACCTCGACACCCGAGTCGCGGAGGTTCTGAGCGTGGGCGTGGCCCTGCGAGCCGTAGCCGACGATCGCGACCTTCTTGCCCTGGATGATGGACAGGTCGGCGTCGTCGTCGTAGAAGATCTCGGCCATGTTCGTGTGTTTCTCCTTGATTCGTGGTTCGGAAGGTCAGCCGCGCAGGACGCGCTCGGTGATGCTCTTGCCGCCGCGACCGATGGCGAGCAGACCCGACTGGGCGAGCTCCTTGATGCCGAAGGGCTCGAAGGCGCGCAGGATCGCGTCGATCTTGCCGCGGTCTCCGGTCACCTCGACCACCAGGGCGTCGGGGGCGTAGTCGACGATCGCGGCGCGGAACAGGTTCGCGACCTCGATGACGTTCGATCGGGTCTGGTTGTCGGCGCGCACCTTGATCAGGATGTGCTCGCGCTGCACCGACGACGAGAAGTCGAGCTCGACGATCTTGATGACGTTGACGAGCTTGTTCAGCTGCTTCGTGACCTGCTCGAGCGGCAGCTCCTCGACGTCGACGACGACGGTGATGCGCGAGAGACCCGGCACCTCGGTCACTCCGACCGCGAGCGACTCGATGTTGAAGCCGCGCCGGGCGAAGAGCCCGGCGACGCGGGTGAGCAGACCGGGCTTGTCCTCGACCAGGAGGCTCAGCACGTGACGCGACATCTCAGTCCTCCTCGTCGAAAGCGGGCGCGTGCTCGCGCGCGTACTGGATGTAGCTGTTGCTGACACCCTGCGGGACCATCGGCCAGACCATCGCGTCGGCGCTCACGACGAAGTCGATCACGACCGGGCGGTCGTTCGTCTCGAGGGCGAGCCGGATCGCTTCGTCGATCTGGTCCTCGGTCTCGACCCGGATGGCGAGGCAGCCGTAAGCCTCGCCGAGCTTGACGAAGTCGGGGATGCGCGCCGTGCCGTGGCCGGTGTTGAGGTCGGTGTTGGAGTGACGGCCGTCGAAGAACAGCGTCTGCCACTGCCGCACCATGCCGAGCGACGAGTTGTTGATGATCGCGACCTTGATCGGGATCTGGTTGATCACGCAGGTGGCCAGCTCCTGGTTGGTCATCTGGAAGCAGCCGTCGCCGTCGATCGCCCACACGACGCGGTCGGGCTGGGCCACCTTCGCGCCCATGGCCGCCGGCACCGCGTAGCCCATCGTTCCGGCGCCACCCGAGTTCAGCCACGAATTGGGGCGCTCGTACTTGATGAACTGCGCCGCCCACATCTGGTGCTGCCCGACGCCCGAGGCGTAGACGCCCTCCGGGCCCGTCAGCTCGCCGATGCGCTGGATGACCTGCTGCGGCGAGAGGAGGCCGTCGGTGGTCGGTGCATAGCCGAGCGGGAACTCCTCGCGGAGGCCGTCGAGGTACGCCCACCATTCGGTCGTCTCGGGCTTTCCATCGCCGATCGTGCCCCGGAACGCCGACTCGAGGTCGACGAGCACGTCGCGCACGTCTCCCACGATCGGAACGTCCGCGAAACGGATCTTCGAGATCTCCGCCGGGTCGATGTCGACGTGGACGACCTTGGCATTCGGCGCGAACAGCGAGGCCTTGCCGGTCACGCGGTCGTCGAACCGCGCACCGAGAGCGACGATGAGGTCGGACTCCTGCAGGGCGAGCACGGCGGGCACCGTGCCGTGCATGCCGGGCATGCCGAGGTGCTGCGGGTGCGAGTCGGGGAACGCACCGCGCGCCATGAGCGTCGTGACGACCGGGGCTCCGGTCGCTTCGGCCAGGGTCAGCAGCTCCTCGGACGCGCGGCCCCGGATGACGCCGCCGCCGACGTACAGCACGGGCTTGTGCGACTCGGCCAGCAGCTGGGCCGCGGCCTGGATCTGCTTGCCGTGGGCCTTGGTCACGGGCCGGTAGCCCGGGAGGTCGATCTTGGGCGGCCACACGAACGGTGCGGTGTTCTGCTGCGCGTCCTTCGTGATGTCGACGAGCACGGGACCGGGGCGACCGGTTCCCGCGATCTCGAACGCGGCGGCGATCGCGCCGGGGATCTCCTCGGCGGTCTTCACGAGGAACGAGTGCTTCGTGATCGGCATCGTAATGCCGACGATGTCGGCCTCCTGGAACGCGTCGGTGCCCATGAGGGTCGAGAACACCTGCCCCGTGATGCAGACGAGCGGCACGGAGTCCATGTAGGCGTCGGCGATCGCGGTGACGAGGTTCGTGGCGCCCGGCCCGGAGGTCGCGATGGCGACCCCGGTGCGGCCGGATGCGGCGGCGTACCCCTCGGCGGCGTGGCCGGCGCCCTGCTCGTGGCGGACGAGGATATGGCGCACCGCCTCGTCGTCCATGAGCGGGTCGTAGACGGGCATGATCGCGCCGCCGGGAAGCCCGAACACCTCGGTGACCCCGAGGTTGTCGAGTGAGCGGACGACGGCTTCGGCGCCCGTCATCAGGGGTGCCGAAGGCGTGCGGGACGGCGGCCGGGGAATGGCCGCGGAGATGTCGGTGGACATGGTGATGAACCTCGCTGGAGAAGAGGAGACGATGTCGGAGCCGAAGTCAGCCGGTGGTCGCGCCCTCCGCGGCGGAGCGCACGAGCTTGGAGTACTTGGCCAGGACGCCACGGGTATAGCGCGGGGGAAGAGGGGCCCAGCCGTCACGGCGGGCATTCAGCTCAGCCTCGTCGACGAGTAGGTTGAGGGAGCGAGCCGCGATATCGACCCGTATCAGATCACCATCGCGCACGAATGCGATGGGACCTGCGTCCACCGCTTCGGGTGCTATGTGGCCGATGCACAGGCCGGTTGTGCCGCCTGAGAATCGTCCGTCCGTCAAGAGTAGTACATCTTTCCCGAGCCCGGCGCCCTTGATGGCCGCCGTGATGGCGAGCATCTCGCGCATACCGGGACCGCCCTTCGGGCCCTCGTAGCGGATGACGATGACCGAGCCCGGCTCGATCTCGCCGTTGGCGACGGCGTCCATGGCCGCACGCTCGCGCTCGAACACGCGCGCCGGACCTTCGAACACCGCGGCGTCGAAGCCGGCCGTCTTCACGACCGCACCCTCCGGCGCGAGCGATCCGTGCAGGATCGTGATGCCGCCGCTGGCGTGGATCGGGTTGTCGAACGTGTGGATGACCTTGCCGTCGAGGGGCTCGGGGTCGAGGTCGCGGAGGTTCTCCGCGAGCGTCTTGCCGGTCACCGTCAGCGCGTCGCCGTGGAGCAGACCCTCGTCGAGCATCGCCTTCATCACGACCGGAATGCCGCCGTGCCGGTCGACGTCGTTCATGACGTACTGTCCGAACGGCTTCATGTCGGCCACGTGCGGAGTCTTGTCGCCGATGCGGTTGAAGTCGTGCAGGCTCAGGTCGACCTCGGCCTCGCGGGCGATGGCCAGGAGGTGGAGGACCGCGTTGGTCGAGCCGCCGAGGGCCATGACCAGCGCGATCGCGTTCTCGAAGGCCTCCTTCGTCAGGATGTCCTTCGTCGTGATGCCCTGGCGCAGGAGGTTGACGACGGCCTCGCCGGAGCGGTGGGCGTAGTAGTCGCGACGCCGGTCGGCCGAGGGCGGGGCTGCGGAGCCCGGCAGGCTGAGGCCGAGGGCCTCTCCGACGGACGCCATCGTGTTGGCGGTGTACATGCCGCCGCAGGCGCCTTCGCCGGGAACGATGGCGCACTCGATGCGCTTGAGGTCGGCTTCGCTCATCTTTCCCGCCCGGCAGGCGCCGACGCCCTCGAACGAGTCGATGATCGTGACGTCCTTCTCGGTGCCGTCGCTGAGCTTCACCCAGCCGGGCATCGTCGAGCCGGCGTAGAGGAAGACGCTCGAGAGGCCGAGGCGGGCGCTGGCCATCATCATGCCCGGGATCGACTTGTCGCAGCCCGCGAGCAGGACGGTGCCGTCGAGGCGCTCGGCCATGATGACGGCCTCGACGGAGTCGGCGATGACCTCGCGCGAGACGAGGGAGAAGTGCATCCCCTCGTGCCCCATCGAGATGCCGTCCGAGACGGAGATCGTGCCGAACTGCAGCGGGTAGCCGCCGCCGGCGTGCACGCCCTCCTTGGCGCCCTGCGCGAGGCGGTCGAGGCTGAGGTTGCAGGGGGTGATCTCGTTCCAGCTCGAGGCGATGCCGATCTGGGGCTTGTCCCAGTCCTCATCCCCCATGCCGACGGCACGGAGCATGCCTCGGGAGGTCGTGGCTTCGATGCCGTCGGTGACGGCACGACTGCGGGGCTTGATGTCGATGGTCTCGGAGCTGTCGGGCATTCTCGAATTCTATGCCCGCGGGCCCGGGCTCATTCTCCCGCGCGGGCCTCGGCGAGCCGCCCGAGCACGGCCGCGAGCGCCGCGGCATCCGGCACCCGGTACCGCGCCGCCGTCTCGCCGCCGCCCACGCGGATGCCGACGTCGCCGGCCTCGAGCGAGCGCAGTGCGTCCTCGTCGGTCACATCGTCGCCGGCGAAGAGGACGACGTCGGCGCCGCTGCCGTCGCGCAGCGCGCGGACCGCCGAGTCCTTGCCCTCGTGACGCGACGCGAACTCGAGGATGTCCTGCCCCGTGCGGCGGCGCCAGGCGGGCGCGCCCTCACGCACGAGGTCGTCGATCCGCGCGATCGCTTCCACCGCGCGGTCGCGGTCGGCGAGTCGCGTGTGCAGACCGAACCCGAAGCGCTTGTGTTCGATCCACGCGCCGTCGACGTCCGCGACGATCTCCTCGGCACGCGCCGTCAGAGCGTCGCGAAGGCCGGCATCGTCGTCACGGTCGTCGTCGGAGGTCGCGCCCGGGTGCCAGAACTCGGCACCGTGGGATCCGGCGAGATGAATGAGCGAGTCGTTCTCGCGCTCGGAGATCTCCGCGAGATGCTCCAGCGTCCGGCCCGACACGAGCGCGACGGTGGTGTCGGGTGCGTGCGAGAGCCGGCGGAGGGCGTCGCGCGCGGCAGGCAGCATCCGCGCCGACATGGGCTCGTCCACGAGGGGTGCGAGCGTGCCGTCGAAGTCGAGCGCGACGAGCAGATGCCGGGCCGATGCGGCGCGGGCGACCGCCTCGGCGATGCCCTCGTCCGGGGTGAACACGATCTCGCTCATGCCCGGTGCTCCGCCTCGGTGGCGGCCGTCGAGACGGCCCGGGCGGTGGCGGCCGAGTCGGCGGGGCTGTTCGACCGTGCGGCCGTCGCGAGGGCCTCGAGGAATGTGCGCGACCAGTCGTCGACGTCGTGTTCGCGCACGCGCTTGCGCAGCGCCCTCATCCGCCGCCCCTGTTCGGCGGCCGGCATCTCGATCGCGCGGACGATCGCGTCCTTCATCCCGTCGATGTCGTGCGGGTTGATGCGGACCGCGCTCGCGAGCTCGTCGGCCGCGCCGGCGAACTCGCTCAGCACCAGCACGCCGCGGTTGTCGACCCGGCTGGCCACGTACTCCTTGGCGACGAGGTTCATCCCGTCGCGGAGAGCCGTGACGAGCATGATGTCGGCCGCGAGGAACAGCGCGACCATCTCCTCGCGGGGGAACGCCTGGTGGAGGTAGCGGATCGCGCTGTGACCCCACGTGTCATGGTCGCCGTTGATGCGCGCGACGGTGAGCTCGATCTCGTCGCGCAGCTGGACGTACGACTCGACGCGCTCGCGGCTGGGGCTCGCGACCTGCACGAGCGTCGCGTCCTCGACCGAGACGCGCCCGTCCTGGATGAGCTCGCCGAACGCCTTGAGACGGTGGCGGATGCCCTTGGTGTAGTCGAGCCGGTCGACGCCGAGCAGCACCGTCTTGGGGTTGCCGAGGTCCTCGCGGATCTCGGCGGCACGGGCCTGGATGTCGGGGCGCTGCGCGAGCTCGATGTAGTCGTCGGTCGAGATCGAGATCGGGAACGCCTTCGCCACGGCTGTGCGGTGACCACCGTCCGTAGCCGGAACGCGGATTCCGGTCGCCTTCGTCTCGAGCCGCAGCTGACGGCGGACGGCCCGCGCGAAGTTGCCCGCATCCGCCACCCGCTGGAACCCGATGACGTCGGCGCCCAGCAGACCCTCGAGCACCTGCTTGCGCCACGGCAGCTGCGAGTAGAGGCCGTGGGCGGGGAACGGGATGTGGTGGAAGTACCCGATCGTGAGGTCCGGACGCAGGTCGCGCAGCATCTTCGGCACGAGCTGCAGCTGATAGTCCTGCACCCAGACGGTGCCGCCCTCGGCGACGGCTGCGGCGGCGGCCTCGGCGAAGCGCAGGTTCACGCGCTGGTAGGCCTCCCACCAGTTGCGTCGATAACGCGGAGCCGCGATGACATCGTGGTAGAGCGGCCAGATGGTGTCGTTCGAGAAGCCCTCGTAGTAGTCCTCGACGTCGGCGGCGCTCAGGGCCACCGGCACGAGATGCATGCCGTCGAAGTCGAACGGCTCGAACTCGAGGTCGGGCTTGCCCGGCCAACCGACCCACGCTCCCTCGGTGCTGCGCATGACGGGCTCCAGGGCGGTGACGAGTCCTCCCGGGGAGCGACGCCATTCGCCCTCCTCACCACCGTCCGTGTTCCGGTCAACCGGAAGACGGTTGGCGACGACGACGAAATCAGCGGTGCTCATGCATGCCTCCAGGCTGCGATCGGCGGTGACGCCAGCCTACCCGCGCTCCCGTCGACCCCTGCGGGCGACTACGTTTGTGCTATGCGCAAGTACCTTTTCGGCACCGGTCTCCTCTCCGCGATCACCGGCGGTGTGACGCTGCTGCGGTCGGCCCGCAACGACGAGCCGTTCACCTGGCGCACCGCCCTGGCGTGGCTCAGCTGGGGCATCACGATGGCCCTCGCGGTCGGTGCGGTCGTGGACAGCTACCGCGGTGCCCGCGGCCACCTGATCGACGGCGACTCGAAGGTCGATCGCGACAAGCTCTTCGCCGAGCGCGTCAAGCGCAACCGTCGCTGAGCGACGCCACTCCCCCGCCGCCGTGCGCCTCATCGCGCGCACGGCGGGGTGAGCGTCACCGGGTCAGGATGAGCGCCTCCCCCTGGCCTCCACCGCCGCAGAGCCCGGCCGCCGCGGTCCCCGAGCCGCGACGAGCCAGCTCATGGGCGAGGTGGACGACGAGGCGCGCGCCGGACGTGCCGATGGGATGCCCGAGCGCGATCCCGCCGCCGTCGACGTTCACGATGTCCGAGGCGACGCCGAGCCGCCGTTCCGAGGCCGCCACGACGGCGCCGAACGCCTCGTTGATCTCGATCAGGTCGAGATCCGACACCGCCAGCCCCTGCTTCGCGAGCGCTCGCTCGATCGCCGCGGCGGGCTGCTCGTGGAGCGAATTGTCGGGACCGGCGACCTGACCGTTGGCCCCGAGCGCCGCCAGCACCGACCATCCCTCCCGGTCCGCACGCTCGCGCGTGGTCAGGACGACCGCCGCGGCCCCGTCGGAGATCTGCGAGGCATTGCCGGCGGTGATCGCGCCGTCCGCGGCGAACGCCGGACGCAGACCGGCGAGCGTCTCCACCGTCGTGTCGGGACGGATGCCCTCGTCGGTGTCGACGATCACGGTCCCGCCGCGACGCTGCGGCACCGAGACCGGGGCGATCTCGGCCGCGAACCGCCCCGCGCTGCGCGCCGCGGCCGCGCGCTGATGCGACCGTGCGGCAACCGCATCCTGGTCTTCCCGGCTCACGTCGAAACGCGCATTGAGACGCTCGGTGGACGCCCCCATGCTCTCGCGGTCGTGCGCATCCGTCAGCCCGTCGAACGCGGCATGGTCGAGGACCTCGATCGACCCGTACGACCACCCGGACCGCGAAGCGGGGAGCAGGTGGGGCGCTCGGCTCATCGATTCCATGCCACCCGCGACCACCACCTCCGCATCGCCGAGCGCGATCATGCGCGCAGCGTCGATGATCGCGGTCAGCCCCGACAAGCAGACCTTGTTCACGCCGGACGCAGGCACATCCCAGCCGATGCCACCCGCGAGGGCTGCCTGACGGGCCGGGTTCTGGCCGTTCCCGGCGGGCAGGACCTGACCCATGACGACCGCCTGGACAGCGGTCGCCGGGACGCCGGAAGCGGAGAGCGCGCCGGCGATGGCGGCGCCGCCGAGTCGCGGCGCGGGGATCGACGCGAGACTCCCCTGTAGCCGACCCTGCGGCGTTCGTGCGGCGGCGACGATGACGATCTCGGGCGTGGTCATGAAGCCAGCCTAGAAGCGCGCGCGCCTTGCGAGCGACAACACACGAAGGCCTCGCAACTGGCGAGAGTTGCGAGGCCTTCGTGCTGGTGCACCCCCTCGGACTCGAACCGAGAACCCACTGATTAAGAGTCAGTTGCTCTGCCGATTGAGCTAGAGGTGCAGGCTGTTCGCGGTGAAGCGAACCGAGGAGAAACGTTACCACCACTTGCCGTCACATCGCCAATCGAGGCCCCGGGCGCGTCGTATCCTGGAGCCGTGACCCCCACCACCGCGCGCGCCACCGCGCCGTCCTCAGACGATCTGGCCGACGATCTGGCGCTCGCGCTGCGCCTCGCCGACGCCGCGGATGCGGTGAGCATGGTGCGCTTCGACGCCGCCGACCTCGACATCCAGCTCAAGGCCGACGCGTCGCACGTCACGGAGGCCGACCTCGCGACCGAGCGCGCGATCCGCGACCTGCTCGCCACCGAGCGCCCCCTCGACGGCATTCTCGGCGAGGAGTACGGCACATCGGGCGATGCGCGCCGCCAGTGGATCATCGACCCCATCGACGGCACGGCGAACTATCTCAAGGGCATCCCGATGTGGGCCACCTTGATCGCTCTCGCCGTCGACGGTGTGCCGCGGGTCGGGGTCGTCAGCCAGCCCGCCATCGGACGTCGCTGGTGGGGTGCGACCGGCCACGGCGCCTGGACCAACGTCGCGGGAGAGACGACGCCCCGACGCATCGCGACATCGGCGGTCGACGACCTCGCCCACTCGAGCATCAGCTTCCAGAGTCTCCGGCAGTGGGACGAGGTCGGGCGCAGCGATCAGCTGCTCGCGCTCTCCCGGCGCGTCTGGCGCGATCGCGGATACGGCGACGCCTGGCCCTACATGCTGCTGGCGGAGGGGCGCCTGGAGTTCGTCGCCGAGTTCGGCGTGAAGGAGTACGACATCGCCGCCCACGTTCCGATCGTGACCGAGGCCGGCGGCCGGTTCACCGACATCGACGGCGCCGACACCCTGTCGACGCGATCCGCTCTCGCCACCAACGGCATCCTGCACGAGACCTATCTCGAGCTGCTCGCACCCGATGGAGATCGCGCATGACCCGCCCACGTACGCTCGCCGCGGCCGCCCTCGGCTCGATCGTCACAGCCGGTCTGCTGGCCGGGTGCGCAGCACCGGTTCCCGTCGAGACGACTCCTCCCGAGGCGGTGCCGTCGTCACCCGTCGCGACCCCGCAGGAGACGGCTTCGGAGCCCGCGCTCCCCGACCCGACGTGCGAGAACATCATCCGCGAGGCGAGCCTCGAGGAGCTGCAGTCGCAGGGCTGGGAGTACCAGCAGGAGCCGTTCATGATCGGCCAGACCCAGATCGAGGCCGGCGTGTCGTGCACGTGGACGAACGCGGCCGAACCCGGCGGCAACATCCTGCAGTTCGGGTGGGCGCCGCTCACGGCCGCGGAGACGACCGAGGCCGAGCGAGCTCTGCAGTCGCAGGGGTGGATCCGCGAGGAGGCCGACGATGGCGTGTACCTCACCGAGGACCCGAACTTCGCCCTGAACATCGACAGCGACGGGTACGGCGTCACCTACTTCTTCGGCGAGGGCTACGTCCAGGTGGCCGACGTGAAGCAGGGGCTCGTCATCATCGAGCGGCGCTGATGCGCGAGCGGGTGGGCGCGGGCGTCGACGCGGATCTCGCTCGCCGGGTCCGGGACGCCGAGACCGAGCTGCTCACGACAGCCGCGCGGCACGACGCCGGCCGATTGCGCGAGCTCATCCACCCGGACTTCACCGAGATCGGGCGGTCCGGGCGCGTGTGGAACCGTTCCGACCTGCTCGTCGACCTGGTCGAAGAGGCACCACGTCAGACCCCCGAGACCGATGACTGGGTCGTGCAGCGCCTCGACGTCGACACCCTCCTCGTGACCTACCGGATCGTCGCGGGCACCCGGGTCAGTCGGCACTCGTCCGTCTGGACGACTTCGGGCGGCATCCTCGCTCTGCGTTTCCACCAGGGCACCGATCGATCGGACGGCGTTCGCCCATAGAGTCTCGTGCGCGCCAGGTCAAGCCGATGCGCCGAGGACGACCACGGGCGAGAATCGGAGCATGCCTGCACTTGCGATCATCCTCATCATCATCGGCATCGCGTTGCTGTTCACGGGAATCTTCGTCGAAGCGGTGAAGTTCCTGCTCTTCGTCGGTATCGCGCTGATCATCATCGCGGTCATCGCGTGGCTCATGCGGTCGATCCGCAACAAGACCTGAAAGCGTCTGAACGCCGAAAGCCCCCGTGCCTCTGCTGGAGGTCGGGGGCTTTCGCTTGCTCCGCAGCTGTCCCCGCCGCGCGGCGATCATGGATACGTTCGGCTCATGCGAGCACGCGACACCCGGCGGGACGAGTACGGCTACCCGCTCGACGAGACGATCGGCGAGCCCTACCACGCGGAGACTGCCGCCTCCGGACCGCTCGACGGCGACGATCCGGGGGCGCGGCGCGCCGCCCACCAGGCCTACCAGGACCGGTTCTTCGCCGAGTACGCCGCAGCCATTCGCGAGACGCGACGACGCGCGTAGTCCGAACGGATGATCTTCGGAAACCTACCTCTCCCGCTGCGGAGGTGGCCTTGGGCGGGCGGCTGTCGGCGACGCGGAGCGAGTGGGCTCTGTAGCCTGGCGGTGTGACTCTGCGTGTCAAAGCGGCTCTGCTGGCGGGCATCCTCTTGCTCGTGATGAGCGCGATCGGCTTCACCTTGTTCGCGCAGGACAAGCCGATCGATGGGCGAGCGACTCTGGCCGTCGGCGTCATCGTGGCGGCGACGTCGGGATCCTCCGTGATCTACCAGATCGACCGGTGGAGGCTTCGCAAGCAGTCGCTCGTGCACTTCGTCATCATGTGCCTGACCGTTCTGCCTGCGTTGCTGCTCAGCGGCTGGTTCCCGCTTCAGGACGCCTGGGGGTATTTGACTGTCGTCGGCGTCTTCCTGTCCACCGGTCTCATCCTCTGGCTCGCCCTCTACCTCATCTTCACCACGCTCGTTCCGCGTCGGTCGGCCGATGCGGGGCGTATCGACGTGCGTTGACGAGCGACATCCCGCGACCGACCCCGCCGTGGACGCACCGTTCGGTAACGCAGAAGAGCCCCCGATCCCCTGTTTCCCGGGGATCGGGGGCTCTGCAGTGTGACAGCGGCAGTGGTGGAGATGGGGGGAATCGAACCCCCGTCCATCGCTGAGATACGGCGTCTTCTCCGGGCGCAGTCTGTAGAGGCGTTCTGCTCGGCCCCGACTTTCAGTACAGACACATAAGTCGACAGGCCCAGTCCGGAAAGAGTCCCGCGTGACGTCCGAACGCCGTCACGCAGCAAGATCCCTAGATGACGCCAGGGTCCGTGGCGGGATCACACACGGTCTGACGGACTATCGGGCTCGCTTATGCAGCGAGGGCGAAGTCAGTGCGCTTGGATTCGGCACTTATAGTTTTGCAGAGATCGTTAACGAGATAACCCTGCATCCTCGGCCCGCTTCTCGCCGACACACAGGCGATGTCGAAACCGATCATCCCCATGAAGCCTTCGGTCGAAGGGCCGCTGTCACACTGTGGAATTACCAGACCGGATGCCGAGGCACCCGAGCTCTACAGACTACAACCGATCAGCTCCCGGCGCCATTCCCGGGCACCGCGCCTAGAGTCGGACCATGGCAGACATCCTGATCTCCGTCCGCGGCGAGGCCGAGCGACGCGTCGCCCCCGAGGTCGCCATCGTCTCCGCGGCCGCGGCCGCCGATGGCCCCGAACGCACAGCGGTCGTCTCCCGCGTCACGACGACGATCGCGACCCTGCGCACGCGCCTCGAAGAACTGACGCGCGCCGGCGTCGTGTCGAACTGGTCGAGCGGATCGGTGTCGACCTGGTCGGACCGGCCCTGGAACCCCGACGGCAAACAGCTCGCCCCTGTCCACCATGCGACGATCGATCTCTTCGCGACCTTCGACGACTTCGTGGCGCTGTCCGAATGGGTGGGCCTGCTCTCGGACGACGACGGGATGCGCGTCTCCACCGTCGAGTGGCAGCTCTCCCCCGCGACACGTGCAACCATCGAACGCGAGGTCGCGACGTCCGCGGTCGGCGTCGCCGTGGCCCGGGCGTCGGCGTATGCGGCGGCCCTCGGTCACGGATCCATCGAACCCGTGGAGCTCGCCGACGTCGGGCTGCTCAGCGGAGCGGACGCGCCCCCGGCCGCACCCATGTTCGCCCGCGCTGCGACCATGTCGGCGGACGCCGCATCCGGAGGCATCGCGCTGCGCCCCGGCGACATCGTCGTCACCGCGGCGGTCGAGGCCCGGTTCCGCGCCCGCTGATCGAGCCGGCCCGCAGAAGCCGGCCGGCCGGAGCGGAACCGTATCCTCAGTCGCCGAGACGGTTACGTGTGCGCATGGCGCGCTCGGCCTCGCGCTTGTCCTCACGCTCGCGGATGGTCTGCCGCTTCTCGAACTCGCGCTTTCCCTTGGCGACGGCGATCTCGACCTTCGCGCGTCCGTCCGAGAAGTACAGACGCAGCGGCACGAGCGTGTAGCCCCCTGCGCTCACCGCGTGGGAGAGCTTGACGATCTCGTCCTTGTGCAGCAGAAGCTTGCGGGTGCGCTTGGTGGCGTGGTTCGTCCAATGGCCCTGCGAGTATTCCGGGATGTGCACGGCGTCCAGGTAGGCCTGACCGTTGTCGATGTAGGCGTAGCCGTCGGTGAGGTTGGCCCGCCCCTGACGCAACGACTTGACCTCGGTACCGGTCAGCACGAGTCCCGCCTCGTAGGTCTTCTCGATGGCGTAGTCGTGCCGGGCGCGCTTGTTGCTCGCCACGAGCTTCTCGCCCTGTTCCTTCGGCATCACGCGCCTCCTTCCGCTGGTGCAATCGGCGCAGCCCTACAGTCTACGGGCACGCCGGGCTGCCGACGCGACGCGACGAACCGGGCGCGTCAGTTGCGCAGCCAGCGCCGGATGGCGAAGCCCGCGGAGACCGCCGCGAGAACCACCCCGATCACGACCACCGCAGGCACGACGATCGCGACATCGCCGAGGTTCACCCAGCTCGCGACGAAGTCGATCTGCGACGACAGGTAGTCGTCGACGCCGACCTGAACCATCACCACGATCGCGCCGCTCGCGAGCGCCGAGCCGATCAGGGCTGCGAACACTCCCTCGAGGATGAACGGCGTCTGGATGAAGCGATTCGATGCGCCGACGAGACGCATGATCCCGAGTTCGCGTCTGCGCGCGTACGCAGACAGCCGGATCGTCGTGGCGATCAGCAGCACGGCCGCGATGAGCATCAGCGCGGCGATGCCGACGGCGATGTAGGTCGCGACCGTGAGCGCCGAGAACAGCGGGTCGAGGTATTGCAGCTGGTTCGCGACCTCCTCGACGCCGTCGAAGTCCTTGAACGCCTCGCTGATGACATCGCTCTGCGACGGATCGGCCAGAGTGACCCAGTAGGTGTTGTTGAGCTGCTCCGGCGTGACGAACTCGGCGTAGTCGTCGCCCATCAGCGAGAGCACGTTGTCGTACGCCTCCTGGCTGCTCTCGAAACGCACGTCGCGCACGACGCTCTGCAGCGCCGGCGAGTCGAGCCGCTCGGCCACCGCCGCGATCTGGTCCTCGGTCGCCGGGCCGTCGGCGCAGTTCTGCACCGTCGCCTCCTCGCGGCACATGTAGACCGCTACCTGGGCGCGCTCCGACCAGAAGTCCTTCGTCTTGCTGATCTGCATCTGCATCAGCATCGCGGCGCCCACGAAGGTGAGCGAGACGAACGTGACGAGAATGACCGAGATCACCATCGACGCGTTGCGGCGCAGGCCGGTCAGGGCCTCGCCCAGGATCAGGCCGACTCTCATGACGTGGGCCCCACTTCGTCGCTGCGATCGTCGCGATCGCCGAGACCGAGCTTCCTCGCGACATCCGGGAGACCGAGACCCGCCAGATCGATGTCGGGCGCGACGATCGGGATGGCGCGCGTCTCTCCCACCGGCGGCGGCGGCTCGGCGGGCGCGTCGGACTCGTCCGGCACGTGGGCCGCCGGAGGCGTCTCGGCGATCTCACGCTGGAGCTCGAGCACCGCGGTGAGCGCGGCGACGGCGGCCGCGCCGCGCACCGGCTCGGGAGCCAGGCTCGGAAGTGCCGACGTGTCGCCGTACCCGCCGCCGACCTCGTCGCGCACCATCACGCCACCGCTGAGCTCGATGACACGCCGCTGCATCTGGTCGACGAAGCCCGCCTCGTGCGTCGCCATGACGACGGTCGTCCCGTTCGCGTTGATGCGCGCGAGCAGCTGCATGATGTCGACGGATGTCGCGGGGTCGAGGTTTCCCGTCGGCTCATCCGCGAGCAGCACCTGCGGCCGGTTGACGATCGCGCGGGCGATCGCGACGCGCTGCTGCTCGCCACCGGAGAGCTCGTGCGGGAGGCGCTTCTCCTTGCCGGCGAGGCCGACGAGCGCGAGCGCCTCGGGCACGGCCTGGGAGATGAACGCGCGCGATGAGCCGATCACCTGCAGCGTGAACGCGACGTTCTGGAAGACCGTCTTGTTCGGCAGCAGACGGAAGTCCTGGAAGACGGCGCCGATGTGGCGACGGAAGTAGGGCACCTTGCGGGTCGACAACCCGCGCAGGTCGCGGCCGAGCACGACCACGCGCCCGTCGCTCGCGACATCCTCGCGCAGGATCATCCGCAGGCACGACGACTTCCCCGACCCGGAGGCGCCGACGAGGAAGACGAACTCGCCGCGCTGGATCTCGAAGTCGACGTCGCTGAGCGCGGGCTTCGAGGTGCCGCGATACCGCTTGCTGACGTGTTCGAACCGGATCATGACTCGACGAGCCTAAGCGGCGGTGTCGCGCATGCCGGATGCGACACCCGCGAGCCGCGGCATCCGCACCTCAGTACTGGGTCAGGCGTTCGCGCCGGTCAGGCGTCGTCGTCCTTGCGCTTGCGCCACCGGATGCCCGCGGCGATGAAGCCGTCGAGGTCGCCGTCGAAGACCGTGGAGGGGTTGCCGACCTCGTGGCCCGTGCGCAGGTCCTTGACGAGCTGCTGACCGTAGAGGAAGTACGAGCGCATCTGGTCGCCCCAGCTCGCGGTGATCGTGCCGGCGAGCTCCTTCTTCTTGGCCGCCTCCTCCTCGCGCTGCAGCAGCATGAGGCGGGTCTGGAGCACACGCATCGCGGCGGCGCGGTTCTGGATCTGCGACTTCTCGTTCTGCATCGACACGACGATGCCGGTCGGGATGTGCGTGATGCGCACGGCGGAGTCGGTCGTGTTGACGGACTGGCCGCCGGGGCCCGACGAGCGGAACACGTCGACACGGATGTCGTTCTCGGGCACGTCGACTTCGACGGCCTCTTCCATGACGGGGATGACCTCGACCGCGGCGAAGCTGGTCTGGCGCTTGTCGGCCGAGCCGAACGGGCTGATGCGGGCGAGACGGTGCGTGCCGGCCTCGACCGAGAGGGTCCCGTACGCGTAGGGCGCATCGATCTCGAAGGTCGCCGACTTGATGCCGGCACCCTCGGCGTACGAGGTGTCCATGACCTTGACCGGGTACTTGTGACGCTCGGCCCAGCGCAGGTACATACGCAGGAGCATGTCGGCGAAGTCGGTGGCGTCGTCGCCGCCGGCGCCGGAGCGGATGGTGACCACCGCGGACCGCTCGTCGTACTCGCCGTCGAGCAGCGTCTGCACCTCGAGCTGTCCGATGACCTCGCCGAGCTGCTTGAGCTCCTTGCGAGCCTCGTCGGCCGACTCCTCGTCGTCCATCTCGATCGCGAGCTCGACGAGCACGTCGAGGTCGTCGAGGCGGCGCTCGACCTCGGTCACGCGCTTGAGCTCGGCCTGCCGATGGCTGAGCGCGCTGGTGACCTTCTGGGCCTTCTCGACGTCGTCCCAGAGATCGGGGGCGCCGGCCTCGTCGGAGAGGCGGGCGATCTCGGCCCGGAGCGCGTCGACGTCGACCACCGCCTGAATGTCGGCGAAGGTGGATCGCAGGGCCTGGATGTCGGCGGAGATATCGAATTCGAGCATGGCACTCCAGAGTATCGTGGAAGCAATGGGAGCCAGCCACGCGGAGGACGAACCGATACGACGCGTCCTGTGGCGCCTGGCCCCCATGATCTACGGCCCGACCACCCTGTTCGGCCTGGGCGAAGGCGCGGTCATCCCCCTGATCCCGGTCATCGCCGTGCAGCTCGGCGCCGACGTCGCCACCTCGGCCCTCGTCGCCGCCGCGCTCGTCGTCGGTCAGCTGTGCGGCAACATCCCGGCGGGCTGGGCCGTGGCCCGCATCGGCGAACGCGCGACCATGATCATCGCCGGATTGCTCGCTCTCGTGGGAGTGGCGGCGATGGCGGTCGCCCCCGTCCTCGGGGTGTTCGCGGCATCCGTCTTCGTGATCGGCATCTGCGCCGCGGCATTCGGTGTCGCTCGACACGCGTTCATGACGACGCGCGTGCCCCTCACCTTCCGTGCGCGAGCACTGTCGCTGCTCGGCGGCAGCTTCCGACTCGGCATGTTCGTCGGCCCGTTCATCGCGGCGGCGCTCCTCTGGGTGTTCGGCGACGAGCACGCGACCATCTGGTTCTTCGGCGTCTGCCTCGTCGCGATGATCGCGCTCGTCGCGTTCGGGCCCGAGCCGGAGAAGCGCCTCGGCCCGGCCCCCGCCGTCGCACGGACCGCCGAGGGCGAGGCCATCACGACCGCGCCGGTATCCGCCCGTCGCGTCCCCGGGACGGGCGTCGTCCGCACCGCCTGGCGCAACCGGGACGTGCTCGCCCGCCTGGGCGTCGCGGCCGCGTCGCTGTCCGCGCTGCGCTCGACTCGTCAGGTGCTCCTGCCGCTCTGGGGCGTGGCCATCGGCCTCGACGCCCCGACCATCGCGCTCGTCGTCGGGGTGTCGGGCGCGATCGACTTCGCGCTCTTCTACGCCAGCGGTCAGGTGATGGACCGCTTCGGACGGCTGTGGGCTGCTCTGCCCGCCATGCTCCTCATGAGCGCCGGTCTCATCGCGCTCGCCCTCACGTCGTCGGGCGCGCAGCCCGAGCTGTGGTTCGCGCTCTTCGCCGCGGTCCTCGGGGTGGGCAACGGGATCTCGAGCGGCATCCTGCTCACGCTCGGCGCAGACGTCGCCCCGACCGCCAACCCGGCCCCCTTCCTGGGCTCGTGGCGCACGCTGACCGACGCCGGCGGCGCGATGGCTCCCCTGCTGGTGTCGGCCATCACGGCCGTGGCCTCACTACCGGTCGCAGCCGCCGTGATGGGCGGGTTCGGACTCGTGGGCGCGCTCGGCTTCATCCGGTGGGTGCCCCGCTTCGTCCCCCGCGGCCGTGTCGCACCGCCCTCCGATCCCGATGCGCCCGACCCCGATGCGTCCGCCTAGCGTGTCCGGCACGCACCGGCCCCGCGCCGCTGTCGTCACCTCGCCGACGGGACTGGCGGTGGGGGCGATGCTCATTCTCCTCTCCGGCTGCGCAGCAGTCGGAGCCCCCGACGCGGGAGCGCCGGACGCGGGCACGGTCGACATCGCGTTGCCCCCCGCGGGCGGTCTGCCCGACTACCAGCTCGGGGGCGCCTACGAGCCGGAGCCGGATGTGGAGATCGTCGGACGCGACCGTGCCGCGGAGCCTTCCGTCGGTCGCTACTCGATCTGCTACGTGAACGGTTTCCAGACGCAGCCCGGCGAGCGGGATCTCTGGGACCCCGATCTCCTCGTCGCCGTCGACGGCCGACCGCTCATCGACCCGGAATGGCCCGACGAGGTGCTCGTCGACACGTCGACCGCAGCTCAGCGCGACCGCATCCTGGAACTGGTCGCCCCGTGGATCCGGGGATGCGCTGACGCCGGCTTCGACGCGGTCGAGTTCGACAACCTCGACTCGTTCACCCGTTCTCGGGGACGACTCGATCTCGGGGGGAACCTCGCCCTCGCGACCGCGTACGTCGAGGTCGCACACGCAGCGGGGCTCGCCGCAGGACAGAAGAACGCGGCCGAATACGCCCCGCGCCTGCGGGACGACGCCGGCTTCGACTTCGCGGTCGTCGAGGAGTGCGCCGCATACGAGGAATGCGATGCCTACACAGACGTCTACGGTGACGCCGTCGTCGACATCGAATACACGGACGATCTCCCCCGCACGTGGACCGAGATCTGCGCCGACCCGGCCACTCCCCCCTCCGTGGTGCTGCGCGATCGCGATCTGACGGTCAAAGGCGACCCTGAGCACGCCGCGATGCATTGCTGAGGCGAATAATGGTCTGACGCGGCGAGGCTGCGCAACCCGCTCTCGCTCTGCCGGTAGGCCTGGGAGGGTTGTCGACGGACGGAGGGAGATCGATGGTCTTCGAGACGACCCTGCGCCGGGAAGGCACCCGTCGCGAGACCGCCCGACAGATGAAGAGGTCGGCGCGCCGCCTCGCGCTCATCCGTCTGGTCGTGCTGCTCGCTGCGATCTCCGGCCTCAACTACATCGTGTGGCGCTGGCTCGCATCGGTGAACTGGGAGGCGTGGTGGATCGCCGTCCCGCTGGTGCTCGCCGAGACATACAGTCTGATCGACTCGCTCATCTTCGCGATCGGCGCCTGGCGGCTGCGCGAACGCCACGACGCTCCTCCGCTGACCCGTGAGGTGACCGTCGATGTGCTCGTGACCACGTACAACGAACCGCTCGACCTCGTCATGCGCACCGCGCGGGCCGCTCAGGCCATCCGGTACCCCCACGAGACGTGGATCCTCGACGACGGCGATCGTCCGGAGCTCCGCCGGCTCGCCGAGGCCGAAGGCATCGGGGTCGTGACGCGGTCGCAGGCGTGGCGTGATCGACCCCGCCACGCGAAGGCCGGAAACATCAACAACGCTCTGATGGTGACGGAGGGCGAGTTCCTGCTGATCCTCGACGCCGACCAGGTGCCCGCACCCCACATCCTCGATCGCACCCTGGGCTGGTTCATGGACGACCGGGTAGCGCTCGTCCAGACACCGCAGTGGTTCGTCAACGTGCCGCCGAGCGACCCGCTGGGCAGCCAGGCGCCGCTCTTCTACGGGCCGATCCAGCAGTCGAAGGACGGCTGGAACGCCGCATTCTTCTGCGGCTCCAACGCCATCCTGCGCCGCGAGGCGCTCATGCAGCTCGGCGTCTCGCGCTACGTCGACGAGGTGACGCTCGCGGTGAACCGCGGCGTGCGATCGTCGCGTCGCGTGCTCGCACGAGCGCGTCGCGACCACGGCGCCGACCCCCGCATCGCAGCGGCGCTCGACACCGTCGGCCGGGCCCTCGACCAGGTCAAGGTCGAGATCGCGCGGGGAGACGCGCTCGCCGACGTCACGTACTCCTTCCAGGTCCGTATCGACCGGGTGCGCCGCGAGCTGAGCGACCAGGACGTGTCCGGGCTGCAGGACGAGCTGCGCGCGCTCGCAGAGCTCACCGCCGACGCCGAGGCGCTCGCGGTCATCGACGAGGTGACGCTCGACGCGCTCGGGGATCGCAGCCTCTCACCTCTCGCCGCACTCGAGTCGATCAGCATGCTGGTCGCAGCCTTCGACGTCGGACGCGACGAGGAGGCGCAGGCGATCATGCCGCTGGCCACCATCTCCGTCACCGAGGACATGGCGACGTCCATGCGGCTGCACGGCCTCGGCTGGCGGTCGGTCTACCACGACGAGGTCCTCGCCGAGGGGCTCGCCCCGGAAGACCTGCCGACGATGCTGACGCAGCGGCTGCGGTGGGCGCAGGGCACGATGCAGGTGATGTTCCGCGAGAACCCGCTGGTGCAGCGCGGCCTCAGCTGGGGACAGCGGATCATGTACTTCGGCACGATGTGGAGTTACCTGGCGGGCTTCGCCGGCCTCGTCTACATCGCGGCGCCGGTGCTCTACCTGTCGTTCGGCGTCATGCCGGTGCAGGCGTGGAGCGTCGACTTCTTCGCGCGGTTCATCCCGTTCTTCCTGCTCAATCAGCTGCTCTTCCTCGTGGTGGCGAACGGCCGGCCGACTTGGCGCGGCGCGCAGTACTCGCTTGCGCTCTTCCCCGTCTGGATCCAGTCCGTCACGACCGCGTTCACGAACGTCTACCGCGGTCGAGCCCTCGGTTTCTCGGTCACCCCGAAGACGCGCGCGGCCGAAGGCCGGCCGCGCTGGGACCTCGTGAAGCCGCAGCTCATCGCGATGGGCGCGCTCGTCCTCTCGCTCGTCGCGGTCGCGATCCGATACGCCGTCGGGCAGGCCGAGGGCATCGCCCCGCTCGTGAACATCGTCTGGGTGATCTACGACCTCATGGTCTTCAGCATCATCCTGCGCGCCGTGCTCTACTCCCCGCCGCCCCACCTGGAACTGAAGGAGACCTGACCCATGCTGGACCTCGATATCGACGTGCGCGAGAACGGCCGAGTCGTGCGCCCCCACGGGCGCCTGACCATGGTCTCCGCGCGACCTTTCCGAGAGAAGGTGACGGAGGAGATCGCCGCGGCCAGCGGGAATCCCGTCATCGTCGACCTGTCGGACGTGTCCTTCATCGACTCATCCGGCCTCGGCGCGCTCGTCGCCTGCTTGAAGACGGCCCGCCAGAGCGGCGGCGACCTGCGGCTCGCGGCTCCGAGCGAGCAGGTGACCATGGTCCTCGGTCTCACGAACCTCGACCGTGTCCTGCGTCCGCGGGCGAGCGTGCAGGAGGCGCTCGATGGCTGACACCGTCACCCGCTCGCTCGTCGCGCCGGTCTCGCTCGAGAGCGTCGAGGCCGTGTACGACCTGCTCGCGTCGTGGTGGGACGAGCTGGGCGACGTCGAGCCGCGCACGCGCTTCGCCTTCGAGACCGCCGTCGTCGAGATCGCCGGGAACATCGTCGAGCACTCCGTGGCGGCGGAGGGTGTGGCCGGACGACACTTCACCCTCGACCTGCACGGTGACGCCGGCCGCCTCCGCGCGACCTTCCAGGACGATGCCCAGCCCGCCGAGCTCGACTTGAGCGCCGTGACGATGGCCGACGAGGACTCCGAGAACGGGCGCGGGCTCGCCCTCGCCCTCGCGAGCGTCGACACGCTGGACTACCGCTACGAGAACGGACGGAACATCTGGAGTCTCGAGTGCCGCCGCGAATAAGAACCCGAGTCGGCCGGACGCTGGCGGCGCTCGCGCTCGCCGCGGCGGCCGCGCTGCTCGCGGCACCCGCCGCGGCAGCCTCGACGCCCCCGGGCACCGCCGCGGAGCCCGCGGCCGCGACCGGGATCTCCGACGGCGCCGCACTGCAGGACGGCCTGTGGTTCGGCCCCGAGCTCGACTGGGGTTCGGACGGTCCCGACGGGTACGCCGACCGCCTCGGCGAGACCGCCGCGACCTACGCCGTCCGCCTCTCGTATCCCCTCGACGACCGCGCCCGCCAGGACTGGTCGCGAGCGGCGACCGCGGCATCGGCACAGGGCGCCGTGCTGGTGCTCAGCATGGAACCGCGGGTCGCACTGGCCGACCTCACGGGCGACGACGCCGCCGCCTTCACCGCCATGCTCGACCGGATGCACGACGACTACGGCACACACCATCTCGTCCGCTTCGCGCCGGAGATGAACGGGTCGTGGACGACCTGGGGCCAACAGCCCCGCGAGTTCGTGCGCGCGTTCGAGACCGTCGCCGACGCCGTCCATGCCGGCGGCTCGGGCGCCGAGATGGTCTGGGCGCCCTCCTACGGTGCGGGCTATCCGTTCGAGCGCGCCGACGGACGTCTCGAAGACCTCACGGCCGCCGACCTCCGGGCGCTCGACACCGACGGCGACGGTCTGCTGACCGAGTCCGACGATCCCTACGGCCCCTACTACCCCGACCCCGACGCCGTGGACCGGGTGGGGCTGACGATGTTCTACTTCGGCAAGGGCGAGGCGGGTGCCGCCGCGGGACGCGACGTCCCGCTCGAGACCAACAGCGCACCCGACGACGGCGAGGTCGCCGCGCGCCTCGACGAGCGCTGGGGCTACACGGTGCCCCAGACGTCGACGTTCTACGACCGCTTCGCGCTCGGCGAGAATCGCGACCTGCTGCTCGACACGGGTGCCCTGTACGACTTCTCGCTGCCCGGCGACGACGAACTCGCCGTCAAGCAGGGGTGGTGGCGCCAGGTGTTCGCGTCGCTGCCGAGCCACCCCCGCATCACGGCCATCACCTGGCTCGAGACCGTTCGCGAAGAGGCGGAGGCCGGCTCGCAGGAGGTCGACTGGCGCGCCACCGGTTCGGATGAGCTCGCCGATGCGCTCCGCGACGATCTGAGCGCACTCGGCGAGGTGCAGTGGAGCCCGATCACCGCGGTGATCACGGCGGAGCAGGGCGCGGCCAGCACGGTGCAGGTGCGGCAGGGCAACGACGAGATGAACTGGATCACGGGCACCGCGGCCGTCCTCGCCGTCGCCTTCGTGATCTCTGGCCTCGTCGGTCGGCTGCTGCCGTCGTGGCGGTACCCCGACGACTCCGCGACCCGCGATCTGCGCATCGACATGGTCCGCGGCTTCGTCATCATCGTGGTCGTGGTGACGCACATCGAGGTGCTGAGCCCGTACTCGCTCGCCTCGCTCAACGTGATCGGCGCGATCACGGGCGCCGAGCTCTTCGTCGTCCTCAGTGGCATCGTGCTCGGCATGGTCTTCCCCGCTGCGATCAAACGCGGAGGCGAATGGGCCGCCGCCGTGGCCGCATGGGGGCGCGCGCGCAAGCAATACCTCGTCGCGCTCGCGGTCATCCTGCTGATCTTCGCGGTCAGCTTCGTGCCCTTCGTCGACGCATCCGCCATCATGACGTTCACCGACCGCGGCACGGGCGAGGACGGCACGACGACGACCGGGCGTGTCTACGACCTCTATCCCAACGCCGACCGCCTGCTCGACTACCCGCCACCCTGGTACGCGGTGCGCCAGCTGCTGCTGCTCGAGATGGGCCCCTGGCCGTTCAACATCATGGGCCTGTTCGTCGTGCTGAGCCTCGCGTACCCCGCCCTCATGTGGCTCATCCGCCGTCGGATGTGGTGGGTCGTGCTGCTGGGCAGCTGGGGACTCTACGCCCTGCACATCGTCCGGCCCGATCTCGCCCCGCTGCCGTCGCAGTTCAACGCCGTGTTCCCACTGCTCGCCTGGCAGGTGCTGTTCACGCACGGCCTCGTCATCGGCTACTACCGACGGCAGATCATCCGGGCCCTCACCTCGACGCCGGGGAAGATCCTCGTGGGAGTGTTCGTCGTGGGTTACGCCGGATTCCTGGTCTATCTGTGGGCCGGCGACAGCTTCGGCTTCGAGCCGGCGCCGTTCCCGGCGGACCTCTACCGGATGCTGTACGACTCCGGCTATCCCCGCATCGACCTGCACTGGGGCCGTCTGCTCGACCTGGTCCTCGTCATGGCGAGCAGCTACGCCGTGCTGACGGTCGCATGGAAGCCGATCAACGCGGTCATGGGCTGGCTGTGGATCCCGCTCGGACAGGCGAGCCTGTACGTCTTCATCGTGCACGTCTTCTTCGTGCTCGCGGTGGCGAACATCCCCGGCCTCGATCGGCAGAGCTTCTGGCAGGGCACGCTCGTCCACACCGCGGTGATCGCGGCGATCTACTTCATGGTGCGCAAGCGGTTCCTGTTCTCGGTTATCCCCCGGTGAGGTTCACCGCACCGAGATGACGACCGCCGTCACGTCGTCGTCGACGACGTGCTCGGAGACACGGATCGACAGCTCGTCGAAGAACGCGTCGGGTTCGGAGGCGCGCCGCAGGTCTTCGCCGATGAGGCGGAGGCTGTCGAGCGTGGAGTCGTAGGCGTCGAGCGCGCCGTCGGAGACCGAGATGATGAGGTCGCCGTGCGTGACGCTCGTCTCCCCCGCCTCCCACTCCGCGTCCGCAGGGCGAAGCCCCAGCGGCAGGTTGCGCGAACTCAGTCGTTCGCTCGTGCCGTCGGCGCGCAGCAGCAGGGTGAGCCCGTGGCCCGCGTCGACGTACGACACCTGGCCGCTCCGGGTGTCGATGTCGGCGTGGAAGAGCGTCGCGAACGTCTCGCGGTACCGTGCGTCGTGACGTGCGTAATCCTCAACCGAGAGCATCGCCTCGACCGGGGCCAGGTGCGAGCGCTGCTGCAACGCCCCGATGAGCTCCTCGGCGAAGCCGCCCGCCTCCTCGCCCTTGCCCATCACGTCGGCGAGGGTCACGACGATGCGGTCGCCGAGCTGCTGCCAGCTGCTCCGATCGCCGCTCACTCTCCCGTGCGGGATCGCGAGGGACGCGAGGCGCACCTCGCCCGCGGCGAGGCGGTCGGCGCGGGCGACCGGAGACACCCCGTCGTCCGCGGCGGCGTCGGGGGGCGTCAGAGCGGGGTCGTCGAGACGCATCTCGGCCTGGGCCCACAGGCCGAAGCGCTCGAACGCATCGCGGTCGGAGTCGCTGAGCTCGCGCGGCGACGTGTCGAGCAGGCACAGGGTGCCGACGGTCTCGCCGGCGTCGGTGTGGATCGGGAACCCGGCGTAGAAGCGGATGCCGTGCTCCGCGACGATCGCCCGATCGGCGAAGCGCGGGTCGGCGCGCCCGTCGGGCACTTCGAGCACGGCGGGCCGCTTGACCGCTTCGCCGCAGAACGAGTCCTCGATCGGCGTGTGCCGGAAATCCGACCCGGGCGGCTGCGACTTGGTGAACACCGTCTCGGAGGTGACGACGTTCACGACCGCGAAGTCGACGTCGAACATCTCCCGCGCGAGGCGGGTGATGCGATCGAAACGTTCCTCGGGCGCACTGTCCATCAGGCCGAGGCGCGCGACGGCGTCGTCGTCCGTATCGAGTTGCTGGGTCATGAGTGGGCTCCCCCTCCACGCATCGCCGGTCCCCTGAGCCTATCCAGAGGGATTCCGGACGGGAAGGAGGTTGAGCGGTTTCCGGCGCAGCATGGACCTTCCGGCCGCCCATCGGCCCGGTCCGACCCGGAGCAGGTGGTGGGAGGATGGGCGGATGATCTCATTTCGGCCGGCGGAGGCAACGGATGCAGAGGCGATGGCCGAGGTTCAGAACGCGATCCATCGAGCCGGGCTGCGCGCGACGCCGGTCGATGCCGGGCTGATGCGGGAGCGCTATCTGGACTCCGCCGGCGAGATCGCGTGCACCGTCGCGCTCCGCGACGGTGAGGTGATCGGCTTCCAGTCGCTCAAACGGGCGTGGCCCGGAAACCCTTACGGCGTGGCGGTCGGCTGGGGCATCATCGGCACCCACATCCGCCCGGACGCCGGCCGGAGCGGGATCGGCCGCCGGATCTTCGCCATCACGCTCGCCGCGGCGCGGGCAGCGGACCTGCACCACATCGACGCGACCATCGGCGCCGACAACGGCCCCGGCCTCGCCTATTACGCGGCGATGGGCTTCGTCCCGTACCGCGAGGGCGACGGGGCGATCCCGCACCGCCTCGACCTCTGAACCCCGCCGACGTGGGGCGAACGGGTTGACCGCTCAGCTCAGCGCAGGACGACGCGACTCGTGGCCGAGGACTCGAGCCGCACCCCGTCGGGCACGAACAGCGAGGAGATGGGCGGGCGCCAGATCGTCGCGACGGTGACGCGCGCCGACAGACCGTCGGGGGTGTCCGCTGCGATCAGCGTGACCTCGCCGGATGCCGCCACGACCTCTGCGGCCAGCTCGGCGAGGGTGGCGGGATCGAGGCGGGCATGCGCGCCACCGCCGTCGACGTCGAGGACGAACCCGTCGGATGCCGCCAGCGCCGCCGCATCGGCGACGGTGTCGGCGCGCTTATGCGCGAGAGCGAGGCTGATCGCGTCGGCCGCGACCAGCACCAGGACCACCGCGAGGAGGGCATACCCGACGGTCAGCGGCAGGACGCTGCCCTCGTCCCCCAGGGTGCGGTGTCGTGTCACGACGGGCTCCCTCTCACGATGAACCCCACGTGCGCGACATCCGCTGCACGGCGCTCGCCTCGATGGGGACCGTCGCGAGGCTCTCGAGCCCCAGGACAGGCGGTATCAGCGGCAGCGAGGCCTCGCCGCGCACGGTGACGGTGACGACCGCGCTCGGCCGCGGGCACGCGCCGGTCCCCCGGCATTCGACCGCGACGGAGAGGGATGCCGCGTCCATCCCGTACTCCTCGGCGATGGCGGCCAGCACCGTCCGCGCGCCCGCATCTGCGGCCGTCGCATCCGTCGCCGTGGCGATCGTGCGAGCGACATGACGCGCGGCGGCCTGGGCTCCGAGGGCGGACGACTGGACGACAGCGAGCGCGATGACGAGGTACACGATCGGGACCAGCAGGATCATGCCTGCGGTGAGGAACTCGAGCGATGCGGAGCCCTCGTCGCACTCGCGGGCGCGCGGGATGCCGGGCGCCCCGCGCTCACTCGACGTCGTCCGCGGGTGCATGCGCCGTCACCTCCCAGCCGTCCGAAACGCCGAGGAGACCGACGAGCGGCAGCGTGAGCCGGAGCGTGACCTCCACCGCGGGATAGCCGCGCGACGAGCTCCGCTGCGCCTCTGTCGCCGTGACGAAACCCGCGCCGACGGTGCCCGCCACGACCGCGCGCGCCCGCTCGGCACCCTCGGCGTCGGTGACGTCCGCGAGGGCCGCATAGTAGGCGCCTTCGAGCGCCGCGTCGTGCGCGAGGCCCCGCACGTACACCGCCAACCCGAGTTGGACGACCGCGAACGTGAGGAGGGTGAGGAGGGCACCGACCATCACGAACTCCGCTGGGCTCGACCCGCCCTCATCCGCTCCCAGGGTCATGTCAGAACCCCGACACGCGGGCGATCGCCTGCTCGAACAGGTTCGACAGCGCGGGCCCCGCGAGCGCCCAGATGACGACGACGAGCCCCGCCGTCATCAGGGTCACGAGCACCCAGCCGGGAACATCGCCCCGTTCGTCGTCGGTCAGATCGTCGAGCCTGCGGCACAGGCCGGCCGTGATCTTCTTCATCGTCTCTTCCTTTCTGCGCCCCGCGCGGGTCGCATGCTCTCGTGCATCCTCGAACCGGCCCTACACGCCGAGTCGCAGCATCACGATCCCGGGGAACACCGCGAAGAGCACCGACAGCGGCAGCACCAGGAACACCAGCGGCAGCAGCATGAGGATCTCTTTGCGTCCGGCCTGCTCGATGAGCACACGTTTGGCGTCCTCACGCGCGTCGGCAGCCTGCGACTGCAGCACCTGAGCCAGCGGCGCACCGCGCTCGATCGCGCTCACGAGGTGATCGACCGCGCGGTCGATGCTGCCGACGCCGAGCGAACGGGCCATGTCGCGCAGCGCATCGGCCAGCGACGACCCGGTGCCTGCCGCAAGCACGGCGGCGCGGAGGTGCGCGGTGAGCTCACCCGCGCCCACGTCGCCGACCCGGCGGAGCGCGTCGGTCAGGCTCTCGCCGGCCGACAGGCAGAGAGCGAGGAATTCCAGCACGGTCGGCACCTCCTCGCGGATGCGACGCATGCGCCGATCGGCGGCACGGACCAGCGTCAGGTGGGCGAGGACGACTCCCCCGGCAGCGCTCACGCCGGGGACGAGCGCGACCGCGGGACTCGTCGCGCTGGCGACCGACCCGGCGACGGCGAGTACCACACCCACGACGAGGCCGGCGATGCCCGCGAGTACCTGTCGGGCGCGGAAAGCGGCAGGGGTCATCGTCCAGCCCGCACGGACGATCAGGCCTCCGAGCGCCGCCGAGTCCGAGGCGCGCTCCAGCCAGTCCGCCCATGCCCGCCGACCCCGCACCGGAACCCGGAGGGCCGGACGCAGCGGGGTCAGCCCGAGGGGGTCTGCGACATCCCGCAGATACGGAGCGATGCGGCGTTCCAGGGGCGGAGCGGTCCACCGGGGGACGGCGGACGCCATCACGACCAGCCCGCCGGCGAGGCAGATGCCGAGCAGCACCGCCGAAGCCAGATCGGAGACCGCGCTCATCGCGTCCACCGGCGCGGCTCGGCGAGGCGACCGACATGGAGCATGATCCGGTACGCGACGAAGGAGACGGCCGCCCCGGCGAGGATGAGAACGCCTCCCTCCGCGCTCGCGTAGGCACGCGCCCCCTCCGGCCTCAGGGCGAGCAGGGTCAGGACGACCCAGGGCGCGACGAGACCCAGCACCGCCGCACCGCGGGTCCAGGACTGCCGCGCCTCGACCTCGGCTCGCAGGGCGGCATCGGCGCGCACCGAGGCGGACAGCGCACGAAGCACGGGCACGAGCTCCGTGCCGCCGACCTGACGCGCCATCCGCAGTGTCTCGACGATACGGTCGGCGACCGGGTCGGCGAGCATCGTCTGCAGCCGGGCCGCACTGGAGTCGAAGTGGCCCGACGCGGAGAGGTCATGCGCGAAGGCGCGGAACGCGGGACGCAACGGCGGCGGACCCGCCTCGTCGAGGGAGGCGATCGCTTCGCCCAGGGGCATCCCGGCGCGGACGGACGCGATGAGGAGGTCGCAGACATCGGGCCACAGCGCGCGGCGCGCACGCCGCAGTCGCCGGGCGCGCGCACGCAGCACCGACACGGGAGTCAGCATCCCCGCCGTTCCCGCCAGCAGCGCCACCACCGGCAGCGCCGTCACGAGCCAGGCGACCGCCGCCCCCACGATCCCCGTCCCGAGCGTCGCGGCCACGACACCCGAGGCAGGAGCGTGCGCGAGCCCGGCTTCCTCGAGCAGCCGTCTCGCGCGTCTGGCCGCGTACGGTCGCGGGCGGCGCGGCGCCGTGGCCGGCCACAGCCAATGCGCGGCGATGAGGACGAGTCCGGTCCCGAGCGTCCCGCCCCAGACGAGCGTCACGCCGACGCCCGGTAGATCGATCGGGTGCGGACGACCCCGTCGGTCACAGCGCCGGTCGGCGAGACGATCTCGGCGACGCGGCGCCGGCCCGACGGGAGCATCTCGCAGTGCACGACGAGATCGACCGAGGCCGCGAGCGCGTCGCGGACGAAGTCGACGTCGATGTTGCGCCCCGCCAGCAGCGGCAGCGCCACCAGCTTGCGGAGCGCGTCCGCGGCCGAGTTGGCGTGCACCGTCGCCGCGGCCGGCACACCGGTGTTCAGCGCCAGCAGGAGGTCGAGAGCCTCCGCGCCGCGCACCTCTCCGACGACGAGGCGGTCGGGCCGCATCCGCAGCGCCTCGGTGACGAGACGGCGGAGCGACACCTCGCCCCCGCCCTCGAGACTCGGCTGGCGGGCCTGCAGCGCCACGACGTCGGGCAGATCGACGGCGAGCTCGAACGTCTCCTCGACCGTGATCACGCGATGCTCCGGCCGACCGGCGGCGATCAGGGCACCGAGCATCGTGGTCTTCCCGGCGTGCGTCGCACCCGAGACGACGATGTTCCGCCCGCCGGTGACGGCGGTCCGCAGCACGGTCGCCCCTTCCGCAGAGACGGCACCGGCGGCCACGAGGTCGTCGAGGGTGCGGAACGTCCGCAGGAACTTGCGGACGTTCACCGCCCAGTGCCGCGTGATGTCGGGGATCACGACGTGCAGGCGCGAGCCGTCGGGGAGCGAGGCGTCGACGAAGGGCTGGCTCAGGTCGACGCGGCGGCCGCTCGCGTGCAGCATCCGCTCGACGAGGTCGCGCACCTCGGCACCGGTCAGCATCAGCGCCACGCGTTCGCTGCGACCGTCACGCGCCACGAAGACGCGGTCGGGGGCGTTGATCCACAGCTCCTCGACCCGCGGGTCGTCGAGCAGGGCCTGCAACGGGCCGTAGCCGGCGACGGTCGCGAGCACCCCGCGCACCGCGGCCGGCTCGTCGTCGAAGGGTGTCAGCCCCCGCGCCAGGGCGACGTCGTTGTGCCGTCGCACCTCTGCGACCGCAACACGTTCGGCCTCGTCAGGCCGTCGGGCCGGGTCGACGCCCTCCGACCGCAACCGGTCGCGGACCCGCGTCGCAATGGCCGTCAGCGCCGGAGAACCGAGCGCGACCGCAGCCGAGTCGGCGGAGAAGACGGTGGACGGGGCGGGGACGGTCGTGCTCACCCGCAGCATCCTGCCCGCGCTCGCCGGCGAGCCGCGGCCGTTCTCCACAGGCCCGCATCCCCCGACACTCGAAAGCCGGGCGACGACGCCGGACAGACCACCATTCGCGCCCCGGGGGGATCACTCGTCAGCATGTTGCTCAGGTGTGATCTCACCGTCGCCTCGGAGACGCGCTCGACGAGGTGACGGCGCGGCTCGACGAGGTGACCGGAGCGGCCGTCCAACCCGTCCGTCCGGGCGGGGTGACGATCGTGTCAGGCCCGAAGGAGCCGCCGCCACGCGAGCTCGGCGAGCACGACGGCGTGCGTGTCGAGACGACCGTCGTCGAACACGGCGGTCGCGGAGTGCATGCCGGGCGCCCGCGCCGCGGGGGTCTCCGCGGGCCGGACGCCGAGGAACAGCAGGGTTCCCGGAATCTCCTCGAGAACGTACGCGAAGTCCTCCGACGCCATCGACGGATGCGGGAGTCGCACGACGTTGGCCGGTCCGTAGACCTCGTCGAGCAGCGCGAACACCTCGTCGGTCTCCCCCGGGTCGTTCACGGTGACGGGATAGGAGTCGATGAACTCGGCGTCGACGACGCACCCGTGCGCCTCGCCGATCGCGGTGACGAGGCGCGGCAGCTCGGTGCGCATCAGCTGCAGCGTCTCGCGCGACAGCGAGCGCACATTCGCCTCCATATCGACGGTCGCCGACAGCACGTTGCCGGCCGCGGAGTCCGACGAGATGCGCGTCACCGAGACGACCGCGGGATCCGACACGGGGATGCGGCGGGCGACGAACGACTGGATCGCCAGCACGATCTCGGCGGCGACCGGCATCGGGTCGACGGCGTGCTCGGGCCAGGCGGCGTGTCCCCCAGTGCCGGTCACCCGGATGCGCATCCCGCTGGCACTCGCCATGATCGCGCCCGCCCGGGTCACGGCGGTCCCGCCCGCGGTCGTGCAGTCCACGTGGACCGCGTACGCCGCGACCGGGCGCTCCCCCGCGGCATCCAGCACGCCCTCGTCGAGCATCATGCGGCCGCCCGCGTATCCCTCTTCGCCGGGCTGGAACATGAAGACGACGGTGCCGGCCAGCTCCTCCCGCCGTGCGGCCAGCAGCCGTGCCGCACCGACGAGTCCCGCCATGTGCAGGTCGTGTCCGCACGCGTGCATCGCGACGTCGGGCGACGCGAAGGGCAGCCTGGTCGTCTCGACGACGGGCAGCGCATCCATGTCGGCGCGCAGCAGCACGACCGGGCCCGGCTCGCCACCTCGGAGGACCGCTGTCACCGAGGTCAGCTGCCGGCCGGTCGAGATCTCGAGGCCGAGCCCGTCGAGCGCCTCGACGATCCGCTGCTGGGTGCGCGGCAGCACGAGGCCGACCTCGGCCTCTGCGTGCAGGGTGCGCCGGAGCGCGATAAGCGCCGGGAGCAGATCGGAGGGCGCGTGGATCACGTGGGGCTCACTCGCTGAACTCCATCCGGCGGCCCAGGACGGGAACGGCCTCGAGCAGCTCGCGCGTATAAGCGGCGGCCGGGTTCGAAAGGAGCTGCTCCGTCGGCCCCGCCTCGACGATCCGCCCGGCGCGCATGACGCAGATCTCGTCGCTGATGTACCGGACGACCGCGAGGTTGTGCGAGATGAAGAGGATCGACAGGTCGAGCCGCTGCTGGAGGTCGCGCAGCAGATTGAGGATCGACCCCTGCACCGACACATCGAGTGCCGAGGTCACCTCGTCGGCGATGAGGATGTCGGGATCGCTCGCGAGGGCGCGCGCGATCGTGATCCGCTGGCGCTGCCCGCCCGAGAACGCTCGCGGCAGCTCGTCGGCCCGGGCGGGATCGAGTTCGACCTGGCGGAGCACCTCGGCCACACGCACGCGACGCTCGGCGCGGGTGAACGAGCGCGGGCTCGCGATGAGCCCCTCGGCGATCGAATCGCCCACGGACATCCGCGGGTCGAGCGCCGAGAACGGATCCTGGAACACGAGCTGCAGGCGCCGTCGCGCCGCACGCGCCGCCGCGCCGCGCCCGAGCGCGCTCGTGCCGTGCACGCGGATCTCGCCGGAATGCACGGCCGCCAGCCCGACGACGGCGTTCGCCACCGTCGACTTGCCCGACCCCGACTCGCCCACCAGTCCGAGGGTGCGTCCCGCCGGTACGTCGAGCGAAACGCCGGAGACCACCTCGCGGTGCCCGTACCGCACGACGAGATCCGAGATCTGCAGAGCGCTCATCGCGCCACCTCCACGGGTGAGAGCGCGCCGTCGGCCGGATCATCCGCGATCGCCGTACCGTCCGGAGCATCGACCGCGACACCGATGACCGGCAACGGCTGGGTGCGATCGGTGCGCATGTCAGGGAGGCAGGCGATGAGCCCCTTCGTGTACGGGTGGCGTGCGTCCTCCCGGATGCGCGCCGCCGGCAGCTCTTCGACGATCGCCCCGTCCCTCATGACCACGACGCGGTCGCAGAAGCCCGATACCAGCGCGATGTCGTGCGAGATGAAGACGATGCCCGCACCCGTCGCGCGCTGTGCACGCCGCAGCACGGCGAGCACCTGCCGCTGCACGGTCACATCGAGCGCGGTCGTCGGCTCGTCCGCGACGATGAGCCGGGGCGTGCCGGTCAGAGCCATGCCGATCATGGCGCGCTGACGCATGCCGCCCGAGAACTGGTGCGGATAATCTCGCAGGCGGCCCGCCGCGTCGGGGATGCCGACCGCTTCGAGCCCGTCGACAGCGCGCCGACGCGCCGCCGTGCGGCCCAGACCGAGGTGGTGACGCGGCACCTCGGTCAGCTGCCGGCCGATCGTCAGGGCCGGGTTGAGCGAGGTCAGGGGGTCCTGGAACACGACGCCGATCTCCACACCGAGGCGGCGTCGCTCGGACGCGCCGAGCCGGCCATCGAGGTCGATGCCGTCGAAGACGCGCCGCTTCGACGTGATCACGGCGGGGCGTTCGAGGAGACCGGCGAGCGCCATGGCCGTCAAGGACTTCCCCGAGCCCGACTCACCGACGATCCCGACGATCTCGCCCGGCATGATGCGCAGGCTGACGCCGTGCACGCGCTCGATCATGCCGCCGTCCCCGTCGGGGAACGCGACCCGCAGGTCCCGTACCTCGGCCAGCACGCCCACCGTCCGCTCGGTCGACCGGGGCGTCGTCGCCGACCGATCCGCGGAGCCGCCCGTCCGACGAGCGTCCCGTCGTCCGAGCGCGGCCGTCCGCGAGGCCTTGGCGAACGCACGCAATCCCTGTCCCGGCTGCTCCCCGACCGTCTCGGCGATCATCGTGAAGACGAGCGCCGCGAAGACGACCGCGATCCCCGGGCCGATGGCAGCCATCGGGTTCGTGTAGAGGTGCGCGAGCCCCTCGTCGAGCAGCCGACCCCAGTCGTACTCGGGCGGCTGCACGCCGAGCCCGAGGAACGACAGCCCGGCGAACGAGAGGAGCGTCGTGCTCGCGGCCGCCGCCGACTGGACGAGCAGCGGATTGGCGATGTTCGGCAGGATGTGCCGGACCATCACCCCCAGCGGCCCGACCCCGATGACGCGCGCCGCGCGCACGTAATCCTGGTCGCTCACCGATGAGGCCATGTTGTAGACGAGACGGGTGATGCTCGGGATGCCGGCGAGCCCGATCGCGAGCATCGCGCCGACGGCCGAGACGTTCCAGATCACGGAGAAGAAGAGCACCAGCAGCAGCCAGGGGAAGGCCAGCAGGATGTCCATCACCCAGATCAGTCCGCGTCGCGCCCGTCGGGGCAGGATGGCGGCGGTGAGCCCGATGACGAGGCCGCCGCCGATGAGGATCGCGGTCGCTCCCGCGGTCAGGAGCAGCGACAGACGGGTCGCGACCATGACGCGGGCGAAGATGTCGCGACCGATGTCGTCGGTGCCGAAGAGATGCTCGGGGCCGGCTGTGGCCCAGCGTTCCGCGATGTTGCGAGCCGTCGCGGGCTCTGTCCACACGTCGGGGCCGATGACGGCGATCACCAGCAGCAGGGTCGAGCCGATGATCGCGGCCAGTCCGGTGCCGCTGACCCAGCGCGAACGGCGTCGACGCCGGGGCGCGGTCACGGGGACGGCGTCGAGGTCGATTCCTCCGGGGACGGTGTTCGTCATCGTGGCGCACTCACCCTTCTGCGATCGTCGTGCGGGGGTCGATGGTGATGAGGATGAGGTCGACGACCAGGTTCACGGCGAGCACGAGACCGGCGTAGACGAGCACCATGCCCTGGATCATCGGGTAGTCCTTCGTGCCCACGGCGGAGATGAGCGTGTTGCCCGCCCCCGGAACGGCGAACACGGTCTCGATGATGACCGTGCCCGCGACGAGGCCCGACAGCAGCAGGCCGCCGACCGTCAGGGTCGACGTGACGATGTTCGGCAGGGCGTGTCGCAGCAGCACGACGCGCTGCGGCAGGCGCTTGGCCCGCGCCGTGGCCATGTAGGTCGAGTCCAGCACACGGATCATCTCGACCTGCACGATCCGGGCGAGGTACGCCATCGGGCCGAGCGCGAGCGCGAGGACGGGCAGGACGACGTGGGCGGGGTCGCCCCACCCGGCGGGCGGGAACAGCGCGATGCCCATGCTGAAAGCGGCGATGAGACCGACCGAGAGGACGAAGTCGGGGACGGCGATGAGGACGCCGAGGAGCCCCGCGATCCCGCTGTTCGCCGCGCGACCGCGACCGGAGCGCGCGAGCAGCGCCGCGCCCATCCCGATCGGTACGGCGCCGACGACGGCGACGGCGAAGCCGAGGGCCGCGAGGGTCAGGGTGGTCGGGAACCGGGCGGCGATCGTGTCGGCGACCGAGAGGCCCGTCTGGATCGAGGTGCCGAGATCTCCCCGTGCGAGACGAGCGAGGTGATCTCCCAGCTGCTGGATCAGTGGCAGGTCGAGTCCGAGCGCTGCGCGGGTCCGCTCGACGAGGGCCGCCGGGGCTGTCGGGCCGAGCGCCGCCCGCACCGGGTCGCCCGGCACGAGGTGGACGAGGAAGAAGGCAGCGAGGACCACGACAGCCAGGCTCACGACCAGGCGGCCGGTGCGCCGGAGCGCGAAGTCGGCGCGCGGTGAGAGGCGCGGTCCCCGCGGCATCCGCCGTGCGGAGGCCGTTGCGGTCGCCTCCGGCCGGTGGGCTGTCGTGGTCATCGCCGATCCCTCACTCGGTCATGCGGATCGTGACGGGCTGGATGTAGTCGGTGATCTCGAAGGTCGCGCCGTTCATGAAGGTCGGTGCCTCGGTGCCGGCCATCAAGAACGTGTGGAAGTTCTCGACCACGACCTTCTCGGCCTGGTTCCACGACTCGCACGCCGCCTCCGGGCTCGCCGCCGCCCGGGCCTGGTCGGCGAAGGCGTTGTACTCGGGATCGTCGACGCCCATGAAGTTCAGTCCGCCGTTCTCGGGGAACGCGCCGCCGTAGAACAGGTCCTGCGTGACCGGGCTGCCGACGCCGATCTGGATCCACCCGGTGTCGTAGTCGAAGGTCTCATAGAGGTACTCCGACCAGGCCGCACCGTCCATCGCGATGAGGTTCGTCGCGATGCCGAGCTCGTCCCAGTCCTCCGCCACGAGCTCGGCGGCCGAGGCGTGACCGCCCGATGCCGCGTCGTAGATGAAGTTGATGCTGAGAGGGGTGCCGTCCTTCGAGCGGGTGCCGTCGGCTCCCGCGGTCCACCCGGCCTCGTCGAGCAGCTCGGCCGCGCGGTCGGGGTCGGACGAGGGACGGTCCCAGACCGGCTCCTCGTTGAAGCAGGTGAAGGGCGCGTCGGTGATCCACGACGTCAGCTCGTACGGGCGGCCACCGGTGACGACCTCCGTCGCCTCCTCGTGGTTGAAGCTGAGGACGAGCGCCTCGCGCACGAGGGGGTCCGACGTCGGACGGTCGGGCCGCTCGTTGAAGAGCATCTGCCCGATGGGGTTGATGCGCCCGGCGTACGCGTAGCCGGCGGCCTCGATGCGATCGACGTCGGGACCCTCCACCTGGGCGGCGTTCAGGCTGCCCGCCAGCAGCAGGTTGGCGCGTGTCGACTCGTCGGTGACGACCGACACCTCCAGGCCGTCGGGAAGCCCCGCGGTCTCGGAGGTGAGGCCGTCGGGACCCCAGGTGTAGTCGTCCCGCGTCTCGAACGTGTACTTGTCGGCCGCGACGCCCGTCAGCCGGTACAGGCCCGTGCCGTTCGACCCCGCCTCGAGGCTCGAGGGGTCGTCGAGGCCGGCCTGAGCGACCATGAAGATGTCGCCGACGATGTTCGCGAGGAAGGGGTCGGACGCGTCGGCCGTCACGTCGAGGGTCAGACCGTCGCCCGTCGCCGTCAGCCCGGCGGGCAGCACGTCGGCGAGCACCGTCGCATTGGCCGGATCGGCGTGGTAGTTGATGTTGGCGGCGGCGACGGCACCGTCGAAGGGCGTGCCGTCGTGGAACGTCACGCCGTCCTTCAACTGGAACGAGACGGATCGGCCGTCTTCGCCGATCTCCCACGATTCGGCAAGCCAGGGGTATTCAACGCCCTCGCCGTCGGTGTAGATGAGGCCCTCGTACGCGTAGGTCAGGATCTGCAGCTCCTGCGGCTGGTTCGCCGTCATCGGTTCGATGCTCCCCACCTCGGGGTAGACGGCGTGTCGGAACACGCCGCCCGAGACGGGCTCGTCGCCGCTCTGCCCGCCGCCAGAGCAGCCGGCGAGGGCGAGGGCCAGGATCGCGCTGCCGGCGAGGACCGCCGGCAGGGTGGTGCGTCGGTGCATGATTACTCCTCGGGTTGCTGGTGCACGGAATGGATCTGTCAGGTCGCGGCGGGGACGTGGGCCCCGAGGTGCGCGAGCGGGCCGGCTGCTTTGACCGAGACCTTGACGGTGGGACGCGTGGTGTACGAGACCGGGGTCTCGAGGACATCGACGACGGTGACCTGCAACGGGTCGGCGCCGGCCTGGATGGCCTTGGCGATCGCCGCCCGCGAAGCGGCCTCGATGGCGGCGTCTCGATCCTCGACGTCGCTCATCTGATCCGCGCGCCCGCCGGCGAGCGAGATCGCGGCGCCGACCGCGTTCGCGACGCCGCCGTGCGCAGGACGGATGACCGGTCCCGCGCCGGGCAGATCGTCCGGGACGAGGAACGCTCCCCCGCCGACGACCACCAGCGGCAGATCGAGCCGGCCGAGCGACAGCCGCTCCACCGCTTCCTCGAGCCGCTCGTGCGCGAGTGTCAGGGCCGACCGCAGCGCCGAGCGCGTCGCGCCGGGGAGCGACGGCAGCGTGCGTCCGTCGATCGCGGCCCCCGCGAGGGCTGCGGCATCCGTGAGCGTCGGGGTGGCTCCGCCGAACAGCAGGCCCTCGTGCTCGATGCGATAGCCGACCGACGCCGGACCGACGCGCCCCGAGGCGGGGTCGACGACGGTGCCCCCGCCGATGCCGAGACTGAGGATGTCGGGCATGCGGAAGTTGGTGCGCACGCCGCCGATCTCGCGCGGCAGCGTCGACTCGCGGGGGAAGCCGTTGACGAGCACGCCGAGGTCCGACGTCGTGCCGCCGACATCGACGACGATCGCGTCGTCGGCACCCGAGAGGTAGGCGGCGCCGCGGATGGAGTTCGCCGGCCCCGACCCGATGGTCAGCACCGGATACTGCGCCGCGTAGTCGAGCGACATCAGCGTGCCGTCGTTCTGGGCGAAGTAGGTGACGGCGTCGAGCCCCTGCTCATCGACGACGGTCAGGAGCGCCCGGGTGACCGAACGGGCGACGCCGTGCAGCGCGGCGTTCAGCGCCGTGGCGTTCTCGCGCTCGAGCAGCCCGATCGGGCCGATGTCCTGGCTCAGGAACACCTGCGCGTCGGGACCGGAGTGCTCGCGGATCAGCGCGGCGACCTCGAGCTCCTGGTCGGGGAACGACGGACTGAAGATGCCCGCGACCGCCACCGCGTCGAATCCGCCGAGCCCGTCGAGGAACCGCAGGATGCCGTCGCGGTCGAGCGGAGCGATGGGCGTGCCGTCGACCATGTGGCCGCCCCCGAGCATGGCCGTACCGGCGAGGGCGGTCGACGTGAGGTCGGCGGGCCACCCGCTCAGCGGCGGGTACTCGGTGGCTGCCGGGGCGCCGAGGCGCACCATCGCGACACGCCCCAGCTCGCGACGGCTGACGATGGCGTTCGTGGCGTGCGTGGTGCCGAGCATGACGCGGGCGACGTCGTCGCGCCGCTCGCCGAGCTGCGCCAGCACCTCGGCGATGCTCGCCCGGATGCCGCCGGTCACGTCCGCCGTCGTGGGCTGCTTCGTCGCGGCGAGAACGGTCCCCCGGTCGTCGAGCACGACGGCATCGGTGTTCGTGCCGCCGACGTCGACGCCGATCGAGAGGGTGCGGGGTGCGTTCATCGCTGCGCCCCCTCGAACGGGACGTAGGGCAGGTCGTACCCGAAGGCGGCTGGTCCGGCGAGCTCGAGGCCCCGCTCGGTGCGCCAGATCGGGTCGCACGCCCAGGCGAGCACCGAGACGCGCTGCCCGAACCGCAGCATCTCCGTCGAGATGGCGTGTCCCGTCTCGGAGTCGACGATGGTGACGAGGTCGGGCACCGTCGCGAGCACCTCGCCGTCCTCAAGGACGATGAGGTTCTCGTTCTGCAGCTCGATGCGCTGGAGGCGGCCGCGGTCGGCGCCCACACCGGCGATCGTGACCGATCCGCGGACGAACCCGCCCTCGGTTCGACGGGCGACGTCGATTACCTTGCCGGCGATCAGGACGGCGGCGTTGAGCTCGTCGGCGACAGCCCGTACCGGGTCCGACGCCGACAGCAGCGCTCGGCCGACGCGGATCGCCGCGCTGACGGTGCCCTCGATCACCGCACCCCGGGCCGTCGCCGCGGTCAGCGGGTAGTGCGCCCCCAGGCAGAGGCCGCCACTGGCGACCGTGACCGCTCGTGCATGCCGCTCGAGCCACGCCAGGTCGACCGTCCGCATGGTGACGATGTTGCCGACGACATCGGCCATCACGGCGAAGTCGCAGGGCACGCCGGCGACGTTCATGGCGATCATGGTCGCCTCCGGGAACGCCCGGCCCATGCCGTCGGCATCGAGGAACTTGAGACCGAGCCGTGCGGCCCATCCCACGGGGCTGACACCGTTGCTGCCCCCGATCTCCGCAGCCATCAGTGTCGTGATCCGGCGCCCCGCCGCAGCTTCAGCTCCCGCCAGCAGCGCGTCGATCTGGTTCGTCGACGACAGCATCTCGATGCCGACGGTCGGGGCTCCGATACCCGACATGATGATGACAGCGTCGTCGGCGTCGAGCTCGTCGACCGTGACGAGCTCGACCGGCCCCGCGGCCTCGAGCGCCCGTTCGGTCGCGAGCTGCGAGGTATAGACCGCCCCGCCGCCACCGGTGCCGAAGACGGCGCATCCCGCGGCGAGTGGGGCGACGTCCTCGGCGCGGACGGAGCGGAGCCGTTCGCGCGTCGAGATACGGGTGGAGAGGTGGGTCATGCTCCGACAGTAGGGAGCGTCTCCGTCAGCGACAATGTGTCGGCACTCCAGAGAATCGTGCACACTTGTGCTCATGGCACAGTTTACGGTCCGAGACCTCCTTGCCGAACGCGAGCGACTGGGCGTGGATCTCGCCGCAGGACCATCCACCGGCACGGCCATCGAAGCGGTCGACATCGCGGGCCTCGACTCGATCGACTCGCTCGCGCCCGGAACCCTCGCGATCATCCCCGGCGTCGAGAATCCCGCGCCCTACCGCCTCGACGTCGCCCTCCGGCGCGCGAGCGCACGGGGACTGGCCGGTCTCGTGTTCACCCTCGACCTCGCGCTCGCCGAGACCGCGGTGGCCCTCGCCGAACGCGGGCGCGTGCCGGTGCTCGCCGCCGCCGGGGCGAAGCCGTCGGATCTCGCGGTCGCCATCGATCGGATGCTGTCCGCCGGGGCGTCCGAGGCGATGACCCGAGCCGCGTACGCGATCGAGCAGGCCACCGCGGCGGCATCATCGGCCGACGGGTCCGTCGACGCCATCCTCGCCGCCGGCGGCCGTGCGCTCGGGGTGACGCTCACACTCGCCGAGGACCCGACCGCGCTCTGGAGCGACAATGACGCCGTCTGCGTCGGCGAGGTGCCCATCGGGCGCATCGTCGCCGACCGCCCCGATCCCGCGGCGGACGTCGCGCGACCGGTCGTCGCCTCGCTCGTCTCGCGCGCGACGCAACGCCAGCTGCGCGATCGGTACGCTCCCACCCAGTCACGGGCCGACCTGATCGTCGAACTCGTGCTCGCAGAGTCGTCGCGCGTCGAGGCGTTCGTCGGCCAGGCCGCTCGTCTCGGGTTCCCGTTGCCGCTGTCGCACGTCGTCGGCTGGCTGAAGCCCACCGCGAGCGGCGATCCCGACGCTCGGCCGCCGCGCGGTGTCGAGCCGGCCCTCGAGCTGTTCGCCCTGCAGCTGGTGGAGGGCCGGGAGGAGATGTGGCACGTCGCCTTCATCCAGGAGGACATGCTTCTCGTCAGCACCGAGGAGCATGGAGCCGGCGACCACCAGCGTCGCCTGCGCGAGGTCGGTGAACGGCTGCAGCGGCAGGCGCGGCGGCTGGCCGGCGCGGGATGGGCCTACACCTTGGGGCTCGGCACACCGCAGCTCGGTGCCGTCGGGCTGCGTCAGTCCGCCGCCGAGGCGCGCATCGCCGCCGACTCCGCCGTCGCCGCAGGTCGCCCGGGCGGCGTCGAGCTCACCGACGTGACAGGACTGCGACGCGTACTGCTCGACTTCTACGCCTCGCCCATCAGCCGCAGCCTGCTCGGCGACGTGCTCGCCCCGCTCGACGCGCTCGGCCCCGAACGCGCAGCGACCTCGGTGCGGACGCTGCTCGCCTATCTCGCACACCGGAACTCGCTGGCAAACGCCGGCCGCGAGCTCACTCTCCACCCCAACGCGGTGGGCTATCGCCTCAAGCGCATCCGCGACGTGCTGCAGCTCGATCTCGACGACCCCGACGTGCGTTTCGCCGTCGAGCTGGCCTGCCGGGTGCGTCTGCTCGGAGCCGGTCGCTGACCGTGACGCCGGTGACTGTGTCGAGGGCACATCGGCAGGCGTAACGCTGTGCCGCCGGCACCTTGCACGCCCCGGCAGGTCGCTTATCGTCGAAGGATGCTCTCCACCGAATTCACGCGGGTCGACCTTGCCGGGATCCGGGCCAAGCTGGGCGAGCCGAGCCAGGCGGCCGTCGACAAGATCCTCGACCACCTCGACGACAACTGCCTGCGCTTCCTCGCGCACTCACCGTTCCTGTGCCTCGCCACCGCCGACGCCGACGGAGCCTGCGACTGCTCGCCCCGCGGGGACTACCCGGGCTTCGTGCGCGCCCTCGACCGGCGCACCCTGCTGATCCCAGACCGCCTCGGGAATCGCCTGGTGGACTCGTTCCGGAACATGCTCGAGAATCCGCACATCGGCCTGCTGTGCTTCGTCCCGGGCATGAGCGAGACCCTCCGCATCAACGGGACGGCGTACATCACCGACGACCCCGACCTGCTGTCGATGCTCGAGCAGGACCACTCCGTTCCCGAGCTCGCGATCGTCGTGCGCACCGAAGAGGTGTACCTGCACTGCGGCCGTGCGCTGCTGCGCGGGGGCATCTGGGATGCCGAGATGCAGGACCTGGCTGCCGAGGTGCCGACCTCGGGCGCGATCTGGGCGAGCATGTCGGGTCTCGGTGCCGATGTCGGCGACGCGATCGACCTCTCGGTCGCCACCGGCAACCGGGTGCTGTACTGAATGCGCGACCGCAGCGACATGATGCCGCTCGTCGTGAGCGACATCCGACACCAGACGCCGGCGATCGTCAGCGTTCACCTCGCGCATCCCGACGGTGAAGACCTGCCGGTCTGGGAGCCCGGAGCTCACGTCGATCTCCAGCTCATCACGCGGCAGGAGCGTCAGTACTCGCTCTGCGGCGACCCCGCCGATCCGACGTCGTATCGCATCGGCGTGCTGCGCGAGCCGCTCTCCCGCGGCGGGTCGCATTACATCCACAGCCACCTCCGGACGGGCCGGCGCGTGTGGGTCCGCCCTCCGCGCAATCTCTTCCCCCTCGAGACCGCACCCGCTTACGTGCTGCTCGCCGCCGGCATCGGCATCACGCCCCTCCTCGCGATGGCACGCCGTCTCGAGGCCACCGGAGCGGACTGGCGGCTCGTCTACCTGACGCGTGACGCCGGGGACGTCGCCTTCGCCGACGAGCTCGCGGCGTACGGCGACCGCGTGCGACTCCACCTCAGCCGCACCGCGGGGCGACTCGACCTGCGCGCCGCGCTCGCATCGCTCCCCGCCGGAACCGCCGTCTACGCGTGCGGGCCGCAGCCGTTCGCGGATGCGCTCGACGACCTGCGCGACGCCCTGCCGACCGGCGCAGAACTCCACATGGAGCGCTTCGCACCCGCGCCGCGCGTCTTCGGATCGAATCAGCCCTTCACGGTCGTCGCGGAGCGCTCGCAGGTCGAGGTCGCGGTCCCCGCGGAATGGTCGATGCTGCAGGCCCTGCGCGGCGCGGGCATCGACGCGCCCGGCTCGTGCCTGCGCGGCGTGTGCGGTTCCTGCGTGCTGCGCGTGACCGCGGGGTCGCCGGAGCATCGGGATTCACTGGGCACGACGGGAGAGGCCCGGATGCACCCGTGCGTCTCTCGATCGATCGGCCCCCGCCTGTCGGTCGACATCTGACGGCGCGCCTCACAGCGCGTCGTAGGTGAACCGCCCTCCCAGCAGGGTCGCGGCCACGGGCATGGCCCGCAGGGCGTCGCGATCGAGCTCGAACGGGTCGGCGTCCGTGACCACGATGTCGGCCGGCGCGCCCACGGCGAGGGGGTGCCGCACGCTCGCGGCCAGAGCCACGTCGAGCGGCAGCGCCTGCTCCGGGTGCCACGGGTCACGGTCTCCCCGGCTGCGCGCGACGGCCGAGGCGATGGCGTGCCAGGGGTCGAGCGGGGCGACCGGGGCGTCCGAGCCGAGTCGCAGATCGACTCCCGCCGCGTGCAGCGACCCGAAGGCGAAGGCCCGGTCGGTGCGACCGGCCCAGTAGCGGTCGGCGACGTCGCGGTCGTCCATCGCGTGCTCCGGCTGCACGCTCGCGATCAGCCTCAGCCGGGCGAAGCGCGGGAAGTCGTCGCTGCGCACGAGCTGGGCGTGTTCGATGATCCCCGGCATGCCGAGTTCCTCGAAGGTGTCGAGCACCTCGGTGTTCGCGCGGTCGCCGATCGCGTGGACCGCCGCTGCGATGCCCCCCGCCCGCGCGCGCACCAGCAGGTCGCGCAGTTGCGACACCGGGATGCTGCTGACGCCGCACGCATGCGCGGCGTGCGCGTCCATACCGGGGTACGGGTCCCAGCAGTACGCCGTCCGTGTGTTCAGCGAGCCGTCGACGACCACCTTGAGCCGGCCCATCGTCACGAGCCCGGACGGATCGACGGCGTCGCCCGTGCGCAGACCGCGCCCGATCACCGTGTCGAGCCGGTCGGGCCACACCGAGGCATCGATCCGGAGGCTGTCGACACCGGCTGCGACCCGAGCCGACCACTCGTCGATGTTGAGCACGTTCTCGTACTCGACGATGCCGACGATCCCGCGCGCGGCCGCCGCGTCGGCGGCGGCCCGGTAGTCGGCGAGCGGCAGGCTGGCCTCGGCGTGGAACCGCTGCAGCACCCCGATCCACTCCCCCTCGCTCACGATGCCGCTCGCGTCGGGCCGCAGGCCGAGACGAGCCGCGCCGGCGGTGTTCATCCACGCGCTGTGCAGGTCGCCGTTGATGAGCACGACCGGCTGGGCGAAGACGTCGAGGGCGGCGCGCGTGACCGGCTCGTCCCAGAGCCCGTCGCGGTAGCCATAGCCGAAGAGCACACCGTCCGTCGTCGGGAAGCCGGTCGCGACGGCTGCCCGCACGGCGGCGACGGCGTCGGAGGCGCTCCGGGTGCCCGACAGGTCGACGCGGCGCTGCTGAATGACCCACTGGGTGAAGTGCACGTGGGCGTCCCACAGCCCGGAGCCGACGAATCGGCCGTCGAGGTCGACGATCCGCGCGCCGTCGTCGTTCAGCGTTCCCCGCGGAGCGAGGTCTGCGACGAGACCGGACGAGAGCCGGATGTCGACGGGAGCGCCGCCGGCGTAGGTGCGGGCACCGCGCAGGAGAAGATCAGGGGAGGTCATGGGGTTCTCCGTTCGTCGGCGCGACCGTGCACGCGCTCCATCGTGTCGGCCAGGGCCGGGTTGGCGTACGGGCCGGGCTGCCGCAGACGGTTCAGCACGCGATCGACCACCTCGGGGGCCTTGTCCTGGCTCATCTTCTGCTTCGCCTCGAAGCGCGTCACCCGCAGCCGGAATCCGACCGTCCCGCCGACGATGCGCCGGGCGTACTCTTCGTTCTCGAGCGTCCCCGCCATGGCGAAGGGCTCGGGAAGGGGCTTCTCGAGGTGTCCGACCATCCGGTCGAGCACCGACAGGTTCTCCTCATCGCTCAGCAGCTCGGGCACGCCGTAGGCGTGAGCGACCGCGAAGTTCCACGTCGGCACGGCGGGCGACACCCCGTACCAGCCGGGTGAGACATATCCCTGCGGGCCCGCGATGATCACGAGGACTTCGTGCCGCCCGAGCTCGTGGAGCCGTTCGTCGGGGCGGCCGACGTGGCTGACGATCACGATCCCGTCCTCGGCGCCGTCCCGGTCCGCGGCCTCGTCGAGCATGATCGGGTAGTGCGAGGCGACCGGGCCGCGCCCGGGCACGAACGAGACGATCGAGGCCCAGGGATTCTCCCGGACAAGCTCCCTGACCCAGGCGGCGTCGGTGACGGCGTAGTCGGGGGCGTGCCTCATCGGATGCCGCCCGCCGGCGCCGGCACTGCGTAGCGCCGCGGCGTGCCGAAGCGGTGCGCCGTGATCGAGACCGCCTGCTCACGCAGATAGGGCAGCGCCTCGATGCGTCCAGCGCGGACGACGGGGCCGTCGTACAGCGCCACGGCGGGCGATCCCGACGTCGCCTCGGCGAACGCCGCGGCGGAGCCGCCGAGCAGGCGGACCCGACCGCCCGACCGGGCGAGGCCGGCCGCGCGGCGCGTCCAGGCTACGTCGCCCTCGACGCGCGCGGGCACACCCACGCCCTCGAGCCAGGCGCGCACCGCCGGGGCGAGCTCGACGGCGGAGCTGACCATCACGTCCGCACCCACGCGGACGCCGGCCGCGACCGACCGGACCAGGGCGACCTCGGAGACCGCCTCGACGCGCACCGTCACGGGGACCGCGGCGTACCGGAACACGTTCTGCTCCGACTCCAGCGCGGTCACGTCGCGGGCGACGCCGAATTCGTCCCGCCACGCGGCGCCGTCGCTCGCGAGAGCGGCCGCGAGCCAGGCGCGATCCGTCTCCGGCACGGCAGCGCACGCGGCGGATGCGAAGGCGTCGGTGCGGGCGGGGCGCCCGAGCGTCGTGGGCGCGTCGCTCCACGTCCCGAAGCCGGAGAGGTAGTTCGGCCCGCCCGCCTTGGTTCCGGAGCCGACCACGGACTTCTTCCAGCCGCCGAAAGGCTGCCGCTGCACGATGGCACCGGTCGTCCCCCGGTTGACGTAGAGGTTTCCCGCCTCGATGCGGCTCAGCCACGTCTGGATCTCGCTCTCGTCGAGGGCGTGGAGGCCCGATGTCAGGCCGTACTCGATCGCGTTGACGAGGTCGATCGCCTCGTCCAGGGTCTCGGCGGTCATGATGCCCAGCACGGGGCCGAAGTACTCCGTGAGGTGGAACTCCGAGCCCGCCCGCACACCGTCGCGGATGCCGGGACCCCAGAGCAGCCCGTCGGCGTCGAGGCGCCGGGGCTCGACGACCCAGGACTGCCCGGCCTCGAGCGTCGTGAGGGCGCGCAGCAGCTTGCCGGATGCCGGCTCGATCAGGGGCCCGACGCGGCTGGCGGCCTGCCAGGGCGAGCCGACCTCGAACGATGTGACCGCGTCGACGAGCTGTGCCCGGAACCGGTCGGAGGTCGCGACCGACCCGACCAGGACGACGAGGGAGGCCGCCGAGCACTTCTGACCCGCGTGGCCGAAGGCCGACATCGCGACGTCCTTGGCGGCGAGATCGAGGTCTGCGCTCGGTGTGACGATGACGGCGTTCTTCCCGCTCGTCTCAGCGAGCAACGGCAGGTCGGGGCGGAACGAGCGGAACAGCTCCGCGGTCTCGTAGGCCCCCGTCAGCACGACACGCTGCACCGAGGGGTGGGCGACGAGACGCGCTCCGAGGGCGCCCTCGTCGAGCTGGACGTACGTGAGCACGTCGCGCGGCACGCCGGCCTCCCACAGCGCCTCGGCCATGACGGCGCCCGACCGTCGGGCCTGCAGGGCGGGCTTGATGATCACCGGGCTGCCGGCGGCGAGCGCGGCGAGCGTCGACCCGGCCGGGATGGCGACCGGGAAGTTCCAGGGCGGGGTGACGACGGTGAGGCCCGCAGGGGTGAACGTGGCGCCGTCGACGTCGGCGAGGGTGCGGCCCTGCTCGGCGTAGTAGTGGGCGAAATCGATCGCCTCGGATACCTCGGGGTCGCTCTGCTCGACGACCTTGCCGCACTCCGCGCCCATCACCTCGATGAGGTCGGCGCGCCGGCGTTCGAGCACGTCTCCGGCCCGGTGGAGGATCTCGGCGCGCTCGTCGGCGGAGAGGGCACGCCATGAGGCCCCCGCGGCCACGGCGGCGGCCACGGCGGCGTCGACGGCGGCGACATCCGCGAGCACGTGCGCCTCGGCCGTCTCGACGCCGAGCGCGGAATGGGGCATGCGCTCGAGGATGCCGTCCGCCCAGCGACGGTTCGCGGCGATCGCGGGGTCCGAGTCCGGCGTGTTCGCGAACCCGTTCGTCTCGGTCGGGGCCGGCTCGGCCGTGCGGTCCTGCACGCGACGCGGTCCGGGTACGTCCGTCGGCATGGCATCGATCGCCGCGAGGAACCGATCGCGTTCCCGTGCGAACAGCTGCTCGTCGGCATCGAGGTCGAACACGGCCGACATGAAGTTCTCGGCCGAGGCACCCTCTTCCAGGCGACGGATGAGGTAGGCGATGGCGACGTCGAACTCCTGCGGGTGGACGACGGGCGTGTACAGGAGGATCGAACCGACGGTACGGCGGACGACAGAGGCCTGCGCCGTCGCCATCCCGAGCAGCATCTCGATGTCGATGCCGCCGACCACGCCGCGGCGCTCGGCGAGCAGCCAGGCGAGGGCGATGTCGAACAGGTTGTGACCGGCGACGCCGATGCGCACGTGCGCGGTGTGTTCGGGGCGCAGGGCGAAGTCCAGCACCGCTTTGTACGACGCGTCCGATGCCTGCTTCGACTCCCACGTCGCCAGCGGCCAGTCGTGGATGTCGGCGTCGACGCGCTCCATCGGGAGGTTGGCGCCCTTCACGACGCGGACCTTGATCGGGGCACCGCCGTCGGCGACCCGGGCAGCGGCCCAGTCCTGCAGCCGCATCATCGCGCCGAGCGCATCGGGCAGATAGGCCTGGAGCACGATCCCCGCCTCGAGGTCGCGGAACTGCGGCTCGTCGAGGATGCGCATGAAGACGGCGAGCGTGAGATCGAGATCCTTGTACTCCTCCATGTCGAGGTTGAGGAACTTCCGCCCCGCGGCGGCGACCCGGTACAGCGGGCGCAAGGCGTCGACGGCGTCGGTCACGGCGTCGTCGAACGCCCACGGGGTGTGGGGCGCGACGGTCGACGACACCTTGATCGAGACGTAGTCCACGTCGTCGCGCGAGAGCAGTCTGCGGGTGCCGGCGAGACGGCGTGCCGCCTCCTTCTTGCCGAGGATCGCCTCGCCCAGCAGGTTCACGTTCAGTCGGACGCCCTCGTCGCCGCGGATGCGGGCGATGGCGGGGCCCAAACGGCGATCCGTGGCGTCGACGATCAGATGGCGCACCATGGCGCGCAGGGCGGCACGCGCCGCGGGCACGACGACGGCGGGGGCGAGGGGTGCGGCGACGGCACCCAGGCGGATCGCCGCTTTGAGGTGCAGCGGCAGGAACCTGGGGATGAGCGGAGTCAACGCCGCAAGGTTTCGCGCGGCCACCCGGGTGTCCTCGGGCCGGACGACCCCGTCGACGAAGCCCACCGTGAAATCGAGGCCGTGCGGGTCGCGCAGCACACCCGCCAGGCGTTCGGCAGCGGCGTCGACCTTCTCGGCGCGGCTGGCTTCGAGCCAGCGCCGCACGAGCGCGACGGCATCGTCGGCGAGGTCGGCGAGGCGGATCTCGGCAGGGGCGACGGCCCGCGACGGGGCGGAGGCTGAGGCGGGGGTCATGGTGATCCTTCCGTTGATGGACTCAGTCTGCAGCTGCCCTCTCATCGACAAAAGCGATCGTTTACGATCGGTACTGTTCGATATTCTCGATGAGTGGAGCGCACCGTGTTCGACCTCCGCCGACTGCGGCTGCTGCACGAACTGTCGGTGCGCGGCACACTCGCGGCTGTGGCGGAGGCTCTGGCATACAGCCCGTCGACGATCTCCCAGCAGCTCGCGCAGCTCGAGCGCGAAGCCGGTGTGGCACTGCTGCAGCCCGACGGCAGGCGCGTGCGGCTGACCGCACAGGGCGAGGCGCTCGCCGCCCATGCGGCGCGCATGCTCGCCGCCGACGAGGAGGTGCGGAGCGAGCTCGAGCGGATGCAGCCGTCTCTCTCGCCCATCCGCGTCGCGGCCATGCAGTCGGCGGTGCACGGCCTCATCCCGCGGGTTCTGGAACTGCTCGACGACTCCGCTCCGGGGCTGCGTCTGGAGGTGACGGAGCTGCCGCCCGAGGAGGGGTTGTTCGAGCTCGCCGCGCGCGGGTTCGACCTGGTGGTCGCCGAGCAGTACCCGGGGCACACGCGCGAGCACCGCTCGGGCCTCGATCGCGCTTTCCTCGGGCTCGACAGCATCCGGCTGGCCGTCGGGCCCGGCGAGCGCGAGACCGAGCTCGCCGCACTCCGCGACCGCTCCTGGGTGATGGAGCCGGTCGGCACCGCCGCTCGGCACTGGGCGACACAGCAGTGCCGAGCAGCGGGCTTCGAGCCGCACGTCCCGTTCGAGCTGACGGACCTCACCGCGCACATCCGCCTCGTCGCGGCGGGACGTGCCGCAGCGATGATCCCCGACCTCGTGTTCGCCGGAGACGACCCGCCGGTACGGCTGCTCGACCTGCCCGGAAGACCGCGCCGCGACGTCTTCACCGCCGTGCGGCACGGTGCCTCGCACCGCCCCGCGCTCGAAGCGGTGCAGACCGCCTTGCAGCAGGCCTTCGACGAGATCGCCTCCTGACGGGCTCAGAGCACCTTCGCGAGGAAGGCGCGGGTGCGAGCGTGCTCGGGGTCGCCGAGGACCTGCGCGGGCGGACCGCTCTCGACGACCACTCCCCCGTCCATGAACGTCACGGTGTCGGCCACCTCGCGGGCGAAGCCGATCTCGTGCGTGACGACGATCATCGTCATGCCCTCCGCCGCCAGGTCGCGCATGACATCGAGCACCTCGCCGACCAGCTCCGGATCGAGCGCGGAGGTCGGCTCATCGAACAGCATGAGCTTTGGCCGCATGTTCAGCGCCCGGGCGATGGCGACCCGCTGCTGCTGCCCGCCCGAGAGCGACCGGGGGTAGGCGTCCGCCTTGTCTCCGAGGCCGACCCGGTCGAGCAGCGCGCGCCCGCGCTCCTTCGCATCCTTCGCCTTCTCACGGCGCACCATCACCGGGGCCTCGATGAGGTTCTCGAGCACGGTCATGTGCGGGAACAGATTGAAGTGCTGGAACACCATGCCGATGTCGCTGCGCTTGCGCGCGATCTCGTCGTCGCGCAGCTCGTGCAGCCGGTCGCCCGCCCGTCGGTAGCCGACGAGCTCGCCGTCCACGCTGATGCTGCCGGCGTTGATCTTCTCGAGATGGTTGATGCAGCGCAGGAACGTGCTCTTCCCCGAGCCCGAAGGCCCCAGGAGGCACCGCACCTGCCCCTTCTCGACGACGAGGTCGATGCCTCGGACGACGTGGTTGGCACCGAAGCGCTTGTGCACGCCGATCGCCTCGACCATGGGGGTGGGGGTCGGCGCAGTCATCGGCGTCCTCCTTCGACATCGATCGGGCCCGTCGCCGGCGTCGGCGCCACGGCGGCATGCCGGGGAACCAGACCCTCGAGCCACTCGACCAGGTAGGACCTCTCCGCGCGGCGGTCGCCGCGCGTGAAGCGGCGCTCGACGAAGTGCTGGCCGACGCTCAGCACGGTGGTCACCAGCAGATACCAGATGCTCACCGTGATGAGCAGCGGGATGACCTCGAAGTTTCGCGAATAGATGGTCTGCGCCGCGAAGAGCAGGTCTCCGATGGCGATGACGCTCACGAGCGCCGTCGTCTTCAGCATCGAGATCGTCTCGTTGCCGGTGGGCGGGATGATGACGCGCATGGCCTGGGGCAGGACGATCCGCCGGAAGATCTGCCGACGCCGCATACCGAGCGCCTCGGCGGCATCCGTCTGTCCCGGATCGACCGAGAGCAGTCCGGCGCGGACGATCTCGGACATGTAGGCCCCCTCGTTGAGGCCGAGCCCGAGGATCGCCGCGAGCATCGGTGTGATCAGCGTGTTGGTGTCGGCCTCGGCGAGAACAGGGCCGAACGGGATGCCGAACTGGAGGGTCGGGTACAGCGCCGCCAGGTTGAACCAGAAGATGAGCTGCACCAGCAGCGGCGTTCCACGGAAGAACCCGACGTAGGCGGACGCCGCACCCGACACCACGACATTCCGCGACTGGCGACCGACCGCCATGATCACCCCGATCGCGACGCCGATGAGCATCGCGACGACCGTGAGCCAGAGCGTCGTGCCGAGCCCGCGCAGGATGCGGCCGTCGAGGAAGTAGCCCCAGACCTTGGCCCACTCGAAGTTCGGATTGGTCGCCACCGACTGCACGAGCAGGGCGGCCAGCAGCAGAACGATGACCGACACGAGCCACTGGCCCCAGCGCCGCACCGGGACGACCCGGAGCGGCGCCTCCCCGGCGATCGTCCCGCCGGGGCGCACCGCCCTCGGGACAGCCGTGCTCACTTCGCCGCCTGTGCGGGGTCGGTGTAGACCTCGGCGGTGTCGACGGCGCCCACCTCGACGCCGAATCGCTCGAGGTTCTCGAGGTACAGACCTTCGTCCATAAGCTTCTGCAGGGCTGCCGCGACGGCCTCGGTGAGCTCCGAGCCCTTGGGGAAGGCCAGCCCCCACGGGGTGGGCTCGTAGTTGATGTCGAGCGCCTCCATGGCGCCATCCGACTGAGCCGCCTGATAGACGGCCGGCGGCAGTGCGCTGACCGTCGCCTCGACGCGGCCCGACGACAGCGCGAGCACGGCGTCGGCAGCGGTGGCGAAGGTCGAGATCTCGATGTCGGGGTCGCCGGCGGCCGAGCAGGTCTCGGCCCACACCGGGAGGGTGACCGTCTCTTCGGTCGAGCCCTTGAGCACGCCGACGGAATGACCGCAGAGCGTCTCGATCGACAGCTCCTCGGGGTTGCCTCCGGCGACGAGGAGGGTCGTGCCGCCCTGGAAGTCGCTCACGAAGTCGACGGCTCCGAGCCGCTCCTGCGTGATGCCGAGCGATGCCGCTGCCATGTCGACCTTGCCCGACTCGAGGGCGGGGAACAACGCGTCGAACTTGATGTCATCGAAGACGATGTCGATGCCGAGCACCTCGCCGATCAGGCGCACCTCCTCCGGCTGCGAGCCCGACAGGGTCACGCCGTCCTCGGCGAGGTCGAGGATCGGCGGGTAGCCCGGGCCGCTTGCGACGTGGATCTCACCGGCCTCGGCGATGTCCGCGGGCAGCAGGTCAGCGATGGACTGGTCGAACAGCTCGCTCTGGCCGGCCGCGGGCGATGCCTCGCCCGACGACGCGCAGCCGGCCAGGAGCGCGACGGTCGTGAGGGACGCCCCCACGACGAGGCCGAGACGGGGGACGGGACGGAACGGACGGCGATTCATGGCACTCCTTGTTCGGGCGGGATGCTGCACGGTGACGGTGTCCGCTCACGGATCGAGCCGGGCCCCGTCAGCGGGGGCCGCGACGTCCGTGGCGAGTGCGCTCATGATAGGAACGGCCTTTTTCGCCCGGTCGACGCCTCCGGGAACACGCAAACCCGACGCGTCCGGATCGCGCTTTCGCGAACCGGGGGACGATCGGGGCGTCAGGCCGCGGCGCCCGCGACGGCGGCGCGGTACCCGACGAGGCCGGAGAGGTCGGCCGAGAGCGCGAGTGCGACGGCCTTGAGCTCGGGGATGCGGGGCCGCATCTCGTCGGTGGTCCCCACCAGGCACACGGCGGCGGCGACAGCACCGCTGGCATCGCGGATCGGTGCCGTCACGGCGGTCTGCCCGGCCTCCTCGAACGATTCCGTCGCGAGCACGCCGTCGCGCACGAGCACCGCGACGCGGCGGCGGAAGTCGGCGAGCTCCCGCGCGTCGGTCCGCCGCGGCAGGAACGACGGGATGTCGTCGGGGTCGAAGTCCATGACGAGCGTCGGCCCGCCGTCGGCACTCGGGATCGGGCACGGGCGGCCGAGCCACGGCGTCATGTCGAGGCCCGCACCGAGGCTTCGGATCTCCTCGACGAGGGTGACCGAGCGCATGCCCCTCAGCACCGTGATGAAGGCGCAGACACCGGTGGCGTCCGCGGCCGCCGCGACGACGGGCGCGCCCTCCGTCACGAGGGTCGGCCGCACGGCCGCCCGGACCCAGCCGTGGAGCATCCACGACAGGTGCATGCGCTCGCGGTCGGCGTCGAAACGGATGAAACCGACGCGGTGGCACGACTCGAGCAGGCGCAGCGCCCGGTCGCGACGGATGCCGGTGGCCGCGCAGAGCTCGGAGACCGTGGCCTCCGCGGGCCCGAGAGCCTCGAGGAGCACCTGGGTCGCCGCGAGAGCCGACGAGGGGCCGCGCCTCGCCCCCGGCGGCGTCCGTCGCGCGCGCGGCGCGTCGAGCGTGCGCTCGAGCGTGCGTCGCTCGGCCGCCAGGGCTCGGCGCGCGACGGGCACGCCCTCCTTCGCCCGGTTCACGGGCAGGCGCACTGCCAGGACCCCGACGCTCTCGCCGCCCGGCTCGAGCACCGGGACGGCGAGTTCGACGCACTTGCCGATCCGCGATTCGGTCACCTGCCCGCCCATCCCGACGCCGACCCTCGCGAGGGCCTGCACGCTCGCGCTCCGCTGGTCCGCGACGAGTTCCCCCACCCCGGCCGGGGAGTGGAGCGTCCACGGCGAAGGGACGGCGTCGACGACGCGGACGCCCCCGAGAGCCCCGACCGCCAGCACCGCCGTCTCGCCGGTGCCGTGGGCGAGCCGGGTGAGGGCCGAGCGCGCGGCTGCGACGGAGGGCTCGGAAGCGACGCCGGACAAGCGCAGAGCGGCGGGCCCGACCCGATAGGACCCGTAGGCCTCGCCGCGCGCGAGCAGGCCGAGGTCGACCAGCTCCGCGCACAGCCGCGACGCGCTGCTCAGGGACATCCCCGCCGACCGCGCGATCGCGCCGGTCAAGATGGGCTCCGTCGGGTCGGGACGCCCGGCCACAACCTGGACGACACGGAGCCCCGCCTCCACACGTGCGGTCATGGCTCCCCTTCGCCGGTAATCGGCAAACCACACGCGCCGGGTTTGCAGGTGGCCAGCACTGTAACAGCGCCGGACGACGGGGTTCAAATAATGACCATCACCGATTGGGAAGGACTGAGGCCACATGGAGAGATTCGATGTCGCGGTGGTCGGCATGGGCGCTCTGGGGAGCGCTGCCGCGTACCACCTCTCGCGAACCGGAGTGCGGACGATCGCGTTCGAGCAGTTCGAGCTCGGCCACGTCCGCGGGGCGTCGCACGACACGTCGCGCATCATCCGCACCTCGTACGGCTCCACCCCGTACGTCCGTCTCGCGCAGGCGTCGTATCGCGACTGGGCCGCTTTCGAGGCGGCGACGGGAGAACGTCTCACGACCGTGACCGGTGGGCTCGTCTTCATCCCGACCGACGGGCCCTTCGCCGCGTCCGACTTCGTGTCGAGCCTCACCGAGGCGCAGGTGCCCCACGAACTGCTCGCCCCCGACGACGTCCACGCGCGGTGGCCGCAGTTCTCGCTGCCCGCCGGCGTCGAGACGGTCTACACACCCGACTCGGGGATCGTCCACGCCGCGCGTTCGGTCGCCGCGTTCCAGATGCACGCCCGCATGAACGGCGCGGTCATCCGCGACCGCACGCCGGTGCTGAGCCTCATCCCCGACGAGTCCGGCGTCGTCGTGCGCACCGCCGACGGCGACGTACACGCCGGCAAGGTCGTCCTCGCAGCCGACGCCTGGACGAACGCGCTCCTCGCACCGCTGGGTGCCGAGATCCCCCTCATCACGATGCAGGAGCAGGTGACGTACTTCGCCCCCGAACAACCCGACGCGTTCGACCGCGACCGGTTCCCGGTGTGGATCTGGGAGGACGAGCAGTGCTTCTACGGCTTCCCGACCTATGGCGAGCCGACCATCAAAGCGGCGCGCGACCGGTCCGACAACATCATGTCGCCCGACGAGCGCACCTTCGCGCCCTCCCCCGAACTGCTCGCAGAGCTGTCATCCTTCATGTCGACGACGATCCCCGGCAGCGGCGGCGTACTCCGCACGGTGACCTGCCAGTACGCCATCACCCCCGACCGCAACTTCGTCATCGGTCCCGTGCCCCAGCACCCCGACATCATCGTCGCCCTCGGCGCGGGGCACGCGTTCAAGTTCACCCCGACCATCGGCCGCATCCTCGCCGAGCTCGCCGTGGACGGCGAGACGACCGAGGACATCTCCACGTTCGGGGTCGCCGCAGCGCACGATCCCGCCACGGGCATCGATCACCGCCCCGTCCTCGTCGACTGACGCAGAGAGGAACTTCGTGCCGTACACCGACACGACCGACGTCGATCTCTACTTTGAGGCCTTCGGCGACGCGGACGCCCCGCTCGTCGTGCTGATCTCGGGAGGCGGCGCCCAGCTGCTGTCGTGGCCCGAGCCCTTCATCGAGCTCATTGCGGCCCAGGGCTTCCGCGTCGTCCGCTTCGACAACCGCGACACCGGTCTCTCGCCGCGTTTCGGGGGCGAGGACGACGTCGACGGCGGGTACGGACTCGAGGAGCTCGGTGACGACGTGGTGCGCATCCTGGACCATCTCGGCGTCGACGGCGCGCACCTCGTCGGACATTCGATGGGCGGCATGATGGCGCAGATGGCCGCCATCCGGCGTCCCGGCCGTGTGCTGAGCCTCGGCCTCGTCTCGACGATCCCCGGCCAGGACCCCCGCTACGTGCGCCACGACGCACGACCCGAGCTGCAGCAGGCGCCGGTGCGGGTGCCGCGCGCCGCGCAGGTCGAGGCGGCGGGGGCATATGCCGAGGTCGCCGGTAGCGCGCGCTATCCGATCGACGTCGGCTGGATGCGGTGGGCCGCGGGCGAGGCGTTCGACCGCGGCGACGCCCCGGAGGGCTTCAGCCGCCAATGGGCGGCCCTGCTGCGCGCTCCCGAGCGCCTCGAGCTGCTGCGCTCGGTCGCCGCGCCCGCGCTCGTCTTCCACGGCCGCGACGACGACGTCTGCGGTCACGATGCCGCGATCGACATGGCCGCGGCCCTGCCGGAGGCCGAGCTGCAGATCCATCCCGGCATGGGCCACCTGATCCCGCCGGGCCTGTGGCCCGCGCTCGCCGACGGCATCGTGCGCACCGCGCGCCGCGGCGAACAGCTCGCGGGGCGCTGACCCCCGGTACCCGGAGCGGGGGTCAGCCGAGAGGCGGCCCGTACACGAGCACCAGCTCCGCGGGCGCCCTGGAGTCGTTGCGCACGCCGTGCGGCACACCGTGCGGGGCGTAGGCGGCGTCACCCTCCCGCAGCACGATCGGCTCGGGACCTCCCGTCACGACCACCTCGCCGCGCGTGACGACGTACATCTCGTCCGCGCTGTCGGTGGAGCAGCTGGCGGGGTCATCCGCGAGGTGGTGATGGACACCCTCCTCGGCGCCGGGCTCGAGGTGGTAGAACATCACGCTCGCCGCGAGCCGCGTGGACGCGCGGAAGTAGCGCTCGACCTGCACCTGCCCCTCGCCGCGGTACATCCGCCAGTCGAGCGCATCCTCGCCCCGTCGCTGCATCCGCATCCCGACCTCCCGTCGCCGTCGTGCCGCCACGGTAAGGACGCCGCGTCACCGCTCCCGACGCGCCCGCTGACAATCCGCAAACGATAGTTCGCGGATTTGCCACTTCCGGCGGCGGAAATCCGGTGGACCCGCGCCGTCGGGAGAATGTCGCCACACGTGGTGCCCCGAGGCGCCGTCCGCCGAAAGGAATCCGTCATGCGTTTCGTCAGCGTCAGCAACATGGTCGCGTGGGTCCGCGAGACCGGCCCGGAGTCGATCATCGCGGGGATGGTGGACGCCATGGAGGTGGACTTCCGACGGTGGGAACGTTTCGAGCGCGAGCCGCGCGTCGCGAGCCACTCGCCGATCGGCGTCATCGAGCTCATGCCCACGAGCGACGGCGAGCTCTACGCGTTCAAGTACGTCAACGGTCACCCCGCGAACCCGTCGCGCGGTTTCCAGACGGTCACCGCGTTCGGCGTGCTCGCCGACGTCATGACGGGCTACCCGCTCTTCCTCTCGGAGATGACCCTTCTGACGGCGCTCCGGACGGCCGCGGCATCGGGGCTCGCCGCACGGTGGCTCGCGCGCCCCGACAGCCGTGTGCACGCGATGATCGGCGCAGGTTCACAGGCCGAGTTCCAGGCACTCGCGATCCGCTCGCAGCTCGGCATCACCGATCTCCGGGTCTTCGACACCGATCGGGCCGCGGCCGAGGCCACGGCCCGGAACCTCGGTCCGCTCGGCTTCACCGTCACGGTCGCCGAATCCGCGGCCGCCGCGGCGGCGGAGGCCGATCTCATCACGACCTGCACCGCCGACAAGGCGAATGCCGTCGTGCTGCGCGCCGACGAGGTCCGGGCCGGAACGCACATCAACGCGATCGGCGGCGACTGCCCCGGCAAGACCGAGCTCGACCTCGCGCTCGTCCGCGAGAACCGGCTGTTCGTCGAGCACACCCCGCAGACCCGCATCGAGGGCGAGCTGCAGCAGCTCCCCGCCGACTGGCCGGTCACGGAGGTGTGGTCGGTCATCGCGGGCACCGCCGCGGGCCGTGTGTCGCCCGACGAGATCACGGTGTTCGATTCGGTCGGGTTCGCGATCGAGGACTTCACCGCCCTGCGCTACACGCGCGACGCGACCGCGAACACCCGCTACAGCGAGTCGATCGACCTCATCGCCGAGCCCGAGGACCCCAAGGACCTGTTCGGCATGGTCGGAGCTCCGGTGCCCGCGGTGTGAGACCCGGCGAGCGCCGCGCGAATCGTCGGCGCGGCGCGCCGCCGCGCCACGGCGCGACGGGCCCGCGAAACCGGCCCCTGCTCAGCCCAGCAGGTCGATGCCGAACCCCGCGACGACGGTGCGGACCTCGTCGAGGTAGCGCTGGGCCTGCTCGGTGAGCGGGATGGCGGTGCGGCCGATCCAGCCGATCTCGATGCGCTCGTCGACATCGAGGGGAACGGCGACGATCTCGGGGTCGAGGTCGTCGCTGATGATGCCGGTCGAGATCGTGTAGCCGTCGAGGCCGATCATGAGGTTGAAGATCGTCGCGCGATCGGACACCCGGATCTCCTGCGCGCTCGAGAGCGTCGAGAGGATCTCCTCCGCGAAGTAGAAGGAGTTGTTCGCCCCCTGGTCGAACGTGAGCCGCGGCAGGCCGACGAGATCGTCGAGCGTCGCCCGGGCCCGGCCCGCGAGCGGATTCCGGCGCGAGACGAAGATGTGGGGCTCGGCCACGAACAGCGGGTGGAACGCGAGCCCGGAGTCGCGCAGCAGCTTGTCCATGACGTTGCGGTTGAAATCGTTGCGGAAGAGGATGCCGATCTCGCTCCGGAGGGTCCGCACGTCCTCGATGATGTCCCACGTGCGCGTCTCGCGCAGCGAGAACTCGTATTCCGGGGCACCGGTGCTCCGCACCATGCGCACGAACGCGTCGACGGCGAACGAGTAGTGCTGGGTCGATACACCCAGGAGGCGCCGTGACGGCGGCCGGCCGAGGTATCGCTGCTCGAGCAGCTCCGCCTGCTCGACGACCTGTCTGGCGTAGCCGAGGAACTCCACCCCGTCGGTCGTGAGGGTCACCCCGCGAGCCGAGCGCAGCAGGAGATCCCGTCCGACGCGGGCCTCCAGATCCTTCATCGCCGCCGACATCGTCGGCTGCGCGACGAACAACAGGTCTGCCGCAGCCGAGATCGACCCCTCGGCCGCGACCTCGACGAAGTAGTGCAGCTGCTGCAGTGTGATCGCGCTCCGACTCCCAGCCATAGACACAGCCTATGGCACTGCATAGCGACAATGAATTACCCGATGCCGGGCGCGCGCGAGCACGATGGACGGACCGCTGACCGCATCGCTCCCCCACCCTCCGCACCGATTGGCCGACCATGTCGAACGAGTTCACGTTCCACATCACCACCACCCGATTCGACGAGGACTACGCCCCCTCCGACAGCTCGCGCATCACGACGAACTTCGCCAACCTCGCCCGCGGTGAGCGTCGACGCGAGAACCTCCGCGGCGCGCTCGCGATGATCGACGCGCGACTGAACGACCTCGCCCGCGCGGACAACCCGTCGGGCGACCGCTACACCGCCGAGCTCGACATCGTGTCGGTTCAGCTGCGGTTCGCCGACGAGGGCGACGATCAGGAGTTCCCGCTGCTGGAGGTGCTCGACATCCACGTCCTCGACCGGACGACCGGCGAGCGCCATCAGGGCATCGTCGGCAACAACTTCTCGTCGTACCTGCGCGACTACGATTTCAGCGTCCTCCTGCCCGCGGCGCAGCAGGCCCCGGGAGAGTTGCGCGTGCCCGAGGGCTTCGGCGATCTCCACGGCAAGCTCTTCCGGCACTTCCTCGAGTCCGCGGCCTACCGTGAGCGCTTCGCGCTGTCGCCGGTGGTGTGCATCAGCGTCTCGACGAGCCGAACCTACCGTCGCAACGGCAACCGTCATCCCGTCCTCGGCGCCGAGTACGAGCAGGACGCGTTCTCGCTCACCGACGAGTACTTCGCGAAGATGGGTCTGCAGGTGCGCTACTTCATGCCTCGCGGCAGCGTCGCACCGCTCGCCTTCTACTTCCGCGGCGATCTGCTGGGCGACTACAGCGACCTGCAGCTGACCGCGACGATCGCGACGATGGAGACGTTCCAGAAGATCTACCGGCCCGAGATCTACAACGCCGTCGCACCCGCGGAAGAGGTGTACCGTCCGTCGCTCGACAGCGCCGACTTCTCCCCCACCGACATCGCGTACGACCGCGTGGAGCGCAGTCAGCTCGCGTCGACGCAGGGCAAGTACGCCGACGAGCATTTCGTCACCCCGCACCGGCAGGTGCTGACCAGCTGGGCCGCTCGCTACCCGGCCCCCGTCCGATCAGCCGTGGAGGCCCACCCGTGACCGACACCCTGCTGCCCACCTCTATCGTCGGGAGCCTGCCCAAGCCGTCCTGGCTCGCCAAGCCCGAGGTGCTGTGGTCGCCGTGGGAGCTCACGGGCGACACCCTCGCGGAGGGCAAGCGCGATGCTCTGCGTGCCGCCGTGCAGGAGCAGCACCGGCGGGGCCTCGACATCGTCAGCGACGGCGAGCAGACCCGACAGCACTTCGTCACGACCTTCATCGAGCACCTCGAAGGCGTCGATTTTGAGCAGCGCGAGACGGTCCGCATCCGCGACCGCTACGACGCGAGCGTCCCCACCGTCGTGGGAGCCGTGAGCCGACGGAAGCCGGTGTTCGTCGACGACGCGGCGTTCCTGCGCGGCCAGACGGACCGGCCCATCAAGTGGGCGCTGCCCGGACCGATGACGATGATCGACACCCTGTCGGATCGGCACTACCGGAGCCGCGAGAAGCTCGCGTGGGAGTTCGCGACGATCCTCAATCAGGAGGCGCGCGAGCTCGAGGCCGCGGGGGTCGACATCATCCAGTTCGACGAACCGGCGTTCAACGTCTTCTTCGACGAGATGACGGACTGGGGCATCGCCACCCTCGAGCGCGCCGCCGAGGGGCTCCGCGCCGAGACCGTCGTGCACATCTGCTACGGCTACGGCATCCCGGCGAACAACGACTGGAAGGCGACCCTCGGGGCGGAGTGGCGACAGTACGAGCAGTCGTTCCCCCTCCTGCAGCGATCGGCCATCGACGCGGTCTCCCTGGAGAGTCACCACTCGCACGTCCCGCTCGAGCTGATCGAACTCATCCGCGGCAAGAAGGTCATGCTGGGGGCGATCGACGTCGCCCGCAACGAGATCGAGACGCCGGACGAGGTGGCCGACACGCTCCGCCGAGCCCTGCAGTTCGTCGACGCGGACAAGCTCATCCCCAGCACGAACTGCGGCATGGCGCCCCTGCCGCGCACCGTGGCCTCCGACAAGCTCGGTGCCCTCGTCGCCGGCGCCGCCCTCCTGCGCGCCGAGCTCGCCGGAGCGGACCCCGCAGTGGCGGGCTGACGGACACATCGCACGGCGCCGCCCGCCGGCCGGGGTTATCCCCGGCCGGCGATCCCGCGAGACCGGATGCCTCCAGCGCAGACTGGCGTCGGAAGGACGGTGACCCGTGCTCACGATCCGCGAGGCCCTCGACGCGCAGGCGACGAACGGACGGCGCAAAGCTGAGGGATTGCGCTCACCGGGCAGGTTCACGGTCTCGGGCATGCTCGCCGGGGCGTACATCGGCGTCGGCGTCGTTCTCATGGTCACCGCGGCCGGTCCACTGCTCGAGGCGGGCAGCGGGTGGGCGAAGCTCGTCTCCGGGCTGGTGTTCGGCGTCGCCCTGACGATCGTCGTCGTCGCGGGCGGCGAGCTCGTCACCTCGTCGATGATGACGCTACCTCAGGCGGCCCTCATGCGCGCCGTGCCGGTGGGCCGGGCTGCGGCCGCTCTGCTCTGGACTTTCACGGCGAACCTGGTCGGATCGGTCGTGTTCGCGACCCTCGTCGCGGCGTCGGGTGTGCTGCGCAGTAACACCGCAGCCGGAGCGATGGTCTCCGGCATGCTGGCGGGCAAGGCGCACGAGACGCCGCTCGAGCTCTTCGTACGCGGCATCCTCTGCAACGTGCTCGTGTGTCTGGCGATCTGGATGACCGTGCGGCTGCGCAGCGAGACGGCGCGGCTCGTCGTCGTGTTCGCGGCCATCCTCGCCTTCATCACCTCGGGCTTCGAGCACGTCGTCGCCAACATGACGACGTTCACGATCGGACTGCTGTCGGGCGATCCGTCGGCGACCGTCCCGCTCTTCGCGCTCAACCTGGTGTGCGTGGGAGCCGGCAACCTCGTCGGCGGCGCCCTCGTCGTCGGCGCGGGGTACTGGTTCGTCGGCGGCTCGCCGACGCTTACGGCTGACCCGACATCTGCGCCGCACACACAGGTCGACGGGGTCGCGGCTGGATAGACTGAGCCCTCCGCGGGAGTGGTGGAATTGGCAGACACGCAGGATTTAGGTTCCTGTGCTTCACGGCGTGTGGGTTCAAGTCCCACCTTCCGCACGGATCGGGCATTCGCCCTCCCTCGCGTCACTCTTTTCCGACGGGAACACTGTGCATCAGATCGCCCTCATCCCCTGGCTCGACCCCGCGACGATCATCAGCGCGGCCGGACCCTGGGCTCTGCTCGTGGTGTGCTTCATCATCTTCGCCGAGACCGGGCTGCTCGTCGGGTTCCTGCTGCCGGGCGACACCCTGCTCATCATGGCGGGCCTGCTGTCGAACCCGGTCACGCACGCCCCCCACGGCGTCTTCGGGATCAACGTCTGGATCGTCGGCCTGCTGATCGGCCTGGCGGCGTTCCTCGGCGGTGAGGTCGGCTACGTCATCGGGCGCAAGGGCGGCCCCGCGGTGTTCGAACGCAAGGAGTCGGGCCTGTTCAGCCGCCGTAACGTCGAGCGGACCAACGCGTTCTTCGAGCGGTACGGCGGTGTCACCGTCATCCTGGCGCGCTTCGTCCCCATCGTCCGCACCTTCGCGCCCGTCGCTGCCGGCGTCGGCAAGATGGCCTGGCACCGCTACTCGCTGTACAACCTGATCGGCGCTGTGCTCTGGGGCTTCGGGCTGACGATGATCGGCTACGTCGTGAGCCTCATCCCCGGTGTCGGCGAGTTCGTCGCGAAATACATCGACGTGATCCTCCTCGCCGCCGTCGTCGGCACCGTCTTCTTCATCGTCTGGCACTACTTCGCCGAGAAGCGCAAGGCCAAGAAGGAGCTCGCAGCCGGTCCCGACGAGTACACCGACCCGGCGGAGGCGCGCGAACTCGTTCTCGACCCGGAGGTGTTCGACGAGCACGGCGGACACCCGCACCCCGGCGAGCACGCCCACCGCGCGGAGCCGGTCGACCGCGAGCGCGGCGCCGAGCCCCCGCGGCTCTGATCACGACGCCTTCGCGCTCTTCCTCGTCGCCGCCTTCTTCGCAGCGGGCTCCTTCGTCGCCGGTTTCTTCGTCGCCGGTTTCTTCGCGGCCGGCTTCTTGGCAGCGGATTCTCCGGCGGCGGGCTTCTCGGTGGCCGGCTTCTTGCCGGTGTGCTCCTCCGCGGCGGTCCCGTCGTCCGATGGGGCGCCGGAACGGTTCGCGTCGCCCCGCGCCGCTCGACTGCGCTCGACGCTCGCCCGGAGGGCCGCCATCAGGTCGATGACCTCCCCGCCTTCCTTCTCCGCCTTCTCGCCGAACGTCTCCGACGTGTCGAGCGCATCGCCCTTCTCGAGCTTCGCATCGATCAGGGTGCGGAGTTCCTCCTGGTACTCGTCGGTGAACGATTCCGGATCGAAATCGCTCGAGAAGCTCTCGACGAGGGATGCCGACAGCTCGAGCTCCTTCGCAGAGATGCGCACCGACTCGTCGAGCGAGGGGAACGCCGCCTCGCGCACCTCATCGGCCCACAGCAACGTCTGTAGCACCAGCACGTCCCCGCGCACGCGCAGCGCTGCCAGGCGCGTCTTCTGGCGCAGCGAGAACCGGACGATGGCCGTGCGGTCGGTCTGCTCGAGCGTCTTGCGCAGCAGCACATACGACTTCGGCGACGACGAATCGGGCTCGAGGTAGTACGCCTTGTCGAGCGTCAGCAGGTCGATCTGATCGCTCGGCACGAACTCGACGACGTCGATCTCGCGACTGCGCTCCGACGGCAGCGACGCGAGGTCGTCCTTCGTCAGCACGACGGTCTGCTCGCCGTCGTCGTAGGCGCGCTCGATGTCGGCGTAGGGCACGACTTCACCGTCGATCTCGCAGATTCGCTGGTAGCGGATCCGTCCGCCGTCGGCATTGTGCACCTGATGCAGGGGGACGTCGTGGTCCTCCGTGGCCGAGTAGACCTTGACCGGCACGTTGACGAGCCCGAAGGTGAGGGCGCCCTTCCAGATCGATCTCATGCAGGAAGTACACACCGCAACCCCGCCGCATCGCCACCGGGTGGCGCAATACCCTGTCGCCATGGCAGGAGAGCAGACGGTGCAGGTCGACGGGCGGCGCCTGCGGCTGTCGAACCTCGAGAAGGTGCTCTATCCGCGCACGGGAACCACGAAGGGCGAGGTGATCGACTACTTCTCGCGCATCGCCCCCCTCATGCTGCCCCACCTCGACCGGCGCCCGGTGACCCGCAAGCGCTGGCCGGAGGGCGTGGACCATCCCGACTTCTTCGCCAAAGACCTCGAACGCGGCGCGCCCTCCTGGCTCCCCCGCATGCCGATTGACCACTCGACCGGGGCGAAGGACTACCCCCTCGTCGACGAGGTGGCCGCACTCGTCTACCTCGCCCAGGTCGCGAGCCTCGAGCTGCACGTGCCCCAGTGGCGCTTCACCGATCTCGGCGAGCGCGGCTCGCCCGACCGGCTCGTGCTCGACCTCGACCCGGGGCCGGGCGTCGGACTCGCGGAGTGCGCCGAGGTGGCGCGGTGGGTGCGCGACATCCTCTCGGGCATGGGTCTCGAGGCCTTCCCGGTGACGAGCGGCAGCAAGGGCATCCACCTCTACGCGGCGCTGGACGGGAAGCAGACGAGCGACCAGGCCTCGGCTTTCGCGAAGGAGCTCGCGCGTGCCCTCGAGGCGGACCACCCCGACCTCGTGATCAGTCAGATGACGCGCAGCGCCCGTGGCGGCAAGGTCTTCCTCGACTGGAGTCAGAACAACGGCTCGAAGACCACGATCGCCCCCTATTCGCTGCGCGGGCGGGACGAGCCGACGGTGGCGGCCCCACGCACCTGGGCCGAGCTCGACGATCCCGAGCTGCGGCACCTGCGATTCGACGAGATGCTCGAGCGCGCCTCCGCTACCGGCGACCTGCTCGCACCCCTCGCGCCGGCGCGCACCGCCCCGCTGGCCCCGTACCTCGCGAAGCGATCGGCCGACCGCACCCCCGAGCCGATGCCGCGCGCTGTCGCCGCCTCGTCCATCGGGGCGCGACCGCGGTTCGTCATCCAGGAGCATCATGCCCGGCGCCTGCATTACGACCTCCGCCTCGAGCGCGACGGGGTGCTCATCAGCTGGGCGGTGCCGCGCGGCATCCCCGAGACGACCGACCGGAACAACCTCGCTGTCATGACCGAGCCGCATCCGATGGAGTACCTCGCGTTCGCCGGTGAGATCCCGGCGGGCGAATACGGCGCCGGCACCATGACGATCTGGGACACCGGCGAGTACGACCTCGAGAAGTGGCGAGACGACGAGATCATCGTCACGCTCCGCGGCACGGCCGGCGGCCCCGCAGCGGACGCGCGTCTCGTGCTGATCCGCACGACGGGTTCGGGCGAGAAGTCGCAGTGGCTCGTGCACCGGATGAAGCCGGCAGCGGGGTCGCCGAGCTCTACCGGCGGGGGTGACGGCGGGGGTGCCGGGGCCGCACGGGTCTCGACCGAAGCGCCGGACGACGCCGACGCGGACGCCGGTCGCGCGGCCGGAGGGTTTGACGACGCTGACGGAGCGGCGCCCATCTCGCCGATGCTGGCCGTGTCGTCCTCCCCCGCGGCGGCTCGAGCCGCCGCCGGGCGGTGGGGCCCGTGGGTGGAGTTCAAGTGGGACGGTGTCCGCGCGATCGCGCACTGGGACGGCGAGCGCATGCGGCTGCACGCCCGCAGCGGCACCGACATCACCGCCCGGTACCCCGAGCTGACCGCCCCCGACGCCGAGCTGGGCCTCGGCCTCACGCCGCTCGTGCTCGATGGCGAGATCGTCGCCCTCGACGGCAACGGGCGCCCGAGCTTCCCCCTCCTGCAGAACCGCATGCATCTGGCGAAAGCGCGGGAGATCGTGCGCGAGCGTGAGCGGACCCCGGTCGACTTCTTCGTCTTCGACCTGCTCCGCCACGGCGGGCGCGACGTCACGGGCTTGCCGCTGCGTGAGCGTCGTCGCCTGCTCGAGGACGCCGCCGGAGCAGCACGGCCTCCCCTGACCGTCCCTCCGAAGGCCGATGACCTCGACGCAGCCCTCGCCGTCGCGCGTGAGCTCGACCTCGAGGGAGCCGTCGTGAAGGATCCGGGTTCGCCGTACCGCCGCGGTGTCCGATCCGAGGAGTGGCTGAAGGTCAAGCTCACCCGCACCCAGGACGTCGTCGTCGGCGGCATCCGCCCTGGTAGGGGCGGCCGTCGCGGGGGTATCGGCTCACTGCTGCTCGGCATCCCCGACGACGCGGGCACGCTGCAGTACGCCGGCCGCGTGGGGTCGGGGTTCTCCGACGCCGAGCTCGCGCGCCTCACTGCCGCCCTGGACCCGCTCCGCACGAGCCACAACCCCTTCACCGGTGTGCCCGCCCCCGACGCCTCGGATGCGCTGTGGGTGCGCCCCGACCTGGTCGGCGAGGTGGAATTCGCCGAGTTCACCCCCGGCGGCATCCTGCGCCATGCCCGGTGGCGCGGGCTGCGTCCCGACCGCGCGCCCGCCGACGTCCGGCGCGAGCGCCCCTCACCGCCGCCCGAGCTCTCGGGCCGTCAGCCTCGTACCCGCTGAGGGCGACCACCGGTCCCGTGCACAGGGCGAGCAGCCCGGCCCGGCCGCCACCCGCGCTGGCATCGCCTCTGTACCTGTCGACGGCACAACGACCCTCGAATACCCGGCCACCCCGAACAGCCGGCCACCCCCAACAGCCGGCCGTGCCGACGAGCAGCCGTGCCGACGAGCATCCGTGCCGCGTACAGGCTCAGCGGCCGACCGAACGCGCGAGGACCGCGAACACGGCATCCTGGCCTGTCCGCGGGACGACGAGAGGGCCATCGTCCGCACCGGCGGGCCTGGATCCCGGCGGACCCACCGTGACACGCGCCCGACGAGCGGCCGTGCCGTCCACAGGCCCAGCAGCCGGCCAGGCACGGTGCGTCCGCGAGGACAGCAACCCGCCCTGTCGACGGAACGACGGGCGCCGAGCTCGCTCCGGCTCGGGCGGGGGTCTGCGAGAGGACTCACGCGGCGTTCTGCTCGGCGGAGCCGGCGGTGCCGTCACCAGGCTCCCCGCTTGCGCGGGCTTCGAGGAGCGCCTGCGACGCGGTCTCAGCCTGTTGGCGGGACAGGACGGCGGCGCCGGCCCGGGCGGAGGCCCGCGGCGGTCCGTCGCTCCGGCGCAGCAGCGCCTGTCAGAGCGAGCGGAGCAGGTCGGTCAGGGCCGCGAACGCGCGGGCCCGGTGCGACGCGGCGTTCTTCTCGGCGGCCGAGAACTCCGCGACGGTCCGAGCGGGATCGGGCTGCTCGTCGGGGATGAAGACGGGGTCGTAGCCGAAGCCGCCGGCCCCCGCCGCCTCGGTCGCGAGCCGGCCCGGCCAGACGCCCTCGACGACGTGCTCGGTGTCGCCGTCGACGAGGGCGATGACCGAGACGAACTGCGCGGTTCGCCGCGGGTCGGCGATGTCGGAGAGCTGATCGAGCAACAGTGCCGTGTTGGCTGCGGCATCCTTCCGGTGCCCGGCCCAGTAGGCCGAGAATGCGCCCGGGGCGCCGCCGAGCGCGTCGACGCAGATGCCGGAGTCGTCCGCGAGAGCGGGCAGGCCCGTGTGCGCGGCCGCGGCTCGCGCCTTGATGAGCGCGTTCTCGCGGAAGGTGATGCCGTCCTCGATCGGCTCAGGCCCGTCGTAGCCGACGACCTCGAGATCGGGCCGGACGGTGGCGACGATCGCGTGGAACTCCTCGACCTTATGCGCGTTGTGCGTCGCGAGGACGATGCGGTCGCTCACGCGAGCGTCGCCGTCTGGATGTCGCGCAGCTCGGCGCAGCCGCCGACGCCGAGCTCGAGAAGGGCGTCGAGCTCGCGCTTGTCGAACGGGGCGCCCTCGGCGGTGCCCTGCACTTCGACGAAAAGTCCCCGGCCGGTGACGACGACGTTCATGTCGGTCTCGGCGCGGACGTCCTCGACGTAGGCGAGGTCGAGCATGGGAGTGCCGTCGATGATGCCGACCGACACCGCCGAGACCGAGTCGACGAGGGGCGTCGAGCGCTGCGCGATGAACTTCTGCGACCGGCCCCACTCGATCGCGTCGGCGAGGGCGACGTACGCGCCCGTGATCGCAGCGGTGCGGGTGCCGCCGTCGGCCTGCAGGACGTCGCAGTCGATGACGATCGTGTTCTCACCGAGGGCCTTCGTGTCGACCACCGCGCGGAGGGCGCGGCCGATGAGACGTGAGATCTCGTGCGTACGACCACCGACCTTGCCCTTGATCGACTCGCGGTCGTTGCGGCTGTTGGTCGCACGGGGCAGCATCGCGTACTCGGCGGTGACCCAGCCCTTGCCCTTGCCGGTCAGCCACCGCGGGACGCCGTTCGTGAACGACGCCGTGCACAGCACCTTGGTGCCGCCGAAGCTCACGAGGGCGGAACCCTCGGCGTGCGCGCTCCAGCCGCGCTCGATCGTGACGGTGCGCAGCTGGTCGGCGGTGCGCCCGTCGGCGCGAAGGGACTCGGTCATGGGTGTCTCCGATCGGACGGCGGATGGGGTCAGGATGCGGGCGGGGCGAGCTTGGGCAGGGGGATGGCGCCCGTCTGGACGAGCCGCACGGATGCGACGCCGCGCCCCATGAGGCGGTCGGCGAGGGCGAGGAAGTCGTCGGCGGAGTCGCCCGTCGCCTCGTAGACGTGACGCGGCAGGGCGTCGTCGCTCGCGAGCAGCCCGCGCGACACGAGCTGGCGGTAGACGTCCTTCGCGGTCTCGGAGTCGCTCGAGACCAGTGTCACATCGGGACCCATCACGTAGCTGATGGCGCCCTCGAGGAACGGATAGTGGGTGCAGCCGAGCACGAGCGTGTCGACGTCGGCGTCGCGGAGCGGCGCGAGGTACTCCTCCGCGACGGCGAGTACCTCCGCAGACTGGGTGATGCCCGCTTCGACGAACTCGACGAACCGGGGGCACGACGCCGCGAAGACGGAGAGCCGCTCGTTGACCTCGAGCATGTCCTGGTAGGCGCGCGATGCGATCGTGCCGACGGTGCCGATGACGCCGATGCGGCCGTTGCGCGTCGCGGAGATCGCCGTGCGGACGGCGGGGTTGATGACCTCGACGACGGGGACGTCGTATCGCTCGCGGGCGTCTCGCAGCAGGGCCGCCGAGGCGGTGTTGCACGCGATCACGAGCATCTTCACGCCCTCGTCGACCAGGGTGTCGAGCACTTCGAGACCGTAGCGCCGCACGTCTGCGATGGGCTTCGGCCCGTAGGGCGAGTGCGCGGTGTCGCCGATGTACAGCAGCGATTCCCGCGGCAGCAGCTGCGAGACGGCCCGTGCGACGGTGAGTCCGCCGACGCCCGAGTCGAAGATGCCGATGGGCGCGTCGTTCACGATCATCGAGCCTACCCCGCGTCGGTGACGCACCCACCGCGGTCCGTGCCCCGGCGCGCGGGATGCTGCGCAATACCGCATCGCGGCGGGTCGCCGGTGAGCCTCCGCCCCGCGTGCTCGCGTCGCTACAGTGGCAGTCATGGCCTCCAGTGCTCTGCTCACCGACCGGTACGAGATCACGATGCTGCAGGCGGCCCTGCGCGACGGCACCGCCGACCGCCAGTGCGTGTTCGAGGTGTTCGCCCGCCGCCTGCCGGGCGGCCGACGGTTCGGGGTGGTCGCGGGCACCGGCCGCCTGCTCGAAGAGGTCGAGAACTTCCGGTTCGGCGATGAGGAGCTACGGTTCCTGCGCGAGCACGGGTCGCTCGATGAGCGCACGCTCGCGTGGCTGGCCGACTACCGTTTCACGGGAACGATCACGGGATACCGCGAGGGCGAGCTGTACTTCCCGGGGTCGCCCATCCTCACCGTCGAGGGCACCTTCGCCGAGGCCGTGGTCCTCGAGACCCTCGTGCTCAGCATCCTGAACTACGACTCCGCGGTCGCGACCGCCGCGGCGCGCATGGCGATCGCCGCGGGCGACCGTCCGCTCGCCGAGATGGGCTCGCGACGCGCGCACGAGCGCAGCGCCGTCGCGGCGGCGCGTGCCGCCCACATCGCCGGGTTCGGCGCGACGAGCAACCTCGAGGCGGGGCGCACCTGGGGCATTCCGACGATGGGGACCGCCGCGCACGCCTGGACGCTGCTCCACGACAGCGAGGAGGAGGCGTTCCGCAGCCAGATCGATGCGCTCGGCGTCGACACGACTCTCCTCATCGACACCTACGACATCTCGGAGGGGGTCGCGACCGCCGTCCGCGTAGCCGGCCCCGGGCTCGGGGGCGTCCGTATCGATTCGGGAGACCTGCCGACGGTGGCCGCGGACGTACGGGTTCAGCTCGACGATCTCGGCGCGCGCGAGACGCGCATCACGGTCACGAGCGATCTCGACGAGTACGCGATCGCGGCGCTCGCGGCATCCCCGGTCGACGCCTACGGGGTGGGGACCTCGCTCGTGACGGGCTCGGGCACGCCTACCGCCGGCATGGTCTACAAGCTCGTCGCGCGGCAGGATGACGACGGCTCGTGGCGTTCGGTCGCCAAGGCCTCGGCCGACAAGGTCTCGCACGGCGGTCGCAAGTCCGCGTTCCGAGTGCTCCGCGACGGCACGGCGACCGAGGAGATCGTCGTCGTCTCCGACGGGTTCGAGCCCCCCGACACGCCCGCCGCGCACCCGGACTCCCGAGCCCTGCAGACCCCGCTGTTCGCGGACGGCCGCGCGGTGACCGATTGGACCGGGCCGGCCGGGGTGCGCGCCGCGCGGGAGCATCACGCCCGTGTCATCGAGGAGATGCCGGTCCGGGCACTCGCGCTCAGCCGATCGGAACCCGCCATTCCCACCACCTACCGCGACGCCGGCTGAGGCGCGCGGTACGGAGGGGGAACGCCGAGAGCGGCGGCAGGTCGGGCGCGATCAGCGCGTCATCGACTCGTAGATCTCCTTGCACGTCGGGCAGACCGGGAACTTCTCCGGGTCACGACCCGGCGTCCACTTCTTGCCGCAGAGCGCGCGTACCGGCTTGCCGGTGATGGCGGACTCGAGGATCTTGTCCTTCTTGACGTAGTGCGAGAACCGCTCGTGGTCGCCCGGCTCGATCGTCTCCTCGCGGATGAGCTCTTCGAGCTCACGGTCGAGGGTCGCGAGACCGCCCTGGTCGGGAGAGTCGAGAGGAGTGCTCATGCGGGAATTCTATCGGCGAACGGTCAGGTCGTCTCGGCGAATGCCATCAGGCGATCGCCGCGCCGATCGAAGAGGGCGCCGCCGATCAGGATGCCCATCGTCAGCACCAGCAGCCCGACCCCCACGCCGACCCCCAGTGCCCACCACCGCGCCTCGGGCTCGCCATCGAAGAACCGCCACGCCCACCATAGGGCCGGAGCCGCGGCCACCAGCGCCCCCACGAGCACGCTGCCCTGCGCCGCTCCCCCGCCGGTCCGCTGCGGCTGCTGGAACGGGCTGTCGCCGTGACGCGCCACGGCGTACGGTGCGACGACGGATGCGACGGACGAGAGTCCGAGCCCACCGAAGAGGAGGGCCGAGCAGACCCCGACCATGGTCGGGAGCGCCGTCCAGTCGCCGTGGGTGCCGATGCCCACGGGAATCGCGATGGCGAGCAGTGGCAGGGCGACGAGGAGGAGCGGCACGATGCGTCCGACGCGGTCCGATGCGCCCCGCACGGCGCTGGAGATGTGCAGCCAGATGGCCGATCCGTCGTAGGCGAGGTCGTTGTGCACGACCCAGCCCAGGAAGAGGGCGATGAGCGGCGCCGGGATCAGGGCGGCGAACTCGTGCGGCACCCCGACGATGACCAGCGGGATTACCGCGACGACGGACGCGACCGGGATGATCGCGACGTCGACGAGGTAACGGGGATCGCGCAGCCAGTAGACGAGCGATCGCGCGGCGACGGCGCCCCCGGGGGTGCCGGGGGTGACGGTGAACCAGCCGAGGCCGCGACGCTCGCGCACCGAGACGGGGCGCTCGGTGTGGGTCAGCATCCGGCGCACGATGAGGGCCCAGGCGCCGCCGAGCAGCACGACGGACAGCAGCGCGACCGCGATGACCGCCGGACGGGGGTCGAGCGGCAGGATCCAGGCGGCGCCGATGGGCGTGACGGCGAGGGTCTCGACAGCGGCGAGGAGGGGCGCCGGCACGCCGTCGTCCCAATTGAGCGAGGCCAGGAAGACCGCGACCGGGATGGCGATGACCGCCAGGCCGAGCAGGAGCAGCATCGTCAGCTCGCGCGAGCGGCGATCGGCGAGCACGAGCGCCGCGATGCCGAGGGCGACACGGGCGAGGAGCAGCTGCGTGACGACGACGAGCGCGGCGGCGAACCCTGCTGCGACGGGATCCACGCCGTGCGCGGACCACGTCGAGGCGACGACGACCGCGACCACGATGACCCCCAGCGACGGCAGGCTCACGGGGCTGGCCGTTGCCGTCGCGATCGCGACGAGCCGCCAATCGCGCCCCGTCACGATGAACGCCCGGGGGTCGAGCGGGTCGCGGATCGGCACGATCAGCGGAACGAGCGCGAAGCAGAACGAGACGGCGGCACCGCCGATCGCGAGGACCACGAGGGCGCTCGTGATCGGTGTGCCCTGCAGGCGCAGCAGCGCCAGGACGATGGCGGCGACGAGCACAGCGGCGACACCGGTCGCCGCGAACGCGCGGGCGCGGTGGAAACGCAGTGCCCCGATGAGGACGTCGAGCCTCAGTCGGAGAACGTGTGCAACCATTCGAGGCCCTCCACCGCGCTGGTTCCGCCGGCCAGTTCGAGGAAGCGCTGCTCGAGTGTCCGACCGTCGCGAACCTCGTCGACCGTTCCTGCGGCGAGGATGCGTCCCCCGACGAGCACCGCGACGCCGGTGCAGGCCCGCTGGACGAGCTCCATGCCGTGGCTCGACAGGATGACGGTGCCCCCGTGGGCGACATACTTCTGCAGGATGTCGAGGATGACCGCGCTCGAGACCGGGTCGACGGATTCGAACGGCTCGTCGAGCACGAGGAGCCGCGGCGAGTGGATCATCGCGCCGGCGAGCATGACCTTCTTCGTCATGCCGGCCGAGTAGTCGGACACGCTGCGCCCGAGGGCGTCGGTCAGATCGAACGCGCGCGCGAGGTCGGCGATGCGATTCTCGACGACGGCGGGCTTCAATCCGCGCAGGACGCCGTAGTAGTAGAGCAGCTGGCGTCCGGAGAGGCGATCGAAGGTGCGCAGGCGGTCGGGAAGGACGCCCATCTGACGCTTCGCGCCGGCAGGATCGCGACGGATGTCGATTCCCGCGATCTCGACGCTTCCCTCGTCGGGGCGCAGGAGGCCCGCGATGATCGAGAGGGTCGTCGTCTTGCCCGCACCGTTGGGACCGACGAGGCCGTAGAACGATCCCGCGGGGATCTCGAGGTCGATCCGGTCGACCGCACGCGCCTCTCCGTAGGTCTTCGCGACCGCGCGCAACCGCAGCGCGGCCGGTGCGGTGTCGCCGCCCGCCGCGGGATCGACGTCTTGATCGGCCGCGGCGACGACGGGCTCGTCCTCCGCGTCGGCTGCGGGCTCGGGCTCGGCGGCGGCCTCGATCGCAGGCTCCGGCTCGGGCTCGGGTTCGGGTTCCGCGGCCAACTCGGGCTCCGGCTCCGACTCCGGCTCCGGCTTGGGCTCGGGTTCCGCGGGCGTCGCGGGCTCCGGCTCGGGCTCGGGCTCCGGCTCCGGCTCCGGCTCCGGCTCCGGCTCGGGCTCGGGCTCGGGCTCGGGCTCGACCGCAGCCTCCGGCTCGACCGCAGGCTCCGAGGCGGTCTCGACCGCAGGCTCAGCCTCGGGTTCCGCGGCCAACTCGGCCATAGGCTCCGGCTCGACCACAGGCTCCGGCTCGGCCGCAGGCTCAGGCTCCGCCTCGATCGCGAGTGCACGCTGCGCCTCGATGTCGGCGCGCGGCGGCGTGTCGACCTCCGCGGGCTGAGGCGACGATTCGTCGGTCGGCGACTCCGGCGCGTCGTCGGCGGGAGTCGCGAACGCCGCCGCAGCGACCGACGCGGGGATCTCGGGAAGCGGTGGCGCCACGACAATCTTCTCGGCGGCCGGGGGCGTCGCGCTCTTCGGGGCGGTGCTCGCGCGCGCCTTGCGAGGGGCTTTCGGCCCGCCGGTGGCCGCCGATCTCGGCTTGCGCGGCTTGGGCGTGCGCGGCGGGGTCTTCGCCGACTCGGGCGTCGCGTCGAGTCCGGCCGCGACGACATCGGCCGGCGTGTCGGGCAGAGGCGGCACCGAGGTGTCGACAGGCGACGCGACACGCTGCTCGTCCTGGGGGGCGGGTGAGTCGTCTGTCACCCCCCAAACCTATCAAGGGGGCAGTCGGCGGCGAGGCGGCGCGTCATCCGGAGTCGCCGTGAGAAACCGATCCGCAAGGTCACGAAAACGCAACGGCCCGGGGTGTTCCGGCGACCTCACAGACGGTATCGCTAGCATGAAAATCTCTGTGCCGGGGCGTCACTCCGGTGAACACTGATCTAACTCGCAACTTCAGGAGATTCTCGTGGCCCTTCAGATCGTGATCCTCGCCGCTGGTATGGGCTCCCGTCTCGGCCGCTCCCTCCCCAAGCCGCTGACGGAGCTCGGCGACGGCCGAAGCATCATGCAGCAGCAGCATGACAACATCCGTGCCGCCTTCGGTGACGACGCGCGCATCACGACCGTCGTCGGCTACCGCGCCGAGACGATCGTCGACGCCTTCCCGGATGTCGACTACGTCTACAACGCCCGCTACGACGAGACCAACACGTCGCAGAGCCTGCTGCGCGCGCTCAAGGCATCCGGCCGCGGCGGGGTGCTCTGGATGAACGGAGACGTCGTCTTCGACCCCCGCGTGCTCGGTCGTGCCGTCGCTCTCATCGAGCGCGACCAGTCGTTCGTCACGGTCAACACGGCCAAGGTGAGCGACGAAGAAGTCAAGTACACGGTCAGCGACGAGGGCTTCATCCGCGAGCTGTCGAAGACCGTCCGTGGCGGCATCGGCGAAGCGGTGGGCATCAACTACATCTCGGCTCGCGACAAGAAGGCCCTGATCGCCCAGCTCGGGCGCGTCGACGACCAGGACTACTTCGAGCGCGGCCTCGAGCTCGCCATCGCCGAGAACGGACTGCTTCTGGAGCCGATGGACATCTCCGACCTGTACGCCGTCGAGGTGGACTTCGCCGAAGACCTCGAGCGCGCGAACCTCTACGTCTGATCGACGCCACCGCGTCTCCGGCGCGAGATGATGGGTCGCATGGCCCGTAAGGTGCATCGCATCGACTCCCTGCCCGCCGACGCTCCGCGTCGAGATGCGGGCGAGCCCGCACAGACCCGGCACCCGTTGACGGTGCGGACGCTCGATCGGCTGCTGGCCGTGCAGCGCCCCGTCGTGCTCGCGCATCTGCGCGGCATCCGCAACCGGCACCCCGACGCGACGCCGGCGGACATCGCGCACATGCTCGAGCGCCGCTACCTGACGGCCGTCACGACGGGCGGCGCGGCGGTGGGCGCCACGGCCGTCATCCCGGGCATCGGCACCGCCACCACGCTCGCGCTGAGCGGCGTGGAGACGGCGGGGTTCCTCGAGGCGACGGCCCTGTACGCCCAGTCGCTCGCCGAGCTGCACGGCATCCCCGTCGAGAACCCCGACCGCGCGCGGGCTCTGGTGCTCGCCCTCATGCTCGGACGCGAAGGGTCGGACCTCGTCGGTCAGTTCGCCCGTCAGGCCGGCGGACGCGGTGCACCACGGAGCTCGTACTGGGGAGAGCTCGTGACCTCGTCGCTCCCCCGCACGGCCGTCGGACCCGTCCTCGACCGGCTGACCCACGCGTTCCTGCGACGCTTCGCAGCGGCGGGCAGCGCGTCCGTCGTCGGCAAGGCGTTGCCGTTCGGCATCGGAGCCGCCATCGGCGGTACGGGCAACCACATCCTCGGCCGCCGCATCGTCTCCGGCGCACGTCGCGCGTTCGGGGTCGTGCCCGGCATGTTCCCGGCCGGGCTGGATCCGCGCCCCGGAGATCAACCGATCGGACGAGGACCCGGCATGCTGGGGCGCCGCATCGGCGGCGTCTTCACGGGTGCTGGACGTCAGATGGGCGCGATCGCCTCCCGGCCGTTCCGCCGCGACGGCAGCGGCGGTAGCGACGATCGCGACTCGGTGGCCGACGGCGACGAAGCGGGTCGCCCCACCGCCGCGCGCGCGGACGGGAGCGAGTCGTGACGATCCTGGTGGTGGCCATCCTGGTGATCGCGGCACTGTTCAACGTCGTGACCTGGCCGACCTTCCTGCGCCGGGTCGCCCGCGATCCTCGGGCGATCGGCGCGGACGGCCGCCGCACGCGCTTCTTCACGGTGCACCTCGTGCTGGTCGCGGTCGCCCTCGTCCTCTCCGCGCTCCTCGTGGTGGCCGCGGTCGTCGTCGGCACCGGCTCCGCCTGAGCCGGGTCGCTGCCCGGCCGTCATCGGCTCTCTGGCGCCTGTGGGCTCAGGCGTCGTCGAACTCCGCCTCGTCGCGCTCGTCCGCGACCGTCATAGACCGGGCGTCCCATTCGACCCATCGGCGCATCAGCAGGTCGATCGCCGCGTGAAAGCGCGCCGTCGCGGCACCCGGTGCGGTGTCGCCGAAATAGTGGCGCGACCATGCGCCGAGGCGTTCTGAGGCACCGGGATCCGCCACCACGCGGTCGGTCATCTCCACGATCGACTTCGCGTCGGTGGCGTCGAGCCAACTGGCGTCCGCGAGATACCCCCCGGTGTCGACGAGCGCAGCGGGATCGGTCGGGCGGGTGACGATCAGCGGCTTGGCGATCGCGAGTCGGTCGTAGATCATCGCCGAGATGTCGACGACGGCCAGGTCGGCCGCTGCCAGCTGCCATCCCAGCTCCGGGCCGTCGTCGTAGACGTGATGGGCGCTCGCGTCCTCGGCATTGGCCGCTGCGATCGCCGACACGATCCGGCGATGCGCGTCGCCGTAGGCCGCATTGACGACGCCCGAGCGCGGGTGCGGGCGGTACACGAGACGATGCCGGGGCGAGGCGAGCACCGCGGCCGCGAGGGCCTCGCCGTGCGACGCGATCGAGCCGTAGTGGGCGGCAGGACGGTCGCCCTCCCAGGTCGGGGCGTACAGGATCACCGTGCGATCGTCGTCGGGGTACGGCAGCGAGCCCGAGAAGTGGTCGGCCTGCGGGCGTCCGATCGCGATCGTGCGCGCGTCGAGGTCGTAGTCCCACAGCACACGCCCGAGCCGCTCGCGCGCGGCGTCGCCTGCGATGAGCGCGTAGTCGTAGGCCTTGAACTGGTTCGTGGTCATGTACATCTTGTCGGACTCGCCGTGGTTGATGAACACGTGCCACCGGTGCCCGTAACGGAACATCTGGAAGTTCCGGGTGTTCTGGTTGACGTAGAGCACGACGCGGATGTCCTGCGACGCGACGACCTGCTCGAGCATGCGCACAGACGGGGCGAAGGCGACGGGCAGGGCGCCGTCCGCGAGGAGTGCCTGCGCGCCCGTCGCGCTGCGGCTGATGACCACGACGGGCCAGGTCTCAGCGAGCCGCTGCAACGGCTTGTACCACTGCCGCATCTGGTACATGTTGACGTCGCCGTCGGCGAAGTAGACCGCGACCTCGAAATGCCCCCGCGGGGGCTGCGGGAGCCGCGCGAGTGAGCGTCGTACGTCGAAGTAGGCGGCCCGGTTCGACACCGCCCGCCGTACGAGGCCGACTGCTTTACGAACGTCCGCGATCATTCCCACCCCTCCAGGGTACCCAGCGTGCCGGACGCGACCGGGGCGCGTGACATGATCGACGGATGCATGAAGACGCGCAGCGCTGGCGCCCGGCCCCCGTGCCGGACCGCGATGCGGGTGTCTCGTTCGTCATCCCGGTGCTGAACGAGCGCGAGTATCTCGAGCACGCCGTACGCAGCGTGCTCGCCCAGCAGCTCGACGTCCCCATCGAGGTCGTCCTCGCTCTCGGCCCGTCGTCGGACGGCACCGACGCGGTGGCGCGCCGACTCGCCGACGAGGACGAGCGCATCCGACTGGTCCGCAATCCGGCGGCCCACATCCCCGTCGGGCTGAACATCGCGATCCGGGCGGCCCGGCACCCCACGATCGTGCGGGTCGACGCGCACTCCGAGCTCGAACCCGGCTATACCCGCGCCGCGCTCGACACCCTCGCCCGCGTGCAGGCGGCGAACGTCGGCGGCGTGATGCGCGCGGACGGCGGCACCCCCTTTCAGCGCGCCGTCGCCCGTGCCTACAACTCGCGGATCGGTCTGGGCGGCGGGGCCTACCACGGCGGGACGAGCGAGGGTCCCGCCGAGTCGGCCTACCTCGGTGTGATGCGGCGCGACGTCCTCGACGAGGTCGGTCTGTTCGACGAGGGCATCCGACGGGGCGAGGACTGGGAGCTCAATCTCCGTATCCGACGTGCGGGGTACCGGGTCTGGTTCGACCCCGATCTCCACGTGACGTACTGGCCCCGCGAAAGCTGGACGCGCCTGGTGCGCCAGTTCCGCGCGACCGGATCGTGGCGCGGCGAGCTCGTCCGCCGCTTCGGCCGCCGCAACGGACTGCGGTTCTTCGCTCCCCCCATGCTGGTGATCGCGGCCGCGACGTCGGTCGCCGTGGGCGCAGCGCAGCTGCTCGGTGTCGTCTCGGGACGCGCCGGTGTCGTGCTGTCGGTCCTCCACCTGCCGGTCGCCGCCTACGCGGCGCTCATCGGCGCGGTCGCCGCGGGCCGAGGAGGCGGGCGGGGAACGCGCGATCGCCTGTGGACGCTCGCCGTGCTGCCGTCGATGCACTTCTCCTGGGGCCTCGGCTTCCTGCAGGGTGCGCTGCGGGGGGCTCGGGGCACCGTCGACACCTCACGGCTCGCGCGGAACACCCCGCTGCCCTGAGGCGGCGGCGACGCACGGCCGGCTCAATCGCGGCTGACGAGGCCTTGATCGAGGATCCGCGCCACGACACGCTCGGCCGCGCGGCCGTCGTCGCGCGGATTGAACCGTGCCCGCCACCGCGCGTAACGGTCGGGGTCGCCGCCCTCTCGCTCGACGATCGCTGAGACGAGCTCGTCCTGCGTGCTCAGCACCGGTCCAGGGGCCGACGCGGCGAGGTCGAAGTAGAACCCGCGCAGTTCACCGCGATAGCGCTCGAGGTCGGGCGCGAAGAAGTAGATGGGCCGCCCCGTCACCGAGTAGTCGAACATGATCGACGAGTAGTCGGTGATCAGCACGTCCGAAGCCAGCTGCAGTCCCGCCAGGTCCGGATGCGTCGTGACGTCGATCACGCGAGCACCCTGCTCGTCGGCCCCCGGTGCCATCGTGCGCGAGTGGCCCCGGACGAGCACGACCGCGTCCGTCGCAGCGGCGAGGGCGGGTAGATCGAGGAAGTCCACGAGCGTCTCCCGGTCGTCCCGCCAGGTCGGCGCGTACAGGACGACACGCTCGCCGGGGTCGATCCCGAGCGCGTCGCGCACCGCGCGGCCATCACCGGCGTGCAGGTCGTCCGTCCGGGGATAGCCCTCGACCCACACGGGGCGCCGCCGGAAGGCGTACGCGGCCCGCAGCACTCGGGCGCTGTAGGGGTTCTGCGCGAGCAGGATGTCCCAGCGCCGGCTCTCGCGGACGACCGCCAGCGCGCGCCGGGGGTCGAAACCCGGACGGTGCAGCGCCAGTCGTTTCAGCGGCGTGCCATGCCAGGTCTGCAGCACGGTCTGTCCCGGACGGCGCGCGAAGCCGTGACGCAGCCAGTCGTTGACGACGAGGAGGCGCGCGACACCGCGCGCCCGATGCCACTCCGCGCTGCCCTCGATGACCGCGATGCCCCCCTCGGGCACGGCGATCGACAGGTCGACGACGCTCCAGTAGCGCGTGATGCCGGGTGCGACGCGCGCGAGCTCGCGGTCGATCGCGCGCGGGTTGTCGCTCGCGCTGCGACCGTAGAAGCTCTCGAAGAAGACCGCGTTCTCGAGCGGCGGCAGTGCGGTGTCGCGGCGACCGTTGCGCCGCCTCGGGGCCACGCGCGGCGCCTCATCCGCGGGCGGGGAGACGATCAGGTGCGCGCCCGTCCATTCGGCGGTGAGCGACGGCGCCGTCAGCGCCGGCCCCGACGGGTCGCCCCCGATCGGTGCGCCCTCGACACGGAGCTCGTACCGTCCGGCGGGAAGGGGCAGTCGCGCGTCGGACCATCGCTCGACGTGCAGCGGGATGCGGGCGGACCAGCGGTCGCCGTCGGTCGTGATGACACCGGGGACCCGGGCCCGCCGCCCGACCAGCTCGATGCTCGCCGGAACGACGCCTGCGCCGTCGACCGTGAGCTCCGGGCGTGTGGCGGATGCGAACCCGATGCGGATCATGCTCTCTCCCCCGCCGCCGGCACCGCGGCGACGATCGCCTCGTGCACCCGTCGAGCATTTCCCCCGTCGCGCCACGCATGCACCCGCCGGCTGAGGGCGGCCGCACGGGCGCGCAGGCGTTCGGCCGTCTCCTCGTGGCCGAGCAGCTCGTCGAGCAGCGCGCACAGGACCTCCCACGACCGCGCCACGTCGTCGCCGGCGACCTCGCGATAGGTGCCGTAGAAGCCCCGCGTACGTGCGTAGCTCTCGACGTCCGGGGCGAGGAAGAGCGTCGGGAGGGGAACGAGGCCGGCGTCGTAGGCGAGCGACGAGTAGTCGGTCACGAGGGCGTCCACCCCCGCGAGCAGCGGCGTGACGTCGGCCACGGCAGCGCTTCCCAGCATCCGGACACGCGAGGTCGGTCGCGGCGGCGTGTAGTCGCCACCACCGAGGGGGTGCGATCGGATCAGGAGGACCGCGTCGTGCGCCTCGAGCACGCCGAGCACGCGATCCCAGTCCGCCGGGCCGGGCGTGGCGGGGTCGGGCTCGCCGTCGCGCCAGGTCGGCGCGTAGAGCACCAGGCGCGATCCTCCGAGCCCCGGCACGAGTTCGTCGAGCGATGCGCGTGCCCGCCGGCGCGCCGCCGCGGGGTCGCCGGACGAGAGCACGTCGACGCGCGGCTCGCCCAGCACGGGCACACGGTCGTCTTCCAACCCGAAAGCACTCTCGAGTCGGCCCCTCACGAGGTGCGAGGCGGCGGGCAGCAGATCGATCTGCCCCTGTGTGCGCCGGTAGGCCCACGCCAGCAGCCGGCGGATGCCGGGAACACGCACCAAGCGTCCGGGGTCCGTCGTCACCGGGGCGTCGAGGCCGATGCGCTTGAGCGGGATGCCGTGCCAGAGCTGGACGAGGAACGCGCCGCCCACGCCGTAGCGGTTGACGTCGCCGAATCCGTGGGTCACGACGACGACGCCCGCGCGCGCCGTGCGCCAGAAACCGCGCAGCGAATCCCGTCGGACGGTGGGGATGCCGCGTCGCTCCGCGTCGGCCGCCTGCTCGTCGGAGGACACCAGCCAGACCGCGCGGCGGCGCGGGCCCGCCTGCCAGAGGGCGAGGGCCCCGTCCGTGATGCCGGCCGCGCAGCCGAAGACCCAGTCGCCGCGCCGGCGCGGGATGACGAGGGTGGCCACCCGTCCCGCGAGATACGCCGGGATGCGCAGGACCTTGCGTACATTGCCCGCGCCGAACGAGAAGGACGCCACCCCGCGAGCCTAGCGCGGGGTGGCGTCCGGACCGGAACGATGCCTACTGCTGGAGCTCGCCCAGAGTGACGGTGGCCGTCTGCTCACGACCGTCGCGGAGGTAGGTCACCTTCGCCTCGCTTCCCGCGGCGAGGGCGCGCACCTGCGCGGTCAGGTCGACCTGGTCCGTGATGGCGATGCCGTTGAACTCGGTGACGATGTCGCCGCCGCGCAGCCCGCCCTCGGCTGCTGCGCCACCGGCGGTCACCTCGTTGATGAGCGCGCCGGCCCGCGTGGCGCCCTCGGCCGCGGCGGCGTCGCCCACCGTCGCGCCCAGGAGGCCGTGGGTGGCGGCGCCGTCGTCGATGATCTCGTTCGCGACGCGCTCCGCGACGGTCGAGGGGATCGCGAAGCCCACGCCGATGGAGCCCGCCTCCGTCGATGTACCGCCCGCGCTCGCGATCGCGACGTTGATGCCGATGAGCCGGCCCTCGCCGTCGACCAGCGCGCCGCCCGAGTTCCCGGGGTTAATCGCGGCATCGGTCTGGATGACGGAGATCGCGATGGACGACGTCGCCTGCGAGGGCGTCTGCTGGCCCTGACCGAAGTCGAATTCGAAAGGCGTCCGGCCCCCAGGGGTGCTCTGCTCGGTATCGCCTTCCGAGTCGGGCGCCGCCGACGACGCGATCTGGATCGATCGGTTGAGCGCACTGACGATCCCCGTGGTCACCGTGTTCGAGAGACCGAGGGGGGCGCCGACGGCGACCGTCTGGTCACCGACGTTCAGCTTGCTCGAGTCGGCGAACTCGATGGGGGTCAGGCCCGACGCGTCCGTCAGCTTGATGACCGCGAGGTCGTAGGTCGGATCGGTGCCCACGACGGTCGCGGCGTACACCCGCCCGTCGGAGGTCGTGACCGAGAGACGGGGGTCGCCGGTCGCACCGTCGAGCGTCACGACGTGCGTATTGGTCAGGACGTATCCGTCATCGCTCAGGATGACGCCCGATCCGGTGCCGCCGGACGTGCCCGACGACGCGGAGATGGTGACGACGCTCGGCAGCACCTTGGTCGCGATCGCGGTCGTCGCATTGACGGAATCGGGGTTGTTGACGGTGATGGACGAGGGACCGGCGCTCTGCGACGCCGGCGCCGCGACGAACGACGAGCCGACTGCGGCAGCGCCCCCGACCCCCGCCGCACCGCCGACGAGCGCCGCAGCGATGAGGATCGCGGCGATCTTCGCGCCGCCGACCTTGCCGCGGTCGTGCGGCTCGGGAGCCGTGGCGGTGACGAACGGCTGCCCGTACGAGGGACCTGCGGCGTGGAGACCGGGCTGGCCGTACGGCTGGGTCGGCTGGGTGTGGAACGCCGAGCCCGCGCCTTCGGATGCGCCGGGAAGCGGCGGGCGTGGCGGGATCGCGGCACCCGCGGACGCGGCCGACGCATCGGGCGTCGTCGCCGCGGGCGTGCTCGTCTGATCGGCGGGCTGCTCTGCGGCACGCTGCGCGTCGGGAGTGCGGTCGTCGGGGGTGTGCTGGTCGCTCATCGGGGTTGCTCCTTTGTCCAAGCGAGATCAGATTGCCGCGCGATGCTGTGGTTTGCCTATGCCGGGGTTGGGATGGCCCTATGCGTGTAGCCTGAGCCGGATGCACGAGGTTCCCGGCGCCTGGCGCCGCGCCGCACGCGGCGCGGGACTGCTCACCGACGACGGCCTGGCCGTCCCGACCATCTTCGCTGAGATGACCGCCCTGGCGGGTCGTACGGGGGCGATCAACCTCGGGCAGGGGTTCCCCGACGAGGACGGCCCCGACGCCGTGCTCGAGGCGGCCCGCGAGGCCATCTCGGCGGGCCGCAACCAGTACCCGCCCGGCCGGGGCGAACCCGACCTCCTGGCGGCGATCGCCGAGCACCAGTCGCGCTGGTACGGCATCGGGCTCGACCCCGCGACCGACGTCCTCGTGACGGCCGGCGCGACCGAGGCGCTCGCGGCCACCGTCCTCGCGCTCGTCGAGGGGCCTGACGACGAGGTCGTCGTGTTCGAGCCCTACTACGACGCGTATGCCGCCCTCGTCGCGCTCTCCGGCGCCCGACTCGTGCCGGTACCGCTGCGGTGGCCCGAGTTCCAGCCCGACCTCGACGAGCTCGCCGCCGCCGTCACCGACCGCACCCGTCTCATCCTCGTCAACGATCCGCACAACCCGACCGGCGCCGTGTTCTCCCGCGAGACCGTCGACGAGATCGTGCGTCTGGCGCATCGGCACGACGCGGTCATCGTCACGGACGAGGTGTACGAGCACCTGACCTTCGATCAGCCGCACGTCCCCATCGCCACGCTCCCCGGCGCGGCCGAGCGCACGCTCTCGATCTCGTCCGCCGGCAAGACCTTCTCGGTCACGGGATGGAAGGTCGGCTGGGTGTCGGGCCCGGAACCGCTGGTGCGCGCTGTGCTCGCGGTGAAGCAGTGGCTGACCTACGTCAACGCCGGCCCGTTCCAGCCCGCCGTCGCCGCGGGGCTGCGGCTGCCCGACGACGTCTTCGTCGGCATCGCGGACCGGCTGCGGGCGGGACGCGACCTGCTGGGCGAGGGACTGCGCGCGGCGGGCTTCGCGGTGTCGACGCCGGCCGGGTCCTACTTCACCGTCGCGGACGCGGCGCCGCTCGGCGCAGTCGACGCGGACGCGTTCTGCCGATCCCTCCCCGAGCGTGCGGGCGTCGTCGCGATCCCGCTGACGGCCTTCGCGTCGGCCGCGCATCGCGCGCGCTACGGAACACTCGTCCGCTTCGCCGCCTGCAAACGGCCCGATGTGCTCGCGGAGGCCTCAGCCCGGCTCGCCGGCGCCTTCTGACCGCGGAACCACATCGAAGCGTCGCAACCGCAACGCGGGGTTGACACGCCGCACGCGCTCCACGGCGTGAGCGTCGAGATGCGCGACGACGACATCGGTCATCGTGCCGATCGCCGCGATCTCGACCCCCTGCGGGTCGAAGACGCCGGAATTGCCGACGCCGAGGGGCGGCGGATGGTCGGCCGCGGCGACGAACACGGTGTTCTCGATCGCCCGCGCACGGAGCAGCGTGTTCCACTGCAGCTCTTTGAGCGGACCCCGCACCCACTGCGCGGGCACCAGCATCACGTGCGCGCCGGTGTCGGCGAGCACGCGCGCGATCTCCGGGAAGCGGAGATCATAGCAGGTCATGAGCGCGAACCTGACGCCGGCCACCTCGAACGTCTCGGGAGGGCGGACGTCGCCGGCCTGCACCCAGTCGGACTCGCGCTGACCGAACGCGTCGTACAGATGGAGCTTGCGGTAGGTCGCCACGATCCCGTCGGGCCCGACCGCCACGACGGTGTTCCGCACGCGTTCCCCGTCGGGGGCCCGCTCCAGCAGACCGGCCACGATGTGCACGACGTGAGCCCGCGCGAGCTCGGCCAGACCGCGCACGAACGGGCCGTCGAGGTCCTGTGCGTTCTCGCGGAGGGTGTCGTCGAAGGGGTCGACGAAGTAGCTGGAGTACTCGGGGAGCAGCACGACATCCGCTCCCCGCGAGCGGGCGAGCTCGACGAGGTCTCCGATGGCGCGGAGGTTGGCGTCGGGGTCGGCGGCGGGCGCGAACTGTGCGACGGCGAGAGCGGTCATCGATCCTCCGGACGGCGATGGCGGTAGACGACCGGCGCGACGATCCCCGGTGTCGCGTCGGCGACGTCCGCGACGGTGTCGTCGTAGCGGCCGGTGGCCGATGTCGCTGGGCTCATGGCGTCATCCTCGCCTCCATCGGGCGCGAAGGGCAACACGACCGACGCGCGCGGCACCGCGACACGCCCGGGCGCGCCCGCGATCGCGCCCCGATTGGACGACCTCCAGACCCCGTGCTAGTGTTATCTCTTGTGCCGCGGGGTGGAGCAGCTCGGTAGCTCGCTGGGCTCATAACCCAGAGGTCGCAGGTTCAAATCCTGTCCCCGCAACAGAAACACGAAGGCCCTGTCGAAAGACGGGGCCTTCGTCATTCCCGCCGACAACGCTCGAATACGCCTCTCACCGGCAGGAGGGTCGCGGCGGTGCGGGTACCGAGATCGTCAGTCGGCGATCATCGCATCGCTCATACCGGCGAGGAAGCGCGTCACCGTGTCGAGCTCGTCGGGGCTGAACGGATCCATCGCCCCGCGCATCCGCGACATCCGAGCGGCGAAGTGCCGACCGAAGTCGCGACGCGACGAATCGGTGAGCGTGATGACGAGCGCACGACGGTCGTTCGGATGCGGCTCACGTTCGATGAACCCCTCTTTCGCGAGGCGATCGAGCAGCTTGGTGGTGGACGCGCTGGAGATGCCGAGATGGCGTGCGAGGTCGTGCGGCTTGACGAGCTCGCCCCGCTGCTCCCGGATGCTGAGCATGCGCAGCGCGGACAGATCGGTGGCGTTCATGTCCATGTCGGACCGCAGCCCGGTGTGCATGCGGTCCATGGCGTCACTGAACTCGCGCACGGCCTCGAGGGCGGAGCGCACTACACGACCCCGCGCCCCGTCGGGATTCGGGTCAACCATGTGGACACCACCTCTCACGCCTGGTTATCATCGGCTCGAACGCTAGTTAAGCTAGCAAAAAGGCCAGCTGAATGGCAGACCTAGGACGGTATACGTGATCTCCCTGCCCGAAGACGACGCAACCGCCGTCGATCGCGCACTCGAGGCCGTCCTGACCCGGCTGACCGAACGCGCGATCCCGCGCGGTTCCTCCGCCCTCGCCCTGGTCCGGGCTGCGGGTGCCGCGACTGCGGGCGGCAAGCGGTTCCGTCCCGCCCTGGTCGTCACGGCCTTCGACGCGTTCCACGGCGACCGCGGGCGCGCACCCGGACTCTGGGACGTCGCGGCAGCGTTCGAACTCCTCCACACCGCCTTCGTCATCCACGACGACCTGATCGACCGCGACACCGAGCGTCGCGGCGTGCCCAACGTCGGAGGCACCTTCCGAGTCCACGCCCGCTCGCTCGGAGTGGATGACGCCGAGGCGAGCCGCGTCGGCGACGCCGCTGCCGTCCTCGCCGGCGACATCCTCCTGTACGAGGCGGCGCGTCTCGTGGCGACGGCCGACATCGCCGGCGACCAGCGCATCCCCCTCTTCAGCCTCCTCGACGACGCGGTGCTCGTCTCGGCGATCGGCGAGCTCGCCGACGTCGAGCAGGCCGTCGTGCCCACCGAGCCCGGCACCGCGCAGCTCCTCAGCACGGCCCATGACAAGACCGCCGTCTACTCGTTCTGCGCCCCGCTCGCCGCGGGTGCCGTCATGGCCGGAGCCGACGACGGCGATCGCGCCGTGCTGATGTCGGTCGGCGCCGATCTCGGCCTCGCGTTCCAGCTCGTGGACGACCTCATCGGCACCTTCGGCAGCGCGATGCAGGCCGGACGCGGGGCCGGCGCCGATCTGCGCGAGTCCAAGCGCACGCCCCTCATCTCGTTCGCCCGCGAGTCGGCGTCGTGGCCCCAGGTCTCATCCGCGCTCGCGATGGCGCCGACGGGGCCGATCGCCGTCCAGGCCGCGCAGCGCGAGCTCGACGCGAGCGGCGCGCGCGAACAGCTGGTCACGCTCATCGGCCAGACGCTCGGCTCGGTCCGGCGTCGCGCCGCCGAACTGCCCCCCACGCCCCGCGTGCTCATCGAGCAGCTCGCCGACGGCATCGAAGGACGCATCCCGTGACGACCGACCGCTCCGCGATCACCCTGTACGACCGCACGGCCCGCGACGCCGCCGCCGTCGTCATCTCGGCCTACTCGACGTCGTTCGGCCTCGCGGCGCGCCTGCTCGGACCCCGCGTCCGCCCTCACGTACGCAGCATCTACGCCCTCGTGCGCGTGGCCGACGAGATCGTCGACGGTTCGGCGGCCCAGGCCGGTATGCCTCTCGCGGCGCAGCGCCGGGTGCTCGATGCACTCGAGGATGAGACCCTCGTCGCGGTCGACGAGGGCTTCAGCGCGAACCTCATCGTGCACGCATTCGCCCTCACCGCACGCGAATGCGGGATCGGCGCCGACCTCATGCGCCCGTTCTTCGCCTCGATGCGCACAGACCTCGAGGTCACCTCGCACGATGCGGGCTCGCACGACTCGTACGTGTACGGCTCGGCGGAGGTCGTCGGGCTGATGTGCCTGCAGACCTTCGTCAACGCCGGTGGATCGCACCCGCGACCCGCCGATCCCGACCTCGTCGACGGTGCACGCCGTCTCGGCGCCGCCTTCCAGGACGTGAACTTCTTGCGCGATCTCCCCCACGACGTCGACTCGCTCGGCCGCGATTACCTCGGCGTCACTGGCGCTGGAACGGCGTCCCGCATCGAGGTGCTCGATCGCATCGACGCCGACCTGGATGCTGCGGGCGCCATCATCCCCCGCCTGCCGTCCGACTGCCGACGCGCCGTCACCGCCGCCCACGACCTGTTCACGGCACTCTCCCGCCGCCTGCGTCGCGCGGGGGCGACGAGCGAACGCGTCCGGGTGCCCAACGGCGTCAAGCTCGGGCTGGCCGCCCGCGCCACCGTCGGCGCCGCACCGCTGCGAGCCGGGTCATGAGCCGCCGCGCCACGCCCGCTGCGCCGGCGGGATCGCGCGTCGTCGTCATCGGCGGCGGCATCGCGGGGCTGTCGACCGCCGCGCTCCTGGCTGAGGAGGGCTACGCCGTCACCGTCATCGAGGCGCGCGACGAGACCGGCGGACGGGCGGGCTCGTGGGAGAGCGACGGCTTCCGCTTCGACACCGGTCCGAGCTGGTACCTCATGCCCGAGGTGTTCGAGCACTTCTTCGCGCTCCTGGGCACCAGTGCCGCCGCCGAGCTCGACCTGGTCCCCCTGGTGCCCGCTTACCGGGTGTACGCCGAACCCGAGGACGACGGTGCCGGGGAGTACATCGACGTCGTCTCGGGACGCGCTGAGGCGACCGCGCTGTTCGAGAGCCGCGAGAACGGTGCCGGAGCCCGTCTCGACGAGTACCTCGATTCCGCGGCCGACGCCTACGACCTCGCCGTGTCGAAGTTCCTCTACGACACCTACGCCTCGACCGAGGGGCTGCGCGACCCCGATCTGCTACGCCGCGTGCCCACGCTGGCGCCGCTGCTGACGCGTTCGTTGAATCGCTACGTCGAGAGCCGCTTCGAGGATCCGATGCTGCGGCAGGTACTGGGCTATCCGGCGGTGTTCCTGGGCTCGTCACCCTATGACGTGCCCAGCCTCTACCACCTCATGAGCCACCTCGATCTCGACGACGCCGTGCTCTATCCGCGCGGCGGGTTCACCGAGATCATCGCGGCGATCGAGCGCCTCGCTCGCGCGCGCGGCGTCGAGGTGCGCACCGGTACGGCCGTGTCGCAGATCCTCACCGCACCCGACGGCACCGCCACCGGCGTGCGCCTCGCCGACACGTCCGAGGTCGCCGCCGACCTCGTGGTCTCGACCGCCGATCTGCATCACACCGAGACGGTCCTGCTCCCGCCGGAGCGCCAGTCCTATCCCGAGCGGTGGTGGCAGAAGCGCACGCCGAGTTTCGGCGCGTTGCTCATCCTGCTCGGCGTGGACGGCGAGCTGCCCGAGCTCGCGCATCACACGCTCCTGTTCACGAGCGCGTGGCGAGAGAACTTCGACGCGATCTCGGGCCGCGACACCCGCATCCCGGATCCGGCTTCGCTCTACGTCTGCCGTCCGAGTGCGACCGATGACACGGTCGTCCCCCCGGGCTCCGAGAACCTGTTCGTGCTCGTGCCGATCCCCGCCGATCCCGAGCTCGGACGCGGTGGAGTCGACGGCGGCGGCGACCCGGTCATCGAGGCCGCCGCAGATCAGGCGATCGCGCAGATCGCCGCATGGACCGGGGTCCCCGACCTCGCCGCGCGCGTGCGTGTGCGGCGGACCATCGCGCCCGCCGACTTCGCCCGCGATCTCGGGGCGTGGCGGGGCAACTCGCTCGGCCTCGCCCACACGCTCGGCCAGAGCGCGCTCTTCCGGCCCCGGAACGCATCGAAGAAGGTGCCCGGGCTCTTCTACGCCGGCTCGTCGGTACTGCCGGGTATCGGGCTGCCGATGTGCCTGATCTCGGCGGAGCTCGTCGTGAAGCGTCTGCGTGGCGATACGACGGCAGGTCCTCTCGCCGAGCCCGCTCCCGCGCCCGTGCCGCCGACCGGCTGACCGGTGGCGGGCCTGTACCTCGTCGCCCTGCTCGGCTCGCTCTGCGGGGTCGGGCTGCTCGATCGCCGGTTCCGCCTGGCCTTCTGGCGCGACCGTCGTCGCACGGTCGTCGCCTCGTGCGTCGGCGCGGTGTTCTTCCTGGTCTGGGACGCCGTGGGCATCGCGACGGGCGTCTTCGTGAAGGGCGACAGCTCGCTGTTGCTCGGCATCGATCTCGCCCCGCACCTGCCGCTCGAGGAGCCGATTTTCCTGCTCTTCCTCAGCTACCTCGCGCTCGTGCTCGCGGGAGCCGCGCGCCGCCGCGGTGACGCTCGCAGAACGGATGCGGCGCCATGACCTATGCGCTGATCGTCGTACCGTTCATCGTCGTGACCGCTGTGGTCACGCTGATCTCGGCGCGACGACCGCGCTTCGGCGCGCGGATGGTCTGGTCCACGGCAGCGGCTGTCGCTCTCATCGTGCTGACGGCGGTCTTCGACAACGTCATGATCGCCGTGGGCCTGTTCACCTATCCCGAGGAGCACCTCAGCGGGGTCCGCATCGGTCTCGCCCCGATCGAGGACTTCGCCTATCCCCTGTGCGCGGCCTTCCTCGTGCCCGCCATCGCGTCCTTTCTGGAAAGGCCCGACAGATGACCGCGACCCGATCGCTGCCTCGCCAGCTGTTCGTCGCCTCGCGACCGGTGAGCTGGATCAACACCGCCTACCCCTTCGCGGCCGCCTACCTGCTCACGACCCGCGAGATCGACGCCACCCTGATCATCGGCACCCTCTTCTTCCTCGTGCCCTACAACCTGGCGATGTACGGCATCAACGACGTCTTCGACTACGAGTCGGATCTGCGCAACCCGCGTAAGGGCGGCGCGCACGGCGCGATCCTCGACCGCACCGTGCACCGCGCCACCCTGTGGGCCGCGGCGCTGTCGTGCCTGCCGTTCGTCGTGTATCTGGCGATCGTCGGGTCACCGCTCTCGTGGCTGGTGCTCGCCTCGAGCCTCTTCTTCGTGGTGTTCTACAGCGCACCGCCGCTGCGCCTGAAGGAACGCCCGTTCGCCGATTCGATGACCAGCAGCATCCACTTCTTCTCGCCCGCCGTCTACGGCCTGGTTCTGGCCGGCGCCACCTGGACCTGGCAGCTGAGTGTCATCCTGGTCGCGTTCGCGGCGTGGGGCGTGGCCTCGCACGCCTTCGGCGCCGTGCAGGACGTCCTGGCCGACCGCGAGGCGGGCATCGCGTCGATAGCGACGGTCCGCGGTGCCCGGTGGACCGTCCGCTTCGCACTCACGTGCTATGCGGCCGCCGGTGCTCTGATGCTCGCGACCGCATGGCCCGGCCAGCTCGCCGCCCTCGTGGCCGTGCCCTACCTCGTGACCCTGTGGCCGTACCGCGACATCACCGACGAGACGTGCGAGCGCGCGACGACCGGGTGGGATCGGTTCCTGTGGCTCAATCAGCTCGCCGGGTTCCTCGTGACCCTGCTGCTCGCCGGCTGGTGGCTGCTCACGGAGTGAGCCGCCACCAGCGCGGTCGGTTCCGCCCGGTCAGGCCGTGGGGATCGGTGACGTGGCACCGGCCGTCTCGATGATGCGGCTCGAGCGGATGGGGTGTCCCTGCGTCGTGAGGCAGCGCCCCGTCGCGAGGTCCCATTTCCAGTCGTGCAGCGAGCAGGTCAGCACGCCGTCCTCGATCTTCCCGGTCTTGGTGAGATCGGCGCGCAGGTGCGGGCAGCGCCGTTGCACGGTCCAATCGCCGAGCTCGGCGTCCTCGGTCTGATCGGACTGCTCCGCGTACCAGTTCTCGACGTACTCGATACGGTCGCGCGAGAGGCACTTGAGGAAGGTCGTCAGGAACTCGTTGAACTTGCCGCTGCGCCCCACCTCGAACTGCATCGAGAGGAAGATCGAGTTCGACCAGTCGATCTCGTGATCGCGGATGTTCGTCGAAACGAGGTCGGCGGGGATCGTGTACCAGTAGATGCACTCCTCCCCCGCGTACTCGCGCACCTTCGCCTTGGGGAAATCGACGACCATATCGAGGTCGCCGATGCGGAAGCGCACCATCCCGCCGACGCCGTTGCGGATGGTCCGCGCGCGGCGCAGCAGCGGCTCCCACCACTGCTTGATCGCGGCGAGCATCTCGTCGGGCGGAAGGATCGGCGCACGGCGCTCGACCTCGGCGCGCACCTCGGCCTGCCGACTGTCGCGCTGCTCGGCGAGGTACGCCCACTTGTCCGAGAAGATCCGCTCGATCTCGGCGTCGGTGTACAGGGTCTGGGAGATCTCGAGCTCGCCGCCGTTCAGGTCGACCTGGGTCCCGGGGACGAAGAGGTAGCCCTTCTGATCGGGACGCTCCTCGGCCATATGGGCGAGGAACTGCGCCTGATCGGTGAAGATCGAGTCGTCCTGCTCTCCCCAGCCGTTGTAGCGGAACAGCTCGTCGCGCAGGAACATCGGCGGCCCCGCCATGGGGAAGACGTGCGGCGCGTCGACCTTGTCGATGTAGTACATCGCACGCTTGTTCTGCGCGTCGCGCTTCAACTGGGCGAAGTTCTGCTTCGCGTCCTGCGGCAGGTCGTAGACCATCGGCCACCAGATCGCGCCGGACACCTGGGTGAAGTACGCCTCCGGGGTGCCGAACGAGAGCAGCTTCTCGAGATCGAGCGGGTGCGAGTCGTTCTGGTTCAGGATCGAGGCCGTGCCGTCGTCGACCGAGAGCGACGAGTCGCCGATCGGCCCGTCGCTCGGAGCGCGCAGGGGCGTCACCATCACCTTCAGGTCGCCGAACTCGAGGGGCACCCCCGCCTGGGTGTAGATGATGTTCTCGTAGCCGAGATCGCGCAGGTCGCGCTCGAGGTCGTCCGTCGGATAGTCGGGCAGCAGCACGCGGATGTCGGTGGGGACGTGCGCGCGGAGCAGCGCGGGGTCGAAGTGATCGCGGTGGCGGTGCGAGATGTAGAGGAAGTCGGCTCGACCGAACCGCTCCCAGTCGAGGCCGCGGTTGTCGGGGAACGGGAACCACGATCCGAAGAAGCTCGGTCCGACGACCGGGTCGCAGAGGATGCTGCCCCCTGCCGTCTCTATGAACATTCCGGCGTGTCCCAGGCCTGTGATGCGCATGACGGTGACCTCCTGTTGCGACTGATCGAGTCTACGTGAGCCCTCGCCGAGCGCCGGCTGTGGGCGGCCGTGTCAGATCGCCCGGGAGCGGCACACACGTGGGCCACGGCACCCCTGCGCCACGGTCACGCGAGGAGATCGCGGATGTCGTCCGCGGTGAGCGCCGTGGAGAACGCGCCGTCGTCGTCGAGGACCGCTCCGATCAGGCGGGCCTTGCGTCGCTGCAGGTCGACGACCTTCTCTTCGATCGTGCCGGCCGCGACCAGGCGGTAGACCGTGACCGGACGTTCCTGCCCGATGCGGTGCGCGCGGTCGATGGCCTGCTGCTCGGCGGCCGGATTCCACCACGGATCGAGGAGGAACACGTAGTCCGCCTCTGTCAGGGTCAGGCCCACCCCTCCGGCCTTGAGGCTGATGAGGAACACCGGATCCTGACCCTGCCGGAACGCCTCGACCACCTCGGCGCGACGCGTCGTCGAGCCGTCGAGTCGGACGACGCCGATGCCGGCGGCTCGCAGATCGGCCTCGACGATGTCCAGGAACGAGGTGAACTGGCTGAACACGAGCGCGCGATGCCCCTCGGCGATGACGGCGTCGAGGCGCCCCCGGAGGGCGTCGAGCTTGCTCGGGACGAGGCCGGGCCCGCCGGCGTCGACCAGTCCCGGGGCGAGCGCGAGCAGGCGCAGGAGGGTCAGCGAACGGAAGACGATGAAGCGCTGACTGTCGAGGTCGTCGAGGAGGCCCAGCACCTTTCGGCGTTCGCGCTGCAGGACCCGCTCGTACACCGCACGGTGCCCGCTCGAGAGTTCGACGAGCACATCCTGCTCCTGGCGGGGCGGCAGCTCCGGCGCGACGATGTCCTTGGTTCGGCGCAGCAGGAACGGGCGGAGCCGACGGCGCAGGCGGCCCAGCCGACGCTCCCGAGCAGGCCCGCCCTCGAGGTTCTCGTCGACCCGTCCCCGCTCGATGGGCGTGACGTACTCCTCGCGGAATCGACGGGCCGAGGGGAACAGGCCGGGCGAGGTGAGCGAGAGGATCGCCCAGAGGTCGACGAGGCTGTTCTCGAGCGGGGTGCCGGTCGCGGCGAACACGACGTCGGCCCGCAGATCGAGCGCCGCACGATGGACCCGCGTGCGAGGGTTCTTCACGTACTGGGCCTCGTCGAGGACGAGGGTCGACCACGTGGTCGCGGCGAATGACGGCGCGTCCAGGCGCAGGACGGCGTACGAGGTGATGACGACGTCGGCATCGAGCCCGTCGAGGCGGGTCCCCGTCGCATCGACCACCCGCACCCGCATCCCGGGGACGTGACGAGCTGCCTCATCGCGCCAGGACGACACGACGGAGGTCGGCGCGACGACGAGCGCCGGACGCGTCTCGCCGGCCTCGCGCGCCCGTTCGAGAAGAGCGAGCAGCTGCAGCGTCTTGCCGAGCCCCATATCGTCGGCGAGGATGCCGCCCAGCCTCGCGTCATGGAGCGCCGAGAGCCAGGCGAGGCCGTCGTGCTGATACGGCCGAAGGGTGGCCACCACGCCTTGAGGCGGGCGGATTCCCGGGAAGTCCTCCGCACCCCCGGTGCGACCACCCGAGCGCATCGCCTCGACGGAGGATCGCCAGCGGGCCGCGGGTTCCGCCTCGTCGGCGAGGTCCTCGAAATCGGTCCAGAGCTGCAGCTGATACCGGCTCACGCGCGTGCTGCCGGCCTCCCACTCGACCAGGTCGCGCGAGTCCTCGATCAGGTCGCGCAGCCGGTCGAGCGCAGGATGCGCGAGGGCGAAGTACGCCCCGTCCGAGAGGAGCATCTTCTTCCGCCGCTGGGCGAGCGCCGTGAAGAGCGGGCGGAACGGGATGCGCCGCCCCTCGATCTCGACGTGCACGCCGAGCTCGAACCAGTCGGCATCGGTCGTCTCGACGGTCCGGACGGTGATGCGCGGATCGCCCGACAGCTCGCGATAAGCCCGTGATACGCCGGAGGTCTCGACGTGGACTCCGTCGAGGCGCTGCAGCGCCGGCAGCACCTCGGCCGTGAACTCCGCCGCTCCGACACCGCTCCGCTGCCCCGAGGGCAGGAACGGCTCGTCGGTCACGGCCGACCACGCGGCTTCGAGAGCCCCCCGCAACACGCCGCGTCCATCGTCGGAATCGGGCCGTTCGTCCCACGGGACCCGTCCGCTGCCGGGCACCTGCCAGACGATCGCATACACGAGCTCGTCCCGCGGACGCTGCTCGACCGCGACGACCGCCGTCGTCCGCTCGGGAGCCGGCAGGCTCACCCCTGCCGACGCGACGACCGTCGCCTCGCGCGCGAGCCGCGGGTAGGCGTCGCGAAAGAACTCGCGGCGCTCGTCAGGCGGAACGGTCACCGGTCCCCCGGCGGCGAGCAGCGCTCGGATGCCGACGCCGAGCATCGCGGGAGCGAACACCACGTGCAGGGCGTCACCCACCTGCTCGACCGCGTAGACCCCGACATGGCCGAGGGGTCGCGCTCGCTCGGCGACGACGTCGCCGACGCGCACGACCGCGGCCAGCCGCAGGGCGCCCGCGACGTCGTCGACGCGAACGTCCACCGACGCCGCGTCCGCCAGGCGGATCTCCTGGTCGGGGCGGGTCGGGACGATCGGGATGCCGAGCCCGGCCGCTGCGCGCAGATGCGGCCAGAGCAGCTCGGAGTCGGCTCCGTCGAGGGTCAGCCAGTCGGAGTCGCCGAACCCACCGAGCAGCCGGGCATCGTGCGCGATCCCGTACAGCGTCGAGAACCAGCGCGCGCGCGCCGCATCCACGCGCCAGGCGCCGCGCCGGAGCGACTCCCACGTCTCGTCGCCCTGCACCCAGCGCCCGCTGGCGCCGCTCCGCGACAGCGGCCGGACGGCGAGGCGCAGCTCGCCGTCGGAGGTGGCGACGCTGCGCGGGGTCGCCGGCTGCACGCGCCGCGGACCCCAGTGCGCCTCGGATGCGCTCTCGCGCTGCCGGAGCTGCACCCCCAGCGCGACGGCCGTCTCGCCGGACGCCGTGGGAGCGAGCACGGAGCGCCAGGAGGCTGCGGTGCGATCGTTCACGAGTCGGTCCTCACCCGAGGATCCTCTCGCGCGCCTCGGACGTCGGTCAGCCGAGTCGCGCGACGCGACCGAGCACGCCGTGCACGAAGGCGCCCGATCCGTCGGTCGAGAACTCCTTCGCCAGCTCGACCGCCTCGTCGATCGCGACCGCCGCGGGCACGCCGTCGTTGTAGACGATCTCCCACACCCCTAGGCGCAGGATGGCGCGGTCGACCGCGGGCATGCGTGCGAGCGACCAGTCCTTCGCGAACGTGGTGATCTGCTCGTCGATCTCGTCGCGGTTGTCGATGATGCCGTCGATGATCTCGCGCGCGTAGAGCCACGATGCCTCGCGGGCGGGCTCGAGTGCCGCGCGCTTGGCTTCGGCGGCGAGGGTCACGCCGAGGTCGTCGCCGCGGATGTCGGACTGGTAGAGGATGTCGAGGGCGCGCTTGCGCGCCTTGGACCGGGCACTCATCGGGAGGGCGCCGTCGCTCTCAGTTGACGCGACCGAGGTAGTCACCCGTGCGGGTGTCGACCTTGACCTTCGTGCCCTGCTCGACGAAGAGCGGCACCTGGATCTCGTAGCCGGTCTCGACCGTCGCCGACTTCGTGCCGGCCGACGAGCGGTCGCCCTGCAGACCGGGCTCGGTGTAGGTGATCTCGAGGACGACCGACGCCGGGAGCTCGATGTACAGCGGGTTGCCGTTGTTCAGGGCGATCTGGACCTGCTGGTTCTCGAGCAGGTAGTTCTTGGCGTCGCCGACGGTGGCGGCCGCGACGTTGATCTGGTCGTAGTCCTCGACGTCCATGAAGACGAAGTTGTCGCCGTCGTTGTAGAGGTAGGTGAAGTCGCGACGGTCGACGTTCTCGATGTCGATCTTCGCGCCGGCGTTGTAGGTGCGGTCGACGACCTTGCCCGACAGGACGTTCTTCAGCTTCGTGCGGACGAACGCACCGCCCTTGCCCGGCTTGACGTGCTGGAACTCGATGACGTTCCAGAGCTGACCGTCGATGCTGAGGACGACGCCGTTCTTGATGTCTGCGGTCGATGCCATGAGTGTGGAGTTCCGTTCGTGAGGTCGGGCGGCCGACGGGCCGACGATCGATTCTACGCGAGGATGTCGAGCAGCTGCTGCGTCGCCCGTGCGTAGCCGGCGACGCCCTCGCCGACGACATGGACGGACGCGATGTCCGCGACGTAGGAGTGGTGTCGGAACGTCTCGCGCTCGGCGACGTTCGAGACGTGGATCTCGGCCACCGGCAGCGCGACTCCCGCGAGCGCGTCGCGCAGCACGACCGACGTGTGCGTGAGGCCGCCCGGGTTGATCACGATGCCCGCGCAGTCCTCACGTGCGGCATGGATCGCGTCGATCAGGACGCCCTCGTGGTTGCTCTGCAGGCAGCGCACCTCGAAACCGCGCGCGGCGGCGGTCGCGGTGACGAGGGCCTCGGCGTCGGCGAGCGTCTCCCGGCCGTAGATCTCGGGCTCGCGCGTGCCGAGCAGGTTCAGGTTCGGCCCGTTCACGAGCAGCAGCCGGCGGGGACCGGTCACGCTCCCACCTCCTGGTACGCGGCGAACAGCAGCGACTCGTCGGGGGCCTGCAGCACGGTCGGCTTCGCGATGTCGTCCAGGACGATGAACCGGAGCATCGAGCCGCGCGTCTTCTTGTCACGCTGCATCGTCGCGAGCAGCTGGCGCCATGCTCCGGATCGGTACGAGGTCGGCAGGCCCAGGGTCTCGAGGATGTCACGGTGGCGCTGCGCCGCCGCATCCGGCAACCGTCCGGCCAAGCGGGAGAGCTCGGCGGCGAACATCATCCCGACCGAGATCGCGGCGCCGTGACGCCACTGATAGCGCTCCGCGTGCTCGATCGCGTGCCCGAGGGTATGCCCGTAGTTCAGCACCTCGCGCAGACCCGCCTCGCGCAGGTCCTCCCCGACGACCTTCGCCTTCATGTCGATCGCGAGCTCGATGCTGCGACGGAAGGCGTCGCTCCGGGGATCGACGGCGGCCTCGGGATCGGCCTCGATGAGGTCGAGGATCTCGGGATGCCAGATGAAGCCGGCCTTCACGACCTCGGCGAAGCCGGCCACGCGCTCGTTGCGAGAGAGCCCGTCGAGCAGGTCCAGGTCGCAGACGACCGCGGCGGGCGGCCAGAACGCCCCGACGAGGTTCTTCCCCTCGGCGGTGTTGATGCCGGTCTTGCCTCCGACGGCGGCGTCGACCATGCCGAGGACCGTGGTCGGGACCTGGACGACGGCGATGCCTCGCAGCCAGGTCGCCGCCACGAAGCCGGCGAGGTCGGTGACCGCGCCGCCGCCGAAGCCCACGACGGCGTCGGTGCGGGTGAAGTCGGCCTGGCCGAGCACCTGCCAGCAGAACGCGGCGACCTCGACGCGCTTGCCCTGTTCGGCGTCGGGGATCTCGGCGAGCAGCACCTGCCGATCGACTCCCAGCATCTCGCGCAGGCGCTCGGCCTGAGCGGACAGCGTCGGGGGGTGCACGATGAGCACCTTGCGCGCGCCCTCGGGGAGCGCCGACCCGACCAGCGACAGGATGTCGCGACCGATGGTGACGTCGTAGGGCGATGCGCCCGCGACGGGGATGACGGTGGTTCCGGTGGTGTCGCTCATGGCGTTCCCTCCTGCGCCCACGCCGCGATGGCGTCGACGATGTCCTGGATGCGGCCGGTGGATGTGTCGAATCGGGCGGCGGCGAGGCTCTCGTAGAGCTGACGACGGCTCTCGCTCACCTCGCGCCATCGGCGCACGGGGTCCTCGCCCTGCAGCAGCGGGCGTCGTGTGCCCGCGAGACGCGAGGCGACCGTCTGCTCCGACACGGTCAGCAGCACGACGCGGTGCGCGCCGAGCCGTCGCTGCGTGTCGGGATCGAGCACCGCGCCGCCGCCGAGGGCGACGACGCCGCCCCGCGACAGGGCCTGGTCGACGGCCTCCCGCTCGAGCGCCCGGAACCGCGCCTCGCCGTGCTCGGTGAAGATCTGCTCGATCGGGCCGTGATCGCGGACGATGAGACCGTCGCTGTCGGTGAACGTCGTCCCGAGGGCGCGGGCGAGCTTCTTGCCGATGCTCGACTTCCCCGCGCCCATCGGCCCGATCAGGACGATCGCGGGGTCGGTCATCCGATCGCGTCGTCGCTGAGCGCGGCCGAGCGCAGGGTCTCGGGGATAGCGGCCAGGTACCCCTGGAGGTTGCGCCGCGTCTCGGCGACGTTGTCACCACCGAACTTCTCGAGCACGCTCTCGGCGAGCACGATCGCGACCATCGCCTCGGCGACGACTCCGGCGGCCGGCACGGCGCAGACGTCGGAGCGCTGGTGGTGCGCCGTCGCCGACTCGCCCGAGACGACGTCGACGGTGCGAAGGGCCTTCGGAACGGTCGCGATCGGCTTCATGCCGGCACGCACGCGCAGCACGGTGCCGGTGGACATCCCGCCCTCCGTGCCGCCGGCCTTGTCGCTCGCGCGGGCGATGCCGCCATCTGTAGCGAAGAGCTCGTCGTGTGCCGCGGAGCCGCGACGGCGCGTGGTCTCGAAGCCGTCACCCACCTCGACGCCCTTGATGGCCTGGATGCCCATGAGCGCCTGGGCCAGCTTCGCATCGAGGCGACGGTCCCACTGCACGTGAGATCCGAGGCCCGGCGGCAGTCCGTATGCCAGCACCTCGACGATCCCGCCCAGGGTGTCCCCGTCCTTCTTGGCCGCGTCGACCTCGGCGACCATGGCCGCGGAGGTCTCGCCGTGGAAGCACCGCAGCGGATCGGCGTCGAGCGCGTCGACGTCGTCGGGCATCGGCAGCGCCGCGCCCTCGGGCACGCGGACGGGCCCGATCGAGAGGGTGTGGCTGACGAGCCGGATGCCGAGTTCGCCGAGGAACGAGCGCGCGACGGCACCGAGCGCGACGCGGGCGGCGGTCTCGCGCGCGCTGGCACGCTCGAGGATCGGGCGGGCCTCATCGAAGCCGTACTTCTGCATCCCCACGAGATCGGCGTGGCCGGGTCGCGGGCGGGTCAGCGCCGCGCCGCGCCCGCGCGACTTCTCGGTCAGCTCGATGGGCTCGGGGCTCATCACCTCGACCCATTTGGGCCACTCGGTGTTGGCGATGCGCAACGCGATCGGGCTGCCGAGGCTGAGACCGTGGCGGACGCCCGTGGAGATCGTGAGCTCGTCCTCTTCGAACTTCATGCGCGAGCCGCGGCCGTAGCCGAGCTTGCGGCGGGCGAGGTCGGCCTGGATGGCGGCACGCGAAACAGGCACGCCGGCGGGGAGGCCCTCCATGAGGGCGACGAGTTCGGGGCCGTGCGATTCGCCGGCCGTGAGCACGCGGAGCATTCGTCTATCCTCCCATGAGCGCGCGGCGCATGACGGCGACCACGTCGTGCTCGTCGGGCAGCGGGTCCTCGGGCGAGCCGGTCGCGAAGATGCGGATCTGGAGCACCGCCTGGTGCAGCAGCATCGTCATCCCCGGCTCGGCGGCCTGCCCGGCGCGCTGCCACGCCGCCCCGAGCGTGGTCGGCCACGTGCCGTAGACGACGTCGTACAGGATGCCGCCCCGGTCGGCGAGACGTGCAGCGACATCGTCGTCGACCACAGCGTCGCCAGCGAGCGTCGAGATGGTCACGGCGGCGTCGCCCGCGGGATCGCTCATCGGGGAGATGGTCGCGCTCATCCCCCGGCGTTCGGCGAGGTCGCGCAGCGGCTCGGCCGCCGCCGGCCGGCGCGCGGCGATGTCGACGGTGCCGACGCCGACGCGCTCGAGCGCGAGCAGGGCGGACGTCGCCGTCGCGCCGGCGCCCACGATGCGTGCGCGTGCCGACCCGGCTGCTCCGATCTCACGGAGCGCGACCGCCAGACCGCCGACGTCGGTGTTGAACGCCGCCCAGCCGTCGCCCGCGCGCACGAGCGTGTTCGCGGCCCCGGTGGCCTCCGCGGCGGCATCCCGCTCACGCCCGGCGGCGAAGGCGAGTGTCTTCAGCGGCATCGTCAGCGAGAGACCGTGGAACTCGGGAGGCAGACCGCCGAGCTCGTGCGCGAACGATCCCTCGTCGACGCGGCGCCGGTCGTAGCGCCACGGCAGGCCCAGCACGTCGTAGGCGGCCGCGTGCAACCGCGGCGACTTGCTGTGCTCGATCGGCGAGCCCCACACCTCGAAGCGTCGGGCCACGGTCGTGGCGGCATCAGCAGCCGCGGTTGTCATTCGCCTCGCACCACTCGTTCCACTGCCGGATGCCCGCCTGATGCTCCTCGTACGTCGCCGAGAAGATCGTCTCTCCGGTGTCCATGTTCCATGTCACGAAGTAGAGCCACGGGCCCTCCGCGGGGTTCATGGCGGCCTGGATGGCGACATCCCCGGGGTTCGCGATGGGTCCGACCGGGAGGCCGTCGCGGACGTACGTGTTCCAGGCGTTGTCGTCCTCGAGGGCCGCGGCCGACGAGCTCGCCGTGCCGTCGTGCATCTCGTCGTAGCCGAACTGCGCGGTCGAGTCCATCTGCAGGCGCATGCCGTCGGCGAGGCGGTTCGCGATGACGCGCGACACCTTGGCGAAGTCGTCCGGCAGCCGCGCCTCCCGCTGGATGATCGAGGCCGTCGTGAGGATCTCCTCGCGGCGCTCCTGGGGCACGCCCGCCGCGTCGAGCGACTGGATCGTCCGGTCGACCATCGTGCGCACGATGTCGGTCGCGGCCGTGCCGGGGTCGAACTGGTAGGTCGCGGGGAAGAGCCACCCCTCGAGCGAGTCCGCGGTGACGCCGTAGACCGACGGGTCGGCGACCGCCGCCTGGAAGTCCTCGATGGGCGATGAGGTGCCTTCAGCGAGGATCTCCACGGTCTGCTCCACCGTGAGTCCCTCACGCACCTGCGCGGCGTTCTCGCGCTTGCTCTCGGGATCGAGGATGCGCTCGAGTGCGGCGGCCGAGGTCATCCGCTCCTGCAGCGCGTACACGCCGGGCTGGAAGGGCGGGTCCTGCGCGGTCGCGATGAGGTGGTCGTAGAAGGCCGTCGACGTCTTGGTCACGCCCTGGTCGAAGAGCGTCTGCGAGATGGTGGAGCCCGTGTCGCCGCTGACCACGGTCACGAGCACCTCACCCGTCGCCTCTCCCTCGGCGAAGTCCTTGGGCTCCTCCCAGCCCATCACCGAGCGGATCTGGGACTCGTACGTGTTCCACACCCATGCCGCACCCGCTCCGATCCCACCGACGATGGCGAGCACGACCACGAGCACGATCCACTTGGCGATGCGGCTCTTGCGCCGGTCGCGATCGTCGCGGCTCGGGATGTCGCCGACGTCGTGCGTGCTGACCTCGCCCGTGAAGAGCGCGTCGAGCGTTCCCGCCGCGGGCGCGGAACGTCGTGGCTGCTGCCCGGAGGAGCCGACGGCGACCTCCTCGCGGGCGGCCTCGGGCGACCCGAGGTGTCGAGAGGCGGGCGCGGGCTCGACCTCCACCGGGTTCTGCGCGGCGGCGCGGGCAGCGCGGCGGCTCGTGGGTGTCGAGCCGTCCTGCGGCGGAAGGTCAGTCATGTCAGGGGTGCTCCTGCGAGGGTGCGACGGAAGCACCGGGCGGGTTACCGGTGCTCTTCTCGACGTCGAGTGCCTGCTGGAGGAGCACTACGGCGGCGACCTGGTCAACAATGCTACGAGAGGATCGCTGCGATCGGCCCGAACCGCGCAACGCGCTGTGAGCGCTGACGGTGCTCAGACGCTCGTCGACGAGTCGGACGACGTGGCCGGCGGCGGCCAGGTCCTCGGCGAATCCGCGGGCATCCGCGGTCGACGCGGTCTCGCGACCGCTCAGCGCCACGGGCAGCCCGACGACGAGCTCGACCGCGTCGTACTCCGCCGCGAGGCGGGCGATGCGGGCGAGATCGCCCTCGCCGCGGGGCACCGTCTCGACGGGGACGGCCAGCAGGCCGTCGCGATCGCATCGGGCGATCCCGATGCGTGCGGTGCCGACGTCGACCCCGAGTCGCACACCCGGGCGGAAGCCGCTCACAGGCCGCCGGCCGCCTCGCGGACGGCGACGAGCGCCGCGGGAAGCGCCGCAGCGTCGGTCCCCCCGCCCTGCGCGACGTCGTCGCGTCCGCCGCCGCCACCGCCGAGCGCCGCGGCCGCGGCCTTGGCGAGGACCCCGGCCTTCGCACCCGCGGCGCGCGCGGTCTCGTTCGTAGCGACCACGACGACAGGACGCTCACCCACGACCGCGCCGAGCGCGACGACGGCCGCTGCGTCGGCACCGAGTCGGTCGCGGACCTGCAGGGCGAGGGCGCGCACGTCGTCGGCCGACCCGGCCGAGCCGAGGGACTCGGCGACCACCTGGAACGATCCTGCGGTCGCGGCGGTCGACACGAGCTGCGGCAGCCGGTCGGCGAGGGCACGCGCCTCGAACTGCGCGATGCGCTTCTCGGCCGCTCGAAGGTTCGCGGCGAGCTCGGCGACGCGCGTCGCGAGCTGGTCGCGGGGCGTCTTGAGCGAGCTGGTGAGCTGCGACACGATCGCCCGCTCGGCCGCCAGCTCGCGGAACGCGTCCTGGCCCACCAGCGCCTCGACGCGGCGGTTCGACGCGCCGACCGACGACTCGCCGATCAGGTTGATGAGCCCCACCTCGGCGCTCGACCCGACGTGCGTGCCCGCGCAGAGCTCGCGCGACCAGGGACCGCCGATGTCGACCATGCGGACGGTCTCGCCGTACTTCTCGCCGAACAGCGCCATGGCGCCGGCCGCCTTGGCCTCGTCGAGCGACATGATGCGCGTCGTCACCTCGAGGTTGTCGCGCACCGCGTTGTTCGCGATCTCCTCGATCTCGGTGCGCGTCTCGGGCGACAGGGCCTGCCCCCACGAGAAGTCGAAGCGCAGGTAGCCGGCGCGGTTGAGCGAACCCGCCTGCGTCGCGCTCTTGCCGAGCGTGTCACGCAGCGCGGCGTGCACGAGGTGCGTCGCGGAGTGCGCCTGTTGGGCGGCTCGGCGGTTCGCCGCGTCGACCACGGTCGTCGCGGCCTCACCCACCGCCACCTCGCCGGTGCTGACCTCGACGGTGTGGCTGACGAGACCGGGCACCGGCTTCTGCACGTCGAGCACCTCGAGCTCGTACCCGGGACCGACGATGATCCCCCGGTCGGCGACCTGCCCGCCGGACTCGGCGTACAGGGCGGTCTCGGCGAGGATCACCTCGGCGATCTGCCCGTGGCTCGCGCGATCGACCGACACGCCGCCGACGAGGATGCCGAGCACACGCGAGCCGGTCTCGAGCTCGGTGTATCCGGTGAACACGGTCTCGCCCTGCGCTCGGAAGTCCCGGTAGACGCTCGTGTCGGCCAGCTGTCCCTTGCGCGACCGCGCATCGGCCTTCGCGCGCTCCCGCTGCTCCTGCATGAGGGTGTCGAAGGCGTTGCGATCGACGCTCAGACCCGCCTCTTCGACGATCTCGAGGGTGAGGTCGATCGGGAACCCGTAGGTGTCGTGGAGCAGGAATGCCTGAGCACCGCTCAACTGCCCGCCGCCGGCAGCCTTCGCCTTGGCGACAGACTCGTCGAGCAGCTCGGAGCCGGCCTCGAGCGTGCGCAGGAAGGTCGCCTCTTCCGCCAGCGCGTACTGCGAGAGGCGGGCGTAATCGGTCTCGACGACGGGGTACGCCTCCTTCATCGCGTCGCGCGAGGCCGCGAAGAGCTCGGCGAAGCTCGGCCCGTCGACGCCCAGCAGGCGCATCGACCGGATGGCGCGCCGCATGAGACGGCGCAGGATGTAGCCGCGCCCGTCGTTCGAGGGCGTGACACCGTCGGAGAGCAGCATGAGCGACGAGCGCACGTGGTCGGCGATGACGCGGAAGCGGACGTCGTCGTCGTGGTTCTCTCCGTAGGTCTTGCCCGAGAGCTCCACCGCTCGATCGAGCACCGGACGCACCTGGTCGGTCTCGTACATGTTGTCGACGCCCTGCTTGATGAAGGCGACGCGCTCGAGCCCCATGCCGGTGTCGATGTTCTGGTTCGGCAGATCACCGACGATCGTGAAGTCGTACTTCGATCGCACGTCCGCGATCTCGTACTGCATGAAGACGAGGTTCCAGATCTCGACGTAGCGATCGTCGTCGGTGGCGGGTCCGCCGTCGACGCCGTAGGCGGGACCCCGGTCGAAGAAGATCTCGGAGCACGGCCCCGCCGGACCCGGCAGACCCGTGCTCCAGTAGTTGGTGTCCTTTCCGAGGCGCTGGATGCGCTCGTCCGGCAGGCTCGAGAGCCGCAGCCACAGCTCGCGCGCCTCGTCGTCCTCCTCGTAGACGGTGACCCACAGGTCCTTCGGGTCGAACCCGAGACCGCCCTCGGACTCGGGACTCGTCAGGAGCTCCCAGGCGAACGTGATGGCGCCTTCCTTGAAGTAGTCCCCGAAGGACCAGTTGCCGAGCATCTGGAAGAACGTGCCGTGCCGCGGAGTCTTGCCGACCTCTTCGATGTCGTTGGTGCGGATGCACTTCTGCACGTCGGCAGCGCGAGGGAACGGGGGCGGCACGTCTCCGGAGAGGTACGGGATGAAGGGCACCATGCCGGCCACGGTGAACAGCAGCGCCGGGTCGTCGGTGACGAGCGAGGCGGAGGGCACGATGGTGTGCCCCTTCTTCTCGAAGTAGTCCAGGTAGCGCTGGGCGATCTCGGCGGTCTTCATCGGGGTCCTTCGGCAGGCAGGCGTCGGCGCCGCGCCCGGGGGCGCGACGCCGTGGTCGGGTCAGAGGTCAGTGAGCGGGCGAATCGGTGTCGTTCTTCGCCTTCGCGACGGCGTCTCGCGTGGCGTCTGCCACGTCCGATGCGGCGTCGGCAACCGCGTCCACGGTGTCGGTCGTGGCATCGGCAGCGGCCTCGAGCGCGTCGGCCCCGGCGCCCTTGACGTCGGCTGCGAGGCCCTCGATGCGGGCCTCCTGCTCGCGATAGGCATCGCCGATGCGATCGGTGAACTCGGAGATCCGGGCATCGACCTCGGCGAGCATCTCGTGACCGCGCGGATCCTTATTGATCACGTGCGCGGCGACGAAACCGCCGGCGACGCCCAAAACGAACCACAGCGCGTTCTTCATGGCATCCATGTTAGGTGCAAAGCACGAAGGGCGCCGGGAGACCCGACGCCCTTCGTGGCGATGCCGTACGGCTGAATCAGCGAGCGGCGTAGTACTCGACGACGAGCTGCACGTCACAGGTGACGGGCACCTCGGCGCGCTTCGGGCGACGCACGAGGCGCGCCTGCAGCTTGTCGAGCTCGACCTCGATGTAACCGGGGACCGGGGGCAGGACGTCGGCGTGACCGCCGGCGGCTGCGACCTGGAACGGCTCGAGCGACTCGCTCTTCTCCTTGACGTGGATGAGCTGGCCCGGCTTCACGCGGAACGACGGGCGGTCGACGAGCTGGCCGTCGACGAGGATGTGGCGGTGCACGACGAGCTGGCGGGCCTGCGCGGTCGTGCGGGCGAACCCGGCACGGACGACGAGGGCGTCCAGGCGCATCTCGAGCAGCTCGACCAGGTTCTCACCGGTCAGGCCGTCCTTGCGGCGCGCCTCGTTGAACGTGTTGCGCATCTGCTTCTCGCGGATGCCGTACTGCTCGCGCAGACGCTGCTTCTCGCGCAGACGGACGGCGTAGTCGCTGTCGGCCTTGCGCTTGGTGCGGCCGTGCTCACCCGGAGCGTAGGGACGCTTCTCGAGGTAGCGGGCGGCCTTCGGGGTCAGCGCGACGCCGAGGGCGCGCGAGAGACGCACCTTGCGGCGGTCCTGAGACTTCGTGGTCACGAAGCTCTCCTTCCGATGACGTGGTCACGACGATCGCGACTCACGGACGTATCTCCATCTCCTCGCCCGTCTCGGACTGCACGCCGGGGCACGCCGAGAGGTCTTCGTCAGAGGAGAGGGATGCCCGAAAACTGGGCTTCGAGCCGGTCGAGTCTATCAGACCGGGTCTGCGGACGCCGCGATGGCGAGATCGAGGATGCCGGAGGGGTAGAACGCCGTCGTGCCCGCCCGCAGTTCGTCGATGCGGTACCAGCCGACGGTGGTGTCGCCGTCGAGCACGTCGCGGCGCTCGTCGAACGGCATCGCGTCGAGCTGAGCGCTCTGCACCGCGAAGACGTGCGCGATCTCGTGTCCGCGCTTCCGCCCATGGTCGAAGATGTTCTCGGTCACGGCGAGCAAGCGCGTCGCCGTCGCCTCGACGCCCAGCTCCTCGCGGAGCTCGCGTCGCATCGCGGCCTCGGCGCTCTCGCCGAACTCGATGCCGCCGCCCGGTGCGCGCAGGAACGGCGCCTCCCCCGGGCCCCCGACGTACTCCTCGGCGAGCACGTGGCCGTCGCGCACCACGACGGCGACGGAGATGGCGCGGATGCGCGCGGGGGCGGCCAGCTCGCCCGCATACGCATCGATCGACCGCCGGTAGGCCGGGAGGTGCGGGGCGAGCGCACGCAGCGCGACACGCAGCGCGGGCGCCGGCTTGTGGTCGCTGAAGAGCGCGAGGGCCTCAAAAGCGCGCGCTGCGTCGGCGAGCGGGTCGTCGGCGGGGAAGCGGTGGAGCAGGGCGAGTGCCCCGGATGCGTCGCCGACGTTCCGCAGCGAGCTCGCGAGCTGGATGATCGCGCACGAACGGCGCTCACCAGCGAGGCCCGCGTCGAGCGCCTCGCGGTACAGCGGGATCGCGTCGGCTTCCTCGCCGAGGTAGTCGTGCAGCGACGCGCGCTCGTAAGCCGCGATGGCCGTCCCGGGGGCGAGCCGGCGCGTCAGCGCATCGAGCTCGAGCCACAGGGACTCCCGCGACTTCCCGTCGGCGGTGTGCCAGAAGGCGTCGTACGGATCGGGCACCACCTGCTCGGCGGCCGCCGCCGATCCCGGCTGCGCCTGCTCTCCGGCTCCGGCGAGTAGGCGACGCACCCGGTGCTGCGCGGCGCGCAGGGCGGGGGCCACGTCGGACGCCAGAGCGAAACGGACGAGGCCGCGCACCGCTGCTCCCCCGTCGCTGACCTCGCCCGCGGTGAGGTGCTCGAGCAGCTCGGACGATGGGATCGTGCGGATCCGGCCGCTCTCGTGCTCCCCCCAGGTCGGCTCTCCGGCCGGCACGCAATCGACGGCGATCACCACGTGCCGCCGGCGACGGCCGTTCGCGGCGGCCCACTCGGCGCCGGCGTCGAAGACCGCACCGGCGCGATACCCCGTCTCTTCCCGCAGCTCGCGCACGCCCGCACCGACCGCATCCTCGCCGGCGTCGATCAGACCGCCCGGGAGCTCGCCGAGCACGCGACGCGGCCCGACCCGGAACTGGTCGAACAGGACGACGGTGTCATCGGGGGTCAGAGCCACGACCGCGACCGTGTCGCCGATCTCCACGACGTCCCAATCGCTCTCGCTGCCGTCCGGCAACCGGTACCGATCCCGTCGGACGCGGACGTAGCCGTCGAACGCGAGGGCGGAGCCGAGAAGGGTCCAATCGGGAACGCGGTCGGTCGTCATTCAGTCCCCCAGGATCTTCCGCAGCTTCTCGACACGCGAACCGATGTCGCGCTCGACCCCGCGATTCGTCGGCTCGTAATAGCGGCGTCCGCGCAGCTCGTCGGGCAGGTACTGCTGCGTCGCCACCCCGACCTCGAGATCGTGCGGGTAGATGTACCCCTTGCCGTGGCCGAGCCGCTTGGCGCCCGCGTAGTGGGCGTCGCGCAGGTGGACGGGCACGCGCCCGAACCCGCCCGCACGCACATCGGCGATCGCGGCGTTGATCGCGTTGTAGGCCGCGTTCGACTTGGCGGTCGTGGCGAGGTACGCGGTCGCCTCGGCGAGCGGGATACGACCCTCGGGCATGCCGATGAACGCCACCGCGTCGGCAGCGGCCACCGCGATCGAGAGCGCCTGCGGGTCGGCCAGACCGATGTCCTCCGACGCCGATATCACGAGGCGCCGCGCGATGAAGCGGGGGTCTTCTCCCGCCTCGATCATCCGCGCCAGATAGTGCATGGCCGCGTCGACATCCGATCCGCGGATGGACTTGATGAATGCGCTGATGACGTCGTAGTGCTCATCGCCCTGCCGGTCGTATCGCAGCAGCGCGCGATCGACGGCCTGCGCCACCTGCTCCGCCGTGATGACCGGTACGTCCTCTTCGGGGTCGGCCATCGTCGCCGCTGCCTCGAGCGAGGTGAGGGCGCGGCGCGCGTCGCCCGATGCGAGCCGGATGAGCGCGGTGCGCGCGTCGTCGGCGAGGGCGACCGCCCCGGCGAGCCCGCGCGCATCGCCGACGGCGCGATCGATCAGACCGCCCAGGTCGTCGTCGCTCAACGGTTTCAGGGTCAGGAGCAATGACCGTGACAGCAGCGGGGCGACGACGGAGAAGGAGGGGTTCTCGGTCGTCGCCGCGATGAGCAGTACCCACCCGTTCTCCACACCCGGCAACAGTGCATCCTGCTGCGCCTTGGTGAAGCGGTGGATCTCGTCGAGGAACAGGATCGTCGAGATGCCGTAGAGGTCGCGTTGGGTCATGGCCTCCTGCATGACCTCGCGGACGTCCTTCACGCCGGCCGTGACCGCCGACAACTCGACGAAGCGTCGACCGGAGGAGCGCGCGATCGCCTGCGCGAGCGTCGTCTTGCCGGTTCCGGGAGGCCCCCACAGGATGACGGACACCGCACCCGCCCGGTTGCCGTCGGGCGACGCGAGAGCGACGAGCGGCGAGCCGGGCCGGAGCAGATGCCCCTGCCCGGCGACCTCGTCGAGCGAGGTCGGGCGCATCCGCACGGCGAGCGGCGTCTGCCCGGAGAAGAGCGCGCTCGAATCGGTCACCCTCCCAGGCTAGTCGCGTGCGCCGACAGGGGTTTTGTCGCGTCGAGAACGCGCGCCGTAGGCTGGACGCGCCCCGACACCGGGGGCGTGAAGGAGGCAACGTGGCAGGTCGCGGCAGGAACCGAGACGATCGGGCGGCTCAGGAGCGGGCACGCGTCTACGCGGCTCGGCGCGAGTACCACGAGGGCCTCGGCCGACGCCGTACGCGCGACAACATCGTCGCCGCGATCGCCGGCGGCCTTCTCATCGTCGCGGCGCTCTCGGCGCAGGTCCTCTACTTCACCGCGGGCCCCGGCGCTCCCGCCCCGGACCAGACCCCGACGCCGACGTCGACGCCGTCCGAGACCCCGCCGGCCTCCCCCGACCCGACACCCTCCGGCTCCACGCCGACGTCGATCCCGACGCCCTGACGCCCTCCGTACTAGGCTGTCCAGCGACCTGACCCCCATGCGGCGCGAGCCGCGACGAGGTGCCTTCCGTGACTTCCACCCCTGACTCCACGACCACCCCCGCAGACGACACCCCGTGGGGCCGCGTCGATGACGACGGCACCGTCTCCGTGCGCGAAGGCGATGAGTGGCGCGTCGTCGGCCAGTACCCCGACGGCACGCCGGACGAGGCCCTCGCTTACTTCCGACGGAAGTTCTCCGACCTCGCCAGCGAGGTCGCGCTGATCGAGGTGCGTCATCGGCGGGGCGGCGCGTCGGCGTCCGACCTGCGGTCGACCGTCGCCACGCTGCGCTCGCGCATCTCCGGTGCCGCCGCGGTCGGCAACCTCGCCGCCCTCGACGCGCGCCTCGTCACGCTCGAGGGCGAGCTGAACGCCGCGTCGGAGACCGAGGCGGCAGAAGCGAAGCAGGCGCTCGACGCCGCGATCGCGGAACGCGCCGCGCTCGTCGACGCGATCGAGGCGATCGCCGCCCGCGACCCGAAGTCGATCCAGTGGAAGCAGACGTCGGCGGAGGTCACCGACCTCTTCGACCGCTGGCAGCGTCATCAGGCCGACGGGCCCCGCCTGCCGCGAGCCACCGGTCAGCAGCTCTGGAAGCGCTTCCGCGATGCACGGTCGATCATCGACAAGCACCGCCGCGAGTTCTACGCCGGCCTCGACGAGACGCACAAGAGCGCTCGCGACGCCAAGCAGCGGCTGATCGAGCGCGCGGAGGCCCTCGCCCCGCGCGGCGAGGACGGAATCGGCGCGTACCGCGATCTGCTCGATCAGTGGAAGCAGTCCGGCCGGGCCGGCAAGAAGGCCGATGACGCCCTGTGGGCCCGTTTCAAGGCCGCCGGCGACGCCCTCTACGGCGCCCGCGCCGAGCGCGAGCAGGCCGAGACCGAGGAGTCGCAGGAGAAGATCGTCGCCAAGCGCGCCCTCCTCGACGAAGCAGCCGCGGTCGGCGCCGAGAAGGACACGGCCGCCGCACGTGCGCTGCTCACCGGCATCCAGCGCCGCTGGGACGAGATCGGCCGCATCTTCCCCCGCGACCGCGAGCGCGCCCTCGACGACGAGCTCCGCAAGATCGAACAGTCGGTGCGCTCGCGCGAGGACGCCGACTGGAAGAACAACAACCCCGAGACGAAGGCGCGGCAGGGCGACATGCTCTCGCAGCTCCACGACGCCATCGCCAAGCTCGAGGCCGAGGTCACCGCCGCGGAGGCATCCGGAGACAAGCGGGCCATCGCACAGGCGAAGGATGCCCTGAGCGCCCGCAAGGCGTGGCTCAGCGCCCTCGGCGGCTGACGGACGGACTCTCCACAGATCCCCTGCCCGCCGACCGGGCGGTGAGCGGGGCCGCGAGACTGGCGGCATGGTGTGGCCGTTCCTGTACTCCCCGGGTGATCGACTGTCGAGCGCCGAGCTCGCCGCGGCACGGATCGACGGCGACGTCATCGAGGTCGGCGAGGCGTTCATGCCCGCAGACGCGGTCGAGACCGCGGAGCTCCGGGCCGCGTCGCTCCGGCCGCTCGTCGCGCCCGGCCTCGCGCTGACCCACGAGACGGCGGCCTGGGTCCACGGTGCGCTTCCGGACCCGCCGGCCCGGCACAGTGTGCAGCGCTGCACGGAACGCCGTCGCAATCACGTGCTCGACCACCGGCTGCACTACCGCGACACGCGCCTGCCCCCGGCCGACACGGTGCACCTCGGCGGCATGCCCGTGTCGGATCCGGTCCGGACGCTGTGCGATCTCGTCCGCGCCGCCCTGTCCGACGGACGCGCGCCGGGCGCAGCGGCGACAGCGATGACCGGGATCTTCCCGGACCTCGCCCGCGCCGCCCAGAACTCCCTCACCACGAGCGGCCCGTTGCCGTTCAAACGGCTGGCACTCGCGTGGCTGCGCGATGCCGAGGTCAGGACGAGGTGACGCGGTAGACGTCGTAGACGGCGTCGATGCGGCGCACGGCGTTGAGGACGCGGTCGAGATGCACGGTGTCGCCCATTTCGAACACGAACCGGCTGAGCGCGAGTCGGTCGTTGTTCGTCTGCACCGAGGCCGACAGGATGTTGACGTGGTGCTCGCTCAGCACCCGGGTGACGTCGCTGAGCAGCCCGGCACGGTCGAGCGCCTCGACCTGGATCTGCACGAGGAAGAGGCTCTTCGTGGTCGGCGCCCACGTGACCTCGATCAGCCGCTCGGGATCGCGCATGAGCGACTCGACGTTCGTGCAGTCCGCGCGGTGGACCGAGACCCCGCTACCGCGGGTGACGAAGCCGACGATCTCGTCTCCCGGCACCGGGGTGCAGCACTTCGCGAGCTTGACGAGGATGTCGGGCGCACCGCGCACCAGCACGCCGGAGTCGCTGTCGCGCTTCTGACGCGAGCGCCCCACAGCGGGCAGCTGGATCGGACCGGTGGAGGTGTCCTCCTCGGCGCGGACGAGAGCGGTGACCTTCTCGATGACGGACTGCGTCGAGACATGTCCCTCGCCGACGGCGGCGTAGAGCGCCGTGACGTCCTCGTAGCGCAGCTGGTGTGCGACCTCGCTGAAGGCGTCCTGACCCATGAGCCGCTGCAGTGGCAGATTCTGCCGGCGCATCGCACGCGCGATGGCGTCCTTGCCCTGCTCGACGGCCTCTTCGCGTCGTTCCTTCGTGAACCAGCCACGGATCTTGTTGCGCGCGCGGGTGCTCTTGACGAAGCCCAGCCAGTCCTGGCTCGGACCCGCATCGGGGTTCTTCGAGGTGAAGACCTCGACGACATCGCCGCTCGAGAGGCTGGACTCCAGCGGGACGAGACGACCGTTGACCTTCGCCCCCATCGTGCGGTGGCCGATCTCGGTGTGGACCGCGTACGCGAAGTCCACGGGCGTCGCCCCCGCGGGAAGACCGACGACCCGGCCCTTCGGCGTGAAGACGTAGACCTCTTTGGCGCCGATCTCGAAACGCAGCGAGTCGAGGAACTCCCCCGGGTCGGCGGTCTCCGCCTGCCAGTCGGAGATGTGCGCGAGCCACGCCATGTCGTTGTCGAGCGCCTTGGCGTCGGCCTTGCCGCCCGCCATCCGCTCCTTGTACTTCCAGTGCGCCGCGACGCCGAACTCGGCCTGTTGGTGCATCTCGTGGGTGCGGATCTGGATCTCGACCGTGCGCCCGCCGGGTCCGATGACCGTCGTGTGGAGCGACTGGTAGAGATTGAACTTCGGGGTGGCGATGTAGTCCTTGAACCGGCCGGGAAGCGGGGTCCAACGGGCGTGGATCGATCCGAGCACGGCGTAGCAGTCGCGCACCGTCGTGACGAGCACACGGATGCCGATGAGGTCGTAGATGTCGTCGAACTCGCGGCCCCGGACGACCATCTTCTGATACACGGAGTACAGCTGCTTCGGACGGCCCATGACCCGCCCGCGGATGCGCAGCTCGCGCAGATCGCTCTCGACGGCGTCGATGACCGTCTGCAGGTACTGCTCGCGCTGCGGCGTGCGCTGCTTGACCAGGCTGTCGATCTCCGCGTACAGCTTCGGGTGGAGCACCGCGAACGACAGGTCTTCGAGCTCGCTCTTGATCGCCTGGATGCCGAGTCGATGCGCCAGCGGTGCGTAGATCTCGAGGGTCTCGGTCGCCTTCTTCGCCGCCTTCTCGGGGGGAACGAAGCCCCACGTCCGCGCATTGTGCAGCCGGTCGGCGAGCTTGATGAGCAGCACACGGATGTCGCGCGACATCGCGACGATCATCTTGCGGACGGTCTCGGCCTGCGCCGCGTCGCCGTATTTGACCTTGTCGAGCTTGGTGACGCCGTCGACGAGCATCGCGACCTCGTCGCCGAACTCGGCCGTCAGCTGGTCGAGTCCGTACGAGGTGTCCTCGACGGTGTCGTGCAGCAGCGCCGCGGCGATCGCGCGGGGTCCGAGGCCCAGGTCCGCCAGGATCTGCGCGACGGCGAGCGGGTGCGTGATGTACGGCTCACCGCTCTGTCGCTTCTGCTGAGCGTGCGCGCGGGCCGCGGTCTGATACGCCCGATCGATGATCGCGATATCGCCCTTGGGGTGATGGGCCCGGACCGTGCGGACGAGCTGCTCGAGCCCTTCGCGCGGGGCCGCCCGCGAGAAGATGCGCGGGACGAGCCGGCGGAGCGAGTTCTGGGCAGGGGGCGGGGTGGTTTCCGTCATACCCTCACCTCCGCCATGCAGACCACGATTCTACGCGCGCTCTCCGGGCTCAGGCCGCGACTGCGGCGCGCTCGCGGGCGTCGACCACGCGGGTGTCGTTGGCCTTGATCCCCGGCTCGCTCTCGCGGAGGAGGGCGAACAGCGGCACGGCCACGAACAGCGTCGAGTACGCCGCGACGAGCGTGCCCACGAAGATCGACAGCGAGATGTCGGTCAGGGTCTGCGCGCCGAGCCAGAGGGCGCCGATGAAGAGGATGGCCCCCGTCGGCAACGCGGCGACGATCGTCGTGTTGATGGACCGGACGAGTGTCTGGTTCGCCGCCAGGTTGACCGACTCGCCGAAGGTGCGCCCCGACTTCTCGCCGTCCTCGAAGGTGTTCTCGCGCACCTTGTCGAAGACGACGGTGGTGTCGTAGAGCGAGTACGAGAGGATCGTGAGGAAGCCGATGACGGCGGCCGGCGAGATCTCGAAGCCGAACAGCGAGTAGACGCCCACGGTGACCACGAGCACGTCGATCAGGCCGATGATGGCGGCGACCGACATCTTCCATGTGCGGAAGTACAGCGCCAGGATGATGAAGGTCAGGGCGAGGAAGATCGCCAAGCCCCACAGCGACTGGCGGGTGACGTCCTGCCCCCAGCTGGGCCCGATGAACGACGAGCTCACCTCGGCGGTGGGGACGTCATAGACCTCGGCGAGCCCGGCCGTGACGTCGCGCGTCTCGGTGTCCGACATCTGATCGGTCTGCACGCGCACGGCGTCCTCGCCGATCGTCGTGACCTTCGTCGCCGCACCGGGGACCACGGCCTGGACGGCGTCGGTCGCGAGCAGCTGGTCGGGATTCGCGACGTTGGTCACGGTGAACTGCGAGCCACCGGTGAACTCGATCGAGAACTGCGGCGGCTTCACGACCAGGACGAGCACCGATCCGAGCACGAGCGCCGCGGCGATGATGAACCAGAGGGTCCGACGCGCGACGAACGGGAACGAGACCTTGCCCGTGTAGAGGTCGTTTCCGAACTTGTTGAAGAATTTCATCAGTCCTCGTCCCCCGTCACGCCACGCGCGTCGCCGCCCGTGACCTGCTCGGCGCGCTTGCGCTCTGCGATCGTCTGCCGCCTCTCGGCTTCGCCCCGCGACTTGGCCGCGCGGCGACCGGCCGCCGTCTTCGCGCCCGCCGCGACGGGAGCCCGGAACTGCGCCCGCCCGCGGTACACCGCCCCCAAGGCCTCGGGATCGAGGCCCGACAGCGGGTGTCCCGAGCCGAAGAAGCGCGTGCGCACGAGCAGCTGCAGCACCGGATGGGTGAAGAGGATGAAGATGAGGATGTCGATGGCCGTCGTCAGACCGAGGGTGAAAGCGAAACCCTTCACGGTCGAGTCGGCGAGGATGTAGAGCACGACGGCGGCGAGGATGTTGATCGACTTCGAGATGAAGATCGTCCGCTTCGCGCGTGACCAGCCGTCCTCCACAGCGCCCGTGATCGACTTGCCGTCGCGCAGCTCGTCTCGGATGCGTTCGAAGTAGACGATGAACGAGTCCGCCGTGAAGCCGATCGTCACGATCAGGCCGGCGACACCGGCGAGCGACAGACGGAAGCCCATGCGCCACGCGAGGATCGCGAGCGCCACGTAGGTCAGTACCGCCATCACGACCAGCGACGCGATGATCACGGTGCCGAGCGCCCGGTAGACCACGAGCGAGTAGATCGCGACGAGGGCGAGCCCGATGAGGCCGGCGATCAGGCCGATCTGCAGCTGCTGCGATCCCAGGGTCGCCGAGATGGTGTTCGTGCTCTGGACCTCGAAGCTCAGAGGCAGGGCGCCGAACTTCAGCTGATCCGCGAGCACCTTCGACGTGTCCTGGTCGAAGGTGCCGGTGATGGAGGGCTTGCCCGTGAGGATCACCGCATCCATCGACGGCGCCGACAGGACGTCGCCGTCGAGGACGAACGCGAACTGGTTGAGCGGGGCCTGCTGGCCGTACAGGCGCTGGCTGATCTGGCCGAAGGTCTCGGTGCCCTGCTGGTTAAACGTGATGTTCACGGCCCAGCGGCCGGTGGTCTGCTCGAGACCGTTCGTCGCGTCGTTGATCGACGACCCGTCGAGCTCGACGGGACCGAGGATGTACTTCGCCGTTCCGGTGCGGTCGCAGGTGATGAGCGGCTGGTCGGCGGGTGCGTTCGCGGGGTCGTTCGCGGGGTCCGCGCAGTCGTACGCGAGGAACTGCGCCTGCAGTGCCTCCGTGATCCATGCCGGGTCGCTGCCGTTCGACGGGGCGACCGACGGCGTCGCCGCGAGCGTCGGGTCGGGGGTCGGATAGGGCGTCTCGTTGCCGTCCTCACCGACGAAGCTCGTCGCGGGGGAACCGGTGTAGAGCACCGCGCGCAGCTGCAGCTGAGCCGAGGCGTCGATGCGCTCGCGCGTCTCGTCGTCGACCTCGCCGGGCAGCTGGACCACGATCTGGTTGCCGGCCTGCGTGGCGATGTCGGCCTCGACGAGACCCGAGGCGTCGATGCGCTGCCGGATGATCGACACCGCCTGCTGCATCTGCTCGTTCGACGGTGTGGTGCCGTCGGACTGCGCCTCGAGGATGATCTGCGTGCCGCCCTGCAGATCGAGCGCGAGCTCCGGAGCCCACGAGCTCGCCTTGAACACGTGGACGCCGAGGGCGTTGATACCGAACAACAGCGCCGTGAGGACGAGGAGTCCGGTCAGCGCGCGCCAGGCACGGCGCACAGGTGTGGAAGTCGCCACAGGGGGTCAGCTTTCGTCGAGCGAGCGCCGGGGATACCGGCGGGTCAGGCGCGGGGCTTGTCGTCGCGGTCCGCGGTGCCGTCGGGCGCAGCGCCCGCCGCACGGTCGCGGGCGGCGTCATCGCTCACCGAGGTGATCAGCCCCTGCTCGACGTCTGCGACGTACTCGTCGTGGTGCTCCTCAGCCTCGATGTACTCGTCCTCGGTCAGTTCTCCCTCGGCGGGGTCGACGACCCGCAGGATCGCCTGGCTGTGAACCTCGACCTCGACGCCGGGCGCCAGCTCGACGCGGGCCGACTTCGAGAGGTCCTCGCCGTCGTACTCGACGATCGTGCCGTAGAAGCCACCCTGCAGGAGCACTTTCGCCCCCGGCAGCAGCTGACGCGACTTCTCGGCCTGCTCCGCCTTCATCCGCTGAGCGCGGCGACGCTGGCTCCAGAACATGAAGACGATCAGGAGGGCGAGGATGATGAGCAGGCCGTACTCGGCGAAGAACTGCAGCGCGGGGTTCGCGGGAGCGGTGTCGGCCTGGGCGATGGCGGAGAAGAGCATGGAGGTGGGAGCACCTTTCACGGGTCGGCACGCGAAGAATGCGCAGCCTCGGGATTCGTCGGCGAGAAGCCTTCAGCGATTATAGGTCATCGATTTCGAGCGCCCCATCGGCACGGGCCACGCCCAGGTGCCGATACGCCGACGGCATGGCCACCCGCCCCCGAGGGGACCGACCGATGAAACCGATCCGCACGAGGTAGGGCTCGACGACCGACTCGATCGTCTCGCCCTCCTCGCCGACCGTCACCGCGAGGGTGCTCAGACCCACCGGGCCGCCGCCGAACCGGCGGACCAGCGCGTCGAGGACGGCCCGGTCCAGACGGTCGAGCCCGATGGGGTCGACGTCGTAGAGTTCGAGCGCGGCGGCGACGTCGGCCTCGGTCGCGCCGGCCGCGGCGTCACCGTGCACGACCACGAAGTCACGCACGCGACGCAGCAGTCTGTTCGCGATGCGCGGCGTGCCCCGCGAGCGGCGGGCGATCTCGGCGCGTGCGATCGGGGGGACGTCGACGGCGAGCACGCTCGCGGAACGCTGGATGACCCGTTCGAGCTCTTCGGGCTCGTAGTACTCCATGTGCGCGGTGAACCCGAAGCGGTCGCGCAGCGGGTTCGGCAGGAGCCCCGACCGGGTCGTCGCGCCGACGAGCGTGAACGGTGCGAGCTCGAGCGGGATGCTGGTCGCCCCGGCGCCCTTGCCCACCATGATGTCGATGCGGAAGTCCTCCATCGCGAGGTACAGCATCTCCTCGGCCGACCGCGCCATGCGGTGGATCTCGTCGATGAAGAGCACCTCGCCCGGTACGAGGCTCGACAGCAGCGCCGCGAGATCGCCGGCGTGCTGGATGGCGGGTCCGCTCGACATCCGCAGCGGGCGTCCGCTCTCGTGGGCGACGATCATGGCGAGGGTGGTCTTGCCGAGGCCCGGAGGGCCCGAGAGCAGGATGTGGTCGGCGGGGCGATCCTGCATGGCGGCGGCCTGCAGCAGAAGCTCGAGCTGCCCGCGCACCTTCTGCTGACCCACGAACTCCGCGAGCGACGTCGGTCGCAGCGCGCCTTCGACGGCGAGCTCGGTCTCGTCGGCGGCGAGGCCGTGGGCGTCAGACACCGGACTGCTCCGGGCGCGCGGGGCCGAGCTGGAGGAGGGCGAGCTTCAAAAGGCCCGGCACCGTCGCGGGAGCGTCGGCGTGCGCGGTCACCTGCGCGACGGCGTCGACGGCGACGCGCTCGCTCCAACCGAGAGCGGTCAGCGCAGCCACGACCTGCGCCGAGAGGGTCCCACCGGCCGAGGAAGCGGCCGGAGGCTGTGCCGACGTCACCGCGTGCATCTTGCCGGAGAGCTGCACGACGATGAGCTTGGCGGTCTTCGGTCCGATTCCCGACACCCGGCGGAACGGTGCGTCGTCCTCGGCCGTGACGGCCTCGGCGATCTGCACGACGCTCAGCGCCGAGAGGACGCCGAGCGCGGACTTCGGGCCCACCCCGGTGACGCCGATCAGCAGAAGGAAAACGCTGAGCTGCTCGCGCGTCTCGAAGCCGAAGAGGGCGAGGGCGTCCTCGCGGACGACGAGGTTGGTGTGCAGCACGATCTCGTCGCCGACGTGGAACGACCGCGCGATGTCGGGGGTGACCGCGACGGAGAACCCCACGCCGCCCACGTCGATGACGACGCTGTCGGGCTCGAGATGCAGCACGCTTCCGCGCAGGGAGGAGATCATCCTCCGAGCCTAAGCGGCGCTTCGCAGGTATGTTCGAGCGACACGCACCTCCTCGGGGCGCCCCCGTCGCGCTTCACCCGCTCAGCGGCGTGACAGGCGCTCGGCTTCCGCCCATGCCCGCTGTGCCGGCGTGAGCGCGGTGGATCCTGCGGCGGACGGCCCGGCGCCCGCTCCGCGGCGCCAGGCGTGGCAGATCGCGAGGGCGAGCGCGTCGGCGGCGTCGGCGGGCTGCGGCAGCGCGTCGAGCCGGAGCACCCGCGCCACCATCGTCTGCACCTGCAGCTTCTCGGCCGATCCGTAGCCCGTGATCGCGGCCTTGACCTCGGAGGGCGTGTGGGTCGCCGCCTCCAATCCGTTCTCCGCCGCGACGAGCAGGGCGATGCCGCTCGCCTGCGCCGTCCCCATCACGGTGCTGCGGTTGTTCTGCGCAAAGACCCGCTCGACCGCGACGACGTGCGGCCGATGCTCGGCGATCACGGCCCGCAGGCCCGCGGCGATCGTGGCGAGACGACGCTCGATCGGAAGATCGGGCGCGGAGCGGACCACATCGACGTGGACGAGGGCCGCGGACCGGTCGCGTGCGACGTCGACGACACCGACGCCGCACCGGGTCAGACCGGGGTCGACACCGAGGACGCGGAGGGGAGAGGACACTCCCCCACGCTACGTCCGACGGGCGATCGATCCGGGACGACTGACCGCGAAACGCGCAGTTCCCGGCATCCGGCGCGGAATGGACGGCGCCGGATGCCGGGAACCTAGCCCCGCACGGGGATGTCTACTCGTCGTCGTTCTCGAGCTCGGCCTGCACCTCGGGGGTGAGGTCGAAGTTGGTGAAGACGTTCTGCACGTCGTCGCTGTCTTCCAGGGCGTCGATCAGTCGGAAGACCTTGCGGGCGGTGTCGGCGTCGACCTCCACCTTCAGCGACGGGACGAACTCGACGTCGGCGGAGTCGTACTCGATCCCCGCCTCCTGCAGCGCGCTGCGCACCGAGACGAGGTCGGAGGCCTCGGTGATGACGCCGAAGCCCTCGCCGTGCGGCTCGACCTCCTCGGCGCCCGCCTCGAGCACCGCGAGCATGACGTCGTCCTCGGTGGTGCCCTCGGAGGGGACCACGATGACGCCCTTGCGGCTGAAGTTGTACGCGACGCTGCCGGGGTCGGCGAGCGTGCCCCCGTTGCGGCTGAGGGCGGTGCGCACCTCGGCCGCGGCCCGATTCTTGTTGTCGGTCAGACACTCGATGAGGAAGGCCACACCGTTGGGCCCGTAGCCCTCGTACATGATCGAGGAATACTCGACGGCCTCGCCGCCGATACCGGCCCCGCGTTTGATGGCGCGGTCGATGTTGTCTTTGGGGACCGAGGTCTTCTTGGCCTTCAGCACGGCGTCGAAGAGCGTGGGGTTGCCCTGCAGGTCGGCACCGCCGAGCTTCGCCGCGACCTCGATGTTCTTGATGAGCTTGGCCCACGACTTGGCACGGCGCGCGTCGACGACGGCCTTCTTGTGCTTGGTCGTGGCCCATTTGGAGTGACCGGACATGGCTTCGATCCTACCGGGACGACGCCGCGACCTCACGGACGCGTGCGAGGAACCTCTCGTGGAACCTCCACTCCCCCGTCACCTCGGGGTGGAATGCCGTGCCCAGGAGATTCCCCTGCTCGACGGCGACGACGCCCCCGTCCGGCAGCGCGGCGAGCGCGCGCACGTTCCCGCCGAGCTCGGTCACGAGCGGCGCGCGGATGAACGCCGCACGGACGGGGGCGCTCTCGGATCCGGCCGCGAGCTCCGGCACCCAGAGCTCCGCCTCGAACGACTCGCTCTGTCCGCCGAAGGCGTTGCGCCGCACCGTGACGTCGAGCCCGCCGAACGTCTCCTGGCCCGTGATCGCTCCGTCCAGGCGGTCGGCGAGCAGGATGAGGCCCGCGCACGTCCCGTACACGGGCAGGCCGGAGGCGATGACGTCGCGGACGGGCCGCTGCATCCCGAACGCCCGGGCGAGCTTGTCGATGACGCTCGACTCGCCGCCCGGGAGAACGAGACCCTCGAGGTCGGCGAGGTCGGCGGGCCGGCGGACGAGGGCGGTCGTCGCGCCGAGCCCGGCGAGCATCCGGACGTGTTCGCGCACGTCGCCCTGCAGCGCGAGCACCCCGACGCGGGGTGCGCCGGCGGTCACCGACTCACCAGCCGCGGTCGGCGAGGCGGTGCGGCGCGGGCAGGTCCGAGACGTTGATGCCGACCATCGCCTCACCGAGCCCTCGGGAGGCCTCCGCGACGATGGCGGCGTCGTCGTGGAAGGTCGTGGCCTTCACGATGGCCGCGGCACGGCGCGCGGGGTCGCCGGACTTGAAGATGCCCGAGCCGACGAAGACGCCGTCGGCGCCGAGCTGCATCATCATCGCGGCATCCGCGGGGGTCGCGACGCCGCCCGCGGTGAAGAGCACGACCGGCAGCGCGCCCGTCGCGGCCACCTCGGAGACGAGGTCGTACGGAGCCTGGAGCTCCTTCGCCGCGACGTACAGCTCATCGGGGCTCTTCGCGCGGAGAGCGCGGATCTCCGACGTGATGGTCCGGATATGACGGGTCGCCTCGGAGACGTCGCCCGTACCCGCCTCGCCCTTCGAGCGGATCATCGCCGCTCCCTCGGTGATGCGGCGCAGCGCCTCGCCCAGGTTCGTGGCCCCGCAGACGAAGGGGACGGTGAAGCCCCACTTGTCGATGTGGTGGGTGTAGTCCGCGGGCGACAGCACCTCGGATTCGTCGATGTAGTCGACGTCGAGCTCCTGCAGCACGCGCGCCTCGACGAAATGACCGATGCGCGCCTTCGCCATGACGGGGATCGACACCGACGCGATGATGTCGTCGATCAGGTCGGGGTCGCTCATGCGGGCCACGCCGCCCTGAGCGCGGATGTCGGCGGGGACGCGCTCGAGAGCCATGACGGCGACGGCGCCCGCGTCCTCGGCGATGCGCGCCTGCTCGGCGGTGACGACGTCCATGATGACGCCGCCCTTCAGCATCTCGGCGAGGCCGCGCTTGACGCGCGAGGTCCCGGTGACCGCTTGGTCGTTCGACACGATGTGCTCCGATCTGGGCCGTCCACGCCTGTCGGTTACGGCCTAGGCCAAAACGTAGCATGGCATCCGACATAAGATCGTCTCGATGACCCTCCCCGACACGATCACCGGACACACCGCGGGCGACATCGCCGACAGCGTGCGGATGCTGCTCGAGCGGGGCGCGCTCCGCGCCGACGACGCGCTGCCGCCCGTCCGCGCACTCGCGGAGAGCCTGGGCGTGAACCGCAACACGGTCGTGGCCGCATACCGCCTGCTCGCTCAGGCGGGGGTCGTCGTCGCCCGCGGTCGCGGCGGCACGCGGATCGCCGAGGTCTCGACCGTCGCATCGGAGGGCGTCGCCGCCGACACCGTGTTGCGCGACATCGGGTCCGGCAACCCCGATCCCGCGCTCATCCCCGATCCGAGCGCTGTGCTGGCGCGCGTCGCCGGACGACCGGTGCTGTACGGCGAGCCCGTCATCGACCGCGGACTCGCGGACTGGGCGGAGCAGTGGTTCGCCGCCGACGACCCGACCGGTGACGTCGTGAACCTCACGATCACGGGAGGCGCGGTCGATGCTGTCGAGCGACTCCTGGCGCAGGCGCTGACGCGCGACGACGCGGTGGCGCTCGAGGACCCGTGCTTCCTCGCCAGCATCCACACGGTGCGACTCGCCGGCTACCGCGCGCTCCCCGTGCCGGTCGACGACGAGGGCATGACCGTCGCGGGTCTGCGCGCTGCCCTCGACGCCGGCGCGCGGGCCGTCGTCATCACGCCTCGGGCGCAGAATCCGACCGGGTCCAGCCTGTCCGACGGACGTGCTGCCGCCCTGCGCGACGTGCTCGCCGACCACCCGTACGTCCTCGTGATCGAGGACGACCACTTCAGCCTCCTCTCGACGCAGCCCTATCGCTCCGTCATCGGTGAGCGCCACGAACGATGGGCGCGCGTGCGCTCCGTGTCGAAGTTCCTCGGGCCCGACATGTGCCTCGCGGTGACCGCGTCCGACCCCGTGACGGCGGAGCGCCTCGCCCTGCGTCTCGGATCGGGTACGACGTGGGTCAGCCACCTGCTGCAGCGGCTCGCGCACGCGCTCGTCACCGACGAGACCGCCGCGGGCACCGTGGCTACCGCGCGCGAGCACTACGCGGCTCGGAACGCCGCCTTCGCCGCCGCCCTCTCGCGCGCCGGGCTGCCGTGCTCGGCCGGAGACGGGCTGAGCCTCTGGGTCGAGGTGCCCGGAACCGCCCGGGTCGTCGCCGACGCGCTCATGCGACGGGGCTGGCTCGCGCGCACCGGCGACGAGTTCCGCCTGGCCGATCATGCCGCTTCCCGTCATCTGCGTCTGACCGTCCACGATCTGGACGACGACGACACGGCACTCCTCGTGCGCGACCTCGTCGCCGCCGCCCTCCCCTCCCGAAAGGCATGACCCATGAAGGTGCTCTCGATCCAGTCCGCCGTCGCGTACGGCCACGTCGGAAACTCCGCCGCCGTCTTCCCGCTGCAGCGCATCGGCGTCGAGGTCATGCCGGTGTACACGGTCAACTTCTCGAATCACACCGGCTACGGCGCGTGGCGCGGCCCGCTGATCAGCCCCGATGACGTCCGTGCCGTCATCTCGGGCATCGAGGACCGCGGCGCGTTCCCGCAGATCGATGTCGTGCTGTCCGGCTACCAGGGCGGCGAGGGGATCGCCGACGTCATCCTCGATGCGGTGGCGCGCGTGAAGGCGGCGAACCCCGACGCCGTCTACGCGTGCGATCCCGTCATGGGCAACGCCACCTCGGGCTGCTTCGTCGCGCCCGCGATCCCGATCCTCCTGCGCGAGCGCGTCGTCCCGGCCGCCGACATCATCACGCCGAACCAGTTCGAGCTGGGCTTCCTCACCGAGACCGAGCCGACCGACCTCGAGTCCACCCTCGCATCGGTCGACGCCGCACGCGGGATGGGCCCGCGCACCGTCCTCGTGACGAGCGTCGAGCGGCCGGACGCGCCCGAGGGCACGATCGAGATGCTGGCCGTCGACGACGCCGGCGCCTGGATCGTGCGGACGCCGCGCATCCCGATGAAGGCGAACGGTTCGGGCGACGTCACCGCCGCGCTCTTCACCGCGCACTACCGCAGCACGGGATCGGCCGCCGAGGCCCTCGCGCGCACGACCTCGAGCGTGTTCGACTTGCTCGCACGCACCCACGAGTCGGGCGAACGCGAATTGCAGCTCGTCGAGAGCCAGGAGGCCTACGCCCACCCGCGGATGCAGTTCACCGTCGAGCAGGTGCGCTGAGCCGGGCCGTCCCGGTCGGCTCGCTCAGTACTCGCCGCCGGACTCTGTCCAGGCCTGCTCCCACTGCGGGGCGTCGTCCGGGCAGAGGAAGCGCGTGCCGAAGACCATGATGCTCACGGCGCCCTCCCGCGAGGCGTCGTCGACGGCGAGGCTGTCGATGAGCGGCGACGTCACGACGTGCGTGCGGAACGCCGCCAGATCGATCTCGTGGCCGTTGAGGATCGAGGTCTCGCACGCGTCGAGCCCGAGGGCGAGCGTCACCGTCTCCGCCTGCTCCGACCACTGTCCGCCGTTGGCCTCGAGGTGTGCCCGCTGCTGCGCGACGAGCTCGTGCTGCGCCGGCGTCTTCGCCGTCAGCGTCGGCTGGCCGACAGGCTGCTGCTGGTCCGCGATGAAGGCGTCGCGTTCGGCGAGCGCGTCGACCGTCTCACCCGAGGCCTCGTCGATGTCGTCCCCCGCGGCGGGTGTCGACGTGCCGGACTCCGCCGGCACCGGCGACGACGTCGGCGACGCGTCGCCGGCGGATCCGCCCGCGGACGAGCAGCCGGCGAGGGCGAGCAGCCCCACCACGGCCAGCGTCATGACGACGGGCGGACGGACATGGGCGGTGATGGACACGGTGCCTCCTCGGTGGGTGGCCAGGCTATCCCGCAGGCGGGTCCCGATGCTCGGGCTTGCGCCCGCGTCTCAGTGTCTGCTCAGTCCACGGGCCAAGCGCTCGCGACAGCCTCGCGGACTTCGCCGAGCAGCTGCGGCAGCGCCTTCGTCTTCGCGATGATCGGGAAGAAGTTGGCGTCGGTCGCCCACCGCGGCACGACGTGCTGATGGAGGTGCCCGTCGACGCCGGCGCCCGCGACGGCGCCCTGGTTCATCCCGAGGTTGAAGCCGTCGCAGCGCGACACCTCTCGCAGCACCCGCATGGCCGTCTGTGTCAGAGCGCCGATCTCCGCGACCTCCTCGGGCGTCGCGAGATCGTACGTCGGGATGTGCCGATAGGGGCACACGAGCAGGTGCCCCGAGTTGTACGGGAAGAGGTTCAGCAGCACATAGGCCGTGCGCCCCCGCGCGACGATGAGACCGTCGGCATCCGATTTGCCGGGCGCGGCGCAGAACGGGCACTCGTCGCGGAGCGGCTCGGGGCCCGCCTGGATGTACGCCATCCGATGCGGGGTCCACAGCCGCTGGAACTCGTCGGGCACTCCGGCCAGGTGCGCGGCGTCCTCGACCGGGCGCCGGGTGCCCGACAAGTCGCTCACGCGAGCTGCTCCGCGGTGTCGACGAGCGTCCGATTCGCGATCGCGCCGAGGATGAGCTCGACCGCCTCGTCGACAGGCACGCCGTTGGTCTGCGACCCGTCGCGGAAGCGGAACGACACCGTGCCGCCGGCGCGGTCCTGCTCGCCGGCGATGAGCTGCAGCGGAACCTTCTGCGTGGTGTGGGTGCGGATCTTCTTCTGCATCCGGTCGTCGGACCGGTCGAGCTCGGCACGGACGCCGGCCTTGCGTAGACGCGAGACGATCTCCTGCAGGTACGGCGCGTAGTCGTCTGCGACGGGGATGCCGACCACCTGAACCGGCGCGAGCCAGACCGGGAAGGCACCCGCGTAGTGCTCGAGCAGGATGGCGAAGAACCGCTCGATCGATCCGAACAGAGCGCGGTGGATCATCACAGGACGATGCTTCTCGCCGTCGGGACCGGTGTACTCGAGCTCGAACCGCTCGGGCTGGTTGAAGTCGAGCTGGATGGTCGACATCTGCCAGGTGCGGCCGATCGCGTCGCGAGCCTGGACCGAGATCTTCGGGCCGTAGAACGCAGCGCCGCCGGGATCCGGGACGAGTTCCAGGCCCGAGCCTTCCGCCACGCGGCGCAGGGTCTCGGTCGCCTGCTGCCACAGGGCGTCGTCGCCGATGAACTTGGGGTTGCCCTCCTCCTTCGTCGACAGCTCGAGGTAGAAGTCGTTCAGGCCGTAGTCGCGCAGGGTCTGCAGCACGAACTCGAGGCTGCGGACGAGTTCGTCCTCGACCTGGTCGGGCGTGACGTAGATGTGGGTGTCGTCCTGGGTCATCCCCCGCACCCGGGTGAGCCCCGAGAGCGTGCCGCTCTTCTCGTAGCGGTAGACCGACCCGAACTCGCTCAGGCGCAGCGGCAGCTCGCGGTAGCTGCGACCACGGGAGCGGAAGATTAGGTTGTGGAACGGGCAGTTCATCGGCTTCAGGTAGTACTCCTGCCCCTGCCGGGTCACGTTGCCCTCGGCGTCGACGGTCTCGTCGAGCTTCATCGGCGGGTACATGCCGTCGGCGTACCACTGCAGGTGGCCGCTCGTCATGAACAGGTCGCCCTTGGTGATGTGCGGGGTGTTCACGACCTCGTAGTCGTTCGCCAGCAGCTGCTCGCGCATGTACCGCTCGATCTCGTACCGGATGATGCCGCCCTTGGGGTGGAACACCGACAGGCCGGGTCCGATCTCGTCGGGGAACGAGAACAGGTCGAGCTCGACACCGAGCTTGCGGTGATCGCGGCGGGCCGCCTCCGCGAGACGCTCCTGGTATGCGCGCAGCTCGTCCTTCGACGGCCACGCGGTGCCGTAGATGCGCTGCAGCTGCGGATTCTTCTCGCTGCCGCGCCAATATGCGGCCGCCACGCGGGTGAGGTCCCAGCCGTTGCCGACCAGGCGGGTGCCGGGCACGTGCGGCCCTCGGCAGAGGTCCTTCCAGGCGGTCTCGCCATCGCGGGTGACGTTGTCGTAGATCGTCAGTTCACCCGCGCCGATCTCGGCCGAGGCACCCTCTGCGGCGTCGGCGCCGGAGCCGGGACCGCCGGCGAGATCGACGAGCTCGAGCTTGAACGGCTCGTCGGCCAGCTCGGTTCGCGCCTCGTCCGCGGTGACGACCCGACGGACGAACCGCTGGTTCTCGCGGACGATCCGCTCCATCTCCTTCTTGATCGACTTGAGGTCCTCGGGGGTGAAGGGCTCGTCGACGCCGAAGTCGTAGTAGAAGCCGTCCTCGATGGGCGGTCCGATGCCGAGGTTCGACTGCGGCCGGATGCGCTGCACCGCCTGGGCCAGCACGTGCGCGGTCGAGTGGCGGAGGATCGCGAGACCGTCGGGGCTCGACACGGCGACCGGCTCGACGGCATCCGTCTCGGCGACGACCGTCGCGAGGTCCTTCAGCTCGCCGTTGACGCGCAGCGCGACGACGGAGCGATCGGGGAAGAGGGCGAAACCGTCGGCCGGGTACGACACGTCCGACGGGGAAACGACGTCAGTCAAGGGAACATCTCCAGATGGGTGGCTCTGATCAAGGCTACTCAGCTTCGGACGCACGCCGCGTCCCGCCCGCTCAGGCGGAGAGCGTTCGGCCGTCGGCGACGAAGCGGGTGAGCGCGAGGGCTCCGTTCCGGCGACGTTCCATGGCTCGATCCTACCTGCGGGCGCCTCACGCTCCGGGAGCGCGTCAGAGGGGTCATGATGGATGCCGTGAAGCTCGCGATCGCCGGAGCCGCACTGCTGCTCGTGGCGGCGGTCGCGGTCGTCGCCGGAGTCCTGCCCCCGGACGACCTCGCCGACATCGTCGAGCGCGTCGCGCCGATCCTCGCGTTCGTCGTCGCCGTCACCGTCGTGGCCGAGCTCGCCGCCAAGGCCGGGGTGTTCGACGTCGCGGCCGGGTGGCTCGCGAGGGCCTCGCGGGGCCGCACCGCCGCGCTGTGGCTCCTCGTCGTGGTGCTCGCGGTCGTCGCGACGGCCTTCCTGTCGCTCGACACCACGGCCGTGCTCCTCACTCCCGTCGTGGTCGCCGTCGCGCGCGCGAACGGGTTGCCGCCCCTCCCCTTCGCCTTCACGACCGTCTGGCTCGCCAACACCGCGTCACTCGTGCTGCCGGTGTCCAACCTCACCAATCTGCTTGCGCTCGGCAGGCTGCCCGACGGCGGGCCGCTCGCCTTCCTCGCGCTCATGGGCCCATCGGCGGCGATCGCGATCCTCGTGACGGTCGCCCTGCTGTTCGTCCTCCATCGCCGGTCGCTCGTCGGGCGATTCACCCCCGCGCCGATCCCCCGGGTCACCGACCGGATGCAGTTGGTCGTCGCGGCAGCCGTCGTCGTCGCGCTCATGCCCGCCCTCGTGAGCGGTGTGGAGCCGTGGATCCCGGCGACCGTCGCCGCCGCCCTCCTCGTGGCCCTGTTCGCGTGGCGTTCGCCGCGGGGGCTCTCGGTGCGCCTCGTCCCGTGGCAGCTGCTCGTGTTCGCCGCAGGACTGTTCACCGCCATGGCGGCGCTGGAGTCGCTCGGATCCGCAGCGCTCGTATCGGTCGTCGCAGGAGAAACGGGCGGTTCATTCGAGCTGTGGCGCATGGCCGGCACCGCCCTCGTGGCCGCCAACACCGTCGACAACCTGCCGGCCTATCTGCTGCTCGAATCCGCCGCGGGAACGCCGGAGCGGCTCGGTGCGCTGCTGATCGGCGTCAATGCGGGACCGCTCATCACCCCGTGGGCGTCGCTGGCGACGCTGCTCTGGCACGAGCGGTTGCAGGCGGTCGGTGTCGATGTGCCCTGGCGGCGCTTCGTCCTCGGCGGGCTCGTCGCCGCGCCGCTCGTGGTCGGTCTGTCGGTCATCCCGCTCGCGCTGCGCTGAACGGGCGGCGTCGGCCCGTCACGTGAGCGTGAGGTCTACCTGGATCTCGCCCGCGAGGCGCTCGAGATCGGCGACGATGTCCGCCGCGTCGAACTCGGCGGGCAGGCGAACGACGAGGGTCGCTTCGAAGAGCGTGCCGCCCGCCATCGGCGCATCGAGCGTGCGGCTCGTCAGTGCATCGATGCTGAGGGCGTGGGCGCCGATCGCGTCGCTCACCTCACGGACGATGCCGGGGCGGTCGTTGCCGAGCACCGTGAACCGCAGCACCTGACCGGTCGCCATCGCGGGAGCCAGCGGCTGATGGGTCGTGATCCGCAACAGCCCGTCGAGGCGCTCCAGAGCGGCGACGAGACCCGTCTCGCGATCGGCCGGCACCTCGACCAGCACGATGCCCGCGAACGCGCCTGCCAGCTCGGCCAGCTCGCTGCGCTCCCAGTTGCCGCCGTTCGCGGCCACGGTGTCGGCGAGGGTACGGACGAGTCCGACCCGATCGTCTCCGACGACGGTCAGCACGAGTTGCGTCATGCCCCCGAGCCTAGCGGCGGGCTCGACGTCGGAGTCTGTGTTCCGGGACCGCCCGCCCGCGAGACGACAGCCTCGGCCTTCCCGACGAATCCCGACCTATCAGGGGCAGGAGAAATCCCACGAATCGTTCACGATCACGCTGTTGGCACGACCGGGGGCGATTTCATCGACCAACTCGGGGCTGCCGGGTGGAAGCACGTCGATGGATGCTGCCTCGACGCCGGCCATCTTCTGGTCGCGCTCCCTGCTGGGTCGAGGCGTGCCAGCAAACAAAAAACCCCCGGTAAACCGGGGGTTCGTTGGTGCGCGATACTGGGATCGAACCAGTGACCTCTTCCGTGTCAGGGAAGCGCGCTACCGCTGCGCCAATCGCGCCTGTACAGGCTGTTCAGTTATGAGGCGAGGTGGCGACGGGATTCGAACCCGTGTAAACGGCTTTGCAGGCCGGTGCCTAGCCGCTCGGCCACGCCACCGTGTGTGGTTCTGACCCACGTGCCGGATCTCCCTCACGGGGAATCCTCGCACTCGAGCGGATGACGAGATTCGAACTCGCGACCCTCACCTTGGCAAGGTGATGCGCTACCACTGCGCTACATCCGCATTTCGTTCCGGATCGCTCCGGCACTTGTTAAACATTAGCCGACGATCGCACGAGTGCAAAACCGGCGGCGCCCCGCGCGTGTCTCGCCCGAGGTTCGGGAACGCCCGCGTCATCCGGTATGCTCGTGTCTCGGCCCTTCCGGGCCAGCACGGGCGATTGGCGCAGTTGGTTAGCGCGCTTCCTTCACACGGAAGAGGTCGTGGGTTCGAGTCCCGCATCGCCCACTCTCCCGCTCCGCGTCGATGATCTCGACCGGGGCGTTCTGCTTCCCGGCGCGTCTCACGCGCGAGACCCGAGTCGCGCACGTCCGTCGTTCCGACACTCAGACAGCGCCATCGAGATCGCACCACCGACGGGCCGGTCCGAGAACGACTCGCTCGTGACCTCAGGAAAGCAGGCAGCCGGTCACCCTGCGACGCGCCAGCCGTAGCGCTCCGAGAGCGACTGCGCGACGCGTGCATACGTCGAACGGTCGAGGGAGCCTGCGGTGCGACGGATGCCGGCAACCGGCACGAGATAGATCTGATCCACGTCGAGCCACGATGGGCGGCGCTCGCGGTCCCAGTCGCCCGTCCCCAGGGGCAGGTGATCGCGTTCGCCGTCATGGGGCTTACTCGTCAGCTTCATCGCCCAGCTGCTGCCGCGTCCGGCCCGGGCGAGGACGAGCATCGGGCGGTCCTTGCCGCGCGTGGCATCCTCCTCGTACGGCACCCAGGCCCACACGATCTCACCGGGGTCGGGCTCCGCATCCGGACGGGGCTCGTATGCCAGCCGGAGGCCGCGCGCGTCGGGCAGCGCCATCTCGACGACGGCCGACTCCGACCCGGCCGACGACAGGGTCTCGCCGGCGCGTACGGGCTCGCCGCCACGGCTCCGTGGCGATGCGACTCCCCCGCTCGCTCCGAGGCGGCTGCGCATCTCGCCGCTGCGCGCCGTCCGCCGCCGCAGCAGATCCCACACGCGCGAAAGCACACTCATGCGGCAAAACTAACCCACGCGGCCGCCATCTTCGGGCTCAGATGACGGGTGCCGCCGCTGCGACGCCGTGCATGCGGCGAGTGCCGCCAGGTCACCCGTGGCAAGCGCACGCAGAAGCGGGGCGCCGCGGATCTCTCCGCGACGCCCCGCCCCGATATCGAGGGTGAGCCCGATCAGACCTTCGAGTCCGACAGGGTGTAGCCGACCTCGCCGTGCATGACGGTGTCGATGCCCGCGATCTCGTCCTCGTTCTTCACGCGGAAGCCGATCGTCTTCTCGATGAGGAAGCCGATGGCCAGCGAGAGGATGAACGAGTACGCGAGGACCGCGAAGGCCGCGATCGCCTGGACGATCAGCTGGCTGGCGTCGCCGCCCATGAACAGGCCGGTGCCGTTGGCGAAGAAGCCCAGGTAGAGCGTGCCGATGAGGCCGCCGACGAGGTGGATGCCCACCACGTCGAGCGAGTCGTCGAAACCGAGCTTGTACTTCAGCTCGATCGCCAGGGCGCAGGCGGCACCGGCGATGAAGCCCAGCAGGATGGCCCAGATCGGGTCGACCGAGGCGCAGGCCGGCGTGATCGCGACGAGACCCGCGACGGCACCCGATGCCGCGCCGACCGAGGTCGGCTTACCGTCCTTGATCTTCTCGACGAGCAGCCACGCGAGCAGCGCGGCGGCCGGGGCGGCGATCGTGTTGATGAACGCGAGGGCCGCGGTGCCGTCGGCGGCGAGCTCGGAGCCCGCGTTGAAGCCGAACCAGCCGAACCACAGCAGGCCGGCGCCGAGGAGCACGAACGGCGGGTTGTGGGGGACGTGGACGCCCTTCTGGAAGCCGACGCGCTTGCCGAGGACGAGGGCGAGCGCGAGGGCCGCCGCACCGGCGTTGATGTGCACCGCGGTGCCACCGGCGAAGTCGATCGCTCCGACGCCGAAGACGTCCTGCAGACCCTTGGTGATCCAGCCGCCGTAGGCGAACGAACCGTCGTCGGCGAGGCCGAAGTTGAACACCCAGCTGGCGACCGGGAAGTACACGACCGTCGCCCAGACGCCGGCGAACAGCATCCACGAGCCGAACTTGGCGCGGTCGGCGATAGCGCCCGACACGAGCGCCACGGTGAGGATGGCGAACGTCGCCTGGAAGCAGACGAAGGCCATGGGCGGGAAGGCCGCGTCCTCCGGGGTCTCGAGCAGGCTGCTCAAGCCGATCGCGCTCCAGTCGATCGACCAGGGTGCGACGGTGCCCTCAGCGCCCGGGAAGGCGATGGCGTACCCGAACAGCACCCAGAGGACGCCGATGAGGCCGAGCGCGCCGAAGCTCATCATCATCATGCTGATGACGCTCTTGGCCTTGACGAGGCCGCCGTAGAAGAACGCGAGTCCAGGCGTCATCAGCAGGACGAACGCGGCCGCGATGAGTATGAATGCGGTGTTGCCTTGATCCATCTCGAAGGGAAACCTCTCTGCAGGGACGCAGGTGTAGCGTCGGGTCCCTTCAGTGTCGAGGGGCCCAGTTTCCCCCGACGACGCACTCGTGTTTCCGGTCGGTTACGCGATCGCTCCCCCGGTAAACATCAGGTTTCGGCGCGCCGGGTGGCGGCTGGGTGCTCGCTCAGGAGTGGGTGAGAGCCACCAGGCGCGAGATGGCGCGCAGGTACTTCTTGCGGTAGCCGCCGCCGAGCATCTCGTCGCCGAAGACCTCGTCGAGCGGCCGGCCGGTGGCGCGGATCGGGATCTGCGCGTCGTAGGCGCGGTCGACGAAGGCGACGAACCGCAGCGCCGCGGACTGGTCGGTCAGCTGCGTCACGTCGCGCAGGCCGACGACGGACACGTCGTCGAGCAGGCGGATGTACCGCGAGGGATGCACCGTCGCGAGGTGGGAGACGACATCGGCGAACGCGTCGTCCGAGACCGCGCCGAGCGCGGCGGCGGCGGTGATCTCGCTCTGGTAGGCGTCAGGGCCGAGCGCGACGGCATGGCCGTCGACGGCTCGCTGGCGGTAGTCGGTGCCGTCGATGCGGATCGTCTCGAAGCTGGCGGCCATCGCGTGGATCTCGCGCAGGAAGTCCTGCGCGGCGAAGCGGCCCTCCCCGAGCGCGTTGGGAGGCGTGTTCGAGGTCGCGGCCAAGCGCGTGCCCGAGGCGACGAGCTCACCGAGCAGGCGGGTCATGACCATCGTGTCGCCGGGATCGTCGAGCTCGAACTCGTCGATGCACAGCAGGTCCGCGCCGCGCAGCAGCTGCACCGTGTTCTGGTAGCCCACCGCGCCGACGAGCGCCGTGTACTCGATGAACGAGCCGAAGTACTTCCGACGGGCGGGCATCGCGTGGTAGATCGACGCGAGCAGGTGGGTCTTGCCCACGCCGAACCCGCCGTCGAGGTAGACGCCGGGCTTCGTCGCGGGCACCTTCTTGGCCCGGCGGAAGAGGCCCCCTCGCGACGCGGGCGCCCCGCCACCGGCGAACGCCTCGAGCAGCTCTTTCGCCTCCTGCTGCGAGGGGTACTGCGGGTCGGTGCGGTACGTGTCGAACGTGGCCGCGTCGAACTGCGGCGGGGGCACGAGAGCGCCGAGCATCTCGGAGCCGCTCACCTCGGGACGGCGGTCGCTGAGGCGCAGGATTCCGGCGGATGTGCTCGTCACGGATCAACCCTAACGGCGTGAAAGGATGACGCCGTGCGCGTGACCGAGATGCTGCCGGAGACCGGCGAGAGCGCGGATTCCGCGACGGATGCCGGACGGGCATGGCTCACCGCGCGATACCACCGGGAGTCGGACGCGTACGTGCGGGTGAACATGGTATCGACGCTCACCGGCTCCGCCTCCGGCGGCGACGGCACCAGCGACTCGATCTCGAGCCCGACCGACCGCACCGTCCTGGGCATCATCCGTCGCGACGCCGACGTGGTCGTGGTGGGTGCCGAGAGCGTCCGTGCCGAGGGCTACGTCGTGCCGCGCACCGCTGCGCTCGCGGTCGTCTCGCGATCGGGCCGGCTCGAGGGGCACCGTCTCGACGGCGCCGATGCCGACCGGGTCGTGATCGTCGTGCCGGCGGGCGTCGCGCCTGCCGTGCCGGCGGGCGTCGGCGTCGTGACCGCCGGGGCGGGCCCCGACCTCTCTCCCGCGGAGGTTCTCGCGGCCCTGGCCGAGCGCGGCTGGACCCGCGTCGTCTGCGAGGGCGGCCCGTCGCTCGCTGGCCAATTCGTCGCGGCCGGTGTCGTCGATGAGCTTTGTCTCACCGTCGCGCCGCGGGTCGGCCCCGTGACTCATCCCGTGCTCCCGTTGACGGACGAGCAGCCGACCACGGTGACCGGCGCCCTCATGGACGCGGCGGGCTTCAGCTACCTTCGGCTGCGCGTCGACGCTCGAGCCACGCGCCGATGATGCCGGTCCACCGTTCCGGGTCGTAGTTCCACAGCTTGGTGTGACGAGCCGTCTGGAAGACCTCGAGCTCGACCAGGTCGGGGCGGGCCGCGGCCAGCTGATACGACGCATCGGGAGGTACGAATCCGTCGTCGTCGCTGTGGAGGATGAGGACAGGGTGCTGCAGCTCGGCCGCCCGGGCGACGACGTCGAGCCGGTCGAACGGGATGGGCGTGTTCAGTCCCACGACCCGCGATCCCCAGCGGCTGTCGAGCGCTCGGACGGCGGTCGTCGCGACAGGACCCGGAATGCGCAGGAGCTGCGCCTGGTAGTCGAGCACGATGCGCCAGTCGATCGCGGGCGACTCCAGCACGATGCCCGCGATGACGTCGCGATGCGCCGAGTTCAGGGCCACCTGCAGAGCGATCGCCCCGCCCATCGACCACCCCATGAGGAGCACCCGGCGGGCACCGCGCCGGCGTGCTGCGGCGATGGCGGCATCCACGTCGCGCCATTCGGTGGCGCCCAGCATGTACGTCCCCGTGCGGCTGCGCGGCCCCTCCCCGTCGTTGCGGTACGACACCAGCAGCGACGAGATGCCGGCGGCGTGGAAGACGGGCACGGCGCGCAGGGTCTCGGCGCGCGTGGTCCCGCGCCCGTGGATCTGGATGACCCAGGTGTCGCTCGGGCTGCCGGTATCGTCCTCAGCCGGGAAGAACCAGGCCGGACACGGACCGAGCGGGGAACCGATGAGCTGGGACTCGACGGGGAGGTGCAGCTCGGCCGGATCGGTGTAGTACCAGCCGCTGAATGCCGCCTCCGACGAGAGCCGGTCGTCGACGCCGATCTCGGTGAGCAGCTTGCGCCTGACCGAGGTCTCGTCCCGGGCGAGGACGGCCCCGACCTTGACGTACGGCGCCGTCCCGGTCGTGAAGATGCCGTATCGTCCGGGCAGCTCGGTGTCGGCGTTGCGCGAGAGAGTGAGCGTCTGCGCTGCCACGTCGACGGCGAGCAGCTCGATATCGGGCGTGCGGCCGGCCGGCGTCACGACTCTGCGCGCAACGCGCATCGACACCGCCCCGAGTGCCGCGAGGGTGATTCCGAGGGCCCCGGCGAGTGCCGCGGCCGTCGTCTTCGCGGCGGTGGCTGCGGCGGGAGATACGCCCGCGGCCCCGGCGCGCCTGGAACCCATCATCGAGGCCTCACTCTAGTCTGTCGACGTGGCCGATTCCCGCCCTCCTGTCGATGCGACGGCCTTCGCCGTGGCCCGCGAGGCGGTGCTCGCGATGTCATTCCGCGACGACCTCGTCGTGCGCGAGATCCCCGCACCGTCCGGCCTCGCGCCCGAGGCGATCGCGCTCGCCGGAGACGTCCGTCCCGAGGAGCACGCGGTCGACTCGCCCTACGGCACCGGCCGCATCGTCGTGCTGCATGACGCGGACGCGCCCGACGCCTGGGGCGGACCCTGGCGGATCGTCGCCTTCGCGCAAGCACCGCTCGAGCCGGAGATCGGTGTCGACCCCCTTCTGGCCGAAGTGGCCTGGTCCTGGTTGATCGACGCCCTCGACCACCGCGCCGCGTCGTTCCACTCCGTGTCGGGGACGGCTACCAAGACGCTCTCCCGCGGTTTCGGGAGTCTGGCCGACGAGGGCGACGGTGCGCAGATAGAGTTGCGTGCGTCGTGGTCGCCCCTCGGCGACATCACCGCCCATATCGACGCCTGGGCGGAACTGACCTGCATGCTGGCCGGCCTTCCTCCGGGGTCGGAGGGCGTCGCCGTCTTCGGAGCACGCCGGGGGAACCGTGGCTGAATACACCGTCATCGCCGATGACGCCGGACTCGAACGCGCCGCCGCGCTGCTCGCCGCCGGAGACGGCCCCGTCGCCGTCGACGTCGAGCGCGCCTCCGGCTTCCGCTACTCGCAGCGCGCCTATCTCATCCAGGTGTTCCGCCGCGGCGCGGGCGTCCATCTGTTTGACCCCCCTGCGATCTCGACGTTCGCGCCGCTCCAGGACGCGATCGGCGGTGTCGAGTGGGTGCTCCACGCCGCCAGCCAGGACCTCCCGTCGCTACGCGAGGCGGGCCTGGATCCCGTGTCGATCTTCGACACGGAGCTGGCGGCGCGGCTCCTCGGCCACGCCCGGGTCGGGCTCGGCGCCGTCGTCGAGGACACGCTCGGCATCGTCCTGGCGAAAGCGCACTCCGCGGCCGACTGGTCGACGCGTCCGCTGCCGCAGTCCTGGCTCGAGTACGCCGCGCTCGATGTCGAGCACCTCATCGATGTCCGCGATGCGCTGGCCCTCGAACTCGAGGCGCAGGACAAGGTGGATATCGCCGCCCAGGAGTTCCAGGCGGTGCTCGACCGGCCCGTCAAGGCCCCGCGCGAGGATCCGTGGCGCCGTCTCAGCGGGCTGCACACCGTCCGGGGCCGGCGCGCGCTGGCGGTGGCCCGCGCGCTGTGGACGGCCCGCGAGGAATATGCGCGCGAGCAGGATGTCGCCCCGGGACGGCTCGTCCCCGACCGCGCGCTGGTCGCTGCGCTCGCGGCCGACCCGAAGACGAAGCAGGATCTGGCTCGGCTCAAGGACTTCACCGGACGCGCGAGCCGCTCGCAGCTCGACCGGTGGTGGGCGGCGATCGAGGCCGGACGTGCCGAGCAGTCGCTCCCGCCCGACCGCCTGCCCGGCGACGGTCTGCCGCCGCCCCGCGCGTGGGTGGACCGCAACCCGCCCGCCGACGCGCGTCTCAAGGCCGCGCGGCCCGCCGTCGAGCACCGCGCGGAGGAGCTGTCGATGCCGACGGAGAATCTGCTCACGCCCGAGCTGCTGCGTCGTGTGGCCTGGGCGCCGCCCGCCGAGGTGACGGTCGAGTCCGTCGGCGCCGCCCTCGCCGAGCTCGGTGCGCGACGATGGCAGATTGAGCAGACCGCACAGCTGATCGCCCAAGCCTTTGTGGATTCCGTGAACTCGGATGCCGCGCCTCCCGCGGCGGCTTCGTAGGTTCGATCCAACCGATTTTTCCGGCCTCGACCGCTCCCTAGGCTGGATCCGATCCCATCTTCTGGAGGCAAAGTGGCCGAGATCTCTGACGTCTACTTCATCGACGGCATGCGTACCCCCTTCGGGCGCGCCGGCGAGAAGGGCATGTACTGGAACACCCGAGCCGATGACCTCGTCGTCAAGGCCATCCGGGGCGTGATCGAACGCAACCCCGGTGTCCCGCTCGACCGCATTGACGATGTCGCGATCGCCGCCACGACGCAGGAGGGCGATCAGGGCCTCACGCTGGGGCGCACGGCCGCGATCCTCGCGGGTCTCCCGCAGAGCGTTCCCGGCTTCGCGATCGACCGGATGTGCGCGGGCGCCATGACGAGCGTCACGACGATGGCCGGTTCGATCGGCATCGGCATGTACGACCTCGCCCTCGCGGGCGGTGTCGAGCACATGGGCCGTCACCCGCTCGGCGGCGACGCCGACCCGAACCCCCGCTTCCTCACCGAGAAGCTCGTGAGCCCCGACGCGCTGAACATGGGCATCACGGCCGAGCGGCTGCACGACCGGTTCCCCGCCCTCACCAAGGAGCGGGCCGACCGGTTCGGGATGCTGAGCCAGCACAAGGCGCAGGCCGCCTATGACGCCGGCAAGCTGCAGCCCGATCTCGTGCCCGTCGCGGTGAAGTCCGCCGACGGCGCCTGGGGCCTCGCGACCGAGGACGAGGGCCGCCGCCCGGAGACGACGATGGCGGGCCTCGCGCAGCTGAAGACCCCGTTCCGCCCGCACGGCCGCGTGACCGCCGGGACCTCGTCGCCGCTCACGGACGGAGCGACGATCAGTCTCCTCGCCGGCGCGCAGGCCGTGAAGGAGCTGGGTCTCACCCCGAAGATGCGCATGGTCTCGTTCGGATTCGCGGGCGTCCAGCCCGAGGTGATGGGCATCGGGCCCATCCCGTCCACCGAGAAGGCACTTGCAAAGGCCGGCCTGTCGATCGACGACATCGGCCTGTTCGAGCTCAACGAGGCGTTCGCGGTACAGGTCCTGTCGCTCCTCGACCACTTCGGGATCGCCGACGACGATCCGCGCGTCAACGCGTGGGGCGGCGCCATCGCCGTCGGTCACCCGCTGGCGGCATCCGGGGTGCGCCTCATGATCCAGCTCGCCGCCCAGTTCGCAGAGCGCCCGGACGTGCGCTACGGCCTCACCGCCATGTGCGTGGGTCTCGGTCAGGGCGGCTCGGTCATCTGGGAGAACCCGCACTACACCGGCAAGAAGAAGAACCCGAAGAAGTGAGACGCGCCGACATGACCTACGACGACATCGACTTCTCCCCCCTCGACGCGCTCACCGGTGACGAGGTCGTCACGCACTCGCTGGTGCGCGACGTCCGGCTCGCCTCGGGCCGCACGCTCGCGCTCATCACCCTCGACAACGGCCGAGACCATACCCGTCCCAACACGCTCGGCCCCGCGACCCTTGCGGAGCTGGGCGGCGTGCTCGATGCGCTTGCAGCGCGGGCCGCGGCCGGCGAGATCGACGCGGTGGGCATCACGGGCAAGCAGTACATCCTGGCCGCCGGTGCCGACCTCTCCGACGTCTCGCGCCTGCCCTCGCCCGAGATCGCCAAGCTCGTCGCGCAGCGCGGACACCAGGTTCTCGGTCGACTCTCGCAGCTCGGCGTGCCGTCATTCGCCTTCGTGAACGGTCTCGCGCTCGGCGGCGGTCTCGAGATCGCGCTCAACAGCACCTACCGCACCGTCGACGCATCCGCGGCGGCCATCGCACTGCCCGAGGTGTTCCTCGGTCTCATCCCCGGCTGGGGCGGCGCCTACCTGCTGCCGAACCTGATCGGCATCGAGAACGCGCTCGAGGTGATCATCAGCAACCCGCTGAAGCAGAACCGCGTGCTCAAGCCGCAGCAGGCGTTCGAGCTCGGCATCATGGACGCGATCTTCCCTGCGGTCAGCTACCTCGAGGACTCCCTCGCCTGGGCGGACCGGGTGCTCTCGGGCACCGTGTCCGTCTCGCGCAAGAACGAGCCGGGCAAGCTCGAACGGCTGACGAAATGGCCCATCGCCGTCAAGGTCGCCCGGGGCATGCTCGAGTCGAAGATCGGCACGGTGCCGGTGGCGCCCTACCTCGCGCTCGACCTGCTCGAGAAGGCGCGCGGCGGATCGCGCGACGACGGATTCGCCCGTGAGGACGACGCGCTCGCCCGCCTCATCTCGGGCGACCAGTTCGCTGCGTCGATGTACGCGTTCGATCTCGTGCAGAAGCGTGCGAAGCGGCCGGTGGGCGCACCCGACAAGGCGCTCGCCAAGAAGGTCACGAAGGTCGGTGTCATCGGCGCCGGCCTCATGGCCAGCCAGTTCGCGCTGCTGTTCCTCCGGCGCCTCCAAGTTCCCGTGCTGATCACCGACCTCGACCAGGCACGCGTCGACAAGGGGCTCGCCTACATCCGCGAGGAGATCGGCAAGCTCGAGACGAAGGGCCGCATCGACTCCGACACCGCCGGCAAGCTCCGTTCGCTCGTCCACGGCACCGTCGACAAGACCGAGTACGCCGACTGCGACTTCGTCATCGAGGCCGTGTTCGAGGAGGTCGGGGTCAAGCAGCAGGTGTTCGGCGAGATCGAGAAGATCGTCGCCGATGACGCGATCCTCGCGACGAACACGTCGTCGCTGTCGGTCGAGGAGATCGGCGCCGGGCTCGCCCACCCCGAGCGGCTGGTCGGCTTCCATTTCTTCAACCCCGTCGCGGTGATGCCGCTGATCGAGATCGTGCGCACACCGCAGACGACGGATGCTGCTCTGTCGACCGCGTTCGTCGTCGCGAAGGGCCTCGGCAAGAACGCCGTCCTCACTGCCGACGCGCCGGGCTTCGTCGTCAACCGCCTTCTCGCGAAGGTCATGGGCGAAGCGGCTCGGGCTGTCTACGAGGGCACCCCGCTGGCGGACGTCGAGAAGGCCTTCGCACCGCTCGGCCTGCCCATGGGACCGTTCCAGCTCATCGACCTGGTCGGATGGAAGGTCGCGGCGCACGTGCAGGACACGATGACCTCGGCCTTCCCCGACCGCTTCTACGCGAACGAGAATTTCCACCGACTCGCCGAGCTGACGGACGTCGTCGAGAAGGACAAGGGCGGCCGCGTCACCGGCTTCACGAAGGCGGCGGAGAAGATCGCGAAGAAGGCGATCGGCTCGACGCCGGTGTCGGCGGACACGATCCTGCAGCGCGTGCAGGACGGTCTGGCGCAGGAGATCAAGATCATGCTCGACGAGGGGGTCGTCCCCGAGGTCCAGGACATCGACCTGTGCCTCATCCTGGGTGCCGGCTGGCCCTTCATCGACGGAGGAGCCTCGCCCTACCTCGACCGCGAGGGCGCGTCTGATCGCGCGTTCGGCGACACGTTCCATCACCCGCCGATCCGCGGCATCGCGCACCGCTGACGCCGCGCGCGACGTCGCCGACGAGGACCCCCTGGCAGCACGCCGCGGGGTCCTCGTCGTGTCAGGCCGCGGGACTGCTCCGCAGGCTCTGCACCCGGAGGTCGCGCTCGCGGACATCGCGCTGCTCGATCACGATGCGCCGCAGTGCGGCCGGCGCCCCGGGGTGCTCGGCGAGCCACGCCGTCGCCGCCGCCAGGTCGTCCGTCGCGGGGAACAGTCCGCGCACGAGTCGGCGCGCGATCTCGATGCTCCGGGTCTCCCAGACCTCGCCGATGCGCGAGAAGTAGTCGCCGTCGAAGGCTGCGATGAGATCGCGTCGCCCACCGGCGCGCACGCCCGCGATGGTTGCGTCGAGCTCGTCGTTCGACAGGGTCTCGTCCGTCCACGCCGCCACCCACGCGGCCTCGCGCACCGCAGCCTCCGGCACTGCGGCTCGGGCAGCGCGGTGCGATCGCCGCCCTTTCGCGGTATCGTCGCGGAGCAGCTCGGCGTCGATCTCGGCGGGGCCGGCCTCGCCCGTCGCGGCGAGCGCGAACAGCCAGCTCCATCGCAGGTCCGCATCGAGCACGAGACCGTCGGGGAGCTGCCCGTCGCCGGCGAGCAGCCGGCTCAACGACGCCGCACGCCCGGCATCCACCGCCGCGGCGGCGGCCAGGGCACGCGCCCAGACGAGCTGGGCGTCCGTCCCGGGGCGGGCTTGGTGCAGGGACAGCCAGACGGTCTCCAGCCATTGCGCGGCGAGCGAGTCGCGCTGCGCAGGGGCGGCGTAATGGGCGATCGCGTAGTCGGCATGCGCGACCGCGTCGGTGAGGAGGCCGACGTGGGTCTCGGCGGCGGCGTGCACTCTGACGATCGCGAGGTAGCGCGCCACGTCGAGTCGACCGTCGCGCACCGCGTTCCAGAGAGCGGCCCACGCCACCGAGCGAGCGAGCGGGTCGCCGATGGTCGAGAGCGAGAGCTCGAGCGCTGCCGTCGTGTCATCGTCGAGGCGCACCTTCGCATAGGTGCGGTCGTCGTCGTTCGGGATGATCAGGCCCGCGGCATCCCCGGGCAGCGGCGTCCGGGCGCCGACGAGGTCGAGCTCGACCCCACCCTCACGGCGAAGCACACCCTCCGACTCCGCATACCGTCCGATCGTCACGCGGTGCGGCCGAGGGTCGGTCTGCACGACGGTGACGCCGCCCGTTCCGTCACGCTCGACCGAGAGATCCGACATCCCCGTGGTCTCGAGCCAGGCGCGACTCCAGGCCCGCAGGTCGCGTCCAGAGGCGTGCTCGAGCGCTTCCAGCAGATCAGCGAGCGTGGTGTTCCCGTAGACGTTGGCGGCGAAGTACTCGCGCGCGCCGGCGAAGAACGCCTCCTCACCCACGTACGCGACGAGCTGCTTGAGCACGGACGCTCCCTTGGCGTACGTGATCCCGTCGAAGTTGAGCTTGGCCGCCTGCAGATCGGGGATGTCTGCCACGATCGGATGCGTGGTCGGAAGCTGGTCCTGCTCGTAGGCCCACCCCTTCCGCCGGCTCGCGAAGCTCACCCAGGCGTCCGGGTAGAGCCCGGTCGCGACCGACGCGTGCGAGCCCATGAAGTCCGCGAAGGATTCCTTGAGCCACAGGTCGTCCCACCACCGCATCGTCACGAGGTCGCCGAACCACATGTGCGCCATCTCGTGGAGGATCGTGTTGGCGCGCGCCTGGCGCTGCGCCGCGGTCGCGGCCCCCCGGAAGACATACGCCTCGGTGAAGGTGACGAGCCCGGGGTTCTCCATCGCACCGAGGTTGTACTCGGGCACGAAGATCTGGTCGTACTTGCCCCACGGATAGCCGAGCCCGAACGTCGCGCCGAAGTATGCGAGCCCGCGGCGGGTGATGTCGATGATCTCCTCGGCATCGAGGTACGGCGCCAGCGAGGCGCGGCACAGGACGCCCAGATCGACCGGTCCGTCGGGCCCGTTCCAGGCGGCCTCGACGCGGTGGTACGGCCCGGCCGCGACGGCCGTGATGTAGCTGGAGATCGGGAGGGTCTCCGCGAACGTGACCTCGCTGCCGCCGACGAGATCCTGCCGACCGGTCTCCGCAGCGTTCGACAGCACCCGCCAGCCCTCGGGCGCAGCCACCCGCATCCGCCAGCGCGCCTTCAGGTCGGGCTGCTCGAAACACGGGTAGACGCGACGCGCGTCGGCGGGCTCGTACTGCGTGTACAGGTAGACGGCCCCATCGACAGGATCGACGAAGCGGTGCAGTCCCTCTCCCGAGCGGCTGTAGACGCCGCGGGCCTCGATCGTCACGGTGTTGCGTTCGGCGAGGTCTCGGATGCGGATGCGTGCCCCGTCCCATTCCACCGGCTTGCTCTCGCCGTTCACCGTGACCGCATCGACGGTCGAACCGAGGAAGTCGACCCAGGTCTCCCCGCCAGGGGTCGCATCGAACCAGAGGGTCGCTCGCGTGCCGAATGTCGTCTCGTCGGCACGCGGGGCGTCACGGACATCGAGGGACACCTCGATGGTGTGGACCCGGATGTCGTGTGCGCGCTGTCGAGCGTCGGTACGGGTGAGGTTGTCGCCGGTCATCCCTTCATGCTTCCACGACCGCGCGGATCGTGATGCGTCCCCGACCTGACGCTAGTATCTGAACATGTTCAGCAGCCCGGAGCCGACCGGATCCAAGCGCGATCGTACCCGCGCCCTGATCGTTGAGACCGCACTGCGCTCGTTCCGCGAACGCGGCTACGACGCGACCACCATCCGCCACATCGCATCCGAAGCCGGCGTCTCGGTCGGGACGACGAACTACCACTTCGCGTCGAAGAACGAGCTCGTGCAGGAGTTCTACCTGCAGGTCCAGCAGGCTCACCGCGCGGCCGCCCTCCCCCGCCTCGAGTCGGCGCGCGACCTCCAGGACCGGCTCGCGATCGTCTTCCACACGGGCCTCGATCAGCTCACGCCGACGCATGGCCATGCGCCCGAGTTCCTGACGGCCGCCGTCTCGCCGCGATCGTCGATCAATCCGCTGTCGCCCGAGTCGAACGCCTCGCTCGCGATCGTGGAAGACCTCTTCCGCGTCGCCGTCGACGAGGCGGACCACAAGCTTCCGAGGGACATCGCGGAAGCGCTGCCCGGCGCGCTCGTTCTCGCGCATCTCCTGCTCGCGATGTACTGGGTCTACGACGATTCCGATGACCAGGCGAAGACGCGGCGTCTGCTCGACAAGGGCTTGGCGCTGCTCGCGATGGCGCTCCCGCTGGCCCGCCTCCCGATGCTGCGACGGCCGCTGCGGGAGCTCCTCGACCTCATCGCCGAGGCCCGCTCGTGATGGTCGCCGGCCCCCTCCCGCCGCCCGCGTCCCGGAGAGACTCGCCTCGCACGGATGCCGAACCTCTCGCGTTCACCCGTACCGAGTTCCTGGCGGGCACGGCGCGCGCGTGGGGCGCGACGACGCTGCTGCTCGTCCTCGCCTGGGCGGTGCTGACGGGCGGCTTCAGCTTGGTCGTGGGCACCGTGGTGATCGTGCTCGCCTCGCTCCCCGCTGTCGTGATCGGCTCCCCCGGCGCCTACGCACTCGGTCGCCTCCTGCGACGTTCGCCGCGTGTCGGCGCGCATCTGTTCGCTTTCACGGCGTACGGCGCGCTGGTCGGCGTCGTCACCACGGCCATCGCCCTCCGCGCGTTCACCGGCGACTCGGGCGACGGGTGGGTCGGGTCGATCGCCTTCCTCGTCAACGTGCCTCTCAGCGCCATCGGACTCGCAGGAGCGTGGTTCATCACCATGCGGCGAGCCCTGCGCCTCGACGCCGCGGGGTTCGGCGAGGTTGCGCCGACCCCGGATGCGGACGCCGCAGCAGAGGACGCGCTCGACGAGCGCTACCGCGTCATCGATCCCGGCCGACGACGTCCTCAGCGGCCGCGGGGCTGAGGCTCGCCGTCGCTCGCGTCCGCGCGGCCCGGCGCGTCAGCGGCATCCGCCCAGTCCGACCCGGCATCCGCACTCGGGCGCGCGATGGGGATGCGGGTGCCGAGGACCTGCGCGACGACGTCGTGGGCGATCTTCGCGGCCGTCAGGCCCGCGTCATCGAGGATCTCGTCGCGCTCTGCGTGATCGATGAACTCGTCGGGCAGTCCGAGCTCATCGACGGCCGTGTCGATGCCGGCCTCGCGAAGCACCTGGCGGATGCGCGTGCCGACACCCCCGACACGGATCCCGTCCTCGATCGTGATGACCAGCCGGTGCTCCGCCGCGAGGTCGACGACGGAGCTCGCGACCGGGACCACCCAACGCGGGTCGATCACGGTCGCGCCGATCCCCTGCGCTCGCAGCCGCTCGGCGACCTCGATGCCGAGACGCGCCATCGGACCGATGCCCACGATGAGGACATCCTCCGATTCGCCGCGCACCAGCACGTCGGTCCCGTCTTCCCGACGCTCGAGAGCCGGCAGATCGTCGCCGACCGAGCCTTTCGGGTATCGCACCACGGTGGGCGCGTCCTCGATCTCGACGGCCTCTCGGAAGACCTCCCGCAGTCGCTCGGCGTCGCGAGGGGCTGCGATGCGGATGCCGGGCACGAGCTGGAGCATCGCGAGGTCCCAGATGCCGTGGTGGCTGGGGCCGTCGGGACCGGTCACGCCCGCGCGATCGAGGACGAACGTGACGCCGGCGCGGTGCAGCGCGACGTCCATCATCATCTGGTCGAACGCACGATTCATGAACGTCGCGTAGATCGCCACGACGGGATGCAGCCCGCCGAAGGCGAGGCCCGCGGACGCCGCGACCGCATGTTGTTCGGCGATGCCGACGTCGAGCACCCGGTCGGGAAAACGCTGTGCGAAGGGCAGCAGCCCCGTCGGCCGCAGCATCGCGGCGGTGATCGCGACGACATCGTCGCGGCGCTCACCAGCCGACACGAGCTCTTCGGCGAACACGTCTGTCCAGCTCGTCTTGCCGCCGGACGAGACCGGCTGGCCCGTCGCAGGGTCGATTCTGCCGACGGCGTGGAACTGGTCGGCCTCGTCGAGGCGGGCGGGCGCGTAACCGCGGCCCTTCTCGGTGATCGCATGGACGATGACGGGGGCACCGTACGACTTCGCCAGGCGCAGGGTCTCGATCATCGCCTCGAGGTCGTGCCCGTCGACCGGGCCCAGGTACTTGATGTCGAGGTTCGAGTACAGCGCCTCGTTGTTGACGAACCTGGAGAGGAACCCGTGCGTGCCGCCCCGCAGACCGCGATAGACGGCCCGCGCCGCCGGTCCGAGTCGACCGAAGAGCGAGGCCGAGCCTTCGTGCAGCGACCGGTACCCCTCGGTGGTACGCACCTTGTTCAGGAAGCGGGCCATGCCGCCGATCGTCGGGGCGTAGGAGCGCCCGTTGTCGTTGACGACGATGACGAGGTTGCGGTCGTTGTCGTCGGAGATGTTGTTGAGCGCCTCCCAGGTCATCCCGCCCGTCAAGGAGCCGTCGCCGACCACCGCGACGACATGACGATCGGTGCGACCCGTGCGGGCGAAGGCCCGCGAGATGCCGTCGGCCCAGCTGAGGGAGCTCGACGCATGGGATGACTCCACCACGTCGTGCTCACTCTCGTGGCGCTGCGGGTAGCCCGCCAGACCGCCGCGGGAACGGAGCCGGGTGAAATCCTGTCGCCCCGTGACGAGCTTGTGGACGTAGGACTGATGCCCCGTGTCGAAGACGACGGGGTCGTTGGGAGAGTCGAAGACACGGTGGATCGCGAGCGTCAGCTCGACCACGCCGAGATTGGGCCCGAGGTGACCGCCGCTGCGGGCGACGTTCTCGATGAGGAACGCGCGGATCTCATCGGCGAGCTGCTCGAGCTGCGGGATCGAGAGACCGTCGAGGTCGCGCGGGTGCGAGATCGAGGAGAGCAGCGACATCGTGCTCCTCCTTCCATCGGGTGCCGGTAAGTCTAATCAGCGGGATGCACGAGAGGCCGGAGCTCGACGCTCCGGCCTCTCGTGGGCTCTGCAGGTGGCGGGTTCAGACGAGCGAGCGCAGCACGTACTGCAGGATGCCGCCGTTGCGGTAGTAGTCCGCTTCACCGGGGGTGTCGATCCGGACGATCGCATCGAACTCGACCGTCTGCTTGCCCTCGGGCGAGAACTCGCTCGGCTCGGCCACGACCTTCACCGTCTTGGGCGTGACGCCCTCGTTGAGCTGCTCGAGACCCGTGATCGAGATGACCTCCGTGCCGTCGAGTCCGAGTGACTTCCAGCTCTCACCGGCGGGGAACTGCAGCGGCACGACGCCCATGCCGATGAGGTTCGAGCGGTGGATGCGCTCGAAGCTCTCGGTGATGACGGCCTTGACGCCGAGGAGGTTGGTGCCCTTTGCCGCCCAGTCGCGCGACGATCCCGAGCCGTACTCCTTGCCGCCGAGGATCACCAGCGGGGTGCCCTGGTCCTGGTAGTTCTGGCTCGCGTCGTAGATGTACGACTGCGGGCCGCCCTCCTGGGTGAAGTCGCGCGTGAAACCACCCTCGACGACCTTGCCGTCGTTGACCGCGGCCGTGAGCTCGTTCTTCAGACGGATGTTGGCGAACGTTCCGCGGATCATGACCTCGTGGTTGCCGCGCCGCGAGCCGTAGGAGTTGAAGTCCTTCTGCGCGACACCGTGCTCGGTGAGGTACTGCGCGGCCGGGGTGCCGGCCTTGATGTTCCCGGCCGGGCTGATGTGGTCGGTCGTGACCGAGTCGCCGAGCGTGGCCATGACGCGAGCACCGCTGATGTCGGTGACGGGTGTCAGGTCCATCTGCATGCCGTCGAAGTACGGCGCCTTGCGGACGTAGGTCGAGTTCTCGTCCCACTCGAAGATCGGGCCGGTGGGGGTCGGGAGGTTCTTCCAGCGCTCGTCACCGTCGAACACGGTGGCGTACTGCTTGATGAACTGCTCGCGCGAGATCGATGAGTCGATGATCTCCTGCACCTCGTCGGGGGCGGGCCAGATGTCCTTCAGGAACACGTCGTTGCCCTCGGAGTCCGTGCCGAGCGCGTCGATCTCGAAGTCGAAGTTCATCGACCCGGCGAGTGCATAGGCGACGACCAGCGGCGGCGAGGCGAGGTAGTTCATCTTGACGTCGGGGCTGATGCGACCCTCGAAGTTGCGGTTGCCCGACAGCACGGCGGTGACGGCCAGGTCGTTCTCGTTGATCGCTGCGGAGACCTCTTCGATGAGGGGTCCCGAGTTGCCGATGCAGATCGTGCAGCCGTAGCCGACCGTGTAGAAGCCGAGGCTCTCGAGGTCCTTGTCGAGGCCCGACTTCTCGTAGTAGTCGGTGACGACCTTCGAGCCCGGGCCGAGCGTCGTCTTGACCCACGGCTTGCGGGTGAGCCCCCGCTCGGAGGCCTTGCGTGCCAGCAGGCCGGCGGCGATCATCACCGAGGGGTTCGACGTGTTGGTGCACGAGGTGATCGCAGCCAGGGTGACGGCGCCGTTGTCGAGCAGGTAGCTCTCGCCCGAGGGCCGCGTGACCTTGACCGGGTTCGACGCCGCGTGGCGCGCACCGCTCGAGAGCAGGCCCGCGTGCGCGTGGTCGTGCTGGTGCGAGACGGTGTCGTCCGAGAGGGTCTCGTGCTCGACACCGGGAGCCGTGCCCGGGTCGGATGCCGGGAACGTGCCCTCGACCTCGACCGGCTCGTCGGCGGCCGTCGCGTAGTTCAGGATGTCCTTCGCGAACTGCTCCTTCGACTCCGACAGCAGGATGCGGTCCTGCGGACGCTTCGGGCCGGCGATGGACGGGACGACCGTCGACAGGTCGAGCTCCATGTACTCGCTGTAGCTCGCCTCGTTCGCGGCGTCGTGCCAGAGCGACTGCTCCTTCGCGTACGCCTCCACGAGCGCGACGGTCTGCTCGTCGCGACCGGTGAGGCGGAGGTAGTCGAGCGTGACGTCGTCGATGGGGAACATCGCTGCGGTCGAGCCGAACTCCGGGCTCATGTTGCCGATCGTGGCGCGGTTGGCCAGGGGGACCGAGCCGACACCGGCGCCGTAGAACTCGACGAACTTGCCGACGACGCCGTGCTTGCGCAGCATGTCGGTGATGGTGAGCACGACGTCGGTCGCGGTGACGCCGGCCGGGATCTCGCCGGTGAGCTTGAAGCCCACGACGCGAGGGATGAGCATCGACACGGGCTGGCCGAGCATCGCGGCCTCGGCCTCGATGCCGCCGACGCCCCAGCCGAGCACACCCAGTCCGTTGACCATCGTGGTGTGCGAGTCGGTTCCGACGCAGGTGTCGGGGTATGCGCGCAGGACGCCGTCGACGTTCCGGTCGTAGATCACCTTGGCGAGGTGCTCGATGTTGACCTGGTGGACGATGCCGGTCCCCGGCGGGACGACCTTGAAGTCGTCGAACGCGGTCTGGCCCCAGCGCAGGAACTGGTAGCGCTCCCCGTTGCGCTCGTACTCGATCTCGACGTTGCGCTCGAGCGCGTTCTCGCTGCCGAAGAGGTCGGCGATGACGGAGTGGTCGATGACCATCTCGGCGGGCGAGAGCGGGTTGATGCGCTTGGGATCGCCGCCGAGGGCCGTGACGGCCTCGCGCATGGTGGCGAGGTCGACGATGCACGGCACGCCGGTGAAGTCCTGCATGACGACGCGTGCGGGGCTGAACTGGATCTCGGTGTCGGGCTCCGCCGCGGCGTCCCACGATCCGAGCGCGCGGATCTGCTCCTGCGTCACGTTCGCGCCGTCCTCGGTGCGCAGCAGGTTCTCGAGGAGAACCTTGAGGCTGAACGGGAGGCGGTCGTATCCGTCGACCGTGGCGATGCGGAAGATCTCGTAGTCGGTGCTGCCGACCGTCAGGGTGCTCTTGGCTCCGAAGCTGTCAACAGTGGACACGTCTGCTCTCCTTCATCGGCGGGCCGCGCGCTCGCGCGCGCTGTCCCCATCATCCCCCCGCCCCACCCGTTGATCCAGTGAGGCGACCCTTAGTCGAGAAGGGGGAAATTTATCTTGACGTCAAGATAAATATATCACTCGGGACGCGGCTTGTAGAGCGCCCGGACCGCGAGCCACGTGACCGCCGCGAGGGGCGCGAAGAGCGGCAGTCCCATGACCAGCTTCAGCGTGCCCAAGGCGGCGACCTCGTCGGCGAAGTAGAGCGGGAGCTGCACGGCGAGGCGCAGATAGAAGAGCGCCGCCCACGCGATCGCCAGCCAGAAGTACACGCGCCGCTTGCGCTTGTCGCGGCGCCACGCGACTCCCTCGTTCATGAGGAAGCCGGCTGCGAGCCCGATGAGCGACCACCCGATGAGCGCCGAGACGAGGAAGGCGGTGCCGTAGGCGGCGTTCGTGATGAGCCCGGGGACGAAATTGTCCTGACCGCGGCCGGTGAGCAGCGCGAGCCCCGCGGCGACCGCGGTAGCGACGAGCCCGCCGAAGGCCGCGCCCGCCGGACCTCGCTGCACCAGTCGCAGGAGCGTGAAGGCAGCGGCGACCCCGACCGACAAGCCGAGCGACAGCCAGAGGTCCGCCTCGCGGGTCTGCGGGTCGGTCGTGAGCGTGAACACGACGATGAAGACGAGGCCGGGCAGAACGGCCTCGACGATGCCGCGGAATCCGCCCATCGCGCGCCAGACGACCCCGCCCGTCGACGCCTCGGCAGTCGGGTCGAAGCCTGCCTTCCGCGCCGCCTCGCCGAGCGCGGCGCCGAGCAGACCCGACGTCGACGGAGCCGGCGGCTCGAGATCGGCGGGACGCTCGGGGGCGCCCTCGGGTCGCTCGTCGGTGCTCACGCCGAACCGGGGGTCGCCGGCATCTTGAGCGGGATGAGGTCTCGCGGCGGCATGGGGGAACCGCCGCGGACGACGACGAGCGAACGGAACAGGTCCTCCACCTGCGCTGCGGCGTCGACGTCGTTCGTCGCCGCTCCGCCGATCACGCCGCGCAGGAACCAGCGAGGCCCGTCGATCCCGACGAACCGTGCGAGGCGCTTGCCGCTGCCCTCCGCCCCCGCGATGACGGGGACCTCGGCGAGCAGCTCGGGGCCTAGCGGACCCTCGCGCTCCTCGACGCGGCCACCCTGCTGACGCACCTGCTGACGGATCTGCTCGCGCGTCTCCTCCCACAGGCCCGTGGAGCGGGGCGCGGCGAACGGCTGTACCTGCAGGGTCGATCCCGCGTAGTCGAGACCCACCGCGACGATCCGCTTGGTCTGCTCCTCGACCTCGAGCCGCAGGTTCAGTCCCTCGCGCGGAAGCACTTTGATGCCACCGAGGTCGATGTAGGGACGCACCGGGTTCGCCTCGGACTCGTCGAACGGGCCGACTGTCGCGCGATCGAGGGGTGCGGACTTCGCGTCGTCGCTCATGCGGGTGTTCCTGTCTGCTGGTAACCGGTCGAACCGAAGCCTCCGACGCCGCGCACGCTCTCGGGCAGCGCCTCCACCGGGATGAAGCGAGCCCGGGTCACCGGCATGACGATCAGCTGCGCGATGCGGTCGCCGGGCTCGACGGCGTACGGCTCGGAGGTATCGGTGTTCAGAAGCGTGACCTTGATCTCGCCGCGGTAGCCGGCGTCGACGGTCCCCGGCGAGTTGACGACGGTGATGCCGTGTTTGGCGGCCAGGCCGCTGCGCGGGACCACGAAGGCCGCGAAACCGTCGGGGAGGGCGATCCGCACGCCGGTCGCGACGAGCGCGCGTTGCCCGGGCTCGAGGCGGACGGCCTCGGCAGACACCAGATCGGCGCCGGCGTCCCCGGGGTGCGCGTACACGGGGACGTCGGCGGCGATAATGGGGACGTCCACGGATTCGGTCACCCCACGAGGCTAATGCACAGTTCCGCCCCCACCACCCCGTCAGCCACGAGCTATCGCGAGCGCCTGAGCCCGTCGCTCTGGGTGCTGGTCAGCGCCGCCGTCTGCGGTCCGATGGTCGCGCTCGTCCTGGCCCCGCTCGACTCCGTCATCGGCCTGATCGCCGGGATCGCCGTCAGCGCTCTCGTCGTCGCCGCGCTGATCGCCCTCTCCCCCGTCGTCGAGATCGCCGACGGCCGGCTCCGCGTCGGACGCGCGAACATCGAGATCTCCTACCTGGGGGCCGTCGAGACGCTCAGCGGTGAGGCGGCGCGTCACGCACGCGGACCCGGTCTCGCGTCGACGGCCTGGCACATGCTGCGCGGCGGCGTGGACGGCATCGTGCGTGTCGAGATCGACGATGACGACGATCCCATCAGCCACTGGGTGTTCTCCTCCCGCACCCCCACCCGGGTCGCCGCCGTGCTCGAGCAGGCGCGCGAACGGGCCTGAGACCGCCTGGCGGAGCTCGTCACAGCCGAGGCCGGCACGGCGAAATGCGAAGACCCCCGGCGCCGGAGCGCCGAGGGTCTCGGAGATCGTGGTGGTCAGGCCGCGCACTCGGTGCAGATGGCGCCGACCGACGTCTCGTGGTCGATCTGGGTGCGGTGCTTCACGAGGAAGCACTCCATGCAGGTGAACTCGTCCTCCTGCGGGGGGAGGACGACGACGTCGAGCTCGAGGTCGGAGAGATCGGCGCCAGGCAGCTCGAACCCGGACGGGTTGTCGGCGTCCTCGTTGTCGATGGAGCCCGACGACTTGTCGGGCACGCGCTCCTTCAGGGCCTCGATCGACTCGCTGTCGTCCTCGGTCTTGCGGGGTGCGTCGTAATCCGTAGCCATGTCGAAAGGCCTCTACTTCCAGGTGTTGCCGGTTGCCGCGCCGAGTGGGGCGGCGATAGTTTGCATGACCGGCGCGCTTTTCGCAAAACGTCGCGGAAGATCCTTCCGGGATCGGCTGCGGATGGCCGGTTCGACCCCCGAAACCGGCGGCGCGCCCCGGATATTCCCGCGCTGCCCGGATGCCTGTGACACCATGACGGCACACGTAACGCTGGGAGGGTTCTGCGCATGGAACAGCTCAAGGTCATCGGGACCGAGGAGGGCATCCTCGTCCTCGCAACCGAGTCCGGGGAGCGCTTCGCGTTGCCGGTGAACGAGACGCTCCGCGCCCAGCTGCGGCGCGCCCGACCGGCCGACGAGCCCCGCGCCCCGCGCCCCAGCCCGCGTGAGATCCAGTCGCACATCCGCTCGGGGATGAGCGCCGCGGACGTCGCCACGCTGCTCGGAGTCCGGGTCGAGGACGTCGCCCGGTACGAGCGACCCATCATCGCGGAGCGCGAGCACGTGGTCGGGCAGGCGCTGGCCGTACCCGTGCTGATCGCCGGCGAGCTCGAACCCGACGCGCAGCCGACCTTCGGCACCGCGGTCCGCACCAAGCTCACCGAGGCGGGAGCGAGCGGCGAACGCTGGAGCAGTTGGCGCGAGCCCGACGGCTGGATCGTCAAGCTCGAGTTCGCCGTGGGTGAGGTCGAGCACGATGCGCGATGGTCGTTCGACCCGCGCCGCTCGTCACTCGCGCCCCTGAACTCCGACGCCACGCAGCTCTCGCGACAGGGGTCGCTTCCCGAGGGCCTGATCCCCCGCCTGCGCGCGCTCGACACCCCGCAGGCCAAGGACGACTCGCGCTTCGACAGCGGCGCGTTCGGACCGCGGCATCCGGCGACCGAGGCGGATGCCGCGACGGCGGGCGCGCTGCGCAGCACCACGGCGAAGGATGCGGCCATCAAGCGCGCGCCCGAGCCCGTCGTCACCTCCTCCGAGACCGCGGACCTGCTCGAGGCGCTGCGACGCCGTCGCGGTCAGCGCGAGCCGATGCCGGCGGACGACGCCCACGCGGATGAGCCCCCGGAGCGCACGCCCGTCGCCCTCTTCGACGCGCTCGAGCCCGGCTACCCGGAGCAGAAGCCCGAGCCCGTGGCCGAAGCCCCGAAGAACGACGCGCCCAAGGACGAGACCGCACCGGAGACCCGTCGCCGCGGCGGACGCTCCTCCCTGCCGTCGTGGGACGAGATCGTGTTCGGCGCACGCAGCGAAGACGCCTGACGCGGGAGTCCTCTCACGCGAACGCGCCGAGGCGTACCAAGGGCACGATCCGCTCCTGGTCGGTGAGCGAGCCGTGCTGGCCGATCATCCGCTGCGGTTTCTTGTCGGCTGACCGGTCGTCGTAGTAGGCGACACCGGATCGGGCCGCCACCAGGACGTCGCCGATGCGCTCCTCGACCTCCGGATGGACCGCGCCGAACAGACCGGCGCCGATCGCCTCGGCGCGGGTCATCACCCACGATCGGTCCGACTCCGACGCCCGCCACCGTGACGCGACCCTCGCGCCCGCGCCGTCGGAGGCGTACAGGTGCAGCATCCGTGGCTCGCCGGCCACGATCTCGACCTCGTCGAGGAGCGGGTCGCCCTCGTCCAACAGGACGTGGCGATGCGCGGGGACGTCGACCATGCCGTGATCGGCCGTCAGCACGGCACCGATACCGGGGCCCAGCTGCCGGTCCCACCGACGCAGCTCCGCGTCGAGCGACTCGAGCTCGGCGGCCCACCGGTCGCTCTCCCAGCCCTGCCCGTGGCCGATGACGTCGAGTTCGGGGATGTAGGCGTAGACGAGGGCGCCCTCGTGGGCGGCGGCGAGGGCCTCGGCCGATGCGAGCCGTTCCGCGATGCCGGATGCGGCGACGAACTCGGCACCGCGCACTGTCGCGGTGGTGAAGCCCGTCCCCGCGTACTGGGCGCGGCTCACCACGAAGCACGGACGACCCGCAGCCGCCTCCCGTTCGAACAGCGGCCGAGAGCGCTGCCACGTGTGCGGGTCGAGGCCGTCGTGCTCCCAGCCCGTGAGCTGGTTCGGGGCGGCGGAGGTGCCGGGCACGCGCACACGGTAACCGACGATGCCGTGCTCGCCGGGCGTGACCCCCGTGAACAGGCTCGTCAGGGCAGCCGCGGTCGTCGCCGGGAAGACCGTGCGGGCGGAATCCCGCTTCGTCATGCGCTCGGTGAGGAAGCGCGCATACGCGGAGCGCTGGCTGAGGTTGCCACGCCCGAGGCCGTCGGCCACGATCACCACGGCCGAACGCGCCGACGGAAACCAGTCGGGTCGTCCCGAGACGGACGCGATCAGCTGCGGCAGCACACCGGTGAGGCTCCGGGCCGTGAGCGGGTCGATCGGTAGGCTGGATGTCATCGCGGACAGTCTTCCACACGGGTCCGCGCCCCACCCCCGATCGAGGTCCGAACAGCTCCATGGCCGCATCCCGCACCGCTTCACCCGTCCCCGACCAGCCGGAGCGCATCGAGGACGTCGACGTCTCGGCGGAGATGCAGGGCTCGTTCCTCGAGTACGCCTACTCGGTCATCTACTCGCGCGCCCTGCCCGACGCGCGCGACGGCCTCAAGCCCGTGCAGCGGCGCATCCTGTTCCAGATGGCCGACATGGGTCTGCGTCCCGACAAGGGTCACGTCAAGAGCGCCCGCGTCGTCGGCGAGGTCATGGGCAAGCTCCACCCCCACGGCGACTCGGCGATCTACGACGCACTCGTCCGCCTGGCACAGGACTTCGCCCTGCGTGTGCCGCTCGTCGACGGCCACGGCAACTTCGGCTCGCTCGACGACGGCCCCGCTGCGGCGCGCTACACCGAGGCGCGGCTCGCGCCCTCGGCCCTCGCGCTCACCGAGAACCTCGACGAGGACGTCGTCGACTTCGTCCCCAACTACGACGGGCAGTTCCAGCAGCCCGCCGTGCTGCCCGCGGCCTACCCCAACCTGCTCGTCAACGGCACGACGGGCATCGCCGTCGGCATGGCCACGAACATGGCACCGCACAACCTCATCGAGGTCGTCGCCGCGGCGGTGCACCTGCTCGAGAACCCCGAGGCGACCCTCGACGAGCTCATGGAGTTCGTCCCCGGTCCCGACCTGCCGGGCGGCGGTGTGATCGTCGGGCTCGATGGCATCAAGGACGCCTACACGAACGGCCGCGGCACCTTCCGCACACGCGCCAAGGTGTCGGTCGAGTCGCTCGGCCCCCGCCGGACCGGTCTCGTCGTCACCGAGCTGCCCTACATGGTCGGGCCCGAGCGCATCATCGAGAAGATCAAGGATGCCGTCAACGCGAAGAAGCTCACCGGCATCTCCGACGTCCAGGACTTCACCGACCGCAACCACGGGCTCCGTCTCGTCATCACCATCAAGACGGGCTTCGACCCGAACGCCGTGCTCGAGCAGCTCTACCGGCTCACGCCGCTCGAGGACTCGTTCGGCATCAACAATGTCGCGCTCGTCGAGGGACAACCGCAGACGCTCGGTCTGAAGGAGCTGCTGCGGGTCTATCTCGACCACCGCATCGAGGTCGTCACCCGGCGCAGCCGGTACCGCCTCGCGCGCAAGCAGGAGCGCCTACACCTCGTCGAGGGCCTGCTCATCGCCATCCTCGACATCGACGAGGTCATCCAGGTCATCCGCGCCTCCGATGACGGCGAGCAGGCCCGTGGCCGCCTGATGGACGTCTTCGACCTCTCGCAGCCGCAAGCCGAATACATCCTCGAGCTGCGCCTGCGCCGGCTGACGAAGTTCTCACGCATCGAGCTCGAGACCGAGCGCGACCAGTTGAAGGCCGAGATCGCGCACCTCGAGGAGCTGCTCGCGAGCGACGTGCTCCTGCGTGCGCAGGTCGCGCGCGAACTCGAGGCGGCCTCCGACACCTACGGCACCCCGCGCCGCACCCTCCTCCTCAACGGCGGGCCCGTCACGGCCCGCTCGGGCAAGAAGGCCGGCGCAGACCTGCAGATCGCCGACGCCCCCTGCCGGGTGTTCCTCTCGGCGACGGGGCGGATGGTCCGGGCAGAGCTCGGCGACGATCTGCTCAGCAGCGGGATCGTTCCCCCGGCGCGCCGCAGCAAGCACGACGCCATCCGTTCCGCCGTCGACACCACGGTGCGCGGCGACCTCGGCGCGGTCACCAGCTCCGGCCGTCTCGTGCGCTTCTCCCCCGTCGACCTGCCCTCGGTCCCCGGCAACAGCGTGCAGCTCGCCGCCGGCTCGAAGGCCGATCAGTACCTGGGCCTCGGGGCCAACGAGCACGTCGTGGCGATCGTGCCGCTCACCGGCGAGCCGCCGGTCGCGGTGGGAACAGCGCAGGGCGTCGTCAAGCGCGTCTCGGCCAGCGAGCTCGCCCCGGGCAAGCCCGACGCCGAGATCATCTCGTTGAAGCCCGGCGACCGTGTCGTCGGAGCGGCTCCGGCCGCGGACGGCAGCGAGCTCGTCTTCGTCACCTCCGACGCTCAGCTCCTGCGCTTCGACGCTGCGGCCGTGCGGCCGCAGGGACGCGCCGCGGGAGGTATGGCAGGGGTGCGCGTGACCGACGGAGAGCGCGTCGTCGCGTTCACGGCCGTCGCCGCATCCGACGACACCGTCGTGGTGACGATCGCCGGATCGACGCAGTCGCTCGCGGGAGCGGATGCCGGCAGCGGCAAGGTGTCTGCGTTCGCGGAGTTCCCCCCGAAGGGGCGGGCGACCGGCGGTGTCCGCGCGCAACGCTTCCTGCGCGGCGAGGACACGCTGACGCTCGCCTGGGTCGGCGACTCACCGCGTGCCGTGGGCCCCGACGGCGCCACGCGCGCTCTGCCCGAGGCGGGCGCGAAACGCGACGCGTCGGGACAGCCCCTCGAGGGCGTCATCGGCGCCATCGGCACCGTCGTCGGCTAGCCCGGGGGCATGCCGTATTCCGGAGCACGGCGCCGGCCTCGGAAGCTCGGCCGGGAACTCCCCCGAGCTCGCGTCATCCCCGGCGTCCGCGTCATCCCCCGAGCTTCGTGCGTGCCTCCGCGTCGTCGTGGCCGCGACGCCGGGCGGGTCAGGCGTCGATTGCCTCGCGCGAGAGCCGGTCGCTCGACGTGACGATGAAGTCGCGACGCGGGGCGACCTCGTTGCCCATCAGCAGCTCGAATACGGCGTTCGCGGCGTCGGCGTCTTCGACGCGGACGCGGCGAAGCGTGCGGCCCGCCCGGTCCATCGTCGTGGTCGCGAGCTGATCGGCGTCCATCTCGCCGAGGCCCTTGTACCGCTGCACGGGCTCCTGCCACTTGCGCCCCGATTTGCGGAGCTTTGCGAGCAGGCCGTGCAACTCACCCTCGGAATACGTGTAGATGGTCTCGTTCGGCTTCGAACCGGGGTTCATCACGACGACGCGGTGAAGCGGGGGCACCGCGGCGAAGACGCGACCCTCTTCGATCAGGGGGCGCATGTACCGGAAGAAGAGCGTCAGCAGGAGCGTGCGGATGTGGGCGCCGTCGACGTCGGCGTCGCTCATCAGGATGACCTTGCCGTAGCGCGCGGCGCTGAGATCGAACGAGCGTCCCGATCCGGCGCCGATGACCTGGATGATCGCGGCGCACTCGGCGTTCGAGAGCATGTCGCTCACCGACGCCTTCTGCACGTTGAGGATCTTGCCGCGGATGGGGAGCAACGCCTGGTACTCGCTGTTCCGCGCGTGCTTAGCGGTGCCCAGCGCCGAATCGCCCTCGACGATGAACAGCTCCGACTCGGCGACGTCGTTGCTTCGGCAGTCCGCGAGCTTCGCGGGCAACGACGACGACTCGAGAGCGGTCTTTCGCCGCTGCGTCTCTTTGTGGGTGCGCGCCGAGATGCGCGCCTTCATCTCGGAGACGACCTTCTCGAGCAGCTGACCCGTCTGCGCCTTGTCGTCGCGCCGGGTGGACGCGAACAACGCGCCCATCTCTCGGTTCACGACGGACGCGACGATCTGTCGCACCGCCGGCGTGCCGAGGATCTCCTTCGTCTGCCCCTCGAACTGCGGCTCGGGAAGACGCACCGTGAGCACGGCGGTGAGACCGGCGAGGATGTCGTCCTTCTCGAGCTTGTCGTTGCCGACCTTCAGCCGCCGCGCGTTCTGCTCGACCTGGCTGCGAACGACCTTCATGAGGCCCTGCTCGAAGCCCTGCTGGTGCGTGCCGCCCTTGGGCGTCGCGATGATGTTGACGAACGACCGTGTGACCGTCTCGTAGCTGGTCCCCCACCGCAGCGCGATATCGACCTCGCACGTGCGCTCGACCTCGGTGGGCACCATCGCGCCGTTCGCCTGCAGCACCGGCACCGTCTCGGTGAACGTGCCGTCGCCGGTCAGGCGCCAGGTGTCGGTGATCGGCGCGTCGGGCGCGAGGAACTCCGCGAACTCCGAGATGCCGCCGTCGAAGCGATAGGTCGTCTCGACCCGCTCCTCGCCCCGGTCGTCGGCGATGACGATCTCGAGCCCCGGAACGAGGAAGGCGGTCTGCCGAGCGCGCTGCACGAGTTCGTCGAGGTGGAACGCGGCATCCTTCGTGAAGATCTGCCGATCGGCCCAGTAGCGGATGCGGGTGCCGCTCGTGCCCCGCGGTGCCTTGCCGACGATGCGCAGCTCGGACGAGCGCTCGAACGGGGTGAACTCGGAGTCGGGCGTGTCTCCGGCGAAGAGCCCGGGCTCGCCGCGGTGGAAGGACATCGCGTAGGTCTTGCCCGCGCGGTCGACCTCGACGTCGAGGCGCTCGGACAGCGCGTTGACGACCGAGGCGCCGACGCCGTGCAGGCCTCCGGACGCGGCGTAGGAGCCGCCGCCGAACTTGCCTCCCGCGTGCAGCTTGGTGAACACGACCTCGACGCCCGTCAGACCCGTGCGGGGCTCGACGTCGACGGGGATGCCGCGGGCGCGGTCGCGTACCTCGACGCTGCCGTCGGCGTGCAGGACGATGTCGATGCGGCTGCCGAACCCGCCGAGGGCCTCGTCGACGGAATTGTCGATGATCTCCCACAGGCAGTGCATCAGACCCCGGGAGTCGGTCGAGCCGATGTACATGCCGGGACGTTTGCGGACGGCCTCGAGCCCTTCGAGCACCTGGAGGTGGTGGGCGGAATACTCAGCTGTCACGATCTCCAAGCGTATCCGGCGCCACCGACACGACGGGGAGGACACACGCTCCTCGTCATGACCGCACGCCTCGTGCGGGCGCTGAGCGTACGCGTAGAGCGAAATGATCGTCAAATGGGGCATACCCCGGGCTGGTCATGGTTGTATCGAAGGCACTCAGTTGCACGACCCGATCGACCGAGGAGGCACCCGTCATGACCACGAACACTTCCGAGAGCACCGCCGTCCTCGATCACCGCCTGACCGCGGCCGATCGCTGCGATTCGTGCGGCGCCCAGGCCTACATCGCCGCCGAGGTCAACGGCAGCGAGCTTCTCTTCTGCGCCCACCACGGTCGCAAGTACGAGGAGAAGCTCCGCGCCGTGGCCACGAGCTGGCACGACGAGACCTCGCGTCTCGTCGCCGCGGGCTGAACCAGCGGCTTCACGACGAAAGCCCCGAGCATCGCGCTCGGGGCTTTCGCGTTGCCGCGGATGCGTCTCAGAAGCCGACGGCGGCCTGGTAGACGGGCAGCAGTCCCGTACGCACGCCCGAGGCGGACGGCTTGGGCTGGAAGACGCTCGAGTTGTGGTTGCCCTCGATGACGACGGGGCCGTTCGGCGTGATCGCGAGATCCCAACCGACGTAGGGCGCCTCGGGGGTGCGGCGGGCCAGAGACTCCGTCAGCGCCAGCACCTGATCGAACAGCGGCACCGTGAAGCCCACGATCGGGGTGCCCGTGACCGGATGCTCGCGATAGACGTTGGAGTTCTTGTCGACGCCCGGGTACAGCGCCACACCGTGCTCGTCGAGCATCGTGAACATGCCGCCCGAGGCGAAGTTGTCGATGACGTCGCCGTTCCCGATGCGAAGCACACCGGCGAGGAGGCGGACGTCGCCCTCCGGGGTGAGGAACGTGATCATCCGCACCGTGTTGACGCTGTCTGGGTACAGCGACGCCATGTCGGGGTGCTGCACGATGAACTCGTCGACGATCGATTGGCCGGCAGCGGTCGCCTCGGCGCGGAAGGCCGCGGCATCCGTCACGTTCTCGTGCAGGGTGATCCCGCCGCCGCCGTGGCCGTCGAGCGGCTTGGCGAGGACCTTGGGGTGGCGCTCGAGGAAGGCGCCGAGCTCCACGTCGTCGACGTCGCGCAGGTCGAGCGTCTCGCGACCGAGCAGGTCGGCGTACTCACGGGCGAACCGGCGCTTGTCCTCGAGCTTGGCGCGCCCCTCGGGCGTGTTGTGCATGCGCGTGATCCGGAACGACTTGGGATGCGTCATCCACGTGGCCCGCTCGCGGGCGTTGAGCAGGCGGATGTCCCACACGGCGTAGTCGCGGAACCCCATGTCGTACTTGACGGAACACCACAGCATGTCGGCGACGATGACCGGCAGCGGCGCCTTCGACACCTTCTGCACCTGTCGACCGAACTCGACGAGATTGCCGACCCGCACGTTGCGGGCGCGGTCGAGGAGGTAGCCCAGCCGGACGCGTGATCGACCCATTGCTCGTTTCTCCGTGTTCTCCGTGGTGGGGGTGGCGGAGCGACCGCTCAGAAGCGCATCGCGGCGCGGTAGCGCGGCAGCAGTCCGCGCCGGATCCCCGACACCGACGGCTTCGATTGGAACACACCGGTGTTGTGGTTGCCCTCGATGACGACGGGACGTTCCGGCGTGATCGCGACGTCCCAGCCGATGTAGGGCATCTCGGGAACCCGCCGCGCGAGGCGGTCGACGAGCTCGAGCACCTCGGGATACAACGGCACCTGGTAGCCCGTGATGGCGACGCCGGTGATGGGATGCGTCTCGAAGGGATGCCCCTCCTCATCGCTCGCCGCGTGCAGCGCACGACCGTCCGCGTCGAGCATCGTGTACATGCCGCCGTTGGAGAAGTTGTCGATGACGCCGCCGTTGCCGACCTTCAGCACCGCTGCGAGGACGTGCACGACGTCGTCGGGATCGCGGTAGGTCACGACGCGCAGCGAGTTGACGCTGCCCGGGTACAGACGAGCCATCTCGGGGTGCTGCTCGAGCACCTCTTCGACGAGCGTCTCCCCCGTGCGCAGCAGCTCCTCGCGGAACGCCGCCGTGTCGCCGACGGTCGCGACGTCGCGCATCGTGATGCCGTTGCCCCCGACACCGCCGGGGTTCTTGGTGATGACCCGTTCGCGCCCCTCGAGGAATGCCGCGAGCGCCGCCACGTCGGTCGCCGTGACGTCGAGCCAGGCGCGACCGAGCTCGTCGCCGAAACGGTGTGCGAACTGCAGCTTGTCGTCGAAGACGCCGCGGATCGAGTCGTCGTTCAGGCGACGCGAGAGATGGAACGACTTCGGGTCGGTCATGTACGTCCGACGTTCGCGACCACGGAGGATGCGGAAGTCCCACTCCGAGTAGTTCTCGAAGGTCGTCTCGTAGCGGACCGCACACCACGCCATGTCGGCGGCGACCCACCAGACGGGAGCCTTCGACAGCGTCGCGGACTGGCGCGCGAACTGCATCACTCGCTCGCGGTCGAAGGAGGTGACGCGGCGGACGAAGAAGCGCGCACGGCGATAGAGCCGGTTCACCGCCCCCACGTCAGGCCTCGCGGATGACGCCGAGCGGCGTCGACTGGTGACCTTGGCCCAGCGGGTTGTCGCGCAGGATGCGCACCAGCCGCTGCTCCCCGGCCCTGTCGAGCGTCGAGCCGAGGATGTTGCCGCCGATGTCGTTGATGTCGACCACCGCCACCTCGGCGCCACCACCGAGCTGAGCCTTGATGCTCGACGCGACGCCGCCGGGGTCGGCGGGACCGAGGACGACCGCCTTGTTGTACGGCGGGATCGTCCCCGACGTCGGGCCGTCGATCGCCCGCGCCTTGTCGCCCGCCACGCGGTAGAAGTCGCCGCGCCGGCCGAGCACCTTGGTGACGGCGCTGACGGCCGCCGCCAAGAGGATGCGCGGGGTGCCGCACTCGCGCAGCGCCATCTCCATCGTCTCGGGCATGCCCAGACCGATGCCGTAGGGCGTGCGCGTGACGTACTTCGACAGGAGACGCGCCAGCGGGCGCACCCGGATCTCGTCGAGGGTGAACGAGCGACCCTGCGTGATCGCGACGATCTTCTCGGTGACGAACAGCAGGTCGCCCGGCTGGACGACGGCCGCGGCGTACTCCGAGATGATGCTCCCGAGATCGTCGCCGGGCATCACCACGCGCGTGCGGATCGGGATACGCGCATATGCGGTGCCGTCGACGACGACCTCGAGGGCCTTGCCCTCGTTCGCGGCGGCGGTCACTCGAGGTAGTCCCGAAGCGACTGCGACCGCGACGGGTGGCGCAGCTTGGCCATCGTCTTGGACTCGATCTGGCGGATGCGCTCGCGCGTGACGCCGAACGTGTCGCCGATCTGGTCGAGCGTCTTCGGCTGACCGTCGCCGAGGCCGAACCGCATCCGGATGACACCCGCCTCGCGCTCGCTGAGCGAGTCGAGCAGCGACTCGAGCTGACGCTGCAGCATGGTGAACCCGACGGCGTCGGCGGGCACGACGGCCTCGGTGTCCTCGATGAGATCACCGAACTCGCTGTCGCCGTCCTCGCCCAGGGGCGTGTGCAGCGAGATCGGCTCGCGGCCGTACTTCTGCACCTCGATGACTTTCTCGGGGGTCATGTCGAGTTCGCGGCTCAGCTCTTCCGGCGTGGGCTCACGGCCCAGATCCTGCAGCATCTGGCGCTGCACACGCGCGAGCTTGTTGATGACCTCGACCATGTGCACCGGGATGCGGATGGTGCGGGCCTGGTCGGCCATCGCACGCGTGATCGCCTGCCGGATCCACCACGTCGCGTAGGTCGAGAACTTGAAGCCCTTGGTGTAATCGAACTTCTCGACGGCGCGGATCAGACCGAGGTTGCCCTCCTGGATGAGGTCCAGGAACTGCATGCCACGACCGGTGTAGCGCTTGGCGAGCGAGACGACCAGACGCAGGTTGGCACCGAGCAGGTGGCTCTTGGCGCGCTGGCCGTCGCGAGCGACCCACTGCAGATCGAGTCCGAGCTGGTTCGACTTCTCGGCGGCCGTCATGTGCGACAGCTTCTCCTCGGCGAACAGACCCGCCTCGATGCGCATCGCCAGCTCGACCTCTTCGGCGGCGTTGAGCAGGGGCACCTTGCCGATCTGCTTGAGGTAGTCCTTGACCGGGTCGGCCGTCGCTCCGGTGATCTGCGTCGAGTAGACCGGGACGTCCTCCTCGTCGCTCGAGGAGATGACGATGGCGCCGGTCGGTAGCGGCTCGGCTGCCACCGGCTTCTTCGACTCGTCCTCGTCCTCGTCGTCGTCGGCCTTCACGGCGTCGCCCGCGGGAGCGGCGTCGTCGTCCGCAGTGTCGGCGGCGTCGACCTCGACGTCGTCATCGACGTCCTCGTCGTCCATCTCCTCGTCGTCGGCCTTCGCCTTCGCCTTGGAGGCCTTGGCCGGGGCGGCCTTCTTCGCGGTGGTCTTCTTCGCGGGCGCCTTCTTCGCGGCGCTCTTGGGCGCGGCGGCCTTGGCGCCGGTGGCGGGCGCGTCGTCGACGAGTTCGGTGTCCTCGCTCGCGCGGGTGCGGGTGGTCTTCGTGCCTGACGTCACGGTTAGCCTCTCACCGGCGCGAACGCACCGGGTTCTCGGACACTAGTAAGACCCTTGTCAAGTCCCCGCCTCTCGAACGAACGAGGTGCACAGGATCGACAACGGGTCAGGTCCTTCATTGTCTCATATCTCGTGCGCTGTTCCTGCGCAAGCATTCATTCCTATGAGAACGCCGACGGCGCGCGTCGCATTCCCCCGGCGGTCGGAGGGCGAGGGGCGGGAGGGGCGCCGGGCTCAGGCCCGGCCGCGCTTGTCGTCGTCGCCCGGGGGACGCGAGGCGAGGAAGCGCTCGAGCTCGGCCGCGAGCTCGTCCGCGCTCGGAAGATCACCCGTATGGATGATGGGCTGCCCGAGGGCCGATCCCGCCATGTACGAGTCGTAGCGCTCCTCGAGCGTGTGCAGCATCGTCGTCAGCTCCTCGCTGCCCGACACCTGGTCCTGGACCTTCTCGAGGTAGTCGCGGTTCTCGTTGCGGAGCGTGTCGCTGTCGAAGACCAGACCCGTCGCGACGCTCAGGCTGTCGAGACCGGCGATCGCCGCGGCGGGGTACTCGGTGTCGCCCAGGTAGTGCGGCACGAGCAGCGCGAATCCGGCGACACGGGCATCCGCCTCGGCGAGACGGAGCTCGAGCAGGTGCCCGGCCGTCGCGGGGATCTGCGTGCGGGGCTGCCAGACCGAGTGCGCCGCGGTCAGCTCCGAGCGCGTCCCGCTGACGGTCGCGCCGATCGGACGGGTGTGCGGTACCGGCATCGGGATGGCGTGCACCCACGTGATCGAGGCGACCTGCATGCCCTCGGCGAGACCCACGACCGTCTCGGCGAACGCCTCCCACGCGAAGTCGGGCTCGTACCCCGCCAGCAGGACGAACGGCTGCCCGAGCGAATCGTGCGCGAGCGACAGCTCGAGCCGGGGAGCGCGATAGTCGGTCAGATGGTCTTCGTCGAAGGTGACGACAGGCCGACGTGCGCGGTAGTCGAAGAGGACGTCGTTGTCGAACGCGACGACCGCGGTGGGGTCCAGCTCGCCGCGGAAGTACTCCACGATGCGGGTCACGGCACCGCCCGCGTCGGTGAACCCGGTCAGCGCGATGACGAGCGGCAGCCCGGCCGGGACGGGCGGCGACCCGGCGGCACGTGCGTAGAGCGGTCCGGACAGTGGCATGTCACAACTCTACGAGCCCCTCCCCCTCGCGGACGCGGCTCGCCCCTCGCTGACAGCGAACGCCGACGGCGGGCGAACCTAGGATGGGAGGATGCCGTTCCCCGAGATCGCGCACAGCAGCGCGCCCGTCACCGAATCCGACGCCGACGCCCTGGTCCTCGCCCTGCCGCCGCTCGACGAGCAGTCCGCACCCGCCGACTGGCCGGGTCTTCGCGAGATGCTGGCGGCCGTCGGCTTCACCGGCGCGCGGGGATCCGTGCACCGCCTCTTCCTGCCCGCCGTCGCTGCCGCACCCGTCATCGTCGTCGGCACAGGCGACGCCCCCGACGACCACGCACTGCGGGATGCCGCCGGCGCCGCCGTGCGCGTCACGACCGGGTTCTCTTCGCTCGCCGTCGCCGCCCCTCTCGCCCCCGAGTCATGGCGGGCGCTCGCGGAGGGCGCCGTCATCGGCGGATATCGCTTCGCGGGATACAAGGGCGGGACCCCCAAGACACGGGCGGAGCGGATCACCGTGCACACCTCCGCGGCACCGTCCGCAGACGAGGTGGCGGGGGTGGCGGCAGTGGGACGCTCGCTCGCGCTGGTCAAGGATCTCGTGAGCACCCCGGCCGAATGGCTGTCGCCCGCCGACCTCGCGGAACGCGCCGTGGAGGCCGTCGCCGGGCTCCCCATCGAGATCGAGGTGCTCGACGAGGCCGAACTGGAGCGCCAGGGCTTCGGCGGCGTCCTCGGGGTCGGGCAGGGCTCGGACCGCCCGCCGCGCGTGGTCCGGGTGGACTACTCCCCCGCCGGTGCGGATCGCCACGTCGCGCTGGTCGGCAAGGGCATCACCTTCGACACCGGTGGCCTCTCGCTCAAGCCCGCGGCCAGCATGGTCGGCATGAAATACGACATGGCCGGTGCCGCGACAGTGCTCGCCGTGGTCCAGGCGGCCGCCGCGCTTGCGCTTCCGACGCGCGTCTCGGCCTGGCTCTGCGTCGCCGACAACATGCCGTCGGGGCGCGCGACGCGGCCGGGCGACGTCCTGCGGATGCTCGACGGCACGACGGTGGAGGTGCTCAACACCGATGCCGAGGGCCGTCTCGTCCTGGCGGACGGCATCGTCGCCGCGAGCCGGACGCAGCCCGACGCCATCATCGACGTCGCCACGCTCACCGGTGCCGTCATCGTCGCTCTCGGGCACCGTCACACCGGCGTCATGGGCGATGACGACGCGGTGTCGGAGTATCTCGCCGCGGCCGGTCGCGCCGGGGAGGCGGCCTGGCAGCTCCCGCTGCCTGCGCACATGGCCGACGAGCTCGATTCGCCCATCGCGGACATGCAGAACGCCAAGATCGGCGACCCCTCGGGCGGCTCCCTCTTCGCGGGCCTCTTCCTCCAGCGCTTCGTCGGTCGTTCCGGCGACGGCGACGATGCGCCGCGCATCCCGTGGATACACCTGGACATCGCCGGCTCCGGCACGACCAAGACGCCGTTCGGCGGCACCGACAAGGGCCCCACGGCAGCCACGGTGCGCTCCCTCGTCGAGTACCTGCGGGGTTCGCAGCGATGACCGACCACGACGTCGACCTGGTCGTCCTCGGTGGCGGCAGCGGCGGCTACGCGGCTGCGTTGCGCGCGGCGGAACTCGGATCCTCGGTCGTGCTGATCGAGAAGGACAAGGTGGGCGGGACCTGTCTGCATCGCGGCTGCATCCCCACCAAGGCACTGCTGCACTCCGCCGAGGTCGCCGACAGCGTGCGCGCGTCCCAGCACGTGGGCGTGCGCGCCGCGTTCGAGGGCATCGAGGTCGCAGCGGTGCACGCCTACCGCGAGGGGATCGTCGCCAAGAAGCACAAGGGTCTCGAGGGGCTCCTCGCCGCCCGCCGGATCACCGTCGTGAGCGGAGCCGGCCGGCTCCTCGACGACGGTCGGGTCGCCGTCGGCGACGACCGCTACCGCGGGACGAACGTGATCCTCGCGACGGGGTCCTACAGTCGCTCGCTCCCCGGTCTCGAGCTCGACGACCGCGTCATCACGAGCGAGCAGGCGCTCGCGCTGCCCGTGGTGCCCCGACACGCCGTGATCCTCGGCGGAGGCGTCATCGGCGTCGAGTTCGCCAGCATCTGGCGATCGTTCGGCGCCGAGGTGACGGTGATCGAGGCACTCGACCGCCTGCTCCCGACCGAGGACACCGCGATGAGCAAGGCCATCGGACGCGCGTTCCGCAAGCGTGGCATCACCGCGCGGACCGGTGTGCGCTTCGCGGGAGCCGAGAGCCACGCCGACGGCGTGCGCGTGTCGCTGGAGGACGGGAGCGTCCTCGACGCGGACGTGCTGCTCGTCGCCGTCGGTCGCGGGCCCGCGACCGCAGATCTCGGGTTCGAGGCCGCGGGCGTCGAGCTCGACCGCGGATTCGTCCGCGTCGACGAGCGGCTGCGCACGACCCGCGACCACGTCTGGGCCGTCGGCGACATCGTGCCCGGGCTGCAGCTCGCACACCGCAGCTTCCAACAGGGGATCTTCGTGGCGGAGGAGATCGCCGGCCTGCGGCCCACGGTCGTCCCCGACAGCCTCGTACCCCGGGTGACCTACAGCAGCCCGGAGGTCGCCTCCGTCGGGTTGACCGAGGACCAGGCGCGAGCCGCCCACGGCGATGCGATCGTCGTGCGGGAGTACAACCTCGCCGGCAACGGCAAGAGCGAGATCCTCGGGACCGCCGGCCTCGTGAAGGTCGTGCGCCGTCTCGACGGCCCGATCATCGGGGTCCATCTGGTGGGCGATCGTGTCGGCGAGCTCATCACCGAAGGACAGCTCGCGGTCGGCTGGGAGGCCCACCCCGAGGACATCGCACCACTCATCCACGCCCATCCGACGCAGAGCGAAGCTCTCGGAGAAGCATTCCTGGCGCTGGCGGGCAAACCGCTGCATGCGCTCTGACCGGTCGACCGATGCAGATCAGTAAGCTAGACGGACATCGGCATTTCTTGAAGGAGACAGATTCATGAGCACTTCCGTGGTCCTCCCCGCGCTCGGAGAGAGCGTCACCGAGGGTACGGTGACCCGCTGGCTCAAGAAGGTCGGTGACACCATCCAGGAAGACGAAGGTCTTCTCGAGATCTCGACCGACAAGGTGGACACGGAGATCCCGTCGCCCGTGAGCGGCGTCATCGAAGAGATCCTCGTCCAGGAGGACGAGACCGTCGAGGTCGGCGCCGTCCTGGCGAAGATCGGCGATGGATCGGGCGCGCCCTCCAGCGACGCCCCGTCCGAGCAGGCTCCGGCCGAGGAGGCCGCCGCGCCCGCGCAGGAGGCCCCGGCCGCCGAGGCCCCCGCCGCCCCCGCACCCCAGCAGTCGGCGCCCGCCGCATCCGGCGACGCGAAGGACGTCGTGCTCCCCGAGCTCGGCGAGAGCGTCACCGAGGGCACGGTCACCCGCTGGCTCAAGCAGATCGGCGACGATGTCGCGGTCGACGAGCCCCTCCTCGAGATCTCGACCGACAAGGTCGACACCGAGATCCCCGCGCCCTTCGCCGGCACGCTCGTCGAGATCCTGGTGCAGGAGGACGAGACCGTCGAGGTCGGGTCCGCGCTCGCCCGCATCGGCTCGGGCGCTCCTGCCGCTGCCGAGGCCCCCGCGGCGCCGGCTCCCGCAGCCGAGGCTCCCGCGCCCCCGGCTCCCGCAGCCGAGGAGCCCGCACCGGCTCCCGAGGCTCCGGCAGCGGCTCCCGCCCCCGCGCAGCAGTCGGCTCCCGCCCCGGCGCAGCAGTCGGCTCCCGCCGGCGACTCCACCGCCTCCTCCGACAACGACGGTGTGACCTACGTCACCCCGCTCGTGCGTCGTCTCGCGCAGCAGCAGGGCGTCGACCTCGCGTCGGTCACCGGCACGGGCGTCGGCGGTCGCATCCGCAAGGAGGACGTCCTGAAGGCCGCCGAGGCCGCTTCGGCGCAGCCGACCGCCGCGGCCCCCGCCGAGGCCCCTGCGGCACCCGCCGCGGTCGAGGTCTCGGAGCTCCGCGGTACGCGCGCCCCTATGTCGCGTCTGCGCAAGGTTCTCGCCAAGCGCGCCGTCGAGTCGATGCAGCAGACCGCTCAGCTGACGACCGTGGTCGAGGTGGACGTCACCAAGCTGTCGTCGTTCCGCGACAAGGTCAAGGTCGAGTTCAACGAGAAGACGGGCGCGAAGCTGTCGTTCCTGCCCTTCTTCGCGCTGGCCGCCGCCGAGGCACTGCAGACCTTCCCGATCGTCAACTCGACGGTCGACGGCGAGGAGATCGTCTACCCCGCGAGCGAGAACATCTCGATCGCGGTCGACACGGAGCGCGGTCTGCTCACGCCGGTCCTGCGCGACGCGGGCTCGAAGAACCTGGCTCAGATCGCGCAGGACATCGCCGACCTGGCCGCTCGGACGCGCGACAACAAGCTGAAGCCCGACGAGCTCGCCGGCGGCACGTTCACGATCACCAACACGGGTTCGCGCGGCGCGCTGTTCGACACCCCGGTCGTGTTCCTCCCGCAGTCCGCCATCCTCGGCACCGGCATCGTCTACAAGCGCCCCGGCGTCGTGACCGTGGACGGCAAGGAGGCGATCTCGGTGCGCTCGTACGTGTACCTCGCCCTCTCGTACGACCACCGCACGATCGACGGCGCGGATGCCGCACGCTTCCTGAGCGCCATGAAGGCCCGCCTCGAAGGCGCCCAGTTCGAGGGGCAGCTCGGCTACTGACCGACTGAGGCCTCCGCCTCATCACGGCTGGTCCGCGACGTCGTACACGTCGCGGACCAGCCGTTCGTCGTCGTGGGCGACGATCACGACGATCTGGTCCGCGTATCGACCGGCGGAGTCCGAGACGCGCACCACACGGACGCCGCCGAGGTCGTCGACGAGCGTGACCTCGCGCGACGCCGCGACGGTCGCCGCCCCCTTCGGGAGCGGGGCATCGGGACGCTCCAGCACGGCGGCCCGGCACGCCCCCTCCGTGCTCGAGAGGCAGCTCGCGAGTTCGTCGAGGAGGTGCCGGTCGGCCCGCGACCCATCACTCTCGTCGGCGTCCGACATCATCTCGGGATCGTCGTGCGAGACGGTGTCTCCGACTTCGACGGGAGTCTCGGCGCGCTCACCGCGGTCGAGCTCGTCACCTCCCCCGGCGTCGTCGGCTCGCGGCGTGCCGGCGATGACACGGCCGCCCGTGGCGCTCGGGGACGGGGCCGGCGCACCGTCCGGCCAGAGGAGGCCCAGACCGAGCGTGACCGCCAGCGCGGACCCCGCCACGACGATCAGGCGCCGCCGGGGATGCGACGAGGAGCGATCGACCGAGCTCCGCGTGGCCGGCGCGGGCGCCCGGTCGGGCGCCCGGCGTTCGCGTCGGCGGACCACGTGCGCGGCGACGGCTGCGAACGCGCGCGATGCCATGGGCCGCGTCCGGGCGAGACCAGCTGTCACCCGAGCGAGGATGTCCGCATCGACGAGCCCGTGCACCGCGGTGCGCGCGGCGTCCGCCACGGCCCCGCGGGCGGCGTCATCCTCTCCGGCTGGCTGGACCGCCGTGCGAGTCCCCCGACCCGTCGGCGTCGGAGACGCGCTGTCGAGCGGGGCCGGCGTCGCGACTGCGAACAGCTCGTCCTCGAGCGTCGGAACCGCGAACGGGAGCGTTGCCGTGTCGTCGACCGCGGCGACGGCCAGCGCGCGCAGATCGGGTGCGATCGCCGTGTCGGGGATGCGTTCGAGGAGTCGGATGGTCGATCGGCCCCACGACCGATCACCCACGGGTACGAGAACGGGTCGGCCGGCCGTGGTCAGCCACCACTCGCCCTCGCCCCATTGCGCATCCGCAGCCTCGACGCAGCCGCGCAGCGCGCTCACGGCGAGCGTGACCGCCTGGCCGGGCGAGAGGTCCAATGCCGCCTCCCCGCCGCACAGTCTCGCGGTCAGTCGCGGGAGCGCCACGATGGTCCTGCCGTCGACGCGGTCGAGGTCGGTGGCCGCGAGCAGATGACCGTCGGGATCCGCTCGCCACACCCCGGGCGGCAGATCGTCGGCGACGACCCGGTAGGAACGAGCCGACGGCCCCGGGACGAGCTCGCCCGCGAACGGCGCTTCGGGCGGTCCGACGGTCCGGAGCGCGGCGGGCGTCGAGGGGGTGCCGGTGCGGTGCATCCTCCCAGTGTCGCGAGCGTCGTCGAGCCGCATCCGTGAGTGAACGCGCGGGTGTGCACACCGGGCGTCGCGACGTCGCTGTGCAGGCGGAGCGGTGCGGCCGAAAAGGTAGGCTGTGAGCATGTCGTCCCGCAGCACCGCACCCGAGAAGCGCCCCGGATTCTTCTCCCAGCTCCGCTCCCTCTTCACCTTCACGAAGGAGTACTACAGCTGGCTCCCCTGGCTGCTCATCGCGATCGTCGTCGTCGGCGTCGGTCTCGGCGTGCTCGTGGGCTTCCTCATTCCGCCCGGCGCGATCTGGAGCATCATCCTGTGGGGTGTCACGGGTCTGCTCTTCGGCGTCCTGGGCGCCATGATCACGATGACCCGGCTCGCGACGCGCGCGATGTACAAGCGCATCGACGGGATGCCCGGCGCGACAGGCCACATCATCTCGACCAACCTCGGCCGCCGGTGGCAGGCGTCCGAGATGCCGGTCGGTGTCAACCCGAAGACCCAGGAGGCGGTCTACCGCGCCGTCGGCCGCGGTGGCGTCGTCATCATCGGCGAGGGCGCCCGCGGGCGTCTCACCCGACTCATCAACGACGAACGGGGCAAGGTCAAGCGCGTCGCGTCCGGCGTCCCCGTCCACGTGCTCTACGTGGGCCACGGCGACGACGAGGTCCCGATCGCCAAGCTCGCCCCCACGATCAAGGCGCTGCCGAAGGCTATCGACCGCACGACGATGGCCGCCGTCATCAAGCGCATCGAGTCCGTCTCGCAGTCGGTGACATCGTTGCCGATCCCGAAGGGCGTCGACCCGATGAAGGCCCGGGCGCAGCGCCCGCGCTGATCCCCCGCTCTCCGTCAGGCGCGGACGAGGATCGTTCCCGCAGCCTTGTCGTGCAGTCCTCGCTGGTCGGGGTCGAACACGACCGCCGGCAGCACCAGCACGAGCAGCAGCGTGCGGACGATCGGACGCCACAGACCGGTCCAGCCGCCGTGCACCAGCTCGAGGCGCAGTCCGACGATGCGGTGGCCGGGACTGCCGGCGATCACCGGGATGAAGACGACCTGCAATGCCGCGAACACCGTGATGGGCGCGAACTGCGACAGGCCGGCCTCGCCCGGGAGGGCGAACTGGTCGAAACCGAAGAACGCGGTGGCGATCAGGGTGGCGGCTGCGTAGTCGATCGCCAGCGCCGCGATTCGGCGCCCGAGACGGCCGACGCTTCCCGGACCCCGTTCGGGCCTTCCCAACCGCTCGCCGGGGTAGGTGTTCTCACGCAGGGATTCGGGCACCTCCCCAGCCTAAGCGGGGGCCGCTCCGTAACATCCCGGAAACATCCGAGATACTGCCGAGCAACTGGATGCCGATAGGTTCGAAGAGGCCCGGACCATCTCGGGCTGTTCCTCACCCGATCTTGGAGACTCCATGTTCAAAGATTCTTCCGAGGTGCTCAAGTTCATCCAGGACGAGGACGTCAAGTTCCTCGACATCCGTTTCACGGATCTCCCCGGTGTGCAGCAGCACTTCAACATCCCGGCCTCGACCGTCGACGAGGAGTTCTTCACGGTCGGTCAGCTCTTCGACGGCTCGTCGATTCGCGGCTTCGCGAACATCCACGAGTCCGACATGCAGCTGATCCCGGACGTCTCGACGGCATATCTCGACCCGTTCCGCGAGGCGAAGACGCTGGTCATGATCTTCGACATCTACAACCCGCGCAACGGCGAGATCTACGCGAAGGACCCCCGCCAGGTCGCGAAGAAGGCTGAGAAGTACCTCGCCTCGACCGGAATCGCCGACACCGCGTTCTTCGCGCCCGAGGCGGAGTTCTACATCTTCGACGACGTCCGCTACGAGGTGAAGCAGAACTCGAGCTTCTACTCGGTCGACTCCGAAGAAGGCGCGTGGAACACCGGCCGCGTCGAAGAGGGCGGGAACCTCGCGAACAAGACCCCGTACAAGGGTGGCTACTTCCCCGTCTCGCCTGTCGACAAGACGGCGGACCTGCGCGACGACATCTCGCTCAAGCTCATCGAGTCGGGCCTCGTGCTCGAGCGCGCCCACCACGAGGTCGGCACCGGTGGACAGCAGGAGATCAACTACCGCTTCGACACCATGGTGCACTCGGCGGACGACATCCTGAAGTTCAAGTACATCGTCAAGAACACGGCGGAGCTGTGGGGCAAGGTCGCGACCTTCATGCCCAAGCCCCTCTTCGGCGACAATGGCTCGGGCATGCACACCCACCAGTCGCTGTGGCTGAACGGCGAGCCCCTCTTCTACGACGAGAAGGGCTACGGCGGTCTGTCCGACATCGCGCGCTGGTACATCGGCGGTCTGCTCAAGCACGCTGCCGCCGTGCTCGCGTTCACGAACCCCACGCTGAACTCGTACAAGCGTCTGGTCAAGGGCTACGAGGCCCCGGTGAACCTCGTCTACTCGGCCGGCAACCGCTCGGCGGCCATCCGCATCCCGATCACGGGCACCAACCCGAAGGCCAAGCGCATCGAGTTCCGCGCTCCCGACGCGTCGGGCAACCCGTACCTCGCGTTCGCCGCGCAGATGATGGCGGGCCTCGATGGCATCAAGAACCGCATCGAGCCGCACGAGCCGGTCGACAAGGACCTGTACGAGCTGCCGCCCGAGGAGGCCCGGAACATCCCGCAGGTTCCGAACTCGCTGCTCGACTCGCTCGAGGCACTGCGCAATGACCACGAGTTCCTGCTGGCCGGCGGCGTGTTCACGCCCGAGCTGATCGAGACCTGGATCGAGTACAAGATCGAGAACGAGATCCAGCCGATCAACGCCCGTCCTCACCCCTACGAGTACGAGCTGTACTTCGGCGTCTGACTTCTGGACCACGACGAGCCCCGTCGCTCCCCTCTCGCGAGGGGGTCGGCGGGGCTCCGTCGTGCGGGGTTCCGCCCGTCTGCCGCGCTCGGGGGCTTGCGAGCGCAGCAGCCCGCGGGGATGCTGATGGCGTGGATCTCCGCGACATCCCCGGGCCGTTCTACCACGGCACCAAGGCCGCGCTGCGCGTGGGCGAGCTCGTGAGACCGGGCTGCCCCTCGAATTACCGCCCGGAGATCACCATGAACCACGTCTACTTCACGGCGGTGAAGGATGGTGCCGGGCTCGCGGCCGAGATCGCGCCCGTCGATGGTGAGCCGCACGTCTACGTCGTCGAGCCGCTGGGGACCTTCGAGGACGATCCCAACGTCACGGACAAGAAGTTCCCCGGCAATCCGACACGCTCCTACCGCAGCTCGGCTCCCCTGCGCATTGTCGGAGAGGTCTCGGACTGGACGCGCCTCTCCGCCGAGGCGCGCGAGACGTGGCGGGCGCGGCTGACGCGGATGTCGGCGGAGCGGGCAGGGATCATCAACTGACGAGCGTCACTCCGCGAGGCGCACGACCTCGGCGATGACTCGCGGATGCGCGAGGATGCGGAAGTGGCCGCCGGTCTCGAGCCGGACGTTCCGGGCACCGGCGAGTTCGCTGCCACCCGGGATGTGCGGGTCGAACGTGCCGTAGACCGAGACGATCCGCTCGTTCGGCGCGAGCTCCCGCGACAGGGCCCGGATGCCGGGGTCGTTCGGCGAGAATGCCCGCAACGCGGGTGTCAGCATGAGCCGTCCGTAGAACGATCCGGCGAACGGACTCGCGACCGCCACCATGCCGCGGATGCGCCCACCGGCCTCCGTGTCCGCCATGACCTGTTTGCCGACCAGCCCGCCCTTGCTGTGCGCGGCGACGACGACGTCGGACAGGCCGTGCTCCCGCAGGTAGGCGGTGACGTGACGCGCCGCACGAGGCACGGGCCAGCGGTTGCGGCCGAGGGCGGCGATCACGTGCACCGGATGCCCCCGGCCGTGCAGCTCGGTGATCAGCGGCTGAAGGAACCGCCAGGTCTCGTAGATGCCGGGCAGCACCACGATGGGCACGCCGTCACCCGTGACGAAGTCCTCGGGGTCGGTACGGGAGACGAAGGCACGGACCTGCCAGATCACCGCGTAGGTGTAGTCGGCGACCCACCATGCGGCCTCCCGGAGCAGGCGCCGGATCACGACTCCCGCTCCCGCCCCGGTGCCCTCCCGGCGGGGTCGCCGACCGGGGCCGAGAAGGAGAGGATGCCGCATGCCACGGCCCCCGGGTCGGTGCGCGCCGCGTGGTGCGGCGCCCCCGGCACCACCAGCGGCGCCCGGCGCGACGTCCGTGCCGCGAGGCGGTCGACCCGGGCCTGCTCGGCCACCAGATCTCGGGATCCCCAGATGATGAGCGATGCCGCTCCGAGGCGGGCCACGCGTTCTTCGATCGGATACGCGAGCATGTGTCGCACCTGCGCCAAGAACCACGGGACGCCGGTGCGAAGGTAGTCGGCGATGACGCGCGCGTTGGTCCGGGGCGGCTCGCGCAGGCCGTCCCGTGCCAGCGCGAGGGCCTGCGCGATGAGGCTGCGCCGATGATCGTCCACGACGGGTCCGATCAGCGCGACAGCGTGCACCGAGGACGGATGCCGCAACGCGCACTCGACGGCCCACTGGGCTCCCATCGAGTGCCCGACGAGCACTACGGGCCGCTCGGACAGCTGCCTGAGGAGGACGGCGACGGAATCCGCCATCTGCCGCACCGTGAGGTCCCGCCGCGGCGACGGCAGCCCTGCGAACCCCGGAAGGTCGAGGCTGTGGACCCGCGCCGATGCGGCGAGCACCGGCTGCAGACGACGGAAGGAGCGGTGCGACATCCCCACGCCGTGCAGCAGGACGACGGTGGCGTCGGCATCGTCCGGGCCGGATGACCACACCCGGAACGACAGGTCGCCGACGGACGTCCGAACCGGTCGGGGTTCGGCCCGGGGAAGCCCGTGCGGCGTCGTGAGCGTCACGGCCTCAGGCTATGACCCCGCTGCGGCGGAGATAGGCGACTTGACTTCGCGTCGACCGTCGTGACGGCATCCCCGGCGCGACCCCGTGACGCGGGATCAGTGCGCTCCGGCCTCGTCGGCGTGCTGCGGATCGCCGTTCCGCAGACGCCGGATCACCGTCAGGACGCCGACGATGACGAGCCCCGCAAGCAGTCCCGCCACCGCGGAGACGGCGGTCTCCCCGATCCACGCGACGACTCCCCCAGCGGGCTCGAGCGCATGCTCGATGCCGTGCAGCAGGTCGAGGGTGAAGGCCACGCCGACCTCCCCGAGGTTCGCGAGCACGAGGTGACCGCCGACCCACAGCATCGCGACCGTGCCGACGACACTGATGACGCGGAACACCGCAGGCATCGACCGGACGATGCGGGTGCCGGTGTGGCGAACCCGCGAGGACGGGCTCTTCGCCATCCGCAGCCCGATGTCGTCGATCTTGACGAGCAGGGCGACGGCGCCGTAGACGACGCCCGTCATCAGCAGCGCGATGACCGCGAGCACGGCGAGCGTCTGCCAGATGCCCATACCGTCGTCGAGGTTCGACAGGGAGATGAGCATGATCTCGGCCGACAGGATGAGATCCGTGCGCACGGCCCCCAGCACGAGCTTCTTCTCGTCGCGCGGCCCGTCGTCACCGGCTCCGTGGTGCACGCCGAACCACTCGAGCACCTTCTCCGCGCCCTCGTAGCAGAGGAACAACCCGCCGAGGATCAGGAGGAAGGGCAGGACGACGGGCGCGAACGCGGTCAGCAGCAGGGCGACCGGGATGATGATCAGGAACTTGTTGGCGATCGAGCCCAGCGCGATCTTCGCCACGACGGGCAGCTCGCGCGCGGGAGTGATGCCCTGAACGTACTGCGGGGTGACCGCCGCGTCGTCGATGACGACGCCCGCGGACTTCGCGGATGCGCGCAGCGCCGCGCTCAGGATGTCGTCGACGACAGCCAGCAGACCAACCGACATGTTTCCCCTTAGCCGTAGAAGAGCTTCTCGAACACGCGTCGGGCTTGGCGCGCGGCGCGCATCCAATCCTCCTCCACGGCGGTCGCGGAACGTGCCGGATAGCCCAGCAGACGACCGATCCCGTCGAGGCGCCCGCGATCGGTCGGCAGGACGTCGCTCGTCTGGCCCGACAGCAGCGTGTTGGCCGAGCGCAGCCGGCTGGCCAGCCGCCAGGCCGCGGCGAGCTTGTCGGCTGCCTCCCCCGGGATGAGCTCGGCCGAGACCGCCGCCTGCAGCGCTCCGACGGTCGAGGTGGTCCGCAGGCCCGGCACCCGGTGGCCGTGCTCGAGCTGCACGAGCTGGACGAGCCACTCGACGTCGCTGAGCCCGCCGGGGCCGAGCTTGAGGTGACGCGATCGATCTTGTCCCTGCGGCAGCCGCTCGTTCTCGACGCGCGCCTTGATGCGGCGGATCTCGCGCAGACCCTGCGGGTCGGCCGTGACGGGGTACCGCAGGTCGTCGGCGAGCGCGAGAAACCGCGTGATGAGCGACACGCTCCCGGCGACGCCGCGGGCCCGCAGGAGCGCTTGCGCCTCCCAGGAGAGCGACCAGCGGCGGTAGTACTCGGCGTACGAGTCGAGCGAGCGCACGAGGGGGCCGTTCCGTCCCTCGGGGCGCAGCCCGGCATCGAGCTCGAGCGGCAGTCGGTGGTCTTCGGAGTACCGCCGGATCCCCTGCACGAGAGCGAGCGCGAGCTCTTGGGCCCGCTGCGCGGGAACGCCGTTGGCGTCGTAGACGTAGATGATGTCGGCGTCCGAGCCGAAGCCGAGCTCGGCGCCGCCGAAGCGGCCCATCGCGATGACCGAGAAATCGAGACGCTCGTCCTCGGGCGGGACGATCTCGCGACGGACCGCGCGCAGCGTCGCCTGGATGGTCACCTCGGTGATGGTCGTCAGCCCCTCGGCGAGCTGTTCGATCGACAGCTCCCCCACCACCGCCGCCATCGCCAGGCGCAGGAGCTCGCGTCGGCGCAGCGCGCGCACCGCCGACATGGCGTCGTCGATCGACGCGTGGCGGGTCTGGATCGCCCGCGCCTCCTCCTGGAGGACGATGCCGGGCCGGGGTCGCAGCTGATCGTCGGAGTCGAGCCAGGCGATGGACTCGGGGATCCACTCCATCAGCTCGCCGACGTATCGCGAACCCGAGAGCAGCCGGGTCAGGCTCTCGGCCGCTCCCGACGAGTCGCGGAGCATCCGGAGGAACCAGGGCGTGTTCCCGAGTCTCTCGCTGACGCGCCGGAAGGCGAGCAGCCCGTAGTCGGGATCGACGCCGTCGGCGAACCAGCGGATCATGACGGGCATCAGGTGTCGCTGGATGACCGCCTTGCGGCTGAGCCCGCTCGTCAGCGCCCCCATGTGGCGCAGCGCGCCCGCGGGGTCGCGGAACCCGATGGCGGCCAGGCGCGCCTTCGCCTGCTCCGGCGAGAGGGTGTGCTCATCGGCCGGGAGCGCGGCGACCGCCGACAGCAGCGGCCGGTAGAAGAGCCGTACGTGGATCTCGCGCACCTCGCGCTTGATCTCCTCCCACGCCGCGACGACGCGGTCGCCGCCGTCGCCGACACGGGACGATCGAGCGAGGGTGCGCAGCGAGGCGCCGTCCTCGGGCATGAGGTGGGTGCGCCGCAGCTCGCGCAGCTGCAGACGGTGCTCCATGACGCGCAGCCGCCGGTAGTCCAGCGCGAAGCGCGCGGCATCCTCCCGGCCGATGTACCCCTCGGACACGAGCGCGTCGAGGGCGTCGAGCGTGGACCGCTCCCGGATGCGCTCGTCCGACGCCCCGTGCACGAGTTGCAGCAGCTGCACGGTGAACTCGATGTCGCGGATGCCACCCGGCCCCAGCTTGAGCTGGCGGGCGACCTCGCCCGACGGGATGTGGTCGGTCACGCGCTCGCGCATCCGCTGCACGCTCTCGACGAAGTTGTCGCGCGCCGAGCTCGCCCACACCTTCGGCTGCACCGCCTCGACGTACTGCTCGCCGAGCTCGACGTCGCCCGCCAGCGGCCGGGCCTTCAGCAGAGCCTGGAACTCCCAGCTCTTCGCCCACCGGTCGTAGTAGGCGATGTGCGATTCGAGCGTGCGGACGAGGGCACCCTGCTTCCCCTCGGGACGCAGGTTCGGATCGACCTCCCAGAGGGGGGGCTCGATCTCGACCTCGGAGATGCCGCGCATCGTCTGGATCGCGAGTCGCGTCGCGATCTCGATCGCGCGGGCCTCCGGCGCAGCGGCGTCGTCGGCCGTCCCGCCGACGAAGATGACGTCGACGTCGCTCACGTAGTTGAGCTCGCGCGCCCCGGACTTGCCCATGCCGATGATGGCGAGCCGGGTCGCGGCGACCGCCTCGCGGTCGAAACGCCCGGCGCCGGGCACCCCGGCCACGAGCCGGCTGCGCGCGACTGCGAGCGAGGCCTCGAGGGCGGCTCCCGCGGCGTCGGCGAGGGCGGCCGCGACGGCGTGGAGCACGAGCGTCGGATCGGACGACGAGAGGTCGAACCGCGCGATCCGCGCCAGCATGCGGCGGTACCGGACCCGAAGCGCGACCCAGGCCTCGTCGCCCGATCCGGTGGCGAAGCCGTCACGCGCGCCGACCGCCTCGAGCATCGACGTGGCGAGCTCGTCGCGGGTCGGGAGCCCGTCGCCCTCCGACGCGAGGTCGGCCAGTTCCGCCGGGTGGCGGAGGTAGAAGTCGGCGAGCCCCGTCGAGGCGCCGAGGACCGTCCACACCGCTTCCGGCCGACGGCGCAGGGCGTCACCGACGACGGATGCATCCCGGCGGGCGATGCGCAACAGTGCGGCGACCGCGCCGTCGGGGTCGGCAGCGACCTCGGCCGCACCCACCAGCTCGTCGCGGTCGACACCCGTCAGCTCCGCGAGCTCGACGAGGTCGGCATCCGCCCGCCCGAGATCGTCGAACCCCGCTCGCGCCAGCCCCGTCAGTCCGGTCGAACGAAGTGACCGGGTCATGGCGTCAGAGCATCTCCAGGTTGCTCTTGAGCTCGAACGGCGTCACCTGGGCGCGGTAGTTCTGCCACTCGCGACGCTTGTTGAGCAGGACGTAGTTGAAGACCTGCTCGCCCAGGGTCTCGGCGACGAGCTCGGACTCCTCCATGTACTCGAGGGCGTGGTCGAGGCTCGCGGGCAGCGGCGCGTAGCCGAGGGCGCGACGCTCGGAGTCCGTCAGCGACCAGACGTTGTCCTCGGCCTCGGCGGGCAGCTCGTATCCCTCCTCGATGCCCTTGAGCCCGGCAGCGAGCAGCAGCGCGTACGCGAGGTACGGGTTGGCCGCCGAGTCGAGGGCGCGGTACTCGACGCGCGACGACTGGCTCTTGTTGGGCTTGTACATCGGCACGCGCACGAGGGCCGAGCGGTTGTTGTGGCCCCAGGTGATAAAGCTCGGGGCCTCGTCGCCGCCCCACAGCCGCTTGTACGAGTTGACGAACTGGTTCGTCACGGCCGAGATCTCGTTCGCGTGGCGCAGGAGGCCGGCGATGAAGTGCCGGCCGGTCTGCGACAGCTGGTACTGGCCGCCCTCCTCGTAGAACGCGTTCACGTCGCCCTCGAAGAGCGACATGTGCGTGTGCATGCCGCTTCCCGGGTGGCCGCTGAGGGGCTTCGGCATGAAGGTCGCGTACACGCCCTGCTCGATCGCCACCTCCTTGATGACCGTGCGGAAGGTCATGATGTTGTCGGCTGTGGCGAGGGCGTCCGCGTAGCGCAGGTCGATCTCGTTCTGGCCGGGACCGCCCTCGTGGTGGCTGTACTCGACGGAGATGCCCAGGTCTTCGAGCATCCGCACCGAGCGACGTCGGAAGTCGTGCGCCGTGCCGCCGGGGACGTTGTCGAAGTAGCCGGCCGAGTCGACCGGCTCGGGCCCGTCGGGCCCGTAGGACGACGACTTCAGCAGGTAGAACTCGATCTCAGGGTGCGTGTAGAAGGTGAAGCCCGCGTCGGCCGCCTTCGCGAGCGTGCGCTTGAGGACGTGGCGCGGATCGGCGACCGCGGGCTGACCGTCGGGCGTCGTGATGTCGCAGAACATCCGGGCGGTCGGGTCGATCTCACCGCGCCAGGGCAGCAGCTGGAACGTCGACGGATCGGGATGGGCCAGCAGGTCGGACTCGTAGCTGCGGGTCAGCCCTTCGATGGCCGAGCCGTCGAAGCCGAGCCCCTCGGCGAACGCCCCCTCGACCTCGGCCGGCGCGATGGCCACCGATTTGAGGGTTCCGATCACATCGGTGAACCAGAGCCGGACGAACTTGACGCCCCGCTCCTCGATCGTTCGCAGTACGAAGTCCCGCTGCTTGTCCATCGCGTCCTCTCCGAGACAGGGTCGGTTCCAGACTACTGGCGGCGAGCGTCCTCCGACGGCGGCGTGCCCCAGTCGTCCTCCTGGGCTTCGTCCTCGCGCCAGGCCTGCGCGCGATCCGCCATGAGCTGCGGAGCCCGCGCCGCCTCGTCGGCGGAGCGGAACGGGCCGGCTCGGTCGGCCCCCGGGGACTGCTTGCCGTGCTCCACCTCGTGCGTCACGAGGTTGTACCAGAACTCGCCGTCGGCATCGGGCATGATCGCTCCTGACTTGCGCCTGCGCCGGCGCTCAGCCCGAGCCTAATCGGCGGGGCGGACGGTCGATAGGCTGGGTCGCATGAGTGCGAGTGCGACGCGGGCCGTCGGGGTGGACATCGGGGGAACCGGGATCAAGGGAGCCGTCGTCGACCTGTCGACGGGCGACCTGCTGACCGACCGCATCAAGGTCGCGACGCCGAAGGGCGCCGTACCCGAAGACGTGCTGGACGCCGTCAAGGTCGTGCTCGACCGGCTCGAGGTGACCGACGCGGGCGACGTGCCGCTGGGAGTCGCGTTCCCCGCGATCGTCAAGAACGGACGCACGCTCTCAGCCGCGAACGTCGCCGACACCTGGATCGACTTCGAGGCGGAGCGCTTCTTCGAGAAGGGCCTCGGGCGTCAGATCCATTTCGCCAACGACGCGGACGTCGCCGGTGTCGCCGAGCTGCGCTACGGCGCCGCTCGCGACCGCGACGGCCTGGTGATCCTGACGACGCTCGGCACCGGCATCGGCTCGGCCATGATCTACAACGGCGTGCTCATCCCGAACTCCGAGCTCGGTCACGTCCACCGCGCCAAGCACGGCAAGGATGCCGAGGCGTGGGCCGCGTACTCGGCGATGGAGCGCGACGAGCTCGACTGGGCCGAGTGGGCCGAGCGGCTGCAGTGGTACTACAGCCACATCGAGTTCCTCTTCTCCCCCGACCTGTTCGTGGTGGGGGGCGGCGTCTCGAAGCACGCCGACAAGTTCCTGCCCCTGCTCGACCTGAAGACGCCCATCGTGCCCGCCGTCCACCGCAACAACGCCGGCATCATCGGCGCGGCCGCGCTCGCGCTCGCGGGCGAACGTCCCGGTGTCCTGGACGAGACCACGGAGGACCTCGCCGGCACCACGGCGCACTGACGGCGCGTCGGTCGAGCGCCGTCGGATATGGGGGCGAATGGGCCGGCCTGTACGCCGGGTTCTGTGGCGCAACATGTAGGCCCTGTATGGCTTTTGCGACTGAGTAATGTTCTTCCCGGTCAGCGGCCAGGATCTGACGATGGGGGTACCAGTGTGCTGACGGCGTCTGCGGGCACTTCTGCGGACTCTTTGCGGACTGCGTTGCCGCCAGGAACCGCCAAGATGAGACCCCCGCCGGCAGATCACTTAGGCCCTGCTTTCGGATTGCGTGCCGGCCGGCCTCGCCGCAGCATCTAGTTCGCCCGAGGGAGGGGGTTTCCGCGCTCCATCCCTTGCCCTCTGTAGCTCAGTGGATAGAGCAGCGGTCTTCTAAGCCGCTGGTCGCAGGTTTGAACCCCGTCAGAGGGACTGTAACGAGCGAAGAGCGCCGCGCGCACGACGCACACGCGCACACTGGCTCGAAGAGGCGCTAACGTGCGGGGGTGGAGACTTTCCTCAGAGGACTCGCCATCGTTGCAGATGTGCTGACAGTGATGGCCGCTATCGTCACCTTTGCGACCGTTTTCTCTTACTGGCGCAGCAGGCCACGCCTTGAGTTTCAATCCTTGCCAAGTAACCGTCCATATCCCCCACAAAACACTTTCGTGAACGTCAGCAATCGCGGCACAGGACGGCCGGTCCGACACATCTCAATCGGCTGGGCTTGCCTAGACGCCGATGGGAGAGCCATCCACGGGACCGGGGCGGATCCATGGATAGATGAACTTGCTCCACGTCGCGAAGCCTTGATCGAGATAAACCAAACGCCAGTTTTCGGCGCCATCCCTTCCCCCACGCGTTACGAGATCCGTCTCGAAGGTGATGACGCCGGGGCGCTGTGCGAGATTTACGTCGCTGGTTCGCTGGTGACCTGGCGGCGTCATCGGCACTTCGTCTGGTGGACCTATGCCGATCGCATGGCCGGCCACGCCCCATCAGTTCTTTCCGGGAAGCGGATTTCGGCCCACTACGACGCAGTCGTCAACGGTCAGCAGACAGCCAAGTCGCAAGCCGAATTAACCTGACGGGTTTGCTGCCCTACCTTTTCACGGCGGGCACAGCATAACGAGCGCGTCGGCGAGTTCGGTGGTTGGTCATCATGGGAGGATGCTTGTGACCACAGGAAAACGGAGGTGCGTGTTCTGCGGGGCAGGCGAACCCACCAAGGAACATGTGCTTCGGCGGAAGTTCCAGGATCTTCTGAAGTCCAAGCCGGAAACCATCACGTTTACGTCAAATCGGACGACGGCGTTCGGAAACCGAGAGCTGGACTTCCGCTCTCATAGAGGTAAACCGTTCGACTGGCAAGTAAGAGCTGCTTGTGGCGCCTGTAACAACGGTTGGATGAACGCGCTCGAAAACGCCGTCGAAGACGATCTCCTCGCCATGGTCGAGGGGCGGCACCGGGTCATACCCCCCGACCGCGCACGGACGCTAGGGAGATGGGCGCTCAAGACCGCGCTGATCCGTCAACTCATGAACGGCACGAGTATCGCAGATTGGACGACGCCCCGGTTTCATGAGATCTACCAAGACGATCTCAGCGGACCCGTTTGGGTGGCTGTCGGCTCGGTTCCCGACTCGACCAAGTGGCCCCAAATGCCCTCGGCTGTGTACTACCAGCGCGATGCCTTCGGCGAATTTCGAGTGCTTCACAGCACCACTCTGATGAAGCGACTCGTGGTCCACTCCGCGATGGCGCTCGACCGCGGCGGACCACCTACGAGATACCCGGAACTTGGTTCGCTTCACAGCGAAGGCCACCATCGGAATATGTTGCGGTCTCTCGTGCCGTCGGCGTCCTCGACCACATGGCCGATCGAGCCGCCCCTGTCAGACTGGCGGTACGCGGTCAACATCACGCCCCACCTGTTGTTGGCATCCGGATTGGTCTCGCTCAGCGAGGCGACCTTCGTATAGCCGACAGCGACCCGGTAACGTCATATGGACAAGCTGTACCGCATCCCCGCCAGCGGCAGCGGGTCGTGATCGGGTCAGCGTCGAGTGGCTCATCGCTCATCGACGCACGAAACGCAGTGTGCACCGCGCCATTGACGACGGCGCAGCTGACGAGCAAAAGCAGCCGACTTTCTGGCCTTGGCGGGTTTCCCACGTCATCGGCATGCCGCGGGCCCGCCAGTACTCAATGGCTCGACGTTTCCGCATCAGAATCACCTCGCTGACGGGTCGCGTTAGGCCGGACAGTCCGCTCCGGTCACGGGGCACACATCGACAGACCACGCACGTTCGCTGAGGAACTGCAGGAGCGATACAGCGGCCGAGTAAGAGGTATTGACGATGCGGCCAACGGGAATCACTGTGACCTCAGACGCCCCCTCTCGCCGCGCGGCCATTACTACGCCCTCGGCTTTCGACCCGGTGGTCCATGCATCGTCCAGAACCACGAGGTGCCGTCCCTCGAGACTTCCTACGTTCACGAAACCCACAGAGTCGGGATCGCACTCGCGTCCGATCTCGTAGCGACGTTCCGTCTCCACCCGCTCCCAGCTAGCAGGAGCGAACTGAGCGACCCGTTCAAACGGATGCGACCCCTCTCTCGGGTGCCCGGACGGCACGACCGCTACCGCCGTCGGCTCACTCTGCGACACCGCGCTGAGGCACTCGCTGTGATGATAGCTGAAAGACCACATCAGCGCCTGGAGATTGCGGAGCGCAGGAGTCTGACCGCTCGGACGCGCCGCATCCTTATACGCTCGCAGCTCCAGCCTGAACTGCGTGTTGTAGATCGCGTAGGCCAACGGCAGGACTCTGGCGGCCTCGCCACCTCGCATCGTCCACTCGCGGCACTTGTAGCACATGCCGTCTTCAGCACCCGAGCAGCGGGGGCACGTGATTCCCGCGATCTTGACGGGATTATGAATACGTGCGCCGAGCTCCGTGAGTGCTTGCCGACGAACCGTGAGGTTCACATCGAGGCGCTTCGCCTCAAGCAAACGCCAGCTCCGACGGGCCAGCTGTCAGCCGTGTGGATGCGAGGTTCGCCGCCTCATCGGCAGACCCGAACTCCTGCGCGAGACACCTGCTCACCATGTCCCGCCCCCAGCTCGTTCCTGAAGCGACGCTCTCATGCAGCAATACATGATGACCGTGATGTACTGCTGCCTGAGCCTGGTGGCGCGTGCCACTTGCCTCAGCCGCCTCCACGATGATTGTGATGCCGCTAAGTCCGCTCATGGTGACGTTGCGCATTGGAAAGGTCTGCTTCGTAGGCGGGCTCCCCGGCCAGAACTGTGTGAGAATCTCACCGCCGCGAGTGCGGATTCGCTCGAGAAGAGGCGCGTTCTCCCGAGGATAGATCTGCCCGGCACCGTGACCGAGCACCGCCACCGTCCGCCCACCCACTCGAAGCGCCGCCTCATGAGCCGCCGTGTCGATACCCCTCGCGAGTCCCGAGGCGATGGTTACTCCCTGAGCCGCAAGTGTGGCGCTCAGCTCCGAAGCCATCTGGACGGCACGGGGGCTTGCATTGCGAGACCCGACGACCGCCACCGTGCACTCGTCCGCCGCACGGGTACCGGTTCCGAAAAGCACCAGCGGGTAGTCGTACACGTTCCGCAGTGACTCCGGATAGTCCGGACTAGACGAGAACATCACCCTGATACCCGATGCCCGCCATCCCTCGATCTCGGTCGAGATGGCTTCGAGGGCGGACGGGTCGACCTCGATGAGACCGGTGATGCGACTGAAGTACACACCTGTCGGCAGCTCACCGTCTTCGAGCCGAGCCCGCAGATCCTTCGGCCGCATCTTCGTGACATCCGCTGTTCCGCGGAGGAGGGCGACGATCGCCGCTTCCTCCCGAGAGTCGTGAAGAGGCATGTTGCCCATATTAGGCAACCGGGTCAGACATTCATACGGAGCCACGACGACGCGCGGGAGCATCACACTCGGTCCCGCCCACCCTCGTGGGCTGACCACCCCGTCGGCAGAACGTCGCGGCGCCAGGGGCGAATGATGCTCCGCGAGCGACCCACTCTCCGTGCCGGTTCTCGGTAGGTCAGCTCCTTCATCACTCGTGCAGGGGATGCTCTGACTCCAGTTACTCGTCCAGACGCTCGAAGGTGTCGCGCGGGCACCGTGCTCACGGGGAAGACCGCTCGACGAGCTCAGCACCCGCAGCCGTCAGCCTGCGCTGCATCGCAGGGCGATCCTGGATCACGGCCTTCACCTTCGCAGCGAGAGCGTCGCCCTCGCCAGCGTCGTGCAGTCTCCCGATTTCGCGGAGATCCTCCTCGGGCATCTGAAACCACTCCTCCCCCTAGATCCGGCTCGCGACCTCATGGCCGCGGTAGGCCCAGCTCTCGGCACGGGCCGCGACGGCCCGGCAACGGCGATTGATGTCGGCGATCATGACGAAATCGCGGGACTCCGCGTAGTGCGCGACGACTGCGGCGGACGCCTCGGAGAGTGTGATGTTGCTGTCGATCCCTGCCTGCCACGCCATCTCGGTAGTGAGGCCGGGGTCGTGACGGTTGTCACACCCCATGATTACGACGAACAACGAACGGATCTCCTCGATACTCACGACGCCTCCCTCCGAGCAAGAGCCTCCAGCTCGGCGATGCCCTGCATCTGCTCTCGTTCGCTTCGTGCGTTTCTGGCCAGGATGGTCCGAGCCTTCTCATCGGCGTTGGTGACGCGGCCTGGCCGTCCCGCGCCGGCTCTGCGTATCCAGTTCCGATGGGTAGCCGCCCAGTCGACCTTGCGCCCCCTCTGCCCGGGCTGAGCGATCCAGTAGTCCGTGAACTTCGCATGCTCCGCCTTCTGATCGACACCAGGGAACTGCGCTCGCAGACGCTCGACCTCTTCTGTCGCCGGCATCCACCCGTCAGGCAGTCGAGTTCCCCTACTGAGTGATCCTCTGGATGATCTCTGGTGATCTCTTCTGCTACCGCTGGCGTCTGGGTAGGTCCGTGCTCTGAGCGGGTTAGGTCGACGCTGTCGGCCTTATTGGCTACGCGCCTAGTTGGCTCCTGGCCTACTTGGCTACGGGCGGTAAAGGCGTGGTTGACGGTGATGAGATCCGACGACCGATAGCCGCCAGCACCAGACCGCCGTTCGCGGACGATCGCTCCGACCTTCTCGAGCTCACGGAGAGCTCGCAGAACATAGTCCGTCGACGCACCCAACATGGTGGCCAGGGTCGCCTGGGACACGAATACGAATGTCTGGTGCGAACGGTCGTCAGTTCGGAAGCAGAGAGCTGCTAGAACCGTCCTCTCGCGCATCTTCAGGTCGCCAAGCCCGTAGGCCCACTCCGCATCGTGAAACCCCATCACCGGTTCCACCTGACCAAAGCCAAGACTCGATCCGCGACGGCCGCGGCTGTCACTTTGTCGAGACGAGAGGAATCAGGCAGATCGAGATGGACCGCGACAGTCTTTCCTCTCTCGAAAATGGGGTCGACGATGTCCTCGGCGCGGTCCACCGCCGCATCTGCCTCCTCGAATCCCGGCGTCGACATTGCGCGTTCGGTCCCCCATTCGGGACGTTCCGCCTCCACGACATCGCGATGAGCAGCACCGAGCACATCCGCCAGCCAGAAGCCTTCGGATCGCCCGAGTTCCCGCGTGAGAAGGGAACTCGCGATGAACATCCGACTTCGGTGATAGTCCCCGATCTTCCCAACATAATCACCACTCGCCGCGACGCGTACGGTGACCACCTGGCACGCATAGGCGCAGACAACTCCATCGCCACGGGCGTCATGCTCCTCGCCACGGAACTCGATCCAGACCTCCCCATCGCTCAGCGGGCCCCGTATGACCCTCACCGCCCACTCCGGAACTGCAGAGCGAGGCAGGACAGGCACTGGCACCGCACCAACCCCGCCCGCCCCATCGTCAGGTCGCGAAAGATCCCGCTCCTGGCTCAGCTCCGCCTCCAGATGCTCAGCCTAGGTGGGCCGCCGGCTGACCGCGCCCCTCGCCCTGACGATCTCATTCCCGTAGATGGTCGCCCATTCACGCAGAGCCTCCCGCACCTCGTCCGGTTCCCGGGACGCGTCGGCGTTCTGATCGTTCCTGCGGCCCCTGCTTTCACTCTGGCGAGAGCCATGCCCACAGTTCCTTGATGCGCAGACACAGCCTCCACGGTCGGGCGCAGCGTGTCGTCGTGGATGTCGACATAGATCTGGGTCGTCGCCGGCGACGCGTGACCGAGTAGACGCTGAACGGTGAAGGTGTCTTGCTCGACGTTGTACGCAATCGTCGCGAACCGACGCCGAAGCATGTGCATTGTGACACCGGCCGGCAGAAGGTGGTTCACCCGCTTGCCGAGGTAGTGCGGGCTGATGTGTCCGTTGTAGTCCCCGGGGAACAGGAATCCGGCGCCTCTGACTCGGATCGCCCGAGCGAGGTCGGCCGGCACCAGCACGATCCGCTCCATAGAGCCCTTCCCACGCACGCGGAGCGAGTGCTCCTCATCGCGCTCCCGCAGGTCCGTGCTGTGCAGCCCCGCGACCTCCGCATAACGGAGCCCGAGGTCCGCCGCTCGAGCCGCGCAGCTCACCGACGCGACAGGGACGAGCATGCACGCCCTCCGGCACTACTACGCGAGCCTGCTGATCCGGTACGGCGAGTCGGTGAAGACCGTGCAGGGGCGTCTCGGGCACAAGTCCGCGGCAGAGACGCTGGACACCTATGGCCACATGTGGGCAGACTCCGACGACCGCACGCGCGAGACCGTGGACAGCGTTCTCGCGCGTGCGGTCTCCTCGCGGACCGCGGACGGCACGAACGCCTGAAAGGGCAGATCAGAGGCGATAAGGCGAATGGGCCGGCCTGTACGCCGGGTTCTGTCCGGGGGCGTGAGCCCCGTGGACGGCCATCTCTCTCGGCGACACGTTGCCGTGCCGCTCCAGCGGTCTACCCGGGGACTCGGCGGACCGCGTCTGCATCCCCTGTCTGACCTTGCTCCGGACGAGGTTTACCGTGCGGGCCGTGTCACCACGACCCCGGTGGTCTCTTACACCACCCTTTCACCCTTACCGGCGCGGACGCCGGCGGTCTGCTTTCTGTGGCACTATCTCGCGGATCACTCCGGGTGGGCGTTACCCACCGTCCTGTCCTGTGGAGCCCGGACGTTCCTCGGTGCGGTCTCCCGCCACGCGACCGTCCAGCCGACCCATTCGCCCGTCGAGTCTACCGGCGGGTCGCCCATCCTCCGTCGTCAGCTCTTGTCGGCCGACTCCGCGATGCGCACGTCGAGCAGGAAGTCCAGCGGGAACGAGCCGAACAGCAGGCGTCCGGCGGCATCGGCCGCATCGCCGACTGCCTCAGCCGCGGCCTCGGCCTGATCGGCGGGGACGTGGACGATGATCTCGTCGTGCAAGAAGAACGCCAGGTGCGCGCGCCCCGTCACGGGGTGGTCGCCGACGGCCGGGAATCCGACGAGCCGCCGACGGAGATCGGCGAGCCAGGCGAGCGCCCATTCGGCGGCCGTCCCCTGCACGACGAAGTTGCGGGTGAAGCGGCCGCGCTCCCGCGCCCGCGACCGGGCGAGCGAGCTCACGGCGTCGGAGGCCTCGGACTCGGCGGCATCCGCCTGCAGGTCGCGCCAGGCGGCGGAGGGCGCGGGGCTCGTGCGGCCCAGCAGGGTCCGGACGGATCCGCCCTCCTCGCCCACCCGCGCCGCGTCGTCGACGAGCGCCATGGCCCGCGGGTACGCCCGCCGCAGGGTCGGCACCAGACGGCCGCTGTCTCCGGTCGTGGCACCGTACATCGCCCCGAGCAGTGCCATCTTCGCCTCCTGCCGCGAGGGCACGGTGCCCCGGGCGACGATGCCCTCGTAGAGGTCGCGCCCGCGTGCCGCCTCCGCGAGGGCGAGGTCGCCGGACATGGCGGCGAGGATGCGGGGTTCGAGCTGCGCCACGTCGGCCACGACGAGGCGCCACCCGTCGTCGGCACGGACGGCGGGACGCAGCATCCGGGGCAGCTGCAGAGCTCCCCCACCGGACGATGCCCACCGCCCGGTGACGACGCCGCCGGGCACGTACACCGGACGGAAACGGTCGGCCGGGATCCACTCGTCCATCCAGGCCCAGCCGTTGGCGCTGAGCAGACGCATGGCGCGCTTGTACGCGAGCAGCGGTTCGATGACGGGATGCTCGTGCCGCCGGAGCTCCCACTTGCTCGTCGACTCGACGAGAACACCCACGCGATGCAACGAGCGCAGCAGACGCGGCTGCGAGTCGAGGCTGGCGGCGGGATCGGCGAGCTCGACGCGTACGGCCTCGGCCAGCTCGCCCACCCGGCTCGGCAGCTCGCCGGGTCGGGGCCGCGGCCCGAGGATGCCGGCGAGGATCGCGTCGTGCGTGTCGCGGCTCCAGGGCACGCCTGCATGATGCAGCTCCACCGCCACGAGCGCCCCCGCCGATTCCGCCGCCGTCAGCAGACGCAGCCTGCCGGGATCGGCGGATCCGCGGATCGCCTCGACCTGGCGCGCGTACTCGGCCACCGTCGCGTCGAGGTCGTGCGGGATCGCGTCGGGTGCGGGCTCGAGCGCGAACAGCGCATCACTGTCATCGGCGGGGGCGGCGGACGCCGCGTCCCAGACCGTCGCGGAGCGGAGCCCCGTGGCGTCGGCGACCAGCGAGCTGTCACGCAGGATCGCGTGGCAGAGGCGGACGTCGTGGCAGCGCGCGATCCGGACACCGGCGGCGAGCACGTCGTGGTACCAGGCCGTCGTGTCGGACCAGATCCAGCGCGTGTCGGGATCGTCGGCGAGCTCGGCCGCGAGTCGCTCGCGGGCGATCGTGCGTCGTTCGAGCACCGCTCCGCCGGCGTCGACGACCGCGACGTCGACCGCACCGTCGCTCCGACGCCCGACTGCGCGCCACGGGGCGCGCGCGTCGGTCATCGCCCGGTCACAGGCCGGATTCGTCGGTGCGCACCAGGATGCAGCCGCACTGCGGGCACGTGACGACGTCGTCGTCCGCGGCCCGCGCGATCGTGCTCAGATCGGTCCCCGACAGCTCCATGTTGCAGCCGCCGCACGTGCGCCGCTGCAGGAGGCCCGCGCCCGGCGAACGCTCGGCGAGGGCGTCGTAGCGGGCCAGGAGGTCGGCCGGGATCCGGGCGGCCACGGCAGCGCGATCGCGGGTGGCCGCGTCGAGGCGGGACTGCGCGTCGGCGACGGCTGCCTTTCCCTCGGCGCTGAGCCGTCCGCCCTCGTCGTTGACCTCGGCGATGAGGGCCTGCTGCGCGGAGATCGCCGCCTCCGCGATCTCCAGACGCTCCATGGCCTCGAGCTGACCGTCCTCAAGCTCGCTCTTGCGACGGGCCAGAGACGCGATCTCGTGCTCGAGCCCCTGAGCGTCCTTCGGGTTGGCGGTCGACGCGAGCCGCTCGACATCGCGGGCGGAGCGCGCGTCGACCACGGCGACGTCGGAGGCGATGCGCTTGAGCTCGGCCTCGATGTCGTCACGGGTGCCGAGCAGGCCCGTCAGTTCGACGGACAGCGCCTGGCGCCGTGCGAGCAGCTCGTTCACGCGCGCGGCCTGAGCCGGATTGCGCTTCGCCGCCTCCGCACCGCGCGCCTGCGCGTCGAGACGGGCGATGTCGAGCAGCAGCAGCTGATCTGCGGGGGTGGCTTTCATGTGGGCCCAGAGAGACTCGAACTCCCGACTCCCTCGGTGTAAACGAGGTGCTCTAACCAACTGAGCTATAGGCCCCCGCTCTCAGTGTACGAGAGCGCCGACTCGTCCGAGCGTGGGTAGGCTGTCGTGCGGTGCTTGTGCGCGCCCGACAACGCCCGCGCACTGCCCGTGGTGATTACCTGGCACGATCTGCCATACGAGAAAGGTCGCCCGTGACTGTCAACGATCAAGACCCCTACTCCCAGGACGCCCTGGACAGCGACCCGGAAGAGACCGGTGAATGGCAGGAGTCGCTGCGCCAGCTGGTCGACGCGAAGGGCTCGGGTCGCGGTCGCGAGATCATGCTGAGTCTGCTGCAGGCGTCGCACGAGCTGCAGCTGAACGTCCCGCAGGTGCCGGTGACGGACTACATCAACACCATCGCGCCCGAGAACGAGCCGGAGTTCCCGGGTGACGAGGAGCTCGAGCGCCGGTATCGCCGGTGGATCCGCTGGAACGCGGCCGTCACGGTGCACCGCGCGCAGCGCCCCGGCATCGGCGTCGGCGGTCACATCTCCACGTACGCCTCCTCGGCATCCCTCTACGAAGTCGGCTTCAACCACTTCTTCCGCGGCCCCGACCACGCGTCGGGCGGCGACCAGATCTTCATCCAGGGCCACGCGTCGCCGGGCATCTACGCGCGCTCGTACCTCGAGGGTCGTCTGAGCGAGAGCCAGCTCGACGGATTCCGCCAGGAGGCGTCGAAGGCGCCCGACGGCATCCCGTCGTACCCGCACCCGCGCCTCATGCCCGACTACTGGCAGTTCCCCACGGTCTCGATGGGCCTCGGCCCGATCAACGCCATCTACCAGGCGATGAACAACAAGTACCTGACCAACCGGGGCATCAAGGACCTCTCCGACTCGCACGTCTGGGCCTTCCTCGGCGACGGCGAGATGGACGAGGTCGAGAGCCGCGGTCAGCTGCAGGTCGCGGCGAACGAGGGACTCGACAACCTCACCTTCGTGATCAACTGCAACCTCCAGCGGCTCGACGGCCCGGTGCGCGGCAACGGCAAGATCGTCCAGGAGCTCGAGGCCTACTTCCGCGGTGCCGGCTGGAACGTCATCAAGGTCGTCTGGGGCCGCGGGTGGGACGAGCTGCTGTCGCAGGACGACGACGGCGCGCTCGTCCGCCTCATGAACACCACGCCGGACGGCGACTTCCAGACCTACCGCGCCGAGGACGGCGCCTTCATCCGCGAGCACTTCTTCGGGCGCGACGAGCGCACCGCGTCGCTCGTCAAGGACTGGTCGGACGATGACATCTGGGGCAAGCTGCGCCGCGGCGGCCTCGACTACCAGAAGGTCTACGCCGCGTACAAGCAGGCGATGGAGCACAAGGGACAGCCGACCGTCATCCTCGCGAAGACGATCAAGGGCTACGGTCTCGGTCACCACTTCGAGGGCCGCAACGCGACCCACCAGATGAAGAAGATGACGCTCGAGAACCTCAAGCAGTTCCGCGACTCGATGCGCATCCCCATCACCGACGCGCAGCTCGAGGAGAACCCCTACCTGCCGCCGTACTACCACCCCGGCGCCGACGACGAGACGATCCGCTACATGCTGGACCGCCGTCGCGACCTGGGCGGCTTCCTGCCCCAGCGCCGCACGGAGCACGCGCCTCTCACGCTCCCGGGCGACGAGTCGTACGCGCTGCCGAAGAAGGGCTCCGGCACGCAGGAGATCGCCACCACCATGGCGTTCGTCCGCCTGCTCAAGGACCTGCTGCGTTCGAAGGACTTCGGCCACCGGATCGTGCCGATCATCCCCGACGAGGCCCGCACGTTCGGCATGGACGCCTACTTCCCGACCGCGAAGATCTACAACCCGCACGGCCAGAACTACACCTCGGTCGACCGCGAGCTGCTCCTGGCGTACAAGGAGAGCCCGCAGGGTCAGATCCTGCACGTCGGCATCAACGAGGCCGGCGCCCTCGCCGCGTTCACCGCGGTGGGCACCTCGTACGCGACCCACGGCGAGCCGCTCATCCCCGTCTACGTCTTCTACTCGATGTTCGGGTTCCAGCGCACGGGTGACGCTCAGTGGGCGGCGGGCGACCAGATGGCGCGCGGCTTCATCATGGGCGCGACCGCGGGTCGCACCACGCTGACGGGCGAGGGCCTGCAGCACGCCGACGGACACTCGCACCTCCTCGCGTCGACGAACCCGGCCACGGTCTCGTACGACCCCGCGTACGGGTACGAGATCGCGCACATCGTCCGCTCGGGCATCGAGCGCATGTACGGCGGCAACCACCCGGATCCGAACGTCATGTACTACATCACGCTCTACAACGAGCCCCTGGTGCAGCCCAAGGAGCCCGAGGATGTCGACGTCGAGGGCATCGTCCGCGGCATCCACCGCGTCAGCGTCGGCGAGGGCGACGGCCCTCGTGCCCAGCTGCTCGCGTCCGGCGTCGGTGTGCCGTGGGCGTACGAGGCCCAGAAGCTCCTCAAGGAGGACTGGGGCGTGATCGCCGACGTGTGGTCGGTCACGAGCTGGACCGAGTTGCGCCGCGACGGCCTGACGGCCGACGAGCACAACTTCCTGCACCCGACCGAGGAGCCGCGCACCGCGTTCGTCACCGAGAAGCTCAACGACTCCGAGGGTCCGGTCGTCGCCGTCAGCGACTTCATGCACGCCGTGCAGGACCAAATCCGACCGTGGGTGCCCCGTCGCTTCGCAACGCTGGGCGCGGAGGGCTTCGGCTTCTCCGACACGCGTCCCGCTGCGCGCCGGTTCTTCAAGATCGACGGACCCTCGATCGTCGTCCGGACGCTGCAGGCGCTGGCCGAGGACGGTGTCGTCGACCGCGGTCTGTCGGCGCAGGCGATCGAGCGCTACCGCCTGCACGACGTGACCGCAGGAACGAGCGGAAACGCGGGCGGCGAGAGCTGACACGTCGGTGACCGACGACAGCTCGAAGGCGGAGACGCTCGCGTGGCTCCGCCGGATCTCGGGTGATCTGGCGACGGCCACGATCAATCGGCTCGAGGAGACGCTGCCCTGGTACGCCGAGATGCCGCCTGCGCGCCGGTCCTCCGTGGGACTGGTCGCGCAGGCGGGCATCACCTCGTTCATCCAGTGGTACGAGGATCCGACCTCGACGCCGCGGATCGCCGCCGACATCTTCGCGGCGGCGCCGCGCGAGCTGCTGCGGAGCGTGAGCCTGACGCAGACGCTGCAGCTCGTCCGCGTGACGGTCGAGGTCACGGAGGAACGCGTCGCCCACCGTGGTGACGACGTGCGCGAGGCGATCCTGAAGTACTCGCGCGACGTCGCCTTCGCCGCCGCCGACGTCTACGCGCGGGCGGCCGAGGCTCGCGGACTCTGGGACGCCCGTCTCGAGGCCCTGGTCGTCGATTCGATCCTCACGGGCGAGACCGACGAGGAGCTGCCGAGCCGCATCGCTGCCCTCGGCTGGCACGGCCACGGCGCAGTCGCGGTCCTGGTGGGAACCGCGCCCCCGCAGTTCGACGTCGACCAGCTGCGTCGCGCGGCACGGAAGATGGGCGTCGACGTGCTCGTCGGCGTGCAAGGGCTGCGTCTCGTGCTGGTGATCGGGCGCGCCGAGCTGCCGGGGCGCATCGAGCCCGTGCCGGAGCTGACCTTCCTCGAGATCGCCGCGCGCCTCGAGCCCGGCTTCGGCGCCGGGCATCTCGTGCTGGGGCCCACGGTGCCGGCGCTCGTCGACGCGAGCCAGAGTGCTCGCGCAGCTCTCGCCGGATTCGCCGTCGCCGGCGCGTGGCGGCACGCCCCGCGCCCGGTCGACGCCGACGACCTGCTGCCCGAGCGCGCCCTTGCGGGCGATCCGGTCGCGAAGGCGACCCTCGTCGAACGGATCTACCGGCCGCTCCTCGCCCACTCGGCAGACCTCGTGGCCACCCTCTGGAGCTACCTCGACAACGGGCGCTCGCTCGAGGCCACCGCCCGCGAGCTGTTCGTCCATCCCAACACCGTGCGCTACCGCCTCAAGCGCGTCTCGGACGTCATCGGATGGGATGCCACCGGACCCCGCGAGGCGCTCATCCTCCAGACGGCGCTGATCCTGGGCTCGATCGGCAACGACCTCACCCGACGCCGCAGCCCCCAGTCACGCCGCGGCTGACGAGCCTCGCGGCGGGTCGGCCCCCTCTCACCCGCTCCGTCGGCTGTACGGTCGACACAAAGGTTCACCGCATTGTTGTGACGTTGTCGCCAGCGGACGAACTGCTGAACTTGGAAGGATGTAACAGTGATCATCGCCGTGTTCCCCGGGCAGGGTTCCCAGACCCCCGGCTTCCTCGCCCCGTGGCTCGAGCTGGACGGAGCGCGAGAGCGCCTCGAACGATTCTCCGACCTCGCAGAGGTCGACCTCGTCGCCGCGGGCACCGAGTGGGATGCCGATCGCATCCGCGACACCGCGGTCGCGCAGCCCCTCATCGTCGCGGCGAGCCTGCTCTCGTACGACGCGCTCAGCCGCACCGGCGCGCGCCCCGCCGGCGTCGCTGGACACTCGGTCGGCGAGATCGCGGCCCTCGCCGCGGCGAATGTCCTCGACACCGACGACGCACTGCGTCTGGTCGGCCTGCGCGGGCGGGCGATGGCGGATGCCGCGACCCGCGAGCAGACCGGCATGAGCGCTGTCATCGGCGGCGACCAGGATGCCGTCGTGGCGCGGCTCGACGAGCTCGGCCTCACCCCTGCGAACTACAACGGCGGCGGACAGATCGTCGCCGCCGGGGCGCTCGAGGCTCTCGCCGGGCTGGCAGCCGAGCCCGTCACGGGTACCCGCGTCATCCCCCTGCAGGTGGCAGGCGCCTTCCACACCCGGTACATGGCGCCCGCTGTCGAGGTGCTCACGAGCGCGGCCGCCGACACCGAGGTACGCGACCCCGAGGCGACCCTCTGGTCGAACCGCGACGGCGCCGTCGTGTCCGACGGGCGCGACGCGCTCGACCGGCTCGTGGCACAGGTCGCCTCCCCCGTGCGCTGGGACCTGTGCATGGCGTCCTTCGCCGAGCACGCGGTGACGGGGATCATCGAGTTCGCACCCGCGGGCACCCTCGTGGGCCTCGCGAAGCGGGCGCTGCGCGGCGTTCCCGCGGTCGCCGTGAAGACCCCCGACGACCTCCTCGCCGCATCCGCTCTCATCTCCGGAGGTGCCGCATGACCGCCGCCATCCGCCAGGCCACGGGCCCGGCTCACACCCGCATCTACGCCTACGGCGCCGCCCGCGGCGAGAACGCGGTGCCGAACGACGACCTCATCGGCCCGATCGACTCGAGTGACGAGTGGATCCGTCAGCGCACCGGCATCGTGACGCGCGTGCGCGCCGACAAGGACACCACAGTCATCGACCTCGCCGCCGACGCCGTCGCCGAGGCGATCGCGCGCAGCGGCGTGCCGGCCGACCAGGTGGACGCGGTCATCGTCTCGACGATCTCGAACCCGAAGCAGACGCCCTCGGTGTCCGCCATCGTCGCCGACCGCGTCGGCGCGAACCCCGCGGCGGCGTACGACGTGAACGCGGCGTGCGCAGGCTTCTCATACGGCGTCACGCAGGCCGACGCGCTCGTCCGCGCGGGAGCGGCCCGCTACGTCGCGGTCGTGGGCGCCGAGAAGCTCAGCGACATCGTCGACCCGACTGATCGGACGATCTCGTTCCTGCTCGGAGACGGCGCCGGCGCGGTCATCGTCGGACCCAGCGACACCCCCGGCATCGGCCCGACGGTGTGGGGCTCGGACGGATCGAAGGCGGACGCCGTCGGCATGAACCACACGCTCGTGGAGTTCCGCGACGGCACCGCACCCTGGCCCACGCTTCGTCAGGAGGGCCCCACGGTCTTCCGGTGGGCGGTCTGGGAGATGGTCAAGGTCGCGCGACGCGCGATCGAAGAGGCCGGCATCCAGGCGACGGATCTGGCCGCCTTCATCCCCCATCAGGCCAACATGCGCATCATCGACGAGTTCGCGAAGCAGCTCGGTCTGCCCGAGAGCGTCGCGATCGGTCGCGACATCGAGACGACCGGCAACACGTCCGCCGCGTCCATCCCGCTCGCGACCCACCGCCTGCTCGAGGAGCAGCCCGAGCTCAGCGGCGGCCTCGCCCTGCAGATCGGCTTCGGTGCCGGTCTCGTGTTCGGCGCGCAGGTCGTCGTCCTTCCCTGATCCGGCGAGCCCCCGCACCTAGACTGAACAGCGGCCCGCGTCCGGGTCGGTCCAGAGATAACAAGGAGAATCCCATGGCATTCAGCAACGACGAGGTCCTCGCAGGACTCGCCGAGCTCATCACCGACGAGACCGGCATCTCGGCCGACGAGGTCGCCCTGGAGAAGTCGTTCACCGACGACCTCGACATCGACTCCATCTCGATGATGACGATCGTCGTCAACGCCGAGGAGAAGTTCAGCGTCACCATCCCCGACGAAGAGGTCAAGAACCTCAAGACCGTCGGCGACGCCGTCACCTACATCACGTCCAACCAGGCGTAACCCGCACCGGCGGGGGCGCACGCCCCCGCCGGGGTTCCACCGAGGAGATCCATGAGCACCCCGCGTATCGTCGTCACCGGCATCGGCGCGTCATCGCCCCTGGGCGGCACGGCGCCCGAGAGCTGGGAGGGCCTGCTGGCCGGCCGATCCGGCTCCCGCACACTCGAGCACGAGTGGATCGAGAAGTATCAGATCCCGGTCCACTTCGCCGCTGAGGCGATCGTGCGTCCCGAGAGCGTGCTCGAGCGTCCCGTCGCCAAGCGCCTCGATCCGGCCTCGCAGTTCGCGATGGTCGCCGCGATGGAGGCCTGGGCGGATGCCGGCAGCCCCGATGTCGACCCCGAGCGCCTCGGCGTCGACTTCGCGACCGGCATCGGCGGCGTGTGGACGCTCCTCGACGCGTGGGACACCCTGCGCGAGAAGGGTCCGCGCCGGGTGCTCCCGATGACGGTGCCGATGCTCATGCCCAACGCGGCCGCCGGCAACCTCTCGCTGCACTTCCGCGCCCGGGCGTTCGCGCGCACCGTGGCCAGCGCGTGCGCGTCGAGCACCGAGTCGATCGTCAACGCGATCGAGCACCTGCAGGACGGCCTGGCCGACATCGTCATCGCGGGCGGCACCGAATCGGCCATCCACCCCATCACGATGGCGTCGTTCGCGTCGATGCAGGCGCTGTCGCGTCGAAACGACGACCCCGCGACCGCATCGCGTCCGACGAGCGTCGACCGCGACGGCTTCGTCATGGGCGAGGGTGCGGGTGTGCTCATCCTCGAGACGGAGGAGCACGCTCGGGCTCGCGGCGCCAAGATCTACGCCTACGCCGTCGGCGGCGGCGTCACCGCAGACTCGTACCACATCACCGCGAACGATCCCGAGGGCGCGGGTGCCTCCCGCGCCGTCCGCGCAGCGCTCGAGCAGGCCGACGCCTCTCCCGACGAGGTCGCGCACATCAACGCGCACGCCACGTCGACGCCGGTGGGCGACCCGAACGAGTACCAGGCGCTGCGCAGCGTCTTCGGCGACCGGGTCGACGAGATCCCGGTCTCGGCGACGAAGGCGTCCACCGGTCACCTGCTCGGCGGCACCGGAGCGCTCGAGGCGATCTTCACGATCCTGGCGCTCCGCGAGCGCATCGCGCCGCCGACCATCAACATCACCGAGCAGGACCCCGCTGTCCCGTTCCGGGTGTCGGGCGAGACGCAGAGCCTCGGCGAGGGCGACCTGCTCGCCATCAGCAACTCGTTCGGTTTCGGCGGCCACAACGCCGTCGTGGCGTTCCGATCGGCCTGATCGACGCACGCGGCACGAAGGAACCCCCGGGGACGTCCCCGGGGGTTCTGTTCTTTCTTCGGTCAGCCGGTGCCTACGTGCTCTCGTCCCCCGGGATCGCGCCACCGGGGTCCGGTACGGACGCACGCATCGGCTGAGGCCAGTGCGGTGGCGGCGTCAGCCCACCTTGTGCAGCCAGACCACTGCGGCGTCATCACCCGCGTGGCGGAACGGCTCGAGCTCCTCGTCCCAGGCCGCGCCCAACGCGACGTCGAGCTCGCGCTGCAGCTCGCGCACATCGCCCGCCGCGATCTCCATCGCGTATCGGATGCGATCCTCGGCGATGACGACGTTGCCGGAGGCATCCGTCTGCGCGTAATGGATGCCGAGACTCGGGGTGTGCATCCACCGCCCGCCGTCGCTTCGCGGCGTCGGGTCTTCGGAGACCTCGAAGCGAAGGTGCTCCCACCCGCGGATGGCGGTCGCGAGGGCTGCGCCCGTACCCGCCGGGCCCTCCCAGTAGAACTCCGCGCGGCGGCTGCCGTCGAGCACCGGCTGGTCGTCCCAGTCGAAGCTGACGGCGCGTCCGAGAGCGCGTCCTGCCGCCCACTCGAGGTGCGGGCACAACGCGCGCGGCGCGGAGTGGATGAAGATCACTCCACGCGCTTGTGGTGTCGCCATGACTTCTCCGTTTCATCAGGTACGTCTTCCCCTACGACCTGTGACCGGATGCCGGCGATTGTTCGGTTATGGCGTCGATTATCGCCTACGAAGCTGAAGAATCACAAGCGTGTCACGGTTTCGCATCCGAGCCGCTGTCAAGCGGGTTATGCGCGCCTGCGGAGACGGCCATCGTGGGCGGGGACGAAAGGATGCATCATGACCGACAGCACTCCCCACCACCGCGATGCCGACGACGCCCACGCCGATGACGGTGCCCCCACCGATGCCGTGAGCGACGAAGTAAAGACCGACGCTGCTCTCGCGGAGACCGACCTGGCCGGGTCGGACGACGACCCCGACCTGCCCGAGGAGCCCGCCCTCACGCACCCGTGACCGCGGCGCCCGGACCTGCGCGAATGGCCGCCCGCGGGCGGCCATTCGTCGTGTAGGGCGGGTGGGACTTGAACCCACGATCGTCGGGTTATGAGCCCGCTGCCTTGACCAGCTTGGCCACCGCCCCCTGCGATGACGAGCCTATCGCGCGGCGTCCGCCGGCCGCGCGTGGGGCTCAGTCGTCGATCGGGCGGCCCTTGCTCCCCCGCGGTATCGGCAGCTGCTGGCTGTCGAGGATGACCTGCGGGTGGTTGCGCGCGAGCGACGTGACACCGTAGACCGCGACCGCACCGGCCACGACGAATCCGACGAACGCCGGCCACGGAGCGGTCGCCGCCTCACGGAGGATGGCGATGCCGATGATCACGGCGACGATCGGGTCGATGACGGTCAGCCCGGCGATGACGAGGTCGGGCGGTCCGACGGAGTACGCCGTCTGCACGAAGTACGCGCCCACAGCCGTCGCGGCGATGAGCCCGACGAGGCAGAGCAGCGTCAGCCACTCGAAGTCGCCGTTCTGGATGCGCGAGATGACGACCTTGGCGAGCGTCGCGACGAAGCCGTAGATGATGCCCGACGCAGCGATGTAGAAGAGCGGCTTGGCCCCCTTGCGGACGAGCAGCCACACACCCCCCGAGATGACGAGGACGCCCGCCAGGAGGGCGAGGATCGTGATCAGCTGCCCCTCGTCGATGGGCTCCTCCGTCGCGACCAGCGCCGCGACGGTGACGAAGGCGAGGATGCCGCCGACGCACAGGATGATGGAGCGGACCGAGCGCCGCGTGGGCTTGACTCCCGTGATGCGTGTGTTGAGGAGTGTCGTGATCACGAGCGAGATCGCGCCGAGCGGCTGCACGAGGATGAGCGGCGCGAAGGTGAGCGCCGCGAGCTGGCACACGATGGCGAGGCCGAGCATCACGGTGCCGGCGACCCAGGACGGGCGCGCGAGGAGGCTCTTGAGCTGAGCGCCGCTCAGGCCTGCGCTCCCCGACGAGTTGGTGAGACGTTCGACCTTCTGCACTCCGCGGTGCTGGTACAGCGCGCCGAACGACATGAACACGGCGCCGAGCAGTGCCAGCGGGATGCCGATGAGGATCCTGGGTTCGCGGAAGACGCCGATCAGCTGATCGGTGACGTCATCGAGGGACGCGACAAACGGAATCACCTCTCGACCATAACGGCGAAGCAGGCTCGATTAGGCTCGCAACGTGCCCGTTCTTCCGATTCGCATCATGGGCGACCCCGTGCTGCACGCCCCCGCCGAGCCCGTCACCGAGATCACGGACGAGGTCCGCCGGCTCGTGGCGGACATGTACGAGACGATGGATGCCGCTCCCGGCGTCGGGCTGGCCGCCCCGCAGGTCGGCGTGGGCCTGCGCATCTATGTGTACACGTACCAGGACGACGACGGCGCGCCGTGGCGCGGCGAGATCATCAATCCGGAGCTCTGGATCCGGCCGCTCGAGCCGGGAGCCCCCGACCCCGACGAGGAGTCCGAGGGGTGCCTGTCGTTTCCCGGCGAACGGTTCCCGCTGCGGCGGTCGGAGGAGGTTCTGGTAACGGGAACGGATCTCGAGGGCTCCCCCGTCGAGATCCGTGTCGACGGGTGGCGCGCTCGCATCATGCAGCACGAGTTCGATCACCTCGACGGCATCCTGTACATCGACCGGCTCGACGACTCCGACTGGAAGACGACGCAGAAGATCGCTCGCAAGCGCGGGTGGGGCCGGCCGGGGAGCGCGTGGATGCCCGGCGTCGACGACCTGGACGCCTGAGACTCCGTGGGCACCGCCATCGACCCGCGAGGGTACGACATCGATGCGCTGCGCGAGCGCGTCCTGCCCGAACGCGCCGGTGAGCGGGCGACCAGCATCCCGCAGCTCGCCGACGCCGACCCCGAGCTGTGCGCCATCGCGCTCGCACTCCCCGACGGTTCGGTACGTTCCACGTCCGGTGGCCGCACCCCGTTCAGCATCCAGTCGGCGGTGAAGCCCTTCCTGTTCGCGCTCGCTCTCGCCGACACCGATGGCCGAGCGCTCGAGCGGGTCGGCATCGAACCGACGGGTGAGGCCTTCGACGCGATCAAGCTCGAGAGCGACACCGGTCGCCCGCCGAATCCGATGGTCAACGCCGGCGCGATCCTCACCTGCGCCCTCGTGCAGGGAGGAAGCCCCGACGCGCGGACCGACCGCATCCTGACGGGTCTGTCGCGCTTCGCGGGGCGCCGGCTCGACATCGACGACGCCGTCGCGCGCAGCGAGCATCTGCTCGGCGACCGCAACCACGCCCTGGCCCATCTGATGCGAGCGGAGGGCACCCTCGCCGTCTCCGCCGACGACGCCGTCGCCGTGTACGCGAGCGCCTGCGCCGTCCTGGTGGACGCCGAGACCCTCGCCGTGATGGGCGCGACCCTGGCCCTCGGCGGTGTGAACCCGGTCACCGGCGAGCGCGTGGTGTCTGCGGAGATCGCGCGCGACACGGTCGCGGTGATGGCGACGTGCGGTGTCTACGACGGCTCCGGCCGGTGGATGCGCGCCGTCGGGGTGCCCGCGAAGTCCAGCGTGTCGGGTGCCATCGTGCTGTCGGCACCCGGCTCCCTCGGGGCGGCACTGGTCAGCCCGCCGCTCGACGAGCAGGGGACGAGCGTTCGCGGTCGCATCGCGGCGGCGGAGCTGAGTGCCGGCCTCGGGTTGCACGTCTTCGGCTGAGCGACTCCCCGCCGTGCACCCCGAGCGGCTCGGGCACCGCGCGGCCCGGGCAGGAAAAAGGCCCGGGGTGGAAGCCCGGGCCTTAGGTGAGAGCCGCGGTAGATAACGCGGGTCTCTCGCTCCCCGGCTTGGACTCGAACCAAGAACCTATCGGTTAACAGCCGATTGCTCTGCCAATTGAGCTACCGAGGATCAGTCACCCGCTCGCGCTGGGCAACCCGTCCATATTAGCAAAGCTCGGGGGGTGCTCACGACACGGGATGCGTGCCGGGCGGGTCGCACCGCTCACGACGCGCGCGAGCGGCCATCCGGCGTCCAGACGACATCCGACGCACTCTGCCCGTACCCCACCGGGCGACCGGCGTGCAGAACGAGCGCGGCGGCGTCCAGCTCGTCCGCGGTCTCCGCGTCGTTCGTCGCGATCACGATCGCCATGCCCGTGTCGTCGCGGCGAGAGAGCAACGCCTCGCGCGCCGCTATCCGCACCTCGATGTCGAGGTTCGCGTAGGGGTCGTCGCCGATGAAGATCTTCGGGTCGAGGACGAGCGCACGTGCGAGCGCGACGCGCTGGCGCATGCCTGCGCTGAGCTCGTACGGATACTGCGAGGCGACCCCGAGCGGCAGGTGCAACTCGTCGAGGAGCGACGCGACGCGCAGCGACAGCGCTCGCTGGCTCACCCGCCGATCGCGCGCCGTGATGGGCTCGGCGATGACCTCCGAGACGGTGAGGCGGGCCGGCAGGGCAGCACCCGCCGCCTGCGGCATGTGGCCCGCGTAGTACGTGAGCATGCGACGGGAACGACCGCCCTTGCGCACCGACAGCCCCGCGACCTCGGCGGAGCCGCCCACGACGCCCACGTCGGACGGCGCCGTGCCCGCGAGGACGGCGAGCAGGGTCGACTTGCCCGACCCGGTCGCGCCCATGACCGCGAGCGCTTCGCCGGCCCGGACCGTCAGGCTGACCCCCTCGACCACGCGATCGGAGTCGCCCGTCCGCGCGATCGAGAGATCGTCGCAGCGGACCGCGATTTCCGCGTCGGGGCGTCGAGACATGCGCTTCATCCTGCCTGTTTCGTCCCTCGACCGCTACTCGGACGAGACCGTGCCTATTCGGCTTCCATGAGCTGGCGGAGGCGCAGATCGAGATCGCGGATGGCGACACCGATCGACCGGAAATCGGGCGAGCCGGGCTCCAACCGCTGCTGCGCACTCCGGAGCTCCGCCTTCTCGCGCTCGAGCGCTCGCTGCCGCAGCTTGCGCAGCGACTCCATCGCGGTCGTCTGAGCGATGCGCTCCGTGCCCGCGGGGAAGTCCGCCGTCAACAGCTCGATGGCGAGCGTGCGGTACGGCTCGCGCGTCGCGTCGACGGCGGCGGAGGTCCAGCCGGGCCGGGTCATGTCGGATTGCATCGACACCGCCTGACGCACCGCCTCGAGCGCGGGATGCGGCATCGGGAGCCCCAGGGCGATGTCGACCGCCTGCTTGTCGAGGAGGTGCCCGTACTGCAGCACCCCCATCAGGGCGCGCTTCTCGAGCTCGAGGGCCGGCGGCAGCGATGCGAGAGTCACCCGGACCGACGCCGGGGCGGAGTCGGTCGACGGCGCGCCCCCGCCCGGAACACCACCGCCGGTGGTGGGCGACGTCTCCCCGCGTCCGCGCTCGGCCGGGCCCGCAGGGGCCGCCGAACGACGTGCCGCGCGCTCGACCTCGGGCTGCACCTCGGCGAGGTCGAGCCCGAGCTTGCCGGCGAGCACGCGGGTGTACCCCGGCCGCAACGCGGCATCGCGGATGTCGGCGACGATCGGCGCCGCCGCGCGCAAGGCCCCGATACGGCCCTCCACCGTCGACAGGTCGAAGGTCGACAGCCGCTGGTCCATGACGAACTCGAACATCGGGGCCTTCGCCTCGACCAGAGCACGGACGGCGGCATCGCCTCGGTTCAGCCGGAGGTCGCAGGGGTCGTAGCCGTCGGGCGCGACCGCGACGTACGTCTGAGCGGCGAAGCGCTTCTCGTCGCCGAAAGCGCGCAGCGCGGCCTTCTGGCCGGCAGCATCCGGATCGAAGGTGAAGACGACCTCGCCCGAGCTCCCCTCGCTGTCGCCCATCACCCGCCGGAGGACGGTGATGTGGTCGGAGCCGAAGGCGGTGCCGCACGACGCGATCGCGCCGGTGACACCGGCGAGGTGACAGGCCATGACGTCGGTGTACCCCTCGACGACGACCACGCGGTGCTCGCGCGAGATCGACTTCTTGGCGAGGTCGAGCCCGTATAGCACCTGCGCCTTCTTGTAGATCGGCGACTCCGGCGTATTCAGGTACTTCGGGCCTTGATCGTCGTCGTAGAGCCGCCGGGCGCCGAAGCCGATCGTCTGCCCGGCGACGTCGCGGATGGGCCAGACCACGCGCCCGCGGAAGCGGTCGTACACCCCGCGCTGGCCCTTGGAGACCAGTCCCCCCGTGAGCAGCTCCTCGTCGGTGAAGCCCTGCGAGCGCAGCGCATCGCGCAGCGCCGACCACCCCTGGGGTGCGTAGCCGACACCGAAGTGCGCCGCCGCCCCCGCGTCGAAGCCCCGCTCGCCGAGGAACTGACGGGCGGCCTGCGCGTCGGGGGACGACAGCTGCGAGCGATAGAACTCCGCCGCAGCGGTGTGGGCGGCGTACAGGCGCGACCGGCCGCTCGTCTCGGGGGCGGCCGCCCCGTCCTCGTAGTGCAGCTGGTAGCCGATCCGCGCCGCGAGGCGCTCGACCGCCTCCGTGAACGACAGGTGGTCCATCGCGCGCAGGAACGAGTAGACGTCGCCCGACTCGCCGCATCCGAAGCAGTGGTAGTACCCGACCTGCGGGCGGACATGGAAGCTCGGGCTGCGCTCGTCGTGGAACGGGCAGAGGCCCTTGAGCGACCCGACGCCGGCCGTCTTCAACGCGACACGCTCGCCGACGATGTCGCCGATGTTGATGCGTGCCTTGACCTCTTCGATGTCGGTCTGTCGGATCCGCGCCATCAGAGCCCTTCGATGGGCTCGGGCAGCGCGAAATGGCTCGGCGCGGTGGCCCGGGGGTCGGACGACCACAGCCCGAGTTCGCGCAGGTCGACCGGACCCACCAGGCGTCCGTGCCACTCGATGGCGAACCGGTCGGTCAGCGTCGCCACCTGATCGACGATGACACGACGACGAGCGGCATCCGTCACGGCCGCCGCGAAGTCCTCGGCGTGCAGCGCGTCGAGGTGCTCGGGGCGGTCCCACAGCGCGTCCGCGAGACGCCGCAGCACGCGGCGCTGCTCCTTGTAGAGACCCTTCCGCCCCTCGATCGATACCACGAAGGCGCCGATGACGCCCTTGAGCACCGCCATCTCGACCTCGATCACGCGCGGGACGATGACGCGGCCGCGGAAACGCGTCAGAACGGGGATGTCGTAGTGCTCGCGGGTCGCCGCCGTGGCGGCGCGAGCGAAACGTCCGATGAGGTCCGACGTGAGGTTCTTCAGGCGCGCCATGGCGGACCGCGAGCCGTCGTACGACGTGAGCCATTCGGGCAGGCGGGTGAGGCGGTAGAGCGCGTCGCCGAGCTCGTCCTTCGTGAACCCGTACCCGACCCAGCTCTGGATGGCGGTCAGCAGCGCCTCGCGCTCCCTCGGGTCGGCGAGACGCGCGGGGTCGAGGTAGCCGTTCAGCACGGCGTCCTCGAAGTCGTGCACGGAGTAGGCGATGTCGTCGGAGAGGTCCATGACCTCCGCCTCGATGCATCGCAGCCGGCCCGGCGCGCCCTCGCGCATCCACCGGAACACCGCCTCGTCCTCGGGGTAGACGCCGAACTTCTGGCGCCCACCGGGGTCGGGAATGGCGTGCTCGACGGTCCAGGGGTACTTGCACGTCGCGTCGAGACTCGCGCGCGTGAGATTCAGACCCGCGCTCTGACCGAACGCGTCGACGACCTTCGGCTCGAGCCGCGAGAGGATGCGCAGCGATTGCGCGTTGCCCTCGAACCCCCCGATGTCCTCGGCCCAGTCGTTGAGTGCCCGCTCACCGTTGTGACCGAACGGCGGGTGGCCCAGGTCGTGGCACAGGCACGCCGTGTCGACGACATCGGGCGAGAGTTCCAGGGCGATCGCGAGCTCGCGCCCGACCTGTGCGACCTCGAGCGAGTGCGTCAGCCGGTTGCGGGCGAAGTCGGCGGGGCTCGCGGGGCTCAGCACCTGCGTCTTCGCGGCGAGACGGCGCAGGGCGCCGGAATGCAGCACACGCGCACGGTCGCGGGCAAAGCTGTCGCGGTGCGAGCGGTGCTCCTCGTGGTGGAAGCGGGCGGCGTCGTGGTCGGCGTAGCCGGTGGGCCGTCCCGCCGAGACGCCGACACCGCTCGTGATCTCAGCCCCCACTGTTCTCGATCTCCGCTGCGGCGATGGCCGACGACTCCGCCGCGTCGACGTCGCGCGACTCGAGCCAGCGATCGGGGAGTGCGGGCCGCTTCGGCGTGCCCGCACGGCCGCGCTGCCCTTCGGCCGCCGCACCGGGGTACGGGGCTGACATATCGAGGGTCGCGAAGATCTCGTCGATCTCGGCGAGGCTCGAGGCGGTGGCCAGACGCGCCCGGGTGTCGCCGCCCACCGGATAGCCCTTGAAGTACCAGGCGACGTGCTTGCGGATGTCGCGACACCCGCGCCCCTCGTCCTCGAAGAACTCCACGAGCAGCTCCGCGTGCCGGCGGAACGCCTGCGCGACGAAACCGAGGGTGGCGTCGACCTCCGGGCCGGCGGAACCGGGCTCGCCGAGTGCGCGGGCGAGATCGCCGAACAGCCACGGGCGTCCGAGGCACCCACGGCCGACGACGACTCCGTCGCAGCCGGTCTCGGCCATCATCCGCACCGCGTCGTCAGCCGACCAGATGTCGCCGTTGCCGAGCACCGGCACGCTCGTCACGGCCTCTTTGAGAGCGGCGATCGCCGACCAGTCGGCGTGACCCGAGTAGAACTCCGCCGCGGTCCGGGCGTGGAGGGCGACGGCGGACACTCCCGCGTCCTCGGCGATGCGCCCGGCGTCGAGATAGGTGAGGTGGTCGGAGTCGATGCCCTTCCGCATCTTGACGGTGAGGGGGACGTCACCCGCCGCCCGCGCGGCGCGGGTGACGATGTCGCGGAAGAGGTCGAGCTTCCAGGGCAGGGCCGCTCCCCCGCCCTTGCGCGTCACCTTGGGCACGGGGCAGCCGAAGTTCAGGTCGATGTGGTCGGCGCGGTCCTCCTCGACGAGGAGGCGGACGGCCGCCTCGGTGGTCGCGGGGTCGACGCCGTACAGCTGGATGGATCGCGGCTTCTCGGACTCATGGTGCGTGATCAGACGCATCGTCGTCGCGTTGCGCTCGACCAGCGCGCGCGTCGTGATCATCTCGCTCACGTACAGCCCGGCTCCGTACTCGCGGCACAGACGCCGGAACGCGGTGTTCGTGATCCCCGCCATGGGAGCGAGGACGACGGGGGTGTCCAGGGCGATCGGGCCGATCCGCAGGGGCGGGGAGGCGGACAGGACGGTACTCACCCGACCATTCTCCCAGAAGGACGACGACCGGAAGGCGGCCGGGCGTAGCCTGGGGACGTGACCGAAGCGACCACCGACATCCGATCGATCCCGTTCTCCGCAGCAGACGGCAGCGCGACCACGCTCGGCGACCTCGGCGACGGTGTCCTGCTCGTCGTCAACGTCGCATCCAAGTGCGGTCTCACCCCGCAGTACGAGCAGCTCGAGCAGTTGCAGCGCACCTACGGCGAGCGGGGCCTGCAGGTCGTGGGCTTCCCCTGCAACCAGTTCATGGGCCAGGAGCCGGGGACGATCGACGAGATCCTCGACTACTGCGCGATGACGTGGGGCGTCAGCTTCCCCGTGATGGACAAGATCCGGGTGAACGGCTCGCACGCGGCTCCGCTCTACAAGGCGCTCAAGAAGATCCGCAACGCCGAGGGCGCGCGAGGACCGGTCATGTGGAACTTCGAGAAGTTCGTCGTCACCCCGGACGGCGACGTCCACCGCTTCCGCCCGCAGACCAAGCCGGACGCTCCCGAGATCGTCTCGGTGATCGAGGCGAATCTGCCTCGCTGACGACGTCGCGTCAGCCCGCGGCCTCGACGGAGCTGCGCTCGGCCCAGACCTGGCGGGCGATCTGGGCGAACGCTTCGGCGGGCTGAGCGCCGGACACGCCGTAGCGACCGTCGATGACGAAGAACGGCACGCCGTTGATGCCGTAGGCGCGAGCCTGGTCCTGATCGGCGCGCACCGCTGCGAGGTGCTCGCCCGACTCGAGCGCGGAGCGCGTCGCGTCGGGGTCGAGACCGACCTCCGCCGCGAGCTCCACCAGGTCGTCGATGCGACCCACGTGCCGGCCCTCGGTGAAGTAGGCCGCCATGAGACGTTCGGCCATCTCGTGCTGGCGTCCCTGCTCCTTGGCTGCGTGGAGCAGCTCATGGGCCTTGACGGTGTTGGTGTGCTTGAGGATGTCGAAGTGGTAGTCGAGTCCGGCGTCCTTCGCGACGCCGGTGACGTTCTCGAGCATCTGCTGCACCTGCTCGCGGGGCATGCCCTTATGGGTCGACAGGAAGTCGAGCTCGTCGCCCTCGAAGTCGACGGGGGTGTCGGGCGACAGCTCGAACGAGTGGAACGTCACCTCGACGCGCGGGGCGTCGTCGTCGTCCGCCGTCGCCGCGAGGCCCGACTCGAGGTTGCGCTTGCCGATGTAGCACCACGGGCAGGCGATGTCGCTCCACACGTCGATCTTGATTGCGTCCGTCACACCCGGTGCAACGTCCGCGTCGCCGCGAGGTATTCCCGCCGCTCAGGCCGTGGGCGCGTCGATCGCTCCGCCGAATCGGCGGTCCCGCGAGAGGTACAGCTGGATCGCCCCCCACAGGTCGGTGCGCGAGAAGTCGGGCCACAGGGTGTCGAGGAACACCATCTCGGCGTAGGCGGCCTCCCACAGCAGGAAGTTCGACGTGCGCTGTTCGCCGCTCGAACGGATGAACAGGTCGACATCCGGCATGTCGGGCACGTACAGGTGACGTCGTAGCACCTTCTCGGTGATGGCCGACGGCTTCATCCTGCCCGCCGCGATCTGCTCGCCCATCGCCCGCATCGCGTCGATGATCTCGTGACGTCCCCCGTAGTTGACGCACATCGTCAGGGTCAGCGTGTCGTTGCCCCGCGTGAGCTGCTCGGCGAACTGAAGCTCCGAGATGACCGAACCCCACAGGCGCGGCTTGCGCCCGGCCCAGCGGACGCGCACACCCCACTCGTTGAGCTGATCGCGACGCCGGTGCAGCACATCGCGGTTGTAGCCCATGAGGAAACGGACCTCGTCGGGAGAACGCGACCAGTTCTCGGTCGAGAACGCGTAGACGCTCAGATGCTTGACCCCCGCCTGGATCGCCCCGGCCACGACGTCGAGCAGGACCTCCTCGCCCGCACGGTGCCCCTCGATACGCGTGAGGCCGCGGCGGTTCGCCCACCGACCATTGCCGTCCATCACGATCGCGACGTGGTTCGGCACCCCGCCTCGCGGGAACGTCGGCGGGTGCACCCCGGTCCAGTCGAGGGGGCGATAGGGAACCGCGTCGCGGTGCGTGTACGGCTGGGGACTCATCGGTTCGAGCCTAGGCCGTCGAACCGCGCGCCATCACAGCGTTCAGCGTGCCGCGCCGATGTGACCGAGCGAACGGATGCCGCGCTCGAGATGCCACTGCGCGTAGGCCGCGATGAGCCCGGACGCCGCGTTCGCGGTGCCGGGGCTCGCAGCGTCGACGGTCTCCCACTCGCCGGCGATCAGCGCGCGCAGACGCACTCCGGTCTCGGGAGCGATGCGGGCCGAGCCGGCCGGGGCGCATGCGTTGCAGACCGATCCCCCGAGCGGCGCGACGAATCCGTCGTGCGGTCCGGGTCGGCCGCAGCGGGCGCAGGCATCGAGCGACGGCGCCCATCCGGAGAGCGCCATCGCACGCAGCAGGTACGAGTCGAGCACGGCGCGGCTGTCGTGGTCGCCGCGGGCGAGCGCGCGCAGCCCGCCCACGAGCAGCAGGTACTGCTGCGGGGTGGTCTCGGCCTCGTTGAGGCGATCGGCGGCCTCGACCATCGCCGACGCCGAGGTGTAGCGGTCGTAATCGGTCGCGATGTCGGCGCCGTAGGAGCCGAGCGACTCGGCCTGCTGCACGATGTCGAGGCTGCGCCCTTTGTACATCTGCACGTCGGCGACCATGAAGGGCTCGAGGCGCGCGCCGAACCGGGACGACGTGCGACGGACGCCCTTCGCGACGCCTCGGAGCTTGCCGTGACGACGACTGAGCATCGTCACGATGCGATCCGCCTCGCCCAGCTTGTGGGTTCGCAGGATCACGACCTCGTCGCGGTAGGTGGGCACGCATCGATTATCCCGCCGACCGACGACAATGGACCCGTGACGCAGTCTCAGTTCGTGATCCCCCTCTGGGCGGACCTGACCGCGGTCGGACTCGGCGGCGTCCAGGGCGCGCTCTTCGCCTCCGGATTCGTCGGCAAGCGACGGCTCGATCCGTTGGGGGTCGTCATCATCGGCATCCTCATCGGCATGGGCGGCGGACTCATCCGCGACCTGCTGCTCGGACTGCCGCCGGTGACCCTGCAGAGCAACTGGTACCTCATCACCGCGACCACGGCCGCTCTCATCGGCATGCTGCTGTCGAACCTGTTCCAGCGGCTGAATGCCGTCATCATCGGCCTCGACGCGGTCGTGATCGGCCTCTTCGGCGCCTTCGGCACGAGCAAGGCGCTCGTCCTGGGCGTGCCCGTGGTGCCGGCGATCTTCATCGGGTCGTGTGCCGCGGTGGGCGGCAGCATGCTGCGGGACGTCATCCTCGGCCTGCCGGTCGCGATCATGCATGTCGGCTCGCTCTACGCGGTCGCGGCCGCCGCCGGATGCGCCGTGCTCGCGGGAGCGGCGTCGCTGGGTGCACCGATCGTCGTCGCGGCCGTCGTGGGCATCGCCGTCACGACCGTCATCCGGCTCCTCGCCGTCGTCTTCGACATCTCCCTGCCGGAGCAGCGCGCGCTGCACCGTCGGAAAGTCGCCGTCGAGACGGCCGCCATCCCGATCGTCAAGCCCTGACGTCCCGCACGGCGCAACGACGAAGGCCCCGCCGAAGCGGGGCCCTGATCGAAGAACGGCTTACTTGGAGCCGAAGTTCTTGAAGCGCTGGTTGAACTTCTCGACGCGGCCGGCCGAGTCCATGATGCGCTGCTTGCCCGTGTAGAACGGGTGCGAGGCCGACGAGATCTCGACGTCGATGACCGGGTAGGTCTCGCCGTCCAGCTCGATCGTCTTGTCGCTCGAGACCGTCGAACGGGTCAGGAAGGTGTCGCCGGAGCCAAGGTCGCGGAAAACGACGGCACGGTACTCGGGGTGGATGTCAGTCTTCATGGGATTCCTTACGTGGTGCCCTGGATTTTGCCAGGGCGAGGGAAGTCTGTGGCGCGTCTGCACCAAGGAGCGATCTTATCAGGTTCAGGATGCCGCCCGAGCCGCGTAGCGACCGGCGTCCTCCGTGAGGGTGATCGGCATGCCGAACGTCTCGGTGAGACTCTCGGCCGTGAGCGTCTGCGCTAGGGGCCCGGCGGCCACGACACGGCCCTCGCGCAGCAGCAGCACGTGCGTGAAGCCGACCGGGATCTCCTCGACGTGATGCGTGACCATGATCATCGCGGGCGTCGTGGGCGCCTGAGCGTAACCGCCGAGCAGCGCGAGCAGCTCTTCCCGGGCTCCGAGATCCAGGCTCGCTGTCGGCTCGTCCAGGAGCAGCAGCTCCGGGTCCGTCATGACGGCGCGCGCGATCTGGACCCGCTTCTGCTCACCGTCCGACAGCGTGCCGAACGTGCGCTCCGCGAGCCCCTCGAGCTTCCACTCGGCGAGCACCCGCATCGCGCGGCGCTCGTCGATGTCCTCGTAGTCCTCGCGCCAGCGGCCGACGACCGCGTAGGCGGCGGTCAGGACGACGTCGAGCACGGTCTCCTCGGCGGGGATCCGACGGGCCATCGCGGACGACGCGAACCCGATGCGCGGGCGGAGCTCGAACACGTCCGTACGCCCCAGCCGCTCCCCCAGGATGCCGACGGAGCCGGACGTGGGGTGCAGCAGGCTCGCGGCGAGCTGCAGGACCGTCGTCTTGCCCGCACCGTTGGGTCCGAGGACCACCCAGCGCTGGTCGTCGGTGACGGACCAGTCGACCCGGTCGACGATGTTCCGGGCGTTTCGGCGGACGACGACGTCGGAGAACTCCAGAACCTGCGGCATGCTGTCAGCCTAGCGGCCGTGCCCGGCGACGCTGGCGTACAGCGCCGCCGTCTCATCGGCGATGGCACGCCAGCTGAACGCGCTCGCGGCCCGTTCGCGCCCGGCTGCACCGTAGCGACGCGCGGTCTCGGGATCGGACACGACCTCGGTGAGCGTCGCCGCGAGATCGGCCACGAACTTCTCGGGGTCGAGCGGCGTTCCGGTGCCGTCGTCCGACTGCTCGATGGGGACCAGACGTCCCGTCACGCCGTCGACGACGACCTCCGGGATGCCACCGGTGGCGGTGCCCACGACCGCCGCGCCGCAGGCCATCGCCTCGAGGTTGACGATGCCGAGCGGCTCGTAGACCGAGGGGCAGACGAAGGTGGTCGCCGAGGTGAGGATCGCACACAGCTCGTCGCGCTGCAGGAACTCCTCGATCCACACGACGCCCGAACGCTCGGCCTGCAGCTCGCGGACGAGACCCTGCACCTCCGCCATGATCTCGGGGGTGTCGGGCGCGCCCGCGCAGAGGACGACCTGCACGTCGGCGGGGAGGAGCCGCGCCGCGCGGAGGAAGTACGGCAGCCCCTTCTGCCGCGTGATCCGTCCCACGAAGACGACGGACGGACGCGCGGGATCGATGCCGTGGCGCTCGAGCACGTCGGGGTCCTCGACCGGACGCCACGTCTCGACGTCGATGCCGTTGTAGATGACCGACACCTTGCCGGGGTCGAGCTTCGGGTAGCTGCGCAGGATGTCGCGGCGCATCCCGTCGCTGACGGCGACGATGGCCGCCGCGTTCTCGTAGGCGGTCTTCTCGATGTAGCTCGACACCGCGTAGCCGCCGCCGAGCTGCTCCGCCTTCCACGGCCGGAGCGGCTCGAGCGAGTGCGCGGTGATGACGTGCGGGATGCCGTGCAGGAGCGACGCGAGATGCCCCGCGAAGTTCGCGTACCAGGTGTGACTGTGCACGACGTCGGCGCCGGCGACGTCTCCCACGATCTCGAGGTCGGTCCCCAGCGTCTGCAGGGCGGCGTTGGCGTCGGCGAGGCCCGCGGGCGTGCCGTACGACGTCGTGTCGGGCTCATCGCGGTCGTCGCCGAAGGCCCTCACCTGCACCTCGATGCTCTCGCGCAAGGCCCGGACGAGCTCGGTGACGTGCACCCCCGCTCCCCCATAGATCGCGGGAGGGTACTCCTTCGAGACGATGTCTACACGCATGGCTCGAACGCTAGTACAGGAGCGTTCGGCGGGCCTAGTGTGGTGCCATGCCAGCAGCGCCCAAGGTCTTCGGAATCGTTCTCGCCGGCGGCGAGGGAAAGCGCCTGATGCCGTTGACGGCCGACCGCGCGAAGCCCGCCGTTCCCTTCGGCGGTCAGTACCGTCTCATCGATTTCGCGATCTCGAACCTCATCAACTCGGGCCTGCGCCAGGTCGTCGTCCTCACCCAGTACAAGTCGCACAGCCTCGACCGCCACGTCTCGCAGACGTGGCGGATGTCGGCGCTCCTCGACTCGTACGTGGCCTCGGTCCCGGCACAGCAGCGTCTCGGCAAGCGCTGGTTCTCGGGGTCGGCCGATGCGATCCTGCAGTCCCTGAACCTCATCAACGATGAGAAGCCCGACATAGTCGTCGTCATCGGCGCCGACCACGTCTACCGCATGGACTTCCGCCAGATGCTCGACGCGCACATCGCCTCGGGCGCCCGCGCCACCGTCGCCGGCATCCGTCAGCCCATCGGCCTCGCCAACCAGTTCGGCGTGATCGACGTCGACCCGGCGGACGAGACCCGCATCCGCGCCTTCCTCGAGAAGCCGCAGGACCCGACCGGGCTGCCCGACTCGCCGCACGAGGTCCTCGCCTCGATGGGGAACTACATCTTCGACACCGACGCGCTGATCGAAGCCGTCGAGGCCGACGGCGAGCTCCCCACGTCGAACCACGACATGGGCGGCGACATCGTCCCCTACTTCGTCGATCGCGGCGAGGCGGCGGTGTACGACTTCAAGCGCAACGACGTGCCGGGGTCGACGCCGCGCGACCGCAACTACTGGCGCGACGTCGGCACGATCGAGTCGTTCTTCGACGCCCACATGGACCTCATCTCGACCCTGCCCATCTTCAACCTCTACAACACCGACTGGCAGATCCACTCGCAGGCCGTCAACTCTCCGCCGGCCAAGTTCGTGCGCGACAGCGTCGGGCGCATGGGGAACGCGATCGACTCGATCGTGTCGCTGGGCTCCGTCCTGTCGGGCACGCATCTCGAACGCAGCGTCGTGGGTCCCTGGACCCTCTCGGGCGGAGGGGCGACGATCACCGACTCGGTGCTCTTCGACTACGTCAGCGTCGGGGCCGGCGCACGTGTGCACCGCGCGATCCTCGACAAGAACGTCGTGCTCGAGGACGGCGCGACGGTCGGCGTCGACCGCGAACGAGACCTGGCACGCGGCTTCACCGTCACCGACACCGGCATCACCGTCGTGGGCAAGAACGCCCGCGTCGAGCGCTGACCGGCGCGCCCGCTAGCGTGGGTGTCATGCCCGACGCGCGTTTCCTGGTCGTCTTCGACGCCGACTCGACCCTCCTCCGCAACGAGGTGATCGAGCTCATCGCCGACGAGGCCGGCCGCGGCGCCGAGGTGGCGGCGGCGACCGAGGCGGCGATGCGCGGCGAAGTCGACTTCGCGGCGAGTCTGCGATCGCGCGTCGCCGAGCTCTCCGGCGTCGCGCTCGACGCCTTCGCCCGCGTGCGCGCCCGCGTGGAACCGACGCCGGGGGCGCGCGAGCTCATCGCGACGATCCACGAGCGCGGCGGTGTCGCCGCAGTCGTGTCGGGCGGCTTCCACGAGATCCTCGACGAGATCGCGCCGGCGCTCGGCGTCGACGTCTGGCGCGCGAATCGGCTCGGCCATGACGGACGTGTCCTCGACGGCACGGTCGACGGCGACATCGTCGACGCCGAGGCCAAGGCCGCCTCGCTGCGCGGGTGGGCCGCCGAGCGCGGCATCCCGCTCGCGCGGACGATCGCGGTCGGCGACGGTGCGAACGATCTGCGCATGATGGCCGCCGCCGGCCTCGGCGTCGCCTTCAACGCCAAGCCGGCCGTGAGGCGGCAGGCCGACCTCGTCGTCGGGCCGATCGATCTCCGCGAACTCGTCCCCCTCCTGCCCTGACGCCCGCGCGGCGCATCTCGGACGCCCCCTGCCGGGTGTCGGCGACCGGGACTACCGTCGAGCCATGGACGTCATCCTCATCCCGGGCCTCTGGCTCGATGCGTCGTCGTGGGACGACGTGGTCCCCGCTCTGCGCGCGGCCGGTCACCGCCCGCACCCGTTGACCCTGCCCGGCGTCGGCGACCCGCTCAGCGCCCGAGACGTGACTCTTCCGGACTGGGTCGCCGCGGTCGTCGAGGCGGTCGACGCCGCGCCCGGACCGGTGGCGATCGTCGGCCACAGCGGTGGCGGCAACGTCGCGTGGGGCGCCACCGACAGGCGTCCCGACCGCGTCACGCGGGTGGTGTTCGTCGACACCCTCCCCCCGCCGCCCGGAGCCGACATCTCGGAGTTCCCGGTGATCGACGGCCTCGTCCCCTTCCCCGGGTGGGACTTCTTCGACGAGCCGGACGTGGCCGACCTCGTCGACGACGTCCGGTCGCGGTGGGCCGCGCGCACTCATGCCGTCCCGGGCTCCGTGCCGACCGCGGCGATCGAGCTCACCGACGAGCGTCGGTATCGCGTGCCCGTCACCGTGCTGTCCGGCTCGGCCGACGAGGCCGCGCTGCGCGGGATGCTCGCCGACTGGCCGGCGTTCGAGCGCGAATTCGCCTCGCTCGACGACGTGGAGGTCGTCACGCTCGGCAGCGGCCATTGGCCGCAGCTCTCACAACCCGACCGGCTCGCTCGCGAACTCTGCTCGGCGCTGGAACGGTCTGCGCGTCAGTGACCCATGCCGAGGCCGCCGTCGACGGGGATGACGGCGCCGGAGATGTACGCGGCGTCGTCCGAGGCGAGCCACGCGACGGCGCCTGCGACCTCGGCCGACGAACCGTAGCGGCCCGCGGGGATGCTCCGCTTGTACTCCGCCTGGGTGTCCTCCGGCAGCGCTGCGGTCATGTCGGTCTCGATGAAGCCCGGCGCCACGACGTTCGCGGTGATGCCGCGAGCGCCCAGCTCGCGCGTGAGCGAGCGCGCGAAGCCGACGAGGGCGGCCTTCGACGACGAGTAGTTGATCTGACCCGCCGAACCGAAGAGCCCGACGACGCTCGAGATCAGGATGACGCGACCGAATCGGGCGCGCAGCATCCCCTTCGATGCCCGCTTGACGACGCGGAACGCGCCGCCGAGATTCGTCGCCACCACCGAGTCGAAATCGTCCTCGCTCATCCGCAGCAGGAGCGTGTCCTTCGTGATGCCGGCGTTCGCGACGACCACCTCGACCGGGCCGAGCTCGTTCTCGACCTGGCTGAACGCCGCGTCGAGCGAAGCCGCATCGGTCACGTCCGCCCGCACGGTGAGGGCGCCCTCCGGTCCCTCCCCCGAACGCGCCGTCACGGCGACACGGTGGCCGTCGGCGACGAAACGCTCCGCGATGGCGCGGCCGATGCCGCGGTTTCCTCCGGTGACGAGGACGACTCGGGACGTGGACATACGGAACTCCTGTGTCTGCGGCGGGAACCCCGCAAGCCTAGCGTCAGCGTCCGCCGCGCCGACGACCGATAAGCTGGCGGCCCGACGTCGACGAGGAGCAGATGTGAGCGACCAGCCCCAGCCGCAGCAGCCGTACCCCGCACCCGCGCAGCCGGGTGCAGGCGCCCCGGTCCCCCCGCCGGCGCCGCCCTACGCGACACCGCCGCAGCAGGGCTACCAGCCCGCCGCTTACCCCCCGCCCGCCTACGGATACGGCGGCGGGTTCCCGCAGCAGAAGACCAACACCCTGTCGATCGTCTCGATGATCGCCTCGATCGTGGGCTTCATCTGGATTCTCCCCGTCATCGGCTCGATCGCCGGTGTCGTGATGGGGCACATCTCGCTGTCGCAGATCAAGCGCACGGGCGAGAAGGGTCGGGGCATGGCGCTGGCGGGCCTCATCGTCGGCTATGCCGGCCTGGCGCTCGCGATCATCGGCATCATCGCCTTCGCCTCTTTCGTCGGCTGGGCGATCGAGCAGGAGAGCTACAACAGCTACTCGTCGTCGTTCTGATCCCGGCCATGCCGCATCCGGCGGGCGTATCCTGTATGCACCGTGAAGCACCACTCCGCCACCCCGTCGGCGACCTCGCTCCCGCGAGCCCCGCGCGACGACTCGACCCGCCGCATGACGAAGTACTTCATCATGATGGCGGTGCGTGTGCTGTGCTTCGTGCTCATGGCAGTCATCACGCCCTATGGTTGGCACACCGCGCTGTTCGCGGTCGGTGCGGTGGTGCTGCCGTACATCGCCGTCGTGATCGCGAACGTGGGCGACGACGTGCGGGAACCCGCGGCGGTCTCGCCGCTCGCCGCCCTCCCCGAGAAGCCGGACATGCCGGCACGTCCGGCCGAGGCGCCGGCGCAGCCGACCGTCATCGAGATCCGAGAATCCCGTCCCGAGTGAACGACACCGAGTGCTCCCGCGCCGGGTGTCGCGCGTCGGCACGCTGGCGGGTGGTCTGGCGCAATCCGCGGATCCACACCGCCGATCGCCGCAAGGTCTGGCTGGCGTGCGACGATCACGTCGCGTACCTGCGCGAGTTTGTGGCCACGCGCGACTTCCCCGTGACCGTCGAGCCCTTCGTCGCCGCGACGAGCGGAGCCGGTGAGTCATGAGAGGCAGAACCGCCCTCCGCTGGTCGGGTTACGTCGCCGTCGCGATCGCTTTCGCGATCGCGTGCGCCTACCTCTCGAACTGGCAGTTCACCCGCAATGAGGAGCGCAGCTCGCAGCTCGCGCTCGTCGAGCGCAACTATGACGCCGCACCGGTCCCCCTCGATCAGCTCGTGCCGACCGGATCCGACCTCGATCCGTCGGACGAGTGGCATCCGGTGACGCTGACCGGCGAGTACCTCGCCGACGATCAGGTGCTCGTCCGCAATCGCCCGCACGGCGGCACCTCGGCCTTCGAGGTCCTCGTTCCGTTCCGCACGGACGACGGGCGCATCTTCGTGGTCGACCGCGGGTGGGTCCCGCCCGCGGCGGATGGACCGGAGCCGGAGTCCATCGCCGAACCGCCCGCCGGAGAGGTGAGCGTCGTCGCGCGTCTGAAGCCCGGCGAGGCGGCGCCGACGTCGGGCAGGTCAGCCCCCGAGGGCCAGGTCCCGACTATCAACCTCGATCTCGTCGCGGCCGAGGCCGGCCTCACCGGCGACGTCGTGACGTCGGCCTACGGGCTCCTCGTGTCGGAGGACCCGTCTCCCCGTGCGACCTTGGGGACGATGCCGACTCCCTCGGAGGACCCGGGGCCGCATCTGTCCTACGCGATCCAGTGGATCCTCTTCGCCATCATGGGATTCATCTTCATCTGGTACATGATCCGCACCGAGCGCCGTCATCGCCGCGAAGACGAGGAGGACGCGCGCGCAGAGGCAGCGGGTGCAGCCGGATCCGCCGGTGTCCCGACAGCGACGGCATCGGCGCCCGAGTCGGCCCTCGCACCGCTCCCGCCGACGAGGACCACGACTCCGGTGTCGGTCGTGCCGGCCAGTCTGCGTCGCCGCCGCGACACCAAGCGCGACCGCGACATGCAGGACGAGGACGCCATCCTCGACTCGTCGCGCCCCTGAGCGGACATGGCGCCGGGTCGCGGCGGCGCGGGATCAGGCGAGCGTGATGAGCTCGAGGTAGTCCCGACCCCAGATGTCCTCGACGCCGTCGGGGAGGATCAGCACCCGCTCCGGGTTGAGCGCCTCGACGGCCCCTTCGTCGTGGGACACGAGCACGACAGCGCCCTCGTAGTGCGCGAGCGCGCCGAGGATCTCGTCGCGCGACGCCGGGTCGAGGTTGTTCGTCGGCTCGTCGAGGAGGAGCATGTTGGCCGATGACACGACGAGCGTCGCGAGCGAGAGACGGGTCTTCTCGCCGCCCGACAGCACGCCGGCGGGCTTGAGCACGTCGTCGCCGGTGAACAGGAATGAGCCGAGCACCTTCCGCGCCTCGGTCTCGGTGATGTCGGGCGCGGCCGACATCATGTTCTGCAGCACCGAACGCGAGACGTCGAGGTTCTCGTGCTCCTGCGCGTAGTAGCCGATGCGCAGCCCGTGCCCGGGCTCGAGCATTCCGGTATCGGGTCGATCGACACCCGCGAGAATGCGCAGCAGCGTCGTCTTTCCCGCGCCGTTCAGGCCGAGCACGACGACCTTCGACCCGCGATCGATCGCCAGGTCGACATCGGTGAAGATCTCGAGCGAACCGTAGGACTTCGACAGCCCCGACGCCATGAGGGGGGTTTTTCCGCAGGGGGCGGGCTTCGGGAACCGGAGCTTGGCCACGCGGTCCTCCTGGCGCACCTCGTCGAGGCCCGACAGCAGCTTCTCGGCGCGCGCGACCATCTGGTGCGCCGCGGCGGCCTTGCTCGCCTTCGCGCCGAAGCGCGCGGCCTGCTGCTGCAGGGCCGTGGCCTTCTTCTCGGCGTTCGCGCGCTCCTTCTTGCGGCGCTCCTCGTCTGCTACCCGCTGACGCAGGTAGTTCTTCCAGTTCATGTTGTAGATATCGATGACCTGGCGCATCGCGTCGAGGTAGAAGACCCGGTTGACGGTCTCCCCGACGAGCTCGACATCGTGGCTGATGACGATGAGCCCGCCTTTGTAGCCCTTCAGGAACTCACGCAGCCAGACGACGCTGTCCGCGTCGAGGTGGTTGGTGGGCTCGTCGAGGATCATCGTCTGCGCGTCCGAGAACAGGATGCGGGCGAGCTCGATGCGTCGACGCTGCCCGCCTGAGAGGGTCTTCAGCGGCTGGTCGAGGATCCGGTCGGGCAGAGACAGGTTGTGGGCGATGGATGCCGCCTCGGCCTCAGCCGCGTAGCCGCCGAGCGCCTCGAAGCGCTCCATGAGGTTGCCGTAGCGGCGCATCGCCTTCGCAGCCGCGGCCTCGTCGTCGGATCCCATCTCGAGCGAGGCCGTCTGCATGTCGACCGCGATCGTGCCGAGCCCGCGGGCGTCGAGGATGCGCGTCCGCGCCAGCATCTCGGGATCGCCCGACCGCGGATCCTGCGGCAGGTAGCCCAGTTCACCCGATCGCTCGACCTTGCCGTCGCTCGGCAGAAGGTCGCCGGCGAGCACCTTCGTGAGAGTCGTCTTGCCCGCGCCGTTGCGACCCACGAGGCCGATCTTGTCGCCGCCCGAGACGCGGAACGACACGTCCGACATCAGCGTGCGCGCACCCACGCGGATTTCGAGGTCGTGCACGGCGAGCACAGCGGTCGTCCAATCGTCGGGAACAGGAGGGGGGCGGCCGAACGGCCAGCCTCTCATCCTACGCGCTTCCCGAGGCGACGCCTCGCGCCCGCCGGCCCGCCGCCTCGAGGCCCGTCGTCGGCCGTCACCTTCAGCGCGCCTGCAGCGGATTAGCGGGAACCTCGTCCACGACGTAAAGTAAGCCTGCCCTTACTCGCATCTCCTCTGGAGGACCCGGTGCCCCGCATCCGCACAGCCGCCGTAGCCGTCATCGCAGCAACGCTGCTCCTCGCCGGCTGCGGCTCGACCGCCGCTCCCGACTCCGCGCCGGCGGCATCCGGCGGCGCGTCGTCCGACGCCTTCCCCGTCACCATCGACCACGCCTTCGGCGAGACGGTCATCGAGAGCAAGCCCGAGCGTGTCGCCACGGTCTCGTGGGGCAATCAGGAAGCGGCGCTCGCGCTGGGCGTCGTGCCCGTCGGCATGCCCGCGGTGACGTGGGGCGACGACGACGGCAACGGCATACTCCCGTGGGTCGAGGACAAGCTCGCTGAGCTCGGGGGCGAGACGCCGGTGCTGTTCGACGAGGCCGAGGGCATCGACTTCGAGGCCGTCGCCGACACCCGGCCCGACGTCATCCTCGCCGCCTACTCCGGCATGACGCAGGAAGACTACGACACCCTGTCGAAGATCGCGCCCGTCGTCGCCTACCCCGACATCGCGTGGGGCACGAGCTGGCAGGACCTCACCATCATCAACGGCACGGCGCTGGGGCTGAAGGACGAGGCGGAGGCGCTCGTCGGCGACCTCACCGACCACCTCGACGAGCTCACGGCGGCCTACCCCGACATCGCAGGCAAGACCACGCTCTTCAGCTCGTTCGACGCCACCGACCTGAGCCAGATCGGCTTCTACTCGACGGCCGACCCGCGTCCGCTCTTCCTCGAGGACCTCGGGCTCTCCCCGGCAGCGACCGTGGCCGAGCAGTCGCAGGGCACCGACCAGTTCTGGATCGTCAACAGCACCGAGGAGATCGAGCGCTTCTCCGACCTCCAGGTGCTCGTGACCTACGGCGACGACACAACGCTCGCCGCCATGCAGGCCGATCCGCTGCTGTCGCGCATCCCCGCCGTCGCATCGGGCTCGGTCGTCGTGCTGCCCTCGTCGAACGCGCCCCTCGCGGCCGCCGCGAACCCCAGCCCGCTCTCGATCGCCGATCCCCTGACGTCGGAGTACGTCGATCTGATCGGCGCGGCCGCGGCCACCGCCACCCCGTGATGCACGGTCTCCCCCGTCGGATGTCGTGAGCGTTCCCACCACCACGACGGCCCCCGCCGCCGAGAGCGCGCCCGTGCGGCGCAGCTCCCGGCGGCGGCGGATCGTCTGGATCTTCGTCCTCGCCGCACTCGTCCTGGTGGCGAGCGCGGTCTCGGTCACGTTCGGGACGCGGACGGTGTCCTTCGACGACATCGTGGCCGGGCTCAGCGGCAGTATCGAGACGACCTCGGCCGCCGCCGTCTCGAAGCGCGTCCCGCGCACCCTGCTCGCGCTGATCGTGGGCGCGGCCCTCGCCATCTCCGGCGCTGTCATGCAGGGCGTCACCCGAAACCCGCTCGCGGATCCGCAGATCCTGGGCATCAACGGCGGGGCGTCCCTCGCGGTGGTGATCGGCCTCGCTTTCTTCGGAGTCACGAGCGCCTTCGGCTACATCTGGCTCGCCATGTCGGGCGCCGCCGTCGCTGCGGTGTTCGTCTACACGATCGGCTCGCTCGGACGGGGCGGCGCGAGCCCGCTCAAACTCGCTCTCGCGGGCGCGGCCACGGCGGTGGCTTTCAGCTCACTGATCAGCGCGATCCTCCTCCCCCGCATCGACGTCATGAGCGTGTTCCGGTTCTGGCAGATCGGCGGGGTCGGCGGCGCGACGCCCGACAAGATCCTGCTCGTCCTGCCCTTCCTGGGCATCGGAGCCCTCATCTGCTTCGCCGCGGCCGACGCGCTGAACTCCCTCGCGCTCGGCGACGAGCTCGCGGCGGGCCTCGGCGAGCGCGTCCGCACCGCTCGTCTGTTCGCCGCCGTCGGCGCCGTCATCCTCTGCGGCGCCGCGACCGCCGTCGCCGGCCCCATCGGCTTCGTCGGCCTCATCGTGCCGCACATCTGCCGTCTGCTCGTCGGCCCCGACCACCGCTGGCTCCTCCCGGTCTCCGCGCTCGTGGGAGGCGGCTTGCTCGTGATCGCCGACGTCGTCGGCCGCGTGATCGCCCGCCCGCAAGAGGTCGAGGTCGGCATCGTGACCGCGCTGATCGGCGCTCCCTTCTTCATCGCCATCGTCCGCCGCCAGAAGATGCGCGCCCTATGATCGCGACAGCCGCTCCCGTGTCCACCGTCGACCTCGTCGCCGCCGGCAGACGACGCCGCGCGTGGCGGCGCCGAATCGTGACCGGCGGCCTGCTGACGGCGGTCGCCCTCATGTACGCCGTCTCGCTGATGGTCGGGCAGACCTTCTACAGCCCCGCCGAGGTGTGGGGCGTCATCACCGGGCAGATCGTGCCCGGTGCCTCGTTCACCGTGGGAGAGCTGCGTCTCCCCCGAGCCACGGTCGCCCTGCTCACCGGGCTCTGCTTCGGGATGGGCGGCGCCGTGTTCCAGACCATGCTGCGCAACCCGCTCGCCAGTCCCGACATCATCGGCGTCAACGCCGGAGCGAGCGCGGCCGCGGTCGTCGGAATCGTCTTCCTCTCGCTCAGCGAGGCCGGCGTCTCCCTCCTCGCGACCGTCGCCGCGCTCGCGACCGCCCTGATGATCTATCTACTGGCGTACAAGGACGGCGGGGCGGGCGCGCGATTCATCCTCATCGGCATCGGAGTCGCGGCGATCTTCAACAGCGTCGTGTCGTACGTCCTCTCACGTGCGGCCGAATGGGACCTGCAGGCCGCGATGCGATGGATCACCGGCAACCTCAACGGGGCCTCCTGGGATCAGGCAGCACCCCTCGCCCTCGCGATGGTCGTCGTCGTCCCCGTGCTGCTCTGGCTCACCCGCGATCTCGAGCTCATGCGGCTCGGCGACGAGGCGGCGTCGGCACTGGGCGTGCCGGTCGAGCGCCGACGCATCCTGCTGATCGTGGCCGCCGTGGCGCTGCTCGCCTTCGCGACCGCGGCGGCGGGCCCCATCTCGTTCGTCGCGTTCCTCTCGGGACCGATCGCCGCGCGACTGCTCGGCCCGGTCGGGTCCCCCGTGCTGGCGGCCGGTCTCTTCGGTTCGCTGCTGGTGCTCGTCGCGGATCTGACCGCGCAGTACCTGCTCGGCCTGCGGCTGCCCGTCGGCGTCGTGACCGGCGTCCTCGGCGCGCCCTACCTCATCTTCCTGCTCATCCGCAGCAGCCGCTCAGGAGGCTCCCTATGACCGCGGACCGAACACTCCACGCCAGCGGCGTCCGGCTCGGCTACGGCGATCGGACGATCGTCGAGGAGCTCGACCTCACCGTTCCCGGGGGCCGCATCACGACGATCGTGGGCGCGAACGCCTGCGGCAAGTCGACCCTCCTGAAGGCGATGGCCCGCCTGCTCGCACCCCGCGCCGGGCAGGTCCTGCTCGACGGCAAGGACATCCACCGGCTCCCCACTCGGCAGGTGGCGCGCGACCTGGGACTGTTGCCCCAGTCGCCCATCGCGCCGGAGGGCATCGCGGTGTCGGATCTGGTCAGCCGTGGCCGGACACCGCACCACGGACCCCTCGCTCGCTGGACCCGCGCCGACGACGAGGCCGTCGCACAGGCCCTCGAAGCCACGGACACGGCCGCGATCGCCGACCGCTCCGTCGACGAGCTGTCGGGCGGGCAACGTCAGCGCGTGTGGATCGCGATGGCATTGGCTCAGCAGACCGACGTGCTGCTGCTCGATGAGCCGACGACGTTCCTCGACGTCAGCCACCAGATCGACGTGCTCGACCTGCTGACCGACCTGAACCGCACACGTGGCACCACGATCGTCATGGTCCTCCACGACCTCAACCTCGCCGCGCGGTACGCCGATCACCTCGTCGCCATGGCGGGCGGTCGTCTCTACGGCGCCGGCGACCCGAACGACGTGCTCACGGCCGAGACGGTGCGCGCGGTCTTCGGACTCGAGAGCCACGTCATCCCCGACCCGCTCACAGGACGCCCGCTCGTGCTCCCGATCGGGCGCCACCACGTCCCGCAGGCGACGACACCGACCGACCTCGACGGCTCCCTCGCCGGCTGATTGGAACACCATGCCCCGCCCCGATCTCGACTTCTTCCGCGTCTCCGTCGCGGCCGTGAGCGACCTCACCCCGAGCTTCCGTCGCTTCACCTTCCGGGGTGACGACCTGGGCGATTACGGCGACCCCGGATTCGATCAGCGTGTGAAGATCCTCTTCCCCACGGCCACCGCCGCGGTCGACGCGATGCCGACCGGCCCGGACTGGTACGACCGATGGCGCGAGCTCCCGGCGGATGCCCGCCCCGTCATGCGCACCTACACGACCCGTGCCGTGCGCCCGCACGCGCGCGAGGTCGACATCGACATGGTGGCGCACGATGTCCTCGGACCTGCTTCGGCGTGGATCGCGAACGCGCGCGTCGGCGACGAGGTGCTCATCCTCGGCCCCACCACCTCGCACACGGGCGTCAGCTACGGCATCGATTTCGTCCCCCCCGCCGACACCGACGCCATTCTGCTCGCCGGCGACGAGACCGCGGCCCCGGCCATTGCGGTGATCCTCGAACAGCTGCCGCCGGAGGCCCGCGGCACGATCGTGCTCGAACTGCCGACCGCCGCCGACCTGGACTACATCCCCCACCACCCGGGATTCGAGCGCCGCATCGCCGCCCGCGAGAACGAAGCCGACCGCCATCGCCACCTGGTCGCCGCCGTCGAGGAGACCGCGTCGCGCCTCGCGCCGGCGGGCATCGGAGCAGAAGTGGAGGAGATCGACGTCGACGCCGACATCCTCTGGGAAGTGCCGCGGACCGCCAAGGGCGGCGCCGCGCTGAAGCGCGCACCGCTGTACGCGTGGCTCGCCGGCGAGGCGTCGGCGATCAAGACGCTCCGTCGTCACCTGGTGGGCACCGTGGGTGTCGACCGTCGCGCCGTGGCCTTCATGGGTTACTGGCGGCTCGGCCGGTCCGAGAACTGACCGAGGGGCGTCATCCCCGGCTGAGCGCCGCCGTCCGCGCGAACTGCCCGACGCGGGCCACGGCTTCGCGCAGGACGTCCGGACCGCAGCCGAAGTTCAACCGCACGTGGCCGTTTCCCTCAGTGCCGAAGAACGGTCCGTGGTGCAGGGCGACGCGTGAGCCCTCGCGAATCGGATCCGCCGGATCGTCGCCCCAGCCATACGCGGAGACGTCGATCCAGGCGAGGAACCCGGCCTGCGGCAGCCGATAGCGCGCCAGCGGCAGGTGCTCGGCGAGCAGGTCGGCGAGGAGTCGGCGGTTCAGGTCCAAGCGCACGAGCAGGGCGTCGAGCCATGCGTCCGATTCCGCGGAGAAGGCGGCGATGGTGGTGATGGCGCCGAACAGCCCGGTGCGCCACTCGACCTCCCACGGCAGAGACCGCACGACCTCCGCGTTGGCCTCGACGGCCGTCACGATCACCGCGCACTTGAGGCCCGCGAGGTTGTAGGCCTTCGACGCGCTCGTCACCGTATAGCCGACGGCGGCGGCCTCGGGAGAGACCGTCAGGAACGGCGAGAAGGCGACGTCGTCGCTCGCGAGGGGGCCGTGGATCTCATCGCTGATGACGACGGCGCCGTATCGGTGAGCGAGGGCGGCGAGGGCACGGAGCGAGTCCGCGGTGTGGACGGTGCCCGTGGGGTTGTGCGGATTGCACAGCAGGACGGCCCGCGCGCCGCCGACCAGGGCGCGTTCGATGCCTGCCAGATCGAGCTCCCAGCCCGAGCCGGTGTCATGCAGCGGCACTTCCTCGACGATCGCGCCGGCCTCGCCCACCGTGTCGAAGAAGGGCGGGTACACCGGCGGGTTCACCACCACGCGGTCGCCGGGCTGCACGGTCGCACGCAAGAGCTCCACGACGCCCATCATCACGTCGCCGGTCCACCGGATGCCTGCCGGGTCGACGTCCCATCCCCACCGTCGTCGTGCGAATCCGACGAACGCGTCGTCGATGCCGGGCTGCGGCGGGGTATAGCCGGTGTCGCCGATCTCGACCGCCTCGCGCAGCGACCTCGAGATGGGCTCGGCGAGGGCGAAGTCGGTCTCCGCCACGAACATCGGGATGACGTCGTGCGGGAACGATCGCCATTTCGTGCTGGATCGTCGCCGCAGCGTCTCGAGCGGTAGGGCTTCGAGGGGCTGGATACTCACCCGGCGAGCCTAATCGCGGGTGCACGGCGGGCGCCCGAAGGTGTCGTCACATGACGATGCCCGGGCCCGCGAGGGCCCGGGCATCACCGGTCGTGGTCAGATCGCGAAGCCGAGGGCGCGCATCATGTCGCGACCGTCATCGGTGATCCGCTCGGGACCCCACGGCGGCATCCACACCCAGTTGATGCGGAAGCGGTCGACGACGGCGTCCAGAGCTTGCGCGGTCTGCTCCTCGAGCACATCGGTCAACGGGCACCCCGCCGACGTCAGAGTCATGTGGATGATGAGGGCGTCGTTCTCGTCATCCCACGCGAGGTCGTAGATAAGACCCAGGTCGACGACGTTGATCCCCAGTTCGGGGTCCATGACGTCTTTGAGAGCTTCGGTGACCTCGTCGTACTTCTCGGGCGCGAGTGTTGCGGTCATGTAACGATCCTACGCGTCGACGGGGCTGTCGGCGTCGAGGAAGCGGTCGTAGCCCTCTTCCTCGAGACGGTCGGCGAGCTCCGGGCCGCCCTCTTCGACGATGCGGCCCTTGACCATCACGTGCACGAACTGCGGCTGGATGTAGCGGAGGATGCGCGTGTAGTGGGTGATGAGCAGCACGCCGAGGTCGGTGCCGGACTTCGCGCGGTTCACGCCCTCCGAGACGATCTTGAGCGCGTCGACGTCGAGGCCGGAGTCGGTTTCGTCGAGGACGGCGATCTTCGGCTGGAGCAACTCGAGCTGGAGGATCTCGTGGCGCTTCTTCTCGCCACCCGAGAAGCCCTCGTTGACGTTGCGCTGCGCGAACTTCGGATCCATCCGCAGGTTCGACATCGCCTGCTTGACGTCCTTCGTCCACGACCGGATCACCGGGGCCTCGCCCGCGACGGCGGTCTTCGCGGTGCGGAGGAAGTTCGTCACCGTGATTCCCGGCACCTCGACGGGGTACTGCATCGCCAGGAAGAGACCCGCGCGGGCCCGCTCGTCGACGGACATCTCCAGGACGTCGTCGCCGTCGAGCGTGATGGAGCCGCCCGTGACGGTGTACTTGGGGTGGCCGGCGATCGCGTAGGCGAGCGTGGATTTTCCGGAGCCGTTGGGGCCCATGATCGCGTGGGTCTCACCGGTGCTCACCGTGAGGGTGACGCCGTTGAGGATCGGGGTGGGCCCCGCCTCGGTCTCGACCGTCACGTGCAGGTCGCGGATCTCGAGAACAGACATGTCGGGTTCCTTACTTCACTTCACATCGCGGGTCACGGCGGGATCGATGAGGATGTCGTCCCCGTCGATGGTGACCTCGTAGACAGGGACCGGCTCGTAGGCCGGCAGGTTGAGGGGCTGCCCGGTGCGCAGCGAGAAGGCGGAGCCGTGGGCCCAGCACTCGAGCGTGTCGCCCTCGACGAACCCCTCGGCGAGCGAGATGTCGCCGTGCGTGCACGTGTCGCCGATCGCGTGCACCTCGCCGTCGGCGTCGAGCACGACGGCCATGGGGACCTTGTCGATCACGACGCGAACAGCGGCGTCCTGCTCCAGCTCGCTGAGCTTCAGGACCTTCTGCGCGGTCACGCCTCTGCTCCCGCGGCGAGCTCGGCCTCGATGGCCGCCAGCAGCTCGTCGGCGAGCTCGTCGACGGCCATCTTCTGGACGATCTCGGAGAGGAAGCCCAGGACGACGAGGCGACGGGCCTCGGCCTCGGGGATGCCGCGCGCCTGCAGGTAGAAGAGCTGCTGGTCGTCGAAACGACCGGTCGCGCTGGCGTGTCCGGCGCCCTGGATGTCGCCGGTCTCGATCTCGAGGTTCGGGATGGAGTCGGCACGGGCGCCGTCCGTGAGCACGAGATTGCGGTTCGCCTCGTACGAGTCGGTGCCGACGGCGTCGGGCCCGATGAGCACGTCGCCGATCCAGACGCTGTGAGCGCTCTCGCCCTGGAGCGCGCCCTTGTAGAGGACGTCGCCGACCGTGTGGGGACCCTTGTGGTGCAGGTACACCTGACTCTCGAGGTGCTGCCCGGAATCGGCGAACGACAGACCGTACATACGGCCCTGCGCGCCGGACCCCGCGAGCTCGAGCGACGGGTTGACGCGCACGACCGCGCCTCCCAGGCTCACGACGACGTGCGTGAGCGACGCGTCGCGGTCGACGCGCGCCTGATGCGCCGCCGCGTGCACGGCGTCGTCGTCCCAGCGCTGCAGCGAGACGACGGTGAGCGCCGAGCCGTCGCGAGCGATGATCTCGACGTTCTGCGCGTGGGCCGCCGTGCCCTCGTGGCGCAGGATGACGGTGCCCCGCGCGTTGGGCATGGCCTCGATGACGACGTGGGCGTGGGCCACTCCGCCGTTTCCGCGCAGGCGCACGACGACAGGCTCCTCGAGCTCGACTCCGGCGGGGATGCGGAGCAGAGGGGCCTCGGCCTCCTGCGACCAGGCCACGGCGCTCGGCAGGTCCTCGGGACGGAACACCTCGCCGCGCGGCGCATCGCCGACACGGAGCCGCGCCTGCTCGACCTCGGCCGGAGCGCTCACCTCGACCGAGACGACCCCGGACGGGCCGGGCTCGTCGACGAGCAGCGGTCGCAGCCGGTCGAGCGGGGTGTGCTTCCAGTTGACCTCGCGGCCCGTCGGCGTGCCGAAGTCGGCGGGGTCGAAGGACGACGGACGCTCGGAACGCGTCTGGACCGGGACGAACGCGGCCGCAGGGTCGATGTGGCCCTTCGCGTCGGTCGCGGGGGCCTGGGTAACGCTCGTCATCAACCGACGCTGCCTTCCATGCCCATCTCGATGAGCTTGTTGAGTTCGAGGGCGTACTCCATCGGCAGCTCGCGGGCGATCGGCTCGATGAAGCCGCGCACGATCATCGCCATCGCCTCGTCCTCGGGCATGCCCCGGCTCATGAGGTAGAACAGCTGCTCCTCCGAGACCTTCGAGACGGTCGCCTCGTGGCCCAGCTGGACGTCATCGACCCGGATGTCGATCGCCGGGTACGTGTCGGAGCGCGAGATCGTGTCGACCAGGAGCGCGTCGCAGCGGACGGTGTTGGCCGAGTGGTGGGCGTTGGCGTCGACGCGGACCTCGCCGCGGTACCCGGCGCGACCGCCGCCGCGGGCGATCGACTTCGAGACGATCGACGACTGCGTGTAGGGCGCCATGTGGATCATCTTCGCGCCGGCGTCCTGGTGCTGTCCGGGACCGGCGAAGGCGACCGAGAGGGTCTCGCCCTTGGCGTGCTCGCCCATCAGGTAGATCGACGGGTACTTCATCGTCACCTTGGAGCCGATGTTGCCGTCGACCCACTCCATCGTGGCACCCTCGTGCGCGACCGCACGCTTGGTGACGAGGTTGTAGACGTTGTTCGACCAGTTCTGGATCGTCGTGTAGCGGACGCGCGCGTTCTTCTTCACGATGATCTCGACGACGGCCGAGTGCAGCGAGTCGCTCTTGTAGATCGGGGCGGTGCAGCCCTCGATGTAGTGGACGTAGCTGTCCTCGTCGGCGATGATGAGCGTCCGCTCGAACTGCCCCATGTTCTCGGTGTTGATGCGGAAGTACGCCTGCAGGGGGATCTCGACGTGCACGCCCTTCGGGACGTAGACGAACGAGCCGCCCGACCAGACCGCGGTGTTCAGCGCGGCGAACTTGTTGTCCCCCGCCGGGATGACGGTGCCGAAGTACTCTTCGAAGAACTCAGGGTGCTCACGGAGGGCCGTGTCGGTGTCCATGAAGATGACACCCTGCTGCTCGAGGTCCTCGCGGATCTGGTGGTAGACGACCTCGGACTCGTACTGCGCGGCCACGCCGGCGACGAGCCGCTGACGCTCGGCCTCGGGGATGCCGAGCTTCTCGTACGTCTCCCGGATCTCCGCGGGGAGGTCCTCCCACGACTGCGCCTGCTTCTCGGTCGAGCGCACGAAGTACTTGATGTTGTCGAAGTCGATGTCGCTGAGGTCTGCGCCCCACGTCGGCATCGGTTTGCGGCCGAACAGCTGATAGCCCTTCAATCGGGTCTTCAGCATCCACTCCGGCTCGCTCTTGAGAGCCGAGATCCCGCGGACGACGTCCTCGTTGATGCCGCGCTGCGCGACAGCGCCTGCGGCATCCGTGTCGTGCCAGCCGAACTCGTACACCCCCAGGCCTTCGAGTTCCGGTCGGTCGATCAGCACATCCGACATGACTTCCTCCTCTTCGCACCGCAACGGTGTCATCCGTCCCGGCATTCCCGACTCCGAGGGGAGTCACGTGGACGGGAGCGCCGATTCGCGGGCCTGATGGACGCGGGTGCCGCGCCTAGACTGTGAGGGACAACGTGCACACGCGCCGTCATCCCGAACACACCCGATTCTACAGGCAACGCCCCCATCCGCGGGCCTGCCCGGAACGTACGAGGCGCACACCGCGCGCCGCCGGAGGAGTCCGATGTCCCAGGTCCGCACCCGTCCCGGACTCGTCGCGACGATCATGCCGTCGGTCATCACGCGGTGGACCCGCGTCGTGGGCTGGCTGCTGGTCATCACGAACATCGGGATCGTCGGGACGGGCGGGCTCGTCCGACTCACCGGCTCGGGCATGGGCTGCGAGACCTGGCCGTACTGCACCGCCGGCTCGCTGACGCCGACGCCCGAGATGGGTGTCCACGGCCTGATCGAGTTCGGCAACCGCACCCTCACCGGCGTGCTCGTGATCGTCGCGCTCCTGGCCTTCCTCTCCGTCATCCGGCTGCGCGCCACCCGTCGCGAGCTGCCCGTGCTCAGCTTCCTCGTCGGTCTCGGCATCATCGTGCAGGCGGTCGTCGGTGGGGTGACCGTGTGGCTGCACCTGCACCCGAGCATCGTCGGTCTGCACTACCTGATCTCTGCTGCCCTCGTCGCCATCGCGACGGTGTTCCTCGTGCGCGTCTACGCGACGCCGGGTCCGCGCGTGCGCGCGGTGCCGCGCTCGTACGCGATCCTCACCCACCTGACCTCCGCCGCCGTGACGCTCACCGTCGTGGTCGGCATCCTCCTCACGGGCGCCGGCCCGCACGCCGGCGACGAGGCCGCAGCACGGAATGGGCTCGACCCGGTGTTCTGGCAGCACGTCCACAGCTGGCCCGCCTACGTCACCCTCGTCCTGACACTCGTGCTCGTCTCCGGAGCCGTCCGCCTGCCGCGCGAGACCGCCCTGCGGCGATGGACCGGCCTGCTTCTCGGTGTCGAGCTCGTCCAGATCACCGTTGGCCTCTGGCAGGCTCGGACCGGTCTGCCGATCGTCCTGGTCAACATCCACATGGTGCTCGCCGTCGCCCTCGTGGCCGCGATGGTGGCAGTCGTGATGGCGTTGAAGACGCCGCTGGCGAGCGTCGCCCCCGCCGCGGACCGCGAACCGGCTCGCACAGAAGCCTCATAGGCTCCGCATCGGGCTCGCCGAGGTCGGCCCCGCAGAGTGTTCGAGGCCGCCGACGGTGGCCGCGAAACGAAGGAGCACCATGACCGTTCACCCCCGCCTCGTCCGCAGCGTACCGTTCTGGATCCTCGTCATCGGATCGGTCGCCGCGATCGGCGGTGGCGCGTACATCCTGATCGAGAAGCTCGGCCACATGGAGACGACGATCCTCGACAACACCGCCACCGGTGTCGACGTCTACGTCGGCCAGATCTGGGCCGTCTTCGGTGGGATCCTCGTCGGGGCCGGCGTCGTGGGTCTCGCGCTCGCCCTGGCCGTTGGCGCGCTGCGTTCGCTCGTGCCGGCCGCGCGCGTCGCCGAGACGACCACGTTGGACGAGCTCGACACCCCGGAGGCCGCTGCCGGTCCCGCTGTGTCGCACGAGAGCCCCGCGCTCGACACCGAAGCGGTCGACACGAACGCCACCCCGACCCGGTCGACGCCGTCAACCCGGGACTCGCCGGCGGCCGAGACGACGGCTGACGTCCCGCAGCGCTGACAGCGCCGCGCCCGCGACGGCCGTCCGCAGCATCCCGCCACGGGATGCAGCGGGCGGCCGTTCTGCTGCGCCGCTGGGCGACGAAGCCACCGACGGGTGGAGAGGCCCCGCCCTTCCGGGACGTCGGGGTCAGAAGGGCAGCAGCGGGTCGACCGCGATGGCGACGAAGACGAGCGTCAGGTATGTGATCGAGGCGTGGAAGACCCGCATGGGACGGGCCTGCTCACCGCGCACTGCTCGGTTGTAGAGCCGGTGCGATTCGTACAGGAACCATCCGCCGAACACGATCGACGAGACGCTGTAGACGAGGCCCATGGGTGCGACGGGGATCAACAGCAGCGAGCAGACGACCGTCGCCCAGGCATAGAGGATCACCTGCAGGCCGACCTGCGACCCGTCGCGGGTCGCACCGAGCATGGGCACGTCGACCTCGTCGTAGTCGTTCTTGTACTTCATCGACAGCGGCCAGTAGTGCGGCGGCGTCCAGAGGAAGACGAGGACGAAGAGGATGAGAGCCGCCCACGAGAGCGAGCCGGTCACGGCGGACCAGCCGATCACGACGGGGAAGCATCCCGCGATGCCGCCCCAGACGATGTTCTGCTCGGTCCGGCGCTTGAGGAGCATCGTGTAGATCACGACGTAGAAGAAGATCGCGAAGACGCTGAGGGATGCGGCGACCCAGTTGGTCGTCGCCGCGAGCCAGACGGTGGATGCCACCGCGAGGGCCCAGGCGAACACGAGCGCGCCGCGCGGCGAGACCTCGCCCGTGACGATCGGCCGGTTCTCGGTGCGCTTCATGTGCGCGTCGATGTCGCGGTCGAGGTACATGTTGAAGGCAGCGGCCGAGCCTGCGCTCATCGCACCGCCGACCACCGTTGCGAGGACGAGCCACAGGTTCGGGAGGCCGCCGGCCGCGAGGATCATCACCGGGACGGTCGTGACCAGCAGCAGCTCGAGCACGCGGGGCTTCGTGAGGGCGACATACGCGCGCACCGTGGCGCCGAACGACGTGCCGCGAGAGGTGTCGACGGAGGCCGAACCCGCAGTCGTCGTGATGTCCATCGCTCCCCGCATCTCACCGCTGTGAACCTGTCCAGTCTAGGGCATCCGCCGAGCGCGGCTTCCGTCGCGCAGGCTCTCTACCACGACCGTCACACGGTGACGCGTGCGGCCCCGGCCGCGAGGCGTCCTCGCTATGCTGAGGTCATAAGCGCGCCAGCGCCGACAACCCTCCCTTCCTATCTGCGGAGCGGCATGCGCAGGCGCTGCCTCTCGAGAAAGGCGACCGAGTGTCGGAACTTCGTTGGGACGAGATCGATCGGCGCGCGGTGGACACCGCCCGCGTCCTGGCCGCGGATGCGGTGGAGAAGGTGGGCAACGGCCACCCGGGAACGGCGATGAGCCTCGCCCCCGCCGCGTACCTGCTCTATCAGCGGGTGCTGCGCCACGATCCGACGGACACCGACTGGCTCGGACGCGACCGCTTCATCCTCTCGGCGGGCCACTCCTCGCTGACGCAGTACGTGCAGCTCTACCTCGGCGGCTTCGGTCTCGAGCTCGATGACCTCAAAGCGCTGCGCACGTGGGGGTCGCTGACCCCCGGCCACCCTGAGTACGGCCACACGAAGGGCGTCGAGATCACCACGGGCCCGCTGGGCCAGGGTCTCGCGACCTCGGTCGGCTTCGCCTACGCGGCGCGGTACGAGCGCGGTCTCTTCGACCCCGAGGCGCCGGCCGGCACCTCCCCGTTCGACCACTTCGTCTACGTCATCGCGAGCGACGGCGACATCCAGGAGGGCATCACGGCCGAGGCCGGCTCGCTCGCCGGTCACCAGCAGCTCGGCAACCTCATCGCCATCTACGACGCGAACCAGATCTCGATCGAGGACGACACGAACGTCGCCTTCACCGAAGACGTCGCGGCGCGCTACGAGGCGTACGGATGGCACGTGCAGACCGTCGACTGGAAGAGCACGGGCGAGTACGTCGAGGACGTCGCCGCACTCCACACGGCGATCGAGGCGGCGAAGGGCGAGACCGGCAAGCCCTCGCTGATCGTGCTCAAGACGATCATCGGGTGGCCCGCCCCGGGCAAGCAGAACACCGGAAAGATCCACGGCTCCGCGCTCGGCGCCGACGAGCTCGCCGCCACCAAGGAGGTGCTCGGCTTCGACCCCGAGAAGACCTTCGAGGTCGCCGACGAGGTCATCGAGCACACCCGCGCCCTCGCGGACCGCGCCGCGGCCGATCGCGCCGAGTGGCAGAAGGCGTTCGACGCGTGGGCCGAGGCCAACCCCGAGCGCAAGGCGCTGCTCGATCGTCTCGAGTCCGGCGAGCTGCCGGCCGACGTGTCGGTCCCGTCGTTCGAGGCAGGCAAGGCCGTCTCGACCCGTGCCGCGAGCGGCCAGGTCATCAACGCCCTCGCCGATCAGCTCCCCGAGCTGTGGGGCGGATCGGCCGACCTCGCGGAATCGAACCTGACCACGATCAAGTCCGGCACGAGCTTCATCCCCACCGAGTGGTCCACGCACGAGTGGTCGGGCGACCCCTACGGGCGCGTCCTCCACTTCGGCATCCGCGAGCACGCCATGGGTGCGATCATCAACGGCATCGTCCTGCACGGGAAAACCCGCGCCTTCGGCGGCACCTTCCTGATCTTCAGCGACTACATGCGCCCCGCGGTGCGTCTGGCCGCCCTCATGAACATCCCGTCGATCTACGTGTGGACGCACGACTCCATCGCGCTCGGCGAGGACGGACCGACGCACCAGCCGATCGAGCAGATCTCGTCGCTGCGCCTCATCCCGAACTTCACGGTCGTCCGGCCGGCCGATGCGAACGAGACCGCCGCCGCGTGGCACGAGCTGCTCCGCCGCCAGGCCGGTCCTGCCGGCATCGCGCTCACCCGCCAGAACATCCCGGTGTTCCCTCGCGGGGAGGACGGGTACGCGACGACCGACGGTGTTGCGAAGGGCGCCTACGTCCTCATCGACGCCGAGGGTGGACAGCCCGACGTCATCATCGTCGCCACCGGATCCGAGGTGCAGCTCGCCGTCGAGGCGCGTGAGGCGCTCGCCGCCGACGGCATCCGGGCCCGCGTCGTCTCGGCGCCCGCCCTCGAGTGGTTCGCCGAGCAGGACGACGCCTACCGCGAGTCGGTGCTCCCGGGTTCCGTCCGCGCCCGCGTCTCGGTCGAGGCCGGCGCAACCCCGCTGTGGCGCTCGATCGTCGGCGACCTCGGTCGCTCGGTCGGTATCGACCACTTCGGCGCGTCGGCCGACTACCAGACCCTGTTCGAGAAGTTCGGCATCACCACCGAGGCGGTCGTCGAGGCCGCCCGCGCCACCGTCGCCGACGCGGAAGCGTCTGCCAGCACCGCCAAGGAGAACAACGCATGAGCACCCCCACCCAGGACCTCTCCGACGCCGGCGTCAGCATCTGGCTCGACGATCTGTCACGCCAGCGCATCACGACCGGCAACCTGCAGGAGCTGATCGACACCCGCAACGTCGTCGGCGTCACGACGAATCCCTCGATCTTCCAGGCCGCCATCAGCGCGGGCGTCGGATACGAGGAGGCCATCGAGGCGCAGGCGAAGGCCGGCGCGTCGACCGATGACACGATCTTCGAGCTCACGACGACAGACGTGCGTGACGCGTCCGACATCTTCCGCCCGATCTTCGACCAGACCGGCGGGGTCGACGGACGCGTGTCGATCGAGGTCTCCCCCGACCTCGCCCACGACACCGACGCGACCATCGCCGAGGCGAAGAAGCTCGCCGCGGCGGTCGATCGTCCGAACGTCCTCATCAAGATCCCTGCGACGAAGGCCGGCCTCCCGGCCATCACCGAGGTCATCGCGGCCGGCATCAGCGTCAACGTCACGCTGATCTTCTCGCTCGAGCGATACAGCGAGGTCATCGACGCCTACCTCGCCGGTCTCGAGCGGGCCCGCGACGCCGACATCGACCTCGGCGGCATCCACTCGGTCGCGTCGTTCTTCGTCTCCCGTGTCGACACCGAGGTCGACAAGCGTCTCTCGGCCATCGGGTCCGACGCCGCGAACGATCTGAAGTCGCTCGCGGGCGTGGCGAATGCGCGACTCGCCTATGAGCTGTTCGAGAAGAAGTTCGCCGAGCAGCGCGCTCAGGACCTCGTCGCCGCGGGTGCGAACCTGCAGCGTCCGCTCTGGGCATCGACCGGCGTCAAGGACCCCGCTCTTCCCGACACCCTGTACGTGACCGACCTGGTCGCACCCGGCACCGTCAACACGATGCCCGAGAAGACCCTCGAGGCGACCTTCGACCACGGCGTCGTCGCGGGAGACACCGTCACCGGCGCCTACGCGGCAGCCCACAAGGTCTTCGACGACCTGGCTGCGATCGGCGTGGATCTCGACGACGTCACCCAGCTGCTCGAAGACGAGGGTGTCGACAAGTTCATCGCGTCGTGGCACGACCTCCAGGGAACGGTGACGGCGGCGCTGGAGAGCGCCCGTTGAGCTTCGAGATCCACGTATCGGGGCACGTCGGCGACGTCGTCGAGCGGACCGTGCCGCAGCTCGTGGCCGATCTGGTCGCGAGCGGGATCACCGCGGGTGATGCCGACCTCTGGGGACCCGACGCCGCGCCCGAGGCCGCTCGGCGCCTCGGGTGGGTGCAGGCCGTCACGATCTCACGTCCGCTCGTGGCCCAGATCGAGGCGCTGCGCGCCGAGCTCACTGCTCGCGGCATCACCCGGGTGGTCCTCGCCGGCATGGGCGGCTCGTCGCTCGCGCCCGAGGTCATCGCCCGCACGCACGGCGTGCCTCTGACGATCCTCGACTCGACGGCGCCGAGCCAGGTGCTGGCCGCGATCGACGGCGACTCCGAGTCGGGCGGTCTCGCGGAGACCGTGCTCGTGGTGTCGTCGAAGTCGGGTTCCACCGTCGAGACCGATGCCGCGAGACGCGCGTTCGCGGCCGCCTGGGGCGACCTCGGCATCGACCCGGCCGACCGCATCGTCGTCGTCACCGACCCGGGCTCGCCGCTCGAGTCGGAGGCCCATGAAGCGGGCCACCGCGTCTTCACCGCCGACCCGAACGTCGGGGGCCGCTACTCGGCGCTCACCGCGTTCGGCCTGGTTCCTGCCGGCCTGGCGGGCGCGGACATCGGCCAGCTGCTCGACGAGGCCGATGCGACCCTGCTCGAGGTCGCCGTCGACGATCCGCGCAACCCGGCGCTCGTGCTGGCCGCCGCGATCGCGGGCGACCCGCGACGCGACAAGCTCGCGCTCGTGAGCGACGGCACGCACATCGTGGGACTGCCCGATTGGATCGAGCAGCTCATCGCGGAGTCGACCGGCAAGGCGGGCACCGGGATCCTCCCCGTCGTCGCGACGCCGCTCTCACCCGAGCTCGACCTCGCCCCCGTCGATCTGCAGGTCGTGCGGCTCGTGGGCGACGCCGTGCACTTCCAGATCCTGGAACAGCATCCCGGCGAGGTCCTCGTCAGCGGTTCGCTGGGTGCGCAGTTCCTCGTGTGGGAATACGCGACCGCCATTGCGGGACGCCTGCTCGGCATCGATCCGTTCGACCAGCCGGACGTCGAGGCGGCCAAGGCCGCCGCGCGGGGACTGCTCGATGCGCAGCCTGCGTCCACCGCTCCGGCGTTCGTCGAGAACGGTGTCGAGGTGCGGGTCTCGAGCCCCGAGCTCGCGGCCGATGGAACGCTCGCGGGCGTCCTCACCCACCTGTGGCAGACGGTATCCGACGACGGCTACATCGCCGTCCAGGCCTATGTCGACCGTACGGCCGTACCCCAGCTCGCGGGCGTGCGCGAGCTGATCGCCGCGGATTCCGGCCGCCCCACCACCTTCGGCTGGGGGCCGCGGTTCCTGCACTCCACGGGCCAGTACCACAAGGGAGGCCCCGCGAACGGGGTGTTCCTCCAGATCACCGAGCGCACCGACGTCGATCTCGAGATCCCGGGTCGCCCCTTCACGTTCGGCCGTCTCATCGAGGCTCAGGCCTCCGGCGACGCGGCGGTGCTCGCCGAGCGCGGTCGCCCGGTCGTGACGCTCACCCTGACGGACCCCGCCACCGAGGTCCTCACCCTCTTCGAAGCAGCCCAGTAGGAAGCCGTCCCATGACCGTGGAGATCTCGCGCGCCCATAACCCCCTGCGCGATCCCGACGACCGTCGCCTCAACCGCATCGCGGGCCCCAGCGCCCTCGTGATCTTCGGTGTGACCGGCGACCTGTCGCGGAAGAAGCTCATGCCCGCCGTCTACGACCTCGCGAACCGCGGTCTGCTGCCCCCGGGGTTCGCCCTCGTCGGGTTCGCCCGGCGCGACTGGGAGGACCAGGACTTCGCAGAGGTCGTGCACGCCGCCGTCAAACAGCACGCTCGCACACCGTTCCGCGAGGAGACCTGGAAGCAACTGCTGCAGGGCATCCGGTTCGTGTCGGGCGAGTTCGGCGACGCGGATGCGTTCACGCGCCTGCGCGAGACCGTGGAGAAGCTCGACGTCGACCGTGGCACCATGGGCAACCACGCGTTCTACCTGTCGATCCCGCCCAAGGACTTCCCGATCGTCGCGAAGCAGCTGAAAGATTCGGGCCTGGTCGACGAGGACGCTGATGGCGACACCTGGCGCCGCGTCGTGATCGAGAAGCCTTTCGGCAGCGACCTCAAGACGGCACGCGAGCTGAACAAGGCACTCGAGGTCGCCTTCCCCGCCGACTCGATCTTCCGCATCGACCACTACCTCGGCAAGGAGACGGTGCAGAACATCCTCGCGCTGCGCTTCGCGAACGAGCTGTTCGAGCCCCTGTGGAACGCGAACTACGTCGACCACGTCCAGATCACGATGGCCGAGGACATCGGCGTCGGCGGTCGTGCCGGGTACTACGACGGCATCGGGGCGGCGCGGGACGTCATCCAGAATCACCTCCTCCAGCTGCTCGCGCTCACCGCGATGGAGGAGCCGATCTCGATGGAGGCCAACCACCTGCGCGCCGAGAAGGAGAAGGTACTCGCAGCCGTCCAGCTGCCCGAGGACCTCTCGACGGCCACCGCGCGCGGGCAGTACGCCGGCGGATGGCAGGGCGGTGAAGAGGTCACCGGATTCCTCGCCGAGGACGGAATGGACCCGGAGTCGACGACGGAGACCTTCGCCGCCATCAAGGTCGACATCGCGACACGGCGCTGGGCCGGTGTTCCCTTCTACCTCCGCACCGGCAAGCGGCTGGGCCGCCGGGTCACCGAGATCGCGGTCGTGTTCAAGCGTGCCCCGCAGCATCTCTTCCTGCGCAATCAGACCACCGAGCTCGGCCAGAACGCCCTCGTGATCCGTGTCCAGCCAGACGAGGGCGTCACGATCCGCTTCGGCTCGAAGGTCCCGGGCGCCGCGACCGAGGTGCGCGACGTCACCATGGATTTCGGATACGGCCACGCTTTCACCGAGTCGAGCCCCGAGGCATACGAACGACTCATCCTCGACGTCCTCCTCGGCGATCCGCCCCTGTTCCCACGACACGAAGAGGTGGAGCTCTCGTGGCGGATCCTCGATCCCGTGGAGGAGTACTGGGCGAAGCAGGGCGGACCGCTCGAGCAGTACGCCCCCGGCTCCTGGGGTCCCACTTCCGCAGATGAACTGCTGGCCCGCGACGGCCGCGTCTGGAGGCGTCCATGATCGTCGATCTGCCCGACACCACGGTGTCGAAGATCGCCCGCGAGCTCGTCAACGTTCGCGAGGAGGGCGGCGCGGTCGCTCTCGGCCGTGTGCTGACGCTCATCATCGCGACGTCGCACGGGCTCGAGGAGGACGCCATCGAGGCGGCCAACGACGCATCCCGCGAGCACCCCATGCGCGTCATCGTGCTCCTCACGCGTCCCGAGGGGGAATCCAAGCTCGACGCGCAGATCCGCGTGGGCGGCGACGCGGGTGCGAGCGAGGTCGTCATCCTCCGCGCCAGCGGCGGCGCCGCGAGCAACGACGAGGCGCTCATCACGGGTCTGCTCCTGCCCGACGCCCCGGTGGTCGCCTGGTGGCCCGACCATCCCCCGACGGACCCGTCGCAGTCGCCGATCGGCCGTATCGCGCAGCGCCGCATCACGGACGCGTCGACGCTGCCCTACGACAGCGGTCGCCTGGCCGCTCTCGGCTCCGGGTACGCGCCCGGCGATACCGACCTCGCATGGACCCGCCTGACGCACTGGCGCGAACAGCTGGCCGCCGTGCTCGACCAGCCGCCCTACGACCCGGTCACCGAGGTCGAGGTCGTCGGCAGCGGCAGCTCGCCGTCGACCGGCCTGCTCGCAGCCTGGCTCTGCCTGATGCTGGACGTGCCGGTGGACTGGCGGTATGCGCCGAAGGACGAGTGGGAGCACGGTATCCGCAGCGTCCGACTCAAGCGGCCGAGCGGCGACGTCTTCCTCGAGCGCACGACGTCCGTCGATGCGACGCTGACGCAGCCGGGACAGCCCTCGCACGACCTGGTGCTGCCCCGACGCACGCTCCGCGAGTGCTTGGCGGAGGAACTCCGTCGCCTCGGGCCCGACGTGCTCTACGGGCGCGTCATCACCGATGGGTGGGCGCACCTGCACCGCTCCCCCGCCGGGGACGCCTGACATGCCCACCGCTGAGAAGCGCGTCGTGATCAGCCCGGATGCCGACAGCCTGACGGGGTCGGTCGCGGCGCGCTTCCTCGACCGGGTGGCCAAGTGGGGCGCCGACGGTCGAACGGTCCACGTCGGCCTCGCCGGCGGCGTCATCATCGGCGACGTGCTCGACCGCGTCGGCGCCCACCCGGGACGCGACGACGTCGACTGGTCGCGCGTGCACTTCTGGTGGGTCGACGAACGATTCGTGCCGCGCGACAGCGACGAGCGCAACGAGGCCGTCGCCCGTCGTGCCTTCCTCGACACGATCGACGTGCCCGCTGAGAACATCCATCCGATCGCCGCATCCGATGAAGCCGCCGACGCCGAAGCGGCCGCCAGCGCCTACGCGTCGGATCTCGCCGCGGTGGGTGTCGATGGCGCAGCGTGGCCGGTATTCGACATCTGCTTCCTGGGAGTCGGACCCGACGGGCACATCGCCTCGTTGTTCCCCGACCGCGGCGAGATCCGCATCACCGACAGCGCGGTCTCGGCCGTGCACGACTCGCCGAAGCCACCCGCGGACCGCGTGACGCTCACGCGGCCGGTGATCAACGCCTCGAAGCGGGTCTGGATGGTGCTCGCCGGTCCCGACAAGTCCGCCGCGCTGGGCCTCGCGCTCGCCGGGGCGAGCTACCACAGCGTGCCCGCCGCCGGAGCGAAGGGGACCCGTCGAACGATCCTGTTCACCGACGAGGCGACCGCAGCACAGGTGCCGCCGGAGCTGATCGACGACCAGTACTGACGCGCGGACGCTGATAGGAACGAAGAGAGCGGATGCCACGGCATCCGCTCTCTTCGTGTCTGGCGATGTATCGCGTCAGTTCAGGCCGCGACGCTCGCGGAGCTGCTGCAGGGCCTCGTCGAGAAGCTGCTCCGCTTCCTCGTCGGTGCGACGTTCTTTCACGTAGGCCAGGTGCGTCTTGTACGGCTCGGTCTTGGACACGGCGGGCGGGTTCGCCTTGTCGCGACCGGCGGGCAGTCCGGAGTGCGGAGAGTCGATGGTCTCGGGGATCTCCTCCTCGGCGACGCCGGCGGCGAAGTAGCGGACGGTCTCGTTGCCGAGCGCGTCCCAATACGAGACGGCGACACGGTCGGCGTGGTGACCGTGATCCTGCTCCCCCATCGGGCCGGCGCCCACACGGGTGCCGCGGATCGCGTTTCCTCCGGTCGCCATCAGATCACCGTGAACTTCGTGATGAGCCCGAGGGCGACGATCGACAGGAACCATGCGAGCGCGAGCACGATGGTGAAACGATTGAGGTTGCGCTCTGCGAGGCCGGATGAGCCCATCGCGGAGCTCATGCCGCCGCCGAACATGTCGGACAGGCCGCCGCCGCGCCCCTTGTGGAGCAGGATCAGCAACGTCAGGAGCAGGCTGGTGATGCCCAGAAGCACCTGCAGCACGAACTCGAGGATCTGCACGGTGGTCGTCACCTTTCCGGCGATCGTTCCGATCGCACGAGGATCAAGTATATCCAGCACCCGCGCGGGTACGCTTCCGGCCCGGCGACCATGAGATCACCGGGCCGGAAGACGTCACACGCCGACGTGCTTCTGGTAGCGGATGATCGCGGCGAACTCGTCCGCCACGAGGCTCGCCCCGCCGACGAGGGCCCCGTCGACGTCGGGCTCGCGCATGAAGCCCGCGATGTTCGAGGACTTCACGGAGCCGCCGTAGAGGACACGGGTACGCGCAGCCGCGTCGGCGCCGAGCGCCGAGCCGACGACCTCGCGCAGCTTGGCACATACGTCCTGCGCCTGCTGCGGCGTCGCCGCCTGGCCGGAGCCGATGGCCCAGACCGGCTCGTAGGCCACGACGATGTCGGCATCCGAAGGCACGCCCGCCAGGGCGGCCTCGAGCTGCGCGACCGGAACCGCCGACGCCCCGTGCTTCTCGAGGTCCTCCGCGGTCTCGCCGACGCAGATGACGGGGGCGAGTCCGTGACGGAGGGCCGCCTGCACCTTGGCCGCGACGACGTCGTCGGTCTCCGCGTGGTACTCGCGACGCTCGGAGTGCCCGATGATCACGTAGCGGCAGTCGAGCTGCTTCAGGAAGGCACCCGAGATCTCGCCCGTGTAGGCGCCGGAGTCCTTCGTCGACAGGTCCTGCGCCCCGAGGGCGAAGGCGATCTTGTCGGCGTCGAGCAGCGTCTGCACGGTGCGGAGGTCGGTGAAGGGCGGGAAGACCGCCACCTCGACCGAGTCGTCCTCGTGCTTCGCGTCCTTCAGCGTCCAGTGCAGCTTCTGGACGAAGGCGACCGCCTGCAGGTGGTCGAGGTTCATCTTCCAGTTGCCCGCGATGAGGGGCAGACGATTCACGCCCATCCGAGTACCTCCAGACCGGGCAGCTTCTTGCCCTCCAGGAACTCCAGCGACGCCCCGCCGCCGGTCGAGATGTGTCCGAACGCGTCGTCGGCGAAACCGAGCTGACGCACTGCCGCGGCCGAGTCACCGCCGCCGACGACCGACAGGCCGTCGACCTCGGTGAGGGCCTGAGCGACGGTGCGCGTTCCCGCGGCGAACGCCGGCATCTCGAACACGCCCATCGGGCCGTTCCAGAACACCGTGCGGGAGCTGCGGATGGCGTCCGCGAAGAGCTCCGCCGTCTGCGGCCCGATGTCGAGCCCCATGCCGTCGGCACCGAAGGCGGTGTCCTCCAGCGCGTCGGCTGCGGCCACCACATGGTCGGCGTCCGCGGCGAACCCGGAGGCCATCACCGCGTCGACGGGGAGCACGAGCTCGACGCCGCGCTCCTTCGCCGTGGCGATGTAGCCCTTCACCGTCTCGAGCTGATCGCTCTCGAGCAGGCTCTTGCCCACCTTGTGCCCGAGGGCGGCGAGGAAGGTGAACAGCATGCCGCCGCCGACGAGGATTTTGTCGGCACGGGGCAGCAGATGCTCGATCACACCGAGCTTGTCGCTCACCTTCGATCCGCCGAGCACGACCGCGTAGGGTCGCTCCGGGTTCTCGGTCAGGCGATCGAGCACGTCGACCTCCTTCTCGATGAGGAAGCCGGCGGCGGAGGGCAGCAGCTCGGCGAGGTCGTAGACCGACGCCTGCTTCCGGTGCACGACGCCGAAGCCGTCCGAGACGAGCACGTCGCCCAGGGCGGCGAGCTGCTCCGCGAAGGCACGGCGCTCAGCCTCGTCCTTCGCGGTCTCGCCGGCGTTGAAGCGGAGGTTCTCGATCACCGCGACGTCGCCGTCGCCGAGCGACGAGACGACCTGCTGAGCCGACTCGCCGACGGTGTCGCCGGCGAAGGCGACGGGCTTGCCGAGCAGCTCGGAGAGCCGCTGCGCGACGGGCTCGAGCGAGTACTTCGGATCGGGGGAACCGTCGGGGCGGCCCAGGTGCGAGCACGCGATGACGCGCGCGCCCTGCCCGATGAGATGGTCGATGGTGGGCAGCGCCGCACGCACACGGCCATCGTCCGTGATGACTCCGTCCTTCAGGGGGACGTTGAAGTCAACACGGACGATGACGCGCTTGCCTGCGAGCGGGCCCAGCGAATCGAGGGTTCGCAGAGCCATGGACGTCAGAGCTTGCTGGCGACGAGCTCGGTGAGGTCGACGAGGCGGTTGGAGTAACCCCACTCGTTGTCGTACCAGCCGACGACCTTGACCTGGTTGCCGATCACGCGGGTCAGGCCGGCGTCGAAGATGCAGGAGTGGTCGTCGGTGACGATGTCGCTCGAGACGATCTCGTCCTCGGTGTACTTCAGGATGCCCTTGAGCGGACCCTCGGCAGCAGCCTTGTACGCCGCCTTGATCTCGTCGACGGTGACCTCGCGCTCGAGCTCGACCGTGAGGTCGGTGGCCGAACCGGTGGGAACGGGCACACGGAGGGCGAAGCCGTCGAGCTTGCCCTTCAGCTCGGGGAGCACCAGGCCGATGGCCTTGGCGGCACCGGTCGACGTGGGGACGATGTTGAGGGCGGCGGCACGGGCGCGACGGAGATCGCTGTGCGGGCCGTCCTGGAGGTTCTGGTCCGCCGTGTACGCGTGGACCGTGGTCATGAGGCCCTTGACGATGCCGAACTCGTCGTTCAGGACCTTGGCCAGGGGCGCAAGGCAGTTCGTGGTGCACGACGCGTTCGAGATGATGTTGTGGTTCTCGGGGTCGTACTGGTCCTCGTTGGCGCCGATGACGAAGGTGCCGTCCTCGCCCGAGGCGGGTGCCGAGATGAGGACCTTCTTCGCACCGCCGGCGATGTGCTTGCCGGCGTCGGCGGCCTTGGTGAAGCGGCCGGTCGACTCGATGACGATGTCGACGCCCAGCTCGCCCCAGGGCAGGTTGGCGGGGTCGCGCTCTTCGAAGACCTTGATGGTCTTGCCGCCGACCGTGATCGAGTCCTCCGAGTACGTGACCTCGGCGTCCAGGCGACCCAGGATCGAGTCGTACTTGAGCAGGTGGGCGAGGGTCTTGTTGTCGGTGAGGTCGTTCACCGCCACGATCTCGAGGTCCGCGCCCTGAGCGAGGGCGGCGCGGAGGTAGTTGCGTCCGATGCGGCCGAAGCCGTTGATGCCGATCTTGACAGACACGATGTCTCCCGTTTCTCGTCGCGCCGGAAAACCCCGTGATGGCTGACCGAGACGCGATCTGGTGAAAAAGAAGAGGATGCCGGGTTCGGCTCCCGTTGCCGGGAGGAGCCCGGCATCCTCACCTGTTTATGACCCTACTACGCGAGCAGGCCGGCCGTCTTCTCGCGCGCCGTCACAAAGCGCTCGGCGACGTTCTGCCAGTTGGCGATGTTCCAGGCCGCCTTGACGTAGTCGGCCTTGACGTTCAGGTAGTCGAGGTAGAAGGCGTGCTCCCACATGTCGAGCTGGAAGATGGGGACGGTGCCCTGAGCGGTGTTCGACTGCTGGTCGAACAGCTGCTGGATGATGAGCTGCGCACCGATCGGGTCCCAGCTGAGGACGGCCCAGCCCGAGCCCTGGATGCCGGTCGCGGCCGCCGTGAAGTGCGCCTGGAACTTGTCGAAACCGCCGAAGAACTCGTCGATCGCCGAGCGGAGCTCGCCCTCGGGCTCGCCACCGCCCTCGGGCGAGAGGTTCGTCCAGAAGATCGAGTGGTTGACGTGGCCGCCGAGGTTGAACGCGAGGTCCTTCTCCAGCTTGTTCACGTTCGCCAGGTTGCCGGTCTCGCGCGCCTCGGCCAGCTGCTCGAGGGCGGTGTTGGCTCCGGTGACGTAGGCCTGGTGATGCTTGGAGTGGTGCAGCTCCATGATCTTGCCGCTGATGTGCGGCTCGAGGGCCGCATAGTCGTAAGGAAGCTCGGGAAGGGTGTACTTCGGCATTCTCTATCTCCTGTCAGCACCGCGCGGTGCGCGGCTCGTGCTGTCGACGGCGCGCGACCGCGCGCCTCGTGGACGATCTCATCCTATTGAGAGGCAACGCCGCGCACACCCCGTTGCTTCCCGTTCGGAACGCGGTGTAACAGTGCCTCAGTCGGCCAGGCCGGCGGGGACCGCGGACTCGGTGTCGGGCAGCCCTTCGGCAGCGGCCTTCTTGTCGGCCATCGCGAGGAGACGACGGATGCGGCCGGCGACGGCGTCCTTCGTCAGGGGCGGGTCGGCGTGGTGGCCGAGCTCGTCGAGACTCGCGTCGCGGTGCGCCAGACGCAGGTCGCCGGCCTGCTTGAGGTGTCCCGGCACCTCGTCTCCGAGGATCTCGAGGGCTCGCTCGACGCGGGCGCAGGCGGCGACGGCGGCCTGCGCCGAGCGGCGGAGGTTCGCGTCGTCGAAGTTGACCAGGCGGTTGACGCCGGCGCGGACCTCGCGCCGCTGGCGCATCTGGTCCCACGTGTCGGCCGTGCGGGTCGCCCCCATCTCGGCGAGGGTCTGACGGATGGCCTCGCCGTCGCGCACGACGACGCGCGGGATGCCCCGGACCTCGCGGGCCTTCGCCGCGATGCCGAGGCGGTGCGCGGCGCCGACGAGCGCCATCGCCGCTTCGGGCGACGGGCAGGAGATCTCGAGGGCTGCGGAGCGGCCGGGGTCGGAGAGCGAGCCGGCGGCCAGGAACGCGCCACGCCAGAGAGCGGCCAGGTCGGGACGGGAGCCGGTCGTCAGGCGGTTGGGCAGCCCGCGAACCGGCCGACGGCGCTGGTCGAGCAGCCCCGTCTGGCGGGCGAGGGTCTCGCCGCCTTCGCGGACGCGGACGGCGAACGTGGCGCCGTCACGGCCTCCGGAGGCCTGGATGCGGGCGAGCTCCGGCCGGACACCGTAGATCTCGACGAGCTCGCGCGCGACGCGGCGAGCGAGGATCTCGGAGTCGACCTCCGCCTCGACGGCGACGCGGCCAGCGATCGAGTGCAGACCGCCGGCGAACCGCAGGATCGCGGTCACTTCGGCGACGCGGGCAGCGGGGCGGGGGTCGCGCATTGCAGCCAACTCGGTCTTGACGTCAGCGGTCAGCGGCACGGCGCTCCTTCGGGAGAGGTTCGGGGGGACGAAGGAACAGCCTACTCGCGACCGAGGTCGCGATGCTTGAGTCGCACCGCCACACCCGGGAGGGCCGACAGCCGTCGGGCGAGCTCCCGGGCGGTCACGACCGACCGGTGCTTGCCGCCCGTGCACCCCACCGCGACGACCGAGTGGCGCTTGTTCTCCTCCTGGTACCCCCGCAGCACGGGGGCCAGCGCCGCCGCGTAGGCGTCGATGAACTCGCGCGCGTTCTCGTGCGAGAGCACCTCTTCGCGCACGGCCTCGTCCTCGCCCGTGAGCGGCTTGAGCTCGGGATTCCAGAACGGGTTCGGCAGGAAGCGCATGTCGGCGACGAGGTCGGCGTCGGGTGGCAGACCGTACTTGAAACCGAAGCTCATGACGGTCACGGTGTGCCGAGCGGCGCCGTCGTCGGTGAACAGGTCGGCGATGTAGGTCGCCAGCTGGTGGATGTTGTCGCGCGAGGTGTCGACGATGACATCGGCGCTCTCACGGATGGGCGCCAGGCGTTCGCGCTCGCGGCGGATGCCGTCGACGAGCGTTCCGTCGCCCTGGAGCGGGTGCGGGCGCCGCACCGCTTCGAAGCGGCGTACGAGCACCTCGTCGGCCGCGTCGAGGAAGAGCACCCGGAGGGCGCGTCCGTGGCGCAGCGCGCGCGTGATGTCGGGAAGCGCGGCGAACAGGTCGCCGCCGCGGACGTCGACCACGGCCGCGACTCGCGGCAGTGCGTTGCCCGCCAGCTCGCTGAGTTCGAGCAGTGGCCGCAGCATCTGCGGCGGCAGGTTGTCGACGACGTACCAGCCGAGGTCCTCGAGCGCGTTGGCCGCCGTCGTGCGGCCGGCGCCGGACATGCCGGTCACGATGAGAATCTCGCCCGCCGGTACCTCGTCGGTCACCGTCATCACCCCTGTCGTCCGCTGGGATCCACCCTATCCGTCCGCGAGGTGGCGATGGATCGCTTGGGCCAGCCGCGGCCCGATGCCGGGCAGCTCCTGGATCTCGTCGGGAGTCGCCTGCTTCAGCTTCGACACCGAGCCGAAGTGACGCAGCAGCGCCTTGATGCGGGAGGCTCCCAGCCCGGGGACCTCCGAGAGCACCGACGTGATGTCGCGCTTGCGGCGCTTGCGCTGATGGACGATCGCGAACCGGTGAGCCTCGTCGCGCAGCCGCTGCAGCAGGTAGAGCGACTCGGAGGTGCGGGGAAGGATGACCGGGTACTCCTCCCCCGGCAACCAGATCTCCTCGAGCCGTTTGGCGATGCCGCAGAGCGCGATCTCGCTGTGGCCCGCGTCGGCCAGCGCGCGCGCCGCCGCCTCGACCTGCGGCTTGCCGCCGTCGACGACGAGCAGCTGCGGTCTGTAGGCGAACCGCGGACGCTTGCGGGCGGTGACCACCTCGCCGTCCGCCGTCGCGTCGGGCAGGGGCTCATCGTCGTCGTCGGGGCGATCGAGGTAGGCGAGGCGTCTCGTGAGCACCTGGTACATCGAGTCGGTGTCGTCGGTCGTCTCGCCGACGCCGAAGATGCGGTACTGGTCCTTTCGCGGCAGCCCGTCCTCGAAGACGACGAGCGACGCGACGACGTTCGTGCCGGAGAGGTGCGAGACGTCGTAGCACTCGATGCGCAGCGGCGCCTCCTCGAGACCCAGCGCCTCTTGTAGGTCGGTCAACGCCTGGCTCCGCGCGACGTAGTCGCTCGTGCGACGGGTCTTGTGGAGCATCAGCGCCTGCTGCGCGTTGATGCTGGCGGTCCTCATCAGGTCGGCCTTGCGTCCGCGCTGCGCCACCTGGACCGTGACCCGCTTGCCGCGCCTGTCCTGCAGCCACTGCTCGAGCTGGCCGGTATCGCCCGGCAGCGTGGGGACGAAGACGTGACGCGGGATGTCACCGGCGGCGGCATCCCCGTATGTGCGCTGCAGCACCTGATCGACCAGGTCGGCGCCGGAGATGTCGATCTCCTTCTCGATCGTCGTCGCACGGACACCGCGGATGCGCCCGCCGCGCACGACGAAATGCTGCACGGCGGCGGCGAGCTCGTCCTCGGCGATCCCGAAGAGATCGGCGTCCATGTCGTCCTCGAGCACCAGTGCGCTCTTGTTCAGCACGGCGTCGATCGCCTGCAACCGGTCGCGGTAGACCGCGGCGGATTCGTAGTCCATCGCCGCAGCGGCCTCGCGCATGCGCGCGGTGAGGTCGCGGGCGAACCGCTGATCGCCGCCCGACATGAACGCGACGAAGTCGTCGACCATCGCGCGGTGCTCGTCGATCGTGACCTTCATCGAGCAGGGCCCGCCGCATCGGCCGATCTGACCGGGGAAGCACGGGCGTCCCGAGGCCATCGCCTTCTTGTACGACGAGTCGCTGCAGGTGCGGATCGGGAAGACCTTGATCATCAGGTCGATCGTCTCGTGGACCGCCCAGACCTTCGGATACGGGCCGAAGTACTTCGCGCCGGGGATCCGCCGGTTGCGGGTGACGATGACGCGCGGCGCCTCGTCACCGAGGGTGATGGCCATGAACGGGTAGGACTTGTCGTCGCGGTACCGCACGTTGAACGGCGGATCGAACTCCTTGATCCACATGTACTCCAACTGGAGCGAGTCGACGTCTGTGGCGACGACCGTCCACTCGACGGAGGCTGCGGTCGTGACCATCCGACGCGTTCGCTCGTGGAGGGTGTGGAGGGGCGCGAAGTAGTTCGACAGGCGCGCCCGCAGGTTCTTGGCTTTGCCGACGTAGAGGACCCGGCCCTCGGCGTCGCGGAAACGGTACACACCGGGATCGGTGGGGATCTCCCCCGCCTTCGGCCGGTAGGGCAGGACGTTGGCCACGTCAGCCCGCCTTGCGCGCCGCCGGGGCCCCCAGGATCTCGGCGAGGAACTGACCCGTGTGGCTCTCAGCGACGCCCGCGACCTGTTCGGGGGTGCCCGTCGCGACGATCGTGCCACCGCCGGCACCGCCCTCGGGACCGAGGTCGATGACCCAGTCCGAGGCCTTGATGACGTCGAGGTTGTGCTCGATCGTGATGACGGTGTTGCCCTTGTCGACGAGGCCGTTGAGCACCTCGAGGAGCTTGCGGACGTCTTCGAAGTGCAGACCCGTCGTCGGCTCGTCGAGGACGTAGACGCTGCGACCGTTCGAGCGGCGCTGCAGCTCGGTCGCGAGCTTCACCCGCTGCGCCTCGCCGCCGGAGAGCGTCGTGGCCGACTGTCCGAGACGCACGTAGCCGAGTCCGACGTCGACGAGGGTGCGGAGGTACCGGTGGATCGCCTGGATCGGCTCGAAGAAGTCGGCGGCCTCCGAGATGGGCATCTCGAGGACCTCTGCGATGTTCTTGCCCTTGTAGTGCACGGCGAGCGTGTCGCGGTTGTACCGCTTGCCGTGGCACACCTCGCAGTCGACGTAGACGTCGGGAAGGAAGTTCATCTCGATCTTCAGCGTTCCGTCACCGGAGCACGCCTCGCACCGGCCTCCCTTGACGTTGAACGAGAACCGGCCGGGAAGGTAGCCGCGGACCTTGGCCTCGGGCGTCTCGCTGAACAGGGTGCGGATGCGGTCGAAGACGCCGGTGTACGTCGCGGGGTTCGATCGCGGCGTGCGCCCGATCGGGGCCTGATCGACGTGCACGACCTTGTCGAGGTTGTCGAGGCCGGTGACGCGGGTGTGCTTGCCCGCGACGCGTCGGGCGCCGTTGAGCCGGGTCGCGAGGACCTCGTAGAGGATGCCGTTGACGAGGGTCGACTTGCCGGATCCGCTCACTCCGGTGACGGAGGTCAGCACGCCGAGGGGGAACTCGGCCGTGACGTTCTGCAGATTGTTGGCACGGGCGCCCACGACCGTCAGCATCCGCTTCTTGTCGATCTTGCGACGCTTGGCCGGGGTCTCGAGCGATCGGCGCCCCGAGAGGTAGTCACCGGTCATCGATTCCTCGTCGGCGAGGAGCGCGTCGTACGGTCCGGAGTGGACGACGTTCCCGCCCTCGACGCCGGCGCGGGGTCCGATGTCGACGACCCAGTCGGCCGCGGCGATGGTCTCCTCGTCGTGCTCCACGACGATGAGGGTGTTGCCGAGGTTCTTGAGCTTCACGAGCGTGTCGATGAGCCTGCGGTTGTCGCGCTGGTGCAGACCGATGGACGGCTCGTCGAGCACGTAGAGCACGCCGGTGAGGCCCGATCCGATCTGCGTCGCCAAGCGGATGCGCTGTGCCTCGCCGCCCGACAGCGAACCCGCCGCGCGACCGAGACTGAGGTAGTTGAGGCCGACCTCGATGAGGAAGTCGAGCCGGGCGCGGATCTCGCGCAGCACGGCAGCGGCGATCTTGGCCTCGCGCTCGGTGAGCTCGAGCTGGTTGAAGTACGCCTGGGCGTCGGCGAGGCTCAGGCGCGCGACGTCGGCGATGGAGTGCTCGTGCACGAGTACCGCGAGCACCTCGGGCTTGAGGCGGTCGCCGTCACAGGCGGGACACGGCACCTCGCGCAGATACTCCGACCACCGCTGACGCTGCGTGTCGGTCTCGGCCTGGAGGTATTGGCGCTCGATGTACGGGATCACGCCCTCGAACCCGGAGGCGTAGCGCATCTCGCGCCCGTAGCGGTTCTTCCACTTCACCGTCACCTTGTAGTTCTCGCCGCGCAGCACCGCGTCCTGAACGTCGGCGGGAAGCTTGCGCCACGGGGTCTTCAACGAGAACTTGAGGTCGGACGCGAGACCCTCGAGCAGCCGCTCGTAGTACTGGAAGAGACCCTTGCCCTGCGTGGTCCAGGGCAGCAGCACGCCCTCGGCGATCGACAGGTCTTCGTCTCCGAGCATCAGCTCGGCGTCGACCGACATCCGCGTGCCGAGACCGGAGCAGGTCGGGCAGGCGCCGAAGGGCGCGTTGAACGAGAACGTGCGCGGCTCGATCTCGGTGAGCTGGATCGCATGCCCGTTCGGGCAGGCGAGCTTCTCACTGAAGCTCTGCCACGCGTCGTCACCCTCTTCATCGACGAAGTTGACCTGGATGACGCCGCCCGCGAGCGTCAGCGCGGTCTCGACCGAGTCGGTGACGCGTCCGAGGAGGTCGGGACCCGCCACGAGGCGGTCGACGACGACGGCGATGTCGTGCTTGTAGCTCTTCTTCAGCGTCGGCGGCTCGGCCAGGGAGATGACGTCGCCGTCGACGACGGCGCGCGCGTAACCCTTGGCGCTGAGCTCCTTGAAGAGGTCGACGAACTCGCCCTTCTTCTGCGTGATGACGGGGGCGACGACCTGATACCGGGTGCGCTCGGGGAGCTCCATCAGCTGATCGGCGATCTGCTGCACCGTCTGCCGCTGGATGCGTTCGCCGCACTCCGGGCAGTGGGGCACGCCGATGCGCGCCCAGAGCAGGCGCATGTAGTCATGGATCTCGGTGATCGTGCCGACCGTCGATCGCGGGTTGCGGTTGGTCGACTTCTGGTCGATCGACACGGCGGGGCTGAGCCCCTCGATGAAGTCGACGTCGGGACGGTCGACCTGCCCGAGGAACTGACGCGCGTACGCGCTCAGCGATTCGACGTAACGGCGCTGCCCTTCGGCGAAGATCGTGTCGAAGGCGAGACTCGACTTGCCGGAGCCGGAGAGGCCGGTGAAGACGACGAGACTGTCGCGCGGGATGTCGAGGTCCACGCCCTTGAGGTTGTGGACGCGGGCACCGCGGACGCTGAGTTTCGAAGAGGAAGCGACGGGGACGATGGGCACCGCACAAGTCTAGGTGGGGCCTCCGACACGGGCTCCGGGGTTCGCCCTCGGCTCACCCATGCGCTAGGGCGCGCCCGGGGATCACCGCGAGCGCCGGCCCGCGAAGGGCGCGAGGCCGTCGCGCAGAGTCGTGACCTCGTCGACGGTCATGCCGACCGCCGCCATGACCTGCTCCGGGACACGCAGCGCACGCGAACGCAGCACTCTCCCCTCGTCCGTCAGCCCGATCTCGAGCACCCGCTCGTCGCCCGCACGCCGCCCGCGCGTCACGAGCCCCTGGGTCTCGAGTCGCTTGACCAGCGGCGACAGGGTCGCCGGCTCCATGGCCAGGTCGGCAGCGAGCTCGCCGAGCGCCAGCGGCGACGTCTCCCAGAGCGCGAGCATCACGAGGTACTGCGGATGCGTGAGGCCGAGCGGCTCCAGAATGGGCCGGTAGACGGCCACCACGTTCCGCGCGGCGGTGACCAGGGCGAAGCAGAGCTGGTTGTCGAGCTTGAGCAGGTCATCGGCGGATTGCACGCTCGAATCCTACATGCACTAATCGTTAGTACACTCATGATCATGACCGAGCATGACCGCCGCCCCTCCCTCAGCACGCGCGTCCGCGAGGCGGGCGGGTGGTACGCCTACCTCAACGCGCGGCTCATCCGCGCCGCTGGTCCCGCGTCGGTCGGCCCCTACGAGTCCGAGCCGGAGCCGGAACGCACGGGGCGCGCATGCCCGCTGTGCGGGCACCCCATGACGGAACACGAAGTCGACCGCTCCGGCCCCAAACCTCTGCTGCACTGCCCGCGCTGACCGCGAGCGGAGATGACCGGCGGTGCCGGGTCAGGCGTGCCCGGCCCGTTCCATCGCCCGCAGCTCCTTCTTCAGGTCCTGCACCTCGTCGCGCAGTCGCCCGGCGAGCTCGAACTTCAGCTCGGCCGCAGCGGCGAGCATCTGCTGCGAGAGATCCTCGATCGTCGACTCCAGCTGCTGCGCGCCTTCGGCCGCGATCCCTTCACGACGCAGCTGGGGCGTCGGGCTCTTGCCCTTCCCCGACTTGTTCCGCGCGGTGGCCTTGCCGTTCAACAGGTCGCGCGTATCCGACGCCTCGCGGGCGAGTGCGTCGGTGATGTCGGCGATCTTCTTACGCAGCGGCTGCGGGTCGATCCCGTTCTCGAGGTTGTAGGCGATCTGCTTCTCGCGACGTCGCTCCGTCTCGTCGATCGCCGCGGCCATCGAGTCGGTGATCTTGTCGGCGTACATGTGCACCTGCCCTGACACGTTTCGCGCAGCGCGCCCGATCGTCTGGATCAGCGAGGTGCCCGAGCGCAGGAACCCTTCCTTGTCGGCATCGAGGATCGCCACCAGCGACACCTCGGGAAGGTCGAGTCCCTCGCGCAGCAGGTTGATGCCGACGAGGACGTCGTAAGCGCCCTGCCGCAGCTCGGTGAGCAGCTCGACACGGCGCAGGGTGTCGACGTCGGAGTGCAGGTATCGCACCCGGACGCCGTGCTCGCCGAGGAAGTCGGTGAGCTCCTCGGCCATCTTCTTCGTCAGGGTCGTGACGAGGACGCGCTCGTCGCGCTCGACGCGCAGCCGGATCTCCTCGAGGAGGTCGTCGATCTGCCCCTTCGACGGCTTGATGATGATCTCGGGATCGATCAGACCGGTCGGGCGGATGATCTGCTCGACCACGCCGTCGGCGATCCCCATCTCGTAGCGGCCCGGCGTCGCCGAGAGGTAGACGGTCTGCCCGACGCGCTCCTTGAACTCGTCGAACCGCAGCGGACGGTTGTCCATCGCGCTCGGCAGACGGAACCCGTGGTCGACGAGGGTGCGCTTGCGCGACGCATCGCCTTCGTACATGGCCCCGATCTGCGGCACCGTCACGTGCGACTCGTCGATCACGAGCAGGAAGTCGTCGGGGAAGAAGTCGAGCAGCGTGTGCGGCGGGTCGCCGGGCGAACGGCCATCGAGATGGCGGGAGTAGTTCTCGATGCCCGAGCAGAATCCGAGCTGCTGCAGCATCTCGAGATCGAAGGTCGTACGCATGCGCAGGCGCTGCGCCTCGAGCAGCTTGCCCTGGCTTTCGAACTCCTTCAGCCGCTCGCCCAGCTCGTGCTCGATCGTGCCGATGGCTCGCTGGACCGTCTCGGTGCCGGCGACGTAGTGCGAGGCCGGGAACACCGGCACGCTGTCCATCTTCTGCACGATGTCGCCCGTGAGCGGGTGCAGCATGTACAGCGCTTCGATCTCGTCGCCGAAGAGCTCGATGCGGATCGCATACTCCTCATAGACGGGGATGATCTCGATCGTGTCGCCGCGCACGCGGAAGTTGCCGCGTGAGAAATCGACGTCGTTGCGGTTGTACTGCATCGCGATGAACTTGCGGATGAGGGCGTCGCGGTCGTACCGCTCCCCCACCTGCAGGGCGACCATCGCGCGCAGGTACTCCTCGGGCGCACCGAGGCCGTAGATGCACGAGACGGTGCTGACCACCACCACGTCGCGTCGGCTCAGCAGCGAGTTGGTCGTCGAATGCCGCAACCGCTCGACCTCGGCGTTGATCGACGAGTCCTTCTCGATGAACGTATCGGTCTGGGGCACGTAGGCCTCGGGCTGGTAGTAGTCGTAGTAGCTGACGAAGTACTCGACGGCGTTGTTGGGCATGAGGTCGCGGAACTCGTTCGCCAGCTGCGCCGCGAGCGTCTTGTTGTGCGCCATCACGAGCGTGGGGCGCTGCACCTGTTCGATGAGCCAGGCCGTCGTCGCCGACTTGCCGGTACCGGTGGCGCCGAGGAGGACGACATCCGTCTCACCGGCGTTGATCCTGCCCGCGAGATCGGCGATCGCCTGGGGCTGGTCACCGCTCGGAACGTATTCGCTGACGACCTCGAAGGGTCGCACGGAGCGCGTCGTCTGCATGCTCCCAGCGTAGGCCGGGGCTCCGACACGCGGCCGGGTCTTCGCTCAGAGCGTGCGTGCGTGCTACGTATTCGCCTGCGGCGTGATCCGGGCCCACAGTCGGTCGACCTGCTCCCGTGTGCTCGCGAGGTCGCCGGCCGTGTCGATCACGACATCGGCGATCGCGAGGCGCTGCTCGTCGTCGACCTGCGATGAGATGCGCCGATCGGCCTCCTCGAGCGACATCCCGCGCAGCCGGTGCAGCCGTTCGCGTCTCAGCGCCGCCGGGGCGTGGGCGACGACGATGAGGTCCCAGGGATCGTCGACGCGGGCCTCGACGAGGAGAGGAACGTCGTAGACCACGACGGCTCCGGGTGCCGCTAGCGCGTCGTCGAAGCGACGTTGCGACTCGGCGCGCACGGCCGGGTGCACGATCGCGTTCAGCCGCTCCCGCGCCGCCGGGTCGACGAAGACGACGGCTGCGAGCGCGGGCCGGTCGAGCTCGCCGTCGGCGGAGACGACCGTCGGGCCGAACTCCGCGGCGATGGCGTCGAGCACGGGCGACCCCGCACCCTGCACGTCGCGGACGATCGCGTCGGCGTCGACGACGATCGCTCCGAGCTCGGCGAGCCGGCGCGCGATCGTGGACTTGCCGGATGCGATCCCGCCGGTCAATGCGATGAGAGGCATACACCCGAGGATGCCACGCGCGCCAGCCCGGGCGCGACGGGAGGCGATGGATACGATGGTGTCCTGACAGACCCGCGGAAGGTGGGATCGCCGTGGAACGCACCGCCGTCATCGTCGAGGACCAGGCCGACATCCGCAGCCTGCTCACCGCGATCCTCGAGTCGAGCGGTTTCGCCGTTCACTCGACCGAGAACGGGCTCGATGCCGTCGAACTGATCCGCGACGTCTCCCCCGACGTCACGACCCTCGACGTCAACATCCCGGGAATCGACGGCTTCGAAGTGGCGCGCCGCGTCCGCGGTTTCAGCGACACATACATCATCTTCATCTCCGCGTTCGTCGAGCCCGGCGATGCCGAGCGCGGCCGCGCCGCGGGCGGCGACGAGTACCTCGGCAAGCCGTTCCGGCCGCGTGACCTGAAGGCTCGCCTCGCCGCCATCCCGTCGCGGCGACGGCGGGGCGACTCCCCCGTCCTCGACGCGATCACCGTGCCCGCCGAGCCGGGCGGGGCCGACGTGACCTTCGCCGACGTCTCGTGGAACGGCGCGGGCTTCCGGATCGCCGACGCACCGCTCGTCACCACGCCCGCCGACGGCGCCGTCCTCCGGGCCCTGCTCGACGCACAGGGACGTTCACGGACCAAGGGCGAGATCGCGACGGCGATCCGATCGCGGTCGCGCTCCGAGGAGCCCGATGCCGACGAGGTGCGCGCTGTCGAGCGCAGTGTCGAAAGCCTCCGCGACGCGCTCGCGTCGGCGCGATCGTCGGTGCGCATCGTCTCCGATCAGGGGACGGGCTACCGCCTCGACCAGGCCTGACCCGGCACGCCGCTCCGGGCTCAGGCGGGCTCGGCGAGCAGCACGGCGGAGGCGACCCCGGACGATGCCCGCGTCGCCGTGGTCGCGGCGACCTCGATCAGGGCGTCGGGGTCGTACCCGACGACGTCGCTCAGCGCGACGCCGACCCCGATCGCCGGAAGCACGCCGCCCTCGATCGATCCCAGCGACTCGAACAGCGATCGGTAGAGCGCCATCGCCTGCCGGCGCGCGTCCGCGGCCGACCCGACGACCGTGACCACACCGATGCGCTCCGAGCCGACCTCTCCGAGGATCGCGAGGGTGGGCGCGTTCGCGGTCATCGTCCCGCGCCACGTCCGCACCACCTCGTCGGCGACGTCCAGACCGAATGCGGTCGCGATGTACTCGAGGCCGTCGAGCTCGATGACCCACACCGCGATGAGCTCACGCCGGGCCCTCGCGCGCTCCGCGCTGATGGCGACCGCGCGCTGGAAACCTGCCACCGTGGCGATCTCGCCCGGACCCGCACCGCGCCCGTCCGTGCCTTCCGAACCTCGGACGCCGGCTCGACCGGCGCGGAGCACCGAGGCGGCGACGACTGCGGTGATCGACAGGACGACCGTCAGGATGCTCGTCGCGATCGTTCCGACCCACAGGTGGAAGGTCTCCCCATAGCCCTGGGTCGCGACGACGACCACCCGGACCAGGTAGAAGAGCCCCTGGATGCCGAAGACGAGGCCGAGCGGCAGTGCATTGCGAGAGGATCGCAGCGCACCGCGGAAGCACTCCGCCGAGGCGGCCGCGGCGAGCACGCTGAGAGCGGCGAACATGACGAACGCCCCCGACCAGTCGTCACCGCCGAGCGCGAACTCGACGGCGGCGGCGACCGCGGTGGCCGCACCGGCGACGGCCACGGCGACTCCCGGGAGGAGCACCGGACGGCGGTTGTAGGCGCGGCATCCCAGCCACATGAGCCCCGTGCCGACGACGGAGGCGGTGTTGCCGCAGACCACGGCCCAGGTGGTGTCGGGAGCGCTCGCCCAGACGAGGTAGAACATCGTGGTCAGCACGGCCGACAGGAATCCGACCGCCCAGAAACGACCGCTCTGCTCGGGTCGGCGCAGCAGTGTGTCGAAGACGAACAGCACGGCGCACACGAGGACGACGACGGCGGTGACGAGCGAGACCGAGAACTGATCGATCATGATGCGGGACTCCCCGGTCGTCGTGCGGGAAGCGTCACCGAGAACGTCGAACCGACCCCGAGCACGCTGCTGACGGTGATGTCGCCGCCGTGCCTGCGGACGATGTCGCGGCTGATCGCCAGGCCGAGTCCGCTGCCCGAGACCGACGAGTCGCGTACCGCCGCGCCGCGGTAATAGCGCTGGAACACCGACCCGAGGTCCTCCTCGTTCAGGCCCACGCCGGAGTCCTGCACCGCGATGAGCGCCCACTGGTCGCCGACGGAGGTCGCGACCGATACGCGCCCGCGCGGCCGGTTGTACTTCACCGCGTTGGAGAGCAGGTTGTCGAGGACCTGACGGATCCGCACCGGATCGGCGTACGCGCGGGCCGGCTCGACCCGCGACACATCGATCGCGATGCCCCGCTCACCCGCGCTGACCAGGATCGACTCCACCGCAGCGTTGACGATCTCGACGAGATCGATGTCTGCGGGAGCCACGGTCAGCTGGGCGGCCGACTTGCTCTGGCTCGATGCCGCGAGGACGTCGCCCACGAGGCGCAGGAGCTGGTCGGCGTTCCGATCGGCGACCCGCAGGTTCTCGAGGGCGGCCTCGGGTACGCCCGGGGTGTCGATGGCGAGCTCGAGGTAGCCGAGGATGGAGGTCAGCGGGGTGCGGAGCTCGTGCGACACCGACGAGACGAGCGCGTCGCGTTCGCGCGAGGCGTCGGTCTCGGCGGTCACGTCGCGCGTGACCACGACGGCACCGGAGTCTCGTCCGTCGGGTTCGATGATGCGGCGGGCCGAGACGCTCAGCACGCGCCGGCTGTCGTCGGACCCGACCTGCATGCGCGCGTCGGTGAACGCCTCGCCCCGCCGGACCCGGGCGAGGGGGTGCTCCTCGGCCATCAGGAGAGTCGAGCCGTCGGCGGAGTAGATGTCGGGCATCCCGCTCGTCCGGGAGCCGCGGAGGAGCCGGGCGTGCGCGTCGTTGATGATGGATGCCGATCCGTCCGTCTCGATGCGGGCCACTCCGAAGTCCACGCGGTCGAGCGCCTCGGTCAGCACCTGCTCGTGGCGGCGCGCGCGTTCGAGCGACTGGGTGAGCACCGTGGCCTGACGGTCGAGGAGCAGACGCTGCGCGTTCGCGCGCCGGCTGCTGAGGTACGTCGAGGTGCTCACCGCGATGAGGAGGAGCGGGAGCAGGAGGAATCCGAACGACGAGGGTGCGGCTCGGATGATCGCCTCGGTCGTGCCGTACGCGGCGAGGGCGACCGCCACGCCCCCGATCCATCCGAGGGTTCCGAACCCGGCGGCCAGCCAGATGACCGGGAAGACCCAGAGGAGTCCGAATCCCCCGGTGGGCTCGGCGACCCGCATGACGGCGACGGCGACGACGTCGCCGACCGGGATGAGGATGAGCCAGAGCTGAGGGAGATGACCCCAGGGGACGATGATCGCGGCGCCGGAGAGGACGAAGACGCCGGTGACGGCGAGGAAGAACATTCCCGTGTCGCCCCGGAAACCCACGAGGAGTCCGGTCAGGGCGACGATCAGGACCACGGAGGTCACGACGATCTGGTTGAGCATCGCCGATCGCGCCCGGTCGCCGTCTCCGAGGACGGCGTCGACCCAGCGCGGCGGCGCGGGGAGAACGTAGGTCGCTCGCGTGCGGTGCGGCGGCTCGGTCTCCATGCTCCGAAACTATCGCGTCCGGGACGGCTCGGCGCGCGCTTGGCGCGATGTGCCGGGTTCCGTCCGGAAACGGCGGAAGGGCCGGAGCACGAGGCCCCGACCCTTCCGGTGTATCAGTGTGAGCTCAGCGACCCGAGAGCTTCTCGCGCAGAGCGGCGAGAGCCTCGTCATCGGCCAGCGTGCCGCCGCCGGTCGTCGCGGACTGGACGTCCGACGAGAACGACGAGCCGTTGTCGGCCGGAGCCGCAGCCTCGGCCTCGAGTGCCTTGACGACGGCGGCCTTGTGAGCCTCCCAGCGACCCTGGGCAGCCGCGTACTCGGCCTCCCAGGCCAGACGCTGCTCGTCGAAGCCTTCCTTCCACTGGTTGGTCTCCGGGTCGAAGCCGTCGGGGTACTTGTACTCCCCGTTCTCGTCGTACTCGGTGACCATGCCGTAGAGGGCCGGGTCGAACTCGGTGCCGTAGGGGTCGACCGACTCGTTCGCCTGCTTGAGCGACAGCGAGATGCGGCGACGCTCGAGGTCGATGTCGATGATCTTCACGAAGACCTCTTCACCGACCGAGACGACCTGCTCGGCGAGCTCGACGTGCTTGCCCGAGAGCTCCGAGATGTGGACGAGGCCCTCGATGCCGTCCGCGACGCGCACGAATGCACCGAACGGAACGAGCTTGGTGACCTTGCCCGGCGCGACCTGACCGATCGCGTGGGTGCGGGCGAAGACCTGCCACGGGTCCTCCTGCGTCGCCTTCAGCGACAGGGAGACGCGCTCGCGGTCGAGGTCGACCTCGAGGATCTCGACGGTGACCTCCTGGCCCACCTCGACGACCTCGGAGGCGTGCTCGATGTGCTTCCACGAGAGCTCGGAGACGTGCACGAGGCCGTCCACGCCGCCCAGGTCGACGAACGCACCGAAGTTGACGATCGACGAGACGACGCCCTTGCGGACCTGGCCCTTGTGCAGGTTGTTGAGGAACGTGGTGCGCGACTCGGACTGCGTCTGCTCGAGCAGGGCGCGGCGCGAGAGCACGACGTTGTTGCGGTTCTTGTCGAGCTCGAGGATCTTGGCCTCGATCTCCTGACCGAGGTACGGCGTGAGGTCGCGGACGCGGCGCAGCTCGATGAGCGACGCCGGCAGGAAGCCGCGGAGGCCGATGTCGACGATCAGACCGCCCTTGACGACCTCGATCACGGAGCCGGTGACGACACCGTCGTTCTCCTTGATCTTCTCCACATCGCCCCAGGCGCGCTCGTACTGCGCGCGCTTCTTGGAGAGGATGAGGCGGCCTTCCTTGTCCTCCTTCTGGAGAACGAGGGCTTCGACCTCGTCGCCGACCTTGACGACCTCGTTGGGGTCGACGTCGTGCTTGATGGAGAGCTCGCGCGAGGGGATGACGCCCTCGGTCTTGTATCCGACGTCGAGGAGGACCTCGTCGCGGTCGATCTTCACCACGGTGCCTTCGATGAGGTCGCCGTCGTTGAAGAACTTCAGAGTCTTCTCGACCGCGGCCAGGAAGTCCTCAGCAGATCCGATGTCGTTGATAGCGACCTGCTTGGTGGCCGGGGCGGTCGTTGCGTTAGTCATGTAGTGGGTTGTCCTTGTTGGGTCAGGGGTGTCGGGCCGCGAGTCCGGGACGTCGTCGGAAAGACGACGGCCTCTGCCGCGGCGGGTGATTGTGGATGAAGCGTCTCGGACGCACGGCGACGAAGCCATGCGAGTGACGATCCAGGGTACCAGAGCAGACCCGCGTCGTTCCAGTCCTGCGAGGCGCGATCCGCGGTCTCGGCGGGAGCCGTGCGGACGGACCTCCGACCATCACGACGACGGGTCGACGATGCCCCCGACGTAGACCCATCGGCCGCGGATGCGGGTGAAGCTGCTCACCTCGTGGAGCTCGCCCTCCTCGCCGCCCGAGCGCCATCCCGCGCGGAACTCGACCGCGCCCGATCCGTCCGCGTCACCGCCGACGGATCGGACGATCGTGAGACCCGTCCACCGGTCCGCCCCCGCGGCGTCGAGGTCGTCGGGACGGGTCGCCGGATGCCACGTGCGCGCGAGATGCGCGGTGTCGCCGACGGCGAACGCCGTGTATCGCGAGCGCATCAGCTGCTCGGCCGTCCGCGCCTCCCGACCCGCGAGGATCGGGCCACAGCACGAACCGAAGGCTCCCCCTCCGCAGGGGCAGGGCGACGACGCGTCGGGACGGCGCCGACGTGCGGCCTCACCGAACGACATGGGGGTCCCGCATCCTCATGCCACCAGCCTAGGAGACGCCCCTGTGGACAACCGCGGTGCCGGCGCGCCGATCTCGATACCGTCGCCCCATGTTCGTCCGACGTGACCATGCCGTCGCCGCCCTCATCACCGCCGCCGTGCTGCTGACCGGATGCGGGAGTCCCGCCGCGCCGCCCGTCTCGAGTCCCGTGCTCTCGTCGCCCTCCCCCTCCGACGACGATGCCGCGGCCTTCGAGGCGGCCGAGGCGACGTACCGCGCCTATGTCGACGCTCTCAACGCCGTCGACCTGTCCGACCCGAGCACTTTCGAGCCCGTCTTCGCCCTCACCACCGGCGAGGTGAATGAGGCGGATCGCAACGGGTTGAGCAGCTTTCACTGGCAAGGCGCTCGTGTCTACGGCGCGTCTCGCATCTCGTTAGTGGAGCCCATAGCTGTGGTCGAGCAGACACAGGTCGAACTCGCGGTCTGCCTCGACGTATCGGCAGTGGACGTTCGGGCCTCAAACGGAGAGTCGCTCGTCTCGCCCGAGCGAGTGCCGGTCCAGAGTCTCCTAGTGATCATCGACAGGGCGTTCGATGCCCACCCAGTCGTCACGAGGATCATCGGCCGGGAGGGGGCACCGGGTTGCTGACCGAAGTCGCCCTTCTTCTTCTAATTGTGACCGGTACCTCGTCGTCATCCGGTGGCGGTTGCGCGGGGGTTGGATCATGGACCGCGACGTGCGACCTTGAGAACCGGGGAAGCAGCTTGGAGGTCAGCGCGCAGCTGACGCGCCCACCTTCAGCGGAGCACGACGAGGCACGCGCCGATCGCACTAGACCAGAGCAGGACTGCGGGGCGCTCAACCGGTGCGAGAACTTCACCGTGTCGCTGCTGCCCCAGGCCACGATCGCCGACATCGCGTCGTTCGCGCCGCGGCCGACCGCGCTGACGAGCGACCCCGTGGGCTACGCAGTCGTGGGACTTCCGGTGGACTTCGCCGTGTCGGCGTCCGCCCACAGCGCGACCGGCACGCTGTTCGACCTGCCGGTCACCGTGCGGTTCACCCCGATCGAGACCATCGTCGCGCCGGGCGACGGAGCCGAGCTGAGCCCGGGCGCCTCGACGGGTCACGTCTACCGCCAGCGGGGCACGTATGTCGCGTCCGCGACCGTGCGATACCGCGCCGAGGTCGACTTCGGCCGTGGCTGGCGCGCCGTGCCCGGAACCCTCGACATACCGACCGCCGGCTACGCCGTCGACGTGCTGGAGGCTCGCAGCACCCTCGTCGAGCGGACGTGCGCCGAACCGCCCGCCGGTCCCGGCTGCTGAGACGGGCTGCTGCGCACGTCGCGCGGCGTGCCAGGATGATGCGATGAGCGACCGCCTCATGCTGCTCGACAGCGCGTCCCTGTACTTCCGCGCGTTCTACGGCGTGCCCGACTCGGTGAAGGATCCGGAGGGGCGGCCGGTGAACGCGGTCCGCGGCTTCCTCGACATGATCGCCAAGCTCGTCACGATCTACGAGCCCACGCACCTCGTCGCCTGCTGGGATGATGACTGGCGACCGCAGTGGCGGGTCGATCTCATCCCCACCTACAAGACGCACCGGGTGGCCGAGGTGGTCGCCTCCGGCCCCGACGTCGAAGTCGTGCCCGATCCGCTCGAGCAGCAGATCCCGGCCATCCGCGAGAGCCTCCGCGTGCTCGGCATCCCGATCGTCGGCGCCGCGGAGCACGAGGCGGACGACGTCATCGGCACGCTCGCGACCCGTGCCGCGATGCCCGTCGACGTCGTGACCGGCGACCGCGACCTGATCCAGCTCGTCGACGATTCGCGGGGCGTCCGCGTCATCTACACGGGCCGCGGGATGAGCAACCTCGAGGTCCTCACCGACGAGGCGGTCACGGCGAAGTACGCCGTGCGTCCAGACCAGTACGCCGACTTCGCCACCATGCGCGGCGATGCGTCCGACGGGCTGCCCGGTGTCGCGGGCGTCGGCGACAAGACCGCGGCGACCCTGCTCGCCGCTCACGGAGACCTGGACGGCATCCTCGCCGCCGCCGATCGCGGCGAGGGAATGACGGCGGGAGTCCGCACGAAGCTGGCCGCCGCCGCCGACTACCTCGCCGTCGCCCCACGGGTCGTACGGGTGGTCCGCGACCTCGACATCCCCGACATCGACGCCCGCATCCGTGCGGCAGACGCAGACGAGGTCGAGCGACTCACCAGCGAGAGAGGACTCGGCAGCTCACCCTCGCGTGCCGCCGCGGCGCTCGGCGCCCGCGCCTGACGCCGACCGCTCGGACGTCAGCCTCGCTCGCGACCCGTCCATTCCCGCAGCCGATCGAGAGGCCACGTGGTCACGATCCGCTCCGCCGGGACGCCGAGCCGTTCAGCGCGCTCGGCGCCGTAGTCCAGGAGCGACAGCTGGCCCGGCGCGTGCGCATCCGAGTCGATGGCGAAGAGGCAGCCGGCGTGCAGCGCCATCGCGATCAGCTCGTCCGGGGGATCCTGCCGCTCGGGCCGTGAGTTGATCTCGACCGCGACGCCGTGGGCCGCACAGGCAGCGAACACCGGCTCCGGATCGAAGTCCGAGGGCGGGCGCGTGCCGCGCTCCCCCTCGACCAGCCGGCCCGTCACGTGACCGAGGACGTCCACGCGCGGGTCGGATGCTGCGCCCACGAGTCGGCGCGTCATCGCCGCCCGCGGCATCCGCAGCTTCGAGTGGGCCGAGGCGACCACGATGTCGAGCCGGCGCAGCAACTCGTCCTCCTGGTCGAGCGCGCCGTCGTCGAGGATGTCCACCTCGATCCCGCTGAGCAGGGTGAACCCGCCGCCGCCCATCTCCGCGACGACCTTCAGCTGCTCGCGCAGGCGTTCGGGGGAGAGCCCCCGCGCGACGCGCAGCCGCGGCGAATGGTCGGTGAGGGCGAGGTACTCGTGCTCGAGCGCTCGGGCCGCGGCGACCATCTCGGCGATCGGCGTCGTGCCGTCCGACCACTCGGAGTGGCAGTGCAGGTCACCGCGCAGCCGGCGGCGCAGCTCGCCCCCGGGTACCACCCCGCGCCGTTCCCGCAGGTCCGCCAGGTACGCGGGGATCCGCCCCTCCCGCGCCTCGAGGATCACCGACAGGGTGCGCTCGCCGATCCCCGCACGGCGGCGCAACCCCGCGGTGTCGCTCAGCTGCGATTCCGGCAGGTCGCGGATCGCGTCGGCCGCCGCGCGGAACGCCTTCGACTTGTACGTGGACGAGCGCTCGCGTTCGAGGAGCTCGGCGATCTCGGTGAGGGCGTCGACGGGGTCCATAGGCGTATGCGGAAGCCCGTGCCGCGGCACGGGCCTCCGTTCCTCCCTGCTCAGCCGGAGGTCACCGCCGTGCGACGGACGACGACCGGCGCCGAGGCCAAGCGGTGAACCGCGAGGCCGAAGATGATCGACAGGATACCCACGCCCATCGCGAAGGCGGCGACACCGAACGACACGACCGACGTGAACAGCGATGCCCGCAGGAACGACGCGTTCATCATCGTCGCGCGGACCGGATCGTCCTTCTCGAGCTCGGCGTAGGTCTGGCCACCCGAAGCGTCGAGCGCGTGGTGCTGGATGATGTCGGCCTGCACGTAGGCCGTGAACGGTCCCGCGACGGTCTGGCCCTGGAACGCGGCCGCATCGTCGGGCACGACGATGTTCTCGGCCCGCAGCTGACCCGATACGACCGACCAGACGACGATGCCGCCCACGATCAGGACGATTCCGCCGAGCATCCCCAGGATGCCCAGGATCTTGACCAGACCGGTGGAGCGGACAGGGGCCTCGACCGTATCGGCGGTGGGCGTGGTGTGGGACATCGGTTCCTCCTCGGGTGCGTTGTCCCTCACGCTATGGAGCGTCGCGCCCAGCACCGCTCTCGCGTCGCCGTGTAAAACCGATGTGGTCTGACCTCAGCGGGACGCCGCGGCGATCCACCGTTCGAGCGTGCCCGATGCCGCCCCCGAGTCGATCGCGTCGGCCGCGGACGTCGACGCCTCGGCGAGCCGCTCCAGGATGGGGCGCTGCACCTGAGCGGCATCCCGCCACAGGCGGTAGGCGACGATGCCGGCCGCGGCGTTCAGCAGCACGATGTCGCGGACCGGGCCCCTCTCCCCCGCGAGCACGCGGCGGACGACCTCGGCGTTGTGCTGCGGTTCACCGCCGATGAGGTCATCGATGCGGGCGAGCGGGATGCCCAGGTCGCGCGGATCGAGGTCGTGCTCGTGGATGTCGCCCCGGCTGACCTCCCAGATGCGGCTGTGCCCGGTCGTCGTCAGCTCGTCGAGTCCGTCGTCTCCTCGGAAGACGAGCGCGGTGGCACCGCGGGTCCGGAACACGCCCGTGATGAGCGGCACCCGGTCGAGGTGGGCGACGCCGACCGCGTTCGCCTCGGCGCGCGCGGGATTCGAGAGGGGCCCGAGGAAGTTGAAGACCGTGGGGATGCCGAGCTCCGCGCGCGCGGCGCCCGCGTGCCGGAACCCGGGATGGAAGGCCGAGGCGAACGCGAAGGTGATGCCCGCCTCCTCGAGCACGCGCGCGACGTCGACGGGATCGATGGAGAGGTCGATGCCGAGCGCCGCGAGCACGTCCGAGGACCCCGATTTCGAGCTCGCCGCCTTGTTCCCGTGCTTGACGACCGGCACACCCGTCGCCGCCGCGACGATCGACGCCATCGTCGACACGTTGACGGTGCCGAAACGATCGCCTCCCGTGCCGACGATGTCGAGCGCATCGGTCGGCACGTCCAGCGGAAGAGCCGCCTCGAGGATCGCGTCGCGGAAGCCCACGATCTCGTCCACCGTCTCGCCCTTGGCCCGGAGCGCCACCAGGAAGCCCCCGAGCTGCGCGTCCGTCGTCCGACCCGCCATGACCTCGCGCATCGCCCAGGTCGCCGCCGACACGCTGAGGTCGCGCCCCTCGAGAAGATCGGTCAGGATGTCGCGCCACGCGTACTGAGCCATGACACACGATCCTATCGGCCGGTTGTCGGGCTTCTTTCGGCCCGTTCTTAGGTTGCCCTAACCACGACCCGGCGGGATCCGACCTTCAGCGATGCAGAAACCACCCTCCGAATCGGCCATAATGGATGCCGTGACGACCACTCCAGCGACGTATTCCCAGGCCCTGCGCTCGGTCAAGCGGCCGGACCCGGTGGCCGTGGGCACCATCGTGTGGCTCGGCAGCGAGGTCATGTTCTTCGCAGGCCTCTTCGCGATCTACTTCACGCTCCGCAACACCTCCCCCGAGCTGTGGGCGGACCGCACGGAACTGCTGAACATCCCGTTCGCGTTCGTGAACACGCTCATCCTCGTGCTGTCCTCGGTGACCGCGCAGATCGGTGTCCACAACGCCGAGCACTTCCGCCCGTACCGCTCCGGCGCGATCTGGAACGTGCGCAAGTGGGGCATGGTCGAGTGGTTCTTCCTCACGTTCGTCATGGGCGCGATCTTCGTCTCCGGCCAGGTGTGGGAGTACGCCACCCTCATCGCCGAGGGCATGCCCATCCAGGCCGACTCGTATGCTTCGGCCTTCTACATCACCACCGGCTTCCACGCCCTCCACGTCACCGGTGGTCTCGTGGCGTTCCTCCTCGTCATCGGGCGCGCCTTCGCCGTCAAGAACTTCGGCCGGAAAGAGATGACGTCCGCCATCGTCGTGTCGTACTACTGGCACTTCGTCGACGTGGTGTGGCTCGTCCTGTTCGCCGTCATCTACTTCCTGAAGTAACCGGAGCTGATTCACCCATGGCATCCAAGAACCCGCGCCGCAACGGCGGACGTCGCAGCAAGTGGGCTGCCGCCGCGCTGATCGGAATCGGACTGCTCGTCACCGGCGGAGGCTACGCCGGCGCCACCGCCGCGATGGCGGCCGGCGACACGACGCAGACGGCGTCGACCCTGACGGTCGAGGACGGCAAGAAGCTGTTCCAGGCCAACTGCGCCACCTGTCACGGCCTCAACCTCGAGGGCACGAACGACGGCCCCTCGCTCTACGGCGTGGGCGAGCTGTCGGTCGAGTTCCAGGTGGCCACCGGCCGTATGCCGCTGCAGATGCAGGGGCCGCAGGCGCCGCAGAAGCCCGTCCAGTTCACGGAGGAGCAGATCGAGGCCATCGCCGCGTGGGTGCAGTCCGAGGCCCCCGGCCCGACCTACCCCGCGTCCGAGGTCCTCGACGGCGAAGGCGACGTCTCGCATGGCGCCGAGCTCTTCCGGATCAACTGCGCGATGTGCCACAACGTCGCCGGAGCCGGCGGCGCCCTCACCGAGGGCAAGTACGCCCCGCCGCTCACCACCACGTCGCCGCTGCACATGTACGCGGCCATGGTCACCGGCCCGCAGAACATGCCCGTCTTCAACGACATGACCCTCACCACGGAGGAGAAGCGCGACATCATCAGCTACCTGATGATCCGCCCGACCGAGAACTCGCCCGGCGGTCTGTCGCTCGGCTCTCTCGGCCCCGTCTCGGAGGGTCTGTTCATCTGGATCTTCGGCATCGGCTCCCTCGTCGCCATCACGGTGTGGATCACCGCGAAGTCGAACTGAGAACCGTGACGATCGAAGCAACGCACAAGGAGCAAAATGGCTGACGAGAAGGCGCCCGAGCAGGTTGCTGCTTCCCCGGTGCCCTCATCGGGGCTCGCCGTCGCGGTGTCCGACCCGGTGCAGAACCCCGGGCTCGCACCCCACCGCAAGCGCGTCACCGACAAGGACCCCGTCGCCATGGCGCGCGCGGTCCGCACGGTGTACACGCTGTTCTACCTGTCGGCGGCAGCGAGCATCTGGGCCATCGCGGCCTACCTGATCTTCCCGATCGAGAGCGGGCTGGTCAGCGACATCCGTCGGAACAACCTGTTCATCGGACTGGGCATCGCCACAGCTCTCCTCGCCATCGGCATCGGTGCCATCCACTGGTCGAAGGCCGTCATGGCGGACACCGAGTACATCGAGGAGCGCCACTCGACGCGCGGCAGCGAGAACACGCGATCCGCAGCCGTCCAGGTGTTCGCCGACGCGAACGAGGAGTCCGGCTTCGGCCGCCGCACGATGGTGCGCAACTCGCTCTTCGTCGCCCTCGCGGCGTCCGTGCTGCCGGGTATCACCCTGTTCCGCGGCCTGGCACCACACAGCTCGCCGGAGAACCCGAACGCGGGCGACCCGGTCTACCTGCTGAAGCACACGATGTGGGAAGAGGGCATGCGTCTCGCCCACGACCCGACCGGCAAGCCCATCCGTGCCGCCGACCTCACCCTCGGCTCCGCCGTCCACGTCATCCCGGAGTCGCTCGCGACGCTGGCGCATCACGACGGCTACCTCGAGGAGAAGGCCAAGGCCATCGTGCTGCTGATGCGCCTGCTCCCCGAGCAGCTCAACGAGGCCGAGGAGCGCAAGGACTGGTCGTACGACGGCATCGTCGCCTACTCCAAGGTGTGCACGCACGTCGGCTGCCCTGTCGCGCTCTACGAGCAGCAGACCCACCACCTGCTGTGCCCCTGCCACCAGTCGCAGTTCGACGTCACCAACGCGGCCGCGGTCATCTTCGGCCCCGCTGCCCGTCCCCTGCCCCAGCTCCCGATCACCGTCGACGACGAGGGCTACCTGATCGCACGCAGCGACTTCAACGAACCGGTCGGCCCGAGCTTCTGGGAGCGTCATTGAGCACCTCCACCCACCCCACGGAGAACGTCACGACCGCGCCTGCGGTCCACGCTGACGGCCCGACCCGTCCCGCGGACAAGCCCCTCGGCGGCAAGTTCGTCGGCGGCGTCGCGAACTACCTCGACGAGCGCACGAGCATCTCGGGCCTGGTCAAGGAGCTCGGCCGGAAGATCTTCCCCGACCACTGGTCGTTCATGCTCGGCGAGATCGCGCTGTGGTCGTTCGTCGTCGTCCTGCTCTCGGGAACGTTCCTGACGTTCTTCTTCGAGGCGTCGATGGCGGAGACCCACTACTACGGCGCCTACGCGCCGATGCGTGGCCTCGAGATGTCCGCGGCGATGGCCTCGACGCTCGAGATCTCGTTCGACATCCGCGGCGGCCTGCTGGTGCGCCAGCTCCACCACTGGGCCGCGCTGGTCTTCGTGGCCGGCATCGGCGTGCACATGCTCCGCGTGTTCTTCACCGGCGCGTTCCGCAAGCCCCGCGAGCTCAACTGGGTCATCGGCTTCATCCTGTTCATCCTCGCCATGGCCGAGGGCTTCACGGGATACTCGCTGCCCGACGACGTGCTCTCGGGCAACGGTCTGCGCATCATCGACGGCATGATCAAGGGCATCCCGCTGATCGGCACGTGGACCTCGTTCCTACTCTTCGGCGGCGAGTTCCCCGGCACCGAGATCGTCGGGCGTCTGTACGCGCTGCACATCCTGCTGCTGCCCGCGATCCTGGTCGCCCTCATCGCGGCTCACCTCATGCTGATGATCGTCAACAAGCACACGCAGTTCGCCGGGCCCGCCCGCACGAACAACAACGTCGTGGGCTACCCGATGATGCCGGTCTACATGTCCAAGATGGGCGGGTTCTTCTTCATCGTCTTCGGCGTGCTGGTGCTCATCGCGGCGCTGTTCACGATCAACCCGATCTGGAACTACGGACCCTACGACCCCTCCCCGGTGTCGGCCGGTACGCAGCCCGACTGGTACATCGGCTTCGCCGACGGCGCGCTGCGCCTCGTCCCGCCGCACTGGGAGTTCGTGCTGTTCGACCACACCTGGTCGTTCAACATCCTGGTTCCGCTCGTCGGTCTCGGCGTGTTCATCATGCTGGTGATGTTCTACCCCTTCATCGAGGCGTGGGTCACCGGTGACAAGCGCGAGCACCACATCGCCGAGCGTCCCCGCAACGCGGCGACCCGCACCGCGATCGGCGCGGCCGGCGTGACCTTCTACGCGGTCCTGTGGGCGGCGGCTTCGTCGGACATCATCGCCACGCACTTCCACCTCACGATGGAGGGTGTCATCCACACCCTGCAGGCGATGCTCATCCTCGGCCCGATCGTGGCGTACTTCGTCACGAAGCGCATCTGCATCGCCCTGCAGAAGAAGGACCGCGAGATCGCCCTGCACGGCTACGAGTCCGGTCGCATCGTCCGCCTTCCCGGTGGTGAGTACATCGAGGTGCACCAGCCCGTCGACGAGTACGAGCTGGTCAAGCTGGTGGACTACACCACCAACGCTCCGCTGGTGGTCCGCCCGAACGACAAGGGTCAGATCCCCTGGCACGAGAACATCCGTGCCGGTCTGTCGCGGTGGTTCTTCGAGGATCGTCTCGCCCCCCTCACCCAGGGCGAGCTCGAGGCGGCGCGTGCCCACGCGCAGCACGACCTCGAGCACATCGCCGAGGAAGAGGATGCCGAGCTGCAGGGTGCGCACGAGCGCGCCGGCGTGCCCGACGCTCCGCACCGGCCGATCGACGAGGGGGTGGGCGTCGAGACCGCCAACCGTCCCTCGAACATCATCGTCACCGACGATGACGGCGACCGCACGGACGACAAGAAGGACTGATCCCGGACCTGTCCGGATTACGGCGGGGTGTGACCGATTGGTCGCACCCCGCCGTCGTCGTCGGTGGCTACCGTGGCACCCATGACCGATGCACTCGCCTACTTCACCGCCAAGCTCGACCACGAGACCGACGCATCCGACGTCTTCGCTGCCCAGCGCGCCGGCCAGCCGTTCGTTCTCGTCGACGTCCGCAGCGCCGAGGCATGGGCGCAGGGCCATGCGGTCGGCGCCGTGCACCTACCGCACCGGGAGATCGCGCAGCGAGCGGCCGTCGAGATCGACCGGGACCTCGATGTCGTCGTCTACTGCTGGAGCCCGGGTTGCAACGGCGGCACGCGCGCCGCGATCGAGTTCGCACGACTGGGGTACCGCGTCCGCGAGATGATCGGCGGATTCGAGTACTGGGCACGAGAGGGCTACCCCGTCGCTGACGCGACCGGCCCCCTCCCCCGCATCTCCGACCCTCTCGTCGCCGTCGTGCGCTCCTGAGCCGCCGGGGCGGGCTTACACGAGGCCCGGGGTAGGGCAGCGAGGCCCAGGGTGGGGCAGTGTGAGGCCGCGACCGCGATACAAGGGATGCGATGCGACACGCCCACGTCGCGCCCGAAGAGCGCGGCGAGTCGGGCCTATCCCTTGCATCGTGGGGCGCGACGACACGGTGCTGGATGTGCGGCGACGCCCAGCCCCGGCGATGCGTCACCCGTCGAGCGGGACCCCCTCGCTCACCCTCCGCAGCCGCGCCAGGTGAAACCGCCAACCCTCGACGTGTTCGTCCGGCAGCCCGGCGGGGGTGGCTGCGCCGACGAATCCAGACTCGGTGAGGAAGACCGCGGTCATGCCGCCGGAGGCGGCGATTCGGACGTCCACTTCGAGGTCTCCTTGCCACGAGTCCTGATGCCAGACGAAGACGAGCCTCGTGGGCGGATCGCACGTCGTCACGGTCCCGGTGGCGCGCGCCCTGCGCCCGTTCTCCCACCAGGTCTCTTCGAGCGCTGCACCGACCATCGGCTCGAATACGAGTTCGGGCCACCAGGAGCTCCGTTCCCGCGTCAGCGCCTCCCACACCCGATCGACCGAGGCGGCGATCGTGACGGAGGCGGTGACGGCATCCTGAGGCACGTCTGAACGCTATCGCGCGACCCGTCGCCGACGCACCTCCATCCGAGCGCTGTGTCGGAGCGCAAGGCATCGTGTACGACACCCCGGCTCGGCCCACCGACGCGCGGCGCGCTCTCGGCGATCACTTGCACCGCGGACCGAAGACGGATGCGGGCGGGGGTACGCGCCGCTCGTCGGGCGTGACCGGGATGCAAGTGATGCAGCGCGCCACGCCGTGGCAGGGACTCAGGCCGCGGCGTGCCGGCTCCGATCACTTGCATCCGCGAACACCGCGCGTGCTACGGCGCGCGCTCCTGGCAGCAGGCGAAACGGCGACGGCCACCGCACCGGAGTGCGATGGCCGTCGGGAGACGCGCTCGGATCAGCGGGCGAAGTAGCCGCGGTAGTACTCGTAGACCCAACCGACGATCGCGACGACGAAGATCGCGAAGCCGATCGGCAGGAGGAACTGGCCGACCGCGAGGCCGATGATGAAGATCGCCGCCGAGAAGGCGAGCACGAGGGGCCACCAGGACCACGGGCTGAACTCGCCGATCTCCGGGTCTCCGTCATCGATGTCGGCGGTGAGCGAGTCCTCGGGGAGGACGCCGCCCTGAGCCCGGTGGACGCGGCCAACGTAGAACGCGATCATCGCGCCCATGAAGAACGTGAACAGCAGGGCGGTCGAGCCCACCCATTCGATGCGGTGCCACCACATCTCCTGGTCGGTGTGCGCGACCACGTTCCACACGGTGTACGTGACGAAAACCGCGAAGAAGAACCAGGTGAGGACCCACCAGAGGTTGATGTTGGTCTTCACGGCTTACTTCACCTCTCCATCGGCGACGTCGACAACCGGGGCATCGGGCGCATCCTTGGCCGGCCCCACGCCCACCGGGATGGCGGCCTCCGGGTGGTTCAGGTCGAACGCCGGACGCTCGCTGCGGATGCGCGGGATCGAGGTGAAGTTGTGGCGCGGCGGCGGGCAGCTGGTCGCCCACTCGAGCGATGCGCCGTAGCCCCACGGGTCGTTGACCGTCACCTTGGGCGCGGTGCGCGAGGTGATCCAGACGTTCAGGAAGAACGGGATCATCGACGCACCCAGCACGATCGCGCCGATCGTCGAGACCTGGTTCTGCCAGGTCCAGCCATCAGCCGCCGAGTAGTCGGCGTAACGGCGGACCATGCCGTCGACGCCCAGCCAGTGCTGGATGAGGAAGGTCATGTGGAAGCCGATGAACAGCATCCAGAAGTGGACCATGCCGAGGCGCTCGTTGAGCATGCGCCCCGTCCACTTCGGCCACCAGAAGTAGAAGCCGGCGAACATCGCGAACACGACGGTCCCGAAGACGACGTAGTGGAAGTGGGCCACGACGAAGTACGAGTCCGACAGGTGGAAGTCGAGCGGGGGCGACGCGAGGATGACACCGGTCAGACCACCGAAGACGAACGACACGAGGAAGCCGAGAGTGAAGACCATGGGCGTCTCGAATGTGACGGATCCCCGCCACATCGTTCCGATCCAGTTGAAGATCTTCACGCCCGTCGGCACCGCGATCAGCATCGTCATGAGCGCGAAGAACGGCAGCAGGACGGCGCCGGTCACGTACATGTGGTGCGCCCACACCGCGACCGACAGTGCGGCGATCGCGATGGTCGCGTAGATGAGGGTCTTGTATCCGAAGATCGGCTTCCGGCTGAAGACCGGGAGGATCTCGGAGATGATGCCGAAGAACGGCAGCGCGATGATGTAGACCTCGGGGTGACCGAAGAACCAGAAGAGGTGCTGCCACAGCAGGACACCGCCGTTGGCCGGGTCGTAGACGTGCGAACCGAGGACGCGGTCGGATGCGGCCGCGAAGATCGCAGCCGCGAGCACCGGGAACGCCATCAGGATCAGGATGCTGGTGACGAGCGTGTTCCACGAGAAGATCGACATCCGCCACATGGTGAGGCCGGGGGCGCGCATCGTGATGATCGTGGTGATGAAGTTCACCGCACCGAGGATCGTGCCGAAACCGCTGAGGCCGAGGCCCAGCATCCAGAGGTTTCCGCCGGCTCCCGGCGAGAACGTCGCATTCGCGAGCGGCTGATACGCGAACCAGCCGAACGACGCTGCGCCCTGCGGGGTCAGGAAGCCCGAGATCGCGATGATCGAACCGAAGAGGAAGAGCCAGAAGGCGAAGGCGTTCAGACGCGGGAAGGCGACGTCGGGGGCGCCGAGCTGCAGCGGCAGGATCGCGTTGGCGAAGCCCGCGAACAGCGGCGTCGCGAACATCAGCAGCATGATCGTGCCGTGCATCGTGAACAGCTGGTTGTACTGCTCCTTCGTCGGCACGATCTGCATGCCGGGCTCGAAGAGCTCCGCACGGATGATCAGGGCCATGACGCCGCCGAGGAGGAAGAACAGCACCGAGGCGATCAGGTACATGTACCCGATCGTCTTGTGGTCGGTGGAGGTGATCCACTTGACGATGATGTTGCCCTTCTGCTCGACGCGCGATGCGCTGAGCAGAGCCGCTTGACGCGGCGGCAGGGTCGTGGGGCGGCCCGCGGGCTGTTCGCCCTGGAGCGGAAGTGTCGTAGCCATCAGTGGCTTCCCTCGCCGGAGTCGTCGGTGACCGCGCCCGTTCCCGGAGCGTTCTGGAGTCGGTCGTAAGCGTTGTTGATGTCGCCGGTCTGGCCGCTCTGGCGGAGCGACTCGAGGTAGTCCTCGTACTCCTGCTCGGAGACGACCTCGACGTTGAACAGCATCATCGAGTGGTACTCGCCGCAGAGCTCGGCACACTTGCCGGCGTAGGTGCCCTCACGGGTCGGCACGAACGACCACGAGTTCGTGTCGCGGTGCGGGTACATGTCCTTCTTGTAGAGGAAGTCGATGACCCAGAACGAGTGGATGACGTCGCGCGACTGGAGGTTGATCTTGACCTCCTTGTTGACCGGCAGCACGAGCGTGGGCAGCGCCGCCTGGTCCACGTCGCCGTTGGCCTCGGGCTGAGCCTGCACACCCATCGTCCACACGGCGTCGGAGTTGTCGGACTCGTCGCCGTTGTACTGGAAGTCCCAGGCCCACTGCTTGCCGATCGCGGTGATCGAGACGTCGGGGTCGTCGTACTGCGTCTCGAGGATCGTCTGGTCCCGCGCCGTGAAGGCGAAGAACCCGATCACGAGGATGAGCGGCACGATCGTGTAGAAGATCTCGATCGGCATGTTGTAGCGCAGCTGGACGGGCAGACCGGTCTGACCGCGACGGCGCCGGTAGGCGATGGCGGCGAATGCCATCAGGCCCCACGTCAGCACACCCACCGCGAGGAGGACGATCCACGAGTTGACCCAGAGACCCGACACCATCTCGGTGCGGTTGGTCGCCTGGGTTCCGTCGTCGGTGAATCCCGGGAGGTAGCCGTTCAGCTCCGTCGGTGTACAAGCTGCGAGGGAGACTGCCGTGACGATCCCGAGCGGGATCACGGCCCAGCGGAGGCGGCGTTTGAAGCGCACAGTGCACCTTTCCGGGACGAATGGTTCGACCTTCAGTCTAGGGCAAGCTTTCACCCGATTCAGGCCAACCGTTCAGGATGTCGGCGACGAGGGACGTCGCGGGGCTGGGCTCAGTGGAAGCTGTCGCCGCACGCGCACGAGCCCGCGGCGTTGGGGTTGTCGATCGTGAAGCCCTGCTCCGAGATCGTGTCCTTGAAGTCGATGGTCGCGCCGTCGAGGTAGGGCACCGACATGTCGTCGACGATGACCTCGACGCCGTCGAAGTCGACGGCCTTGTCGCCGTCGAGGAACCGCTCGTCGAAGTAGAGCTGGTAGATCAGTCCGCTGCATCCGCCGGGCTGGACGGCGACGCGCAGGCGCAGGTCGTCTCGGTTCTCCTGCGAGAGCAGGCTCTTCACCTTGAGCGCCGCTTCATCGGTCAGCGAGACGCCGTGGTCACGGACGGTTTCGGACGTGGCGATGTCGGTCATGATTCTCCCGAGGTCTCGGGCCGCAGACATGCGGCCGCTGCCACGATTCTACGCGTGGGCACCGGCCGCGGCTCGGTTCTCGTCGTACGGACCTGTGTCAGGCCTGCGAGGCGTCGAGACGCTCGAGCAGCAGGGCCTCCGAGACGAGCGCGTGCCGGAAGGTGTCGAGGTGCAGCGACTCGTTCGGGCTGTGCGCGCGCGCATGCGGGTCCTCGACGCCCGTCACGAGGATCTGAGCTGCGGGGAACTCGCGAACGAGGTCGGCGATGAAGGGGATGGAGCCTCCGACGCCGATGTCGACGGGCTCGACCCCGTACCCCTCGGCCAGCGCGGCGCGGGCGTGCGCGACAGCGTCGCCGCGCGTGTCGACCAGGAACGGGTTGCCCGTCTCGATGTCGCGGAAGCTGAGCTGTGCGCCGAAGGGTGCGTGAGCGCGAAGGTGGGTCTCGATCGCGCGATATGCCTCGTCGGCGGACTGGCCGGGCGCGACCCGCGCCGACATGACCACCGATACCTCCGGGCTGAGGGTGTTCGAGGCGTTGCGCACGCTCGGCGCGTCGATGCCGGTCACGGTGATCGACGGCTTGTTCCAGATTCGCGAGAGGATCGACCCCGCCCCGATCGGCGAGACGCCCTGCGGCAGCCCGGCCTCGGATCGGAGTGTCTCCTCGGAGTACTCCGGGGTCTCGGCATCGCGCTCGGTGAGGCCCTCGACCGCGACGCTGCCGTCCTCGTCCCACAGCGTCGCCAGCAGGCGGACGGTGGCCATCATCGCGTCCGGGACCGCTCCCCCGAACATGCCGGAATGCGAGGCGTGGTCGAGGGTGCGCACCGTCATGGTGAAACGGGCGTTGCCGCGCAGAGAGACGGTGAGCGCGGGGGTGACGGCATCCCAGTTGCCCGAGTCGGCGACGACGATGACATCCGCCCGCAAGGCGTCGGCGTTGTCGTCGAGGAAGGCCGCGAACGAGGCGGACCCCGCCTCCTCCTCGCCCTCGATGAAGAGGTTGACCCCGAGATCGAAGTCGGGGCCGGCCGCCTCGACGAGCGCGCGCAGCGCGCCGATGTGGGCCATGACGCCGGCCTTGTCGTCGGCAGCACCTCGACCGTAGAGACGACCGTCGCGGACCGTCGGCTCGAAGGGCGCGGAGTCCCAGAGCGCCTCGTCGCCGACGGGCTGAACGTCGTGGTGCGCGTACAGGAGGATCGTCGGACGGCCGTTGCGTGCGGCTCGGGTCGCCAGCACCGCCGGCATCCCCTCGGCGCCGGTCTCGGGCACGACGGCGGTCGTCACCTCGACGCGGTCGAAGATCCCGAGGCCGCGTGCGAGCTCGGCCACGGCCGCGGCGCTGCGCTCGACCTCGGCGCGGTCGAAGCCCGGGAATGCGACCGACGGGATCCGCACGAGCGAGCCCAGATCGGCGAGGGCGGCGGGGACGGCGGACAGGGCGGCATCGCGCACGACGGCGGACCGAGGAGATTCGGAGGTCATGCGGGTAATCTTAAGAGGCACGTTCGTCGCAGAACCCGAGGATCCCCGTGGCCAAAACTCCCGCTGCCCCTGCTCCCGACGACGCCGCCCAGGCGTCGACAGGATCCGGCAAGAACCGTCCCACACCGAGCCGCGCCGCCCAGGAGGCGGCCCGCAAGCGCCCGCTGGTGCCCGACACCAAGGAGGCGAAGGCGCGCGCCCGGGCGGAGCTCGCCGAGCGACGCGACAAGGCGCGCATCGGGATGGCGAACGGCGACGAGCGCTACCTGCCGATCCGCGACAAGGGGCCCCAGCGTCGTTTCGTCCGTGACTACGTGGACGCCGGATGGCACCTGGGCGAGCTCGTGATGGGTGCGATGGTGCTGGTCATCATCGTCACCTTCCTCGGCTCGAACGCCGTCACCTTCTACGCGTTCATCGCCCTGTGGGCGTTCATCCTGCTGGTCATCGGCGACATGGTCATCACCAGCGTCCGCGTCAAGAAGGCGGTTCGCGAGAAGTTCGGTTCCGAGCGCATGGAGAAGGGCCTGGGCTGGTACGGCGCGATGCGCTCGATCCAGATGCGCTTCATGCGCCTGCCGAAGCCGCAGGTCAAGCGCGGCCAGCGCCCCGCCTGAGCTCCACGAGTCCGCGGTTGATCTGTCGCGCCCACAGCGGGCCGCGATAGACGAACGCGGTGTAGCCCTGCACCAGATCGGCTCCGGCCTCGAGGCGCTCCTGCACGTCCGCTGCGGTCTCCACTCCCCCGGCGGCGATGACGCAGAAGTCGTCGGGAACGGCCGAGCGCACCAGGCGCAGCACCTCGAGGGACCGACGACGCAGCGGAGCGCCCGACAGGCCGCCCGCGCCGATGCGCTCGATCTCGTCGTCATCGGCGAGCAGACCCGCGCGCGAGATCGTCGTGTTGGTCGCGATGAGGCCGGCGAGACCGGCATCAACGGCCATCGCGGCGATCGCGGTCACCTCGGCGTCGTCGAGGTCCGGGGCGATCTTCACCAGCAGGGGTGTCGCCCCCGCAGCATCGCGCACGGCCTCGAGCAGTGGGCGCAGAGTCTCGACGGCTTGCAGGCCACGGAGACCCGGAGTGTTCGGCGACGACACGTTCACGACCAGGTAGTCGGCTTCAGGCGCGACGAGACGCGTGCTCGTGACGTAGTCGGCGGTCGCCGCATCGACGTCGACGACGCGGCTCTTGCCGATGTTCGCCCCCACGACGGCGTGGCGCGTCCCACGCCGCAGCCGCCGGAGCCGGGATGCAGCCGCGGCGGCACCCTTGTTGTTGAAGCCCATCCTGTTGATGAGCGCTCGATCCGGGATGAGGCGGAACAGCCGGGGCCGCGGGTTGCCGTCTTGCGGCACCGCGGTGACGGTGCCGACCTCGACGTGCCCGAATCCGAGGGCGCCGAGACCGCGGACCATGATCGCGTCCTTGTCGAAGCCCGCCGCGACACCGAACGGCGAGTCGAAGACACGCCCCAGCGCCTCGGTGCGCAGCGACGGATCCGGGCGCGTCACGGCTCGCGCGACGAACGAGAGCGGCGCGACACCGAGGAGTCGGATGACGGGGATCACGAGGTGATGCGCCGTCTCCGGCTCCATGCGTGAGAAGACGGTGCGGAAGATGAGCGGATACATCGCCGTCCAGCCTAGAGCGAGCCCGAGCCCTCTGCCGTCCGCGCGGTGACGTGATCGGCGCGGAGCTGCTCGATCGCGGCCTCGAAATCCTCGAGGGTGTCGAAGGCCTGGTAGACGCTCGCGAACCGGAGATAGGCGATCTCGTCGAGGTTGCGGAGCGGGCCCAGGATCGCGAGGCCGATCTCGTTGGTGTCGATCTGCGACGATCCCGTCTGCCGCACGGCCTCTTCGACGGCCTGCGCGAGTACAGCGAGGTCGGCCTCGGTCACCGGCCTGCCCTGGCACGCCTTGCGGACGCCGGACATCACCTTCTCGCGGCTGAACGGCTCGATCACGCCGGAGCGCTTGATGACGTTCAGGCTCGCCGTCTCGATGGTCGAGAAGCGCCCCCCGCACTTGGGACACTGACGACGGCGGCGGATGCTCAAGCCGTCGTCGCTCGTGCGCGAGTCGATGACGCGGGAATCGGGGTTGCGGCAGAAAGGGCAATGCATGACGTGCCCAGATTACGCGCCGAAGCGGGCGGAGACGGCCTCGCCGTGCGCGGGCAGCTGCTCGGACTCGGACAGAGCCAGGATGCCCTGGTGCACGGCCCGGAGCGCCTCGCGATCGTACGAGATGACCTGCTGCGATCGCAGGAAGGTCGCCGCGCCGAGTCCGGCCGCGTAGCGCGCCTGGCCCCCGGTCGGCAGGACGTGGTTGCTGCCGGCGAGGTAATCGCCGAGGCTCACCGGAGTGTGCGACCCGACGAAGACCGCTCCCGCGTTGACGAAGTCGTCGGTGCGGGGTTCTCGCAGGTGCAGTTCGAGGTGCTCGGGCGCGTAAGCGTTCGAGAAGGCGGTCGCCGCGCTGACATCGTCGACGAGCACGATCGCCGACTGCGGGCCATCGAGCGCCGCACCGACCCGGTCGGCGTGGCGTGTGGCTGCGGCACGCGCTGCGACACGGTCGGCGACGGATGCCGCCAGGTCGGCCGAAGCGGTGACGAGGACTGCGGCGGCCTGCTCATCGTGCTCGGCCTGGCTCACGAGATCGGCCGCGACCAGATCCGGGTCGGCGCTCTCGTCCGCGACGATGAGGATCTCGGTGGCACCGGCCTCCGAGTCGGTGCCGACCACTCCGGCGACGACCCGCTTGGCGAGTGCGACGAAGTTGTTCCCCGGCCCCGAGATCACGTCGACGGGATCCAGCCCGAGCGTGTCGACGCCGTAGGCGAAGGCGCCGATCGCGCCGGCCCCTCCCATCGCATAGACCTCGTCGACGCCCAGGAGTCGTGCGGCCGCGAGGATGACCGGGTGCACCCGGCCGCCGTGCTCGCGTTGCGGCGGCGAGGCCAGCGCGACGGCGGAGACCCCCGCGATCTGAGCGGGCACGACGTTCATCACGACGCTCGACGGGTAGACCGCTTTGCCGCCCGGCACGTAGACGCCGACACGGCGCACCGGCCGCCACCGCTGTTCGACCCGCGCGCCGGGGCCGAGCTCGGTCACGCGGTCGGGCGGCACCTGGGCCGCGGACGCGAGCCGCACGCGACGGATGGACTCCTCGATCGCTGCCCGCACTGCGGGGTCGATCCCCGCGAGGGCCTCGTCAAGGTGCGCCGCGGGAACGCGGACATCGTGCCCCTCGGCACCGTCGAAGCGCGCGGCCTGCTCGCGCAGCGACGTCTCGCCCCGCGCCGCCACGTCGTGCACGATCTCCGCCGCGGTGGCCAAGGCGAGCCCGCGGGCCGCCTCGGCCCGGGGGACGGCGGCGAGCAACTCGGCGGACGTCAGACGACGACCGCGCAGATCGATGGTGCGCATCGTTCCAGGCTAGCGGGCGGAGAAGACGGCCTCAGCCGCGCGTGACATCGGCCGTCTCGTGGAGGTAGCCCACGCGCCCGTCCTCGTGGCGCACGACGAACACCTCGCCGCGGTCCTCGATGACGAGAGCCCACGCGGTCGGCCCGATGCGGAACAGCGGAGCGCCGGAGGCGTCGAGGACGTCGCGCTCCTCTGGCGCGAGCGCCCAGAAGGCCTGCGGCGCGGCCACGGGCTCGATGACCGTCGTCGCTCCGGTGTCGAACGGCTCCGCGGCGTCTGCCGGCGCGGCGTCGGCGGGTGCGGACGCGGCGGGGGCGGCATAGCCGGTGTAAGCCTCCGCGGGAGCACCGTGGCCGGCGGGTGCGGTGTGCGCCGAGTGGACCGGCCGTGCCGGCTGCGGCCGGGCGGCCACCGGACGCGTCGGGCGCGCCAGACGATGGGCGGTCGACTCCGGGCGGTGACGGAAGTCCTCCCCCAGCACCGGGAGGTGCGGGGCGACCACGGTCAGCACGACACCGCCCAGCGCGAGGATGAGCTCGACCCAGGCGACCCAGCTCGCGAGGAAGACACCCGTCTGAGCCAGCCCTGCGAAGGAACTCCAGATGATGCCGAGCCAGACGGTCGCCGACACGGAGAACGCGACCGAGGCGAACTGGTCTATGCCGAGCGACCCGACGCGCCGGATACCCTGCGGCGAGAACCGACGCAGAAGGACGAGGAACACGGCGACCGTGGGCACGCCGATGGTCAGCACCCAGTCGATCCCGGCACCCCAGACCGACACGCCCGCGCCGAACCGGCCATAGATCGGGAAGAACGAGCAGATGAAGGCGAGCGCCCAGACGCCCGCGAGCGCGACCTCGCGAATCGACAGCGGACCGACGCCGTACTGGGGCGGGATGGCGGACGCCGCATCGCCATCGGTGCTCGACGAAGACCCATCGGACGTCGTGGGGGCGTCGACAGCGACGTTCGTCCCGATGGGGACCTCGGATCCCGCGGCCTCGTGCGGCTGCGGCTCGAACGCGTCGGCCGCGGCCGGTCCACGCAGGCCGGACTCGCTCTCGACGGACTCGCTCTCCGTCGAGACGGGCTCGACGGTCGAGCCTTCGACGACCACGACGTCGTCGACCTCGTAGGGGTCGTAGGGTTCATCGCGCGCCGGTTCCGGCGTGCCGGCATCCAGGCCATCGATGACGGGTTCGGCGGATCCGCCGGGCTCCGACGCCGCGGGGTCGGGCGTCTGCTCGTCGAGAGCGGGCGCCACGACCTCGGGGCGGTCGTCGTCGGAGTGAGTGTTCTTCTCGTCGGTCACGATGTTCCCTTCGTCACGGCGGTGGCACCGCGGTGCGATCCTACCCGGCTCAACCCAGGCACTGGGGTCCGAGGAGCCCCTTGAGCTCCCCGTACAGATCGGGTGTCACGCGCACCGGATGGGGCACTTCGAAGACCTTCGCCGTGCCGGCTCTGTGAAGCTTGAGAGACACCTCGGTATCCCCGCTATGGCGACGCAGAACCGCCGCCAGTTCACCGATGGTCGACTCCGTCGCCCGCTGCTCGGGGAGCAGCAGCACGAGCGGGCCGGCGGCGTCGAACGAGCCGAGGTCGGGCGAGAAGGCGGTCTGCCCGTGCAGGTTGAGCCCGTCGTCGCGGCGTGACACCCGTCCTCGCACCACGAGGATCGAGTCGGCCACCAGCATGCTCTGGAACTCGGTGTATGTCTTTCCCATGAACATGACGGTGACCTCGCCATCGAAGTCCTCGATGGTGATCATTCCGTAGGGGTTACCGCTCTGCTTCGCCACGCGATGCTGCACGCTCGTGACGAGACCGGCGACGATGACCTGATCGCCGTCCTGCACGTCGTCGGAGGCGAGGAGGTCGTGAATCGATGTCGACGCATGCTTCGCGAGGGGGATCTCGAGCCCGGCGAGCGGGTGATCCGACACGTACAGCCCGAGCATCTCGCGCTCGAAGGCCAGCTTGTCCTTCTTCGTCCACTCCGGACGCTCCGGCACCTTGGCCGGCATGACCTCCTCGGCCTCGTCGTACAGGCTGTCGAAGTCGAACCCGATGGCGCCGGTCGCCGCTTTGCGCTTGGCGTCGACCGCCGCCTCGACGGCATCCTCGTGGATCTCCATGAGCGCACGGCGGGTCGAGCCGAGCGAATCGAAGGCCCCGGCCTTGATGAGGGACTCGACCGTGCGCTTGTTGGCGACGTGCAGCGGGACCTTCGTCAAGAAATCGTGGAAGCTGACGTAGTTGTCGTCGGCCCGCGCCGCGATGATGCCGTCGACGACGTTCGCGCCGACGTTGCGGACCGCGCCGAGACCGAAGCGGATGTCTTCACCGACGGCGGCGAAGTATCGGATCGACTCGCCCACATCGGGCGGCAGCACCTTGATACCCATGCGGCGGCACTCGTTGAGGTACACCGCCATCTTGTCCTTCGAGTCGCCGACGCTGGTGAGGAGCGCGGCCATGTACTCGGCGGGATAGTGCGCCTTGAGGTACGCCGTCCAGTACGAGACGAGACCGTACGCCGCAGAGTGCGCCTTGTTGAAGGCGTAGTCGGAGAACGGAAGCAGGATGTCCCAGAGCGCCTGGACCGCCCCCTCGCCGAAGCCGCGCTCCTTCATGCCGCCGGAGAAGCCCGCGTACTGCTTGTCGAGCTCGGACTTCTTCTTCTTGCCCATCGCGCGTCGCAGGATGTCGGCCTGGCCGAGCGAGAAGCCGGCGACCTTCTGCGCGATCGCCATGACCTGCTCCTGATAGATGATCAGGCCGTAGGTCGTGTCGAGGATGTCGCGCAGGGGCTCCTCGAGTTCGGGATGGATCGGCGTGATGGGCTGGAGCCCGTTCTTCCGCAGCGCGTAGTTCGTGTGCGAGTTCGCGCCCATCGGCCCCGGGCGGTACAGCGCGATGACGGCCGAGATGTCCTCGAAGTTATCGGGCTTCATGAGCCGCAGCAGGGAGCGCATGGGCCCGCCGTCGAGCTGGAAGACGCCGAGCGTGTCGCCGCGGGTCAGGAGGTCGTACGCGGGACGGTCGTCGAGCTCGAGGTGCTCGAGGTCGAGCTCCTCACCCCGGTTCATCCGGATGTTGTCGAGCGCGTCGGAGATGATCGTGAGGTTGCGAAGCCCCAGGAAGTCCATCTTGATGAGCCCGAGGGTCTCGCAGGACGGGTAGTCGAACTGCGTGACGATCTGGCCGTCCTGCTCACGACGCATGATGGGGATGATGTCGAGCAACGGCTCGGACGACATGATGACGCCGGCCGCGTGCACGCCCCATTGCCGCTTCAGCCCTTCGAGCCCGAGGGCGCGCTCGAACACCGTCTTCGCGTCGGGGTCGGTGTCGATGAGGGCGCGGAACTCGCTCGCCTCCTTGAAACGCGGGTGCTCCTTGTTGAACATGCCGTCGAGCGGCATGTCCTTGCCCATCACCGCGGGGGGCATCGCCTTCGTCAGCTTCTCGCCCATGCTGAACGGGAAGCCGAGCACGCGGCCGGCATCCTTCAGCGCCTGCTTGGACTTGATGGTTCCGTAGGTGACGATCTGCGCGACGCGCTCGGACCCGTACTTCTCGGTGACGTAGTCGATGACCTCGCCGCGGCGACGATCGTCGAAGTCGACGTCGAAGTCGGGCATGCTGACGCGGTCGGGGTTGAGGAAGCGCTCGAAGATCAGGCCGTGCTCGAGCGGGTCGAGGTCGGTGATGCGCATGGCGTAGGCCACCATCGACCCCGCTCCGGAGCCACGACCGGGACCGACGCGGATGCCGTTGTCCTTCGCCCAGTTGATGAAGTCGGCGACCACGAGGAAGTAACCCGGGAACCCCATCTGCAGGATGATGCCGGTCTCGTACTCGGCCTGCTTGCGCACCTTGTCGGGGATGCCGGCCGGGTAGCGGTAGTGCAGGCCGGCCTCGACCTCCTTCACGAGCCAGCTGTCCTCGGTCTCGCCGTCGGGCACCGGGAACCGGGGCATGTAGTTGGCGGACGTGTTGAACTCGACCTCGCACCGCTCGGCGATGAGGAGGGTGTTGTCGCACGCCTCGGGGTGGTCGCGGAAGAGCTGACGCATCTCCTGCGCCGTCTTGATGTAGTAGCCGTCGCCGTCGAACTTGAACCGGTTCGGGTCGTCGAGCGTCGACCCCGACTGCACGCACAGCAGCGCCGCGTGCGCGTCGGCCTCGTGCTGGTGCGTGTAATGCGAGTCGTTCGTGGCCACCAGCGGGATGTCGAGGTCTTTGGCGAGGCGGAGCAGATCGGTCATCACGCGTCGTTCGATCGACAGCCCGTGGTCCATGATCTCGGCGAAGTAGTTCTCTTTGCCGAAGATGTCCTGGAACTCGGCCGCCGCGGCGCGTGCCGCGTCGTACTGGCCGAGGCGCAGACGCGTCTGCACCTCGCCGGACGGGCAGCCGGTGGTCGCGATGAGGCCCTTGCCGTAGGTCTGCAGGAGCTCGCGGTCCATGCGCGGCTTGAAGTAGTAGCCCTCCATGCTCGAGAGCGAGCTGAGGCGGAAGAGGTTGTGCATGCCCTCGGTGCTCTGGCTCCACATCGTCGTGTGCGTGTAGGCGCCCGAACCGGAGACGTCGTCGCTCTTCTGCTCGGGCGAGCCCCACGCCACGCGGGACTTGTCGCTGCGGTGCGTGCCCGGAGTCACGTAGGCCTCGAGGCCGATGATCGGTTTGATCCCGGCGGCCTGCGCGGCTCGGTAGAACTCGAAGGCGGCGAACGTGTTGCCGTGATCGGTCACGGCGATCGCAGGCATGCCGTAGTCGGCCGCTGCCTGGGTCATCGCCGCGATCTTCGCCGCACCGTCGAGCATCGAGTACTCGCTGTGCACGTGCAGATGAACGAAGGAGTCGGATGCCACGGGACGAGTCTACGTTCGGGCTCCGACAGCGGTCCTAGGCTGGGCGCATGGCCACTCCCGAATTCGTCCTCGAACTGCGCGAGAAGATCGGCACGGCTCCCCTACCTCTCGTCGGGGTCACCGCCGTCGTGTTCCGCGACGAGAAGGTCCTCCTCGGCAAGCGCGCCGACAACGGCAGCTGGCAGCCCGTCTCGGGCATCGTCGACCCCGGCGAGGAGCCCGCCGACGCGGCGGTACGCGAGTGCCTCGAGGAGGCGGGGGTCGTCGTGCGCGCCGAGCGTCTGGCTCTCGTCCATCAGATCCCCCGCATCGTCTACGCGAACGGCGACCAGGTCGACTATCTCGATCTGGTGTTCCGCTGCTCCTGGGTCTCCGGCGATCCGCACCCCGCCGACGGCGAGCTCACCGAGGTCGGGTTCTACGACCTCGGGCAGATGATCGACGTCGCCCCCGAGCACGTGCGCAAGATCGCCCTCGCCGTCGCGGAGGACGACCCGGCGACCTTCCGGGGCGGCCGGTGAGCGGCGAGGTCGCGCTCGAAGACCTCCTCGACGCACTCGCCCGGGATCACGGAGATCCCGGCGGTGGTGCGGCCAGCGGCGTCATCACGGCCGTGGCCGCGGCTCTCGCTCAGATGGTCTGCCGCTACAGCTCGTCCGAGCCGGCGGCCGCCGACATCGACGCCCGCCTCGCCCGCCTGCGCGGCACGGCACTCGACGCGGCAGAAGCCGACGGTCATGCGTCTGCGGCCCTCGGGGCTGCTCTGCGGCCCCGAGCGGACGAGGACCCGGCCGAGCGGGATGCTCGCGTCGTCGCCGCGGCGGAGACCGCGATCGCGACGTCTGCGGCCCTGGGTGAGGTCGCTCTCCGTGTGTGGCGGGAGGTGCTGCTGGTCGCTCAGGTCGGCAATCGGCACCTCATGTCGGATGTCGCGGTGTCGGCGGACGCGGTCGCCGCGGGTCTCGGTGGGGCGGTGACGACCCTGCGTGGCGGCCTCGAGCTCGTGCGCGCACACGGCGATGCCGACGCCGCCGATCAGGCGTACGCGCGGCTCGTCGACCAGTTGCTCGCGGGCCGGCGGGACGCGCGGTCGCTGGCCGACCGTCTCGGCGAGCCCTGAGAACCGAGCGGGCCGGGCACCGCGGGGGTCAGTCGCCGCGCAGAGTCCCGAGAGCGCGCGCGAGATCGGGCGCATAGTCGGACGAGAAGGTCGACCATTCACCGGTCACCGGGTGCTCGAACGCGAGCCGGTGGGCGTGCAGCCACTGCCGGATCAGACCGAGCCGCGCCGAGAGCGTGGGGTCTGCGCCGTACAGCGGGTCGCCGACGCAGGGATGCCGATGGGCCGCCATGTGCACCCGGATCTGATGGGTGCGCCCGGTCTCGAGATGGACCTCGAGCAGCGACGCTCCCGGGAACGCCTCGAGCGTCTCGTAGTGGGTGACGGAGTCCTTGCCCTCGGGGGTGACGGCGAACTTCCAGGAGTGGGAGGGATGGCGCCCGATGGGGGCGTCGATCGTGCCCGCGAGGGGATCCGGATGCCCCTGCACCACCGCGTGGTAGATCTTCTCCACGTCGCGTTCCTTGAACGCGCGCTTCAGGGCGACGTACGCGCGCTCGCTCTTCGCGACGACCATGAGGCCGCTCGTGCCGACATCGAGCCGATGCACCACGCCCTGCCTTTCGGCAGCGCCCGTCGTGGCGATCCGGAAGCCGGCGGCGGCCAGCGCCCCGAGGACCGTCGGCCCGTCCCACCCGAGCGAGGGGTGCGCGGCGACACCGGCGGGCTTGTCGACCACCACGATGTCGTCGTCATCGTGGACGATGCCGAGATCGGGGACGGCGACGGGCACGACCTGCGCCTCCGCCCGCTCCTCCCAGAACACGTCGAGCCAGGAACCGGCCACGAGCTTGTCGGACTTCCCGAGGGTCCGCCCGTCGAGGGTCACTCCCCCGGCTGCCGCGACCTCGGCGGCGAAGGTGCGCGAGAACCCGAGCAGCTTCGCGAGTGCGGCGTCGACACGGACGCCGTCGAGCCCGTCCGGAACCGGGAGTGCCCGCTGCGGCATGTCAGTGATCCGCGTCCGCTGCCGCCGGCTCGTCGGCCGTGCGGCGCTCCCGAGTGCCGTCGAAGCGGATGCCGATGACGACGAGCACCGCGACCGAGATCATCATCGTGACGATGAACATATCGGCGACGTTGTAGATGGCGGACGGGAACCAGAGCCACATCCACGGGGTATGGATGAAGTCGACGACGTGTCCGACGAGGAAGCCCGGCTCGCGGAGGAGTCGGTCGGTCAGGTTGCCGAGCACACCACCGAGCAGCAGGCCCAGGACGATCGCCCACGAGCGCGTACGGACGCTCCGCACCGCGAGGACGATGACGACGACCGCGACGGCCGCGAGCGCCAGCGTGAAGATCCACGTGACACCGGTGCCGAGCGAGAACGCCGCCCCCGGGTTCTTCGTCAGATAGAGCTGGAAGAACTCCCCGAGGACCGGGACCTCTCGTTGGTACGGGAGATTCTCGAGGGCGAGGTACTTCGTGAACTGGTCGGCGGCCAGCACCACTGCCGCGAGAATCGCGACGAGGGCACCGGCCGCCGGACCGTTCAGACGCTTGCGCGACGCCAAGGATTACGCGCCGGCCGAGACGCCGGTCGTGTCGAGGTCGCGCAGCTTGTTCTCGATGAAGCCGCGGAGCTGACCGCGGTAGTCCTTCTCGAACTGCTGCAGGTCGGAGATCCGGCCCTCGAGCGAGACGCGCTCGGCCTCGAGGCGTGCGACCTCGTCGCGGCCCCGCGCCTCGGCCTCGGAGATGATCGAGGCCGCCTGGGCCTGAGCGTCGGAGATGAGCTTGTCGCGCTGGGCCTTGCCCTCGGCGACGTGCTCGTCGTGCAGACGCTGTGCCAGCTCGATGATGCCTGCGGAGGCCGCGGCCGGAGCCAGGTCGGTCGACGACGCGGCGGGCTGCTCGACGGCGGGGACCGGAGCGGGCACGTCTTCGACGACGGGCTGCTCGGCGGGCGCGTCGGCCGGGGCCTCGGCGGGGGTCTCACCCGACTCGTACGCGGCGAGCTTCGCCTTGAGCTCTTCGTTCTCGGCGATCGCCTTGCGCCATTCCACGACGATCTCGTCGAGGAAGTCGTCGACCTCGTCGGGGTCGAATCCTTCCTTGAAACGCACGTGCTGGAACTGCTTGGTGACGACGTCTTCAGGGGTCAAAGCCATGGTGTTGTCCTCTTTCAGGGCTCACGACGCGGGCCGGTCAGCCGGCACCCGCCGCAGCGGGCCGTACCCAACCAGCATAGTCCGACGCCTCCGGGGTCGCGACGATGACGCCGCGCCCCCGTCAGCCGAAGGCGATCGCGCGGGTGATCGAGAGCAGGATGAAGCATCCCAGCATGGTGAGCGGGAATGCCAGATCGATTGCGATGACGCCGAGTCGGATCGGAGGGATGACCCGGCGCAGGGTCTTGATCGGGGGGTCGGTGATCGTATAGACCGCCTCGGCGATCACGAGGGTCAGCCCCCGCGGACGCCACTCCCGATTGAACAGCGGGATGTACTCCAGGATCAGTCGGACGAACAGAACGAGGATGTACAGCAGCAGAGCGAAGTAGACGAGCGCGGCGATGAGCCGTACGACATCCACGTCAGATCACTGCGCGAACGGCGCCGCCTCAGGCTCAGCCTGAGCCACAGCGCCGTCGCCGGACACGGCGATGTTCTCGGGCGAGAGCAGGAAGACCTTGCTCGTCACGCGCTCGATGCGGCCGTAGAGACCCAGGGACAGTCCGCTCGCGAAGTCGATGAGGCGGCGCGCGTCGGCGTCGCTCATCTGCGAGAGGTTGATGATCACCGGGACTCCCTCGCGGAAGTTCTCCGCGATCACCTGGGCGTCGCGGTACTGCTTGGGGTGCACGGTCAGGATCTCGCTGACGGTGCCGGTCGTGGGCTGACGCACGACGGCCGGACGGTGCAGCGGCGTGACCGGCGCAGCCGGCTTGTCGGCGACCTGATCGCGACGGCTCGACTGCTGATCGGCCTGCGGCTCTTCGTACATTTCTTCCTCATCTGCGAGGCCCAGGTAAACCATGGTCTTCTTCAGCGGGTTCGACATCGCATCCTCCGTTTGCTCGTCTGTTCCGAGGCTATCCGCGGTCCGGGCGCGGTCCCGTTATTGCCGATCCGATCCGCAGGTGTGTCGCACCCGCGGAGATCGCTTCGACGAAATCGCCGGTCATCCCGGCGGAGATCCAGGTCGCTGCGGGAGCGACGGAGCGGAGCGCGACGGACGCCTCCGCGAGGCGGGCGAAGGCCGCGGCGGGTTCCTCGTCGAGGGGCGCGACCGCCATGACGCCGCGCATCCGCAGGCCGGCACACCGATCTGCGATGTGCACCGCGAGCGGCTCGAGGTCGGCCGGCCGCACCCCGCCCCGACCGGGGTCGTCCGTGAGGTTGACCTGCACGAGGACGTCCAGCGGGTCGCCGTCGGGGTCGGCGGCGCTCAGCGCGTCGGCGATGCGGGGACGATCGACGGAGTGCACGACGTCGGCGGAAGCGCGCACGGCCCGCGCCTTGTTCGTCTGCGCCTGACCGATGAAGTGCCAGCGCAGGCCGTCGAGGTGACCGAGGTCACCGCGCTTGGCCGTCAGCTCCTGCTGCCGGTTCTCGCCGACGTCGCGCACACCCAGGGCGTGCAGATCGGCGACGAGTCGCGCCGGGTGGAACTTCGTCACGACGATCCGCGTCACCTCCCCGGGGGCGCGACCCGACGCCCGCATCGCGGTCGCGATGCGGGCGTCGACGTCGGCGAGCCGTTCGGCCAGATCCGGCATGGGGCGAGCGGCCTACTTCAGGAAGTCGGGGATGTCGAGGTCGTCGTCACCGAACACGGAGTCGTACGACTCGGAGCGCGACGCGACCGGCACGGTCTCCTTCGTCTCGCGACGTTCCGCGGGCTCGGCGGCGGCTTCCTCGGCCGGAACCTCGGGCAGTGCCGGCGGCGCGGCGGGGCGGGCTGCTGCGATCGGCTCGATGCGCGTCTGCGGCTCGCCCCCGTCGAAGCCCGCGGCGATGACGGTGACGCGGACCTCGTCGCCCAGCGTGTCGTCGATGACCGTTCCGAAGATGATGTTGGCCTCGGGGTGCGCGGCCTCCTTCACCAGCTGCGCCGCGTCGTTGATCTCGAAGATGCCGAGGTTCGATCCGCCCTGGATGGACAGCAGGACACCGTGCGCGCCCTCGATCGATGCCTCGAGCAGCGGGGACTCGACCGCGAGCTCGGCGGCCTTGATCGCACGGTCCGCGCCACGAGCCGAGCCGATTCCCATGAGGGCGGAGCCGGCACCCTGCATGACCGACTTGACGTCGGCGAAGTCGAGGTTGATGAGGCCCGGGGTCGTGATGAGATCGGTGATGCCCTGGACACCGGCGAGGAGGACCTGATCGGCGGTCGCGAAGGCCTCGACCATCGAGATGCCGCGGTCGCTGATCTCGAGCAGGCGGTCGTTAGGGACGACAATGAGCGTGTCGACCTCTTCCTTCAGCTTCGACACACCCGCCTCGGCCTGGCTCTGGCGGCGACGGCCCTCGAACGAGAACGGCTTGGTGACGACACCGATGGTGAGCGCGCCGATGGACTTGGCAATGCGCGCGACGACGGGTGCGCCGCCGGTGCCGGTGCCGCCGCCCTCGCCCGCGGTCACGAAGACCATGTCGGCGCCCGCGAGCGCCTCCTCGATCTCCTCGGCGTGATCCTCTGCCGCACGGCGTCCGACCTCGGGGTCGGCGCCGGCGCCGAGCCCACGCGTCAGCTCACGTCCGACGTCCAGCTTGACGTCCGCGTCGCTCATCAGGAGGGCCTGGGCATCGGTGTTCACCGCGATGAACTCGACACCCCGCAGCCCCAGCTCGATCATCCGGTTGACGGCATTGACGCCGCCACCACCCACACCGACGACCTTGATCACCGCGAGGTAGTTCTGGTTCTGGCTCATGCCGGCCTCCATCTCGTCCCGTACCCTGCTCGTAAACCTTCAACCTCACGTAGAGGTTTAAAGTGTTGCCGGGTATGTAATTCCTGAGTTGAAGTTACGCACTGCGGCGCGCACTGCGCGGATGCGTGCGGCGTGTCGCGACATCCCGGTTTCCGAGCGGTCGCCGGTGAGGGTCGGCGGTCGGCCGGAACCGGGGTCCGGCACCGTTCAGCGGACGACGGCGGCCTGCGGAGACGAGACGTCGTAACCCGACGCATCGGCGCGAGCCGCCATGAGCGCTTCGAGCGCCTGGACCTTCTTGCCCGAGTCCGCCGATCCGCCCCAGACCACCGATCGACCGTCCGCGAGCGTGAGAGTGACGTCGTTGGGCGTCGTCGCGGCGATCACCGCCACCTGGGCGCGCAGAGATTCGGGGAGCGAACGGAACACCTGGCCCGCGGCGGCGAACGTCGTCGACGAGAAACCGCCCTCCACCTCGAGGAGCGGCTGCCCCTCGGGTGGATCCGGAGTCGTCGACAGAGCGACCCCGGCGGCGTCGACGAGGGTGTAGCCGGCCTCGCCCTGAACCGCGCCGACGGGGGTCCGCTCGACGATCCGGACCACGAGTTCGTGCGGCGGCCGCGCCTCGAGGCTGTACGACTCGACGAGAGGGAAGGAGACGAGGGCGGCCTTCACGGCGCTCTCGTCGACGAGTGGCATCGGCGTGCCGAGCTGTCCGGCGAGAGCCGTCTGCACGGCACCCGCATCGAGTTGGGCCGCACCGACCACCGTGATGCGCTCCACCGAGAACAGCGGGCTGTACGCGGCCCCGATCGACCCCAGGACGAGCGCGACGAGCACCCCGCCCGAGATCAGCCAGATACGACGGCGACGCCGCTGACGGGCGGTGAAGCGCTTGACCTCGCGGCGGAGGGCGCGCCGTCTCTCGCGTGCGGCGCCCCACAGATCGCGAGCCGTGAGCGGGCGCCCCGCGGACGGGTCCTCGGTCTCGGAAGCGTCGTCGGCTGCGCCTGGGGCCGGTGCGTCGGACCGGATGGCCGGCTCGAACGGGATGATTGGTGCGATCCCGAAGTCACGACCGCGCTGGTGCCACAGCTCCTCGACCGGCTGGGTCTCGGTGGCATCGGGCCCGACGGCGCCGTCCCCCGCCTCACCGGCTCGCGGTTGCCGGTCGCGCCGGGGCGGCTCGACACGGCGAGGGTCGAGCGTCGGACGCTCGTCTGCCCCTCGGGACTTCTCCTGGCCGCCGGTCGGCCGCGACGAGGGCGGGAGCGGACTCGGCCGGCGCACCGACTAGCCCTCCGCCCGAGCGAGCGCGTCGAGGACCTGCGGGATGATGAGGTTCACGTTGCCGCACCCGAGCGTCACGATGAAGTCGCCCTCGCGGGCCACGCCGGCCGTGTAGTCCGCCGCCTGCTGCCAGTCCGCCACGAAGTGGACGTGCTCGGGATCCGCGAACGCACCGCTGACGAGCTCGCCCGTCACACCGGGCACCGGATCCTCGCGGGCGCCGTAGACGTCGAGGACGATCGTGTGATCCGCGTGCGTCTCGAGGACGTCTGCGAACTCGCGGAACATCTCCTGGGTCCGGGAGTAGGTGTGGGGTTGGTGCAGCGCGATGATCCGCCCGGAGCCGACCACCGTCCGCGCGGCCGCGAGCGCTGCCGCGACCTCGGTGGGATGGTGCGCGTAGTCGTCGTAGACGCTGACGCCCCGCGTCACGCCGTGCAGCTCGAAGCGCCGAGCCGTGCCGCCGAAGCCCTCGACGGCTCGGAGCGCGCGCTCGAGCTCGTGGCCCAGAGCGACGAGCACGGCGACGGCGCCCGCGGCGTTGATGGCGTTGTGCGCGCCCGGGACGGCGAGTCGCCCATGGACCGTCCTGCCGCCGTGCGTGAGCGCGAACGAGACCGGTCCGTCGGTCACGATGTCAGAGACGCGCACGTCCGCGTCGGCCGCCTGACCGAACGTCACGACGTGCCGATGCGTGAGCGCCGCAGCGACCCGAGCGGCGCCCGCGTCGTCGGACGAGATGACGACGGCCTCACGGGCGGAATCCGCGAACCGTGCGAACCCGTCGTAGAAGGCGTCGCGGGTCTGCCAGTGGTCGAGGTGGTCGGGATCGACGTTCGTGATGAGCGCGATCGACGTGTCGTACAGCAGGAACGTGCCGTCGGACTCGTCCGCCTCGATGACGAAGACGTCGTCGTCCCCCGTCGCGCTCGAGACGCCCAGGTCGGCGATGACGCCCCCGTTGACGAACGTCGGGCGGGTGCCGAGTCCACGCAGCGCGGTCACGATCATGCCGGTCGAGGTCGTCTTGCCGTGCGCGCCGGCCACCGACACGAGCCGGCGCCCGCCGATGAGCCAGTGCAGCGCCTGCGACCGGTGGATGACGTGCAGTCCGCGCTCCTTCGCGAGCAGGAACTCGGGGTTCTCGGGCCAGATGGCGCCCGTGTGCACGACGGTGTCGGCGTCGGTCGGGAGGTTCGACGCGTCGTGCCCGACGTGCACGATGGCGCCGCGAGCCGCGAGAGCCCGCATCGCGGGGCTGTCTGCCCGGTCGGATCCGGAGACGCGGATGCCGCGATCGAGGAACATGCCGGCGAGGCCGGACATGCCCGATCCACCGATGCCGATGAAGTGCGCGGCGGTGATATCGGCGGGGATCGGGAGGCTCAAATCGGGTCTGATCATGACCCGACAAGTCTAGGTCGCCCGGCTGAGACGCCCGCCCGCCACGCCACTCAGGGGCGCTGCGCGGCGTCGAGCAGTGCGACCACGTTGGCCGCGCCTTCGCGCGTGCCCACCGAGTCGGCGGCCCGTCGCATCCGTTCGAGTTCGGCGGCGTCGCCGAGCAACGGCACGATCTCCGCGCGCACACGATCGGGCGTGAAATCGGCGTCGGCGATGATGCGGGCGGCGCCGGCCTGCACGGTCCCCGACGCGTTGAGCGCCTGCTCCCCGTTCCCGACGGCATACGGCACGTACACCGCGGGGATGCCGAGCGCGCTGACCTCGGCGACCGTCGCCGCTCCCGAGCGCGAGACGACGAGGTCGGCGAGGGCGAAGGCGAGGTCCATCCGGTCGAGATACGGCACGACCCGGTAGTCGGGAACGTCGCTGCCGGAGACGGTGTTGCGCTCACCGGCGGCGTGCAGCAGCTGCCAGCCCGCGCCCACCACGTCGCGCCACGACCCGGCGAGGGCGTCGTTCAGGCGTCGCGCGCCGAGCGACCCTCCGAAGACGAGCAGCACCGGTCGCGTCGGGTCGAGACCGAACGCGGCGGCGGCCTCGGCGCGGCGCGCCGAGCGGTCGAGCCCGACGATCTCGCGGCGGAGCGGCATGCCGACCAGCTGGGCCCCGCGCAGCGGGGTGCCCGCGAAGACGATTCCCGTCGCGGCCGCCCCACGCGCGCCGAGCACGTTCGCAAGGCCGGGGCGCGCATTCGCCTCGTGGACCACGTACGGCACCTTCTCTCTCCGCGCCGCGACGTAGGCCGGAGCCGCCGCGTAGCCGCCGAAGCCCGCGACGACGTCGACACCGCGCTCACGGATGTATCGGCGCACCTGCGCGACGGCACGCAGCCATCGGACCGGGAACCGGGCCGCGGCCGCGTCGGGACGCCGCGGGAACGGGACCTTGTCGACGACCAGGAGCTCGTATCCGCGCTCCGGCACCAGCCGGGATTCGAGGCCCTCGCGGGTGCCGAGAACCAGCACGGTGTCTTCGGGGCGTCGGTCTCGCAGCGCATCGGCGACGGCCAGCAGCGGATTGACGTGTCCGGCCGTTCCGCCGCCCGCCAGAAGGTAGGTGGTCACCGGATCGAGCCTACCGGCGGCCGGATGCCGACCGTGCGGCGGACGGGCGGACCGGGCGGGCACCCGCGGCCACGTCGAGAGCCGGAGTGCGAACCGGCAGGGTGCGCGCGAACGACAGCAGGACACCGGAGGCGAGCAACCCGGACACGAGCGATGTGCCGCCCTGCGACATGAAGGGCAGCGGGACACCGAGCACGGGGAAGACACGCAGGACGACGCCGATGTTGACGAGGGCCTGCCCCACGATCCAGATCGTGATGCCGCCGGCGACGATGCGCACGAACGGGTCGTTCGTCTTGCGGACGATGTGGAAGGCCCCGACGGCGTAGAGGGCGAACAGCGCGAGCACGACGGCGCAGCCGATCAGCCCGAGCTCCTCCCCCACGATGGCGAAGATGTAGTCGTTCGCCGCGGCCGGAAGCCACTGGTACTTCTCGCGCGAGTTGCCGAGGCCGAGCCCGAATACGCCACCGCTCGCGAGCGCCCACACGCCGTGCAGAGGCTGGTAGCACGAGCCCGCGTCGGCGAAGTAGCAGTCGGTCGAGTCGACGTTGAGGAAGCTCATGATGCGCGCCATGCGGTTCGGGCTCGTCACCGCGAACACCGCCGCGGCTCCGACGACCAGGATGAGCGGGATCACGAACAGGCGCAGCTTCACGCCGGAGAAGAACAGGCAGCCCAGCAGGATCGCCATGAGGATCATCGCCGTGCCGAGGTCGTGGCCACCCATCACGGTGCCGATCACCAGCGCACCGACGGGCACGACCGGGATGAAGACGTGCTGCCATTTCGAGAGCAGGGTCTGCTTCCGGTACAGCACGAAGCCCAGCCAGATCGCGAGCGCCAGCTTCAGGAACTCGGACGGCTGCGCCTGGAAGCCGAAGATCGAGATCCAGTTCGTGTTTCCGTCGTTGTGCACGCCGAGGCCGGGCACGAACACGAGCATCTGCAGCATGACGCCGCCGATCAGGGCCGGCCAGGCGATGCGCTTCCAGAACCGCAGCGGCATCCGGCTGGCGATGAACATCAGCGGGATGCCGAGCAGGGCGAACACCGCCTGCTTGATGACCGTCTCGAACGGGCTCGCGTTCGCTGTGGCCATCGTGGCCGACAGCACCATGACGAGTCCGAAGCCGGTGAGGATCAGGGCGGTGGATGCGAGGAGCAGGAACTCGCTCGGGACCGGAGCGAACACGCGGCCGAGCGAGACCCGGGCGGCGAACCCACCGCGGGCGGCCTGGCCTTCATCAGCGATGTTCGTCGGCGGGGGCGTCGGGCGGCTCGGTGTCGTGGTCACCGTCTCCCCTTCCGATCCGTTCGCGCACGGCGTCTGCGAAGCGACGACCGCGGTCGGCGTAGGAGGCGAACTGATCGAACGAGGCAGCGGCGGGAGCGAGGAGCACGACGTCCCCGTCACCGGCGACCTCGGCCGCCAGTTCGACGACCCGTGCCATGACCTCCTCAGTCTGAGTCGCCTCGACCTCGATCACGGGGACCGCGGGGGCGTGTCGCGCGAACGCGGCGACGACGGCGGTCCGGTCGTGGCCGATCACGATGGCGGCCTTCGAGGCGGCACCCCGGGCGGCCACGAGATCGGAGATGTCGACGCCCTTCAGCAGGCCGCCGACGACCCAGATCGCGCCGGGGAACGCGGCGAGCGACGACGCCGCCGCGTGCGGGTTCGTCGCCTTCGAATCGTCGACCCAGGTGACACCGGCCGCCCGCGCGACAATCTCGATGCGGTGCGGGTCGAGACGGAACGAGAGCAGTGCCGAGCGGATCGCGGCCGGGTCGACATCGAGTGAACGGGCCAGCCCCGCGGCGGCGAGGATGTTCGCAACAACGTGCGGCGCGGCGAGGTCGCGGGCGGCGAGCTCGGTGACGGTCGTCAGCTCGAGCGCCGAGGTGCGGCGCTCTTCATGGAATGCGCGGTCGACCAGGATGCCGTCGACGAGGCCGAGATCACTCGGCCCGGGCACGCCCAGGTCGAAGCCGATGGCGCGGCATCCCTCGACGACCTCCGCCTGCTCGACCATCTCGCGCGTCGCGACATCGGCCTTGTTGTACACGCACGCGACACGGGTGTTCTGATACACGACGGCCTTCGCGTCGCGATACGCGTCGAATGAACCGTGCCACTCGAGGTGGTCGTCCGCGAGGTTGAGGCAGACGCTCGCGTGCGGAGACAGCCGGTCGGGCCCGTCCGCCAGGCCGAGGTACCAGAGCTGGTGGCTCGACATCTCGACCACGAGGACGTCGAAGCCTCCCGGATCACGAACGGCGTCGAGCACCGGCACGCCGATGTTCCCGCACGGTGCGGCGCGCAGGCCGCCGGCTGCGAGCATGGCCGCCGTCAGCTGCGTCGTCGTCGTCTTGCCGTTGGTGCCGGTGATGAGGACCCAGTCCGCGGGACGGCCGTCGGGGCGCACGACCTTGTCGCGAACACGCCATGCCAGCTCGATGTCGCCCCATACGGCCGTGCCGCTCTCGATCGCCCACCGGATGACCGGATGGTGCGGCGGGAAGCCGGGCGACGCGATCACGACATCGGGTGCGTGGGCGACGACGGCCTCGGGCACGCTCTGCAGCGAGCCGTCGTAGAGCGTCGCCCCGATGACCGGCAGCAGCCGGGCGTATTCGGCGTCGGCACCCTCGGTCGCCACGAGCACGTCCGCGCCGAGCTCGGCGAGTGTGTCGGCCACGGAGAACCCGGTCACCGACAGACCCAGGACGACGACGCGGAGACCGCGCCAGTCGGCGTTCCAGCTCGTCAGTCCGTCGAGGCGGGCGCTCATACGGCGGCCAGCCATGCGACGTAGAAGAGCCCGACGCCGCCGACGGCGAGCATGCCCGCGATGATCCACATCCGGACGACGATCGTGACCTCGGGCCATCCGCGCATTTCGAGGTGGTGATGGAACGGGCTCATGAGGAACAGGCGTTTGCCGCCCGTGGCCTTGAAGTAGTACCGCTGCAGGATGACCGATCCCGGGGCGATGATGAAGACGCCGGCGATGATGACGGCCAGAAGCTCCGTACGCGAGAGCACGGCCATCGCGACGATCACGCCGCCGATCGCCATCGATCCGACGTCGCCCATGAAGATCTTCGCCTTCGGGGCGTTCCACCACAGGAATCCGACCAGCGCGCCCACGAAGGATGCGGAGATGATCGTCAGGTCCATCGGGTCGTTCGTCGTGTAGCAGGCGGTCTCGTAGGCCGGCACCAGCGCGCCGCTCGCGCAGCGCTGCTGGAACTGCCAGAAGGTCACGAGGCTGTACGCCGAGACCGTGAAGATCCCGGCGCCGGTGGCGAGACCGTCCAAGCCGTCGGTCAGGTTGGTCGCGTTCGACCACGCGACCGCCTGGAACGACACCCACGCGAGGTACAGCAGCCACCCGGCGATGCCGCCGAGCGCCATGAACGAGAGCCAGTCGATGTCACGGAACAGCGAGATGAACGGGCGTCCCGCGGGCTGGCCGGCGGCGTTGGGGACGAGCAGGGCGAGCACTCCGAACGAGACGGCGACGAGCACCTGGCCGGCCACCTTGCGCCATCCCGACAGCCCGAGGCTGCGCTGCGAGCGCACCTTCATGTAGTCGTCGATGAATCCCACGACGCCCAGACCCACCATCATCCAGATCACCAGGAGGCCCGATACGGACGGCGGCGCGCCACCGGTCAACGTGCCGACGAAGTAGCCGACGATCGTGCCCAGGATGAAGATGATCCCGCCCATGGTGGGCGTGCCGCGCTTGGCGTGGTGGCTCGGGTTCGTCGCGTCGTCGGGGGTGCGGATGACCTGCCCCCAGCCCAGCTTCTCGAAGAGGCGGATGAAGAGGGGGGTCAGGAAGAGAGTGAACGCGAGCGAGATCGTCGCGGCCGTCAGCAGGGATCTCACGAGAAGAATTCTCCCAGACGATCACCGAGGTGCCGCAGTCCCGCCGAATTGGAGGACTTGACGAGCACGCGGTCGCCCGGACGCAGCTCGTCGACGAGGTAGTCGTAGGCGGCGTCGGCATCGGCGAAGAACACCGCTTCGCCGTCCCACGAGCCCTCGCCGATCGCCGCGAGGTAGAGCCGGCGGGCGTCGGCGCCGACGACGACGATGCGCTCGACGCGCAGGCGCACGGCTTGCAGACCGACTCGATCGTGCTCTTCTCCCGCGAATTCGCCCAGCTCGCTCATCGCGCCCAGCACCGCGACCTTGCGCTCGCCCGGCTGCGTGATCTGCGCGAGCGTCCGCAGCGCTGCGGACATGGAGTCGGGGCTGGCGTTGTAGGCGTCGTTGATGATGCGCACGGCATCCGACCCCAGCGGCTGCATCCGCCAGCGCTCCGCGATCTCGACAGTCTCGAGCCGCGCGACCGCGTCCTTCAGCGCGACACCGAGCTCGAGTGCGGCGGTGATCGCGGCGAGGGCGTTCATGACGTGGTGCTCTCCGAGCACCCGCAGCCGGAGCGGCAGGCGCTCGTCGCCGACGACGACGACGCACGACGTGCCGGACGCGTCGACCTCGACGTCCTCGGCGCGGACCTCGGCACCGGCACCGCGTCCGAACCAGCGGACGCGGACATCGCGGGCCTCCGCCACAGCGGCCATCGTCGCGACGCGGGCGTCGTCGGCGTTCAGCACGGCGACGCCACCGGGGCGGACCGCCTGGACCAGCTCGGTCTTGGCCTTCAGGGTCGCTTCGACGCCGCCGAATCCGCCCGCATGCGCCATCCCGACCATCAGCACGACACCCACGTCGGGGGTCACGAGCCCCGCGAGGCGCGCGATCTGACCCGAGCCGTCGGCGCCGAACTCGCTGACGAGGAAGCGCGTCTCTGCGGCTACGCGGAGCATCGTGAGAGGCGCGCCCACGGAGTTGTTGAACGAGGCGCGCGGCGCGACCGTCGGGCCCTCGCCCTCGAGGATGCGGGCCAGAAGGTTCTTCGTGGTGGTCTTGCCGTTCGAGCCCGTGATGCCGACCACGCGCAGATCGCCGGCCGCGCGGACGCGGCCCACCACCTCGCGGGCGAGATCCGCGAGAGCAGTGACGGCGTCGGCGACGACGATCTGCGTCACCGGAGCCTCGACGGGACGCTCCACGATCGCGAGCGCCGCACCCGCGTCCGCGGCCATGGGGACGAACAGGTGCCCGTCGGTGGCCTCGCCGGGCTTCGCGACGAAGACATCACCCGGGCCGATGTTGCGCGAGTCTGTGTCGACCGCGCCGTTCACGCGAGTGTCGGCGGTGTCGCCGCCGGCGAGGCGGAGGGTGCCCGAGAGCACGCGGGCGATGTCGGACAGAGGGAGGGAGATCATGTTCAGTCCTCGGACGCGGCCATGCGCGTCACTGGGTCACGGGGAGCAGCGGCGTCTGCGAGTCCGAGGGCATGATCCGGTAGTGCTTCAGCACCTGGGTCATCGCCTTCTGGAAGGCCGGCCGGTTCGCCGCCGACAGACGCAGCGTCTTCGGCTCGTCGAATGCAGTCAGGACAACATACTTCGGATCGTCGGCGGGTGCGTACCCGACGAGCGACGTGTAGTACAGGTTGTCCTTGTAGGCGCCGGTCGCGGGATCCACCTTCTGCGCGGTTCCGGTCTTGCCCGCCATACGGTAGCCCGGGATGGCGATGTCGTCGGCGAGGGTGCCCTGCGCGAAGACGTTCTCGAGCATCTGGCTCACCTGGCTCGCGGTGCTCTGCTTGATGACGCGCTCGGGCGCGGGAAGGTCGGGCTCGGTGACGGTGCCGTCGGCCGCCGTGCACGACTCCACGAGGCTGAGCGGCTCGCGCACTCCGCCGTTGGCGATGGTCTGGTACACGCTCGCGACCTGCGGAGCGGTGACCGTGAAGGCCTGGCCGAAGGTGGTCGTGTAATACGTCTGGTTGTCCCACTGATCGGTCGGGATGTAGGTGCCCTTCGGCTCCCCCGACCAGTTCAGCGCGGTTCCCTCGCCGACCCCGAACTTCTTCAGATACTCGAGCCGCGTCGCGGGGTCGACCTGCGATCCGAACTGCGACAGGGCCACGTTCGATGAGGTGACGAGCCCGCCCGTCAGCGTCAGGTTCTGTGCCTCGTGGTGCTCGGAGTCGTTGACCACGGCGCCGTTGGGGAACTCCATGCGGTCGGGCGTCCACGCTGTCGAGAGCGGGGTCAGCCCCGCTGCTTCGATGGCCGTGGCCGCCGTGACGGGCTTGAACGTCGAGCCCGGCTCGTACGAGTCGCGGAAGAGTCGGCTGCCGCGATCGGCCGGGTCGGACGAGGCGATGTCGTTGAGGTCGACGCTGGGGTACTCGGCAGCCGCGCGGATCTTGCCGGTCGCGACCTCGACCACGAGGATCGACCCGCTCTCGGCTCCGAGGTTCTGGGTCTGTTCGGCGATCAGCTGCTGCATGTACCACTGCAGGTCGCGATCGATCGTGAGCTGCAGCGTCCCGCCGTTGACCGGCGCCGGGTCTTCGACCTCGGTGCCGGGGATGACGACGCCGTCGAGTCCGCGCATGTAGCGGATCTTGCCGTCGCTGCTCTGCAGGCACGAGTTCTGCAGAGATTCCATGCCCTCGAGGGGGGCCTCGTCGGAGCCGACGAATCCGATGACGTTGCCGGCCACGGCGCCGTCGGGGTAGGTGCGGTGCGGGTGCTGATCGAAGCCGACGAACGGCAGCTTGAGGTCGGCGATGGCTCGATACTGCTCGGTCGAGATCCCCCGGTCGAGGTAGGCGAACCGCGATTCGGGATCGGCGGCGACGGCGGTCGTGACGATGCTCTCGACCTCGGCGGCGTCCTGCCCGGTGACGGCGGCGATCTCGGCGGCGAGCTCCGGCCAGGTGACGGCGACCGTCTTGCCGTCGTCGTCCTTGCGCTTGATGCCCTCGATCGCGAGTTTGGGGTCGATCTTGGCGTCGTAGACCGACGTCGTCGTCGCCAGCGTCGCGCCGTTCGCATCGGTGATGTCGCCGCGCGTTCCGAACAGGTCGGTACCCGCCTCCATCGCGAGATTGCGTGCGTCGGTCTCGTGCTCATCGGCATTGACGACCTGGATGTCGACCAACCGCACGATGAAGGCCACGAGGACGATGAGGACGATGAGCAGGGCGACGACCGTACGGCGGCGCGGACTGCGGGTAGCTCGTGTCGTCATGAAGATCAGTGTGTGGTCGGAGCCGGGAGTCCGTCGGCGATGGGCGGGGGTGTCGCGCTATCCGAGCCGACGAGCTCGTCGACGCCCGCCCCCGTCTCGAGGCTCGCGTCGGGGTCGGTCACGAGAGGCACGCCCGCCACGAGCGAGTTCGCCACGGCGGCCCGCCCGAGCGCGTCGACGTTGGACGTCGCGCCCGCCGCACTGGACGAACCGAGCACCGCGCCGTCGCTGAGGCGCAGGTAGTTCGGGGACTCGGCGATGACCATGCCGAGCGCCGCGGCATTGGCGGCCAGGTACTGCGGAGAGCCGAGCCCGGCGATGTCGTCCTCCAGGATCTGCTTCTGCCACGTCAGCTGGCGTTGCTGCTGGCTGAGCGAGGAGATCTCGTAGGACGTCTGCGTGGTCAGGATCGACAGTCCCATCTGGACGACGCCGATGAGCACGGCGCCCGAGACGGCGATCACGCCGTACAGCATGCGCGGACGTCGACGCCGGGCGGGCGCGGCAACCAGGCGCAGATCGCGCTGACGCTCCCTCTCCCCCTCGCGCGGCAGGCGTCCGGGCACGCTCGAGAAGAAGTCGTCTCCGAGGGGCGCGGGGATGCGGGCGGTGTTGTCGGCAGTCACGAGGCCTCCCTCATCCGTTCCGCCGCGCGCAGCCGGACCGGCGTCGCACGGGGATTGCGTTCACGTTCTTCCTCGGATGCCAGCTCCGCACCGCGCACCAGCAGTCGGAAGCGCGGTGCATGCTCGTCGAGCTCGACCGGCAGGCCACGGGGCGCCGTCGAGGACGACGCCTCGGCGAGCACGCGCTTGACGGCGCGGTCCTCGAGCGACTGGTACGACATGACGACGATGCGGCCGCCGACGGCCAACGCGTCGAGCGCGGCGGGCAGCGCCCGCTCGAGCACCGCGAGCTCCGCGTTCACCTCGATGCGTAGCGCCTGGAACACGCGCTTCGCCGGGTGGCCCGAGCGCTCGCGCTGCACGGCGACCGGCGTCGCGGCGATGAGGACGTCGACGAGCTCGCCCGAGCGCGTGAGCGGCGCACGGCCTCGGGCCTCGATGATCGCCCGGGCGTAGCGGCCTGCCAGCTTCTCCTCGCCGTAGCGCTCGAAGATGCGGCGCAGGTTTCCCTCGCTGTAGGTCGCCAGGATCTCCGCCGCCGTCGTGCCGGCGGTCTGGTCCATCCGCATGTCGAGGGGCGCGTCCTGCGCGTAGGCGAAGCCACGGTCGGCCTCGTCGAGCTGCAGCGACGACACGCCCAGATCGAACAGGATGCCGTCGACTCGACGGATGCCCAGCGACGCCAGGGCGTCGCCGATGCCGTCGTAGACGGTGTGGACGAGGTCGACGCGGTCGCCGAAGCGCGCGAGGCGCTCGCCGGCGATGCGCAGTGCGTCGGTGTCGCGGTCGAGGCCGACCAGACGGGCGCCCGGGAAGCGTTCGAGCAGCGCCTCGGAGTGCCCGCCCATGCCTTCGGTCGCATCGACGACGATCGCGCCGTCGCGCTGGAGCGCGGGGGCGAGCAGCTCGACGCAGCGCTCGAGGAGGACGGGGGTGTGGATGTCGTTGTTCGTCATGACCTGTGCGGGTCCCGTCCCGGGGTCCTGATCCCCCTCCGCTGCGACCTGACACCGGGGAAGTGCGTCAGGGCCAGCGGCTGAGGATCAAGGCCACGGGTCAGAAGAGTCCCGGGATCACCTCCTGCTCCATGTCGGAGTAGGCGTCTTCGTTGCCCGCCGCGTAGGCGTTCCACGCATCCGCGTCCCAGATCTCGGCGTGCGCTCCGACGCCGGTCATCACGAGTTCGCGGCCCAGCCCCGCGTAGGTGCGCAGGTGAGGCGGGACGGTGATGCGGTGCTGACCGTCGGGCTTCTCCGCACTGGCACCGGAGAGGAACATGCGCTGGAAGTCGCGCGCCTGCTTGTTGGTGAGCGGAGCCTCGCGGATGCGCTCGTACACGCGCTCGAACTCGACCGTGCTGAAGACGTAGAGGCAGCGCTCCTGGCCACGCGTGACGACGACACCGGGGCCGAGGTCGTCGCGGAATTTGGCGGGGAGGATGACGCGGCCCTTCTCGTCGAGCTTGGGGGTGTGCGTGCCGAGAAGCATGGTGCTCCACCACCCCCTCCCGGCCCGTCGGTACGCACCACTTTACTCCACTTTCCTCCACTTCACTATGGTTTCCGTACCGCGCCCTCCCCCGCGGGCACAAAAAAGAGCACCGACCCGGAGGTCGGTGCTCTCAGAGGAGAAGGCTGTCAGCGTTCGCCGTTGCGACGGTCCCATCGATCATTCATGCGGTCCATGAAAGACGAGGTCCGGGGCGCCGTCGTCTTTCGGGTGCCGGTCGTCGAAGCCGGACGCCCGGCCGTGCCGGTTCGCGAGGGGGTGAGTGCGAGCACCACACCGCCGACCATCACCAGGAAGGCGACGACGCCGATGGCGATGATGCTGCTCGAGACGCCCGCGATCAGGCCGCCGAGGCCGAGGAGGACGAGTACCGCGCCGTAGACGATGTTGCGGTAGCTGAGGGACTGACCGTTGCGCGGAGCACTGACGACGTCTGCTTCATTGCGCATGAGATGGCGTTCCATCTCGTCGAGCAGCCGCTGCTCCTGTTCTGACAGTGGCATGCATCCCCCTCTGTTCGGGTACTTGTGCGCCCGATTCTACGCGCGCTGTTGAGAACTAGGCTAGGCCTGTGACGAGCTCCGCCGACCCGATCTCGACCGTTTCCCAGCGACTGGAAAGCTTCGCGGCCGCTCGACGGGCCGAGGTGATCGGCCTCGGCACCGAAGCCGTCGATTTCGTCGAGCGTGCGCTCGCCGCGGTCGCCGGCGGCAAGCGGCTCCGCGCGCGCTTTCTGACGGCCGGCCACGCGGCGGCGGGCGGGCCCGAGACGACCGCGGACATCGCCGGAGTCGCCGCCTCGCTCGAGCTCTTCCACGCGGCGGCGCTGGTGCACGACGACCTGGTCGACAACTCCGACACCCGGCGCGGACGGCCCGCCTCGCACCGTGCGATCGAGGCCCACCACCGCTCGTCGGGATGGCTGGGCGACGCCGACGCCTTCGGACGCGCCGGCGGCATCCTCCTCGGAGACCTGCTGATCGCCTGGAGCGACGACATGCTCGAGGATGCGATCGAAGCGAGCCCGCATGCGTCGGACGTGCGTCGGCAGTATGCCGGGATGCGTCGAGATGTCACCGTGGGCCAGTATCTCGATGTCGCCGAGGAGGCGGCGTGGTCGACCGCCCCCGACAGCGAGCATGCGCAGCGCGCACTGCGGGTCGCGTCGTACAAGTCTGCGCGCTACAGCGTGCAGCAGCCCCTCCTCATCGGCGCGGCGCTGGGTGGGGCGACGGTCGCTCAGCGTGATGCGCTCGGGCGCTTCGGGCACGCGGTCGGAATGGCCTTCCAGCTGCGCGACGACATCCTCGGCGTCTTCGGTGACGCCTCCGTGACCGGCAAGCCGTCGGGAGACGACCTCCGCGAGGGCAAGCGCACGGTGCTGATCGCCTATGCCCGCGAGTCCTCGGACTCGGCGGCTCGTGCCGAGCTCGACGCGGCGCTCGGCGACCGTGGGCTGGACGACGTCTCGATCACCCGCCTGCAGCACGCCATCACTGCGAGCGGGGCCGTCGAGCGCCTCGAGCGCGAGATCGACCGGCTCGCCGGCGAAGCCGAGGCGGCTCTCGTCGGAGCGCCGATCGACGACGGCGTCAGCGACCAGCTGCGCGCCCTCGGCCGCGCGGCGATCCACCGCGCCGCCTGAGCGGGGCGGCGGGTCAGGCGAGGGTCTGCGCGACCCGCCGGACCTCGGTCTTCCGTCCGGCGCGGAGGGCGGCGATGGGAGCGGCGCCGATCGAGTCCTCGACGGCGAACAGCCAGTCGATGGCCTCATCGTCCGAGAAGCCCACGTCGTGCAGGACGGTGATCGTGCCGTGCAGCGACGACAGCGGAGCGCCGTCGACGAAGAACGCCTCGGGGATGCGGAGAGTTCCGTCCCGACGCGAACCGATGAGGTGATTCTCATCCAGCAGTCGACGGACCCGGCTCAGCGTCTCGCCGGTCAGCTCCACCACCTCGGGCAATGCCAGCCAGGACAGGGGAACGACGGGGTAATCGGGGGTGCTCACCCCTTCACTATGTCACCTCCCGCGCGGGCGTCGGCGGGCGGCCGCGCTCGTTGTCACACCAGTCACACGCGTCACTCCGATTGACACGCCTCACAGCGACGTGTCACCGTTTCCCCGACTTCCGAGAAGGGAACCCCGTGCGCCGCGAGCCGAACTCTCCCCCGCACCGCCACCTCCACCGCCTGCGGGGAGCGGTCGCGCCTGCCGTCGTCGGCTCGATCGCCCTCAGCATCGCCGCGCACCCCGGCAGCGCCGCCGCCGCCGAGCCCGCACGCAGCGACGTCGCATCCGGAGCCTCGTTCGCGGATGCCGTGCGCACCGTCGGCGGCACGGTCCGCCCCGCCGCGGATCGACCGGCGGAACACACGGTGGTCCTCGGAGACACCGTCAGCCGCATCGCGGCGGCGTACGGCGTGCGCACCGTCGACCTTCTGGCGTGGAACGGCCTCGACTGGTCGTCGGTCATCCGCCCCGGCGATCGCATCCGCTTGGCATCCGGTCCGGTCGCCGCGCCGGTGTCGTCCGCTGCCGCGCCGACGGCAGCGCCCACGGAGACGCACACCGTCGCGGGCGGCGACACCCCCTGGTCGATCGCGCGGTCCCACGGGATCGCCGTGGCGACGCTCCTGGAGGCGAACGGGCTCGCGGGCGACGCGGTCATCTTCCCCGGTCAGACCCTGACGATTCCGGGATCGTCGTCCGGCTCCCCCGCGGCCGCTCCCGTCGCGGCGAGCCCTGCCGCGACGCCGTTGGCGGCATCGACCCATACCGTGGCCGCCGGCGACACCCTGTCGGCGATCGCGTCGGCGAACGGGATCGGGCTCGACGCCATGCTGTCGGCCAATGGACTCGACCGGTCCTCGATCATCTACCCCGGGCAGGATCTGGTCATCCCCGGCGGCGCGGCCACCGCGGCCGCCCAGGTCTCTGCGGCGCCGGAACTCGGGCTCGACGCCGAACAGGTGGCGAACGCCCGCCTCATCATCCAGGTCGGACGTGAACGCGGCGTGCCGGACCGTGGGATCGCGGTCGCACTCGCGACGGCCATGGTCGAGTCGTGGATCCGCAACCTCGACTGGGGCGACCGTGACTCGCTCGGGCTGTTCCAGCAGCGACCCAGTACGGGCTGGGGCACGCCCGAGCAGGTGCGCGACCCGGCCCGGTCGATCGCGACGTTCTTCGGCGGCACGGCCGATCCCAACGGCACCGCCACGCGCGGGCTGCTCGACGTTCCCGGCTGGGAGGCCCTGCCCTTCACCGACGCGGCGCAGGCCGTGCAGATCTCGGCCTACCCCGAGCGCTACGGCGCGTGGGAGGGCGAGGCGTACCGCTGGCTGGCCGCGCTCGGGTGACCCCCCGGCCCGATCGGCGTCCGAACAGCGGACGTCCCGGGGTGAGCCGTTGCCCGGGCTCGCAGCATCCGCTCCGTAGAATCACTGCGTGAGCATGAGCCAGCAGACCGACCCGCTGATCGGCCGACTGGTCGACCAGCGGTACCGCGTCCGCGCTCGTATCGCCCGCGGCGGAATGGCGACGGTCTACGTCGCCACCGACCTGCGCCTCGAGCGCCGGGTCGCCCTGAAGGTCATGCACGGACACCTCTCCGACGACTCGGTGTTCCAGAGCCGCTTCATCCAGGAGGCCCGCTCGGCGGCGCGTTTGGCCGACCCCCACGTCGTGAACGTCTTCGACCAGGGCCAGGACGGCGAGATGGCCTATCTGGTCATGGAGTACCTCCCCGGGATCACCCTGCGCGAGCTCCTCCGGGAGCAGAAGCGCCTCACCATCCCGCAGACCATCACGATCATGGACGCGATCCTCTCGGGTCTCGCCGCCGCCCACCGGGCCGGGATCGTGCACCGCGACGTCAAGCCGGAGAATGTGCTGCTGGCCGAGGACGGGCGCATCAAGATCGGCGACTTCGGCCTCGCGCGCGCGACCACGGCGAACACGGCCACGGGGCAGATGCTGCTCGGCACGATCGCCTACCTCGCACCCGAGCTCGTCACGCGAGGCACCGCCGATGCTCGGAGCGACATCTACGCCCTCGGGATCATGCTCTACGAGATGCTCGCGGGCGAGCAGCCGTACAAGGGCGAGCAGCCCATGCAGATCGCCTACCAGCACGCGACCGACTCGGTCCCGCGTCCGAGCGCCAAGAACCCCGGCGTTCCCGAACAGCTCGACGAACTCGTGCTGTGGGCGACCGAGCGCGAGCCAGACGAGCGCCCGCTCGACGCGAAGGTGATGCTCGAGCGGCTGCGCGAGATCCAGCGCGAGCTCGGCGTCTTCCCCCAGGTCGTGCGCACTGCGCCCTCGGGCGCCCCCGCCGTCGTGATCGACGACGACGGCCCGGGGTCGTCCGGCGAACTCACGAAGGTCATGCCCGGGACGTTCACGGCGCCGCCGGTGACGACGGATGTCGACAACGCGACACGGCTGCGACGACACACGCGACGCAATCGCGCGAAGGGAGCATGGCTCCTGACGATCGTCGTGCTCTTGGCCGCCCTCGCGGGAGGCGCCGGATGGTGGTTCGGCTCCGGGCCGGGCTCACTGGTGTCCGTGCCGGACGTGCGTGGGACGAGCTTCGAGCAGGCGCAGACCGCGATCGTCGCTCAGGGGCTGCGCGCCGAGGAGGCGGGCGAGAACAGTCTCGACGTCGAGGAGGGGCTCGCGATACGGACCTCCCCAGACCCCGGCGCTCGCCTCGACCGCGAGGACGTCGTGACCGTCTACATCTCGCGCGGGCCCGCCGAGGTGTCGATCCCCGCTCTGACCGGCCAGAGTGCCGATGCCGCGCGGGAGCTGCTTCGACAGAACATCGTCGCGGTGGCCGACGACGCCGACGCGGAGTTCGATCCCGACGTCGCCGACGGCACCGTCATCCGTGCGTTCGTCACTCCGGCCGGGGGCGGGGATCCGATCGCCTGCTCCGACGGGTGCGTCGTCCGGCAGGGCGACTCGGCGAGCCTCACGGTCTCGCGCGGAGCCATCCCCGATGTCTCGGGGCTCAGCGTCGATCGCGCCACCAGCACGCTGAACGACGTCGAACTCGAGGTCTCGGGCGAGACCCGCAGCGAGTCGAGTGAGAACATCGCCCGCGGAGACGTCATCGGGATCGTCGCGCGCGGCGAAGAGGGAAACTGGCGACCGGGCGAGACCGTGACGCTGATCGTGTCGAGCGGTCCCCCGCTGTTCGAGGTGCCCGACGTCGTCGGTCAGACGCGCGATGCCGCCTCGGAGACCCTCCGTGGCGCGGGCTTCGACGTCAGCTACTCGGCCCTCTGGAACATCTGGCCCGACGGGCTGACCCGCGTGACGGCGCAGGATCCGCGAGGCGGCAGCATGCAGGTGCGCGGCACCACCATCACGCTGCAGATCACCGCCACCGGCTGATCACGCCCCTGTCGGCCCCGGCGGCTCGGTCGCCGAACGGCGAGAGCGCGCATCCGCACGGCGAGGTGGATCCTCACCGGGTCGGATGCGCGCTCTCGGTGCGCAGGACGAACCTGCCGGGTCAGCGCTTCTCGAGCTCCTCGGCCACCAGGAACGCGAGCTCGAGGCTCTGCATGTGGTTCAGCCGCGGGTCACACAGGCTCTCGTAGCGGGTCGCCAACGTCGCCTCGTCGATCATCTCCGAGCCACCGAGGCACTCGGTGACATCGTCGCCGGTGAGCTCGACGTGGATGCCGCCCGGGAATGTGCCGACGGCGCGGTGCGCCTCGAAGAAGCCGCGCACCTCGTCGACCACGTCGTCGAAGCGACGTGTCTTGTAGCCCGTGGGCGTCGTGATGCCGTTGCCGTGCATCGGGTCGGTCACCCAGAGCGGTGTCGCTCCGGAGTCCTTCACCGCCTCGAGAAGCGGGGGCAGGGCGTCGCGGATCTTGCCCGCGCCCATCCGCGTGATGAACGTGAGGCGACCGGGCTCGCGCTCGGGGTCGAGCTTGTCGATGAGCGCCAGAGCGGTGTCGGTCGAGGTCGTGGGGCCGAGCTTGACCCCGATGGGGTTGCGGATCTTCGAGAAGTAGTCGACGTGAGCGCCGTCGAGCTCGCGCGTCCGCTCGCCGATCCACAGGAAGTGCGACGACGTGTTGTACGGCGTGTTCGTGCGCGAGTCGATGCGCGTCATGGGGCGCTCGTAGTCCATCAGCAGGCCCTCGTGGCCCGTGTAGAACTCCACGCCGCGCAGCTCGTCGAAGTTGGCGCCGGCCGCCTCCATGAACTTGATGGCGCGGTCGATCTCGCCAGCGAGGCCCTCGTAACGGGCGTTGGCCGGATTGGTCGCGAAGCCCTTGTTCCACGAGTGCACCTCGCGCAGGTCGGCGAAACCGCCCTGCGTGAACGCGCGGATGAGATTGAGCGTCGAGGCCGCCGTGTGGTAGCCCTTCAGCAGGCGTGCCGGGTCGGGCTGACGCGATGCGGCCGTGAAGTCGTAGCCGTTGACGATGTCGCCGCGGTAGGCGGGCAAGGTGACGTCGCCGCGCGTCTCGGTGTCGCTCGAGCGCGGCTTGGCGAACTGGCCGGCCATGCGCCCCATCTTGACGACCGGCATCGATGCGCCGTACGTGAGCACGACCGCCATCTGCAGCACGGTCTTGATTCGGTTGCGGATCTGCTCCGCGGTGGCGCCGGCGAACGTCTCGGCGCAGTCACCGCCCTGCAGCAGGAAGGCTTGTCCGGATGCGGCGCGCGCGAGGCGCTCGCGGAGGATGTCGACCTCCCCGGCGAAGACGAGGGGCGGGAGCGTCGCGATCTCAGCCGACACCGCAGCGACGGCGTCGGGGTCGTTCCACGCCGGCTGCTGCTTGATGGGAAGATCGCGCCACGTGTCGAGTGAATCCAGCGTAGCCACGGGCCAAGTCTAGTGCGCGGCGGAGGTGGCGCCGGTCGTGTGACGGCTAGGCCTCCTGGGCCGCCGCACGCTCCTTCACCGACGAGGCGTACACGTCCTCGTACTGCTGCTCGCCCAGCCGCTGGAGCGCGACCATGATCTCGTCGGTCACCGAGCGCAGCACGAAGCGGTCGCCCTCCATGCCCTGGAAGCGCGAGAAGTCGAGGGGCTCGCCGATGACCATCCCGACCCGCCCGACGCGCGGGATGCTGCGGCCGATCGGCATGACCGCGTCGGTGTCGACCATCACGACGGGGATGACGGGGACGCGCGCCTCGAGGGCCATGCGGGCCAGGCCCGTGCGCCCGCGATACAGCTTGCCGTCGGGGCTCCGCGTGCCCTCGGGGTAGATGCCGAGGAGGTCACCGCGGCCGAGTACCTGCAGCCCGGTGTTGAGCGAGGCCTCCGAGGCCTTGCCGCCCGTCCGATCGATCGCGATCTGCCCCGTCGCCTTCATGAAGACGCGCGTGGCCCACCCTCGGAGGCCTCTGCCCGTGAAGTAGTCGCTCTTCGCGAGGAACGACATGGGCCGATCGATCATCAGCGGAAGGAAGATCGAGTCGCTCACCGAGAGGTGGTTGCTCGCGAAGATGGCGGCCCCGGTGGCCGGGACGTTGCGGCGTCCCACAATCCACGGGCGGAAGATCGCCTTCACGACGGGTCCGATGAAGATGTACTTCATCAGCCAGTAGAACACCGGTCACCGCCCCCCGGCGAGATCGGCGACGCCGATCAGGCCGGCGTCGTTGCCGAGCGTCGCGATGGCGAACTCCGCGGGCGCCGCGTTCTCGCCGCCGGGCAGCGCCGCGCGATACGAGGCGCGGACCGGGGCGAGGAGGGTCTCGCCGAGCTGCGCGACGCCGCCTCCGATGACGAAGATCTCGGGATCGAGGGTGGCCTGGAAGCCCCCGGCAGACTCTCCGAGCGCAGTCGCGACGCGGGTCAGCGCCTCGACGGCGCCGGGGTCGTCGGCGAGGATCAGACGCGAGATCGCGTCGCCCGGAATCTTGCCCCGCTCGTCGCGGACCTGGGCGAGACCGGCACCGAGGTCGGGGTCGTCGGCCAGGGCGATCGCCTCGCGCTGCAGGGCGCGGCCCGAGGCGTACTGCTCCAGGCAGCCGTGCAGACCGCAGCCGCAGAGACGGCCACCGCGCTCGAAGCGCACGTGTCCGAGCTCGCCCGCCGCACCGCGGCCGCCGATCAGGAGCTGTCCGTCGATGATGACCGCTCCCCCGACACCCGTGCCGAGGGTGAGCATGACCATGTTCGAGCTGCCACGCCCCGCCCCGAACCGGTACTCGGCCCACCCCGCCGCGTTCGCGTCGTTCTCGAGCACGACGGCGACGCCGACGCGGGACTCGAGCTCGGCCCGCAACGGATGATCGACCCAGTCGATGTTGGGCGCGTGACGCATGATCGAGCGGGTGCGGTCGAGGAACCCCGCGGCCGCGACCCCCACGGCCGTCACATCATGCGAGGCGCGGAAGTGACGCACCATGTCGGAGACCGCGTCGGCCAGAGCATCGGTGTCGGCGGGCGTGTCGACGCGGATGCGGTCGAGGATCGTGCCGTCGGCCGAGACCACGCCTCCGGCGATCTTGGTTCCGCCGATGTCGATGCCGATGTTGAGCACGCGCGGGTCCTTTCCGTCGACCGTCCGGCGGCGACCCGGAAAGTCTAGTGCGGCGGCGCGGGGCGGCGCGGGGCCGGGGGTCGGGGCGCCCGATAGAGTGGCCGTACCCTGCCAGACGCTTCCGGTACCGAAGGAGTTGCCGCCCATGAGCGCCGTCCAGTTCGAAGTCCCCGCCGTCGTCCCCGCCGACCCCGACGCGAACATCTCCGATCTCCTCGTCGACCGGGTGGCCGCCACCCCGTCGCGCGCCCTCTTCTCCGTGCCGCACGACGGCGGATGGCGCGACATCTCGGCGGCCGAGTTCCAACGCGAGGTCACCGCCCTCGCGAAGGGCTTCGTCGCGGCGGGCGTCGAGCCCGGCGACAAGGTCGCCTTCATCGCGCGAACGACGTACGACTGGACACTCGTCGACTTCGCCCTGTTCTTCGCGGGGGCCGTCATGGTCCCCGTGTACGAGACGAGCTCGGCGTCACAGATCGCCTGGATCCTCAGCGACTCGGGTGCGACGTTCGCGGTCGCCGAGACGGCCGAGCACGCGGAGCGCATCGCCGAGATCCGTTCCACCGTCCCGCTCGTCCGCGAGGTCTGGACCATGGGCGCGGGCGACCTCGACCGACTCCGCTCCGGAGGCGGCGACGTCGCCGACGACGAGATCGAGCGACGCCGCAACCTCGCGGTGGGGTCGGATATCGCGACCCTGATCTACACCTCGGGCTCCACCGGACGACCCAAGGGATGCGTGCTGACGCACAGCAACTTCGTCGAGCTGGCGCGCAATTCCGGCGAGGCGCTCAAGGAGGTCGTCAACCACCCGGGCGGTGCTTCCACCCTGCTGTTCATCACCACCGCGCACGTCTTCGCCCGTTTCATCTCGATCCTCAACGTGCACGCCGGCGTCAAGACCGGTCACCAGCCCGACACCAAGCAGCTGCTGCCCGCGCTCGGCACGTTCCAGCCGACGTTCCTGCTCGCCGTACCGCGGGTCTTCGAGAAGGTCTACAACTCCGCCGAGCAGAAGGCCGAGGCGGGAGGCAAGGGCAAGATCTTCCGCGCCGCCGCTCAGGTCGCGATCGACCACTCGCGCCTGCAGCAGGAGGGCAAGCGCATCCCCCTGTCGACGAAGCTGAAGTTCCGGGTCTTCGACAAGCTCGTGTACGGCAAGCTGCGGGCCGCGATGGGCGGTCGGGTCGTCTATGCCGTCTCCGGGTCGGCACCGCTCGGACCGCGCCTCGGGCACTTCTTCCACAGCCTCGGAGTCACGATCCTCGAGGGCTACGGCCTCACCGAGACGACCGCCCCCGCGACGGTCAACCTCGCGACCAAGGCGAAGATCGGCACGGTGGGGCCGGTCCTGCCCGGCGTCGGTGTCCGGCTCGGTGAGGACGGCGAGGTCGAGGTCCGCGGCATCAACGTCTTCTCCGAGTACTGGCGCAATCCGGAGGCGACCGATGCCGCCTTCCACGACGGCTGGTTCAAGACGGGCGACATCGGCTCGTTCGACGACGACGGCTTCCTGACCATCACCGGCCGTAAGAAGGAGATCATCGTCACCGCGGGTGGCAAGAACGTGGCGCCCGCAGTGCTCGAGGATCCCATCCGCGCGAATCCGATCGTCGGTCAGGTCGTCGTCGTGGGCGACCAGAAGCCGTTCATCTCGGCGCTCGTGACGCTCGACCCCGAGATGCTGCCGACGTGGCTGTCGAACAACGGGCTCGCCGGTGACATGCCGCTCGCCGACGCAGCGAAGAGCGACGCGGTCCGCGCCGAGGTGCAGCGCGCGATCGACGAGGCCAACCGCAACGTCTCGCGGGCCGAGTCGATCCGCAAGTTCACGATCCTCGACACCGAGTGGACCGAGGCGAGCGGGCACCTGACACCGAAGATGAGCATCAAGCGCAACGTCATCCTGACCGACTTCGCCGACGCGATCTCCGACATCTACGACGAGCCGGTCAAGACGAGCAACGTCTCGCTCGGCTGACGGCAGCGACGGGGAGGGGCCTGTCCGACACCTCCGGACAGGCCCCTCTTCGTCGTTCGACGCTCAGAACCAGGAAGACTCGCGGACCTCGCGCATCGCGACCCGTCGCTCGGCGGGCGACAGCCGATCGAGGTAGAGGATGCCGTCGAGGTGGTCGCACTCGTGCTGCAGCGCCTGCGCCATCAGCCCGTCACCTTCGAGCTCGATCTGCTCACCGGCGAGATTCATGCCGACCGCGCGGGCATAGGGGTGGCGAAGGGTGTCGTGCCACAGGTCGGGCACCGACAGGCATCCTTCGCCGATGAGCGACGGCTCGCCCGAGACCTCGACGAGTCGCGGATTGAGGATGTACCCGATCACACCGTCGACGTTGTAGCTGAAAGCGCGCAGCCCGACGCCGATCTGAGGTGCGGCGACGCCGGCACGACCGGGAAGCTCGACCGTGTCGACGAGATCGCGCACGAGCGACCGCACGCCGTCGTCGATCGTCTCGATCGGCGCAGCGGCGGATTTCAGGACGGGGTCGCCGAAGAACCGGATCGGTCGGACCGCCATGTCAGGCCGCCGCGCCCGTCCGCAGCCCCTCGATGACGCTCGCGGCGAGCTTGCGCGCCGCCTCTCGCGTCGCCGGGTCGAGGTCACGGAACGTCACTGCACTGCCCGCTGCCAGGTGCGGGTCGTACGGGATGCGGAGCACCGAGCGCACGCGGGTGGAGAAGTGGGTCTCGAGCTCCTCGGCGCGCACCATGGGCGTGCCCGGACGCGACGTGTTGAGCACCACGATCGCGTTCTTGACCGCGTCGGAGAACCCGTTCGACTCGAGCCACGTGAGCGTCTCGGACGCGAGCCGGGCCTCGTCCACCGACAGCCCCGCGACCACGACGATCTGATCGGACAGCCCGAGGGTGGCCCCCATGACGGAGTGCACGATCCCGGTTCCGGTGTCGGTGAGGACGATCGAGTAGTAGTGGGCCGCGACGGCGGCCACGTCCTCGTAGTCGTGATCGCTGAACGCCTCGGACACGTGCGGATCGGTGTCGGAGGCGAGCACGTCGAGTCGGGTCTCGTCGCGCGCGACGATCGCAGACAGATCGTTGAATCCGACCACCTGGCCGCGCGTCCGAGCCAGGTCGCGCACCGTCTTGCCGCTCGTGCGCCCGATGCGATCAGCGAGCGTGCCGCGATCCGGGTTCGCATCGATGGCGATCACCCGGTCGTCCCGGGCATCGGCGAGAGCCATACCCAGCAGCGTCGTCACGGTCGTCTTGCCCACGCCGCCCTTTCGCGAGAGCACGGGGACGAACTTGGCCCCGCCCACGAGGGGCGCCGAGATCCGGCGGTCGAGCTCTTTACGCGCTCGCGCACGCTTGCCGTCGCCGAGGTTGATGCGGTGGCCGGAGACGGTGTACACGAGGCGCTGCCAGCGCCCCTCCGGTTCGGCCCGGACGACCTGCGACGGGTCGAGGAGGCGGTCCGCAGTGAGCAGGTCGGCCGACTCGCGGCCGGGCTCGAGATCGCCGATACGCCGTGACTGCAGGACGGGCTCGGCCGAACGGGGCACCTGCACCCGCTCGGCGGCATGTCGCACCTGCTCCGCGACCTGGTGGGCCTGGCGGCGTGTGGTGGGGATCGTGCCGGTGATGGGTGTCGAGGTGGGGACGACGGTCGCGACGACCACCTCACCCCCGACCTCGTTCGCGGGTTCGCCGGCTGCGTCGGCCGGCGCGGGAGCCGACGGGTCCGTGCCCGGCTCGACACCGGCACCATCGTCGACGTGGGCGTCGTCCTCGAGCGTTGCGACGACGATCACCTCGGACGCGTCGTCGTCCGACCCGACCGCCGTTGGCTCGTCCGCCGTGGCCCCGTCGGGATCGTCGCTCTCGACGGCACCCGCCGGTTCCGCGTCATTGGCGGAGGACCCGGCGTCCACGTCCACATCGTCGGCGTCCTGCTCCGGGTCGGCCTCGTCGGCCGCGACATCCGTCCGATCGTCGACGTCGACGTCGACATCGCCCGCATCCTCAGCCGCGTCGCCACGTCCGTCCTCGCCCTCGACGTCGTTCACCGGCTCGGGCGCGATGCCGAGCGGGATGTCACCGGTCGCGAGCTGATCGTCCACGACCTCGCCGTCGATGACGTCGTCGTCATCGAGGTCGTCGTCTGCGACGGGGATGGTGACGTCGACCTGGGCCGTACCGCCGATGATCCCGATGGCCGTCGTGTGAATGCTCTCACTGTCGGCGAGGACCGCGGGATCGGTCTCGTCGGGCTGATTCTCGTTGCGCTCAGGCATGTTGTGCTGCGTCCACTCCAGGGTCTCGAGCTCGCGCCCGACCCCTTAGGCTACTCGCCGGGCCGCACGACGACCAAAAGATCTCCGGCTTCGACGGGCCCGGTGGCGCTGACGACGAGCCGATCCACGGTGCCCGAGACAGGCGCGGTGATGGCGGCCTCCATCTTCATCGCCTCGATCGACGCGACCGGAGCGCCCGCGGCGACGGTGTCGCCGACACTGACCTTGAGGGTCACGACACCGGAGAACGGCGCCGCCACCTGACCTGGCACGGAGGTGTCGGCCTTCTCCGCCTGACGTGCCTCGACATCGATCGAGCGGTCACGCACGAACACCGGACGCAGCTGCCCGTTCAGCGTGGCCATGACCGTCCGCATGCCCTTCTCGTCCGCCTCGCCGATAGCCTCGAGACCGACGTACAGCTGCACGCCCCGCTCGATCTCGACGACATGCTCGGCGCCCGGAACGAGGCCGTAGAGGTAATCGGCCGTATCGAGCACGCTCAGGTCGCCGTACGTCTCGCGGACGCGGTCGTACTCCTGCGTCGGCGCGGGGAACAGCAGCGCGTTGAGGGTGCGTCGCCGTGTCTCCGAGTCGGATTCGAGCGCATCGGCCTGAGCCGCGGAGAGGTCAGCGACCCCGGGCCGCACGGTGCGCCCCGCGAGCACCTTCGACCGGAACGGCTCGGGCCAACCGCCCGGCAGGTCGCCGAGCTCGCCGGCCATGAAACCGACCACCGAGTCCGGGATGTCGAAGGCGCCCGGGTCTGCCGCGAACGCGGCGGGATCCGCTTTGACGGCCGCGAGGTGCAGGGCGAGGTCGCCTACGACCTTCGACGACGGCGTGACCTTCGGCACCCGGCCGAGGATGTCGTTTGCGGCGGCGTACATGTCCTCGATGAGCTCGAAATCGTGTGCGAGTCCCAGTGCGATGGCCTGCTGCCGCAGGTTCGAGAGCTGACCGCCCGGGATCTCGTGCCGGTACACGCGACCGGTGGGACCGGGCAGGCCCGACTCGAACGGCCGGTACAGGTGACGCACCGACTCCCAGTAGGGCTCGAGATCCGACACCGCGTCGAGGTCGAGCCCGGTGTCGCGCTCGGTGTGCGCGAGGGCTGCCACGAGCGCCGAGAGCGAGGGCTGGCTCGTCGTCCCCGCCATCGGTGCCGAGGCCGCGTCGACCGCGTCCGCCCCCGCCGCGCTCGCTGCGAGGAGCGTCGCGAGCTGGCCGCCCGCGGTGTCGTGGGTGTGCACGTGCACGGGGACGTCGAAGCGATCGCGCAGCGCCGACACCAGCCGTGAGGCGGCGGCGGGCCGCAGGAGACCCGCCATGTCCTTGATGGCGAGAACGTGAGCCCCGGCGCCGACGATCTCGTCCGCGAGACGGAGGTAGTAGTCGAGGGTGTACAGGTCTTCGCGCGGGTCCAGCAGATCGCCCGTGTAGCAGACCGCGACCTCGGCGACCGCCGACCCCGTTTCGAGCACCGCGTCGATCGCGGGGCGCATCTGCGCCACGTCGTTGAGGGCATCGAAGATGCGGAATATGTCGACGCCCGAGGCGGCGGCCTCGCGCACGAACGCCGTCGTCACCGCTGTGGGGTAGGGCGTGTAGCCCACGGTGTTTCGCCCTCGCAGCAGCATCTGCAGCGCGATGTTCGGCAGCGCGGTACGCAGCTTGTCGAGCCGTTCCCAGGGGTCCTCCCCGAGGAAGCGCAGCGCGACGTCGTAGGTCGCCCCTCCCCAGGCCTCGACCGACAGCAGCTGCGGGGTCAGCCGGGCGACGGCCGGCGCGACGGCGACGAGATCCTTCGTCCGCACGCGCGTCGCGAGCAGCGACTGATGCGCGTCACGGAAGGTCGTCTCGGTCACCGCCAGCGCTGTCTGCGCCCGGAGCTCTGCGGCGAAACCTGACGGCCCGAGCTCGCGCAGACGCTGGCGCGATCCGGCGACCGGGACCGCCGCCGGGTCGAGGCGGGGCAGCTTGGCACGCGGTTCGACGGAGGTCGGGGCGGAGCCGTGCGGCCGATTGACCGTCGTCTCGGCGAGCCAGCCCAGGATCTTCGATCCGCGGTCCTTCGAGGTGCGCCCCTCGAGCAGCTGCGGCCGCTCGTCGATGAACGCCGTGCTGAGGTCGCCGCGCGCGAACGAGGGATCGTCGAGCACCTGCTGAAGGAACGGGATGTTCGTCGAGACGCCGCGGATCCGGAACTCGGCGAGGGCGCGACGCGAGCGCACGACGGCTGCTCCGAAGTCGCGGCCGCGGCAGGTGAGCTTGGCGAGCATCGAGTCGAAGTGCGGGCTCACCTGCGAGCCGGCCGCCGTCGTGCCGCCGTCGAGACGGATACCGGCGCCACCCGGCGAACGGTAGGTCGTGATCTTGCCGGTGTCGGGACGGAATCCCTGTGCCGGGTCCTCGGTCGTGATGCGGCACTGGAGGGCCGCTCCGCGCAGCTGGATGCGGTCCTGCGTGAGTCCGAGATCGGCGAGCGTCTCCCCCGCGGCGATGCGCATCTGAGACTGCACGAGATCGACGTCCGTCACCTCCTCGGTGACGGTGTGCTCGACCTGGATGCGCGGGTTCATCTCGATGAAGACGACCTCGCCCGTTCGCGGCCCGGCGGTCTCGAGCAGGAACTCCACGGTTCCGGCGTTCACGTATCCGATCGAGGTCGCGAACGCGATCGCGTGGCGGTGCAGCGCCGTGCGGGTCTCCTCGTCCAGGTTCGGGGCGGGGGCGATCTCGATGACCTTCTGATGACGTCGCTGCACGGAGCAGTCGCGCTCGAAGAGGTGCACCGTCTCGCCCGTCGCATCGGCGAGGACCTGCACTTCGACGTGGCGCGGTCGCTGCACGGCCTGCTCGAGGAAGACGCGGGCATCACCGAAGGCGCTGCCCGCTTCGCGCATCGCCTCCGACAGCGCCGGTGCGAGCTCGTCGAGGGTCGCCACGCGTCTCATACCGCGCCCACCGCCGCCGGCGACCGCCTTCACGAAGATCGGGAACCCGATGTCGCCCGCCTGGGCGATGAGCGCATCGATGTCGTCCGAGGCCTCCGTCGACCGCAGGACGGGCACGCCCGCCGCGACCGCGTGGCCCTTCGCCGTCACCTTGTTGCCCGCCATCTCGAGCACATCCGACGAGGGCCCGATGAATGCGATGCCCTCGGCCGCGGCTCGCGCCGCGAGCTCGGGGTTCTCCGAGAGGAAGCCGTAGCCGGGGTAGATCGCGTCGGCGCCGCTCTCGCGCGCAACGCGGATGATCTCCTCGACGTCGAGATAGGCACGCACCGGGTGGCCCGGGACACCGATCTCGTACGCCTCATCGGCCTTCAGCCGGTGCAACGAGTACCGATCCTCGTGCGGGTAGACGGCGACCGTCCTCGCCCCCAGCTCGAACGCGGCTCGAAAGGCGCGGATGGCGATCTCTCCGCGATTCGCGACAAGGATCTTCCGGAACATGCTCACCTCGATGGAGTGAGTCGGGCGGCCAGAGCACCGCTCGAGGGCTCGAATACCCTCACAGCCTAGGGGACGGTAACGTAGAGCCTCGTGCACGTACTTTCCGTCAGCTCGCTCAAGGGCGGGGTCGGCAAGACGACGGTCACCCTGGGGCTCGCATCCGCCGCGTTCGCCCGCGGAGTCCGGACGTTGGTCGTCGATCTCGATCCGCAGTCCGACGTGTCGACGGGGATGGACATCCAAGTCGCCGGCCGTCTCAACGTCGCGGACGTCCTCGCCAATCCGAAGGAGAAGGTGGTCCGACAGGCCATCACCTCGAGCGGCTGGGCCAAGGTGCATCCCGGCACCATCGATGTGCTCATCGGCAGCCCGTCGGCCATCAACTTCGACGGACCGCATCCCAGCGTGCGCGATGTCTGGAAGCTCGAGGAGGCGCTCGCCACGATCGAGGCCGACTACGACCTCGTCCTGATCGACTGTGCACCGTCGCTCAACGCGCTCACCCGTACCGCGTGGGCCGCGAGCGACCGGGTCATCGTGGTCACCGAGCCCGGACTGTTCTCCGTCGCCGCCGCGGACCGCGCGCTGCGCGCCATCGAGGAGATCCGTCGCGGCCTCTCTCCCCGGCTGCAGCCGCTCGGCATCGTCGTCAACCGGGTGCGGCCGCAGTCGATCGAGCACCAGTTCCGCATCAAGGAGCTCCGCGACATGTTCGGCCCCCTCGTGCTCGCCCCCCAGCTGCCGGAGCGCACGTCGCTGCAGCAGGCGCAAGGCGCAGCGAAGCCCCTGCACATCTGGCCCGGAGACTCGGCCCAGGAGCTCGCGTCCGATTTCGACGCGCTCCTTGACCGGGTGCTGCGCACGGGGCGCATTCCCGTCGCCGGCGAGGCGCCCGCGGCCGCCCAGGGCTGATCCCGCAACTCACGACGAAACCCCGGCCGCCTCAGGGCGCGCCGGGGTTCGTGCGTTCGAGGGCGTGTCAGGCGCTGCGGACCGAGCGCCGGGCGGCGAGCTCGTCCACGGGGTCGGGCGACTGGGGGTCGAACTCCACGAGCGTCGACTCCACCTCGCGAAGGACCTTCCCCACGGCGATGCCGAACACGCCCTGCCCACGGCTGACCAGGTCGATGACCTCGTCGTTCGAGGTGCAGAGATAGACCGAGGCGCCGTCGCTCATCAGCGTGGTGCCGGCGAGGTCGCGGATACCCGCGGCCCGGAGCTGGTCGACGGCCACCCGGATCTGCTGCAGTGAGATCCCGGTGTCGAGCAGCCGCTTGACGAGCTTCAGCACCAGGATGTCGCGGAAGCCGTACAGCCGCTGCGAACCCGACCCGCTGGCGCCACGGACGGTCGGGACGACCAGTTCGGTGCGCGCCCAGTAGTCGAGCTGGCGGTAGGTGATGCCGGCGGCACGGGCCGCCTGAGCGCCGCGATAGCCGACCTCGTCGTCCATCTGCGGAAGGCCGTCGGTGAACAGCAGGTCGGTCGTGAACCGCATCTCGCCGAGCGAATCATGCGCGGTCATCTGGTCCTCCTGCCGGACGGTCGGGTTGCTTCAACGCTAGATGAGGGATGCCGTCGCGGCAACGACATCCGCTCCGATCCCGCGGCGTGTCGCGTGACGCTCACCGTGACAGTCGGTCGATGGCGGACTGGACGAACGCGGACCGCACGTCGTCGAGCCTGCGGACGAGCTCGGGAGCGAGTTCGTGGGCCCGGCCGCGCGACGACGAGTCGGTACGCCGGAGAAGCGGAGCGAGCGCGGTCTCGACGAGCGCGACATCGCGTTCGGCGGCCTGACGGACGGTGCGCAGGTGGCGCGGCCCGATGCCATGGCGGTCGAGTGCGACGAGGGTGCGGAGCAGCGCGAGCGCACGGTCGTCGTAGGTGTCCGCCGCCGGCAGGAGACCGGCCGACACTGCATCGCTCAGGAGGGTCGGGGTGGCCTCGGCCTGATCGATCAGCTCGTCGCGCCGATACCGGCGGTGCTGGACGATCGACGCCGGCAGAGCGGGCGGGAGACCCTCGGCGCCGGGGTTGTCGAGGTACTCGCGGATGCGCGCGAGGGGCATGTAGTGGTCGCGCTGGAGTGTGAGCGCGGTGCGGAGCCGCTCCACATCGGCGGGCGAGAACTTGCGGTACCCCGAGCCGGTGCGTGTCGGAGTGACGATGCCCTGATCCTCGAGATAGCGCAGCTTGCTCGAGCTCAGTGCGGGGAACTCGGGGCTCAGCCGCGCCAGGACCTGACCGATGCTCAGATGACCCGCCGTCGCGGACCGACTGCGGGCTGCGGCGGCGGGGCTCACGCGCCGGTCGCCGAGGCGCGGTCGAGGGGCGAGACGAAGAAGTTAAGACGGAACTTCCCGACGCGCAGCTCGGCGCCGTCCGCGAGCACGGCGCGATCGACGCGCTCGCCATTGACGTACGTGCCGTTCAGCGACCGCTGGTCGACGATCTCGAAGGCCGAACCCGTGCGCGTGATCTCCGCGTGCCGACGCGAGACCGTGACGTCGTCGAAGAAGATGTCGGCCTCGGGGTGGCGCCCGACGGTCGTCACATCGGTGTCGAGCAGGTAACGGGCGCCCGCCGTGGGTCCGGAACGCACCAGCAGCAGCGCGGCCCGCTCGGGCAGCGCCTGGATGGCGTCGCGCTCGACAGCGGTGAGGTCTGCCCCGAACGGCACGAACGAGAGGTCCAGGTCGTGACCGAACGTCTGCGTCGTGTCCGAGGAACCGCTGTGCGGCGTGCGGTCGGGTTCGCGTCGGATGTCGTCGACGTCTCGATCCTTTTCGTCCACAGTGTCCTCCTCTTCCGGGCCAGCCTAACGGATCGGAGACCGCTCGCGAACGCGATTCCCCGGCCTCCTCCCACCGCGCTCACACACCCCGCGGATAGGCTCTCGGCGATGTCTGCACGCACCCGCCTCCGTACTCGACTGCTCGTCGGCCTCGGCCTCGCCCTCGGCCTCGCAGCGGCTTCCTCAGCCTCGCCCGCCTTCGCGCACGACGAGCTGCTCGCCTCCGACCCGGCCGCGGACGCCACCGTCAGCGCTCTCCCGGACGAGATCACCCTCACCTACAGCGGTGTGCTCATCGACGAGGAGGGTGTCAACGCGATCTCGGTGACCGACGCCGCCGGTACCGAGCTCGCCGACGGCGCCCCCGTGCTCGACGGCACCACGGTGACCCAGCCGCTCTCGGGCGACAGTCAGGGACCCATCACCGTGACGTGGCGCGTGGTCTCTAGCGATGGCCACCCGGTCTCCGGCGAGTTCGCGTTCACCGCGGGCGACCCGGCTGCGGCGCCCACCGCTCGCGCCGACGCGCCCGCCGAGAGCACCGCGGACGAGGGCCTGCCGGCGGTGTTCTGGATCGTCGTCGGCATCGTGGTCGTGGCCGGCGCCATCGCCCTCGTCGTCGCACTCGTGGCGGCGTCTCGGCGACGCACCGAGGACTAGGCTGGGAGACATGCCTCACTACAACGTCGTCATCCTCGGCGCGGGCCCCGGCGGGTATGTCGCAGCTGTCCGCGCTGCGCAGCTCGGACAGTCCGTCGCGATCATCGAAGAGAAGTACTGGGGAGGCGTCTGCCTCAACGTCGGCTGCATCCCTTCCAAGGCTCTGCTGAAGAACGCCGACCTCGCCCACACCTTCAAGCACAAGGCCGACCTCTTCGGCATCAGCGGAGATGTGAGCTTCGACTTCGGCACCGCGTTCGACCGCAGCCGCAAGGTGGCCGAGACGCACGTCAAGGGCATCCACTTCCTGATGAAGAAGAACAAGGTCACCGAATACGAGGGCCGCGGTTCGTTCGTCGACGCGAAGTCCATCCAGGTGACCAAGGCCGACGGCTCGCAGGAGACCGTGACCTTCGACAACGTCATCATCGCGACGGGATCGACCGTGCGACTGCTGCCCGGTGTCGAGCTGAGCGAGAACGTCGTGACCTACGAGGAGCAGATCCTCACGCGCGCGCTCCCCTCGTCGATCGCCATCGTCGGCGCCGGCGCCATCGGCATGGAGTTCGCCTTCGTGATGTCGAACTACGGAGTCAAGGTCACGATCATCGAGTTCCTCGATCGCGCCCTCCCCAACGAGGACGTCGAGGTCTCGAAGGAGATCCAGAAGCAGTACAAGAAGTACGGCATCGACATCCTCACCTCGACCAAGGTCGAGCAGATCGTCGACTCGGGCGACAAGGTCACCGTCTCGTTCTCGGCGAACGCCGACGGCGCGAAGGGGCAGATCGAGGCCGACAAGGTCCTCATGTCGATCGGCTTCGCTCCCCGCGTCGAGGGCTTCGGTCTCGAGAACACCGGCGTCACGCTCACCGAGCGCGGCGCGATCGACATCGACGACCACATGCGTACCAACGTCCCGGGCATCTACGCCATCGGTGACGTCACCGCCAAGCTGCAGCTCGCGCACGTCGCCGAGGCCCAAGGCGTCGTCGCGGCCGAGACCATCGGCGGCGCGGAGACGCAGACGCTGGGCGACTACCGCAACATGCCGCGCGCGACGTTCTGCTCGCCTCAGGTCGCATCCTTCGGCCTCACGGAGCAGCAGGCGCGCGACGCCGGCTACGACGTCAAGGTCGCGAAGTTCCCGTTCTCGGCCAACGGCAAGGCGAACGGTCTGGGCGAGCCCGTGGGCTTCGTCAAGCTGATCGCCGATGCCGAGCACCTCGAGCTTCTCGGCGGCCACCTCATCGGCCCCGACGTGTCGGAGCTGCTGCCCGAGCTGACGCTGGCGCAGAAGTGGGACCTCACCGCGCTCGAGGCCGCGCGCAACGTCCACACCCACCCGACGCTGTCGGAAGGCCTGCAGGAGGCGTTCCACGGTCTCGCGGGACACATGATCAACCTCTGACCTCGGTCGGGAACACGAAAGCACCGCTCGGCTGGGCCGGCGGTGCTTTCGTGTTCCCGGATGTCTTCGACCGGGCGTCAGAGCCCGAGGGCACGACCGAGCTTGGAACCCGATCCGGACGGCGCCCCGCCCGCAGCTCGGACGAGGTCGTCCGCGGCATCGAAGAGCTCGTCGATCCCTCGCCCGTCGGCCGGGGCCGCGGGTCCGAGCTCGAGCTCCCATTCGCGCCAGGAGCTGGTGCGTCCCGAACGCTCGTCGGTCGCCGTGACCCGGTCGTCGACGAATTCGGCGACCACTCCCCCGGCGGCGTCGCGCAGCGCATAGGCGGTGCGCGAGTTGCGGATGCGGGCGATGACCTCGAACGGCGGGGCGGCGACCTCGGCGAGAGCGGCGACGATCTCTGCGGGCACGTCGAGGCGTGCCCCCTCGTCTCCGGCCTGCTCGTCCAGCGGCCACTGCGTCTCGAGCTTGCCCTCGGGGGTCGAGCGCTTGACGTGCCACCCCTCGTCCGGCCCGCCCGTCCGGCGCCGCAGCGCCGTGAGCGCCGTCGCCAGACGGCCGTCCGGGGTGTCGAGGTAGCGTGCGTCGAGCTCGCGCGGCTCAGGATCGCCGACCGCCGCGACGCCGGGGAGCGCGGCCCAGTCGGGCAGCACCGCCTCGGCATCGACGTCGTACTTGCGCTCGATCTCGATCGCGCTGCGGGGTTCAGTCGTCATTCGTGACGCGGTCGTCCCGCTCGTCCGCGGAGGGGTCGATGTCGCCCTCGGACTCGACGTAGTGGAAGTCCGAGGACGTCGGACCGTCTGCCTCGCCCGTGTCCTCGGCCTCGCCCGCGCGCTCGTAGACGATCTGCGTCTCGCTGTAGGGAAGGATGAGCCGGTCCGACGCGTCGTCGTCCACCGGAAGGGCCTGCCCGTCGAGCGGGCCTCCGTGCAGTCGTGCAATAGCCATGTTCTGACCTCCTGGATCCCGACGATACCCTCGCTGCCCGGACCGGCCGATACGCTTGCGCCATGCGTGCTCGGCGACTACGGAAGCACCCCTCGGCGTGAGACCGTTCGTGCTGCTCGCCACCCGCGCCGAGGATGTGCCCGCCGACGAGGAGTATGAGCTCTTCCTCCGCCACACCGGTCTCGAGCCCGCGTCGCTTCGGCGCGTGCGACTCGAGGCGGAGCCGATGCCCGACATCGACCTCGACGACATCTCGGGCATCTTCGTCGGCGGCGGCCCGTTCAACGCGTCCGATCCGTGGGAGCGCAAACCGGCTGTTCAACGTCGCGTCGAGGCGGAGTTCTCCGTGCTCCTCGACCGGGTCGTCGCGCGCGACTCTCCATTCCTCGGAGCCTGCTACGGCATCGGGACGGTGGGCGCGTACCTCGGCGCCACGATCGACCGTCGGTTCGGCGAGCCGATCAGCGTCGTCGACGTCGAGCTGAGCGACGCCGGTCGCGCGGACCCGTTGCTCGCATCGCTGCCCGACGCGTTCTCGGCGTTCGTCGGCCATAAGGAGGCGATCTCCGCTCTGCCGACGACCGCGACGCTCCTCGCCTCCTCGGCCGGATGCCCCGTGCAGATGTTCCGGGTGGGGCGCAACGTCTACGCGACCCAGTTCCATCCCGAGCTCGATCTCGACGGCATCACGACCCGCATCCACGCGTACGCCGACTACGGCTATTTCGCCGCCGACGAGCTGGAGTCGACGCTGGCCGCCGTGCGCCGGACTCCCGTCACCCACACCGGCGACATCCTCCGAGCGTTCGTCGAACGCTACGCGCGCTGATCCGCGTCAGGCACCCGACCCGGCGCGCTCCGCCGCCTCGAGGCGGCGCGCCGTCTCGAGCTCGCGCGTCGCGACCGAGACCCCGTCCTCTGCGCGCTGAACCCGACGCTGCAGCAGCGTCTTCGCACCGAATCGCGCGCGCACGCGATCCTGCTGCTCACGCACACCGGTGACGATGTAGGCGCTCGCGATGAGGATGACCTGGGACGAGAGGTTGAGCCAGAGCAGGATCGCGATGAGCGACGCGAACGTCGCGAGCAGCGGGTTCGAGGTCGCGCCGCCCACGAACAGACCTGACAGCTGCTGCAGCACCGTGAGCCCGGCCGCGCCGAGCAGCGCGCCGCTCCACAGCACCCGGCCGCGCGCCTTCACTCCCGAAAGGACGCGGAAGAGCACCGCCACGGCGAGCGCATCGAGGGCGAACACCACGATGACGGCGACGAACCAGCCCCCGAACTGGACGAGCGGGCTCGAGTCGGGGAAGCCGAGCAGATCGGCGAGGATGCCGATCCCCGCGGTGCCGAGGAACGTCACGCCCGCCGCAGCGAGCAGAGCGCCGCCGATGCCGATCGCGAGGCCGAGGTTGCGCAGCAGCACCCAGATGAACAGGACGTCGTCGACGCCCTCGTCGGCGATGGTCCGCATCGCCGTCCGAAGCGACCCGATCGCCCCGATCGCCGCGCCGACGAGACCGACCGTCGCCACGATTCCCGCGATCGTCAGCCCGGCGGGAGCGGTGATGTCATCGAGCTTGATCAGGCCGTTCCGCCCCACGAGTCCGGGGATCACCCGGTTGACGGCGTCGATGAGCGCCTGCCAGGCGGCCGGGTCGCCGGCCAGCCACAGGGCCGCGATCGAGAAGCCGAGCAGGACACCGGCGAAGACGCTGAAGAGCGTGCGGTAGGTCACGCTGTCGGCCAGCACCGAGCCGCGGTGCTCGCTGTAGAGCAGGAAGGCCCGAACGGGCTTGCGCTGCAGCGCCCACGCGATCGAGCGGGAGATGAACGTCGAGTCGGCCATGCGGCCCACGATAGCGCGGGCGCCGTCGCCGCCCGGGTGGCCTTGACAGGCTCACCCCGCGAAGACCGACCAGCCCAGCGCGACCCATGCCCCGCCGAGCATGAAGGGCCCGAAGGGGATCCTCGTCGTACGATCCGCGCGCCGCAGGGCGATCAACGCGGTGGCGACGACGCCCGCGGCGACGAACCCCAGCGCGATCGCCAGGAACGGATGCGGCCAGCCGGAGGGTCCCGTCAGCACGCCCACGGCACCCGCGAGCTTGACGTCTCCCCCGCCGATCCCGCCACCCGCGCAATAGAGCAGGTAGGACAGACCGAACAGAGCGGCGCCGGTGACGACGGCTCCGTAGAGAGGCGCCGGCGAACCAGCATCGAGGGAGGCCGTCGCGGCGAGACCCCCCGCAGCCACGGCCAGCGCCAGAACCAGACGGTTCGGGAGTCGCCGTGTCCGGGCGTCGACGATCGACAGCGCCAGGCTCAGTCCTACGCAGATCACGACGAGCACACTCGCCGTGAACACGAGCCAGGTCACGCGTCGAAGACCTGCAGCTGCACGTGCACGACGCCGTCCGCACCGATCGACTCGGCCCGCCGGACCGCCTGCTTCAACGGCAGGACGTACACCCCGCGACCCGCATCGGGGAAGATGGAGGTCTCCCATGTCGAGCCGCCGATGGTCGCGCGCACGCGCACGGCACCGAAGCCCCGCGGCATCCGCGGGATCTCACGGAGGTCGGCACTCGGCTCGTCGGGGAGCGCCGCGAAATACCAGTCCTGCGTGCGGGTCTCCCACCGGAAGACCTCGGCATCGAATTCGAGCTCCACGCGATCAGCGTAGGGGCCGTCGGGAACGACGGGAACGGTTCTCCACACCGGTCCGCCCCGTCATCGGGTCACCAGTGCGGGTGGATATCGGCGCGGAGCAGATCGTCGTACACCTCGTGGACGGCGCGCGAGAAGCCCGACAGATCGGTCTCCTCGTCGAGCAGTCGGCCCGCGTCGGCGTTCGCACGCGCCTGCTCCGGCGTTCGCGCCCCGGGGATCACGCTCGTGACTCCGGGCCGGCTCGCGATCCACGCGAGCGTCGCGACGGGCAGGCTCACCTCGTCGGGAAGGGCGGCCGCGAGGCGGCGGGCTGCTGCGAGGCCGGTCTCGAAATCGACGCCCGAGAAGGTCTCGCCGCGGTCGAACGCCTCACCGTTGCGGTTGTACGACCGATGGTCGTCGGCCGCGAAGGTCGTCCGCTCGGTGTATCGACCACTGAGCAGGCCCGACGCCAGCGGCACACGGGCGAAGATCGCGACGCCGGCGGCCTGAGCCGCGGGCAGCACCTCGTCGAGCGGCTTGAGGCGGAAGGGATTCACGATGATCTGGATGTTGGTGACGTTCGGACGCGCGATCGCGGCGAGGGCCTGCGCTGCCGTCTCGACCGAGACGCCGTACGCGGCGACGGCGCCGTCGGCCACCAGGCCGTCGAGCGCGTCGTACGTGGCGTCCGCTTCGATGACAGCCGTCGGCGGGCAGTGCAGCTGAACGAGGTCGAGCGAGTCGACGCCGAGGTTGGTGCGCGAACGGTCGGTCCAGACGCGGAAGTTCTCGGGCGTGTAGTTCTCGGGTTCCTGCGCGGCGCGCCGGCCCATCTTGGTGGCCACGGTGACGCCATGCCCGGGGCGGGCGGCGAGGAAGCGCCCGATGATGCTCTCGCTGCGCCCATCCCCATACACGTCGGCGGTGTCGAACAGCGTCACCCCCGCCTCGGCGGAGGCGTCGAGGACGGCGAGCGCCTGATCCTCGTCGACGTCGCCCCAGTCGGCACCGAGCTGCCAGGTGCCCAGCCCGATGGCCGAGACGGAGCGGGACGTGGATCCGAGGCTGCGCTGCTTCATGCGTCCAGCGTAGGTGCCGGGCCGGCGTCAGGCGCTGTGACTCGTCTTCGCCTTCGTCGCGCTGCGCTTCGCGGGGGCCGACGGCACGGCGGCGTCGGCGGCCGCGACCGCCGCGGCGCGCGTCGCGCGCACCTCGGCGAAGGACGTGCCGTAATAGGCCGCTTCCATGAGGGTCTTCATGTCGTCGATCATCGGCATGCGGGGATTAGCCGGCGCGCACTGATCCTCGTAGGCCGCCATCGCGAGGCTGTGCAGGTTGTCGAGGAATCGAGCTTCGTCGACCCCCTGCGCCTGGAACGAGCGCTCGATGCCGACGCGGTCGCGCAGCTCCTCCACCGCGCGCGCATAGCTCTCGACACCTTCCTCCGGCGTCGCGGCCGGAAGCCCGAGGTGCTGCGCGATCTGCTGGAAGCGTTCGGGCGCGATGTAGCGCTCGTACTTGGGCCAGCTCGTGAGTTTCGTCGGGACCGTGCCGTTGTAGCGGATGACGTGAGGCAGGTAGACGGCGTTGGTCCGCCCGTGCACCAGCTTGTAGGTCGCTCCCGTCACGTGGGCCATCGCGTGCACGATCCCGAGGAAGGCATTGCCGAACGCCATGCCCGCGATGGACGCCGCGTTGTGCATCTTCTCGCGAGCTTTGCGGTCAGCGCCGTCCGTCGAGCCCGGCTCGGCCCTCGTGCTGCGCTCGATGTTCTCGAAGATGAGCTTGATCGCGTGCAGACAGAGCCCGTCGGTGTAGTCGTTCGCGTACACCGACACGTAGGCCTCGGTCGCATGGGTGAGCGCGTCGAAGCCCGCATCCGCCACGAGGAAGCCGGGGAGTACGCGCGTGAGCTCGGGATCGATGATGGCGACGGACGGGGTCAGGGCATAGTCGGCCAGGGGGTACTTCATCCCTGTCGCATCGTCCGTGATGACCGCGAAGGGCGTCATCTCCGACCCGGTTCCCGAGGTGGTGGGAACGCAGACGAGCTTGGCCTTCTGACCCATCTCGGGGAACGTGAACGCCCGCTTGCGGACGTCGAAGAACTTCTCGCGCATGTCGGAGAACTCGATCTCGGGGTGCTCGTAGAGCAGCCACATCACCTTGGCCGCATCCATCGGCGACCCCCCGCCGAGCGCGATGATCGTGTCCGGCTGGAACTGACGCAGCTGTTCGGCTCCCGCCACCACCTCCGACACCTTCGGCTCGGGGCGGACCCGGTTCAGCAGCTGCACCTGGACGCGGTTCTCGCGACGGTTCAGGACATCGGTGATGCGGTCGACATAGCCGAGCGAGGTCATCGTCTCGTCGGTGATGATCGTCACCCGCTCCACACCGCGCATGTCTGCGAGGTACCGGATCGCGTGCGGCTCGAAGTAGGTCTTCGCCGGGATCTTGAACCACTGCAGGTTGTTGTTGCGTCGACCGACGCGTTTGACGTTCACGAGGTTCACCGCCGAGACGTTGTTGGATACCGAGTTGTGCCCGTACGAGCCGCATCCGAGGGTGAGCGAGGGCAGGAAGGCGTTGTAGATGTCTCCGATGCCGCCGAGGGCGGACGGCGAGTTCTCGATGATGCGCACCGCCTTGACCACCTCCGCGAAGCGTGCGATCACCTCGGCGTCGTTCGAGTGGATGGCTCCGGAGTGACCGAGTCCGTCGAACGCCACCATCTGTCGTGAGAGCTCTATCCCCTCGTCGGGGGTCGCGGCGTGCAGCACGGCGAGGACCGGCGCGAGCTTCTCGCGGGTCAGCGGCTCGTGCGGGCCGACCCCGGAGACGTCGGCGAGGAGGATCGAGGTGTCGGCGGGGACGGTGAACCCCGCCTGCTCCGCGATCCACACGGGCGACTGGCCGACGACGCGAGCGTTGAGCTTGGCGTCCGCGCAGTTGCCGCTGTCGGCGGTCACCCCGAAGATGAACTCCTCGAGCATCGCCTTCTCTGTGCTGTCCACCCGGTAGGCGTGCAAGCGGGCGAACTCCTGGAGCGCCTCGTCGGCGACGGGTCGGTCGAGGATGACGGCCTGCTCGCTCGCGCACACCATGCCCATATCGAAGGACTTCGAGAGGACGATGTCGTTGACGGCGCGACCGACGTCGGCCGTGCGCTCGATGAACGCCGGCACGTTCCCGGCGCCCACGCCGAGAGCGGGTTTTCCGCACGAGTAGGCGGCACGGACCATGGCGTTGCCGCCGGTGGCGAGGATCAACGCGACCCCGGGATGGTTCATCAGCTCGCCCGACGCCTCCATCGACGGCTCCGCGATCCACTGGATGCAGTCGACGGGCGCTCCGGCCGCCACCGCCGCGTCCCGGACGATCCGAGCCGCCTCCGACGAGCACCGCTGAGCGGACGGATGGAACCCGAAGACGATGGGATTACGCGTCTTCAGCGCGATGAGCGACTTGAAGATGGCGGTCGAGGTCGGGTTGGTGACCGGCGTGAGCGCGCAGATCACCCCGACGGGATCCGCGATCTCGGTGATCCCGGTGAGCTCGTCATGGGCGATCACGCCGACGGTCTTCTGGTCGATGATCGAGTGCGTCACGTGCTCGCACGCGAACATGTTCTTCACGGCTTTGTCCTCGAAGAGTCCCCGACCGGTCTCTTCGACCGCCATGACGGCGAGCTCGCCGTGGTGGTGGAGGGCGGCCACCGACGCCTTGCGGACGATGTGGTCGATCTGCTCCTGGGTGAAGAGCGCGTAGTCGTCGAGGGCTCGTTGAGCCCGAGCGACGAGGGCGTCGATGGCGATGGACATCGTCTGCCTTCCCGGCGGGGACGAAGATCCGCGCCTGTGTCCGAGAACCGGGATGGAGGGACCTCGACCCCGTGTCCCCAGTATGCTCTGTGGTCAGACCACACTCGCTCCCCTCGGCCGGAAGAAATCACCCGCAGGATTTCTCCCCGGTCCGCGCGGGCGGACGCGACGGCGAGACGCGTCAGAATGACGCCGTGACGCAGCTGCCTGTCTATTACTATTCGTCGACATCGAACCTCATCCGCCGATTCGCCGGGCGTCTGCATGCGCACGACGGGCGCCCCGTCCTCGATCTGTCCGACCGTGCCGTGCGGACCGGCGAAGCGTCGGAGGCGTGGGTGCTGCTGACCCCCTCGTACAAGGCGGGCAACGACGCGCACGCGACCCTTCCGGCTGCCGTGCGAGCCTTCCTCCGAGCACCTGCGACTCGCCGGCGTCTCGTGGGCATCATCGGGTCGGGTAATCGGAACTTCGGTGATCACTACCAAGCCGCGGCCCGTGAGCTCGCCCGCGTCTCCGGCAGGCCGGTGATCTTCGAGTTCGAGTTGGCGGGAACCCCGGAGGACGTGGTCGAGTGCGCCCGAGTCCTCGCAGCCTTCGACGAACGCTTCATCGGCCGAGCGGGCAGGAAATGAATTCGAGACTCGCGGCGTCATTCAGCGGATTCGCCGGACGCATCGCCCCACCGGCGCCGGAAATCGCGTAGCATTCGAGAGTCGGTGCGTCACGGCGCGCCTCTCCGTCGGTTCAGTCCGACGTGCACTTCGTTTCATTCCGCCGTCGATCTCATGCACCCGGGCCGTGCTCTCGGCCCCGCGACCGTACCTATCTGGACCGGTCGCCACAACCGGCGAGTGTCCGCTCGCCCCCACACACTCCGCAGCGGCCCGGCCGCAGCGGTATCCGGATCATCACAGCGGTGGTCCCAGAACACAGAAGGAAAATGACGACATGGCCACTGGCACCGTCAAATGGTTCAACTCGGAGAAGGGGTTCGGCTTCATCGCTCCGGACGACGGCACCGCGGACGTGTTCGCGCACTTCAGCGCCATCTCCGGCACTGGACACCGCAACCTGTTCGAGAACCAGAAGGTCGAGTTCGACGTGGAGCAGGGCCAGAAGGGCCTGCAGGCGACGAACATCCGCGCTCTCTGAGCGTTCGACGCAGTGAAGGGGTCGGCCCGTTCGGGCCGGCCCCTTCCGCATGCCCGGCGCTATGCGACCGGGTGTCCCCTCAGGCCAGGACGAGTTCGACCTCGGAGTGACCGGCGAACACCTCGAGCACGAGGTCGAAGTAGGTCCTCCCGGCGCCGCGGTCGAGGTCGGCCAGTGCGGCCCGCGCCGGGGCCGACGCGTAGACGTCGGGACGCGCGAGCTTGCCCGCGTACCATGCACGGGTCGCCGTGCGACCGAGCGCCCGGCGCGACTGCTCGGCATCCACCCATACGATGCGCGCGGACGGTGATGTCGCGAGCACTCCGAAGCCCCCGTACAGCAGATCGTCCAGGGCGTCGAGACTCTCCCCCAGTGTCCAGTCCTCGTCGGGCATGAGCACGCGATTCAGCTCGACGTAGAGCGACGGGATGTCGCCGACACGCGATCCCTCGATTCGGAGCTCACGCGGTGGCTCGGTCACCTCACGACGTTATCCCGGCCGACCGTTGACGCGCGACCGTCAGCGCAGTGCGCCGGCGACGAACAGGTCGGGGCGCTCGGACTGGAGGTAGATCATCAGCTCGCTGTGCCCTGTCATGGCCGTCGTGGTCGAGAAGAGCGTCCGCCGCTCGCGCTTCCCGACGATGCCGCCGTACCGGCCGGCGACGTTGGGAAGGAGCCGTGTGATCTCGGAGGTCGCGACGCGCATCGGCGGGAGGAACCCGCGCGAGACATAGATCTCATGCGCGGCGACCTCGAGCCGCATCCGCGTCATCCCGTGAGCGAGCCAGATAAGGGCTGCGCCGATGAGCAGCGCGCCGAGACCCACATAGCGCATCGCGGGCGAGTCCTCGGGTCGCGCCAGCGGCGCCGTCAGAGTGATGATGCCGACGCCGGCCATCAGGACGCCGCAAGCGCGCACCATCACCCGCCGCCATCGCTGTACCGACACCGTGAGCAGGATGGTGGGCCGCTCGGTGCGCCACGCCGCGGCGACGTCGGACGATCGCGCGAGAACCGCGCTCGCGACCGCGATGAGCGCCATGATGACCACGGCGACGACGCCCAGCAACGGGTAGACGGTTTCCATCGGCAGCCGACCTCTCGTCCGGAACAGGCGACCTCGACCGTAGCGCACCCACGTCTCCGGTGCCGTCGCCTACCCGATGCGCTGCACGCGGACGTCGTCGACGTTGATCCAGTTGCCCGCCTGCGCGTCGGTGTAGAACCCGATCTCGAGCGCACCGCTCGTCACCGTCACATCGAGAGCGACCCGCTTCCAGTCGTGCGTACTCACCGGGATCCCCGCCTGCTGCTCCGCTCCCCCGGCATTCTTCGCATAGAGATAGGCGGAGTTCTGCCCACCACCGTTGAGCGTCCACGCCGAGACGCGATACGTCCCGGACGGGAGCCCCGAGAAGGTCTGATACACCGAGGCGGTGTAGGCCGTCGACTTCCAGAACGAGAGCTTGAGGGATCCGACGATGGCGGGGTCTTGCGTGAAGACGGCGTTCGCATGCGCATCGCCGGGCGACCACACACCCCAGCCGCTCGGCGTGTTCGTGTAGCCGTCCTGCTCGAAACCGCCGTTCACGACGAGGTCGATCGGTGGGGTCTCCCCGAAGACGTCGAGGGTCGGGAGAGCCGCGCCCGTCCAGTCGAACAACGTCTGGTTGTCCCAGGGGTTCGACAGCACCCCGCCGTCATCGTTGTCGAGTTTGCCGGCTTCGGTGCCCCAGTTCGCGCCGGGCACCGGTAGCCAGCCCGGCTCCCACCAGATCAGTCCCCGGCCGTGACCGTTCGGGACGGCGCGGACGATGTCGCGCAGGTCGCGGAGGTACGCCGTCTGGCCGGCGACGCTCGCGGGGTAACCGCCCGTCGCCTCTTCCGCCGTGTAGAAGGAGTTGCCGAGACCGTCGCCGTCTCCGAGGGTCCACCCGTAGGCGGTCTCGACAATCAGCACGTCCTTGCCGTAGCGCGCACTGATGTCATTGAGGTTGACCGCGAGCTCACCCATTGTCCCGTGCCAGAACGGATAGTACGAGAGGCCGATGACGTCGAACGGCACCCCGTGGTCGGTGATCTCGTCGAACCACCAGCGGTAGAGGGCGTTGTCGCCGCCGTGATCGAGGTGCAGCACGATCTCGATGTCCTCGCCCGGCGCCAAGGCGGCGTCGACACCGTCGATGCCCGCGCTGAGCAGCTCGGCCAGCTGCGAGAAGTCCGACACGCCGTTGCCGACGCGACCGTGATCCCACAGGATGCCGCTCGGGATCTCGTTCCCCATCTGCACCATGTCGGGCAGGACGCCCGCGGCCCGCATCTGGGTGATGACGCCGTTCGTGTAATCGCCCACTGTCGCGACGAGCTGCGGGTACGACAGCGTCCGCCAGGCTTTCGGCAGTGTCTGCGTGCCGGGGTCGGCCCACCAGTCGCTGAGGTGGAAGTCGAGCAGGATGTCCATGCCCGCCGCTCTCGCGCGCTGCGCCGTCGCGATCGTCGTGGCGAGATCATTGGTGCCTCCGCCGTAGGGCTCGCCCGAGACGGTGTAGGGATCGACCCACAGCCGCAGTCGGGCGAGATTCATCCCCGCGTCGGCCATGATGTCGATCGGGTCTCCGGTCACTCCCGCGCGCGAGAACTGCCCGCCGAGAGTCTCGACCTCGTCGATCATGCCCAGGTCCCCGCCCATCACGAAGTCGTCGGGGTCGAAAGCCGCAATCGCCGTCGTCGCCGGCAGCCCGCCGACGATCAGAGCGGTCACCGCCGTCGCGGCGAGCGCCGTCGCTCGCCACCGTGCTCGGTGAGTCATGATTCTTCTCCTCTCGTGAGCCCGCATCGACCGGATGCCGCTCCGAGTGCGGTGAGCGACGCGAGCGCGCGACCGCGCTCGTCGAAAAGCGTCTGGTTGGCCCACCCGTTGCCGGGCTCGGCGATGTCGTCGCCGTAGGCCATTCCGGCGTCGGAGGCCCAGGAGGTTCCGGCCACCGGCAGCCAGGCAGGCTCCCAATAGACGATCCCGACGCCGCGCCCACCCGGAACGCCCCGCACGACGGCGGCGAGGTCGTCGAGGTAGCGCGCCTGTCCCACCACCGACGGCGGGTACACCGCAGCCGGGGAGGCTGCGTCGAACATCGACATGCCGGCAGGGTTGTCGGGCCGATGGGCGTACGCCGTCTCGACGACGATGACGTCCCTGTCGAAACGCTTGACGATGGCATGGAGGTTGGCGCGCAGGTCGTCGAGCGAGCCGTGCCAGAGGGGGTAGTACGACAGCCCCACCGCGTCGAAGTCGACCCCGCGAGCGGTGATCTCGTCGAACCAGCGGCGGTAGAGGTCGGCGGCACCCCCCGCATCGAGATGAAGCACGATCCGTGAGCCCGGGGCGGCCGCGCGCACCGCTGCCGATCCCGCTTGCAGCAGTGTCGCGAGCCGGTCGTACTGCGCTCGGGCCTCCTCGACGGGGACGGCGGCGAAGGTGCGACTTTCGAGGTCGTACTTCGGCGTGCGGCCGAACGGCCACAGCATCCCGTTCGTCGTCTCATTGCCGACCTGGACCCACTCCGGGCTTCCGGCCGCGCCCCGCACCGCGTCGACCACGTCGCTCGTGTGCGCCGCGACGGCGTCGCACACCCCGCGCATATCGAGATGCCGCCATGATCGAGGGAGCGACTGCTTCTTGGGGTCGGCCCAGAAGTCGCTGTAGTGCAGGTCGACCATGAGGCCGAGACCGGCGGCGCGAGCCCGTTCGGCGAGACGGAGAGTGGTGTCGAGATCGTTGGTCCCGCCCTGATAGGGACGGCCTTCGGCGTCGGTGGGATCGACCCACACCCGCAATCGGGCGAGGTTCACGCCGTGGTCGGCGAGGATCGCGAACAGGTCTCTCGTGCCCACCGCATCGGAGAACCGCGCCCCCAGGGCCTCGATCTCCGCGGTCATCGACACGTCGGCGCCCCGGACGGGCAGTGGCGTAGTCGTCATTCTTTCTCTCCTCCTTGAGCGAGCCCCGCGACCAGGTAGCGCTGGAGCATCATGTAGAGCACCGTGATGGGCACCGCGACGAGAATGGCCCCCGCCGCGAAGGTCGTGAAGTCGTTCCGGGTCTGATCCGAGATCAGTTGGAACAGTCCTATCGCGACGGTGTAGTTCTGCGGGCTGCTTATCAACAGGCGCGGCAGGATGAAGTCCATCCAGGGCACGGCGAACTGGGTCACCGCGACGAACGTGAGCATCGGGGTCATCAGCGGCAGCAGGATGCGCGTGAAGATCTGCAGATGCGAGGCACCGTCGAGCACCGCCGCCTCGTCGAGGCTGGTCGAGATGCCGTCGAGGTAACCCTTGAGGAGCCAGATGTTGTAGGGCACCGCTGCAGCGACGCTCGCGATGATCAGGCCCGCGAGACTGTCGAGCAGACCGAAGTTCAGGTACAGGATGTAGATCGCGATGGCGGTCATGAACGTGGGGAAGATCTGGATGACGAGCATGACCAGCAGGCCGATGCGGCGGCCCGAGAAGCGCAGCCGCGCGAAGACGTAGGCGGCGATCGCCGACAGCAGCACGCTCAGGACCATGTTCGACACGGCCACGATGAGCGAGTTGCCGTACCAGGTCGCGAACGGCGTGTCGGTGAACAGCCGGACGTAGTTGGCGAGCGTCGGGTCGGCGGGGATCGCCGACGCCTGCGCGAGCGATCGCCCTGATCCGAGCGAGGAGCCGACGATCCACGCCAGCGGATACAGCACGATGACGGCCACGACGACGAGCTCGACGTGGATGAGCGCGGTGATGACGCGACTTCGGGTTCTATGCATCGGTGAAGGCCTTCGAACGACGCAGGCTCCAGACGGAGAAGCTCCCGACGATGACGAAGATCAGGATCGACATCACGGATGCGATGTCGTAGAGCCCGTTGTCGAGGGTGAGTTTGTAGAGCCAGGTGATGAGGATGTCGGTGCTTCCCGCGTACCGGTAGTCGGGGTTGGCGGGGCCGCCCTGGGTGAGGAAGTAGATGACGCCGAAGTTGTTGAAGTTCGCGACGAATGACAGCACGATGAGCGGGGCCGTGGCCCGCAGCACGATCGGCAGGGTGATGTAGCGCACCTGCTGAGCCGCGGACGCGCCGTCGATTCGAGCGGCTTCGTAGTAGCTCGGCGAGATGTTGGTCAGCGCGCCGCTCACGAGCGCCATGAAGTACGGGAAGCCGAGCCACAGGTTCACGAGCAGCGCGATGATCCGGGCGAGCCACGGGTTCGCCGGGTCGGTCAGCCACATCACCCGCTCGGACGTCACACCCCCATCGATCAAGGCCTGACTGATGGGTCCGAACTGGCCGTTGAACATCGAGCGGAAGACGAGGGCGGAGATCATCGCCGGCACGGCCCACGGCAGGAAGAAGATGCTCCGCCAGAGACGCGGGAAGCGGACCCGCCGACTCGAGACGAGCACCGCCTGGAGGAAGCCGAACACGTAGGTCGTCGCCGTCGCGAGCACCGCCCAGGCGATGGTCCACCCGAGCACGCCGAAGAACGTCGCGCCCCAGGCGCCGGCGCCGAGGAGCTGGCGGAAGTTCGCCAGACCGACCCACTCGACGAGCTGCAGGGGCGGCAGGTTGTCTCTGCTGTAGTCCGTGAACGCGATGAGGATGCCGAAGACGACGGGCAGGGCGGTGACGAACAGCAGCAGCACCAGGGTCGGCGCAAGCACCAGGTACGGGAACGACCGCTGCAGGGAGTCCCGGGCCCAGGCTCGCAGACGCACGCGCTCGCGGGTCTCGAGGTAGCGACGTCGTGTACGCGCGGCATCGCGGACCGACCACACCGTGAGGGCGAGGAGCAGCGACAGGACGAGGACGGCGATGATCCCGTTGATCATGAGGATGATCGAGTGATCGCCCGTCGTCAGGCCCGCCACCGTCATCGTCCGCGGCTGCGTGCCGAGCGTCAGGAGTCCCCAGAGCCCGCGCACGAAGAATCCGCCGTGAGTGCGGGGCGTGTACCCGTCGAGGTTCGCGTAGTGCCCCGTGAGCAGCTCGACGACGAGAGCGACCACGGAGGTGAGCGCGAGCGCGACACCCTTCGTCCATTCGCGGTTGAGCAGCTGCCCCAGTCCCGGCACGAGCGCGGAGGCGAGCCCGAGCGACCACGGTGCCGCCGGGCCCCCTCCGCGATGGTGCGGGGTCACTCCCCCAGCCCGGTCAGATCGGCGTAGCCCGAGACGGCCTGCCGTTGAGCGGTGGGGGCGTCGAGGACCCGGTCCCACACGCTGGCGACCAGGGTGTTCCCGACCGTCCAGAGCTTGTCGCCGACGTCTGCGATGAGGTCGGATCGCTCGGCTTGCGCGAGGATGCCCGCTGCGTGCTCATCGTCGGCGAGGCCGGGGACCGCCTCGGCGTTCTCACTCGTCAATGCGGGGATGCCCCCGGTCGTGTCGTATAGAGCAGCGGCCGCGGCGTCCGAAGCGAGGAAGGCGGCGAACACGCGAGCCGCTCCGGGGTACGCCGAGTAACCCGACACCACGCCGACGCCGAGGCCTGCGAGCGTCGCGGGCTCGTCCCCGCCATCGACGGCCGGCAGGGTGGTCACGCCGAACTCGAAGCCCGCCGCCTCGCCCGCGGCGGTGAAATCGCCGATCGACCAGGGGCCCGTGATCACGTAGGGCGTCTCCCCCTTGGCGAATTCCATCTCGATTGAATCCCAGGTGGCATCGGCGGAGTTCACCTGCCAGAGGTCCCGAAGCGCACCGTAGTACTCGAGCGCCGTCGTCAGCGCGGCATCGTTGAGGCCCGGGTCCGCGGCGTCGCCCGTGAGGTGCCATCCGAGCGACGTGAGGACGGGATAGGCGTAGTACAGCTCGCCGCTCAGCCACCGGACGGCCCACCGGTTCGCGCGTGGGTCGTTGTACCCCGCCGCGAGCTCGCGGATCTGCTCCCATGTCTGTGCCGGCTCGCTCGAGCCGGTGAGCTGCTGCAGCAGGGTCTTGTTGTAGAACAGTGCGATCGACTCGGTCGATACCGGCACGCCGTAGAGCTCACCCTCCCGGCTGACGACTCCGGCGAACGTCTCTCCGACGCGCTCCGTGATCTCGGTGTCGTACTGCCCCAGCGGCGCGGCGACACCCGAGTCGATCGCTGCCGGGAGGTCGGTGAAGTTCGTGAAGTAGACGTCGGCACCCGTGCCCGCCTCACCGTCGAGCTTCATCTTCGCCACGGCGTCCACCTTCGACACCGTGGTGAGCTCGACACGGATGCCGGGGTGCTGCGCGGTGAAGGCATCGACCAGGGCTTCGCCGTACGCGGGATACTCGACCCAGACCTTCAGCGGCGCCTCTCCGCCGGCGATCTCCGGCTCGATCTCGTAGGCGCCCGCCTCGGCGTCCCAGGCGAGAGAGGACTGCGCGACGTCGGGCGCCGTCGAGCAGCCGGCGACGAGCCCGACGCCCAGGAGCGCGACCGTTCCCGCCGCTGTGCGGGCGATGGATGCTGTGTTCCGGATGGTCATGCGAACTCCCTCGTTGCTGTGACTGTGACCGGTCCCAGTCAACTGACACGGTCCCCGTGAGTCCATGACGGTAGTGGCAGGATGCGGGCATCGCCCGCGCTCTCCCCTGTGCAGGAGGCGATGCGCTCGTTCCCCGACGGGACGTGCGCGGTCAGTCCGCGCTTGGGCCGTCCTCAGCCGGCCTCGCGGCAGCGATGTGGGAGATGGGGCGCCACACGAGAACGAGCGTGAGGGCGGCGCCGACGAACGCGAACCACCAGGGTCCGGTCGGCCCCCACACCTGGGCGATGACACCGCCGAGGGCCTGACCGATGACGAGTCCGCCGAAGACGCCGACCATGTTCACCGATGCGATGCGGCCCTGCAGTTCGTGGGGCACGAGCCGCTGGCGAACCGTGGTGGAGATCGTCGCCCAGACGAAGGCGTACGCGCCGAACGCGATCATGATGACGAACGCCACGACGCCGGAGGTCGTGAGGGCGAACGCGAGATGCATGAGCACCTCTGCCGTCAGGCAGACGCGCATGAGGGCTGCGAACGAGAAGCGCCGCTCGAGTCGCCCGAAGAGGAGCGTGGCGGCCAGTCCCCCGATCGCCGACGCGGTGGTCAGCGCGCCGTACCCGATCGGCCCCATCCCCAGGTAGTCCGTCGCGTAGAGGACGAGCACGCCCCACGGCGCCGCCCAGGTGACGTTGAACGTGAGGATGATGACGACGAGCATCCGTACCGGCGGGTTCTGCCACAGCCACCGGATCCCGCTGACGATGTCGGTGTGCACCGGAGTGGGCTCGCGCGGCGCCTCGGTCGGTTCGACACGGCGGGTGGCGGTTATCCGCGAGATGAGGACGATGGCGAGCGCGACGCACACGCCCTGCACGGCGAACGGCAGGAAATGGCCCACCGCGAAGAGGAACGCGCCCAACGGCGGACCGCCGAGCTGGTTCGCGATGAGGAACCCCGCCTGCAGACGGGCGTTGCCGATGCCGAGGTCGGGCTTGCGCACCATCATCGGCAGCAGGGTGCTGCTCGTCGTGTCGACGAAGACCTCGGCGGTGCCGTAGAGGAACGCGGCCGCGAGCACCATCCAGATGCTCGCGCCTCCGGTGACGAGGAAGGCGCACAGTCCGAGCAGCACGAGCGCGCGGATGCCGTTGGCCGCCATGATCAGCACGCGACGGTCGACGCGGTCGGCGATCGCCCCGGCGTGCAGGCCGAACAGCAACCAAGGAAGGAACTGCATGATCGCGCCGGAGGCGACGAGGATCGGCGACTCGGTCATCGATGCGATGAGGAGCGGGGCGGCGGCGAGCGCGATCCCGTCGCCGATGTTGCTCGTCACCGACGACGCGAACAGCCAGCGGAAGTCGCGCCCCAGTCGTCGCGGCACTATCCACTCTGCGATGCCCACCGCACGAGCCTAGGGCGAGCCGCAGACATCGATTCGCCGCGGTATCCGTCGCACCCGCTCTCGGTTGGACTAATATGGTCCGCATGCGACCGATTCAGTCCAGAAGTGCATCCCTGTGGCTTCTCGCGGCAGCGGTGTACCTCGCGGCCGAAGGGGTCACCGCCCTGGCCTTCCCCGGCTACTCGTATGCCACGAACTACATCAGCGACCTCGGCGTGCCCGACGTCGGCCTGTTCCAGGGGCGGACGATGGACTCGCCGCTGCACGTCGTCATGAACGTCGCGTTCGTCGCGCACGGCATCCTGTTCGCCGCGGCGGCGGTGCTCACCGCGCGGAGCGATGTGTGGCGGGCCGGCGTCCGCCGCTGGTTCGTCGGGCTCGCGCTCGTGCACGCCGTCGGCATCATCCTGGTCGGGCTGTTCCCGGGCAGCCAGACGAATGCAAGCAACGGCCTGATCGTCTTCCATGTCCTCGGCGCCGCGATGGCCATCATCGCGGGCAACGCCGCCGTCATCGTCGCGGGGGTGACCCTGCTGCGGCGGGGGCCGCGCTGGCTGGGCACGACGTCGATCGCGCTCGGCGTGGTCGGCCTCGTCAATCTGGTGATGCTGCTCGTCGACTCGAACTCGACCGCCGTCGATCTGCTGCCCGACGGCGTCTGGGAGCGTTTGGCCGTCTACGCGATCCTGGCCTGGGAACTGCTCGTCGGCACCGTGACGCTCGCGACCCGGCGCGGTCGTTCGGCGGTGCGCGCATGACGGGCAGCGGTCGTGCTCGATCCGTGCGCCCCTCGTCGGCAGAGATCGACGAGGCCGTACTGGATGCGGCGGCCGCCCTCGTCGCCCGGCGCGGCGCCCGCGACACCTCGGTGCAGGCCGTCGCTGACGCCACGGGGTTCTCGAAGACGGGTCTTCTCCGGCGGTTCCCCTCGAAGGACGCGCTCATCGACGCGTCACTGGCGCAGTGCGTGAGCCTGACCGAAGGCGTTCACCGTGTCGTCGCGGCATTCACGGCCGACGACGCAGACCGCGACGCTGCCGCGATCGACGGCTTGGTCGATCTCGCGCTCAGCCACCCGGGCTGGGCTCAGGTCGTGCTCGCGTCCATCCCCCCGATCGCCGACGAGCGTCTGCGTCCCGGGCTCGCGCGGATCGGCGACCTCGTGTCGGACATGTTCCGCATCGGCGAGCACAGCGCCCTGCCGCGCCGCGCCCGCGTGACCGGCGCCCTCGGGGTGCTCGTGACCCTCGCCCTGACCTACGAGGCCGAGACCACCGCCGACACCGCGCGACCCCTCATCGTGGATGTGTGCCGGTCGACGCTCGGCTACCGGAGCGGCACGTAGGCTTGCCCGATGCCCGCAGACCGCCGCACGGCCCCCGACACCTTCGTCCGCGTGCGCGGAGCCCGGGAGAACAATCTGCGGAACGTCGACGTCGACGTGCCCCGCGACGCGATCGTCGCCTTCACCGGGGTGTCGGGCTCGGGCAAGTCGTCGCTCGCCTTCGGCACGATCTTCACCGAGGCGCAGCGGCGGTACCTCGAGTCGGTCGCTCCGTACGCGCGGCGGCTGATCCAGCAGGGCCACAATCCGCACGTCGATTCGATCACGGGCCTGCCGCCGGCCGTCGCTCTGCAGCAGCGCCGAGGGGCCCCCAGCTCACGGTCGAGCGTGGGCACCGTGACAACGCTGTCGAACTCGTTGCGCATGCTGTTCTCGCGAGCCGGGACGTATCCCGAGGGCGTCCCCGGGCGCCTCGACTCCGACGCCTTCTCGCCCAACACCGCCGCCGGTGCCTGCCCGGAGTGTCATGGGATCGGCGTCGCGCACACCGTCACCGAGGAGACGCTCGTGCCCGACCCCTCGCTCAGCATCCGCGACGGTGCTATCGCTGCGTGGCCGGGTGCGTGGCAGGCGAAGAACCTGCGTGACATCACGATCGCCCTCGGATACGACGTCGACCGGCCGTGGCGCGAGCTCGAGCCCGCCGACCGGGAGTGGATCCTCTTCACCGACGAGCAGCCGGTCGTCGAAATCACCCCGCAGCGCGACCGCGTCGCCAAGCCCTACAAGGGCATGTTCTGGAGCGCCAAGAAGTACGTCTTCCACACCCTCGCCGACTCGAACAGCGCGAAGATGCGCGAGCGCGTGCTGCAGTTCGTCCGCACGGGCACCTGTCCGCCGTGCGGCGGCTCGGGGCTGCGCCGCGAGGCCCTGGCCGTCACCTTCGCCGGCCGGACGATCGCCGAGCTGAACGCCCTGCCGATGAGCGACCTCGCCGACATCCTGAGGCCCACCGCCGCGCTGACGGACGCCGGGCCTGCGCTGCCCACGTCATCGTCCGGCGAGCACACCGACGTCGCCGTCGCGATCGCCACGGACCTGCTGGCGCGCATCGAGGTGCTCACGGACCTCGGCCTGGGCTACCTGGGGCTCGGGCGCGTGACCACGACCCTCTCCCCCGGCGAGATGCAGCGCCTGCGCCTGGCGACGCAGCTGCGCTCGGGCCTGTTCGGTGTCGTGTACGTGCTCGATGAGCCGTCGGCGGGGCTGCATCCGGCCGACGCGGAGCCGCTGCTGGCCGTGCTGGAACAGCTGACCGCGTCGGGCAACTCGGTGTTCGTCGTCGAGCACAACATGGACGTCGTACGGGGCGCCGACTGGATCGTCGACGTCGGCCCGGGAGCGGGCGAGGGCGGCGGCGAGGTGCTCTACAGCGGGGCGGTCGAGGGCCTCGCCGGCGTGGAGGAGTCGGTGACACGACCGTTCCTGTTCGCAGGAGAGGAGGGAACCGCCGCGCTACGGCGCGCCCAACGCCCTCAGAAAGAGTGGCTGACGCTCGCCGGCGCCTCGCTGCACAACCTCACCGACGTCGACGCTTCGTTCCCGCTCGGAACGTTCATCGCCGTCACCGGGGTGTCGGGGTCGGGCAAGTCGTCCCTCGTGGGCGGGGTGCTGCGTGACGTGGTCAGCGGCTACCTGCACGGTGAGGACACCGCGGAGAAAGAGGACGACGAGGCGTCGGATGCTGCGGGGGCCACCGAAGGGGCCGTCCCGGCATCGCGTGCGGCCGCCGTCGTGCGGACGGTGACGGGTCTCGAGCAGGTCGACCGTCTCGTTCGCGTCGATCAGAAGCCGATCGGACGCACGCCCCGCTCGAACCTCGCCACCTACACCGGGCTGTTCGACGCCGTGCGCGCGGTCTTCGCGAGCACCGATCTCGCTCGAGAGCGCGGCTACACGGCCGGGCGGTTCTCGTTCAACGTGGCCGGAGGCCGCTGCGAGACGTGCCTCGGCGAGGGTTACGTCTCGGTGGAGCTCCTGTTCCTTCCCGGAAGCTACGGCACGTGCCCGACCTGTCATGGCGCGCGCTACAACCACGAGACGCTCGGGGTCACCTACCGCGGCAAGACCATCGCCGACGTGCTCGCCCTGACCGTGGCGGATGCGTCCACGTTCTTGAAAGACGTGCCGGCGGCATCGCGCAGCCTCGGCACGCTGCGTGACGTCGGCCTCGGCTACCTGCGCCTCGGGCAGCCGGCGACGGAGCTCTCGGGCGGTGAGGCGCAGCGCATCAAGCTCGCGACCGAGCTCCAGCGGGCGCGTCGCGGCCACACCCTGTACCTGCTCGACGAGCCGACGACCGGCCTGCATCCCGCCGATGTGCGCCTGCTGCTCACGCAGCTGCACGCGCTGGTCGACGCCGGGAACACGGTGGTCGTCGTCGAGCACGACATGGATGTCGTCGCATCCGCCGACTGGGTCATCGACCTCGGACCGTCGGGTGGCAACGCGGGTGGGCGTGTGATCGCAGCGGGGACGCCGGACGACGTGGTGCAGGTCGCGGAGAGCCGCACGGCGCCGTACCTGGCGAAGCGCCTGACCGGCTGGGCGACCTGAGGAATGAAGTCGGGCCCGTTCCGTTGACCCCAGGATGACTCCTTCGACGCACGCCCCCGACTCCCCCGTCCGCCGAGCCCTCGTCGTCGGCGCCTCGGGCATCACCGGTTCGGCGCTCGTCGACCACCTGATCAAGGACGGCTGGGAGGTCTTGGCGCTCTCGCGGCGCGCGTCGTCCGAGGGGGTGGTACGAGGCATCGCGGCCGATCTGCGAGACCCGGACAGCCTGCGGGCGGCCCTCGCCGACGAGCATCCCACCCACGTGTTCTTCACCGCGTGGCAGCGACAGGCCACCGAGGCCGAGAACATCGCGGTCAACGGCGCCATGGTGCGTGATCTCCTCGCCGCGCTCACGCACGCACCCCTCGAGCATGTCGCGCTCGTGACCGGGCTGAAGCACTATCTCGGCCCGTTCGAGGCCTACGCTGCCGGCGAGATGCCCGACACGCCGTTCCACGAGGAAGAGGAGCGCCTCGACACCCCGAACTTCTACTACGCGCAGGAGGACGAGCTCTTCGCCGCGGCGGCGGAGCAGGGCTTCACCTGGTCGGTGCACCGTTCGCACACCGTGATCGGCTACGCCGTCGGCAACGCGATGAACATGGGGCTGACGATCGCCGCGCAGGCGACGATCGCCAAGGAGCTCGATCTCGACTTCGTGTTCCCCGGCAGTGAGACTCAGTGGAACGGCCTGACCGACATGACCGACGCCGGTGTCCTCGCCGAACAGATGGTCTGGGCCGCGACGGATCCCGCGGGCGCCGACGAGGCCTTCAACATCGTCAACGGCGACGTCTTCCGGTGGCGCTGGATGTGGCCCCGTCTGGCGGAACACCTCGGCGTCGACCCGGACCGGGTGAAGGGCTACGAGAACGCACCGCGGCCTCTCGAGCAGCAGATGGCCGACCACGAGCATGCGTGGCCCGACATCGCCCGCAAGCACGGGCTCATCGAATCCGACCTGAGCCGCGTCGCCTCGTGGTGGCACACCGATGCCGACCTCGGACGCGACATGGAGGTCGTCACCGACATGGGCAAGAGCCGGGATGCCGGATTCCTCGCCTACCGGCGGACGGAACAGGCCTTCGCAGACCTGTTCGACCGCTACCGCGCCGAACGCCTGATCCCCTGACGGCGCCGACCCTCGGGTTCGCGCGAGGTGACGGGCGGGCGAGCAAGATCGGTTCGGCGCGCTACACCGGGATCGAGACGGGGTCACCGATCAAGGAACGGACGATCGCCCGCACCGACGGGAAGGTGTCGAGTGCCTGCACCTCACCGAGGGAGAACCACCCGGCCGCGTGGACCTCGACCTCGGCGAAGTGCACGGTCTCGTCGCCCACGACGTCGAGCGCGAAGGCCATGTCCATGTGGATGTGCGCCGGTTCGCCCGGCCGCTCCGGGATCAGTTGGTAGCTCATGCTGAGAGGCAGGTCGAGTTGAGCTTCCTTCGTGCCGTCCACCTCGAGATCGACGCCCGGGTGCGGCCTGAGCGCTGCGCGGATCCCCGTCTCCTCGTGCACCTCTCGCACGACCGCCACCTGCGGCGTCTCGTCGGGATCGACATGGCCACCGGGAGGAAGCCACTTCAGGAGCTTCCGATGGTGCACGAGCAGCACCCTGTCGCCGGCGCCGCTCACGACGTAGCCGCTGACGGTGAACTGCTTCTCGAACTGCGTCGTGCTCTCGATGATCGTCATGTCGTCGTCCCTCTTCTGCGGCAGATTCGACGGTAGCCGACGCCGCCTGAGGCGGAACAGAAGAAGCCCCCCGCGTCTCCGCGAAGGGCTTCGGAGCGGTCAGCGATCGTTCGACCGTGGTCGCCGGTGCGGCTCGAGATGGGAGCGAATCAGCCTGAGTCCAGCGATGGCGAGCTCTATCCACGCGCTCGGCAGGACGACGCCGTGGTTGACGGCTCCTAGCCCGTGACGACTCGCAACGGCGTCTCCTAGGCGGCGGGAGCGTGACCACCCTCATTCGCCCATGCTTCCGCTGGTGCATCGTCGCTCGTGGCCCTGGCGACGCTCACAGAGGTCCGCTGGGCGCTGACGCTGAACGTGATGGACGCGGCGAGGTCTGCAACCTTCCCAGCGCGGATTCGCTCGTCTTCTGCCGCGTCGAGGGAACGCAACGCGGCGGCATCCTCGTACGCTCGAGTCTCGTCGCCGATCGCAGCGAGACGGTCGGCAATTCGCGTGGAGAGTCCGTCGCGAAGCTCCTCGAGACTGGTGTTGTGGATCTCGAGGCGCCTGTCCGAAACGGCCAGCCTCACCATGTCGTAGCCGTAGCTGCCGAGCAGCGCTCGGGTTTCATCGCCGATGATGCTCAGGATCTCCCGACGTTGAGGGCGGCGGGTGAAGACGGCCTCGACGGTGTAACGGGAGGGCGCCTCCGGCGTCGCGAGTCCGCGGGGTAGCGAGCCGGCAAGAACGCTACCGAGCCCGAGAGTTCCGTCCGACGTGGCGCGTGCCGCCGTGGACGCTTTCGTCTGCGTGTTCATGACTGGACGTTACGCCCCCAGGATGTGCGGTTCACAGGTTCACCGCGGCGCCCGTGAAGCCTCGCATGAGCACTGACAGCGCCCGACCAACGGCGTAGCGACACGCTGAGTGCGGCGCGGCGACTCCGCCGAGCGTTGGGGTCGCTCGAAGCGAAGCCGCCGCTGAATGCCTGCTACCCCACGAGCGCGAAGGTACGCTCGCCGCGTCGGCGCGGCACCCCCTATCGGTGTCAGGCAAACCCTGCGAGTCTCAGGTGTCGGTTCCGGTGCGGCATCCCGCGGCTTGCGGTCCCGTTCAGGAGACCCGCGTCGGGCTGAAAGGGGCGGCGAACCTGCCGAGCGTTTGGGGCCACTCCGAGCAGGATCGCCGTCAGGCTGGTTGACCAGCGGATCGAAGGTACGCGACGGGGCGCCGGCGCGCTGCCCCCCTTACGGGGACAAGCAGCCCGCGCCACTGTTGTACGTTGCTCCCGGCTCCGCGGGCACGCATTTTGGGGGACGCGCCCCCGGCGCCGGGGGCGACCCTCGGCCTCTGGGCCTCGATGGGCCGTTACGGCAACCCCCGCCGCAGCGACGGAATATGACTTCGACGACTCGATCGACGTGCCCTCCTCCCTCGGCGACATGTCAACCCCGTCCGGGTTCGGCGCAAGCGGGGCGAATGTCATGCATGCCTCAGCCACCGCCGCCCGCACGAGATGACTACGGCTACCCCTTGCGCAACCCGAGAACCGACGCCGCGTCGTCGTTGCAGACTTCGACGGGTCGGCCAATCCGGGTGAGGATCGGGGATGGTCTCGGCGGCGGTGAAGGCTACGCGATCATCCCAATTGTGCAGAGGTCTGCTTGGCATGTCCGGGTCTCCTGGATGTCAGTGTGGCGCGCGTCGGGCGCGAGTCTGCGAGCGTGTTGGTCTCGGCGCCCGGGAGCGCCTGAGCTTTTTCGAGGTGAGGTGAACATCATGCCGAACACGGACGGTCGCGCCTGGAGGGTGACTCCATGTGGGCTTGCCGTCGACGACCGCTGACCCCGGAAACGACGAAGGGCCCGGATCCCTGCAATCCAGCAGGTTTCCGGGCCCTTACCCGTCGGGATGACAGGATTTGAACCTGCGACCCCTTGACCCCCAGTCAAGTGCGCTACCAAGCTGCGCCACATCCCGGTCCGCTGTCCGCACGCGGACAACTCCCCTATGCTAACCGGTCCGGAGCCCGCTCGCGAACCGGTGCGCCCGGGCGCGTTGCCCCGTGTCGGCGGCGGACGCTACGGTCGCCCCATGACCGAGACGACGATCGTGCCGGTGACGCCCGGCAGCTTCAGCGATGCCCAGGATGCAATGAGCGGCGGCGGCGATGGACACGAGTGTCAGTGCCAGTGGTGGACCATGACCAACGCCGACTTCCAGAGGACCGACATCGACGGACGGGCCGCGGCCTTCCGCATTGAGGTGGATGCCGCGCCCTCCCCCGGCCTCATCGCCTACGTCGACGGCGACGCCGCCGGCTGGGTCCGCGTCGGTCCGCGCACCCGCCAGATACGCCTGAGCAAGACCCGCGCCTACGCCGGCGCGACTGAAGAACCCTGGGACGACGCGGACGTCTGGGCCGTCAGCTGCTTCGCGGTTCGCAGGGAGCACCGCGGCTCGGGTCTCAACGCCGCGCTCCTCGACGCAGCGGTCGCTTTCGCTCGCGAGAACGGCGCCCGCGTGGTCGAGGCGTATCCGGTCGACGCGGATGCCGGGCGCAAGGTCAGCTCGAACGAGCTCTACCACGGCGCGCTTTCGACCTTCCTCAGCGCAGGCTTCCGCGAGGTCGCTCGGCCGAAGCCCCACGTCGCCGTCGTCGCGCTCGACCTCACGGACGCGAACACGGACAGCAGCGGAGATGAGCGCTGACGCGTCGACGAGAATGGAACGCATGACCGCATCCGACGCCCCCGTCCGCGTCGACTCGTGGCTATGGGCCGTGCGCATCTACAAGACCCGCTCGGCGGCGACAACGGCCTGTCGCGCCGGGCACGTGCGGATCAACGGCGAGAAGGTCAAGGCGTCGCAGTCGGTCAAGCCCGGCGATGAGCTGCGGGTGCGGATCGCCGGCTTCGACCGCATCCTCGTCGTCCGGCAGACGCTCACCAAGCGTGTCGGTGCGCCCGTCGCCGCAACGGCGCTCGAAGACCGCACTCCGCCGCGTGAGCCGATGGCGATGCTGGCCGTCCGCGATCGCGGTGCCGGCCGGCCGACGAAGCGTGAACGGCGCGAGATCGACCGACTCCGCGGCGTCGAGTGACAGCCACTCGACCTGGTACCGCCTGAGTCGCCGCGGTCTCAGCGGACAGAGCGCCGGCGCGCGACCTGAACGACCACGCACTGCACCAGTGTCGCCAGTCCCCACAGGGTGCAGGCAGGCGGGAGCACGCGATACGCGAGGTGCTGCGCCGTCCACTCCGCCGTCAGCGGACCGTAAGCGGCCAGACCGACGAGCCAGGCGACCACGAGGGTGAACGGCAACGACGCCCACCACACCACGCGTACGACCCCGGGCAGCACCCGTCGTACCGGACCGCCCTCGCGCCGCCGTAGCCAGAACGCGCCCGCCACCGCCAGCCCGAACAGCCCCAGCAAGCTGGACGCGTACTGGAACCACCGGAAACCGTGGAGCGGACCCCAGCGTTCGGCCAGTGCAAGGATCAGCTCGACACCCCAGCGTCCCTCGTGGGTGAAGGCGTCCCACGCGATGTGGCTGAGCACTCCGAGCGCCAGCGACACCACGACGAGCGCGGCCGTCAGCGCGGCCGACCGCCGCCCCGTCGCCGGCCGCACCGTTCGCAATGCGTCGGCGCCCATGGCGTCCCACCCCGACGGCAGCCTCCCCGCGAGCCACGCGGGGGCGAGCTCGCGCACCGCGGGCCGCAGCAGCAGCCACCAGGCGAGCAGCAGCACGCTCGCGATCGCGACCGTCAGCCACGGGTAGGCGTGCGTCTGCGCGTAGCTGATGCCGATCCCGCGAACGAACAGCGGGAGGTCCGGAGCCATCGCCCCGACGGCCACCGCCGCCGGCACGAGCGGTGTGCGGACGACCGCCAGCGCGACGACGGCGTGGCTCGGGGTGAACGGCATCCGGTCGGATCAGTCCTGGACGAAGACGCCGGCGAGCGTCTTCTTGCCGCGTCGGAGCACAGCGACGCCGCCCGGAAGGTCGCCGACCACGACGGCCGACTCGTCGTCGACCTTTGCACCGTTGACCGACACACCGCCCTGCGCGATCGCCCGTCGGGCCTCCGACAGGCTGCCGACGAGGCCGGTGTCGACGAGCAGCTGCACGACCGACGCGCCGGCCGACGCGGTCGCGTGCGGCAGCTCCTGCAGCGCAGAGCGCAGCGTCGCGGCGTCGAGAGCCGTCAGGTCGCCCTGTCCGAACAGCGCGTCGGATGCCGCGATGACCTTCGCCGTCGCATCGACGCCGTGGACCGTCGCGGTGACCTCGAACGCGAGACGCTTCTGAGCGGCGCGACGGAACGGCTCGTCGGCGACAAGACGCTCGTACTCGGCGATCTCGTCGCTCGTGAGGAACGTGAACACCTTGAGCCGCTCGGCCACATCGGCATCCGCGGTCGACAGCCAGAACTGGTAGAACGCGTACGCGCTCGTCAGCTCGGCGTCGATCCAGATGGCGTTGCCCTCGCTCTTGCCGAACTTCGTGCCGTCGCTGTTGGTGATGAGCGGGGTGCCGAACGCGTGCACCGAGGTGCCCTCGACACGGTGGATGAGGTCGGTGCCGCTCGTGAGGTTGCCCCACTGATCGGACCCGCCGGTCTGCAGCGTGCAGCCGTACTGGCGGTAGAGCTCGAGGAAGTCGAGCCCCTGCAGGATCTGGTAGCTGAACTCGGTGTAGCTGATGCCGGCATCGGAGTTCAGGCGCGCAGCGACGGCATCCTTCTTGAGCATGGTTCCGACGCGGTAGTGCTTGCCGATCTCACGCAGGAAGTCGATCGCCGACAGCGGGGCCGTCCAGTCGAGGTTGTTCACCATGCGAGCGGCGTTCTCGCCCTCGAAGCTCAGGTACCGCTCGATCTGACCACGCAGGCGATCCACCCACTCGGCGACGGTCTCGCGGGAGTTGAGCGTGCGCTCCGCGGTCGGACGCGGGTCGCCGATGAGGCCCGTCGAGCCACCGACGAGACCGAGGGGCTTATGGCCCGCGAGCTGCAGGCGACGAAGCGTCAACAGCTGGACCAGATGACCGAGGTGCAGGGATGCCGCCGTCGGGTCGAAGCCGCAGTAGTACGTGATGGGGTCTCCGCCGAGCGCCTCTCGCAGCGCTTCCTGGTCGGTGGACACATGCACGAGACCGCGCCACACCAGCTCGTCCCACACGTTCTCGAACGCGGGATCGAGCGCCACGGGGGCGGTCGTCAGGGCTTCATCAGACACGCGCTCCAGGCTATCAGCGGCCTACCCGGCGGCACGGCGCCAGGCCTGCAGCCCGGACCACGCCCGACCCGTCGTCAGGTCGCGGTACCCCACCACACGAGGAACGCCGCCGCGAGAGCGACGACCCAGCTGACGAGACTGCCGACGAGGAAGTACTCGGCCCGGTCTCCCCCGTCGTGGTCTCGGGAGATCTCGGGGAAGCGCACGATGCCCTTCGCCGCGAGCACGGCCGCGAGCAGGGTGAACGCCCCGGTGAGCGTCAGGGCGAAGACGAGCACACGCTCGAGCGGCCCGATGATGCGGCCACCCTTGAGGGCGTCCGACGCCTCGGCCGCGACCACCCCGCCGCGCAGCGAGGCGCGGACGATGACGTTGCCCGATTCGACGAGGAACACCAGCGCGCCGGCCAGCGCGACCGCCAGGTCGAGGCTCACAGCCCCCAGCGGCGAGTCGATCGGCCAGATGCGCTCGAGCGGCCCTTGCCCATCGCGCACGCCGATGAGCGCCACCGCGACCGCGACGACGACAGCGAGCAGGGCCGCCGGCCACAGACCCCACCGCGTCGGCTCGCGCGTCGACGTCACCGCGGCCCATCCGGCGGCGACGGCGATGGCGACGAACCACCAGGCAGCCGCTCCCGCCCACGCGGCGAGGGGCAGCAGGGCGGCCCCGAGGAGCACGAGGACGATGCCGAGCCGCGCGCCCGAGAGGCGCTTGCGCGCCAGATCGAGCCCGCCCACGGCGAGCAGCATCAGACCCGCGCCGATCATCTCGCACGCTCCCGGAGGGCCGTGTACCCCGCGATGACGGCCGGGGCGCCAGACGATGCCAGCAGCTGCGACACCGCCGACTGGGTGACGCCCTCGTCCTTCGCCAGGGCTCCCTGCGTGCGACCGAGGCAGCGGCCGTAGACGAGGCGCCGAGCACGCTCCGACATCGCCCCGACGAGCTCGTCGCGGACGAGGGCGTAGGCGTTGGCGAAACGGATGCGGTCTGCCATGGCGACATCCTCCTCGTCACCCCCGACAATGCGCGTGCGGGCACGCGGCACGGCGCGGTCCTGCATCCCGTGCACCTGCTCGATCGCCTCTCGGGCTCGCCACCACCCGGGGCCGTCGGAGATACCCGTGCTCGCGGAGTCGACCGGACCGACCGCGCCGATGCCGAGCCCGAAACGCAACGACGCCTCGTCGGGCAGCGCGAGCTGCAGGAGCAGCAGCCAGGCGAGCGCGTCGTCGAGGTCGTCGAAGACGGCTTGGAACTCGTCGGCGAAGGTGGCGCGCATCGGCGAGACGGCGACGGGCAGCTCGCGGTCGACCTCCGACATGGCCGCCTCGATGCGCGCTTGCGTGCGGCTGCGGTCGTCGAGGAGGCGCGAGCCGACGATGTCGGCGATCACTGCGATCGACATGATGATCAGGTTAGCACTTATACCTGCGAGATATAAGTCATGTGCTGATGATATCCGAATATCAGTCCCAGACTGATATCAGAGCTCCCAGATGCGCACTGCCTGCTGAGACCGGGCGATGAGCGCGGCGCGCTGTTCGTCGACGCGCACGGGTGCCGTGCCGCCGATACCGTCACGGCTCGCGACCGACCCCTCGGGCGACAGCACCTCGCGCACCTCAGGAGCGAGGTGCTGCGACACCGACGCCAGCTCGTCATCGGAGGCCTCATGCAGCTCGATGCCGCGCTCTTCGCAGAGCCGGACGAGCGAGCCCGAGATCTCGTGCGCCTCACGGAACGGCACACCGCGCTTGACGAGCCACTCGGCGACGTCGGTCGCGAGCGAGAAGCCCTGCGGAGCGAGCTCAGCCATACGGTCGAGGTCGAAGCGCAGGGTCGCGACCATACCGGCGAAGGCGGGGAGGACGACCTCGAGCGTCTCGATCGAGTCGAAGACCGGCTCCTTGTCCTCCTGCAGGTCGCGGTTGTACGCGAGAGGCAGCGCCTTCAGCGTCGCGAGCAGACCCGAGAGGTTGCCGATCACGCGGCCGGCCTTGCCTCGGGCGAGCTCGGCGATGTCGGGGTTCTTCTTCTGCGGCATGATGCTCGACCCCGTCGAGTAGCCGTCGTCGAGCGTGACGAAGCCGAACTCGCGGGTGTTCCAGATGATGATGTCCTCGGCGAACCGCGAGAGGTCGACACCGATCATGGCGGCGACGAAGGCGAACTCGGCAACGACGTCGCGCGACGAGGTGCCGTCGATCGAGTTCTCCGCCGGACGGTCGAGACCGAGCTCGGTCGCGACCAGCTGCGGGTCGAGCCCGAGAGTGGCGCCGGCGAGCGCTCCCCCGCCGTACGGCGACACCCGGGCGCGGGCCGACCAGTCGCGCAGCCGCTCGAGGTCGCGCAGCAGTGGCCAGGCATGGGCCTGCAGGTGGTGGGCCAGCAGCACGGGCTGGGCGTGCTGCAGGTGCGTGCGACCCGGCATGATGGCGCGCGAGTGCGCCTCGGCCTGACCGACGATGGCGTCGATGACCCGCAGGATGTCGCGCGCGATGACCTCGGCGTGATCGAGCAGGAAGAGCCGCACGAGGGTCGCGATCTGGTCGTTCCGGCTGCGACCGGCGCGCAGCTTGCCACCCAGCTCGGCGCCGACCGTCGCGATGAGAGCGGCCTCGAGGGCGCCGTGCACGTCTTCATCGCTCTCCGCGGGCTGCAGCGAGCCGTCGCGGACGGCCGCGAGCACCATGTCGAGGCCCGCGTGCATGCGGCCCTCTTCGTCGTCGGTGAGGTACCCGGCGGCGGCGAGCGCCTTCGCGTGGGCGTGCGAACCGGCGATGTCGTACCCGGCGAGGGCCCAGTCGAAGTGCGTCGATCGGCTCAGACGGGCCAGCTCGGGCGCGGGCCCCGAGGCGAAGCGGGCCCCCCAGAGAGCCCCGGAGTTCGTGCCGCCTGACGTGTCTGCGCTCATCGCTCCAGCTTATCGGGGCGCATCCCCGCGACCTGTTCGTCGGTACGCCCGCGGACGGCGGCGCGGGCGAGGGCGTCGATGCCGGTCTCGAGCGGTCCGCGACCGACCGCGAGCGCCCAGACGGTGCACGCCGCGATGATGCCCAGGGTCATCGGCCAGAAGGGGTCGAGATCGCGATAGGCGTCGAGCTCGAACACCCCGGGCTCGTCGGGCGGCCGCGTGAACGCCCACACGACGATGTGGGCGGAGTACGCGGTCAAGGGCATCGACCCGACGGCGCGCAGCGGCAGGGCGACCCAGGTGAGGGGGGTGCGGCACAGCAGCACGCACAGCCCGATCATCGACAGCGCGAATCCGCCCGAGCCGACGACCTCGAACAGGCCCGACGAATGCGCCTCGCCGGTCCACGGCGTCTCGCCGGACGACTCCGACGCGCCCCACGCGATGTCGAGCACGGTGCCGGCGATCGCGAGCGTCGCTCCCGCGAGGGCGAGCAGCCACGGCGTCGCCCGTGCGCGCAGGTCGAGTCGGGCGGCGCCCATGCCGGCCAGGACGAACGCGATCCAGGTGAGGAACGGATAGTGCCAGCCGATCGCGTTCGACAGGTCGTCTCCCGCGGGCGTCGACCAGAACGACAGCGCATCGATCGCCGCCTGTGGGAACGGGGCGAGGACCCCGATGACGGCGGCGGCGATCAGCAACGTACGCGCCCGGAACGACAGGGCTGCGGCGGCGAGGACGAACAGGATCGCGTAGGCCGGCAGGATGACGTAGACCGGCACCCCGAGGAAGATCAGCAGGACGCCCACCACCCACACCGCGCCGGCTCGCACGAGCAGCCTCGCGCGCACCGTCTCGAGCCGCGCGCCGCGCAGCGGAGCCGGCCCCCCGCTGATGAGTCCGATCGAGACCCCCGCCAGCGTCGCGAACAGGATCGACGAGCGTCCGTGGACGAGGCCGTCGTAGGTCGACGGGTCCGACCAGTCGAGATCGGGGATGACGACGAGGTGCGCCGCGAGCATCCCCACGACGGCGAGCCCCCGAGCGAGGTCGACTCCGTCGATCCGCGAGGGCGCGAAGAGGGCGCGCATCCGCAGCGTCTCGCGCCAGCCCGACGTCACGGTGGCCCGCCCTCTCCGTCACGCCCGCGTCACTGCTGACGCAGCAGCCAGACGAGCAGTGCCTTCTGCGCGTGCAGACGGTTCTCGGCCTCGTCCCAGACGACGCTCTGCGGACCGTCGATGACCTCGGCATCCACCTCGTAGCCGCGGTCTGCGGGCAGGCAGTGGATGAAGATCGCCTCGTCGGCCGCGGCATCCATCGTCTGCTGCGTCACCTTGTACGCGCCGAGATCGCGGATGCGCGCGATCTTCTCCTCCTCCTTGCCCATCGACACCCAGGTGTCGGTCACGACGACGTCGGCACCGGATGCGGCCTCGAGCGGGTCGACGAGGATCGTCACCGAGCCGCCGGTCTGCGCCGCGATGCGCTGGGCATCGGCGACGACATCCTCGCGCGGGCCGTAGCCCTCGGGCGAGGCGACGCGCACGTGCATGCCCGCGGTGACACCGGCGAGCACGTACGAGTGGCCCATGTTCGAGCGTCCGTCGCCGAAGAACGACAGGGTGAGGCCGGCGAGATCGCCCTTGTGCTCACGGATCGTGAGCAGGTCGGCGAGCAGCTGGCAGGGGTGGAAGTCGTCGCTCAGTGCGTTGACGACGGGCACGCGGGTTCCCCGCGCCATCTCTTCGAGACCGGCCTGCGCGTACGTGCGCCACACGATCGCGGCGACCTGCCGCTCGAGCACCCGTGCGGTGTCGGACGGGGTCTCCTTGCCGCCGAGCTGGCTGTTGGCCGTCGAGATGATCAGCGGAGAGCCGCCCAGATCGGCGATGCCGACCGCGAAGGAGACGCGGGTGCGGGTCGACGACTTGTCGAAGATCACCGCGACGGTTTGGGGACCCTCGAGGGGCTTCAGCTGCCAGCGGTCCTTCTTCAGCTCGAGGGCGAGATCGAGCACCTCGGCCTGTTCGGCCGGGGTCAGGTCGTCGTCGCGGAGCAGGTGGCGGGTCATTCGGATTCCTCCGTGGTCGTGTCTTCGAGAAGCAGGGCCGACGCGACGGTGCGCAGTGCGGCGGTGAACAGCTCGGCGAACTCGTCGATCTCGACGTCGCCGATGGTGAGGGGCGGGGCGATGCGCACCGTGCGGTCGTTGGCCGCGTTGACGATCAGGCCGTGCTCCTGAGCCGCCGCCACGACGGCGCCGGCGACGGGATGCCGCAGCGCCACGCCCAGCAGCAGGCCCTGGCCGCGAACGCCCTCGATCAGCGGCGAATCGATCGCCTCGATCACCTGCCGCAGGCGCGCGCCGTGGGTCGCAGCGGCCTCGACGAGTCCGCCGTTCTCGATCTCACCGAGAACGGCCGACGCGACGGCGGTGCCCAGCGGGTTGCCGCCGAAGGTCGAGCCGTGCGTGCCCGGATAGAACAGGTCGCTCGCGCTCTCGAATGTAATGAGCGCGCCGATCGGGAAGCCGCCGCCGATGCCCTTGGCGACCGTGATCGCATCGGGCTCGATGCCGGCGTGCTGGAAGGCGAACCAGGCGCCGGTGCGCCCGGCGCCGGTCTGGATCTCATCGATGATGAGCAGCGCACCGTGTCGCTTCGTGATCTCGCGGGCAGCGGCGAGGTAGCCGTCGGGCAGCGGGATGACCCCAGCCTCGCCCTTGATCGGCTCGACGAAGAGAGCGGCGACGCGGTCGTCCATCGCCGCCTCGAGCGCCTCGATCGTCGAGTCGATGCTCTCGACGCCGGGCACCATCGGCTCGAACGGCTGCTGCATGTGCGGCTTGCCCGTCAGCGCGAGCGTTCCCATTGTGCGTCCGTGGAACGCGTCCTTCAGCGCCAGGATGCGCGGGCGCTCGGCGCCGCCGTGCAGCCGCGCGAGCTTGAACGCCGCCTCGTTGGCCTCGGCGCCGGAGTTCCCGAAGTACACCCGACCGGCGTCACCGGTTCCGGCGAGACGCTTCAGCTGCGCGGCGAGCGCGAGCTGCGGCGGCGTCGCGAAGTAGTTCGACACGTGCGAGAGCGTCGCGGCCTGCCGCGAGATCGCCTCGACGAACACCGGATGCGCGTGGCCGAGCGAGTTGACGGCGATGCCCGCGAGGAAGTCGAGGTACCGCTTGCCGTCGGCATCCCAGACGTACGCCCCCTCGCCGCGCTCGAGCAGGGCGAGGCGCGCGCCCGCGCTGCGGACCAGGTCGCGATCGACGTCGTCCGCCCACGTGGGCGCTGTCTGCTGGATCGTCGGGTTCGTCATCCCGCCACCACCTCCGTGCCGATTCCCTGTGCTGTGAAGACTTCGACCAGCACCGAGTGAGGCTGGCGTCCGTCGATGATGGCCGCGGTGTCGACTCCCCCGTCGACGGCGTCGAGGCACGCCTGCATCTTCGGGATCATGCCCGATTCGAGCTTCGGCAGCATCGCGCGCAGGTCGGTCGCCGTCAGGTGCGAGACGAGCGAGTCGCGGTTCGGCCAGTCGGCGTAGAGGCCGGGCACGTCGGTGAGCACGACGAGCTTCGTCGCGCCGAGCGCCGTCGCGAGCGCGGCGGCCGCGGCATCCGCGTTCACGTTGAGCGAGTGGCCGGGGTTGTCGAGGTCGGGCGCGATCGACGAGATGACGGGGATGCGACCGGCCGCGAGCTGATCGTGCACCTGCTGCGGGTCGACCTCGACGACATCGCCGACGTGCCCGAGGTCGTGCTCGGTCCCGTCGATCACGACACCGCGTCGACGACCGCCGAACAGGCCGGCGTCCTCGCCGGACAGGCCCGTGGCGAACGGGCCGTAGGCGTTGATGCGCGCGACGAGCTGCGGATTGATCTGCCCGGTCAGCACCATGCGCACGACATCGATCGCCTCGGTGCTGGTGACGCGGTAGCCGCCCTTGAACTCGCTCTCGATCGAGAGCCGGTTGAGCATCTTCGAGATCTGCGGGCCGCCGCCGTGCACGACGACGGGCTTCACCCCGACGAAGCGCAGGTAGGCGATGTCTTGCGCGAACGATTCCTGCAACTCCTCAGAAACCATCGCGTTGCCGCCGTACTTGATGACGATGATCTGGTCGCGGAAGCGTTGCAGCCACGGCAGCGACTCGACGAGAACGCCGGCCTTGACCGCCGCCTCTTCGGGCGTGGTGTGCTGGAGGTCGATGTCGTTCATGAGGAGTAAGCGCTGTTCTCGTGGACGTAGTCGTGGGTGAGATCGTTCGTGAGGATCGTCGCCGCCGCGTCGCCCGACCGCAGGTCGATGAGGATGCGCGTCGCACGGGGCGTCAGGTCGACGTCGTCGCGGGGGCGGTCGGGGCCGCCCGCCGTGCAGACCCGCACGCCGTTGAACGAGACGTCGACGTCGTACGGGTCGAACGCCGCGTCGGTCGTGCCGATCGCGGCGAGCACGCGGCCCCAGTTCGGATCGTTGCCGAAGATCGCCGCCTTGAACAGGTTGTTGCGGGCGACCGAGCGTCCGACGACGACGGCGTCGTCCTCGGATGCGGCACCGACGACCTCGATCGTGATGTCGTGGCTCGCCCCCTCGGCGTCGCCCTGCAGCTGCTCGGCGAGGTCGTGGCAGACCTCGGCGAGCGCGGCGGCGAAGTCGGCGGCATCCGGCGTCACGCCCGACGCGCCGCTGACCATCAGGGTCACCTGGTCGTTGGTCGACATGCAGCCGTCGGAGTCGAGGCGGTCGAAGCTCGTCCGGGTGGCGGCGCGCAGCGCGGCGTCGGCCTGCTGGGCGTCGAGCACGGCGTCGGTCGTGACGACCACGAGCATCGTCGCGAGACCCGGCGCGAGCATGCCCGCGCCCTTCGCCATGGCGCCGATCGTCCAGCCGTCGCGCGAGACCGTCGCCCGCTTCGGGCGGGAGTCGGTCGTCATGATCGCGAGCGACGCGTCATCTCCGCCGTCGGCGCGCAGCGCTCCGATCGCGGCCGCGGTCCCGTCGAGCACCTTGGCCCGGAAAACCTCGTCGCCCGTGCCGATGAGTCCCGTCGAGCAGACGAGGACGTCTCCGGAGCTGATGCCGAGCAGCTCGCCCGCCTTCTCGGCCGTCTGGTGCGTCGTCTGGAAGCCGAAGCTGCCGGTGAAGCAGTTCGCGCCGCCCGAGTTGAGCACGATCGCCTCGACGACGCCGTCGGCGATCGCCTGCTGCGACCAGAGGATGGGGTTCGCCTTGGCGCGGTTCGAGGTGAACACCGCGGCTCCGACCTTGAGCGGGCCGCGGTTGACGACCACGGCGACGTCGGGCTTTCCGGTGGACTTGAGTCCCGCGACGACGCCGGCCGCCTCGAATCCCTGGGGGGCGGTGACGCTCACGGGGCGACTCCGTTCACGGTCAGGCCCGTAGTCTCGGCGAGACCGAGGGCGATGTTCATCGACTGGATGGCGGCACCCGCGGTGCCCTTGGCGAGGTTGTCGACGGCGGTGACGACGACGACGCGTCCGGCGGCACGGTCGATCGCGAGCCCCATCAGGGCCGTGCTCGCGCCGGTGACGTCTGCCGTCCGCGGGAAGGAGCCCTCGGGAAGCAGCTGCACGAAGGTCTCGTCGGCGTACGCGCTCTCCCACGCCTCGCGGATCTGCGCGTCGGTGACCCCGTCTGCGATGGGGGCCGTCGATGTGGCGAGGATGCCGCGCGACATCGGCACGAGCACGGGGGTGAACGAGATGCGGATGTCGCCGGCCGCGCCCGCGCCCCGCAAGGCCTGCCGGATCTCGGGGATGTGCCGGTGGGTACCGCCGATGGCGTAGGGGTTCGCCGACCCCAGGATCTCGGCGGCGAGGAGATTCGTCTTGAGGCTCTTGCCCGCGCCCGAAGGCCCGACAGCGAGGACACTCACGATGTCGCTCGCATCGATGACGCCCGCCGCCACACCGGGCGCCAGGCTCAGGGCGACGGTCGAGGCGTTGCAGCCGGGCGCCGCGATCCGCGAGGCTCCGACGAGCTTCCCGCGCTGCTTGGCGCCGTCGCCGATGAGCAGCTCGGGCACGCCGTAGGTCCACGGCTCGTGGAACTCTCCGCCGTAGAAGGCGTCCCAGTCGGCGGACGAGGTCAGTCGGTGGTCGGCGCCGGCGTCGATCACGAGCGACGTCTCGGCGAGCGCGTCGGTGTACTGCCCCGACTGACCGTGCGGGAGCGCGAGGAAGACGATGTCGTGGCCGGCGAGCACCTCGGGCGTCGAGGGCTGCAGCGTCAGGTGGCGCAGCGATCGCAGGTGCGGCTGATGGTCGACGAGCGGCTGACCGGCGTTCGAGTGCGCGGTGACCGTGCGGATCTCGACGTCGGGATGAGCGGCGAGCAGGCGCAGGATCTCGCCTCCTGCATATCCGGATGCGCCGGAGACGGCGACGGAGAGTGGCATGACTTCCACCTTATTGTCTGGGATGGCGTCGCCTCTGCGGCGACGGGGACCGGCGGCGGCGACACCACTCGCTCGACCGCGGATGCGGGAGCGTGCAGGGTCGCCTAACGTCGGCGGTCGCCCAGACGTCGGCGCGCGCGAAGCACCGTGACGGTGCGCTGCGGGGCCGAAGACATGCGCCGACAGTAGCGGGCGGATGCCGCATCCGCCAAATCCCGCGCGCCGGGCTCGACCGCGAGCGCACCCGCTTCGGGCGCGGCTCTGCGCTCGATCAGGTCGGGAACGCCTTGATCCGAACGAGCAGGTCGGGACCGGTGCGCTGCAGCGTCCGTCCGCCGACGATCACACCGACCGCGGTGACGATGCCGCCGAAGACGATGCCAACGGCGAGGGATGCCCAGCCCCACGTCTGCACACCCGTCACCGCGTTGACGATCGCGAGGATCAGCGACGGCAGCGACAGCACGACCACGGCCGCCCACACGACGAAGACGAACAGGCCCGCGATGGAGTTGCGGCCGGGCGTGCTCTTGAACGGGCTGTCGCCCGGTGCGGGCACCGGGGTGACGATGAGCGCCGACGACACCGCGCACACGCCGTAGCCCGCGAGAAGCACGCCGAGCGCGGCGCCCGTCACGGCCGGCAGGTGGCCGGCATCGCCCGACACGACGGCCGTGGCGATCGCGAGCAGCAGGATGAGGGGCACACCGACGCACGCCGCGCCCAGCACCCGTCCCAGCCGGTCCGCGCGCCCGGAGATGCCCGTGGCGAGCGTCGTGCCGAAGGCCGTGCCGTCGAACGATACGTCGGAGTAGCTGACGGCGGCCATCACGAGGGCGGCGAGCACCGGCGAGACGAGGAACATGAATCCGTCGATGCCGCCGGTGAAGGCGAACAGCACGGGGAACAGCGGGATGACGAGCAGCTGGCGCAGATAGCGCGGGTCGCGCAGCCACCCCGAGAGCGACCTGGCCCAGGTCGCGCCCACGCCCCCGGTCGGCATGACGCCGAACAGCCCGAGCTTGCCGGCGGCGACGGTGCGGGTCGCCCGCTGGCGGGGCGACGAGACCGCGGTCTCGATGACGCGATCCCACACGATCCACAGCACGACGAGGGTCGCGACGGCGATGGCCGCGCTGGCGAGGGCCGGCAGCCACTCCCCTGCGGCGACGCTCGGCGCGACCGACCACGCCGCTCCCAGGGGTGTCCAGGCGAGGACGGCGGCGGCCTGCTGCAACCGCGACCAGAGGTCGCCGCCCGCCTGACCGAGGAGGGCGGCGATACCGCTCAGGATCGGTCCGGTCATGATGAGCACGACGAGCACGATCGTGCCGATGATCTCGCGCGACCGTCGTCCGCCCATCCCTCCCGACAGCTCGCCCATGAGGCGCGATGCGAGGACGCAGGTCAGCACCCCGATGAGCACGGTGGGCACCGCCACGACCGCGGCCAGCGGCCAGCGGATCCAGACGATGAGGGTCGCCAGCGCTGCGAACGTCGTGATGATGCCGGGGATGCCGGTGATCCCGGCGCCGGCGAGGGCGAGCATCACCTGGCGGCGCGTCAGCGGGAACGGTGCGAGGCGCACGGCGTCGACGGTGGTGTCGAGGCCCGCGACGACGATCGGGCCGACGAGCCAGCCGAGGAGCAGCAGCGAGCCGCCGAGGATCGCCACGACGGTCGCGGCCTCGAGGTTCTCGAACACCGAGAGGGCCACGAGCCCCACGATGAGGGAGGTCAGGATGCCGAGCCCCCAGAGCGAGCCGAGGATGAAGCCGACCAGCTGCCATGGGCGCCGCGCGAGGGTGTTGCCGAGGACGCGGTAACGCAGCTTCAGGACTGTCGCAACCACTGCGGCCCCTCCGACTGGTGGCGGCCGCCGACGAGCGACACGAATCGGTCCTGCAGGCTCTCGCCCGCGCGCACCTCGTCGATGGTTCCGGCTGCGAGCACGCGGCCGTTCGCGATCACCGCGACGTGGTCGCACATGCGCTGCACGAGGTCCATCGAGTGGCTCGACACGATGACCGAGCCGCCCGAGGTCGTGTAGCTGCGCAGGACGTCCTCGATGTTCGCGGCCGACACCGGGTCGACCGACTCGAACGGCTCGTCGAGCACGAGCAGCCGAGGCGCGTGGACGAGGGCGCACGCGAGGGCGATCTTCTTCGTCATGCCCGCCGAGTAGTCGGCCACGATGGTGCCGGCTGCGGCGCGCAGGTCCATGAGGTCGAGGAGGTCCGAGACGCGCGGCGCGATCTCCGGGCGCGGCAGCCCGAACATCATCGCGGTGTAGGTGATGAGCTGCTCGCCGGTGAGGCGGTCGAACAGGCGCACGCCGTCGGCCAGGTTGCCGATCGTGCGCTTGGCGGTGACCGGGTCGCGCCACACGTCGATGCCGTGGACGCGGGCGGAGCCGGCATCCGGTCGCAGGAGTCCTGTGGCCATCGACAGGCTCGTCGTCTTGCCCGCCCCGTTCGGGCCGACGAGGCCGTAGAACGACCCCGCGGGAACCGTCAGGTCGATGCCGTCGACGGCGGTCTTCTGGCCGAATCGCTTGACCAGTCCCGCCAGCTCGAGGGCGGGCGCGGAGTCTGCCGTGACGGACGATGGGGTGACGCTGTCTGGGATCTCGCTCACGGCCCCGACCCTATCGGCTCGCACGGGGCGGTGTCGGACCGCCCTGCCAAGGTGGAGGGATGCTGCGCACCCTCGCCGTCTCGGGATACCGCTCGCTGCGCGACGTCGTCCTGCCGCTCGGAGACCTCACCGTCGTGACCGGACCCAACGGGTCGGGCAAGTCGAACCTGTACCGCGCGCTGCGTCTGCTCGCGTCCGCTGCGCGCGGCGACATCGTGGGGGCGCTCGCGCGCGAAGGCGGGCTGCCGTCGGTGCTGTGGGCCGGTCCCGAGGGCGGCGGCAGCCAGGGGACGGTCCGGCGCAAGCCGATCGCCGTGCAGCTCGGTTACGCCTCCGACGAGCTCGGCTACCTCATCGACCTCGGCATCCCCCAGGCGGAGCAGACGAACCCGTTCGCCCGTGACCCCGAGATCAAGCGCGAACAGGTGTTCGCCGGGCCGATCGCCAAGCCGGCGACGCTGCTCATCGACCGCACGCGTCAGCTCACGCGGGTGCGCGACGACGCCTGGACGATGCTCGATCAGCAACTCGCCCCCTACGAGAGCATCGTGACCGACCTGGCCGACGGCGACGCTGCGCCCGAGCTGCTCGCGTTGCGCCGGGCGATGTCGGGCTGGCGCTTCTACGACCACTTCCGGGTCGATCTCGACGCCCCCGCACGGATGCCGCAGGTCGGCACGCGCAGTCACACGCTGGCCCATGACGGTGCGAACCTCGCCGCGACCTGGGCGACGATCGTCGACGCGGGGCAGGGCGCCGCTCTCGACCGGGCCGTCGACGACGCGTTCCCGGGGAGCCGTGTGCGCATCGCCGCGACCGAGGGGCTGTTCCGCCTCACCCTCGAACAGCCGGGGCTGCTCCGGCCACTCGATGCCGCCGAGCTCTCGGACGGCACCCTGCGCTACCTGCTGCTGTGCGCGGCGCTGCTGCCCGCCCGCCCGGCGCCGCTCCTCGTGCTGAACGAGCCCGAGGCGAGCCTGCATCCTTCGCTCCTGCAGCCGCTGGCATCTCTCGTCCGTGCCGCGTCCGAGCGCACCCAGGTCATGACCGTGTCGCACGCCGACGTGCTGGTCGACGCGCTGCCCGCTCCCGCCCGCGTCGAGCTCGAACGCTCCGATGCTCAGACGCTCGTCCGCGGCCAGGGCCTTCTCGACGTGCCCGCGTGGAACTGGGGCTCACGCTGAATGGACCGAGACCCGTCGCTCAGCGCGCGGAACACGTCGGGCGCAGTTCCCGACGTGAGGCGCGGATGTTCTCACCCGCCACATCCGGAACTGCGCCCGAACGACGCAATCCGCTCGTCAGTCGCGGATGACGGCGCCGTGGCGCTCGGCGGCGACCGCGACACCCGCGAGCTTGGCCTCGCTGGCCTCAGCCGCCGTGAGCGTGCGGTCGTCGGCCCGGAAGCGCAGCGCGAACGTCAGGCTCTTGGATCCCTCGGGGACACCGGCACCGCGGTAGTCGTCGACGAGGCGGAGCGACTCGAGCAGCGAGCCCGCGCCGTCAGACAGCGCGGCCGCGAGCGCACCCGCCGTGACCTCGGCGGGCACGACGAGCGAGACGTCCTGCGTGGCCGCGGGGTAGCCCGACAGCGATGCGACGACCACCCGCTCCCCCGCGCTCGCGAGGATCGCGTCGAGGTCGAGCTCGGCGACGAGCACGCGGCCCGCCAGGTCGGCCGCGGCAGACACCTCGGGGTGCAGCTCACCGGCGTAGCCGACCTCGACACCGTCGACGGTCAGCCTGGCGGCACGCCCCGGGTGCAGGGCCGCGCGGCGGGACTGCGCGATCTCGACCTCGACGCCCGCAGCCGACGCGATCGCCGCGACGGCGGTGAAGACATCGCTGAGGTCCGCCGCGACGGCTGCATGGCTGGGCGACTTCGGCGCGACGTTGCCCGCGACGAGAACCGCGACGTGGCGCGGCTGCGGCGGGATCGAGGCGTGGAGCGCGGCGAGCGTCGCGTCGTCCGGGCGCACGGCGAGCGGCGGCACCGTCTCGGTGCCGTACGTCACGCCCGGCTCCGGCAGGAAGACGGCGCCCACCTCGAACAGCGCGAGGTCGGTCAGCCCGCGTGAGACGTTGCGGTGCGCGACCTGGAGCAGTCCCGGGACGAGCGAGCGTCGCAGGTAGGGCGCCTGTCCGTCGAGGGGGTTCGCGATCTTGACCGAGGGCAGCTGCTCGCCCGAGGCCGAGCCGTGCAGGTCGTTCCGGTCGCGCGTCGTGAACGGGAACGACGGGGTCTCGACGAAGCCCGCGGCCGCGAGGGCGTTCGCGACACGACGGCGACCCTTCTGCGCGTCGGTGAGGCCCCGTCCCGACGGCGCCGTGGGCAGCACCGACGGCACACGGTCGAGCCCGTGGATGCGGGCGACCTCCTCGGCGAGCGTCCACTTGTCGGTCAGGTCGGGTCGCCACGAGGGCGGGATGACCTCGTAGCCGGCATCCGTCTCCGAGACCTCGGCGCCGATCGTCTCGAGCGCCGAGACGACCTCATCCGTCGTGTAGTCGATGCCGATCAATCCCGCGACGAAGCCGCGCGGCAGATCGATGGACTCGAGGAAGACCTCGCCGAAGAGCGCACCGCCGACCGGCTCGAGCGCCCCACCGGCGAGCTCGGCCATGAGGTCGGCCACGCGGCGCGCGGCGACGAACGGCAGCAGCGGGTCGACTCCGCGCTCGAAGCGACGCGAGGCCTCGCTGGGCAGCTTGTGCCGGCGAGCGGTGCGCGCGATCGTCACGGTGTCGAAGACCGCCGCCTCGATCAGCACGTTCCGGGTCGCGTCGGTCATCTCGGTGGTTCCGCCGCCCATGACGCCCGCGAGCCCGATCGGACCGGAGGCGTCGGTGATGAGGAGGTCCTCGCCGTCGAGCGTGCGCTCCTTGCCGTCGAGCGTTGTCAGCTTCTCGCCCGGCGTCGCGCGACGCACCGTGATGCTGCCGCTCAGTTTGTCGAGGTCATAGCCGTGGATCGGGTTGCCGAGCTCGAGCATCACGTAATTCGTGATGTCGATGAGGATGCCGAGCGAGCGGATGCCGGCGAGCGTCAGCCGCGCCACCATCCAGGGCGGCGTCGGACGCGACGGGTCGACGCCCGAGACGACGCGGACCGCGAACTCCGTCGCGCCGACGCGGCCGCGGATCGGAGCCTGATCGTCGACGGCGACCTCGAAACCGGTGGCGGGGTGCTCGAGCTCGTCGAACTCGCGCAGGCCGGGGTCGCGGAACGCGGCGCCCGTGGCGTGCGAGTATTCGCGGGCGATGCCGCGCACCGACAGCGCGTAGCCGCGGTCGGGCGTGACGTTCACGTCGATCGCCGCGTCGTCGAGGCCGAGCAGCGCGATCGCGTCGGCGCCGACCGGCGCGTCCTCATCGCTGTCGAGACCGAGCTCGGCCAGGCGCAGGATGCCCGAGTGCTCGTCGCCGAGTCCGAGCTCCTTCGCCGACGCGATCATGCCGTCGGAGACGTGACCGTAGGTCTTGCGTGCGGCGATCGGGAACGGGCCGGGCAGCACGGCGCCCGGAAGCGTCACGACGACCTTGTCGCCCTCGAAGAAGTTCGAAGCACCGCAGACGATGCCGCGGACGCCGCCGTTGGCATCGCCGACGTCGACCTGGCACCAGCGGATCGTCTTGCCGTTGGATTGCGGTTCGGGCTCGAACGAGACGACGCGTCCGACGACGATCGGACCGGTCAGGTCGAAGCCGTGGACGTCCTCCTCCTCGAAGCCGACCGACACGAGCGCCGCGAGGATGTCGTCGGGCGCGGCATCCGCCGGCACATCGACGTACTCACGCAGCCACGAGAGCGGAACGCGCATCAGACCACCATCCCGAACTGCTCGCTGAAACGGACATCACCCTCGGCCATGTCGCGCATGTCCTTCACGTCTGAGCGGAACATCAGCGTCCGCTCGATCCCCATTCCGAAGGCGAACCCGGAGTACACCTCGGGGTCGATGCCCGCGGCGCGGAGCACATTGGGGTTCACCATTCCGCAGCCGCCCCACTCGATCCAGCGCGCCCCGCCTGCGAAGGTGGGATGCCACAGGTCGAGCTCGGCGCTCGGCTCGGTGAAGGGGAAGTAGTTGGTCCGGAAACGCGTCTTCGCCTCGGGGCCGAACAACTCGCGCGCCGCATGGTCGAGGGTGCCCTTGAGATGCGCCATCGTGATGCCCTTGTCGACGACGAGTCCCTCGAACTGCGTGAACACCGGCAGGTGGGTCGCGTCGTACTCGTCGGTGCGGAACACGCGCCCCGGCGAGAGCACGTAGATGGGGATGTCGCGCTCGAGCATCGACCGCATCTGCACGGGGCTCGTCTGCGTTCGCATCACGAGGTGTCGCGCGACGGGATCGACGAAGAACGTGTCCTGCATCTGACGGGCGGGGTGGTCGACGTCGAAGTTCAGCGCGTCGAAGTTGAACCACTCGTGCTCGAGCTCGGGTCCTTCGGCGATCTCCCAGCCCATCCCGACGAACAGGTCGGCGACCTCCTCCTGCAGGAGCGAGATCGGATGCCGCGCACCCACGCGCGCCCGCGGCGCGATCGCGGTGACATCGAGCGCCTCGGCCTCGAGCTTGGCGGCCGTCTCGGCGGCGGCCAGTTCCTCTTCGCGCGCCGCGAGGGCCTGGTTGACGCGACCGCGCGCCTGGCCAACGAGCTTGCCGAACTCGGCCTTCTTCTCGTTGGGCACCGACCGCAGCTGCGCGTTGAGGCGCGCGAGCGGCGACCCCTCCGCGGTGTGGGCGTTGCGGGCGGACTTCAGCTCGGCGGTCGTGGAGGCGTCGGCGATGGCGGCGAGTGCCGCATCCACCGCCGCGGCGACCGCGTCAGGGGTGATCTCGGGTGCGTCGGACACGGGAGTCGAGTCTACCGGCGACGGGCCCCTCCGCTTTCGCGTGAGGGGCCCGTCGGGAGGGATGTCGGAGCGTCGTCGGTCAGCCGCGACGTCCGAAGCCGGCGAAACCGCCGCCTTCGTTCCCCGTAGCGCCGTCCGTCGCCGCCTGCGCGGCGATCAGCTGCGTGTCGGTCGTCGGAGCCACCGGGTGGTGGAGCGGATCCACCGCCGCCGCGCCGCCGCCCGCGGTTCCGGTCGAACGCGGCGACCGCGAAAGCCGCTTCTCGAGGAAGCTCGCGAACCACGACAGCAGAAGGCACATGACGATGTAGATCGCGCCGATCACGATGCCGGCCTGCAGGATCGGACGACCCGGCTGCGACGTGAGCTGCTTGGCGTAGTACAGCAGCTCGGGGTAGGTGATGATGAAGCCGAGAGCCGTGTCCTTGAGCGTCACGACGAGCTGCGCCACGATCACCGGAAGCATGGCGCGAACCGCCTGCGGCAGCAGGATCAGGCGCATGACGCCGCTCTTGCGCAGGCCGATCGCGTACCCGGCTTCCTTCTGCCCGCGCGGGAGCGACTCGATGCCGGCACGCAGCGCCTCGGCGAGCACCGATCCGTTGTAGGCGACGAGCGCGATCACGACAGCCCAGTAGGGCTCGAGCCGGACGCCGATCGTCGGCAGGCCGTAGTACATCAGCATCATGAAGATCAGCACCGGCACCGCGCGGAACGCCTCGATGACGACGCCGAACGGCACGCGTACCCAGGCGTGGTCCGACAGGCGGCCGATGGCGAGAACGAAGCCGAGGACCAGCGAACCGACCGCCGCGAGGCCGAAGGCCGCGAGGGTGTTGCCGAGCGACCGCAGAATGCCCAGCCAGACATTGCTGAAGCTGAAGATGTACCACTTCTCCGCGGAGAACTGACCGCTCACGGCGAAGCGGAAGATGATGAAGCCGAGGGCCACGGCGACCAGCAGCACGGTGACGACACCGAGGACGCGGTTGCGCAAGATCGCCCGCGGGCCCGGCACGTCGTACAGGACGGAAGTCATCGTGCGATCCTCCACTTGTTCTCGAGTCGTCGCTGCACGGCGCTCAGGAGCAGCACGAGCACGACGAAGACGACCGCGACCCAGAGCAGCACGGTGAGCGCGTTCTCGCCCCGCTCGCTGAGGTTGGCGCGGATGACACCGAGCTCGGCGACGGAGAAGCCGGCGGCGACCGTGGTGTTCTTGAGCAGAGCGATGAAGACGCTCATCATCGGGGGGACGACCGAGCGGAAGGCCTGCGGCATGATGACGAGGGTCATGACCTGGCCGAACGTGAGTCCGATCGCGCGGGCGGCTTCGGCCTGCCCGACGGGGACCGTGTTGATCCCGGCGCGGATGACCTCAGCGACGTAGGTCGCGGTGTAGATGCCGAGTGCCCAGATGCCCAGAACCGTGAAGCCGGGGCTCGGCAGCCCGAGCTGGGGGTAGCCGAACGCGAAGAAGAAGAACACCAGCGTCAGCGGGGTGTTGCGGATGATGTTGACGTAGAGCGTGCCGAATGCGCGCGCCACCGGAACCGGCGATACGCGCATCGCGCCGATCAGGGTGCCGAGGACGAGGGCGATCGCTCCTCCGGCGAAGAACAGCAACAGAGTGTTGCCGAGCGCCTCGCCCCACAGGTCGAGGTTGTCGGTGATGACGCCCACATCGTCTCCTTGGCTGGTGCGGGGCGGGGACGCTCGCGTCCCCGCCCCGTGGTCATGGTGTCAGTGCGACTCAGTACGCGTCGACCGCGGGCTGCTCGACCGTGATCCCGGACTGGCCGAGGTTCTTGTCGAAGATGCCCTGCCACACGTCGCCGCCGTCGGTGAGCAGCTCGTTGATGTGGGCACGGAACGCGTCGTCGCCCTTGCGCAGGCCGATGCCGTACTTCTCCTCGCTGAAGGGCTCGCCGACGACCTTGATCTCGTCGGGGTACTGCGCCGCGTAGCCGATCAGGATGGCCTGGTCGGTGGTGACAGCGTCGACGGTGCCGTTGATGAGAGCGTCGACACAGGCGGAGTACAGGTCGAACTCCTCGGTCGGGACCTCGGGATAGTTCTCCTTGATGTTCTGGATCGGGGTCGATCCAGTCGCGGAGCACACGCGGGTGTTCTCGTTCAGGTCGTCCTCGCTGGCGATGTCGCTGTCAGCGGCGACGAGCAGTCCCTGGCCGGTGATGAAGTACGGACCGGCGAAGTCGATCTGCTGCTTGCGCGAGTCGGTGATCGAGTAGGTGCCGACGTAGTAGTCGACGTCGCCGTTGACGATGGCCTGCTCACGGTTGGCCGACGCGATCGCCTTGAACTCGATCTTGTCCTCGTCGTAGCCGAGCGACGCGGCGATCCAGCGAGCGATGTCGACGTCGAAGCCGGTGCGCTCGTTGGTAGTCGCGTCGAGGAAGCCGAGACCGGGCTGGTCCTCCTTGACGCCGACGATGACCTGGTCGCGCGACTGGATGGCGTCGAAGGTCGGGCTGCCCTCGAGGGAGACGTCGGAAGCGACCTCCCACAGCGCAGCGTCGCTGGCGTCGTCGCCGCCGGCGCTGGCGCCGGGCGAGGTGGGCGAGCCGCTGTTGCAGCCGGTCAGGGCGATCGCAGCGATGGCGACACCGGCGAACGCGCCGGTGATTCGTGTCTTGCGCATGTGGTCCTCCTGTGTTGGGGTCATCCGCGCCCGGTGCAGGGCCCGGAGATCGGGGGGTCTTAGTGGGTGATGAGCTTCGAGAGGAAGTCCTTGGCGCGGTCGCTGCGCGGCGCCGTGAAGAACTGCTCCGGAACGGCCTCTTCGACGATCTGACCGTCGGCCATGAACACGACGCGGTCGGCTGCCTTGCGGGCGAAGCCCATCTCGTGGGTGACGACGATCATCGTCATGCCGTCCTGCGCGAGGCCGATCATCACGTCGAGAACTTCGTTGATCATCTCGGGGTCGAGCGCGCTGGTGGGCTCGTCGAAGAGCATGACCTTGGGCTTCATGGCCAGCGCGCGCGCGATGGCGACGCGCTGCTGCTGGCCGCCGGACAGCTGCGCGGGCAGCTTGTCGGCCTGGTGCCCGACGCCGACGCGGTCGAGCAGCTCACGGGCGAGCTTCTCGGCCTCCGCCTTCTTGACGCCCTTGACCTTGATGGGGCCGAGCGTGACGTTCTCGAGGATCGTCAGGTGGGCGAAGAGGTTGAACGACTGGAACACCATGCCGACGTCCGCGCGCAGGGCCGCGAGCGCCTTGCCCTCGGAAGGCAGCTTGTCGCCGTCGATCGAGATCGAGCCTTCGCTGATCGTCTCGAGGCGGTTGATGGTGCGGCAGAGCGTGGACTTGCCCGAGCCCGACGGACCGATCACGACGACGACCTCGCCGCGGTTGACGGTCAGGTCGATGTCCTTGAGGGCCTGGAACGAGCCGTAGTGCTTCTGCACGCCCTCGATCACCACGAGCGGGTCGCCGCGGCGCACCGAGATGTTCGACGTCGGAGGCGCCGGGTTTTCGGGAGTCGTCATAAGAAGTCACACTAAGAGCACTCCCCCGCCCTCGACAGCCACCGACCCACCGAGTCACTGATCTGTAACAGAATCGGAATACACGGCGCGCCCCTCGGCTGGTCGTCGACTCGCCAGGAACGGCGGATGCTGACGGCCGTCGACCCGCCGTTCCTGGCGAGTCGACGAGGGCCTGTGCAGACGCGTCAGCCGGCGCGCTGCGCGAAGGCGGTCTCGTACAGGCAGACGCTCGCGGCGGTGGCCAGGTTGAGCGACTCTGCGGCGCCGTAGATGGGAAGGCGGAGAGCCAGGTCGGCTTGCGCGAGCGCCTCGTCGTCGAGCCCGCGCGCCTCGTTGCCGAAGAGCCACGCGGTGGGCTCGGCCAGCGTCGCCCGGTGAGCCAGGAACTCCTCGCCCTTCACGTCGGCTGCGACGACGCGGAGCCCCGCCTCGTGCGCCCGCTCGACGGCCGCGTCGAGCTCGACCCCGACGGCGATCGGCAGGTGGAAGAGCGATCCGGTGGTCGATCGCACCACCTTGGGGTTGTACGGGTCGACGGTGCGGCCCGTCAGCACGATCGCATCGGCTCCGGCGGCATCCGCGGCCCGGATGATGGTGCCGAGGTTGCCGGGGTCGCGCACCTCCTCGCAGATCGCGACGAGCCGGGGGCCCGCGGCGAAGATGTCGCGGACGGACGTCGGCGACTGCCGCGCGACGGCGACGATGCCCTGCGGCGTCACGGTGTCGGCCATGGCTTCGAGCACGCTCTCGCTCGCCGTCACGATCTCGATGCCGGCCGCATCGGCGCTCGCGCGCAGCTCGGGATGCCGTTCGATCGCAGCGGGGGTCGCGAACACCTCGACGAGGGTCTCGGGCCGATATGCGAGCGCCTCGCGCGCGGCCTGCGGGCCCTCGAGCAGGAACAGCCCGGTCTCCTGGCGTGCGCTGCGCTTGGTCAGCTTGGCGACGGCGCGAACGCGGGGCGATCGGGGGTTCTCCAGCACGATGTCAGCATACGGCGAAGGGGCGCCCTCCCTCAGGAGGACGCCCCTTCGTGGTGCGTGGAACGCAGAGACCCGATCAGGCCTTGGGAGCGTTGACGTCGGCGGGAAGCGCGCCCTTCGCCGTCGCCACGAGCGACGCGAAGACGGCGGGCTCGTTCACGGCGAGCTCGGCGAGCATGCGACGGTCGACCTGCACACCCGCGAGGCCGAGGCCCTGGATGAAGCGGTTGTACGTGATGCCGTTCTGACGGGCAGCGGCGTTGATGCGCTGGATCCACAGACGACGGAAGTCGCCCTTGCGCTTGCGACGGTCGCGGTACGCGTAGACGAGCGAGTGGGTGACCTGCTCCTTCGCCTTGCGGTACAGGCGCGAACGCTGTCCGCGGTAACCGGAGGCGCGCTCGAGGATGACGCGACGCTTCTTGTGGGCGTTTACTGCCCGCTTGACTCTAGCCATTTCGTTTGTTTCCTATTCGTGCGCAGCAGCGCTCAGATGCCGAGGAGCTTCTTGGCGACCTTTGCGTCGCCGGGAGCCAGGATCTTGTCGGCCGACAGGCGGCGCGTGCGCTTGGTGGGCTTGCCTTCGAAGTTGTGGCGGAGGTTCGCCTGCTGCTTCTTGATCTTCCCGCTGCCGGTGACCTTGAAGCGCTTCTTGGCACCCGAGTGGGTCTTCTGCTTCGGCATGTCTCTTCCTTCGTTGTGTATCCCGCGAGGCGGGAGTCTGGGGGCTACTCCGCCGTGGCGGGAGCGGCGTCTTCGGTTGCGACGTCCGTGTCGGCGTCGCCCTCGGCACCGGAGCGGGCCTGACGCGCTGCCTCCTTGTTGGCGGCGCGCTGAGCGTTCTGCTCGGTCTTCACCTCGGACTTGTTCTTGTGCGGCGCGATGACCATAACCATGTTGCGACCGTCGATCGTCGGGTTCGACTCGACGGTGCCGAGCTCGGCGACGTCCTCGGCGAACTTGCGGAGCAGGCGCACACCCTGCTCGGGACGCGACTGCTCACGACCGCGGAACAGGATCATCGCCTTGACCTTGTCGCCCGCCTGCAGGAAGCCCTCGGCGCGCTTGAGCTTGGTGATGTAATCGTGCGCCTCGATCTTCAGACGGAAACGGACCTCCTTGAGGACCGTATTGGCCTGATTGCGACGCGCTTCCTTGGCCTTCTGAGCCGCTTCGTACTTGAACTTGCCGTAGTCCATGATCTTGACCACGGGCGGCTTCGAGTTCGGGGCGACCTCGACGAGGTCGAGCTCGGCCTCCTGCGCCAGACGCAGGGCGACCTCGATACGGACGACGCCGACCTGCTCTCCAGCGGGGCCGACGAGGCGAACCTCGGGGACGCGGATGCGGTCGTTGGTGCGGGGATCGCTGATGTGCGGAACTCCTGTTCGTGCGGTGGTGGCCACCGGGACGCGAGGACGCGACCCGGGCGGAAGATCGTCGCATCCACCCCGCACGACGCAGCTGCGTCGGCATTCGTGTTCCGCACCCTGGCTACCCCGGCCGCGGTGAGACGGACGGAGCGGAGTGCATGACCCGGTAGCCTGGAACGGCAAGCGCGGGTGGGATGTGATCCTCTTTCGATCCGGAGTAGAACACTCCGGTGCCCGCACAGTCTAGCAGAGAGCGACACGTGGACACGAACCCGGCCGAGAACAGCACTTTCACCGACGATGAGGCTCGTCGCCAGCGGTGGGAGGAGCAGGAACGAGCCGCATCCGCCGCGACGCGCGATATCGCAGACGTGCCCGCCGTCGAGGTCATCACCACCGCCGCCGTGCACCTCATGAGCGCCGCGGCTGTCAAGGTGGGACTCGCTGACGACCCCGCCACCCAGACCGACCTCGACGAGGCCCGCAAGCTCATCAATGCTCTCGCCGGTCTCATCACCGCGGGTGCACCCGAGATCAGCGACATGCACGCGCGCTCGCTGCGCGACGGCCTGCGTTCGCTGCAGCTCGCGTTCCGCGAAGCGTCGACGATCCCCGACCCGATCGGCAAGGGCCCGGGCGAGAAGTTCACCGGCCCCGTCAACTGATCTGCGTGCCGGGGCGCGCACGACGCGTCCCGGCCGAGCCGACCGCTGGGTCCGCCCGCGGGTCGGCTCTCACGAGCCGCGGACGAGCTTGACCGTCAGCGAGTCGACGAGCACCGCTATGCGGTCGTCCGCGGCCCATCGCGACGCGAGCCGCGACAGCACGGCGTCGAGCTCGACGGCGTCCAGCCCGTCGATGAGATGCAGCCGCACGATGAGCTCGGGGCCGCGCATGCGCGCGTCGGGGTCTCCTGGCGCGACCGACAGGTCGAGCACCGCGAGTTCCCCCCCGATGCTCGCCTGCAGCGCACCGAACACCTCGGGCGAGACGGGCGCCGGGTCCCACGGCAGTCCCTGACCGATCGCCCACACGGCGGGACGCCTCAGAACAAACTCGGTCACGGAGCCGGGGTCGATCACGATGAGGTCGGTGTCGTCGGATGCCGCGGCCATGGCCGTCCGCACGCCGTCGGCGGGGACGGGACGGGCGACGGCGTCCCAGCGCGACAGCGCCGCGACCGACGTGAAGACCGGCAGCACGCGCCGGCCGTCGGGCGCAGCGACGGTCACGATCGAGAGCTCCTGCGTCTTGTCGACGCGGAGGCCCGTCGGACCGACTCCCTCGTCGCCCTTCTCCGGGACGAGCGGGATCAGCAGACGGGCGGAACGGTAGGCCTCGACCACCGCGACGGCATCACCCGTGCCGGCGCGGAAGGCCTCCAGCGCGGCGAGCAGCGCCGCGTCAGCCGAACCGTCGTCACCGGCATGCGGATTCGACTCGAAGCTCCGCCCCTCCCAGGGGACGCCTGCGGAGTCGGCGGCGTGGCCGCAGCCGTCGTCAGTCTCCGGCGACATCCAGCGCCTCGGCCAGCGTGAACGCGCCGGCGTAGAGGGCCTTGCCGACGATCGCGCCCTCGACGCCGAGGGGCACGAGCTCGCGGAGCGCCGCGATGTCGTCGAGGCTCGAGATACCGCCCGAGGCCACGACCGGCTTCGGTGTGCGCGCGGTGATCTCGCGGAGCAGGTCGATGTTCGGCCCCTGGAGGGTGCCGTCCTTCGTGACATCGGTCACGACGTAGCGGCTGCAGCCGGCATCCTCGAGACGCTCGAGGACGTCCCACAGGTCGCCGCCCTCGCGGGTCCAGCCGCGAGCGGCGAGCGTCGTGCCGCGCACGTCCAGCCCGACGGCGATCGCGTCACCGTATCGTCCGATGACGTCCGCCGCCCACTCGGGGTTCTCAAGCGCAGCGGTGCCGAGGTTGATGCGCGTCGCCCCGCTCTCGAGAGCCGCCTCGAGCGTCGCGTCGTCGCGGATGCCGCCGGAGAGCTCGATCTGCACGCCCTTGAGCTGCTTGATGACCTTTCGGATGACGGCACCGTTGTTGCCGCGACCGAACGCCGCGTCGAGGTCGACGAGATGGATCCACTGCGCGCCCTGCTTGGCCCAGGCGAGGGCCGCCTCGACGGGGTCGCCGTAGCTCGTCTCGCTGCCGGCCTCGCCCTGGGTGAGGCGCACGGCCTTCCCATCGGCGACGTCGACGGCGGGCAGGAGGATCAGTTCAGGGGTGGACGCGAAGTCGTTCATCACATTCCAGGGTGGGTCGGGATGCGCGCTCGTCCGCGCGAGCGCACCAGAGGGAGACTAGTGGCGCGGCAGGGCGCCGATCCAATTGGCGAGCAGGCGGATGCCGGCCGCCCCCGACTTCTCGGGGTGGAACTGCGTCGCCGACAGCGGACCGTTCTCGACCGCCGCGAGGAACGGCGTGCCGTAGTCGCACCAGGTCAGCACGGGCTCGGCGAACGGCTTCGTGACCTCGAGACTCCACTCCTGGGCGCCGTACGAGTGCACGAAGTAGAACCGCTCGCCCTCGAGGCCGTCGAAGAGTGTCGACCCGGCGCCGGTGCGGACCGTGTTCCACCCCATGTGCGGCAGCACGGGGGCGTCGAGCTGCGTGACGGTCCCGGGCCACTGGGCGAGCCCGGCGGTGTCGTGGCCGCGCTCGACGCCGTTCTCGAACAGCACCTGCATCCCGACGCAGATGCCCAGTACGGGGCGTCCACCGGCGAGGCGACGCTCGATGATCTCGTCGCCGCGACTCTCGCGCAGCGCCGACATCACGGCCTGGAAGGCTCCGACCCCGGGGACCACGAGGCCGTCCGCGTCGCGGATGAGGCCGCGGTCGGATGTGAGGCGGGCGTCGGCACCGGCGGCGGAGAGGGCTTTGACGGCGGAGTGGACGTTGCCCGAACCGTAGTCGAGGACCGCGACGAGGGGCGCCGTGTGCTCGGTTCTGTCAGCGTCGCTCACAGCGCACCCTTGGTGCTGGGGATGCCCTGCACGAGCGGGTCGAGAGCCTTGGCCTGCCGGAACGCGCGGGCGAAGGCCTTGTACTCGGCCTCGGCGATGTGGTGCGGGTCTCGACCACCGAGCACGGTGACGTGCATCGTGAGCCCCGCGTTGAACGCGATGGCCTCGAACGTGTGACGCACGAGCGAGCCGGTGAAGTGTCCGCCGATGAGGTGGTGCTCGTAGCCCGCGGGCTCGCCGGTGTGGACGAGGTATGGGCGGCCGGAGATGTCGACCACCGCCTGCGCGAGCGCCTCGTCGAGGGGGACGAGCGCGTCGCCGTATCGTGAGATCCCCGACTTGTCGCCGAGCGCGGAGCGCAGCGCCTGGCCGAGCACGATCGCGACATCCTCGACGGTGTGGTGCGCGTCGATGTGGGTGTCGCCGCTCGCACGGACCGTGAGGTCGGTCAGCGAGTGCTTCGCGAACGCGGTCAGGAGGTGGTCGAAGAACGGCACGGTCGTCTCGATCGTGCTGATCCCCGTCCCGTCGAGGTCGAGGTCCAGTTCGACCGACGACTCGCTCGTCGCGCGACGGATGCTGGCCGTTCGGGGGCTGGTCATGCCTCCGAGTCTATCGAGGCCAGTGCCTCGAGGAACGCGGTCGTCTCGTCTTCCGTACCGGCGCTCACACGCAGCGAGTGCGCGATGCCGACGTCGCGGACGAGGATGCCGCGGTCGTAGAGCGCCTGCCAGGTGGCCTGCGGGTCGTCGACGCCGTCGAAGAGGACGAAGTTCGTCCAGCTCTCGTACGCGCGGTAGCCGAGGGCGTCCAGCGTCGCGGACATCCGATCTCGCTGGCCGACGATCTCGTCGACCATGCGCAGCATCGTCGTCGAGTGCGACAGCGCCGCCGTGGCGGCGGCCTGCGTCAGGGCGCTCAGGTGGTAGGGCAGCCGGACCAGGCGCAGTGCGTCGATGAGCGTCGCGTCGGCCGCGAGGTAGCCGACCCGCGCCCCCGCGAACGCGAAGGCCTTGCTCATCGTGCGCGATACGACGAGGCGCTCGCGTTCGCCGAGGAGGGTCAGCGCCGAGGGACTCTCGCGCGGGGCGAACTCCTGGTAGGCCTCGTCGACGATGACGATGCCGTCGGTCGCGTCGTACACGGCCTCGATCACGTCGAGGCCGAGCGGCGTACCGGTCGGGTTGTTGGGCGCGCATAGGAAGACGACATCCGGCCGTTGCTCGGCCACCTGCGCGGCGGCGGATGACGCGTCCAGCGTGAAGTCGGACCCGCGGGTACCGGAGATGTACTGCGCTCCGGTGGCGCGGCTCAGGAGTGGGTACATCGAGTAGGTGGGGCCGAAGCCCATCGCCGTGCGGCCGGGACCGCCGAAGGCCTGCAGGAGGTGCTGGAGGACCTCGTTCGAGCCGTTCGCGGCCCAGATGCGGTCGGGCGTCAACCCGTGACCGAGGTACTCGGCGAACGACTCCCGGAGCTGCGTGAACTCGCGGTCGGGGTAACGGTTCACGTCTCGCAGGGCCCGCGCGACGGCATCCAGGATGTCGTCGGCTACCTCTTCCGGGACAGGATGCGTGTTCTCGTTCACGTTCAGCGCGACCGGGAGCGGCGCCTGCGGGGCGCCGTACGGGGTGAGGCCTCTCAGATCGTCTCTGAGGGGCAGATCATCCAGACTCGGGCTCATCCCACCCATGCTAGGCCGCGGCGCATGACCTCGTGACCGAACACGGCGGACGCGCGGGCTGGAGAAGGGGTGTCAGCTCGCGGTCGTGTACTCGGCGGGGATGGCCAGCGTCTGGCCGGCTTCGAGCTGGCCGGAGCCCAGGGCGTTCAGGCGCACGATCGCGTCGACGACGTCGCGCGGGTCGGCCGCGGGAGCGACCTCCTCGGCGATGGACCACAGGGACTCCCCCGACATGACCGTGACCGTGGTGAAGGAGCCCTCGGGTGCACCGGCCTCGTTCGAGGCGAGCGCGCCGCCGCCGGAGAGCACGGCGAAGCTGACGGCGACCACCGCGGGGAGAGCGGCGATCGTGGCGACGACGCGACGTCCGCGGCGCGTCAGGCGCAGACGGGTGCGGGGGGCCGGCATGAGTCGGGCATCGATCGTGGTCATGGCATCTCCTCGAGAGCGGTAGGAAGATTCGCCCCCGCCTCTCGGCCGGGAGAGGCGGGTGCGAACTTCGGTTCCGAACGTATCTTCGATATTGTGTGGTGTCAACCACTCGTCGAAATCGGAGACCGATCGAAGAGACACGCGGAGGGTTCCGCGATGTCGCCGGCGTATCGGGCTACCTTTTCGACAGCGAGAGCCCACCACGAACCTCCGACATCGGGTCGGGGACGGGGCGTGACGACAGGAGACCGGCGGATGAGCGAGAAGCCGCAGACGCGACGACGCAAGAATCTGAGCGACAAGCAGCTCGCGATCCTCGAGGTGATCCAGAACGCGATCGCTCGGAACGGTTACCCGCCGAGCATGCGCGAGATCGGCGACGCGGTCGGCCTCAAGTCGCTCTCGAGCGTCACCCACCAGCTGAACCAGCTCGAACTGAGCGGCTACTTGCGGCGCGACCCGGGCAAGACGCGCGCCATGGAGGTGCTGATCGACCTCCCGGGCACCGCCGCCGAGAACCCCGCCGACGCCGCGCCCGCCCTCGGCGACGCCGCGCTCGTCCCCCTCGTCGGGCGCATCGCAGCGGGCGTGCCCATCACGGCCGACCAGCAGGTCGAGGAGATCTTCCCACTCCCCCGCCAGCTCGTCGGCAAGGGCGAACTGTTCATGCTGAAGGTCGTCGGCGATTCGATGATCGACGCCGCCATCTGCGACGGCGACTGGGTCGTCGTCCGGTCGCAGGCGACGGCCGACAACGGAGAGATCGTCGCCGCGATGCTCGACGGCGACGCCACCGTCAAGACGCTCCGCCAGCGCGACGGACACACGTGGCTGCTCCCCCGCAACTCGGCGTTCGAGCCGATCCTGGGCGACGAGGCGACCGTGCTCGGCAAGGTCGTCGCCGTCCTGCGGGCCGTCTGACGCACCTCGACGGTCCGACGCCGCGCTCGCGTAGCGTGGCGGTATGTCGCAACAGCTCCCCTACGGATCCTGGCCTTCTCCGCTGACCGCCTCGTGGGCGAGTGCCTCTTCGCTGCGCCTCGACGGCGCCGCGTTCGTCGGCGACGAGATCTGGTGGGGCGAGTCGCTGCCGGATGAGGCGGGCCGGGTCGCGGTGATGCGTCGGAAGAGCGACGGATCGCTCGGCGTCGTCCTGCCCGCACCGTGGAACGCACGCTCCCGCGTGCACGAGTACGGGGGCGGGGCCTGGGCGGCATCCGACGACGGCGTGCTCTTCTTCGTCGACAAATCGGACCAGCGCATCCGCCGCGTCGTGCCGGGGGACGAGCACGAACCCGAAGCGCTGACGCCCGAGGAAGACGGCACCCACTACGGCGGGCTCCGCTGGCAGCACGGAGCCCTGCTCGCCGTCCGCGAGCGCGAGCGCGACGGCGCGACGCCCGAACGGCACATCGTCCGCATCGACGGCGCCGCCGCGGCATCCGCCGATGGCGAGGTCGGCGTGACCGTGCTGGCCGGCGGCAGCGACTTCGTCGCGCAGCCCGCGCTGTCGCCCGACGGCTCCCGCCTCGCCTGGGTCGCGTGGGACCACCCCGACATGCCGTGGGACCGCACCCGCATCCGGATCGTCGACCTCGATACCCCGCATCTCGTGCGCGACGTCGCCGGAGGCGCGACGTCGGCGCTGCAGCCGGAGTGGACGGCGGACGGCGACCTCGTTCTCATCGACGAGCAGACGGGGCGTTGGAACCTCTACCGTGTCGACCCGGGGTCGGGCGCGGACCCCGACGCGGTGTCGCCGGCCGACGCCGACACCGGCGGCGGGCTCTGGGTGCTCGGCAGCCGGTGGTACGCGCCGCTCGACGACGGACGGATCGTGGCCGTCCGCACTCATGGCTCCGACCAGCTCGTCGTCATCGATCGCGACGGCGGCGCCGTCCCCCTGCCCTTCGCCGCGACGGCTCGCCTTCAGATCGACGATCTCCACGGCGACCGCGCGCTCGTGAGCGGAACAATGCCCGGCGCGACCGGCCTGTGGGTCGTCGATCTGTCGACGGGCGAGTCGAGCCCCGTGCGCGGCGGCGCCCCGGACGTCGACGCCGCGTGGATCCCCCACGCCCGTCAGCTCACGACCGAGGGCCCGCACGGACCCGTGCACGCGTTCGCCTACCCTCCGACCAACCCCGACGTCGTCGCGCCCGGCGGCGAGCTGCCCCCGTACCTCGTATGGGTGCACGGCGGGCCGACCTCGCACGTCGGCGGCACCGCCGACAGCAAGGTCGCGTACTTCACCAGCCGCGGTATCGGCGTTCTCGACGTGAACTACGGCGGCTCGACCGGCTACGGACGTTCCTACCGCGAGCGGCTCACGGGACGATGGGGCATCGTCGACGTCGACGACGTGGCCGCCGCCGCGCGGGGGCTCGCCGCCGACGGCCTGGCTGACCCGATGCGGTTCGCCATCGAGGGCGGCTCGGCCGGCGGGTGGACCGTCCTCGCGGCGCTCGTCGGCACCGACGTCTTCGGCGCCGGCATCTCGCGCTACGGCGTCGGCGACGCGCGCGCCCTCGCCGCCGAGACGCACGACTTCGAGGCGCGATACCTCGACGGGCTCATCGGCCCGCTGCCGGAGGCCGAGCAGGTCTACATCGAGCGATCGCCGCTCAGCCGTCCCGAGCGGTTCCGCGTCCCGCTGCTGCTGCTGCAGGGCGACGAGGACGCGGTCGTGCCTCCGGCGCAAGCCGAGGCCATCCGAGACGCACTCGTCGCGCAGGGCGTGCCGCACGCGTATGTGCTGTACGCGGGCGAAGGACACGGGTTCCGGCGCACCGAGACGATCGTCCACGCCCTCGAGAGCGAGCTGGCGTTCCTCGGCCAGGTCTTCGGCTTCGAGACCCCGGGCGTCACTCCCGTCGACCTCGCCTGACCCGATCCGACTCCGCCTCCCGATGCGTCCGTCGGCCGGCGCCGGGAGACAGCCGGCGCCGGGGTCGGTCGACGGGCGGGGTCAGACGGCGTAGGGACCGAGTTCCGCCGCGAGGCGCTCGGAGACGTGCGCGTGCACGGCCGTGCCGTCCTCCTCGTGCGAGGTGGCGACGATGTGGCCGCTCTCGTGCACGGCCGAGATCAGGTCGCCGCGGTCGTACGGGACGAGCGCGCGGACCTCGACCGCGGGCAACGGCAGCGCGTCCTCGATCGCGGCGCGGAGCTCGTCGATGCCCTCGCCCGTGCGCGACGACACGAAATGCGCCGTCGGCTCGAGGCCGCGCAGCAGGAGCCGGGCATCGTCGTCGACGAGGTCGGCCTTGTTGAAGACCACGAGCTCGCGCGTCGCGCGGGCACCCACGTCGCCCATGACGTCGCGCACCGTCGCCAACTGCGCCGCGGGATCGGGGTGCGACCCGTCGACGACGTGCACGATGACATCGGCGCCCGACACCTCCTCGAGCGTCGACCGGAAAGCCTCGACGAGCTGATGCGGCAGGTTTCTCACGAAGCCGACGGTGTCGGTGAGCGTGAAGACGCGCCCGTCGGCGGCCTCCGCCCGGCGCACGGTGGCGTCGAGCGTCGCGAAGAGGGCGTTCTCGACGAGCACGCCCGCGCTCGTCAGTCGGTTCAGGAGGCTGGACTTGCCCGCGTTGGTGTAGCCCGCGATGGCGACGGAGGGGATCGTGTTGCGGCGACGCTCGGCCCGCTTGGCCTCGCGTGACGGCGCGAACTCTCGGATCTGCTTGCGCAGCTGCGCCATGCGCGTGCGGATGCGACGCCGATCGAGCTCGATCTTCGTCTCACCCGGTCCGCGCGAGCCCATGCCCGCGCCGCCGGCGCCGACCTGGCCACCGGCCTGACGGCTCATCGACTCGCCCCAGCCGCGCAGACGGGGCAGCAGGTACTCGAGCTGCGCGAGCTCGACCTGCGCCTTGCCCTCGCGACTCTTCGCATGCTGGCTGAAGATGTCGAGGATGACGGTCGTCCGGTCGATGACCTTGACCTTCGCGACATCCTCGAGAGCGCGCCGCTGGCTCGGAGCGAGCTCGGTGTCCGCGATGACGGTGTCGGCGCCGACGGCGGCGACGAGGTCGCGCAGCTCGGCGGCCTTGCCGCGTCCGATGTACGTGGCGGGGTCCGGATGCGGTCGACGCTGGAGCACGCCGTCGAGCACCACCGCGCCGGCGGTCTCGGCGAGCGCCGCGAGCTCGCGCAGCGAGTTCTCGGCGTCCTCGTGCGACCCCTGCGGGTACACGCCGATGAGCACGACGTTCTCGAGTCGCAGCTGTCGGTACTCGACCTCGGTGACGTCCTCGAGCTCGGTAGACAGTCCGGGCACGCGGCGCAGCGCGGCGCGCTCCTCGCGGTCCCACTGGTCGCCGTCGGTGTCTCCGTACGAGACGGTCGCCGCGTCCTGCAGTGCCTGGGCGGCGCCGAAGACGCGGCTCGACGAGCGGGTCTCGGCGCTCGCGAGCACCCGATCGACCGGGTCCACCGCGATGTCGTCGTCGCCGTCGGGGGTGGTGGTGTGCGTCATAACTCTCTTCCCGGGATGCCCGTGCCCGGGCATCCGTGAATTCTAGTCTCCCGCCGGTACGTCCGGCTCCGATACGCTCGGATGCATGGGGAGCGATCACTACTTCAGCGCGTCCCCGTCCAGCGAAGCGAACCTCCGCCGCATCCGCGTGACCCTTGCCGGTCGTGCCGTCGAGGTCACGACCGCGGGCGGGGTGTTCAGCCCTGACCACGTGGACTCGGGCACGGCAGTTCTTCTGGCCAATACTCCGCCGGCACCGCCCGGCGGGGACTTCCTCGACCTCGGCTGCGGCTGGGGGCCGATCTCGCTGTCGCTGGCCCTGGCGTCGCCTCGCGCCACGGTCTGGGCCGTCGACGTGAACGAGCGGGCTCTCGACCTGGTGCGACGCAACGCCGCTGATCTGGGACTCGATAACGTCAACGCCGTGCTGCCCGACGATGTTCCCGACGACGTCACCTTCCGCACGATACGGTCGAACCCGCCGATCCGCGTCGGCAAGAACGAGCTGCACGGGATGCTGCAGCGCTGGATCCCCCGCCTGGCCGAGCGCAGCGACGCGTGGCTCGTCGTGCAGCGCAACCTCGGCTCGGACTCGTTGCAGCGCTGGCTCTCGGCGACGTTCGACGACGGATACAGCGTGACGCGGGCCGCCACCGGCCGGGGCTTCCGAGTGCTGAAGGTCCGCCGCCACGGAGTGCCGCCGACCGGCGCGATCGACCTGCCCTGACGGCGCAGCATCGCTGCCGGCGTCAGTCGGCGAGCGTGACCTCGCCCGAGAAGACGAGCGTCGCCGGTCCGGACAGCAGGACGTGCTCGCCGTCGGCCTCGACGACCACACGCACCCCGAGGGTCCCGCCGGGCACGTCGACGCTCCAGCGATCGGGCGCGGCAGGCCCGGCCCAGTGGCGCACCGCCAGAGCGGATGCCGCGACGCCCGTGCCGCACGACAGGGTCTCGCCCACGCCGCGTTCGAAGACCCGCATCCGGATGATCCCCACACCGTTCTGCACGAGCGGCTCGGCGGGCACCACGAACTCGATGTTCGCCCCGGCGGTCGGACGCGGCTCGAGGACCGGCTGCGCCGTGAGGTCGAGCCCATCGAGCTCGTCCTCTCCCGCGAGGGCCACGACGACGTGCGGGTTGCCGACGTCGATGCCTTGGCCCGGACGGGCGACGCCGAGACCGCGGGCGCGCACCAGCACGTCTCCGTCGTCGGCGTGCCAGACCCCGAGGTCGACCTCGTAGCCGTTCTCAGCCCGCGTGATCGTCTTGACTCCGGCACGTGTCCCGATGCGGAGCCCGTCGTCGAGCGAGGCGAATCCGGCGTCCGAGAGGTAGCGGGCGAAGACGCGCGTGCCGTTGCCGCACATCTCGGCCTTCGAGCCGTCGGCGTTGCGGTAGTCCATGAACCACTCGGCACCGGATGCCGCGGCAGCTGCGCCCTCGGGGATCGCGGCCGATCGCACGACCCGCAGCAGGCCGTCGGCGCCGATGCCCACGTGCCGGTCGCAGAGCGCGGCGATCTGTGCGTCACTCAGCTCGAGCGCACCCTCGGGGTCCGCCAGGATGACGAAGTCGTTGCCCGTGCCGTGGCCCTTGGTGAATGCGAGAGTCGCCATGCGCCCAGCTTAGGCGGGGCCGCCGGGGCCATCCACGACGAGCCGCTTGCCCGTGGACCACACCGTGAAGGGCTCGTACCCGAGCTCGCCGTAGAAGCCGCGCACCGCCTCGTTCTCGGGCCGCACCATCAACTGCACCTTCGGGCAGCCCATCGCCTCGAGCAGCCCTTCCGCCTCGGTGACGAGCGTGCGTCCGATGCCGCGGCCACGGTGCGACCGGGCCGTGGCCAGGTAGTACAGCCAACCGCGGTGCCCGTCGTAGCCGGCCATGACCGTGCCGACGACCTCGCCGGCGGCGCCGTCGACAGGCCCGTCCGTTCCGTCGACAGGCTGATCGACCGCGACGAGGAACAGTTCGGGCTGAACCGCCAGCTTGCGCCTGATGTCGGCACGCGGGTCGTTCCACGGGCGCGTCAGTCCCGCGTCGTGCCACAGCTGCACGACGGCGTCCTCGTCGGCGGGGGCGAAGGCCCGGATGGTGATCGTCATGGTCGCTCTCCTCTCGGCACCGGCCGCGCTGATCCGCCGGCTGCCCGCTCATCCGGCGCGGATGCCGCCGCCACGAGCGACGTCGCATCGGCCTCGCGCGCGTCGACCCACGTGACGTCGGCGTAGCGCTTGAACCACGACACCTGCCGCCGCGCGTACCGCCGGGTCAGCGCCTGGGTCTCGGCGATCGCCTCGCCCTCCGTCACATCGCCCCGCAGCTGGGCCAGGGCTTGCGCGTAGCCGATGGCGCGCCCGGCGGTGACGGCGCGCTCGATCCCCTCGTGTCGCAGCGCCGCGACCTCGTCCACGAGACCGCGCGCCCACATGTCGTCGACGCGGGCGTCGAGAATCGGCACGAGCTCATCGCGCGGGATGGCCGTTCCGATGATGCGCGTCGACGGCAGCCAGGCCTCGGGCGCCTCAGGCAGCGCTCCCCCGTGCGTCGCGCCGCCCTGTGCCAGCATTTCGAGCGCTCGCACTATGCGTCGGCCGTTCCGCGGGTCGATGCGCCCGGCCGCGACGGGATCCGCCTCGCGGAGCCGGGCGAACAGCGCGCCGACTCCCTCGCTGTCGAGTTCCGCCTCGAGACGGGCGCGCAGCGCCTCATCACGCGGCGGGAAGCGGAAGTCGAAGAGCACGCTCGACGCGTAGAGTCCGGAACCGCCGACGAGGATCGCGTCCGCGCCGCGATCGTGGATCTGGTGGATGCAGCGACGTGCGACGTCTTGATACCACGCGACGGCCGCCTCGTCGGTGACCGCGAGCACGTCGAACAGGTGGTGCGGGATGCCGCGACGCTCGGCCGGGGCCAGCTTGGCGGTGCCGATGTCCATGCCGCGGTACAGCTGCATCGCGTCGACGTTGACGATCTCCGCGCGCCGACCATGAGCCTCGAGAGCGGACGCGAGGTCGAGCGACAGGCCCGTCTTGCCCGTGCCGGTGGCTCCGACGACGGCCCACAGCCTCGGGGCCGCGCTGCTCGGCGATCCGGTGTCGGCGCTCACACCCCGACGCGCAGCAGAGGCAGGCCGAGCGACACCGGTCGCGGTCCGTCCCCCGCTGGGGCCGGTGCGGGCACCCCGCAGGACTCCGCCTGCGACCGATCCCACGCGTCGCCCGCGCGGGTGCGCCGGATGTGCAGCGGCGCCCCGTCGGCGCTGTCGGCGAGGAGGTGGAACGGCGCGGCGTGGCTGACGGTCACCGACACGACATCGCCCGGCCGCGGCGTCTCGGAGCCGGCAGGCAGCTCGAAGTGCACGAGACGGTTGTCCTCGGCGCGGCCGGTCAGGCGGTGGGTCTCAGCGCCCTTCTTGCCCTCTGCCGACGACACCAGGACCCGCACCTCGCGGCCGACCTGCTTCTGGTTCTCCTCGAGGGCGATGCGGTCCTGCAGCGCCATGAGGCGTTCGTACCGCTCCTGGACCACGGCCTTCGGCACCTGGTCCGGCATCGTCGCCGCGGGCGTCCCCTCGCGGATGGAGTACTGGAAGGTGAACGCACTCGCGAATCGCGCCTGCTCGACGACGCGCAGGGTGTCCTCGAAGTCGGCATCGGTCTCGCCCGGGAAGCCGACGATGATGTCGGTCGAGATCGCCGCGTTCGGCATCCGCTCCCGAACACGGTCGAGGATGCCGAGGAACTTCGAGCTGCGATACGACCGGCGCATCGCTTTGAGGATGCTGTCGGACCCCGACTGCAGCGGCATGTGCAGCTGCGGCATGACCGCGGGGGTCTCGGCCATGGCGTCGATGACGTCGTCGGTGAACGCTGCGGGGTGCGGACTCGTGAAGCGGATGCGCTCGAGCCCCGGGATCTCGCCCGCGGCGCGCAGGAGCTTCCCGAACGCCTGGCGGTCGCCGAACTCGACGCCGTAGCTGTTCACGTTCTGCCCGAGCAGGGTGACCTCGATCGCGCCGTCGTCGACGAGCAGGCGGATCTCGTTCAGGATGTCGCCGGGACGGCGGTCCTTCTCCTTGCCGCGCAGGTGCGGGACGATGCAGAACGTGCAGGTGTTATTGCACCCCACCGAGATGGAGACCCAGCCGCTGTAGACCGAATCGCGCTTGGTGGGAAGAGTAGACGGGAAGGTCTCGAGCGACTCGAGGATCTCGAGCTCGGCCTCGCCGTTGTGTCGTGCGCGCTCCAGCAGGCCAGGGAGCGCGCCCATGTTGTGGGTGCCGAACACGACGTCGACCCACGGCGCCTTCTGCTGCACCGCGGCCTGATCCATCTGGGCCAGACATCCGCCGACGGCGATCTGCATCCCGTCGTGCTTGTCCTTGCGCGACTTCAGGTGCCCGAGCGTGCCGTACAGCTTGCCCGCCGCGTTGTCGCGCACGGCGCACGTGTTGATCACGATGACGTCGGCCTCGGCGCCCGGATCAGCGGGCAGATAGCCGGCGCTCTCGAGCGATCCGGACAGGCGCTCGGAGTCGTGGACGTTCATCTGGCAGCCGAATGTCCGCACCTCGTAGGTGCGGGGGCGGCCGTCTGCGGTGCGTGCAGCGAGCGACGGCGCGATGAGAATGGGTGCGCTCGAAGGGGACGACATGATGGTCCCATTCTACGTTCGGCCGCCCCGGTCGCGCCCCGGCCGCGCGCGGGTCCATGCGGCGACCACGAGGCACACGACCCCGACGGCGAGCAGCGTCATGGTGATGCGCGGGTCGCCGCCGGTCGACCCGAGACCGGGCCTCGGGTGCGCACCGCCAACGCCGACGGTCGACTCCTCGTCGGTCTCGGTGGCGGTGACCGTCAGCTCGACGTCAGCGCGCAGGCCCATCGCGGACGGATCGGAGCGCGCGCTCTCCGAGAGCATCGCGGTGACCAGAAGGTGCACGTCCGTGCTCCCGGTGGCGGTTCTCAGGTCGTGCGGAGCGGCGACCGCTTCCGTCCCGCCGACCGCCATGACGGTGCGCTCACCCGACGGACAGATGGGCTGGCTCGTCGTATCCTGCCAGGCGACGTCGCACGACCGCAGCCCGAGACGCAGCCCCGCGGGGTGTGCGGCCAGCGCACCGTCCGCCCGTACCTCCGCCGCCAGCACCACGGGCCGGTCCCCGACGAGGTCGGCGGTGATCGGCCAGTGCACGGGCTCCCCCGGGGCCAGACGCGACGCGGCGACGGGGAGAGACACCGCCCAGAGCGTCAGCCCATCCGATGTCCCCGAGCCGGACGGGGCGGCGGCCGCGAATGCGGGCGACGCGATCCCGGCGCCCCAGCCGGTCGCCAGCGCCGCGCACAGCGCCGCCGTCGCCGTGAGGCGGCGGCGCTCGCTGACCCTTCTCACGACGCATTCCTCCTGATCACGGCGACGCCTCCCGCCCACTGCGCCCGGCCACGCCATCGGCGGGCGTGCAACCGCGTGCGTGCTGTCGACCGTACGGGGAGGCGCCGCGCCCGTGTCGGCGGCGCCGGCGGTGCCCGCGGTCGAGCGCCGGATCCCCGGGGTCGCGCCGTGACCATCAGCGCCCGGCTCGGCGCCGTATCGGTAGTCGCCTCAGTGCGGACTCGGTAGTCACTATGCGGCATCTATCTGGCACCGCTCCCAGTGCCGTGAGTAGGTTGGGCAGATACGGCCGAGTCTCTGGGGGGCGGTTGTCTGGCCATGATGGATGATCGATTCGGGTGGGCCGCCGCGGGGCGGCCGGGCAGAGGCTCAACTCCGGGAGCCCGTCGGGAGACGGTGGTGGGTGCCGGACGCGACACGCGCGCTCTGACGGATGCTCTGACGCGTGGCACGTCGACGGTGATCGGCGGGCCCATCGGCTCGGGCAAGACCTTCCTCGTGCAGCGCGTCGCCGAGCTGCTCGCCGATCGATCGATCGCGCCACTGCTCATCCGTGGCGCTTCGGCTCTCGCCGACGTCGAGTGGGGCGCGGTGACCGCCGTGACAGACCCTCGCGCGGCCGAGCTACGCGAGGGCAACCTCGCTGCCCGTGTCCTGCTCGTCGTCGATGACGCCCAGCACCTCGACGTGGCGTCCGCGGCGGGCATCGCGCGGGCTGTCCATCGTGGCCAGGCCACGGCGCTCATCGGGATATCCGAACCGCGCCTGCGCGGCGACACGCCGACCGCAGCCGTGCACCACCTCCAGGAACTGTGGCTGAGCGGAGTCGCGGAGCGCCTCGACCTCGCCCGGCTCTCCGCCGACGAGGGGGCGCAGCTCCTCGGCGAGTTCGCCGGCGGACACGCGTTCGACGGCGTTTCGCGCACCGCCATCCTGTGGCAGGCCGACGGTTCGCGGATGCTGCTGCGGGCGCTTGTCGACCACGCCCTCGACGCCGTCGTCCACGGCGACGACCCGGTGCAGGCGATCGATGATGTGCCGGTTCACAGCCGCCTCGCTGCCGCGCTCGGGGCGCACATCCGCGGATTCGACGACGACACTCTGCGGGCGCTCGTCCTCCTCGGGATCGCTCCGGGCCTCACCTTCGGTGATGCCGCGCGCTTCGTCCCCTCTTCGGTGCTGAACGAGCTGCGCGGCGCGGGGCTCGTGACCGACGACCGCACGATCGCGCACCGGCTGTCCGCCAATCGCGCCCTCGCGCGAGCGGCTGCGCGCACGTGGGGCGCGGCGCGCGCCGATCATCTCGCCCGCGACGTGCAGGACCGCCTACTCCACGACGGCGGGCTCTGGTGGAGCGCGCCGATCGCACGCGCGCTGGCGGAGCGCTGGCTGCGGGAGCTCCCCGACGCATCCGCGCTCGTCGACGTGCCGAGCGAGATCATCGTGCGCGTCCTCGCGGATGCAGCTCACGAGGCGAACGACCACGGCGACGCCTCGTCGGCAGCTGCGTACGCAACGTGGGCGGGCGATCTCGCGAGCACCCCGGTGCTGTCGGTGGAGGAGCATCTGGCGCACGCGGTCCTCCGCTCGAGCGGCACGCCCGAGTTGCACCTGGACGCGCTTCCGGCGCAGGCTCATCGCCGCGCGATGCCCCTCGCCATCGCGCTGGCGCTGCGCGTGCCGGCTCCCCTGTCGACCGTCGTCGACGGCACCGAGGCGGACCCGGCTCATCAGCTCGCCGCCGCTCGCGCCGCCATGGACGCGCTCGAGATCGGGCGAGCCCGTGCGATCGTCGATGGCCTCCGGGTCCACCTGGGACTGACGACGCAGGACCGCATCGACATGGAGCTGCTGGCCGGAATGGCCTCGGCTTATCTCGGGCGCCAGGACGACATGCGGCGTGAGCTGCGGTCGGCCGAGCGGCTGCTGCGGTCCGGCGGCCGTCGAGGGTCGGCCGCCGAGATGCTGAGCGCGCGCTGTCGCGACCTCGCCGCGCGCACGGTCGCGGGCGTCGACGACGCCGATGTCCTATCGGATCTCGACAGCGAGCGGCAGTACGCGGTCCAGACGGGCGGGGTGGGTCTCGCTCTGGCGGGCGTCGCGTCGATCTTGACGCTGCTGCGACGCGGTCACGTCCTCGAGGCTCGGGTGGAACTCGCAGCGGCGTTACGCAGGAGTCCGCTCTACGGCGGCGAGGGGCAGGGCATGATCCTCCTCGAGACGGCGCTCGGTCTCGCGCTGTTCGGCTACACCGACGAGGCTCGCGATCTTCTCGACGCCCTCGACCCGCCGGCCGAGCCGAGCCCGCTGTTCCAGCACATGCGGCACGCGACCTGCGCGACCCTCGCTGTCGCTGAGGGCCGCTGGGACGACGCACACCACTGGGCTGCCGAGGCCTGGCGGGTCGCGGCACCGACGGACGCCGTCATGCTGCAGATCCGCTGCCTGCACCGTCTCGTCGTGGTCGGCCACCCCGACGCCGACGACGCCCTCGACCGGATGCGCACGATCGCCGAGTCCGTGCGGTCCGATGTTGCGAACATGATGGTCGCGAGCGCCGAGCGAGCTGTCGCCGGCGCCGCCGACGAGCCGTCGATCAGCGCCGCGCTGACACACCTCTGCCTCGATCTCTGCCCCCCGGAGTTGCTCCGCGCCAATCGCACCCCGTCCGGCGCGGCGGCCGACGACGCGATGGAGGTCCTCACGCCGAGAGAGCTAGAGATCGCCCGGCTGGTGGGGCAGGGCTTGTCGAATCGGCAGATCGCCCACGCCCTGTTCCTGTCGGTGCGCACCGTCGAGTCGCACATCTACCAGGCACGCGCCAAGCTGAGCGCACGCAACCGGGCGGATCTCGGCAGCCTCGTGACCGACGACGGGCGGAAGCGCGACGAGCCTCAGCGCGCGTGGGGGTGAACCCGCCACCGCGCCGTCAATTCAGCGGAGCTCGTCGAGGGCTTGGCGCGCCGCGGTCATCGCCGTCGCGCCCCCGAACCCCCGCCGCGCCAGCTGGCCGTGCAGCCGCCGGAGCGCCACCGCGGGGTCGAGGTCGTCCATGCTGCGTGCCCGCAGGCGCGCGAACTCGAGCGCGCGGTCCGGCTCGTCGTCGGGCAGAGATGCCAGCGCGATGTCGATGACCTCGCGATCGAGCCCCCGACGCGCGAGACTCTGTGCGATGGCCGTCGCCCCTTGAGCCTTGCGGCCGAGCGCGCCGTCGAGGAGCTGCTCGGCCAAGCGGCTGTCATCGAGGTACCCGTTGTCGAGGAATTCAGCGATGATCTCCTCACGCTCGGGCTCGTCGAGCTCTGCGTCGCGGAGCACGTCGCGAGCTTCTTTCACCGAGAGCGAGCGGCCGCGGAGGCGCTTGAGTAGAGTGCGTTCGGCTCTCGCCCGGATGTCGGCCGCCGTGTGCGTGCGGTCCTCAGCCTGCGGGTCGTCGAATGCCACTGTTCCGCGGCCTGGTCCACCGCTGCGGCCTCCCGGTCCCCGCGGAGTCCGCGGATGGGGGCCCGAAGCATCGGCGCCGGCATCCCGAGAGCCGCCGGTCCAGGTGGTGTGCCAGCGCGAATCCGGCGTGCGGCCGGATTCCGGCTCCGTGGCTGACGCGACACCGGCCGCCGCGTTCCGCTCGACCGCTCCCCCGAAGAGGGGAATGACGGGGGCGAGGCGATCGACCTCGCCCCCGTTCGGATCCATCTCGGTCACGCCGGACGACGTGCCGCGAGCTCGTCGGATTCTGCCGCAGCAGGAGCTGCCGGCTGGCCGATGCCGAGCTTCTGCTTGATCTTGTTCTCGATGTCGGCTGCGATGTCGACGTTCTTGAGCAGGAAGTTGCGGGCGTTCTCCTTGCCCTGCCCGAGCTGCTCGCCGTCGTATGTGTACCAGGCGCCCGATTTCTTGACGATGCCGTGCTCGACACCGAAATCGATGAGGCTGCCCTCGCGAGAGATGCCGACACCGTAGAGGATGTCGAACTCGGCCTGCTTGAAGGGCGGCGCCATCTTGTTCTTGACGACCTTCACCCGAGTGCGGTTTCCGACTGCATCGGTTCCGTCCTTCAGCGTCTCGATGCGACGGATGTCGAGACGGACCGACGCGTAGAACTTCAGCGCCTTTCCACCGGCGGTCGTCTCGGGCGACCCGAAGAACACGCCGATCTTCTCGCGCAGCTGGTTGATGAAGATGGCCGTCGTCTTCGTCTGGTTGAGGCCACCCGTGAGCTTGCGGAGCGCCTGCGACATGAGACGCGCCTGCAGGCCGACGTGCGAGTCGCCCATCTCGCCCTTGATCTCGGCCTCGGGCACGAGCGCGGCGACCGAGTCGATCACGACGAGGTCGATCGCCCCGGAGCGGATCAGCATGTCGGCGATCTCGAGCGCCTGCTCGCCCGTGTCGGGCTGCGATACCAGGAGCGCGTCGATGTCGACGCCGAGCTTCTCGGCGTAGGAGGGATCGAGCGCGTGCTCGGCGTCGATGAACGCGGCGATGCCGCCCGCCCGCTGCGCATTCGCGATGGCGTGGAGCGTGAGCGTGGTCTTACCCGACGACTCCGGGCCGTAGATCTCGATGATGCGGCCACGCGGGAGGCCGCCGATGCCGAGCGCGACGTCGAGGGCGATGGAGCCCGTCGGGATGACTTCGACGGGCGCGCGCTCGTCGGACCCCAGGCGCATGACCGAGCCCTTTCCGAACTGCCGGTCGATCTGGGCGAGGGCCGATTCGAGGGCTTTCTCGCGGTCAGCGGGTGATGGCATGGCGTGCTCCTTATGCTCGCGTTTCCGACGCCTGTAGGCTGTCGCGCTTCCGGTTCGGTACCGGAACGCTGCGACAAGGCATGGTGTCTTACCGACGAACTCCACGGTAGGGAGGGCCTCCGACATTCGCCGGCAGGCCGTTCCACTCCGGGGATCTCCGACGATCGAGATCACCTGTGCAGGACACTACGCCGTCTTCGAACGGATATTCGACGACACGCCGCGATCTCCGCGACCGTGTCGAACACGGTACGAGCGGGAAAGTCGGCTCAGCGGCCTCGCGGATCGAGGTGACCGACTCCGTAGCGGCGCCCTTCAGGCACGTCCGCCTCGACGCACAGCGCCATCCAGACAGCACGCGGGGATTCACCGTCGGCGAGTGCTTGACGGGCGGTGCGGTCACCCAACGGCGCGAGCGTCAGATCATCGACCAGAGCGGCTCCACGGCCGCCGAACTCCGCCGCGACGGCGCGATCGAACTCACTGCGACGCATGCGATGCAGGAAACCTCAGCGGAGCGAGAGCTCGGGTGCGACCAGGTCGGGGTCGAGCCCGGCGATGTCGTCGGGAACGACGTCCGAGATCACCGGCAGTCCCTCGAGCACCGAGATGCGATCGCCCACTTCGCGCATGATGTTGGAGATGGGGACATCGAGGGCCTCGGCCACCGCAGCGAGGATCTCGCTGGAGGCCTCCTTCTGGCCGCGCTCCACCTCGCTGAGGTATCCGAGGGCCACGCTCGCGCGGCTGGCGACCTGCCGGAGCGTACGCCCCTTCTGCAGGCGGAGGTCACGCAGAACGTCGCCGATCTCCTGTCGAACCAAGATCATCTCGGACCCCCTCCTTCGTCGCGGTGCTGGCTTGTCCCGGGTGGACAACGGTATCTCATCAGCACGTCACCCTAGCCCGCTCCCGCTGTGGGTCGGATGAGAGTTGACATGCGTCGCGCACGATGACAAGAACCGTGAGCACGGCCGGCCTATTCCTCAGAGAGCGTCGAGTGCCAGACGGATCGCACGAGCCGTCGCCTCGGCCCGGATCTGCCACCGGTCGCCGTCGAGGTGCAGGCTCTCGGTGCGGACGCCCAGAGCCGTCGCGACGGCTATGTGAACCGTGCCGACGGGCTGCCCATCGGGCGAGCCCGGCCCGGCGATACCGGTCGTCGCGATGCCGACATCCGCCGCCTCGCCGCCGGGGCCGAGCGCGAGACGCGCCCCCTCCGCCATCTGACGTGCCACCCGAGGATGCACCGCACCGTGAGCCTCCAGGAGCGCTCCGTCGACGTGCAGCAGACGCTGCTTCAGCTCGGTCGCGTAGGCCACGACCCCGCCGCGCAGCACGGCGGACGCCCCGGAGACGCCGACGAGCTCGGACACCACGAGCCCGCCCGTGAGCGATTCCGCGACCGCGAGGGTCCAGCCGAGCTCGCCGAGTCGTTCGATCAGGCGCTCGGCATCGGTGCGCCGGCCCGCGGAGACGAGGGTCGACTCGACCTCGTCCGGCAGGTCGTGGACGTGTTCGCGAGCGGTCATGACGCCTCGCGTGCGCGACGCGCGCCGCGCACGGCCGTGATGATGTAGTCGATGCCGCTGGCGACGGTCAGCAGGACCGCGATCCACATGGCGATGCCGTTCACCACGTGGATCCACTCCCCGACGAGCGTCCAGAGCGGCAGCAGCGCGAGCGCGAGCGCAACCGCCTGCGCGACGGTCTTCAGCTTGCCCATCCACGCGGCGGCGACCACGTGGTCGCCCGCGACGATGAGCCGATGCACCGTGATGCCGAGCTCGCGCACCAGCACGACCACCGTCACCGCCCACGGCAGCTCACCCAGCAGCGACAGCCCGATGAAAGCGAGGCCCGTCAGTACCTTGTCGGCGATCGGGTCGAGCAGCTTCCCCAGGTCGGTGACGATCCGGTAGCGCCGGGCGAGGTACCCGTCGATGCCGTCCGTCGCGATCGCGACGATGAACAGCACCGCCGCCCACCAGCGCAGTGCCCCGTCGGCGCCTCCGTCGACGAGCAGCAGCCAGAGGAAGACCGGTGCGCAGAGGATGCGAACGATCGTGATGGTGTTCGGCAGTTGCCTGGGGATCGACACGGAGCGAGCCTAGCCGTCAGTCGCGACCGGTGAGGCCCCAGGCATCCTCGGAGCCGTCGTCGCCGTCGACGACCTCGAGACCGTCGAACTGCGCCTCGACGGGATCGTCCGAGCCCGGACGAGCGGGTGCCGCCGAAGCGGGCGGCTCCTCGCCGCGCAGTCGTGCGAGCACCGCGGGCAGCTGCTCGGGCGTCACGAGCACGTCTCGAGCCTTCGAGCCCTCGGAGGGGCCGACGATCTCGCGCGATTCGAGCAGGTCCATGAGACGGCCGGCTTTGGCGAAGCCGACGCGCAGCTTGCGCTGCAGCATGGACGTCGAGCCGAACTGCGTCGAGACGATCTGTTCGGCAGCGGCGAGCAGAAGCTCGAGGTCGTCGCCGATGTCGGCGTCGATCTCCTTCTTCTCCGCGACCGCGGCCACGTCGGAGCGATACTCCGGCTGCGCCTGACCCTTGACGTGCGAGACGACCTTCTCGATCTCGGATTCGGCGACCCACGCTCCCTGCACGCGGATGGCCTTCGACGTCCCCATCGGCAGGAACAGCGCGTCGCCCTGGCCGATCAGTCGGTCGGCGCCCGGCTGGTCGAGGATGACGCGGGAGTCCGTGACGCTCGTGACGGCGAAGGCGAGGCGCGACGGGACGTTTGCCTTGATGAGGCCCGTCACGACATCGACCGACGGGCGCTGGGTCGCGAGCACGAGGTGGATGCCGCTCGCGCGGGCGAGCTGGGTGATGCGGACGATCGAGTCCTCGACGTCGCGCGGCGCGACCATCATCAGGTCGGCGAGCTCGTCGACGACGACCAACAGGTACGGGTACGGCTTGAGCACGCGCTCACTGCCGGCCGGAAGCTGGATCTCGCCCGCGACGACGGCCTTGTTGAAGTCGTCGATGTGACGGAAGCCGAACGACGCGAGGTCGTCGTAGCGCATGTCCATCTCTTTCACGACCCACTGCAGCGCCTCCGCTGCCTTCTTCGGGTTCGTGATGATGGGGGTGATGAGGTGCGGAACGCCGGCATAGCTCGTCAGCTCGACGCGCTTCGGGTCGATCAGCACCATGCGGACATCGGTCGGCTTCGCCCGCATCAGCAGGCTCGTGATCATCGAGTTCACGAAGCTCGACTTGCCCGAGCCGGTAGAGCCGGCCACCAGGAGGTGAGGCATCTTCGCGAGGTTCGCCACGACGAAGCCGCCGCCGACGTCCTTGCCGACGCCGATGGTCATCGGATGCGTCGACGTGGTCGCGGCGTTCGAGCGCAGGACGTCACCGAGGGTGACGATCTCGCGGTCGGTGTTCGGGATCTCGACGCCGATGGCGCTCTTGCCCGGGATCGGCGCGAGGATACGGACCTCGTTCGACGCCACCGCGTAGGCGATGTTGTTCGTCAGGGCGGTGATCTTCTCGACCTTGGTACCGGGGCCGACCTCGATCTCGTACTGCGTGACCGTCGGGCCGCGCGAGAAGCCCGTCACCTTCGCGTCGATCGAGAACTGCTCGAAGACGCCGGTGATCGCGCGCACGATCGCGTCGTTGGCCTCGGAACGCGTCTTCGCGGGTGTGCCCGCGCCGAGTGCCGCCACAGCGGGCAGCCGGTAGGGCGTCGCGGGCGGCTGGCCGTGGAAGTCGCCGCCGAGCCCCGTCAGACCGGGAAGCTCCTCGATCTCGCCGGTGTCGTGGTCGTCGCGGACGGCCGTGTCGGCCGGGCGACTGGACCGCGCCGCCGTCGCCGCGCGCTCGATGACGGACGGATCGATGACCTCGGTCTTCGCTTCGGGGAGCGGGGGCGGCGGAGCCACGGCCTGCTCGAAACCGCCGTCGACCGACGGGCCGAGGAGTTCGGTGAGGTCCTGCGAGGCACTCCCCTCGTCGGGGTCCTCCTCGCGGCCGCTCTTGTTGCGCCGCCACCAGGGCAGTGCATCGTCGTCGTCATCCGCGTCGTCGTCATCGGCCGGGGCCGACTTCCTGCCCTTCTTGGGCGAGAACGCCACCGTGGGGGCCTCGCCGTCGGGATCGGCGACGGGACGCTCCGCGCCGAACATCCAGGCGTAGAGATCGCCGAGCCTGCTGCCGATGCGGTTCGGCGGGGTCTTGGTGAGGATCAGCACGCTGAGGACCGAGACGAGACCCAGCACGGCCGCCGCCCCGTACACGGTGAGCACGGTCAGCGGCTCGCCGACGGCCCAGCCGAACAGTCCGCCCGAGGCGCTCAGCTCGAGGGCGCCGGCCTTGGGCTCGGGCCGGGCCCCGAAGACGTGGCAGAACCCGGCCACGGAGAGGATGAACAGGCCGAACCCGATGCCGATCCGACCGTTGTCGTTGACCGAGGCGGGATGCCGGAAGAGCCACCCCGCGAGGAAGAGCAGCAGCACGGGCATGATGAACGCCTCGCGCCCGATGAGGAAGCCCACCGTGTAGGCGCTGACCAGCGTGCCGGCCTCGGTGCCGATGAGGAACCACTCGACGGCCGCGCCGGCGATCGCGAGCAGCACGAGCAGGAACGGCAGGCCGTCGCGGCGCTGGTCCTTCTCGAGCGTCTCGGGTCCGAACGCCCGGAACATCCCGCCCGTGGCGTGGGCGAGGCCCATCCATGCGCGCGCGACGACCGGGGGCCGCTCGCTCTCGTCGACGTACCGCTTGGGTGTCGGTTCGCTCTTGCGGGCGCGCGACGTCGCGGTCTTCGCCGGTGCGCGGCGTCCGGAGGGCGCGTTCGTGCTCCTGGCCATTCCTCCACGGTACGCGGGGCTTCCCCCATTACCGCGGAACGACGCGGGTCAGGCCTCGATGACGACCGGAACGATCATCGGACGTCGACGCAGCGACTGATTGACCCAGCGGCCGATCGTGCGTCGGACGACCTGCGAGAGCGCGTGGTTGTCGCGCGTGCCGGACTGGACGGCCTCGGCGAGGGCCGCAGCGATCTTCGGCTTGACGCCCTCGAAGACCGCGTCGTCCTCCGCGACACCGCGCGCGTGGATGTCGGGACCGCTGACGACCTGTCCGGTCTTGCCGTCGACGACGACGATGACCGAGATGAAGCCCTCCTCGCCGAGGATCCGGCGGTCCTTCAGGTCGGCGTCCGTGATCTCGCCCACCGTCGACCCGTCCACGTAGACGAAGCCGATGTCGAGCTGCCCGACGACCTCGGCGACGCCGTCCTTGAGGTCGACGACGGTACCGTTCTCGGCGAGGATCGTGCGGTCGGCGGGCACGCCGGTGTCCTGCGCGAGCTTCGCGTTGGCCATGAGGTGTCGGTACTCACCGTGCACCGGCAGGACGTTGCGGGGCTTGAGGATGTTGTAGCAGTACAGCAACTCGCCGGCCGCGGCGTGGCCCGACACGTGGACCTTCGCGTTGCCCTTGTGCACGACGTTCGCGCCGAGCTTGGTCAGACCGTCGATGACGCGGTAGATCGCGTTCTCGTTGCCCGGGATCTGGCTCGAGGCGAGGATGACCGTGTCGCCCGGCCCCGGCTCGATCGCGTGCTCGAGGTTCGCCATCCGCGAGAGAACCGCCATCGGCTCGCCCTGCGAACCGGTGGACATGTAGACGATGCGGTCGTCGGGCAGGTCCTTCGCCTTCTTGTAGTCGATGAGGACGCCGTCGGGCACGTTCAGGTAGCCGAGGTTCTCGGCGATCGTCATGTTGCGCACCATGCTGCGACCGAGGAAGGCGACGCGGCGACCGTTCGCGGCAGCGGCATCCACCACCTGCTGCACACGGTGCACGTGGCTCGAGAAGCTCGCGACGATGACGCGGCGCGGCGACTTGCTGATCACCTGGTCGAGCACGGGGCCGATGCCGCGCTCGGTCGGCGTGAAGCCGGGGACGTCGGCATTGGTGGAGTCGACCAGGAACAGGTCGACTCCCTCTTCGCCCAGGCGTGCGAACGCGCGGAGGTCGGTGATGCGGCCGTCGAGCGGCAGCTGGTCCATCTTGAAATCGCCGGTGGCGAGGACGAGCCCCGCGGGGGTGCGGACCGCGACCGCGAGCGCGTCGGGGATCGAGTGGTTGACCGCGATGAACTCGAGGTCGAACGGCCCGACCTGCTCCTCCTGACCCTCGGTGACCGTGAGGGTGTAGGGGCGGATGCGGTGCTCCTTGAGCTTCGCCTCGATCAGGGCGAGCGTGAGTCCCGAGCCGATGAGGGGGATGTCGCCCTTGAGCTTGAGCAGATAAGGCACCGCGCCGATGTGGTCCTCGTGACCATGGGTCAGGACGACGCCGACGATGTCGTTGAGACGGTGCTTGATCGGCTCGAAGTCGGGGAGGATGAGGTCGACGCCCGGCTGGTGCTCCTCGGGGAAGAGCACACCGCAGTCGACGACGAGGAGCTTGCCCTCGTACTCGAAGACGGTCATGTTGCGGCCGACCTCGCCGAGCCCGCCGAGCGGGTAGACCCGCAGCGTTCCGGACTCGAGAGCGGGCGGGCTGAAGACGTTCGTGGGCATTGGCACGCTTTCCTCGGGACGCCGGCGTGCGCGGCGTCCCTGTTCGTTTTCGTCTAGCGGGTCGTCCCGTGCACCTTGGGCAGCGCACCGCCGGCGGCGGCGTTCCGATCGGGACGGAAGTTGGAGAAATCTGCGCCGGGGACGCCCGAGACGAGGGCGAGCTCGTCCTCGATGATGGCGGCCTCCCACTCTTCGGGGCCGACGAGGGGCAGGCGGACCCGCGGGCTCGAGATGCGCCCGAGGCCGTGCAGGATGTACTTCGCGCTCACGGTGCCCGGCACGTGCGTCATGACGGCGCGTACGAGGGGCTCGAGGCTCTTGTGCGCCTCGGTGGCGGCCGCGAGATCACCCCGGTTCACCGCGTCGACCATCGTGCGGTAGGGCGTCGCGGTGATGTTGGCGGTGACGCCGATCAATCCGCTGGCTCCGATCGAGAGGTGGGGCAGCACGTTGGCGTCATCGCCCGAGAAGTACATGAGGTCGGTCTGATTGAGCACGCGGCTGACCTCGCTGAAGTCGCCCTTGGCATCCTTGACGGCCAGGATGTTCGGGTGCTTGGCGAGGCGCAGGATCGTCTCGTACTTGATCGGCACGCCCGTGCGCCCCGGGATGTCGTAAAGGATGACCGGCAGGTCGGTCGCGTCGGCGACGAGGCGGAAGTGCGTCAGGATGCCGGCCTGCGTGGGCTTGTTGTAGTACGGCGTGACGATCATGATGCCGTCGGCGCCGGCCTTCTCGCTGGCCTTGTAGAGCTCGATGGCGTGAGCGGTCTCGTTCGAGCCGCCGCCGGTGATGATCTTCGCGCGACCGGCCGAGACCGACTTGCCGACCTCGACGAGGCGGAGCTTCTCGGGGTCCGTCAGCGTGCTCGTCTCGCCCGTCGTGCCGGTGACGACGATGCCGTCGGCGCCCGCGGTGATGACGTCGTCGATGTGCTTCTCGACAGCGGGCCAGTCGACTTCGCCGTCGGCGGTCATCGGGGTGACCAGCGCGACGAGGACCTGTCCGAAGGGATTGCCCGAGTGCGTCATGTTCTCAGGGTATCGGTTCCCGCCCGGCGGACGTATCGGCCCCGTCCGGTGGCGAGCGCGTTCTAGGGTGGCGGGATGGCCTGGACGACGCGAAGCACTCGCACGGCGTACGAGAACCGGTGGATCTCGGTCCGTGAGGACGAGGTCACCGGTCCGGCCGGAGACGGCATCTACGGTGTGGTGGAGATGCGGCATCCCGCGGTCTTCGTCGTGGCGATGGACGACGCCGACCGGGTGTGCTTCGTCGAGGTCGACCGCTATACGACGGGACTCTCGATCGAGGTGCCCGCGGGCGGCAGTGACGGCGAGGACCCCCTGATCGCCGCGAAGCGCGAGCTGCTCGAGGAGACCGGGATGATCGCCGCGTCCTGGGAGCCCATCGGCCGCATGAACGCCCTGAACGGCATCGCCGTGGCGCCCGAGCACGTCTTCCTCGCGCGGCAGCTGACGCCGGCCCACGACGCCGCATCGTCACAGCAGGAGGAGGGCATCGAACGGGTGGTCTGGATGCCGCTCGCCGAGGCGCTGCGTCACGTCGCCGATGGTCTGATCGACGATGGCGAGACGGTCGCCGCGCTCGCCTACGCCGGGATCAGGCTGGGACGCTTCGCCTGACGCGGCGCGCGGCGGTGCCTCGTCGCGGGGTCAGGGTGCGACGCGGCCGTTGGCGTTGAACGCCGCGTGGGTGAGCGGCATGAGCTCGCGCCAGAAGGTCTCCATCTTCTCGGCGCACATCTCGATCTCGCGCTGCGGGAAGGACGGGAAGTGCGTCCCCTCAACCTTCGTGCGCAGCGAGAGGAAGTTCATGAGCGAACGGGCGTTCACCGTGACGTACATCGACGAGTAGATGTTCAGCGGCAGCACGATGCGCGCGACCTCGCGGGCGACGCCCGCCGCGAGCATCGTGCGGTAGGCCTCGTACGCCTGGGTCGACGCCGCGCGCGTGCTCTGGTCGACGACGGCGAACTGCTCATCGGTGCCGGGGAGGAACTCGTAGGCGCCCGGCTTGCCGACCTGATTCAGGTTGCGCTCGCGGCCGGGGACGTAGAAGACGGGGCGCAGCTCGCGGTATCGCCCGGACTCCTCGTTGTACGACGCCATTCGGTGGCGCATGAATTCGCGGAAGACGAAGATCGGCGCCTGCACGTAGAAGGTCATCGAGTTGTGCTCGAACGGAGAGCCGTGGCGGTCGCGCATCAGGTAGTTAATGAGCCCGCGATCGCGGCCCGATGCCTCGGTGCCGGCGGCCGCGGCATCGAGGGTCTGCTCGCCCTGCGTCGACACGCGCGCCGCGAAGAGCACGTCGGAGTCCGCGGCGCTCGATCGCACGAGCTCGACCGTCACGTCGCTGCGGAACTCGATCTCGGGATTCGGGGTCTGCTGGGCGTCGCTCACCGCTTCAGATTACCCCGGTGCCCGCGTGCTGCCCGCCGTCGAGAGGGGTCTATCGTGGGGTCTTGTGGAACTCGTGGCGGTCGCCGTCGTCCTGGCCGGACTGTTAGCGGTCACAGGCGCCGTCGGCATCGTCCTCCGCCGGCGCGCCTCGCGCCCCTACCCGGTCCCCCGCTTCGACGTGGTCGATCCTCGGCGGCTCGGCGCCGCCCCCGACGCGCTGGGTCGCACGGCGACGCTCCTGCAATTCAGCACGGAGACCTGCCAGCGGTGCCCCGCCGTGCACCGCACGCTCGCCGAGATGGCTCGTGACAGCGACGACGTGGCGCACCTCGACATCGATGTGACCGACCGTCCGGACATCGCGCGACGGTTCCAGATCGCGCAGACCCCGACGACGCTCGTGCTCGACGGGCGCGGCGTCGTACGCACCCGCTTCGGGGGCGCGCCGCGGCGGGATGTCGTGCAACTGGAGATCCTGCGGCTGCGGTCGCAGTCGGCGTCCGTCTGAGACCAGCGCCCGAGGTCCTCTCGGAGCCCGTGTGCGGGGCCTGTCAAGACGTTCCCGCATGCATCGGGCCGACCTAGGCTCGTCCCGAGCGCATACCGCGCCGTCTCGACACGGCACACCACGTGCCGGACCCGAAGAGGAGAGTCATGAGCGTCACGAGCGAAGCAACCACCAGCTGGAAAGGGAGCCTGACGGAGGGATCGGGCCAGATCGCCCTCGAGAGCTCGAATCAGGGCCCGTTCGAGGTCAACTGGAAGGCTCGCAGCGAGGGCTCGAGCGCCGTCACGACTCCCGAGGAGCTCATCGCCGCCGCGCACTCCTCGTGCTTCTCGATGGCCCTCTCCCACGCGCTGGCCGAGAACGGTACGCCGCCGGAGTCGGTCGAGACCACGGCATCCGTCACCTTCATCCCCGGCACCGGCATCACCGGTTCGCATCTCAACGTCAACGCTGTCGTCCCGGGCCTGTCGGCGGAGGACTTCGATCGGCTGGCACAGGAGGCCAAGAGCGGATGCCCCGTCTCGGCAGCCCTCGCCGGAATCGAGATCACGCTCGAGGCGACGCTTGGCTGATCAGGGCTCGACGAGTCGCGTCGTCGTCGCGGGCGCGTCCGGCCTCATCGGACGCGCCCTCGTCGACGACCTCCGCGCCGACGGCGTCGAGGTCGTGCGGCTCGTGCGTCGCGCACCGTCGGCGGCGGACGAGGTGCAGTGGTGGCCCGGCGAGCGTCCGCTCGATCCGACCGTCCTGGCCGGAGCGCGCGCCGTCGTCGGGCTCAACGGGGCGAGCATCGGCCGCTTCCCGTGGACACGGTCCTACAAGCACGAGCTGGTCTGGTCGCGTCTTCTCCCGACCGAGACGCTCGCCACGGCGGTGCGTGCGCTCGGTCGCGACGCTCCCGTCTTCCTGTCGTCGTCCGCCGTGGGTTACTATCCGACTCGGCCGGGCGTCCGCATGAACGAGACGGCGCCGCGCGGCGACACCTTCCTCGCCGACCTCTGCGGCGAATGGGAGGCCGCCGCGCTGAGCGCTCGGGAGCACGCCCGCGTGGTGCTGCTGCGCACGGCGCCGATCGTGCACCCCGAGGGGGTTCTCAAGCCCCTCATGCTGCTGACACGAGCGGGCCTGTCGGGTCCGATCGGTCGCGGCACCCAGGTGTGGCCCTGGATCTCGCTGGTCGACGAGGTCGCTGCCATCCGGCACCTCATCGAGGCCGACGTCACCGGTCCCGTCAACCTGACCGGTCCGACCCGGGCGACGGCGAACGACCTCGGCTTCGCCCTGGCGATGCGCATGAACCGCCCCTACCTCGTCCGCGCGCCGGAGTTCGCCCTCCGACTGGTCCTCGGACGGGACGCCACGGAGGCGCTTCTGACGAACGACACCGATGTGGCGCCAGCCGTGCTCGAGAAGTCCGGCTTCACGTTCACGCACGAGCGCGTCGAGGACGCCATCCGGGCGGTCGTACCGCCGCGGTGACACGGGCGTCGAGCGGCGCTGCGGCCTGACGGGTCAGCCGCGCCGCTCAGCGCGTTCGAGCGCGATGGCGGTGCGCACCGCCTGGCGCGCCCGCCGGCGGTCTCCGGCACCGTCGTAAGCCAGCCCGAGGCGGAACCAGGCACGCCAGTCGTCGGGTGCCGTCTCGACCGCCTCGCGGTAACGCGGGAACAGCGCGTCCGCCTCCGCGCGGTCCGGACGGCCGCTCGGCGACACGTCGATCGCCTCGGCGGGAAGCCCGGCGTCGCGCTCGAGCCGCGCTCCGAGGCGCGACGCGCCGGCGCCGAAGGCGAGCTCGCGCCACAGCGCCCAGGCCGCGACGACGGGAAGGACGACGAGGGCGACGCCCATGATCACCCCGACGGGCTCCCCCGACATCATCAGCAGAACCGCACGCTGGGCGACGAACACGATGTACAACGCGAGCAGCGCCGCCATCGCGAACGCCAGGATGCGGGTGCTCATGCTCCGGTGACGCGCGCGACCTGGCCGGGAACGTCGCCCTCGTCACCGGGGGCGGCGGTGCTCCGCGCCGAGCGCGGCCGGATACCGATGTCGACGAAGCTGTCGAGGCCGACCGTGATCCCACGGGCGGTGCGCGCGGCATCCAGCGCGATGCGGATACCCGGTTCGTACGCGCGTGCGGGCTCGACGGTGTCGTGCACGATCGACAGCGCCTCGCCCGGGCCCGAGAGGATCGTCTCCTGGCGGGCGATCACCCCGGGGCGGCGCAGCGAGTGGATGGGGACGCTCGCGACCTTCTGCCCGCGCGCCCGCTGGTCGGCGTGCGGCGACTCGACGGGGCCGACGTCCGCGCGCGCGGCGGCGATGAGCTCCGCGGTGCGGACCGCCGTGCCGCTCGGCGAGTCGACCTTCGTCTCTCGATGGGTCTCGACGATCTCGATCGAGGGGAACAGCGACGCGGCGGCCGCGGCGAGGGCGGTGCCGACGACGGAGCCGAGCGAGAAGTTGGGGATGATGACGACGCCGACGCCGGCGGCATCCACCGACTGTCGGATCTGCGCGATGCGCTCCTGCGACCAGCCCGAGGTGCCGACGAGCACGTTGATGCCGCGCTCGACGGCCGCGCGCACGACGTCGGTCGAGACCGCGGGTGTCGACGCGTCGACGACCAGGTCGGCACCGTCGAGCTCGTCGAGGCTGCTGCGGCTGGTGAGGAGCGTCGACACCTCGAAACCGTCGGAGGCGTCGATCACGTCCTTGATGATGCCGCCGAGCTTGCCGGTGCCGCCCACGAGGGCCACGCGCGTGGTCATGAAGCCAGCCTACGCGGCGGCGAACTGGACGTAGGTGTCCCAGGCGAGCTTCACGACGAGGATCGAGAGCACCACCAGGAAGACGATCCGGACGAAGCCGCTGCCGTTCTTCGTCGCCATCCGTGCGCCGATGAATCCGCCGGTCATGTTGGCCACCGCCATCACGACGCCGAGCAGCAGCAGGATCTCGCCGTGGACGCCGTACACGAGCAGAGCGGCGAGATTCGTCGTCAGGTTGGCGATCTTCGCGTTGACGCTCGCCTGCAGGAAGCCGTAGCCGAGCACGGCGACCAGCAGGATCACGAAAAACGACCCGGTGCCGGGCCCGAGGATGCCGTCGTAGAAGCCGACGCCGACGCCGATCACCGCCGAACGCCAGATGACGGCGGCGCGCGACTCGTGCCGCGGCTCATGGTGGAGGCCCATCTTCGGCTTCAGCAGCGTGTACACGGCCACCGCCACGACGGCGACGAGCACGATGGGCGTCAGCAGCTCGCGCGGGACGTAGCGCGAGAGCGCCGCGCCCACCGCGGAACCTGCGAAGGCTCCTCCGACGAGCGGGACGAGCAGCACGAGCTGCACGCGGATGCGACGGAGGTACACCCAGCTCGCCGAGAGGGTGCCGGCGAAGGACGACAGTTTGTTCGTGCCGAGGATGAAGGGCGTCGCGACATCCTTCGGCACGCCGATGACGAGCGCCGGCAGCTGGATGAGCCCTCCCCCGCCGACGACGGCATCGACCCATCCCGCGACGCCGGCGGCGACGATGAGGAAGATCAGTGCGGAGATCGAGACCGGCAGCCATTCGGCGAGCAGAGGACCATCGAGCACCGGTCGATTCTCCGGCTCCGCGCGCGCCGCGTCCAATCGGCGCGGGCGCCGCGGGTCAGACGGGGAGGATGTCGGGAAGGCCGGTCCGCAGCTCGACCGGCAGGTGCGAGAGGTCGTTGTGCGACACCATCGTCCACGGACGGCCGGGACGCTGTGCGAGCACGGTCAGCCCGCAATGGGCCTGGTTGATCGTCAACCAGCGCCAGTCGGGGGCCTGGAGCACCTCGCGGACGAACCAGGCGATCACGAAGTTGTGCGTTATGAGCAGCTCGTGGGTGTCGGGCTTGCGGGCGAGGAACTCGCCGACGGCGTCCGCCATCTGCGCGGCACCCGCCTCGGTCTCGGCCTCGGTGTAGGACCCGAAGAACGGCTCGTAGACCGCCGGGGTCTCGGGAGTCATGCCCGTGGGGACGCAGTCGAAGAGCAGCGACGAGGCGCGCGGCGCGAGCGAGGGCAGACGCTTCGCGACGGCGCGCGCGGTCTCCTGTGCGCGCTCGAGGGGCGAATGCCACACGGCGTCGAGAGGGACGCCGGAGATGCGATCGGCCAAGAGTTCGGCCTGGCGGCGACCGCGCGGGGAGAGCGGGCCGTCTTCGAGTCCGTGCTCGGCGTCCTGATGCTCTCCGTGGCGCACGAGGTAGAGATACTGCGTCACAGAAGCTCGATTCGAAACGATGAACAGGGCGTGATCCACACTACGTCACCCCTCCGACACACGCTCGGAGCGTTCCGGAAGCCGCCCTATTCGACGGCGCGGGCGATCTCCGCGAGATGCGAACGGCCGAGCCGAACGCCGACCCCCTGCACGAGCTGGTCGACGTGCGCGGGCCGTCCGGCGTTGATGATCGGAGCCGTGACGACACGCTGTGCGAGCAGCCACGCGACCGCGACGGCGGCGGTCGGCACCGACAGCTCCTGCGAGATCCGATCGAGGGCCTTCAGCGTGCGGGATCCCCGGCGGTTCATCCACGCCGCCAGCTGCGAGCCGCGCACCGATGACGACAGTCCGGCCCGGTCGCGATGCGTGCCCGTGAGATAGCCGTGCTCGAGGGCGCGGGAGGGCGTCACCGCGAGACCCTGAGCGCCGGCGATGAGACGCAGGTCGCCGTCGAACTCGGAGCGGTGCAACAGGTTGTAGGGCACGTCGAGCGCGGCGAAACGGGGGTAGCCGGCCGACGACAGGATGCGCGCCTCGACGAGCTGCATCGCGGTGTAACCGGCGGCGCCGAGAGCCCGCACCTTGCCGCTGTCCACAAGCCACTCGGCCGTGGCGAGCGTGTCTTCGAGAGCGGTGGTCGCGTCCGTCGCGGCATCCAGGTAGAGGACGTCGATGCGCTCGATGCCGAGACGGCCGAGCGAGGCCTCGACCGCACGCACCAGGTTCACCGAGCCCAGCCCGGGATTGTCGGGGTTGCCGCCGATCCTCACCGTGACCACGATGTCGTCGCGGATGCCTCGGCTGGCGAGCCAGCGGCCCACGATGTGCTCGCTGCGGCCCGAGGCGTAGCCATCCGAGGTGTGGACCGCGTTGCCACCGCGCTGCACGTACGCGTCGAGCACCGCATGGCTCGCCGTGAGATCGACCGTCCACCCGAACTCGGCCGCGCCGAGGACGAGCGGGAAGACGCGGATACCGGTCTCGCCGAGAGCGACCCGGATGTCGGCCCCGAGAGGCACCCCGTGCACCGGGATGGGGCTCGAGGGGTGCAGGACCGGAGCCGCGGCGTCGGGCATGTCGGTGGCAGAGGTGCCGGCGGGCGCACCGTCGGGCGCGACCTGGGCCACCCGTTCCCGCGCCATCACACACCTCCGCATCGGCACCGAGGACTCCGTGGAACGCGGCTCCTCGGCGCGCACTTCGAGAGTAGGACACGCCGCACCCGTGGGCGCGCATTGTCGGTAACGGGCCGTGAATTCCGCATAACTCTTTCATCACGGTCCGCCGGACGACGGATGCCCGCCCCCGGAGCGGGGACGGGCATCCGATCGGTCACGCGACTCAGCCTTCGGCGGGAGCCTCCGGGCCCTCGCTGGCTGCAGCGGAACCCTGCTGGTCGGCCGCCTCTTCGACGACGGGCTCGAGCGAGAGCTTGCCGCGGTCGTCGATCTTCGTGATGCGCACGAGGATCTTCTGGCCGACGCCCAGGACGTCCTCGACGTTCTCGACGCGCTTCCCGCCGGCGAGCTTGCGGACCTCGCTGACGTGCAGCAGACCGTCCTTGCCGGGCAGCAGCGAGATGAAGGCGCCGAAGGTCGCGATCTTGACGACCGTACCCAGGAACTGCTCGCCCACCTCGGGGTTGGTCGGGTTGGCGATCGCGTTGACCTGCGCGCGAGCAGCCTCGGCCGAGGGGCCGTCGACCGCGCCGATGTACACGGTGCCGTCGTCCTCGATCGAGATCTGCGCGCCGGTCTCGTCCTGGATGGAGTTGATCGTCTTGCCCTTGGGGCCGATCAGCTCGCCGATCTTGTCGACCGGGATCTGCACGCTGATGACGCGCGGAGCCGTCGGCGCCATCTCGTCGGGGCTGTCGATCGCGGCGTTCAGGACACCGAGGATCGTCAGACGCGCCTCCTTGGCCTGCGTCAGCGCGGCGGTCAGCACCGACGACGGGATGCCGTCGAGCTTGGTGTCGAGCTGGATCGCCGTGACGAACTCGCTCGTGCCGGCGACCTTGAAGTCCATGTCGCCGAGCGCGTCCTCCGCGCCCAGGATGTCGGTCAGCGCCGCATAGCGGGTCTCACCGTCGACCTGGTCGGTGACCAGACCCATCGCGATGCCGGCGACGGGGGCGCGCAGGGGCACACCCGCGTTCAGCAGCGAGAGCGTCGAGGCGCAGACGGAGCCCATCGACGTGGAGCCGTTCGATCCGAGGGCCTCGGAGACCTGACGGATGGCGTACGGGAACTCCTCGCGGCTCGGCAGCACGGGCACGAGGGCGCGCTCGGCCAGGAAGCCGTGCCCGATCTCGCGACGCTTCGGGCTGCCCACACGGCCGGTCTCACCGGTCGAGTAGGGCGGGAAGTTGTAGTGGTGCAGGTACCGCTTGCTCGTCGTGGGCGAGAGCGAGTCGATCTGCTGCTCCATCTTCAGCATGTTCAGCGTGGTGACACCCAGGATCTGGGTCTCGCCGCGCTGGAAGATCGCCGAACCGTGGACGCGCGGGATGACCTGCACCTCGGCGTCGAGCGGACGGATGTCGGCCAGGCCGCGACCGTCGATGCGGACGCCCTCGCTGAGGATCCGACCGCGGACGATCTTCTTCGTGACCGACTTGTACGCGGCGGAGAACTCGCCGAGTGCCGAGGCGGGCAGCTGGCCGGCCTCGACGGCCGCGGCGACCTCGCCCTTCACGCGATCCTTGATGGCGTCGTCGGCGCTCTGGCGCTCCTGCTTGTCGGCGATCTGGTACACGCCCGACAGCTCGCCGTACGCGCGCTCGGCGACGAAGTCGTACACCTCGGGTGCGTAGGGCGGGAAGACGGGGTAGACGCCCGGCTCGCGCGACGCGGACGCGGCCATCGAGGCCTGCGCCTCGACGAGCTGCTTGATGAACGGCTTGGACGCCTCGAGGCCCTGAGCGACGATCTCCTCGCTCGGCTTGACGGCGCCGCCCTTGATGAGGTTCCAGCTGCCCTCGGTCGCTTCGGCCTCGACCATCATGATGGCCACTTCACCGTCGGGCAGAACACGGCCGGCGACGGTCAGGTCGAAGACCGACTCCTCGACGGTCTTCTGGTTCGGGAAGACGACCCACTGATCGGCGTGCTCGCCGTGACCGGGGACCAGGGCGAGTCGCACACCGGCGATCGGGCCCGAGAACGGCAGACCCGAGATCTGCGTGGACGCCGATGCGGCGTTGATGGCGAGGGCGTCGTAGTACTCGCCCGGCGCGATCGAGAGGACCGTGATGACGATCTGGACCTCGTTGCGCAGACCGTCGACGAACGACGGACGCAGCGGCCGGTCGATGAGACGGCAGACGAGGATGGCCTCGGTCGAGGGGCGTCCCTCGCGCCGGAAGAACGAGCCGGGGATCTTGCCCGCGGCGTACGAGCGCTCTTCGACGTCGACGGTCAGCGGGAAGAAGTCGAAGCCTTCGCGCGGGTGCTTGCCGGCGCTGGTGGCCGAGAGGAGCATCGTCTCCTCGTCGAGGTAGGCGGCAACGGCGCCCTGCGCCTGCTGTGCCAGTCGTCCGGTCTCGAACCGGACGGTGCGGGTGCCGAAGCGGCCGTTGTCGAGGACGGCTTCGGCTGCGGTGATTTCTGGACCTTCCAAGAGGTCTCTCCTTCTTTGTTTAGACTCGCACGCGCGTTTCGCGCACGAGATCGTGCAAAGGAGCGGGGGCAGATATGGGCGCGCGGTCAGAGCCGCGAGAACCGCCTGCGCTGGTCACCAGTCGAAGATCACCATCTCCTCGATCGCGATTCGATCGGGATGGGAACCCACCACAGGGGACCAGCTTCCTGCCGGATCCGCTCCATGAGCTCAGTGTTGAATTGAGCGGGTGCCGGAGGGCAACCTGGCCCAGCCTACCAGCGACCCCCTCACCTGCGTATCGTGACGGTATGAGCGAAGCAGAAAAGCCCACCGGCGCGGCATCCGACGATGTGAAGCGCAAATTCCGCGAGGCTCTCGAGAAGAAGAATGCGCAGAGCCGAACAGGCGAAGCACATCTCGACGGCGACTCGTCGGTGCACGCCTCGCACGGCGCGATGACGAAGCGGGAGTTCCGCCGCAAGAGCGGCTGATCCGAAGCCCCCCCCCCGACCGCGCGACCCGACGCGAATGGCGCTGAGAACGGCGCTGAGAAGACGATTCGCGTCGGGTCGGCATTCGTCGGGGGGGCGACTCTCATCTGGCGCGGGCGACGACGACCATCAGCGGGGAAGGGGCCGCAGCCCCGGCGTCGAACGGTGTGCTGATCCAGTCCGCGAACACGGACTCCACGGCCAAGCCCGCCGCGGCGAGGTCGCGTCCGATCTCGGACCGGGATCGGAACACGAGGTGCTGCACCTCGCTGACGACCTCGCCGGTGGCGAGGAAGCGGTTGTGCGAGACGAGCTCGACGACGCGGTCGTCACGGGTCGTCGCCGACATCCACTCTTCGAGCGGGCCGTGCGGGGTGTCGCGCGTCGTCGTACCGGCGTCGTCCCAGGCCTCCCACGCGCGCGCGGCGGGGTTGCGGGTCTCGAACGAGAGCAGTGCGCCCGCCGGCATCCGTTCGCGGATGTCGGCGAGGGTCCGCGACCACGCGACGTCGGGGATGTGCTGGGCGACGTTGCCCGTCATGAGCACGAGATCGAAAGGTCCCGCCGGGGCTGCGGAGCTGTCGCCGTCGACCCACACGACATCCCCGGCCCCGCGACGGCGCCGGGCGAAGGAGAGCATCGCCGGCGACGGGTCGACCCCGACGACGTGCCGACCCGGCTGAACGAGCGACACGGTCAGCATCCCGGTGCCGCAGCCCACGTCGAGGATCGACGTGACGCCGAGGCGCGCGGCAAGGGCGCGATAGAAGTCGTGGTCGGGACCGTCGGGGTTGTCCCCGTCGTAGAGGTCGACGATGCGGGGGTCGTAGTCGGGCACTCCCCCAGGCTAATCACGACGATGGCCGCGGCATCCGTCACTGCGGAGCCGCGGCCATCGGGCCGTCAACGGTCCAGCCGGTCAGCGCGTCGCGGCCTCCCGGCGCAGACGGGCGCGCTCCTCCTTGGCCGCCGCCTCGTCGAGGGCCGCCTCGCCGAGGCCCTGCGTGCTGACGGCACCGGTATCGTGCGACATCCCGTCGCTGCCGTGACCGGCGATCATCGACTCGTCGAACGGACGCTCGCCGCTGAGCACGGCACGAGCCTGCTCGCGGTCGAACTCGCGCGTCCAGGTGCCGATGAGGATCGTGGCCACAGCGTTGCCCGTGAAGTTGGTGAGCGCGCGGCCCTCCGACATGAACCGGTCGATGCCCACGATCACGCCGACGCCGTTGACGAGGTCGGGGCGGTACGCCTGCAGACCGCCGGCGAGCGTCGCGAGACCCGCGCCCGTGACCCCGGCCGCACCCTTCGACGCGATGATCATGAACACCAGCAGGCCGATCTGCTCGGGGATCGACATCGGTGCGCCCATGCCCGCCGCGATGAACAGCGATGCCATCGTGAGGTAGATCGCCGTGCCGTCGAGGTTGAACGAGTATCCCGTCGGGACGGTGATGCCGACGACCGGCTTCGAGACGCCGACGTGCTCCATCTTCGCGATCAGACGCGGCAGGGCCGACTCGCTCGACGACGTGCCGACGATGAGGAGGTACTCGCGGGCGAGGTACTTGATCAGGCTGAAGATGTTGATGCGCGCGACCGCGTAGAGCAGCGTGCCCAGCACCGCGACGATGAAGACGATGCACGTGATGTAGAACGCGATCATGAGCACGCCGAGGCTGACGATGGCGGCGACGCCGGTCTTGCCGACGACGGCCGCGATGGCGCCGAATGCGCCGATCGGGGCGAGCCAGAGGATCATGCCGAGGATGCGGAAGACGAGCGTCTGCAGGTTCTTCACGGCGCTCATGATCGACGCGCCCTTCTCACCGAGCCCCTGCAGCGCGAACCCGACCAGCAGCGCGATGAACAGCACCTGCAGGACGCTCTCGCCGGTGAACGCCGAGAAGAAGGTGGTCGGGATGATGCCGAGCACGAACTCCGTGGTCGTCTTCGCTTCGGCGGCGGCCCCGGCGTCGTAGGTCGCGCTCTGCATGTTCAGGCCTTCACCCGGGTGGATGATGTTGCCGACGATCAGGCCGATCGCGAGCGCGAAGGTCGACATGACCATGAAGTAGAGAAGCGCGAGGCCTCCGATGCGGCCGACGGTGGCGGCCTTCGCGATCGACCCGACGCCGACGACGATCGTGCAGAAGATGATCGGCGCGATCATCATCTTGATGAGGTTGACGAAGCCCTTGCCGAGCGGTTCGAGGCCGACCGCGAAGGTCGGCCAGACGAGGCCGACGACCGCACCGAGCACGACCGCCAGGATGACCGACACGTAGAGCCAGGTGTGCTTGTCCCAGGCCTGCTTGCCTTTGCGGGCGTTGTACCCCGGAAGGCGGAAAGATGATGTGAGAGCCATGGTCTCCTCCAGCTGAACAGTCGTTGTCCGAAGCCGACGTCTCTGTCGGTGCGATCTCAGATTCCGACGGTTCCGCTCCGCCGCCGACTTGTGGTCGTATTGGTCGCGGTGCGCGACGACGAGGCTGCGTGCTCGACGATGACGACGGTGACGACGAGGACGGGGAGCCGGGATGAGAACGCGCACACGCAGCGCCGCATCGCTCGTGTTCGTGGCGGTCGCCGTGGCCGTCGCGGTGCTCACCCTCGCGATCGCGGGCATCCTGATCGTCGACGGCCAGCGCTCGGCCCGCGCCGAGGCGGAACGGGTGACCCAGGCCGTCGCGCAGACCGTCGCCGACTCGGCCGAGGTCGCCGACCTGCTCGCCGCCGGTGACCTCGACCGCGCCGCTGCGGAGCTGCAGCCGCAGATCGAGCAGGTCATCGTCGACGCACGCGTCGACTTCGTCACCATCATGAGTCCCGAAGGCATCCGCGTGACCCACCGCGACGCCGACCGCATCGGCGAGACCTACCTCGGGACGATCCCGACCACGACCCGCGCCCTCACCGAGGAGTTCACCGGCACCCTCGGGCCGTCCGTGCGCACCATCGTCCCCGTCGAGGGGAACGGCGGCGTCGTGGGCTGGGTCTCGGTCGGCGTCACGATCGGCAGCATCGCCGCGACCCTCGGCCCGCGCATCCTCGTCATCGTCGGCATCGCCGTCGCACTCCTCGCCGCCGGGCTCGTCGGGGCCGCCGTCGCGCGGCGCGCGACGCGCCAGGTCACAGGCGATCTCCCCGCCGGTGCCGTCCGCGACGCCGTCTCGTCGTTCGAGTCGCTGCGCACCCTCGGCGAGGCCCTGCGCGCACAGACCCACGAGCACGGCAACCGCATGCACACGGCCATCGCCCTGCTGGAGCTCGGGCGCATACCGGAGGCGATCGAGATCCTCGCCGAGACCTCGCGGCAGAGCCAGGTGCTCGTCGACCAGGTCGCCGCCCGCCGCGACGGCGATCCGACCGTCGGCGCGCTCCTGCTGGGCAAGGCCTCGCAGGCGAAGGAGCGCGGCATCCGGTGGCGTTCGCGTATCGAACCGGACGCGCCGCGGTCCGTCCTCTCGCCCGTCGACGCCGTCTCGGTCGTGGGTAACCTCATCGACAACGCCCTCGACGCCGCCGCCGGCGGCCCCGAGCCGAGGTGGGTGGGGATCAAGATGACGCGCACCGGTGAGGACGAGCTCGAGATCGCCGTCTCGGACTCCGGGCTCGGCGTGCCCCTCGACCTGCGCCGACGAATCTTCGAGCACGGTTTCTCGACGAAGCCCGCGGGCACCGAGGGACGCGGCGTGGGGCTCGCACTCGTGGCGGCCATCGTCGACGACGCCGGTGGTGTGGTCACCGTCGACGACGACCCGACCACCTTCCGCGTCATCCTGCCGAGGAGGAGCCTGTGATCGGCGTGCTGCTCGTCGATGATGAGGCGCTCACCCTCGATCTGCACCGTCAGTACGTCGAGCGTCTCGACGGGTTCCGGGTCGTGGCCGAGTGCAGCAGCGCCCGTTCGGCCCTCCGCGCCCTGCTCGACAGCCCGGCAGCCAGCGAGATCGACCTCGTCCTGCTCGACATGACGATGCCCGACGGCACCGGGCTCGACGTGCTCCGGCACGTGCGGGCGCGGGCGCGCGAGGTCGACGTCATCGCGATCACCTCGGTACGCGACGCCGATGTCGTGCGGCAGGTCATCGGTCTCGGCGCCGTGCAGTATCTCGTGAAGCCGTTCACCTTCGCCGACTTCCAGGACCGGATGTCGCAGTACGCCCGCTATCGCGAACGCGCGAGCGTGACGACGGGAGCGGCGACACAGGCGGAGATCGATGCGATGCTCGGCGCGTTGCGTCCCGTCGCCGCGCCGGTCCCGAAGGGACTCGCCCCCGAGACGCTCGAGCGCGTCTCGGTGCGGCTGCGAGCCGCCGGCGCGCTCTCTGCCCGTGAGACGGCGGAGGCCCTCGGGATGTCGCGCGTCGCTGCGCGCCGCTATCTCGAGCATCTCGCCGACGCCGGCCGCGCCGAACGCGCGCAGCGCTACGGCACCCCGGGGCGCCCCGAGGCCGAGTACCGCTGGCGGTCCTGACCGCGCGCCCATGCGCCGAGAGCGCACCATCGCCGCGAGAGCGCACCGACGAGGGTGTGATCTCGCGGCGACGGTGCGTTCTCGGCGGATGCAGGCGCCGGGCTACTGCTGCGACAGCGACGAGCGGTGCGGGGCGGCGGGGCCGATGCGGACGTACGCGGGTAGCTTGGGTGCGACGCCGTCGCCCGCGGTGCGGCCGCGCAGCCGTCGCCATACCCAGGGCAGCGCGTCGCGGCGCAGCCACGTGCCCGGCGCCGCGGGGTCGTCGTCGGTGTGGAAGGCCTCGTCGAGGCCGGCGAGCTGCTCGGCGTGCGGCACCCCGAGCGCCTCCGCGGCACGGTAGGCGACCAGACGGTGACCGCGCGAGCGCAGATGCACCCTGTCGTCGGCCCACAGCTCGACGCCGGCGAGCTCAGGAACGGCCTCGAGGTCGACCAGGATCGCGCCCGTGCGCACCGCGATCGTGCGCAACCGGGCGTTGTAGGCGGCGAACCGTCGCGCGAGGACGCCGGCGGCGGTCCGCGCGGGCAGGAAGACCGTCGCGAGCAGCACGTCGGCTCCCGAGTCGCGCAGGCGCCGCACGGCGATCTCGACCTCGTCCGCCACCGCGGCGACGTCGACGCGCGCCCGCACCAGGTCGTTCGCGCCGATCAGCACCGAGACCAGGTCGGGGCGCAGCGCCAGACACGCGGGCACCTGCTCGTCGACGAGGTGGCGCACCCGGCGGCTGCGCACGGCGAGGTTGGCGTAGCGGAAATCCGCGGCGCCCTCGCCGCGCGGTCCCGCCGAGGCCAGGAGCTGCGCGAGCCGGTCCGCCCAGCCGCGGTGCAGGCCGACCGGCATGCGCGACGTGTCGCAGAGCCCCTCGGTGATCGAGTCGCCGAGGGCGACGTAGCGTCGCCAGAGCGGAGCCGAGACACCCGCCGCGATCACCTGCGGTCGCGGCCACACCCGGACGCGGAGGCTCCGATCGATGGAGTGCAGCTCCCCCGCGCGACCGTAGTGGGCGAGAAGGGCATCGCCCAGGCTCTCCCACGTGCGACCGGCGACGGCGGTTCGGGCGGCCTCGCCGAACGCCCGCCGCTTCGCCGCGTCGCCCGCCAGATCGGCGACACGGGCCCGCAGATCGGCGGCATCCCCCGGCCGGTAGAGCCAGCCGTCGACGCTGCTGCGCACCAGGTCGAGCGGGCCGCCGCGGCCCGTCGCCACGACGGGGACGCCGCTCGCCTGGGCCTCCTGGATGGTCTGCCCGAACGTCTCGCTCTCACCCGGGTGGACGAACACGTCGAAGCTGGCCATCGCGGTCGCGAGCTCGTCGCCGTGCAGGGCTCCGAGGAACTCGGCATCCGGTAGCGTCCGCTCGAGCGAGGCGCGCGACGGCCCGTCGCCCACGATCACGAGGCGCACCCCCGGCAGCGAGCGCAGAGCCGCGAGGTCCTCGAGCTGCTTCTCGGGCGCGAGGCGCCCGACGTACCCGACGACCACATCGCCCGTCGCCGTCGCCGGGACGACGCGCGCCCGCCATGCGTCGTCGCGGCGGTGGGGAGAGAAGCGGATGCCGTCGACCCCGCGCCCCCAGATCGCGACGCGATCGACGCCGAGCCCCTCGAGCTGGCGTCGTGCGGCCTCGGCGGGGGCGAGGGTGAGCGTCGCCCGTCGGTGGAGGCGCCGGACGTGCGCCGCGGCGATCGCCGAGGCCCGGGGCAGACCGTACCGCTCGGTGTAGGCGACGACGTCCGTCTGGTACACCGCGACGCTCGGCAGGCCCATGCTCTCCGCGGCGAGGAGCGCCTGCCAGCCGAGCACGAACGGCGAGGCCAGGTGCACGATGTCGGGCCGGAACGCCCGGAGCGTCCGCGCGACCGAGGCGACCGGCGGTGCGGCGACGCGCACGGCCGGGTATCGCGGCATCGGGAGCGAGGGGACCGACCGGCCGGGGACCGCGAGCGCGCGACCGCGGCCGACCCCCGGGGCCACGACGAAGGCGTCGTGCCCGCGTCTCTCGAGATGCTCGAGCACCCGCAGCACAGAACCGGTCACCCCGTTCATGTGGGGCAGGAAGGACTCGGTGACCACCGCGACTCGCACGAGACCAGGGTGCCGCCGCTCCGGTCGTTCCGGCACCGGAACGGGCCCGGATCGCCCATTGTTCACGCGATCCTCCACGACCGGCCACCGGGCGGACGCCGGACGGTCGTCGTTCCCCTGCCGTTCATCGCCGAGTGGTAGGGATGCGGCGTGTTCACCGACGTGCTGGTCGCGCTCTCGAGCGGGCCGTGGCTCCTCGCCGCGGTCTTCGCCCTCGTCCTGCTCGACTCGGTGCTCGTCGTGGTGCCCGGCGAGATCGCGGTGACCGCAGCCGGCACCCTGGCCACCGCGACGGGCAGCCCGCCGCTCGTCGCCGTCGTCGCCGTGGCAGCTTCCGCCGCCTTCTGCGGCGACGCTCTCTGCTACGCGGTCGGGCGCCGGATCGGGCTGCGGCGTTGGCGATGGACACGGCACCGACGCGTGCAGAACGCCGTGGCCTGGGCCGGTCGACGGCTCGTGCAGGGCACCGCCACGGTGGTGTTCACGGCACGCTTCATCCCGTTCGCCCGTCTCGCGGTGAACCTGACGGCGGGGGCGACCCGCGTGCCCGCGCCGCGGTTCCTCGCCGCGGCTGCACTGGCCGCCATCGTGTGGGCCGGGTATCAGAGCGTCGTCGGCGCCGCCTTCGGCCTCCTGCTGCCGGACGACCCTCTCGTCGCGGTCGTGCTCTCGGTCGCCGCGGCGCTCGCGCTCGGGGCCGCGATCGATGCGATCGCGGCCGCCGTCGCACGGCGCCGCGGGACGATCACTCCCCCGCGAGACCGCCGAGCAGGTGACCGAAGGACTTGCCCTCGCCGAGGTAGGAGGCCGGGTCGAACGGATCGGCATCCCTGACCGGCGTCCGCGCCGCCACGGCGGCCGCGAGCTCGCGAGCGCCGCGTTCGACGCGAGCGCTCAGCGGAGCGACCTCGTCGGCCTTGCTGCCCCAGTCGCTCGACGCCGCGAACACACCCGTCGAGACGGGGGCCGCGTGGAGGTAGGCGAACAGCGGCCGGATGGCGTAGTCGATCGCGAGCGAGTGACGTGCCGTGCCCGCGTTGGCACCGATCAGCACCGGCATCCCCGTCAGCGCATCGGGGTCGAGCACGTCGATGAACGACTTGAACAGACCGGAATAGCTCGTGGAGAAGATCGGCGTCACGGCGATGACGGCGTCTGCGGAGACGACCGAGTTGATCGCCGATTCGAGGGCCGGCGGGGCGAATCCCGTCAGGAGGTTGTTGGTGATGTCGTGCGCGAGGTCGCGCAGCTCGATCACGTCGGCCGTGGCGGTGATGTCGGACGCGGCGAGCTCGGCGATCGTCGCGCTCGCCAGTCGATCGGCGAGCATCCGCGTCGACGATGGGTTGGACAGACCCGCCGAGACGACGGCGATACGTCGGGCGCTCATCGTGCCGCCGCCACGCCGAAGGCCGAGCCCGCGGGCGCCGGGGCGTCCTGGTAGGGCGACGGTCCGCTGAGGTTGTCGCCGCGGTTGGCGCGCGGGCGGGCCTCGCGGGCGGGGCCGTCGCCGTACACCTCACGCACGCGAGCGGCGTGCGTCGGGGCGTCGGGAACCGCGGCGCCGCGGCCCCGAGCGAGCTCCTTGCGCAGCACCGGGACCACCTCGCCGCCGAGGATGTCGAGCTGCTCGAGCACGGTCTTCAGCGGCAGTCCGGCGTGGTCCATCAGGAACAGCTGGCGCTGGTAGTCGCCGAAGGTCTCGCGCATCGCGGCGTAGCGGTCGATGACCTGCTGGGGAGAACCGACCGTCAACGGGGTCATCTCGCTGAAGTCCTCGAGCGACGGGCCGTGGCCGTAGACCGGCGCGTTGTCGAAGTAGGGCCGGAACTCACGCACCGCGTCCTGCGAGTTCGCGCTCATGAACACCTGACCGCCGAGGCCGACGATCGCCTGCTCGGGCGTGCCGTGACCGTAGTGCGCGAAGCGCTGGCGGTAGAGATCGATCAGGCGCTGGTAGTGCTCCTTGGGCCAGAAGATGTTGTTCGCGAAGAAGCCGTCACCGTAGTACGCGGCCTGCTCGGCGATCTCGGGCGTGCGGATCGACCCGTGCCAGACGAAGGGCGCCACACCGTCGAGCGGGCGGGGCGTCGAGGTGAAGCCCTGCAGCGGCGAGCGGAACTTGCCCTCCCAGTCGACGACGTCCTCGCGCCACAGCTTGTGCAGCAGCGCGTAGTTCTCGATCGCCAGCGGCAGGCCCTGACGGATGTCCTTGCCGAACCAGGGGTAGACGGGGCCCGTGTTGCCGCGTCCCATGATCAGATCGACGCGGCCGCCCGACAGGTGCTGGAGCATCGCGTAGTCCTCGGCGATCTTCACCGGGTCGTTCGTCGTGATGAGCGTCGTGGCCGTCGACAGGATGAGGCGCTCGGTCTGGGCCGCGATGTAGGCGAGGGTCGTGGTGGGCGACGACGACCAGAACGGCGGGTTGTGGTGCTCGCCGATGGCGTAGACGTCGAGGCCCACCTCCTCCGCGTGCTTCGCGATCGTCACCGCAGCGCGGATCTTCTCGGCCTCGCTGGGGGTGTGGCCGGTCGTGGGGTCGGTCGTGATGTCGCTCACGGAGAAGATGCCGAACTGCATCCCCGACCAGCCGGTGTTTTCGCTCGTGTGCGTGTTCACGTCGGTCCGCCTTCCCGGATGCCGCGGCATCCGTTTCATGCAAATGAATATAAACCATGCAACGCGGTCGCGCTCGATCTATTCCCGCGGGATAGTGTTTCATCCACGATGACGCATCCCGCCACCGGCACGACCGGAACGCGCCCCAAGCGCCGCGTGCCCTTCTGGGACAACGCCCGCTTCGCCTGCATCGTGCTGGTCGTGCTGGGCCACGCGATCCAGCGACTCACCTACGACTCCGACATCGCCATGGCGATGTATCTGGTGATCTACGCCTTCCATATGCCGGCGTTCGCGATCATCTCGGGGTACTTCTCGAAGTCCGATCCGCAGTCGCGACGCCAGATGGCGCGCGTCCTCACCGACATCGTCGTGCCGTACGTCATCTTCGAGGGACTGTGGACCCTCACGAAGCTCCTCGTCGAGGGCCAGGCCAACCCCAACCCGACCCAGCCGTCCTGGACGCTGTGGTTCCTGCTCGCGCTCGGCATCTTCCGTCTCGTGCTGCCGTACCTGGCACTGTTGCGCTGGCCGCTCGCCTGGGCGTTCGCCATCTCGATCATCTCGGGCTACCTGCCGAACATCGACTCCACCCTCTCGCTGTCGCGCACCCTCGGTTTCCTGCCCTTCTTCGTGCTCGGCTGGTGGCTGCGCGACCGCGACGTCGTCGACCGGTTCGATCTCCTGCGACGGAACGCCGTGACGATCGCCGCGGCCGTCGCGACGCTCGCGGTGGCCGGCTGGGCCGCGTGGGCCTTCATCGGAACCTGGCGCGAGATCAACATCGGCAAGTGGATGTTCTACGACGCGAGCTACGCGGACGCGGGCAGCTCCGAATGGTGGGCGGGGGCGGTGCGGGTCGCCCTGGTGATGGTGGCCCTGGCCCTCACGGCGTCGTTCTTCGCCCTCATCCCCCGTGGCTCGCATCGGTGGACCCGCCTCGGTCAGTACACGATGTACGTCTATCTGCTGCACTCGTTCGTCCTCTACCCGTTCCGCGAGTCCGGCGTCCTCCGCGATGCCGAGCCCACGTGGCTCTGGCTGCCGCTCGTCGTCGTCGCGTCGGTGCTCATCGCCCTCGCCCTCGCCACGACACCCGTGCGCCGCGTGTTCCGCCCCATCGTCGAGCCTCGGCCCGCGTGGCTGTTCCGCGATCCGCAGCTCGCGGGGCGCGAGGGGCGTCGAAACGACCCGACGGGTTCGCGCCGGCCCCGCGAGGCGGCGGTCATCCCGCGCAACAATCGAGCGGACGACCCTGGCGGCTCGTAACCTCGCTGCATGAGCGAGCCCTCCCTCCCCGTTCTCGACTTCTCGCAGCTCGACGGCGACCCCGCCGACGCGGCGCGGTTCCGCGACGAGCTGCGCGCGGCGACGCACGACGTCGGCTTCTTCTACCTCACCGGCACCGGCATCCCCGTCGGTCTCGAGGAACGGCTGCATCGTGTCGCGCGTGCGTTCTTCGAACTGCCCGAGGCCGAGAAGCTCGCGATCGAGAACGTCAACAGCCCGCACTTCCGCGGTTACACGCGCGTCGGCGGCGAGTTGACGCAGGGCCGCGTCGATTGGCGCGAGCAGATCGACATCGGTCCGGAGCGTGCGGCGATCGACGATCCCCACGCGCCCGACTACGCCCGCCTCGTCGGCCCCAACCTCTGGCCTGCCGCGCAGCCCGAGCTCCGCGAGGTGACCGACGCGTGGGTCGCGCACCTCTCCGCGGTCGCGCGTCGACTCCTCCGAGCCTGGGCCGAGGCCCTCGGCGCACCCGAGACGTACTTCGAGGACCACTTCGGCGAACCGCAGACCCTGCTGAAGATCGTCCGCTACCCCGGCAAGGACGACCCGACGCCGCAGCAGGGTGTCGGTGCGCACAAGGACTCCGGCGCGCTGACCCTGCTCTGGGTCGAGCCCGGCAAGGGCGGACTGCAGGTCGAGCGTGACGGCGCCTGGGTCGACGCGCCGCCGGTCGGCGGAGCGTTCGTGGTCAACATCGGGGAACTGCTCGAGTACGCGACCGACGGGTACCTCATCGCCACGAACCACCGCGTCGTGTCGCCTCGCTACCCGGACGATCGCATCTCGGTGCCGTTCTTCTTCAACCCCGCGCTCGAGGCCCGCTTCCCGCTCATCGACCTGCCCGCCGAGCTCGCCGCGCAGGCGAAGGGCGTCACGAAGGACCCGACCAATCCGATCCACGGTGTGCACGGTGAGAACGCGCTGAAGTCGCGTCTGCGCGCGCATCCCGACGTCGCCGAACGCTGGCACGCCGACCTGCTCGCCGCCCACGCCTGACCATGCATCATCCCGTCGAGGACGCACCGTAGGGCGTGCGTCCTCGGGATGAAGATGCGTTCTCGCGGCGCCGACCCTGGGGAAAGCCGAAAGCCGCCCCACACCGTGGGGCGGCCTTCGCAAGAATGTTTTGCGCGATTGTGCGCGGGTCGTTCTCCTTAGCGGCGGAGTCCGAGGCGCTCGATCAGCGAACGGTAACGCTGGATGTCGAGTTCCTGGAGGTAGCCGAGCAGTCGACGGCGCTGACCGACGAGCAGGAAGAGTCCACGGCGCGAGTGGTGGTCGTGCTTGTGGATCTTGAGGTGCTCGGTGAGGTCCTTGATGCGCTGCGACATGAGCGCGACCTGCACCTCGGGGGATCCGGTGTCACCGGGGTGCGTCGCGTACTCTTCGATGATCGCCTTCTTGACGTCTGCTTCGAGTGCCATAGATGGGATCCCCTTCCTTCTCATTGCGCGGCGCCCGACACAGGATGTGCGAGCTCTCTTTATCCGCGGCCGATCGAACGGCAACCGCTCTACTCTACCAGTCCCCTAGGCTCGTCTGATGCGCCTGCGACGAGAGCACCTGATCGATCTGCGGCCGCTCACCACCTCGCCCGCCTTCGCGCGCATGTGGGTGGGGTCCACGCTCGCCGGCCTCGGCGGCCAGCTGACCATCGTCGCGATCATGCTGCACATGTACGACCTGACGGCCTCGACGTTCGCGGTCGCCATGATCGCGGTCGCGGGCCTGGTGCCGATGATCATCGCGGGCCTGTACGGCGGCATGCTCGCCGACGCCTTCGACCGACGGCGGGTCGCCCTCATTGCCGCGACCGTGACCTTCGCCTCGACGGCCGTGCTGATGGTGCTGACCTGGAGCGGAGGCGAGACCGTCGGCTGGCTCTATGCGATCGCCGTCGTCAACTCGGCCGCGAACTCCGTCGTGATGGCCGCACGGCAGGCGATCGTGCCCCGCCTCATCCCCCGCGAACTGCTGCCCGCCGCGTCGGCTCTCGGCGGGATCACGATGGGGATCATGGTCTCGGTGGGCCCCGCCGCCGCCGGACTGCTCGTCGCCTTCACCGGCTACGGCTGGACCTACACGATCGACCTCGTGCTCATGAGCGCGCTCTTCCTCGGCCTCTGGTCCTTGCCGAGCATCCGTCCGGAGGGCGTCGTCGTGCGTCCCGGATTGAGGTCGCTCGCGGACGGCTGGCGATTCATGAAGCGCGCGAAGAACATCCGCCTGCAGTTCGTCCTCGACATCGTCGCGATGACCTTCGGGCAGCCCATCGCCCTCTTCCCCGCCATCGGGGCCGTACTGCTCGGCGGCGGCGCCATCACGACCGGACTGCTGACGGCCGCCATCGCGATCGGCGCGTTCTTCTCGAGCCTGTTCTCCGGTCCGATCGCCCGCTACCCGCTGCACGGTCGCGGCATCGAGCGGGCGATCATCGCCTACGGCGTCTCGATCGCTCTTTTCGGAGGCGTTCTCCTGGCCGGGACGTTCGGACTGCTCGCCCCGGGCCGCGTCGGCGAGGACTCTGCGAACGTCGCACTGATCGCACTCGCCGCGCTCGCGCTGGCCGCCTCCGGCGCGGCCGACAACGTCAGCTCGATCTACCGCAACACGATGGTGCAGGCGGCCGTGCCCGATGCGATCCGCGGCCGCCTGCAGGGACTGTTCATCGTGGTCGTCGCCGGCGGCCCGCGCCTCGGCGCGCTGTACGCCGGCACCCTCGCGACCGTCACGGCACTGTGGCTCCCCCCGTTGCTGGGCGGCTTCGTGATCATCGGGCTGGTGGCGTTGCTCGTCCGCCTGGCTCCGGCGTTCCGCGCCTACGACGCCGCCCACCCGACACCGTAGCCGCGCGTGGGCATGCGAAGAGGGGCGGATGCCGCAGCATCCGCCCCTCTCGTGGATCCGGCGATCAGGCCTGGATGGAACCCTGCAGGTCGAGCTCGATGGTGACGTCCTTGCCGACGAGCACACCGCCGGTCTCGAGTGCGGCGTTCCAGGTCAGACCGAACTCCTCGCGGTTGACGACCGTCTTGGCCGTCGCGCCGGCCTTGTAGTTGCCCCACGGGTCGGTCCCGAAGCCGCCGAACTCGACCTCGAAGGTCACCGGCTTGGTGACGTCCTTGATCGTGAGGTCGCCGTCGACGAGGAAGTCGCCGCCCTGCTGGCGCACACCGGTCGAGACGAAGGTGATGTTCGGGTACTGCTCGACGTCGAAGAAGTCGGCGCTGCGCAGGTGGTTGTCGCGACCCTCGTCCTTGGTGTTGATGGACGCGACGTCGACCTTGGCGTTGAGGGTCAGCTCGAGGGGGTTCTCGGGAGCGATGATGGTGGCCTCGGCCACGGCGAACGTGCCGCGCACCTTCGAGATCATCATGTGGCGGACGCTGAAGCCCACCTCGCTGTGGGAGGCGTCGAGCACCCAGGTGCCAGCCTTGTAACCGGGGATTTCGGTGGTCGTGGTCATGATCGTCCTTCGTGTCAGGGGTCCGGGAGGGGTCCGGCGTATCGGTCGGCAACGTGCCGCGAGCACAGCCTATTCCCGCGAATGGAAATTTCCGGTGTCGGAACGGCGACGGGCGGATGCCGCGTCGCGCAGCATCCGCCCGTCGGGCTCGTCGTTGGTCAGCCGACGGCGAGCAGATCGATGATGAAGATCAGGGTCTTCCCGCCGAGGAAGTGACCGCCGGCCGGGCCGTACGCGAGGTGCGGCGGGATGACGAGCTCGCGGCGCCCGCCCACCTTCATGCCGGGGATGCCGTCCTGCCAGCCCTGGATCAGGCCGCGCAGGGGGAACTGGATGCTCTCGCCACGGTTCCACGACGAGTCGAACTCCTCGCCGGAGGTGTACTCGACGCCGACGTAGTGGACGGTGACGGTGTCGCCGGGCTTGGCCTCGGCGCCGTCGCCCGCGATCAGGTCGCGAACGACGAGGTCATCGGGCGCGGGCCCCTCGGGGGCGTCGATCTCGGGCTTGGTGCGGTCGTCAGTCATGCTCCCCATCCAACCCGAGCGGGGGGCCGGGTGCAACGCGGCGCGTGCGGGTCGCGCGCCTCTTGACGCGGCATCGACCCCGGTGGATCATGGTCGTAGGCCAACTCAGCGCCCGGGAGACTCGCAGGCATCGCCGCAGCACCGGGCGCTGAGTCTTGTCCCGGGCACGACCTGCGTCACTGCAGGAGGGTCCGCCGGAGCCGCGTGGCGCGGGCGAGATGCTCGCGCTCGTCGGCGAGTGCCGTGTCGTCCCGGCCGGTCAGCGCGCGCTGCCGCGCGGCGGCGAGCCGCGTCGCCTCGGCGATGAACGCACGCATCGTCTCGGTGCGATCGCCCGGCAGGGTCCGCGCCCAGGCCAGCGCGCGCCGCCGGCCCCCGCCCGTCGCCAGGAGATCGACCTCGACGGGGGTGAACCACCCCGCCGCGGCATAGTCCCCGAGGCGCTCCCGCGTGAGCCGGGCCTCTTCGCGCCGCAGCAGCACGACGCCGAGGACGAAGCCGACGAACAGCGGCACCTGCAGCGAGACGTACAGGGCGAAGAAGTCGGCGAAGACGGCCGAGCCGTTCCACAGCGCGTGCAGCAGGATCGCGGCGGCCAGGCCCACCGCCCACGGCGCGAAGACGGCGCCGCCGCGGGCTCCCCGCCGCACCGCGAGACCGACTGCGAAGCCGGTGGCCGCCGTGAACATCACGTGCGCGAACGGCGAGAGGACACCGCGGAGGACGAACGTGACGGTGACCTGCGCGACTCCGCCCGAGATGAGGCTGTCGGCGAAGTAGAGGATGTTCTCGGTGAAGGCGAAGCCGGCCCCGATCATGGCGCCGTAGACGACGCCGTCGACCGGGCCGTCGAAGGAGCGGCGCCCGATGCGCAGCAGAAGGAGGATGCCCAGCCCCTTCGCGATCTCCTCGACGATGGGCGCCTGCACGACGCTGCCGAGCGCCGCGGTGAACGGATCGCGGGCGGGACCCAGGACGACCGTCAGCAGCAGGTCGACCCCGAGGGCGATGACGACCGAGGCGACGGCGCCCCAGCCGAGTGCGAGCCACAGCAGGCGAGGCGGCTCCGGCTCCCAGCGGTCGACGGCGCGCACCACCCACAGCACGCCCAGGAGGGGCAGGAGCGCCAGGACGGCGCCGATGATCGAGGCGACCCAGCCGAGGAACGTCACGAGATAGGCGATCAGACCGAGGAGCAGGAGCACCAGCACCGCCCCCACCCATACGACGGCCCACCCGCCGGGCCGGGCTCGGAGCGGGACGACGGGCGGTGACGTCGGCGCAGCGGGCACGGGGCCGGGCTGACCGGGCTGCGGCTGCGAGAAGGGCGACGGGAACGACACGACCCCACCCTAGGGGCGCCCGGCTGGGGCGGACGCGCTGTGCTCGTGCGTCAGGCTCAGCCGTAGCGCGCGCGGTAGGCGGCGAGGGCGCCCGGATGCAGCTCGATCGGTGCGGTGTCGATGAGCGACGACTCGGTGAGGTACTGCACGCCCAGCGTGCCCGGGGGGACGAGCCGTGGCGCCTCGTCGAGCAGAACGTCGACGAGCAGCGTCACCGAATCGGACGGGACGTCTGGTCGAACGAGCAGGAGGTTGGGGATGCCGACGGTCGTGGCATCCCCCTGACCGGGGTACACGTCGGCGGTGATCTCGACCGGGCGATAGAACTCCGGCCAGGAGCGCCGCAGCTCTTCCGCCGGCCCCGAGAGATCGAGCAGGCGGACGCCGGTGCGAGGCGGATGATCGACCAGCTCGGGGATCGGGACACCCCCCGAGAAGAACACCGCGTCGAGCTCCCGGGTCTCGAGCGCGTCGAGGGCCGCGCGCAGCGGCAGCTGTCGCGCGCGCACCGCTCCCCCGCGGGCCGCGACGGCGTCGAGCATGCGACGCGCGGCGAGCGCTGCTCCGGAGCCCGGCGCACCGACCGAGACGACGCGCCCCGCCAGATCGGCGGCGACCGCCAGATCGGAGTCGGAACGGACGAGGCACTGGAGGTAGTTCTGGTAGACGCGGCCGACCGCGCGCAGGTCACCCGCCCGCTCGGCCGCGAGATCGGCCAGACACAGCCCGAGATCGGCCCGGCCCGCACGGAGCAGCTCGACGTTCGCGTCGCTTCCCTCGGTCTCGAGGACGATGAGCCCGTCGGGCAGGTGCGCGACGACACGGTCGCGGAAGTTCTCGGCGAACTGCAGGTACGTGCCGCCGCGCTCGCCGCTCGCGAGACGAAGCGGCGGCAGGCCCTCGCGGGGGCCGCAGCCCGCCAGCGAGGCGAGCGCAAGAGCCCCTCCCCCGAGACCCAGGCCGAGGAGCGCTCGCCGCGTCAGCTCCACGACGAACCCGCCAGGGCGACGGTGACGACGAGGCCGCTCGGCCGCCCGCTCGAGACGGTGACGGTGCCGCCGTTGGCGTGCACGATCGCGCCGAGCACGGCGTGCCCGAGTCCGGTGCCGGGCAGCGAGCGATGGGGCTCCGCGCGCCAGAACCGGGTGCCCACCCGGCCGAGGTCCTCGTCCGGCAGCCCGGGGCCGTCGTCGGCGACGCGCAGGAGCGCGCGGCCGTCCTCGGCCCACAGGGCGATCGTCGCCGTCGGCGACGGACCACCGTACTTGCCGACGTTCTCGACGAGGATGAAGGCGATGTCCTCGAGGTCGCTGCGACGGCAGCCGACGACCACCTCGCCGCGTGTGGCCGCCAGGATGCGGATGCGGTCCAGGTCTCGCCGCTGCCGGAACAGGGCGGCGAGCGCGGGAGCCGAGGTGACGTGCTCGCCGACGACGGCGACGCCCTCAGGACTCGCCCGCTGCTCGACCTCCGCGATCGCGAGCAGGCGGTCGAGCGTCGCGCTCAGTCGCTCGAGATCGCCGTCGAGGGCCGTGACCGCCTCGGAGCCCGGGTCGTCGGCCAGCAGGTCGTCGACCCGATAGCGCATGGCCGTGAGCGGATTGCGCAGCTGATGCGATACGTCGGCGACGAGCCCCCGCTGGCGCTGCAGCGCCTCCTCGCGCGCCTGCGTCATGCGGGCGACCGATCGGGAGAGCCGTTGGATCTCGGGCGGGCCGAGCGGCACCGCGGGCAGGACGCCGGTGCCCTCCGCCCCTTCGGCCGCCGCCGTGTCGAGGATGCGTACCGGACGCAGCACCCAATCGGCGAAGCGCAACGAGAACACGACGAGGGCGCCGAGCAGGACCAGCGCCGCGCCCACCGCGATCGACCAGGACCGCGTCACGTCGGCGCGCGCATCGGCCGCATCCACGACGAGCAGCGCCCCGCCCTGCGCGACCTCCGACCCGCGACGCACGGGAGCCGCGATGGGCTGGGCCGACGGCGACCACGGCAGCACCACGGGGAGGTCGTACTGCGGCAGATTGCGCTGCGCCGACAGCAGCATCCGATCAGCGCGCTCCGGGTCGGGGACCTCCCCGACGGCGGCGACGGGTCCGCCCTCCCCGTCGACGACGAGGACGGACTCGCCGTGCACCTCGAAGAACCGGTCGAGGTAGCGCTGCAGGGTCACCGGATCGCCGTCTCCCGCCGTCGTCGCCACCGCCACGATCTCGTCGAGCGCCGCGCCCCGCTGCAGCACCAGTGCCTGCGTGCGGGCGGATGCGAGGGCGCCCAGCAGCGGGACGAGCACCGCCACGAGGCTCACTCCTCCGAGCAGGAGCAGCCCGATGAGCATCCTCGCCTTCACGACTCCGTCTCGAGCCGGTAGCCGTACCCGCGGATCGTCGTGATGGTCGCACCCGGCAGCTTCTGCCGGAGCGCCGTCAGGTGCACGTCGAACGAGCGTGACGACGCCGCGTAGGCGTCGCCCCAGACCGCGTCGAGGAGACGATGGCGGCTCACGGCGCGCCCGGCCGAGCCGGCGAGCTCGGCGAGCATCGCGAACTCCGTCGCCGTGAGGTGCACCTCGCCGGTGCGGCCCGTCACGCGGCGGGCGTCGAGGTCGACCTCGACGCCGTCACCGATGCGCACCCGATCCACCCGCGGGGCCTCGAGACGACGGCGCGCGACGGCCTCGACCCGTGCGAGCAGCTCGGGGATGCGGACGGGCTTGACGACGTAGTCGTCGGCCCCCGCGCGCAGGGCTCGGACGGTGGAGTCCTCGTCACCGCGGGCGGTCACGACGATGAGCGGCACCTCGGTCGTGCGTCGCAGCCGCCGCAGGGCCTCGATCCCGTCGAGATCGGGCAGCCCGAGGTCGAGCAGCACGACGTCGTGATCGTGGTGCCGCAGCAGCAGATCGCTGGCGCGCGCGACGCGGGTCGCCGTGTGCGGCGACCGCCGCAGCGCGGCGAGGAGGGCCGCAGCGACCGAGTCGTCGTCCTCCACGATGAGCAAACGCATACTGCAGGTTACGACGGATGCGCCCGCGCTCCGCGGCCGCCGGGCGCCCGTCACCCGTCGGACTGTAAAGGCGATGTAAAGATCCCGGCCACCCGCATGAGGGCGCCGACATCCTGGTTCTCGGATCATTCGGCGACCGCACCGGCGCGCTCGCCGCAGAGAGAGGAACGGCTCATGTCGACGGCGACAGCATCCCCGCCCCGGAGCGTCAAGCGCTCGGTGCTCAACACGCTCAAAGGCTCCGCGGGGAATCTCGTCGAGTGGTACGACGTCTACGTCTACTCGGTGTTCCTGACGTACTTCGAGTCCCAGTTCTTCAGCGCCGACGACCAGAACTCCACGCTCTACGCGTGGGCGATCTTCGCGGTGACGTTCCTCATGCGTCCGCTCGGCTCGTGGTACTTCGGCCGCCTCGCCGACCGTCGCGGTCGACGGTTCGCCCTCACCGTCTCGGTGACCGTCATGGCCGCCTGTTCGGCGCTCATCGCGCTCGCCCCGACCGCCGCGACCATCGGGGCCGGCGCGGCCGTGATCCTGCTCATCGCACGCCTCGCGCAGGGGTTCGCCACCGGCGGCGAGTACGGCGCGAGCGCCACATACATGTCGGAGGCGGCCGTCCCCGGTCACCGCGGCTTCCTGTCGTCGTTCCACTACGTGACGCTCGTCGGCGGACACGTGCTCGCGCAGACGACCCTGCTCGTCATGGTGCTCACGCTCACTCCCGAGCAGATCGGCGAATGGGGCTGGCGGGTCGCGTTCGGCATCGGCGGACTGGCGGCGATTGTGGTGTTCTGGCTGCGCCGCACGATGGACGAGTCGCTCAGCCACGAGACCCTCGAGGCGGTCCGTACGGGCCAGTTCACCCGCGCCGGCTCGATGCGCGACCTGCTCGTCGTGCAGTGGCGACCGCTGTTGCTGTGCTTCTTCGTGACGATGGGCGGCACCGTCGCGTTCTACACCTACTCCGTCACCGGACCGAACATCGTGAAGAACACCTTCGCCGGCGGCGATGTCATCGCCGGAACCGTCATCAACCTGATCGCCCTGACGGTGCTCATGCTGCTCCAGCCGCTCGGCGGCTGGATCTCGGACCGTGTCGGCCGACGCGCGCTGCTCATCTTCTTCGGGATCGGCGCCGTGCTGTACACGTGGTTCTTCCTCACCTACCTGCCGCAGCAGACCGACCCGGTGATCGCCTTCGCCCTCCTCATCGGAGCATTCGTCATCCTGACCGGATACACGTCGATCAACGCGATCGTGAAGGCCGAGCTGTTCCCGACCTACATCCGCGCTCTCGGCGTCGGGTTCGGCTACGCGATGGCGAACTCGATCTTCGGCGGTACCGCTCCCCTGCTCTTCACCGCGGCCAACGCGAGCTCGCAGGTCCCCCTGTTCATCGCCTACGTCACGGTCGTGATCGCCGTCTCGCTCGTCGTCTACGTGAAGTTCCTCAAGACCGACACGACGAATTGGTTGGACCCCGACAAGCAGCCCGCGCCGTCGCGCGGGCGCGCCGCGACGGACGCGTGAGCCGGGTAGCCTGAGAGCATGCGCTTTGCCCACGTGATGACCGCGGGGGCCGACGAACCCCGACTCGTGCTCGTCGACGACGACCGGGCCACCCTCGTCGGCGACCTGTTCGACGGCGCACCCGAGCAGCTCCAGCAGCTGATCGAGCTCGGCGACGACGGGCTCGCCCGCGTCGCCGAGGCGGCGTCCGCCCCGGCCGTGTCGTGGCACGCGGTCGCCGGATCGTCGTTCGCCTCGGCCGTCCTGGCCCCGCCGATCGTGCTGGCCGTCGGCCTCAACTACGCCGCCCACTCGAGCGAGCTGGGCCTGAAGGCCGACACCGCGCCCACGGTGTTCACGCTGTGGCCCAATTCCCTCACCGCGCACGACACCGTCACCTCGTGGCCGCGCACCCTCAGCGAATCCGTCGATTACGAGGCCGAGCTCGGTGTCATCATCGGCACCCCGGCCAAGGACGTCGGCGCCGACGACGCCCTCGACCACGTCTGGGGCTACACGGTGGTCAACGACATCACGGCACGCGACATCCAGTTCTCCGAGGCGCAGTGGTCGCGGTGCAAGTCGTTCGACGGCTTCACCCCGACCGGCCCCTTCGTCGTGACGGCCGACGAGGTGCCCGACCCGCAGGACCTGCACATCTGGGCCGTCGTCGACGGGCAGACCGTGCAGGACGCCTCGACGGGCCAGATGATCCGCTCGGTCGCGACCCTCGTGGCCCACCTGTCGACGGCTGCGACGCTTCTGCCGGGCACGCTCATCTCGACGGGGAGCCCCGGAGGAGCGGGTTACTCGCGCGACCCGCAGATCTTCCTGCGCGACCGCTCGGTCGTGACGGTCGGCATCGACGGCATCGGCGAGCTGCGCACGCACTGCCGCATCACCGACTGACGGGCTCGCGACCGCAGCGTCGCCCGAAACGGGAGAGACCCCCGCCGATTCGCGTCGGCGGGGGTCTTTCTCGCGGTGCGGTGCAGAGGGCTCAGTTCCGGACGGAGGAGCAGGACTGCGTCTGGCCCCAGACCGTGACGGTGTCGGCACCCTCGACGATGCACGCCTGGTAGATGTCGTTCGAGACGCCGCCGATGACGGTGAAGAGGACGATGACGCCGACGATGGTGAGCACGAGGAGGATCGAGCTGATGATGATCGCCGCGAGGGCGAGCCCGTTCTTCCGCCCGGCCTTCTTGCTCTGGACGAGTGCGACGATGCCGAGGATCAGCCCGATGAGCTGGAGCCCCACGGGCACGAGCGCGAGGATGAACGCGATGATGCCGAGGGTCTTGCCCGGCACGGGCGCGTCGGGGTTCGCGTACGAGGCGTCCGACGACGTCGGGTATGCGGGCGGCTGGTAGGCCGGAGGCTGCGGCGCGGACGGGTTGTTCGGGTCGGTCATGGGGTCCCCCGGTCAGTCGGAAAGTGATGAACAGCCTCGACGTTAGCGAGAGAAGAGCCCACGGCACAAAGGCTTGCCGCGCCGGCGCGTCAGCGCGCGACGCTGTCGTCCGCGTCGGCGAGGATGATCGGGATCGCCGCCGTGACCGCCTGCAGTCCCGACAGCCGCGCGGGCGAGAGCTGCTTGTCGACCTCGGCACGCGACATCAGCCCGGCCTCGACGACGAGGTCGCCCACGTTGCGGTGCGTCAGCAGTGCGGTCTTGGCGAGAGCCGCCGCCGCCGCGTATCCGATGAAAGGCGTGAGCGCCGTCACGACGCCGACCGACGAGCCCACCATCGCACCGAGGCGCTCGCGGTTGGCCGTGATGCCGTCGACGCAGTTCACGCGCAGCGTGCGCATCGCACGACGCATCCACGTGATCGACTGGAAGATCGAGTGGGCGATGATCGGCTCGAACGCATTGAGCTGCAGCTGCCCACCCTCGACGGCCATCGTGACGGTGAGGTCGGCGCCCGCGACCGCGAACGCGACCTGGTTGACGACCTCCGGGATGACGGGATTGACCTTGCCGGGCATGATGCTCGATCCCGCCTGACGCGCGGGCAGGTTGATCTCGCCGAGTCCGGCCTGCGGTCCGCTGGAGAGCAGGCGCAGGTCGTTGCTGATCTTCGACAGCTTGATCGCGTTGCGCTTGAGCGACGACGAGAACGACATGAACGAGCCGGTGTCGCTCGTGGACTCGACGAGGTCCACCGCGCTCGAGAGGTCGAGCCCGGTGATCTCGCGCAGGTGCTTCACGACGGCGGGGCGGTAGTCGGGGTGGGTGGTGATGCCCGTGCCGATCGCGGTCGCCCCCATGTTGATCTCGTACAGGAGCGAGGCGTTCTCGCCCAGCCGCGAATGATCCTCGCCGAGGGTCGTCGCGAACCCGTGGAACTCCTGCCCCAGGGTCATGGGAACGGCGTCCTGCAGCTGGGTACGGCCGACCTTCAGGACGTCGTGGAACTCGACCGCCTTCGCGAGGAACGACTCGCGCAGCAGCGCGAGCTCGTCGAGGAGGGTCCGCAGATCGAGCGCGAGTCCCACCTTGATCGCGGTCGGGTAGACATCATTGGTCGACTGGCTGCGGTTGGTGTGATCGATCGGCGAGAGGAAGCCGTAGTCGCCCTTCGGACGTCCCGCGAGCTCGAGCGCGACGTTGGTGATGACCTCGTTCGCATTCATGTTCGTCGACGTGCCGGCCCCGCCCTGGACGACGCCCACGACGAACTGGTCGTGGAACTCGCCCTCGATCACCAGCTGCGACGCGCGGTCGATGAGGTCGGCGCGCTCGGCGTCGAGCACGCCGATGTCGCGGTTCGCGCGTGCCGACGCCTGCTTCACCATCGCCAGGGCGCGGACCAGGTCTCGATACACCGAGATCGGTCTCTGCGAGATGGGGAAGTTCTCGAGCGCTCGCGCCGTGTGCACCCCCCAGTACGCGTCGGCAGGGATCTCGAGCGAGCCGAGCGAGTCGGTCTCGGTGCGGGTGGCGGAAGTGGGCGACGTCATGCACGGGTCCTTGTGGGTCTCACGGCGATGGGAGGAACGCTCCCAGCCTAGTCAGCGCTTGCGGGAGAACGCCTCGAGACGCTCTCGGGGCGACAGTCGCGCCATCCGGTCGATCCATTCGTCCGAGAAGTAGTCGCCCGTCGGCGCTTCGACGACGGGCACGACGGTGTGGGTGATGACGTCGTCGTACACGTGCACGAGCTGGAACGCCTGCCCGGCGTCCATCCCGTTCACCTCCTGCGGCGGGCGCTGCAGGTTCATCGTGTAGCAGGTGGCGGAGGCGACGCTGACCGGAACACCGGCGAACGTGCCGGAGGTCGAGTAGTGCAGATGACCCGCGAGGATGGCGCGCACGTCGGATCCGGCGATCGCCTCGGCCAGCGCGTCCTGGTCTCGCAGCTCGAGAATGTCGAACAGCGGCACATGACTCGGGATCGGCGGGTGGTGGAGTGCCAGGATCGTGCCGTGCGGGGCCGGCTCGGACAGGATCCCACGCAGCCATTCGCGCTGCTGCGCATCGATCTCGCCGTGGTGCCAGCCCGGCACCGATGAGTCGAGGGCGACGAGCCGCAGCCCGGCGAGATCCCACACGCCCGTCAGCGGTCCGTCGTCGGCGGGACCGTCGAACAGGCCGGAGCGCATCGCCCCGCGCTCGTCGTGATTGCCGGCGACCCACACCACGGGCGCTCCGAGCCGGTCGGCGAGGGGCTCGACGGCATCGCGGAGCCGCCGGTAGGCGTCCGGCTCGCCGAGGTCGGTCAGGTCGCCCGTGAAGACGAGCGCATCGGGTCGGACCCCCGTCCGCTCGACCGCCGCCAGGGTGGCCGCGAGATTCGCCTCGACGTCGTACCGCCCGCCGAGGGCGGCACCCGCCGCGAGCAGGTGGGTGTCGCTGAGGTGCACGATGACGTGGCTCGCCGGAGCGTGCCGGCCGAACTGCACCGGTCCCGCGCGGCCGTCGGACGGCACGGGACCGGGGAGCGGCGCTGAGGTCATGTCGACAGCCTAGGCCGGGGGTCCGCCACGGCCGCGACCGCGACGGGCGTGCCTAGCGGCCCGCGACGATGAGGACGATGCCGCCGAGCACCGCGAGACCGCAGAGGCCGAAGGCGCCGTAGGCCGTGACGAGGGCGAGCTGCTTCTGACCCGCCGTGAGCGGGTTCTTCTTCGCCGCCTTGGCCGCCGCCTTCGCGTGGCGCCGGGCCTGCTTCTCGCTGATGACCGAGATCGCGTCGGTGAACTCGGCCGGGGTCACGACGGGCACGCGCCCCGCGCGCACCAGCATCCGCACGCCGAGCGCGTAGAAGCCGACCACGAGCACCGCCCCCGAGATGGCGGCCGCGAACACCTGGACGAACGCGAACCAGTCGATCGAGACGCTCATCGCTCCTCCTCCGCCCGCTGGGAGCCCGCGCTCTGCGCGGCTGCGGCGGCCGTCGCCCGGCGCTGCCGCCGGGTCGGCGGCGGGTCGGCGGGCACATCGACGGCGTGGCCCGAGTCGGCGACCTCGCTCATCGCGTTGCCCGCGTGCACCTCGTTGCGACGCGATCGCAGGAAGAGGGCCAGCACGATGCCGACGGCGAAGATCGCGTCGACGATGATGCCGACGGCCCCGAACCACACCACGAGCAGCGCGGCGAGCGCGCCGACCGCTCCCGACGCCGGCAGGGTGAGGAGCCAGCCGACCGCGATGCGTCCGACCGTCCGCCAACGCACGGTCGAGCCGCGGCGTCCGAGGCCCGAGCCGATCACGGAGCCGGAAGCGACCTGGGTCGTCGACAGAGCGAACCCGAGCGCGCTCGAGGCGAGGATCGTCGAGGCGGTGGACGCCTCGGCCGAGAACCCCTGGGCGGGCTTCACGTCGGTGAGTCCCTTGCCGAGGGTGCGGATGATGCGCCATCCGCCCATGTACGTGCCGAGGGCGATCGTCACGGCGCAGGCCACGATGACCCACAGCTGCGGCTCGGCGTGCTCGGCGTTCTGCCAGCCCGCCGCGATGAGGGCGAGCGTGATGACGCCCATCGTCTTCTGCGCGTCGTTGGTGCCGTGCGCGAGCGCGACGAGCGACGACGTGAAGATCTGGCCCCACCGGAACCCGTCTCGCCCGTCCGGCTTGTTGTCGTGCCGGCGCGTGACGGCGTAGGCCACCTTGGTGACCGTGAAGGCGATGATGCCGGCGGTGACGGGGGCGATGAGCGCGGGGAGGATGATCTTGCTCAGCACGACGCCGAAGTCGATGGCCATGGCGCCGACACCGACGAGCGTCGCCCCGATCAGGCCGCCGAACAGGGCGTGCGACGAACTGGAGGGAAGCCCGAGCAGCCACGTGAGCATGTTCCACGTGATGGCGCCGATCAGTCCCGCGAAGATCAGCGGCAGCAGCGCGGTCGCCGCGAGCTGTTCCTCGTGGATGATGCCGTGCGAGACGGTCTTCGCCACCTCGGTCGAGAGGAAGGCGCCGACGAGATTGAGGCTCGCAGCGAGGAGGACGGCGACCTTGGGCTTCAGCGCGCCCGTCGCGATGGGCGTGGCCATCGCGTTCGCGGTGTCGTGGAAGCCGTTGGTGAAGTCGAAGAAGAGGGCCAGTCCGATGACCAGCAGAAGAATGAGTACAGCGGTTTCCACTGTGCGCTCTCTGTGACGTGGCGGACCCGCGAACGCGGGTCCTCGAGTACGGGTCGGGTTGCCGCGAGGCGGCGGGCGCGAACGAAGAGTTCACCGTCTGTTCAGGGTCCGGCAACCGGACCATCGAATCCTGCCACACCATCGCCGCCACCGGGAATCCGATCCGCCGAGCCTGCCGATCTCGGCGCTAGCGTGGAACGGTGACCGAGACCCGCGACACCGCCGCCCCCGCACCCGCCCCCGCACCTGCCGCCCCCGTCGCGGCCGTCCGCGAGCACCGTCGCCGGCACCACGGCGACGAGGTCGTCGACCGCTACGAGTGGCTGCGCGAGAAGGAGGACGGCGACGTGGTCGCGCACCTCGAGGCCGAGAACGCCTACACCGACGCCCGCACGGCGCACCTCGCCGGGCTCCGCGACCGCATCTTCGACGAGATCAAGGGCCGCACTCTCGAGACCGACCTGTCGGTGCCCACGCGCCGCGGCCGGTGGTGGTACTACAGCCGCACCGTCGAGGGCAGCCAGTACGGCATCCACTGCCGCGCCCCGTTGACCGCGGACGACGACTGGACTCCCCCGCAGCTCGAGCCGGGCACCGCGGTGCCCGGCGAGCAGGTGCTGCTCGACGGCAACGTCGAGGCGGAGGGGGCGGAGTTCTTCTCCCTCGGCAGCTTCGAGGTGTCGACCGACGGCTCGAAGCTGCTCTACGGCGTCGACACCGAGGGCGACGAGCGGTACACGCTGCGCCTGCGCGACATCGCGACCGGCGCGGATCTGCCCGACGTGATCACCGGCACCTTCGCAGGCGCCACGCTCTCGCCCGACGGCCGGTTCGTCGTCTACTCGACGGTCGACGACGCGTGGCGCCCGGACTCCGTGTGGCTGCACGAGATCGGCGCCGACCCGGCGTCCGACGAACGCCTCTTCCACGAGCCCGACGAGCGCTACTGGGTCGGAGCCGGCTTCACCCGCAGCGACCGCTACCTCGTGATCGAGGTCGGGTCGTCGATCACCAGCGAGGAGCTCCTGGTGCCGGCCGACGATCTGCGCGCCGAGCCCCGCTCGGTGTGGCCGCGTCGCGAGGGCGTGGAGTACTCCGTCTCTCACGCGGTCGTCGACGGCGAGGACGTGCTCTACATCCTGCACAACGACGGCGCCCTCGACTTCGAGCTCGTCCGGGTGAGCGCCGCTGACCCGACCGGCGCACGTGACGTCGTGCTCGCACACGAGCCTGGCACGCGGCTCGAGGGCCTCTCGACGTTCCGCGACTGGGCGCTGCTCGGCTATCGGCGCGACGGGCTGCAGCGCCTGGGGATCTTCGACTACGCGGCGGGTTCGGTGCGTGAGCTCGCCTTCGACGAGCCCCTGTACACCGTCGGCTCCGGCGGCAACCCCGAGTGGGCACCGCCGGTCCTCCGGCTCGGATACGGCTCGTTCGTGACGCCCGGCACGGTCTACGACTACGTCGTCGCGACCGGCGAGCTGCTGCTGCGCAAGCGACAGCCGGTGCTCGGCGGCTACGACCCGGCCGACTACGAGCAGCGCCGGGTGTGGGCCGGCGCTGAGGACGGCACGCGCATCCCGGTGTCGGTGGTGTGGAAGCGATCCTTCGGCGATCCGGCCGCCGATGCCGCGCCCCGCGCGCTGCACCTCTACGGATACGGCTCGTACGAGCACTCGATCGATCCCGCGATGTCGGTCGCGCGCCTCTCGCTGCTCGACCGCGGCGTCGTCTTCGCCGTGGCTCACGTGCGGGGCGGCGGCGAGATGGGACGCCAGTGGTACGAGGAGGGCAAGCTGCTGCACAAGCGCAACACCTTCACCGACTTCGTCGCCGCGGCCCGTCATCTGATCGACACCGGATACACGTCGCCGGAACGGCTGACGGCCGAGGGCGGGTCGGCCGGCGGCCTGCTCATGGGCGCGGTGGCCAACATCGCACCGGAGCTGTTCGCCGGCGTGCTCGCGGCTGTTCCCTTCGTCGACGCGTTGACGACGATCCTCGATCCCTCGCTGCCGTTGACGGTCATCGAATGGGACGAGTGGGGCGACCCGTTGCATGACCCCGAGGTCTACGCGTACATGAAGTCGTACTCACCGTACGAGAACGTCCGCGACGACGTCGCGTACCCGCGCATCCTCGCGGTCACCTCGCTCAACGACACCCGGGTCATGTACGTCGAGCCGGCGAAGTGGGTCGCCCGCCTGCGCGAGGTCGGCGCCGACGCGTTGCTGAAGTGCGAGATGGTGGCCGGGCACGGCGGCGTCAGCGGCCGCTACAACTCGTGGCGCGAGCGGGCGTTCGAGCTGGCCTGGCTCCTCGATGTCGTGGGGCTCGCCGACCCGTCCGCGTGAACGCCGGGCGGGCCCGGCCCCGGTCGGGCCCACCCCCGGGTGGGGCGTCAGAGCTGGCGACGGCCCTCGAAGGCGCGGCCGAGGGTGACCTCGTCGGCGTACTCGAGGTCGCCGCCCACGGGCAGCCCGGATGCGAGACGCGTGACGCGGATCTCGAGCGTCGTGAGCAGACGGCTGAGATAGGTCGCGGTCGCCTCGCCCTCGAGGTTCGGGTTGGTCGCGAGGATGACCTCCTGGACGGTGCCGTCGGCGAGGCGCTGCATGAGCTGCGCGATGCGCAGGTCATCGGGCCCGACTCCGCCGATCGGACTGATCGCTCCACCGAGCACGTGATAGAGCCCGCGGAACTCGCGGGTGCGCTCGATGGCCGCGACGTCCTTCGCGTCTTCGACGACGCAGATGAACGCGGCGTCTCGTCGCGGGTCGCGGCAGATGGCGCAGCGCTCCTGCTCGGAGACGTTGCCGCACACCTCGCAGAACCGCACGCGTTCCCGCAGCTCGCCCAGCAGGTGCGAGAGCTTCGAGACGTCGAACGTGGGGGTCTGGAGGATATGGAAGGCGATGCGCTGCGCCGATTTCGGGCCGATGCCGGGAAGGCGGCCGAACTCGTCGATGAGGTCTTGGACGATGCCGTCGTACATGCTCAGCCGAATCTCGTGGGTGAGGTGAAGGGCTCTTCACGGACGAATGTCGCGCCGAGCATCTGCCGGACGACCGCCTCGCCGTAGCGTTCGATCCCGCCCCGGGCGGGTCGTGCGCCGGCCGGCGGCTCGGACGGCGGGGAGACCGGGTCGACCCGAGATGCGGGGGCACGGTCGGCGAGGGCACGTTCGGCGACACCGCGAGCGAGCGTCGGGGACGCCACGGCCGAGGCCGGGCGTTCGACCGTCACCGGACCGCGAGGCGGGACGGGAGCGTATTCGTCGACGGGCGGCGGCGGCTCATCCCGGTCTTCGTCATCGATCGGCGGCAGCGGCTCGGGGTACGGGTCGACGTCGCCGTCGTGTGGAGCCGTCAGGGTGCGTACCGGTGCGGCGACCGCGTCTTCGGGCTCGTCGTCGACCGCGAGCTGGGCCACCGGGTCGCTCTGCGGGATGGGCGCCACCGCCCATTCGGTGACCGGACCGGCGTACGACGACGATGCGGCGGTCCCCCCGGTTGTCGGGACCGAGCGGGTCGGCGCACCCGACGCACGCGGGGCGCTCTGCGGCGCCGTGCTCTGCTGCGAGGCGCTCCGTCGCGGGGAACCGTCGGCGCCGGCGCCCGGACCTCCCGCGGGCGGCGCGACCGCCGGAGTCGGCGCCCCACCGGCCGGCTCTCCGTCGGACCCGGACGGCGCGGGGGCGCTCGGGCCGGCGCCACCACCGGGATCGGAGTCGTGGCGGGCGACGTACTTCACCCGGACACCGAGCACCCCGAGGATCGCGCCGCGCAGGTCTTCGCTCGGCCCCTTGCCCGCGGTGAGCTTCTTGAACTGCAGGACATCGGAATGGCTCTGGAACGAGAGGGTGAGGACACCCGTCTCGGAGAACGCCACGGGCGAGGCGACGGACGCGATCATCCATGACGTCCGGCTGGTCGATTCGAGGCGCTGCAGCACCTCGGGCCAGGCGTCGCGCATCTGTCCGAGCGTGACGGTCGACGGGTCGCGGGGCTCGGCGGGGGCGGATGCGACGCTCGCTCCACCGCTCGCCGGCCCGGCGGCAACCGCGGGGGCGGGCGCCCGATCGACGCCGGACGGGGCGGGAGTGCTCGGCGCGGCGTCGGGCGAGGCGGAAGCGGGGACGACGATGCGCGGAGGCGCCGCCGGCGCGGCCGGAGTCGCCGAGGCATGCGAAGCGGGCGCAGCGGCGACCGGCGCCTGATCCGCGACGGGAACACTGTGCTGCGCCGCCGCGAGCACGCGCGCCACGAGCAGTTCGAGCTGCAGGCGCGGGGAGGTCGCCCCCGACATCTCGTCGAGAGCGGTGACGACGAGGTCGGCGGTGCGCGAGAGCCGATCGGTGCCGAAGAGCGAGGCCTGACGTCCCATGCGCTCGAGCTCCTCGGCCGAGACGCCGCGCAGCACGGCGGACGCGCCCTGCCCCGTCGCGGAGACGATGATGAGGTCGCGCAGTCGCTCGAGGAGATCGTCGACGAATCGGCGCGGGTCCTGACCGGTCTGGATGACGCGGTCGACCGCCGCGAACGCCGCGGCCGCGTCGACGGCGCCGAACGCGCCGACCACCTCGTCGAGCAGCTCGGCGTGCGTGTAGCCCAGGAGGGCCACGGCGCGCTCGTAGGCGACCGCTCCGTCGTCGGAGCCGGCGATGAGCTGGTCGAGCAGCGAGAGGGTGTCTCGGGGCGACCCGCCCCCGGCCCTCACGACGAGCGGCAGGACGCCGGCCTCGACCTGGACGCCCTCCTGCGCGCTGAGCTGCTCGACGTATTCGAGCATCGCGGCGGGGGCCACGAGGCGGAACGGGTAGTGGTGCGTGCGCGAGCGGATCGTGCCGATGACCTTCTCGGGCTCGGTGGTCGCGAAGATGAACTTCACGTGCGCGGGCGGTTCTTCCACGAGCTTGAGCAGGGCGTTGAATCCCTGCGCCGTGACCATGTGCGCCTCGTCGAGGATGAAGATCTTGAACCTGTCGCGCGCGGGAGCGAAGACGGCGCGCTCGCGGAGATCGCGTGCATCGTCGACACCGTTGTGGGAGGCCGCATCGATCTCGACCACGTCGAGCGAGCCACCGCCGCCGCGGCTGAGCTCGACACAGCTGTCGCACGTGCCGCACGGGGTGTCGGTGGGCCCCTGAGCGCAGTTGAGGCAGCGGGCGAGGATGCGCGCCGACGTCGTCTTCCCGCAGCCGCGCGGGCCCGAGAACAGATAGGCGTGACCGACGCGGTCGGAACGGAGCGCCGTCATCAGGGGTTCGGTCACCTGCGACTGGCCGATCATCTCGCCGAACGCTTCGGGACGGTAGCGGCGGTAGAGGGCGGTGGTCACCCGAACAGACTACGGCGTACCGCCGACACCCGCCCTGCCGGCATCCCCGCTGCGGGAACAGTGCGAGGGTGGCCGCGGTTGCACGGGGCATGCCCGCAACACCCGTCGACGTCGTCGTGATCGGCGCGGGGCAGGCGGGGCTGTCCGCGGCCCACCACCTGCGCCGTCGCGGCTTCGACCCCATCGGCCCGGGTGCCGACGGGGTCGGCCGCTCCGCGCGATCCTTCGTCGTGCTCGACGCCGAGGACGCCCCCGGCGGCGCCTGGCAGCACCGCTGGGAGTCGCTGCGGATGGAAACCGTCAACGGCATCCACGAGCTGCCCGGTCACGCGGTGCCGCCCGCCGATCCCCGCGCCGCGGCACGCACGGTGCTGCCGGCCTACTTCGACGAGTACGAGCGGCGCTTCGACCTGCGGGTCCTGCGGCCGGTCGAGGTGTCACGCGTCGAGCGCGAGGACGACGACCCGCGCGGCCGCCTGCGTGTGGCCGCCGACACCGGCTCGTGGTCGACGCGATGGGTCGTCAACGCCACCGGCACGTGGCGGCGTCCGTTCTGGCCGCGTTACCCGGGAGCAGCGAGCTTCCGGGGCCGGCAGCTGCATGTGCACGACTACGCGTCGGCCGACGAGTTCGCCGGTCAGCGCGTCGTGATCGTGGGTGCCGGCATCTCGGCCATCCAGCTGCTCGACGAGATCTCCGTCGTCGCCGACACGTTCTGGGTGACGCGCGACGAGCCGCGCTGGGATGCGGGCGACTTCGACACCGCCGCCCGTATCGCCGCGATCGCCGGCGTCGAGGAGCGTGTGCGACAGGGACTCCCGCCCGGCAGCGTGATCTCGGTCACCGGTCTGCACAGGAATCGCTGGGCCGACTCCGCGGAGCGACGCGGGGTGCTCGTGCGGCATCCGATGTTCGAGCGGATAGAGCCGGAGGGCGTCCGCATGTCGGACGGGACCATCGAGCACGCCGACGCGATCCTGTGGGCCACCGGCTTCCGGGCCGACATCCCCCACCTCGCCCCGCTCGGTCTGCGCACGGCGGCCGGTGGCATCCGCGTCGCGAACGGTCGCGCGCTCGACGAACCGCGCCTGTTCCTCATCGGCTACGGCCCCTCGCAGTCGACGGTCGGTGCCAACCGTGCGGGTCGAGACGCGGTCCGGGCCATCGTCGCGGAGGATGCGGGCGATGCGGCGGACGCGCTCCGCGTCGCACCCACCCGTGTGTGAGCGCGACGCGGGCGGTCAGGAATCGATGCCGGTGTGCACCTGCTGCGCGCCGAACGTGTGCTCGTAGTCCGCGACCACCGGGATCTCTCCCGTGATCGCGGGGATCTCACTCGTCACGGTGGGGATCGACGTCGTGACGGTCGCGACCGGCACCGAGGCGGACAGCAGCGAGCCGTCCTCCCGACGCGACTCGGCGAGCTGGCGCAGCGACGGCCGCCCCGCGAGCAGCGGACCCTGTCCGGCGAGGGGGACGGTGACGGTCTCGCCGCCCGCGACCCGCACATCACGTCCCCGGACGGCGAAGTCCACGGCGTCGCCGGGACCCGCCGCGACGGTCATCGCATCGGCGGTCAGCGTGATGTCGAGCCGGGTGCCCTGCCAGTGCAGCGTGTACTTCAGCGACGGCCAGTCGCGGGGCAGGCGCGGGTCGAAGCTCAGCTCGCCGTAGTGGTCGCGCATGCCGCCGAAGCCGGAGACGAGCGACGTCCACACCCCGCCGGCCGAGGCCACGTGCACGCCGTCGGCGGCGTTGCTGTGCAGGTCGCCGAGATCGACGTAGATCGACTCGAGGAAGTACTCGAGCGCGAGGTCCTGATACCCCACCTCCGCCGCGAGGATCGACTGGACGACCCCCGACAGCGTCGAGTCGCCCGTCGTCAGCGGGTCGTAGTACTCGAAGTCGGCGAGCTTCTGCTCGTCGGTGAAGTGGTTGCCCTGCAGGAACAGGGCGAGCACCACGTCGGCCTGCTTGAGCACCTGGTACCGGTAGATGACGAGCGGGTGGAAATGCAGCAGCAGCGGACGCTGGCTGTCGGGGGTGTTCTCGAGGTCCCACACCTCGCGCTCGAGGAAGACCGCGTCCTGCGGGTGGATGCGGAGCGAGTCGCTGAAGGGGATGTGCATGGCCTCGGCCGCGCGCTCCCAGGCATCCGCCTCGGCCGGGTCGAGGTCGAGGCGCTCGGTGAGCGCCCGATAGGCCTCGGGCGCCTCCGCCGCCATCTCGCGCACCGTCCGAGCGGCGAAGCGCAGGTTGAACCGGGCCATCACGTTGGTGAAGAGATTGTCGTTGACGACGGTCGTGTACTCGTCGGGCCCGGTGACGCCGTGGATGTTGAACGACTCCGCGTCGCCGTCCTCCCCGAAGCGCCAGAAGCCGAGGGTCGACCACAGGCGCGCGGTCTCGACCGCGATGTCGACGGCCTCCCGGTAGAGGAAGTCGACGTCGCCCGTCGCCCGGACGTACTTCGCGAGCGCGAAGCTGACGTCGGCGTTGATGTGGTACTGCGCGGTCCCGGCGGCGTAGTAGGCCGAGGCCTCCTCGCCGTTGATGGTGCGCCACGGGAAGAGCGCCCCGGCCTCGTTCAGCTGACGGGCCCGGCGCCGCGCCGCGGGCAACATCAGGTAGCGCATGCGCAGCGCGTTGCGCGCCCATAGCGGCGTCGTGTACGCCAGGAACGGCAGCACGTAGACCTCGGTGTCCCAGAAGTAGTGCCCGCTGTACCCCGACCCGGAGACGCCCTTGGCGGGCACGCCCTGACCGTCGGCGCGCGCGGCCGCCTGCGCGAGCTGAAACAGGCACCAGCGGGTCGCCTGCTGCAAGTCCTCGTGTCCGCCGATGCGCACGTCCGAGCGGCGCCAGAAATCGGCGCACCACGCCGCCTGCCGCGCGAACTGCGCATCGACGCCCTCGTCGCGGACGCGGTCGAGCACGCGACGCCCGCGGTCGACCAGCTCCCGGGCGGGGACGCCGCGCGACGTGTGGTAGCTGACGAGCTTGGTGACGGTCACCGGCACGCCTCGTTTCGCGTGCACGCGGAAGACGTTCTTGGCGATGTCGGGCTCGACGAGGCGGCGGGCCGAATACTCGTTCTCGGTCTCGATGAGGTGGTCGGCGACGACCGAGACGGTCATGCCGGAGTTCGACGCCTTGTACGACAGCACGGCGCGACCCTCGTCGTCCTGCCAGTACTCCTGCGGCTGGAGCACCCGCTCCTCGATCTTCTCCGTCTTGCGCGGATCGAACCCGGCCGCCGTGCGATTCGGCGCCGATCCCCCGTAGACGTCCTCGCCGTCCTGGCGGTTGACGATCTGGCAGCTCACCGTGACGGGCGCGTCGGAGTTCAGCACCGTGATGGTCAGGCGCATGATCGCGAGGTGCTTCTGCTCGAACGACACGAGCCGCTCGAAGTCGACCTGCACCTCTTTGCCGCTCGGGGTCACCCACCGCAGGTTGCGCGTCAGCACGCCCGTGCGCATGTCGAGGACCCGCTCGTAGTCGCGGACGTCGGCCACGTCGAGGGCGAGCGGCTCATCGTCGACGTACACCCGCATGACCTTCGCGTCGGGCGCGTTGATGATGGTCTGACCCACCTCCGCGAAGCCGTAGGCCTGCTCGGCGTGACGGATCGGGAAGATCTCATGGAAGCCGTTGATGAAGGTCCCGTGCTCGTGGGCGTGGCGACCCTCGGGATGATTGCCGCGCAGACCGAGGTAGCCGTTTCCGACCGCGAACAGGGTCTCGGTGACACCGATGTCGTCGATCGAGAACTTCTTCTCGACGAGTCGCCAGGGGTCGACGGGGAATCGATCGCGATCGATCATGGCGGCCTTCCGATGGAGGGGGCGCCGCGGCGCGGGAGGCGGGCGGGGCGGGGGCGGGCGGGATGTCGGGAGGGTCAGACGAAGGCGTCGAGATCGTCGACGACGACGTGGGCACCGCGGGCGCGGAGCGCGTCGGCACCGGCACCGCGATCGACGCCGATCACGAGAGCGTAGCCTGCCGCGACGGCCGACTCGACACCGGAGTGGGCGTCCTCCACCGCGACCGAGCGCGCCGGATCGACGCCGAGCATGCGGGCGCCCTCGGCGAAGACGTCGGGGGCGGGCTTCGACGGCAGGTGACGCTCTTCGGCGACGACGCCGTCCACGATGACGGGGAACCGCTCGAGCAGACCGGCGACCCCGAGGACCTCGCGCGCATTCTTGGAGCTCGACACCACCGCGATCGGGATGCCGGCGGCCTGCAGCTTGTCGACGAGCGCGAGCGATCCGGGGTACGGGGCGATGCCCTCTGACCGCAGTACTCGCTCGAACACGGCGTTCTTGCGGTTGCCGATGCCGCACACGGTGTCGGCCGCGGGGTCATCGCCGGGCTCGCCCCAGGGGACCTCGACGTCGCGCGAGCGCAGGAGGCTCGCAACGCCGTCGTAGCGCTTCTTCCCGTCGAGGTGACGGAAGTAGTCGTCGGCCGTGTAGGGCGGAGTGATGCCCCACGCGGTGAAGAGCTCGGTGAACATCGTCTGCCAGGCGCGCATGTGCACGTCGGCGGTCGGGGTCAGCACGCCGTCGAGGTCGAAGAGCACGCCGTCGTAGGTGGTCAGGTCGGGAAGCTGAGCCGCGGTCACAGGACCAGCGTAATCATGAGCGCCGTCGTGCGGAGACGTCGCGACCCCGAAGGGTCACGCGATGACCGCGACCGTCTGCCGTGCGATCTCGAGCTCCTCGTTCGTCGGCACGACGAGGACCTCGACGCGCGACGTGTCGGTGGAGATCCGGCGGATGCCTCGACCTCGCAGCGCGTTGCGCTCCGGATCGATCTCGATGCCGGCGAACTGCAGAGTCTGCAGCGCCGCCGCGCGCACGAGGGGCGAGTTCTCGCCCACGCCGGCGGTGAACGAGATGACGTCGACGCCGCCGAGCTGCGCGAGGTAGGCGCCGGCGTAGGCGCGCAGTCGGTGGGCGTAGACCTCGAAGGCGAGCGTGGCCGCGGCATCGCCCCGTTCGACCCCGTCCTCGATGTCGCGCATGTCGGACGCGCCCGCGAGCCCGAGCATCCCGCTGCGCTTGTTCAGCAGGTCGTCGAGCTCGGGGATGGTCATCTCGGCCCGACGCGCGAGGTGGAAGATCACCGCGGGGTCGAGGTCGCCCGAGCGCGTGCCCATGACGAGCCCCTCGAGCGGTGTCATCCCCATCGAGGTGTCGATCGAGCGTCCGCCCTCGATAGCGGTGACCGACGCGCCGTTGCCGAGGTGGAACACGATCTGTCGCAGGTCGGCGAGCGGGCGTCCGAGGTGGGCGGCAGCGGCCTCCGAGACGAACTTGTGCGAGGTGCCGTGGAAGCCGTAGCGACGGACGCGGTGCGCCTCGGCCAGCTCGGCGTCGATGGCGTAGGTATAGGCGCCCGGCGGCATCGTCTGGTGGAACGCCGTGTCGAAGACGGCGACGTGCGGCAGGTCGCCGAAGGCGGCCTTCGCCGCCCGGATGCCCTGCAGGGCGCCGGGGTTGTGGAGCGGCGCGAGCACCGACAGATCGTCGATGTTGATCTCGACCAGCGGCGTGATGAGCGTGGGTTCGAAGAATCGCGCGCCGCCGTGCACGACCCGGTGTCCCACCGCGACGGGAGCGTGCTGCTCGAGCGAGGGGCCGTTCTCGGCGAACGCGTCGAGCATCAGCTGGAAGCCAGCGGTGTGGTCGGCGATCGGCAGCTCCCGCTCGTAGGTCGCATCCGTCGCCGTCACGGCGGCCTCGCCGCCCGCGGCCGACACGTCGGGGAAGAAGACCGTGTGCTTGAGCCGTCCCCGGTCCTGCCCGATCCGCTCGACCAGGCCGGAGGCGCGCGGCGAACCCGACTCGGCGTCGATCAGCTGGTACTTGAACGACGACGAGCCGCTGTTGATGACGAGCACGATGCTCATGCGGACGCCCCTCCCTGGGCCTGGATCGCCGTGATGGCGATGGTGTTGACGATGTCTTCGACGAGGGCTCCGCGCGAGAGGTCGTTGATCGGCTTGTTAAGACCCTGCAAGACCGGGCCGATCGCCACGGCGCCGGCCGAGCGCTGGACCGCCTTGTAGGTGTTGTTGCCCGTGTTGAGGTCGGGGAAGACGAACACGGTCGCCTTGCCCGCGACGGACGAGCCCGGCATCTTCTTCGCCGCGACCGCCGCATCCGTCGCGGCGTCGTACTGGATCGGCCCCTCGACCAGCAGTTCGGGCGCGCGCTCGCGGACGAGCGCCGTCGCCGCGCGCACCTTGTCGACGTCGGCGCCCGACCCCGACTCTCCGGTCGAGTACGAGAGCATGGCCACCCGCGGGTCGATACCGAACTGGCTCGCCGTCTCGGCCGACGAGACCGCGATGTCGGCGAGCTGCTCGCTCGTGGGGTCGGGGATGACGGCGCAGTCGCCGTAGACCAGCACGCGGTCGGCGAGCGCCATGAGGAACACGCTCGAGACGACCGAGACGCCCGGCTTGGTCTTGATGATCTCGAACGCCGGTCGGATGGTGTGCGCCGTCGTGTGCGCGGCACCCGAGACCATGCCGTCGGCGAGGCCGAGGTGCACCATGAGGGTGCCGAAGTACGACACGTCCGTAACAGCGTCGGCGGCCTGTCCGTACGTCATCCCCTTGTGCGCACGGAGGCTCTCGTATTCGCGTGCGAACTTGTCGACGTGCACCGCGTCGAAGGGCGAGAGGATCTCGGCGCCCCGCAGGTCGAGGCCGAGCTCGAGCGCTCTCGAGCGCACCTCGATCTCCTCGCCGAGCAGGGTGATGTCGGCGATGCCGCGGGCCAGCACGATCGAGGCGGCGTGCAGGACACGGTCGTCGTCGGCCTCGGGCAGGACGATGCGGCGCCGGTCGGTGCGCGCCCGCTCGACGAGCCCGTACGCGAACATCAGCGGCGTCACGACCGTGGAGCGCGCCAGGCCGAGCGCCTCGGTCAGCTCGTTCGTGTCGATGTGCCGCTCGAAGAGAGCGACCGCGGCGTCGTAGTGCCGCCGGGAATCCGCGGCCAGGCGACCGCGCGTACCCATGATGCGTGCCGCGGTCTCGTAGGTGTCGAGGTCGGTCGCGATGATCGGGAGGGTCTCGCCGACGCCGTCGATCAGCCGGTCGACCGCCTCGGGCAGCGGGAAACCGCCGTTGATCACGATCGCGGAGAGCGACGGGAAGGTGCCCGATCCGTGGGCGAGCAGGGTGGCGAGGAGCACTTCGGCGCGGTCGGACGGGATGACGACGACCGCGCGCTCGCTGAGACGCGGGAGCACGTTGACCATCGACATCGCGCCGATCACGACGCCGAACACCTCGCGGCCGAGCAGCTCGGCGTCACCCTTGACGAGCGATCCCTCGACCGCGGTGAGCACGCTGCTCACCGACGGGGAGACGAGGAAGCGGTCCTCGGGCACGGCCCAGACGGGAACGTTCTGCGGCACCGCTCCGCGGACCGCCTCGACGATCTCGTCGAGACGCTCGCCGTCGGCCCGGTTGGCCACGACGGCGAAGAGCTCGGCGCGGTCGCCGCGCAGCTCTGCGACCGCGAGCGAGGCGATCTGTCCCATCTCGTCCGGCGTGCGGGGCGCGGACGAGCCGAGCTTCTCTCCCCCGCCCTGGCCCGCGCGCCCGCCGAGGACGAGCAGCACCGGCGCGCCGAGGTTGACCGCGATGCGGCCGTTGTAGCTGAGCTCGGCGGGAGAGCCGACGTCGGTGTAGTCGCTGCCCATGATGACGACGGCATCGCATCGGGCCTCGACCGACTTGTAGCGCTCGACGATGCGCGAGAGCGCCCCGTCGGGATCGCTGCGCATGTCGTCGTACGTCACGCCGATGCACTCGTCGTAGTCGAGGTCGACCCCGTCGTGATCGAGCAGCATCTCGAGGACGTAGTCGCGTTCGTCCGTCGAGCGGGCGATCGGGCGGAAGACGCCGACGCGCGGAGCCACGCGGCTGAACGCCTCGAGCACCCCCAGCGCGATGATCGACTTCGCGGAATGGCCTTCTGCGGACGTGATGTAGATGCTCTGAGCCACGGATTCAGCCTAAGAGGGAGAGGCCTGACCACGAGCCGTGAATATCCCATCGGTCGCGGCGGCGGATGCCGCAGGCCACGACGGTGGGGAAAAGTAAGACTCTCCGCGAACCCGGCAGAGCCCGGTTACCCTTGCTACGTTTCCGTCCTGGGGGAATTGGCCTGGATGCCGCCTCGCGGAGAGCTGCCCCCAGTCTAACCCGGAACCTGAGTCCTCCCGTCACCACGGCCGGTTAGGCTCTCGCCAGACAGGCGCGACGCGGCGACGCGCGCGATGCCGACGACGAGGGGATCGCATGACCAACGACGGCACACAGGCTGCTCTCGGCCCGGAGCGGTTCGCCGCCACGACCGACGCGATCTCGGCGAGCATCGCCCGCGTGATCGACGGCAAGCCCGAGGCGGTCCGCTCCGCCCTCGTCTGCCTGCTCGCGGAGGGACACCTCCTCATCGAAGACGTGCCGGGAGTGGGCAAGACGGTGCTCGCCCGGGCGCTCGCGGCGACCGTCGACGCGACGGTCCGCCGCATCCAGTTCACCCCCGATCTGCTGCCGGGAGACGTGACCGGGGTGAGCGTCTTCAATCAGGCCGACCGGGAGTTCGAGTTCAAGCAGGGCGCGATCTTCGCCCACATCGTCATCGCCGACGAGATCAACCGCTCCTCACCCAAGACCCAGTCGGCGCTGCTCGAGGCCATGGAGGAGCGTCAGGTGACGGTCGACGGCCGCACCCACCTGCTGCCCGCGCCGTTCCTGGTCGTCGCGACGCAGAACCCTCTCGAGATGGAGGGCACCTATGCCCTTCCCGAGGCGCAGCGCGACCGGTTCATGATGCGCATCTCGATGGGCTATCCCGACGCCGCCTCGGAGGCGCAGATGCTGCGCCAGCGCGACAGCGTCAACCCGCTCTCGGCACTCGCGCCCGTCATCACCGCGCGCGATGTGCAGGAGCTGATCACCTGGGCCCGGCGCCTGCACGTGTCGCCGGCCGTCGAGGAGTACGCCGTGGCGATCGCCCGCGCCACCCGTGAGCACCGCGACCTGCGCCTCGGTGCGAGCCCCCGGGCGACGCTCCAGCTCGTCCGCGCCGCCAAGGTGTGGGCCGCGCTCGACGGGCGCGCCTTCGTGATCCCCGACGACATCGTCGACCTGCTCCAGCCGGTGTTCGCACACCGACTCATCCCGGCGCGGACGAGCGGAGCGGCGCGGGGGCGCAGCGGCGCCGAGGTCGTCGAGGCCGCACTGACCGATATCGCGGCGACGGTCCCCGTCCCGCTGCCGGTGCGCTGAGACCGTCGTGGCCGGCTCCCCCGCCCCGCCGCCGCCCGCGCGCGCCCTCGGAGCGCTCGCACGGGCATGGCCGCTGACGCTCCGGGGCACCGGAGCCGTCGTGATCGGGGTCGCATCGATCGTGTGCGCGCACGCGTTCGGTGTGGCCGAGCTGCTCTACGTCGGCGTCCTGCTGCTGGCCAGCGTCGTTCTGGCATGGGTGTCATTGTGGTTCGTCCACCGCTACGGCGACGTCTCGCGCTCCTTCGCACCCGACGTCGCGGCCGTCGGGCGGGGCAGCGTCGTCACGGTCCACGCCACCGCGCGCGGTGGGCTCTCGGGCGCGATCGCGCGCTGGGCCGACCGCCTGCCCGAGGGCATCGAGGGAGACGCGACCGGCATCCTCGCCGGCGCGAACGCCCTCGACCACGTCCGGCTGACCTACCACCTCCGGGCGACGCGGCGCGGCATCCGCGACATCGGCCCCTTCTCGATGCTCGTGACCGACCCCTTCGGCTTCACGCGGCGCCGGCTGAGTCTGGGCGGGGTGGAATCGGTGACGGTCACCCCCGCCGTCGTCGCGCTGCCCCCGCTCATGGAGTACCCGGGCGAGGCCGGCGGCAGTCTGCACACCGCCACCCATCAGCTCGGCGAGGGCGCCGACAACCTCATCCCCCGCGCGTACGCGCCGGGTGACTCGATGCGGCGCATCAACTGGCGGGCGAGCGCGCATCACGACGAGCTCATGGTGCGTCAGGAGGAGCAGGAGTCCACGCCCGAGGCCACGGTCGTCCTCGATCGCGCGACGCGGCGCTGGCCGGCGGCGGCGGCTCGGACCGGTGCCGACCCGGCATTCGAGACGGCCGTGACCGCAGCGGTATCGGCCGTCGCACGGCTCTCGCGCGAGGGCTACGACGTCACCGTCATCGACACGGACGGGCGGCCCATCGGCTCGCCCGTCGCGGCCGGCGATGCCGTCGCGGTCGAGCAGCTCGCGCTCGACCTCGCCACCGTCGTCAGCGGAGGCGACGACCGGCTCGCCGGACTGGCCCGCCTGTTCGCCGGAACCGTGGCGGGACCGGTGGTCGTCGTCACCGCGCAGCTCACCGGCGCCGACGCGGACGCGCTCGCGCCCATCGTGGCGCACAGCGCTCTGCCCGTCCTGCTCGCGTCCGACTCGTCGGACGCCGTCCTCGCCCGCGCGACGGATGCCGGATGGCGGGCCGCCGGGCTCGCGCCCGACGGCGACCTCGCCGAGGCCTGGCGCGTCGCGACCGAGAGGGGAAGCGCCCGTGCCGCGTTCTGACACCCGGGTCGGGCGGCGCGAGCGCACGAACGCGATGCCGCCACGGACCGAGCTGAGCCGCGGGGGCGACATCCGCCTCGCGGCCGTCCTGCTCGTCGCCATCCTCGCGTCGATCGTGCCGCTGCTGCGGGTCGTCGCGCCCGGCGCCTGGCTCGCCGTGGCCATCGCGGTCGCAGCCGCCGTGCTCGCCATCGGGGTGGGACTGCGGCGTCTGCGCACGCCCGCCGCGCTGGTCACGCTCGCCGAGCTCGTCGTCGGCGCCGCGCTCGTGATGGCGATCTACTTCGGCGGCAGCGCCGTGCTCCTCGTGATCCCGACCCCCGCCACCATCGCGGAGCTGCCGTCGATCGTCGCCGGGGCGAGCGACCAGATCGTCAACGGCGTCGCCCCGCTCGCGGCCGGTCGGCCGCTGTCGATCCTCGCTGTGACCGCGGTCGCCGCCCTCACGGTGCTCCTCGACCACACGGTCATCACCGCACGGATGCCGCTCCTCGCCTCCGTCGCACTGGTCGCGGTGTGGCTGATCCCCGCCCTCTCGGTGCCGGCATCCGTCGACCTCGTCGCGTTCGTCGTGTTCGCCGCGGCGCTCCTGCTCCTCATCCGCTCCGAGACGCGCTCACGAGAGCGTGCGCTCGCGCGGGCGGCCGCCGCTGCCGAGGACGGATCGCCCGCCCGCGCCCCGTCGGCACCCTCGCGGCGATCGGGAGCAGTCCTCGCCGCCTGCCTCGCCGTCACCGCGATCATCGCGACGGTCGTCGTCGCGCCCGAACTCCCCCGCCCCGCCCCGCGGACCGGGATCGGCACCGGCCCCGCCACCACCATCAACGCCAGCCTCGAGCTCGGCGACGATCTGCGCCGCCCGACCGAGGTCGAGGTGCTGACGACGCGCACCAACGCCCCGAGCGCGCCCTATCTGCGGGCCGCCACGCTGTCGAGCTTCGACGGACGGGTATGGGAGCCCGACCGGGACGAGACCACCCCGCTCACCCCCGACGCGCTGGGCCCCGTCGTGGCCGACGCCGACATCCGGGTGACCGAGTACCAGACGACCGTGAGCGTCACCCAGCTCTCGTCGGCGTGGCTTCCGATCCCCGGCCCCGCGGTGCGTGTCGACGAGCTCGCCGGCGGCTGGGACGCGATGCCGAGCAACCGCACCGTGGTCGCGGCGGACGCCGATACGCAGGGCCAGCAGTACGTCACGACGACCCACGTCGTGCGTCCCACGCTCGAGCAAATCCAGGCCGCCGGAACGACCCGCGAAGGCCTGCCCGACAGCGTGACCCAGCTGCCCGACGACATGCCCGCGTCCATCGAGCAGACCGCCCGCGAGGTCACCGCCGGCGCCCTCAACGATTACGACCGCCTGGCCGACCTGCAACGCTGGTTCCGCAGCGGCGAATTCACCTACTCGCTCGATGCGCCGGTCTCGGACGGCTTCGACGGGTCGGGTGTCGAGGCGATCGCGGACTTCCTCGAGGTGCGCAGCGGATACTGCGTGCACTTCGCCTCGGCGTTCGCGGTCATGGCCCGCACCCTCGACATGCCTTCGCGCATCGTCGTGGGCTACCTGCCGGGCACCCTGAACGGCGACACCGTCGACGGCGAGGGGGTGTCGACGGTGCTCAGCTCGCAGCTGCACGCCTGGCCCGAGGTGTTCTTCGCCGGCATCGGCTGGATCCCGTTCGAGCCGACGAACAGCCTCGGCGCTCCCCCGACGTACACGCGGTCGGCCCAGCCGGTGCCGGAGGACGGCGGACAGGACGTCCCGCCCGCACCCGCGCCGCAGCCCTCCGCGTCGCTCGCCCCCGACGGGGCGCCGACGACCGCGCCGACGTCGTCCGCGAGCCCCGGCACGGCCGCCGGCGCTTCACCGGTCACCGTCGCGCTCCCTTATGCCGGCGTCATACTCGGGTTCGCCGCGCTGCTCCTGCTGCCGGCCCTGGTCGGCGCGCTCCGGCGACGGTGGCAGGCCGCCGCCGCCACGCGCGGCGACATCCTCGCCGCGTGGCGGATCGTTCGCGAGAGTGCACGCGACGTGGGGCTCCGCACCGACGAAGCCGAGAGCCCCCGCGCCCTCGGATCGCGCCTCGTCGCGCTGGCCTCGGTGCCGGCCGGATCCGTCGACGCGCTCGTCGCCGCCGTCGAGCGGACGAGCTTCGATCTGCCCGACGGCGCACGTGACTCCGAGGCCGGCCGCGCCGCGGCATCCGATGCCCTCGCGATCCGCCGCGGCCTGCTCGCGTCGGTCTCGACGCCCCGTCGTCTGGGGGCCGTGCTGCTGCCCCGCGCGCTCGTGAGGGCCTGACCGGGCGCGCCGCCTCGCACACGACGACGGGGCGCACGCCCCGTCTTCGAGCGCGAGAGAACTGCGCCGGACGCCGGAAGGTGCGCCCCGTCCGAGGGGAGGGCGACCGCGAGGTCAGGCCCGCGCAGATGCCTCCAGCTCGTCGGCGCTGTCGTCGGCGAAGGGGTCGCCCGAGCGCTCCGCGTCGTAGAGCTCGCGGTCGAGGATCCCCTCGCGCTTGGCGACGATCGTGGGGACGAGCGCCTGACCGGCGACGTTCACGGCGGTGCGGCCCATGTCGAGGATCGGGTCGATCGCCAGGAGCAGGCCGACGCCTTCGAGGGGCAGGCCCAGCGTCGTCAGCGTGAGCGTGAGCATCACCGTCGCGCCCGTCGTGCCCGCTGTGGCGGCCGAGCCGACCACCGAGACCACGACGATGAGGAGATACTGCACGGCGGTGAGCTCGAGACCGAAGAACTGCGCGACGAAGATGGCGGCGATGGCCGGGTAGATCGCGGCGCAGCCGTCCATCTTGGTCGTCGAACCGAAGGGCACGGCGAACGACGCGTACTCGCGCGGCACACCGAGGTTGCGTTCGGTGACGCGCTGCGTGAGCGGCAGCGTGCCGATGGACGACCGCGAGACGAACGCGAGCTGCACGGCGGGCCAGACGCCCGAGAAGTACTGACGGATCGACAGACCGTGGGTCTTCAGGAGCACCGGATACACCACGAACAGCACGAGGGCGAGACCGGCGTAGACGGCGACGGCGAACCACAGCAGCGTCGTCAGCTTCTCCCAGCCGTACGTGACGACGGCCGATCCGATGAGCCCGAGCGTGCCGACCGGAGCGATGCGGATGATCCACCACAGCACGCGCTGGACGACCTTCAGCGCCGACTCGGTGAAGGACACGAACGCCTCGGCGCGCTTGCCGAGCTTGAGAGCGGCGATGCCGATGGCGACCGAGATGACGATGATCTGAAGCACGTTGTAGCCGATGCTCGAGCTCGCCGCCCCCGTCTCGGGGTTGATCGAGGTCGACACGGAGAGGCCGAGGAAGTTCTGCGGGATCAGTCCGGTGAGGAAGCTCCACCAGGAGCCGACGCTCGAGGGGTCGTCCGGCGTGAGCTCGCCGGCGTCGACGCGCGCGCCCGGCTGGATGGTCACCCCCAGCACGATGCCGATCGTCACGGCGATGAGCGCCGTGATGCCGAACCACAGCAGCGTCTGACCGGCCAGGCGGGCGGCGTTCGTGACGTTGCGCAGCTGGGTGATCGAGGCGACGATCGCGAGGAAGATGAGCGGCACGACGGCCGTGCGCAGCAACGTGACGTACCCGCTGCCGATCGTCGACAGGGTCGCGGCGAGACCGTTGGGGTTGCCGGCGGCGTCGGGGCCGAGCTGACGCGCCAGCAGGCCGAGGAGGACACCGGCGACGAGGGCGATCGTGATCTGGAAACCGAACGAGCGGTAGAAGGGCTTCTTCCGCTTCGCCGGGGCGGCGTTGTTCGCGGTGGCAGAACTCATGGTGGTGCTCCTGTGGGGGATGGCCGCGCGATGGCGACCCACCGACGCTAAACCCCTTCGAGGGTGCCGAGGGCCATCATGACCCCGAGTGACGGTCCATCGGGGCGCGGCCGTCGCATTCGGGACACCGTCGATCTGATCCCTGACGGAGTGCGCGCCGGCGGCGGATGCCGCGCCGTGAGGGACCGAGAATGAGCGCGTGGCCACCGACATCGACGAGCTCCTCACCCCGCCCACCCCGACCGCGGCCCGCGCCCTCGACGCCGTGGGCCGCTGGTCGTCGCCGGCGCTCGTGAACCACGGCATTCGCTCGTGGGCGTGGGCTCGGCTGCGTGGCCGGGCGCTCGGCCTCGATCACGACCCCGAGCTGCTGTTCGTCGCCGCGATGCTCCACGATCTTGGGGTCACCCCCGCCTTCGACGCGCACGAGATCGCCTTCGAGTCGGCCGGCGGGGCGGCGGCCTGGATGTTCGCGGCCGGGGCCGGGTGGCCCCCCGCGCGCCGCGAACGCGTCCGCGAGGTCATCGAGCGGCACATGTGGCTCAGCGTCGACCCCGTCCTCGACGCGGAGGGACATCTGCTCGAGGTGGCGACGAGTCTCGACGTCTCGGGCCTCGCACCGGAGCTGTGGGACGCCGATGTCCTGCGGGCCGTCACGGCGCGGCATCCGCGTCTGGACTTCACCGCGGAGTTCGCGGGCTGCATCCACGCGCAGGCGCGCCGTAAGCCCGCGACCCCGGCCGCTCGGCTCGACGCCTCGCAGCGCATCGCCGAAGGCGGACGCGTCTGGGCCGGCATCCTGGAATGACGATGGGCGTCGCTCCGGAAGGAGGGACGCCCATCGATGTGGCGGAAGTGACAGGATTTGAACCTGCGAGGCGAGTTACCCCGCCTACATGGATTCCAGCCATGCTCCTTAGGCCGCTCGGACACACTTCCGTCCGCGAGTTTATCAGTCCCGGTGGTGCACTTCTGCCGTCGAGGCCTCCGAGCACGCGGCTAGGCTCGCAGGGTGTCTGATTCCTCTCTCGTCCTGGTCGCCAATGCGGGCGACAGCAGCATCAGCGTCTTCCGTCTCGCGGATGACGCGCTCGACCGTCTCTTCGTCGCCGAGGGCCTCACCGGCACCGGCACGTTCGCGGTCGACGCGGAACGGGGTCTCGTGTACGCCGGCGTCAAGGGCGCCGCGAAGGACGAGCCCGCCGCGATCGTCACGCTGGCGCTCGACACCGCGTCCGGTGAGCTGACCCCGCGCTCGCGCGTCGCACTGCCGGACGGCTCGGTCAGCTACATCGCCCTCACCCGCGACGGCACGGCGTTGCTCGCCGCCTCGTACGGTGGCGACTACGGCTTCGTCGCGCCCATCACCGACGGCGACGTCGGCGCACCCACGGGTCGCGTGGAGTTCTCCAAGCTGCATGCCGTGCTGCCGTCGTCGGACGGCCGCTTCGTCTACTTCGTTTCGCTGGGCGACGACCTCGTCGCCCAGTACGCGCTCGACGACGATCTCTCGCTCTCGCCGGTCGGGTCGGGAACCGCCACCGCACCCGCCGGAAGCGGACCCCGTCACCTCGTGCTCAACCGCGCCGAGGACGCGCTCTACGTGATGACCGAGTACTCGGGCGAGGTGCTCCACTTCACCCGGGACCGCGAGACCGGCGCCCTCGAGCTGCGATCGCAGACCCCGGCGGTCGATCCCGCCGCCGGCCTCGTCCTCGGCGAGATCGGCGGCGATCCCGTCGCCAATCACGCCGTCTGGGGCGCCGACATCCACTTCGGAGCCGACGAGCGCCACCTGTGGACCTCCGAGCGCTCGACCAGCACCCTCGGCGCCGCACCCGTCGCTGCCGACGGCACCGTCGAGGCTGTCGCGAGCTTCATCCCGACCGAGCCCCAGCCCCGCGGTTTCGCGATCTCGCCCGACGGAGACCGTTTGATCGCGGCGGGCGAGAAGTCGCGCACCGTCTCGCTCTACGCCGTCGATGGCGCCGAGCTGACGCTCCTGCAGCAGGCCGAGACCGGCGCCGGGGCGAACTGGGTGCGCTTCGTCTGACGGCCCCCGCGCGCGGGGTACCGTGGTTAGGTGGCCCTATCTTCGCGCACCGCTCCCCGTTCTCCCCGTCCGAGCATCGAGCTCGAGGTCGTCGCGACCGAGCGCCTGTCGGCACAGCTCGTGCGGGTGACTCTGGGCGGTGACGGCTTCGCCGGCTTCGAGAACCGGCCCGAGACCGACAAGTACGTCAAGCTCAAGTTCACGACGCCCGCACCGGAGTCGGCTCCGGTGACGCGCACGTACACGGTTCGCAGCGTGGACGCCGTGGCCGGCACGCTCTCGATCGACTTCGTCGTGCACGGCGACGAGGGCCTCGCGGGCCCGTGGGCGGGGCGCGCGCAGGTCGGCGAGCGCATCGAGCTCATGGGGCCGGGCGGCGGCTACGCCCCGGATGCCGCGGCCGACTGGCACCTGCTCGCGGGCGACCTGTCGGCCGTTCCGGCGATCGCCGCGGCCCTCGAAGCGCTCCCGGCCGATGCGACCGGGCGTGCCTTCATCGAGGTCGAGTCCGATGAGGCGATCCTGCCCCTCGCGGCCCCCGCCGGCATCGAGGTCGAGTGGATCGTCGATGCGGGCCACGACCCCGACGCCCTCGCCGCCGTCGTGCGCCAGTGCGACTGGCACGCCGGCGACGTGCAGGTGTTCGCGCACGGCGAGCGTGAGTCGATGAAGGCCCTGCGCCGCGTGCTCTTCGACGAGCGTGGACTCGACCGCGCTCGCGTCTCGCTCTCGGGCTACTGGGCCCGCGGCCGCACGGAGGACCGTTTCCAGGCCGAGAAGCGCGAGCCCATCGGCCAGATCCTCTGACCCTTCCCCTGCGAGCCCACCCCTCGCGCACCGCGGACACGTGGCCGGCTCGATGCGAGCGTGTGGGTTCGCGGCGCGCGGCCGGCGATGGAGCCCGGGAATGCGGTGAGGGGTGGCACCGGTTGGGGTCGACATGACCACTGTGGGAATCATCGGAGCAGGACACATCGGCAGCGCTCTCGCGGAGGGGCTGGTCGCGCGCGGTTACGACGTCGTCATCGCCAATTCACGCGGGCCCGAGACGCTGGGCGACCTCATCGCACGGCTCGGCGATCGCGCGCGGGCCGCGACGGCGCACGAGGCGGCGGAGGCCGCGGATTGGGCGGTCGTGACCGTGCCGCTGAAGGCACTGGGCGACATCCCCGCCGGGCCTCTCAGCGGCAAGATCGTGCTCGACACCAACAACTACTACTGGGAACGCGACGGCCGCATCCCCGAACTCGACGAGAAGCGGACGACGACGACCGAGATGGCGCAGCAGCACCTCGTCGGCGCGAAGGTCGCGAAGGCCTTCAACCACATCCCCGCCGCCGACATCACCACCGACGGCGCCCCCGCCGGATCAGCCGACCGCCGCGCGCTCGCGACCGCGAGCGACCACTCCGACGCGGTCGCCCACGTGACGGCACTGTACGACGAGTTCGGCTTCGACACGGTCGACATCGGCTCGCTCGCGGAGAGCTGGCGAGTCGAGCGCGACCAGCCCGCCTACGTCGTGCGTCAGAACGCCGACGAGCTGCGCGCGAACCTGGCCCGCGCCGAGCGCTGAGACCTCGCCCGACGCTCGCCGCGACTGCTCGCCGCAACGGCCGCCCTGCCGGCGGTCGGAGCGCGCCGGGCCCGTCCCTCCGCGGGCCCGCTCCGGGGCCTCACCACCCCATCGAGCCGGGGATGCCCTTGAACGGGCCCGCGAGGGCGGCGGTGACCCAACCGCCGTAGAACCCCCCGGGCTGGGGCACGACGACCTCGCCGTCGACCGTGCACCGGTCCATGCCGCCCGCGTAGACGGCGACCCGACCCACGAGCTCCTCGTACCCGGGCGACGGGTCGGGGTAGCCCCATGCTGCGCGTTCGCGGACGGCCGCACCACGGACGACATCGAAGTACTCGGCGGCTCCCTTGAACTCGCAGAACGACGAGCCCGAGGCGGGTACCAGCGAACCGGGCACGAACGCCGCGGCGGGCAGGTAGTACACCGGCGGATGGCTCGTCTCGAGCACCCGGACGACGTCGTCGGTGTCGACGATCGTCACGGCAGCGAAGTCGATCGTCACGCGCGCGTTGACGCGCTCCAGGCGAGGCGGCCGCGGGTAATCCCAGACGGATTCCTGTCCGGGGCCGACGGGATCGGGAGTGGGGCGACGCATGTCGGCCAGATTACGCGCGGGGCACGACATCCCCGCTGCGAGTACGCCCACCGCTCCGCGCCCGCAGCGCCCGGATCCCGCGCGCGACGAGACGCCAGCCGACGAGCAGCACCAGCAGGGTGAGCGTCGCCACGATCACGAACGGCAGCGCGGTCCCCTGGCCCGACACCGCGCGCAGCAGCATCCCGCCCGCGACCGTCATGACCCAGACGACGAGGCCGGTGGGCACGACGGCGGTGGGTGACCGCCACGCGCGCACCGTGAGCCACCCGCCCGCGAGGCTCACGAGGAACGGCCACGCGGTCTGACCGAGTCCGGCCAGGACCTCGGAGTCGTGGCTCGCGCGCCCCGTCGCCGCGAAGGCCACCACGAGGACGGCGTCGAGGAGCAGGGCGAGGACGGTCGCGCGGGTCATGTCCCCATCCTCCCCCGCCGGGGGTGTCGGACGCGCTCGGTAGCGTGTCGGCGTGCGAATGCTCCTCCTCTCCCTGCGTGCCGGCGCCGCGCGCGCGTTCCTCGGCGAGACGGATCCCGCCGGTGACGGCCCGATCGTCTACGTCGCCGACGCCCAGGCGGCCCTCGCCGACGCACCGTTCGTCGCCGCTGAGCGCGCCTCGGTGGCCTCGTTCGGTCGTGCGGTGATCGAGGTGACCCTGCGCGACACGGCGCCGGCTGACGTCGCCGAGCTGCTGACCGGCGCGAGCGCCGTCTACGTCGCCGGAGGCAGCACCTTCGCGCTGCTCGAGGCGCTCCGCATCTCGGGCAGCGACGCCGTCCTCGTCGATCACGTGCGACGCGGTCTGCCCTACATCGGTCTCAGCGCGGGCTCGATCGTCGCAGGACCCGATGTGACCCCCGCGTCGCTCATGGACGACCCGGCAGACGGACCGGCCCTCGAGAGCTCGGCGGGTCTCGGGCTGGTCGATGTCACCGTGATCCCTCACGCGGACGGCGCGCTTCCGCCTTATCCGCCCGATCTGATCCAGCGCACCATCGACACCTTCGGCTCCACCTTCGCCCTGCTCCCGCTGCGCGACGATCAGGCGGTGCTCGTCGACGGCGAGACGATGCGGGTGATCGACTCGCGCTGACGATCGGGGCCCGCGCGGGCCGGGCCCACGCCCGCCCACGCAGCCCATGCTGCGCACCGCATCCGCACCTTCCTAGACTCGGAATGGCGGCCGCCGTTCCCGAGCGGGCGCGAGAACAGATCCGAGGCCCATGTCTTCTCCCGACGCGACCGCGCCGACCGCCGCCACCGCGGCGTTCCGCTCCGCCCGCGACTTCCTGCTCGACAACGCCCACTCCCCCGGAGTGGCGCACGCGGACTTCGCCTGGCCCGACGTCGGTCCGCACTTCAACTGGGCGGTCGACTGGTTCGACGCCGTCGCCGCGGGCAACGAGCGCATCGCGCTCCACGTCGTCGAGGACGACGGCACCGAGACCCGCGTCACCTACGACGAGATGCGGCGTCGGTCGAATCGGGTCGCGAACTGGCTGACCGGGCTCGGTATCGGGCACGGCGACGCCGTGATGCTCATGCTGGGCAACCGTGTCGAGCTGTGGGAGGCGATGCTCGCGATCCTGAAGATCGGTGCGGTCATCCTGCCCACCTCGGTCGTGCTCGGCACCGACGACCTCGTCGAGCGCGTCGAGCGGGCCGACATCCGCGCGGTGCTCGCCGACCCGACGGACGCTGCGAAGTTCGACTCCATCGAGGGCGCTTTCGAGCGCATCGTCGTGGGTGGCGAGCGCGGCGGCTGGCACGCATTCGCCGACGCGGCGACGGCCGCCGACTCCGCGCCCGGGGTCGTCGTCGGCTCGGACGACCCGGCGATCGTCTACTTCACCTCCGGCACCACGTCGCGTCCGAAGATGGTCGTGCACACCCACGTGAGCTACCCCGTGGGCCACCTCTCGACGACCTATTGGATCGGCGTACGCCCCGGTGACGTGCACATGACGATCAGTGCGCCCGGCTGGGGCAAGCACGCGTGGAGTCTGTTCTTCGCGCCGTGGATCGCCGAGGCCACCATCTTCGTCTACAACTACTCGCGCTTCGACGCCGCCCGCCTGGTCGACCAGCTCGACCGCAACGCCGTCGACACCTTCTGCGCCCCGCCGACCGTCTGGCGGATGCTCATCCAGGCCGACCTCGAGAAGCGGCCGCGGGCGCTGCGCGAGCTGCTGTCGGCGGGAGAGCCGCTCAACCCCGAGGTCATCGACACCATCCAGCGGTGGTGGGGGCTCCAGATCCGCGACGGCTACGGGCAGACCGAGCTGACGGCGGTGATCGGCAACACCCCGGGCGTGCCCGTCACCCCGGGGGCGATGGGGCGTCCCCTCCCGGGTAACGACATCGTGCTGATCGATCCGCTCACCGGAGAAGTCGGCGACGAAGGCGAGATCTGTCTGCCGACCGCTCCGGCACGGCCCCTGAACCTCATGCCCGGCTACCTCGGCGAGCCCGAACGCACGGCGACGGTCGACCACAACGGCTACTACCACACGAGCGATGTCGCGGTGCGCGACGCCGACGGCCAGTTGACCTTCGTCGGCCGCACCGACGACGTCTTCAAGGCCAGCGACTTCAAGGTGTCGCCGTTCGAGGTCGAGTCGATTCTGCTGACCCACCCGGCCGTCGCGGAGGCCGGCGTCGTGGGGGCACCGGATGCCGTCCGGCTGAACGTCGTGAAGGCGTACGTCGCCCTCGCGGCGTCGTGGGAGGCGACGCCGGAGACGGCGCGCGCGATCCTCGCGCACGCGCGTGAGCACATGCCGCCGTACATGCGGGTTCGTCGCGTCGAATTCCTCGAGCTGCCCAAGACCATCTCGGGCAAGATCCGCCGCGTCGAGCTGCGCGAACGCGAGGTGGCCGCCGCCGACGCGCGGGAACGCATCCTGGCGGAATGGCGCGAGTCGGATTTTCCCGATCTGAAGGCGTGACGGCCTGACGGCCTCCAGGCGCGACGACGCAGGGACTCAGCCGGGGCATCCGCAACCCCTGGCAGAGGCATAAGAGACCGGACGAGACTGAGGTCAGTCCCCCCGCCCTCTGTCGAAGGAGCCCCCGTGCCGCAGAACGTCGCCGAGCAGATCGTCGCCCAGCTCATCGATGCGGGGGTGACGCGCATCTACGGCATCGTCGGCGACTCGCTGAATCCGATCGTCGACGCCGTGCGACGCACGGGTGGCGCCGCGAAGGGCGGGATCGACTGGATCCATGTCCGTCACGAAGAGGCCGCGGCCTTCGCCGCCGCCGCCGACGCGGAGCTCACCGGCGCGCTCGCGGTGTGCGCGGGAAGCTGCGGTCCGGGCAACCTGCACCTCATCAACGGGCTGTACGACGCGCAGCGATCGGGTGTGCCCGTGCTCGCGATCGCGAGCCACATCCCGAGCCTGCAGATCGGCTCCGACTATTTCCAGGAGACCCACCCCGAGCGCCTCTTCACGGAGTGCAGCGACTACTGCGAGATGATCGTGACGCCCGAGCAGTCGCCGCGCGTCGTGAACTCCGCGATCCGGCAAGCCACCGCGGGCTCGGCGGTGTCGGTCATCGTCCTGCCGGGAGACCTGGCCGAGAAGCACTCGACTGGAGAGTTCCCGCCGTTCGTGGCCGCACGGCCCGGTCGCGTCGCCCCCGACGAGCGCACCGTGACCGAGCTCGCCGCAGCGATCGACCGCGCCGAGAAGATCGCGATCTTCGCCGGTGAGGGTGTCCGCGACGCGCGCGAGGAGGTCATCGCCCTCGCCGAGCACCTGCAGGCTCCGATGGGACATTCGCTGCGCGGCAAGCAGTGGATCCAGTACGACAACCGCTTCGACGTCGGCATGTCGGGCCTGCTCGGCTACGGCGCGATCGACCACGCGATGCACGACGTCGATCTCCTGCTGATGCTCGGCACCGACTTTCCCTACGAGCAGTTCCTGCCGGACGGCGCCGACACCGTCATCGCCCAGGTCGACGTCGACGCTCAGCGGCTCGGACGCCGGGCCGGTGTCACCCATCCCGTGCACGGGGACGTCGGGCTCACCGTCGAAGCGCTGCGCGCGCACACGTCGGCGAAGACCGACAGCACGTTCCTCGACCACACCCTCAAGCGGTACCGGAAGGCGATGACGGACTCCGTCGCGACCTACACCGACTCCGACGCGCAGCCGATCCATCCCGAACGGGCGATGACCGTCATCGACCGCATCGCGGCATCCGACGCCGTGTTCACCGCCGACACCGGCATGGGCAACGTGTGGCAGGCCCGCTACGTCACCCCCGGGCCTGAGCGTCGCCTGCTCGCGTCGTGGCGACACGGATCGATGGCGAACGCGCTCCCCCACGCGTTCGGCGCGCAGATGGCCTATCCCGACCGGCAGGTCATCGCGATCGCGGGCGACGGCGGGCTGTCCATGCTGCTGGGCGAGCTGATCACCGTCGCCGCCTACGACCTGCCGCTCACCGTGTTCGTCTTCAACAACTCGACCCTCGGCATGGTCAAGGCCGAGATGCTCGTCGCCGGGTTCCCCGATTTCGGTGTCGACGTGCCGATGGTCGACTTCGCCGCGGTGGGCACGGCGCTCGGCTTCCACGCCCAGCGCGTCACCGACCCCGCAGACCTCGACGCCGCCGTGTCGGCCGCTCTCGCGCACCGCGGTCCGGCGCTCGTCGACATCGTCACCGACCCCGACGCACTGTCGATGCCGGCCGCGATCACGGTCGACCAGGTCGCGGGTTTCGGCATGTCGATGGCCAAGATGGTGCTCGGCGCGAAGGATGCCGGGGGCATCGGCGCCGTGCTGGAGACCGCGAAGTCGAACATCAAGCACATCCGCAGCCTCTGAGCTGCGCGAGAGCGCCGGCTCGGCGAGACGTTCGTCGGGCCGGCGGGCCGGTCAGGCCAGGAACTCCCAGGGGTCGAAGGACTCGATGGGGATGACACGGACGCGCGGGAGCGGCGCATCGAAGGCGTGGACGTCGTACTCGAGGTCGAAGAACTCGACTCCCGGGATCGCGGTGAGCTCGCTGCTGCGGAACTCGGAGAACGCCAGCACGCCGACGCGACGCTCGGGGCCGGTCAGTGCCGCGATCTCGCCGACGAAGTCGCGGTCGTGGCTGACGAGCACGACGTCGTCGGTGCGCTCCTTCAGCGCGGCGAGCGTGCGCTGGATGGCGATGTCGACGACCTTCTCGTCGGTGTCGCCCGAGAGCGGCACCGGCTTGTAGCCGAGCGCGAGCAGCGCCTGGACGAACGACATCGGCAGATGGTTGCTGGCGTTGAGGAAGAACAGCCCCTTAGCGGGCTGCTTCCACTGCTCGTCGACGAACTGCAGCAGTCGGTCCCACCGCGGCCGCTCGTCGGGCAGGGGGCGGCGCCCGAGGATCGACTGGCCGAGCGTTGCGTCGATGTTCTCGCCGTCGACGAGCAGCCACGTCACGCGTTCGGTCATCGGATCCTCCGTCTGGGAATGTCTCCCCCGAACGCTATCAAGCCCGCTCAGCTCTGCGGCGCCAGCGGGACGCGCGCCAGGCGGTCGTCGTCGGCTGCCGCGTTGCCGCGGCCGTCGGTGTTGTTGGTCAGCAGCCACAGCTCGTCGCCGCTCACGACGGCGTCGCGCACGCGGCCGAGCTCGGTCTGCCAGAGCACGACCGGCTCACCGGCGACGGCCCCATCCGTGACGTCGACCTGCCAGACGCGCTCGCCCCGCAACGCGGCGACGAACAGCGTGCTCCCCCGTGCGCCGAGACCGCTCGGGCTCGCCTCGTCGGGGGTCCAGGTGACCGCCGGCGCGACGAACCGCGCGTCGTCGGATCCACCCTCGACGACGGGCCAGCCGTAGTTTCCGCCCGCCTCGATGCGGTTGAGCTCGTCGAAGCGGTCCTGCCCGAACTCGGTCGCCCAGAGGCTGCCGTCCTGCGTCCACGCCAGGCCCTGCACGTTGCGGTGGCCGAGCGAGTAGACCTCGTTGTCGAACGGATTGCCGGGGGCCGGCTCGCCGTCGGCCGTGAGCCGCAGGATCTTGCCCGCGAGCGACGACGGGTCCTGCGCCGTCGTCGGGTCGCCGGCGTCGCCGGTCGCGACGTACAGCCGGTCGTCCGGGCCGAAGGCGATCCGGCCGCCGTTGTGCACCCGGTCGCGCGGGATCCCGTCGATGACGATCTCGGCGTCGCCGAGCCGGCGGTCGCCCGGGTCTCCCTCGAGCCGCATCCGCACGACGCGGTTGTCGTCGGCCGTCGTGAGGTAGGCGTAGAGCAGCGTCTGATCGTCGTCGTCGCGCACCGCGAGTCCGAGCAGTCCGCCCTCGCCGACGGCCGCGGTGAGGTCGATCTCGCCGACGACGCGGGTCACGCCCTCGGCATCCACCTCGAGGACCGCGCCCGTGTCGCGCTGGCTCACCAGCTGCGTACCGTCGGCGAGCACGATCACCGACCACGGGACCTCCAGCTGCGTCGCGACGTCGACCGGATCGTCGATCGGCCGCCAGGAAGCCGAGGCCCCCGCGGACGGCGCGGTCTCGGCGGCCGTGGGCGCGGGCGGCGACGCGGTGACGGTCGGACGCGGCTCGGCGTCGGCGGTGCAGGCCGCCAGCAGCAGGCTCGGGGTCAGCAGCAGCGCCGCCGATACCGCGCACCGGGAACGGGTGCCGTGGCCTGTCACGCGCTTCATGCCTCCAGGCTACGGCGCCGCGACGAGAGCCGCGGCGTCCTGCGCCCAGCCGAACGCGACCGACGGCTGCGCGACGGATGCCGCATCGTCGGCTCGGGCCAGGACCGTGATCACGATCGGCGGACCGTCCTCGCGCTCGAGGTACCACGAGCCGGCGAGCACGCCCACCGAGCTTCCGCCCTTGAACGCGACGTAGTCCCATCCGTCGCCGAACTGCACGCCCGGGTTGGCCGACAGGATGTCGCGCACCGGCGCTCCCGCCTCGGTCCGAGCTCGCTCCTGCAGCGCATCGTGAGCGGCGACGAGGTCGTCGGGCGACGCGAACCAGTCGATGCCCTCGCGCCAGCCCGGCTGCGCACTCGCGAAACGCGACACGTCGGGCACGCCCGCGGGGATGCGCTCGAGCAAGGCACGGCGCGCCGCGGCGTCGCCTGACGCACCGGCCCAGAGCGTGCGCAGATCGTCGTCGCCGAAGAGCAGCCAGAACATCTCGCGCGTCGCGAGGAGTGGGGTGTTGAGGCCGGGGTCGGAATGACCCGTCGCGACCATCGCGGCCTCGACCGCATCGCGCCCGACTGATCGGATCAGGGCGTCGGTGGCGGTGTTGTCGCTGATCGCGATCATCTTCTCGGCGGCCTCGCGCACGGTGACCGTCGCGCCATCGGGCCGGTCCTGGAGCTCGCCGCTGGGCAGGCTGCGCACCTGCGCGTCGATCGTGAGCCGGTCATCCCACGAGATGCTCCCCGCGGCGACCGCGTCGACCACGGCGCCGAGAACCCACAGCTTGACGATCGAGCCGATCGGCCCCGCCGACACGTCGCCGCTCTCGTGCAGAACCGGCCCGCCCACCTCGCGCACCTGCAGACCCGCGACGAAGGGGGCCGAGGTGATCTGCTCGTCGAGCTCGTCCCACGATGCCGCCGGGGTGCGCTCGGGCTGCGGCTGGCCGAAGAAGAGCATGTCGATGTGCTCATCGGCGGTGACCGACAGGGACATGTCGTAGGTGACCTGCGCGGATTCGATCGTCACGCGCGCCTCGCTGTCGGTGCCGTCGTACGCGACCGGCGTCCACGGGGCGGCGGCCTGCATCTGGGCGAACACCTCTTGGAGGTCCGCGGGCGGGAGCTGGGCGAGCGCGGCCCCGTCGAAACGGGCCTCGATCTCGGCGACGGGAGTCTGCTCGTCACCGTTGATCTCGTCGAGCACCCACCGGGCCTGCTCCCCGACGGGGGTCGCCGGGATCTCCGCCGGAGTGGCGGCCGAGGCCGCGCTGGTGCCCTCGGGGGCCGGCTGAGCCGCGCACGCGGTCAGCACGATCGCCGTCACGGCGGCGACGGCTGCGACGACGGCGCCGCGACGGTGCGTGGCGGGGGACGGTCGGGAGGCGTGCATATCGAGGGGGGAGGTCACGCATCCAGCCTGTCGTTCCACGGCTCACGGCACCTCCCCCCACGGGTGGAGATCGCGGCGACCCGGGGGCCACGGAGCCGGCGGGTAGCGTGGACCGGGTGGACCCGATCGTCGCGACCTTCCTGATCCTCGCCGCTGCGATCCTCGCCTTCCTGTCCGCCCGCGTGCCGCTCGAGGTCGTCGCGGTGGGAGTCGCGCTGGCCCTCTGGGCGACGGGAGTGCTGAGCCTCCCGCAGGCCTTCGCGGGATTCGGCGACCCGACGGTGCTGTTCATCGCGAGCCTGTTCGTCGTGGCCACGGCGCTGGAGACCAGCGGCGTGACCCGCGTGGTCGGCGCGGTGATCCTCGCACGCGCGGGCACCCGCCGCGCCCGCATCGTCGTCTGGGTCGGCGGGATCGTCGCCATGCTGACGGCGCTGATCAGCATCAACGGCGCGGTCGCGGCCCTCATCCCCGTCGCCGCGGTGATCGCCCGCCGCTCCGGTCTGCCGCCGTCGCAGCTCATGATTCCACTGGCGTTCGTGGCATCGTCGGCCTCCCTGCTCACCCTCTCGGGCACACCCGTCAACGTCGTGGTGTCGGAACTGGCCGACGCCGAGGCCGGGCGGCCCTTCGGCTTCTTCGAGTTCGCATTGGTCGGAGTGCCGCTCGTCGTCGCCACGATCGCGGTCATCGCGCTGCTCGGCCCCCGGCTGCTGCCCCATCGCGGGCCGGACGCGGCACCCGGTGACCGCTCGGAGCGCGAGGCCGAGACGCTGTCGCTCGTGCCCGAAGCGGTCCGCACCGGCGCGATCCGGACGAGACCGCATTCGCGATTGCATCGCGGATCCCGGCGCACCCTGGTCGTGACGGGCGCGATGGTCGTGCTGCTGGCGACCGGGGCGACCCCGCCCGCGGCGGCCGGGCTGCTCGCTGCGGGGGCGCTCGTGCTGCTGCGAGTGGTGCGCCTGCCCGATCTCTACCAGGGCGTCTCGTGGACGACCCTCGTCCTCATCGCCGGCATGATCCCACTGTCGGTCGCGTTCCTCGACACGGGTGCGGCGGACGTTGTCGCCGATGCGCTGCTGGCCCTCGTGGGGCAGTCCGACCCGCACGTCGCGCTCGCGGTCGTCTGCGTCGTGGTCGTCGTGCTCGGCCAGTTCATCTCCAACGTCGCGACGGTGCTCATCGTGGCGCCCGTGGCCACCTCGATCGCCGTCACGCTGGAGGTCAGCCCGCTGCCGTTCCTCATGGCCCTGACGGTCGCGGGCGCTGCGGCGTTCCTCACTCCGGTCGCGACGCCCGTGAACCTCATGGTGATGGCACCGGGCGGCTACCGATTCGGCGACTACTGGAGGCTCGGACTGCCGCTCGTCGTCATCTTCCTTGCGGCCGGGGTCTTCTACGTCCCCATCGTCTGGCGCTTCTGAGACCTTCCCGGGACGACGCAGATACGACCTCAGACGGGGTCGAGCGGCAGTTCGCGGCCGGCATCCCAGCGCTCGGTCCAGCCGAGCTCGGTGAACAGTCCGTCGAGCAGCATGGCGGTGAAGCCCCACACGAGGTGCTCGCCGTCGCCGTGCCGGACGACGAATCCCGGCCCGCGCCACTCCGCGCCGTCGCGGCGCACGACCGTCACGCCCCGGTTCGCGGGCGCGAGCAGGTCGGCGACGGGCGCGCGGAACACGGCCGCCGACTCCGCGACATCGACGACGCGCACGGGCGAAGGCCGCCGCCACCACGCGAGCACCGGGGTCACGAGATGCCGGGAGTACTCGAGGGGCAGGGGTGGCAGCGTTCCGATGACCTCGACCCCGTCGACGTCGAGGCCGGTCTCCTCTCGCGCCTCGCGGAGGGCTGCGGCGACCACGTCGGCGTCGCCCGGATCGACGCGGCCGCCGGGCAGAGCGACCTGTCCCGGATGCGAGCGCAGGGTCGCGGCGCGCGCGAGGAGCAGGACGTCGAGGTCACGCGGCACGTCGGCGGCAGGGGCGTGGCCGCTCGGCCGGTCGTCGAGCCGTCCGAAGAGCACGAGGACGGCGGCCGCGCGCGCCCCGGCCGGGACGGGCGCGGCCGCCAGCGGTCCCGGGAGGAATCCCGCGTCGCGCGACCGCGCGACCACCGCGGCGAGCTGCGCGCGCGCGGACGGTCGCGGCGGGTCGAGAGGCATCGTCCCAGGCTACTCAGGGCTCAGTCGCGGCGGCCCAGCACACCGGCGAACAGGACGTGCAGCAGCGGCAGCGCCGACAGCCCCATCAGCACCGTGCCGAACGTCTCGTCGTCGGGACGCAGCAGCACACCGGCGACCAGCAGGCCGGCGAAGAGGATGCCCGACACCGCTCGGCGGCCGAGGCGCTCGAGGCGCGACATCCGCCGCTCGAGCCGCCCGCTGTCGAAGTCGAGATTGCCGTCCTCGAGGTGCGTGATGAGTCCGTCGAGGCGTCGCGGCAACCGCATCGTCACGTCGGCCATGCCCATGGCCCGCCGTGCGACGTCGCGCATCAGGTCTCCGCGCTCTTCCCGCAGCAGCCGCGCCGCATACGGCTCGACCGCATCCCACAGGTTGAACGAGGGATCGATCGACGTGCACACGCCCGAGGTGAGCGAGGCGGCGCGCACGACCAGCAGGAAGTTCTCCGGCAGCTGGAACGGCAGCGCGCGGGCGAGCTCGCCGAACTCTCCCGCGAAGTCGCGGAACTCCCGCGGATCGACCTGCTTCAGCTCGGCGAAACCCATCCCGCCGAATCGCGCGAAGAGCTGAGTCATGGCCCGCTCGAGCTCACGCACGTTCGCCGACGGCAGCAACGCGCCCACCTGCGATATCCCGGCGACGAGCCCGCGGCCGTCCCGCGCCGCCGCAGCGACCAGCACGGTGCGCAGCGCCTCGCGCGTCGTGGGCGATATCTCGCCCATCATCCCGAAGTCGATGAAGGTCAGCACCCACGCCGGGCCGTCCGGCCCGCGGTCGGCCGGCCCGATCGGCGTCACGAACACGTTGCCGGGATGCGGATCGGCGTGGAAGAAGCCGAATCCGAAGAACTGGTCGAACATCACCGACGCGAAGACCGCGGCGACCTCGCGCGGGTCGATGCCGGCGGCGCGCAGACCGTCGACGTCGGTCACCTTGATCGCGCTCACGTCGGCCAGCGTCAACACGCGCGCGGTGGAACGCTCCCAGGCGATCTCGGGCACCGCGACGCGGGGGTCGTCGGCGAACTTGTCGCGGAAGCGCTCGGCGTTCGCCGCCTCGTGGCGGTAGTCGATCTCCTCGAGGCTCGTCACCGCGAACTCCTCGACGAGGGCCGGCATGTCGGCCCGCTCGGCGACGATGCGGATGCGGCGCACCCAGCGCGCGATACGTCGGAGCGCGGCGAGGTCGACGTCGACGATCGTCTGGATGCCGGGACGCTGGACCTTCACGACCACGTCGGCGAATCCGGCGTCGGCGGCCTGCGCGGGCGTCAGCCGGGCGCGATGCGCCTGGCCGAGAGACGCCGCGGCCACCGGCTGCGTATCGAACGACGCGTACGCGTGGGTCAGGGGCATCCCGAGCTCGGCCTCGGCCGCCGCGCGGATCTGCTCGAACGGCACCGGCGGCACCTCGTCCTGCAGGCCCGCGAGCTCCGTCGTGATCTCGGGGGGCAGCACGTCGAGGCGCGACGACATGAACTGCCCCACCTTGATCATGAGCCCGCCGAGGTCGACGGCGAGCGTGTGGAATCGGCGCGCCAGCCGCTGCAGGCGTGCGGTCCTCCCCCGCTCGGCGAGCCGGTGGAGACCGAACCGCGGCAGGACCATCTCGAACCACCAGGTCTGAACGAGCGCCCGCGCCGCGAAGCGCAGGATGCGACGGTAGCGCGCACGCGTGCTCGCATCACCCGGGGCGGAGGTGCCACCGGGTGATGCGAGACGAGGCGGGTCGGCCGAGGCCACCCGCGTCAGGCCTGAGCGAGCAGGGCGTACAGCTTGCGGCGCGCGTCGTCGAGGATCTCGACGGCCTGCTGCACCTGCTCGGGCGAGCCACTGCGACCGACCTGCGCGGCGGCCTGTGCGAGCTCGACGCCCGCCTTGGGGAGCGCCGTCACGCGGCTGTGGTCACGACTCGTGCCCTCCCAGGGCGCAGGCTTCTCGCCGGATTCCGCGGCCGCGGCGCGTCCGGCCTCGGTCAGCGAATAGGTCTTGCGTCCGTTCGATTCCTCAGCGCTGATCAGGCCCTCGTCGGCAAGAAGCTGCAGCGTGGGATACACCGATCCGGCGCTCGGCTTCCAGGACCCGCCGCTGCGGTCGTCGATCTCGTGGATGATCTGGTATCCGTGCATCGGCTGCTCGGCCAGCAGTGCCAGGACCGCCGCGCGGACGTCGCCGCGTCCGACTCGCGTGTTGACCTTCTGCTCGAACGAGGACTTCAGCTGGTCGAACGCCTCGAAGACGTTGCTGCCGAGGTCGGAGACGTTGAAGCCGCCGCGGCCGCCGAAGATGTTGTCACGGCCGCCGAAACCGCCGGTGGGGAATGTTCCGCTCATGCTGACCTCCCGGGTCGTCGATACGTTAGCGATATCTGACGATATATCGGTATCGGAGGCCGCACCAGGGGTTCAGGACGAACACTCAGCCTTCAGCGACGGGCCGACACGATCGACTCGGCATTGCCCGCCACCCACACCATCAGGGGCATCATCCGCTCCATGAGATCGTGTCCGAGCGGCGTGAGTGCGTACTCGACCCGAGGCGGAACCTCCGGATATGCGGTTCGACGCACGAATCCGTCGGCCTCAAGGGTGCGCAGCGTCGACGCGAGCATCTTCTCGCTGATGCCGTCGACCGAGCGGCGCAGCTCACCCCATCGGGCCGTGCCGTCGGTCAGCGCCAGGAGCACCAGCACGCCCCATTTGCTCATCACGTGGTCGAGCACGACGCGAGTCGGGCAGTTCTCGGTGAAGATCTGCTCGGACAAAGCCTGCAACTGCGCGAAACTCACGGACACGTAGGTAGCTTACCAAAAAGTGGGTACCCGTCGAAAGGAATGCGGACGCCATCGGGACGGGTTGGTCACATCATCACCCGATCGAAAGGATCCCCGATGACCATCCTCATCACCGGCGCCAGCGGACAGCTCGGCCACCTCGTCGTCGAGTCGCTGCTGGCACGCGGCGTCGCTCCCGAAACCGTCCTCGCGGGGGCACGCGACCTCGCCAAGGTCGCTGACCTCGCCGAGCGCGGCGTCCGGACAGCCCGCGTCGACTACGACGACCCCGCAACGCTGGAGACCGCGCTCACGGGTGTCGACAGCGTGCTCCTCATCTCGGCGTCGGAGCCGGGCAAGCGTCTGGCGGGTCATCGGAACGTCATCGAGGCCGCAGCCGCCGCAGGCATCGGCAAGCTCGTGTACACGAGCGCCCCGCGGGCGACGACCTTCGATTGGGCGCTGGGTGCCGAGCACCGGGCGACGGAGCAGGCGATCGCGGCGAGCGGGATCCCGGCCGTCGTGGTCCGCAACAACTGGTACATCGAGAACTACCTCGCCGACGTGCAGCGCTCCGCCGACAGCGGCGTGATCGCTGCGTCGGTCGGCGACGGCCGGATCGCACCGGCGTCGCGCGCCGACTTCGCCGAGGGCGCCGCGGTCGTGCTGATCGAGGACGGGCACCTCGGCGAGGTCTACGAGTTCGCGGGTGACGACCGCATCGGCTACGACGACATCGCCGCGGCGGCCGCCGAGGTCGCGGGCCGCGACGTGACGTACCTGCGTCTCTCGACCGCCGATCACATCGCCGCCCTCGAGTCTGCGGGCCTCGACAACGGCACCGCCCAGTTCGTCGCGGGCATCGACACCGGCATTCGCGACGGAGTGCTCGACATCGACGACCGGACGCTCTCGCGTCTGATCGGACGTCCGACGACGAGCTTCGTCGACGGGATCCGGGCCGCCCTCGCCTGAGCCCGCCCGGGCCGGGCTCGAGCGCCCCTCGCTCATGTCGGCGAACGCTCGGGCCCGGTCACACGGCGGCGTCCCCGACCCACGACACCCGACCCTCGTGGCGGTTGCGGACGTCGAAGAGGTGACCGACCCGCTTGTAGTAGTGCAGCAGGATCGCGCGGTCGAGCACGCGCAACTCGAGGCTGCGCGCCAGTTCGGCCTCGACCGCGGTCGCCTCGGCCAGATCGCGCAGCCAGACGATGACGTACAGATTAGAGGCGCCCCCCGCGAGGGCGGCGCACATGCGCGTCATCGGCATGACGGCGATCTCGGATGCCGTCGCCTCGAGGCGTCCCGCGGGGACCACGAGCCACAGCGCGAGCGCGTGGGGCCACATCGTCTGCTCGAGCGAGACGTCGATGCGCTGCGTGATCCACCCGCGCTCGAGCACCCGTCGGACGACGCGGCGCGCGTGCGCCTCCGACACCCCGAGCTCGCGCGCGACGTCCGCGGGCGCGACCCGGCCATCCGCCTCGAGCATTCGGAGCACCGGCCGCCACTGGGCCTCGAGCGCATGCTCACCACGCGGATCCGGGTCCGCATCGCCGGAGCCCGCGGCAGCCGCCGTCTCGGGCGAGCCGACCGCGCGCCACCGGGAGCCCTCCGAGAACATGCGCGTGACGATCGTCGACCGGACCCCGGTCACCGCCTCGTGGGTCGCCACCCGCGACTGGATCAGCCGGCGGAACTGCTCCATGTCATCCGCGACGATCGTGACGACGAGGTCGCGTTCCCCCGTCATGCCGGTGACGGAAAGGAACTTCGGCTCGCTGCGCAGCTGCACCGCGACCTCGTCGACCGTCCCCGGGCGGCACCGGACCTCGACGAGCCCCGTCACGAGGCCCGGGGCGGTCACCGCGTAGGCCGACGACCACGCGGCTCCGGCCTCGACGAGCGCCTCCCACCGGCGCCGCGCCGTCGGCGGGCTTACCCCCACCGTTCGCGCGACACGCGCCCACGAGGCCCGCGGTGCGTGTTGCAGCGCGGTGATGAGAGCGAGGTCCGAATCCGACAGATCATGCGGGTGGACGGGCGTCGACGAACGCATATCACTCATTCTCGCAGCTTCCGAGGTCCGGATCGATCGTCGTAACCTGCTCGAGACACGCAATCGGCACGATCGCTGCATCGCGCATCCCCAGCGCGACGACGATCGGAAAGAGTGCCCATGGCCGCCCAAAGCACCACCGCTCTGACGCTCGCCCACGCCCCCGGGGTGGGTGGACGCATCCTCCGCAGCATCGAACGCGTCGGCAACCGGCTGCCGCATCCGTTCTATCTGTTCCTGATCATCGCAGGGCTGGTGGCGATCGCCTCCGGCATCGCGAGCGCCCTGGGCGCTCGGACGCTCGACCCGGCGACGGGCGAGACGGTGCCCGTGCGAAGCATCCTCTCGCCCGAGGGCGCGGTGTACGCGCTGACCTCGGCGATCGAGAACTTCGTGTCGTTCCCGCCGCTCGGTCTGATCATCACCGTCATGCTCGGCATCGGCCTGGCCGAGCGTCTCGGACTGCTCAAGAGCGCGATGCGGGGCGCCGTCCTGGCCGCTCCGCGGTGGGCGGTGACCTTCGTCGTCGTGCTCGTCAGCCTCATGGGCAACCTCGCCTCCGACTCGGCGATGGTCATCCTCCCGCCGCTCGCGGCGGCCGCCTTCCTCGCGGCGGGACGGCATCCGCTCGCGGGCTTCGCCGCGTCGTACGCCGCCGTCGTCGCAGGCTTCAGCGCCAACGTCGTGCCGGCGGGCACCGACGTGCTGCTCTCTGGCATCACCACCTCGGCCGCGCAGATCGTCGACCCGGACGCGTCGGTCTCCCCCCTCGCCAACTACTTCTTCATGGCCACCTCGACGCTCATCCTCGCGGTCGTCATCACGGTCATGTGCCAGCATTACGTCGAGCCGCGTCTGACGCCCTATCAGGGCGGACTCGCGGACGACGACGCTGCGCGGCCGCTCGACGCGCGCGAGCGGCGCGGCCTGCGCGTCGCCGCTCTCGCAGTCGTGCTCTACCTCGCGATCGTCGCGACCGCCGTGCTGCTGCCCGGCTCCCCGCTGCAGGGAGAGGGCGGGCAGATCCTGCGGTCGCCCTTCATGACCGCGCTGCCCATCTTCATCCTGTTCCTGTTCCTCGTCGCGGGCATCGCCTACGGGCTCGCCGCGAGGACGCTCACCCGTGCCGGCGAGGTGCCGGAGCACATGACCGCGGCGGTGCGCGACCTCGTCCCCTTCATCGTCGTGATCTTCACCGCGGCGCAGGCCATCGCGTGGTTCAACTGGTCGCAGCTCGGACTGCTGCTGGCGACCTCGGGCGCCGAGGCCATGGAATCCTCGGGGCTCGGGGGCATCGGCGGTCTGCTCCTGTTCAGCCTCTTCTGCACCATCCCGGCCCTGCTGCTCGCGAGCGGCTCGGCCCTGTGGACCCTGCTCGCGCCGATCTTCGTGCCGATGTTCATGCTCACGGGCATCGACCCGGCGTACGTGCAGGCGGCGTTCCGCATCACCGATTCGGCGACCAACCCTCTCGTGCCCATGAACCCGATGCTGCCGGTCGTGCTCGGCCTGCTGCAGCGCTGGGAGCCGAAGGCGGGGCTCGGCACCCTCTTCGGCCTCGTGATCCCGTTCACCTTCGTCATCTGGGGCGTCTGGCTGCTGCAGTTCCTCGTCTGGGGTCTGCTCGGACTTCCCGTCGGCCCCGGGCACGGGCTCGAGCTGTCCTGATCCCCCGCGCACCCCACCCGTCCCCCAGAAGGAGACCCATGCCCACCCCCACCACGCGACCCGCGACCGCCTCCGCCACGGCCGCGATGCCGGCCACCCTCGACGGCCTGCGGCCGTCGCTCGCCGGGCACCTCGACACCCTCGTCGACATCGCCGCCGACCTTCACGCGCACCCCGAGATCCGCTTCACCGAGCATCACGCCGCCGCGCGCCTCACCTCCGAGCTCGAGCGGGCGGGTTTCTCCGTGGATCGGGGCTTCGCCGGTCTCGACACGGCGTTCGTGGGTCGGTGGTCGCCGCCGGGCGCCGCCGACGACGCACCCACGGTCGCGATCTTCTGCGAGTTCGACGCTCTCGAGGAGATCGGCCATGCCTGCGGGCACAACCTCATCGCCGCCTGCGGCGTCGGAGCGGCGCTGCTGGTCAAGGACGCTCTGACGGCGGAACCCGTGGACGCGAAACTCGTCGTGATCGGCAGCCCGGGCGAGGAGGGCGCCGCGGGCAAGGTGCCGATGATCGAGGCGGGCGTGCTCGACGGTGTCGACATCGCGATCATGGTCCATCCCGCGGGCACCGACGCCGTGCGCGGCTCGTCGCTCTCACGCGTCGCCCTCGACGTCGACTTTCATGGGCGCGCCGCCCACGCGGCGGCGGCGCCCGAGCGGGGCCGCAACGCGCTCGACGGTGCGACGTTGTCGCTGACGGCGATCGGGATGCTGCGCCAGCAGCTGACCGACGACGTGCGCGTCCACGCGATCATCACGAACGGCGGCGAGGCGCCCAACATCATCCCCGAGCACGCTGCGCTGCGGATCTTCGTGCGGGCCGGCGATCGCGAGCATCTGCTGAGCGACGTCGTGCCCCGCGTGCGCGCATGCTTCGAAGGTGCTGCGCTCGCGACCGGCACCACGGTCGAGATCGCCGAGAACACCCCGCCCTACTTCTCGCTCCGCGCCAACCCGACGCTCGCCGACCTCGCCGAGGCGGCGTACGGCGTGCTCGGTCGCGAGCTCGAGCCCGACCCGACGCTCGGCGGATCGACCGACATGGGCAACGTCTCGCACGTCGTGCCGGCGATCCATCCGATGATCCGCCTCGTCGCCGACGCGGTCCCGCATACGCGCGACTTCGCGGCCTCCGCCGGCGACCCCGACCTGGCTCGCAGCACGATCGCCGACGGCGCGCTCATGCTCGCCGCCACGGCGCTCGCGGCCGTACGCGATCCCGCGGTCATCGCGGACGCCAAGGAGTCCTTCGCGTCGTGACCGCAGGGCGTGCCCGCCGCGTCAGTTGAGGGGGCGCGTCGAGGGCGGGATGACGCCGTTCGCGTACAGCTGCTGGGCGACGTCCTGCAACGCCGTCAGAGCCACCCGCTGGGTCGTGGGGCCGTAGGAGATGCGTGCGACCCCGAGATCCTGATACTCCGCGGCCGTGAGTGCGCCCGGCAGCCCGATCACACTGAGCTTGCGCTCACCGAGGCCGTCAACCAGCTGACGGGTGATGTCGGCGTCGAGGATGCCCGGCACGAAGACGAGGTCGGCGCCGGCGTCGAGGAAGGCACGGCCGCGCTCGATGGCGTCGGCGATCGACTCCTCGGTCGAACGGTCGCCCGCGCGGACGAACGCGTCGGTCCGCGCGTTGAGGGCGAAGGGCACGCCCTCGGCCTCGCCGGCGCGCACGATCGCCTCGACCGCGCGGACGGCGTCGCCGATCGGCTGGAGCCGGTCTTCGACGTTCGCGCCGACGATCCCGACGCCGATCGCGCGGCGGGTGGTCTCGCCCGGGTCGCCGAAGCCGGCGTCGAGGTCGGCGGTCACCGGAATGTCGCCGGCGACCGAGACGATGCGTCCGACCATGTCGAGGACCAGCTCGAGCGGGATGTCGGTGCCGTCCTCGTAGCCGAAGGTCGCGGCGATCGAATGGCCGGCGGTCGCGATGGCGCGGGTCTCGGGCAGGGCGAGGATCGCCTCGGCCGAGACGACGTCCCAGACGTTCACCACCCGGAGGATCTCGGGGGCGGCGTGGAGGTCGGAGAGGGTCTGGGCGCGCTCGGCGGGAGTGGTCATGCCGCTCACGTTAACCGCGCTCTGCCCGCTGCGGGCCGATGTTGCGGTGATCGTCCCCGCATGGCAGGTGACGATCCGCCCTCATCCCTGGCGGCCCTTGTACCGCGGATTCAGCCTGTTGATGACGAAGACGCGGCCCCGACGACGCACGACCTGGGCTCCCGGCTGCTTCTTCAGCGACTTCAGTGATGCACGGACCTTCATGTCGACCTCCTATTGATAACTCTTATCAACAAGAAGGTACGGTGGATGCTCGACCACCACAACCCGAGCGGAAGAGGACACCGTGACCACGCACCTCGCGATCACCGGCGTCTGCAGCGCAGAACGTCGTCGCTACGCACGCCTCACCGTCGCCTCCGGGCGCCGCCGCTCGCTGCACGTCGTCGACCTCGCGAGCGACACCGACCCGCCGCTGCTCCATACGACCCTGCACGGCATGCCCTCCCTCTGCGTGGTCGACGCCCGCCACGGCCTCGACGACCTGCGCGACGAATCCCCGCTGCGCCGCTTCGTCCCGCTCGGCGACGGTCGTGCGGATGTCGGCGCGCGTGCCCGCCTCGCCGCACAACTGATCGAGTCGGCGAGCGCCATCGTGATCGTGAGCTGGGAGGCGGTGCCGACGGCCGAGCTGTCGATCCTCATGGCGGTGTGCTCGCACCTCGCGCCGACGGCGCGCATCCGGCTGAGTCGAGGCGTCGGCGACGACCTCGCCGCGTTCGGCTTCGGGACGACGCTGCCGGTGCACGACGCCGGGGACCGCGCCGGCTGGACCCGCGCGCTCAACGGCGAGCACGACCCGTTCCTCACCGACCCGCGCGTCACGACGACGCGGTACGAACAGCTGCGCCCGTTCCACCCCGGGCGCCTCGTGCTCGCGCTCGAGATGCTCGACTCCGGTTCGTGCGGCCTGCTGCTGCGTTCGGTCGGAGTCTGCCGGGTTGCGACGCGGCCGACGATCCCCGCGCGGTGGGAGCAGGCGGGATCGGCGATGTGGATCGATCCCATCGACGGGGCCCACGGGCTCGACGACGTCGGCCAGGACCTCGCGTTGACGGGCGTCGACCTGAACCCGGCTGCCGTGCGGCTGGTGCTCGATGCCGCGGTCCTCGACGACGCGGAGCTGGCCGCGGGTTCCGGACTGTGGCGGACGCTGCCCGACCCGCTTCCCGCATGGCGGGTCGCCGTCGGGACCGATGACGCGACGGCGGACTGATCCGGTCCGCCGTTCACCGGGCGTTCACCGGCGGGTGATGCGCTGAGCGGGTGTCGCAGATCGCCGCCGTCCTCGCGGTGTTCCTGCGGCTGGGAACGACCTCGTTCGGCGGGCCCGTCGCGCACCTGGGCTACTTCCGCGAGGAGTTCGTGGTCCGCCGTCGATGGATCGGCGAACGGGCCTATGCCGAGCTCGTGGCCCTCTGCCAGTTCCTGCCCGGGCCTGCCTCCAGTCAGGTCGGCTTCGCGATCGGGCTGCAGCGGGCGGGGCTCGCTGGCGCCCTCGTCGCGTTCTCGGCGTTCACGCTCCCCTCCGCTGCACTCATGGTCGGGGCCGCCGCGGGCATCCGCATCGCCGACGGCCCGGTCGTGCGCGGCGTGATCGACGGCCTCACGGTGGTCGCGGTGGCCGTCGTCGCCCATGCCGTCTGGGGGATGGCACGCTCGCTCGCACCGGATCGGTCCCGGGGCGCCATCGCCGTCGTCGCCGCCGCCGCGGTCCTCCTCGTGGGAGGCCCGGTCGCCCAGATCGCGGCGATCGCTGCGGGAGCAGCCGCGGGCGGGCTCTGGCTGCGACACTCGGCCACCGACGTTCCGGCCGGCGGATCCCTGATCCCGGCCCTGCCGGACGACGGCTTCCCCGCCGTCGGGCGCCGCGTGGGGATCGCTTGTCTGGCACTGCTGGGGACGCTGCTGGTCGCTCTGCCGATCGCCGGCCGCGCCACGGGGAGCGGAGGCCTCGCCCTCTTCGACGCCTTCTTCCGCTCGGGCGTCCTCGTCTTCGGCGGTGGCCATGTCGTGCTGCCCCTCCTCGAGGGCGCCGTGGTCGCGCCCGGGTGGGTCGAGACCGACGCCTTCGTGGCCGGCTACGGCGCCGCGCAAGCCCTTCCCGGACCGCTCTTCGCCTTCGCCGCCTACCTCGGCGCGCTTTCGAGCGTCGGCCCCGGCGGTGTCGCCGGTGCCGCCATCGCGCTCGCGGGGATCTTCCTCCCCGGGTTCCTGCTGCTCCTCGGTGCGCTACCCGTCTGGGCCTCGCTGCGCCGCCACCCGGTGGCCGCCGCCGCGGTCCGCGGCGCCAACGCAGCGGTCGTCGGCGTCCTGGCCGCCGCGCTATACGACCCTGTGTTCACGAGCGCCATCACCGACGTCCCGCGGTTCGCGCTCGCGCTGGTCTGCTTCGGGCTGCTGGCGATCTGGCGGACGCCCGCGTGGGCGGTCGTGCTCGCGGGCGCCGCCGCGGGAGCGGTGTCCGCGGTCGCGTTCAGCGGGTGACCAACGAGCGCTGGGGCTGGCCGCCCACCGGGACGGTCGCCGGGCTGGAGAGGCGTTCGCGTCTCTCGATCCCGACGTTGACGGCACCGAGGACGAGGACGAGGAGGGCCGCGAAGGTCGGCAGCAGCATCGCCAGTCGCACCTCCCCCGCCTCGGCGATCGCGCCGGTCGCGGCCGATGCGAGCGCCTGGGCGAGCGTCAGCGCGGACCCCAGCAGCGTCATCGTCGTGGCCGATCGACCCGCCGGGCTCCGCTGACCCGCGATGCTGAACAGCGTCACGAGGGTCGGCCCCACGCCCAGGCCCATGAGCAGCAGCATCACGACGACGGCCCCGAGGGCGTCGGAGGCCGCGTACCCGGCGGCAGCGAGCGACAGCACGGTCGCGAAGACCAGCCACCGGTGCCGCAGGGCGAACCGGGTGGGAAGGAGTGCGACGGCGAGAGCGAGCACCGCCGAACCGATCCCCATGAGGCCGTAGAGAAGACCGGCTTCGACTCCCTCGCCCGCGGTCTGCGCGAAGGCCGTCAGCGAGGTGAGCGAGGCGCCGAAGAACAGGCCGACCCCGAACGTGCCGCCGACGAGCACGAGGACGCGGCCGCGCAGCACGTCCGAGATCGGGGCGCGCTCGGGCGTCTCGCCCGGCGGCAGCGACGTACCCGCGATCCGGCCGCTGGGGTGCAGGGCGAAGGCGGTGACGAAGACCAGACTGAGCGCCGCCGCGATCGCGATGGGCGCCCACGGCGCGATGGCGGCAGCGAGGATGCCGACGAGAAACGGTCCGATGACGAAGGCCGTCTCGTCGGCGGCCGACTCGTACGACATGACGCGGGAGAGCGTGCGCGGTCGGCGGTCGACGCTCAGACGCGCTCGCACGATGCTCATGAGACGGCTGCGCGACATCGCCGCGGCCTGCGGTGCGCTCAGTCCGATCGCAGCAGCGAGCACCAGGACGAGCGGGGCGGCGGAACCGCCGGCGACGACGAACGGGAACAGTCCCAGCAGGATGCCGTTCACGACGCCGAGTGGAACGAGCACCCGCCGCTGGCCGAACCGGTCGACCGCATCGCCGATCACGGGTCCGGCGATGACGACGCCGACGCCGACGCCGGCAGAGGTCAGGCCGCCGAGACCCACGGATCCCGTCTGCGACACGACGAGTGTCAGGACCCCGACGACCATCATCGCGAACGGGAGCCGCGCGATGAAGGCAATCGGGAAGAAGGTCCAGCCGGTGTGCTGGATCAGGGAACGCTCATGTGACGTCATACATGCCTCCGAGCGGTCAGCTCGTGATCACGTGCCGCCTTGCTCCGTCAGCAGGTAGTTGCATCGCTTCGTCCGGACCGTCGCCGCGGACCCGTCGATTCTACCGGCGGAACAGCTCTTCGGCCACGAGCGAGAGATCGTGGAGGTCCGAGACGCCGGCGAGCTCGCGGGCGGAGTGCATCGAGAGGATGGGGATACCGACGTCGACGGTGCGGATGCCGAGGCGCGTCGCCGTGATCGGCCCGATGGTGGACCCGCAGGGCACGCCGTTGTTCGAGACGAACTCCTGGCTGCGGACGCCCGCCGCTTCGCACCACCCGTTCCAGGCGGCCGCGCCGACGCCGTCCGTCGCGTAGCGCTGATTCGCGTTGATCTTCAGGATCGGCCCCGAGCCGAGCACCGGCTGCACGACCGGGTCGTGCTTGTGCGCGTAGTTGGGGTGGACCGAGTGCCCGACGTCGCTCGAGACGCACCACGACGCCGCGAGCGCCCGCATCCGCTCGTCGCGATCGGCTCCGAGCCCTCGCTGGACGCGTTCGATCACATCGGCGAGGAAGGGGCCCGCGGCACCCGAACGCGTCGCCGATCCGACCTCCTCGTGGTCGAAGACGGCGAGCATCGCGATATGGCCGGCGTCGAACCCGGCGGCGGCCCGCTCGAGAGCCGCGACGCCGGCATGCACCGAGGCGAGGTCGTCGAGGCGGCCCGAGGCGAAGAACACGTCGCCCGCACCGAAGACCGCGCCCCGTGCCGCGTCGGCCGTGACGATGTCGTATCCGCGGATGCGGGCCGCATCCACACCCGCATCGTGCGCGAGCTCGGCCAGCAGGTCAGCCGATTCCGGAGACCCGAGGCCCCACACCGGCTGCGTCTGCGTCTGCTTGTCGAGCGCGAGGTGGTCGTTCGCCTCGCGGTCGAGGTGGATCGCCAGCTGGGGCAGACGCAGCAGCGCGTCCGTCGCAGCCAGCACGGCGGTGCCGTCGTCGAGCACGAGGCGCCCCGCGAGGCGCAGCTCGCGGTCGAGCCAGGAGTTCAGCAGAGGGCCGCCGTAGATCTCCACGCCCGCCTGCAACCAGCCGAGCCGGCCCGTCGTCGGGCGGGGCTTGAGCTTGAACGCCGGCGAATCGCTGTGCGCCCCGAACACCCGGACGGGCGTCGTGGCGGTCGCGGTGGTCGGCACGACCCAGGCGAGCACGGCGCCGTCGCGGACGACGAGATGGCGTCCACCGGGCTGCGCCGGCCAGCTCTCATCCTCGGCGAGGGCGACGAAGCCGGCGTCGACGAGGCGGCGGGCGACCTCGGCCGCCGCGTGGAAGCTCGAGGGCGAGGCGGCGACGAAGTCGGCGAGGTCGTCGGCGTGGAAGCGGGCGGCGGCGGTGACGGCAGACACGGGGACTCCAGGATCGTCGGGGGCGTCCTTCGATCGTAGGCGCACCCGTCGCCGAGGCCCCGACTCAGCCGTTGGCATCGGTGCGCATCGGCGGGCAGTCCGAGCCGGGCTCGGTGGCGAGCTCGAAGTGCCAGGGCTCGTTGCCGTAGGTCTGGCAGACGCCGTACGCCGAGCCGTACGAGATCAGCCAGTACTGCGCGTCGACGGGCCCGATGTCGATGGCATCACCGCTGACATGCCGTGACCGGTCGGGCGTCGCGACGAAGGCCCGGGCCACGTCCTCGCCGTCCGTCGCGATGCGGGTGTCGAGGAGCCACTGCTGATACTCGACACTGCGCCATCCGCTCGTGACGCCGAAGCGGATGCCGTCGGCGGCGGCGTCCGCCTCCGCTGCGCGCATCGCGTCGAGCAGGGCCGGGTTCAGGCGCGCGATCGCGGGCAGCTCGTCGTCCCAGAGGCTCACCGGGCTGCCGTCCTCGATGAGGCCGTCGTCACCGCTGGGCGCGAACGCCGGGGCGGCGAGACCGAACGGGAGCGGGGCGATCGGCGGCTGCGGGAACCCGGCGAGCGCGACAGCGGCGCCGACCGCGGCGGCCGCGACACCGACGCCGATGCCGACGACCGCGAGCCGACGACACCGCTGCGGCGAGCGGCGCGAGCGAGGCGGCACGAACGTGGTGCACCGTCCGTGCGCGGTCACGTCGGCCGTGGGTGAGGGGATCGGCATCGATACGCGGAGGCTGCTCATGCCCCCAGTCGACGCCGCGGGATGTTGCGGGGGCGTCCGCAGATCCGCATACGCCCGCGATATCCGCCCCCGCCTATCCTGGGTGCCATGCGTGTGCTGATCGTCGAGGACGAGCTCTTCCTCGCCGAGGCCATCCGCGACGGCCTGCGGCTCGAGGCGATCTCTGCCGACCTCGCCGGCGACGGCGACACCGCCCTGGAGCAGCTCTCGCTCACCCCCTACGACGTCGTCGTGCTGGATCGCGACATCCCCGGGCCGAGCGGCGATGAGATCGCGCGTGAGCTGTCGGTGCGGCCCGCGGCGCCCCGCATCCTGATGCTCACCGCCGCCGACCGCCTCGACGACAAGGCCTCCGGGTTCGAGTCGGGGGCGGACGACTACCTGGTGAAGCCGTTCGCGATGCGCGAGCTCGTGCTGCGCCTGCGGGCGCTGGCGAGACGCCCCTCGGCCGCGGCTCCCCCGGTGCGGGAGTTCGGCGACCTCCGGCTCGACCCCTTCCGCCGGGAGGTCTACCGCGCCGGACGCTACGTCGCGCTGACCCGCAAGCAGTTCGCGGTGCTCGATGTGCTCGTGAGCGCCGGGGGCGGGGTCATCAGCGCCGAGACGCTGCTGGAACGCGCGTGGGACGAGAACGCCGACCCGTTCACGAACGCCGTCCGGATCACGATCTCGACCCTGCGCAAGCGACTCGGCGAACCGTGGATCATCGAGACCCTGCCCGGGGTCGGGTACCGGATGTCGGAACCCGACCGGTGATCGTCCGTCGACGGGGGCCGTCGCTGCGGGTCGTCCTGACCCTCAGCTACGCGGGGTTCCTGGTCGTCGCCGGGATCGTGCTGTTCGCCGTGGGGCTGCTGGCGCTGCGCTTCGTGCCGACCGGGGATCTCCTCAGCCAGGAGACGGGCAGCTGGGCGCCCGGGCGCGACGCCCTCGTCGAGGTGTTCGCCAAGTACGCCTGGTGGGCTCTCGCCGGGCTCGCCGCCATCGGCCTGACCGGCGGCTGGGTGCTCGCGGGCCGGATGCTCGCGCCGCTCGGACGCATCACCGACGTCGTCGGGAGCGCCGACGCCGCATCGCTGCACCGTCGCATCGCGCTGCCCGGTCGCCGCAACGAGCTGACCGACCTCGCGGACGGCTTCGACGACATGCTCGATCGCGTCGAGCGCGCCGTCGCGGAGGAGTCGCGGTTCGCCGCGAACGCCTCGCACGAGCTGCGCACCCCGCACGCCGTCATCCGCACCATCGTCGAGGTGGCGCGCGCGGACCCGGACGGGCGCGACGTCGACCGGGTACTCAGCCGGGTCGCCGAGACCAACGAGCGGGCGATCGCGACGACCGAGGCGCTGCTCGACCTGGCGCGAGCGGGCCGCACCGGCCTCGCCTTCGAGCGCATCGACCTCGCCGCCCTCGTCGAGCAGGTCACCACCGACGTGCGCGAGGCCGCCGCGGTCGGTGCGGTCGGCACGGTCGCCGATCTGCGGGGATCCGACATCCGTCGCGACCGGGAGGCGTGGGCTTCGGAGGCTCCGGCGATCCGTCTCGACCTCGGCCAGGCCGCGGCACGCGGGAACGCACCGCTGGTGCGCCAGCTCGTCGCGAACCTGATCGACAACGCCCTCGTGCACAACCTCCCCCGCGGCGGCCAGGTCGAGGTGCGCACGCGCAGGAGCGCCGCGGGTGCCGCCGTCGTGGAGGTCGCGAACACCGGCCCGAGCATCGACGCCGATCGGGTCGCGACCCTGACGGAGCCGTTCGTACGGGCGGGCGGGCGGACGCGCGCGGCGGCCGACCGAGGCGTCGGGCTGGGGCTCACCATCGTCTCGACGATCGTCCGCAGCCACCGCGGCGACCTCGACCTCGCCGCGCGCGACGGCGGCGGACTCGTCGTGCGCGTCACCCTGCCTGCGGCCTGACGCATTCCGGATGCCGGCGACGTGCTCCGCACCGGGACGGGCGCTCGCCCGGCAGTCCATGGACGATCTCGAATCGATTCGATAGACTCATCCCGGCGGTGCCCGGGCACCGCCGTTGTCGTGCCCGCCCCCTCCGAAAGACCTCGCGATGTCCCGCACCCTCACCACCGGCAGCCCGTGGCGCGTCATCCTGGCGTTCTCGGTGCCCCTGCTCATCGGCAACGTGGTGCAGCAGATGTACCACATCGTCGACGCGGTCGTCGTCGGCCGCTGGCTCGGCGTCGATTCGCTCGCCGCGGTGGGCGCGACGGGCTCGATGCTGTTCCTGTTGATCGGGTTCTCGTGGGGGCTGACCTCGGGCTTCGCCATCCCGACGGCGCAGGCGTTCGGCGCGGGCGATCATGCCGCGGTCCGCCGCTCGGTCGCCGCGGGTGCCACGCTGACGGCCCTGACCAGCGTCGTGCTCACCGTCGTCGCACCGTTCCTCTCGCGTCCGCTCCTCGAGCTGCTGCAGACGCCCGCCGAGCTGCTCGACGACGCGACGGCGTTCGCCGTGGTCAGCTTCCTCGGCGCCTCCGCGACGATGTTCTTCAACTACCTCGCCGCGATCATCCGCGCCATCGGCGACTCGCGCACTCCGCTGATCTTCCTCACCGTGGCGTGTGTCATCAACGTCGCCCTCGTGGTCCTCATGGTGGGCCCCCTCGGTTGGGGAGTCGGCGGCGCAGCGCTGGCCACCGTCGTCTCACAGGCGCTCTCGGTGGCGCTCTGCCTCGACTACATCCGGCGCCGCATCCCGGTCCTGCGCATGCAGCGTGCCGATTGGCGGGTGACGCGGGCCGACCTCGCCGTGCACCTGCGACTCGGGCTGCCCATGGGATTCCAGGCGTCGATCATCGCCATCGGCACGCTCGCCGTCCAGGTGCGGCTGAACGAGCTCGGCGCCGATGCGGTGGCCGCCTACACGACGGCGTCGCGCGTCGACGGCCTCGCCGTCGCCCTCCTGCAGTCGCTCGGCCTCGCGGTGTCGATGTTCGTCGCGCAGAACTACGGCGGCGGCCGGCCCGACCGCATCCGACAGGGCGTCGCCCAGGCGACGTGGATGGCGATCGTCGGTGCGGTCGCACTCGGCGTGGTGCTCATCGCCTTCGGTACGCCGCTCGTGCGGCTGTTCGTCGGCGACGGTGCGGACGAGGTCGTCTCGCTCGCCGCGCTCATGCTCGTCATCAACGGCGCGACGTACACGGCGCTCGGCGTGCTGTTCGTGCTGCGCGGCGCGCTGCAGGGACTCGGTCACACCCTCGTGCCGACCGTGACCGGCATCGTCGAGCTGTTCATGCGCACCGGTGCGGCCGTCGTGCTGGGCGCGCTGATCGGCTTCGCCGGCGTCGCCTGGAGCAATCCTCTGGCGTGGCTCGGCGCCGTCGTCATCCTGGTGCCGGCGTATGTCCGCGCCCGCCGCGAACTGGCGACGATGCCCATCGCCCGCGTCGACCACATCTCGACCGCGACGACGCCGGTGCCCGTCGTGGGCCCGGCGAGCGGCTCGATGGTGGTCGATGCCGTGGTGACGCAGCCGGTGCCCGTCATCCTCGGCGGATCACGACGCCGGGGGCCTGTCCGGAGACGCCGCCGCTCCTCAGCCCGCTGACCACGAGACGGTCGAGCCCCCGCGCGCCGCGCCGGGTCTCGGCGCCATGAGCGCGGCGCGCGAGACTCAGCCCGCGACGGAACCGGGGCGTGACGCCCGGCGGGGTGCCCGCTTGGGCCGCTCGCCGGGTTCGGCATCGGCGGGCGGCGTCGCAGCGACCGGAGCCGGCTCAGCGGTGGCCTCGGCCGTGACGGCCTTGGCCGCACGGCTGCGCGGGGCGCGCTTCGGCCGCTCGGTCGGCGCCGCGGCATCGCCCCCGGCCGAGACGTCGGCGACGGCCGCCCCGGCGGCGGGTGCGGTGGTGGACGCCTCCGCGCTTTCGAGGGCGACGGCGGTCTTCCTCGCCGATCGGGCACGGCCGGCGCCGCGACCCGTCGCGGCTCGGACCGGACCGTCGCCGGACGCGAGCTCCGAGACGTCGGGGGCCGGACCCCCGCCGTCGGCGTCCGCCGGAGCCGCGTCCGCCGTGCTGCCCGCGCTGGCGCGGCGCGGAGCACGTGCCTTCTTCGGCGCCGCGGCCTTCTTCGCGCCGCGCCCCGCGCTGGGTGCCTCGTCTGCGGCGGCCTCGGCCTCGGCCTCCGGCGCGGCGCCGCCCGTGTCGCCGGACGCATCCGCGGCTCCACGGCGGTCGCCGGATGCAGCGGCCTCCGGCGTCTCGGCCGGTCGCGCGACCTCGGATGCAGCCGCTGCGGCGACGTCCGACGGCTCCCGCTCGCTCGATACGTCGCCGGGATCCGCGGCGCGGTCGTTCGCCCGCGCGGCGGTCGATACGGCGTCGAGCGCGGCGTCGAGGGCAGCCCCGAGCGTCAGCTGCTCGATCATCGGTCGACGGCTGCGGCCCGATCCGCCGGCCGTCACGGTCCCCGACTCGGACCGGGCGGAGGCACCGCCCTCGTCATCGGCCCGTCGGCCGTCGCCGGGCCCGGCGGCATCGGCGGCGGGCGTCTCGCCGCTCGCCGGGGCGCTCGACGCTCCCTGTCCTCGCGCGGGCTTGCGGCGCGACCTGCCGGTACCGGCTGCCGGGGCGGCTTCGTCCGCGGCCTCCGGGCCGTCGACTGCAGCGGTCGGAGCGGCAGCCTCGGCGGCATCCGTCGTGCGCACCTCACCGGCGCCCTTGCCGCCTTTCGCGGCCTTCGGACGGATCGACATCCCTCCGGGCTTCGACTCGATCGCGAACAGTCCGACGGCCTTGAGCAGGTCGGACAGCTTGGCATAACCCCAGTTGCGCGGATCGAAATCGGGCTGCTGCTTGCGCATGAGCTGGCCGACCGTGCCGAGGTCCGACCAGCCGTCGTCGGCCGACGCCGTCTCGACCGCGCTGCGCAGCAGAGCGACCAGACGTGCGTCGCCGCGCAGCGCCGCAGTGGTCCACCGCGCCGACGTCGTCGATCGTGCGGCATCGGGCTCGTCGATCACTCCCAGGACCTCGAGATAGGTGAACTGGTCACAGGCGTTTCGGAAGGCCTCGGGCGTCTTGCGCTCCCCGAATCCGTAGACGGTCACTCCCTCCTCGCGGATGCGCGAGGCCAGGCGGGTGAAGTCGCTGTCGCTCGAGACGATGCAGAACCCCTGGAAGCGTCGGGTGTAGAGCAGATCCATCGCGTCGATGATCAGCGCGCTGTCGGTGGCGTTCTTGCCGGTCGTGTTGTCGAACTGCTGCATCGGCTGGATGACGTGCTCGCTCGCGGCATCCTTCCATCCCCGCAGCTGCGACTTGGTCCAGTCGCCGTAGATGCGCTTGACCGAGGCCGTGCCGTACGTGGCGATCTCGGCGAGGACACCCCCGATGCGCGAGGGCGAGACGTTGTCGGCATCGACGAGGACGGCGAGGAGGTCGCTCTGCTGTGGCATGCGTCCAGCATGTCACTGACCCGCCGCCGGATCACTGTCAAGCCGTTCCCTCCGGCGACGGGACCGACGTACGGTGAGGGCTGATGACACTCGAGCTCCGGCCCCCGCTTCGCCGTCAGACCGTCTCGGTCGTGATCCCGGTGAAGGATGACGCGGTGATGCTGCGACGCTGTCTTGACGCTCTCGCCGCGCAGAGCGAGCCCGCCGACGAGGTCGTCGTCGTCGACAACGCCTCATGCGACGACTCGGCCGAGATCGCCCGCGCGTCCGGCGCGCGAGTCGTCGCCTGCGCGACGGCCGGCATCCCCGCAGCAGCCGCGACGGGATACGACCACGCGACGGGCGAGCTCGTCCTGCGTCTGGACGCCGACTCGCTGCCGGGCCCCACCTGGATCGCCGACCTCCGCCGCGACTTCGCCCGTCGTCCCGACGTCGCCGTTCTGACGGGCGGCGCCCGGTTCGTCGACGGGCCGCGGGTCCTGCGGGCCCCGCTCGCGGCGACCTACCTGGGGCTCTATGCATTGCTGGGGTTCGCGGCGCTCGGTCATCTGCCGCTGTTCGGCTCGAATCTCGCCTTCCGGCGCACGGCCTGGCGCAGCGTGAGCGCCGAGGTGCACCGGGCCGACGCGCACGTGCACGACGACTTCGACCTGGCTTTCCACCTCGGCGCGCAGCATCGGATCGGATACGCGCGACGCGCGGGGATGGGCATCTCGATGAGACCATTCGACGACCGCCGGTCGTTCCGCACCCGCGTGGCCCGCGGGTTCCACACCGTCGTCTCGCACTGGCCCGACGAGTTGCCGCATCGGCGATTGGCGCGCCGTCTGCGTCGCGGGCTGCGCCCGCTGCCCGACGGCCCGGAGCCGGCCGCCGCGGAGAGGCTGCCGTGACCGTGCGGGGCGGCTCGACGATCGTCAGCCCGCTGTTCGAGCCCGCCGGCGTCGACCCTCGCGATCTCCACGTCGCGACCTGGAACATCCGCCGCCGCATCGACGGGCGGACCTGGCCTCCCAACGACCGCTGGAAGGTACGCGCGCCGCGCCTGGCGGCGGTGCTGCGAGCCGATCCCCCCGCCATCCTGGGAACCCAGGAAGCGATGCCCGACCAGGCCGCGCTCGTGCGCGACGCCCTCGGCGCCTCCTACCGATCGGTCGGACGCGGCCGCGATGCGGACGGGAGCGGCGAGGGGTGCCCCGTCTTCTTCGACGGCGACCGCGTCGAGCTCGTCGGTCACGCCCAGCTCGCCCTCTCCGAGACACCGGCCGTGGCCGGCTCGTCGTCATGGGGCAACCCGGTACCGCGCATCGCCGTCCGGGCGGTGTTCCGCGACCGGACCACCGGTGCGACCGTGACCGTCATCAACACGCACCTCGACGTCTTCTCCGCCCGGTCGCGACTGCGCTCCGCCTGGCTGCTGCGCGACCTCGCCGCCGACGCACCCGGTACCGTCCTGGTGATGGGCGACATGAACGCCGGGCCCGGGTCGGCCCCGTTGGCCGCGCTCTTCAGCGGCGACCTGATCGATGCGTGGCATGCCGCAGAAGAACGGACGACGGCCCTGTGGGACACCTACGGTGGCTACCACCCCCGCCGCATCCGCAAAGGGCCGATCGATTGGATCGCGGTCGACCGCGCGGCGCGGGTGACACGAGCCGCCGTCGACACACGCACGGTCGGCGGCGCAGCACCGTCCGATCACTTCGGCGTGCACGTGCTGCTACGGCTCGACGAGGAGACCTCGTGAGCCACCCCGTGATGATCGAGAACTTCCTGCGCCCCGCGCGCACGCCGAGCGCCTGGGTCGCCGACGCCGTGCGGCTGTGCGGCGTCGTGAGCATCCTCGTCGCCGTCGTCTGGTTCCAGCCGACGGATGCCGGCATCCTCGCCTTCGCCCTGCCCGCGCTCGTCGCGCCGCGATTCATCGGTGTGCGGCCCGCACTCGACATCGCCAGCGGAGTCACGGTGCTCGTCGCCGCGTGGAGCAACGTCGTCGATCTCTACCGCGTGGTCCCCGCGTGGGACATCCCCATGCACTTCGCCTGCACCGCGGTGCTGGCGATGCTCGCCTACCTCGTCGCGGCGGGCGTCGACATCGTGCCGCTGCCGGGCGGAGCCGGGTTCCGGGCCCGGGTGGGCGTCGTCGTGACGACGGCGTTCGGGCTGGCTCTCAGCGCCGTCTGGGAGATGGTCGAGTGGGTCGGCAAGGCTTTCGTCGACTCGATCCACGTCACGTACGACGACACGATCGGCGACATGGTCGTCGGCGGGGTGGGCTCGCTCGTCGCGGGCATCCTGATCGCGCGCGTGCGTCTGACCGCGGAGCATCGGCCGGATGCACGCGGGGCCGCGCCGGTGGTCACACCCTCCCGGTGAGGATGAGGTTCCAGTAGACCCACGGCAGCACGCGCCGGTCGAAGAACCACGACAGCCCGCTCTCGCGGTACATCCGGCGGAAGAACGGGATCGTCGGCATGAGCTCTCCCGACGGTCCGAACTCCGCCCACACGACGCTCGACCGCGAGACCGTCATCGGGCAGACCCCGTATCCGTCGTAGCGGGCCCGCGGCTCGGAGCCCGAGAGGACGGCAGCGAGGTTCTTCGCGAGGACCATCGTCTGCTTGCGCAGAGCTCCGCCGCTCTTGGAGTTCGTGGTGGCCGCCGCATCCCCGAGCGCCCAGATGTTCCCGTAACGTCGATGGCGCAGGGTCTCCGGGTCGACGTCGACGAACCCGTCGGCGTCGTCCGGGGCTGCGAGCCCCGAAGCATCGACCCAGTCGGGCGCCGATTGCGGGGGCACGACATTCACGAGATCGAAGCGGATGCGCTCGATGCCGGCGGGAGAGCCGATGACAACCTCGGATGCGGCTGCGTCGACCTCGATGAGGGCGCTGTCGGTGCGCAGCTCGATGCCGTAACGGTCGATCGCGCGCTGGATCTCGCGGTCGAAGGCCGGGATGCCGAACACGCTGCTCTCGGGAACGACGAGCACGACCCGGATGTCGTCGAGCACACCGGTCCGCTGCCAGTAGTCGCACGCCTGGTACATCGGCTTCTGCGCCGCCCCGGCGCACGACGACGGCCCAGCGGGCTGCGTGAACACGACGGTGCCCCGGCGGATGTCGCGCAGGCGGAGCGATGTGCGGGCGGCGAGGTCCCCCTCGTAGTGGGTCGTGACGTCCCCCGTGCCGATCGACTCGGCCAGACCCGGCACGCTGGCCCAGTCCTTCTGCATCCCGGGGCTCAGGACGAGGTGATCGTATCCGAGCTCCTCCCCGCCGGCCAGTCGCACCGTCGCGCGGCGGGGATCGACCGAGACGACGGCATCCTGCACCCAGCGGACGCCGTCGGGGATCACCGCGCGCTGCGGACGCAGCGTCTCGCTGATGCGCGCCGTGCCGCCCGCGACATGCGAGAACAGCGGCTTGTACTCGTGAGTGTCGCGCGGTTCGATCAGCGCGATGTCGCTCACGCCGCGGCGCAGCAGACGGGCGGCGGCCGAGACTCCCCCGTTGCCGCCGCCGACCACGATCACCCGATGGTGTCCGCTCGTCGATCGCGTCGCCTGCGGATCCGGTCCTGCGTCTGCCGTCGCCATGCCGACAACGCTAGGCGCGTCGGCGCTGCCGACGCGGGTGGTTGCGCCGCCCGCCTCGGCGGTCTAGGCGAGAGCGGGCGCGAACGGTGCCGCCCGATCCCCGGCCCGGCGGGTCACGAGGTCAGCGCGACCATCTCGGCGCTGCGATCCCACAGCTCGCGGGCGAGGTCCGCGTCGGTCGCGTCGCGGTGCGAGCGGGTGGGCCGATCGTGCTCGTAGTAGGCGCCGGGCACCCAGTCGCGGCCGGGAACACCGTCGGTGAGGAAGACCAGCCGCGCGCCGCCCTCGTCGGTCGTCGTGAGAAGGCGCGATGCGAGCGGGTTGTGGTAGATCCACCGGAACGGTCCCGGGACGTTCGCCGCGAACTGCGTCGCCACGACGCCCGGGTGGAACGCGGCCGCCGAGACGCCCCGATCGCCGAACCGCGTCTGCAGCTCGCGCGTGAAGAGGATGTTGGCGAGCTTGGCGTTGCCGTAAGCGACCCGGCCCGAGTAGCGGCCGGCGGCGTTCAGATCCGAGATGTCGAAGCGCGAGAACAGGCGGGCCGCCGCGCTCGCGGTCTGGATGATCGAAGCCCGGCTCTCGACGAGCCGGTCCATCAGGAGGTTCGTGAGCAGGTATCCGGCGAGGTGATTGACCTGGAACGTCTGCTCGAATCCGTCGACCGTGAGGGCGCGGGGCCCGAATATCCCGCCGGCGTTGTTGGCGAGCACGTCGATGCGCGGGTAGGCGTCACCGAGCTCCGCGGCCAGACGTCGCACCTGCGCCAGCTCGGCGTAGTCGGCGAGGTGGAACGGGGCATCGAGCTCGGCCGCGAGGGCCCGGGTCTTCTCGGGCGACCGGCCCACGAGGACGACGCGGTTCCCCTCCCCGGCGAGGCGGCGGGCCGCGGCCGCCCCGATCCCGTCGCTGGCTCCCGTGATCACGATCGTGCGCATGACCGCAGTCTGGCAGGCTCACGGGCGCGGGCGGGAGCGCTGGCTTATCGCGGGCGTCTGTGTCAACGACTTCTTCGCGGCGGGTCACGCACGTCAGGATCGCGGCATCCACCAGGCAACGGAAGGAGCCGCCATGGCTCAGGAACTCTCGAAGGGCGACCGCGTCAGCTGGGGCACCTCGCAGGGGCGCACGCAGGGCACGGTCGTCGAGAAGAAGGAGAAGGACTTCCAGTTCGACGGGCAGAAGTTCACCGCGTCGTCGGACGACCCGGCCTTCATCGTCGAGTCGGAGAAGAGCGGCGAGAAGGCCGCCCACAAGGGATCGGCGCTGCGCAAGCTGAAGAGCTGAGGCGCGACCACGTCGAAGGGCCCCTCCGCTGGCCGGAGGGGCCCTTCGACGCCTTGCGAGGCGAGATCAGTTCTCGATGTCGCCGCGCCACTCGCCGGTCTCGTGACCGCGCGACTCGATGAACTCCTTGAAGCGGGTCAGGTCCTTCTTCACCGCGTGGTCGTCGATGCCGATGGCCGCGCCGACCGACTCGACGAAGCCCTCGGGCGTCCAGTCGAGCTGCACCGTGACGCGCGTCTCGGTGTCGCCGAGCTTGTGGAAGGTCACGACACCCGCGTGCTCGTCCTTGCCGCTCACGCTGTTCCACGCGACGCGCTCGTCGGGGTGCTGCTCGGTGATCTTCGCGGTGAACTCGCGCTCGGCCCCGCCGATCTTCACCTTCCAGTGCGTGAGGTCGTCGGCCTGCTGGGTGACGGACTCCACGAAGCTGAGGAAGTGCGGGAACGACTCGAACTGCGTCCACTGGTTGTAGGCGACGGAGACGGGCACGTCGACGTCGATGGTCTCGATGATGCGAGCCATGGGCGGCTCCTTTCGTTTCGATTTCGGGGCTGCCACCATGCTTCGCCGTCGCGCGGGGCGTCGCGACCGCCTTGCGACCTCGGCGAGCGGCTGGTAGGCCGGGCGAGCGGTCAGTCGAGCCCCCGGACGGGCACCCCGAGCCAGTCGGCGAGGTCGCGCACCTCGGCCTCGACCATGTCGCGCTCCTCCGGATCCCACGGCACGAGCTCGTGCAGCGCCGCGACCACGAGATGCTCCTTCGGCTTGTCGAGCGCCGCGTCGAGGAGGCCGATGAACCGGTCGCCGCACAGGATGGGGTGGGCGAAGTAGCCGTAGACGCGCTGCGCCTTCGGCACGAACTGCTCGAGCTTGTACGTGAAGTCGAACGCCTCGACGAGACGCGGGCGGTCGAACAGCATCCCGTCGTACGGGTTCAGCAGCGCGACCCGCCCGCCGGGGTCGTCGTCGATCGCCTCGAGCGCACGCGGGTCGACCCGCCACTTCCACGAGCTGCCCTCGACGACCGCGGGGACCCCGGCCATGCCGACGCCCGACCACGACGACTTCTGGCGCGCGAGCCCCGCCCCCTGCAGACGTCGTTCGTCGAGGATCGCCCCGGCCTCGTCGTACGTCAGCTCGTCGGGTTCCGGACCACGCGCGCGCTCCGCGACATCCCAGCGGCGAAGCCGCCCGACCCGGCCGACGACCGCGACCTCGCCGAGGCGCTCGAGCAGGTCGAGCATGCGAGGAACCTGATTGTCGCTGTACCAGCCACTGTCGTTCCCCGCGGGCACCGCCGCGGTGTCGGGGATCTCGGAGGCCGGCAGCGGCCCGTCGGCCCGCAGCCGCGCCAGCACGTCGGCACGGAACACGGCGTTGGCCTCGAGCCACGCGGCGGTGCTCTCGCGCACGGGCCGCATCCGCATCCGCACCCGCATCGCGGGCAGCATGCTCGTCGGATGGAAGGAGCCGGCGTATTCGAACAGCTGCCGGTCGTCCTCGACGGCCTTCGTCAGCTGTCCGGGCTCGTAGCCCCAGCCGATCCTCGCCCACGGGATCGCCTGCTCGCTGGGCGCGATGACCGCGGTCGGATCGATCTTGATCGCGCCGATCTGCTCGGCCACCTCGACCACGTCGCCGGGGCGGTCGGCCTCGAGCAGCTGCGCCCGCACGATGATACGACGAGCCTCGTCGCGGGTCAGCCGGTGCGGTTCCATGTCCCCGACGCTACTCCCGGCCCCCGACCCTCCCCCTCACCGCGAGACCCCAGTTGCGCCCCGAGACGGCGGGGCGGCGCCAGGGTCTCGGGGCGCGCGTGGGGTCTCGCGGATCCGTGAGGTGAAGGCGGGGACCGTCGTCGTGGCGGGGCCGAGCACGACCTCGTCGAAGAGCCGCACGTCGTCGTGGGCCTCGAGGTTGAGAAGGGCGGTGCGTGCGCCCGCCTCTGCGGCGAGCGCGACGAGCGAGGCGGCGGGCGTCACCGCGCCGGACGTGCCGATGACCCAGAACTGCTCGCTCTGCGCGACCGCGCCGAAGATCTCGTCGAGCGCATACACGGCCTCGCCGAACCACACCACGTCGGGCCGGAGCGCCCGGGCGCCGCACGCCGGGCAGGCGGGCCGCCCGGCGAGGTCGCGCGTCCACGACATCCGGCGGCCGCACTCCTCGCAGCGTGCCGAGCCGAGCTCGCCGTGGATGTGGATGACGCGCGAGGACCCCGCGCGCTCGTGCAGGTCGTCGATGTTCTGCGTCACGATCAGGACCTCGCCCGGCATCCGCTCGTCGAGCTCGGCGAGCGCCCGATGGGCGGCGTTGGGCTGAGCGGCCCGCGCGGCGCGCCGTCGCTCGTCGTAGAAGGCGTGCACGAGCGCCGGGTCGGCGGCGTATCCCTCGGGCGTCGCGACGTCCTCGATCCGGTGGTCCTCCCACAGCCCGTCCGCGGCACGGAAGGTGCGGATGCCGGACTCGGCCGAGATACCCGCCCCGGTCAGGACGACGATCCGGGCCACGGTCAGCCCCGCGCCGAGAGGTCGGGCGCCAGCGCCTCGCGCTCGTCGAACACGAAGCAGTCGCCGTTCCAGTGCGCGCCGCCCTCGTGCTCGAAGTACCCGAGGATGCCGCCGTCGAGCTGATACGCGTCGACACCCTCTTCGCGCAGCACGATCGCGGCCTTCTCGCAGCGGATGCCGCCGGTGCAGAAGCTGACGACCGTCTTGCCCTCGAGCTGATCGCGGTGCGCCGCCGCCGCATCCGGGAACTGCGTGAAGCGCTCGATGCGCCAGTCGAGGGCCCCCGCGAACGTGCCGTAATCGACCTCGAACGCGTTGCGCGTGTCGAGCAGCACGACCTCGCGGCCCGCGTCGTCATGTCCCTGATCGAGCCAGCGCCGCAGGTCGCCGGGCGTCACGCTCGGGGCACGCCCGGCTGCCGGACGGACGGCGGGGCGATCCATGCGGATGATCTCGCGCTTGACCTTGACGAGCATCCGGCCGAACGGCTGCTGGTCGGACCAGCTCTCCTTCGCCGTCAATGCGGCGAAGCGCTCGTCGCTCCGCAGGGCGTCGAGGAATCCGCGCACACCGGTCTCGTCGCCCGCGAGGAAGAGGTTGATGCCCTCTTCGGCCAGCAGGATGGTGCCCCGCAGTCCGACCTCGTCCGCTCGCCCTCGCAGCACGTCGCGCACCGCACCGGGGTCGGCGATGCGCGTGAAGAGGTACGCCGAGACGTTGAGAACGGATGCCACCCCTCCAGCCTACGAAACCGCCGGCCGCACACGGATCGGGCGCAGTCCCCGGCATCCGCCGCAGCAGAGCCTGCGCGGGATACCGACGACTGCGCCCGAAGCCGACGCCCGATCGGGACCGGGGTCAGTGCACCTCGGAGGGGTGCGCGCTCACGCGGCCCGAGCCGTCGCCCGGGTCGAGGGCCGTGATGGCGTCGACCTGCGCGGTGGTGAGCTCGAAGTCGAACAGCGACGCGTTCTCGACCATGCGCTCGCGGCTGACCGTCTTGGGGAAGACGATGAAGCCGCGCTGCAGGTGCCAGCGCAGCACGACCTGAGCCGGGCTCTTGCCGTGCGCGGCGGCCGCTTCGGCCACCGGCTCGGCGCCGAAGAGGTCGTACTTGCCCTGTCCGAGCGGGCCCCACGACTCGATGCGCACGCCCTTGTCGTTCGCCCAGTCGACGACGTCCTTCTGCTGGTAGGCGGGGTGCAGCTCGATCTGGTTCACGGCGGGGAGCACACCGGTCTCGGCGTGGATCTTCTCGAGGTGCTCGACGAGATGGTTCGACACACCGATCGATCGGGTGTGGCCGGCGTCGCGCAGCTCGACGAGCTTCTGCCACGCGTTGACGTAGTTGCCGTTGTCGGGGGCCGGCCAGTGCACGAGGTACAGGTCGACGTGGTCGAGGCCCAGCTTGCCGAGGCTCTCCGAGAGGGCCGCGCGCGGCTCATCGCCGGCCTGACGGTCGTTCCAGAGCTTGGTGGTGATGAAGAGCTCGTCGCGCGCGATGCCGCTCGCGGCGATCGCGCGGCCGACGCCTTCCTCGTTGCCGTAGATCGCGGCGGTGTCGATGTGGCGGTAGCCCGCCTCGAAGGCCTCGGAGACGAGACGCTCGGTCTCGGCCGGGTCGACCTTGAAGACGCCGTAGCCGAGCTGCGGGATCTCGAAGCCGGAGTTGAGGGACACGTTCGGGACGTGGATCTGATCTGCCATGCTCCCAGCCTAGGAGCGCGCTCCGACTCCGTCTCCGGGATTGACGCGGGGCGTCGCCGGCGTCATGGCTCCGCTCACCGAGCGAACGCGGCGAGTTCGTCCAGGGAGTCGCCGGTGAGGCGCTGCGTCGTCCACTCGTCCATCGGCGCTGCCCCGATCGAGCGGTAGAACGCGATCGAAGGGGCGTTCCAGTCGAGGACCGTCCACTCCAAGCGCGAGTACCCGCGCTCGACGCAGACCTCGGCGAGCGACGCGATGAGCGCCTTGCCGTATCCGGTGCCGCGCTGCGACTCGTCGACGAAGAGGTCCTCGAGCCAGATGCCGTGCCGGCCGGTCCAGGTGGAGTAGGTCAGGAACCAGATCGCGATGCCCACGATCGCGCCTTCGCGCTCCACCACATGGCAGAACGCCCGGGGCTCGGCGCCGAACAGCGTCTCGCGGAGCATCTCGCCGGTGTTCTCGACCGCGTCCGGCTCGCGCTCGTAGACGGCGAGGGCGTGGATGCAGGCCAGGATGCCGGTCTCGTCGCCGGGGCGGGCGGGGCGCAGCACGGCGCCGCCGGGAAGGTCGCGCAGGGTCATCCATCCACCGTATCGAGGCCGGACGCGCGACGTCGCTCGGCGCAACTCCTCAATTCCGGGCACAAGCCGAACCGGTCGGCCCGGAATCCCGGGCACCCCGCCGGCACCGACACCCGGCCATGAGGAGTTAGCGCGCGCCGCCGGGGCAGCCGCCCCGGCGTGCCGGCTCAGTCGGCCGCGATGGCCTCCGCGATCGGGGTGTCGCCGCCGGTGAACTCGATCGTCCGTCCGACGGTCGCGGGCTCGGCGAGCACGGCCGCGATGACCTCGGCGACATCGCCGCGGGGCACGGACTCCTCGCCCGAGCCGCCCACGGTGATCCTGCCGGTCGGCTCGTCGAGCGTCAGGCCGCTGGGACCGACGATCGTCCAGTCGAGGCCGCTCTCGCGCAGGTGCGCGTCAGCCTCCGCCTTCGCCTCCGCGTACGCGAAGAACGAGTCGTCCTCCGGTACGCCGTGATCCGGACCGGCTCCGAAGTACGACACCATGACGTAGCGGCGGACCCCGGCCGCAGCCGCCGCGTCGATCGACCGGATGGCGGCGTCGCGATCCACGGCCCACGTGCGGGCGGCATCCCCGCCGCCCGCGCCGGCAGCCCACACGACGGCGTCGTTCCCGCTGACGAGGTTGGCGAGCTGCTCGACGTCGAACGACTCGACGTCGGCGACGAGCGGGGTCGCCCCCGTGTCGGCGACATCCGATTCGTGATCACGGTTGCGGATGACGGCGGTGACGGTGTCGCCGCGGTCGGCGAGGAGGGGCTCGAGCCGCAGCGCGACCTTGCCGTGGCCTCCGATGATCAGGATGCGGGACATGGGTGTTCCTTTCGTCGGGGGGTGATGGTGCGGGCGGCGACTCAGCCGCGGAAGTCGTCGGGATCGATGTCGTCGAGGAACTCGCGGAACTCCGCGACGCGTTCCTCGGCCGCTTCGGGCGTCTCGGCGCCCTCGGGCGCCTCGCTGACGGTGTCGGGGATACCGGCCTCGGCGAGCACGTCGTCGGCGACGAAGATCGGGGCTCCGGCGCGCGAGGCGAGCGCGATCGCGTCGGACGGCCGGGCGTCGACGACCCGCGATCCCGTGAGGGCCGAGACCGTGACCTCGGCATAGAACGTTCCGTCGTCGATGCGGGTCACCTCGACGCGGTCGACCGTCGCGTCGGTGGCGTCGAGCAGCCTGATCATCAGGTCGTGCGCGAGGGGACGCGGCGGAGCGACGCCCTCGACGGCCACGAGGATCGAGGTCGCCTCCTGCGCGCCGATCCACACCGGGAGCACACGGTCCGAGAGCGCGTCGACGGGCTTGAGCAGGATGACGTGCTGCTGGGCGGGATCGAGCGCGACCCCGAGAACGCGGACCTGGACCATGACACCTCCCGGGTCGATTCCGCCCAGCCTATGCACGAGGGAATGCGCGAGGGGCCGTCGTCGTTGCCGCTTGACATGCAGCGTTTCGGCACTCTCTCGTTCGGTCACTACGGCCCGCTCGGCGGCGGTCGCGAGCTCACCGCCGGCGATTCGATGCGTCAGGCCATCGACCTCGCGCAGGGCATGGACGACCTCGGCGCCGTCGGCGTCTACTTCCGCGTCCATCACTTCGCCCGCCAGCAGGCCTCGCCGATGCCGCTGCTCGCGGCGATCGCGGCGACCACCAAGAATGTCGAGGTCGGCACCGGTGTCATCGACATGCGGTACGAGAACCCGCTGTACCTCGCCGAAGAGGCCGCGGCGGTCGACCTCATCTCGGACGGTCGGCTCGCGCTCGGCGTGAGCCGCGGCTCACCCGAGAGCGTCGTCCGCGGCTACGAGACGTTCGGCTACACCGGTTCGCAGGACCCGCGCGGTGCCGACATCGCGCGAGAGCACTTCGAGACGTTCCTGCGCGCGATCGAGGGCGACGGCCTCGCCGAACGCGACCCGAACAGCCCGTTCGGCGGCGGCAGCGGCAAGCAGCGCATCGAGCCGCACTCCCCCGGCCTGCGCTCGCGCATCTGGTGGGGCGCCGGCAACAGCGACTCGGCCGAGTGGGCCGGACGGATGGGCGTCAACCTCATGTCGTCCACGCTCCTCACCCAGGCCGACGGCACGCCGTTCGACATCCTGCAGGCGCAGCAGATCGACGCGTTCCGCACGGCGTGGCGCGAGGCCGGTCACCCGGGCGAGCCCCGCACGTCCGTCAGCCGTTCGATCTTCCCGATCACGACCGCCGAAGACGAGCTGTACTTCGGCGGCAGCAACGAGCAGGACGGCATCGGCTACATCGACGGGATGCGCTCGACCTTCGGCAAGACCTACGCCGCCTCGCCCGACGTGCTCGTCGAGCAGCTGCTGCAGGATGCCGCGGTGCAGACCGCCGACACCCTCATGCTGACGATCCCCTCGCAGCTGGGCGTCGAGTTCAACCTGCGCATCGTCGAGTCGTTCGCGAAGTACGTCGCGCCGGCCCTGGGCTGGAAGAGCGAGGCGCTGCAGCCGCGATGATCACGGCGGAGCATGGCTCGGGCATCCCGCTCATCGCGGTGCACGGGTTCGGAGTCGACCACCGCATCCTCCTCCCGCTGGAAGGCTGGGTGGCCGACCATCCGTGGCGACGCGTGTATCTCGACCTCCCGTGGGCCGAGGGGGCGGCCGATCGAGGCTTGAGCACGCCCCGGGAGGTCGCGGACGCAGTCCGCGACGAAGTCGAGGCGATCGCGGCCGGCGGACCGTTCGCCATCGTCGGCAACTCCTTCGGCGCGATGGTCGCACGGCATGTCGCGCACGCGCTGCGCTCCCAGTGTCTGGGGCTCGCCACGCTGGCCGGGGTGTTCGAGCTCGACCACACCAGGCGACGGCTTCCGCCGCGCGAGGTCGTCGTCGCCGACGAGTCCGTGCTCGAGCGGGCCGGTTCGTCTCGGGCCGACTTCGCCGAGATGGCGGTGCTGCAGACGACCGACGCCCTGGCCGCGTTCGAGAGGTTCGTCCTGCCCGGGCTCCGGGGCTCCGACCCGGGCGTCCTCGAGCGGATCAGCTCGTCGTACTCCGCCGGCTACCACCCGGAGAGCTCGGAGGGGGCGTTCACGGCGCCGAGCCTGCATGTCTTCGGGCGCGAGGACCACGTGGTCGGTTTCGAGGACGGACTCGGCGTCGCCGACCACTACGTCCGGGGGACCTTCGTCGTCCTCGACGGCGCAGGCCACAACGTGCATCTGGAACGCCCCGACGCCGTGGCCCCGCTCATCCGCGACTGGCTCATGCGAGCCGAGCAGCACGCCCTCTGACCGCGGTCGGCCGAGCCTCGGTCGATTAGCGTGGATCGCGTGCACGATGAAGACAAGCCCAGCCCCCCGGCATCCGACGCCGCCCGTTCGGTCGGCACCGTCGATCTCGTCCGCATCGACCCGGCGGGCGCCGACCGCGAGGAACTGATCGCGTTCATGACCGGCGAGGTGTTCCCCTTCCACGTCGGCATGCGACCCACGCTCGAGCAGGTCGAGGACGGCATCGCCGCCGGGCGGTATCGCGACGAGGACAACGACTCGTTCTGGATCGACCACGTCGAGCACGGCCGCATCGGTTTCCTCCGGTTCGAGGAGATCAGCGACGGCGCGCCGTTGTTCGACCTGCGTCTCGCGTCGGCATGGCGCGGCCGCGGCCTCGCGAAACAGGTCCTCGTCCAGGCGGCGGAGCACGTGTTCACGACCATGCCCGACGTCGACCGCTTCGAGGGGCAGACGCGCGAGGACAACCGCGCGATGCGGCACGTCTTCGAGACGTGCGGCTGGGTGCAGGAGGCGTACTACCGCGAGGGCTGGCCCGTCGCGGGGGGCGAGCCGCTCGGCTCGGTGGCGTACAGCATCCTGCGCCGCGACTGGGTGTCGGGCGAGGTCACGCCCCTGCGCTGGTCATGATGCCGGCGCAGCACACGACGATCGAACGGGACGGCGTCGTCCTGGCCGTGACGGATGCCGGGGGCGCGGGTCCCGCAGTACTCCTGCTGCACGGCCTCGCCGGCAGCTCGCGCGAGCTGATGCCGACCGCGGCGGCCCTCACCGATCGCTTCCATGTCCTCCTGCTCGATCAGCGCGGCCACGGCCTCTCGACGCGCCGACCGCGCGATCTGTCGCGCGAGGCCTTCGTCGACGACGTCGTCGCCGTCCTCGACCGGTACGCACCCGGCGAGCCCGTGTCGCTCGTCGGGCAGTCGATGGGCGCCCACACCGCCTTCCTCGTCGCGAGCCGCCGCCCGGATCTCGTCGAGCGGCTCGTGATGCTCGAGGGGCATGTCGCGGGCAGCGACCGCGCCGACGACGCCCGCGAGCTGGGGGCGTTCTTCGCGTCATGGCCGACGCCGTTCCCCGACGAGTCTTCCGCTCGGTCGTTCCTCGGCGACTCCGTCCTCACCGAGGCCTGGATCGCCGACCTGGAGGCGACGCCCGTCGGCCTCCGGCCACGGTTCGACGCCGATGTGATGGCGACCACGATCGCGGCGGTGCACGAGCCCCGGTGGGACGAGTGGGCCGCACTGACGGTGCCGACGACCGCCGTGTTCGCGGCGCAGGGCATGTTCTCGGCCGAGCAGATGGACGAGCTCATCGCACGCCGGCCGGGAACCGCGCGCCGCGACCTGCCGGGCGGCAGCCACGACGCCCACCTCGACGCCTTCGAGGACTGGATCGAGGTGCTGCGCACGGCGCTCGACGGGCGGCCGCGCGCCGGCGGAGGCTGAGCGGGCGCCGCAACACTACAGGCAAGCCGCTCCGCGCTCAAGGTCGTCGTGGCTCCAGCCTCGGCGCGCCTAGCCTCGGTTCGCACCTCACCCCGGGTGCCGGCATCGCACCGTTCCAGAGAAGAAAAGAGAAGCACCATGCTGTGGACGATCCTCGGCCTCATCCTCGTCGGCCTCATCGCGGGGTTCATCGCTCGCGCCGTCATCCCCGGCAAGCAGAGCATCGGCATCCTCATGACCATCGTGCTCGGAATCGTCGGCTCGTTCGTCGGCGGCTTCCTCGGGTTCCTGATCTTCAACCACAGCCCCGAGGGCGGCTTCCTGCAGCCCTCCGGCATCATCGGTTCGATCATCGGCGCCATCATCGTGCTCGGCATCTACGTCGCCGTCTCGCGTCGCGGCTCGACCCGCACGCGCTGACACAGCGGCGCACGCTCCGCGCGCCAACTCCTCAGATCCGGCCGTTCTCGCCTCGCGCAGGCAATCGGCACCGCCCGGTGGGCCGCATTCTGAGGAGTTGGCGCGTCGTCGTTCGCGGCAACCGCCTCGCCGGGGCCGGAATACCCGGCCTCGGCGAGGGCTTGAACACAGCATGAGCACGATCGGAAACAGCGACCTCTCCGTCTTCCCCCTCGCCCTCGGCGGCAACGTGTTCGGCTGGACCGCCGATCGCGATGCGTCGTTCGCGATCCTCGATGCGTTCGTCGAAGGCGGCGGCAACTTCATCGACACCGCCGACTCGTACAGCGCCTGGGCTCCCGGACACAGCGGAGGCGAGAGCGAGACGATCATCGGCGAGTGGCTGGCCGCCCGCAGCCGGCCCGAGGTCGTCGTGGCGACGAAGGTCAGCCAGCACCCCGACTTCCGCGGGCTGTCGGCATCGAACGTCCGTGCCGCCGCCGAGGCCTCGCTGAAGCGGCTCGGCGTCGACGCGATCGACCTCTACTACGCCCACTTCGACGACGCCGACACCCCGCTCGACGAGACCGTCGGCGCCTTCGGCCAGCTCGTCGCCGACGGACTCGTCCGCCACGTCGCGGTCTCGAACTACACCGCCGAGCGCATCCAGGAGTGGCTGCGCATCGCCGACGAGACCGGCGTCGCTCGACCCGTCGCGATCCAGCCGCACTACAACCTCGTGCACCGCAACGACGTCGAGGAGACCATCGCACCGCTCGCCGAGCGCGAGAACCTGGGCCTGGTCCCCTACTTCGCCCTCGCCAAGGGCTTCCTCACCGGCAAGTACCGCTCGACCGACGTCGCGGGCCAGGACTCCCCGCGCGCGGAGGGAGCCGCGGTCTACGCGACCCCGCAGGGACTGCAGATCATCGACGCCCTCGAGCGCGTCGGGGCGGCGCACGACGTGTCGATCGCCTCGGCGGCCCTCGCGTGGCTGCGCTCGCAGCCGACCGTCGTCGCCCCCATCGCGAGCGCCTCGCGTCTCGAGCAGGTGCCGGGCCTGCTCGACGGCGGGCGTGCGGAGCTCACCGCCGACGAGCTCGCCGAGCTCACGCGGGTCTCGACCTGGACGCCCGAGGCCTGACCCGCCCGCATCCGCGGAGCGCCACCCGCTCCGTCGGAGCATGACGCGAACCTCGGAGCCCTCCGTGTGCGGGCTCCGAGGTTCGTCGTTTCCCCCGGGTTCGGCGCGACGCCGACGGCGGACGCGCTGCGCGGTCTACCGGGGAAGGAGCCAGCCCCGGTCACCCGCGATCGACACGTGCACGATGCTCATCGGTGCGAAGATCTCCTCGACCGAGGGATCGGATGCCGACGCGGTGAGGTTGCCCGTCGCGGTCTCGATCTCGTACTCGACGTTCTCGCCGTGGAAGATCGTGTTGATGACGCGACCGTAGTCCCCGTGCACCTCGGTCGCGGTCGGCGCCGCGGTCACCCGGATCGACTCCGGACGCACCATCAGCACGGCCTCGCCGGAATCGCTCACGTCGCCGTGGGCGGCGACGTCCAACGGCCGGCCCAGCGCGACGACCTGAGCGCGCCCCGCTCCCCCGGCAGCGACCACTGTCGCATCGATGAAGTTCGCACGCCCGATGAAGTCGGCCACGAAGGTCGACGCCGGGCGCCGGTACACCTCGTCCGGCGTGCCCACCTGTTCGATGCGCCCGCGGTTCATCACCACGATGCGGTCCGAGAGGGTCATCGCCTCGTCCTGATCGTGGGTGACGAAGACGCTCGTGATGCCGAGCCGGCGCTGCAGTCGCCGGATCTCGTTGCGCATCTGGATGCGCAACTTCGCGTCGAGATTCGACAGCGGTTCGTCGAAGAGCAGCACCTTCGGCCGCATGACGAGAGCGCGAGCGAGAGCAACACGCTGCTGTTGCCCTCCCGACAGCTGATGGGGCGCGCGGTCGGCGAACGAGACGAGGTTCATGATCGTGAGGATCGTGTCGACCTCTTCCCGCAGGCGGGAGGCGGGCGTGCGCTTGAGTTTGAGCCCGTACGCGATGTTCTCCCGGACGGACAGGTGCGGGAAGAGCGCGTAGGACTGGAACACCATCGCCATCGGGCGCTTGTTCGGCTCGATGCCGATCATGTCCTGGCCGTCGACCTCCAGCACGCCGCTCGTCGGGGTCTCGAAACCCGCGATCATGCGCAGGGTCGAGGTCTTGCCGCATCCCGACGGCCCGAGCAGGGTGAGGAACTCACCGGGACGGATGTCGATGGTCACGCCGTCGACGGCGAGCGGATCAGCCGTGGACGAGCCGTAACGCTTCGTCAGACCGTCGAGCAGGATCCGGCCGCCCTCGGTGTCAGCGGTGTCGGAGAGCAGGGAGACGTCATCAGCGACGGTGTGTGCGACCACGGAAGATCACCTTTCGGACGAGGAGGTTGATGAGCGAGATGAGCAGCAGCACGATCACGATGAGGACCGTGCAGTAGGCGAATGCGTTGCCGAAGCGACCCGCATCCACCTCCGCCAGGATCTGGGAGGTCATCACCTTGATCTCCGGCGTCGTCAGGAACACGATCGGCGACAGAGTCGTCATCGAGCGGGCGAAGGCGAACGTCAGACCGGTGATGAGCGCCGATTGGATGAGCGGGAGCGTCACGGTGCGGAAGGTCGTCGCCGAATTCGCTCCGAGCGAGGTCGACGCCTCTTCGATCGCGGGATCGATCTGATTCAGGGCGGCGATGCCCGCACGCTGACCCGAGGGCAGCGAGCGCGCGACGTAGACCATGATGATCGCGATAGCACCACCGGCCGCGGCCGTTCCACCTGCCAGGGCCGGCAGAAGCTGGATGCCGAAGACGGTCGTGGGCGTGATGTAGGCGAGGGCGTAGCCGATGCCGAGCACGGTTCCCGGTACCGCGAGCCCCATCATCCCGATGAAGTCGAACAGTCCGGCGAAGCGACGGAGCTTGCGCACCACCAGCCAGGCGATGAGCATGCCCAGGATGCCCGCTACCGGCGCCGCAACGAGCGCCATGAGCGCTGTGTCCGACATGGCCTGCGAACCGATGCCGGTCAGGACGAAGCGGAAGTGGTCGAGCGTGAACGCGTTGTTCACACCCGGCACCTGGAGGAATCCGCCGATCAGCACCGTGGCGTAGATGGTGAGGATCAAGGCGCTGAGAAGCACCACGATCGTCAGGATGGGCACGCGGATGCTGGCCGCCGCGATGGGCTGAGAACGTCCGGCGGGCTTGCCGGTCACCGTGACCACGCTGCGACGCGACACCCAGTAGCGCTGGACGAGGAACACCAGGAGCGCGGGCAGGAGGATCGTGAGCGAGTAGGCGGCACCGGCACTCGTGTTGAACTCGCCGGTGACCGCGAGATATGCGCGACTCGCGAGCACCGTGAAGTCGCCGCCGAGCACGAGCGGGTTCGCGAGGTCGGCGATCGCCTCGACGAACAGCAGGAGGAACGACCCTGCGAAGCCGGGGACGAGCATCGGCAGCGTGACGGAGAGGAAGATCCGCAGTCTGCTCGCTCCCAGGCCAGAGGCGGCCTCGTCCAAGGATGGATCGAGGCTCTCGAGCATGCCCTTGAAGTTCATGTAGGCGACCGGGAAGAACGACAGCGACAGCACCAGCACCAGACCGGGGAGCCCGTAGACGTCGCCCTGCACCCCGAGGATGCCGTAGGAGATCGCGCCGTTCCGTCCGAACAGGGTGATGACCGCTGTCGCGACCGCGAACGGTGGAGCGACGATCGGGGTCATCGCCAGCAGGTGCAGTGCGCGTTTCCCGCGGAACTTGATGCGCACCTGCGCGTAGGCGAACAGGAATCCGATGACGGTGCCGACGACACCGACGATGACGCCGAGCAGCATCGTGTTGCCGACGATGCGGTGGTTCACGGGGTCGGTGACGATGCGTGCGAGGGTCGCGAGGCCGTCGGGGCTGAACGCGGCGCCGATGAGGCGCGCCACGGGGAAGGCCACCAGCAGCAGCAGCACGAGTGCCACGAGGGTCGCGAGAACGATCACGCCCGGGTCGCGGCGACCGCGGCGCCGCTTCACCGGGGCCGGGGCCGCCAGCGGGGCCGCCGCGGCCGGGGAATCGAGAACTGAGGTCATGATCCGTCTCAGTCGCGAGGCGCCGGAGCGACTTCGGCGTCGAACCGCGCGACGAGCTCGCTGCGGTGCTCGCCGGCCGTCGTGATGTCGGCGTGCACGAGGTTGAGGTCGTCGAAGTCGACCATGTCGTCGGTGATGGTGGCATCCGGGTTCGTCGGAACGCTGTAGCTGCCGACCGTGGCCCCGATGTTCTGGGCCTCGGCGGTCAGCGCCCAATCGATGAAAGCCTGGCCGCCCGCGCTGTTGCGCGCGTTCTTGATGAGCGAGACGGCGCCGACCTCGTAGCCCACGCCCTCCTCCGGGAACGTCGTCGTCAGGTTCGTGAACCCCTCGTTGATGAACTTCTGGCAGTCCTGCGCGAAGATCACACCGGTGGCGACCTCGCCGCGACCCGCCATCTGTCCCGGGGCGCTCCCCGTCTTGGCGTACTGCAGGATGTTGGGGTGCAGCTGCCGGAAGTAGTCGAGCGCGGCGTCCTCGTCGCCGTCATTGAGCTCGACCTCTGTCCACACTGCCTGATAGGCGGTGCCCGAGGTTCCCGGGTGCGCCATCGCGACGTTGCTCTTGAAAGTCGGCTCTGCGAGCTCGGCCCAGGATTCGGGCGCGTCGGCGCCGATGCGGTCGAGCACGTCGGTGTTGGAGCAGAAACTGAGCGCTCCGACGTAGATGCCGGTCCACAGGTTGTCCGGGTCGCGGTACTCGTCAGCGATCGCCGACGCGTTCGGCGACTCGTACGCCTCGATGAAGCCCGCATCTGCGGCGGCGAGGTGTCCCTCGGCGCCCCCACCGAACCAGGCGTCGAACTCCGGCGCGTCGCCCGTCGAGCTCAAGCGCGCGACCGTCTCGCCGCCGCTGAGTCGAACGTAATTGGCGGGGTAGCCGGTCGACTCGGTGAATGCGGCTGCGACCGCCTGGCAGAACTCCTCCTGCGGCGTGCAGATGAAGGTGACGCGCTCCTTGCCGTCGCTCGCTCCCGGCGAAGCGGCGCATCCGCTGAGGATCAGGGCGCCGGCGGCCAGGCCGACGGCGAATCGGGGCAGAGATGTGGACACGGCGGAACTCCTTCGTTCGGTGCGGCATCGCGGCCGCGCGGGGTGCAACGTCGACAACGCTATGGGCGGCGCCCCAGCGGAATCGTCACGCGACGGTGACGCCTGGTGACGAAACCGTCACCAAGCAGGAGCCGTCATCCGACGCGTCGCAGGCTGTAGCCGCGACCGCGGTCGCTGGTGATCCGTGCCCCGGCGCCCGGGTGCGCGGCGTCCAGTTTGTGCCGCAGCCGGTAGACGGCCGCCTTGAGCATGTCGCGGCCTCCGTGCGGCTCGACAGTCCCCCACGCAGAGAGCAGCAGGTGCGCGTAGGTCACGGTCTCTCCACGAGCGGCGACGAGAGCCGCGACGATGGCGAACTCCGTCGTGGTCAGGCGAGCGCGGTCCGACCCGAGCACCGCTTCGTTCGCGCCGGGCTCGATGCGCAGCCCGCCCCATTCGAGACCGTCGTCCTGACTCTCGGTGCGCCACCTCACGAGCCGCCGCGCGCGCAGTGCGAGCTCGCGCGGATGGAACGGCTTGCCGATGTAGTCGTCCGCCTCGGCCTCCAGGCCCTCGATCCGATCCGCCGCCTCGGAGCGTGCCGTCACGACCATCACCGGCACCCGCCAGGCGGCCTTCACCCGGCGGCAGAGCGTGATGCCCGATGCCCCCGGCAGCATGACGTCGACGACGAGGATGTCGGGGAGTCTGGTCTGCAGCTGCGACCACGCCTTCTCGGCGGACCCGAACATCTCGGTGCGGAAACCGTGGGTCTCGAGCGCGAACGAGATGATGTCGCGCATGTCCGGCTCATCGTCGACGACGAACGCGAGGGGCTCATCCCCCATGACGACCTCCGTAGGGAAGGGTGAACATGACCGTCGTCCCCCTCCCCGAAAGCGTATCGACGAACAGCCTCCCGCCGTGGAGCTCGACGAGCTGCTGCGAGATGAAGAGGCCGATGCCGGTGCCGTTGCCGAGCGGCTGACCGCTGGCGAAGCGCGTGAAGAGCCGGTCGCGCTGCTCGGGCGACATCCCCGCTCCGCCGTCGCTGACCGCGATGACCGCTCCGTCGTCGATCCACCAGAGTCTGACCTCGACGCGGCCACCCTCGATATCGCTGCGGGCGGCATTGGAGATCAGGTTGACCACGACCTGGCGGATGGTCTCGGGGTCGACGTCGATCAGCGCCGGTGCCCCGCTCGAGTCGAGCACGATGTCACGGCGGGTGAGGGGCGTCACGTCCTCGACGATGTCGCGGAGCAGGCGGCGGAGATCGACGGGCAGGCGCGAGATCGAGAAGAGCCCCGCCTCGATTCGCGCCCGGACGAGGAGCTGCTCCGCGAGCGAGCTCGTCCAGTGGGCGTTGTCGATGATCTTCCGCACGAATCGGGACTGATGCTCGGTCAGTTCCCCGGCGGACTCATCGGCGAGCAGTTCGGCGGATCCGCGGATGATCGCAAGCGGAGTGCGTATCTCGTGGCTGAGGGCCGACACTTGGTCGGCTCGGCGCAACGCGAGTTCGTCGAGCTCGCGGATCCGACGTCCACGCGTGACGTTGGTCCGCGCGAGGACGGCGATCGCGACGCCCGCCCCGACGAGAGCCACCCCCATGATGACCGCGCCCACGATGAGCGTCGCGTTCACGGGAGGCGACCGGCGGCCGGCGCCGCGGGTCGCCGCGGTCGGGTGTGATGCACACGGGGAGCATATACACGGCACGGGGGTCGGGAAGGCGTGACGGCTCGCGCGCCACCTTCGGGCGGTTCGCACGTTTGGTCGGAATGGACGTATCTCGTCGCCGTGGGCACCGACTTTCGCACCGGAAGCCACAAAGATCGGCGGTGTGGTAGGACCACAGGTGCCTTCCCGTGTTTAATGAGACGCGTGAGCACCGTGACCGTCGGATACAGCGCCATCTCGAGCTACTCGCGCGTAGAGATCCTGCACCTCATCCAGGAACAGCCGCGCCGGACCATCGGCGAGCTGCAGGAGGCGACGGACCTCCACCCGAACACCATCCGCGAACACCTCGCGCGCCTGATCTCGGACGGCTTCGTCGTCGCCGAGAAGGAGCACCGCACGACGCGCGGCCGCCCCCGCGTGCTCTACAGCGCGGCCGACGGAGACGCGACCCGCAGTGCCGTCCAACGCCGCAAGGTGCGGGATGCCGCACAGCGGGGCGACCTGATGCGCCGGGTCCTCACCCTCGACGTGCCCGACGTCCTCGAGACCCGGGCCCTGCACCAGATCGATGCGCTGGTCGAGGAGCTCGAGGACGAGGGCTTCGACCCGATCATCGACGACACCGCCCTCACGGTCGATCTGACCCCGTGCGCGCACGCGACCGCCCAGGCAGATCACCGCGAGGTGCTGTGCAGCGTCCACCTGAGCCTGCTCCAGGGCGTGCTCACCGAGGCGGGCGGGCCGCTCGCCGTCGACGGCATGCGGTCGTCGTGCGACCCGTCGGTCTGCATCATCCAGCTGCTCCACGCGGCGACGACGCACGACTGAGCGGGCGGCCCGACGACGGAAGCGCGGCGCGTCAGCGTCGGGTCGACGACGCCGCGGCCACGAGAAGCTCGGCGGTCGAGCGAGCGAGTGCGGCGCGGTGTCCTGGTTCACGCAGGCGCATGGCGAGGTCGCCGCTCACGACGAGGAGCAGCCGCTCCGCGAGGTCGGCCGCCGCTTCGGGTTCGGGAACGACCGCCCGAGCGAGCTCGGCGAGCCGGGCGCGCATCGCGTCGGTGTCGGCACGCACCGCGGACGCGACCTCCGTCGGCGGGTCGGAGTATTCGGCCGCTGCACCGAGGAAGGCGCACCATCGCGAGCCATGCGGCTCGTCGCGGAAGTCGTCAAGCGCGTCGAAGATCGCGAGCAGTCGGCCCGCGTCGTCCGAGCCGCGTGAGATCGCGGTGTCCCACGTCTCGAGCCACGCCCGCTGACGCCGATCGAGCGCTGCCGCGAGGAGCGATTCCTTGCTCGGATAGCCGCGATACAGCGTCGCGGCCGAGACGCCCGCCCGCGCGATGACGGCGTCGATCGGCGTCGCCGCGATGCCGCGCGTGAAGAACAGGTCCTCGGCGGCGTCGAGGATGCGTTCCTCGGTCTTCGGCCGCAATCCCATGTCAGCACTCTATGCTCGGGAAAGTGAAACGATCGTTTTTGTTTTTACGCTGGTCGTCGGTCGCCTCCGGGATCGCGCTCATCGCTGCGACCTATGGCCTCGTGCGCCTGGCCTTCGGCCTGCACCTGCCGGAGATGAGCGCCGACCTGACGATCGACACCGCAGTGGCGGGCCTCGTGTCCGCCGCAGGATCGGTGGTCTACGCGATCGCCGCGCTCGTCGGCTTCCTCGTCGCCGAACGTCGCCCGCGCCTGCTGATCGTCGCCGCGACGGCCACCGCGGCGGGGGGCGCGGCGGGGCTCGCCCTGGCCCCGCATGCCGCCGCCTTCGGGTTCGCCGCCACGATCGCCTCAGCCGGCGCCGGGCTCGCGTCGCCCGCGCTCGTGCGCATCGTCGCGCGGACGTTCGCCGACCGCGACGCGAGCACCCCGCAGGCCGTCGTGAACGCCGGCACCGGTCCCGGACTCATCGCGGCGGGCATCCTCACGATCGCTCTCGCGCCCGATTGGCGCCTTTCGTGGGCCGTCGCCGCCTTCGCGACGCTCGCTGCCGGCATCGCCGTGCTCGTGTCCGACCGACTCGGCGAGCGAGAGCGAGAGCGAGAGCCCGAGCACGGGCCCGATGCCGCCTCTACAGACGCCCCTCACCCCCTCCGTCGCGGCGCGGAGACGCGCGCATCTCGCGCGACGGCCGTTCCGAGCCCTCGCTGGTGGGGCTCCCATCGGCAAGCGATCGCCGCAGCCGTCCTGCTGGGGTTCGGCGCTGCTGCGATCTGGAACTATGGCCGCGTCGTCCTCGTCGACGCCGGCGCATCGGAGGCCGGTTCGGTGATGGCTTGGGTGCTGATCGGATGCGGCGGCACCGGCGTCATCGCGACATCCGCCGCCCTACGGCGACTGAGACCGGAGTCGCTCTGGACCGTCGCAGCGGTGCTCGTCGCCGCCGCGACATTCGCTCTAGGCGTCGCGCCGACCGACCACACGGTCGGGGTCGCGGCGCCGGTGCTGTTCGGATGGGCGTACGTCACCGCGACGGGCGCGCTCATCGCCTGGACGACCCGCGTCGATCCGTCGTATGCCGCGGCGGGCACGGCGGTGCTGTTCGTCGTCTTCATGGTCGGCCAGGCGATCGGCGCCGCCGTGATCGGAGCGATCCTCCCCGTCGCCGCGCCGGGTGTCGCGTTCGGGATCGCGGCGGCCGTGAGCCTCGCGGCCGGCGCGACGGCCGCGGTGCCGCGTCGCACACGGGTGCACGCGCCCCCGGCGTCGGCCTGAGGCCGGGTCGACACTTGCGCCGCGACACCGCGGGTCCCGCATCCCGTGGGTGTCAGCCGCCGATGGCGTTCATGCCCCGGGCGGGCTGGAGGAAGCCGGGGTCGTCGATCGCGTGACCCGCCTTCTTGCCGGCGATGCAGTTGCGCAGGACGCGGTCGACCTCGGCCGCCCGCAGCTCCGTCGAGGCGTCCGAGCGCAGCACCGGCAGGAGGTCGTATTCGTCGATCGAGAACAGGCAGTTGCGCAGCTGCCCATCGGCGGTCAGCCGCATCCGGTCGCACGCTCCGCAGAAGGGCGCGGTGACCGATGCGATGACGCCGACCGTGTGCGGTCCGCCGTCGAGACGCCACTGCTCGGCGGGCGCCCCGCCGCGTCCCGGCACCGGTTCCAACGCCCAGCGGGCGGCGAGCGCCTCGAGGATCTCATCGCGCGTGACCATGGTCGATCGGTCCCACGTGTGACCGGCATCGAGCGGCATCTGCTCGATGAAACGCATCTGCGCGTCGTGCGCGACGGCGAACGCGACGAGGTCGACGAGCTCGTCGTCGTTCACGCCGCGCATCGCGACGGCGTTGATCTTCAGCGGACGCAGCCCCGAGGCCTGCGCCGCGCGGATGCCGTCGAGCACGTCTTCGAGACGATCTCGGCGCGTCAACGCGCGGAAGCGGTCACGGTCGAGGGTGTCGAGTGAGATGTTGAGTCGAGTGAGGCCCGCATCGACGAGATCGGGCAGGACCTCGGGCAGACGGATGCCGTTGGTCGTCATCGCTATCTGCATGCGACCGGTCGCGGTCTCGAGGGCGGCGAGGCGTCGCACGATCTCGACGATGTCGGTCCGCAGCAGCGGCTCGCCCCCGGTGAGGCGGAAGGTCGTGATGCCCGCGGCCGCCGCGACGGTGGCGACCTCGACGATCTCGTCGAGGGTGAGGATGCTCTGCCGGGCGAGCCACTCGTTGCCCTGCTCGGGCATGCAGTACGTGCATCGCAGCGAGCAGCGGTCGGTCAGCGAGATCCGCAGGTCTCGGTGGACCCGGGCGAATCTGTCGACGAGCGGCTGCCCCATGGATCGAGCGTAGACGGCGGAGCACGACCCGAGGGTCGACGCGGGCATATCCACGGCCGCCCCGTGTGGTCTGACACCACCTTGCTTCGTGGTCAGACCACGCGTAGCATTATTTCCGGCCGCCCCGGAGACCGGGGAAAACCCCACTCGATACCTTCAGCCTGTCGAAACCCTCGCCTCCCGAAAGGCACCGCCCGATGGACTTCCTCGATCCGCTCCTGCTGGCCCGCTGGCAGTTCGGCCTGACGACGCTGTACCACTACCTCTTCGTGCCGCTGACGCTCGGCATGGCCCTCGTCGTCGCGATCTTCCAGACGGTCTGGCACCGCACGGGGAACGTGAAGTGGCTGCACCTGACCCGGCTGTTCGGCAAGATCTTCCTGATCAACTTCGCGATGGGCGTCGTGACGGGCATCGTGCAGGAGTTCCAGTTCGGCATGAACTGGTCGGCCTACTCGCGCTTCGTCGGCGACATCTTCGGCGCCCCTCTCGCCTTCGAAGGCCTCCTCGCCTTCTTCTTCGAGGCGACCTTCATCGGCCTGTGGATCTTCGGCTGGGACAAGCTGCCGAGAGCGCTCCACCTCTTCTCGATCTGGATGGTCGTGCTCGGGTCGACCCTCTCGGCCTACTTCATCCTCGCCGCCAACGCATTCATGCAGAACCCCGTCGGGTATCAGATCGCCGCCGACGGCGGCAGGGCGGAGCTGATCGACTTCGGCGCGGTGCTGACCAATCCGATCGTGCTGGCGGCCTTCCCCCACACGATCTTCGCGGCCTGGATGTTCGCCGCCGCTGTCGTGATCGCCGTGGCCGCCTGGCACATCTCGCGCGCGCAGCACGTCGAGACCATGCGGCCCGCGCTGCGGTTCGGCATGTGGGGCATGATCGTCTCGTTCATCGGCGTCGCGCTCTCGGGCGACCAGCTGAGCCTCGTCATGGTCGCGACGCAGCCCATGAAGATGGCCGCTGCCGAGGCCATGTTCAACAGCGCGTGCGGGGCCGACGCATCCTTCTCGATCTTCTCGATCGGCACCCCGGACGGCACCGAGGAGATCTGGTCGCTGCGCGTGCCGTACCTGCTGTCATTCCTCTCGACCCACAGCTTCGACGGCTGCGTCGAGGGCCTGAACGATCTGCAGGCGCAGTACACCGACACGTTCGGCGCCGGCGTCGACTACCGCCCGATCGTCTGGGTCACCTACTGGTCCTTCCGCTGGATGATCGGCCTCGGCGGCGCCGCGACCCTCGTCTCGGTGGCGGGTCTCTGGCTCACGCGCACGAAGGCGCGGCGTCCCGTCGCCGGCTGGATGTGGAAGATCGCGATCTGGTCCGCCCCGCTGCCCCTGCTCGGCAGCCTCGTCGGCTGGGTGTTCACCGAGATGGGCCGCCAGCCGTGGATCGTGTTCAGCCTCATGCTGACCGAGGACGGCGTCTCACCGAACGTCCCCGGCTGGACCGTGCTCATCTCGCTGATCGCGTTCACGGCGGTCTACGCCTCGCTCGCCGTCGTCGAGTTCGGCCTCATCCGCAAGGCCGCGCAGAAGGGGCCCGACCCGCTGCCCGAGCCGGGTTCGCCCGAGGCCGAGGACCCCGCGGCCTCCCACACCCAGACCACCGTCTACTGAGGAGCACGACATGGATCTCGCATACGTCTGGTTCTTCATCGTCGGCGTGCTGTTCGTCGGCTACTTCGTGCTCGACGGCTTCGACTTCGGCGTCGGGATGTCGCTGCCGTTCCTCGGCAAGGACAACGTCTCGCGCCGTCAGATCATCAACACCATCGGACCGGTCTGGGACCTGAACGAGACCTGGGTGATCGTGGCCGGAGCCTGCCTCTTCGCGGCCTTCCCGGAGTGGTACGCCACGCTGTTCAGCGGGTTCTACCTGCCCCTCCTGCTCATCCTGATCGCGCTCATCCTGCGCGGCGTCTCGTTCGAGTATCGACACCAGCGCGACGACGCGACGTGGCGCAAGCGCTTCGACCTCATGATCGTGGTCGGCTCCGCCCTGCCCGCGTTCCTGTGGGGCGTCGCGGTCGCCAACATCGTGCAGGGCGTGCCCATCGACGCCGACAAGGAGTTCACGGGCACCCTGCTGACCCTGCTGAACCCGTACGGCCTGCTCGGGGGCGTCGTGACGCTGCTGCTGTTCTTCACGCACGGCGTGTACTTCGTCGCTCTCAAGACCGACGGCGACGTGCGCGCGCAGGCGCGCCGACTCGCGACGAGATCGGGGCTGCTCGCCCTGGTCGCGGCGGCCGTGTTCCTGGCCTGGACGGTGATGTCCGCGACGGCGGCGCAGGCTCCGCTGCTTCCCCTCGTCTTCGTGACGGCCGCCGTCGCCGCCGTCATGCTGGTCGGGGCCATCCTCGCCAACGCGACCGGTCGTGAGGGGTGGGCGTTCACGGGCGGCGCCGGAACGGTCATGTTCGCCGTGCTGACGCTGTGGCTCTCGCTGTTCCCGAACGTCATGCCCTCGTCGACCGACCCGGCGTGGAACCTGACGATCGAGAACGCCTCATCGACCGACTACACCCTGACGATCATGACGTGGGCGGCGGTCATCTTCCTGCCGCTCGTGCTGCTCTACCAGGGGTGGACCTACTGGGTGTTCCGCAAGCGCGTCACGCGCGCCCGGATCGAAGAGGCCGAGCTCGTCGCCCACTGACCGCGGGCGACGTCCCCGCCTCCGCGTAGGGCAGGATCGAAGGGTGAGCATGGACGACCCCGAGGCGCCCGCGCGCTCGAGCGGACGGCCCGTCGACCCGCGCCTGCTGCGCTACGCGCGCGGCGCCCGCGTGTTTTTCGTCGCGATCGGGGCGATCGGACTCGCGCAGACGGTCGTCATCGTGGCGTTCGCCTGGCTGACCACCCGCGCCATCGTCGGGGCGATCGACGGCGTCCCGCCGGCCGAGCTCGCGGGCGTGCTGGCCGCCCTCGCCGGTGTGGTCGCCGCTCGCGCCGGGCTCCTCTGGCTGCGCGAGGCGATCTCCGCGCGAGCCGCCGCGCGGGTGCGCAGCGAGTTGCGCGGCGGCCTCACGGCGGCCGTCGGCCGTCTGGGCCCGGGATGGCTCGCCACCCGCAACTCGGCGCAGCTCGCCGTCACCGCCGGACGCGGCCTCGACGCGCTCGACGCCTACTTCGGCCGCTACCTGCCCCAGCTCGTCCTGACGGCCATCGCCACACCGGTCCTCATCGCGGTCATCTGGTGGAGCGACTGGATCTCGGGTCTGACGGTGCTGCTCACGATGCCCCTGATCCCGCTGTTCATGGTGCTCATCGGCCTGGCGACGCGCGCGGTCCAGCGGGCGCAGTGGCAGACCCTGCGTCAGCTCGCCGCCCGCTTCGCGGACACCGTGCGCGGCCTGTCGACGCTGACGGTCTTCGGCCGGCAGCACCGCGCCGCGACCTCGATCGAGCGGGTGACCGAGAACTATCGCATCGAGACGATGCGGGTGCTGCGGGTCTCGTTCCTCTCGGGATTCGCCCTCGAGTTCCTCGCCTCGATCTCGGTCGCGATCGTCGCCGTATCCATCGGCTTCCGCCTGATCGACGGCTCGCTCGGACTCGGCATCGGCCTCTTCGTCCTGTTGTTGGCGCCGGAGGCCTACCTTCCGCTCCGTCAGGTGGGCGTCCAGTTCCACGCCGCCGCCGAGGGGGTCGCGGCGACCGACGACGTGTTCGAGGTGCTCGATGCGGCGGGCGAGCTCCGCGAGACCCCCGCAGGAACGGCCGGAGCCGTTTCCCGCGGGCCCGTCCGCGGCGTGCTGCGCGCCGACCGGGTGCGGGTGCGGCGGGGCGAGGTGCTGCTGGCTCCCGTCTCGTTCACGGCGTCCCCCGGCACCGTCACGCTGCTGGCCGGGCCGAGCGGCGCCGGCAAGTCCAGCGTCTTCGCCGCCCTGCGGGGCGTCGCGGCGATCGACGGTGACATCACGCTCGACGGTGGGCCGCTGCCGCCGCCCGCGTCGTGGCTGGCCTGGGCCGGTCAGGAGCCCGGCCTGATCGCGGGCACCGTCGCCGAGAACGTCGCCCTCGGCGCACCCCCGGCCGTGGCGGCGACCCCCGGGGGCGATGGTGTCTCCCGTGCGCTGGCGTCCGCCGGCGCCGCGGGCATCGATCCGTCCCTCGAGCTCGGCGTGCGCGGATCGGGTCTGTCCGGAGGGCAGGCTCAGCGGGTCGCGGTCGCGCGCGCGCTCTTCCGGCACCGCATCGGGGGCGCGACGGTCGTGGCTCTCGACGAGCCGAGCGCCGCACTGGACGCCGAGACCGAGGACGCGCTCTGGCGCGGACTCCGGCGGCTCGCCGACGACGGCGCGACCGTGCTGCTGATCTCGCACCGGGAGTCGGCGCGCGCGATCGCCGACCAGCTCGTCGAGATCCGCCCCGTCTCGGAGGTGCCGGCATGACCACGACGACGGATGTGCTGCGCGGTGCGATGCCGGCGCCGCGCCGGTTCTGGCCGGCACTGGCAACCGGATTCGCCACCGAGGCGTCGGCGGTCGCGTTGCTGGCGTGCAGCGCCTGGCTCATCGTCCGCGCGAGCGAGCAGCCGGCCGTCATGTACGTGATGGCCGCGGTGGTCGGCGTCCGGGCGTTCGCGATCGCACGCGCCGTCTTCCGGTACCTCGAACGGCTCACCTCGCATGATGCAGCCCTGCGCCAACTCGCCGCGACGCGGACGGACCTCGTGCGCCGGCTCATCCCCCTCGCACCCGACGGTCTGGGACGCGTGCGACGGGGGTCCGCCCTCTCGACGCTCGTCGACGACGTCGACGACCTCCAGAACCTGCCGCTGCGGGTGGTCGAGCCGCTCGTCGCCTCGGCCACCGTGGCGCTCGCCTCGGTCGTCTTCGTCGCGTTCGTGTCGTGGCCCGCCGCACTGACACTGCTCGCCTGCCTCGTCGTCGCAGCCGTCGCCGCGACCGGGTGGGGCTGGGTCGCGGGGGCTCGCGCCGAGAGCACCATCGCGCCGCTGCGGGGGCGGCTCGCCGATGCCGTGTCCGATCACCTCGGCAGCCTCGACGTGCTGCTGGCGTTCGGCGCGGAGGAGCAGAGCCGACGCCGCATCGAGGCGGCGGACGCCGCGCTCCGCCGCGCGGTGGTGCGGCGCGCCGGGGCACAGGCGGGCAGCACCGCGATCGTGTCTCTCGCCGCCGGCGCCGCGTCGATCCTCGCTCTCACGGTGACCGCTCCCGACGTCGCCACCCTGGGCGGCCCGTGGCTCGCGGTCGCCGTGCTCGTGCCCATGGCGGTGTTCGAGGTGTTCCAGACTGTTCCCCTCGCAGCCGCGTCGTGGCGTCAGGTCCGCGCATCGGCCACTCGCATCGCCGAGACCGTGCCGAGCGGCATCCCGCATGGCCTCGTGGAGGATGCCGTCGCGGCGACCGGAGTCGCGCCGGCCCTCGGCGACGGTCTGCACCTGCGCGACGTGTCGGTCGCCTGGCCGGGCGCCGAGCGGCCCGCCCTCGTCGACATCGACCTCGACGTGCGGCCGGGTGAGCGCGTCCTCGTCGTGGGGACGAGCGGAGCAGGGAAGTCGACCCTCGCCCATGCCCTCGTCCGCTTCCTCGACGTCGGGGGCACGTACCGCATCGGCGACGCAGACGTCCGAGATCTCGCTGCCGATGACGTCCGCCTGACGGTGGGACTGTGCGAGCAGGACCCGATGCTCTTCGACGAAGACATCCGACAGAACCTGCTGTTCGCCCGCGACACCGCGACCGACGCCGACCTCGTCGCGGTGCTCGGGCGCGTGGGTCTGGGTGGGTGGCTGCGCGAGCGAGGCGGCCTCGACGCGCGCGTCGGCGAGCACGGCGCCCTCGTCTCGGGCGGTCAGGCGCAGCGCATCGCGCTCGCGCGCGCCCTGCTGCACGACTTTCCCGTTCTCGTGCTCGACGAGCCGACGGCCGGGGTCGACCCCGCCGCGTCCGATGCGCTGCTCCGAGACCTGCTCGGCGCCGTCGACGGCGACCGGGCCGTCGTGCTGATCTCGCACGTGCGTGTACCCGAGGCGTTGGTCGATCGCACGGTGCGCATCTCGGATGGCCGCCTGCTCGACGGCTGAGCAGCGGACCGCCGGGGCGGACCACCGCTGGCCCGAAACCTTCAGCCGCGTCGGCGGGCGGTGTCGATGCCGAACGCCTGCACGCCCTTGGGCGAGGGCAGACGCTCGAAGCCCAGCCGGTCGTAGAAGGCGAGCGCGCCGGCGTTCCCGGCTGCGGCGACCAGGTGCAGGCGCGGCACTCCCCCCTCGGCGAGACGGTCGAGCAGCTGCGCGATGAGCCGTCTCCCCCAGCCCTGCCCCTGGGCCTCCGGCAGCAGGTCGATGTGCAGGTGGGCGGGGTACTCGCGCGCCCACGGCTCGGCTCCCGCGCGCCGACCGTAGGCGTAGCGCAACGTCCCCGCCTGCCGCGAATCGTCGTCGGGCCGGGGCTCGGGCCACCGCTCCGCGAAGCGCGGCCACCACTCCGACCGGAACCACTCCTCGAACACGTCGGTGTCGGGTGTCGCGACGACGTAGCCGATGGCGCGGTCGTCGTCGTCCGCGACGACGAAGGCGTGATCCGGATGCCGCTCGGCGTAGGGCCGGGCGAAGACCGCGCCCCAGATGTCGTCGTCGTCGAACAGCCCGGTGGCATCCGATCCGAAGTCGGCTGTCCGGAGACAGACGTCGGCCAGGGCGGCGTCGTCGTCGCGGCGCACGGGGCGCAGGTGTGGCATCCCCCCATCGTGCCACCCGAGGGGCGCCTGCCGCGATCAGGCCCAGACGACGGCGGCGGTGGGCAGCGAGAGCCGGATGCTGTCGCCGGGTCTCAGGTCGGCGGCACGGTCCACAGGCAGATCGACGACGAGCGCCGGTCCGTCGACGAAGACGCGCACCCCGCCGACGGTCGGCTCCAACCGGACGACGCGGGCCTCCCACGACACGTGGTCTCCGCCGTCGGCCGTGGCGGCGGTGTCGCGGGCCTGCGGGGGCAGCGGGTGCACGATGACCTCGCCGGGTCGGAACAGCGCGGCGGCCGCCGACGCCTCGTCACCCGCGCGGTCGAGCACGATGCCCCCCGCGGTCCATCGCCCGCCGTGGCTACGGCCCTCGACCCGATTGAGCCCGGCGATCGCCGCGCCGAACGCCGTCGTCGGGGCACGGAGCACCTCGCGGACCGTTCCGCGCTGCGTCACGGTCCCCGACTCGAGCACGACGAGTCGGTCGGCGGCGGCCGCCGCGTCGAGCGCGTCGTGGCTGACGAGCACCGCGGTGGTGCCCGCTGCGCGCACCTGCTCGGCGAGCATGGTGCGCAGCGACGCCGCGGTCGCCGGGTCGAGCGCGGTGAAGGGCTCGTCGAGCAGGATGACACGGGGCCCGGCGGCGAGCGCCCGCGCGAGCGCGACGCGTTGCTGCTGCCCGCCGGAGAGGGCGCGGGGGTGCTGCCCCGCCGATCCGGCGAGGCCGACACGTTCGAGCCAGCCGTCGGCGACCGCGCGTGCGCGGCGGGCCGGCTCGCCCCGCGAGCGCAGACCGAAGGCGACGTTCTCGCGTGCCGACAGATGCGGGAAGAGACACGGATCCTGGCGCAGCAGGACGATTCCCCGCCGTTGCGGGGCGACCCGATGACCGGGGCTCGCCACCGTCTCGTCGTCGACGCGCACCGAGCCGGCCTCGAGCGGGACGAGCCCCGCGACGGCCTCCAGCAGCGTCGACTTGCCCGCACCGCTCGGGCCCATGACCGCAAGCACCTCGCCGGGTTCGACCACGATGTCGGCGGCGACGACGACGTCGCGTCGTCGCACCCGCACGTCGACGGACAGCCGGGCGCTCATCTCGCGCCTCCGGGACGCCACGCCCGCACGAGCAGCAGCACCGCGATCGCCGTGACGAGGAGCAGCAGCGAGAGCGCGACGGCGGTCCCCTGCGACACCCCCGCCCCGTTGAAGGCCGTGTAGATCGCCAGGGGCATCGTCTGCGTCACGCCGGGCGCGTTGCCCGCGAACAACGCCGTCGCGCCGAACTCGCCGAGAGCGCGAGCGAAACAGAGCACGACTCCGGCGATGAGCCCCGGCGCGGCGAGCGGCAGCGTCACCCGCCAGAGGATGCGCCAACGCCCGGCTCCGAGTGCCGCAGCCGCCTGCTCGTAGCGCACACCCGTCGCCCGCAGCGCGCCCTCGAGCGCGAGCACCAGGAAGGGCAGCGCGACGAAGGCCTGGGCCAGGACGACCGCGGCCGTGGTGAAGGGCACACGGATGCCGACCTCGCCGAGAGCGGTGCCGAGCCATCCGGTGCGACCGAACAGGAACAGCAGCGCGACGCCGCCGACCATGGGCGGCAGCACGAGGGGCACCGTCACGACGGCGCGCAGGACCGCGGCGCTCCGTGGGCCGGCACGGGCGATCGTGAGGGCCAGGGGCACGCCGAGCAGGATGCAGAGCGCGGTGGCCGCGACCGCCGTCTGGAGTGAGAGCGCGAGCGCCGACACGGCCTGGGGCGACGTGATGTCGGCCCACACGGTCGCGACGTCGAGGCGCCCGACGAGGGCGGAGAGGGGCACCACCAGCAGTGCGAGGCCGACGACGGCCGGCACGATGAGCACGCGCGGCAGGTAGCCCTGCTCGGTGCGCACGCGGTCCGCGACGCCGTCGGTCACGGCGCGCCGAAGCCCCGCTGATCGAGCACGGCACGGCCCTCGTCCGACAGGACGAAGGCGACGAACGCGGCCGCGGCCTCGGGCGACCGGGCCGCGGTCAGAGCCGCGATGGGATAGCGGTTGACGACGGCATCGGCTCCGGGCGTCTCGACGGCATCGACCTCGTCGGTCGTGGCGGCGTCGGTGACGTAGACGAGCCCCGCATCGGCCTCGCCGCTCGTGACCTTCGTGAGCACCGCCGTCACGTTCTGCTCGTAGCTGTCGACGCTCGGCGTGACCCCGGCGTTCTCGAGCAGCGTGGTCGAGGCCGCGCCGCACGGCACCTCGGCCGCGCACAGCACCACCGTGCGGTCGGCGTCGGCGAGGTCGGCGAGACCCGTGATGCCCGCCGGGTTGCCGGCGGGGACGACGATCGTGAGCCGGTTCGTCGCGAACAGCTGGGGCGAGGCGGTGAGCCCGGCGTCGACGACCTTCTGCATGTTGGCCTCGTCCGCCGACGCGAAGACGTCGGCGGGTGCGCCCTCGATGAGCTGGGTCGCGAGGGTCGACGACCCGTCGTAGCTGATCGGAGCGACGGAGACCGAGGGATGGCGCTGCTCGAACTGCGTCGCGAGCTCGTCGAAACCGTCCTTGAGCGACGCCGCGGCGAACACGTTGACCTCACCCGAGACGTCGGGCTCGGGGCTGCCGGGCCCCGTGACCACGGCGCCCGGGGTCGCGTCGGCACCGATGTCGGGCCCGCCTCCCGCGGCGCAGCCGGTGACGACGAGGAGCGCAGCGGCGAGCGCGGCGAACGAGAGGGGGTGGCGACGCATCCTGGTTCAGTCCTTCGGTGTCTCGACGACGACGGTGGTGGCCTTCACGACGGCGACGGCGAGGGATCCCGGTTCGAGCCCCAGTTCGCGGGCCGCTTCGGCCGACATCAGCGACACGACCCGATGCGGGCCGGACTGCACGTCGACCTGCGCCATCACGCCGTCGATCTGCACGCGCGTGACGAGGCCGACGAATCGGTTGCGGGCGCTCGAGAGCCGATCGGACGGGTCGGCCGCGGCGGTGGCGAGATCCACGGCGTGGGCTGCGAGCGCGTCTCCGGGAACGCGCGCCGGGCTGCCGTCGGTCACGGGCAGGACGCCCTGATCGATCCATCGGCGCACGGTGTCGTCGCTGACGCCGAGCAGGCGGGCGGCTTCGGAGATTCGGTACGCGCTCATGAAGCGAACATACCCGCAGATGCGGGTGTGGTGGCCGATTTTCTCCGATGAAGCGGTTGTCGACCGCGGAACGTCCGTTCACGACCCTGCCGTGTCCGACGCGCGTCTAGCCTGATCCCATGAGCGTCGCACCCCTCGTGGCCCCGGCTGCATCCCTCTCCGACCGCGAGCGCGAGCGTACCGCCCGGCACGCCGTGCTCGCGGGCCTCGGAGACGAGGGCCAGCGTCGTCTCGCAGCGGCACGGGTCGCCGTCGTTGGAGCGGGCGGCCTGGGTTCTCCCGTGATCCTCGCGTTGGCCGCGGCCGGCGTCGGCGAGATCACCGTCATCGACGACGACGTCGTCGAGTACGCGAACCTGCAGCGCCAGGTCATCCATCGGGTCGACGACGTCGGGACGGCCAAGGTCGACTCCGCGGTCCGGGCCGCCGCCGCCCTGTCGCCGGAGACTCGCGTGCACGTCCGGCGCGAGCGGCTCGACCGCGGGAACGCTCTGCGGCTGCTGTCGGGATGCGACCTCGTGGTCGACGGCACCGACACCTTCGCGACCCGCACCGACGTCGCGGCCGCGTGCGACGAGCTCGGGGTGCCGCTCGTGTGGGGCGTCATCCAGGAGTTCCACGCGCAGGTGACCGTCTTCTGGACGTCTCCGCCCGCGGGCACGCCCGCCGTCGGCCTCCGCGACCTCTACCCCGCGGGCAGCGCGGGCGACCTGCCCACGTGCGCCGAGGTCGGTGTGCTCGGATCGCTGTGCATCACCGTGGGCGGGATGCTCGCGACCGAGGCGATCAAGCTCATCGCCGGCATCGGCGAGCCGCTCCTCGGTCGCGTCGTCGTGATCGACGCCCTCGCCGGGACTCAGCACGAAGTGCCGCTTCGCGCCGCGGCGACTCCTGCGTCCGCGCCCGCCTCGGCGCGACCGCCGACACCGCCGCCCGCGCCGCCGGCACCCGAGGTGGATCTCGAGGGACTGCGCGCCGCGCAGCGCTCCGGAGCACTCGTCCTCGATGTCCGCGAACCGCACGAGACGGCTGCGGGCGTGCTCCCAGGCTCCGTGCTGCTGCCCTTGGCCGACGTCCTGGCCGACCCGGGCCGGGTCGCCGGCGATCGGGTCGTGGTGGTCTGCGCTCACGGCATCCGCGCCCACCGCGCCGCGGAGGCCCTGCGCCGCCACGGCGTGGCGGCGTCCGTGCTCGCCGGCGGCCTGGCGGAGTGGACACCGTGAGCGGTTCGGGCGGCGGTCTGCGCACCGTCGAGGAGCAGCTCGCCGACGTCCTCACCGCCGTAAGGCCCCTCGCCACGCGTGCCGTCGCCCTGTCGGAAGCGGCGGGGGCGACCCTGCGCGATCCGGCCGTCGCGCGCGGGGGCATCCCCGATTTCGACAACTCCGCGATGGACGGATTCGCCGTCCGATTCGAGGATGTCGCGACGGCGTCGGCCGACAGCCCCGTCGAGCTGACGGTGGTCGCGGACCTGCCGGCAGGCAGTCCCGACGATCCGGGCCTGCGTCCGGGCGAGGCCATCAGGATCATGACGGGGGCGATGGTGCCGACCGAGGCCGACACCATCGTGCCTTTCGAGGACACCGCCGGCGGTCTCGACGAGTCGCTCACGACGGCGCGGGTCGTCGCGGCTCCCGCCCGCCGCGGCGTGTTCGTGCGCCGCGCGCACGACGACATCCGTCCCGGTGACGTCGTCCTGGGCGCCGGGGCGCGTCTCGGTGCGCGCCAGCTCGCCGCGCTGGCCGCGGCCGACATCGCACGCGTCACGGTGTCGGAACGGCCGCGCGTCGTCGTCGTGTCGACGGGCAGCGAGCTCGTCGAACCGGGCGTCCCCCGTTCGCGGGGCCAGATCCCGGAGTCGAACGGACTGCTCCTCGAGGCACTCGTGCGCGAGGCCGGAGGCGTCGTGGTCCGGCGCGAACGCGTCGACGACGGCGGCCCCGGGCTGCGACGCGTCCTCGATGAGACGACATCGGGCGATGCGCGAGCGGATGTCGTCATCACCTCCGGCGGCGTCAGCGCGGGTGCCTACGAGGTCGTGAAGACCGAGCTCGGGGGCGCACTGCGGTTCTCCCGCGTGTCGATGCAGCCCGGGAAGCCGCAGGCGTTCGGCGTCCTGCCCGCCGGCACGCTCGTGTTCGGCCTGCCCGGCAACCCGGTCAGCGCGGCCGTCTCCTTCGAGGTCTTCGTCCGTCCCGCCCTCCTCGCGCTGCAGGGCCGCGCCACGCTGGAGCGGCCCGCCCTGCGCCTTCCCGCTGCCGAATCGTGGCGCACACCGCCGGGGCGGCGGCAGTACCTCCCGGCCGTCATCGACCGCGGCGATCCCGCTCGGTGGTTCGTGCGACCCGCGACCCCGGGCGGTTCGGGCTCCCACCTGGCGGGCACTCTCGCCCTCGCCGAGGCGTATGCCGTCGTGCCCGCCGAGATCACGACGGTCGAGCCCGGCGACCTCGTCGACGTCCTCCTGCTGGGAGGATGAACGCATGACCTTCACGCATCTCGACGACGCCGGTCACGCCCGGATGGTCGACGTCACCGCGAAGCAGCCGACCGTCCGCTCGGCGACCGCGCGCGGCCTCGTCCGCTGCTCCCCGACGGTCGTCGCGGCGCTGCGCGACGGCGCCGTGCCGAAGGGCGATGTCCTCGCGGTATCGCGCATCGCCGGCATCCAGGCGGCCAAGCGCACGCCCGAGCTGCTCCCCCTCGCCCACGTCATCGGCGTGCACGGCGTCGTGGTCGACCTCGAGATCACCGACGCGGGCGTCGAAATCGAGGCCACCGCGCGCACGGCCGACCGCACCGGCGTCGAGATGGAGGCGCTGACCTCGGTCTCGGTCGCCGCTCTCGCCGTCGTCGACATGGTGAAGGGACTCGACAAGGCGACCTCGATCGAGAACGTCCGCATCACCGCGAAATCGGGAGGACGCAGCGGCGACTGGCGGCGTCCCGGAGAGGACCGCTGATGGCGCGCGTGCGCTTCTTCGCCGCCGCCGCCGAGCGCGCGGGAACGACCGAGCAGCACCGGTCGGAATCGACCCTCGGTGAACTGCGCACGACCCTGGGGCGCGAGCATCCCGCTCTCGCCGCCATCCTGCCGCAATGCGCGGTGCTCGTCGACGGCGCCCGCGTCCCCGACGACGCGTCGATCGGCGCGGACGCGACCATCGACATCCTGCCCCCGTTCGCCGGGGGCTGAGCCGGCGAACGGGCGGCGACGGCCGGTCAGCCGCCGATGCCCTTCCAGGCCGTCGTCCCGTCGGCCTCGATCTGCTGCTTCCAGATCGGCAGCTCGCGCTTGATCGCCTCGATCAGCTCGCGGCAGACCTCGAAGGCGTCCGCACGATGCGCGGTGCCGACAGCGATGACCACCGCGGCGTCGCCGACCGCGAGATCTCCGATGCGATGGCTCACCGCGACCTCGCCGGCACGATCCCCGAGCGCCGCCTCGGCGATGGCTCGCAGCGCGGCCTCGGCGCCGGGGTGGGCCTCGTAGTGCAGCGCGGTGACGGTGCCCGCGGCATCCGGATCGTGATCGCGCACGGTGCCGACGAAACTGGTGACCGCGCCCACGGCCGGCGAGTCCACCGCACCGAGGTGGGCTGCCACATCCAGCGGCTCGACGGTGATGCGCGCGATGCGGATCGCGCCCATCAGTGATCGTGCCCGTCGAGCTGCGCGACCACGTGCGACGCGACGCCGACGACGACGACGATCCCGGATGCCACGGCCCGGGGCGAGCCCGGCAGGTTCACGATCAGCGCCTTCCCGGCGACCCCGGCGCGGCCGCGCGACAGCACCGCCGTGGGGGTCTCGGCAACTCCGCGGCGCCGGAGCTCCTCGGCAATCCCGGGCAGTTCGCGCTCGATCACCTCGGACGTGCCCTCGGGCGTCTCGTCGCGGGGGGACACGCCCGTGCCGCCCGTCGTCACGATCAGCCGCGCGCCGTCGGCCAGCGCCCGCCGCAGCGCCGCGGCCACGGATGCGGCGCCGTCCTCGACGACGGCGGGGTCCGAACATTCCCATCCGGCCTCGCGGAGCGCGATGACGGCCGCGGGCCCGGCGGCGTCCTCTCGCTCGCCGCGGGCGGATCGGTCGGACACGGTGATGACGACGGCGGAGCGGCTCATGTCACCCACCCTAGGAGCGATCGGCCGGCGCCGCCGGGGGCTGGGCGGGCTCGTCGTCGTCGTCGGCGTGGGTGTTCTCGACGGCGATCCGGCCCTCCTCGACCGTGCCCTCGGCCATCTCCGAGATGCGTGTCGCCATCGCGGTGAAGATCAGCCCGTGGAACGGCAGCACCCCGAGCCAGTACAGACGCCCGGCCAGGCCCCGCGGGAAGAAGATCGCGCGCTGCTCGTATCGGGCGCCGCCGTCGCGCGGCGCGGACTTCAGCTCGAGCCATGCCTCGCCGGGCACCCGCATCTCCGCGCGCAGGCGCAGCAGTCGACCTTCCTCGACAGCCTCGACGCGCCAGAAGTCGATCGCGTCGCCGACGCGCACCTTGCCCCGGCTGCGGCGGCCGCGTGCGAGACCGATGCCGCCGACGAGGCGGTCCATCCAGCCGCGGATCTGCCACAGCGCCCGGGCCGAGTACCAGCCGTTCGTGCCGCCGATGCCGGCGATGACCTCCCACAGCCGCTCGGGCGAGGCGGTCGTGTCGGACGACCGCTCGTCGGTGAACACGGTGCGTCCGGCCCACTCCGGGTCGCTCGGCAGCGGATCGCTCGGCGCGCCGAGCACGTCGGCGTCCTGCCAGCTCGTCTCGACCTCGTCGGCGTCGACGCGGCCGAGGGCCAACCGGACCGACCGCCGGTAGGGCGTCAGCCCGCCGTCCGGCTGCGGGATGATCCCGTCGATGTCGTGGTCGTCCATCACGCACTCGTTCTGGAGCGAGGCGATGAGCGGTCGGGCTATCGACCGCGGAACCGGCGTCACGAGATTCACCCAGTGCGACGCGAGACCCGGCGTCAGCACGGGGAGCGCGGCGATGGCCCGTTGCCGCAGCCCCGCCTCGAGCGCGTATCCGTTCATCATCTGTCCGTAGCGCAGCACGTCGGGCCCGCCGATGTCGACCGCTCGATTCAGGTCGGGCGCGACGCGGGCTGCCCCCAGCAGGTAATGGAGGACGTCGCGCACCGCGATCGGCTGGATGCGGTTGCGCACCCATTTCGGAGCGGGCATGTACGGCAGCACATCGGTGAGGTGTCGCACCATCTCGAACGACGCCGACCCCGATCCGATGACGACGCCGGCCTGGAGCACGAGGGTGGGCACGCCCGAGTCCAGCAGGATCTCGCCGACCTGGACGCGCGAGCGCAGGTGCGGCGACAGCTCCGCGTCGGAGGGGTGCAGACCTCCGAGGTAGACGATGCGCGACACGGACGCGTCGGCGGCAGCTGCGGCGACGGTCCGGGCGGCGCGCTCGTCGGCCTCCTCGAAGCCGGCACCGGCTCCCATCGAGTGGATGAGGTAGTAGACCACATCGACGTCGGCGACCGCCTCCCCGACGGCGTCGGCGTCGTCCGCCGAGCCGCCGACGATCTCGACCTCGCTCCCCCAGGGGAAGCTCGCGACGCGCTCGGGAGTGCGGGCCAGCACGCGCACGCGGTATCCGGCGGCGACGAGACGGGGAACGAGGCGTCCGCCGATGTAGCCCGTCGCTCCGAGCACGAGTGCGCGGGGAGCCGACCCGTCGGGTCGGGGCTGCGCCTGCAGCTCGGGCTCGTGTCCGGTGGGTGCGGTCAGCTCGGTCATGCTCAGACGCTAGGCGGACGAGCGCTCGACCGACACGACTTGACAACGTCGCGCCCGGGTCGCATCGCGTGCGTCCCGCGGCCCGTCGGTCAGCGACGCCCCGTGCCGAAGATCCCGCGGATGACGCCGGTCAGCATCTCCTGCGCGGCTTTCGAGCCCAGGATCTGCTCGGTCGGCGTCTTGCGTCGCGACCGCGAGTTCGGGGTCATGCTCCGCAGCATCCGGTCGTACTCGCGCCGCTCCTTCGCCTCGTCGGCGGCGGCCTGCTTGCGGATCGCGGCGAGCTGTTTCTCGTAGGCGGCATCGGCCTTCGCCCGGAGCTTCGCGGCGTCCTGCTCGGCCTTGCGCTGGGCCGCCTCGGCCTCGGCGGCGTCGAGAGCGGCGCGAGCGGCGTTCATCCGCGCGGTGAGGATCTCGCGCGCCGACTCGCGGTCGACCGCTTCGGCGTAGCGCGGGCGAAGTGCGGACGCCGCGATCGTCGCCTCGATGCGCTCCGTCGGCGCGGGCGCCATCGATGCCTGCGGTGCTCGCAGACGCGTCCACGCCACCGGGGTCGGGGCGCCGCGCTCGTTCATGACGGTGACGATGGCCTCACCCGTACCCAGCTCCTGCAGCACGCGCTCCAGGTCGTATCCCGACGTGGGATAGGTGCCCACGCTCGCGCGCAGCGCCTTCGCATCGTCGGGCGTGAAGGCGCGCAGCGCGTGCTGCACCCGCGATCCCAGCTGCGCGAGCACGTCGCCGGGGACGTCCTTCGGCGTCTGTGTGACGAAGAAGACGCCCACCCCCTTGGATCGGATGAGACGCACCGTCTGCACGACGGCCGCGAGGAAGTCCTTCGACGCGTCGCGGAACAGCAAGTGCGCCTCGTCGAAGAAGAACACCAGCTTGGGCTTGTCGACGTCGCCCACCTCGGGGAGCATCTCGAACAGCTCGGCGAGCAGGTACATGAGGAACGTGGAGTACAGCACCGGCTGATCGGCCACCCCCGGCAGCTCGAGCAGGTTGACGACACCGTCGCCGCTCTCCGTGGTGCGCAGGAGGTCGCTGACGTCGAACTCCGGCTCGCCGAAGAAGGCGTCCGCGCCCGCATCGGCGAATGTGATCAGCTCGCGCAGGATGACACCCGCCGTCGCCTTGGACAGCCCGCCGAGCTCGGCGAGCTCCGCCTTGCCGTCGTCGCTCGTGAGGTACGTCAGCACAGCCCGGAGGTCGGCGAGGTCGACGAGCGCGAGCCCGTTGCTGTCGGCGTAGTGGAAGACCAGGCCGAGGCTCGACTCCTGCGTGTCGTTCAGACCGAGCACCCGGCTGAGCAGGAGGGGTCCGAAGCCGGAGACGGTCGCGCGGATGGGCACGCCCGAGCCTCGCCCGCCGAGCGCGAGGAACTCCGTCGCGAACGAGCGTGGGGTCCAGTCCTGACCGATGGCGCGGGTCCGCGACAGCAGCTTCTCGCCGCCCTCGCCCTCGACCGCCAGGCCGGAGAGATCGCCCTTGACGTCGGCGGCGAAGACGGGCACGCCGTTCGCAGCGAGCTGCTCGACGAGCCCCTGCAGCGTGCGCGTCTTGCCGGTGCCCGTCGCGCCCGCGACGAGCCCGTGCCGGTTCGTCATCGCGAGCGGGATGCGAACGGGGACGCCCGCGACGGGCTCACCGTTGAGGAGCGCGCCGAGTTCGAGTGCTGGACCCGCGAACGCGTATCCCGCCCGGACGGTCTCGATCTCGCTCGCGTCGAGGGGTCCTGCCGGTGCGACGTGCTCCCCCGCTGCCGGCTGCGGTGACGCCGCGTCCGGCGCATCCCATGCGGAGGGTTCGTCCGGAGCCGCGGATACCGCGCCACCAGCCGTGTCGGCGGACGGGGCGGGTACGTCGCCGTCCCCGGCCTCGGCCGAGCTCCGCGCGGCGGCGGCCTCGGCCGCAGCGAGTGCCGCACGTGCGCGCGCGGCGACGAGCGCGGCCTCCGCCGCCTCCGCTTCAGCTCTCAGCCGAGCGAGCTCGGCCGCGGCGACCCCGCTGTCGGAGGGGACGGCGGGCTCGTTCGGCGTGGCGCTCATGGCGGTGAGCCTAACTGCGGCGCAGCGCCACCGCACGCCGTTCCTGCTCGAGCTGCGCCGTGAACATCGCGGCGACCAGGAGCCCGACGCCGGCGCCCAGCAGCGTGCCGCCGACGGTGTCGGACAGCCAGTGCGCGTGCACGACCGTGCGGCTGAAGGCCATGAGCAGGGTCCAGACGACGCCGACGAGGGCGACCCAGACGCGTGGGAAGAGGATGACGGCGACGACGGCGATCGTCGCGGCGTTCGCCGTATGACCGGACGGATACGACCCCGCATCCGTCGTGACGAGGATGTCCTCGGGGCGGGCCCGGTCGACCAGGTTCTTGATCAGCTGCACGACGAGGGCGCTCAGCGCAGAGGCCACGAGGAAGTACCCCGCCGCCCATGGCCGCCGCAGCAGCACGAGCGCCACCGCCATCGCGATGGGTATCGCGAAGACGCCGACCCACGTGCCGCCGACGCGGTTCATGACGAGCCCGAACACGAGCCCCACGGGCCCGGGATCGGCCGGCAGCGTCTCATTCCACCAGCGATCGATGTCGAACGGCTGGCCGAGCTGCGAGAACAACCACCAACCGAGCAGCGCACCGGCCACCACGAGCACGGCGCCGATGACGGCGCGGCGGGGCCAGAGTCGGCGAGGGTCTGCGATCGGCTCGACGTTCATCGCTCCATTCTGACGACACCCGCCGATCCGGCCGCGGCCCTTGCGTCGGCCGCGGTGATCAGGGTGAGAGCTGGGGCACGCTGCGCGGACGCACGACGAGCCAGAGCGACAGCAGCGCGATCACCGCGCACCCGGCCATGACCGAGGCCATCGTCGTGGCGGTGATGCCCGAGCCGCCCGAGATCCACGCGGCGAGCGGCGAGATGAATCCCGCGACGCCGAAGTTGACCGCGCCCAGGAGCGAGGCAGCCGTGCCCGCGGCCCGACCGTGCCGGTCGAGCGCGAGCACCTGCACGCAGGGGAAGGTGAATCCGCACGCCGTGATGAAGAAGAACAACGGGACGACGGTCCCCCACAGCCCGAGCCCGAGCTGATCGGTCACGATGATCGCGGCGCCTGCCACGACGAGCACCGCGGTCGAGACCGCCATCACCCACTGCGGGCCGAAGCGCGCCGCGAGCCGCGAGGCCGTCTGCACGCCCAGCACGACGCCGAGCGAGTTGATGGCGAAGAGCACGCCGTACTGCTGCGGGTCGAAGCCGTAGGTCTGCTGGAAGAGGAACGACGACGACGACAAGTACGAGAACAGGCCGCTGAAGGTCATGCCGCCGATGATGAGCACCCCGATGAAGATGCGGTCGCTCAACACGCTGCGGTATCGCTGCCAGACCGTCGCCGACCCGTTGTCGCGGCGCCGCGCCCGGGGCAGGGTCTCGGGCACGAGGAAGAGCGAGGCGATGAGCATCACGGCGCCGTACGCGGCGAGGACAACGAAGATCCCGCGCCAGGGCATCACGGTGAGAAGGCCCGAGCCGATGAGCGGCGCGGCGACGGGCGCGACCCCCGAGACCAGCGCGAGCCTGCTGAGCATCACGACGAGGCGACGGCCGCCGAACAGGTCGCGGACGATGGCCATGGCCACAACACCGCCCGCGGCGGCGCCGATGCCCATGAACACACGGGCGGCGCTGAGCAGCTCCAGCGTCGGCGCGATCGCGGCCGCCGTGCTCGAGAGCACGTGCAGCGCCGTGACGCACAGGAGCGGGATGCGGCGGCCCAGCTTGTCGCTGAGCGGGCCGACGACGAGCTGTCCCAGTGCGAAGCCGACCATCGTGCCGGTGAGGGTGAGCTGGATCGCGGCGGCCGTCGTCTGGAAGTCGGCCTCGAGCGCGGGGAACGCCGGCAGGTACAGGTCGATCGTGAACGGGCCGAGCGCGGTGAGCGCGCCGAGCAGGATGATGTAGACGACGCGGCGCGCGGTGGGGATCGCGTCGCCCGGGTGGAGCATGATCGGCGCGGTCGCGGGGTTCGACCCGAGTGTGCGGATGGCGCCGGTGGCGGAGGAGGGATCGGATGAGGTTTCGGGCACGTCTTCTTCGTTTCGTGGCAGCAAGCGTGATGAGCGACCTGCAATCGTAACCCGCGACGGGTTCATCGATGTACCCGCTTCCCAGCCGTTTCACCATTCACACGAATAGGCTGGCTCTGCGCCGAAAGCGACGCGCGTCCCCACGCACCCCTTGCCCCCGAACCGAGGTCACAGCAATGACTCCGTCCGCCGACAAGCGAACGAGCGGCAATCCCGCCGCCCAGGCCAACATCAACCTCACCGTCAAGCAGCAGCGCGAGCAGCAGAAGCAGGCCAAACTGGCCGAGTACCAGAAGCAGCTCGCCAAGCGCCGTCGCAGCAAGCTGGTGTGGTGGGTCGTCGGATCGACCGCCGCGATCGCCGTCATCGCCCTCATCGCGGCATCCGTCGTCTTCGCTCCGCGACCGACGACCTACGAGGCCGGCAACAGCACGGGACGCGACATCGCGGGGGTCGAGACCTTCGAGAACATCACCACCCACGTCGAGGGCACCGTGGAGTACCCGCAGACGCCGCCCGCCGGCGGCGAGCACAACCCCTACTGGCTCAACTGCGGCATCTACACCGAGCCCCAGGCCAACGAGAACGCCGTGCACTCGATGGAGCACGGCGCCGTCTGGATGACGTACGACCCTGCGCGCGTGTCCGACGCCGACATCGAGACGCTCAAGGGCTACATGCCGAGCACCTACGCGATCCTCTCGCCATACCCCGACATGGACACCCCGATCGCGGTCAGCGCGTGGAACGCGCAGCTGAAGGTCGACTCGGCCGACGACGAGCGGATCGGCGAGTTCTTCACCGAGTACTGGCGCAGCCAGAACGTCCCCGAGCCCAACGCGATCTGCTCGGGCGCCATCGACGGGCCCGGCAAGGCGTGACCGACGAGGTCGCGGCGGGGACGGAGGCGCACGGCGCCGTCCCGCCGCAGTCCGGCCTGCGATGGTGGGCCGTGGTGCTCATCGTCCTGACGGTCGCCGGGGCGGCATTCGCGATCGGCCGCTTCTCGGCGTTCGGCACCTCGCCGGCCACGCCCGGCAACGCCTCACCCGAGGCCGGCTTCGCGCGTGACATGCAGGTGCATCACACCCAGGCCGTCGAGATGGCGATGACGATCTATCGCAAGACCGACGATGAGGGCATCCGCACGCTCTCGTTCGACATCGCGACGGCGCAGGCGGGACAGCGAGGCGAGTTCTACGACTGGCTCGTGAAGTGGAACCTGCCGCAGGCGTCGTCCGCTCCCCTGATGCAGTGGATGGTCGGCCACCCGGCGCACGATCACGGAACCGCCGGCGAACCGCAGACCGACGAGGAGCTCCGCGTCGAGATGGGGATGGCCACGCCCGCCCAGCTCGCGCAGCTCGACGCCGAGACCGGCACGGCGGCCGACTGCACGTTCCTCGACCTGATGATCCGACACCACCAGGGCGCCATCCCGATGGCGCAGGCGCTCGTGGACCTCGGCAGCGATCCGCGCGCCGTGCAGGTCGCCGGCGGGATCATCGAGACGCAGAGCGCCGAGATCGACCTCATGCAGTCCCTCCAGCAGCGACTGGGGTGCGGAGGCTGACAGCCCCCGCACCCCAGCGGCATCCCGTGCGGATAGGGCTCAGCCCTTCGTCGCACCCGCCAGAAGGCCGCGCACGAAGAAGCGCTGCAGCGCGAAGAACACGATCAGCGGCACGATGATCGAGATGAAGGTTCCCGCCGACTGCAGGAACCAGCGGTTGCCCCACGTGCCCGACAGCGAGTTGAGCGCCTGCGTGATCGGCAGCGCCCCGGGCGAGGCGAAGATCGTCGCCACCAGCAGATCGTTCCAGACCCACAGGAACTGGAAGATCGCGAAGGAGGCGATCGCGGGGGCGGCGAGCGGCACGATGATGCGGAAGAAGACCTGTCCGTGTCCCGCCCCGTCGACCCGCGCCGCCTCGATGATCTCTCCGGGGATCTCGGCGATGAAGTTGTGCAGCATGAAGGTCGCCAGCGGCAGCGCGAAGATCGCGTGGGCGATCCAGACCCGGGCGAAGCTGTACTGCACCTCGTTGAGCCCGAACCCGGGGAAGATCGGCACCTCGTTGATCGTCAGCCCCTCGGAGAAGAGGCTGAGGAGCGGCACGAGAGCCATCTGCAGCGGAACGATCTGCAGCGCGAACACGAAGATGAACAGGGCGCTGCGGCCCTTGAAGTTGATCCACGCGAACGCGTAGGCGGCGAGGGCCGCCATGACGATCGGGAAGACCGTCGCGGGGATGGTGATGGCGAGCGAGTTCACGAACGCCGATGCGAGGGTCGTCGACGTGCCGCCCGAGGTCAGTGCTTCGGCGTAGTTGTCGAGCGTGAAGTTCGGGTTCGCGAACGCGGTCCACCAGCCGGTCGACTGCGTGTCGGCGCCCGGGCGGAACGAGGTGACGAACAGGCCGAACGTCGGGATCGTCCAGAAGACGGCGATGACGACGGCCGCGATGGTCGCGCCCTTCGACGTCAGCTTCTTGTGGGCGATCGCCTCGTTGCGACGGGTGTCTCGCGCGACCTGGCGCTTGGTGCGGGTGTCCACCGGCGCGGCGGGTGCTGCAACGGTCATCAGCGGATCTCCCTCTGCTTGGCCATCGATCGGGCGTTGTAGATGATCAGCGGCAGGACGAACAGGAACAGCACGACGGCGAGCGCGGACGAGTGCCCGTAGCTCTGGAACCGCTGCTGCTGGTTGACCATCTCGAATCCGAGCACGGTCGTCTCGTCACGACCGCCGGTCATGACCGCGACGATGTCGTAGACCTTCAGCGAGGCGATCGTGATGGTGGTGAGGACGACGATGAGCGAGGAACGGATGCCCGGCACGGTGACGTTGCGGAATCGCTGCCAGGCGTTCGTGCCGTCGAGCTGAGCAGCCTCCAGCTGCTCGGTCGGAACGGCCTTGATGGCGGCCGAGAGGATGACCATCGCGAATCCGGTCTGCGTCCAGATGAACACGATCAGGAGCATCAGGGTGTTCACGACCGGCTTGATGGCGAGCCATTGCACCGGGTCGCCGCCGAACGCGGTGACGATCGCGTTGAGCAGGCCGACCTGATCGCCCTGACGGGCGTCGTACATGAACTTCCAGATGATGCCCGCGCCCACGAACGAGATTGCGACGGGCATGAACACCAGGACCTTGAGGATCTTCTCGCCGCGGGCGCGGTCGATGAAGACGGCGTACGCGAGGCCGATGACGACCGAGATGGTGGGCGCCAGGAGCGCCCACAGGATGGTGTTGACGACCGACGCGGTGCCGGTCGGGTTCGTGAAGACCCAGAAGTAGTTCTCGAGCCCCACGAACTGGTCGCCCGTCTTGTCGTAGAACGACTTGAAGATCGTGGCGATCGCCGGGTAGATGAGACCGAGCGCCAGCATGATGCTCGCCGGTGCCATGAAGAGCACCAGTTGGAAGAGGTATCCGGCTCCCTGTCGCGACCGGAAGTCCGCGAAGAACAGCAGCGCTCCCACGAGCAGCGCGATCGCCACGACGTACAGCACGGCGTTGGCGTAGGGCCGCAGTAGCAGGAACGCCAGCACGGGGATGACGAGGCACGCCACCAGTCGCATGATGAAGTATCCGCGGCCGGGGCGGGGCGCGTACTCGATCAGCACGAGGATGATCCCGACGACGATCCCGAACACGAGCAGGATGACCGGGATCTGGACGAGCGGGTTCTGCGCGCCCAGCCAGAGGAAGAAGCTGTTGAGCGAGAAGCCGATGGTGATGCGGGCCGATTCCTCGCTGGATCCGGTGAAGATCAGCAGCAGGAGGACGGCGGCGATCAGCACGAACCCCGCCACGACGATGATGCGGGTGAGCGATCGTCCCTTCGGGTCGGTCGCGTGCGTGGTCACGGGAGGTTCGGTGTCGACGGGTCTGTCGACGGTCGTCTGCGACATGTGGATCCCCTTCTGAGTACAGCGGTGTACCCGGGCGGTACGGATGGGAGGAGCGGGGTCGGGCTGGTGGCAGCCCGACCCCGCTCGGCTCGACCGATCGTCAGGTGACGATCAGTTCTCGTAGCCGGCCTGGATGTCGGACAGCACGGTGTCGGTGTCCTTGCCGTCGATCCAGTCGACCATGCCCTTCCAGAAGGAGCCCGAGCCCACCGTCGACGGCATCAGGTCGGATGCGTCGAAGCGGAAGACCGTGGTCTCGTCCTGCAGCGTGGTCATGGCCTCCTGCAGGAACTCGCTCGAGGCGAGGGACGGGTCGGCGTTCTTGTTCGCCGAGATGACGCCGCCCAGCTTCACGCGGGCGTCGGCGAACTCGGGCGAAGCCATGAACTCGAGGACCTTCTGCGTCGACTCGTCGTCGGAGAACGCGGCGACGAACTCGCCGCCACCCTCGACCTGGAGCTCGCCCTCGGTGTAGCCGGGGGTCAGGAACGCGTAGACGTCGCCGTCGGGAGCGACCTCGGGGGTGGCGCCGTCGGCGGTCTGCACGTCGAGGAAGTTCGCCGAGAGGAACGACGCCTGGTGGGTCAGCGCGCAGGTGCCGCCCGCGACAGCGGCGGCGACGTCGCCGAACGCGGTCGAGTTGATGCTCTTGACGTCGCCGTAGCCCGCGTTGACGTACTCGGGGTTCAGCAGGATCTCGCCGACCGCGTCGAACGCGGACTTGATCTGGGGATCGGTGAACGCCACGTCGCCGGCGACCCACTGGTCGTACACGTCGGGGCCGGCCTGACGCAGGACGAGGTCCTCGATCCAGTCGGTGCCCGGCCAGCCCGAGGCGGCGTCGGACGCGAAGCCGGCGCACCAGGCGGGCCCGCCGGTCTTCTCGACGATCGTGTCCGTGAGGGCGAGGAGCTGGTCCCACGTCTTCGGAACCTCGACGCCCCATTCGGCGAACTGCTTGGGCGAGTACCAGACGTACCCCTTCAGGTTCGCGAGCATCGGCGCCGCGTAGAAGGTGTCGTCGAAGGTGCCGTACTGCTTCCAGTCGGGCGACCAGTTCTCGTCGACCGCGCTCTCGACCGCCTCGGGTGCGGGAAGCACCTTGCCGGTCTCGACGAGGGTCTTGAGCAGACCGGGCTGCGGGACGATGGCGATGTCCGGAGAGTCTCCACCCGTCACCTTCGTGACGATGTTGCCCTCGAACGACTTGTCGCCCGTGTACTCGACCGTGATGCCGGTGTCCTCGGTGAACTGGGTGAACGATTCGTTCAGTGCGGTCGCCTCACCGCCGGTGATACCGCCCGAGATGCGGACGGTCGTCTTCGCCTCGCCGCTGCCGCCGTCGCCTTCGGTGCCGCCTTCTGCACACCCGGCCAGCACCAGTGCTGCCGCGCCCATGAGCGCAACGGGGGCAAGAAGACGGTATCGCTGTGACAATGCCATGTACTTCTCCTCTATCGGGATCATCGTTCGCCCGGAGGAGTCCTGTCCGCACTCCATTGGGGAACCGATTCCAGGCCAACCTACTGGTCGCAGCATCCCCGCACAACAGCAGATTCATCACGAGATGACAACCATTCGGCCGTGCTATGCCGACGCCATGGAAGCGGTCTCATCCCTTCGTTGTGGAACCGGTTCCTCCTCACGCTCGAAACCGCTACGCTCTCCGTGGGAAGCCCCCGGCAGGTTGCACTCCCCAGCGGACGAGGAGGTCCCATGAGCACCATCGCGGATGTCGCCCGTCGAGCCGGCGTATCGAAAGCGACCGCGAGCCGCGCGTTGACGGGCCGCGGCTACGTGTCGGACGAGACCCGCGGTCGCGTGGCCGCCGCGGCGCAGGAACTGTCGTACGTCGCCCACTCCTCGGCGAGCAGTCTGGCCAGCGGACGCACGCAGACCATCGGTGTCGTCATGCCGCACGTCAGCCGGTGGTTCTTCGGCGAGGTGCTGGAGGGGATCCAGGCGGCGCTGCTCGAGCACGGGCTCGATCTCACGCTCTACGACGCACGGCCCGGCACCGACACGCGCCGCCGGGTGTTCGAGGACTTCCTCGCACGCCGCCGCTTCGACGGGGTGATCGCCGTGGGTCTCGAGCCCGCCGAGAGCGAGCTCGACGCTCTCCTGGCCCTCGGCAAGCCGGTGGTCAACGTGATCGGCACCGACGGCGCGACGAGCGTGGTCACCCTCGACGACGCGCACGCGACGGCGCTCGCGACGGCCCACCTCGTCGAACTCGGACACCGCCGGATCACGTTCCTCGGCGGCACCGACACGACGCTGTGGCCCCACGTGGAGTCGGAGCGGTACGCGGGGTACGAGTCGGAGATGCGGCGCGCCGGACTCGCCGACGAGATCTCCCGGGCGCCCGCCGAGCTGTCGATGCCCGCGGGCTACGCCGCCGCCGTCGATGTGCTGAGCGACGCCTCCGCGCGCCCGACCGGCATCGTGGCCGCGTGCGACGAGGTGGCCATCGGTGCGATCATCGCTGCCCGACGGCTCGGCATCCTGGTGCCGTCGTCGCTGAGCGTCGTGGGCGTCGACGATCACGTCAACGCCGAGATGTTCGCTCTCACCACGCTGCGACAGGTCCCCCGCGATCAGGGCCGTGCGGCGGTCGACTTGCTGCTCCGGCACCTCGACGACCCGGACGCCGAGAACGTGACCCTGCGGATCAAGGCCCGCATGGTGGTGCGCGGCTCCACCGCCGGGGCGCCCGGCTACAGTTCCGTCGCGGTGCGCGACTCGTCGCTCTCGCGTCAGGAGCGGTGAACCGCCGCGCCACGGCTCGGACCGTCGGCCCCGAGCAGACACGACGACGGCCCCGGATGCAGCATCCGGGGCCGTCGTGCTGCTCTCGGGTGAGAGCGGGGAATTACTTGAGGGTGACCGTCGCGCCGGCCTCTTCGAGAGCGGCCTTCGCCTTCTCGGCGGTCTCCTTGTTCGCGCCCTCGAGGACGGCCTTGGGAGCACCGTCGACGACAGCCTTGGCCTCGCCGAGGCCCAGCGAGGTGAGCTCGCGGACCGTCTTGATGACCTGGATCTTCTTGTCGCCGGCAGCCTCGAGGATGACGTCGAACGAGTCCTTCTCCTCCTCGGCCTCAGCGGCACCAGCGCCACCAGCGGCGCCGGCGACGGCGACGGGGGCAGCAGCGGTGACGTCGAACTTCTCCTCGAACGCCTTCACGAACTCGCTGAGCTCGACGAGGGTCAGGCCGGCGAACTGCTCGAGCAGCTCCTCGGTGGAAAGCTTCGCCATGATGTATCTCCTAGATAGATGGGGTTGGTGTAAGAGCTCGCCTGTCGCTCACGCGGCGTCGGCGGTCTCCAGCTTTTCGCGAAGCGCGTCGATGGTGGCGGCAGCCTTGCCCATCGTCGCCTTCATCATGCCCGCGGCCTTGGCCAGCAGAACCTCGCGGCTCTCGAGCGAGGCGTACTTGTTGACCTCGTCGGCGGAGAGGGCGTTGCCCTCGAAGATGCCGCCCTTGATGACGAGGAGCGGGTTGGCCTTGGCGAAGTCACGCAGAGCCTTGGCGGTGGCGACGAAGTCGCCGTGCACGAACGCCACGGCCGAGGGACCCTTGAGGTCCTCGTCGAGCGCCGTGATCCCCGCGTTGTTCGCGGCGATCTTGGTCAGCGTGTTCTTCACCACGGCGTAGTTCGCGTCCTGACGGATGCTGTTGCGCAGCTGCTTGAGCTGGGCCACCGTCAGACCGCGGTACTCGGTCAGCAGAACGGCAGTCGAGTCCTCGAATGACTTCGTGAGCTCGGCGACCGATGCGTCCTTCTGCACCATGGTCACTCCTTGATGTGTGCCTGACGCCCCGCGGTGGCGGAGCGCCGGCCTCGACCAGCCCCGGACATGACAAAAGCTCCGGCGCAGAGGCACGGAGCTCGGTTCCCGAAGGAGAAGTTCAGTGTCACCTGCGCGGGCCCCTGCTGTGCAGAGCTTCGATCTCGAGTGCGCTCACGCGCACACCGATGACCAGCGGTCTTTGGCTTACCCCCACCATACCCCCCATCCCCCCATCCCCCAAATCCCCCCGCTCGTCGCCGAGTGCACGGCATCCCGCCCAGTGCACGGCAACGCTGCGCAGGGTTGCCGTGCACCGGGCGCGTTCTCGTGCGCTCGGCGCCGGCCGCGAGTTCTGCACACATGGGGGGTGGTTTGGGGGGTCCACACATGGGTGGGGTGGTGGGGGTGGGAGGGAGGTCGGGGGTGAGCATGGGCGGGATGCGCAGACGACGAGGACCGGATGAGGTGTGGGGATTGCTCCACCGCCGACGCGACCTGCTCGTGGCGGGTGAGAGCGAACGCTCGATCGACCGTTCGGTCCGGGACGGCATCCGGGTGCACGTGCGACGCGGCTGGTACGTCGACCGAGCCGCGTTCGACGAGCTCTATGCCGAGGATGCGCATCTGCTCCATGTGATGGCGGTCGCCCACGAGGTGCACGGCCACGCGGTCGTCTCGCACGAGTCCGCCGGGGTGCTGCACGGTCTCGATCTCTATCGCCTCCGACCGGCCCGCGTTCACCTCACGACGGCGCCGGGCGCCCGGGTCTCCAGCGGCCCCGACGCGTTCCGGCACTGCACTCCTCTCGATGCACACGACGTCGTCCAGGTGAACGGCATCCGCTGCACCTCCCTCGGGCGCACGGTATTCGACGTCGCGCGCACGATGACCCCCGAGGCGGCGCTCGTCATGGCCGACCGCGCGGAACGGCTCTGGTGCGACCGCACGGGCCGCTCCCCCGACGAATGGCGGACCGCGATGGCCGCTCGGGTCGCGGCGGCGGGGGCGGCGCGCGGGATCAGGCGGGCCCGGTGGGTGGCGGGCTTCGCCGACGGCCGGGCCGAGTCGACCCTCGAGAGCGTCAGCCGGTTCCGGCTGCACCAGCTCGGCTTCCGTTCGGTCCGGCTGCAGGTGCCGATCGCCGGCCCACGCGGCGCGGGCTGGTACCGCGTCGACTTCGGCCTGGACGACGCCGACGCCTGGGGCGAGTGCGACGGCGTCGGCAAATACCTCGACCCGGGCCTCCGCTCCCCGCGCTCCGCCGAGGACGCCGTCCTCGCCGAGAAACGCCGCGAGGACTGGATCCGGGGCACGACCGGACGCCGCCTCGTGCGCTGGGAGTCCCGTCACGTCACCTCCCCCGCAACCTTCGCCGCTCACCTCAGGGCATTCAACATCCACCCTCCCCGCTGAGCGCACGGCTTGCCGCCGAGTGCACGGGACATCCACGCACAGATGCCGTGCAGTCGATGGGATGCCATGCACTCGGCGCCGGGGTGGGGGGTGGGGGTGGGGGTGGGGGGGTGTGGGGGGCACGCCGAGGGGGAGGGGTGGGAGTGAGGGCGGACGGGGTTAGGGTCGAAGGCGTGTCCCCCGAACTCGCCGCTCGCATCGTCGCGGACTCCCGCGACCGCGTCGCGTGGATCCGGGCGCGATCGCGCGGCATCACCGCAACGGATGTCGCCACCCTGACGAGCCCGAAGGCGATCGCCCGTGCGGCCGATTCGAAGCTCATGGGCTCCGGCTTCTCGGGCAACGCCTACACCGATCACGGCCGCCGCCGCGAGCCGGAGATCGCCGCGTGGGTGGCCGCGACCCACGGCATCCAGCCGTCGTCGGCGCTGTTCCACGCCGTCGTCGAGAAGCGTCACCTCGCGACCCCCGACGGTGTCATGGTCGACGCGGACGGACGCGTGACCCTCGCCGAGATCAAGACCACCAACAAGAGCTGGCGTTCCATCCCCCGCACCTACCTGCGCCAGGTGTGGTGGCAGCAGCACGTACTGGGGGCCGAGCGCACCCTCGTCGTCTGGGAGCAGCACGACGGATTCGTCCCCATCGGCGACGAGCCCCGTTGCGCCTGGGTGGAGCGCGACGAGCGCGAGATCCGGCTGCTGGTAAACCTCGCGACAGAGTTGATCGACGAGCTCTACCGCCGCACGATGCAGCGCCGAGCAGCCGAGGCTCCGCGCGTGCCCGTCGCGGCACCCCGCGAGCCCTTCCGCGCGCTCGCTCTCGCCGACTGACGTCGACCGCTCGGCATACCCGGCCGACCTCCGGAGCTCGCGAGCGCTACCGCAGCGGGGTGACGACCTTCTCCTCCGAGTCCCACAGGCGCAGGCCCGCCAGCTCACCCTCGACCGGCTCTGGCTCCAGAAGCTCGAGCGCTTGCCCCACCTGCGCGGGCGTCATTCGCCGCGCGAGCGTGATGTGCGGGGTCCAGCGATCCGGCGCCGTCACGGCGTAGTGCTCGGGCGGTTCCCCGACCAGCTCGACGACGTCGGCGTGGAAACGCAGCAGCTCGGCGGTCACGACGAGCGGGCGGGCGAGCACGAATCTGTCTCGCGCGGGAAAGAGGACGAGCCCGCCGAGGCGGCACACGAGCGGCATCGCCGCCGCGATCGGGGCCAGGGCGGATGCCGCGTCAGCCGACAGCTCGTCGCGCACGGCGACGGTGACGTGGGGGCGGTTCGACTCGGACGGATGACGTCCGGCGCTGGGCAGGCCGGCATCGACGAGCCGCTGCCAGTCGCCGCGCACGGCGGCGTCGACGCGACCATCCGGGATCATCTCGACGCTGAACACTCCCCCATCCTCCCCGATTCGACCGACCCCGGGAATAGTTGACGCAACTCAACGATTGGACATATAGTTGACCAATCTCAACGGTTGACTTTCATCAACCACTTACGCCCTCATCGGCTATCGAAGAACCCGTCCCACGACGATCCCGTGCCAGCGCCGCCGCGTCCGTCCGATTCTCCAGGAGGACTCATGTCCGCTTCCCCGTCCGTTCCCCACGAAGGGAAGAGCATGTCGCGCCGCGCCGTGCTCGAAGCCCTGTCGGGGCTGCTGCTCGGCATGTTCGTGTCGATGCTCGCCTCGACCGTCGTCTCGACCTCGCTGCCGGTGATCATCCACGACCTCGAAGGCACGCAGACCGCGTTCACCTGGGTCGTCACTGCGACGCTGCTGACCACGGCGATCTCGACCCCCATCTGGGGCAAGCTCGCCGACCTCACCAACCGCAAGGTCCTGTACCAGCTCGCAATCGTCATCTTCGTGCTGGCCACCGCGGCCGCCGGTTTCTCGCAGAGCCCCGAGATGCTCATCGCGTTCCGAGCCGTCCAGGGTATCGGCGCGGGCGGACTCGCCGCGCTCAGCCAGGTGCTCATGGCCGACATCATCAGCCCGCGCGAGCGCGGTCGCTACATGGGCCTGTTCGGGGCCGTGATGGCCGTCGCGACGATCGGCGGACCGCTCCTCGGCGGTGTCATCACCGACGCATGGGGCTGGCGCTGGAACTTCTTCGTCTCGCTGCCCGTCGCGGTGGCCGCGCTGCTGATCGTCCAGCGGACGCTGCACATCGCGCCGCGGGAGCGCAAGCAGACGAGCATCGACTACCTCGGCATCGTCCTGCTGTCGACGTCGGTGTCGCTGCTGCTGATCTGGGTCACGCTCGCCGGCGACTCGTTCGAGTGGATGAGCGTCGAGACGCTCCTCATGGTCGGCGGCGCCGTCCTCGCGGCGATTCTGTTCGTCGTCACCGAGCTGAAGGTGCGCGAGCCCCTCGTCCCGCTCACGCTGTTCCGCAACCTCACCTTCACCCTCTCGGTGATCGCGTCGATCGCGACGGGCATCGCGATGTTCGGCGCCTCGGTGTTCCTCAGTCAGTACATGCAGCTCGCCCGCGGCGCCACGCCCACCGAGGCCGGCGTCATGACGATCCCGATGATCGGCGGTCTGCTGGTCGCCTCCATCGGCGTCGGCGCGCTCATCACGCGCACCGGTAAGTGGAAGCCGTTCCTCATCGTCGGAGCCGCGCTCCTCATCGCCGGATCGACCATGCTGTCGACGATCCACTACGACACCGACTTCACGCTCGTCTCGCTCTACATGGCGATGCTCGGCGCCGGCGTCGGGATGACGATGCAGAACCTCGTGCTCGTCGTGCAGAACACCACGAGCCCGACCGAGATCGGCGTCGCCAGCTCGGGTGTGACGTTCTTCCGCAGCCTCGGCGGCACGATCGGCGTCTCGGTGATGGGGGCGGCGCTCGCCTCGCAGGTGACCACCCTCGTCGGAGAGCGCCGGGACGACATCCAGGGCGCGCTCATGTCGCTCGGAGATCAGGCGCAGACCTGGGCCACCCAGCTGCAGTCGGGGACGCTCCCCCAGGTGTCCGCGATGCCCGAGGCGCTGCGGGTCGTGTTCGAGGACATCTACGCGACCGGCATCTCGCACTCGTTCCTCATCGCCGTGCCGTTCGCGGTGCTGAGCCTCATTGCGATCGTCTTCCTGCCGAACAAGCCGCTCACCACGATGACGACGACCGAGCGCCTGCAGGCCGGCGAGGCCGACCTCGCGACCGTCTCGGTGCCCGAGGGCATGGGCGTGCTGACCGCCACCGGTTCGGTGGGCACCATCCCGGATGCCGCCGGAGACGACCGCGCCGGCACCGGATCGCGCCGGTCGGCTCGATAAGGTGATCGGGATGTCCGCAGCACGAGTGTCCGACGAGTCCCGGGGGCAGACCGCCCCCGGGACCGCGGGCCCCGCCGCGTCGCCGTCCGCCCAAGTGAGGGCGGCGGCCGTGCGGGCTCTCGAGCTCGAGTTCGGCGAGCTGTTCACGCACGTCCGTCGTCTCTTCGCCGAGAACGCCGACCGGCTGAGCCCCGGCATGCTGCCCGGCGCGTACAAGGTGTTCACGACGATCGCCCGACGCGGTGAGATCACCCTGTCGGCCCTCGCGGAGACGCTCCACTCCGACAAGGGACAGATCAGCCGGACGGTCCGCGAGCTCGAGGAGCTGCGGCTGGTGCAGCGCACCCCCGACCCCGCCGACGGTCGGTCGAGCCTCCTCTCGGCAACGCCCGACGGCATGCGCCGGCTCGACGCGGTCCGCGCCCCGCGCGAGAACTCCCTCATCACGGCGCTCGAATCATGGCACGTCGACGACATCCGCGAACTGACCCGATTGCTGCACGCCCTCTCCGCGTCCGAGACGCCGGAGTGATCGACGTCCGGCTCCGACCGGACGCGACGAGCTTCTCCCCTCGGTGACCGCTCCGTAACACGGGCGAGACAATGTCACGGTTGACTGAGGTCCACCGAGCATCACCGTTGCCGACGTCGGCGACGCGAGGAAGGAGCGACGGATGAGATTCCGGCCGCTGCGCACAGCAACAGCCTCCCACCCGGCCGCCGCGGTCGAGGCGCCGCCCGAGACGATGCGAGCCGTCGTCTTCGACGGGCCGGGCGGTCCCGAAACGCTTCGCATCGCCGAGATCCCAGTGCCCTCTCCCGCCCTGAGCGAGGTGCTCGTGCGGATCGTCGCCGCCGGCGTCAACCCCATCGACGTCAAGACCCGCTCCGGCGGCGGCGTGTCGGGACTGATCGACCGGTGGCCGAGCACGCTCGGGTTCGACTTCAGCGGCGTCGTGGTGGCCAGCCCGTACGAGACGCACGAGCTCCAGCCCGGCGCCGAGGTGTTCGGGATGCTGCCGTTCCCGCGGTCGGGCGGCAGCTACGCGGAGTACGCCGTCGTGCCCTCGCTGTCGGTCGCCCGCAAGCCCGCGAGCCTCTCGCACGTCGAGGCCGCGGGCGTGCCCCTCGCCGCACTGACCGCGTGGGGACTCGTCGTCGAGACGGCTCACGCCCACGAGGGCCAGCGGATGCTCATCCACGCGGGCTCGGGCGGTGTGGGCCATTTCGCGGTGCAGCTCGCCGCGTACTTCGGAGCACAGGTCACCGCGACCGGTTCCGAGCGGAACCTGCCGTGGCTGCGGGAGTTGGGCGCCTCCGTCGTCGTCGACTATGCGACGACGCGGTTCGAGGACGTGGTCAGCGAGATGGATGTCGTGATCGATCTGGTCGGCAACGTCCACGACGACACCGGATCGCGCTCGCTCGAGGTGCTGCGACCGGGAGGCCTCTACGTGATGGTGCCGACCGGCGGGTGGCCGGGCTACGCCGAGGCCGCTGCCGCGGCGGGCGTGCGGGCGACGGGGTACAAGGTCATCCCGGACGGCAGCGTCCTGGCGACACTCGGGCGCTTGCTCGACTCCGGCGCGATCCAGGTGTTCGTCGAGGGCGTGCACGACCTCGCCGACGTCGCCGCGGCGCACGTCGAGGTCGAACGGGGTCACGCGCGCGGCAAGGTCGTGCTCACGATCGCCGAGAGCTGAGTCCCTCCCCCGCCGGTCGGCGGGATCTCGCCGAGGACGCTCCCTCGCGCCCACCGCGCACCATTGCAGGGACGCTCTCGCGATGAGGGTGCGCTCTCGGCGAACCGATCTCGGGCAGACCGGGCTCAGGTCGCGGGCTCGAGCACGCGTCGAGCCTCGAGGACCACCTCGTCGGCGACGGCGTCGAGCAGCGGTGAGGCGAGGTTCCACTGCTGCCAGTACAGCGGCACGACGATGTCCTCTCCGCCGAGCCGCACCAGTTCGCCCCGCTCCACGTGCGCGCGCGACTGAAGCGTCGGCAGCAGCGCCCACCCCAGGCCGAGCAGCACCGCGGTCGCGAAGTCCTGCGAGGCCGGGACGCGGTGCCGCGGCGGTGTGTGGGCGTCCACCCCTGCGCCGCGCAGCCACCGCGTCTGCAGCTCGTCGCGGCGATCGAAGTCCACGACCGGTGCCGACGCGAGCCCGTCGGCGTCGGGCCCCCAACCGGCGTCCGCGCCCGCACTCGCGGGGAACCAACGGTCCACGAACGCCGGCGTCGCCACGGCCTCGTACCGCAGGGCGCCGAGGGCGCTCACCCGGCATCCGGCCACCGCGATCCGCCGCGACGTGACCGCCCCCGTGACCGTGCCCGACTCGAGCAGCCCAGCGGTGAAGTCCTGATCGTCGCGATGGAGGTCGAACACGACGCCGTGCGTGGCGGCGACCCGCGCGAGGGGAGGCAGGAACCACGTGGCGAGCGAGTCCGCGTTGACGGCGAGGGGCACGCTCGTGACCACATCGTCGAGACCGGCGAAGGCGTCGCGCTCGAGCAGCGCGAGCTGCCGCGCATACCGGACGAAGCGATGCGCCGCCTCGGTCGCGCGGGCGGGCTTCGAACGCACGAGCAGCACCTGACCCGCGACGCGCTCGAGGGCCCGGATGCGCTGACTCACGGCGGAGGGCGTGATGTGCAGACGACGTGCGGCGGCGTCGAGACTGCCCTCATCGAGGATCACAGCAAGCGTCTCGACGAGTTCGGACGGAACGCGCATCTTCAGCTGTGCTTCATCACATGCAGATTCATGAACTGGACTGTAGCGCAACGCGTCCGTACGTTCGACTCGTGCTCACAGCGTCTCTCGCCGGCTTCGGTCTCGGGCTGTCCCTCATCGTCGCCATCGGCGCGCAGAACCTCTTCGTGCTGCGCCAGGGCGTGCGGCGCGAGCACGTGCTGCTGGTCGCGACGATCTGCGCGGCCTCGGATGCGGTACTCATCGTCGCCGGGGTCACCGGTCTCGGGCTCGTGCTCGAGACCGTCCCGTGGCTCGTGCCGGTCGTGCGGTGGGCGGGGGCGGCGTTCCTGCTGACCTACGGCCTCCTCGCGGCGCGGCGTGCCTGGCGCCCGAGCGGTGCCTCGCTCGACGCGGGCGCGGCCGGTGGGCGTCCCGTCGCCCGGCGGCGCACCGCCGTCGTCCTCACCTGCCTCGCGCTGACCTGGCTCAATCCCCACGTCTATCTCGACACCGTCTTCCTCCTCGGGAGCATCGCCGCGACCCACGGCGGCGAGCGCGGCTGGTTCGCCGTCGGGGCGGTCACGGCCAGCGTCCTGTGGTTCTTCGGCCTCGCGTACGGCGCACGGATGCTCGGCCGGGTGCTGGCGACGCCGCGCGCGTGGCGGGTGCTCGACGCGTTCGTCGCCCTCGTCATGATCGCGCTCGCGATGAGCTTGGTGTGGCCCTGATCCAGCGCACCGGTACGTCACGAGGTGCGGCAGGATGAGGTCATGCGCAGCGTTCACGTCGACGTCGAGGGCCGGGTCCAGGGCGTCGGATACCGGTACAGCCTGCGTCTCGAAGCCGAACGCCGTGGCGTCGCAGGATGGGTGCGCAATCGGTCGGATGGAACGGTCGAGGCCGTCGTCGAGGGACCGGATGATGCTGTCGACGACGTCCTCGCCTGGCTGGCGAACGGTCCCCCGGGCGCCCGCGTCGATCGCACCCGCGTGACGGATGCTCCGGTCTCCGGCACAACCGGCTTCGAGGTGCGCGACACCCGCTGAGACCGCGGGGATCGCGCTCGTGCGGCCGGCTCCGGCCTCGACGAGACCGGTCCGGCTGCGCGACGGGTCAGCGCGCGGGAACCCCGCTCGCCAGCTCGCGGAGCACCTCTGCCGCATCCTCGCGCGTGGCCAACGCCGCAGCCTGGCCGGCCCACAATGACGACAGTTCCGGGTCTCCGCCGGCCGCGGTCCGGAAGACCGCGGTGAGCCAGTTCTGCGCCGGGAACGGAGCGATCACCCCGGCGGCCTCGATGTCGTGCACAGCACGGTTCGGGATGCCGCGGGCGAGGCGGCCGCTCATGGCGCGGGTGAGGACGGTCGTCGTGTCGTCAGCGGCCGCGATGGCCGCTCGGTGGCCGTCGGAGGCGGCCGACTGCCGGGTGCGGAGAAACGCCGTGCCCACCTGCACGCCCGCAGCCCCGAGGGCGAAGGCGGCTGCGACACCGCGACGATCCGCGATGCCCCCGGCAGCGACGACGGGGATGTCGACGGCATCCACCACCTGCGGGACGAGCGCCAGGGTGCCGACGAGCGACCGCTCGGGGGCGGCGAGGAACGAAACGCGGTGCCCGGCCGCCTCCGCGCCGCTCGCGACGACGAGATCGACTCCCCCGGCCTCGAGGGCGCGGGCCTCGGCGACCGACGTGGCCGTACCGATGACTCGGATACCGCGCCGGTGGGCCTCGGCGACAGTGTCGGCGCTCGGCACGCCGTACACGACGCTGAGCGCCGCGGGGGCGGCATCCCAGATGGCGTCGAGCTGTTCCGCGAGCGGCGGCAGGAAGCGTTCCGGAGGCTCCGGAGCGGCGGCACCCGCAGCCTCGTAGAGCGGGCGCAGCGCGTCGCGCGCGGGCGCGAAACGGACGGTCTCGGGCCCGACCTCGTCGCCGAGGGGAAGCCAGAGGTTCAGTGAGAAGGGGCGAGACGTGCATTCACGCATCTGGGCCGCGGTCTCGGCGATGCGCGCTGCGTCGTAGCCGTAGAGACCGTACGAGCCGAGCCCGCCACCTTCGCTGACGAGGGCGGTCAGCTCGATCGACGACAGCCCGCCGAAAGGTCCGAGGATCACCGGAAGGTCGATTCCGAGGAGGTCCGTCAGAGCTGCGGTCATGATCCGACGGTACCGCGACGACCGTCCCGGCGTGTGGGCCGGGAGACGACGAACGGGGCCTCGCCCGAAGGCGAGACCCCGTTCGATCGAACTGCGATCAGACGAGCGCGTTGACGTCCAGCGGGATGCCGGGGCCGAACGTGGTCGACACGGCGCCCTTCTGGATGTAGCGGCCCTTGGCGCTCGAGGGCTTCAGACGGACGATCTCCTCGACCGCCGTGTTGAAGTTCTCTTCGAGCTGCTCGGCCGAGAACGACGCCTTGCCGACGACGAAGTGCACGTTGGCGTGCTTGTCGACGCGGAACTCGATCTTTCCGCCCTTGATCTCCTCGACGGCCTTGGCCGGGTTGGGGGTCACGGTGCCGGTCTTGGGGTTGGGCATGAGGCCTCGGGGACCGAGGACCTTACCCAGGCGGCCGACCTGGCCCATGAGCTCGGGCGTCGAGACGGCCGAGTCGAAAGCGGTCCAGCCGCCGGCGACCTTCTCGATGAGCTCGGCGCCGCCGACCTCGTCAGCACCCGCCGCGATCGCGGCCTCAGCGGCCGGGCCGGTCGCGAACACGATGACGCGCGCGGTCTTGCCGGTGCCGTGGGGCAGGATGACCGTGCCGCGGACCATCTGGTCCGCCTTGCGCGGGTCGACGGCGAGCTTCAGCGCGACCTCGACGGTCGAGTCGAACTTCTTCGACCCGGTGTCCTTCGCGAGAGCGACTGCCTCGGTGGAGCTGTAGAACTTGTCGCGGTCGATCTTCGCCGCGGCTGCTTCGTAAACCTTGGACTTAGCCATTGTGTTCTCCCCCTCAGCTCTCGACCGTGATGCCCATGGAACGGGCGGTGCCGGCGATGATCAGCGAGGCGGCCTCGATGTCATTGGCGTTCAGGTCGGGCATCTTGGCCTCGGCGATCTCGCGGACCTGGTCCTTCGTGAGCTTCGCGACCTTGGTCGTGTGCGGCGTCGGCGAGCCCTTGGCGACGCCGGCGGCCTTCTTGATGAGCTCCGCCGCGGGCGGGGTCTTCAGGATGAAAGTGAAGCTGCGGTCCTCGTAGACGGTGATCTCGACGGGGATGACGTTGCCGCGCTGCGACTCGGTCGCGGCGTTGTACGCCTTGCAGAACTCCATGATGTTGACGCCATGCTGACCGAGCGCGGGGCCGATCGGCGGCGCCGGGTTGGCGGCTCCTGCCTTGATCTGGAGCTTGATCAGGCCGGTCACCTTCTTCTTCGGTGCCATTCGTTTTCCTTTCCTCGAGCGGATGCCGGTGGCATCCCTCTCCCGCACACCCGGCATCTCCGAGCGGCGGTCGTGTCGCGCGGACGCGAAAGCGCCCGCAAACTCCCCAAGACTACCGCATGTCGGGCGTTCCCGGGCGCTGCGGCGACGGGCAGGACGACGAAGCGCCCCGGCCGCCAGAAGGCGGAGGGGCGCTCGTCGACGCGACGTCGCGTTACTGCTTGGTGACCTGGTCGAACGAGAGCTCGACGGGGGTCTCTCGTTCGAACAGCGACACGAGCACCGTGAGCTTGCCGCTCTCGGGCTTGATCTCGCTGATCGAACCGGGAAGACCGGCGAACGAGCCTTCCTTGATCGTGATCGTCTCGCCGATCTCGAAGTCGACCTCGGTGACGACGCTGCGGGTGGGGGCGGCGACGCCCTTCGCGGCGCCGGCCTTGGCAGGCGCAGCCTCCTTGACCTCGACGAGCGACTTCAGCATGTTGAAGGCCTCGTCGAAACGCAGCGGAGTCGGGTTGTGAGCGTTGCCCACGAAGCCCGTGACGCCCGGGGTGTGACGGACGACCGACCAGGTGTCTTCGGTGAGCTCCATGCGAACGAGCACGTAGCCGGGGATCCGGACGCGCGTGACCATCTTGCGCTGGCCGTTCTTGATCTCGACGACGTCCTCCATGGGGACCTCGACCTGATAGATGTCCTCCTCGACCTCGAGCGTCGACTTGCGCTGCTCGATGTTGGCCTTCACCTTGCGCTCGAAGCCGGCGTACGAGTGGATGACGTACCACTTGCCCGGCAACATGCGCAGTTCGGTGCGGAACGACTCGTAGGGGTCTTCGTCGTCACCGACGGAGATCTCGATGCCGGCAGCCGCCTCGAACTCCGTCAGGTAGTCGACGGTCTCGTCCGAGACCTCGGCGTCGGGCTCGGGGCCGTCGTAAGGCTCGACCTCGTCGGCGGCGTCGGCGGCCTGCTCGGCGAGCTCCTCCTCGAGGGAGTCGGTCAGCACCTCTGCAGCGGCCTCGGCCTCGGCGGTCTCGTCGATCTCGAGCGCGTCGTTCACGACGGCGTCGGCCTCGGGGTCGTCGATCTCAACGCCGTCGAGGTCGGTGTCGTCCTCGTCAGCCTCGTCGTCGACGACGTGGACGGCCGCGTGCTCGGCGGAGTCGGAGGCGCGCTCCTGGTCGGCGAGCACGTTGCCCTCCTGGGCTTCGTCGTCCTCGCTGGACTGCTCGGCGGCCGTGGCCCAATCGACGTCGTCGGGGATGCGTTCTGACACTGCGTTCTCTTCCATCGAATATCGGGGTGCCTGCGCAGCAGGCACTCGCGGGTCGTGCGGGAGGGGCCCGTCGATCAGCTCGGGACGCCGAAGACGACGGTCGTCACCCACGAGAACAGGACGTTCAGGCCGTAGACGAGCGCCATCATCACGACGACGAATCCGAGGACCACTGCCGTGAACTTCACGAGCTCCTGGCGGGTCGGCGTGACGACCTTGCGGAGCTCGGCGAAGACCTGGCGGATGAAGATGATGATCCGCGCGAAGATGTTGGGCTTCTTCTCACGGGGCGCGCCACCTGCGGCGACGACTTCGCCACCCTCTTGGACCATCGAACCCACCTGATACCTTCCGTGTGCCGGCTGACGCCGACGCGCAGGGCGGACAGGAATCGAACCTGCAACCTGCGGTTTTGGAGACCGCTGCTCTGCCAATTGAGCTACCGCCCTAGAGATCCACTGGATCCCGGGGTCTGCGTCTGCGTTCTGACGCCGCTCATCACGTCGAGGACGCTTGGGCATGGCGAAAGAATGCAGATTTCGACTGCTTCTCCCAGTGTACGTCATGACCGCGACCGTCGCGAACGTCGGCACGACCGCCGCGCCGCCTCCTCCCCCCGGCGTCACGGTTGCGCTTCTATCCACGTACGAACGGGGATTCGAATGCGATGTCGGAGCGGGCGGCCATAGTGGGAACATGCAGACGAACGACGATTGCAGCTCCGGCGGCTCTATCGGGTCGTCTTCGTCGCCGCACGCAGACGCGTTCTCGGCGTACGACGGGGCGCTCGCCCTCCGCCATGCCGGCGAGGTCGCGCATGTGCGTGCGCTGGCGGAGCTGGGCCGGTCGGCGTTGCGCGAGGCGCGGCAGGGCGGGGTGCGCGGGATGGCGTCCGACATGGAGCTGCGGTCGGTCGCGGCCGAGGCCGCGGGGATGGCGCGGTCCACGGACCGGCGGGTGCAGCGTGAGATCGATCACGCGATGACGGTGGTCGATGACTACCCGGCGGTGTTCGCCGCGTGGGTGGAGCGGCGCATCGAGCGCGGGCACGTGGACGCCGTCGTCCGGGTCGGGGCGGGTGTGCCGCTCGAGCTCCGCGGGGAGTTCGAGCGGGCCGCGATCACGGCGTGCGAGCGGGACGTGCCCTCACGGGTGCAGGGCGCGTTGGAAGTACTCGCGGCGCAGGTGCATCCGCAGTCGTTCACGGAACGACACCGGGCCGCGGCGGCCGAGCGGTGCGTGCGGGTCTTCCCCGGACCGGACGGGATGTCAAACCTCGTGGCGACGCTGCCGACGGTGATCGCTGCGGGGATGTTCGACCGGCTCACCCAGATGGGACAGGCGCTCAAGGACGCCGGGGCGGATGCCGGCGCTGCGGCCGTGGATGATGGCGCTGCGGCGGTGGATGATGGCGCTGCGGCGGCGGATGCGGCGGCGGAGCCCGATCTGCGGACGATGGATCAGCGCCGCGCCGACATCCTCGGCGACCTCGTCCTCGCCGGCGCGCCCGTCGTCGACCCCACCACCGGCATCGACCGGTCCGGCGGGCTCGGCGCGATCCGCGCGCGGGTCCAGGTCGCGATCACCGCGGAATCACTCACCGGCTCGGACCAGCACCCGGCCGAGGTCGTCGGGGCGGGGCTGATCGACGCCGACACCGCCCGCCGCCTCGCCGGACAGACCCGCGAGTGGGACCGGCTGTTCGTCGACCCGATCACCCGCACCCCTGTCGAGGTCGACACCTACCGGCCGACGGCGGCGATGGCGAAGCTGCTGAGAGCCCGGGACCAGCACTGCCGGTTCCCCGGATGCCGCCTCGCCGCGATCCGCTGCGAGATAGACCACACCCGCGACTACGCCCTCGGCGGGCACACCCACCTCGGCAACCTCGCGCATCTCTGCCAGCGACACCACTCCATGAAGCAGTTCACCAGCTGGCAGGTTCGACAGGTCGGCGGGGGCGTTCTGGAGTGGACCTCACCACGGGGCCGGATCTACCGCGAAGACGTCCCGATACCGGCCGTCTGCTTCACCCCCAGCACAGCCGATCCCCCACCCGGTCCTCGGCGAAGTGTCCACGACCAAAAGACCGGGGATCCGCCACCCTTCTGATCGCCGCCCTTCTGAGCACCACGCGCCGACAGCTCGACGCGCGGGCCGTCGATCTGTCGGGGCGCGTCGTATCTGGACGGCGCCCAGAAAATACGTTTCACCAGGAACTGTTACGCTCCCTGAGGCACCGACCACGCCGCCGGTGACGAACACCCGAGAACGAAATCAGGCGGATGGACAGCGGACGATCACAGCAGTTCCAGGTCGACCTTCGCGGCATCGTCGACCTCCTGAGCAGGCACATCTATTCCGGCCCCCGCGTGTTCCTGCGCGAGCTGATGCAGAACGCCTGCGACGCGATCACGGCGCGCGCCGAACTCGACGCGGATGCCTCCCCCTCCGGCCTCGGGCGCGAGTCGAGCGGCATCCGCATCACCCCGCTCAGCGATCGCAGCGACGAGTTCGTCGTGCGAGACGACGGCATCGGCCTCACCGAGAGCGAGGTCACCGAGCTGCTGGCCACGGTCGGCCGCAGCTCCAAGCGCGACATCTTCGATCTGCCGCGCAGCGATTTCCTCGGTCAGTTCGGAATCGGGCTGCTGGCGTGCTTCATGGTCGCCGAGACCATCGTCATCCGATCCCGCAGCGCCCGCGGCGGCGACGCCGTCGAATGGCGGGGGAACGCCGACGGCACGTTCACGGTCACGACGGTCGCGGACGACCTCCCGGTCGGCACGAGCGTGCATCTGCGGCCGCGTCCCGGTCATCGCGAACTCCTCAGCACCGCGGCGACCGTCGAACTCGCCGAGACCTTCGGAGAGTTCCTCCCCATCCCGGTGCGCGTCGACCTGCCCGCCGGAGGTGAACGGCTCACGACGCGCACACCCGCCTTCCGGGCTGGAGCGGGCGAGGTCGACGAGGCCGCCCGATGGGCGTACGGCCGAGACCTGCTCGGACAGGAACCGTTCGACGTGATCCCGCTCCGCGTACCCGGCACCGATACCGTCGGCACGGCCTACGTCTTGCCCTTCGCACCCCCGCCGGGCGCCCGACAGGCGACCCGCGTGTATCTCGGTCGCATGCTGCTCAGCGAGAACGCCGACGACATCCTTCCCCCGTGGGCGTTCTTCGTCCGCGCCGTGATCGACTCGACCGCGCTCAGGCCGACCGCCAGCCGCGAGAGCCTCGTCGAGGACGACGCGCTCGAGCACACCCGCGAACAGCTCGGAGCCGCGATCCGCCGCTGGGTGCTCGACCTCGGCCTCACCGAACCCCAGAGACTCGCACAGTTCGTCGCCATCCACGAGGTCGCGCTCAAATCACTCGTCCGCCACGACGACGAGCTCGCGGCGTTTATCGTGCGGTGGCTGAGCGTCGAGACCACGCACGGCCGGATGCGCGTCGGCGACCTGGTCGGCCGTCACTCCCGCATCCGCTATGTCGAGACCGTCGACGAGTACCGGCAGGTCGCGGGGATCGCCGACCCCCGTGAGCCCCTCGTCAACGGCGGCTATCTGTATGACGCGGAGCTCGTGCGTCTGTTCCCGCTCGTCTTCGACGGCGTCGCGGTCGAACACGTCGACGTCCTCGACGAGCTCGACCGGCTCGACCCGCCGCCGCTCGACGACCGGGAGCGGGTGCTCGGGCTCGAGGCGCGCGCGACGGCGGCACTCGCCACGGTGGGATGCACCGTCGTGGTCCGCTCGATCGACACCGACGAGATCCCCGCGGTCTACCTCGCCGGCGCGGATGCGCTGCGCGCGATCGACCGCAGCCGTGCCCGTTCGGTCGGGAGCCCGCTGTGGGGCAGCGTGATGGACCGCATCGACGCCACCGCCCAGCGGCTGCGCCCCGGCGCCGCGGACGAGGCCGCGACGACCGGCGTGCGGCTCTGCTTGAACTGGAAGAGCCCGGTCACCCGTTCCCTGCTCGGAGTCCCGGGCGACGACGCGTTCGCCCGCACGGTGCACCTGCTCTACGTGCAAGCCCTCCTCGCGGCGCAGCGGCCGCTGAGCGGCGACGACCGCGTGCTCATGACGAACGCTCTCCGTGCGCTCGTCGAGCTCTCCGCGCGTCCGTCCTCCTGACCGGGTCGCTCTTCGCGACATCCCCTCCGCTCGCGCACCTCGCGCCTCACGAAAGGACAGCATGAGCAGCGACCGCATCCTCGACCTGTTCGAGCAGATCGACCGCACCCCCGTCGGCCCGGAGGAGCGCGCCCTCATCGACGAGGCGATCTCGCTCGCCGTCGAAGCCGGAGACGAGCCCCTCGAATACCGGGCGCGGATGCGGTTGACCTCGTCGGCGTGCATGACGGGCGACACCGAGACGATGCTCACCTCTTTCGCCTGGTGCCTCGGGAAGCACGACGGTGATCGTGGCCGCTTCCCCGCCGACCTCGGCGACGAGACGGCCGATCTCATGTGGCAGTTCAAGTGGATGGCCGACAGCCTGGCGAGCTCGCCGGCGTTCGATCGCGAGCAGATCGCTGCGGTGCTCGACGACATGGAGTCGCACTATCGCGCGGCCGGGCTGGGGCAGAGCGGAGTGCTGATGGCCCGCTTCGAGACGGCCTGGATGGCCGGCCGCCTCGAGGAGGCGGAACGACTGCGCGCACAGCTGGAGACGACCCCCCGCGACAGCCACAGCCACTGCGAGGCCTGCGTCCGCAGCGTCGTCGCCGGCTTCCTGATCGACACCGATCGCGAGGGCGAGGCGATCCGCCTGGTCGAGGAGCTCGTCGAGGGCGAGCTCTCGTGCGGCGAAGAGCCCGAGCACGCCCTCGCCCGCTCGCTCGTGCCGTACCTGCACACCGGCGAGTTCGAGAAGGCCCGCCTCGCGCACCTGCGCAGCTACCGTCTCGCGAAGGACAACGCCGACAACCTCGCGATCGTCGCCGACAACATCGTCTTCTGCGCGATCACCGGCAACGAAGCGCGGGCGCTGTCGCTGGTCGAACGCCACCTCGACTGGCTGGCGCACGACTCCCTCGGGGTCGACGGCCACCTCTCCGCCCTCGCCGCGTTCGCGGTCGCGCTCGAGGCCGTCAGCGCCGCCGGTCACGCCGGCACCGTCGTCCGCGGAGCCGACTCCGATCGGCTGCGCGGCTTCTTCGGCGTGCACGACGGGCCCTGGCACGCCGCCGAGCTCGCCGCGGTGATGCGCGCCGAGGCCGAGCGGATCGCGAGCGCCTTCGACCGCCGCGACGGCACCGACGGTCACCGACGGCGACTCGATCGCGCCTGGGCCGTCGGACGCGAGCGGTACGCGCTGCCTCTGTCCGCAGAGCCGCTGCTGCCGCGTGCGGCTCCGATCGCGGTACGGTCTTCGGCTGAGACGGTCCAGCGCGCCATCGATCTCGGCGACTACGGTGCCGTCGAGGCCCTCGCCGCCGCCGAGGCGGCCATCCCCGAGGCGTCCGGGGCTCAGCGGCCGCAGCTCGAATCCATCCGCCGCAGCGCGCTGCTCGCTCGCGACGACATCGACGGTGCCCTCGCGGCGCACGAGGCCCGGATCGCGGCGCTCCATGCCGATGGCCGGGACGACGAGGCGGACGTCGAGCGGCGCGCCGGGCTCGCACTGGCCGGCCGTACGACCCCCGAAGACGTCGACACCCTGCGTGCGCTGTCGGCCGACGCCGAGAGCCTGCCGCCGCGCTCGCGTGTCGCCGTCGCGGTCGTGCTCGCGGTGGCGACGGCAGAGGCCGACGCCGAGGGTGCGCGCGCGCTGCTCGACGACGCCGCCGACCGAGCCGCCGCTCTCGCCGACGACGGCCTGCGGCACACCGTGGCGCTCGCCCGCGCGTCGTTCCTCGGCGCCGTCGGCGAGCTCGACGCGTGCACCGCGACGATCGCGGCCGCGCTCGACGACCGGGATCTCGGCGCGGGGATGCGCGCTCGGCTCCTCGGGCTGCGCGCTCGCACCCGCGGCGGTCAGGAGCGCTTCGCCGAGGGCGCAGCCGACGCCGACGAGCTCTGCCGCATCCTCGTCGAGCTCGATGCTCGCAGCGTGTTGGCGGGAGCGTACGTCCTGGCCGCCGCCCTCACCGAAGACGCCGGAGCGCCGGCGGAGGCCGTCGCGCGCTACCGTTTCGCCGAGAGCGCCGCAAGCGAAGCCGGAGACCCCGCGACCGGGGTGCGGTACCGGCTCGCGCGGGCGCTCCTCGCCTCGGGTTCGGCCGACGAGGCCGCCGAGCTGCTGGTGACCGTATACACCGACGAGACCGACCGCGACGAACCCGCCGCCTCACGCGCTCAGACGCTCATGCTGCTCGCCCGCGCGTTCGAGGACGCCGGCGAGCCCGGGCGCGCCGTCGGGGCCTGGGAGTTCGCGGCCGAGCTCTTCGACGAGGGCGGGGCGCCGGCCGGCCGAGCCAACGCGCTTCTGTCGCACGGGCGCCTGCTGCACCGGTTCGGCGAGCTCGACGACGCGCTCGGCTCGCTCGAGACCGCCGTCGCCATCGCGCGGTCCGACCCCGACCAGGCCGCGCTGCTCGCCGAGGCGCGCCACTCCGAGGGCCAGGTGCGTGCGGCGCGGGGCGAGGAGGACGCTATCGCCGCCCTCGACGAGGCGCGTGAGATCGCGGATGCCCTGGGCGCCCCCTGGCTCGTCGCCGACATCACCGATTCGCGGGCCCGCGCGCTCGTCATGCTCGGCCGTCCCGACGAGTCCGTGGCGACCGCGCTGCAAGCCGCCGACGCCTTCGCCGAGATCGGCGACGGCGGATCCGCGGGTGCCGCCGAACTGTTCGCCGCCCGCGTGCTCACGCAGAACGCCCGCCCCGCCGACGCGGTGCCGCTGTACCGGTCGGTCATCGAGCGAGCGGCGGCGATACCGCCGCTCCTGCAGGTGGCTGCAGGCGAGCTCGGCGACGTGTACGACGCGCTGGGCCGCCCCGCCGAGGCCGCCGAGGTACGCGCCCTGCTCGAAGCCTGATGACCCGCCTGACCACACGCCTGACACCGAGGGGTGCACCGATCAGCTCGATGCGCCCCTCGTGCCTCTGCGAGCCGGATCAGGGTCCGGTGCGGATGAGCTTCTTGTTGACGAACTCGTCGGCTGCCAGCAGGCCGAGCTCGCGCGACGTGCCACTGCGCTTGACCCCGCCGAACGGCAGGCCCGCCTCGTCGGCGAGCACGAGGTTGATGTAGACCATGCCCGCGTCGATCGCGTCCGCGACGCGCGCCGCCTGATCCGCATCCGTCGTGAACACGTACGAACCGAGGCCGAACGGGGTGTCGTTCGCCAGCTCGACCGCCTCGGCCTCGTCGGCGACGCGGTAGACGACGCCCACCGGACCGAAGAACTCCTCGCGGTAGGCGTCCATGTCGGGCGTGACGCCCGTCAGGACCGTTCCGGGATAGAAGGCTCCGTCGCGGCTACCGCCCGTGACCAGGGTCGCCCCTTGCGCGACCGCGCGGTCGACCTGCTCGGCGAGACGCTCCGCAGCGGTCAGCGACGACAGCGGGCCGAGCACCGTGTCGTCCGCGAACGGATCGCCGACCTTCGCGCCGGCGAGTGCATCCGCGAACCTCTCGACGAAGGCGTCGTAGAGCCCGTCGATCACGATGAAGCGCTTCGCCCCGTTGCAGGACTGGCCGACGTTGTCGAGCCGCGCTTCGGCCGCCGCCGAGACCGCGGCATCCAGATCGTCGGTCGACAGCAGGATGAACGGATCGGATCCGCCGAGCTCGAGGGCCACCTTCTTCAGGTTGCGCCCGGCGATCTCGGCGACCGCGGCCCCGGCACGCTCCGAGCCCGTCACCGACACGCCCTGCACGCGCCGGTCGGCGATCACGTCGGCGGCCTGATCGTTGCTCAGGTAGAGGTTGGTGTACACGCCGGCCGGGAAGCCCGCGTCGCGGTAGATGTCGTCGATCGCCGCGGCCGACTCGGGGCACTGCGGGGCGTGCTTGAGCACGATCGTGTTGCCGACCGCGATGTTCGGGGCCGCGAAACGGGCGACCTGGTAGTAGGGGAAGTTCCACGGCATGATGCCCAGCAGCACGCCGAGCGGACTGCGCCGGATCACGGCGGTGCCGTCGCCCTCGATCGGGATGGGGCTGTCGCCCGTGATCTCGTCGATGTGATCGGCGTAGTACGCGGTGATGTCGGCGGCGAAGTCGACCTCGCCCTCGGCCGCGGCGAGCGGTTTGCCCATCTCGCGAACGATGATGGCGGCGAGGTCGTCGCGGCGCTCGCGGTGCAGTTCGGCGACGCGCCGCAGACGCGCGGCGCGCTCGGCGGGCGCGACCACGCGCGTCCACGTGCGGTAGGCCTCGTCGGCGGCGGCGAGAGCGTGCTCGACGTCGGCGTCGGTGGCGGGGTCGTACGTCGCCAGGGTCTCGCCGGTGGCGGGGTTGGTCACGGCATACGTGCTCATCGGTTCTCCTTCGTGTGCTCGGTCGTTCGTGAGCTCAGTCGGCCGGGATCAGGGTGTACTTCGTGGACAGGTACTCGTGGATTCCCTCGAGCCCGCCCTCGCGTCCGATACCCGACTGCTTGACCCCTCCGAACGGGGCCGCGGCATTCGAGACGACCCCGACGTTGAGCCCCATCATGCCGGTCTCGAGCCGGTCGATCATCCGGTGGCCCCGGGCGAGGTCCCGGGTGAAGACGTACGAGACCAGTCCGTACTCGGTGTCGTTCGCGAGTCGCACCGCCTCGTCCTCGTCGGCGAAGGTCGCGATGGCGAGCACGGGCCCGAAGATCTCCTCGCGGAGGATGTCACTGCCCGCAGCGACTTCGGTGACCACGGTCGGCTCGAAGAAGGTGCCCTCGCCGTCGATCGCCGAGCCGCCGGTGCGCACCGTGGCGCCCCGCGCGACCGCGTCGTCGACGAGTGCGCCCGTCTTGGCGACGGCCTTCTCGTCGATGAGCGGTCCGATCTGCACGCCGTCCTCGGTGCCGCGGCCGATCCGCATCGCCGAGACGCGCTCGGTGAGCCGGTCGGCGAACTCGTCGGCGACCGACTCGTGCACGATGAAGCGGTTGGCCGCCGTGCACGCCTGCCCGATGTTCCGGAACTTCGCGAGCATGGCGCCCTCGACGGCCGAATCGAGGTCGGCGTCGTCGAACACGACGAAGGGCGCGTTGCCGCCGAGCTCCATTGACACCCGCAGCACGCCCTCCGCGGCCTGTTCGATGAGTTTGCGACCGACCGGCGTGGACCCCGTGAACGAGAGCTTGCGCAGCCGCGGGTCGGCGATGATCGGGGCGGCGACCTCGCTCGCGCGCGTCGCGTTCACGATGTTCACCACGCCCGCCGGCAGGCCGGCCTCCTGCAGGATCTGCACGAACAGCGTCGTCGTCAGCGGCGTGAGTGCCGCCGGCTTCACGACGACGGTGCACCCGGCGGCGAGGGCGGGGGCGATCTTGCGCGTGGCCATCGCCAGCGGGAAGTTCCACGGCGTGATGAAGAACGAGGGGCCGACGGGCCGCTGCGAGACGACCATCCGACCGGTGCCCTCGGGGTTCAGGCCGTAGCGTCCCGTGATGCGCACCGCCTCCTCGCTGAACCACCGCAGGAACTCGCCGCCGTAGCCCACTTCGCCGCGCGCCTCGGCGAGGGGCTTGCCCATCTCGAGGGTCATCAGCAGCGCCAGGTCCTCCTTGCGCTCCTGCACGAGGTCGAACGCGCGGCGGAGGATGTCGCTGCGGACCCGCGGAGCGGTGGCGGCCCACGCTTCCTGAGCGGCGACGGCCGCGTCGAGGGCACGGATGCCGTCGGCCGGGGACGCGTCGGCGATCTCGATCAGCGTCCGGCCCGTCGAGGGATCGGTGACCGCGAACGTCGCGCCGCCCTCCGCGTCCACCCACTCGCCGCCGATGAAGAGCCCTCGCTCGATTCCCGCCAGCAGTCGTGTCTCGTCCTCGTGCGTCATCGCGCCACTCCTCTCGAGCGCCGGCTGACCGGCGCGTCCTTGGTCAAAGTCTCGCCCCGGAAGAACGCGGGGCGCCTCACGGCCTGCCACACCATCACGACGACACCGACGAGGATGACCCCGACGCCGAGGATGAACACCAGGCCCACGCCGCCGACCTGCGAGCCGCTGCCGTAGGCCGGGTCCATCGTGTCGATGAGGGTCGTGACGAACAGCACCGCGAGGATCACGCCGCCCACGAGCGGGAACAGGAACGTGAAGAAGACGTTCCGCACCGAGTCGAACCACTGCTTGCGGAAGTACCAGACGCAGGCGAACGCGGTGAGGCCGTAGTAGAAGCAGATCATCATGCCGAGCGCGAGGATCGTGTCCCACAGCACGTTCTCGCTGACGATGCGCATCACGACGTAGAACCCCGAGGCGACGACGGCCGAGACGATCGTGGCGTAACCGGGCGTGAAGAACCGCGGGCTGACCTTGGCGAACTTTTCGGGCAGGGCGCCGTAGTGGCCCATGGCCAGCAGGGTGCGGGCCGGTCCGACGAAGGTCGACTGCAGCGACGAGGCCGAGCTCGTGAGCACCGCGAGCGAGACGAGGAACGCCAGCGGGCCGAGGATCGGGCCCGACAGGTGGAAGAAGACGTTCTCCTGGATGTCCTCGTTGCCGAGGCCCAGCTCTCCCGTGCCGACGCCGGCGAACATGATCATCGCGATCGCGAGCAGCAGGTAGAGGGCGACGATCATGACGACCGTGATGGTGGCCGCCCGGCCGGGCGTGCGCTCGGGGTCCTTCGTCTCCTCGTTCATCGTCAGGGTCACGTCCCACCCCCAGAAGATGAAGATCGACAGCGACAGACCCGCGGCGAACGCGCTGAACGTCGGCACCGCGAACGGGTTGAACCACGACCAGTCGAAGGCCGTCGCGTCGAACGCGTTGCCCGAGACGGCCTCGACGATGGCGGCGACCGCGAACAGCACGAGCACCACCACCTGGAAGGCGACGAGCCCGTACTGGAGCTTCTGCGTCGTCTGCATGTCGCGGTACGAGATGTAGGTCGCGCCGGCGACGAACAGCACGCACACGAGGACGTTGATCCAGACGATCGACGCGAGCCCGGCGATCGACTCCTGCCCCGTCAGCTGGGCAATGAGCAGGAAGAGGAAATCGACCGCTACCCCCGCGAGGTTGGACAGCACGAGGATGGTCGCGGCGACGAGTCCCCAGCCCGCCATCCAGCCGATCCACGGGCCGAAGGCGCGCGTCGCCCAGGTGAAGCTCGTGCCCGAGTCGGGCATCCGGTTGTTGAGCTCGCGATAGCCGAACGCGACGAGCAGCATCGGGATGAACCCGACGAGCACGATCGCGGGCACCTGCGTGCCCACGACGGACGCTGTCGGGCCCACGGCCGCCGTGAACGTGTAGGCGGGCGCGATGCACGAGATGCCGATGACGACGGCGCCGATGAGGCCGACCGTCCCCGCGCTCAGGCCCTTGCGGGAGATACCTCCGGTGACGGGGTCGCCCGCGGGCACGCCTGTCTCGTCTGCACGGGTCATGCGCTCGCTCCTTCGCGCTCGCTGCGGGTGCGGGGCACCACGATCATGGGGGCGGTCACGACGCGCAGCATCCGCGCGGCCGTCGAGCCGAGGAAGAGACGGCGCGGCTGAGCAAGACGGCTCGACCCGACGAGCACGACCTCGCCCGCCTCCCACTCCAGGTGCGAGGCGGCGTCTTCGATCCCCTCACCCGCCGCGACCACGGCCGACACGTCGGTCTCGGCGGGAAGCGCCGAGCGGACCTCGTCGAGCACCTCCTGCGCGTGGGTCTCTCCCACCGTGCGGATCGCACCGGTGTCGAGGCCCGCGGGCAGGTCGAGGGCGACCAGCGACAGCAGTCGCACGGGGGTCGAGACGGCGGCGGCCAGGCGGATCGTCTCCGCCACGAGCAGCTCGGTCCCCTCGCGCTCCCCCACGGCCGCCGTGAGGCGCGTGATGCCGGTCTCCGCGGGCACGCGACGAGCGCCGCGGGGCACGAGCGCGACGGGCACGTCGGAGGAGTGCACGAGCTCGGTCGTCGTCGTGCCGAGGCGGTGCCGCCCGCGATGACCGCCGTCGGCAGCGCCGACGACGATGAGCGAGGCTCCGAGCTCGTCGGCGGTGTCGACGAGTCCCGCCGCGACGGACTCGCCGTAGCGGACATGCGCCCGGTGCGGGATGCCGTCGGGCACCCCCTCGGCGCCCTCCCGCAGCCAGCCCGCAGCCTGCTCGCGCAGCAGGCGCTCGTAGCCGGCGTCGGGCGGCACGACACCCGGCTTCTGGGCGGGCAGCACGAGCACGAGGTGCAGGGATGCCGCCGACGCCGACGCGAGACGACTCGCGAAGGCCACGGCATCCCGTCCCGCCTTCGTCGCGGTGTACCCCACGACGATGCGGTCGGCCGATGCCGAGGCGCTCATGCCCGGTCCGCGGCGAGGATCTCGTCGGCGACGCGGTGGCCCATCCGGATCGCGCCGTCGACGTGCTGGTAGCCGAGCCCCGCGAGGTCGCTGCAGGCGACGTGGAGCGGCGCGACGAGCTCGAGCTGCTCGGCGCCGTACCGGGTCAGACCACCGAGGTCGAAGCTCGCGGCGTAGGCGCCGCGCGTCCACTCCTCGCTGCCCCAGTCGCTCTCGTAGTACACGACCGGGTTCTTCGCCTCGGGACCGTAGTAGTGCGACAGCGACTCGAGGATGCGCTCGCGCCGCTCGTCGGCGGAGAGACGGAAGAGGTCGTCGGCGTTCTGGTCGGACACGAAGCCGACGAGGGTGCCGCGCTCGTCGCCGTGGTTGGTGTTGTCGTACGCCTCGTGGGCGAGTTCGTACGGGCTGAAGGCCGTGCCCGACAGTCCCTGTTCGCGCCAGAACGGCCGGTCGTAGACGGCGTGCACCTTGATGACGAAGCCCATCGAGAAGTGCTGGTGCATCTGGTGCTTCAGGCGCGGCAGAGGCGGCGAGAACGAGATGCGGTTGTAGAGCACGGGGGCCAGCGCGAGCACGACGTGACGCGCGCGAACCGTCAGCTCGTCGGTGCGGACGACGGCACCGGAGCCGGAGTACTCGATCGAGCGCACCGGCTGCTCGAGCAGCACGTCCTCACCGAGGCGTTCGGCGAGTCGGAGCGGCACCCGCTGCAGACCGCCCACGACGCGCTTGTCGAGGATGAAGTCCGCGTCGACCAGGTGCGAGTACGACCCCGCCGAGGCGGCCATGAGCAGCGACTGGAGCAGCGAGAAGGTGTGCGTCGGCTTGGTCAGCATGGCCGATCCCGTCGCGAAGGCGAGGTTGCGCACGGCCTCGTCGTCGTCGGTCTGCTCGCGCAGCCAGGCGTCCCACGAGATGCGGTCCCACTCGGCCGCCTTCTCGTGCGCCCACGGGCGGTCGGGGTCGATCTCGGCGACCATGGCATCGAGGCGCGCGGTGATCTCGTCGATGACGCGCTCGGTCTCGGGGGCGACCGGGAACATCTCGCCCGTGAAGCGCCTCGCCTCGCCGTCCGCGCCGACGTACACACTGTCCCCCTCGCGGTAGCGCGAGTAGGTGTCGAGTCCGAGGTCGGCGAGGGTCTCGATGAGCGCGTGCTGGTCGGGTGAGACCCACTGCCCGCCGAGCTCGAGCAGGGCACCGTCGATCTCGTCGGTCCACAGCCGTCCGCCGACGCGGTCGCGGGCCTCGAGCACGACGACCGACAGGCCGGCCTTGCGCAGATCGTTGGCCGCGGTCAGCCCGGCCGCGCCGGCTCCGACGATCGCGACGTCACGGGTGATCTCAGTCATTTCCGACTCCTTCGTTGGCAGAACCCGAGACCGGGACGACACTCTCCCGGTCGAGCCGACGCGCGCGGAGGTTGCGACGCACGAGCGGCCAGAACACCAGTAGTACACCGGTCGCGATCAGACTCGTCCACACCTGCGATCGGCCCGACTCCGTCGTGAGCATGACGACCACGACGGCCGCGATCGCGACGACGAGGAGGATGTTGAGCCACGGGTGCAGCCACATCTTCAGCTTGAGCGCGGCGACCTCGTCGGGCGTCATCCGCTGCCGGAGCCGCATCTGCGTGAGGGCGATGAACACGTACACGAACAGGGCGACGAGGCCCGCCGAGTTCATGATGAAGTCGAAGATGCCCGAGCCGGGGGCGATGAAGTTCACGAGGGTGGCGATGAGCCCGCCGATCGTGGATGCCAGCAGCGCCATGATCGGCACGCCGTTGCGCGACTTCTTCGCGACCGCCTTCGGCGCGAAGCCCTTCTCGGCGAGGGCCGAGAACATCCGCGAGGCCGAGTAGAGGCCCGAGTTCAGCACCGAGATGACGGCCGTGAAGATCACCAGCTGCATGATGACGTCCGCGCCGGGGATGCCGAACCGCGAGAGCGCGACGGTGAACGGCGCGTTCGCGACGTCCGTCGGCGCGGGCAGCTCGTCCCAGGGCACGACGGCGACGATCACGAGGACCGAGCCCACGAAGAACAGCAGGATGCGCCAGATGATGGTGCTGGTGGCCTGCTTGATGCCCTTGGCTGGGTCGACCGACTCGGCCGAGGCCATGACGGCGATCTCGGTTCCGAAGTACGAGAAGATCACCAGCGCGACCCCCGTGAACGCGACGCCGATGCCGTTGGGGGCGAACCCGCCGTGCTCCCAGAGGTTCGGGACGGCGAAGGTCGCGTCGGGCCACAGCCCGAGGGCGAAGAGGATGCCCGCGCCGAGGAACACGACGATCGCGAGGACCTTGATGCTCGCGAGCCAGAACTCGACCTCGCCGAAGGTCCGCACCGAGATGACGTTGGTGCCGACGAACACGGCGAGCAGGACGAGCGACCACGCCCACGACGGCACGGCGGGGAACCAGGTGTGCATCGTCTCGCCGCCGAGCACCGCTTCGTAGGCGAGCACACCGACCCAGAAGTACCAGTACAGCCACCCGACGAGGTAGGCCGCCCAGTCGCCGAGACCCACCCGGGCGTACTCCATGAACGAGCCGATGGCGGGACGCGAAGCCGCCATCTCGCCGAGCATCCGCATCGCCAGGAAGACGAGCAGACCGCCGATGAGATACGACACCACGGCGGCGGGCCCCACGGTGCGGATCACGTTGCCGGAGCCGACGAACAGGCTCGCGCCGATGATCCCCCCGAGGGTGATCATCGTGACGTGACGGGAGCGCAGCTTGTTCGAGCGCGCCTTCGTCACCGCCCCGAGCCCGGCGGACGTCTCGGGCGAGACCGGGTTCTCCCAGCCGCTGGAGCTCGGGGCGGCCACGCTCAGAGCCGTCCGAGCGCGGCGGCGACGACGTCGAGGCCCTCGTGGAGCAGCTCGTCGCCGATCGAGAGCGGCGGCAGGAACCGGATGACGTTGCCGTAGGTGCCGCACGTGAGCACGATGACGCCCTCGGCGATGCAGGCCTTTGCGACGGCGGACGTGAGCGCCGCGTCGGGCGCGCCGGTCGTCGGGTCGACGAACTCCGCGGCGATCATGGCACCCAGACCGCGCACGTCGCCGACGCGGGGGTCGCTCTCGCGGAGCGCGGTCAGCCGCCCCGTCAGGAGCGAGCCGATCTCCTGAGCGCGCTCGATCAGGCCGTCGTTCTCGAACGCGTCGATCGAGGCGAGCGCGGCGGCGCAGGCGACCGGGTTGCCGCCGTACGTGCCGCCCAGCCCGCCGGGGTGAGAGGCGTCCATGAGGTCGGCGCGACCGGTCACGGCAGCGAGCGGCAGGCCCGCGGCGATGCCCTTCGCGGTCGTGATGAGGTCGGGGACGATGCCGAAGTGCTCGCTGGCGAACATGGCGCCGGTGCGGGCGAACCCGGTCTGCACCTCGTCGGCGATGAAGACGACCCCGTTCTCGCGGCACCAGTCCGCGACCGCAGGCAGGAAGCCGTCGGCGGGAACGATGAAGCCACCCTCGCCCTGGATGGGCTCGATGATGACGGCCGCCAGGTTGTCGGCTCCGATCTGCTTCTCGATCTGCGAGATCGCCCGGGCCGCGGCATCCGGACCCGAGAGTCCGTCGCGGAACGGATACGACAGCGGAGCGCGGTAGACCTCGGGCGCGAAGGGTCCGAAGCCGCTCTTGTAGGGCATCGACTTCGCCGTCAGTGCCATCGTGAGGTTGGTGCGACCGTGGTAACCGTGGTCGAACGCGACGACCGCGGAGCGGCCGGTCGCCTTGCGGGCGATCTTCACGGCGTTCTCGACGGCCTCGGCGCCCGAGTTGAACAGGGCCGTCTTCTTCTCGTGGTCGCCGGGGGTCAGCCGGTTCAGCGCCTCGGCGACCGCGACGTACGACTCGTACGGCGAGATCATGAAGCAGGTGTGCGTGAACTGCGCCACCTGCGCCTGCACGGCCGCGACGACAGCGGGGTGCGCGTTGCCGACCGAGGTGACCGCGATACCCGAGCCGAGGTCGATGAGGGAGTTCCCGTCGGCATCGACGACGACGCCCCCGCCCGCGGCGACAGCGTGGATCGGGGCGGTGTGCCCTACTCCCGCGGGAACGGCGGCGGCCTTGCGGGCCAGCAGCTCCTCCGAACGGGGTCCGGGGATCGCGGTGACGACGCGGCGCTCCTGCGGGAGGGTCGGGCCGCCGAGGGGGATGGTCGGCGTCGGAGTCGAGGTGCTCATCCCGCGACAGTAAGACGGCTTTCCCCCGGCTCGCATTCGCCGGGCTGTACAGTGAGTGCACCTCTTATCGACGCGTCGTACAGGATGCCGATGCCCGCTGCCGCCGCCGCCCCGCCCACGATCCGCGCTCTCCTCGCGCGTCGCGAGCTCGACCTGCACCTCGCGACGCCGGCCGACGACGCTGCGCTCGATCTGCCGGTGCGGTGGGTGCACAGCTCGGACCTCGCCGACCCCACGCCCTTCCTTTCCGAGGAGGTGGTGCTGCTCACGACGGGCACGCAGTTCGCCGGCGATGCCGGAGCGGATGCCGACGACGCGGCGATCGGGTACGTCCGGCGCCTGCGCGACCGCGGCGTGCGGGGGCTCGGCTTCGGCACCGAAGTCGTACGCGACGGCATCCCCGATCCGCTGCGAGCCGCGTGCGTATCCGTCGGCATGCCCCTGTTCGAGGTGCCCTACCGGACGCCCTTCATCGCCGTCGCGCGCGCGGCGGCCGAGGCCATCGCGGCTCAGGCCTACGCGCGGCGCAGCTGGGCGCTCGACGCCCAACGCTCCCTCGCGCTCGCGGCGCTGCGTCCCGACGGCTTCGACGCGACCCTCGCCGAGCTGGCACGCCAGCTGGACGCGTGGGTCGGACTCTACGACGCGTCGGGAGCCCGCACCCACGCTCACGCAGCACCGGGATGGGCGGCGGACGACGAGCTCCGACGCGCGGTCGACGACGAGGCCGCGGCGCTGCTGAGGCGCGGCGGCGGCACCGGGGCGGCGATGCGTCTGGCCGGACGCCCGGTCACCCTGCAGACCCTCGGTTCGGGCGGACAGCGCGGTGTGCTGGTGACCGCCGGCGCCGAGCTCGACCAGGACGCCCGCGCGGTCGTCACGGCCGTGGTCGCCACGACGGGGCTCGCCCTGGAGCAGCGGCGGATGACGGCGGGGGCGTGGAGCCGGCTGCGCGCCGCCCTCGTGGACCTGATGGTCGAGGGTCACCTGGGGCTCGCGCGCGACGTCGCGACGGACGCGTGGGGTGGCTTTCCGGCCGCGCCGTACACCGTGGCCGTCGCGGACGCCCTCGCGCCGACCGGGTCGCGCGAGCTGCTCGATCACCACGCCGCGACGGGCCGGCTCTTCTACGGTCGCGACGCGGACGGCGTCCTCCTGATCGTCTCGGCGGCCGACCGCACGATGCTCGACGAGATCGCCGGGCGACTCACCTGGCGGCTCGGCACCGCGGCGGCGCCCGCCGACCCCGACCTGCCGGCCGCCCGCGATCGCGCCCGTCTCGCCCGCGATCGCGGCCTGCCGGGCGCGGCGACCGACGTCGCGGACGCGCCGGGCGACCTGCTCGACGACCTCGCGACAGCATCCGCCCGGGCACGCGCCGGGGCCGAGCTCGTCGCGCTCCGCAATCATGACGCCCGGCACGGCACGGCTCTCGAGGCCACGCTCGCCGCCTGGCTCGACCACGACGGCGCGCACGAGGCCACGGCCCGCGCGCTCGGCGTGCACCGGCACACGGTGCGCACGCGCATCGCCCTCGCCCAGCGCCTGCTCGGCCGCGACCTGTCGACCTTCGCCGATCGCGCCGCCGTCTGGACCGCGCTGCGCCTCTCCCCCTGACCCCATCCCCACCCCCCAGCCCAGCCCCATCCCCCTCCGTCGACTCGCCACAAATGGTGGGTCCCACCCCCGCCGCATCCGCAGTTCGTGGCGACTCGACGGGGTCCGCGCGGATCAGGACGGGGCGTGCGCCTCGAGGAACGCATACAGGTCGGTCGTGTCGACGCCCGGGAAGGCGCCCGTCGGCAGGGTCGCGAGCAGCGTCCGGGGCGTCTTGACGTTCGGCCACGCAGACGTCCGCCACCGTTCCTCGAGCTCGACCGGCGCGCGCCGGCAGCAGACGTCGACCGAGTGTCGCGACACGCCGCGGTGGGCCGTGTCGCGTCCGAGGAACCACTTCGTGTCGTCGAAGCGCACACCGACGCTGATCGAGTGCGCGCCCTCGCTCGAGTGCTCGACCCGGGCGGTGCACCAGTAGGTCCCGTTCGCCGTATCGGTGTACTGGTAATAGGGGTTGAAGCGGTCGTCGACCTCGAACACCGCCCGACTCGTCCACTCGCGGCAGCACAGCTGCCCCTCGATCGCGCCCAGGCGGTCGGTCGGGAAGTCGACGTCGTCGTTCTCGTACGCCTTGGTGATGGTGCCCGACTCGTGGACCTTGAGGAAGTGCACCGGGATGCCGAGGTGCTGCGTCGCGAGATTGGTGAAGCGGTGCGCTGCTGTCTCGTACGAGACGGAGTAGGCGTCGCGCAGATCCTCGATCGAGATCGCACGCCGCTCCTTCGCCTCGCGCAGCGCCGGCGCGGCATCCGACTCGGGGATCAGCAGCGCTCCGGTCAGGTAGTTGGTCTCGACGCGCTGACGCAGGAACTCGTCGTAGCTGGTCGGCTCGGTGTGGCCGAGGATGCGGCTCGACAGCGCCTGCAGCACCGCGGTGCGCGGGTCGGCCGGGCCGGCCCCCGACAGCCGGCTCGACAGGTAGAGCCGCCCGTGGGCGAGGTCGGCCACGCTGCGGGTCGTCTGCGGCAGATCCGCGACGTGGTGGATGCTGAAACCGAGGTGGGCGGCGATGTCGCTCGCGGTGCGCTGCGTGACGGGCCCGCCGGGATGTCCGACGGCCGCGAGAAGCTCGCGCGCCTGGCGCTCGAGGTCAGGGAAGTGGTTGTCCTGCTTCCGCATGAGCCGCCGGAGGGCGATGTTCGCGCGGCGAGCCTCCTCGGGGGTCGCCGCGCGCTCGTCGTGCAGCCGCTCGATCTCGCCCTGCAAAGCGAGGAGCGCACGAAGCGCCTCGTCGGGCACCGCGCGCGGGATGCGGAACGGCGTGATCCCGGCGCTGCGGAACGTCGGACCCGCCATGGCCCGCGCGACCTCGATCTCGAGCGCCGCTCGAGGATCGAGCTCTTCGGACTCGAGGAGGGCGTCGAGCGACGAGCCGAGCGCACGCGCGATCGTCCGCAGCAGCGACAGCTTGGGTTCGCGTCGACCGTTCTCGATCATGGAGAGCTGGCTCGGAGCGCGACCGACGGCAGCTGCGAGGTCGTCGAGGGTCATCCCCCGCCCGGTACGGATCTGCCGGATGCGGCGACCGATCGTGAAGGCGTCCATGTCCTCATCGTCGGGCGCCGGGCCTCCGGCGGCGACGGCATCCTCGCGCGTCATGGCGGGATTCTGTCACGAAAGCAGAAGATCGCTCGATCTTCTCTGCGGATGCGCCGGGAGCACGCCGACAAGTTCGCCCACAGTGGTCTCCACGACGGGCAGAGCAGCCCGTTCCGACGAAGGAGACCGAGATGACCACGATTCCCGCTCCGGGTCCGCTGCGGCCCGGCGACCAGATCCAGACCGCCGCCGAGCTCGAGGAGCTGTGGCGGAGCGACCCCCGGTGGGACGGCATCGAGCGCACCTTCAGCGCCGACGACGTCATCCGGCTCCGGGGCTCCGTGCGCGAGGACGCCACCCTCGCACGACGCGGCGCGGAGTCGCTGTGGAACCTGCTGCACACCGAGGAGTACGTCCGCGCGCTCGGCGCATACACGGGCGGCCAGGCCGTGCAGCAGGTGCGCGCGGGTCTGAAGGCGATCTACCTCTCGGGCTGGCAGGTCGCGGCCGACGCCAACCTCGCGGGCCAGACCTACCCCGATCAGAGCCTCTACCCCGCCAACTCGGTGCCCGCCGTCGTCCGGCGCGTCACCAACGCGCTGCTCCGGCAGGACCAGATCGAGCATGCCGAGGGCAGCCGCACGCGCGACTGGCTCGCCCCGATCGTCGCGGACGGCGAGGCGGGGTTCGGCGGACCGCTGAACGCCTACGAGCTCGCGGCATCCCTCATCGCCGCGGGCGCCGCCGGCACCCACTGGGAGGACCAGCTCGCGAGCGAGAAGAAGTGCGGCCACCTCGGCGGCAAGGTGCTCGTGCCCACCGCGCAGCACATCCGCACGCTCAACGCCGCGCGCCTGGCGGGGGATGTCGCGGGCGTCCCGGCGATCGTGATCGCCCGCACCGACGCGCTCGGCGCCGACCTCATCACGAGCGACGTCGACGAGCGCGACCGCCCCTTCCTCACCGGCGAGCGCACGAGTGAGGGCTTCCACCGCACGCGCCCCGGGATCGACGCCGTCATCGCACGCGGTCTCGCGTTCGCGCCGTACGCCGATCTGCTGTGGGTCGAGACCGGCGAGCCCGACATCGAGCTCGCCCGCGAGTTCGCGGCGGCCGTCCACGCCGAGCATCCCGGCAAGCTGCTCGCCTACAACTGCTCGCCGAGCTTCAACTGGAGGCGGCACCTCAGCGACGCGCAGATCGCGACGTTCCAGGCCGAGCTGGCCGAGCTGGGGTACCGGTTCCAGTTCATCACCCTCGCCGGATTCCACGCCGTGAACCACTCGATGTTCGAACTCGCCCGGGGCTACGCCGACCGGGCCATGAGCGCGTACGTCGAGCTGCAGCAGGCGGAGTTCGACGCCGAGGCTCACGGCTACACCGCGACGCGCCACCAGCGCGAAGCCGGCACCGGCTACTTCGACGCCCTCTCGACGGCGCTCAACCCCGACAGCGCCACCCTCGCCCTGGCCGGATCGACCGAGGCATCCCAGTTCTGACCCATCCCCACCTCGTCGACTCGCCCGAAAACGCCGATCCGGAGCCCTCTGCATCCGCAACTTCTGGCGAGTCGACGGGAGAGACCCAGGAGACGAGACCATGACCATCGCAGACACCACGGCAGAGACACACACGCAGACCCGGCGACGCAGCTGGACGGGACCCGTCGCCGTGCAGGCGCACGAACCCGCCCTCGCCGTGCGCGGCGACATGCACTCGCGATTCGACGAGATCCTCACCCCCGACGCGCTCGACTTCGTCGCCGCGCTGCACGACCGGTTCGCGGGTCGACGCCACGACCGCCTCGCCGACCGGATGCGGCGCCGCTTCGAGATCGGCAACGGTGCCGACCCGTCGTTCCGCAGCGACACCGCGCACATCCGCGACGACGACTCGTGGCGGGTCGCGGGCGCCGGACCCGGCCTCGAGGACCGCCGTGTCGAGATCACGGGGCCCACCGACCCCAAGATGACGATCAACGCGCTGAACTCGGGGGCCCGGGTGTGGCTCGCCGATCAGGAGGACGCCACCTCGCCGACCTGGCGGAACGTCATCGGCGGGCAGCTGTCCCTGCGCGACGCGATCCGCGGCGAGCTCGAGCACACCGGTCCCGACGGGCGGCGCTACGCCGTCACCGCCGAGCGCACCCCGACGATCGTCATGCGCCCGCGGGGCTGGCACCTCACCGAGAAGCACCTCGCCTGGACCGACCGCACCGGTCGCACGCTCGACGCCTCGGGGTCACTGGTCGACTTCGGGCTGTATGCGTTCCACAACGCGGTGCGTCTGGTCGACGACGGCCGCGGGCCGTACTTCTACCTCGCCAAGCTCGAGTCGAGCGCCGAGGCGCAGCTGTGGGACGACGTCTTCTCGTTCACCGAGCGACGGCTGGGACTGGCCCACGGCACCATCCGGGCGACCGTGCTGATCGAGACGCTTCCCGCGGCGTTCGAGATGGACGAGATCCTCTTCGCGCTCCGCGACCACTGCGCGGGCCTGAACGCCGGGCGCTGGGACTACATCTTCTCGATGATCAAGAACTACCGCGGCCGCGGGGCGCGGTTCGTGCTGCCCGACCGCAGCGCGGTGACCATGACCGTGCCGTTCATGCGCGCGTACACCGAGCTGCTCGTCAAGACCTGCCACCGCCGGGGCGCGCACGCGATCGGCGGGATGAGCGCGTTCATCCCCAACCGTCGCGATCCCGAGATCACTCGGGCCGCGTTCGAGAAGGTCGCCGCAGACAAGCGGCGCGAGGCGGGCGACGGCTTCGACGGCACGTGGGTCGCGCACCCCGACCTCATCCCCGTTGCGCGGGCAGAGTTCGACGCCGTACTCGGCGACCGCCCCAACCAGCTCGATCGGCGCCGCGACGACGTCGAGGTGGCAGCATCCGAGCTCATCGACTGCCACATCGGACTGCCGATCACCACAGCCGGTGTGCGCGCCAACGTGTCGGTAGCGGTGCGCTACCTCGAGGCCTGGCTGCGCGGCATCGGGGCCGTGGCGATCGACGACCTCATGGAGGATGCGGCGACCGCCGAGATCAGCCGCTCGCAGATCTGGCAGTGGATCCACCAGGACCGGACGACGGACGACGGGACGCCGATCACCCGCGCCTGGGTCGACGGCCTCGTCGAGGATGTGCTGGCCGAGACCGAGCGCCGGGACGGCGATCGCTTCGACGACGCTGCGGCCCTGTTCCGCGAGGTCGCCCTGGGTGCGGAGTTCCCCGCCTTCCTGACGCTCCCCGCCTACGCGAAGTACCTCTGAGGCCCCTCTCCCCTCCGTCGACTCGCCACGAACTGCGGGTCCGGCACCCACCGCATCCGCCTTTCCTGGCGAGTCGACGGGTGGGGGGTGGGGGCTTCAGCGGGGCGGGAGGAGGAGGAGGGGGATGAGGCCGGCGGGGGCGCGACGGGCTTGGAAGTCGGTGCCGACGATGCGCTGGCAGCCGTCGAGCTCGACCGTCAGCGGAGGGTGGGACTCCTCCGGCGCGGAGGCGATGCGCGGGTGCACCACGACGAATCGCGACGCCGTCTCGGCGCAGTGCGCACCGCCCGGGGGTGCGGCTGCGGCCATGAGCACGGCACCGGCGGATGCGGCGTCGAGCGAGAACACCCCGTCGAAGACGCCGCCCTCGCCCATGACGACCGGCGTCCCGGCGTCGGCGTCCGCGTCGGGGGCGTCGGGGGCGTCAGCTCGATAGACGCAGACCCGGGCTCCGGTCACACCGTCGAGCGGTGACGAGCCGGGCGAGGTCCCTCCGAAGAGCTCGAGCGGGGCCACCCCCGCACGCGTTGCACAGCCCGCCTCTGTCGCCTCGCGCAGTTCGATCCGCTCGGCGCCCGAGAACGTGCGGTCGATGACGTCGAGGCGAGCCAGGGCAGCGAGCGCCTCCTCTTCCTTCGGCCCGCCGCACGCGGTCAGCGGGAACGACAGCGGCACGAAACGGCCCGCCGCATCGGTTGCCCAGAGTGGGCGGAAACCATACGCGACGGCGGAGCAGACCGCCGCGGGGCCGGGATCGCTGGGCGCGCCCATCGCGTCGAGGAACTCGGTGAGGTCGCCCTCGTAGCGCACCACCTCGGCCCCCGCGATGACACCGTCGGCGTCCTCGCGCGTCACGCCGCCCGCGCACTCCACGACGGCGACGGCGTCGAAGTCCTCGGGCACGAGGCCGGCGCCGGGAAGGGGGTCGGGTATCAGACCGGGACACGACATCGTGTCGGACACCGTCGCGACCTCACGGATAGGCGCAGGCCCGAGCGGCACAGACGCGCACCCGGCAAGCACGAGCACGAGCGCCGTCGCCGCACACGTCGCCGCACCCGCAGCCAGAATCGTCCGCACCCGCATCCGCACCCGCTCGTCCCTCCGGCACTCCACCTCTCCCCCACGCTATGACGCACCTCCATCCCGCGGGTGACGACGGCATAACGATCGTCGACTCGCCACGAACTGTGGATCGGGCACCCACCGCATCCGCATTTCCTGGCGAGTCGACGGGTTGGGGGTGGGGGTGGGGGCAGGGTCAGGCGGGCGGGAGGAGGCCGCGCTCGAGCGCGAGGGTGACGGCACGGGTGCGGCTGTCGACGCCGAGCTTGTCGTAGACGCGCAGCAGATGCGTCTTGACCGTCGACTCGCCGATCCCCAGCTGCACGGCGATCTGCCGGTTGCCGTGCCCGGCTGCGACGAGGCGCAGCACGTCGGTCTCGCGTGGAGTGAGGGCGGATGCGGGCGGCTCGGGCCGCCGCATCCGTTCGACCAGACGCACGGCGACGGCGGGCGACAGCGCCGACTGTCCCGCCGCGACCGACCGGATGCCGGCGACGATCTCCTCGCGCGGCGCCGCCTTCAGCAGATACCCGCTCGCCCCGGCCTCGATCGCCGCGAGGATCTGATCGTCGCTCTCGTACGTCGTCAGGATCAGCACCCGAGGCGTCGACGCCTCGGCGCGGTCGGAGATGATGCGGGCGGTCGCGGCGACGCCGTCGAGCACGGGCATGCGGAGATCCATCAACACGACGTCTGGCCGCGTCTGCGCGACGAGCTGCGCGGCCTGTTCGCCGTCGGCAGCCTCCGCGACGACGGCGAAGCCCGGCTCGTCGGCCAGCAGACCCGCGAGCCCCGCACGCACGATGGGATGGTCGTCGACGATGAGCAGCCGGATCATGCGGGCAGCGCCTCGCGTCCGGATGCGAGCGCCGCCGCTGCCGGAAGCCGTACGGTCAGCGTCGTTCCCGCGCCCGCCGTCGCGGCGACCTCGACCGAGCCGCCGGCGAGCGCCACCCGCTCGCGCATCCCGTCGAGTCCGTACCCAGTGCGCGGCGACCCCGGATCGAACCCGCGCCCGTCGTCGTGCACCTCGAGGCGCAGCCAGCCGTCGTCGTCCCGCGCCAGGCCGACGTCGACCCGGGCGGCGCCGGCATGCTTGCGGACATTGGCCAACGCCTCCTGCATGCAGCGCAGCACCACCACCTGCGTCTCGCGGCCGATGGTCTCATCCCCCGCCGCTCCGGCAGGTGCCGGCGCTGCCGTCGACAGTGTGTCGACGACCGCGATCGCCAATCCCGTGTCGGCGCGGAAACGCTCGACCAGACGCTCGACCGCCGCCCCCAGTGCGGGATCGCCCGGAACCGCCGCGGTGCGCGCGACGATCGCTCGGGCCTCGCCGAGAGCTTCGCGCGCGGCGGCCTCGAGCCGCTCGGCGGCCTCGGCGGCGCCCTCGGCATCGCCGCCGCGCGAGCGCCTGCCCGCCTGCTCCGCGAGCATCACCAACCCCGCGAGGGTCTGTGCGAGCGTGTCGTGGATCTCGCGGGCCAGGTGCTCACGCTCGGCGGATGCCCCCCGGTCGCGGTTGAGCGCTTCGACCTGCTGCTGCGCCTCAGACAGTTCCGCGAGCAGTCGGGCCCGCTCCTGCCCGTACTCGGCGATGGCGGTGATCCACCAGCCCATCGCGATCGAGAACGCCACCGAGAGCACCGCGACGGCAAGTGCCTCGACGACAGCGTCGAGGGCGAACACGAAGCCGCCCGCATAGCCGACGAACATGCCGACACCGACGACGACTGACCCCGAGACGCCATCGCGGCGCGCGGGCGCGAAGATCCAGACGAGCGGATACGCGATCACCTGCATCGTCGCGAGCGACGGATCGGCGAAGGTCATCACCGCCAGCCCGACGAAGGCGATCGCCAGGAAGGCCCGGAACCGCCGGGCGTCCTCCGCACCGGCCGACGGACGTGCCACGACGTAGGCGGCGACGAGCAGGCCGAGCCCGGCCGCACCCCACGGCAGACGCTCCGCGGCGGAGCCGGCGGCGCCGCGACCGCTGAGGGCTCCGAGGACGAGGATGCCGATGCCGAGCGCCACGACGGCGGCGACGGCGACATCCACCCATCTGCGACTGATCACGAGTCCATCCTGCCGGTGCGTGGCCCGCGTCAGCGGATGCGGGAACGGATGCGCGCCGACGCGAGCACCGTGAAGACGACCGCGACCGCGATGAGCATGACCACCGCGACCCCGACCGGAACCGTCGCCGTACCCACCTGGAGGTCGAGCCCGTAGACGCGGGCGAGCTCGTCCACGGCGCCCGGTGCGTCGCCGGCGAGCCGGTCGAGCGGCCCCGCCGCGAACTCGCGTCGGACGAGCATCGCCGACTGCGCGAAGGGCAGCACGCCGACGGCATCCCGCACCGCGTCGGGGAACGATCCGACGGGGATGTAGGCGCCGGCGACGAAACCGGTGAGGGTCCCCACGAGCGTCGAGAGACCGGAGTACGACCCGCTCGTGCGCAGGAACGACACGACGAACGCCCACAGGGCCGTGTACGCCGCGACCGACAGCACGGTCCACAGCACGATCCGCGCGATCTGCCCGGTGTCCGGGAGGGTGCCGCCGGTGGCGGCGAGGTAGCCGAGGGCCACGGCGAGCACGATGAGGGTCGTGATCAGTCCGATCACGAATGCCGAGCCGAGGTAGCCGAGCACGAGCTGCGCCCGGTGCACCGGGGAGACGAGGAAGTCGCGGAACCGACCGGTCGCGGCGTCCTCGACGAAGGTCGAGAGCGCGCCGAGCGGCGTCGTGACCGCCGCGACCGCGACGACGCCGGCGAACATCCAGGAGTCGACGAAGTCGCGCGCTGCGTCGCCGTCGAAGCCGGGCGTCGCCGCGAGCGAGTCGACCTGCATCTGCCCGAGGAACAGCGCGTACAGCAGGAACACGACGAGCGCGCCGGTCAACGAGAAGAACACCCCGAGCGGGTCGCGGTAGAACAGCCGGAGGTTGCGGCCGACATAGGCGCGTACGGTTCTCATCGCGACTCCTCCCCCGCGCCGGCCCGCCCGGTGAGCGCGAGGAAGACGTCGTCCATGCGTCCGTGACGGAACTCGAAGTCGAGCACCGCGTCGCCCCGTTCGGTCAGGATCCGGCGCGCCTCCGTGGCGTCCGCCACAGCGATCCGCTCGTCTCCGCCGGCGGTGACGAGCGACAGGACGCTGGAGCTGTAGCGCGCCCGCAACTGCGCCGGTGTGCCGTCGGCGACGATGCGTCCGCGATCGATGATGCACACCTGGTCGGCCTCCTCCGTCTCCTCCAGGTAATGGGTCGTGAGGAAGACGGTGAGTCCCGCGCGCTCGCGGAGCTCGTGGATCGTGCGCCACACCATCTGACGGCTCGCGGGGTCGAGACCCGTCGTCGGCTCGTCGAGGAAGACGATCTCGGGATCGTGGAGCAGCGCCCGCGCGATGTCGGCGCGACGACGCTGCCCGCCCGACAGCCGTCCGTAGCGACGGTCGACGAAGTCGCGCAGATCGATGATCTCGGCGAGATGATCGATGCGGTCCCGGATGGCCGCCGTCGAGCCGAGGTAGGGCCGCGCACGCACCGCGAGGTTCTCGCGGACGGTGAGTGCGGCGTCGAGGAGGGAGTCCTGGAACACGACCCCGATCGCCCGCCGCACGGCATCGCCGTCGGTGAGCACGTCGTGGCCCGCGACCTCGAGCGAGCCGGCATCCGGCTGGATGACGGTCGTCAGGGCGCCGATCGTCGTCGACTTGCCCGCACCGTTGGTCCCCAGGAAGGCGAAGACGCCGCCCGCCGGCACATCGAAGCTCACGTCGTCGACGGCGGTCAGGTCGCCGTAGCGCTTGGTCAGGCCGCGCACTACGGTCGGTGCGCTCGCTCTCGTGGTCATGCCTCCAGCGTGCACGAGGGGCGGCCCGCACGGCAGAGGTCATCCGGTCGATCCGTCGTCCACCGATCGGTGGACCCCGCGCGGACCGAACCGCTCAGGCGCCGTCGCCGTCCGCGCTCGGAGACTGCAGCTGCGCACGCCACCACGGCGTCTCGATGAACCCGCGCTTCAGGAAGAGCAGTTCCATGTTCGCCGACCAGCCGAGCACGCCATCGAGGTGGGCGAGCGAGTCCGTCACGAAGGAGTACAGCTCGTCGACAGAGGTGGTGATCACCTCGCACAGGAGGGAATTCTGGTCGAGCGTCGCGGCGAGGTAGCGGACGAACGGGTACCGCGCGAGCTCACGGGCCACCGCCTCCATCCGTGCGGGCGCGACCGTCACCGAGAGGAAGGTCTCGGCCTCCATCCCGAGGGCCGCCGACTGCACGAGCGTGACGACGTCCACGCAACGGTGCTCCTTCATCCGATCGAACCGCCGCCGGACGCTCGACTCGTTGAGTCCGATGACCTCGCCGACCCGCTGGAACGACTCGCGGCCGTCGTGGCGGAGCACGTCGAGGATCTGCCGATCCACGTCGTCGAGATGATCGGGGTCGCACGTCTCGTCGCTGTCGGTCTCGGTGGCGACCGGCTGGTCCGACAGCAGATCGGCGTACAGCTGCCGCCCCCAGTCGTAGCTCACCTTGTACACGTGCATGATCAGATCGCTGCGCCACCGTTCGACCCCGTCGATCGGCTGGAGGTCGAGCATGAGCTGCGGGTACCGGGTGGCGGTGCCGCGCACGACCACCTCGGCGATGATGTCGTAGCTGCCGGTCACGATGGTGCAGAAGCGGACGGAGGGGTTGCGGACCAGCTCCTCCGCGACCGCGACATGCGATCCGGGCGAGCAGTTGATGCGGACGAGGAACTGCGCGTGCGGGCCGTCCGCATCCAGGGCCGGCAGGGCGGCGACGCGCACGAGGCCGTCGGCGAGCAGCTGCTGACCACGCCGCGAGACCGTCGAGACGGGCGCTCCGATGCGGTCGGCGATCGCGCGCCAGCTGGCCCGTCCGTCGCGCTGCAGCGCGACGACGATGCGCTTGTCGACCTCGGTGAGGCGTTCGAGGACGAGCTGCCCCATCAGCGGCCCGACGCCGCCGCCGGACGCACCTCGTGCAGGAAGTCGCGAACCGTGCTCGTCCATTCCTCCGCCTGCTCGATCTGAGGTGAATGACCCGACTTCTCGAAGATCTCGAGCCGGGCTCCCGGGATGAGTCCCGCGATCGTCTCACTGCACGATACCGGGGTGATCCAGTCGGTCCGGCCTACGGTCACGAGCGTCGGGACACCGATGCCCGGCAGCTGAGCCTTCAGGTCGTACTCCTTCAGATTCACCGAGAAGGCGTAGTTGTGTGCTTCGTACCGGTACGGAGTCGCCTGCACCTTGCGCTCGGTCGCCTCGGGGTCGTAGGTGAAGTCGTAGAGCGGCAGGATCTCGCGCCAGCAGTCACGCAGGTCGTCGTCGTCGCGCACGCGTCCCTCGTCGATGCGGTCGAACTTCTCCATGTCGACCTCGACCCGGTCGCTCGCGAGCGCGTTCTCGCGCGCCAGCGCCGCGTGGGAGTTGTCGGCGGCGGTGTCCCGCAGCACGACGGCCTCGACCCGGTCGGGATAGCGGATCGCATACTCCATCGCCATGAACCCGCCGTAGGATCCGCCCGCCATGATGATGCGCTCGGCACCCAACCACGCACGGAGGCCGTCGATGTCTGCAGCCCACTGCTCGTGGCTCAGCGTGCCGGCCCCCTCGCTCTCGCCGCTGCCACGGGCATCGAACACGACGACGCGATACTCGTCGGCGAGCCGCCCGAAGCTCGCGCGCGGCTCGGCTCGCGAACCCAGGCCCGGCGCCCCGTGGTGGGCGATGATGACGGGCGCGTCGTCGGGGCCGAGCACCTCGACCGCCAACTCGTTGTCGTTGATGCGCACCCGCTGGGCGGTGCTGGTCGCGCGGGCGAACTCCGGTGACACGGTCTCGTCTGCCATGGGTTTCCTTCCGATCGAGCGGTGGGCGGGCGCGCGGTAGCGCCTAGAGCGGGATGACGCAGTCGTCGAGCGAGCGCGGGTACGCCGTCAGCGGCTCGGCTCCGTCGGCGGTGACGAGCATGCTGTCGCTGATGCGGTAGCCCGCGTGGCCCGGGATGTAGATGCCCGGCTCGTTCGAGACGATCATCCCCTCCTCGAGCACTGTGGGATCGCCGTCCTCGAGCCAGGGCGGCTCGTGCATGCCGAGACCGATCCCGTGCCCCTGCCGGTGCCGCAGATACCCGCCGAGACCCGCATCGCGGATGACGTCGAGGCAGACGCGGTTGCTGTCCGCGCACCGCACGCCGGCGGCGATCGCGCGCCCGCCCGCGGCCTGCGCGTCGCGCACGGCGTCGTGGTAGCGGCGCTGCTCGGGTGTCGGGTCGCCGAGGACGAAGGTCCGCTCCCCTTCGACGAAGCGCCCGCCCACGGCGGCGCCCAGAGACAGCATGAACGTGTCGCCGGGTCGCAGCCGGTACGACGACGGCAGACCGTGTGGCAGGGCCGAGTTCGCAGCGGCGTAGACGAGTCCGCCCGCGAGGAACGAGATGACGACGACGTCGGCGTGCTCGCGGTACATCCGTCCGACTCCGTCGCGCCCGACGTGCGCGGCGAGCTCCGCCTCGGAGGGCAGCTCGCCGCCGGCCGCGACCGCCTCGCGGACGAGGGCGACCCCCGTCTCGAGCATGAGATCGGTGATGCGCGCCGCCTCGCGATGCAGCGCGATCTCCTCGGGCAGCTTGACGAAGCGGGCACGGGTGACGGCATCCGTCGGAGCGAACGCGGTGTCGGGCAGGGCGGCCTGCAGCAGCGCGAGGCGATGCAGGGTCATGCGCGTCGTGATGCCGACGCTGCGCGGGGCCTCCGGTGTGGCGCGAGCGAGCGGCAGGAAGGGGTTCTCGAGACCCGGATACTCCGCGAAGTCCACAATCTCGGCTCGGGCCGACTGCTCCTCGGCGTGCTGCCTCTCGAGCGCGGGCACGAGCAGGACGGTGCGGTCGGCGTCGAGGTAGACCGCGACCGGTCGTTCGCCGGAGTGGTGGAAGAAGCCGGTGAGGTACGACACATCCTCGGGGTCGTCCGTGATGATCGCGGAGATCCCCTCGTCGTCGAGCCGGCCGCGCAGGCGGGTCTGGATGCGGTCGTAGACGGCGGGAGCGAGGCGCTGCCGGAAGGCGGTCTCAGCGTTCATGGCTTCTCGGATTCCGTGCGTCGTTGTAGGCGATGGAGAGCAGCGTGGCGGACAGGACGAGCGCGAGGATCGCGAGCGACGGGAACAGCGTGAGCCACCAGGCGCTCACCATCGCGCCCGACTGCTGCGCCTCGAACAGGATGCGTCCCCACGACCAGGTCGTCGGATCGCCGAGTCCGAGGAACGACAGCCCGGCGGCCGAGAGCACCGCGCGCGACGCGGTCACCACGACCGAGACGACGACGACCGGTGTGACCGCGGGCAGCACGTGGCGCCCGAGGATCCACGCCGAGTTCCGCGTCATGAGACGCGCGGCGTCGATGTACGGCAGCTGCACGACGGCGAGCGCCTGCGACCGCACGAGGCGGGTGACCTCGGGCCACGAGAACGCCGCCACCACGAGGATGATCGTCGACGTCGAAGGCCCGACGAGGGCGGCCACGAGGATCATCAGCGGCAGGACGGGCAGCGACAGCGTGAGGTCGACCAGGACGCTGACGACGGCGTCCACCGGACGCCAGTAAGCGCCGATGATGGCGATGAGCGTTCCGAAGGCGATCGCGATGGCCGACGCCGCGAGCGCGACGAGGACCGACTGCTGCGTGCCCCACACCACTTCGGCGAAGACGTCGCGACCGAGCGCATCCGTGCCGAACCAGTGCGTGCCGCTCGGTGCCCGCAGGACGTCGGTGCCGTAGCTCGCCGGGTAGGGCGCGAGCAGCGGTGCCGCGAACGCCACGACGACGAGGCCGAGCAGGATCGCGAGCGAGATCATGCCGAGCGGCTGACGGCGGAAGGCCCGCCACGTCTGTCTGCTGGCCCGCCTGCCGTCGGCTCCGGCGGTCTCGATGACGGGAGCGACGACCTCGGTCGCCGGAAGGGGGGCGGTCATGCTGTCTTCACTCTCGGGTCGAGGAAGCCGTAGGCGGTGTCGGTGAGCAGGTTCGCGACGACGACGGTGGCCGCGAGCAGCAGGAACGCCCCCTGGAGGACGGGGAAGTCGAGCTGCGTGACCGCCTCGTAGATCCCGCGTCCGATCCCGGGGTAGGCGAACACGGTCTCGGTCAGGACGGCTCCGCCGACGAGGAACCCGAGCTGCAGTCCGATGAGCGTGGTCGCCGGGAGCAGAGCGTTGCGCACGGCGTGCCGCCACAGGATGCTGCGCGGCGGCACCCCCTTCGCGCGGGCGAGCGTGATGTAGTCCTCGCCGAGGGCGTCGATCAGCGTCGCCCGCATCGTCAGCACGTACGACCCGAGCTGGATGAGGGTGAGCGAGACGACCGGCAGCACGAGATGCGACAGCACCGACCCGTACCACTCCACCCCGTAGACCCCGTCGTCGTAGGCGCCGCCGATGGGGAACGCCCGCAGGACGAGGCCGAAGAAGAACAGCAGGACGATGCCGACCGATGGCACGAACAGAGACTGCCCGGTCACACCGAACACCTGCACGAGCCGGTCGAGGAAGCGGTTCCGGTGGGATGCGGCCAGCACGCCGAGCGGGATGCCGACGGCGATCGTCAGGAACAGCGCCGACATCGTCAGGAGCAGCGTCCACGGCAGCCGCTGCATCAGCACGTCGACCACCGGGATCGACTGCGTGAAGCTCGTGCCGAGGTTCCCCTGCAGCATCTGCCCGAGGTACAGCACGTACTGCACGATGAGCGGCTGGTCGAGGCCGTACTGGGTGAGAAGGGCCGCCCGTGTCTCGTCGGTCATGTTCGGGCTCGCGATCGCGAGCGCCGGGTCACCGGGCAGGAGACGCAGCAGGAGGAACGTCACGGTCACGGCGAACAGGATCGTGAACAGCCCCCGGCCGAAACGGCGGAGCGCGAACAGCGCGATGGACATGAGCGGCCCTTCTCCCTGCTACTCGGCGACCTTGGAGGCGCCGGCGATCGACTCGGGGTTCACGATCGACAGCAGCTCGCTGGGCTTCGAGACGAATCCGGTCCACTCCGAGCTGTGCGCGACGTACAGGTTCTGCGTGTACATCACGTTGTCGTAGACCTGTTCGTGCACGATCCGTGCCGCCTCGCGCATGAGCTCGATCTTCTCGTCCTCGTCGAACGTCGAGCCGGCCTCGGCGATCAGGCCGTTCAGCTCGGGGTCGTCGACGTAGGTGTAGTTGATCGCCCCGCCGGGCAGGTACGACAGGCTGAAGTTCGTCACCGGGTCGTCCATGATCGCGAAGTTGCCCGCGTAGATGTCGTAGTCGCCCTCGTTCGTCCGGGCGAGGTACGTGTTCCGTTCCAGGCCCTGCAACTCGATCGCGATGCCCGCCTCCGCGGCGCCGTCCTTGACCAGCTGAGCCCACTGGCTCGTCACGGGGTCCTGCAGCGAGTACAGCAGACGGAACGACACGGGGAACATGCCGTCGGCGCCGGCGGTGTAGCCCGCCTGCTCCATCAGGTCGCGCGACATCTCCGGGTCGTACTCGTACTCGGTGATGCCGTCGTCGTAGTACTTCGACAGCACCGGCATCAGCGGGCTCGACCCGGTCGAGACGGCCTGCCCCTGGAGCACGACGGACCGGATCGCCTCGTAGTCGGCGGCGTGCGCGAGCGCCTGGCGCACCTCGACCTTGGCCAGGTCGGCCTGCTGCATGTTGTAGGTCATGTGGGCGTATCCGAGGCCGGTGACCTCGACGACCTCGATACCCGCGGTGTTGCGCAGCTGCTCGACCTGGGCGGGCGGCAGCGAGTTGGCGATGGCGTCGACCTCGCCGCTCTGCAGCGCGAGGATCTCCGTGTTGACGTCGGGATAGACGCGGTACACCACCTGCGCGGGGATCGGCGTGCCGCCCTCGACGAGCGGGTAGTCCTCGACGCGATCGAGCGTGTAGGACTGACCCACCTGCACCCCGGTGAGAACGTACGGACCCGCGCTGACCCAGCCGCCGTCCGAGCCGTCGTTCGCGAACTCCGCGACGGACCCGGCGGGCTCGAACACGTGCTGGGGAACGACGTTCCCCCAGAACCCGATCTCCTCGACGATGGACGAGTCGGGCTGCGACAGCGTGATCTCGACGCGGGTGTCCGACACCGCCTCCGCCGAGGCGAAGTTCCCCATCTGGCCGTAGTAGGTGCCGGCGGGCGCATCCTGCTTGACGGCGTTCATCGTGTAGGCGACGTCGTCCGCCGTCACCGGCTCACCGTCGCTCCACGTCATGTCGTCGCGGATCTCATAGAACCCCGTCGTGTCGTCGACGTATCCCCACTCGACGGCGAGCTGCGGCGACTTCGAACCGTCGTCGTCGATGCTCAGCAGGTGCGGGTACATGAGGTTCGTCACCCAGTAATCGCTCCGGCTGTTGCCGATCAGCGGGTTGTAGTTGACGACGTCCGTCGTCGTGGCGATCGTGAGGGTCTCGTCGCCGGCTCCCGCCGGCGTCCCCTCCGTCGCCGTGGGCGCCTGCGGAGCGCAGGAGCTCAGTGCTAGTGCGGCGGATGCCGCGATGACGCCGATGGCGGCGCGTTTGCCGTGTGATGTCACACCCATACCTCCTCGAGGACCCGCATGGTGTTGCCCCCGACGACGGCGCGGATCTCGTCGTCGGAGTAGTCGTGAGCCACGAGCCAGCCGATGATGTTGCTCATCGCCTCGGCGGGGTTCTCGACGCCGTCCACGTAGGGCACCTCCTCGAACTCGACCTGCCCGTGCGCCTGCCCGAGCGACAGCTGTGCGGCGAAGGCGTGATGCAGACCGACGTGGTCGCCGAAGAGCGTGTCGGGGCCGAAGCTGACGTGCTCGAGGCCGACGAGGTCGACGCAGTACTGGAAGTGGTCCATGACCGACTCGAGCGAGTGCTTCGGGTGGGACGGCGACAGCGTCGTGTGCGGAGCGGCCTCGATGCCGATGACACCGCCGCGGCGAGCGCACTCGATGATGGTCTCGTCGGTCTTCATGCGGTTGGTGGGCCAGACGGTGCGGGCCCCCGCGTGGGTGATGAACACCGGCTTGGTCGAGGCCTTGACGACGTCGACGCAGGTGCGGTCGCCGGAGTGCGAGATGTCGATCGCGATCCCGAGCTTGTTCATCCGCGCGACGGCACGCTCGCCGAAGTAGGTGAGGCCGCCGTCGCCGCGCTCCTTCAGGCCGCTGCCGAGGGTGTTGGCCTCGGAGTAGGCGATGCCCATCTGGCGCACGCCGAAGCCGTAGAGGACGTCGAGCCGGTCGACCTCGTTCTCGATCATCGTCGCCGCCTCGAGCGCGAAGACATGGGCGATGCGCCCCGTCTCGTGCGCGCGCCGGATGTCGGCGAGCGTCTCGCCCTTGATGACGTAGTCCTGATGCGCGAGGTCGGCCATGCGCACGCCGAGGTCGAACAGCACGTCCTGGTACTTCCACCCGGCGTCGCTCGAGATGCAGCAGGTACCGTCCATGCCGTTGTCGAACACCGCGGTCAGGCCCGAGCGCGACAGGCCCTCGTAGCCGGTGGGTTCCCGGCCCTGACGGATGTGGTCCTTGAGGTAGTCCATGTTCTCGGGGAACACCTGGACGTGCTCGTGCAGCGAGATGACGACCTCGTCGCGGAGCAGGCGCTGCGCCCGGTCGGCCTGGGAGCCCGACAGCTCGAGCCCGCCGTACGCGGGGACGCGGCCGATCTGCTTCGCGTAGTCGAAGACGCGGTAGTCCACCCCGGCCTCGAGGTAGTCGTAGGCCTGATATCCGGTGTAGCGCTCTGCTGGTTCGAGCACGGGTCCTCCTTGGTCGTAGCGGCACCCGGCGAGCACTCGTCGCTTCGGGGGTGATGCAGCGACTCTGTCGCCAATCCGGCGCAAGTGTCAAGAAAGCTGAGCGAATCCGGCAGATAGTTTTCATTCTTGAAACAAATGACGACCTCGCAGGGGTAACAATGGGTGCGTGCAGAACATCGACCCCTCCCCCGCCCCCGTCCTGCGGGTGCGCGGATTGACGATCGGCTTCCGCTCGGACGGGGCGGTGACGAGCGCGGTGGACGGCATCGACCTCGACGTGCGCCCCGGCGAGCTCGTCGCGCTGCTCGGCGAGTCCGGCTCCGGCAAGACGATCACCGCGCGAGCGATCATGGGCATCCACGACGCCGCCGCCGTCGTCACGGCCGACGAGATGCGCCTCGGCGGCACCGACCTGCTGACCCTCGACGAAGAACGGTTCCGCCGGCTCCGCGGTCCGCGCATGAGCATGGTCCTGCAGGACGCGCTGTCGGCGCTCAACCCCGTCCTCACGATCGGCGACCAGGTCGGCGAGGTGTTCCGCGTTCACCGGAGGATGAACCGTCGCGCCGCGCGGGCCCGCGCCGTCGAGCTGCTGGAGCTCGTCGGCATCCCGGCGGCAGCCGACCGTGTCGACGACTACCCGCACCAGTTCTCAGGAGGGATGCGGCAGCGCATCCTCATCGCGATGGCCATCGCACTCGAGCCCGAGCTGCTCATCGCCGACGAGCCGACGACCGCACTGGACGTGACGGTGCAGGCGCAGATCCTGCGCCTGCTGCACGACCTGCGGGAACGCCTCGGTATGGCGGTGCTGCTGATCACCCACGACATCGGCGTCGTCACCGAGGTGGCCGACCGGGTGGTCGTCATGCGCCACGGAGCGGTCGTCGAGTCCGGCGATGCCGACGAGGTCTTCTCCGCACCGCGCGAGCCCTACACCCGGGAACTGCTGGCCTCGGCTCCGCATCCCGCCCCGGCGCGCGTGCTCGACCCTGCGGCGCGCGATAAGGTCGTGCTCGAGGTCTCCGGGCTCCGACGCACCTTCCGGGTGGGGCCCACGTTCGCGCGACGCGCCGTCGCGGCGATCGGCGGCGTCGATCTCGTCCTCCGCCGCGGGGAGACCCTCGGCATCGTCGGCGAATCGGGCAGCGGCAAGTCCACGCTCGCGCGGATGATCGTCGGCCTGGAGAGCAGCGACGCGGGAACGGTGATGTACCGCGGCGCCGACATCACCCGACGCACCCGCGGGCGGCGCCCGCCCGCCCAGCCGGGCATCCAGATGGTCTTCCAGGACCCGTACGCCTCACTCGACCCGCGCATGCGGGTGCGGGATGTGGTGGCCGAGCCGCTCGCGGTCGCGCGCACCGGGTCGGCGTCGGAGCGGCGCGACCGTGTGGCGGAGCTGCTCGAACTCGTCGGCATGAAGCCCGACATGATGTACCGGTTCCCGCACCAGTTCTCCGGCGGGCAACGGCAGCGCATCGGCATCGCGCGATCGCTCATGCGCGACCCCGACATCCTCGTGTGCGACGAACCGGTGTCGGCGCTCGACGTCACGATCCAGGCGCAGGTCGTCGATCTCCTCGTCGAGCTGCAGGAACGCCTCGGGGTCGGCATCCTGTTCATCTCGCACGATCTGTCCGTCGTCCGCAACCTGGCCCACCGCGTGCTCGTGATGTATCGCGGCGAGTGCGTGGAGACGGGCGAGGTCGGACAGATCTTCGACCGACCGCAGCACGACTACACGCGCAGCCTGCTCGCGTCCATCCCTCCCCTGACCCGCGCCGAGCGCGGTCGCCTCGTCGGGGCTGCGGCTCGATGACCGTCATCCACCACCAGCCGACGGGCCCCGGCGCTACGCTCGGAGGGTGACCGAACGCGCACCGCTGTCCCGCAAGCTCTCCGCCATCGCCGAGTCGGCGACCCTCAAGGTCGACGCCAAGGCCAAGGCCCTGCAGGCCGCCGGCCGGCCCGTCATCTCGTACGCCGCCGGCGAGCCCGATTTCGCGACGCCGCAGTTCATCGTCGAGGCGGCGCAGCACGCCCTGGCCGATCCCGCCAACTACCGCTACACACCGGCTGCGGGCCTGCCGGTGCTGCGCGAGGCGATCGCCGCGAAGACGCTGCGCGACTCCGGCCTCGAGGTGCAGCCCTCGCAGGTGATCGTGACCAACGGCGGCAAGCAGTCCGTGTACCAGGCGTTCCAGACCGTCGTGAACCCCGGGGACGAGGTGCTGCTGCCCGCACCGTACTGGACGACGTACCCCGAGGCGATCGCCCTCGCCGACGGCATCCCGGTCGAGGTCTTCGCCGGTGCCGACCAGGAGTACAAGGTGACGGTCGAGCAGCTCGAGGCCGCGCGCACCGAGCGCACCACGGTCCTCGTCTTCGTGTCGCCCTCCAACCCGACCGGGTCGGTCTACACGCCCGAAGAGACCGCGGCCATCGGCCAGTGGGCGCTCGAGCACGGTATCTGGGTCGTCAGCGACGAGATCTACCAGAACCTCGTCTACGAAGGTGCCCGCGCGGTGTCGATCGTCGAGGCCGTGCCGGAGCTCGCCGGGCAGACCATCCTCGTCAACGGGGTCGCCAAGACCTACGCGATGACCGGATGGCGCGTCGGCTGGATGGTGGGTCCGTCCGACGCCATGAAGCTCGCAGCCAACCTGCAGTCGCACCTCAGCTCGAACGTCAACAACGTCGCGCAGCGCGCCGCCCTCGCCGCGCTGACCGGGCCGCAGGACGAGGCCGAGCAGATGCGCCTCGCCTTCGACCGTCGGCGGCGCCTCATCGTCGACGAGCTGGCGAAGATCCCCGGCGTCGAGGTTCCGAACCCGCTCGGCGCCTTCTACGTCTACCCCGATGTGACCGGCCTGCTCGGCCGCACGTGGGGCGGCGTCGAGGCGCACACGACCCTCGAGCTCGCCGACCTCATCCTCGAGCAGACCGAGGTCGCGGTCGTCCCCGGCGAGGCGTTCGGCCCCTCGGGGTACCTCCGCCTCTCGTACGCCCTCGGCGACGAGCAGTTGCTCGAGGGCATTCAGCGCCTGCAGCGCCTCTTCTCCTGACCCCGGCCCGGCCGGGCGTCGACTCGCCACGAAACGCGGGTCGGAGCGCCCGCGCACCCGCAGTTGCTGGCGAGTCGACTACCGGGCGGCGGGCTCGCGGAGCCTGCACAGGACGGGGGGGCCGGCGGCTTGTCCACGGGGTGGGGGCGGGGTCTCGGAGCGGCACCGCGACGGCGGATGCTGTGGGGCATGCGACGAACCGACCTTCCCTCATCGCTCCCGGCCGCGTTCCTCGTCGGATCGGCACGCGAACTCGGCGTCACCGCCGGACGACTGCGCGCACTCGACCTGACGCGGCCGCTCCACGGTGCCCGATCGCGCGAGCCGCTCGGTGAGCTCGACACGCTCCGGCTCATCCTCGAACGCGTGCCCGACCACGCGTTCTTCTGCGGCCCCACGGCTGCAGCCATCCACGGGATGCCGCTCCCCCGCAGCCTGCGAGACGCGGCGTCGGCGCGCCCGCACCTCGCCGTGGCCCTGCCGGCGAACCGCATCCGACGCCCCGAGATCGTCGGGCGTGCGCTCGGCCTGCACGACGACGACGTCGCCGAGGTCGACGGCATCCGCCTGACGACGCCGGAGCGCACCTGGGTCGACCTCGGCGGGGCGGTCGCCGTGGGCGCGCTCGTCGCCGCCGGCGATGCTCTGCTCGACCGGCGCGGGCCGCGCACCACGCGCGAGGCGCTCGCGGAGGCGCACGCCCGGGCCGGTCGCAGCCGCGGCGCCGTCCGCCGCGCCGAGGCCCTGACGCTGCTCGACGACGGCGCCGAGTCGCCGAGAGAGTCCGAACTGCGCGTGCTCCTCGTGCGGGCGGGACTCCCTCGCCCCGAGACGAACGTCGTCATCCGCGACGGCCGGCGGTTCGTCGCCCGCGTCGATCTCCTGTACCGCGACGCACGGCTGGTCATGGAGTACGACGGCGATTACCACCGCGATCCCGGCCAGTGGAGCCGAGACCAGTCACGCCGGGCCGAGCTCGAGTCCCTCGGCTACCGGGTCACGGTCGTCACCGCGCGCGACTTCGACGATCCCGGCGCCCTCATCCGTCGCATCCGGCGCCTGCTGTCACGTTTCTGACCGCCGCTCCCCCGTCGACTCGCCAGGTTCTGCGGATGCCGGCGGCCCCGCATCCGCACTTCCTGGCGAGTCGATGGAGGGGCCGGGGCCGGGCCGGGCAGGGCAGGCGGCCGGGTCAGAGCTCCACGCCGATGAGCACCGGCTCGGGCTGGAGGATGAGGCCGAACTCCGACTGCACGCGCTGCTGCACGAAACGCGCGAGGGCCCCCAGCTCGTCGGCGGTCGCCCCACCGCGGTTCGTCAGCGCCAGCGCGTGCTTGGTCGACAGCCCCGCGCGTGAGCCCGGCAACGCGAACCCCTTGCCGATGCCGGCGTGCTCGATGAGCCAGGCCGCGCTGACCTTGACGTCGGGCTCGGCGGTGCCGGCGGTCGGTGAGATCCCGTAGTACTCGTTCAGCGGGATGACCCGATCCGCCACGGGGTCGGGCGCGACCGGCCACCGCGGACAGGCGTCGGGCAGCGTCCGGGCGAAGGCAGCGGGGACGATCGCGTTCTGGAAGAACGACCCGGCGCTCCAGGTGTCGGGATCGGCGTCGTCGAGCACCATGCCCTTGCTGGCCCGCACCGACAGCACCGTCTCGCGCACCCAGCGAAGGGTGACGGTCGCCTCGGGATCGAGACCCAGGGCTCCGCGCAGCTGTGGCCCGGGCACGGCGAACTCGCCGTGCCCGACGTCCGCGAGCTCGAGCGTGATCGACAGGATGACGGCCGAGCGCTCGGCGACCGAGCCGTGGTGATGCTTGAGCACCGAGGTGCGGAATCCGAGACCGAGATCGGACGCCGGGACGACGCTCACGTCGCCGGTGGCCTCGTCGAGCAGCTCGACCTCGACGAGGGTCTGCACGACCTCCTGGCCGTACGCGCCGATGTTCTGCACGGGGGCGGCGCCGGCGGTTCCGGGGATGCCTGACATCGCGGCGATGCCGCTGAGCCCGGCCGAGACCGCGTACTCGACGAGATCGTCCCACGAATGCCCCGCCTGCACCCTCAGCCGCCGGTGGCCGGGATGCGGCGAGGGGAGCTCGTCGATGCCGGCGGTGCGCACGACGACGACCGTGCCGTCGAACTGTTCGTCCCCCATGAGCAGGTTCGACCCGCCGCCCACGACGAGCCAGGGCTCGCCTGCAGCCCACAGCTCGCGCAGCGTGCTCACCAGCTCGTCGACGGTGCGCGCCTCGACCATCCGGTCGGGCGCGCCTCCCGCACGCAGCGTCGTCAGTTCGGCGAGCGGCCGCGGCTCGATCTCGGGCACGATCACGCGGCGGTGCGCACGCGCACCTGGGCCTTGCCGAGCACGACCGTGTCGCCGTGGCTCACCGTGAGATCGATGCGCGCGGCATCGTCGTCGACGGCGCCCACCTTGGCGACCACGGTCAGCGTCGCGCCCGACTCGGCGTCGACCACGACGGGGCGGGTGAAGCGGACGCCGTACTCGACGATGCGACCGCTGTCGCCGAGCCAGTCGACGATCGTCTCGACGGCGAGCCCCATCGTGAGCATGCCGTGCGCCAGGACGCCCGGCAGGCCCACGCGCGTCGCGACGTCGTCGCGGTAGTGGATGGGGTTGAAGTCACCCGAGGCACCGGCGTAGCGCACGAGAGACTCGCGCGAGAGCTCGACGGTGCGCTCGGCGACGATGGTTCCGACTTCGAGTGCGCTCATGCGTCTTCCCCTCCGACAAGCAGCACCGACACGGCGGTGACGACGTGCTCACCCTCGACGTCGCGGATCTCGGCCTCGCTGGTCACCATCGCGCCCTTGCCGAAGGCACGGATGCCGGTGACGCTGAGCTGCGCCACGAGCTCGTCGCCCGCGACGATCGGGCGTGTGTACCGGAAGCGCTGTTCCGCGTGCACCGTGCGCTCGAGGGCGATGCCCGAGTCGGGCTCGCCGAGCAGTTGCTGCAGCGTCAGGTCCTGGATCACCATCGCGAAGGTTGGCGGGGCGACGACATCGGCGTAGCCGAGAGCGCGCGCCGCATCGACGTCGGTGTGCTGCGGATCGGTCGCGAAGACGGCACGGGCGAACTCGCGCACCTTCTCACGACCCACGAGGTACGGGGAGGTCGGCGCGAAGACGCGCTCGACCAGATCGGGGTTCACGGACACCGTCCGATTCTACCGGTGGCCCTCCGTCACGAGTGCGGCGCGCTTCTCTGCTCGCTTCGCCCGGTGCGCCCGCACGGCGCGCACCGCCATCTGCGACGCGATGAACGTCAGGAACGCAGCGAAGAGGATGTTCGAGGTGAGCGGGTTGAGCAGCGTCGCGATCCAGGCGCCCACGGCGGTCGTCGTGCAGGCGGCCAGCCCGACGACGAGCGCGGCGAGCAGGTCGACATTGCGGCGCCGGGTGTTGCCGATGGTGCCCGAGATGGCGGTCGGAATCATCATGAGCAGCGACGTGCCCTTGGCGACCAGGTCGCTCGTGCCGAAGAGGAACATGAGCGCGGGCACGACGATGACTCCTCCGCCGACGCCGAGGAGACCTGCCATGACGCCCGTGAAGAGCCCGAGCCCGGCGAGCCCGATTCCGACGGGCCAGGTGAGCTCGAGGACGGCGTCACGCGAGGGCACCACGATGAAGAGCATGACGATCACCGCCACGAGGAAGGCGATGAAGCCCCAGCGCAGGGCGTTCTGCGAGATCTTCGCGAGCAGCCAGCTGCCGATCTGCGCCCCGATGACAGCGCCGGCCGCCAGGATGATGGCGGGGATCCAGGCGACGGATCCCGTCAGGGCGTAGGAGACGACGCCGACGGATGCCGTGGGAACGATCGCGGCGAGGGATGTCCCGGCGGCGAGGCGCTGGTCGAAGCCGAGCAGCAGCACGAGGAGCGGCACGATCACGGTGCCGCCGCCGACGCCGAAGAGTCCGGAGAGAAGGCCCGCGCCGAGGCCGACCCCGGCGCACGCCAGGTAGAACCGCGCGGTGCGAGGCGCTCGCTGTTCGGCCATCACTGCTCCACGTAATCGTCGATGAGCCAGCCCGCTCCCCCGGGGACCAGGGTGTACAGCGCCGAGAAGCTGCCCGGCACGGGGTTCTCGAGCGGGACGCCCTCGGCGTCGGCCGTCTGGGTGAACGATTCGACCGTCTCGACGTAGATGACGTCTCCGTCGCGGGTCGTCGAGACGAAGCTCACCTCGTAGTCGTCGACCGAGACGTTGAACTCCGCGGCCGCCTGCGTGAATTCGACGCAGTCGGCGAAGCCTCCGCTGGCGAGGAAGTCGGGCGTGACGATCGCCTGATAGGCAGCGCAGTCCATGTCGTCCCAGGCGTCGTCGTAAGCGTCGACGACGTCTTCCGCCGCCCGCAGGTCGGTGCTCTGCGCCGATCCTGCGTCGGGCCGTCCGGCGGAGGGGTCGAGGATCCCGACGATGAAGCGCGGGATGAAGACGGCCGCGAGGATGATGAGCCCCACCACGGCGACGCCGAGCACGACGAAGAGGATCCACAGGCGCGAGCGTCCACCCGCGGTCGCGTTCTCGGTCGCCGGGCCATCGGGGGGCGTCTGCCCGGGCTGCGCGGCCGGTGCGGGAGTCGTCGTCGGAGGCGCTCCCGGGTGCACCGGCGCGAAGCCGTCGGGCGCGGCGGGGATCGGCGGCAGCGTGTCGGTCGGCGACGCGGTGTCGGATGCCGCGAGGAGCTGATGACTCTCGACCACGGACGCCTCGGTGGTCGCGGGGGGCTCGGCGGTCGCCGAAGGCTCGGCGGTCGCGGGAGCCTCGGCCTCGGCCTCGGCCTCGGCGGGAGCATCCGCTGGGGCGAGCGCGTGCGTGTGCTCCGTCCATCGGGTGCCGTCCCACCACCGCAACGCGCCGTGACCGTCGTCGTACCAGCCCGGGGGCGTCGAACCGCTCAACTCTGCCTACTCTCGCGTCGGGCGCAGATCCGCCTCGCTCAGACTACCGACCGGCTGATCCGAAGCGGCCTGCTCGAACTGCGAGCGGTAGAGCCGCCAGTACGCCCCCTGGGCCGCGATGAGCTCGTCGTGCGTGCCCTTCTCGACGATGTCGCCGTGCTCCATGACCAGGATGAGGTCCGCGTCACGGATCGTCGACAGCCGGTGCGCGATGACGAACGAGGTCCGCCCCTCGCGCAGGGCCGACATGGCCTGCTGCAACAGGAGCTCGGTGCGGGTGTCGACCGAGCTCGTCGCCTCGTCGAGGATCAGCACCGCCGGCTGCGCGACGAAGGCGCGGGCGATGGTGATCAGCTGCTTCTCGCCCGCCGAGACGTTCGCGGCGTCCTCGTCGAGGACCGTGTCGTAGCCCTCGGGCAGAGAGTGCACGAAGCGGTCGACGCGCGTGGCGACGGCGGCTTCGACGATCTCGTCGTCGGTCGCGCTCGCTCGCCCGTAACGGATGTTGTCGCGGATCGTCCCCGCGAACAGCCAGGGATCCTGCAGCACCATTCCGGTGCGCGACCGTACGTCGTCCCGCGAGAGCTCGGAGATGTCTTGCCCGTCGAGCAGGATGCGTCCGCCGTCGAGCTCGTAGAAGCGCATGAGGAGGTTGACGAGCGTCGTCTTGCCCGCCCCGGTCGGGCCGACGATGGCCACCGTCTGCCCGGGCTCGACACGGAATGTGAGGTCGCCGATGAGCGGCTTGTCGGGCGTGTACGCGAAGCGGACGTGCTCGAACTCGATGACACCGCGTCCGCCGGAGACCGGCTCGACCCGGTCGGCGTCGGGTTCCTGCTCGTCCTCGTCGAGCAGTTCGAAGACGCGCTCGGCGGAGGCGGTGCCGGACTGCACGACCGCGGCCATGCCGCCCAGCTCGGAGAGCGGCTGCGTGAACTGCTGCGAGTACTGGATGAACGCCTGCACGTCTCCCAGGCGCAGCTGCCCGGACGCGACCATCAGGCCGCCGAGGACGGCGATGCCGACGTAGGTCAGGTTCCCGATGAACATCATCCCGGGCATGATCAGCCCCGACAGGAACTGCGCCTTGAAGGCCGCTTCGAACAGCTCGTCGTTCTCGGCCTCGAACTTCTCACGGGCATCGCGCTCGCGTCCGTAGACCCGGACGAGCGCGTGGCCGGAGAACGACTCCTCGACCCGGGCGTTCAGCCGCCCGACCTTGCGCCACTGCACACCGAACGCCTTCTGCGAGCGCGGACCGATGACTCCGAAGATGACTGCCATGAGCGGCAGCGAGACGAGGGCGACGAGGGCGAGCTGCCACGAGATCGAGAACATCATGAACAGCACGCCCACGACCGTGAGCACGCTGGTCAGCGCGGTCGAGAGCGACTGCTGCATCGTCTGGGTGATGTTGTCGATGTCGTTGGTGACGCGCGAGATGAGCTCACCGCGCTGGACGCGATCGAAGTACGACAGCGGGAGTCGGTTGATCTTCGCCTCGACGGATTCGCGCAGACGCCACATGGTTCGCACCATGATGATGTTGATGACGAAGCCCTGCAGCCACGTCAGCACCGCGGAGCCGACGTAGATGGCGAGCACGGTGACGAGCACCCACTTCAGCCTGTCGAAGTCGACGCCCGCCCCGACCTGGAAGTTCTGCATCGCCCCGACGATGTTCGCGATGTCGGTCTGCCCCGCCGCGTTGAGGGCGGCGACGACGTCCGCCTGGCTCGTCCCCGCGGGGAACTGCGAACCCAGATTCGCCGAGACGACGCCCTCGAAGATCAGGTTGGTCGCATCACCGAGAACGCGCGGGGCGAGCACCGCGAGGAGCACGCCGATGGCACCGAGCACCGTCATCAGCGCGAACACCGCGGCGTAGGGACGCAGCAGCCCGATCATGCGCAGGAAGCTCGGTCCGAACTTCGCCGCCTTGCCGGGCGCGACGCTGTCCCAGTCGCCGGAGTTCTGCCGGGCCTGCTCGGCGAGTTCGAGCTCGCGCCGTTCGTCTTCGGTGAGGTTCTCCGCGGCGCTCATGCGTCGACTCCCAGCTGCGACTCGACGATCTCGCGATAGGTCTCGTTGCCGGCGAGCAGCTCGTCGTGACTGCCGAGTCCGGCCACGCGTCCGTCGTCGAGGACGAGGATGCGGTCGGCTCCGGTCACCGTCGAGATCCGCTGCGCGACGACGATCTTGGTGACGTCGGGCAGCTCGCGCCACAGGGCGTCGCGCAGGCGTGCGTCGGTCGTGAGGTCGAGCGCGGAGAACGAGTCGTCGAAGACGAGGATGTCGGGCCGCCGCACGATCGCCCGCGCGATCGCCAATCGCTGCCGCTGCCCGCCGGAGACGTTCGTCCCGCCCTGGGCGATGCGGGCCTCGAGCCCACCCTCCATCTCTTCGACGAAATCGCGCCCCTGTGCGATCTCGAGCGCGCGCCAGAGCTCCTCGTCGGTCGCCTCCTCCCGACCGAACCGCAGGTTCGAGGCGACGGTGCCGGTGAACAAGAACGAGCGCTGCGGCACATAGCCGATGCCGCCCCAGAGCAGGTCGAGGTCGGCCTCGCGCACGTCGACGCCGGCGACGCGCACCGAGCCGCCCGTGACGTCGAAGAGCCGCGGGATGAGCGAGACGAGGGTCGTCTTCCCGGAGCCGGTCGAACCGACGACCGCGACGGTCTCGCCGGGCGCCGCCCGGAAGGAGATCCCCTCGAGCACGGGCGCGTCGGCTCCCGGGTAGGTGAACGATACGTCGTCGAACGTGATCGCCCCCGGCTCGGGGAACTCCGTCACCGGTGACGCGGGCCGTTCCAGCGCGTCGTGCGACGAGAGCACCTCGCCGATGCGGTCGGCCGAGACGGCGGCGCGCGGGATCATGATCGTCATGAAGGTCGCCATGAGCACGCCCATCAGGATCTGACCGACGTACTGCATGAAGGCGAAGAGGGTTCCGATCTGCACGTTGCCCTGATCGACCTGGATACCGCCGAACCAGATCACGCCGACGACCGTCACGTTCAGCACGAGCATGGCCAGCGGGAACATGAGCACGAAGAGGGACCCGACCTTGCGGCCGACGACCATGATGTCGGTGTTGGCGCCGCGGAAGCGCTCCTCCTCGATGCGCTCACGGACGAACGCGCGCACGACGCGGACGCCGGTGAGCTGCTCGCGCATGATGCGGTTGACGTTGTCGAGGCGGGTCTGGAACTGACGGAAGAGCGGGACCATCCGGCTGATGATCAGGCCCGCGACGACGAGCAGCAGCGGCACGGCGACGCCGATGAGCCAGCTCAGCCCGACATCCTGCTGCAGTGCCATGATGATGCCGCCGATCGCCAGCATCGGCGCCGTGACGAGCATGGTCGCGCCCATCATCGCGAGCATCTGCACCTGCTGGACGTCGTTGGTGTTGCGCGTGATGAGCGTGCCCGGGCCGAAGCGCGAGACCTCGCGCTCGGAGAACCCGCTCACCTTCTCGAAGACGTCGCGGCGGATGTCTCGGCCGGCGGCCATCGCGGCGCGGGCGGCGCACAGCGTCGCGATCACCGATGCGATGATCTGTCCGAGCGCGATGAGCAGCATGATCGCCCCGCGCGACCAGATGTAGGCCGTGTCGCCGCGGGCGACGCCGTTGTCGATGATGTCCGCGTTCAGGCGGGGCAGGTAGAGCGAGGCCATCGCCGAGCCGAACTGGAAGACCAGGACGCCCAGGAGCAGCCATCGGTAGGTGCGCAGGTAGCGGACCAGGAGCTTGCCGAGCATGCGTCTCCTTGGGCGAAGCGGATCTGACGGTTCATGCTAGCGCCGGGCTCCGACAGCCGCCGGGCGGGCCGTTGCGCCGCGCGCGAACGACCACTCGTCTTCACAGCCCGCGCCGATGCGACCTGGGTACCGTCTGATGCATGACCACCGGCAGTTCTGTGCCCCCGCTCTCGATCACCGACGGTCTGCAGAACTTCTCGCCGCAGGAGCTGCGGAGCCTGCGCGACGAGTTCCAGCAGTTCCTCCTCGAATACCGATTCGGGATGCAGGAGATCGAGACGAAGCTGCAGATCCTGCGCGACGAGTTCCAGCAGCTGCACGACTACAACCCCATCGAGCACCTGTCGAGCCGGCTGAAGTCGCCCGACAGCATCGTCGAGAAGGTCGTCCGGAAGGGCGTCGAGCCCGAGTTCCCGGCCATCCGGGAGCACATCACCGACATCGCCGGCGTCCGTGTCACCTGCAGCTTCACCCAGGACGCCTACCGCCTGTTCGACCTGCTGACCGCCCAGGACGACATCGAGGTACGGATCGTCAAGGACTACATCGCCGAGCCCAAGCCCAACGGCTACAAGAGCCTGCACGCGATCGTGGAGGTCCCGGTCTTCCTCTCGACGGGTCGGATCACGGTTCCGGTCGAGGTGCAGTTCCGCACGATCGCGATGGACTTCTGGGCGAGCCTGGAGCACAAGATCTACTACAAGTTCGCGGCGAACGTGCCCGCCGAGCTGCTCGCGGAACTCAAGGACGCGGCCGACACGGCGTCCGAGCTCGACGCGAAGATGGAGCGCCTCCACCGCGAGGTGCGGCACCGTCCCCGCGTCGTGCGCATCTGAGCGTGCGACGCGGGGAGGTCGTGGTCAGTCCTCCGAGACGGTGATCTCGACCGGGATGTTGCCGCGCGTGGCGTTCGAGTACGGGCACACCTGGTGCGCGGCGTCCGCGAGCTCCTGGGCGATGTCGCGCTCGACGCCCGGGAGGACGACCTCGAGCACGACCGACAGCGAGAATCCGCCGGCGTCGGTCGGGTGGATCTGAACCTGCCCGCCGACGGCGGAATCGGTCACGTCGATCTTCTTCGAGCGGGCCACCATCTGCAGCGCGGAGTGGAAGCATGCCGCATAGCCGGCGGCGAAGAGCTGCTCGGGGTTCGAGCCGTTGCCCGAGCCGCCCATCTCCTTCGGGATGGCCATCTCGAGATCGACGCGCCCGTCCGTGGTGCGGACATGGCCGTTGCGGCCGGCTCCGGTCGAGAGTGCTTCGGCGGTGTAGAGAGCGCTCATGCGTGCTCCTCCTTCTTTTCGGGGGTGGTCTGGGTCTCGCGGGCGCCCGGCGACGCGGGCGCCGACCGGATGTCGGCGGCGGTGCCGCGCATGCCGTCCGCGAGTTCGGTGAGAGCGGCGATGAGCTGGCGCGCCCCGTCGAGGGTCACGCCCATCCCCTCCGCTATGCACGTCGGGACGTGGGCCAGATCGGCGCGGAGCGTTCGACCGCGCTCCGTGAGCGACACGGTGACGACGCGCTCGTCGACGCCGTCGCGGCTGCGCTCGACCAGGCCGTCACGGGTCATCCGGCGGAGCAGCGGCGACAGGGTGCCCGAGTCGAGGTCGAGCGCCTCGCCGAGGTCGCGGACGCTCCGCTCGTCGCGGCTCCAGAGCAGCACGAGCACGAGGTATTGCGGGTACGTCAGTCCGTGCGGCTCGAGCAGCGCGGCGTAGGCCTTCGTCGTCGCGCGCGAGGCCGCGTACAGCGAGAAGCACACCATGTGCTGCGTCGGTTCCATATCCTGATCGTACACAACTCGGTTGTGCACAATCAATATCCGCGAGACGAGCGCCGGCAGCCGAAGCCACCGGCGCTCCTGTCACGCGGTCGTCACGGTGTGGGCATGCCGCCGTTGACGTTGAGCGTCTCGCCCGCGACGTAGCTCGATTCCGCGGACGCGAGGTACACGTAGGCGGGCGCCAGCTCGGCGGGCTGGCCCATACGGCCGAGCGGGGTCTCCTCGCCGAAGCTGTCGATCTTCTCCTGCGGCTGGCCGTCGCTGGGCTGCAGCGGCGTCCAGATGGGGCCCGGGGCCACCGCGTTCACGCGGATGCCCTTCGGCGCCAGCTGCTGAGCGAGCGCCTTGGTGAAGGCGTTGATGGTCGCCTTGGTCGAGGCGTAGTCGACCAGCGTCTCCGACGGCGAGTAGGCCTGGATCGAGGTCGTGTTGATGATCGTCGCACCGGCAGGGAGGTGCGCGAGCGCGGCCTTCGTGATCCAGAACATCGCGTAGACGTTCGTCTTGAAGGTGTCGTCGAACTGCTCGTCGGTGATGTCGGCCAACTCGTACTGGAAGATCTGCTTGCCGCCGTTGTTGACGAGGATGTCGATGCCGCCCAGCGCCGACACGGCGTCGGTCACGAGCGAACGGCAGTACTCCGGGTCGCGCAGGTCGCCCGGCAGAGTCGCCACCGTCACGCCCGCATCCTTCAGGATGCCGGCGATGCGCTGCGCATCCTGCTCCTCCTCGGGCAGATACGAGATCGCGACGTCGGCGCCCTCGCGTGCGAACGCGATCGCCGTCGCCGCGCCGATGCCGGAGTCGCCGCCGGTGATGAGGGCCTTGCGGCCGGTCAGTCGACCGCTGCCGCGGTAGCTCTCCTCGCCGAGGTCCGCCTTCGGCGTGAGATCGGCGTCGAGACCCGGCTCATCCATCTGCTGCTTCTCGGGCTCGATGTCCGAGTAGAGCTCGGCGGGGTTGACGAAGGTGTACTGGTCGCGGGACATGGTGTCTCCTTGTATCGGTATTCCTTGTGGGTGGTGTGGTGCCGCGGCGCCGGTCATGAGACCGACGCGCTGCCGAACGTGTGGACGCCGCGGCCGGTGGCCTCGGGAGAGAGCCGCAAGATGCCGCCCGACAGCGGATGCTGCTGCAGCTGCTCCTCCGTGAGGTTCTCGCGCGCAGATCCGACCAGCAGCACGTCGAGCCGGGTGCCGACGAATGCGACCGAGGTGATGTTGGGCGCGGGCATCACGATCTCGTCGACGATGCTTCCGGCGGCATCCCACCGGACGACCGCCCCCTCGCCGTAGAGGCCGTTGAAGAACGACCCATCGGCGGCGCGGACGAGACCGTCGCTCGATCGCCCCACGAGGAACGGCTCGAGCTCGCCGAGCTCGCCGGTCGGGCCGTATGCGCCGCGATAGACCGTCGAGGTCGCGGTGTCGGTGATGTACATGGTGCGGCCGTCGTCCGACCATTCCATGCCGTTGGCCACGCCGTATCCCCCTCCGAGCACCCGGACCGCGCCGCCGTGGTCGACCGACCACACCGAGGCGTCGGCGTCGTCGGTGGTCAGCTCCATCGCGCCGACGATGAAGCGGCCGAACGGATCGACCTTCCCCTCGTTCAGGCGCATCCCCTGGTGGCGGTGCCGCAGCGGGGCGAGGTCGCGTTCGATGCGGCCGTCCGCGTCGAGCAGCACGACCCGGTCCTTGAGCGCAGCGACATAACCTCCGCCGACGGCGGGCTGCACCGACGAGAGAGGCGGCGGCAGCTCGACGACGCGATCGTCGCTGCCGTCGACGGCTCCCTCGAGGGGCCCCCGGTGCAGCAGGCCGGCGGTGATGTCGACCCACACGACCTCGTCCGTGCGCTCGTCCCACCAGATGCTCTCGACGAGCACGGCACGGGTGTCTCGGAACACCTCGACCTCACTTGCCACGGAGGGCCTCCTCGGGAACGACGTCGCGGATGGTCAGGACGGTCGCAAGGAACGCGAGGTGACTGAGGGCCTGCGGGGTGTTTCCCCATGCGGTGCCATCGTCGGCGTCGATCATCTCGGCGTAGATCCCGACGTCGTTCGCGAGGGCGACGAGCTGGTCGACCAGCTCGAGCGCTTCGTCGTGACGGCCGACGCAGGCGAGCGCCTCGGCCCGCCAGAAGGCGCAGGCGACGAAGGTCTTCTCCTCCGCCGAGACGCCGCTGTAGCGGTAGACCAGCGGTCCCGCGCCGAGTCCCGTCGTGATGGCGTCGATCGTCGTCGACATCCGTTCGCCGCGGTCGAACCCGGTCGGCGCGTGCAGCAGCACGGAGGCGTCCAGATCCTCGCTGCCGGCATAGAAGACGTAGGCCGACTGTGCTTCGGACCAGCAGTTCTCATCGACCCAGAGTCGGATGCGCTCGCGCTCCGCCTTCCACCGCTCGGCGCTGCCGGGGATCGCTCCGCTCTCGGCGAGCGCGACGGCGTCGTCGAGGGCCTTCCAGCAGCCCATCTTCGACGAGGTGTAGTGCCGCTCCTCCGGGAGCTCCCACATGCCCGAGTCGGGGTTGCGCCAGAGATCGCACGTGCGGTCGGCGACGCCGGCGAGCATGCGGGCCGTGCCGATGTCGAGGACGTTGCCGGCGTCGACGTACGTGCGGCAGATCGCCATGAGGTCGCCGTAGACGCCGAGCTGCAGCTGTTCGCGCGCAGGGTTGCCGGTGACCACCGGGCCGATCTCCTGCCACCCGGGAACGTGGTACTCGTGCGCATCGGGCACGAGCTCGCCGCCCAGGGTGTACATGACGTGCAGCTCCGGCCCGTGCTCGCGGATCGTGCGCAGCATCCACGACAGCGCGGCATGCGTCTCTTCGCGCAGGCCGAAGCGAACGAGCGCGTGAGCGGTGTATGCGAGGTCGCGCACCCAGGCGTAGCGGTAGTCCCAGTTCTTGCCGCCCGCCGGGTTTTCAGGCAGCGAGGTCGTCGCAGCAGCGGCGATCGCTCCGGTGGGGCTGAAGATGAGCAGCTTCAACGCGAGCGCGCTGCGCTGGATGCGCTCCTGCCAGGGGCCGTCGTACGAGAAGACCTCCGACCAGTGCTTCCAGTTCTCGATGGTGCGATCGATGCCGATGTCGACGTTGTAGGGATCGGGGAGGTGCAGGGGCTCGTCGTGGGTGGCGGCGATCGCGATGAGGTGACGTGAGCCGGCGGAGGTGCTGAACGAGCCCGTCAGGCGTGGGCCGCTCGTCCCGTCGGGGTCGGGTGCGTCGGGACCATGCTCGAAGCCCACCACGACCATCGCCGTCTTGCCGCTGCGGATGACGTCGCCGTGCTGCGTCCGCTCGATCCAGGGAGCGGCGGTCCGCAGCGATGTCCCCGGGTGGATGCGCCAGGCCATGGACACGTTGCCCTCGACGCCGTCGATCCGACGAGCGAGCTCGGCCCACGGCATCCGCCCCGCGACTCCCGACACCATCGCGTCGGTGACCGTCACCGAGCCGCCGGCAGTCGTGAACGTCGTCTCGAGGACGTTGGTGTCCGGGATGTAGCGGCGGGTGGTCTCGAACTCGTCGGTGGGGGCGAGTTCGAGGCATCCTCCGGTCTCGGGGTCGAGCAACCGTGCGAAGACAGGGGTCGAGGTCAGGTCGGGCAGCGGCAGCCAGTCGATGCTGCCGTCGAGGCCGATGAGCGCGACGGTACGGCCGTCGCCGATCGGAGCGTACGACTCGATCCCGGCGGTCACAGACCCTCGTCGGTGATGTCGCCTTCGCCGTCTTCGCCGAGCTCGGCCATGACGGGATCGTCGCCCTGGGTCTCGGGCTGCGCGTACTCCGTCGGCAGGTCCTCGGCGGGGATCTCGTCGTCGTCCGAGGGGATGTGAGCCGGGTCGTCGCTGGTTGCGGTCGCGGTGTCGAGCTCAGCGGGATCGACTCCGGCGTCGAGCGCCTCGTCGATCGCGTCGGTGCGGTCCCACTCGCGCTGCGCGGGGTCGAGCGAGGGGTCGGCCTCGCTGGTCGCATCACCGTCGCGCAGCGGCTGGATGCCGGCGTCCTCGGCAGCGGCGGGGCGGGCGAGGTCGTCGTTGAATGCGTTGGACATGACTCCACGATGCGCTCGGCGACCGAATCCGTCGAGCCACTTGCAACCGGCTCGGGGGCGCGGTAACGCGCCTCCATCACAGGTCGCTCAGGGGACGCCGGGTAGCCTGGGACGCTCCGTCGTCGTCATCTCGGAGGTCTGCCATGCCCGTTGCCCGCATGCTCGTCGATGCCGGTCGCGGCGCTCTGATCGGCACGGTCGAGATCATCCCGGGGGTCAGCGGCGGGACCGTCGCCCTCATCGTCGGCGTCTACGAGACCCTCATCGACTCGGCCGGGCACCTCGCCCGCGGCACGGCCTACACGGTCGCCGATGTGGCACGGGGTCGGGGCCTCGCCCGTGCACGGCGCGAGTACGGCGCGGTGCGCTGGTCCGTCGTGCTGCCCGTCGGCGTCGGGATGATCACGGCGGTGCTCGTCGCTTCGGCCGTGCTCGCCCCGCTCATCGAGGCCGAGCCCGTCGCCTCGCGCGCTCTCTTCGCGGGGCTCATCCTCGCGTCGCTCGTCGTCCCGATCCGGATGGTCGGCGGCCGATGGCGCGCGCGCGAGTACGGCGTCGCCGCACTCGGCGTCGTCGTCGGGTTCGCGCTCACGAGCCTTCCCCAGGTCGATCCGCTCGAGCCGCCGCTCCCGGTCGTGGCCCTGGCCGCGGCGTTCGCGGTGTGCGCCCTCGTCGTGCCGGGCGTCTCGGGGTCGTTCATCCTGCTCGCCGTCGGCATGTACGCACCGACGCTGGCCGCAGTGAACGAGCGCGATCTCGTCTACCTCGGTGTCTTCATCCTGGGCGCCATGCTCGGTCTCGGACTCTTCGTCTCGGTCCTGCAGTGGCTGCTCACGCATCGGCGCCGCATCATGCTCGCCACCATGACGGGGCTGATGATCGGTTCCCTCCGCGCGTTGTGGCCGTGGCAGGACGGCGGGAACGTCGAAGCGCCCGGGCCCGATCTCGTCCCCGTCCTCATGCTGGTCGCCCTCGGTGCGGGCGCGGTCGGCGGCGTGCTGCTGATCGAGTCGGCGATTCTCCGTCGGGCGGGCCGGCGCCTGGCGGCCGGCGCCGCGGGCGGCAGCCCCACAGCGCCCGACGGCCGGGACACTCCGCGCGAGGACTAGCACAGGCCGTTCCCTTCCGCCTCCCCCTCGGCTCAGACCAGCCGACGTGTGAGCGTGGACACATGGCTTCGTCGATCCGCGCCGCTGTCCGCACACTGAGCGATGACTCGCCGCAGCTCCTCCTGCGCGGATACGGCTTCGGCGACCGCATCTGGAAGCGGGTGCACGCCGGCGCCCGATCGGCGCCCATGGGGCTGCTGGGGGATCCGACGATCTTCGTGCGGGGCGCGGAAGGCGTCGATGTCTTCTATGACGAGACGCGGGTGCGCCGGCACGGCGCCATGCCGGGCATCATCCAGGAGACGCTCTTCGGTCACGGCTCGGTGCACAGCCTCGACGGCGACGAGCATCGGCATCGGAAGGCAACGTTCGTCGACGTCGCTTACGAAGATGCTCAGGTCGAGCGACTGCGCCCGCTGCTCGCGGACCAGTGGCAGATCGAGCTCGACGGGTGGCGCGATGGCGGCGGGCGGTCGGCGTACGACGCCGCCGTCGGCGCTTTCGGACGCGCCGTCATGCGATGGGCCGGCCTGCCCGGGACGGCCGCCGCTCAGACCCGATGGGCCGACCGTCTCGCGCAGATCGTCGACGGGTTCGGCGTGCCCTACTCCCCCGAGTACGCGCTCGCCTGGCTGAATCGTCGCTGGTCGGACCGCCACGCGCAGCACCTCATCGAGGCGGTGCGCGATGGCGACCTGCATCCGGAGGCCCAGACGGCCCTGCACTCCTGGGCGTGGCACCGCGATCGCGAGGGAGTGCTGCTGTCGTCGCGCCTCGCCGGCATCGAGCTGCAGAACAGCATGCGGCCCATGGTCGCTGTGGCCCGCTTCGTGGCGTTCGCGGCGAAGGAACTGCACGACCGACCGGAATGGCGCGAGCGCATCGCCGCCGAGGCGGCCGAGCGCGGGACGCTCGACGGCGGCCCCCTCGCCGTCGCGTTCGCGCAGGAGATCCGCCGCACCGCTCCGTTCGTGCCGATGCTGCCCGGCCGGGTCGTGGCCGACATCGAGCTCGACGGTCAACGCGTCGCCGAGGGAGGCCGCATCGCTCTCGACATCCTGGGCACGAACCTCGACGAGCGATCCTGGGAGCGGGCCGACTCGTTCGCTCCGGAGCGCTTCGTCGGCGTGGACGACTACGAGGCGCTCCCGGCCTTCGTGCCGCATGGTGGGGCGGGCGTCGCGACCGGCCATCGGTGCCCCGGTGAGAAGCTCGCGATCGCGGGCCTGGCGACCGCGGTCACCGCGCTCAGCCACCCCGATGTCACGATCCTCGGCGACGGGCTCGACGTAGACCGGCGGCGGCTGCCGACCAAGCCGGCCTCCGGCGGTCGGGTGCGCGGCACCGGCGAGGGCGCACGCTGTCCCTTCCACCGCCGCTGAGAGCGAGGCGGGCGACGCGCGGAGTGTGGGTCGCGAGCGTCGCGCGGGTCAGACGCCCGGCGACGCGCACCGTGTCCCCCGAAGAGCCGACTCGACGCGTGCGCGACGGCCCCGTAGCGTCGATCCCACAGTCGACGATCTCCCCCGGATCACAACGCGCCCCTCATCCTCGGATGACGGGGCGCGTTGGCATTTCAGGATGGCCACGCCCCGTCGGCGGGTGCGATCTCATCCGATCGGATGAAGTCTGCGAACGGATTGCCGGGCGACGCCACCCCCGCACGCGGTGGAGAACCGGCCCTTTCAGGCCCGTGACCGGCTTTTTTACCTCACATCGACCGGGCGCATCGCGCGAAGCGCTTTCCTGCCAACCGCGGCATGATCGAGGCGTCGGGCGCGATCCGGCGCTGCTGGGGAGCAGGGCGGGCCTGCTCGATCCCACGGCCGCGAGAAGGTCCTCGTTTCGCGTCCGACCTGCGCCCGGGGCTCTGGAGGGGCCCCGGGCGCCCTTTCATGCCGAAGACGGCTCGTGAGCGCAAGCACTGGTTTTCGTTGCGCGCAGGATGTCTTCTGGAAGCCTGCGACGACGAAAGAGGTCTTCGATGGCTGCCCGCAACTCCCGCCGCATGCGTTGCACTCCCGACGACGTCTTCGCGGTCCTCTCCGACGGCTGGCTGTACCCGGTGTGGGTCGTCGGGGCGACCCGCATGCGTGGCGTCGACCCGGGCTTCCCCCGTGTGGGCACTCGGATCCACCACTCCCTCGGCGTCTGGCCCGTCATGCTCCACGACGAGACCGAGATCGTCGAGTGGACCGCACCGCACCGCGTGCGACTCCGACCGAGCGCCAGTCTGCTCGGTCGCGGGGTCATCCGCATCGATGTGCGCCCGTACGGCGCCGACACCGCTGTCTCGATGATCGAGGAACCCGTGTCCGGTCTCGCGGCACTCCTCCCCCGATGGCTCTGGGCACCGGCGCTGCGTGTGCGCAACCACGAGTGCCTCGACCGGCTCGCCTTTCTCGCCGAGGGACGGGCCGCCGAGCGCGCTTCCGGCGAGCCCGCGTACCGCGCTTCCCTCATCGATCCCGAGGACGGCGTTGCGTCGAAGCAGGCACGCGAGGACGTCCACGAGAGCGGCATCTGAGCGTCGCGCGCTCGCGTCGAGCACGAACCAGAAGAGCCCCGGTGGAGACCGGGGCTCTTCTGAGATATCTGTAGCAGGAGCGGGGCTTGAACCCGCGACCTCACGATTATGAGTCGTGCGCTCTCACCAACTGAGCTACCCTGCCGCAACGCATCCGAAGATGCTGCGAGCCCCGAGTCAGGATTGAACTGACGACCCCTTCCTTACCATGGAAGTGCTCTGCCACTGAGCTATCGGGGCGTGCTGTCCGCGAGCGGGCAACTAGAAGAGGATACCATCTCGGCGGCCTCACATCGAACCGGGTCAGCTCTTCGTGTGCTCCTCGAGCCAGGCGATCGGGTCGGTCTGGGTGGTACCGCCCAGCAGCACCTCGAGGTGCAGATGCGCGCCCGTGGACTTGCCCGTGCTGCCCACCTTGCCGACGATCTGACCGGGCTCCACGGTGTCGCCGACCTCCACCTGCAGCGAGCCGTACTGCATGTGGCCGTAGCGGGTGGAGACGAGCTCGCCGTCGATGTTGTGATCGATGACGACCGTCACACCGTAGTCGCCGCCGGCCTCGGTCGCGATGCGGACCGTGCCCCCGGCGACCGCGTGGATCTCGGCCCCCGCGCCCGGCGTGAGGTCGACACCGCGGTGCGGGCGCGAGAACTGCGAGAGGTACGAGACGGACCCGAACTGGGCCGAGATCGGCACACCGACCGGGAAGGGCCACTGAATGGCCGCATTCGGATCGTTGACCCAGGTTCCGGCGAAGTTCGTCACACCCGAGTCCGCCGCGATCTCGGCGACGGACGTGACGTCGAAGCTGTCACTGCGATCGAAGGTGACGCCGGATGCCGACGACGAGACGTAGGCCTGGATCTCTTCGGGTTCGATGCTCGACGCGGCCCGCGGAGCATCGGCGGTGATGTCACGTCCGGTGTCGCCCGAAGCGAAGACGGCGGCGGCGGGGCTGGTCAGGCCGACAGCCAGCAGCCCCACAGCCGCGACGGCGCTCATCGAGACCGATGCGGCGGCAAACCGCTTGCCGACGCGTCGCAGACGGTTCGTGCGCGGAACGCCGACCTCGCGCGTGCGCTGGTGCTCGACGATCGCCTCGGCGGGCAGCTGGACGGGCGTCTGCGCGGTGAACGAGAACAGGCGAGCGGCGAACTCGAACTCGTCGACGTGCGGATCGTCCGAGTGCTTCCGGCCGTTATCGGCGATGGGCTCACTGACGGGGACCTCTCCCGCACCCGCGGCTGCGCTCGCGGCGGCAGGACCGAACGACTCGCCGTGCGGCGGCATGGGCTCAGCCTCGGGCTGCGGCCGGCGTCGACGCGACGGTGTGACGAGGTCGGGACCGGCGAAGGCATCGCCGTCCACGACGGTCAGGACCAGCTCGTCGTCCGGAGCGGACGCGTCGGCCGCGGCGATGCCATCCGCGGCGGCGGTGGGCTCGGGACCGACCGATGCGGGCTGCGGCTCCTCGCCCTCGGAACCATCGGCGTCATCCACCGTCGCCACGTCCGTTGCCGGAACGGCGGCGACCTTGGCCGCCAGCTCGGCTTCGGCGGCGAGACGCCGCCACTGCGCCCGTGTGAGACCCGTCGCCGAAGCGGAAGAAGAGCCCCCGGCCGAGGGTCGCGAGGACGCGGCCTCAGTGGGGATGGTCTCAGAAGTCAAATCGCAGGCTCTCGAAAACAGCGCGCGCGTACGCGGCGGATACATTCCGGGTGTCGTTCGAACCTCGGCTCGGGTTCCGAAGATAACGAACGGGTAAACACTAACGACTCCCGGCTGAGAATGCGATCCACGCGTCAGCTTTCGTGGACAACCCGTTCCGCGAGGCGGCTGTGGAGCGCCGGCGAGGCGGCGATGGTCATCGTCCGTCCAGGCCGTTCACCGGGCAGTCCCGTGACGACTCCCCCGGCTTCGGTGACGAGCAGGGCACCGGCGGCGTGGTCCCACGGCTGCAAACCTCGCTCCACGTAACCGTCGAGACGACCGGCCGCGACGTACGCGAGGTCGAGCGACGCGGCGCCGGCACGGCGGATGTCGCGCGCGATGGGCATGATCCGCCCGAGACGGGCCAGATCGCCCGCGTGAGTGGCGGGGTCGTAGCCGAACCCTGTGGCCAGCAGCGCCCCGGCATCCGTCGTCTCCGAAACGGCGAGGCGGGTGTCACCCAGCCATGCCCCGCTCCCGGCCGTCGCCCGGAACATCTCGTCGACGGCGGGCGAGAAGACCGCCCCGACCACCGCTTCCCACGCCTGCGGGTCGGGCTCACCCTCGACGACGGCGATGCTGACGGCGTAGTGCGGGATGCCGTAGGCGTAGTTCACCGTGCCATCGATCGGATCGACGACCCAGGTCAGTCCGCTGGCGCCGCGCTCGGCCCCCGATTCCTCACCGAGGAAGCCGTCGTCAGGTCGAGCGGCGGCGATGCGGTCGCGGATGAGCAGTTCCACCTCGCGATCGGCTTCGGTCACGATGTCGGCCAGCGCCGACTTCGTCGCGGCGATCGCGACGCCCTCGCTACGACGCCGACGTGCCAGATCACCGGCCTCCCGGGCGATCTCGACGGCCAGGTCTGTGAGCTCTCGGGCATCCACCATGCCCCCACGCTACGGGGTCGTCGGACATCCGCAGCGTGGGGACGTTCAGCGCGGGGCGACCGGACCGTCGGGCAGCGGCGGGGGCGGCGGGTAATCCTGGTAGCCGGGCTGGACCGGGCCGGTGGTCTGCGGAGCCGGCTGCTGCGACGAGTACGCGTACGCCTGCGGGTAGGTCGGTCGACCGGTGTAGTACGCCTGCCAGTCGGGCGATCCGTCGGCGAGCGCGGGCAGCGGGGTGCGACCGTCCGCGTAGGTCGGCCAGGCCGGCGCGGCCTGCTTGAGCGGCCGGGGCATGAGCAGCGCGTTGACGAGCGGCACGAGCGCGGTGCCGACAGCCGCGAGAATCGCGAGGGCGACGACGACGCGCCAGTAGATGGGGAGGAACGAGAACCACTCGCCGCCGACCAGCGGAACGATGAGCATCACGGCGACGATGCCGACGAAGGCGATCGTCACGTAGGTCACGATCGAGAGGAAGGTCGTCGGGTTGCGCAGGTAGGCCTTGGTGAACAGACGGAGGTGCAGCAGCGCGAGCTGGAGGATCAGCACGATCAGCAGGAACTTCATGAATCGCTCGTAGCCCCATCCGAACGACTCGTACGGGGTGGGCAGCCAGATCATCACGGCACCGACGAGGAGGGCGATGACCCACGTCACTATGCTGGTCAGCGAGAACCAGGCGGGGCGGCGCCCGGCCAGGTGCGACTCGAGGATGGCGATGCCGGCGAACCCGGCGAGCAGGAGCACCGTCATGAACGCACGGGCGACGATCCCGGTGCCCGAACCGATCAGCACCCACACGACGCACACGATCGCGGCGGCGATGAGCGCTCCGATCGCCACCCAGATGGCGGCGCGCAGCAGCTTGTTCGATTCCGGAGACGTGATGGGCTGACTCATCGACAGAGTTCCTTCCGCGGTGGATGCCCCCTCATCCTGGCACGCAAGGAGACGGCGCGCCCGGGGAGAAGGGGCGCTGTGGACGAGCCGCGGGGTCGAGCGCGATCGCGCCGGGCGCGGCACACTGTTCGCAGAGCCGACGCAACGACCGGTTCCTGGCAAGGAGAAACGGCATGAACCGTCCGACCGAACGCATCCGCGTTCTGATCGCCGACGACAACCGCGTCGTGCGGCGCGGTCTGCGGCTCCAGCTGGAGGGCGCCCCCGGCATCCACGTCGTCGGCGAAGTCGCCAACGGAGTGGATGCGGTCCGCATCGCGCGCGCGGAACGGGCCGACGTCGTGCTGATGGACATCCAGATGCCCGAGCTGTCGGGCATCGCCGCGACCCGTCTCCTCGCTCGCCCCGACGACGGGAGCACCGCGGTCTCGGTCATCGTCATGACCAGCTTCGCCGTCGAGGACTACGTCCGCGACGCCCTGGACGCCGGCGCCATCGGCTACCTCCTCAAGAGCCACGACTCCGATCAGCTGCTCGGCGCCGTCTACGCGGCCTCACGCGGTGAGGCGATCGTGTCGTCGCGGGTGACCGCGCCGCTGTTGCGCGAGTTCGTGCGACGGGGCGGCGAGGTCGAGGACCCCGAGGCGCAAGCGCGCCTCACCGCAGCCGAGCGTCGCGTCATCTCGGCGCTCGCCGGCGGGGTGACCAGTAACGAGGGCATCGCGGAGTCTCTGCAGGTCTCGGTTCACACGGTGCGGTCTCACCTGCATTCCGCGCTGCGCAAGCTCGAGCTCGCCGACCGTACCCAGCTCGCACTGTGGGGCGCTCGCAACCGCGTCTGACGCACGACGCGCTCATCCGTTCGGCTGAATTGCGGCGTCCGATTCAGCTGACCGCCGGACCCGCGCGGCGATCACGGGAGACGACGAGAGCCCCCGCTATGCGGGGGCTCTCGAGTCGCTGTGGCGAGTGAGGGATTCGAACCCCCGAATGCGATGCAGTCTGATTTACAGTCAGATCCCTTTGGCCGCTTGGGTAACTCGCCAGTGCGCACCTGCCCGGCTTGTGCAGTCGACCAGAGGCGCGAGAACCCATATTACCCCCCGTGAACCCGTGCTCCGAACCATGCCTGCGGGCTGAACGCCGGGCCGGGCGGAGGGCCTCAGGCCTCGGCGCTGACGACGCGCTCGACGAAGGCCTCGGCCCGGTGGCGCGTCCCGTCGATGCGTCGATCGACGCTCGCCCTCATCTCGCTCGGAGCGAGCGGCGCGGCGATACGGACGTTCTCGTGACAGCCCAGGTCGGAACAGAGGTAGGTGCCGACGGCGTCGCCCCGGTCGCCGGCATCCCCCGCTTTGCGCGCGGTGAAGAGCGCGACCTGGTCGCCCGGCTGCATCGTGTGGCAGATGTTGCACATCGCCGCACGCGCGCCGCTGCGCCCGTCGGCGCGACGCAGCACGATGCCTCGCGGCTCACCATCGAGCTCGGCCACGACGTACGCGCGCCCGCGCGTGCGGGGGTCGGGCCACGCGAGGAAGTCGAGATGATCCCACTCGACGATCGGGAAGTCGTGCGGGAGGGCGAGCTGTCGCACCTCGTCGGCAGCGGCGTTGACGAACACCGTGCGCACCTGGTCCTCAGTCAGAGCCTGCATGAATTCCAGTCTACGAAGGGGACGACGGCCACGGGCCGGCGGTCGTGATCACTGCTCGGCGACCCAGGCCTGCCAATCCGCCTCGGAGAAATCGACGCTGTCGTTGAAGAATCCCAAGGCCGAGACGGAGTCGACCGCCACGGTCCACACGTTGCCGTCGCGCGCATCGGTATAGGCGTAGAACGATCCTGCCGCGTCATACGCGAGGTTCGCGCCCGCGCTTCGCAACGCCTCGTCCGAGAAGGCACCCATTCCCTGCGCGGCGATCGCCTGCTTCACCTCGGGGCGGAGATAGCCGGGCTCCGAGCTGCCGGACTTCCACTCCACGAACCGGGCGAATCCTTCTTTGACGGCGATCGGCGGTGTGCCGAACGAACCCGGCGCGGCCGTGTTGTGCAGCGCGTGCGCGAACTCGTGGACGAACACGGTCTCCCGGCCCGATGTGCTGTCGGGCCCCATGACCACGAGTGTCCCCGACGTGTCGGACCCGGTCGCGATCGTCGGGTCGATCCACCGCTGCGCCATCTGCGGTCGCAGCGTGGGTCGCGCATAGCCGGCGACATCCATGTCCCAGGGCGTCCCCTTGCCGTACTGCCATCGCTCGAAGCGCACGCCGTCGTCGGTGATCGCGGAGAGGAAGCCATCCTGCGTCGGCTCACCGCCGAGGGCCCGGATCGTGTCGAGCGCGGTCACCGCCGACCGCTCCGCCGCATCGGCGTTCTGCTCGACGAGCTCCGCCTCGTCTGCCATGCCGAAGAGGACGACGTGATCGCGCTTGGCGACGTGGATCTCGCCTTCATCCCAAGGATTCGGCTCGCGCGCCGGCACGATCGAGGTGATCATGGCGGGCTCGGGCGGCTCGGTCTGCTCGTAACGGTCGAACGAACGGGTCGGTTCACTGCCGGGCTCGAACGTCACGGTATACGCGAAGCCCTGGATCAGATCGAGGCCCGCGTCCCTGTCGCCGTCCCCGCGCTCCGGCCTCGCCGCGAACCCGTACTGCGCCCCGAGGACCACCTCCATCGTCCCGGCTTCGTCGACATCGAAATCGGTCGGCGCGATCGCGGCGACATCCCACCCGATCGCCTCCGAGTTGTCCCACCACAAGGCGAGCTGCGCGGCCGCGTCGCCGGTGGCGTAGGCCAGGAACCTGTCGCGGTCCTTCTCGCGCATCGCGGCGTTCATCTCGGCGAACGTCGCGCTGGCGGGGGTGGCGAGCTCGTTGTCCGCCCACGGCGCCCATCCCACCGGCACGTCGGCGGTCGGGCCGGTCTCGGGCGTCCGCGGCCACAGGACCACGCCCGACGCCACGGTCAGCAGGAGCGCGCCGACACCGATCGAGGCGACGACGATCTGCATCGTGCGCGCCGCGCGGTTGCGGGGCTTCGCGCCGGCCGGCTTCGCGTCCGGCGCCTCTGTCGTGCCGGTCATCGGGTCTCCGCCTTCTCGATGAGGATGATGCGCCGTTCGGAGTCATTCGACAGCTCGCCCCCGACGCCGGTGGCTGCCAGCACGAAGACGTACTCCGTGTCACCCGAGGTCAGGCGATACTGCTCGAGCGGTGCGGGCGCATTGGGGTCGTTCTGCCACCCCATGAGGTCGGTGGCCATCGACTGCCGGGGGACGACGGGGAAGTCGGCGGCGAGCGCGTCGATGTCGATGTCGTCTCCGAAGCTCGTCGAGTCGCCACCGCTGAGGCAGACGGCCGCCAGGACGCCCCGGGTCCGCGCGATGTCGGACAGCTGCGAGAGCACCGCCTCGGAGTCATAGCAGGCCTGGTCGAGGCGCGGAGGCTCGAACGACGTGGTCGCGACGGCATCCTCTTCGTACGTCGCCGTCGGCGCCGCACCGGTGACGCGCCACGGTCCGATCGCCGTCGGCGTCTCGCCCGGCCGTACCGCCGACGGCACATCGTCTCCGTAGTAGTAGGGACGAGTCAGCCAGAGTTCACGCGTCGCCGTCGTCGTCTGCGGCGTCCCGTCGACGGTGAAGGTGTAGGTCATGTCGACGAGGGCCTTCGCGGCATCCGCCCCGCCGGGCGATTCCTCGCCCGCGGTCCCCTGCACGCCGTAGAGGATGTCGCGCGTCTCGTAGGTGATGGCGAGGTCGAGCGACGCGGCCGCGCGCGCGTCGCCGTACAGGGGCGTGGCCGGCCCCGAGACGGCGATGTAGCCGGGCGACGCGTATTCGGTCCAGCTCGGATCGTCGGCGGTGGCCGCCGCGAGAAAGTCCTCGACGACGTCGGGGGCCTCCGAGGTGACCGCGGCGTTGGCCGAGATCACGTTCCAGCCGACGAAACCCGCGGCCCCGCCGACGACGAGGACGGTCGCGGCCAGCACGATCCAGGTCCCACGCGTCATGACCTTCTGGCCCGGCTCGCAAGGGACGGGGGCTGCGTGTGGCATGGCCGACGGCTGCGACGCCTGCGGGCGAGCGGTGGCCGGAGCGGTCCCACCCTCGCCGTTCGCCTCGTGGCCCGCCTCGGGGTAGGGCGAGACGTGGTCGGTCCACTGCTGGCCGTCCCAGTACCGCAGCTGATGCTGACCCGAGGGGTCCGGATGCCAGCCGGCAGGCGCCGTCGGAACAGATTCCGGCACGTCGTTCACAAGCCCTCCTCGCCCGGCGGCGAGCACCGCCGGTGCGTGACGATGCTATTGGCTCGCGCGATATGGCTCGCAGACCTGTGTTCCGGCGTGTGATCTGCTATTGCCGGACGGTGCACCCGCCGCGGCTCAGACGAGCCAGCCGTCGAGCCATCCGTTCGCGACGACGACCTGCACGGCACCCAGCACGAGACCCGCGGCGGGCCACGCATATCCCCCGCCGTCGCTGCGTGCGACGACCAGCCCGATGATCCCGAGCACGCCGCCGACGGCGCCCGCGCCGATCGAGAACGGCAGTGCGACGAACAGCATCCATCCCCACAGCGGATCGACCGTGGCCGCCAGGAAGAACACCAGAACGATGGGGAGGATGCCGATGCTCGCGACGATCGTGGCGATGACACCCCATGCGCGACCACGGCGGCGCGGGCGCGGGCGGGAGACGTCGGCTGTCATGCGGGGAGCCTAGCTCCCCCGGCATCCGTCGACAGGCGCCGCTAGAGTATTCGGCATGGCAGATTCCTCGTTCGACATCGTCAGCAAGATCGATCGCCAGGAGGCCGACAACGCACTCAACCAGGCGCGCAAAGAGGTCGAGCAGCGCTACGACTTCAAGGGCACGGACGCCTCGATCGAGTGGTCCGGCGAGTCGATCCTCATCAAGGCGAACTCCGAAGAACGTGCCAAAGCCGTGCTCGACGTCTTCCAGACGAAGCTCATCAAGCGGGGCATCTCGCTCAAGAGCCTCGACTCGGGCGAGCCCACCGCCTCCGGCCGTGAGTACCGCATCGTGTCGACTCTGAAGGAGGGCATCTCGTCGGAGGATGCCAAGAAGATCAGCAAGATGATCCGCGACGAGGGCCCTAAGTCGGTCAAATCGCAGATCCAGGGGGACGAGCTGCGTGTCCAGTCGAAGTCGCGCGACGACCTGCAGGAGATCCAGCGGATGCTGAAGGCGGCCGACCTCGACGTCGACCTCCAGTTCGTCAACTACCGCTGACACTCTTCCGATCAGAGGCCGCTCAGCGGTCGAGGCCGCCCACGAACGACTCCAGCCGGTCGGCGGCCTCGGCCCGGGCGGCCTCTGCCGAGAGGAAGACGTCGTGCAGGGCGCCGTCGATCCGAGCGATCGTGACGGTCGCCGCGATGCGGGTGGCCGCCCGGGCGATGTCGTCGACGACGAGCACCGAGTCGGTCGAGGTCATGGTGTCGTTCCACCGCAGCGGCGAAGTCGACCGCGCCGAGAGCAGCACCAGCGTCGGCGCCCCGACGTCGACTCCCGCCGCAACCCGGGCGTGACCGGCGATCACCGCCGCGAGCCAGGCCGGGTGCGTCGGGAATCCTCGTTCCGGCCGCCACCCGTCCGGAGAGTCGGGAAGGCTTCCGACCTCTCTCTGGGCCCGAGAGTAGAAGCCGAGGTCGACGACCGGATGATTGCCGCGCGGATCGAACCGGGCGCGCACCTCGACCAGTGGCGCCACCGCCTGGCGACCGAGCGGCCCGAGCTGCAGTTCGAGCCACGGACTGTTCAGCACCACTGCGGCCGCACGACCCGGATGCCGCGCCGCCCAGAGCGTCACGGTCAGACCGCCGGTGCTGTGTCCGATCAGGACGAGCCGTCGCCCCTGACCCTCGGTACCCATCGCGTCGAGCGCCGCCGCGATGTCGTCGTCGTACACATCGAGGGAGGTGACGTAGCCGCGGGCCTGTCCCGGTCGGATGCTGCGCCCGTACTTGCGCAGATCCAGGGCATGGAAACGTGCGCCGCGATCGGTGAACAGCCGCGCGAGGTCCTTCTGGAAGAAGTAGTCCGACCATCCGTGGACGTAGAGCACGTCGACATCCCGCCACGCTCCGAACAGGCGCAACCCCGGATGGGGCACGGACCGCACCAGAGTCGCGACGACCTCGCCCTCGTCGTCCTGGCCGAGCGGCAGCGTCGTCTGCTCGAAGCCGGGACCCAGCACGTCCGGACCCCACGTCACCTCGTCCGCCCGCATGCCCCCACCCTAGGATGCGACACGCGCACGCGACCTCCGAGGATCCTGTGCCGCTGCGGGCGCGGCGTCAGTCCGGACGAAGCTCGTCGGCGTCGGCGGGGTCCTCGCCGACGAAGGCATGCGACTTGGTCTCGAGGAACGCGCAGAGCGCCGAGACCATCGCGAGCTCGGTCGAGAGTGCCAGAGCCCCGCCCGCGCCGAGACGCAGGTCGGTGTCGCGAGACTCGAACGTGATGCGCCACGTGTTGCCGCCGGGCACGTCGGGCTCGATGTAGGTCACCGTCTGGGCGTTCATCATCGTGATGCCGACGAGGCCGGTGTCACGCCCGAGGCTGCCGTCCTGGGGGATGACCTTGACCACGAGCGGGTAGCCGAATTGCTGGAACTCCTCGATCCACGCGTCGAGCGTCTCCTTGCTGCGGAAGGTCATCGTCGACGCCTCACTCACCGCGCGAGACGGCGACCATCTCGTCGCGATCGACGACCTTGACGCGCGCGCGCTCGGCCGGTGCACCCAGCGCGATCTCGTGCTCGTCGAGACGGTGCCAGCCGTCGAGATCGGTCCAGACCACGCCGCGCCCGGCGAGAAGATCGACGACCCCCTGCTCGGAGGGATCGGCCGGCTGCCACCACGAGCCCTGGTCGTTGATGACGTGACGCACGGTCTCCATGGCATCCGACTTGGTATGGCCGATGAGCCCGACCGGTCCGCGCTTGATCCAGCCCGTCGCATAGACGCCCGGGACACGCTCGTTCGAGTCCGCGTGCAGCACCTGGCCCTCGTGGTTGGGGATGACGCCGTGCGTGTCGTCGAAGGGCACCCCCGGCAGCGGCGACCCGAAGTAGCCGACCGCCCGATAGAGGCCCTGCAGCGGCACCTCGCGCAGCTCGCCGGTGCCCTCGACGCCGCCCACGCCGTCGGGACGCGTGCGCTCGTAGACGAGCGCGGCGACACGGCCGTCGGCATCCTGCTTCACCTCGACCGGCTTCGCGTAGAAGTGCAGGTGCAGCCGGCGCGACGCCTCTCCCCCGGCGCCGTTGACGCCCGGGCGCTGACGCCATGACTGCAGCACGCGATCGATGACCATGACCTGCTTGTTCGACGCGATGGCCGCCTTCGACGCCTCGTCGTAGTCGAAATCCTCGTCGTGGACCACGAGGTCGACGTCGCGCAGCTCACCGAGCTCGCGCAGCTCGAGGGGCGTGAACTTGACCTGCGCGGGGCCGCGCCGCCCGAAGACGTGGACATCGGTCACGGCCGAGGACCGCAGGCCCTGGTACACGTTGTCGGGGATCTCGGTCACGAGCAGGTCGTCGGCGTGCTTGGCGAGCACCCGCGCGACGTCGAGGGCGACGTTGCCGTTCCCGATGACGCCGACGGATGCCGCGTCGAGCGGCCACTCGCGCGGGAAGTCGGGGTGTCCGTCGTACCAGCTGACGAAGTCTGCCGCGCCGTAGGAGCCCTCCGCGTCGATGCCCGGGATGTCGAGCGCCGCGTCGCGCACGGCACCGGTGGCGAAGATGACGGCGTTGTAGTGGTGCTTGAGGTCGTCGAGGGTGATGTCCTCGCCGAAGCGCACGTTGCCGAACAGCCGGATGTGGCCGCTGTCGATGACGTCGCGGAGCGCGTTGATGATGCCCTTGATGCGGGGGTGATCGGGAGCGACGCCGTAGCGGACGAGACCGTAGGGCGCGGGAAGGTGATCGAAGAGATCGATCGAGACGTCGAACTTGCGCTCGGCCTTCAGCAGCAGATCCGCGGCGTAGATGCCAGCGGGTCCGGCTCCGACGATGGCCAGCCTCAGCTTGGTCATGGGTGTTCCTCGTTCCTGGTCGCGCCCGAGCGCGGGCGCAGCGGGGGTCTGTGTCAGCTCGCGCGGTCGACGACGACCTCGGCGAACCGGGTCAGCGCGTCGCGCACGGCGCCGGCGGGAAGCGGCGCGAGGGCCGCGACCGCGTCGTCGGCCCATTTCTCGGCGAGGCGGCGCGTCTCGGCGGTGACGGCGTGGTCGCGGAGGCGCGCGAGCGGCTCGTCGAGGATCGCGGGGTCGGCGCCCTCGGCGATCTCGGCGACACCGCGGTCGATCGTCTCGGCGAGCTCGCGCGAGGCGTCGTCGCTCGCGCGCGTGAGAAGCAGGTACGGCATGGTCGGAACGCCGGCGCGCAGATCGGTGCCCGGCACCTTGCCCGTCGCCTCGGGGTCGGCCGACAGGTCGATGACGTCGTCGAGCAGTTGGAACGCGACGCCGGCCTTCTCGCCGAACGACAGCAGCGAGTCGGCGTACTCCTCGGGCCCGCCCGAGAACAGCACGCCCACCTGAGCCGCAGCGGCGATGAGCGAGCCGGTCTTGTCGGCGAGCACCTGGATGTAGAACTCGACGGGATCGTCACCCGACTGGGCGCCGAGCGTCTCGTGCATCTGACCGAGAACGAGGCGTTCGAAGGTGTCGGCCTGGACGCGGATCGCCCGCTCTCCGATGCGCGCCATGAGCTGGCTGGCCCGGGAGAACAAGAGATCACCGGTGAGGATCGCGACGTTGTTGCCCCACACCTCGTGCGCACTGGGCACCCCGCGGCGCTTGTCCGCGCCGTCCATGACGTCGTCGTGGTAGAGCGATCCGAGATGCGTCAGCTCGAGGGCGGCGGCACCGGCGATCACGTCGTCGGTCGCGCCGTTGCCGAGCTGAGCGGTCAGCAGTGCGAGCATCGGTCGCAGCCGTTTGCCACCCGCCTCGTAGAGGTACCGCGTCTTCGCATCGACCAGGGAGTCGCTGACGGTGAGCTCATCGCCGAGGCGCTCCTCGACGCGCTCGAGCCCGGCTTCGACGGTCGCGAGCAGCTTGCGGGTCCGAGGACCGGCGAAGATGCGCTCGGTCATGCCGAGGTGCTTCGCCAGCCGCGGCGCGGAGGGGCTCGATGTCACGGGTCCAGCCTACCGGCCGGGCGACGGCGTCGATCCTCGCGAGCCGCTTCAGGCAGCAGGCTTGACAGCGCGGTGCAGAGCGACGATCCCGAACGACAGGTCGCGATGGGCCACGCCGTCCCAACCGGCGTCGCGGATCCACGCCGACAAGGTCCGCTGGTCGGGCCAGTCGCGGATCGACTCGTTGAGGTAGTCGTACGCCTCGGCGTTGGAGCTCACGAACCGGGCGACGACCGGCAGCACGCGGTCGTTGTAGAACCGGTACAGCCCGCCGAACGCGCGCGAGGGCGGCTGCGAGAACTCGCTGATCAGCAGGCGCCCACCGGGCTTGGTGACCCGGAGCATCTCGGCGAGCGCCTTCTTGGGCTCGTTGACGTTGCGCAGCCCGAACGAGATCGTGACGACGTCGAACTCGGCGTCTCCGAAGGGCAGGTCCGTCGCATCCGCTTCGACGAACGAGAGGTTCGGGATGCCGCCACCCGCGGCCCGCGGTCCGTACCGGCGCACGCCCTCGGCGATCATCCCCGGCGAGAAGTCGGCGGCCACGACCTCGGCACCGCTGCGGGCGAGCGAGACGGAGCTCGCCCCGGTCCCCGCGGCGAGGTCGAGGATACGCTCGCCCGGCTGCGGGTCGATCGCGCGCGTCGCCGCGATGCGCCAGAGCCGGTCCTGGCCGAGGCTCAGGACGTCGTTGGTGCGGTCGTAGGCGCCCGCGACCTGGTCGAACATGCCGCTGACGCGCGACGGATCCTTGCCGAGGTCGGCGCGGTTGGGCTCGCTGGTCACGGGTTCGAGTCTAGGCGCGAGCGGGCCCCCAGGCTCGCGTGCGGCCTCGGGCGGCGGGCGCGGGGCGCTCGGCGATCCGATCAGGCCGGCAGCGCGGCGAGGACGCCGAGCCAGTGGGCGGCCGTGGCCTCGTCGAAGGGCGGGCGGTGCGCGGTGACGGCGGTCTCGAGGTCGACGGCGAGCGCCTCGAGCTCGGCGACGACGTCGGCTGGGTAGCCGTAGGCCACGCGGTGCTCGTCCCACTCGTCGCGATCGTCGATCCAGATGCCGCGCGTGGCCGAGTCGACGACGTCCAGGTCCATGTCGACGGCCGTCGGCTCGCCGCCCGCGTCCCACCGGGCATCCCAGGCGATGTCGATGTAGACGCGGGTCGGGTGCGGCGGTGCGTTCATCGTCAGCACCCACTCGCCGACGGGCGGAAGCAGCATGATGCTCGGGTGCGCGACGACGAAGTCGCGCCCGGGACGGCTGCTGCGGTCGCCGGGCCGCTGGCCGAACCAGTCGCCGTGCTCGTCGCTCCCGAGGTAGATGCAGGCGTGCACCCAGTGCGTTCCGCCGTCCCACTTGCGCCAGCGGAAGGTCACCGGAGTTCCCGGCGCGGGACGGAGCATCACGCGCCGAGTCTAGGCTGGTCTGGTGATCGATTCTGCGCCCGCCGTCCGGCTGCGCGTTGTCACCCGCGAGATCGAGTCGGTCGACGAGATGCTCGTCTTCGCCGATCCCCACGACCCGACGGTCTGGTCTCGCCGCGGCGACGTCCTCGTCGCACGGGGCACCGCCGCCGCGTTCGTCGCGCCCGAGTCGGACACCGGGCCCGATGCGGTCGCCGCCTGGTGGCGCCGGACGATCTCGAGTGCCGAGATCGACGACCCCGTGCAGCTCCCGGGATCCGGGCTCGTCGCCTTCGGCGCCCTGCCGTTCGACCCCCACCGCCTCGGCACCGCCGATCCGTCGACCCCGCGCCTGCACTTCGCCGTACCGCAGGTCATCGTCGGTCGGCGTGGCTCCCGCTCGTGGGTCACCGCGATCACGGCGGACGGACGGACGCCGTCGGCGGACCTCCCCGAGACCACCGGGTTCGGGCCGCACTGGTCGGCCACGACCGGCCCCGGCGCTCTGACTCCAGATGGCTATCAGCGCATCGTCCGGGCCGGCGTCGAGGCCATCCGAGGCGGCGAGATCGAGAAGGTCGTCCTCGCGCGTGATCTCGCCGGCACCGTCCCGGCCGACGCCGATCTGCGCCGTCTCGTGCGTGCGCTCGCGTCCGCCTATCCCGACACGTGGGCCTTCGCTGTCGACGGCCTCATCGGGGCGAGCCCCGAAACCCTCGTGACGGTCTCGAAGGGCACCGTGACGGCCCGTGTCCTCGCGGGCACGATCGCCCGCGGCGCGGACGCGGACGCCGACACCGCGGCATCGCTCGCCCTCGCGACCAGCACGAAGGATCTCGACGAGCACGGGTACGCCGTGCGCAGCGTGCTCGACGCCCTCCGTCCCTCCACGTCATCCCTGGTTGCGGGCGAACAGCCGTTCATGCTGAAGCTGCCCAACGTCTGGCACCTCGCCACCGACGTCGAGGGCGAGCTCGCCGGCGACGCCTCGGCGCTCGACCTCGTCGCGGCGCTGCATCCCACCGCGGCCGTCGCAGGCACCCCGACGCCCGCGGCGCTGGATGCCATCCGGCGTCTCGAGCCCTTCAACCGCGGTCGCTACGCGGGACCGGTGGGGTGGATCGACGCGAACGGCGACGGCGAATGGGCGATCGCGCTCCGCTGCGCGCAGTTCCGTCCGCGTGACCGCCCCGCCGACGACGCGCCCATCCCGTTCACCGCATACGCGGGCGCGGGCATCGTCGGAGCCAGTGATCCGGAGTCGGAGATGCTGGAGACGCGCGTGAAGTTCCGTCCCATCATCGACGCGCTCGCCTGAGCGACCCGCCCGTCATCCCGGACGGCGCCGCGGATGCCGCATCCGTGCGTCAGCGCGTGAGCGGCACTTCGATGAGCTGCCGCCCGCCCACCGGCGAGGTCAGCGCCTGGTCGAGGGCCGACCTCGTCGTCACGCGCCGGTACTCCCACCCGTAGGCGAGGGCGAGCTGCTCGAGCCGCGTCTGATGAGGGGTGAACAGCACGCGGTCCGCGTCCTCTCGCGGCGCGGTGCGAGCGACCTCGAGACCGTCGAAGATCGTGCCGCCTCCGTCGTTCCCGACGATGACCTGGATGCGCGGCTCGTGCTCGGCGCCGGGCAGCAGCAGCGCCCCGACGTCGTGCAGCAGCGACAGGTCGCCGGTGAGCACACGGGTGACGCCCGCGCGGGCTTCGTCCTGGCTGGCGATCGCGATGCCGGTGCCCGTCGCGACGATGCCGTCGATGCCGGCGAGCCCGCGGTTCGCGTGCACCGGGATCTTCTTGCCGCCGAGCACCGCATCGGCGACCCGCACGAGTCGCGATGAGGCGAACAGCAGCCGGTCGTGAGGCCAGCTCGCTCGCCAGACGGCGTCGACGAGCGACGCACGATCGAGCGGGGCACGCAGCACGGCCATCTCGGCAGAGATCGCGTCGAGCCGCTCCCGCGGCACGTCCGACGCGAGGCCGTCGGCATCGGGAGCGGCGGGGCTGAGGTCGACGGATGCATCGCGCGACGCGCGCAGCCACGCGGCGAGCCATGTCCGATCGGTTTCACCGTCGTCGACGACGACCGTCGCCGCCGCGGTCGTGGCGCCGTTGAGGTTGAGCGGCTCACCCGGGCCGCGCACCGCGATGACCTCGAGCTCGGGACGCGCCAGCAGGGCGGCCACCTCCCGGCTGAGCGTCGGATGCCCGAACACCACGACCCGCTCGATGGCGTCGACGAGCTCGGCACGGCCCAGCACCTCCCGGTAGCCGTGCACGAGGTGGCGCCCGAAGCGCGCTCCGCTCACGATCTCGGCGACGAGCGGCCAGCCGCCCCGGTGCGCGAGGTCCTCGGCGGCGGGTCCGGCGTCGGCGCCCGCGACGACGAGGGTGCGCGGTCCGCGTGCGAGCCGCGTCGGCGCGATGTCGGCTGCGGGGTCCTCGGCCTCGCCGATGCCTCCACCGCCTTGATAGTGGGCGCCCGACGCCGTCGGGCCACCGGCGGCATCCGCCTCGTCGGCGGCGCCCGTTCCGGCCTGGCCGGCCGCGGTGGCGTCGCCCGGGGAAGCAGCGTCGGCCGTCTCGACGAGCCACGCCGGCAGCGCCCCCGACAGGGGATCGCGGTACGGCAGGTTCAGATGCACCGGGCCGGCGGCACGCGCCAGGTCGCCACGCGCCGCGGCCACGGCGTCCGCGGCGATGCCTGCGAGCTCGGCAGCCTGCGGGGCTCCCGGATCGGGGTCGACCGACTCCGGCGTGGGGGCGTCGAGCTCGAGCCGCACGAACCCCGCGAAGAGACCCGGTTGACGGGTCGCCTGGTTCGCACCGATACCCCGCAGCTCCGGCGGCCGGTCGGCCGTCAGCAGCAGCATCGGCACTCCGGCGTGATGGGCTTCGAGAACGGCCGGCATGAGATTCGCGACCGCGGTGCCCGAGGTGCAGACGACCGCGGCGGGGAGGCCGGTCTCACGACCGATCCCCAGAGCGGTGAATCCCGCGACGCGCTCGTCGATCCTCACGTGCAGACGGATGACGCCTCGTCGCTCGAGCTCCGCCGCCACGAGCGCGAGCGCCTGCGACCGCGATCCCGGGCTGAGGACCACATGCCGCACACCGCACGCGACGAGCGCACCGAGCAGAGCCGCGGCGGCGTCGGTCGCGGGGGCCCGGTCCACCGATCCGGCGCCGGCGTCGTCGACGACGCTCATGTCAGGCGAGAGGGCCGCGCGAGCCGGCCGGTCCCTCGGCGTCGTCGTCGCTCTGCGACGAGCGCGTCGGCGGAACGTCGCGGGGGTCGTCGGCCTCGGCGTCGAGAGCAGCGAGCTCTTCCTCGAGACGCCGGATGCGATCGTCTTGGTCTCGGGTCGATCCGAGGCTGCCGAGGAAGTCGGGATCGTCGTCCGGCGCACGTCGCACCGGAGCGGCCGAGCGTCGCGCGCGTCCGACGACGAACCAGAGGATGCCGCCGAGCACGGGCAGCAGGACCACGATGAGGATCCAGACGGGCTTGCTCACACCGCGATGACGGGTCGCATCCTGCAGCGCGCAGTCCACGATGCTGTACACCCAGAAGGCGAGTGCCAGCAGCACACCGATGAGCAGGAGCCGCGCCATCCTCCCATCCTAGGCGTCCGGCGGGCCGCCCGGCCCGGACGTAGACTGACGGGATGAATGCCCGCTCGGCCGTCCTCTACTCGGTGCTGCGGCTGCTCGCCTTCCTCGTTCCATTCGGGATCATGATGCTCATCCCGATCATGCGCGAGTACTACTGGCTGTCGGCGATCTTCGCCGCCCTCATCGGCCTCAGCCTGTCGATGATCTTCCTGCGCCGCCCGCTCGACGACGTCGCGACAGGACTGGCGGCGCGACGCACCCGGCGCAGCTCCGGCGAACAGGCCGATGCCGACGCCGAGGACGCTGCGTCCTGAGCGCCCGGGCGCTCAGCCCACGAAGGCCCAGAGCAGGAATGCTCCGAAGGCCACCGATGTCAGCGACGTGAGCGCCAGGGCGACGACCAGCTCGCGCGGCTGACGGTAGGTCCACACGATCAGGATGGCCGACAGCGCCGGCAGCAGTGCGAAGAGGGTGAGCCACGCGATCGGGTAGACGAGCGCGAGCAGGACGGCGATCGCGAACGGCGCCAGCACGAAGAGCGTGAAGACGATGCGCGTCGCCGTGCGGCCGATGAGCACGGACAATGTGCGCTTGCCCGCGATGCGATCCTGATCGATGTCGCGCAGATTGTTCGCCAACAGCACGGCACAGGCCAGCAGGCCCGCGCCGACGGCGCCGAACCAGGCCTCCTGAGGCACCGAGCCCGCCTGCACGAACGTCGTACCGACGGTTGCGACGAGACCGAAGAAGACGAAGACGAACAGCTCCCCGAGCCCCGCGTACCCGTAAGGGCGCTTGCCGCCCGTATAGAACCACGCCGCCACAACGCACGCAGCGCCCACGATCAGCATCCACCAGTGCCCGGTGCGTACGACGATGGCGACGCCTGCCGCCGCGGCGAGGCCGAAGAAGGCGAGCGCGACGATGAGCACCGTCCGGGGACGCGCGAGCCGCCCTCCGGTGAGGCGCGCCGGACCGACACGCACGTCGTCGGTGCCCCGGATGCCGTCGCTGTAGTCGTTGGCGTAGTTGACGCCGATCTGCAGCGCGACCGCGACCACGAGGCAGCACAGGGCGATGACCCAGTGCAGTTCGCGGTCGACGAGCATCGCCGCTCCGGTGCCGATGAGGACGGGCGTGATCGCGAGCGGCAGGGTCCGCAGCCGCGCGGCGCCGATCCAGTCGCGCGCGGTCGCCGTGCGCGGCGGCGGCGCGGCGACGAGGCCGCGCTTGGCGGGGTTGCCGCCACGGGACGCGGGACGGGACGATTTGGGAGAACCGGACGAACGAGCCACGAGGGATCAGTTTAGATCGCGAGCATGCGTCGGACGGCCGCGCGGTCGGGTTTGCCGCTCTCGAGCACCGGCATCCGCTCGACGGTGACGATACGGGCGGGGCGTGCGGGCTTGCCGAGACGGTCGGCGACCGCCTCACGCGCACCGGCGAGAAGCCGATCGGCATCGCCCCCGGTACCCGAGAGGGCCGCACGCGCGACGACGATCGCCGACGCCTGGCCCCACCGCTCGTCGGCGATCGGGACGACGACGGCCGCCTCGCAGCCGCGCTGCTCACGGACGACGGCCTCGACGCGGTCGAGCGAGACGTTCACCCCGCCCGAGACGATGACGTTGTCGATGCGCCCCGTCACCCGCAGTCCCGAGCCGTCGAACTCCCCGGCGTCGCCCGTGCGGTACCAGCGCGTGCCGCCGTCGACGACGAACGCCGTCGCGGTGCGCTCGGGCTCACCGCGGTACCCGTCCGCGAGCACAGGCCCCGACAGCTGCACCTCCCCGTCGGCGATGCGGACGCCGACGCCGTCGAGCGGGACGCCGTCGTAGACGCATCCGCCGCTCGTCTCGGTCGACCCGTAGGTACGCACGATCCGCGCTCCCGCGGCATCGGCCCGCTCCCGCTGCGCGACGGGCAGCGACTGCCCCCCCACCAGGATGGCCTCGTACGCCCGCAGCGCTCGTGCGACGGCGGCATCCGTCTCGGCGGCGTCGAGCAGGTCGGAGAGCTGGGCGGGCACGAGGGAGGTGAACATCGGCACCCGGTGCCCGCCGACGCTCGAGTGCATCGAGGCCGTCACGGCGGCGAAGGCCGTCGGCGAGAACGACCCCGCGAGGACCGCGGGCTCATGCCCCGCCAGCAGTCCGCGGACGATGACCTGCAGGCCCGCGACGTAGCCGGGGGCGAGGGCGAGCAGCCACCGCCCCTCCCCGATGCGGGCAGCCGTCGCCGTCGCGCTGGCGATCAGCGCCGACCGGCTGAGGACGACGCTCTTGGGCACTCCGGTCGAGCCCGAGGTCGTCACGACCGCGGCCGTCCCCGCCGGGGCCGTCGCTCCGGGAGCGGGCGCCGTCGCGGCACCGAGGGCGAGGGCGGGGCCGGCGCCGTCGAGGGTGAGCCGGAGCGCCCGGAGCACGTCGCGCGGCTCCGGGCCGACCGGCACCAGATCCACCGGCATGTCAGAAGTGGTACGGGTAGGGCGACCAGTCGGGATCGCGCTTCTGCAGGAACGCGTCGCGCCCCTCGACCGCCTCGTCGGTGCCGTAGGCCAGCCGGGTCGCCTCGCCTGCGAACACCTGCTGACCGACCATGCCGTCGTCGATCGCGTTGAAGGCGAACTTGAGCATCCGGATCGCGGTGGGCGACTTGCCGAGGATCGTCCGCGCCATCGCGATCGCCTCGCGTTCGAGCTCGTCGTGCGGAACGACCCGATTGACCGCGCCCATCTCGTAGGCGCGCGCGGCGGAGTACTCCTCGGCGAGGAAGAACACCTCGCGGGCGACCTTCTGCCCGACCTGGCGCGCCATGTAGGCCGAGCCGTAGCCGGCGTCGAAGGAGCCGACATCCGCATCGGTCTGCTTGAAGCGGCCGTGCTCGGCCGAGGCGATCGACAGATCGCACACGATGTGCAGCGAGTGGCCACCGCCGGCCGCCCACCCGGGGATGACCGCGATGACGACCTTCGGCATGAACCGGATGAGACGCTGCACCTCGAGGATGTGCAGGCGGCCTGCGCGGGCCGGGTCGGCCACGGCGCTCTCGTCGTCGCTGTACTTGTAGCCGTCGCGCCCGCGGATGCGCTGGTCGCCTCCCGAGCAGAACGCCCAGCCGCCGTCCTTCGCGCTCGGGCCGTTGCCCGTGAGCAGCACCACGCCGATCCTCGGGTCTTGACGAGCCGTGTCGAGGGCGCGGTACAGCTCATCGACCGTGTGCGGCCGGAAGGCGTTGCGCACCTCTGGGCGATCGAAGGCGATGCGGGCGATCCGTCCGTCGCGCGAGACGTGGGCGGTGATGTCGGTGTACGCGTCCGCTCCGGGGGCGAGCGACCATTCCGCGGGATCGAACAGTTCCGAGACCATGCCGCCAGCCTATGCCGCGGTGGCAGGATGAACGCGTGGACGACGCCCTGCCCCTACCCGCCCTGGCCGACCTGCTCGACCGGGCGCACGTCGTGGCGCTGCCGCTGACCACCCGCTTCCGCGGCATCGACGTGCGCGAGGCCCTGCTCCTCGAGGGGCCGCACGGATGGACGGAGTTCTCACCGTTCGTCGAGTACGACGACGACGAGGCGTCGACGTGGCTGTCGGCCGCGCTCGAGTTCGGGTGGTCTGCTCCCCCGGCGCCGCTCCGCGACACCGTGGCGGTGAACGCGACCGTGCCCGCCGTCGACGCCGGTCGTGTGGCCGCCGTGCTCGCCCGATTCGACGGATGCCGCACGGTCAAGGTCAAGGTCGCCGAGCGCGGCCAGGTGCTCGCGGACGATGTCGCGCGCGTCCACGCGGTGCGTGACGCACTCGGGCCGGAGGGACGCATCCGCGTCGATGCGAACGGCGGATGGAACCTCGACGAGGCCGAGCACGCGCTGCACGCCCTCGCGGAGTTCGACCTCGAGTACGCGGAGCAGCCCTGCGCGAGCGTGCCGGAGCTGGCCGAGCTGCGCCGACGGGTGCACTACATGGGCATCCCGATCGCGGCCGACGAGAGTGTCCGCAAGGCCGCCGATCCGCTCGCCGTGGCGCGGGCGGGTGCGGCCGACCTGCTCGTGATCAAGGCGCAGCCCCTCGGCGGGGTGCGCCGAGCCCTCGCGATCGTCGCGGAAGCCGGACTCCCCGCCGTCGTGTCGAGCGCCCTCGACACGAGCGTGGGGCTGTCGATGGGGGTCGCGCTCGCGGCATCCCTCCCCGATCTCGACTTCGACTGCGGGCTCGGCACGGCGTCGCTCCTCGAGCGCGACGTCGCCGCCTCGCCGCTGCGACCGGCCGCCGGCGCCCTGCCGGTCGGCCGAATACAGGTCGATCGCGCCGCCCTCGACGAGAGCGCCGCCCCGTCCGACCGCCGTCGATGGTGGCTCGACCGGCTCGGACGTTGCCACGCCCTGCTCGCGCAGGCCCGCTGAACGCCCGCGCGTCGAGCGCGCTCAGTCGACGAGCAGGGCGGTCGCGAGCTGCCCGATGCGCTCGTGCAGCCGCCGCGTGGTCTCCGCCTCGTCAGCGCCCTCGATGGCCGAGCGCTCGCACGTCGCGTCGGCGAGATCGACCATGAGGCGGGCGACTTCCACCGCAGGGATGCGGAACCGCAGCTCGTACACGGCCGTGATGTCGTCGACGATGCGGCGGACCCGTTCGACGATGCCGTCCTGCAGGGTCAGGTATGCGGCGGCGATCCGCTCGTCGCGGATGGCCTGCGCGCGCAGCTCCGACACGAGCCGGGGCTCCATCCCCGCCAGCGAGACTCCGACGATCTCGGGGACGAGGGATGCCGGGTCGGGCTGTGCCGAGCGGTCGAGAGCCCGCACCCGGTCGGCGACCGCGTCGAGCTTCTCGCCCGACGAGCGCTCGACGAGGGCGAGGAACAGCTCGCCCTTCGACGCGAAGTTCGAGTAGAAGGCGCCGCGCGAGAATCCCGCGCGGTCGCAGACGGCCTCGACCGAGGCGGCATCCAAGCCGACCTCGGCGAAGACCTCGGCAGCGGCATCCAGCAGCCGGGTGCGCGTGTTCTCGCGGCTGCGGGTGGCCGGGCGGGCCTCGGCGTCCATGGTGCTCCTCGGGTTCACATCGATCATCCAGGGTGATCGCGGGGGAATGAACCTAGGATACATTGGTGTATCGGATACAGCGCTGTATCGAAACCCTCTGACGATCATCCTCTGGAGCGCCCGTGTCCACACTCCTCTTCACCCTGGGACGTTGGTCGTTCCGCCACCCCTGGCGGGTGCTCGTGTCGTGGCTCCTGATCCTCGTCATCGCCGGCGGCGGCGCCCTCCTGCTGAACAAGGGCACCGACAACTCGTTCACGATCCCCGGCACCGAGGCTCAGGAAGGCCTCGAGCTGCTGAGCCGCACCTTCCCGCAGGCGAGCGGCACGAGCGCGCAGCTCGTCATCGTCGCGCCCGAGGGCGACAGCGTGCGCGACGAGCCGTTCGCGGGAGACATCGCCGACGCCGTCGCCGACTTCGAGGGCCTCGGCGACGACGTCGCCGCCGTGACCGACCCGTTCGACGAGACGGTGTCGGGTCTGGTGTCGGAGGACGATCGGGCGGCGATCGTGCGCGTCCAGTTCGACGGCGAGGCGACCGCCGTGAGCAGCGACACGACGGAGGCGCTCAGCGCCGTCGCCGAGCAGCTGCGTTCCGACCTGCCGGCCGGAACGCAGATCGCTCTCGGCGGCGACCTGTTCTCGACGTCGATCCCCGCCCTGTCGATCGTCGAGGTCATCGGCGTGCTCATCGCGCTGTTCGTCCTGATCATCACCTTCCGCTCTTTCGCGGTGTCGTGGTTCCCGCTCGTGAGCGCGCTCATCGGCGTCGCCCTCGCCACCGCGATGATCTTCGTCGCGACCCAGTTCGCCTCCGTCTCGTCGACGACCCCGCTCCTCTCGGTGATGCTCGGCCTCGCCGTCGGCATCGACTACTCGCTCTTCATCGCGGCGCGGCATCAGGATCAGGTGCGCGCCGGCATGGACCCCGAGGAGTCGGCCGCCCGCTCGACCGGTACCGCCGGGTCGTCGGTCGCGTTCGCCGGCGTCACGGTGCTCATCGCGCTCGTCGGTCTGAGCTTCGCCGGCATCCCGTTCCTGACGACCATGGGCATCGCCGCGGCCGTCGCCGTCGCGATCGCGGTCGTCGTGGCCGTCACCCTCACCCCTGCCCTGCTCGGCTTCGCCGGCGCGCGGGTCGCCGGCTGGCCGCGCCGCACGAAGCGCTCGCGGAAGACGGCACCCGCGGCACGTCGCTCGTTCGCCGAGCGCTGGGTCCGCGGCGTCACGCGGCATCCGCTCGTGACGACCGTCGCCGTCGTGGTCGGACTCGGTGTGGTCGCCATACCCTCGGCGAGCCTCACTCTCGCGCTCCCCAACGCCGGCGTGCAGCCGCCGTCGAGCGAGGCGCGACAGGCCTACGACCTGACGGCCGAGCACTTCGGCCCGGGTGCGAACGGCCCGCTCATCATGACCGGCACGATCGTGACCTCGACCGATCCGCTCGCCCTCATGCAGGACATCGGCGACGACATCGCATCCCTCCCCGGCGTGAAGGAGGTCGCCCTCGCGACGCCGAACGAGACGGCCGATACCGGGCTCGTCCAGATCGTCCCCGAGACCGCGCCGGACTCCCCCGAGACGGCCGACCTCGTGCGCGAACTGCGGGCACAGCACGACCGTCTCCTCGACGAGTACGGGGTCGACCTCAAAGTCACGGGCTTCACCGCGGTGGGCATCGACATCTCCGACCGCCTCGGCGCCGCACTCCTGCCGTTCGGCATCTTCGTCGTCGGCCTCTCGCTCATCCTGCTGACGATCGTGTTCCGGTCGATCTGGGTCCCGATCAAGGCCGCGCTGGGCTACCTGCTCTCGGTGCTCGCCGCGTTCGGCGTCGTCGCCGCGGTCTTCGAGTGGGGCTGGTTCGCCGACCTCCTCCACGTCACCCGCGAGGGACCGGTCATCAGCTTCATGCCGATCATCCTCATGGGCGTGCTGTTCGGCCTCGCGATGGACTACGAGGTCTTCCTCGTATCGCGTATGCGCGAGGACTACGTGCACGGTCGGCGCGATCGTGGCGGCCGCGCCGACCGCCACACCGCCGTCGGCGCCGTCCGCAGCGGATTCACCTCGTCGGCCCGCGTCGTCACCGCGGCGGCCGTCATCATGTTCGCCGTGTTCGCGGCCTTCGTGCCCGAGGGCGACTCGTCGATCAAGCCCATCGCGCTCGGCCTGGCGGTCGGCATCGCCGTCGACGCCTTCCTCATCCGGATGACGCTCGTGCCCGCGGTGATGGCGCTGCTCGGCGAGAAGGCGTGGTGGATGCCCCGCTGGCTCGACCGCATCCTCCCCCACTTCGACATCGAAGGCGAGGCGGTCGAACGCGAGCTGTCGCTGCGCGACTGGCCCGAGCGCAACACGTCCGCCGCCGTCGTCGGAGACGACGTCGCGGTCTACGCCGACGAGGACGGCCGCTCGGCGGTCTTCGCGGGCGCGACCTTCCGCCTCGAGCCCGGCGACACGCTCGTCGCCTCGCACCCGGACCCGCGGGTGGGGCGCGCGTTCGCCCTCGCCGTCTCCGGGCGCCTCCGGGTCGAGGGAGGCCGGCTGCGCGTCGGCGGGCACCTGCTGCCCGAGCGTGCGCCGTGGGTGCGTTCGCACGTCGGTCTCGCCCTCCTCGACACCGCCGGCGACCCCATCGCCGAACTGCGGCGGGCCGTCGCCGGGAGCACCACGATCGTGGTCGTCGACGGCCTCGACGCGGTGACCGGCGCCGAACGGGACCAGGTCGCGGCAGTGCTCCGAGACGCTGCTGCCTCTCTCGGCGACCGGAACGCCGGCGCGCGCGCCGGTGCGCTCACGGTCGTGGTCGTCGCGCGCCGCGAACAGGGCGTCCTCGACGTGCTCGCCGACGCCCACCGCACCGCTCCCCAGTCCCTCCCCCTCCACGACGGCTCCGCACCGGCGCCCGCGCCCCAGCCGTCGAACCCGACCTCCGAGGTGGTCTCGTCATGACTCTCCCCATCGAACGCGCCCGCTCGCGCCGACCCGTCACGTGGCTCACGATCGTCGGCGTCATCCTGCTGCCCGTCCTCATCGGCGGGGTGCTCGTCGCGGCGCTGTACAACCCCGTCGAGCGGCTCGACAACATGCGTGCGGCGATCGTCAACGACGACCAGGCGGTCGAGATCGATGGACAGCTGGTCCCCCTCGGCCGGCAGCTGACAGCGGGTCTCGTCGCCGGCTCCGACGACGTTCCGAGCAACCTCGACTGGGTCATCTCGAACGACGACGACGCTCGCACGGGTCTGGCGGACGGGACCTACGACGCCGTCGTGACGATCCCCAGCGGCTTCTCCGCGGCGGCGACGTCGACCGCCCCGGGCGGCACCCCCGAGAGAGCCACGATCCGAGTCGACACGGCACCCGACGGGCTCGTCGTCGATGATGCGATCACCGCTCAGATCACCCAGGCGGCCACCTCGCTCATGGGCTCGCAACTCTCGACGGTGTACCTCGAGAACGTGTTCCTCGGCTTCACGACGCTCGGCGACCAGCTCGGCGACGCCGCGAACGGCGCGCACCAGCTCGCCGACGGCGGTCGCACGGCCGCCGACGGCGCGACGCAGCTCGCCGACGGCGCGGGACAGCTCCAGACCGGCGCGGCAGCCCTGTCGGACGGCGTCGGGCAACTCGCCGGCGGCGCATCGCAGCTCGCCGACGGTGCCGGTGCGACGCAGTCGGGCCTGACGACCTGGGCGCAGGGAGCGCGCGAGCTCGCCGGCGGGACCGAGCAGTGGGCGACGGGCCTGTCGCAATCGCTGAGCGGCGTGACCGTGCCCGAGATCCCCGCCGATGCGGTGGCCGGGGCGCAGTACCTCGCTGAGAACTCCGACCGCATCGCCACGGGCGTGACCCAGGCCGCGCAGGAGCTCGCCGCGGTCGCCGCCAGCTGCGAAGCCGACGGCGGCACCCCGGAGGTCTGCGACGCGCTGCGCGCCGTCTCCGATCGCACGCAGACGGCACTGCCCGAGGTCACGGGCGTGATCGGCCAGTCCGGGCAGATCGCCGGGCAGATCTCCGGTCTGGCGACCTCGGCGCCCGCCCTCGTCTCGGGTCTGCAGCAGGCGGCGGACGCTGCCACGCGACTCTCGAACGGCATGACCGAGCTTGCGAACGGCGCCGATGCGCTGGCTGCCGGCGGCGGTCAGCTCGCCTCCGGTGCCTCGGCCCTCGCACCCGGGGCGTCCACTGCGGCCGATGGTGCCGCCCAGCTCTCGAGCGGCGCCGGCGACCTCGCGGGTGGTGCGGGCGAGCTGGCATCCGGCGTCGGCACGCTCGCCGACGGCACCGGCACCCTCGCCGACGGTCTCGACACCGCGACCGCGGCCCTCCCCTCGTACACGGATCAGCAGGCGACCGACCTCGCGAGCGTCGTCGCCGCGCCGGTCGGCGCCGAGGGACTGGGCTCCGAGCTGTTCGGCGCTTCGGCGATCCCGCTGCTGACCGGCCTCGCGCTCTGGCTCGGCGCGATCGGATCGTTCGTGGCTCTGCAGGCGGTTCCGCGCGGCGCACTGACCTCGCGGCGTCCATCGTTCCTGCTCGCACTGCGCGCCTTCCTGCCCGCCGCCGTCGTGGGCCTGGTCCAGGGCGTGCTGGTCGCCGTCGTCGTGCAGCTCGCGGCCTCGTACGACCCGTGGACGTGGGCCGCGTTCGCCGGGCTGTCGGCCCTGGCCGGCGTCGCCTTCGCGGCCGTGAACCAGGCGCTCGTCGCGCTGCTCGGGGGCGCCGGCCGCTGGGTGGCGGCCGGAGTCGCTGTGCTGGCCGTCGCGACGGGCGTCGTCTCGACGGTGCCCGGGGTGCTCTCGCAGATCGCTTCGCTCCTGCCGACCGCGTCGGCCTACCGCGGCCTGCTGTCGGTGCTCACCTCCGCCGGCGGCGGTGGTGCCGCCGTCGCGGGGCTGGTGATCTGGACCCTGCTCTCGCTCTTCATCACCGTCGTGGTCATCGCCCGCGCGCGCACGACCTCTGTGCGCGCCGTGCTCCATCCCGCATCCGCCTGAGGCGCACGCGTCGTCGCCGACCCTCACGCGCGAGGGTTCAGCTGGCAGCTCACGCCGCCTCGCGCGTCTGGAACGGGCGATTGCTGCCAGGCGAAGCAGGCGAAGGCCACGCCCGCCACGCCGCGCGAGCGCGGCGCGCGGTCAGCTCAGGCCGCTGTAGGCGTGCAGACCCTTGAAGAACTGGTTGACGATGATGAAATTGAACAGCACCGCCGAGAACCCGACGATCGAAAGCCACGCGCTGCGGTTGCCTCGCCAGCCGCGCGTCGCACGGGCGTGGATGTAGCCCGCGTAGAGCACCCAGATGACGAAGGTCCAGACTTCCTTCGTGTCGAAGCCCCAGTACCGCCCCCACGCGTCGTTTGCCCAGATGGCGCCGGCGATGAGGGTGAACGTCCAGAAGATGAAGCCGATGATCGCGAAGCGGTAGGCCAGCGACTCGAGCGCCTCGGCGCTCGGCAGCGTACGAAGGAATTGCGGCCCCTCACGCGGAGCACGCGGCGCCGGCGCGTCGTCGCCCGTCGCGCTGTCGGCGCCGACGCGGGCGATCGCGCGCACCTCGCGTCGCGCTTGCATGAGCTGGACGATCGACAGGGCGAACGCCAGGGCGAGGAACGCCGACGCCAGCGACGCGACGAACACGTGGATGACGAGCCAGACCGACTTCAGCGGATCAGCGAGCGGCACGACCACGACGTAGAAGCTGGTGGCGGCGCCACCGAGGAGCACCACGGTCAGTCCCGTGATGAAGGTGCCGAGGAAGCGGAGGTCGTAGCGGAAGAGCACGACGAGGTAGACCATGACGACGAGCAGGGTGCCGGTCATCGCGAACTCGTACATGTTCGACCACGGCACCCGTTCGGCGGCGATGCCACGCAGCACGGTCGCCGCCACGTGGAACAGGAAGCCGATCCACGCCAGCGCCGTGCCGATGCGCGCCCAGAGCAGGCGCGGGCGGTCGGCGGGTCGGGCGTTGAGGGCGAGCTCGGCCTCGGCCTCGGCCGCACGGATCTGCCCGATGGTCTGTCCGCCGGCAGCCACGAGGGCCGGCGCCGCGACGGCCGCGGGGGCGGCGTCCTTCGCTTTGAGCGCGAGGTCGGACCGGCGCGCCAGGTCGACGGCGTAGGCGATGAAGGACAGCGCATAGACAGCGACGGCCGTCCACACGAGCAGGACCGAGACGGCATCCAGCGACAGGTCTTCGGGCATGGTCCTCAGTCTACGTCGGGCGTGTGCACGCGGGCGGGGCGGGCTCGGCGGGGGCGTTCGACCTCCGGGGGCAGGTCGACCTCGTCGCGGCCGAGGGCGGCGAGGTGGGTGCGCGAGATGTCGGAGACCGCCTGCGCGATGGCCGGGTCCTCACCGCGGGCGAGGCCGGCGTACTCGAGGCGCAGCGCGCCGTCGACGGGGGTCGCCTTGACCCACAGCCGCCGGCGCGGCACGAACAGTCCCGCGAGCAGCCCGAGGGTCGCGAGGATCGCGAACACGAGCACGAACGGCGCGCCGATGTCGCGGTGGATCGACAGCGAGACGTAGCGCTTGACGGACTCGTCGGCTCCCGCGGCTCGCTGATCCTCGAAGGTCACGGTGCCGAGGCCGTTCGGGAGGTCGACGGTCTGACCGGGCTCGAGTTCGAGCGAGGCGAGGCCGGAGTCGCCGCCGGCGATCTGCTCCATACCGGTCGGGTCGAGCGTGTAGACCGAACGGGGCGTGCCGTCGTCGATGCCGAGGTCGCCCTCGTACACCCAGAACGTCACGAGCGGGTTCGTCAGGTCGCCGTAGGCCGAGCCGATCGCACCCGTGTTGAGGGTCGCAGCGGTCGGATAGAAGAATCCGACGAGCCCGAGCTGATCCGGCATACCGTCGGCGATCTTCACGACGCCCTGCGAGGTCATGTTGTTGTCCTGCGGCAGGAACGGCACGTCCTCGCTGAAGACCACGCCGCCGCTCGCGTCGCGCACCGTGATGGTCGGCGCGTAGCCGTTGCCCATCAGATAGATGCGGTCGCCCTCGATCTCGTAGGGATGGTTGACCCGCACCTCGCCGTTACGCGATTCCTGGCCCGGCTCCGCGACGGTGAGGTGGGCGAGGAAGTCGCCCGCCATCCCGTGGCCGGCCTCGCCGGTGAATGCGCCGTACGAGACGTCGAACTTGTCGAGGGTCAGCGAGTACGGCGGCATCTCGTCGGTGTCGACGAAACGTCCCGGGTTGAACGAGGTGTATCCGAGGCCGAGCGAGTTGACGAAGGTGTCGCCTTCGACGATGACGGTCTGGCCCGTGTAGGTCATGCCGCCGCCGATGCCGACCGAGAGCAGCACCCCGACGAGCGCGCCGTGGAAGACGAGGTTGCCCGTCTCGCGCAGGTAGCCGCGCTCGGCCGAGACCGACGCCGTTCCGCCCGTGTCGTACCGCTCGACCCGGTAGCCGGACTTGCGCAGCTGGCGCTGGGCCTCGTCGACGGCGGTCGCGGCCGCAGCCGCGGCATCCTCGTCTTCGGCGAGCGCCACGCCGACGGACCGATGGTCGGCGAGCCGCGACAACCGCGCGGGCGTGCGGGGCGGGCGCGACTTCAGCGCCTGCCAGTGGTGCTTCGTCCGCGGGATGACGCAGCCGATGAGCGAGACGAACAGGAGGATGTAGATCGCCGAGAACCACACCGAGGTGTAGACGTCGAACATCTGCAGCGCGTCGAGCACGGGGTAGAGGTCGGGGTTGTCGGCCCGCCACTGCGTCACGCCGTTCGGGTCGGCCCCGCGCTGCGGCACGATAGAGCCCGGGATCGCGGCGATCGCGAGCAGGAGCAGCAGCACGAGCGCCGTGCGCATGCTGGTGAGCTGACGCCAGCCCCATCGCAGCCAGCCCACGACGCCGAGCTGCGGTTGGACGATCGCACGGTCGGCGTCCGGACCCGTGGTGTCGGGTGCGTCGGAATGGTCTCCCGGTCGCAGCGGCGCCGAGGGGTCGGCCTGGTCAGAGGAAGGTCGGGACACCGGCCACCACTCCTTGGAAGACGGACATGATCGCGGTCCAGACGCCGGTGACCATCAGGACACCGAGGAGAACGAGCAGCACGCCGCCCGCGATGTTCACGACGCGGATGTGCCGGCGGACGAACGCGACCGAGCGGGTGGCCCAGCTCGCTCCGAGCGCCAGCAGGACGAACGGGATGCCGAGCCCGAGCGAGTACGCGACGGCGAGGATGCCGGCACGCGTCGGATCGGCTTGGCTGAGGGCGATGGAGAGGATGGCGGCGAGGGTGGGACCGATGCAAGGCGCCCAGCCGATGCCCATCGCGATGCCGAGCAGCGGGGCGCCGGCGATGCCCAGGTTCTGCCGCAGCTGCGGACGGTAGATGCGCTGCGCGAATCCGAAGAGACCCACGAAGACGAGCCCGAGGACGATCACGACGGCGCCGAGGACGCGGGTGATGACCTCCTGGTACTCGAGGAAGACCCGGCCGATCGTCCCGGCGAACACACCGAGGGTGAGGAAGACCAGGGTGAAGCCGGCGATGAAGAGGCCGACGCCCAGCAGCAGCCGTCCGCGGCCGGGACCTGCCGGCGCGCTCGGCGCGGCCGTGGTCGTCGCCGTCGGCGAGTCGACCGAGACGCGGACCGCTCCCCCCGCATCCTCCGAGGTGCGTGCGATCGCCCGAGAGCGGTCGCGCGCGGCGGCGGGCTCGCGCGGCGTGACCGCGCTGCCGAGGAAGCCGAGGTAGCCGGGGACGAGCGGGAGCACGCACGGCGAGAGGAACGAGACGAGGCCCGCGAGGACGGCGATCGGCACCGCGAGCCACAGCGCGCCGCCGAAGACGATCTCGCCCGGGTTCACGACGATCCCGCGCCGGCGTTCGCGGCATCCTCGACGAGGGTGCGCAGGATGCCGGCATCGCGCAGCTGTCCGACGATGCGCGCGGCGACGCGACCCTCCGTGTCGAGCACGAGCGTCGTGGGAGCCGCCTGCACGGAGGCGGATGCGGCGAGCGCGAGCTTCAGGTCGCCGTCGCCCTGCATCAGCAGCGAGGGGTAGCTGATGCCGTAGGTCTGCTCGAACGAGCCCGCCTGCTCGGGGCCGTCGTAGATGTTGATGCCGAGGAAGTCGGCCCCCACCGCCTGCGTGTCGGTGTAGACCTCTTCGAGGAGCGGCGCCTCGGCCCGGCACGGGCCGCACTGGGCGTACCAGAAGTTCAGGACCACCGGCTGGCCGACGTAGTCGGCGCTCGAGATGGTCGAGCCGTCGACGGCGGTGCCGGTGAACTCCAGCGACGCGCCCCGCTCCGACTCGGGGATCTCGGTGACGGTGCCGTCACCGGAGATGAAACCCTTGTTGTCGCCGTCGCGGTACTGGCCCGCGAGATCGTCGTTGGGGCTCGTGCAGGCGGCGAGCCCCGCCACCAGACCGAGGGCGAGGGCGGCGGCCATCAGGCGGCGCTTCATCAGACGGCTCCGACATCGACGGCGCCCGCGGTGGATGCGGGCTCGGCGTATGCGACCTCGCGCCAGACGGCGTCGTCTCCCCCGTCGCCGAGCTCGAAGCTCGTGACGCTCGACAGTGCGCAGCGACGGCGGCGCGGGTCATGCCGCAGCGGCTCGCCCGCGATCGCGAGGTGCGTGATCCAGATGGGCAGCTGGTGCGAGACGATCACGGCATCGCCAGACTCCGTGGCGTGCCACAGCTCGCGCATCGCGGCATCCATGCGCGCGACGATCTCGACGTAGGGCTCACCCCAGCTCGGGGTCGCCGGCGTGCGCAGATGCCGCCAGTTCCACGGGTTGACGAGGGCCTGGCGCATCCGGCGCCCCTCGAAGACGTTATGCGGCTCGATGACCCGCTCGTCGGTGACGGGCTGCACGCCGAACAGCTCGGTGAACGGCTCGGAAGACTCGCGCGTGCGCTGCAGGGGCGACGAGACGAGCGCCGTCACGGGGCGTTCGAGCGACGCGACGTGCTCGGCGGCCGAGCGGGCCATGCGCCGGCCGTCCTCGCTCAGACCGAAGTGCGGCAGCCGTCCGTAGAGCACGCGCCGGGGATTGTGGACCTCCCCGTGGCGCACGAGATGAAGACGGGCTGCAGGCACGGTCTCCAGTCTACGGCGACCACTCCTATGCGGACCCTGAGCGCGCGACGCTCACGGGCCCTCGACCGTGGGCTCCGGCGCACCGGCTCCCCCGGAACGCCGTTCGCGCCGTGCCGATCGCACGCGCGAGACCACGAACCAGACGATCAGCGCCACCACGACGACGATGACGATCGTCTGGAAGATCTCGGCGTACTGCTCGACGATGTGCCAGTTCTCGCCCAACAGGAAGCCCGCCATCACGAAGATGGAGTTCCAGATGAGGCTGCCCGCTGTCGTCAGCAGCCCGAACTTCCACCAGTGCATACGCGCGACCCCCGCGGGGATCGAGATGAGGCTGCGGAAGAGCGGGACCATGCGCCCGAAGAACACGGCGATCGACCCGTGCTTCTCGAACCACTGGACCGACCTCACCACGTCGTCGCCGGTGACCAGCGGCATCCGGTCGGCGATGCGGCGCAGCCGGTCGGCACCGAGCCACCGCCCGAGGAAGTAGAGGATGTACGCGCCGAACACCGACCCGAAGGTCGTCCACAGGATCGCCTCGGCGAGCGTGAACGAGCCGCGCGACGCCGCGAGCCCGGCCATCGGCAGCACGACCTCGCTGGGGATCGGCGGGAACAGATTGTCCATCCCCACCGCGATCGCCGCGCCCGCGGGACCGATCGTGTCCATGAGCGATACGGTCCAGTCGGCGAGGGTCGTCAGCCACGACCCGCCGTCCTCGGCGGACGCCCCGGACGCGAGGGCGGTGCGGGTCAGTTCGGTCATCGGGTGCCTTCGCGCTCGGTGATCGGATGCCCGAGCGGGCCCCGCGCACAGCCTAGGGCCGCAACGTCGGAGATGGCTGGACGCGTAGACTCTCCCCTCGTGAGTGAACGCGTTCTCGTCCAGCAGCTGCAGGCCCGCCCCGACGGCCCCGTGTCGGTGTCCGGATGGGTCGAGACCGTCCGCGATCAGAAGAAGGTGCAGTTCGTCATCCTGCGCGATGAGACCGGCGCCGTGCAGCTGGTCAACCCGGCGACGCGGCCCGCCGAGGACGGTACCGAGCAGGATGCCGCGGCCCTCGCGCTGACCGACCTCATCTCGAACCTCTCGACCGGCACCTTCCTCACCGTCACGGGTGAGCTCAAGCACGACGAGCGCGTCAAGCTCGGTGGCGTCGAGATCAAGATCGGCGACCTCTCCGTCGCCGCGGCGGCCCTCCCCGAGACCCCCATCGCCGCCGACTCCGGCCTCGACAAGCGCATGGACTGGCGCTTCCTCGACCTGCGTCAGCGCCGCAACAACCTGATCTTCCGCGTGCAGACGACGCTCGAGCACGCGATGCGCACCTACTGGATCGAGCGCGACTACATCGAGATCCACTCGCCCAAGCTCATGGCGTCGGCGTCGGAATCCGCCGCCGAGCTGTTCGAGGTTCCCTACTTCGAGGACAAGACCGCCTACCTCGCGCAGAGCCCCCAGTTCTTCAAGCAGATGGCGCAGTCGGCCGGGTTCGGCAAGATCTTCGAGATCGGCGATGTCTTCCGCGCCGACCCGTCGTTCACGTCGCGCCACGCGACCGAGTTCACCTCGATCGACGCCGAGATCAGCTGGATCGACTCGCACGAGGACGTCGCCGTCATGCAGGAGGAGCTGCTGCAGTTCGCCTTCCAGGCGGTCAAGGACAAGCACGGCTCCGAGATCTCGGAGCTCTTCGGTGTCGAGGTGCAGGTTCCGCAGACCCCGTTCCCGCGCATCCCGCTCGCCGAGGCCCGGGAGATCGTCGCGGCCCGCGGCTACGACATCCCGCGCACGGACGGAGACCTCGACCCCGAGGGTGAGCGCCAGATCTCGGCACACGTCCTCGAGACCTCCGGGCACCAGTTCGTCTTCATCACCGACTACCACCCCGAGATCCGCGCGTTCTATCACATGCGCGACGAGGAGACCGGGCTCACGAAGTCGTACGACCTGCTCTTCAACGGCGTCGAGATCACGACCGGCGCACAGCGCGAGCATCGCGTCGACGTGCTGATCGAGCAGGCGAAGGAGAAGGGGCTCGAGCCCGAGCACCTCGACTTCTACCTCGACTTCTTCCGCTACGGCGCCCCGCCGCACGGCGGCTTCGGCATGGGCCTCGCCCGCGTGCTGATGCTGCTGCTCGGCGAGTCGTCGATCCGCGAGGTCACCTACCTCTTCCGCGGACCGACGCGCCTGGCTCCGTAACACACGACCCCGCGCACCCGGCAAGTCCTCAGCGTCAGTCGCCCGTCGCCCGTATCGTGGCTCCTTCCGTGACGGACAGGAGCGAAGCGTATGTGGGACGGGTGGATGGATTTCGCCATCGCGGTGCTGGTGGGACTCGGGGTCGCGGCGGTCGTCGCCGTCGTCGCGCATCTCTCGCTGCGGATCGCGGCGAGACGGCAGCGATGGTCCGAGGTGCTCAGTCGGCGCTCCCGCGCGCCCTTCCGTTCCCTCCTCATCGCCGTCGCGCTCTGGGCGGCCGTCCAGACGGCCTTCCCCGATGAGCTGTGGCGATCGGTCATCGGCCAGATCCTGACGATCGCCATCATCGCGGCGAGCGCGTGGCTGCTCGCCTCTCTCGTGCTCGTCGTCACCGACGTCGCGCTGGGCCGGTACCGCATCGACGTTCCCGACAACCGCGTGGCCCGCCGCATCCGCACGCAGATGCTCGTCGTGCGCCGTCTCGCGGTCGCGATCATCATCGTGATCGGCATCGGCGCGGTGCTGCTGACGTTCGACTCGGTGCGCGCCGTCGGCGCGAGCGTGCTCGCATCGGCGGGCATCGCATCGGTCGTCGCCGGTCTCGCCGCGCAGTCGGTGCTGGCGAACGTCTTCGCGGGCCTGCAGATCGTCTTCAGCGACGCGCTGCGCGTCGACGACGTCGTCGTCGCGGACGGCGAATGGGGACGCGTCGGCGAGATCACCCTCAGCTACGTCGTGCTCGATCTGTGGGACGACCGCCGCCTGGTGCTGCCGTGCACCTACTTCACGACGACCCCGTTCGAGAACTGGACGCGGCGCGGCTCGGAGCTGCTCGGCGCCGTCGAGATGGACCTCGACTGGAACGTGTCGCCCGCCGCCATGCGGACCCACCTGCACGACGTCCTCGAGCAGACCGGCCTCTGGGACCGGCGTGCCTCGGTGCTGCAGGTCACGGATGCCGTCGCCGGCTACGTGCGGGTGCGCATCCTCGTCACGGCGAAGGACGCACCCACCCTGTTCGATCTGCGCTGCCTCGTGCGCGAGGCCATGGTCACGTGGGTGCAGCGGACGATGCCGCAGGCCGTCCCGGTGCAGCGCATCGTCATGTCCGACGCGACGGCCGCGAGCGCCGAGCGCCACATCACCCACGATCCGACCCCCACCAACGACGGACTGTTCACGGGGAGCGCCGAGGCCGAACGGCGCGCGAGCACCTTCACCAACGCCATCCCGATCGTGCGGACGGACGAGGGCGACGAGCGCCGCGACTGATCGAGCGCGCCCGTGGCGGTCGGACCCGGCTCAGACCTCGAAGTCGACGGCGATGCGGTCGGCCACGACGCTGCGGACGTAGGCCGCGACCTCCTGGTGGGCCGGGTGCACCTGGTACTCGTCGAGTCCGGCGAGGTCGTCGAAGTCGGCGACGACGGCCACATCGCCGTTCACCTCGGGATAGGCCGTGTTCGGCCCGATGCTCAGTGCGCGGATCGAGGGGACGACGCCCACGAGACCCTGGATACGGCGCGAGACTTCGGCGGCGTGCTCGGCGCGGGTCTCGACATCCTGGGCGGCGAGCTTCCAGGCGACGACGTGGCGGATGGTCATGCGGACTCCTCGGTCGGGGTGTTTCGGTCGGGGGCTTCGGTGAGGGCGGTGCGCAGCCGTTCCGCCGACAGGCGCCAGTGAGCGTGCAGACGGTCGTCGATGAGCACGACCGGGATCTTCTCCCACCACTGCTCGTAGAGCGTGGCGTCGTCGAGGATGGATCGCTCGACGACCTCGACGTCACCGCTTCCTTCGGGCAGGTCGGCGACGACAGCATCGACGATCTCGCGCGCGACGTCGCAGAGGTGGCAGTCGGGCTTGGAGATGAGTGTGAGCGTCGTCATGGTCGGACGCCGAGCCTCAGCGCTCGAGCTCGAAGCCGCGATCCGCCCACTCGCCGGTGCCGCCGGCGACGTTCGTGGCGTCGTACCCGCGGGCCTCCAGGGCGGCGACGACCTGCGCCGAGCGCCCCCCGGCCTGGCAGATGACATCGAATGCACCGTCGGGCAGCTCACCGATGCGGTCGCCGAGCTGCGACATCGGGATGCTGATCGCACCGGGCACACGGCCCGCGGCGAACTCGTGGTCCTCACGGACGTCGATGAGGGGGATGTCGCGGCCCGCGCGGAGCTCGTCGATCGTGATGGTGTTCATACTCGTGCCTCCCCCACCAGCCTAGGCCGCGGCCGGACCGCCGGGGCATCCGCGTCCGGAAAGCACGAAGCGCCCCTCGGCCGAAGCCGAACGGGGCGCTCAGTGACGTCGCCGCGACTTACTTCTTGTTGCGGCGCTGGTGGCGAGTCTTGCGAAGCAGCTTGCGGTGCTTCTTCTTCGCCATGCGCTTGCGGCGCTTCTTGATGACAGAACCCACGGAAAACCTCACTATGTCAGGGTCTGGACGCATCTCTTCTGCGTCCGGGAACAGGCACCTCGCGAAAAATGCCTCGGATCAGTCTAGCCGACGTCGGCGATCGGCCGTTGCACGACCTCGCGCACCGCCGACTCGAGCACGCGGTAGCTGCGACCGAAGCGGACGGCGGGCAGGTCGCCCGAGTGCACGAGGCGATACACCGTCATCTTCGACACCCGCATGATCTCGGCCACCTCCGCGACAGTCAGGAAGCGCACATCGGGCAGCTCGGCCATCGTCATCCCTTTCCCCGGACTGCGATCACTCTAGGGGTCGGGCGTGACGCGTGTAAACCGGTGTGACCGGTGTTGCGAACCGCCCCCGCGACCCCCACGGTCACCGCGCGGCGCGTTTGCCGAAGACGCTCGTGACCGCGTGCTTCGCGGATGCGGCGGCACGGCCGACCAGCTCTGCGGCGGCGACGGCCTGCTCGGGCAGGGCCGCGGCGGGCTCGTCGTCGTACGCTTCGGCCGTCAGGAACGGCACGAGCCAGTCGTCGACGGCGTCGAGAGGCTCCGGCGAGAGGCTGTAGTAGCGATGCTGACCCTCTTCGCGCACCGTGACGAGCTCCGCCTCGCGCAGCACCTTCAGGTGCTTCGAGATCGTCGGCTGGCTCACGCCGAGCTCACTCACGATCTGCGAGACGCTCGTCCCGGACGAGCGCGGGTCGGAGTCGCGATCGAGGAGAAGACGCAGGATGTCCCGACGGGTACCGTCGGCGATCACGTCGAAGATGTCCGCCATGCAATCAGGTTAGTCGCCGCGCGCGCCCGAGTACCATGACATCGGCGCCGACCTACTGCGGCGCCGTGAGCAAGAGCGGCATCGTGGGGAGGCACACGCATGGCGGATCGGTCCGTCGGCGCGATCGCCCTCCACCACCTGGGTGGCTTCGGTCGCAGCGCGTGGGATGCCGGACGGGATCTGGCCACCGCGTCGCCGTCGCGCTTCGCGGTGCTGATCTTCTCGACCCTCATCCTCGTCTTCACGACGCTGTTCTCGCTGCCCGCCGCGGCTGCATCGGGACGGGCCACCCCCTTCGCCGATGCACTCTTCACCGCCGTGTCGACCATCTGCGTCGCCGGCCTCGCGACCGTCGACATGGCCACGCACTGGTCGCCCTTCGGGCACGTGCTCATCTACATCGGGGTCAACGTCGGCGCCCTCGGCGTGCTCACGCTGGCGTCGATCCTCGGGCTCGTGATCTCCAAGCGTCTCGGACTGCGCGCCAAGCTCATCGCGGCCGGCGACAGCAACCCCATGCGCGCCCACGGGGGGCCCGTCAACGAGGGCCAGGCCGTCCGCCTCGGCGAGGTCGGCCTGCTGCTGCGCACCGTCGCCCTGTCGACACTCGTCATCGAAGCGGGGCTCGCGGTGCTCCTCTACCCCTCGCTGCTCATCGGCGGCGTCGACCCGCTGACGGCGCTGTGGGAGGCGCCCTACTACGCCGCGATGGCGTTCACCAACACGGGCTTCTCACCCAACGCCGAGGGGCTGCAGCCGTTCGCCCAGGATTACGTGATGCTGACGGTCCTCATGGCCGGGGTGTTCCTCGGCTCGATCGGCTTCCCCGTGATCTTCACGCTGTGGCGCCACCACTGGCACGTGCGCGCCTGGTCGCTCCACGCCAAGCTGACCATCATCACGACGATCGTGCTGTTCTTCGCCGGCGCGGCGATCTTCCTCCTCCTCGAATACGACAACCCCGCCACCTTCGGCTCGATGGAGGCGTGGGACACGACGTTCCAGGCGTTCTTCGTCTCGGCCATGACCCGTTCCGGCGGATTCTCAATCATCGACATGGGAGAGATGCACGGGTCCTCCCTCATCGTCGGCTCCATGCTCATGTTCGTCGGGGGCGGTTCCGCTTCCACCGCCGGGGGCATCAAGGTCACAACGCTCGCGGTGCTGGCTCTCGCCGTGTGGTCCGAGGCGAAGGGCCGCCCCTCGGTGCAGGCGTTCGGCCGCCGCATCCCGAGCGACGTCCAGCGCGTCGCCCTCTCGGTCGTCGCCTGGAGCGCGACCATCGTCGCCATCGGCACCGTGACGATCGCGCAGATCACGAAGGCCCCGGTCGACGAGGTGCTCTTCGACGTCATCTCGGGCTTCGCGACCGTCGGCCTCTCGACGGGTCTGACCGCCGAGCTGCCCGAGCCCGCCGTCTACGTCATGGCGCTCGTGATGTTCATGGGGCGCGTTGGTACAGTGACTCTCGCTGCGGCCGTGGCCGCGACATCCCGTTCGCAGTTGTACGCCCTGCCCGTCGAAAGGCCGATCGTTGGTTGAGCAGATCCGCGGAGACGCGCCCGTCCTCGTCATCGGGCTGGGCCGCTTCGGCGCGGCCTGCGCCGGCGAGCTCGACCGCCTCGACCGCGAGGTGCTCGCGATCGACGACAGCCTCGAGCTGGTTCAGAAATGGTCGGAACGCGTCACCCACGCGGTGCAGGCCGACGCCCGCAATCTCGACGCGCTGAAGCAGATCGGCGCGCAGGACTTCCAGGTCGCCGTCGTCGCGGTCGGCTCCTCGATCGAGGCCTCGGTGCTCATCACCGCGAACCTCGTCGACCTGAAGGTGCCGCAGATCTGGGCGAAGGCGGTCTCGCAGTCGCACGGCAAGATCCTCGCCCGCGTCGGCGCGAACCACGTCGTCTACCCCGAGCGCGAAGCCGGCGAACGTGTCGCGCACCTCGTCAGCGGGCGCATGCTCGACTTCATCCGCTTCGACGACGACTTCGTGCTCGCGAAGATGTACCCGCCGAAGTTCATCCGCGGCGTCGGGCTCAACGAATCCGGTGTCCGTACGAAGTACCACGTCACTGTCGTGGGCGTGAAGAGCCCCGGCAAGCCGTTCCGCTACGCCGAGGCCAACACCGTCGTGACCAACCACGACCTCATCATCGTCTCGGGCACGAACTCCGACATCGAGCGCTTCGCCTCCCTCGACCGCTGAGGCGTGACCGTCGCGGGCGGCGCCGGTCAGGCGCCGGCGGCGAGCTCGCGGGCACGGGCGAGGGCGGCGTCGGTCGCGCGGGCGAAGACGTCGTCGAGGCGCGCCTCCTGCAGCACGGCGACCGCCCGTTCGGTCGTGCCCTTCGGGCTCGTGACGCGGCGGCGGAGCTCCGCCGGGTCTTCGCCCGAGGCGTCGAGCAGGGCGGCCGCCCCGATGAAGGTCTGCTCGGCCATCAGGCGCGCCTCGGCGTCGCTGAAACCCTTGCCGATCGCCGCGCGGGTGAGCTCCTCGATGAGAAGGAAGACGTAGGCGGGGCCCGACCCCGAGATCGTCGAGAGGGCGTCGATCTGGTCCTCGGCGACTTCGACGACCGCGCCGCACGTCTCGAACAGCGCGCGTACGGTCGCGAGGTCGTCGGCGGACGCCGCGGGCCCCGCCGCCAGCCCCGTCACGGCCTTGCCGACGACGGCCGGGGTGTTCGGCATCGACCGGACGACCGCGACGTCGTCGCCGAGGATGCCCGCGAACGTCGCGATGGTGACGCCCGCCGCGAGGCTGACGACCACCGCCCCCGGGCGGAGCACGGGCGCGATCTCGCGGAGCAGGTCGGTCACCATCCCGGGCTTCACTCCGATGAGGACGACGTCGGCCACGGCGGCGGCATCCGTATTGCCCGAAGGCGTGTCGGCGAGCGTGAGGCTCGTGACCCCCGGCAGTTCGGCGAGAGAGGCGGCCTTCTCGGCGGTGCGGTTCGTGACGGTGACTCCACCCGCCGCGGCGCCCGACGCGACGAGGCCCGAGAGGATCGCACCGCCCATCGAGCCGGCTCCGAGGATGGCGATCGGGGGAAGCGTGACGGCGTCGGACATGCCGCCATCTTAAGTCCGGCCGTTTCCCAGCGGAGGGAACAGCCGCGAGGTAGAGTCGAAGCGTCCGCGGGCGCGGAGGCGCTCGCCGCGCAGAGCAGAGCGAAGGATCCCGCCATGCCCCTCTTCGACGGCATCACGCCACGCATCATCGAGACGTCGCGCCTGGCGGTGAACATTCTCGAACGCCCCGTCGACGACCCCGCGACACCGGCCGAGCGGACCATCGTGCTGCTGCACGCAGCCCCTGGATCGAGCCTGTTCTGGCAGGAGATCATCGAGGATCTGCCGGGCGACGTGCGCCCGATCGCGATCGACCTGCGCGGCTTCGGCGCAACCGAGCACCTGCCCGTCGATGCGACGCGCGGGGTGCGCGACTTCGCCGACGACGTCCGGGCGACGCTCGCCGAGCTCGACCTCGACGTCGTCCACATCGTGGGATGGGGGCTCGGTGCTGCCGTCGCGATGCAGTACGCCCTCGACCACGGCGCCCTCTCGCTGAGCCTGCTCTCGCCCATCTCGCCCTATGGCTTCGGCGGCACGCGCCTCGACGGCTCGCGGCTGACCGCCGACGATGCCGGATGCGGCGGCGGCGCCGTCAGCCGCGCCGTGATCGAGAGCATCACCGCCCGTGACGCCGGCGACGGCGAGGGGACGGCACGATCGGTCTTCCGCCAGACCTTCGTCTCGCCCGACTACGAGTCCGAGAACGAGGACACCTGGGTCGAGGCCATGCTCACGACGTCGACGGCCGAGGGCAACTACCCCGGAGACAGCGTGGCGAGCGAGAACTGGCCCGGCTTCGCGGCCGGGCGCCTGGGCGTGCAGAACGCGCTGGCACCGTCGAACTTCGACGTCTCGTCGATCGTCGGACTGGCGGCGGGATACGACGCGCCGCCCATCCTGTGGGTGCGGGGCGAGGCGGACGTGATCGTGGCCGACGGTTCGTTCGCCGATGCCGCTCATCTCGGTGAGATCGGTGCGCTCCCGGGGTGGCCGGGCGTCGAGGCCGCCCCCGCGCAGCAGATGGTCGCGCAGACCCGCGCGGTGCTGGATCGGTACCGCGAAGCTGGGGGGCAGGTGACGGAGGTCGTCATCGAGGGCGTCGGCCACGCGGTGCATCTCGAACGGCCGGGCAAGGTGCGCACCGCCATCCTGTCGACGATCGGCTACCTCGGCACGCCGCTCTCGCCCGCTCCCCCGACCGAGGCGATCATCCTCAGCTCCTGGGACTGACTCGTCGCGGAGAGGTCAGCGCTGCGCGGCGAAGAACGCCCGGAGGAGAGCGATCGACTGCTCGGACCGGACGCCCGCGACCACTTCGGCGCGCACCGGCAACCGTCGGTCGCGCACGAGGTCGTACTGCGACCCGACCGCACCCGCCTTCTCGTCCCAGGCCCCGAACACGACGCGTGAGACGTGCGCCTGCAGGATCGCACCCGCGCACATGATGCACGGCTCGAGGGTAACCGTCAGAGTGCACCCGGTGAGGTTCCACGACCCCGTCGCGGCCGCGGCGGCGCGCAGCGCCACGACCTCGGCATGCGCCGTCGGGTCGCCGGTCGCCTCGCGCAGATTCCGCCCCTCGCCGAGGACAGTGCCCGCGCCATCCGTCACGAGGGCTCCGACGGGGATCTCACCGGCGGCGGCGGCCGCCGCCGCGAGCTCGAGCGCTCGCGTCATGCTGCGGATGTCGCCAGCGGATGCCGTGAGGGTCACGACACCAGCGTAGGCCGAGGCGGTACGGGCCGTCCGCGTAGGATCATCACATGCGTGTTCACGTCGCCGACCACCCCCTGATCACCCACAAGCTCTCGGTGCTGCGCGACAAGAACACCTCGTCGCCGGTGTTCCGCCAGCTGACCGAGGAGCTCGTGACATTGCTCGCCTACGAGGCGACCCGGAACGTGCGCACCGTCGAGGTCGAGATCGAGACCCCGGTCACGCGGACGACCGGTCTCGCCATCGCGCGGCCGCGTCCCCTCGTCGTGCCCATCCTGCGCGCCGGACTCGGCATGCTCGAGGGCATGACGAAGCTCCTCCCGACCGCCGAGGTGGGCTTCCTCGGCATGGCCCGCAACGAGGTCACCTTCGAGCCGACCACGTACGCCGAGCGCCTTCCCGACGACCTCAGCGATCGTCAGTGCTTCGTGCTCGATCCCATGCTCGCGACGGGCGGCTCGCTCGGGGCCGCGATCGACTTCCTCTTCGCCCGCGGGGCGCAGGACGTCACGGCCATCTGCATCCTCGGTGCACCCGAGGGCCTCGCGGCGATCGAGAAGCAGGTGGGCGACCGTGACGTCACGCTCGTCCTCGGGTCGCTCGACGAGCGTCTCGACGAGCGCGGCTACATCGTGCCGGGTCTCGGCGACGCCGGCGACCGCCTCTACGGCACCGTCGACTGACGCCTCCGGCGAAGCTCAGACGGCCCGCACGAGACGGGCGAACGCGCTCATCCGCGCGACGCCCTCGGGCGTGCGGGGAAGGTCGTCGAGGATGCCGGTTCCGTAGACGATGTACGCCGTGTGCTGCGCGCGCGAGACGGCGACGTTGAGACGGTTCTGCAGGAGCAGGAACTCGAGCCCCCGTGGGGCGTCGCGACCCGAGGATGCCGCGAGCGACACGATCGCCACCGCCGCCTCCTGGCCCTGGAAGCGGTCGACCGTGCCGACCGGCACGTCGCCGAAGCCGGCCCCGGCGAGGGCCTCTTCGACGAGGACCTGCTGCGCGTTGTAAGGCGTCACCACGATGATGTCGCGCTGCCCCAGCGGACGCGCCGCGGCCGCCGGGTCGGGCAGCCACGCGCGACCGAGGAGGTCGGAGACGAGGCGCACGACGACCTCGCCCTCTTCGGGCGAGGCGGTGGCGTTCCGCCGATGGGCGACCGGCACCGGCACGACGCCCGCAGTGACGCCGTCGAGCTCGCGTTCCGCGGTCGAGGGGTGGGCGGCGAGCCTGCCGTCGTACGCCAGCACCGAGACCGGCTCTGCGACCTCCGGCCTCATTCGCCGGGTCTCGGCGAGGAAGTAGCCGCGGTCGTCCGAGATGACGTGCGCGCCGGCCATGATCCAGCCCAGCGCCGAGGTGTCGACGGGCTCGGGGTGCGTGCCCTGGCTGACCTGGGGCAGCTGTTGCGGGTCGCCCAGCAGCAGCAGCCGGGACGCCGCGACCGAGACCGCGATCGTCGAGGCGAGCGAGAACTGGCCGGCCTCGTCGATGACGAGAAGGTCGAGACTGCCGCGCGGGATGCGCCCGGCGTGGGTGAGATCCCATGCGGTCCCTCCGATGACGTACCCGTCGGGGTGCGCAGCCGTGAACTCGGCCACGCCGTTCTTCGGGATGACCGTGAAGGGCTCCTCCCCCGTCGGGTCGCCTTTCACGGCCTTCGCGATCCGATCGCGCGGCACTCCGGCCGCGGCGATGCGGTCGAGCATGTTCTCGACGACGGCGTGCGATTGGGCGACCACGCCGACGCGGTACCCGCGCTCACGGACGAGCCGAGCGACGACATGCGACCCGACATAGGTCTTGCCGGTTCCCGGGGGGCCCTGTACGGCGAGGTAGCTGCGGTCGAGGTCGGCGATCGCGCGGGCGATGTCGGCGACCGCATCCTCGCCGTCGCCGGCGAGCGTGCCCGACACCGTGCGCGGCGGTCGGCGCAGCAGCAGGTCGGTGGCGGGGTCGGCGGGCAACGCGGGCGCCGCCGCGATGACGCCGTCGGCCCAGGCCTCGATGGCCGCCTGTTGACTGCCGGCCTGCGGCGGCGCTGACGGCGTCAGGGCGATGGGGAGTTCCGACCACATGAACGCGCCGGACGCCAGCTCTTCGACGACCGCTCCGTCGTCGAGCACCTCGACCACCCGTACCCGACGGTCGGCGTGGATGAATCGCGGACGAGGCTCGACGGGGAACGGCGCTGGCGCCTCATAGATCGCGAACGGGGAGGAATCGACGCTCAGCCGCGTGCCCGGGGCGACGTCGCCGCGGAGCTCGATCAGCCGGCGGTCGGTGCGCGCCCCCTCGGGTCGGTGCCAGTCCTCGATGATCCGGCTGCGGTCGTGGGAGACCGCGACGACGTCACGGGTGTCCTCCCAGATCGAGAGCGGCTCTCGCAGGCGCAGGAAGTGCGCGGCCCAGAACGACTTCGCCTCGCGGGGGTAGTAGTCGATGGCCGCGGCTCCGAGGCGCAGGGCGGTCGCGGCGGGATCGTCGGCACCGGCGGACGCGTCGTCGGCCAGCGCGTTGGCGAGGCGCGTCAACGTGACCGCTCGGACGGACGGCTCGTACGCCCGCTCCTCCGGCTCGACGTCGGCCGACGGCCGCAGCTGAGCCTCGCGCGCCCGGTCGACGAGCCAGTCGCGCAGGCGCCGCGTCGAGACGCAGTCGTAGCGGTTGTAGTCCGCGAGGTCGGCCAGGATCGCGGCGGCGGCGTCCGCGTCACCGCCGTCGGCGAGCGCTCGAGCCTCGACGTAGCGGACGATCGAGTCGTCGCCCTTCTGGACATCGCTCGTGCGGACGTCGGCGCCCATGTACAGCGGTTCGAGCTTCTTGATCGAGTACGACCGCGATCCCACGCGCAGGGCCCGGCGGACGACCGGATAGAGGTCGACGAAGACGCCGTCGCGGAGCAGACGATCGACCTCGGCCTCACCGACCCCGTATCGCGCTGCCATCGCGAGCAGATGCGTGGGCTCGTAGGGGGCGTAGTGGTAGATGTGCATCCCCGGGTGCGCCGCGCGCTGGGCGGCGACGACCCGCAGGAACGTCTCGAACGCCCGTTTCTCCTCATCGAACGAGTGCGCCCAGATCGCGGAGTACTGCTCGCTCAGATCGACCCACCCGAAGAGGTAGTCGATGCCCCACTGCCCCGAGGCACCCTCGGTGTAGAGCGGGTCGCCTTCGAAGTCGAAGAACAGGTCGCCGAGATCGGGCCGCGGCAGTGCGGCGAGGGCCTTCGGGAAGACCACCTCGAAGGTGGGCACGGGGGCGGCGCCGGATGCTGAGCCGTCCGGACCGGCGACCCCCACGCCGCCGGCAGGGCTTTCGAGCTGGAGGCGGGCCTGCGTGCGGAGGCCCGCGAAGGTGTCCCACGACATGCGCGACGGGGCCTCGCGAGCTGCAGTCAGCTCATCGATGGTCGTCACGCCGGCCGCGCGCAGCCGTTCGCGCTGGATGGGTCGCATGCCCGCGACGAGAAGGAGGTCGCGCGCCGCGACGACCTCGAGGTCGCACGTGGCGCATCGCCCGCACGCGACGACCCGCAGCTCGCCGCGGTCGTCTCCCCAGGCGATGGCCGCGCCCGCCGCTGCGGCCGGTACGTCGCGATCGGCGATGAGGGAGCGCAGGCGCTCGCGGCGGAGCACGAAGACGGGGGCGATGTCGGCGCGGGCGTGCCGCGACACCGTGCCGTCGCCGAGGAGCAGCTCGACGTGATCCGCCACGTGCGCTCCAGCGCGATCGAGCTGCACCGCGTAGGCCTCGAGCTGCATCAGGGCCGTCACTCGAGCGCGTCGCGCGAGCTTGGTGTCCTGCACGATCCACCGACCGTCGTCGTCGCGCAGCAGGAAGTCGGCGAACCCGACGAAGTCGGTGTCGACGAACGCGGCCTGATAGATCACCTGCGCGTCGGACGCGAGAGCCTCGCGCGTGAGGGCCACGGCCCGGGCCAGCCCCGCGGCGTCCGACGATCGGGTCTCGGGGATCTCGACGACACGGTCGCCGAACCCTGCTCGATACGTCTCGAGCTGGCGCTGCTCGTGACGGTCGCCGAGACGGCCCGCCCGCTCGAGCGTGGGATCGTCGGGCTCATCGACCGCGTCGACACGGCCGAGCTTGGCGTCGATCGCGCGCAGCCAGGCGAACTCGCACTCGGCCGCCGCCTTCAGGTCGCTCGCGCTCCAGACGATCCGGCCTTCGTCCTCGATGTATCGCATGATCCCCTTCCGCTCAATGACCCTAACGGCGGGGTGCGACACCGCCGACGCCGATGCCAGACTGGGGAGGGTGAACGAGCCGCTCCCCTTCGCCAGCGCGTACGCCCACGGCTTCGCGCGGATCGCCGCCTGCACCGTGCCGGTCGCGATCGCCGACCCCGCGGCCAACGCCGACGCCGTGCTCGCCGAAGCGCGCACGTGCGATGCCGACGCGGTGGCGGTCGCGGTCTTCCCCGAGCTCTGCCTCACCGGCTACGCGATCGACGACCTCGTGCTGCAGGATGTCGTCCTCGATGCCGTCGACACCGCGATCGAGCGCATCGTCGCCGCATCCGTCGATTTGATGCCCGTGCTCGTCGTCGGCGCCCCGCTGCGGCATCGCAGCCGCCTGTACAACTGCGCCGTCGTGATCCACCGCGGCGAGATCCTGGGGGTGGCGCCGAAGGCCTACCTGCCGACGTACCGCGAGTTCTACGAGCGCCGCTGGTATGCGCCGGGCGAGGCGTGGGACGGCGAGAGCATCCGCATCGGCGAGCATGAGACGGTGTTCGGGACGAACCTGCTGTTCGACGTCCGCGACGTGCCCGGGCTCGTCCTGCACGCCGAGGTGTGCGAGGACATGTGGGTTCCGGTGCCTCCGTCGTCGCGGGCGGCCCTGGCCGGCGCGACGGTGCTTGTGAACCTCTCGGGCTCGCCCATCACCATCGGACGTGCCGACGATCGGCGCGCCCTCGTGCAGTCGCAGTCGCTGCGCTGCCTCGCCGCCTACGCGTATGCGGCGGCTGGTCTGGGCGAGTCGACCAACGACGTGTCGTGGGACGGTCAGACCATGATCTACGAGGGGGGCTCGCTGCTCGCCGAGACCGAGCGGTTCCCCGACGGACCGCGGCGCAGCGTCGCCGACGTAGACCTCGATCGTCTCCGCCAGGACCGGTACCGGCAGGGCACCTTCGACGACAACCGGCGCGACGTCGGGACCGACTTCCTGACCGTCGAGACGTTCCTGCGTCCCCCGGCCGAGGACATCGGACTGCGACGCACCCTCGATCGGTTCCCGTTCGTCCCCGACGACCCGGCCCGCCTCGATCAGGACTGCTACGAGGCATTCAACATCCAGGTGTCCGGTCTCGAGCAGCGGATGCGCGCGATCGGCGGCCCTCGCCCGGTCATCGGCGTATCGGGCGGGCTGGACTCCACCCATGCGCTGCTCGTGGTGGCGCGGGCGATGGATCGGATGGGGCGCCCGCGCAGCGACATCCTCGCGTACACGATGCCCGGGTTCGCGACGAGCGACCACACCAAATCGAACGCGGTCGCCCTCGCCGAGGCGATCGGCGCGACGATCGAGACCATCGACATCCGTCCCGCCGCGAACGAGCTGCTCCGCGGCATCGGCCACCCGTACGCGTCGGGCGAGCCGGTCTACGACGTGACGTTCGAGAACGTGCAGGCGGGAGTGCGTACCGACTTCCTCTTCCGGCTCGCGAACCGGCTGAACGGCATCGTCATCGGCACCTCCGACCTGTCCGAGCTCGCGCTCGGCTGGGCCACGTACGGGGTCGGCGACCACATGAGCCACTATGCGGTGAACGTCGGCGTACCGAAGACGCTCATGCAGCACCTCATCCGGTGGGTCATCGCGCACCGCGAGGGGACGGGCACCGATCTCACCGACGAGGCGGTGCGCGTGCTGCAGTCGGTGCTCGACACCGAGATCAGCCCCGAGCTCGTCCCCGCGGGCGAGGACGGCAAGGTGCAGTCGACCGAATCGACGATCGGGCCCTACGCGCTGCACGACTTCGCGCTGCATCACGTGCTGCGGTACGGGTTCCGCCCCTCGAAGATCGCCTTCCTCGCGCAGCACGCATGGTCGGACGCCGACGCCGGCGACTGGCCCGCCGGGTTCCCCCGCGACAGCCGCTATGCGTACGACCTCGCCGAGATCGCGCACTGGCTGCAGGTGTTCATCAAGCGGTTCTTCGGGTTCGCGCAGTTCAAGCGCAGCGCGATCCCGAACGGTCCCAAGGTCGCCGCGGCCGGATCGCTGTCGCCGCGCGGTGACTGGCGCGCGCCGTCCGACGGCAACCCCGCGGCTTGGCTGGCCGAGCTGCGCCGGGCACTCCCCGACCTCGTCGACTGACGTCGTTCAGACGGTGGGCAATGTGCCGTAGGCGAGCGTGATCAGCCAGCCGTCGCGCGAGACGTCGACGAGGCTGTACTTCATGTTGCGGTCGGGGATCCATCCCCGGTGACGGCCCGGGTCGAGACGGACCTGTTCCGGAGCGACCCGCACTCCGCGCCCGTCGGCCTCGAGGACGGCCTGCACGTGCACCCAGTGGTCGATGAGATCGAGCGTGTCGCCCGACGAGAACAGGCGCGAGTGCTTCCGCATCCGAGCGAGGTCGGCGGGCTCGGGATGCGCATCGCGGATGTCGATGCCGATCGGCAAGCCGGGATCGCTCACGGCGACGACGGTCGCGGCGCGGAAGCTCGCCGTGGTGATCGCCAGCGGCACCTCCACCCCGTCGCGCGAGGCGACGAGGCGCGTGTGATAGCCGAAGCCGCGGGGCGCCTCGCGCTCGATGCGGATGTCCTTCTCGTCGCAGCGCAGCACCTGAGCGACGACCTCGCGCGCGATCGTCCGGCGGCGCTGGTGCACCGTGATGGCGGGGTCCCAGCCGAGACGGGCGGTGATGCCCGCCGGTGTGTCGAGAAGTACCGTCTGCATGCCGCCGCTCCCGCCTGTCGATGGTCTGACCTCGGCCCGAGTCTAGCGAGCGGCGCACGCCGCACCAGAGGGGACCGCCGGGCTTAACCCGCCCGGCGACCGGGATCACGGCGCCGCGCGCACGCCTCGCCTAGGCTGGCGGGATGAGCCTCGACAACGGCGACGACAAGCGTCCGTCCTCGGCCCGCATCGCGATCTGGGTGGTGGTCGGCGGCATCGGCGCGTACCTGCTGATCTCCGGGGTCTTGGGCATCCTGGCCGGCGGCGGTGCCTGACATGCGCCGTCTCCTCGTCGTCGCGCACCGCGACGAGCTCACCGGGTTCCCCGACCACATCCCGGGGTTCGATATCCTGCTGACCGGTCCGGGAAAGCTGCCCGCCGCGCACGAGCTGACCCGCGCGCTCGACCGCTCTCCCTACGACGAGGTCGTCGTCGTCGGCACCGCGGGCGCCGTGGCAGGCGCCGTCGGTCCGGGCATCTACGAGATCGCGGATGCAGTGCAGCACGACGTCTTCGACCTCGCCGGTGTGCGCGGTCGCCACCTCTCCATGCCCGAGCGTGTCGAGACCGGCCGGGAGGGCGTCCGCATCGCAACGGGCGACGTGTTCGTCGACGACGCCGACGCCGTCGCCGTCATCCGCTCGCTCGGCGCTCAGCTGGTCGACATGGAGACGTACGTGTACATCTGGGTCGCCGAACGGTTCGGCGTTCCGATCCGCGTGCTCAAGGCGGTGTCGGACGACGCGCAGGACGGCGCGACGACCGGTTGGGACGACGCCGTCGCGGCGTGCAGCGCCGCGCTGTACGCGCGGATCCGCGCGGACTACGGCGTCTGATCGTCGCTGCGGACGAACAGCCGGCGCAGCAGCAGGAACACGACGACCGCGACGACCGCGACGAGCCCGAGCTTGACGGCGAAGACGGCGAGCCGCAGCACGACGTCGACGACCACCCATGCGATGAATATCGCGGCGATCACCCCGACGACGGTCCAGAAAGTCCTCACGCCTCCACCCTAATCGCGCCGGCTGTGGGCGTCCTGGCGGATCACGCTCGGCCCTTCGCGCGTGGCCTCGACGACGATCTGCGCCGCGAGCTGCTCCTTCATCCCCTCGACGTGGCTGATGACGCCCACGATGCGTCCGCCGACGCGCAGTTCGTCGAGCGTGCGCATCGCGAGCTCGAGGGTCTCGGGGTCGAGCGACCCGAAGCCCTCGTCGACGAAGAGGGTGTCGAGACGGATGCCGCCGGCGCGGCCCGTGACGACCTCGGCGAGTCCGAGCGCGAGCGCGAGCGAGGCGAGGAACGTCTCGCCGCCGGAGAGCGACTGCGGCGAGCGCAGGCGGCCCGTGTGCGCGTCGAGGACCTCGAGACCGAGACCTGAGGCGGCCCCCCGTGCCTGCAGCGCGTCGCTGTGGTGCAGCGTGTAACGACCGGACGACATGTCGCGCAGACGCAGGTTCGCCGCCGCGACGATCTCCTCGAGCTCGGCCGCCAGCACGAACGTCTCGAGATCCATCTTCCGCGTGTTGGGGGCGCGGCCGGCGACGGTGTCGGCGAGGCGCGTGACGATCGTCGCGCGGTCGGCGAGACCGGAGACCGCGGAGAACGCGTCGTCGATGCGGACGGTCAGCTCGTACAGCCGCTCGGCCGCGTTCACGGCGTCGCGGTGCGAGGCGATCGCCGAGGTGCGCGCGGCGTCGCCGGCGGCGACGGCGGCGGCCGAGGCGTCGAGGTCGGGAGCCTCGTCGGAGAGTCCCGCCGCGACGAGCTCGAGTTCGAGCAGCCGGGACCGTGTGGCCGACACTTCTGCCGCGTGCGCAGCGACACGACGGGCCGAAGCGGTCCGCTCCGCCTCAGGCAGCAGCGCGTCGTGCACCGCGGCGACGTCGGGGAACGCGGACGCGACGACGCGGGCATCACGGTCGGCGAGGGCGTCGAGGACGACAGCCTCGGCCTCGCGGAGCACCGCACGGGCGTCGAGCAGGGCGCGGGCACGATCGCGCCGTTCCGTCAGAGCGGCGATGCGATCGGCGACGGCGTCGAACGTCGCGCGGGCAGCCGCGACCTCGCGCTCGAGACGCGCGTGCTCCGTCGCGGCGACGGCCGACCGCTCCCGCGCGGTCGCGAGTGCAGCGTCGAGCCGGGCGCGCTCTCGGGCGGCATCCGCATCGAGGCTCTCGAGGGCATCACGCTGCCCGGTCAGCTCGACGACGAGCTCGATCGCGCGCTCTGCCGACGTCGACTCCTCGCGAGCGGTGCCCAGCAGCGCGGCGAGCTCGTCGCTGTCGCGTCCGCCGGCTCGGGCGGCCGTCGCCGCATGCTCGACGCGGAGCCCGGCGGCACGCTCACCCGCCTCCCGGGCGGCGAGGGCGGTGGCGTCGCGGGCGGACTCCGCGGCGACCAGGTGGTCGTCGCTCACACCGTCGTCGGCCGCGGGCGCCGGGTGCGGGTGCTCGAGCGAGCCGCAGACGGGGCATGGATCACCGTCGACGAGGTCGGCCGCGAGCTCTCCGGCGCGCCCCGCGACCCGGCGCCGGAGAAGGTCGGTCACCGCGACGGCGGCGGTGTCGGCGGCAGCACTCGCCCGAAGGTACTCGTCATCGGCCGCGGCCAGCGCGCGAGCCGTACGCTCGGCCTCGACCGCCGCGCTCGCCTGAGCGGCGAGCTCGCTCACGCGCTCTCGCAGGCCGTCGGCGCGCGCCGCCTCGGCCGCCGCCGCCGCGAGGGCCGTATCCAGCCGCTCGCGCTCGACCGGCAGGAGCGCGTGCTGCTCGGCGAGAGCGCGCGCCTCATCGGTCAGCCGCGCAATGTCGGCGGCGATCGCATCGCGCTCCGCGGCCGTGCGCGACAGTTGACGCTCGCGCTCGAGGGCATCCGAGAGGCGGGCGAGATCACCGGTCATCACCTCGACGACGCCCGCGATGTCGTCACCGTCGGAGCCGCCCACCGCCTGCCAGCGCGCCTCGGCGACGTCGGCGGCGCGGCGCGCTGTGCGTACCGCCTCGTCGGCGCGGTCGGCGCGCTCGAGCGTGGCACGCAGCGTCTCGGCGGCGCGGGCTCGATCGAGCCGCTGTTCCTCCTCGCGCGCCCCCGCGGCGGCGTCGTCGAGCTCGGCCAGTCGTCGCCGCGCGGTTACGAGCTCGTCGAGGACGCGCGCGCGTTCGACGAGCTCGGCGTGGGCGGCGATGAGTGCGGTATGACGCTCCTCAGCCTGCTGCCGCAGTTCGTGGGCCTGTTCGACGCGGTACTCGGCGCGGCGCAGCGCACGGTCGACCATCTCACGGCGTCCGCCGAGATCGGCTGCCGGCGGGGCCGCGTCGGTAGCCGTCTGCGTCTCGGGCTGACTGCGCATCGCCGCCGCCTCGGCGAGGTCGAGCAGCGTACGCACCTGCTCGGCGCCGGCATCGAGCTCGCGCTGCACCGATCGGCGGCGCTCCTCGAGGTCGTCCTTGTACTGCTCGAACCGCTTCGTGTCGAACAGCGTCCGCAGCAGCTGCTGTCGTTCGTCGTTGCGGGCGAGCAAAAAGCGCGAGAACTTGTTCTGGGCCAGCAGTATCACCTGCTGGAACTGCTGCGCGTTCAACCCGAGCACCTCGTCGAGGAGCAGAGCGGCCTCGCGGGGCTTCGCCGCGCGCCCGACCCAGTCGCCGTCGACGAACTGCTCGACCTCGGCTCGCGCGACCTCCGTCGTGAGCTTGTCGCCGCGCTTGGCCGGGCGCTCGTACTCCGGCGCGCGGGTGACGCGCCAGCGCTCGCCCCCGACGGTGAACTCGAGTCTGACCTGGGTGGGATCGCCGAGGAAGCTGTGGTCGCTGCGCAGCCGGCGCTCTCCGTTGTCGTACCGCGGAACCGAGCCGTAGAGCGCGAAGCTGACGCCGTCGAGGATGCTCGACTTGCCGGCGCCCGTGCGTCCCGAGATGAGGAACACCCCGTCGCGGTCGAAGGCGTCGAAATCGACGGTCTGGGTCTCGCGGAACGGCCCGAAGCCCGTCAGCTCGAGGCGATGCAGCTTCACGCGAGAGCCTCGACGCGCACCCGCTCGTCGAGGACGTCGGCGAGCAGGTCGCGCTCGCGCTCGTCGGCGCCCGCGCCGTCGCGGACGTGGACGAGGAAGGCCTCGACCAGCTCGGCGTCGCTGCGCGCCGCCCGCACCCGCTCCACGTAGGTCCGGCCGTCGCGCTCCCCCGTGATGGCAGGCGCGTGGACGACTTTGGCGCAGAAGGCGAAGCGCTCCTGCAACCGACGCATCGGGTCGCGTTCGGGCAGCGGGTCGGTGTATTCGACGCAGACCCAGGACTGCTCGTGCTCGACGAGTGCCGCGTCGGCGAGGACCTCGGCGAGGGGCCCGCGCAGCGTCACCACACGGCGGGGCACGGGCAGGTCGAGCCATGTGGTGTCGACGGATCCGTCGGGGGCGAGCTGTACGAGCCAGGAGCCCCGCGGCTTGTCGCCCTCGCCGAAGCTGTAGTGCAGCGGCGCCCCCGCGTAACGCACGGACGGGGCGAGCTGCTGGCGCCCATGGATGTGGCCGAGCGCCATGTAGTCGACCCCGGCGAACGTCGACAGGGGCACGACATCGAGGCCGCCCTGCTGGATGTCGCGCTCGAGATGCGGCGTCGGCTCGACGCCCGCCGCGAAGCAGTGGGCTACGGCGACAGCGCGTCCACCCCGCTCCGCGAGGTCGGCGCGCACGAGGTCCATCGCCCGCCCGAGCACTGCCGCCTGCGAGCGCGCCTCGGGCCACAGGTGGCGCAGCAGCGCCGGCTCGAGGTAGGGGATGCCGTAGAAGTGGACGGGTCCGTCGGCGTCGGAGATCGTCACCGGCGTGCCCACCGCGGCGGGGTCGGTCAGCACGTGGATGCCGTCGCGCAGCAGGCCGGCCTGGAAGCCGAGGCGCGCCGCCGAGTCGTGGTTGCCGCTCGTGACGATCACCCGCGCTCCGGCGTCGGCGATACCGAGGAGGACGTCGGAGAGGAGCGCGTAGCAGCCGGCGGCGGGAGCCGCGGAGTCGAACACGTCGCCCGCGACCACGACGACGTCGACCTCGTGCTCGCGCACCTGATCGACGAGCGTGCCGAGCACACCTCGCAGCGCGTCGAGCGTGGAGTGACCGTGGAAGGTCCGCCCGATGTGCCAGTCGGAGGTGTGGAGGATCCGCATGCCGACCAGGGTAGGAGGCGGCTCGGACATCGCCCGTGCGCCCCGCGGGGAAGCGACGAGACTCTAAGCGCGACGCGCGCGCCGGCGCCGTGACGACAGGTCGGTGACGCCGAGCACGAGGGCCACGGCGAGGAAGAGCCCCACCGAGATCATCCCGAGAGCGTAGGCGTCGTGGTACACGTCGATCGCCGGCGTTGCGCCGTCGTCCTCCCGGTACACCGTCGAGTAGAACAACGACAGGGCGACCGCCGTGCCGATCGCGGTGCCGATGCGCTGCACGAGCTGCCCGACCGATCCGGCCAGACCTCCCTGCTTCACCGGGATGTCGGCCAGGGTCAGGGTCTGGTTCGGCGAGATCACCAGGCCGCCGCCGAAGCCGCCCACGGTGAGCACCGCGGCCATGGCGAACTCCACGATCCCCGGCGGCACGAAGTAGGCCACGAGAGCGAGGGCGATGACCGCCGAGAGCATGATCACCAGGCCCCACACCACGAGCGGGCGGCCCACCCGGGTCACGATCCGGCCGCCCACGTAGGAGGCTCCCGCACTCGCGATGGCGAACCCGATCGACACCATCCCGGCGAACACGGGCGCGAGCCCGACCCCGAGCTGCAGGAACAGCGTCGTGAGCAGGAACATGGCCGGCAGCGCCATGAAGTAGACCGCCTGGATGAGGGTGCCGTTGCGATACGACGAGATCGCGAACAGGTCCAGAGGCACGAGGGGATGCTTGCCGGATGCCGCGTAACGACGCTCCCACCAGACGAACGCGGCCGTGAAGACGGCGAACACCACGAGCAGCCACCAGCGCTGCGGATCGTCGTCGGGCGAGCCGGTCGTGAGCAGGAAGGGCGCCATGAGGGCGACCACGACGAGCCCGAAGAGCAACAGCCCCACCGGGTCGAGCTGCAGTCTGGCCGGTCTCGACTCGCGCGTCTTCGGCAGGAGCCAGAGGACACCGGCGAGCACCACGATCGTCAACGGCACGTTCATCCAGAAGATGTACCGCCACCCGTCGTCGGCCCCGCCCAGGGCGATCATCAGACCGCCGAGGGTCGGCCCGAAGGCGGTCGAGATGCCGATCGTCGCGCCGAACAGCCCGAACGCCTTGCCGCGCTCCGCCCCCTGGAACATCTCCTGGGCGAGGCCGATCACCTGCGGCATCTGGATGCCGGCCGCGACGCCCTGCACGAGCCGCGCGGCGAGGAGGGTGCCGGTGTCGGGAGCGAGCGCGCACACGATGCTCGTCACGGTGAACAGCGACAGCCCGATGACGAAGAGCGCGCGTCGCGATCGCTGGTCGCCGATGCGGCCCGCCGGCACGAGCGTGAGACCGAACGTCAGCACGTAGCCCGAGACGATCAGCTGCAGCTCGGTCGAGCCGGCCCCGAAGGCCTGCTCGATCGACGGCAGGGCGACGTTGACCTTGGTCAGGTCGAGGATGGTCAGCGCGGCCACGGCGACGCAGACCCAGAAGGCCCGCCACCGTTGGTGCACCGACAGCGGGATGGTTGCCGTGTCGCTCATCGAGGTTCAGAGTATGCCTGCCGAGAGAGCACGGACTCGCTCTTGCGTTCGGCCCCTGCCCGCCGTACGTGTCGTCGGAGCCGGACGTGCGGATGCCCCGGGGAGTCGGGCCCCGGGGCATACGCACGACTCGTCAGCCCGCGGCGATGTCGTCCACGATCTCCGCGATGTCGCCGTCGTCGAGCGTCAGTCCGACCTGCGAGAGGCGCTGACGCACGCCGTGCTCGACGGTCGCACGGTTCTCGCCCGACAGATCGGCGCGCAGCTGCGCGACGAGTCCGTCGAGGCGCTCACGATCCGTCGTGTCGTGCATCGCGAGCGCGGGGCCGTCTTGCACGCCGGGAGGCGAGACCGGGGTGTCCGCGTGGGGCGGCGTCACGTCGCCCTCGGTCCCGGGGGATGCCGCCCGCGTTCCGCCGCGACCCGTCTCGGGGGCATCTTGCGTCGCGGGATCCGAGACGCTCGAGTCGATCTCGTCTGCGTCGCCGCTCATCGCGACTCCTCCTCGTCGGCCTGCTCGTCCGTGACGAGATCGGGGTCGAGCCCCTGCTGGATCTCGGCGCTCTCGACGAAGCCGTCGGGAGCATCGCCATCGGGCGCCGGCGCGGCGTCCGTGGGAGTGTCGGCATCGCGTACGGCGGCGTCCTCGGCCTCGCTCGCGGCGAGCGAGGTGGCGCCGGCGCCATCGGGGTCGACGACCCCCTCGGGAAGATCGCGGTTCATGACTGTCTCCTTCGATCGGTCGACCCAGTCTGGCCTCGCGGCCGTCCCACCATCACCGTCTTGACAGCCGCGCCCGGCCCGGCTTATCCGCGGCGCCGGGGTCACCCGCGTGACTGCAGAATGCCCGCACGCTCGGGGTGGGCCTCGAACCAGTCGGCGACGTACCAGCAGACGGGGCTGATCGACCGGTCACCGAGCGCCTCGATCTCGGTCACGGCGCGCTCGACGACCACCGCGGCGTAGCCGTGCCCGCGGAAGGTGGGGATCGTGTACGCACGGGTCAGCGCGACCGTCCGGCCGTCGTCGCGATAGTCGAGCACGCTGACGAGGTCGTCGCCGCGATGCAGCACGTAGCGGGAGGCGTCCTTCTCGTCGGTGAATGTCAGTTCGCTCATGCGCTCACGCTACGCCCGGCGCGGCGGCAGTGAGGCCACCCATCGATCGATCTCGGAGCGATCCCGCAGACGGACGATCCGCTCGCCCGCCGCGATGCGCTCGAGCATGCCCTCGCGCACGACGTGATGGTTCGTCCAGGCCCAGCGCACGATGTTCTTCTCGGGATGCCACCGGAGGAGATTGGCGGCGCGCTCGCGGTTGCCGTGCCAGAGCTCCTCGCGCCGCACGACCCGTCGGAGGGTGCGCCCGACGACCTGCCGCATGACACGGCGCCGCGGCAGGTCCAGCCACACGACGGTGTCCGCACCGCCGGGCGTGCCCGGATCGAGAATGTCGCCGAGACGCGACGTCCAGTTCCCGTCGGCCACCCAGCCCTGCGGGTGGTCGCGCACGAACGCGCGCACCCGGTCGCGCGCCTGGTCGAGGTCGCGCATGCGCCAGCCCTCGTCCCAGAAGACCGCGTCGAGCTCGAGCCGCGGCAGTCCCGTGTGCGCGGAGACCCGGTCGGCGAGCACGCTCTTCCCCGAGCCGGAGGTGCCGACGATGCGGATGCGCGATGCCACGATCGAGCACCGTACTGACGATTGAGCAATCTGTCACATTTCGTCATCGGACGACGCGGATCACCGACCTGTTTGACACATCGGGACACGGATCGTCATAATCGACCCCATGACTGACTTCGCACGCACTCTGTCCGCCCGGGAGGCGAACGGACCTGCTGACATCATGATGATGTCGGCGCGTGCTGTCATGTGTTGCCGAATGTGCCGCTGACAGGTGAACCCCGCCTGATCTGCCGCCGCTTCTGAACGCGGCCGCGGATCTCCGAGTTCCGATCGCCGGCCCACAACGCCGACATCCGGGTGCTCGCTCACCGGCCCCCGCTGGGCCTCACGCAACACACACCCGAACCCGCCTCCGGCCGAGCGCCCCGGGTTCACGTTCCGAGGACGAACCTCCCATGTCGAACACCGCTCTTCTCACCCCCGTCGCCCCCGCCCGCCACCTCCGCGCCGTCGAGAACCCTCCGGCCGCCCCCGCGCCCGCGACCTCCACCGCCCCCCGCGGCTTCGCCCTGTACGTCGGCATCGACGAGGCGAAGGCCGCGGCCGACGGCGTCTCGCTCTCGACTCTGGTCGAGGCACTGCGCCGTACGCTCGGCGAGCTCGCCCCGCACGCCGAGACGTACGCGACCGTCGCCCTCGCGCCCGTCGGCGCCGGAGGCCGTGACGTCGACGTCGTCCGACTCGCGCTGCACGAGCCCAGCGCCGTCGCGCGGACCAAGCAGGACGCCCCGGCCGAGGACCACGTGCCCGGAGGCGTGACCGTCGACATCTCGCGCAAGCGCGTCTTCATCGATGGCGAGTCGGCCGCCTTCACCTTCAAGGAGTTCGAGCTGCTGCAGTACCTCGTACTCCGGGAGGGGCGCACGATCGAGCGCTCCGAGCTCGTCGACTCGCTCTGGAGCAGCGGTTCCGACGACGAGGCTCCCGGCGAGCGCACCATCGACGTCCACGTCCGCAGGCTGCGCGCGAAGCTCGGCCGGTACGAGGACATCGTCCGCACCGTGCGGGGCGTGGGCTACCGTTTCGACCGGCACGCCGACGTCGTCATCCGCTACGGTCACGGCACGCCGTCGCCCGACCGCTTCTGACCCCGTCCGCTGGGGCGTTCGGCGCCGCCCCGACGTCGTGTCGGTGGTTCCGACGTAGGGTGTCGGCATGAGCGCGGTGACGACGGGACGCACGCCGGGTCGCCGCCGCGCGACACGCGATCTCCCCACGCCGACGACGACGCGTCCGATCGAAACGGAGTACCGTCCGAGCGCTCCGATCGACGCGGCACGGGCCGTGCTCCACCAGCAGCACGGCGCCCACGATCCGACGATGACGGTCGCGGGAGAGGTGATCTGGCGGGTCAGCCGCACCCCGCACGGCATCGCCACACTCGCACTGCGCATCGGCCGATCGGTCGTGCGGGCCGCGGCGTGGGGCCCCGGCGCCGAGTGGGCCCTCGATCAGCTGCCCCGTCTGTGCGGCGGCCAGGACGACCCCGAGGGCTTCGACGCCTCACGGCATCCGCTGATCGCCGACATCCACCACCGTCATCCCGACATCAGACTGGGCGCGACCGATCTCGTGTTCGATGACCTGGCGAGCGCGATCTTCGAGCAGAAGGTCACGGGCCTGCAGGCGTTCGGCGCCTGGCGCGCGATCGTCACCTGGTACGGCGAGCGGGCACCCGGCCCCACGCCCCGCCCCCTGTTCGCGACGCCCGCCGAGTGGCACCTCATCCCCAGCTGGGCGTGGCATCGGGCCGGCCTCGAGCCGCCGCAGTCACGCACGGTCGTGGCCGCCGCACGTCGGCGGCCGTCCATCGAACGCGCGGTCGACGCCGCGTCGCACGGAGAGGAGCACGAGCGCATCCTCACGTCGCTGCCGGGAATCGGACCCTGGACCTCGGCCGAGACCCGCATCCGCGCCTTCGGTGATCCGGACGCCGTCAGTGTCGGCGACTACCACCTGTGCCACACCGTCGGCTACGCCCTCACCGGGCATCGGGTCGACGACGACGCGATGCTCGAACTGCTGGAGCCGTGGCGCGGACACCGGCAGCGGGTCATCCGGCTCATCTACGCGGGGGGCGTGTTCGAGCCGCGCCGGGGGCCGCGGCTGCATCCCGAAGACCATCGCGACCGCTGACGCAAGCCCGGACGCACGTCACCCGCGGCGCCGTAGGCTCGACGCATGGCGGATCGAGGATGGCGGAGAGGTCACACGTATTGGGCGCTGGGCGCGGCCCTCGTCTTCCTGCTGGGGATCGTGTTCGGCCTGGTCATGAACAACGTCTGGTTGGGCGTCGTCCTGGCCGCGGCGATCTCGGTCGGCTGGCTCATCGCGTACGAGTCGCGTCGGGGCCGCAACGAGGGCGTGTACGACCGCGACGACGACGGGGCGCAGCTCTGAACGATCTCTCCGAGCGCCCTCGGCGCCCCGGAGCCTCGCGGCACCGCTAGCATGAGCCGACGACTGACCGAGGGGTGTCGATGGGCGGATTGTGGCGGCGCGGACGGACGCGCTGGATGGCGGTCGCGGCCGCCCTCGGACTCGTGCTCGCCGGTGGGCTGACGTCATCGGCGGCATCGGCCGCCGCATCCCCCACGGTCGTCGGCTGGCTCTCGACGAAGGGGTCGTCGATCGTCACTGCGGCGGGCAAGCCGTATACGATCAAGGCGGTCTCGTGGTTCGGGATGGAGACGTCGAACTGCGCGCCCCACGGGCTGTGGACCATCTCGCTCGACACCGGCCTCGATGACATCGCGGCGATGGGCTTCAACACCATCCGTCTGCCCTTCTCGAACGAGTGCCTCGCGGCGCGCACGACGAACTCGATCGATGCCAACGCCAACCCCGGCCTCGTCTCGCTCACGCCGCTGCAGCTCATGGACACCGTGATCGCGCGGGCGAAGGCTCGGGGCCTCTCCGTGATCCTCGACCGGCATCGGCCCGGGTCCGATGCGCAGAGCGAGCTCTGGTACACCGCCCGGTACAGCGAGCAGCGGTGGATCGACGATTGGAAGATGCTCGCCACCCGCTACAAGAACGAGTCCGCGGTCATCGGCGTCGACCTCCACAACGAGCCCCACGGGCCCGCCTGCTGGAACTGCGGCGACCAGTCGCGTGATTGGCGCGCTGCGGCGACCCGGGCGGGCAACGCGGTCCTGTCGGTGAACCCGCGCCTGCTCGTCGTCGTCGAGGGTGTCGAGCGCCAGGGAGACGGCACCGCGACGTGGTGGGGCGGCGGGCTGCGCGACGTCCGCAGCGCGCCGGTGCGACTCTCGGTCGCGAATCGAGTCGTCTACTCGCCGCACGAGTATCCGGCGTCGATCTTCGCCCAGACCTGGTTCGGCGCGCGCGATTACCCCGCGAATCTGCCCGGCATCTGGGATGCCAACTGGGGCTACATCGCGAAGGAGGGCATCGCACCGGTGCTCGTCGGGGAGTTCGGCACCAAGCTCGAGACCGACAGCGACCGGAAGTGGCTCACAACCCTCGTCTCCTATCTCGGCACGAGCGGAATGAGCTTCGCCTACTGGTCCTACAACCCCAATAGCGGCGACACCGGCGGACTGCTCGCCGACGACTGGCGCACACGTCAGCAGGCGAAGCTGGATGCACTGCGCCCCATCCTGACCCCGGTCGCGAAGCCGAGCCCGAAGCCCACAGCGACGCCGAAGCCCACAGCGACGCCGAAACCGACCGCGACGCCGAAACCGACCGCGACGCCGAAGCCCACGCCCAAGCCGACCACGACGCCGAAACCGACCGCGACTCCCAAGCCGACCGCGACACCCAAACCGACCGCCACGCCGAAGCCCACGGCCACGCCCAAGCCGACAGCGACCCCTCATCCCACGCCGGCGCGGGCGCCGTCGGCGGCCTGGATCCTGCAGAGCTCGTGGGGCGAGGGGTACGTCGCCGAGTTCGAGGTGACGGCGGCCTCGAGTACACGTGGGTGGACGGTGTCGTGGGAGTCCCCCGGCGCGACCGCGGTGCCCAACGCCTGGGGCATGACGTGCGCCCTCGCGGGCTCCACCGTCACGTGCAGCGGTCTCGACTGGGCGGCGGCGCTCTCCCCCGGCCAGACCGTGCGCGTCGGATTGCAGGTCAGCGCGCCTCGAGCCCCGGCGAAGCCGAAGCTCTCCGTCACGGCATCCTGACCCCGCCGCCGAGTCCGACCGCGTGCCGCCCACCTGGCAGTTCGCGCCCTCTCCGGCGCGAGGTCACGACAACTTCTGCCGTGTCGACGACCGACGGCCGACGCATGCGGGCCAGTCAGCGGAAGTAGACCGCGAGGGGGTAGTCGCCGTCGTCGCGCACCGCGATAGGTGTCTCGAAGACGCTCTCGAGAACCTCCGGGCGCATGATCTCCCGCGGCGTGCCCGCGCACGCGAGAGTGCCACCGGTGAGTGCGACGATGCGATCGGCGTACGCCGCCGCGAAGTTGATGTCGTGGATGACGACGACCACGGTCTTGCCGAGCTCGTCCGCGGCGCGCCGCAGCTGGCGCATCATCCCGACCGCGTGCCGCATGTCGAGGTTGTTCAGCGGTTCGTCGAGCAGGATGCAGTCGGTGTCCTGCGCGAGCACCATCGCGACGTAGGCGCGCTGGCGCTGACCGCCCGAGAGCTGGTCGAGGTATCGGTGCGACAGGTCTTCGAGATCGAGGAACCGCAACGCCTCGTCGACGTGGCGGCGGTCGTCGTCGGTGAGCCGCCCGCCCGAATGCGGGAACCGGCCGAAGCCGACGAGGTCGCGCACCGTGAGACGGGTGACGAAGTGGTTCTCCTGGCGCAGGATCGACACGACGCGGGCGAGATCGCGGCTCGGCGTCCGCGCGACGTCGAGTCCTCCCACGGTCACCGTGCCCGTCGTCGGCTCGGTCAACCGCCCCACGATCGTCAGGAGCGTCGACTTGCCGGCCCCGTTCGGTCCGACGAGGGCCGTCACTCCGCCCGCGGGGATGTGCAGGTCGATCGGTCCGAGCACGCGCAGTCCGCCGTACGACTTGGTGACATCGGTCAGGGTGATCACAGGGCGCCCTTTCGCAGCAGGTAGACGATGAAGAAGAGCCCGCCGACGAACTCGATGATCACGGTGAGCATGCCGGCGGCGTAGAACACGTGCCGCAGCACGAAGTAGCCGCCGAGGAGCGTGGCCATCCCCAGCAGCGCGGCGAACGGCAGGATCACGGCGTGGCGCGACGAGCCCGCCAGCTGGTAGCTGAGGGTCGCGACGATGAAGCCGAAGAAGGTCATCGGCCCCACGAGCGTCGTCGACACCGAGATGAGCACCGCGACGAGGATGAGGAGCACGGTGACCTCGCGCTTGTAGGAGATCCCGAGATTCGTCGAGACGTCGCGACCGAGGCTCAGCACGTCGAGGCGCCGGCGACGACGCCACACGACGGCAGAAACGATCGCGACGATGCCGGCCGCCCACGGCAGATACTCCGGGTTCGAGTTCGACAGGTTGCCGAACAGCCGCGCCGACAGCAGGTCGAAGTCGCTCGGCGTGAGCAGCCGCTGCATGACGGTCGAGAGCGAGCTGAAGCCGACGCCCAGCACGATGCCGATCAGCAGCATGATGTGGAGGTTGCCGCGCTTGCCCGCGAACAGCCAGCCGTAGAGCAGGGTCGCGAAGCCCACCATCAGCAGGCTCTGCAGCGCGACCTTGGCCAGACCGTCGGTCGCGGCGAGCGCGGCGCCGCCGAAGAAGAACACCAGAGCGGTCTGCATGACGACGTACAGCGCGTCGAAGCCCATGATCGAGGGCGTCAGGATGCGGTTGCCCGTCGCGGTCTGGAAGAGGACCGTGGCCACCGCCTGGCAGCACGCGACCACCGCGACGGTCGCGACGGTCGTCACGCGCAGGTCGACCGCGAGCCAGTATCCGCGTTGTCCCGGGTCGAGGGGGATGTTCCAGGTCAGGAGCAGCGTCGCGGCGACGACGACGACCACGGCCAGCACCGCGAAGCGGAGCCACACCCGCGCGGCTCGCGGGCGATCGGTCGCGGTCGCGGCCGCTCCGAGAGTGCGCACCGCCTCAGCCATGAGCGCGCTGCCGCAGGAGAAGGGTGACGAAGACGGCGGCGCCGAGCACCCCGAGGATCATCGAGACGGGCACCTCGAACGGCATCCGGACGACGCGGCCCACGATGTCGCAGACCACGATGATCGCCACACCCCCCAGGCACACCCAGGGCAGGTTCGCGCGCAGGTTGTCGCCCCGCCACATCGAGACGAGGTTCGGCACGATGAGACCGAGGAAGGGCAGGAACCCGACCACGACCGTCGTCACGCCCGTGGCCACCGCGACGAGCGCCGTGCCCAGCAGCAGCACGCGGTCGTAGTTCACGCCGAGCGTGGTGGCGACGTCCTTGCCCAGGCTGGCCGCCGTGAGCCGGTCGGCGAAGAGAGCCACGAGCACGACGACGATGCCCACGATCCACAGCACCTCGTAGCGTCCGCGGACGACGGCGGTGAAGCTGCCCATGAACCACGTGCCCAGCATCTGCAGCGAGTTCGTGCTGACGGCGAGGTATGTCGTGAACGACGAGACGACGGCGCCCAGCATGATGCCGATCAGCGGCACGATGAGCGAGGTCCGCAGCTGGATGCGACGGAGGATCGCCAAGAAGACCATCGTGCCGACGAATGCCGCGACGCTGGCGAACAGCATCCGCACGACCAGGGGCGACTCGGGCACGAGGAGCACGGTGGCGAGCAGACCGAGAGCGGCCCACTCGGTGGTTCCTGTCGTGGTGGGCTCGACGAACCTGTTCTGAGTCAGCAGCTGCATGACGAGGCCGGAGACGGCCATGGCGCACCCGGCGAGGACGAGCGCGAGGGTGCGCGGCACGCGGGTGATCCAGAGCATCTCGGCACCCAGACCGTCGGCGGCGAGATCGTAGACGCCGACGAAGAGGGAGCAGACGACGAGACCGACCACGACGAGGATGGCGGCGGGCAGGGCCAGGCGGTGCCGGGCACGGGCGGGGGCGGTGGCGGGGAGCGCGGTCATGATGCGAGGCGGTGCCCCGGCCTCGCGGACCGGGGCACCTCCCGAGCGGTCAGTTCGCCGAGGCGAACGCCGCCGCGATGTCGCTGTAGAGCTTCGTGTAGGCCTGGATGCCCTCGTCGAGGTAGAAGCTCGGGGAGAGGTAGACGATCTGGCCCTTCTGGACGGCGGGGACGTTCTGCAGGGCCTCGGAACCTTCGATCAGCTCGGCCGCCGAGACGTAACCGTCCTCGCCGAACATCGCGTCGCGGTCGAGCACGATGAGCCACTCGGGGTTGGCGGCGGCGATCGCCTCGACGCTGATGTCGTCGCCGTGCGACGCGTCCTCAGCGCCCTGATCGATACCGGGGACCAGGTCGAGCGTCGGGAAGACGGCACCCACGCCGCGTCCTTCGCCGGGGGCCGCGAACGAGATCTTGCCGCCGGAGGTCAGGAGGCCGACCACCGTGTCGGTGCCGTTGTAGGCCGACTTCGCATCGGCGACGGCGGTGTCGAGGGCGTCCGCGAGCTTCTTCGCGTCGTCCTCCCGGTCGAACACCTGGCCGAGGATCTCGACCTGGCGCTTGAGCTCGCCGATCTGCTCCTCGCCGTCGCGGGCGCTCGTCTCGATGGTGGCGGGCTGAATCGAGGCCAGGTCGTCGTAGATGTCGCGGAAACGGTATCCGCCGACGATCAGGTCGGGCTGGGCGGCGATGACCGCCTCGAGGTCGGGCTCGCGGTGGAGGCCGACATCGAGCACATCGTCGCCCCCGGACAGGTTGGGCCAGAGGTCGTACATGAGCGGCTTCGGGGCTGCGACGAGATCGATGTCCCAGTCGCTCAGGGTCTGGAACGTGGTGTTGTCGAGGGCGACGACCCGCTCGGGGGCGACCGGCACCTCGATCTCGCCGTGGTTGTCGGTGATGGTCACCGTGGTCGCGGCGGCGGCGGTCTCTTCGCTCGACGGGCTCGCGGACGAGGCGCAGCCGGCGAGGCCGAGAGCGGCCACGAGGGCCAACGAGAGGAGCGCGGGGCGGCGGTGTGCATGGGTCACGTGACGTATCTCCTGGTGCGGTGTCGAACGGATGCCACCTGGGGCGGCGGATGCCGCGGGCCATGGCTCGCGGCGGCTGTGTAGGTTAGCCTAACCTTCATGTCCGCTCCGACCGCAACCCCATCGTTCCGGATCGATCGCCGCGCGCTCGATCTGCACTTCCGGTCCGTCCGCCTGGTGGCGCGGCAGTGGCTGACGCCCGGCTACGTCCGCGTGCGCCTCGAGGGGGTCGACCTGCGCGGATTCGACTCCCCCGGGTGCGACGACCACATCCGCGTGTTCTTCCCGGAGGTGCCGCCGGACAGCATCGACGAGATGCGCGCCGCACCCAGCCGGGAGTACACCCCGTTGGCCTGGGATCCCGACGACTGCTGGCTCGACCTGGAGTTCGCCCTGCACGGCGGCGGAGTCGCGGCCGCGTGGGCGGCGAACGCCGAACTCGGGTCGACGGTCGGGATCGGCGGACCGCGGGGGTCCGCCGTGCTGACGGGACGCCCCGACGGCTGGCTGCTCGCGGGCGACGAGACGGCTGTGCCCGCCATCCGGCGCTTCGTGCACCTCATGGATGCCGACGCGGTCGGCCGGGTGCTCGTCGAGGTCGACGACCGCGATCACGAGCTGCCCATCGCCCCTCCCCCGGGTGTCGTCGTCGAGCAGGTCCACCGCGGCGCGGCGAGCGCGGGGACGCCGCTGGCGGCCCGGCTCGAGACCTTGGTGGCGGCCGACAGGCCGGCGGGCGCCGTGTTCGCCTTCGTCGCCGCCGAGCAGTCGATCGTACGTCCGGCGCGGCGGCTGCTCCTCGACCGCTGGGGGCTCGAACCCGATCAGATGACGGTCAAGGGGTATTGGAAGCGCGGCGAGCCCGAGTACCACGCGCCGCACTGACCGGGCGTCCGTGTGCCCGCGCTCACTGGGCAGCTCCAGCCCCTTCCGCGGCTCGGACGGGGCCGCGACCGCCAGCTGAGAGCCTGCACGGCGCGGCACCCGTGAGCTAGCATCGCGGCATGGAGGCCCTCTCGACAGCACCGCTGCCGCACGCCTCGCCGAGTGCGGCGCTGCGGCGGTTCGTCGCGCATGCCTTCCGGCTGCGCGGTCGCGCGAGCCGCAGCGAGTACTGGTGGTGGATGGCCGTCGGCTTCGCGGCGGCCGCCCTGCTGCTGTTGGTCGTTCCTCGGATGCTGTCGGGGCGCTGGCCGCGGCTCGACCTGTGGCTGCACCCGTTCGGCTGGTGGGGATGGCGCGGCGTCGAGCTCCTCGGTCCGATCCAACCGACCGATCCGCTGTCGACTCTGGTGGCGGCGTACCTGTGGTTGTCGGCGGTATGGGTGATGGTGACCTTCATCCCCGGTTTCACCGTCGCGGTACGGCGGCTCCACGACTCGAACCTGTCGGGCTGGTGGGTGCTGCTGAACCTTCTGCCGATCGGCGGTCTGATCCTGCTCCTCATGGCGCTGCGCCGTTCGCGGTCCGAGGGCGCACGGTTCGACGGCGACGCAGCGCTGCTCGAACGTGCGGCTGGCTGGACCTCTCGCGAGGCGGTCTGATGCCCACGCTGTCGGTGATCCCGTTGCTGCTGTCCGTCGTGGGCGCCCTGTCGCTCGGCGACTCGGGTTCGCTCGCGGCAGCGGCGACGGCGGTCGCGCTGGTGACGCTTGCCATCGCCGTCGTGTCGGTCGCCCGCGATGGGGGCGCGACCGCGTCGGCAGGCTCGCGCCGGCCGCATCCGCAACGATCGATCTCCCCCTCTACTCTCCTCGCGCAGAGCGATCCCGATGCTCCCGGTCGGCGCCGCCCGCGCGCGCCGGGGCTCGCGGCATCGGCCGCGTAGCCACGCCCGCGACTGCCCGCGCTCCGCGGGCCGTTCGGCGTCCCTTCGCGGCTGACCTCCGTGTCCAGCCTCGACGATCGGACCCTTCGTGGACCCCTTCTCCCTCCCACCCCTCGCCGCCGCACTCGATGCCGTGGCCTCGATCCTCGCCGCGCTGACCGCGGCGCTCGCACCCGCTCTTGGCGACCTCGCCGCCGCGGCATCCGTCATCCTCATCACCGTCCTCGTGCGCGCCGCTCTCATCCCCGCGGGTGTCGCCCAGGCGCGCGCGGACCGCGCTCGGGCGCGGCTGGCACCTCGGCTGCGCGAGCTGCAGCGGCAGCACCGCGCCGACCGCGAGAGGCTGCAGCGTGAGACGCTGAAGCTCTATCGCGACGAGAACGTCTCGCCGACCGCGGGGTGCCTGCCGATACTCGTCCAGGTGCCGATCGTCGGCCTGCTGTACGGGGCGTTCATCCACCCGTCCATCGCGGGACACGCGAACGCCCTGCTCGCGCAGACCCTCGCCGGCGTGCCGCTCGGATCGAGTCTCGCCGGCACGCTCGCCGCGGGCTCGCTCACCCTCGAGACCGCGCTCGTGTTCGGCGCGGTGATCGCCGTGATCGCCGTCGTCGGTGAGCTGACCCGGCGCCTCTTCCGCGTCCGCGACGCTCCCGCCGCTGTCGCGGGGCTGCTCGGCGCGGCGCAGTTCGCGACGGCCGTGGTCGCCGCGTTCGTGCCGCTGGCCGCAGGGCTGTATCTCGTGGTAACCGTCGCCTGGTCCCTCGCGCAACGCCTCGTCCTGCGCCATCTCATCCCGGCCGCGCCCGCCTGAACGCCTTCGACGGACGGGAATGGCCCCTTCCCGCGCAGAGAAGGGGCCATTCCTGACCAGCGAGCAGGGCTTCGTCAGCCGCGCGGCGGCAGCTTCTCATCGAGGAAGGCGAAGACCGTCTCGTACCAGACGCGCGCGTTCTGCGGCGAGAGGATCCAGTGGTTCTCGTCGGGGTAGTACAGGAACCGGTGCGGGCTCGTACCGTCCTCGGCGGCGTGGTGCTCGTTGAGGTCGGCCCACAGCCGCAGCCCCTCTCCGATCGGTACGCGGTAGTCCCGGTCTCCGTGGATCACGAGCATCGGGGTGCGGATGTCGCGGACGAAGCGGTGCGGCGAATTGGCGACCGCGCCCTCGGGGCTGAAGATGCTCTGCCAGTACGGCGCGAAGTCGGTCGTGCCGCTGAACTGATCGAACGCCCACAGACTCGCGTGTGTGACGATGGCGTCGAAGCGATCGGTGTGGCCCGCGACCCAGTTCGCCATGTATCCGCCGAACGAGCCGCCCATCGCCGCGGTCCGAGACTCGTCGATGTCGTCTCGCGCCACGACGGCGTCCGTGATCGACATGAGGTCGGTGTACGGCGCCGCACCCCAGGCATCCCAGCCGCGCGCGATGAAGTCGAGTCCGTAGCCGGTCGACAGCGCCGGGTCGGGCAGCAGCACCGCGTAGCCGCGTGCCGCGGCCAGCAGCGGGCTCCACCGCCAGCTCCAGGCGTTCCAGCTGTTGAGCGGGCCACCGTGGATCCACAGCAGCAGCGGTGCCGGCGCTGCGGCATCGGCTGCCGCGGGCAGCACGAGCCAGCCGCGCACCCGGGCGCCGTCCTCGGCCCGGGTCTCGACCTCGACCATCGACGCGGTCGTCGACGGCGCGGGGGCGGGGTTGGCGAGGGGCGTCACCGCGCCGTCGGCGGCGACCCGCACCGGGTGCGGCGGCGTCAGCCAGTTCGAGCGGAGCGCGATGACGTCGCCCGTGCCGGCGACCGTCTCGACGTGGGTGTAGGCGAAGTCGTCGTGCGTCGTCTGCACTGCCGCGCCGCCGTCGAGCGGCAGGCGGAAGAGGGGGCCTCGGCCGTCGTGGTCGGCGGTGGCGATGAGCGCGGTGTCGTCGTCGGCGAACCGGATGCTGCTGGGCCAGCGGTCCCAGCCGGCCGCGAGCCTGCGTGCGGACTCGCCGTCGCCGTCGAGGTCGCCGGCCCAGATCTCCTGATCGGTGGGGCCTGCGGGCGTCGGCTTCTCAGATCGGACGTAGGCGAGGCGGGCGCCGTCATGACTGAGCACCGGCATCCCGAAGTCGACGTCGACCTCGTCGCGGATGACGCGCTGCTCGCCCGTCGACGTGGCAACGGTCACGAGACGGTACCGGGCGTCGCGACCCTGAGGTTCGGGCATCGAGGCGACGAGCCTCTCACCGTCGGGAGTCAGTGCCATCCCGGCCGTGCCGGCGGTGCGACCGCGCACGAGGATGCGGGGGCGAGGCAGCCCCGCGGGGTACGGTTCGTCTGCGGCATCCGCCTCTCCCGCCGCGCCGGCGACCTCGTCGACGGCGGCATCGACGGTCGCCACGACGGTGGGCGCGTCAGCCAGCTCGGCGAGGTCGAGCGTCAGGAGCACGGGCTCGTGCGGCCCGAGGTCGTGGTCCCAGTAGCGCACGGGGTAGGTGTCGTGGATGATCGCCGAGACCTTGAGCTTCTTGCGCTCCGCGCGAAGCTTCGCATCGGCCTCGATCGTGGCGGCCTCGGGCAGCATCGTCGAGGCGACGACGATCCGGTCGGACGCCGTCGCGGCGACGACCGCCGAGACGCCGCCCGCGAGCCGCGTGACCGGCCGCGCCTCACCACCGGCCGCCGGGAGCAGCCACAGCTGCGCCGGCGCTCCGTCGGAGGCGTCGTTGTCCGGGCGGGCCGAAACGAACAGCAGGTCGCCGGCCGCGGTGAAGACCGCACCCGACTCGCCCGTCGTCGAGCGGGTGAGACGGCGTGGGGCACCGCTGCCGTCGGCGGGGACGGTCCACAGCGAGCGCTCGTACCCGGTGCGATCCTTGGTCAAGGTCGCAACCGTCAGCACGACACGTGTGCCGTCGGGTGAAGTCGCCGCGGCATCGATGCGCGGGAGGGCGTAGTAGTCGTCGAGTGAGTCGAACGGAGTCGTCGGCATGACTCCACGCTATCCGGCGCGCGTCGTCACATCTCCTCGTGCGTATCGGGATCGCCGTCCCAGAGCCGTCCGCGCTCGAGGGCGCTGATGGCTGCGAGTTCCTCGCCGGTCAGCACGAAGCCGAAGACGTCCGCGTTCTCACGCTGACGTGCCGCATCTGCCGACTTGGGGATGGGCGTCGAGGAGAGCTGGGTGTGCCAGCGGAGCACGACCTGAGTGCCCGAGACGCCGTGCGCCGCCGCGATGTCGGCGATGACCTGTTCGCTCAGCAGCTCGCTGCGGCGTGCGAGCGGGCTCCAGCTCTCGGTGCGGATGCCGTTCGCGGCGTGGAACGCACGCAGCCCCGCCTGCGGGAAGTAGGGGTGCATCTCGACCTGGTTCACCGCGGGTGCGACGCCGGTCTCGTCGATCAGACGGGCGAGCATCGGCTCGGTGAAGTTCGAGACGCCGACCGAACCGACCTGCCCCTCGTCGCGGAGCGCGAGCATGGCGCGGTAGGTCTCGAGCCACTTGCCCTGACTCGGATTGGGCCAGTGGATGAGGTAGAGGTCGATCCGCTCGACGCCCAGGCGCCCGAGCGATGCCTCCGCGCTGCGGATGGTCTCGTCGAAGCCGTGGTCGCGACCGGGCACCTTCGTCGTGATGACGAGCTGGTCGCGGATGCCGCTCCGACGCACCGCCTCACCGACCTCCGACTCGTTCTCGTAGTTCACGGCCGTGTCGAGCAGGCGGTAGCCCGAGTCGATCGCCGACGAGACGGCGTCGATGCCCGCGTCGCCGCGGAGGTTGTAGGTGCCGAGGCCGAGCTCGGGGAAGTCGGCGCCGTCGTTGAGCGAGACCGTGGGAATCGTGACCATGCGCGACACGCTACGCCGTGACCCCGTCTCACGTCGCGGGGCTTGCGTCGGCCGGTCCGAACCCGTCCGGCCGACCCCGGTCTCGCCTGCCCGCCTCAGCGGGCCAGGAATTCCTCGATGACGGTGAGCACGCCCGCCTCGGTGTGAGAGGGCGCGCTGTACCGGGCGACGGCGGCGATGTCGGGATGCGCCTCCGCCATCGCGTACGAGAAACGCGCCTGCTGCAGCAGCTCGAGGTCGTTCAGGTAGTCGCCGAACGCCATCGTCTGGTCGGGACCGATGCCGAGCTCATGCTGCAACCGCGACAGAGCCCGTCCCTTGTTCACGCCGGGATTCATGATGTCGACCCAGTGCTGTCCCGAAACGACGACCTGGTGGGTCTCCCGCAGATCGAGCAGGGCGGGGGCGACCGACTGCTCGGCGGACGCGAAGTCGAACACCGCCAGCTTGAGGATCTCGTCGTCGACCCGCGTGAGATCGTCGACGACCGCTAGCTCGGCGTAGTACTTGTCGGCTTCGGCGAAGAAGGCCTGGTCGGCGCGCTCGATGTACGCCGACCTCTTGCCACAGACGACGAGACCGACATCGAGGTCGTCGAAGTCTCGGACGCGCCGCACGACGGATGCCGCGAAGTCGGGAGCGAGGGCATCCGAGCTCACCTCGACACCGCCCCGCACGACGTACGCGCCGTTCTCGGCGATGTAGTCGAGCTCGACCGGGGCTGACGCGAACTGACGCCGCAGCGTGGCCAGTTGCCGACCGCTGGCCGGAGCGAAGGCGATGCCCCGGTCGTGCAGCCGGGGCAGCAGCCGCCAGAGGCCGTCGAGGATGAGCCCGTCCGCGTCGAGGAGCGTGCCGTCCATGTCGACGGCGATGAGGCGGATGTCGGGAGCGGTCACCCACCCATCCTCGCCGACCCGGGCGGCCGACGCCGACGGCGCCGGCCGGGGGTTAACCCGAACGGGAGTCTCCGGGCCGCTCACCTGCGCGAGCGGGGAGCGCGGTCCTAGCGTGGAGGCATGACCACCGCCGTAGCCCGCACCGCTCCCCCCTCCCGCGCCGCGCGCTGGCTCCGACCGCTCGGCGCGATCGCTCAGCTCGCCGCCCTCGGCTTCGCCGGTACGGGCGTGTTCACGGTCATCCTCACCCTCATGGCCGTCGGGATCGGCCTGACGCCCGCGCTGGGGCTGGGCCTCCCGCTGCTCGTGGGGTTCGTGTACGCGCTCTGGCTCACCGGCTGGCTCGAGCACGCCCGCGTCGACGGCCTGTACGGCTGGGGGCTTCCCCCTCTCGCGGCGCGCAACAGCGGCCGACCGGGCTTCGGCGGCTGGCTGCGCTCCGTCTGGCTGCAGTTCACCGACGGCCGCATGTGGCGCGGTGTCGCGCACGCCGCGATCTCGACCGTCCTCGGACTCGTGGTCCTGACTCTCGTCGGCGTCGTGGCGTCCGGCGCGGCGCTCATCTTCGCGCCGCTGTACGCCGAGCGCCCACTCGCGGTGGCGTCGACCTGGATCAGCGTGCCCGTCGACGCCGCACCGATCGCCGGAGTGCTGGTCGTCCTCGTCGCCGCCGCGCTGATCGTCGGCATCGCCCTGCTCCACGGCATCGTCGCGCACGCCGTCCTCGTCCCCTCGCGGGAGGCGCAACTGCTCGAGGCGGCGCGGACCGCGGGCATGCAGCGCGAAGGCGCGGTCCGCGCCGGAGAGCTCGAACGCACCCGCATCGAACGCGATCTACACGACGGCGTTCAGCCCCGGCTCGTATCGGTCGGTATGACGCTGGGACTGGCGCAGCAGAAGATCGACGACGACCCGGACGCCGCCAAGCAGCTGCTCGCCGAGGCGCACACCTCGACCAAGGCGGCCATCACCGAGCTGCGTCAGCTCGCACGCGGCATCCATGCCTCCGTGCTCGACGACCGCGGGCTCGACGCCGCGCTCTCCGCTCTGGCCGCTCGGTCGCACGTGCCGGTGACCCTCGACGTCCGCGTCGACGAACGGTGCAGCAGGACGGCCGAGGCGGCGGTCTACTTCGCGATCGCAGAGTCTCTCACCAACGCGGCCAAGCACTCCCGCGCCGGCGAATGCCGGGTCGTCGTCCGACACCGCGACGATCATGCCCTCTGGGCACGCGTCGAGGACAACGGCGTCGGCGGGGCGCGCGTCATCGCGGGCGGCGGTCTCGACGGCATCATCAACCGAATCACGGCCGCCGGAGGCACGACGCGACTCGACAGCCCGGCCGGCGGCCCCACGGCCCTGGAGGTGAACGTCCCGTGCGCATCCTGATCTGCGAGGACTCCACGCTGTTGCGCGAGGGGCTCGTGCGTCTCCTGGCCGACGCCGGTCACGAGATCGTCGCGGCCCTCGTCGATGCAGACGGCATCGGCGAACGGGTCGCGGATGCCCGGCCCGACATCTGCATTCTCGACGTGCGACTGCCTCCAAGCTTCACCGACGAGGGCATCCGCGCCGCACTCGCGTTGCGCGCCCAGAACCCGGAGCTGCCGATCCTCGTCCTGAGCCAGTACGTCGAGGAGCGCTACGCGAGCGAGCTGATCACCTCGCAGGGCGCTGCGCTCGGATATCTCCTGAAGGATCGCGTCGCCGACGTCGGCGAATTCCTCGCGACCGTCGCCCGCATCGGAGACGGCGCGACCGTGCTCGATCCCGAGGTGGTCGCCCAGCTGCTCACGCGCCGCTCGCGCGACGAACGGATGTCGCGGCTGAGCGAGCGCGAGCGCACGGTGCTCGCCCTCATCGCCGAGGGCCGGAGCAATCAGGCGATCGCGGCAGCGATGTTCCTGAGCGAGGCGAGCGTCGAGAAGTACATCACCTCGCTCTTCCAGAAACTCGACCTCGAGCAGGACGAGCACGGCAACCGCCGTGTGCTCGCGGCGCTCGTCCATCTCGAACACGGCGGCTCGCAGCCGCAGAACGGAGCAGTCCGATGAGCACCACCCTGACGCCGCCCCCCGCCACCCCGCCGGGTCCGCCCGCGGAGCCCGCGGGTGCGCGCGACCCCGGTTCGGCCCGACCCGCCGCTCCGTCGTCGGCCGCGCGCGCCGTGGCCGGTCTGACCGTGGCCGCCGGCGCGGCGGTCATCCTCTTCACCGCGGGAACCGGCGTGGTCTCGACGGTCGCCAGCGGCGGAGCGGCGACGTCGACCCTCACGGCACCGGTCGACGGGGTGGGAGCGATCGAGCTCGACGCCGCGGCGTCCGACGTCGAGGTGTCGTTCGGCGACGTCGACGAGGCGACGCTCACCGTGACCGGCACGGGCGGCGCCGACGCCTGGGAGCTGAACCGGACGGATGACCGCCTCGTGGTCGACTCCGACCGCGACTGGTGGAGCGGCTGGCGGCTGTGGGGCGGCTCCTCGCGGGCGACGCTCGTCCTGCCCGTCGACCTCGCCGGGGTCGATGCCGACCTTCGGGTCGGTGCCGGTTCGCTGCGCGCCGACGGCGAGTTCGGTGCGCTCGGGGTGAGGGCCGAGGCCGGCTCGGTCGATGCCGCCGGCACCGCTGAGAGCTTGACGGCGCGGGTGTCCGCCGGCCGGGTCGCGGTCGACCTCGACGGCGTCCGCACCGCGACGGTCGATGTGAGCGCGGGCCGCCTGTCGGGCACCCTGGCCGGATCGCCGCCCGCCTCGCTCACGGTCTCCGCCGAGGCCGGCGGCGTCGACCTCACCCTCCCCCGCGGCGGGTACGCCGTCAGCTCGACCGAGGAGGCCGGGTCGTTCATCAGCGAGCTGACGGACGACCCCTCGTCGCGGAACACCGTCCACGTGCGCGTCTCGGCCGGTTCGGTGACCCTGCGGGAGTCGCGCTGACCGCGCGCTCCGGCTCATCCGGCGAGCCTTCTCTGGAAGATCCCTATGCAGCGGTGATGAAGACGGCGGTCCGATTGCATCTCGTTACCTGGCCGTTATAACTTCGTTTCACGCAGTTCCCCCCAACTGCGCGGTGTGATCTCTGGTGCAAGGGATGACAGGGCCGGTCGACCATTCTGAGTCGACCGGCCCTTCTCACGCCCGGGGTCCGTGTCCCGCGCGAGCGCGAGCCGGTCGTAGGCTGGGCCGGTGCGTGCGTTCACCGGTCACCTCCCCGGTTCGCCCGCCTATCGCCGCCTCATCGCGGGACTCTTCTTCGCCGGCGTGGCCACGTTCGCGCAGCTGTACTCGCCCCAGGCGGTGCTGCCCTTCATCGGCGAGGAGTTCGACGTCGAGCCCGCGACGGCGGCGCTCGCGGTGTCGGTGTCGACGCTGGGTCTCGCCGTCAGCGTCATCCCGTGGTCGGTCGTCGCCGATCGGATCGGGCGGGTGCCCGCCATGGCCATCGGCGTCATCGCCGCCACCGTGCTCGGTCTGCTCGCGCCGCTCGCCCCCACGCTGTCCCTGCTCCTGACCGCGCGCCTGCTCGAGGGCGCCGCCCTCGGCGCGGTGCCCGCGATCGCGCTCGCCTACCTCTCGGAGGAGGTCGACGCCGCGCACACGGCGACCGCGGCCGGCAGCTACATCGCGGGCACGACCATCGGCGGTCTGCTCGGGAGGCTCGTGGCGGGGCCGTTCGGCGACCTCGGACTCTGGCGCGGCGGGGTGTTCGCCGTCGCCGCCGTGTGCGCCGCCTCGGCCGCGCTCTTCCTCTGGCTGACCCCGCCGTCGCGCGGTTTCATCCCCTCACGGGCCAGCACGTCCGCGGGCCCGTCCCTCGTCGCCCGGATCGCGACCAACCTGCGTGACCGGCGTCAGCTGTCGCTCTACGCGCAGGGGTTCCTGCTCATGGGCGGGTTCGTCGCGGTCTACAACTACCTCGGCTTCCACCTCGTCGCGCCGCCCTACGCCCTCCCCCTCTGGGTCGTGAGCTTCCTGTTCCTGGCCTATCTCGCCGGCACGGTCACGTCGCCGTGGGCGGGAGCGCTGGCCGGGCGCTTCGGGCGGCTCCGCGTGCTCATCGCCTCCCTCGCCGTCATGGCGGCGGGTGTCGTCGTGACGGCGATCCCCGATGTCATCGCCGTCCTCGTCGGACTGCTCGTGCTGACCGCCGGATTCTTCGCCGCCCACGCAATCGCGTCGGGGTGGGCGCCCGCCGCGGCGACGGCCCAGACGCGCGCGCAGGCCGCGTCGTTGTACTACCTCGGCTACTACGGCGGCTCGAGCCTGTTCGGTTGGCTGCTCGGCTACGCGTTCCACGACCTCGGCTGGGTGGGGGTGGCCGGATGCGTCTTCGTGATGGTCGTCGCGGCGACGGTGATCGCCGTACTGGGCCTCAGGTCGCCGTCGCCTCGTCGCGCGTGATGGCGGGTGTCGGCGCGGCCGGCGTTTCCGCGTAAGCCCGGCTCAGGCGGCGGTACGGCGCCGAGGCGAACGCGAGCAGCACCGCCACGAGCATGAGCGCGCTCGCGGCCACGAACGCGAGCGCGATGCCGCGCGCCTCACCGCCACCGAGCAACCAGCCGAACGCGCGGTCGCCCGCATCCGTCCGCATGAACGGGATGAGCCCGAACTGCGCGAGCGGCCCGATCAGGTAAGCCGAGATGGGCGAAGCGGCCGATTCGACGGATGCCGCGAACCCGAAGACCCGACCCTGCGTCTCGAACGGCACGACGCGCTGGATGATGGTCTGCTCTGCGGCCTCGGCCACGGGCATGAGCATCATGAAGAGGAAGATCCCGAGCGCGTACAGCCACCACCATTCGCGGATCGCGAACGTCATCCCGAGGACCGCGACCCCGACGTTCACGAGCAGCAGGGTGCGGACCGGGTTGCGGCCGAGACCGCGGGCGGCGACGAGCGCTCCACCGACGATGAACCCGGTGCCGGTCACGGCCAGGACGACGCCCCACACCTCGACGGTGAACAGGGTGAGGCCGTAGGGGTCCATGAGAGCCATGAACACGCCCCCGACGAGATTGTTCAGCGTCGTGAAGAGAATGAGCGCGAGCAGGCCGGGCACCGCGCGGATCGCCGGGATGACCCCCCGGAACGTGAAGGCGGGCGTGGCGGAGCCGCCCGCTGCGACGACACCGCGCTCGGGGATGGACACGGTCATGAGGTGCGCGAGCGCGAGAGCGGTCGCGGCGATCGCGATGACGACCGTCCATCCCATGCCCAGGAGCCCGACGGAGAGTCCCGAGAACACGCTCGTGACGATGAAGGCGACACCCTGGACGGTTCCGACCAGACCGTTGGCGCGGTCGCGGCGATCGGCCGGCACGAGCAGGGTGACGGTGGTCGAGAGGGCAATGTTGCGAAGGTTCTCGACCACGCCGCCGATGAGGATCAGGGCGGCGAAGACCCAGAACCACGGGCGCCCCCAGTCGACGAGGACCGACTCGGGGAACATCAGGTACACGCCTCCTGCGCCGAGGTAGGCCGCGAGCGTGATGGTGCTCGAGAGCACCATCACCGCCTTCTTCTTCATGTGGTCGACGAGCGCGCCGAAGAGCACGCCGAACACCGCGACGAGCAGCATGTACGACCCGCCGATGATCGATGTGGCGAGCACGTTCTCCGTCGCCAGGTAGGCCCAGAAGGTGAGGGCGAACCAGAGGAAGCTCGAGGTGACGTTCGCGAGCAGCGTGTTGCCGAGCACCAGATGGAACGCGCGCATGCGCGACGTCTCCAGCGGGCTGAGCGGGGTGGTCATGCGACGAAGAGTAGACCTCCCCGCCGACACCCAGAAGAGCGAGTGCGGGATGCGACGCTCAGGCGCGGAGCGAGGGGTCGGCGAGCGACCACTTCTGAGCGGTCTGCATCATCCAGAAGACGACGAAGAGCGTCAGTGCGACCACCTCGCCGACGAGGACGACGGGGAGATCGGCGAGGAGTCCGAGCACGAAGGTCGCCGCGAGATCCGCCGCCAGCGCCACGGCGACGACGAGATACCCCGCGCGCATCCGACGCCCCGGCGGATGCTCGCCGGGGGGACACACCGCCTCGGCCAGTGCGACGAGGGCGATGCTGCCGAAGAAGCCCACCGCGGCGGCCACGTGCCCGGCGGCCACGAGCAGTTCCGGCACGAGCGACCACACGGCGGCGACGAGCACCAGCACGGCCGCGGCGACGGCGAGGGTCGGGCCCGAGTCGCGGAGGGAGATGTCGCCCCGTCGCGCGAGGATGAGCCCGACGGAGACCACGATCGCCCCGACCGAGAGGTAGGTCGCGATCGCGTTGTCGAGGTCGTCGATGAATGCGGCGGGCACGCACGGCGCCGCGCAGTCGACGACGACCCCGGGGACCTCACCGGCCGACACGGGGGTCGGGACGATCGCGACGAGCGGGGCGAGGAGCGCAGCGACGTCGAGCAGAACGCGTTGCGGTCCACGTCCCGAGAGCGCGAGCAGGCACGCCGAGGCCGCGACGAGGGCGGCCGAGAAGACCGTGCGCGCCGACGTGTAGAAGTAGTGGCTCACGCTCGGCAGCACGCCGACGTCGGGCATCGCGAAGAGGACCGAGAGCAGCAGGGCGACGGGCGCTCCGGCGAGCGCAAGGCGCAGGTAGCGGTAGGTGCGCTGCGAAGTCGAGACGTCCGGCACCACGACAGGCTAGCCGCGCGGGGCGCGGCGGGGCCGCGTCCGCTCCCCGCCCGGCCCGCCACGGAGGCGGGTGCGCGAGGAACGGACGCGGCCGACGGGGACCGTCAGGCGATCGCGGCGATCTCGTTCGGGACCTGCGGCAGCTTCACCGTCTGTGCAACCTCTCCCGTCGTCAGGTCGACGGCGACGAGCTCGCTGTCGGCCGGGTCGGTGACGTACGCGATGTCGCCCGCGACCTTGACGGCGGGGTGGGGAGCCTGCCACTCGGCCGGGCCCTCCCACGCGTCGATGACCGGGAGCGACTTCGTGATGCCGCCGGTGGCCGGGTCGATCCAGTGCAGCGACCCGTCCGTTCCGATGAGCACGGCCTCCGCGGCGGGGCCGCGCGCGATACCGCGGAACGTGTACTCCACGCCGGCCGGCAGCGCGACCTTGGTCAGCGACTTCGCCTCCGTGTCGACGAGGGCGATGTTGCGCAGCAGGTAGCCCTCCGCGTCAGGGTCGTCCTTGTAGTCCATGACCACGAGCGGGCTGTCCTCGGCGACGTACGCGTTGCCGATGCGGCCGTAGGCGTCGGGCGAGGTGACCTTCGTGATCTCGCCGCCGTCGTAGACGAGCGCGCCGTTCTCGCAGCCGAACACGACCCGCTCACCCTCCGCGGTGCCTTCACCGTGGACGCCGGGGCAGTCCGCATTCGCGGCGATCTCGGCACGGTCGGCGTCCAGGACGCGGATGCCGGTGCGTCCCGCCTCGCCACCGACGGTCGTCAGCAGCGTGCCGTCCTCCAGCTCGACCGAGACGCCGTGGTGGGCCTCGACACCGGGGATGACCTCCGATTCCGGGAGGGCGGCGTCCAGCTCGGCGAGGTCGGAGGTCGCGAAGATCGTCGTGTCGCTCGTCGCGTCGTCGTAGAGGACGGTCCGGCCACCGTGGACGACGACGTGCCCGGCCGTCGCGGCGGGGACCACGAAGTCGGTCAGCTCGGGCTGCTGCACGTCGAGCAGCTGGAAGCCCTCCGACGTCGTGACCATGACATGTCGGCCGTCGCCGGCGGAATTGAGCCGGATGAAGTCCTCGGAGGCGAAGTCGCCGATCACCTCGAGCTCGTCGCCGCCGAGCACGAGCACGCCGCCCTCGTAGCCGAGCGCGACGCGAGGGCCATCGGGGACGGACGCCTCGGCCGACGTGTCGCCCGACGGGCTCGACGCCGGGGAGGGGGACGACGAGCATCCCGCCAGCACCAGGGCTGCGGCTCCGGCGAGGGCGCCGAACTGCAGGGTTCTCTTCATGGGGTGGGTTTCCTTTCCAGGGAAATGCCTCATCGGGTGAGGCCGTCGGTGATGCGCTGGAGGTTCTGGCGCATCATGTCGAGGTAGGTGTCGCCGGGCTGCCCGTCCGGCGCGAGCGACTCCGTCAGCAGCGGCACGACCGACACGTCGCGCCCCGCCTCGTCGGCGAGCACGCGCATCAGTCGGTCGGGTTGCGACGAGTCGGCGAAGATCGTCCGCACCCCGGCCTCGTCGATCGCCGCGACGAGCTCCTGCAGATCGGACGCGCTCGGAGCGGCGAGGGTCGTGCCGCCCGGCACGGCGGCGCCGAGGATGCGGACGTCGTAGCGTCGGGCCAGGTAGCCGAAGACGTGGTGGTTCGTGACCAGCGCACGATGCTCTGCGGGGATCGAGCCCAGCCCGGCGGCCAGGTCGGCGTCGACCGTCTCCAGTTCGGCGAGGTAAGCATCGGCGGCATCCGTGACCCGCTGCGCGCCGTCGCCCGACAGCTCGGCGAGCATCGGCGCGAGCGCGTCGACCACGCGCGCGGTCTGCGTCGGGTCGGTCCAGAAGTGCGGGTCGACGGCGTCGGAGTCGAGGTACTCGAGGGTCTCGACGTGGTCGCCCGCGACGAACTGCGCGACCCCGTCGCCGGCGGAGGCGTCGACGTGATGCTGCACCCCTTCCTCGAGACCGAGCCCGTTCGAGACCACGAGGTCGGCGGCGCGCAGAGCAGCCGCGTCCTGAGCGGACAGCTCGAACGAGTGCGGGTCGGCGTCGCGCGGCATGAAGGTCACGACGTCGAGGTGGTCACCCGCGATGGTCTCGACGATGTCGCCGAGGATGTTGGTCGTGACGACGACGGAGGGCCTGTCGCTCGCCGCCGGTCCGCAGCCGGCGAGCGCGAGCACGCTCGAGACGGCGGCGACGACGCCGAGCGACCGGGCGGCGCGCCTCATCGTCCCGTCTCCGTGAAGAGCATCGGAGCGTGGTCGACGGCGAAGGTCCGGGCGACGCGCCCACCGTCGGCGGGGTCGAGCTCGAAGAGCGTCCTCTCCGCCGGGCCGTTGAGGTAGGTGCGACGCTGATCCGCGACGAGGTCGACGCCGCGGGCGAGGACGGCATCGGCGAGCGAGGCGGCGACCAGCGGGGCGCTGCGGGCAAGGATCCCGCCCGTCGCGCCCGAGATGACGAGGACCGAGCCGTCGGCCGCGAGCGCGACGACGGTCTCATCGGCGTCGTCGACGGCGGTCACCCGCACGAGCGGCTCGCCCGCGTCGTGCGCCGTCCACGTCCGTGCGCGCGTGTCGAGCAGCCAGAACGCCGACGAGCCGGTGAGCCCGGCCACCGTGGGGCGTCCCTCGCGGTTGGCGAACGACAGCGCGCGGCCGGGAGCATCGGCGGGGTAGGGGATGCGCTCGAACGAGGTTCCCGAGGAATCCGTGACGGCGAGCAGGGCGCCATCGGCGCAACCGACGACCACGCCGACGTTCGTCGCGATGGCGCCAGCGGGCTCGGCGCACGTCGTCGTTGCGCGCTCCGCACCAGAGGCGTCGACCTGCCGGACCTCCCCCGCACCGGCGTCGGCGATCAGCGCGCCCGACGGGAGAGGGACGACGAGCGACCCGGGAGCGTCGAGCTCGAGACGGAAGCTCTCGACGATGTCGCCCTCCTTGAGGGCGTCGAGGTCGAGCAGCACGGCCTCTCCACCTCGGTCGCCGCCGTCGAAGTGCACGCCGACTCCCACGTCGCTCGCGACGGTACGGGGCGTGCCCGGACCCGTGAGCTCGCCGAGGATGCGGGCCGGGGCCTCGTAGTAGTGGAAGTGATCGATGTGGTTCCAGGTCCAGACGCCGCTATCGATGATCGAGACCGCGCCGTCGCGTCCGGCGAAGAGGAAGCGCCCCTCGGTGTCGAGGGTGTCGGCCGGGGCGATGTCGCCGAGCGACTCGGACTGCTCGTCGATCAGGTCGAGGTGATGCACGGCGCCGTCGGGCGCGACGCTCGTGAGGTGCAGGGCGGGCTCGGCGAGCTCGCGCGCACCGGCGATCGCGCCGTGCCCGTCGCCGAGCGCGCTCGTGTCGCCGCCCGGAGAGGGCGCGGACGTCGCGGACGGGGTGGCCTGGCAGCCCGCGAGCAGAGCGACGCCTGCCGTCAGGGAGATGAGCGAGAGAGGGACGCGGTTCCTCATGCGGTCCTTTCCGGTGTGTTCGGGATGACGGATCCTGGTGCGCGGCCGCCCCCGTGACGGGCGACGGCGCGCACGAGCGCGCGGACGCCGGTCGAGACGGCGCCGGAGCAGATGGCGGTGAAGGCGACCGTCGCGCCCGCGGCCGTGGCCGCATGCCACGACACGAGCAGTCCCACACCGACCGACAGGACGCCGATCGCGGCGGCGAGCACCATGGTGGGGACGATGCGCCGAGTCCACTGGCCGGCGGCGACCGCGGGGCCGAGCAGCATCCCGACCACGAGGAGCGAGCCCACCGCCTGGTAGGCGGAGACGACGGCGAGGGTCACGAGGCCGACGAGCACGATGTGGGCGGTACGCGGCCGCAGCCCGAGCAGGTGCGCCTGGCGGGGATCGACCGTGACGGCGACGAAGGAACGGTGTCCGAGGGCCGCGACCACGACCGTGGCGGCGAGGGCGACGGTGAGCGCGACGAGCTCGGCCGAGCCGATGGCCAGGATGTCGCCGAAGAGGATCGCCGACGCGTCGGTGGCGAAGCTCCGCGACGCGGAGATCACGATGACCCCCAACGACAGGCTGGCGACGAACAGCAGTCCGATGCTCGTGTCGGCCGACAGGCGTCCGCGACGCTGCAGCGCTCCCACGCCGAGCGACATGACCGCGGCGCTGAGAGCGGCGCCCGCCATCGGCGGGAACCCGGTGAGCGTCGCGACGGCGACCCCCGGCAGCATCCCGTGGGCCATCGCCTCGCCGAGGAAGGCCATACCGCGCAGCACCACCCAGGTGCCGACGATGCCGCACACGATCGCGACGAGCGCCCCGCCGATGAGAGCGCGCTGCACGAAGGCGACGGCGAACGGGTCGAGCAGGAAGGACATGGTCGTCGACCTTACATGAAAGTGAGAACGGTTTTCATTAGCGATAATGAGTGGATGTCACACACGAGCACCGACGCCTCCCCCCACGACCTCGTCGTCGAGCTGCGCGCGGTGACCGTCGACTTCGACGGTCACGCGGCGCTTCGCGGTATCGACCTCACGGTGACCCGTGGCGAGATCCGCGCCGTTGTCGGGGCCAACGGTTCGGGCAAGTCGACGCTGCTCGCGGTCACAGCGGGGCTCCTCGCCCCGTCGTCGGGAAGCGTCCGCCGCCCAGACTCCACACGCATCGCACTCGTGTCGCAGACCTCGAACGACGGCGCCCGCCTGCCGCTGACCGTCGCCGACCTCGTCGCGATGGGACGGTGGCGCGAGCGTGGGCCGTTCCTGCCCCTGCGGCGCAGTGATCGCGACCGGATCGCCGCCGCGATCGAGACCGTCGGCCTCACGCCTCTGGCCCGCCGGTCGCTCGGTCTCCTGTCCGGCGGGCAGCGGCAGCGCGCGCACATCGCGCAGGCGCTGGCGCAGGACGCCGACCTGCTGCTGCTCGACGAACCGATGAGCGGACTCGACACGGCATCCCGAGACGCCGTGGCATCCGCCCTGCGGGCGGTCGCGCGGGAGGGTGTCGCGGTCGTGGCGGTGACGCACGACCTCGGCGAGCTCGGCGCCGTCGACGCGGTCTGCCGGCTCGTGGACGGGCGCCTCTCGGAGGGGGCGGGGTCCTCGTCCGAACCCGCGACCACAGCGGACTCGGCTTCTCCCGCCGTGCCGCGTGGACGGGGTCCGACACCGCGACTACCGTGAGAGCGTGACCGCTGCTCCCATCGATGCCACCACCACCGCCGCCTGGAACGACCTCGAGTCGCTGAAGGACGGCTTCACCCCCGACCTCCGCGGCTGGTTCGACGAGGACCCCGGGCGCGTCGAGCGCCTGAGCCTGCCGCTGGCCGACCTGCACGTCGACCTGTCGAAGAACCTCGTCACGGACGAGATCGTCGCCGCCCTCGTGCGACTCGCCGAGCAGACCGGAGTCGCCGAGCGTTACGCCGCGATGGTCTCGGGCGAGCACATCAACACGAGCGAGGACCGAGCTGTGCTCCACACCGCGCTCCGCCGCCCCGCGGGAGCGTCACCCGAGCTCGTCGTCGACGGTCAGGACATCGACACCGACGTCCAGGCCGTCCTCGAGAAGATGTCGGCATTCGCCGACCGCGTCCGCTCCGGCGAGTGGACGGGCATCACCGGCAAGAAGGTCACCCACGTCGTCAACATCGGCATCGGCGGCTCCGACCTGGGCCCGGTCATGATCTCCGAGGCGCTGCGCCCCTACGCGACCGCAGGCATCCAGGCGCGCTTCGTGTCGAACATCGACCCGTTCGACATCGCGGACAAGACCGCCGACCTCGACCCCGAGACGACGCTGTTCATCGTCGCGTCCAAGACGTTCACGACCCTCGAGACCCTGACGAACGCGCGGCTCGCGCGCGACTGGCTGTGGGCGGGCCTGCAGACGGTCGACGCCATCGACGACAGCGAGGGCAAGAAGACGGATGCCGTCGCGCACCACTTCGTCGCCGTCTCGACCGCACTCGACAAGGTCGAGGCCTTCGGCATCGACCCCGCCAACGCCTTCGGCTTCTGGGACTGGGTCGGCGGCCGCTACTCCGTCGACTCGGCGATCGGCCTGTCACTCGTCATCGAGCTCGGACCCGATGCGTTCCGCGACCTGCTCGCCGGCTTCCACGCGGTCGACGAGCACGTCGCATCCACCCCGCTCGCGCAGAACGTCCCCGTGCTCATGGGGCTTCTCAACGTCTGGTACGCGAACTTCCTCGGCGCGCAGACCCACGCCGTGCTGCCCTACGCGCAGCAGCTGCACCGCTTCGCCGCGTACCTGCAGCAGCTCACGATGGAGTCCAACGGCAAGTCGGTGCGGTGGGACGGCACCCCCGTCACCTCCGACACCGGCGAGGTCTTCTGGGGCGAGCCCGGCACGAACGGACAGCACGCGTTCTACCAGCTGATCCACCAGGGGACGCGGCTCATCCCGGCCGACTTCATCGCCTTCGTCAACCCCGCGCACCCGCTCACCGACGGCGGGCGCGACGTGCACGGGCTGTTCCTCGCGAACTTCCTGGCCCAGACGAAGGCGCTGGCCTTCGGCAAGACGGCCGACGAGGTCGAGGCCGAGGGCACGACCGGCGCGCTCGTCGCCGCACGCACGTTCGCGGGCAACCGGCCGACGACCTCGATCTTCGCTCCGGCGCTGACCCCGAAGGTGCTCGGCGAGCTCATCGCGCTCTACGAGCACATCACCTTCACGCAGGGCACGATCTGGGGCATCAACTCCTTCGACCAGTGGGGTGTCGAGCTCGGCAAGCAGCTGGCCCTGCAGATCGCGCCCGCGATCGAGGGCGATGCCGACGCGCTCGCCGCGCAGGACCCCTCCACGCAGGCCCTCCTCGCCTACTACCAGGCGCACCGCCGGGCCTGACCCCTTCCCCCTCCTTCCCCCCATCGACTCGCCGAGAAGTGCGGATGCCGGCATCCCGGGATCCGCACTCTCTGGCGAGTCGACGGGGAGGGGAGAGGAGGGGAGGTGGGTCAGTCGGGGGCGGTCAGCGTGTGCATGCGCTCCCCCGCAGCGTTGAAGATGCTGATCACCTCGGCAGGACGAGCACCCACAGCGCTGATCGAGTGCGGGATGCGGGTGTCGAACTCGGCCGCCTCGCCGCGGCCGAGCACGAGCTCGCGGTCGTCGAGCACGAGCCTGACCCGTCCGCTCAGCACGTAGAACCACTCGAACCCGTCGTGGATCCGCGGCGCGGGCGCGGCATCCGACGGCGGATACGTCACCTTGTAGGTCTGCACGGGTGAACTCTCGCGCGTCAGCGGCGCGATGACATGACCGTGCCGCGTCGTCGCCGGGCGCCGCACGCGCGGGTCGGGCTGCTCGGCGGGAACGAGGTCGTCGATGCGGATGCCGAGGTGCCGCGTCAGCGGTACGAGCAGCTCGAGACTCGCCTGGCGTTTGCCCGATTCGAGCCGCGAGAGCGTGCTGGTCGACATCCCCGCGCGACCGGCGAGCTCGTCGAGAGTGAGGCCGCGGTCCTGTCGCGCCGCCCGCAACCGCGGGCCTATCTGTTCGAGTCCGGTCATGTCCTCAGTTTGCCATTTCCGCAAACGCGTTTGCCAGTTTACACTGAAGCGACGGATGCTGTGGGCATGGACAACCTGGATCATGACGTCGTCATCGTCGGAGCGGGCCCCGCGGGCCTCAGCGCCGCGCAGATGCTCGGTCGCGCCGGCCGCCGCACCCTCGTGCTCGACTCCGACAGTCCCCGCAACCGCTTCGCGGAGCACATGCATGCCGTCGTCGGCTTCGACGGCGTCTCGCCCGCCGAGCTCCGACGCCGCGGACGGGCGGAGGCCGAGGCCTACGGCGTGCGTTTCCGCACCGCGCTGGTCGAGCGGGTGGACGAGACCGACGGCGGACTCGAGATCGCCCTCGCCGACGGCGCCGAGCCGGTCACGACGCGGGCACTCATCGTGGCGACGGGCGTGTCCGACCGACTGCCCGATGTCGCCGGCCTGGCCGAGCGCTGGGGCCGCACGGTGCTCCACTGCCCGTACTGCCACGGGTGGGAGGTGCGCGGCCGTCGGATCGGCGTGCTGGCGACCTCGCCGATGAGCCTGCACCAGATCGAGCTCCTCCGGCAGTGGACCCCCGACGTCGTCGCCTTCACGGGAGCACTCGGCGAGATCGGCGACGACATCCGTGAACGGCTGGCCGCCCGCGGCATCCGGCTGATCCCCTCCCCGGTGGTCGCTCTCGAGGCACCCGAGGGCCGGGACCGCGACGGAGCCGAGATCGGCGCGGTCGTCACCGCGGACGGGCGACGGACCCCCGTCGACGCCATCTTCACCGGCGGTCGCCTCGACCCGCACGACGGGTTCCTCGCCGACCTCGACCTCACTCGGACCGACGGCCCCGCCGGATCATTCATCGCTGTCGACTTCGCCGGGGCGACGAGCCACCCGCTCGTATGGGCCGCGGGCAACGTCGTGGCCCCGATGGCGAACGTGCCGGTGTCGATGGGCGCGGGATCGATGGCGGGTGCCGCCGTCAACGGGGCGCTCGTGGCCCTCGATACGGCGGCGGCGGTCGCTCGCCGGCGGGGCCACGCGGCCGACTGGGAGGCGCGGTACGCCGAGACCGACCGCGTCTGGTCGGGGCGGGTCAACGAGACGACGTCGACGCTGGTCGCCGAGCTCGAAGCCGCCGGCACGCTCGCCCCCGGCACTGCACTCGACCTGGGCTGCGGCGAGGGCGGCGACGCCCTCTGGCTCGCGGCGCGCGGATGGTCGGTCACGGGCGTCGACCTGTCCCCCACCGCCGTGTCGCGCGCCCAGGCCGCGGCTCGCGCCGCACAGCTCGATGCGACATTCGTCGTCGCCGAGATCGACTCGGTCGGTCTCGGCGCTTTCGACCTGGTGACGACGAGCTTCCTGCATTCCTGGGACCCGGAGTTCTCGCGCATCCCCCTCCTGCGCGCCGCGCTCCGGCACGTCGCTCCCGGGGGCCGACTGCTCGTCGTGTCGCACGTCGGCGCGCCGCCGGCCGATCAGGCCCACGACCATCCGCCGCTCGCGACCCCCGCAGAGGAGCGCGCCGCGCTCGAGCTCGACCCGGCGAAGTGGACGGTCGAGCGCGAGGAGGTCCGCGACCGGCACGTCCCGTCGCCCGGCCACCACGTCGCCGACGGCATCCTGCTGCTCCGTCGCCGCCCCTGAAACAGAGCGTCGACTCGCCAGAATCTGCGGATGCCGGGAGACCGGCATCCGCGATTCTTGGCGAGTCGACGCTCGGAGGGGGGTTACTTCTCCAGGATCAGGAGCGGCGAGCCGGCGGTCGTCGCGCCGAGACCCACGGGATCGACGGTGGCGAACGCGTCACCATTGAGGACGATGACCGGCGTGATGAGCGGGTAGCCTGCCTTCTCGATCACCGCGCGGTCGAAGGTGACCAGCGGGGTGCCCTGCTCGACGCGGTCGCCGGCCTTGACGTGCACCTCGAAGCCCTCGCCCTTCAGGTTCACGGTGTCGATGCCGACGTGGATCAACAGCTCCACGCCGTTGTCGAGCTCGAGCCCGAACGCGTGCCCCGTCGGCTGAGCGGCGGCCACAGTTCCCGCGCCCGGCGAGACCACCGTGTTGCCGGTGGGCTCGATCGCGACGCCCGGCCCCATGACCCCGCCGCCGAAGACCGGGTCGGGCACCTCCGACAGCGCCACGGCCGTGCCGTCGAGCGGAGACGCGATCTCGAACGCGGCCGACACCTCGTCGGTGGCGCCCGGCTTGTCGAGGGTCGCGGTGGCCGTGCCCCGCCGCGTCTCGGCCGGAGCCGCGGTCGACGATCCCGATGCCGCGGTCGCGGTCGCAGCTGCGACGACCGGCGCTGCGGCCTGAGCCGTCGCCTCGGCCTTGTCGCGCTGGGCCTCGAACTCGGCACGCTGCTCGGGCGTCCGGTAGTCGCTGATGATGACGAGCGCCATCGCGACGACGAACGACGCGAGCACGGCGATGCCGTACAGGACGACGGAGTCGAAGGCGGGAATCGTCAGCAGCGAGGTGAAGACGAAGGCCTGGGTCCGGACGCCGCCGCCGATGCCGATGATCAGGCCGCCGACGAGGCAGCCGACCAGCATCCGCGGGTAGATGCGCTTGAAGCGCAGGTGGATGCCGTACAGCGACGGCTCCGAGATGCCGCCGAGGAGTCCGGCCGCGAGCGCTCCGGTCGCCGTCTGGCGCATCTGCTTGTCACGCGCGCGCCACGAGATCCAGAGCACACCGGCGGTGGCTCCGAAGCACGCGAAGTTCCATGCCCCCATCGGGCCCTGGATGAAGTCGTAGCCGAGGGTCTGGATGTTCAGCAGCATGATCGCGTTGATCGGCCAGTGCAGACCGAGCGGCACCATGAAGGGGTAGGCCAGCGGGATGACGATCGCGAAGATGAACGGCGAGAAGTCGTTGATCGAGCTCAGGAGATTCGCGAGACCTGCACCGGCGTAGACGCCGATGGGGCCGATGAGGAACGCCGTGAGCGGGATCATGATCAGCATCGCCAGGAACGGGACGAAGATCAGCTGGATGTTCTCGGGGATGACCTTGCGCAGCCCCTTCCACAGCAGGCCGAGCGCGCCCGCCATCAGCAGCGGCGGGAACACCTGCGAGCTGTAGTCGAAGATCGTCAGCGGCATACCGAACACCGAGATCGTCGTGATGTCCGAGCCGAGGAACGTGATCTGCTGCGCGCCCTCCTGGTCGGCCAGCCCCGTGAAGCCCGGGAGCATGACGACGGCCATGATCGCGAAGCCGACCCACGGGTCGGCACCGACCTTCTTGGCCGCGTTGTAGGCGACCATCAGCGGCAGGAAGATGAAGACGCACTGCCACATCAGGTTGACGAACTGCCACGAGGGCTCGAGCGTCACGCCCGGCGCGTTCCACGCCGGGATGACCCCGAGCGTCGCCATCAACGCCATGAAGGTGATGAACAGCGATGCGCCGAGGAGGGCGCCGAGGATGGGGCGGAACGAGTCCGAGAGGAACTCGAACAGGGAGTCGAGCCAGGCGACCTTGCCGCGCGGACCCTTGGCGCGCTCGCGCGCCTTCACGGAGTCCATGTCGTCCTCGTCCACGGCACCGCCGCCGGTCCCCGACATGGCGGGCAGAGCGTTGATGTCGTTGTAGACGTTCTGGACGGCACCGCCGATCACGACCTGGAAGCGGTCCCCTGCCTGCGGCACGGCGCCCATGACGCCGGGGATCGCCTCGACCGTCGACGGGTCGACGTTCGAGGCGTCGCGCAGTTGGAACCGCAGGCGCGTCGCACAGTGGGTCAGACTCTCGATGTTTCCGGGACCGCCGACGGCGTCGACGATCGATTCTGCGGGGCTTGTCGCCATGGCTCTTCTCCTGTTCCCCGGCTGATGGCCGAAGTTCTCGCCCGGAACTCTACCCTGAGAGTTGACCGGGAACGAGGGGCTTGGCCCGTTATGGCCTGACCACAGTGCCTTCCGCTCCCCCGGAGGAACGCCTCCTCGCGCGACGGACGCGCCACGACTGCACGACCGCATCGCCGATGACGAACGCCGCGAGTGGCAGCCCGACGAGCGGAAGGAAGAAGCCGACGCCGATGGCGACGACGACCACGAGCGCGATGCCCCACACGGGCGCCTGCGGCAGCGCATCCCGGGGTGCCGCTCCGACGCGTCGGGCGGGATCGCGCGTCGGACGACGCCGCCACCACATGAGGTAGCCGAGGACGACCATCGCGGCGATGCCGAGCGCCACGGCGAACAGCACGAGCTGATTGACGATGCCGAACATCGAGCCCATGTGGATGTCGACCGCCCACCGTGCGAGCTTCGCCATGACGGGATAGTCGGCGAAATCCACCCGGTCGACGACCGCGAGGCTGTCACCGTCGATCGCGACGGCGTCGACCTCCGTCGGGAAGCTCCGCTGGATCTCCTGCACGACCCAGGCCTGGCCGGCCGCCGCCGGGGGCCGGATCTCGACGAGCCCGACGTCGACGTTCTCGGTGCGGGCCACGGCGAGGACATCGTCGAAGGTGTCGGGCGAGACGGCGGCCGTCGGCGCTGCGACGACGCCGTGGTCGGCGTGCGGGTCGGCGGCGTCCGAACTCTCGCCGAGGGTGGTCTCGAGGGCGGGGTTCTGCCACGACAGCGCGGCGCGCAACGACGAGACGTTCGCACCCCCGTACGTCGACCACGTGATGCCGGATGCCGAGAGAAAGAGCGCCCCCACGACGAGCCAGATCCCGAGCGAGGCGTGCCATCCGAAGAGGCGTCGATAGCCCGTCGCGCCGCGTTGGGGTCGCAACAGGTCCTTCTTGCGTCGCGCCCTGCGCAGGCGCACGACCCACAGGCCCAGTCCCGCCACGACGACGATGCCGAGCCACGAGGCGGCGAGCTCGCTGTAGAGGCGGCCCGGCTCGCCGAGGTGCAGGTTGCGATGCAGGTCGCTCACCCAGGCGCGGAGGGGCAATGCGCCGCTCGTGCCGTAGACCGTGAGGTCACCCCGGATCTCGCCCGTCCCGGGGTCGATGAAGACTGCGCGGGTCTGGCTGGGGCCGAGCCCGTCCTGGGCAAACATGACGCGGGTGGTGTCCCCCGGACCGGGTGCCGGACGCACCGCGGCGAGCGAGGCCGCGTCGCCGATGTACCCCTGGGCGACGCGGACCTGGTCGCCCAGCGGGAGCGTATGCGCGCTCTCGGGCACGCTGAGTTCCTGCGCGTAGACGACCCGCTCGAGCTGGGGAGTCACGACGTAGAGGGCACCGCTGATCGCGGCGATGAGGATGAACGGGCCGACGAGGATGCCGGCGAAGAAATGGATGCGCAGCAGCAGCGGAACCGCCCAGGCGCGTGCGGTCCGCGCCGGGACATGCTCACGCGGCGCTGACCCGCCGGAATCGGGGGCCGTCGGTGCGCCGTCGTCGGACGGTCGCGATCGGGTGATGGACATGGGTCTCCTCGGTCGTCGGGGTCCGCGCGCGCATCGGCGAAGCGCGCGCGCGGGAACGCCCCGACGGGCGTCGGGACGTCAGAACGCGAGGAGGACCGGGGGACCGCGGCGGGCGGGCGCGGCGACGAGGGGACGGGGGTGCCGCACACGCACCTCGCCGGCGCCGGAGCGCGCGCGGGTCGGCGTACGGACGGGCGGCACGACGTCGCGGGCGACGGCACGGATGCGAACCGCGATGCGCTGCGCGAGCGCACCGAGCCCGGCCACCAGATGCTCGCCGCGGTGCAGCACGAGCGTCGTGAGGACGGCCGCGACGACGTGGGCCGCGAGCATGGCGGCATCCGGCACGACCGCCGAGAAGCCCGCCGGTGACGCGACGGATGCCGACAGCGACATATGTGCCGCGAACAGGTTGTGCGCGGCGTGGCCACCCCCAGTAACGGTTGCGGACCCCGCTGAACCTGCGGACGGCACGACCCCGAGCGCGAACATGGCGTGGAAAACGACCTGAGCGGTCGCGACGGCGGTTCCGAGCCGCGCGAGCGAGAGCCGGCGCCCGACGATGAGCAGCGCGATCAGCAGCGACAGCGCCCACGGCAGGAGCACGCCCAGCACCGATGGCGGAGCGCCGCCGGCCGCGACGTGCGAGAGGAGGGCGACGAACGTCGCCAGGCTCGCGGCCGCGCCGGCGCGCAGGGAGCGCTGCTGACGGGGCGAGGGCATCGGAGAGTCGCGGTCGGACGTCAGACGCCGACGCGCGCGAAGGCGTCGAGGCTGATGCCCTGGTCGAGGACGGTCTTCGACCACTCCCGGGCCGAGTGCAGCGAGTGGTCGCGGTAGTTGCCGCATTCCAGCGCCGAAACGCCGGGGATGTCGGCCTCGACGGCTTCGTCCGCGATGAAGCGCAGGCTGCCGGTCAGCGCGGCGACCACGTCGGCGACCTCGGGCTCGCCCCACATGAGCAGGTGGAAGCCGGTGCGGCATCCGAACGGCGAGATGTCGATGACGCCGTCGATGCGATCGCGGAGCAGGCCGGCCAGCATGTGCTCGATCGTGTGGATCCCCGCGGTCGGGATCTCGCCGGCATTAGGCTGCACGAAGCGGACATCGAAGTTCGTGATGGTGCCGCCACCGGGTCCGTGCTCGACGCCGATCCGGCGGACGTACGGCGCGAGGACGGCGGTGTGGTCCAGCGTGAAGCTCTCGATCTCGGCCATGGGATCCTCCTCGGTGCGGACAGGCGGAACGGGCTGTGTGCACCCGTCGGGCCCAGATTAGCCCGCCCTCGCCGGCTCACGGCGCCGAGCGGCTCCCAGGTTACGTTCAGGTGCTGTCCGGGACTCGTCCAGGCTCGCAGCGCAGACTCGGGGAGTTTTGTGCGTCTGCCCGAGACGCCCGCCGCCTTCTCGCGGTGTCCGCAACATCGAAGGACCGCCCCTGTTCGTATGACTTCTTCGTCGAGCCAGCCCACCCGTCGCGACCTGCGGCGCTCCACCCCCGCATCCCGTCGCGCATTCCGTCCGGTCGCCCTCACCCTCGGACTGGCCCTCGGCCTGACCGCGGTGGTGGGCACGACGGCCTCGGCGGCGGTTCCGACGGCCGCCGGATCATCGGCTCCGGTGATGCAGCGCGCAGCACTCGTGACGGCATCGGTGACGTCCACGGCCGAGCCGCTGAGCGAGATCGAGCAGGCCACGAGCGACGCGGTCCTCGCAGCCGAAGCGTCCGTCATCGAGGCGGCGACCCTGACCGGAGACGTCTCCGCCGCGGCGCTCCCCATCGACGGCGCGACGGCGATCGACACCGCTCCGCTGCGTGAGCGCATCGCGGGTCTGCAGGACACCGACGTCATCCCGACGCTGCTGCTCCCCGACCTGACCGACAAGCTCGCCGACGCGACGGACGAGGTTCAGGCAGCGACCGCCGACCTGCGCGGGCGTCTCGAGGCGGCACAGGCGAAGAAGGCTGCCGAGGAGGAAGCCGCCCGCAAGGCGGCGGAGGAGGCCGCAGCCGCCGAGGCCGCCGCTCAGGCGGAAGCCGAGGCCCAGGCTGCCGCGGAGGAGGCCGCGGCGTCGCAGCGTTCGAGCGGATCCCGCTCGTCGTCGACGTCGTCGACGCCCGCTCCGACGGCATCCGCGGTCGCCTCCACGGGCGACAACTCCCCCGGCGCCGCGCAGCAGGCCGCGAGCAACATGCTCGGCGACTTCGGCTGGGGTCAGGATCAGTTCGGATGCCTCGTCTCGCTCTGGAACAAGGAGTCGGGCTGGAACTACCAGGCCTACAACAGCGGCAGCGGCGCCTACGGAATCCCGCAGGCGCTCCCCGGCAGCAAGATGTCGTCGGCCGGCGGTGACTGGCAGACGAACGCCGTCACGCAGGTGCGCTGGGGCCTCGGATACATCTCCGGCCGCTACGGCTCGCCGTGCGGCGCGTGGGACCACTCCCAGTCGGTCGGCTGGTACTGACGCCAGGCATCGCCATCGCCCGCTGAAAGCGCGCGTTCGCCCGATCCGCTCCAGCGGAACGCGGGCGGACGCGCGCTTTCGCCGTCAGCGCGACCCGCGACGTCAGGCTTCGTCCGACTGCGTCGCGGCGTGGTCGGCGTCGATGCTCGACACCTGGTCGTCGTCGACGTCTTCGTCGAGCACGTCCTGACCGTCGACCTCGAGCGTGGGGGCCTCGTCGACCGGATCGACGGGCAGCGCGCCCGGGGCGACGAAGGGCACGTTTCCGTTGCTCATGATGGATTCCTCCCTGTGTTCGGTGGAGGGACCACGCTAGGCCGCCGACCGTCCGCGGTCAGGCCCGTTGCCGGGCATCGGCAGGCGGTGTACGACGTCGGAGGACCGGAGTACGGTCGCGACGAGGAGGCCACCATGAACAGACTCGGCAACATCACCTTCTACGCGGACGATCCACGCGCCCTCTCGCATTTCTGGGCCGACGTGTTCGGGTACCCGCGCCTGGACTGGCCCGACGACATCCGGGCGCAGCAGCACGACGCCGGGCTCACCGATGACGACCTCGACCGGCGCGGTCTCGCGGAAGACCCGGACGGGCGCGGACCGCGACTGTACTTCCACCACGCCGACGGTGCGAAAGACGGGCGCAACCGGCTGCACATCGATGTCTCCGTCGCCCCCGACGACGGCCAGCACCGCGCATCCCCCGCGGCCGTCGACGCCGAGAAGGATCGGCTCGTCGCCCTCGGCGCGAGCGTCGTCCGGCTCGTCGAGCAGCAGTGGGGCGCCTGGCCGGAACGTTACTGGCAGATGCGCGACCCCGAGGGGAACGAGTTCTGCCTGCAGTGACGGCCCGGCATAGGCTCGACGGCATGTCCCGCACCCTCGCCGTCGTGAACGGCCGCATCGTCCCCGTGTCCGCACCCGTGATCGAGGGCGGCACCGTCGTCGTCACCGACGGCGTCATCACGGCGGTCGGCGGGTCCGACACCGCGGTGCCCGACGGCGCGGAGATCGTGGACGCTGCGGGCCGCTGGGTGCTGCCGGGCTTCGTCGAGGCGCACGGCCACCTGGGCGTCCACGAGGACGGCGAAGGGTGGTCGGGCAACGACACGAACGAGATGACCGACCCGAACGGCGCTCGCTTCCGCGCGCTCGACGGCATCGACATCGACGAGGTCGGGTTCCGCGACGCGCTGCGCGGAGGAGTCACGTCGGTCGTCGTCAAGCCGGGCTCGGGCAACCCGATCGGCGGTCGGACCGTCGCGATCAAGACCTGGGGCGGGCGCACCGTCGACGAGCAGGTGATCGCCGCGAACGTATCGGTGAAATCCGCTCTCGGCGAGAACCCGAAGCGCGTGTACGGCGACAAGAAGCAGACGCCCTCGACGCGCCTCGGCGTCGCTTCGGTGCTGCGCGACGCGTTCGTCGGCGCACAGAACTACGTCGCGAAGCGGGATGCCGCGGCCGCCAAGGGCGAGCCCTTCGAGCGCGATCTCGGCAAGGAGACGCTCGCCGACGTGCTCGACGGCACACTCCTGTGGGACCAGCACAGCCACCGCCACGACGACATCGTCACCGCGATCCGCCTCGCGGAGGAGTTCGGATACCGTCTCGTGGTCAATCACGGCACCGAGGGGCACAAGATCGCCGACGTCCTCGCCGAGAAGGGCATCCCCGTCATCTTCGGGCCCATGCTCACCTCGCGCTCGAAGGTCGAGCTCCGCGACCGCGCGATCGGGGCGCTCGCCCTGATCGCCGCAGCGGGAGTGACCGTCGCGATCACGACGGACCACCCCGTCGTCCCGATCGACCAGATCCGGCTGCAGGCGATCCTCGCCGTTCGCGAGGGCCTCCCCGCCGACGTCGCGCTCGAAGCACTGACGACGAATCCGGCCGCGATCCTGCGACTCGATGATCGCGTCGGGGCGATCGAGAAAGGGCGCGACGGCGACCTGGTGCTGTGGTCGGGCGACCCGCTCACGGTCGAGTCGCGGGTCCAGCACGTCGTCATCGGCGGCACGACCGTGCTCGAGACAGCCGAGGACGGCGATGTCCGCATCGTCGAGCGCTGGGAGCGCTTCGGCCGCTCCAGCTGGCTGCGCTGATCGCCTCAGACTCTTCCGCGGCGCGAGCGCAAGAGGTGCGCGCGACGGCGCATCCGGGTGTGCACTGAGGACATGTCGTCCCTGCCCCTCTGGCTGCTCGTCGTGATGTTCGCCGGCGCCGCGGCCGTCGTCTGGGTCGCCGGCATCCAGCTGTCGAAATCGACCGATGTGCTCGATGCGCGTTGGCATATCGGCAGCGCGTTCGGCGGCCTCATCGTCCTCGCCGTCGCGACGAACCTCCCCGAGATCGCCATCACGGTCAGCGCCGCCGTGTCGGGCAACCTCGAGGTCGCGGTCGGCAACATCCTCGGCGGGATCGCCCTCCAGACGGTCGTACTGGTGATCCTCGACGTGTTCGGCAAGCGCGGGCGCGGCGTGAAGCCGCTGACGTATCGCGCCGCCTCGCTCGTCCTCGTGCTCGAGGCCGTCGTGGTGGTCGCGGTACTGGCCGTCGTGATGGCAGGAAGCCAGCTGCCGGGCGATCTCATCGTGGCGCGACTCACACCTGACGTCGTCCTGATCGCCGCGCTGTGGCTGGCCGGTCTCTTCCTCGTGCAGCGTGCCGGCACGCATCTGCCGTGGCACGGGAACGGCACGTCGCCCGGCGCGAGTCCGCACACCCCGGGACATCGCCGCGCACAGCCTCGGCATCCGCACCACGGGATGCGCACCGTGACGGTCGTGGCGATCTTCTCGGGATCTGCGCTCGCGACCCTCGGGGCCGGCGTCGTGCTCGAGCGGGTCGGCGACGCGATCGCCGACGAGATCGGGCTGTCCGGCGTCCTGTTCGGCGCGACGGTGCTCGCGCTCGCGACGGCGTTGCCGGAGATCTCGACGGGGCTGCAAGCGATCCGACAGGGCGACGACAACCTCGCGATGAGCGACATCTTCGGCGGGAACGCGTTCTTGCCCGTGCTCTTCCTCGTGGCGACGCTGATCTCGGGCCAGGCGGTGCTGCCACAGGCGAACGGCGCAGACATCTACCTCACCGCTCTGGCCGCTCTGCTGACGCTCGTCTACGCCGTGGGGTTGATCTTCCGGCCCTCCCGTCGCGTCGCGGGGATGGGCGTCGACTCGCTGACCGTGCTCATCCTGTACGGCGCGGGCGTGGCAGGGCTCTTCGCCGTCGCCGGCTGACCTGGCGGGCTCGATGTTGCGCGGACTGGGCGTCGCGCGGGTCCGGTCGGAGCTGCACCGATGCGACCCTCAGACCTCGTCCGCACGTGGCGGCCGGACCGTCCATCCCACACGACGGAGGGCGTCGGCCAGTCGCGCCGCCTCGGTCGCGGCGACATCCCAGGACACGTCCGAGCAGACGTCGACGGCGAGCGGCGGCGGATCCGCGAACCGGGGGATCTGAACCTCCGCCCACACGTCGCGGCTCAGCCCGACGCGCGGGTAGGCGGTTCCGGGGTTCTCGATCACCCCGTCGGAGACGAACGCGATGACTTCGAGTGCATCGGGCTTCGCGATCGGAAGGTCCACGACCAGGGTCACCACGAAGGGACCGCTGGCGGTGTCTCGACCATGGGCGTGCACGCGCTCATCCTGACAGACGGGGACCGTCGACAGGGCCGGTCACGGATGCTGCCCCTGCGTCGGCGCAGCGTTTCCGATGATTACGAAGAGATAACGGAAAACCCTTGCTCATCGTTACCTCGCCGTTATAGAGTGCTCGCACGGTAGCTGTTTTGCTGTGGCAGCCACCGGCATGTGATTGCAGGAAACTCTTGGTGCAAAGGGACGAGGGTCCGACCGAATGCCTCTTCGGTCGGACCCTCAACTGCGTCTGCGGCACCGCGCGCGGCCGGGTCGACGGGGCCGACATCGGACCCCCGGACGCACGCCGGACCGGAGGCCGAGCGCGCCGAGCAGAGCAGTAAAGTTGTCGCCATGAGTGATCGTCGTCGCGCCGTCGCCGCATGGGAGAGCCTCTTCCGCGCGCAGCACGAGATCTTCGACGACATCAGCAACGATTTCGCGGGAGACGAGCTCACTCAGGCGGAGTACGACGTGCTGCTCACCGTCACGCGCGGCTCCGGGCATCGAGCCCGACTGCGCGACGTGACCGCGAACATGCTCATCAGCCAGCCGAGCGTCTCGCGCCTGGTCGACAAGATGGTCGCCCGCGGACTCATCACGAAGTGCGGCGACCCCACCGACGGCCGCGGGGCGATGCTCACCGCGACCGCCGACGGCGTCTCCGCGTTCCGCCGCCTGGCCGCCGCGCACGGTCGATCCATCGCCGAACGGATGTCAGTGCTGTCCACGGACGAGCTCGAACAGCTCGAGCACCTGACGACGAAGCTGCGACGCACGCCCTGACGTCGCGGGCATCCGCTCCTCCCCCGGAGCGGCGTCGTTCGATCTACTCCGAGTAGAACATATCTTCGACTTCGATGTCGGATGATGGTGCCACGATGGGAACATGACGACGATACGGAACAGCGGGCACCCCGATGACGGTGCACCCGCGTCGTATGTTCCGATCTTGGCGCGCTACTCGGACGCGCTCGACGCAGCGCATGCAGCCCAGGTTCAGACGATGAGAGCACTTGCCGACCTCGGACACGCGGCGTTGCGCGAGGCGCGGCAGGGTGGGGTGCGCGGGATGGCGTCGGACATGGAGCTGCGGTCGGTCGCTGCCGAGGCCGCGGGGATGGCGCGGTCCACGGACCGGCGGGTGCAGCGTGAGATCGATCACGCGATGACGGTGGTCGATGACTACCCGGCGGTGTTCGCCGCGTGGGTGGACCGGCGCATCGAGCGCGGACATGTGGATGCGGTCGTGCGGGCCGGGGCGGGTGTGCCGGCGGAGGTGCGCGGGGAGTTCGAGCGGGCCGCGATCGAGGTGTGCGAGGGGGATGTGCCCTCCCGGGTGCGGGGCGCGTTGGAGGTCCTGGCGGCGCGGGTGCATCCGCGGACGTTCACGGAACGGCACCGGGCCGCGGCGGCCGAGCGGTGCGTGCGGGTGTTCCCCGGCGCCGATGGAATGTCGAACCTGGTGGCGACGCTGCCGACGGTGATCGCTGCGGGCATGTTCGACCGGCTCACGCAGATGGGTCATGCGGTGAAGGACGCCGGGGCGGATGCGGATGCTGCGGCGGCAGATGCCGCAGCGGATGCCGCGGCGGAGCCCGATCCGCGGACGCTGGACCAGATCCGCGCCGACATCCTCGGCGACCTCGTCCTCGCCGGGGCGCCCGTCGTCGACCTCACCACCGGCAGCGACCGGTCCGGAGGCCTGGGCGCGATCCGCGCGCGGGTCCAGGTCGCGATCACCGCGGAAACGCTCGCCGGCTCGGACGAGCACCCGGCCGAGGTCGTCGGGGCAGGGCTGATCGACGCCGACACCGCCCGCCTCCTCGCCGGACAGACCCGCGAATGGGACCGACTGTTCATCGACCCGATCACCCGCACACCTCTCGAGGTCGACACGTACCGGCCGACCGCGGCGATGGCGAAGCTCCTGAAGGCCCGGGACCAGCACTGCCGGTTCCCCGGATGCCGCCTCGCCGCCATCCGCTGCGAGATCGACCACACCCGCGACTACGCCCTCAGCGGTCACACCCACCTCGCCAACCTCGCCCACCTGTGCCAGAGACACCACTCCATGAAGCAATTCACTAGCTGGCACGTCCGACAGGTCGGCGGGGGCGTCCTGGAGTGGACCTCACCGGGCGGCCGGATCTACCGCGAAGACGTCCCAATGCCGGCCGTCTGCTTCACCACCGGCACGGTCACCATGATCGACACGACCGACCCGCCGGCGGGACCCCGCGGTGCCGGTTCTCCGCCGTCCACCGTGCCGCCTTTCTGAGCGACGCGGGGAGTCGCGCACGCCCGCAACAGCGACGAGTGGCCGCAGCCCGCTCGGAGCTGCGACCACTCGTCGTGTCGCGCGGCCGGAGCCGCGGCGTGCGATCAGTTCTCGATCGGTACGACCGGGGTCGCGGCGTCGGTCGAGACCTCGATCTTGCGCGGCTTCGCCTTCTCGCTGACCGGGATCGTGACGGTGAGCACGCCGTTGTTGTAGGTCGCGGCGATGCCCTCGGTGTCGACGCCCTGACCCAGGTTGAGCTGGCGCAGGAAGCTGGCAGCCTCACGCTCGCGCGTGATCCACTTCACGCCTTCGCCGCTGGCGAGCGTGCGCTCGGCGCGGATCGTCAACAGCTGACCATCGACGTCGATGTCGACCGAGCCCGGGTCGATGCCCGGCAGGTCGGCGGTCATCACGTAGTGGTCGCCATCACGGTAGAGGTCCATCGGCATACGGCGGGGACCGCGGCGCGTGTCGAAGAGGCTCGAGGCGATGCGGTCGAGGTCGCGGAACGGGTCGTGGGTAGCCATCGATGTTTCCCTTCTGTCGTTGTTCGTGTTGAGATCTGAAAGTTGAGCCCTATCGGCTCAACTGAGTTCAGGTTAGCACTCTACCCATGAGAGTGCCAACGGTTCTCGCACGGCGAACACCGCCCTTCTCGAGGGCTTCGGGAGCGCGATCAGCACTCGACGACGTTCACAGCGAGACCGCCCTCGCTCGTCTCCTTGTACTTGTGCGACATGTCGATACCGGTCTGCCGCATCGTCTCGACCACAGCGTCCAACGAGACGTAATGGCGCCCGTCGCCCCGAAGCGCGAGACGCGCGGCCGTCACCGCCGTCGATGCCGCGATCGCGTTCCGCTCGATGCACGGGATCTGCACGAGGCCGCCGACGGGATCGCACGTCAGACCCAGGTGGTGCTCCATCGCGATCTCGGCGGCGTTCTCGATCTGCGCGTTGGTGCCGCCCATGACGGCCGTGAGTCCCCCCGCCGCCATCGCGCACGCGGACCCGACCTCGGCCTGGCATCCGCCCTCCGCTCCGGAGATCGACGCGTTGGCCTTGAAGAGCGACCCGAGCGCCGTCGCCGTCAGAAGGAATCTCCGGATGCCGCGCCGCCGGTCCAGGTCCTCGGGAGCCAGGAGCGACTCGGCTGCGAACCGCCACCAGTACATCGCCACCGCCGGCAGGATCCCGGCAGCCCCGTTCGTCGGCGCGGTCACCACGCGCCCGCCCGACGCATTCTCCTCGTTCACCGCCAGCGCGAACGCTCCGAGCCACTCCCCCGGCAACTCGCGCCCGCCCGCGGCCTCGGCCGCCTCGAGCTGAGCGCGCATCGCGCCCGCACGTCGCCGCACCCGCAGCATGCCCGGCAAGGTGCCATCCGCGCGCAACCCCGCCTCGACGCACGCGCTCATCGCGTCCCAGATGGCGTCGAGGCCCGCGGCGACTTGCACCTCGGGACGGCGGGCCTCCTCGTTCCGGCGTGCCAGCGCGGCGATCGAAAGCTGCTCCCGCTCACAGAGGTCGAGCAGCTCCGCGGCGCTGTCGAACCGGTATGGCCACGCCTCGCCGCGGTCGCCCGCCGATTCGGACGGCTGCCCGCCCTCACGTCGGATGAAGCCGCCGCCGACCGAGAAGTACGTCTGGCGCGCGACGAGCGACCCCGCGGCATCCCACGCGCTCAAGGTCATGGCGTTCGGATGCTGCGGCAGGCGGGTCCGCGGCTCGAAGGCGACATCGCTCCGCGAGAAAGGCACCGGGCGCACACCGCTGAGGAGCAGCGGCTCGCCGTCCACCCACCTCGACCACGCCGCCCGCACCGTGTCCGGGTCCACCGTCTCGGGCTGGTGACCCTGCAACCCGGCGACAACGGCGTCCGGCGTGCCGTGTCCGATACCGGTCGCGCCGAGCGAGCCGTAGAGGACGCAACCGATCCGCGCGACGGAACCGATCCGACCATCGTCCCGCAGCGCGCCGGCGAAGGCCCGGGCCGCGCGCAGCGGTCCGACCGTGTGGGAGCTCGAGGGTCCTACACCGATGGAGAACAACTCGAACGCCGAGACGTATGCGCTCACACCCCCAGGCTACGTCAGCGCCTGCCGCACCCGCTCGGTGCCGTCAAGGGCCTGGGGGCGGTCACCGGCTGCGCCTAACGTGACGGACGATGAACCCCGCACCTCACCCCCGGCTGGCGTCCCTCGCGGCGACCGCGCGGACGGCGAGTGGCGAGGCCTTCGCCGTCTCACGGCTGCTGCTCGCCGGCAAGGCCGCCCTCGCCGCGGCGATCGCCTGGTACCTCGCCCCCTACGTCCCCTTCGCCGACGACGAATACTCGTACTACGCGCCCCTCGGCGTGCTCGTGAGCATGTACCCGACGATCGCCGACTCGGCCAAGGCAGGCCTGCAGGCGGTCGGCGGACTGGCGATCGGCATCGCCATCGGGCTCGCGGGGCTATGGATCGTCTCGGGGCCGAGCCCCCGCATCCTGGGGGTGGCGATCGTCGTCGCCGTGGGTGTCGCGATCGGCGGCATCCGCGCCGTAGGCACGGGCCGCGACTGGATCGCGATCGCCGCACTGTTCGTCCTTCTCCTGGGGGCGAACGATGCCGGAGGGTTCTCGGTGTCGTACCTCGTGACGATGGCCTTCGGCGTCGTGATCGGGGTCGCGGTCAACCTCGCCATCGTGCCGCCGCTGTACCTCCGGCGCGCGTCGACCCGGCTGACGCAGCTGCGCGACGCCGTCTCGGACCGCCTCGAGATGCTCGCGGCCTCGGTGTCGGACGGCACGCCCGCCGACGCCACAGCGCAGCGCTATCTCGAGGAGATCCTCGACGCCGTCTCCTCCGATGTCCGCGAAGCGGCCCGCAGCCGGAAGGCTCATCCGCTCGCGCGCCGACGCCGCGGAGCCGAGCAGGAGAACGACGGCCGCCTGCGGGCGCTGCACGAGACCGTCCGGCAGACGATCGAGCTCGCGGAGGGCATCGACGCGCTGCCCGTCGGTCCCGACGCCGCCCGCCTGCGAGAGGCGCTCTCCGAAGCGGTCATTGCCACCGCGCGGGCCGTTCGGGTCCCCCTCGGCGATCCGGATGCCGCGACCATCGTCTCCGACGCGGAAGCAGCGCTCGCCCGCGTCGTCGAGGCGGTGCCGGCCCGGAACGACGGACGGATATCGCCCTGGATACGCACGGCGGTCGACCTCGGGCGGATCATCGAGGCGGCCCGGCCGCTCGAATGAACCACTCGAGCGGATCGACCGACTCACGCTCACAGGGTTCTCACACCGGAATCACCCAATCCGCCGCCGCTCTCACTCCGGATATCCCACCGTGCCGCTGGTGCGCGTGCCCTCACGAACGTCCCGACGGTTCTTGGGGACCGGTTCCGTCCGCTGGGGAGCAGACGTGACAACGGGATTGCCGCGCGGCTCGGGTGGAGCGTGCGTACCAGCGGCCCTGCCCCTCCGCCCGACCGGAGCGCTCAGGAGAGGGGAAGGCCGAGCACGCGCTCGAGGTAGGGGCCTCGGAACTTCCCGCCCGGATCGACCCGCTCGGCGAGTGCCCGGAAGTCGGCGAGATGCGGCAGCGAGTCGCCGACCGGCATCGAGAACACCTTGCCCCAGTGCGGACGCGGGTCGAAGGGTGCGAGGGCACGTTCCACGTGCGCGATCGCATCGCGTACAGCATCCGGCTCGTTCTTCCAGGTGAAGTGGATGCAGACGCTGTCACGCCCGAACCCCGGCGAGAGCCACAGGTCGTCCGCCGCGACGGTGCGCAGCTCGGTGACCAGGAGAGCGGGCTCGACCCGGTCGGCTATGGCACGGACGGCGGAGATCGCCTCGACGGCTCGCGTCCGGTCGACCCAGAACTCCGTCTGGATCTCATCGCCGTTCGAGGGTGTCGCATCGATGCGGAAGTGCGGCAACCGGTCGCACCAGTCCCCCGCGACGCCGCCCTGCTCGGTCGTGTTGTCGACGCCGTCAGCCGCGGGCGAGTCCGCTTTGGCCGCCACCCGGCGCGCGCTGAGCAGTCGATCCGGCATGTCGGGTGCGGAATCGTCGTCGAGCCGCTCCTTGACCCAGACCTCGCCGACATCCGGGGTGTTCCAGCGCGTGAAGACGCTCACGCTGTACCCGGATGCGGTCACCTCGTCGAAGCGCTCGAAGAGGTCGTCCCAGGTCAGACCCGTGTACGTGTCCTGGCGCACCCGGTAGGTCGGCTCGACCGCGAGCGTGATGCGCGTGACCGGCCCCAGTGCGCCGAGATGGACGACGCTCCCGGCGAAGTCCGCGTCGCCCGCCGAGACGCGCCGCAGGCCACCGTCGGGCGCGATGAACTCGACACCCCGCACCGCGGTAGCCAACGACCCGTTGCGATCGCCCGAGCCGTGCGTCGACGTCGCCGTCGCCCCGCCCACCGAGATGTGGGGCAACGACCCCATGTTGTGCAGAGCCCAACCGTGATCGGCGAGATGGCGGGCGACGACGGCATATCGCGTCCCGGCGCCGACGGTGACGGTGCGGGCATCATCATCGATGACGATGTCGGGGTCGATCGCGGTCAGATCTAGCAGCACACCGTCGCCGTCGGCGAGGTCGTTGAACGAGTGGCGCGTGCCGATCGATCGGATGCGGTCGTGCTCGGCGACGAGTCGCTGCGCTTCGGCGATCGTGGCGGGCCGCACGATGTCTTCGGCGGCGAAGGTGTGGGTTCCGGCCCAGTTGTGTTCGGTCACGGGGACACGCTACGCGAGGCCGATGACGAATGTGCGCTGACACAACAATCCGGCGACGGGAAACAAAGAAGCCTCCGCAGAGCGGAGGCTTCTCGTTCACTGTCTCAACACAGTGTGCGCCCGAAGGGACTCGAACCCCTAACCTTCTGATCCGTAGTCAGATGCTCTATCCATTGAGCTACGGGCGCATGGCCGGGAATCTCTCCCGGGCCGTCGTCAAGCATAGCCCGCTCACGCGGAAAGAGCGAATCGAGGCGGAGACCGCGGGAAAGCGATCAGTCGATGATCGGCGCGGCGGTGGAATCCGCCGCCTCCTCGCGCTCGGCCGCCTGTCTCTGCGCGCTCCGTCGCTGCGAACGGAGCCGCGGGAGATCGACCATCCGCAGCGCCTGCATCCGCGCCGTGCGCATGCGGTCGTAGTCGGGCTCGAGATCGGGCCGCGCCGCCTCGATGCGCAGCGTGCGATCGATGTTGCCCGCGACCTCGCCCCACGCAGCCTCGCGTGCGTCCGCGATGAGCTTGCGCAACTCGTCCTCGTCCGCGGCGCGCTCCCGCAGCTCCTTCGCGATGCGGAGGGACTGCTTGCGTCGGCGCCGGAGGTTCGAGACGTCGCGGCTGCGATAATCGTGCGTGCCGCCGGAATCGCTGTACCGCCCGCTCGCGGCCTTGCGTTCCCGTCGCGTGCGCTCGGCATCGGCCTCGGCCTCGTCGGCGAGCGACAGCAGGGCGTCGCGCGCGTCGTCGAGGAAGCGATCGGCCTCGAAATCCTGCCCGGCGGCGAGGATGTCGACGAGGATGGCGTTCTTGAGGGCCAGGCGAGTAGCCGCGGAGGCGATGTAGAGCCCCTCGGCGACGATCTCCGAACTCTTGATACGCGCTTGACGGGTGGCCAACGCTGCCCCTCCTCACCTCACCCCAATCCTACGGGGCGGGCCCGGTCAGCCGAGCTGGGCGACGATCGCGGCGATCCGACGCGCGCGGGTCTCCGGAGCCTTCGCGGACTCGACGTTCGCGATATGCGCCTTGCGGGCGCTGGGGGCGAGGCGATCGAAGGCGGCGCGGGCGCCGACATCGTCCAGCGCCGCGCCCAGGTCGGCGGGTACCTCGACGTCGCGTGGCGCCTCGTCCAGGTCGATGTCGACGACGATCGCATCGCCGCCGGCCAGGCCGCTCTCGCGCCGCCGCTCCGCCGACAACGGCACGAGCGCGAGCCCGCGCATCGCACCGACCGTGCTGCGGAAGGCATAGCCGTTCACGACCACCGTGACCGCCGGGCGCCGTCCCCCGCCGAGGGCGTCGAGCACCGAGGCCGGCACCTCGATGCCGGTGTTGTTGCCGAACTGCGACAGGGTCGTCTCGAATCGCACGCTCCTCCATACCACCGGAACGGATGCGCGGACAAGGCCTGTGAGCCGTGAACTCCCTGACCGTAGCCTCGCGTCAGCCGGGAAATTTCCTCATCGAGATCGACACCCATCCGACGACGACAGAACCAGCACCGCGAAGGCGCCCGGATCGGCTCATCCCGGGACCAAACCGATCCGAGGCCTTCACCGAACAACCGAAGCACCGCGACATCCGTCGCCCTATGGGAGGGAACCCTCATGCGTACATCACCGAACCGCCTCGTGGCGATCATCTTCGGCGCCGTCTACATCCTGGTCGGCCTGCTCGGCTTCACCGTGACCGCCGGCGTCGACTTCATCGCCACCGAGGGTGGCCTGCTGCTGGGCATCTTCGAGGTGAACCCGCTGCACAACATCGCGCACCTCCTCATCGGAGCGGCCCTGCTCATCGGCGGCCTGTCGGGCGTCCGCGCCGCGAAGGGCGTCAACACCACCGTGGGCGCCGCATACCTGCTGCTCGGCATCGTCGGCTTCTTCATCCAGGACAGCGCAGCCAACGTGCTCGCCCTGAACACCGCCGACCACTTCCTGCACCTCGCCAGCGCGCTCGTGCTCCTCGGTGTCGGCCTGGGCACCGACCGCGCCGTCGCGCCCCGCTCGGCCACGGTCTGATGAACGCCGCCGCGCTCACCCGCTCCTGGCCCACGCTCGCCGCGTGGGGGGCTGGTCTGCTCCAGCTCGGCGTGGGCGCGGGCATGGTCACCCAGGGCACCGGCGCCGCTGACCGCGGCGTCGGTGTCGTGGCGGTCGTCGTCGGGGTGGCCGCGCTGGGGTGGGGTGTCGCCGCACTCACCCGCGGCCGCCTCGTCGCCCCCCGCATCGCGATGGCGATCGCCGTCGCCGGCACGGTGGCATCCGGGGCCGCACTCCTGGTGGACCCCGCGCGCATCAGCGTGCACGCCATCGGCGTCACCGCGCTCCTGCACGTCGCGTACGGCGTGGCCGCTGCGGCGGTCGTGCGCAGCGCGCGCTCATCGTCCGGCGACGCTCGCTCCGCCGACGACCGCACCGTTCCGCGGACGAGCGTCGTCGGACTCGTCGCCGGCTGCATCATCGTCGCCGGTCTCGTCACGCCCGCGCTGGGCGCGACGGAGGCCGGACGTGCCGCGCCGAGCCACTCCGACCACCCGCTCTTCTCGACCGAGCACAGCCACTGAAGCGCTCTTTCGACACCGCGAAGGGCCCGGACAGCATCGCTGCCGGGCCCTTCGTGTGCGGTCGGTGCGATCAGATCGCGCTGATCCGCCAGGACGCCTCCGCCGTGTCCGACGGATCGATGAACGCGAGGCCGGTGTCGTAGTCGTAGCGCGCGTCGTTGAACGCATCCGGCGCGCACGTCATCGGCTCGACCGCGAGCCCCGCGCGGTGCCCAGGCTGGTCGGGTCCGCCGGGCAGGTCGGCCGTATGCACCTGCACCCAGGCGCAGGAGGCACCCCACGAGATCTCGACGCCCGTCCCCGACGGGTCGGTCACGCGGACGGCCGCCTCCCCCTCCCCGTCCCGCGACACCCCGGTGAAGGCGTGGTCGATCTCGACGGCGCCCAGGGTGCGCGGCCGGCGGAAGTCGAAGGCGGGAACGTCGGCGACGTCCGCGAGCCCGACCGGCGCGAGACGGTCGGGGGTGACCTCGAGAACCCGATCGGCCGGCAGCTCGAGCGTCCACTCGTCGAGCGGTGCGGGGCCGGCGACGAGATACGGGTGCGGGCCCGTGCCGAACGGCGCCGCGCTCTCGCTCTCGTTCGTCGCGCGCACCGTCTGCGTGAGGCCGTCCGCGCCGAGACGGTAGGTCGTCTCGACCCGCAGCGTCCACGGGTACGCCGTCTGCGCGACCACCGTGGTTCCGAGAGTCACGTGGTCGGCGGCGACGAGGACGGGCTCGAAGTCGAGCCAGGCGACGAGGCCGTGCAGCGCATGATGCCGCTCCGGTTCGGTGAGGGCGAGTCGGTAGCCCGTGCCGTCGACCTCGTACCGTCCGTCGACGACGCGGTTGGGCCACGGAGCCAGGGTCGCGCCGCGATAGCCCGGGCGCACCTCGTCCTCGCCGTAGGAGACGACGAGGTCGCGGCCCGCCACCCGGTAGGAGCGCAGCGACGCCCCCACACTGGCCACGATCGCCTCGGCGTCGCCGAATCGCAGCGTGTACGACGTTCCGGATGCCGCCACGGGCGTCCCCTCTCGTTCCTGGTCGTCGGAGCTTCGACGCGGTTCGGTCACAGCCCGCGGGCCAGGCGGTAGTAGGCCTGGTTCCAGCGGAGCTCCTTCTGGAATCCTCGCACCGTCGTGTCGTCGTCGATGACCACGAGTTCGGTTCCCGCGATCTCGGCGAAGTCACGGAACACCTCGATGCCCACCGCCGTCGTCATGACGGTGTGGTGTGCCGCACCCGCGGCGAGCCAGCACGCGGCGGAGGTCGCGAAGTCGGGGGCGGGCTTCCAGATCGCACGCCCCACGGGCAGCTTCGGCAGGTCGGGGGCCTCGACGTTCTCGACCACGTTCGCCGTCAGGCGGAATCGGTCGCGCATGTCACTCATCGCGACGACGAGGGCGGGACCGGGATCTGCGGTGAAGACGAGACGCACGGGGTCGTCCTTGCCGCCGATGCCGAGCGGGTGGATCTCCAGACGCGGCTTGGCGGTCGTGAGCGACGGCGAGACCTCGAGCATGTGAGCGCCGAGGATCCGCTCGGACCCCGGCACGAGGTCATAGGTGTAGTCCTCCATGAGACTCGCCCCACCCGGCAGACCCGCGCCCATGACGTTCGCGACGCGCACGAGGATCGCGGTCTTCCAGTCGCCCTCGGCTCCGAAGCCGTAGCCTTCCGCCATCAGCCGCTGCACGGCGAGACCGGGCAGCTGTGTGAGTTCGCCGAGGTCTTCGAACGACGTCGTGAACGCACCGAACCCGCCGGCCTCGAGGAACGAGCGCAGCCCGATCTCGATCGCCGCACCGTCGCGCAGCGACTGGTGACGGTCAGCCCCCGGGAGCAGCTCGTCGGCGACGTCGTACTGCGCGAGGTAGACCTCGACGAGCGCGTCGACATCCGCGTCGGACGCCGTCGCGACGGCATCCGCCAGCTCGTTGACGCCCCAGGTGTTCACCTGGACGCCGAACTGCAGCTCGGCCTCTGTCTTGTCGCCCTCGGTGACGGCCACATACCGCATGTTGTCGCCGAACCGCGCGAGCTTGAGCGTGCGGGCGGCCTGCCACCCTGCGGCGGCGCGCTGCCAGTCCTCGATCTGACGCGTGACCTCGGGGTTCGAGACGTGTCCGACGACCGTCTTGCGAGAGACCCCGAGCCGCGTCTGGATGTAGCCGAACTCGCGGTCGCCGTGAGCAGCCTGGTTCAGGTTCATGAAGTCGAAGTCGATGTCGGCCCACGGCAGCTCGACGTTCGCCTGCGTGTGCAGGTGCAGGAGGGGCTTGCGGAGCGCGTCGAGCCCGGTGATCCACATCTTCGCGGGGCTGAAGGTGTGCATCCACGCGATCACGCCGATGACGGAGTCGTCGGCGTTCGCGTCGAGGGCCAGTCGGCGGATGGCGTCGGAGTCCTTGAGCACCGGCTTCCACTCGACGCGCACGGGCAGGCCGCCGAGGCCTGCGACGACCTGCTGCGACTGCTCGGCGACCTGGCGCAGGGTCTCCTCGCCGTAGAGGTTCTGGCTGCCCGTGACGAACCAGACGGTGTACTGCTCGAGAGAGGTGGAGAGGGTCATTGTTCTTCTTCCGGTGTGGTCGGGGGTGTTCGGGAAGTCTGCGGTCAGGAGAGCGCGGTGACCGCGGCCCGCTCGACGGCGAGGCCGGCGTCATAGCGCTCGAGGTAGGTCGCGAAGCCGGCGACGTCGGCCGGATCGGGCTCGGCGACGTCCGCGGACGCGGCCGCGAACACCCGCTCCCGCAGGTACGCGTCGAGATCGAGGTCGGCACTGTGGGCGAGGTAGTCCGCGAGCACGGCGATGCCCCACGCGCCGCCCTCCGAGGCCGTCTCGCCGACGGCGACCGGTGCTCCGAGGGCCGCGGCGAGGAAGCGCTGCGCGACCCCGGCGGTGCGGAACATGCCCCCGTGCGCGAACATCCGGTCGAGTTCCACCCCTTCGCCGTCGAGCACGCGCATGCCGAGGGCGAGCGTCCCGAACACGCCGTACAGCTGCGCACGGATGGCGTTGCCGAGGGTGAGACGGCTGTCGGGCGTGCGGACGAACAGCGGGCGGCCCTCGTCGGTACCGGTGATCGGTTCGCCGGCCAGATGGTTGTAGGCGAGAAGGCCGCCGGCGTCGGGCTCGCCGGCGAGCGCCTCCCGGAACAGCAGGTCGTACACCGCGTCGGCGCTGAGCGCCGCGCCGGACAGCGACGCGAAGCGCTCGAACATCCCCACCCAGGCGGCGAGCTCGCTGGCTCCGTTGTTGCAGTGGACCATCGCGACGAGGTCGCCGGCGGGCGTCGTCACGACGTCGATCTCGTGATGCATGCTCTCGAGCGGACGCTCGAGGACCACCATGGCGAAGATGCTCGTACCGGCACTGACGTTGCCCGAACGCGGCGCGACCGCCGCGGTCGCGACCATCCCGGTGCCCGCATCACCCTCCGGCGGGCAGAACGGCGCGCCCGCACGCAGACGGCCGGTGGGGTCGAGCAGCCTCGCGCCGGCTTCCGTGAGCGAGCCCGCGACCTGACCCGCGACCCGGACCTCGGGCAGCAGCGCGCGCAGGCCCGTGGGGAGACGGCCCGCGACGTGGTCGTCGTACAGACCGACGCGGCGCTGGTCGTAGTCGCGTGTGACCGGGTCGATCGGGAACATCCCCGACGCATCCCCGACGCCGAGCACGCGCTCCCCCGTCAGCCGCGCGTGCACATAACCGGCGAGGGTCGTGACGTGGTGGATGTCGGCGACGTGAGGCTCGTCGTCGAGCACCGCCTGGTGCAGGTGCGCGATCGACCAGCGCATGGGGATGTTGATGCCCAGCAGGTCGGAGAGCTCGGCGGCCGCGGGGCCCGTGCTCGTGTTCCGCCAGGTGCGGAACGGCACGAGCAGCTCGTCGTCGGCGTCGAAGGCGAGGTAGCCGTGCATCATCGCCGAGACTCCGATCGCGCCGACGGTCTCGGGCACGACGCCGTACCGATCTGCGACCGCCGCCACGAGGTCGGCGTACGCCGCTTGCACCCCCGACCACACGTCGTCGAGTGCATAGGTCCAGCGGCGGTCCTCGAAGCGGTTCTCCCACGCGTGCGAGCCGGTCGCGATGACGTCGGCGGGGTCGGACCCGACGAGGCACGCCTTGATGCGGGTCGAGCCGAACTCGATGCCGAGGCACGTCCGGCCGGCGAGGATGTCGTCGCGCGCCGAAGCCGGTTCGCTCGTTGCGGTGTGGGTCACGGTTGCCTCCATTGGTCGTGCCGCGGTGGATTCATGTTACCGGTAACAAAGCGGACGCGCGAGGGATCGGGGCAGCGGCGGGTTCAGACCGGGCGCGTGGACGCCCGTACGACCAGCTGCGGCGCCGCGGGTTGCGGCGGATGCTCGTCACCGAGCAACACCCGCACGCACCGCCACGCCTCCCCCGCCACGTCGAGCCGCACGGTCGTCAGGGACGGAAGGTAGAACGCTGCGTCGGGGTGGTCGTCGAATCCGACGATGCTCACGTCGCGCGGTACGCTCACGCCCAGCTGAGCCAGGCCCGAGATGAGACCGAGAGCCATCTGGTCGTTGGCGACGACGACGGCGGTCGGGCCGTCGTCCGCATCCAGCGCGCCGGCGATCTCGTGCGCGAGAGCCGAGCCCGACCCGGCCGACCAGTCGCCGCGCCAGCGCGCGGTCAGCTCGAGCCCCCGGGCCGCCAGCGCGGACTCGGCGCCGACGTCGCGCGCGACGGCCTCGAGCCACGCCGCCGGCCCCGCGAGCTGCGCGATGCGCCGGTGCCCCGCATCGACGAGGTGCTCGACGGCGAGCGCCGCACCCGCAGCGCCGCGATCGGGCTCGCCGGTTCCGTCCGCCGCTTCGACGCGAGCATGGAGCGTGACGACCGGCACCCCGGGATCGGCGCTCGCCAGCGCATCGAGCGCGGCCGTATGCGGCGCGACGACGACGATGCCGTCGACCCCCTGGGCGAGGAGGTGGTCGGCGGCCGCGGCCACGCTCGCGGCGTCCGCCCCGTCGGCGTACGCGGTCGCGATCCACCGCCCGGCCGACCGGGCCGCACGCTCGAGCGCTCCGATCCCCGCGGCCGGTCCATAGAGATCGGTGTCGGAGGCGATGACACCGATCGTGCGCGTCGTCGCAGTGCCGAGCGCCCGTGCCGCGTTGTTGACGCGATAGCCGAGCTCGGCCATCGCCGCGACGACCCGGTCGCGGGTCTCCGGGCGGATGTGCGGGTGATCGTTGATGACGCGCGACACCGTCTGCGTCGACACGCCCGCCGCCGCGGCGACGTCCCGCACACCGACGCGTGCTCGTCCCGGAATGCCTTCGCTCACTGCGCCAGGCTAGCCGCGAGAGGCGCACCCGTCGTCGACACGCTTCTGTCGGAGATCCCGGTGCGCCGCCGCAGAGACGGCCCAGAGCGACCTGTCGGGGGCCATAGGCTCACAGCCATGGACGTCGAGCTCGCCGATCGGTCGGACACGACGTGGGAGGATCTGCGCCCGAGATTCCGGGTCTTCATCTATCCCGCGCCGGACGAGCCAGCGCGCATCCTGGACTTCGTCGACGTGTCGATCGACGCCGTGCTCCACGAGGTGGGCACCCTCGCCGACGACGACCGCCACCTCTGGTCACTGGCGCTGGTCCGCGGCATCGGGGTGGAGCGTGGCCTCGTCTGGCTGTCGGGCTACGACTACGACGACACGCCGACCGACGCCGTCGAATGGCAGCGCCGGGGCGAGATGCAGGCCCGCTACCTCATGGCGCGCGCCCGCCGCGGCGAGCCGGTCGTGCTGCCGGACGGCCGCCGCGTGATCCGGATGTTCTCCGGCCACGCCTCCAGCCCGCTGTGGGAGAGCTTCACCGACGGATACGTCGTCGATCCACACAGCCTCGGCCTGAATGGCGACCTCGTCCGTGACCTCGTCGCCTGGGACGAGGCCATCCAGGATTCGGGCCCGGAAGGCGAACCACCGGAAGGCTGGCTCGAAGCCGGCCTTCACATCTGGCGGCGTCTCCGCGACGAACTCGCGCCCGTGGCCGAGGTCCGCCCGGAGTTCTGGCGCGTCGCGGGCTGAATGACCTCACACCGTCGTCGGCACCTTCACGGGCCGGCCACGCTTGGGCTTCTCGGTCGACAGCTCGATCGCCATCGCGTGCTGCGGACGCTGCGACAGCCGCGTCTCGACGTGGTCGAGCCATCGGACCTCGGCCTCGGCGGCGAAGACCATCGAGTCGACGACGAGCGACCACGCGAGCTCCTCGGGCCCACCGGCATCGACGCCGGTAAAAGCGGCCGCACGGAGTTCATGCAGCTGTGCGAGCGACGCCTGACGCTGCGCCCGGATCACCGCGGCCACATCGACGCCCGGCAGGGTCGCGGCGACGGCGAGCTTGATCGCGAGCTCGTCCCGGGTGCCCGCCGCGCGCTCGACGGGCGAGCTCAGCCATGCGGCGACCTCGGCCCGCCCGGGGTCGGTGATCTGCCAGTAGACGTGCCCTTGCGCGTCGACCGCACCCTTCTCGACCAGACCGTCGCGCTCGAGGCGGTCGAGCGTGTTGTATATCTGGCCGACGTTGAGGGGCCAGGTCGACCCGGTGCGGCGGTCGAACTCCGCCCGCAGCTGGTACCCGTAGCAGGGCCCCTGGTCGAGGATCGCCAGCAGGCTGAGTCGTACCGACACGGCCGTCCTTTCGCATACCGGGTATCTGGTTTGCGAGTATATGCATACCCGGTATGACATCGGACTACCGGCGCGACCGCACCACGATGAGGCTGCTCACGGTACCCAGCGCCGCTCCGACCACGGTGTCGATCACGCGCTCCACCGCGAGCTCCGGCCCTCCCGCGCCCGCGGCGCTCAGGATCAGGAGAACGAGCGGCGTGATGAAGACGAGCGCGAGCGCGTAGTGACGCACGACGACGAGCTCGATGACGAACTGGAGCACGCCCAGCACGAGGCCGAGTGCGACGCCGCCGACGGGCACGACGGAGATCACGAGGTATACGGCGGCGCCGGCGGCGGTGCCGAGCGCGCGATGGATGCCGCGCGAGAGCGCGACGCGACGGCTCGCACTGACACCGAGCACGGCGACGCCCGCACCGACGATCCAGTAGGCCCGCTCGGGGTCGACGAGGAGCGAGACCGCCGTGCCGACGACGGCGATCGCCGCGGTCCGGACGATCAGCGTCCGTGTCGTGGCCTCGGCGAACGCCGAGGGGAAGAGCGCGCTCAGCGGTCGCGGTCGGGCACCGCGGTGCGAGCGGCGCACGAGCGGCGCGGCGGTGACCAGCCAGGCGAAGGCCAGCGACGCCGCGAGCACGCCCAGGTACAGCACCGGCTCGACCGCGTGCGCCGCCTCCGGCGCCGTCACGTGCGCCGAGAGACCGTAGATGAGCACGATGAACAGCGGCCCCGGGGGGCCGACCGAGCGCCCGAACACGAGGACGGATGCCGCGACTGCGACCACGACGAGGCCGACGGCGATCGCGATCGGGCCGACTGCCGCGGCGACGACACCGAGGGCCGCTGACGACCACAGCACCCCGGCGACGACCGGGACGAACCCCACGCGCTCGCGCGGGGTGAGCCGTCCGCCGTAGAGCGTCGCGAACGCGCCGGTCGCCGCGAGCAGGGCGATGCCCTCGAGACCCACCGCGGAGAGCACGACGACGGGCACCGCCATCGCGATCGCCGCCTGCAGCCCGAGGTGCCAGCGCGGCCCCGGCGACGGGCCGAACCGCGTCAGACTCCGGCCCAGCTCCCCCGCCTCGCGCCGCCATCGGCCGGAGTTCTCGGGCGACGACGGGGGCGAAAGCGGCATTGCCCCATTGTCTCGCGATATCGGTACGGCCTCGCGCGTCGGCCCCTACCCTGGAAGCGGAGGACGATATGAGCGACGATCCCCCCGCATCCCCGACGCCCGACACCGCGGCGCCCGGCGCGCGCGAGCGGGCCGCCTACATCGAGACCGCCATCCAGCAGGCGATCCGACGCGGTGAGTTCGACGACCTGCCCGGAGCCGGCAAGCCCATCGCCGATCTCGGCGCGCAGCACGACCCGGACTGGTGGATCAAGCGCAAGATCCGCGAGGAGCAGCTCACCGGGCTCGGCCCGCCCGCGCTGACCCTGCGCATCGAGCACGCCGAGTTCGCGGATCGCGTCGACGCGCTCGGGCGAGAGGCCGACGTCCGCGAATACGTCGCCGACTTCAACCGCCGCGTCGTCGAGGCCCGCCGTCAGCTGCAGGGCGGACCGCCCGTCGTCACCCCGACCCGCGACGTGGAGACCGAGGTCGCCGGATGGCGCGAGCGTCGCGCCATCGCGGCATCCGCCGCTCCCCCGAGCCCGCCGACGCGGCGCCGACGGCTCTTCCGACGCTGATCTCGTTCCGTCGCCGGCCCGCGCTCAGCGCAGCGCCTGCTCCACGTCGGCCAGGAGATCGTCGACCGACTCGATGCCCACCGACAGCCGCACGATCTCGACAGGGACGGCCGCCTCGGTACCCCGGACGGAGGCGTGCGTCATCGCGTCGGGGTAGTTGACGAGCGACTCGACGCCGCCGAGGGACTCGGCCAGCTGGAACAGCTTCGTCGACTCCGCGAAACGGCGCGCCGCCTCTCCCGACTCGAGGGCGAGCGAGAGCATGCCGCCGAATCGCGTCATCTGCGATGCCGCGAGCTCGTGCCCGGGGTGCGAGGCCAGGCCCGGATAGAACACCCGGGCCACCCGCTCGTGCCCGTCGAGGAACGCGGCGATCGCGCCCGCGTTCTCGCTGTGCCGCTGCATGCGGACATCGAGGGTCTTGATGCCGCGTGTCGTCAGCCAGGCGTCCATCGGCCCCGAGACGGCGCCGGCCGCGAACTGCAGGAACCCGATCTTCTCGGCGAGCGCGTCGTCATCGAGCACGAGCGCTCCGCCCACGACATCGGAGTGACCGCCCAGATACTTCGTCGTCGAGTGCACGACCACGTCGGCGCCGAGCTCGAGCGGACGCTGCAGCGCGGGCGTGGCGAACGTGTTGTCGACCACCACGAGCGAACCGGCCTCGTGGCCGATCGCGGCGAGACCGGCGATGTCGGTGATGCGCATGAGCGGGTTCGAGGGGGTCTCGACCCACAGCACCCGCGGCGCGCGCTCGGCGACGGCCGCGCGCACGGCGGCGAGGTCGCTCATGTCGACCACGCGCAGCTTGACGCCCCAGGGCGCGAGCACGCGGGCGATGAGCCGGTGCGTGCCGCCGTAGACGTCGTTGCCGAGCAGCACCTCGTCGCCGGGTTCGAGTGCCGCACGCAGCAGCACATCCTCGGCCGCGAGGCCCGACGCGAACGAGTAGCCGTGGGCGCCGCCCTCGAGCGCCGCGAGCTGCACCTGCAGCGCCGTGCGCGTCGGGTTGCCCGAACGTCCGTACTCGTAGCCGCCGCGCAGCCCGCCGATGCCGTCCTGTGCGTACGTCGTGGAGAAGTGGACCGGCGGGATGACGGCTCCCGTCGTGGGGTCGAACTCCTGGCCGGCGTGGACGGCGAGGCTCGCCAGGCCGCGGGCGGAATCGTGGGTGCTCATGCGTCGCTCCGGGTGTCGTGGGTCGTGCGGGGATCGGTCGTGTCGACGAGGTCCGCGAAGCCGTGGGACCGCATCCAGTCGTCGTCGAAGATCTTCGAGAGGTAGCCGCGGCCGTGGTCGGGCAGGACCACCACGACGACGTCGTCGGGCCCGAGGTCGCGGGCGGTGCGGAGCGCGGCGACGACGGCCATCCCCGACGAGCCGCCGACGAGCAGCCCCTCCTCGCGAGCGAGCCGGCGGGTCATGGCGAAGGACTCGCGATCACCGACGCGCTCGTAGCGGTCGACGACCGAGGGATCGAAGGTCTCGGGCCAGAAATCCTCGCCCACACCCTCGACGAGGTACGAACCGACCGCGCCGCTGTAGATCGACCCGTCCGGGTCGGCGCCGACGATCGTGACCGCGCCGCCGGAGGCCTCGCGCAGGTAGCGGCCGGTGCCGGTGATGGTCCCGCCCGTTCCCACGCCCGCGACGAGGTGGGTCACCCGGCCGGCGGTGTCGCGCCAGATCTCCGGGCCGGTCGTCTCGTAGTGCGAGCGCGGGCCGGCGGCGTTGGCGAACTGGTTCGGCTTGAAGGCGCCGGGGATCTCGCGGGCGAGCCGGTCCGAGACGCTGTAATACGAGTCGGGATGCTCCGGAGGCACGCTCGTCGGAGTCATCACGATCTCGGCGCCGTAGGCCTTCAGCACCGCGACCTTCTCGCCCGCGAACTTGTCGGGCACGACGAAGACCATGCGGTACCCGCGCTGCTGGGCGACGAGCGCCAAGCCGACACCGGTGTTGCCGCTGGTCGGCTCGACGATGGTTCCGCCGGGGCGCAACAGGCCGTCGCGCTCGGCCGCGTCGATGATGCGGGCGGCGATGCGGTCCTTCGACGAGCTCCCGGGGTTGAAGTACTCGACCTTCGCGAGCACGGTGGCGCGGGTGGCTGCGGCGACGCGGTGCAGGCGCACGAGCGGGGTGTTGCCTACGAGTTCGGCGATGTTCTCTGCGTAACGCACGAGGATGTCCTCACGGTGTCCGCGCGCTCAGAGGCGCGGGTGCTGTCGGGGTCGTCTGAGGTGAGCGCGGCGGCGCTCAGCGACAACAACGACAGGTCTGCACGCGTCCACCCTAAGCCAGGTGCCCGCCGGTGTCGAGCGGGCTCAGCGAGACGACAGTCCGCGCCGTTCGAGCGAGGCGCGCATGGTGTGCCGGCCGTGCAGGCTGGCGGCATCCCGCACGCGCGCGATCGCGCCGCGCAGCCATCCGCGCGGCTCGCCCTGCGTGCGGTAGTACTCCGTCACCGCCCGGTCGTACCGTGCGACCGCGTCCGCATCGGGCAGCCGATACACCTCGCGGTGCCGCACGACGCCCTGGGGCAGGCGGGGCTTGACCCCCGCGGGGTCCGCCGGATCCGGGTGCCCCAGCACCACGCCGAACGCCGGGAAGGCGCCGTCGGGCAGCTCGAGCAGGTCGGCGATCCGCTCCGGGTTGTTGCGCACCGAGCCGACGTAGACGGCCCCGAGGCCGAGCGACTCCGCCGCGACGACGGCGTTCTGCGCCGCGAGGGCGGCGTCGACGAAGCCGACGAGCGTGCTCTCGATGTAGCCGACCGCCTCGGCAGGCTCACCGATCCGACGCGCCAGCTCGGCGGCGCGGGCCCAGTCGGCGACGAAGACGAGGAACACGCCGCCCCGGCGGATGAAGTCCTGATCGCCGGCGAGGTGCGCGAGTGCGTCGAGGCGGTCGGGATCCCGCACCTCGACGACGGACCAGGCCTGCAGGTTCGAGCTCGTCGACGCGGACTGCGCTGCGGCGACGATCGCCGTCACGGTCGCGTCGTCGATCTCGCCGGGCACGAACCGACGTACCGAACGGTGGCGGTAGAGCAGGTCCAGCACCGCGTTGCGGGGCAGTTCGGCGTCGGGCGCGGCCGTGCCGTACCGGCGGACCCAGGCCTGCTGGTCATCGGTCGTCGTCACGGGTGCCTCCTCGGGGTCGACGATCATCGTACGCACGCCACGGAATCTGTCGGCGTGTGACGGACGGATCGGATACCGCGCCCGCGGCGCCCTAGCCTGTGTCCGTGAGCCTGCAGCCCGAGAACACCACCCACGAGATCCTGCCGCCCCGATACGACTGGCACGGCTTCGGCTTCGACACGCGGCAGGTGCACGCGGGCGAGGCCGACGAACCAGCGCACGGCGCCCGGATCACCCCGATCTATCTGACGGCGGCGTACCGGTTCGACTCGTTCGCGCAGGCCGAGGCGCGCTTCACGGGCGCCGACGAGGGGCAGCTCTACTCGCGGAACCTCAATCCCACGCACCAGGTCGCCGAACGACGCATCGCGTCGCTCGAGGGCGGATCGGGCGCGATCGTCGTGGGTTCGGGTCAGGCCGCGATCACCGCCGTGCTCCTCGGGCTGGCGGGAGCCGGCGAGCGCATCGTGTCGACGGCGAGCATCTACAGCGGCACACGGATCCTCTTCGACCGCACCTTCGCACGACTCGGCATCTCGAGCGACTACGTCCGCGACGCTCGCGACGAGGCCGAGTGGGACGCGGCGATCGGCCCCGACACGAAGGCGATCTTCGTCGAGACCATCCCGAACCCCAAGAACGACCTCGTCGACGTCGTGGCGGTCGCGCAGATCGCCCGGCGGCACGGCATCCCCCTGATCGTCGACAACACCGTCGCGACGCCGTACCTCATCCGGCCGCTCGAGCTCGGCGCCGACATCGTCGTCCACTCCTCGACCAAGTTCCTCTCGGGGCACGGCGCGGCCCTCTCGGGCGCGATCGTCGACGGCGGTCGTTTCGACTGGACCGGGTCGTCCCGCTCATTCCCCGGCCTGACCGAGCCAATCGCGCCGGGCAAGCCCTCGTTCGTGACGGCCTACGGCGAGCGCGCCTTCGAGGCCTACCTGCGATTCGGCATCGTCAACGACCTCGGCGCGGCACTGTCGCCGGTCAACTCATTCCTGCTGCAGCAGGGCATCGAGACGCTGTCGCTGCGGATGGAGCGTCACCTGGCGAACGCCGCGGCGGTCGCGGCATGGCTCGACGTGCATCCCGCGGTCGAGAGCGTCGACTTCGCGGGCCTGCCGAACAACCCGTTCCACGACATCGCGCAGGCGCGCTTCGGCGGTCATGCCGGCTCGGTGTTCGCATTCACGGTGCGAGGCGGCCGGCCCGCGGCCGAGGCGTTCTTCGACGCGCTGCGGATCGTCAGCCGCATGACCAACATCGGAGACGTCCGCTCGATGGCGCTGCACCCGGCGACGACGACCCACGTCTCGTTCTCCCCCGAGGAGCGCAGCCGTCTCGGCATCGGCGACGGACTCATCCGCCTGTCGATCGGAATCGAGACCGCGGCCGACCTCATCGCCGACCTCGGTGACGCCCTGGACGCCGCGACGCGGCGCATCGCCGGCTGATCGCGTCACACGGGGTCATCGACCGTCTCCGAACGACACGGAACATGTGCGAGGGCTCCGGGGTTACTAACGTCGTGATCATGTCGCAGCCGAATCTCGACCCCTCCGCAGAGCACCCGTCCCGTCACCTGGGCGCATCGCTCTCCGCCGACGAGTTCAAAGCGCTCTTCCGCGGCCACCCCGGCGGCGTCGCCGTCATCACCGCCGACGCGGGAGAGGGGCCCGTCGCCCTCACTGCGACGTCCGTGGCGTCGGTGAGTGCGGAGCCGCCGCTCCTGATCTTCTCGGTCTCGGCGCAGTCCTCGGCGTCGGCCGTGCTGGCTTCGGCCGAGACCGTCGTCGTCCACCTGCTCGACGCCGACGACCTCGCGCTCGCCAAGCTCGGCGCGACGAGCGGCGTCGACCGGTTCGCCGACACCTCCGCCTGGTCGCGCCTGACCACCGGCGAGCCCGTCTACCGCGGCGTCCGCGCATGGGTGCGCTGCGCCGTCGTCTCGCGCATGGACGCGGGCGGTTCGGTCGTCATCGCGGGCCACGCCCTGCAGTCGCACGTCGAGCGCGACGTCGAGCCCGGCGGCCACGGCGACGCCCTGGTGTACCACAACCGCACCTGGCACCGGCTCAACGAGCACTCCGCGCTCGAGGGCTGAACGCGCCCGACAGCCACGACCGCCCGCCGGTGCCGCCCAGCACCGAGCGGGCGGTTCTGCGTCTCGATCCGGCGGCGCCGGTTCCGGGCGTGCCGCTCGACGCGCACCGCTTCGCGCGGGTCCTCAGACCACGCTGATCGCGGCCGAGGGGCTGGGCCCGGTCGCGACCGGGCGGCCCGGGTCACGCGACCACTGGCTCCACGAGCCGGCGAACACCCGGACCCGCGGGTATCCCGCGACGGTGAACGCGAGCGCGGTGTGCGCCGAGGCGATGCCCGAGCTGCACGAGACGACGACATCGGTGTCGCGCCCGATTCCCACCGTCGCCAGCGCGGCGCGGATCTCCTCCGCGCCGCGCATGAGCCCGGTCGGCGCGATGTGGGTGACCGTCGGCAGATTGACCGCGCCGGGGATGTGCCCGCTCACGGGGTCGGCCCCGGCGATCTGCCCCCGGTAGTGCTGCGGAGCCCGCACGTCGAGCACGATGCCGCGCGAAGGGGCGACCGCGGCTTCGTCGATGTCGGCCAGCCCGCCCACGCCCTCGGCGAGCTCGATGTCACCCGGCGCCGCCGCCCGATCGCTGCGCTCGAGCCGGCGCCCCGATGCCACCCAGGCCCGGAACCCGCCGTCGAGCACGCGCACGTCGAGGCCGTGGCGACGCAGCAGCCACCACGCGCGCGCCGCTGCGACCCCGTCGTTGTCGTCGTACGCGACGAGACGGTCGCCGGCTCTCACGCCCCAGCGGCGGACGGCGACCTCGAGGTCGGCGCGGTCGGGAACCGGATGCCGTCCCTGCTCGGGACGGCCCGGGCGTGCCAGCTCGCGCTCGAGATCCACGTAGACCGCCCCGGGCAGGTGGCCGGAGAGGTACTCCGGACGGCCCTCGGCGCGGTCCAGGCGCCACCGGACGTCGAGCAGACGCACGGGCGCGTCCGCGGCGATCTCGGCGGCGAGGTCGTCGACGCTCACCAGGGGGGACATGACCCCATGCTCGCGAGCGCCCCCGAGGGTCGCCGGGCACGTCGAAACACTCGGAAACGCGGGAACACACGGCGACACACAGCGTCCCGACCGTGACACCGCATGACGCCGTACGCGCGCACGCCGCGGCGGTCGCCGTACTGTTCCCCCATGTCCGCTCCCGAGACCCGCGACGAACCCCTCGCCTTCGCAACGCGTCAGCTGCACGCCGGAGCCCGCGGCTTCGACGTCCACGGCTCGCGTGCGACCCCGATCTACCTGACGGCGGGCTTCGAGTTCGACGACATCGCCGACGGCGAGGGCCGCTTCGCCGACCCCGACACGGGCTTCAGCTACACGCGCGTCGGCAACCCGACCGCCGCTGCGGCCGAGCGACGCATCGCAGCCCTCGAGGGCGGCGCCGGCGCGCTGCTCGTCGGCAGTGGACAGGCCGCGACGTCCACGGCGCTGCTGACGATCCTCGAGGCGGGAGACCACATCGTCGCGGCATCGGCGATCTACGAGGGCACGCGCGAGCTCCTCCGGTCCGACCTCGGCCGGCTCGGCATCACGACCGACTTCGTCGACGACCCCCGTGACCCCGCCGCGTGGGAGGCGGCGATCGGCCCCCGCACGCGCGCACTGGTCGCCGAGTCGATCGCGAACCCACGCGGCGGCGTCCTCGACATCCCAGCGGTCGCGGCGATCGCCCACCGTCACGGCATCCCGCTCGTCGTCGACTCGACCCTCGCGACGCCGTATCTGCTGCGCCCGCTGGAGCTCGGCGCCGACATCGTCGTGCACTCCGCCTCGAAGTTCCTCTCGGGCCACGGCACCGCTCTGGGCGGCGTCATCGTCGACGGCGGCCGGTTCGCGTGGGACGCCGTCCCGGGCCGCTTCCGGCAGATCGCGGTCGAGACCGGGCCCGACGGCCGCACATTCGTGGAGCGGTCGGGCGAACGGGCCTTCCTCGACGCGGCCCGACGCGTCGCCATGCGCTTCGGCCCCTCGCCCTCTCCCCTGAACGCGTTCCTCCTGCTGCAGGGGGTCGAGACCCTGTCGCTGCGGGTCGAGCGCCAGTCGCAGACCGCAGCGCGGCTCGCCGCCTGGCTCGAGGCGCGCCCCGAGGTCGCCGGCGTCGACTACAGCGGGCTCGCCTCGCACCCGGATCACGACCTCGCCGGGCAGCTGCTCCCCGACGGGCAGGGGGCACTGTTCTCCTTCACCCTCACGGGAGGCCGCGCGGCCGCCGAGGCGTTCACCGCGCACGTCCGCCTCTTCACGCCCATGACCCACCTGGGCGACGTGCGTTCGCTCGTGCTGCATCCCGCGACGACGACGCACGCGCACCGCAGCGACGCCGATCTCGACCGCATCGGCGTCGGCCCCGGCCTGCTGCGCCTCTCGGTCGGGCTCGAGGACGCCCGCGACCTCATCGCCGACCTCGAGCGCGGGCTGACCGCCGCCACGGCGGCGACCGCGGGCACGGCGGCTCTGCGGCGAACCGAACCCGAGGCGGTGTCGGCATGACGCGCACCCAACACTTCGGCTGGTTCCTCTCGCGCGGCTTCGGCCCGCACGGATGGGCGCGGCCCTACCAGCGATGGAACTGGGCCTGGCAGAAGCCCGACCTCTACCAGCACTCGGCACGCGAACTCGAGCAGGCCGGGTTCGATTTCGTCCTCATCGAGGACGCGCTGTCGGTCGGCATCACGCCCGAGACGCTCAACCTGCGCGTCCGCAAGGCCTACGGCGGCCCGAAGCACGACCCCTGGACGCTCGCACCGTACCTGTTCGCGGCGACGCAGCACCTCGGGGTCATCCCGACGGTGAATCCCGCGGCCTGGCCCCCTTACCTCGCCGCGCGGCAGTTCGCGTCGCTGCAGCACCTCAGCGGCAGCAGGCTCGGCCTCAACGTCGTCACCGACGTCGGCTCGGCACACCACTTCGGCACGGAGCGCCTCGGGCACGACGCCGCCTACGACCGCGCGCAGGAGTGGCTCGACGCCCTGCGCCTGCTCTGGCACAGCTGGGACGACGACGCGCTCATCGCCGATCCCGACACGCAGATCTACGCCGACGGGTCGAAGATCCACGCGGTGCAGCACCGCGGCGAGTACTTCTCGTTCGACGGTCCGCTCAACGCCGAACCGCTGCCCGCGGGCGACCCCGTCGTCGCCTCACCCGGAGGGTCGCCCCGCGGCATCGGATTCGCCGGCGCGAACTCCGAGATCCAGCTCGCACTGTCGAACCTCGATCCCGCGAGCATCCGCGCCTACCGGGCACGCGTGCGCGAGGCTGCGACGGCCGCCGGCCGGGACGCCGACGCCATTCAGACCTTCTTCGTCTTCAAGCCGATCGTCGCGAGCTCGGTCGACGAGGCCGACCGCATCGTCGAAGCGTCACGGCACCCCGATGACGCAACCCTCGTCGAGGTCGCCGAGGCGTGGTCGAGCGATCTCGAGACCGACCTCACGGCGCTCGACCTCGACCGTCCGCTCGATCCCGCGATTTTCGGCGACCACGTCTCGAAGGGGACGATCCGGGGCCTGCTCGGGCGCTTCTCCGACTTCTCCGAGGCACCGCTCCGCGAGATCCTGGCCGGGAAGGCACGACTCGGCCGGGTGACCGACGGTGCCGGCGGCACGGTCGGTACCGCCGAGGAGATCGCCGACGTCATCCAGGCGCTCGGCGACGACGCCGACAACGACGGCCTCATCTTCTCGGGCGACCTGCACCCGGTCACCATCCACCGCGCGCTCGACGAGCTCGTGCCTGTGCTGCGCCGACGCGGCATCCTGCGCACCGAGCACACGGGCCGGGGCCTGCGCGCCGACCTCACCGCGTTCTGAGTCCGCGCGGGCGCGCGCGCCCGGCACCGGAGGAACGGGCTGAGCGACCGGTCGGACGGTACGGTGGGGCCATGCTCGCGGTGCTCGTCCTCGACGGCCACGACCTGGTCCGCCGGGGCGTCGCCGACCTCATCGACGCCGCAACGGGGATGACGGTCGTGGCGGAGGCGACGACCGCGCGCCAGGCCATCTCTCGCGCGGCGGCCACCGCGCCGGATGTCGCGGTCGTGGGCTACGACCTCGTCGACGGGACCGGTGCCGACGTCTGCGCGACGCTCCGGGCCGCTCACCCCGCACTGCGGTGCCTCGTGTTGAGCGCGGTCGACGACGACGACGCCCGACGGGCGAGCGCGGCCGCGGGTGCGGACGGCTTCCTCGTCGAGGACCTCGCCGCGAGCGAGCTCATCGACGCCGTGCGTCGCGTCGCCGGCGGGCACACGCTGAGCGCGACGCTGCGCGCTCCCGCCGCGTCACCCACCGACGGCGGCGACGCGTCGGTCTCGGTCGCAGCGCTGCCCCACCGTCAGCGCGAGGTGCTGGCGCTCGTGGCACGCGGGCTGTCGAACCGCGAGATCGCGGGGCGGCTGGGACTCGCCGAGAAGACCGTCAAGAACAACCTGACCGGGATCCTTCGTACGCTCGGCGTCACGAGCCGGACGCAGGCCGCGCTCCTCGCGGCGCACTCCGACCTCGACTGACCGGATCGCCCGGGCCGGACACGACGAGAAGGCGTGGACCCCGCAGGGTCCACGCCTTCGGCGGGGCGACTCGACTCGGTGTCAGACGAGCCACGGGAGGCGCCGCACCAGCGGCAGCCTCTTCCAGGTGGCGCCGAGGCCCCACGTGTCGCCGGCGTGCAGCACGGCGATCACGATCAGCGCGAGCGCGTAGACGATGTGGTAATCGACGAGAGGGTTGGTAGACGCCGCACCCCAGGCGAACGGCCATTCGGCCAGGTACATCAGCAGCATGACCAGGCTCCCGGCGACGGCCGCGACCCGCAGGCCGATCCCCGACATCACCGCGATGCCGATGGCGAGCATGCCGCCCATGAACAGGACGTCGGCGACCGGGCTCGCCATGCCCTGGAACCAGGGCTGGAGGGGGCCGCTCACCGCCGGGCTCGTGAGGAAACCCTGGGCGGGGGTGCCGCCGTTGATCCACGCCCGCTCGAACGGCGTCGAGAACCCGAGGCCGAGGAGCTTGTCGAGGAACGCCCACAGGAAGACGAACCCGGTGGCGTAGCGGAGCGCCGCGAGGGTGCGGCGTCCGGCGACCGAGGTCACGATCTCGTCCTGTCGGGCGATGGCCCGAGTACCGGTCCGAGCCTCCGTGCGAGGGACGGCTGCGTGGACCGCGTGCGTGGTCATTTCGATCTCCTTGCTGCTCGGTCGTCATCGCGATCGAGCTGTTCGTATGTGGTCTGACCACATAACGATCTCGCAGACGAGACGTCGGGGGAAGGGACCAAAGTCCCGATCGGTCGCGGTGGCCGCCCGCGATACCACCCGGGGGTCGTCGGGAGCAATCCCCGTCCGAGCGACCCGTGATCGTGCGTATGGTCGCGCCCCAGGAGGAGACATGTCAGACATCGAGGAACTCGCTCGCCGGGCCCAGCGGACCGACACCGTCGTCGCCGTCGCGGAATCGCTCACAGCGGGCAACCTGGCCGCGACGATCGGCGCCGCCGAGGGGGCCGGAGAGTGGTTCGCGGGCGGGGTCGTCGCCTACCGGCTCGAGACGAAGCATCGCGTGCTCGGCCTCGCCGAGGGTGTCGACCCCTGCTCGGCCGCCTGCGCGGAGCAGCTGGCGCGCGCGGTGCGCGACCTCACCGCCGCCGATCTTGCCGTGTCGGTCACCGGGGTCGGCGGGCCCGCCCCGCAGGACGGCCACGACGCGGGCACGGTCTACCTGGGGTGGAGCGACTCCGACGCGACCGGCCACATCCTGCTGAAATACGACGGCGAACCGGAAGAGGTCATCGACGCGAGCGTCTCCGCCGCGGTGGGGCTGCTCCTCGACCGGATGCCGCACTGACGGGTGGACCGCTGCGCCGAGGCCTCAGGCCGGCGACAGGGGCGGCCGGTGCGCGATCGGCACCGGCTTCGTCGCGAGCGGCGAGCCCGAGCGGCGCGAGGCCGCATGCCGCTCTGAGACCGCGCAGGCCGCCGTGGCCAGATCGGCGTAGGTCTCGGTCCCCGCCGGCCCGCACAGCCACACGACCTCGTGGACACCGTCCCTGCGGCGCTCCACGTAGGCGACGACGGCATCGGCATCCGACGACGGACGGGACGGGTCGCAGACCCTCCAGGCGTCCTCGGCGATCTCGTCCCAGCGCAGTCCTCGGTGGTGCATGCCTCGAGCCTGCGCGGAGCCCGCCCGAAACCCCAGGCCCTTGACAGCGGGGCACGCGAGTGCGTGCGGCGCGCCCGCCGGTCAGCGCACGGCGGCGCGGATGTGCTCGAGGGTGCGGAGCGTCGCCGCGGTCCGCTCCTGGTCCTCGTCCGGGGTCGCAGACCCCGAGACGACCTCGACGAAACGGGCCACCTCGCCGTCGAGAGCATCCACCGGCGCAGCCGACGTCCACACGGTCTCGGTTCCGTCGGAGGCCACGCGCGTCACACGGCGCGGGCTCGCCAGGTGGTCGATGAGCAGCGTCGCCTCCTCGCCCTGGATCTCGCTCGGACGGGTCGAGGTCGTGATCTTGGAATAGCCGACGTCGACCACGAGCCCGGCGTACTCCAGCACGGCGATCCCCGCGCCGTCCGCTCCCGTGACGATCGGCACGGAGGAGGCCGCTACCCGCGCGGGCTCGCCGAACAGGAGCACGGCGGCGTGCACGCCGTAGACGCCGAGGTCGGCGAGGGCTCCCCCGCCCATGGCCGGATCGAAGATGTTGGGGACGTCTCCGGCGAGCACGGCGTCGTATCGAGACGACCGCTTGGCGTAGTGGAAGGAGGCCCGGCGGATCACTCCGAGACCGTCGAGCCGCTCGCCCACGGCAGCGATCCCGGGGTCGTAGGCCGTGCGCATCGCCTCGATCAGCACGACGCCGCGACGCCGCGCCCGCGCGACGAGATCGTCCCACTCCGTCGCGGATGCGACGGCGGGCTTCTCGACCAGCACGTGCTTGCCGGCATCGATCGCCGCCGCGACCTGCCCACCGTGCGCGGAGTTGGGCGAGCCGATGTACACGGCGTCGATGTCGTCCGCGGCGAGGAGCGCGTCGAGACCGCCGTAGGCCCTCGCGACCCCGACGCGATCGGCGTAGGCGCGGGCCTTGCTCTCATCCCTCGACGAGACGGCGGACGCCTCGATGCCCGCGGTGCGCGAGACGGCTCCGATGAAGGCATCGGTGATGACGCTGGTACCCACGGTCGCGATCCGGATCATGCGTCCAGCCTAGGCAGAGCCGCCGCGGAGGCGGGACGCATCCCGGGATGTGGCGCTCAGTGGCGGCGCGAGGAGCGCAGCGTCTGGATCGCCTCGTCGAAGCGCAGGGTCTGCCGCAGTTCCACCGCGGCGGCGTACCACGGCCCGCCGAGCACGACGAAGACGGCTCCGACGACGTCGACGTAGCCGAGCACGACCTCGCCCTCGCGGACCTCGTAGCGGTCGACGTCGACGATCTCCCAGCGGACGTCCGCTTCGGTGCTCGGCGCTGCGGGGCGACGGGGAGGCAGCTGGCGGAGGGCGCCCGAGGTGGCCAGTCGCACGGCACTGGGCTTGCGGGCGATCGGCGACATATCCAACACCATGACGACTCCCAACGCTCTCCTCTGAGCATCGTCCGATCGGGTCACGCATCCCAGGCGCTTGACAGACGTCGCCGCGGGGCGTACGGGGCCGTCGGACCGCTAGCTAGTTCCTCTAACTAACCGGAATTAGTTAGTCGCAACCCCGCCGTTACCCTCTCGTCCGTGGGAACACTCGTTTACGGAAGCCAGGGGCGGACGTTCGACATCGAAGACCGTCTGCTCGCGCATCTGCGGGTCGTCTTCATGAACAAACTGCGCCGCAATGAGCCCTTCATGTTCCACCGATCGATCGACAGCGGGCTCTTCAGCGTGTGGGTGCACCCGGCCGTGCCGATCGTCTTCCACTTCAGCGGCAGTCGGCCGCCGACCATCAACCGGCACTGGGTCGAGGAGCTCATGCTCGAGGCGGGCGGAGCCAATGGTCTGCGTGTCGTGCCGGAGCCCGCGTCCGCCGAAGCCTGAGGTCAGCGGCACTCCTCGTCGACCGCATCCGCGATCGCGTCGAGCAGCAGCGTCAGCTTCGCGGCCATGTCATCGTCGAGCCCGCGGGCGATGTCGCGCACCCGCTGCGTCAGCGGATCGACACCCTCCACATCGGCGTTGCGGTCCGTCGGGACGACGTACTTGCTGCGCCCGTCATCGGGGTTGCGCTCGAACGCCACCAGTCCGCCGTCATGCAGTCGCTTGAGCATCGTCGTGGCCGTGGGCGTCGAGATGCCGAGGGACGCTGCGATGTCGGTCGGTGTGACGCGCTTCCCCACGTCTGCGCTGTCGTACACGACGCGCATGGCGGCACGCGCGGTCTCGCTCGGACCGCAGTCGCTCTGACGCCGTCGCGACAGGCTCGCCTCGGCGAGGCGCAGTCTCTCGACGGCGCGCGCCACGGATTCGGGCTCGGACGGATCGGACACCAGGAGACCTCCCGCAGACGGCGTAATGCGTCCACTGTAGGAGCGCGCACGAGAGTCGATCGGAGGCTTGACTCAGAGAGCCGTCGCACTTACGCGCGCGGCGACAGATCCGGCCGGGTGAGGACCCCGAACTCGTGGCGGAGGGCGCTGAGGGCCGCCCACCAGCCGCCGAGCCCGTGAACGCCCGGCCCGGGGCTCGTCGACGACGAGCACAGGTACACGCCGTCCATCGGTGTCCGCCACGGATCGAGCGCGAGCACGGGCCGCGCGATGAGCTGATCGAGCGAGGGGACCCCGGCCGAGATATCGCCACGAGGGTAGTTCAGGTTGCGCGCGGCGACCTGCTGCGCGGTCTCCGACGCCGTCGCGAGGATCGTGTCCCGGAAGCCCGGGGCGAAGCGCTCGATCTGACGGACGATCGCCTCGGTGCGGTCCACGTCGCTGCCGGCGGGCACGTGCGTGTAGGCCCAGAGCGTGTGATTCTCGCCGGGCGCCCGCCCGGCGTCGAACAGCGACGGCTGCGCGACGAGGACGTAGGGCGCGTCGGGCAGCCGGCCGCTGCGCACCGCGTTCTCCGACGCGGCGATCTCGGCGCGCGTTCCGCCCACGTGCACCGTGCCGCTGCGAGCGATCTCCGCGTCGCGCCAGGGGACGGGGGACGACAGCGCGAAGTCGACCTTGGCGACGGCATCGCCGTAGCGGAAGCGCTCGAGACGACGGCGGTAGCGCTGCGGCATCCGGTCGCCGGACATCCCGATGAGAGACCGCGGCGTGACGTCGAGCAGGACGGCACGGGCGGAGGGCAGCTCGTCGAGCGAGCGGATGCGGCGACCGGTGAACAGGTGACCGCCGTGCGCGCGGATGTCGTCGACCATGGCGGCGACGATGGCGCCGCTGCCGCCGACCGGGATGGGCCACCCGCGAGCGTGCCCGTAGGTGGCCAGCGCGAGCCCGCCGCCGGCGGCGGCGAGGCTGGGCAGCCCGAGGATCGTGTGCGCGGCGACGCCCGAGATGAGCGCCGGGGCGGCCTGCTCGCGGAACCGGGCGCCCCACGCCGGCGTTCCCTGCTCGAGCGTGCGCAGCGCGAACCACATCGCCGCCACGGGGTCACCCGGGACCCGCAGCAGGGAGCCGCCCGTGAGATCGGCCACGCCCCGCACACGATCGACGAGCGGCGACATCAGGCGCGCATAGGCACGACCGTCAGTCCCGAGCCCCGCGGCGGTGCGGTCGAGATCGCGGTACGCCAGGACGGCGCGATCGTCGAGAGGGTGCGCATACGAGGCCTCCGGTACGACGAAGTCGACGCGGCGGCGCAGACCGAACTCGCGGAAGAACGCCGATTCGAAGGCGAGCGGATGCACCGCCGAGCAGAGGTCGTGGAGATAGCCGGGCAGCGTGATCTCCCCCGTGGCCGCCCCGCCGCCGAAGTGATCCTCGGCCTCGAAGACCGCGACCGTCAGCCCGGCGCGCGCCAGTGTCACGGCGGCCGCCAGACCGTTCGGCCCCGAGCCGACGACGACGGCGTCGTAATCGGTCGTCACCGGCCCGCGCCACCCTCCGCCAGGTGCGCCAGGCGCCGGAGCGTCTCGGCGTTCCGCACCCGCAGCGGCAGATCCAGCAGCTGTTGCGGGATCAGCGATCCCGGTCCCTCCGCCGCCACCTCCTGCAGCCGCACGACGCATCCCGCGCCCCGCGGCTTGACATCGAGCGTGACACGGGCCTCCCCCACCGGCCAGCCGCGCGCCTGCAGCACCATCCGATGCGGCGGGTCGAACTCGAGTACCGACGTGCTGTCGTCGATCAGCAGCGGCCACACCCCGAAGGAGTGGTGCAGACGTGATCCTTCGCGTGGCCAGTCGGACGCGACGTCGCGCATGCGCGAGGCGCCGACCACCCAGCTGGGGAAGAGCCAGCCGTCATTGAGCACCGCGAACACGTCTTCGGGGGCGCAGCGCATGACCCGTACATTACGCGCCATGATCGCCGCTCCGACGCACGATCGGGGCGGCGCGGCCGGGTGTCGACGGCGTCACGACGCTCCCGGATCGTCGCCGTCCGCCTCGGGCGTGCCGGGGCCGGGGCCCGGACGGACCGCGGCGGTGTCGGCGATGTCGATGCGCGTGACGCCGTCGTGCTGCGTGGTCTCGATACGGGGCGCCGCGTCGGCCTCGGTCGAGCCGCCGGCGCGCAGCAGCTCCTCGCGCCGGGCGTCTTCGTCGGACAGGGGTTCGCGTGAGTCGGACATGCGGCGACCGTAAGCACAAGCGCGCGGGACCCACGAGGGGATGGCGACAGCCGTACGGGCATGGTACTCAGGGCGGAGCACCGCCGCCACGAAAGGAACAGATCATGGCACGAGACGACGCGAAGCCCAGCCAGGCCGAGGGCGCGGATCCCGAACACCCCGACACCGGCGAAGCACCGGAAGGGGCGACCGGTCACCCCTCGCAGGCCGAGGGCGAAGACAGCTGACGAGACGACGGACGGGGCCGGCTCCCACCCACGGGTGAGGAGCCGGCCCCGTCTCCTGTCGGCGGACCGCGCCGGAGTCAGACGGCGCCAGCGGCCACGTCGTCGAGAGCGGCGGCGATGCGATCGATGACCTCGGCCGCGATGGCCGCGCGCTCTGGATCGAGTTCATCGATCACCGAGACGACGGCGCGGTGATGGGCGGCGAACGCCTCGTCCACGCGCGCGACGGCGGACTCCGTCGGCACGAGGTAGTGGGCGCGGCGGTCGCTCGGATGCTGGATGCGCTCGACCAGCCCCTTCGAGGCCAGACGCTCGACGACGTTGGTCACCGTCGCGCTCGACGTGGCGAGCATGACGATGAGGTCCTTGGGCCCGAGATCGCGACCCTCGCGGTGTCCCTGCACGAGGTAGCGCAGAGCGGTCAGGTCGATCGCGGAGAGCTCGGACGCGCGCACGGCGAGCCCGGCCTGCACCTGCTCCGCGCGACGCAGTCGCAGCACGGCATCACTCAGCTGCTGACCCACCTCGGCGCGCGGTTGCTCCGCGTAGAGATGAAGTCCTTCATGACGGACGACGTTCTGAGGCATCGGCTTGCCACCTCCCTGCCAACAGCATCCTAGAACACTAGACCAGCTTGACAGATGCTGTCTTTCACAGATGCCGAGATACTTAGGCATAGGAATTGACAGAAAGTGTCTTGTCTGGCTAGATACTTACCGAGGGAACGAACAGTTCGCTCACCATCCGATGATCTCAGGAGGACAGCATGGGACAGCTCCACTACGGAAACTCCGACACCCGAATCGAGATCCCGGACCGCCTGCTCGCGCACTTGAAGGTGGTCATCGCGACCAAGCTGCGTCGCAACGAGAGCTTCATGATGTCGTGGACGACGGCCGAGGGCCGATCGTCGATCTGGCTGCAGCCGTCGATCCCGCTGCGCTTCGTCTTCGGGACCGCCGACATGGAGGTCCTCAACCCTGTCACGGTCCGCGACATGGCCAACGCCGCCACGTCGTCGGCCGGCCTCGTGGTCGCCCTCGATCAGGAGATCCCCGACGCTCCGCAGCGCGAGTTGCGTCCCGTCACCGCGGGGGTACCGCGCCTGAAGGTGCCCGCCTGACCCGCATCCCGCGCAACGCCGCCGTCGGCCGTTCCCCCCGGAACGTCCGACGGCGCTGTCGTTCGCGGGCCTGAGCCCGAGGTCAACCCGGAACCGCTCGGGCGATGTGCAGCGCGAGATAGGCGACCTCTTCGTCGGAGATCTCGATGTCGTGCTGTGCCCGCACCAGTGCGCGGACGCGCTCGGCGGTCGCTGTGGCGCGCGGATGCCGCCCGCTCATGCTCTCGAAGAGGAATCCGTCGTCGCTGTCGAGCATGCGCCCCGAGAACACCCGTTCGGCGAAGAACTGCAGATGCACGAGGAAGCGCGAGGAGTGCAGGTCGTCCCCGAAGACGATCCCCGTCGTGTTCGAGACGATCGTGGTGGTCGCCGAGATGAGCCGGACGACGTGCATCGTGTCGGCTCCCGCGCGTCCGTTGGCGGCGTTCGCGAGGTGGAACGCGATGTTCGCGGCCTCCTCGTCGGGAACCTCCACCCGCATCCTCGCTCGCAGCAGATCGACGCCGCGCCGCCCGACCGCGTACTCGTCGGGGTACACGGTGCGCAGCTCCCACGCCAGCCGGTTCACGACCACGAGACCGCGACGGTGCCGCTCGACAGCGAAATGCAGATGGTCGGTGAGCGTGAGGTAGACGTGCGGATCGAGATCGAGGCCCGAGGCCACCGCGTCACGCACGATCTCCCGGGTGAGCTCGACGAACTCACCCGGGATCTGCGCGAGCAGCTCGACGAGGTTGCGCTGGTCGGCGTCGTCGAGCGCGACGAACACCCGGTCCGTGGCCCCCTCGTCGACGACGTCGCCCGGTTTGGCGCCGAAGCCGATGCCCTTGCCCAGCAGCACCCGCTCGACGCCGCGCCCGTCGTCGACCAGGACGACGCTCGAGTTGAGCACCTTCTTGATGATCTGCATGCCCGTCCTCATCGACCCGGCCTCACGCTCGTGGAGCAGTGGAGTCACCCGAGATCTGCGCCGTTCGTGGCGATCACCCGCTGGTACCACCAGAACGAATCCTTGCGTCGACGCTCACCGCTCCCCCGCCCGAGGTCGTCGAGATCGACGTGAATGAAACCGTATCGCTTCGAGATCTGCGACGACGACGCGCTGATGATGTCGATCGGCGCCCAGCTCGTGTATCCCATCAGCTCCACGCCCTCGTCGACCGCGCGGATCATCTCGCGGAAGTGGGCGCGGAAGTAGTCCATGCGGTAGGGGTCGTGGATGCGGCCCTCAGCGGTCAGCTCGTCGCGCATGCCGAGCCCGTTCTCGACGATGAACAGCGGCTTGCCGTAGCGGTCGTACAGGTCGATCAGGGAGATGCGCAGCCCCACCGGGTCGATCTGCCAGCCCCATTCGCTGGACTCGAGATGGGGGTTCTTGACGCCGAGCACCGTGTTGCCGGGCGTGCGCTCGGCGTCCGGGTCGACCGACTCGGCCAGCGTCATGTAGTACGACAGCGAGATGAAGTCGACCGGGTGCTCGCGCAACAGCTCGACGTCTCCCGGGGCGAACGGGATCTCGACGCCCTGCCGGGCGAGGGCGTTCAGCGCGAGGCGGGGGTACGCGCCGCCGGCCTGCACATCGGTGCAGAGGTAGAGCAGCCGATCCTTCGCCTGCGTCGCGGCGATGTCGTCGGGATGGCACGTCAGCGGATACGTCTTCAGCATCGTCAGCATGCAGCCCATCTGCGACTCGGGCCACATCTCGTGCAGCATCCGCGTCACCGAGGCGGAGGCCACGAACTGGTGGTGGAGGGCCGTGTAGCAGGCCTGCAGGACGTCGCCCTCGACCGTCTCCTCGATGATGCCCCCCGAGGTGAGCGGGTGCCGCACGATGCCGTCGATCTCGTTGAACGACAGCCACATCCTCACGAGGTGCCCGAAGCGCTCGAAGCACGTGCGGGCGAAGCGCTCGAAGAGGGCGATCGTGCCGCGATCGACCCAGCAGTTGTTCTTCAGTGCGAGAGCGAGCGGCGGGTCGTAGTGCGAGAGCGTGACGAGCGGCTCGATGCCCAGGCGCCGCATCTCGGTGAACAGCCCGTCGTAGAAGGCGATGCCCTCCTCGTTCGGCTCGGTCTCCTCACCCGTCGGATACAGACGCGTCCACGCGATCGACACGCGCAGCACCGTGAAGCCCATCTCGGCGAACAGCGCGAGGTCCTCCGGGTACCGGTGGTAGAAGTCGATGCCGCGGCGCTTGGGGTAGTAGGTCTCGTCGTCGTCGGCCATCGCCGCGGTGATGCTCTCGACCGTGTGGGCGTGATGGATCGCATACTCGCGAGGATCGACGTTCGGACGGTATCTGGCGATGTCCGAGACCGCGGGCCCACGCCCCCCGGCGCGCCATGCGCCCTCGGCTTGGTTGGCGGCGAGCGCGCCGCCCCAGAGGAACGAATCAGACAGTGCCACGAGCGGCCTCCTTGGTGCTTACGGTGAAGATGCCGGTGCCCGCCTCGACGGGACCGGTGAGGGCTTCGACGACGTCGAACGCGTCGCCGTTGAGGACGACGACCGGCGTGATCGTGTCGAAGCCCGCGCGGTGGATCGCCTCGAGATCAGCCTCGAGGATGAGCTGCCCGCGTTCGACGCGGTCGCCCTGGGCGACGTGCGCGACGAAGGGGCCGCCGTCGAGCTTGACGGTGTCGAGTCCGACGTGGACGAGGATCTCGACGCCGTCGTCGCCCGTGATGCCGAAGGCGTGCTTCGACGGCAGCAGGCTCGAGACGACTCCGGCGAGCGGGGCGTAGACGGAGCCGGCGCTCGGGCGGATCGCGACGCCGTCACCGAGGATGCCGCCGGCGAACACCGGATCGTCGACGCGATCCAGCGGCACCACCTCGCCCGCGACGGGTGCGACGAGCCGGCCGTCGGCAGCCGGCGCGACCTCGATCTCGCCCGAGCCCGCTGCCTGCGCCTCCAGCGCGCGGATCGTGCCCGAGTCGGAGTCCTTCCAGATCACGAGGGACACGACGAAGGCGGTCGCGAAGGCGACGAGCGCGCCGATGACGGCGTGGATCAGGTTCCACGGGTTCAGGACGTCGATGAACATCGAGATGCTGGCGGCACCGGGGCTGACGAGAGCGAAAGCGCCGACCGCGGCGATGCCGAGGTAGGCACCGCCGGTGAGCGAGCCGGCGAGCACCGCGAACAGCGCGCGCCGGTTCTGCAGGGTCACGCCGTAGAGCGCGGGCTCGGTGATGCCGAAGAAGGCCGAGATGCCCGACGAGATCGCCGTGCCGCGCAGCGTCTTGTTGCGGGTGCGGACGGCGACGGCCAGGCTCGAGCCCGACTCGGCGATGTTGTGGGCGAGCGACGCGACGAGGTAGAAGGGATCGCGTCCCTGCTGGGCGACGGTGGCGATGGTGGGCGGGATGAACGCCTTGTGCATGCCGACCGAAATGATGAAGGGCAGCACGACGGCGAGGAGCGCGATGGCGACCCAGCCGAGGGTGCCGTAGAGCCACAGCATCCCCCCGGTCAGGAGCGAGCCGAGTCCGTAGCCGAGCGGTCCGAGGCCGAAGATCATGATCGGCGATACGACGATGAAGCACAGCAGCGGCACGAAGAAGGTGCGGATGGGCCCCGGCGTGATGCGGGTCGCGAGCTTCTCGACCGGCCACAACAGCAGCACCGCGAGGATGGGCGGGAACACCTGCGCGTTGTAGGCGATCGCCGGGATCGGCAGACCGAAGAGCGCGACGCCGCCCTCCTGGGCCAGCAGCCCCGAGAACGTCGGGAACACCAGCAGACCGACGATGCCGAGGGCGAGGGGGATGTTGACGCCGAGCTTCTTGGCGGCCGTGTAGGTGACCAGCAGGGGCAGGAAGAAGAAAACGGCGTCGGGGATGGCCGAGAGCACCTGGTAGCTGGGATCGGTGGTCTGCATCCACCCCAGGGCCGAGGCGAGGATGAGGAACGACTTGAAGATGCCGGCGCCGGCGATGGCCGGGATGATCGGGGTGAACACCCCGACGACGAAGTCCATGATCGCCGCGCCGGCGCGCTTCCACGTCAGCTTCTGCGGGGTCTGCGCCGCGGCTCGTGATGCCGCGCGGCCGCCGCGGAGCTTCTCGATCTCGGTGAAGTAGTCCCCCACCTTCGACCCGACGATGATCTGGGTCTGCGGTCCGCGGACCACGCCGATCACACCGGGCACCGCCTTCAGCGCGGCCTCGTCGGCACGGGCGTCGTCGACGAGGTTGAACCTCAGCCGCGTCGAGCAGTGCTGCAGTGCGGCGATGTTCTCGGGCCCGCCGACGTGCTCGAGGATCGCGCCCGCGGCATCCTTCGTGGTGGTCATGTTCGTTTTCCTCCTGTGGAATCCCGGACCGTGCCGCCGGAGCGGCTCCGCTCCGGACCCGGCCGGAGGCAATAAAAAAAGGACCCGACCGCCGTGCGATGCACGAACGTTCGGATCCTGCCTGCATGACCAGTCACATGTCCGCGACGATCGTCGCACGTTCCGCGTCCGTCCGCAAACGCCCCGCACCCGGGCACCGCACGGATGGGACGATGGAGGCATGACGCAGACGCATCTCATCACCGGGGCGGGGTCCGGCATCGGACTCGCGGTCGCCCGGCGCCTCGCAGCTCGCGGCGACCGGCTCGTGCTCGTGGCGCGGAACCCCGAGCGCGCCGACGAGCTCGCCGCGCTCGTCCCCGGCGCTGTCGCCCTCGCCGCCGACCTGCGCCATCCCGGCTCGCTCGCCGAGGCGCTCGCGGGCGACGTTCTGCCCGACCGCATCGACACGGTCGTCCACGGGGCCGGGATCGTCGAGCTCGGGCCGGTCGCCGATCTGCCGGTGACCGCGTGGACCGAACAGCTCACCGTCAACCTGGTGTCGGCGGCGGAGCTGACGCGTCTCGCGCTGCCGGCCGTCCGCACCGCTCGCGGGCAGATCCTGTTCGTCAACTCGGGCGCCGGCCTCACCGCGCACCCGGGATGGAGCGCGTACGCCGCGTCGAAGCACGGGCTGAAGGCTCTCGCCGACGCGCTGCGCGGCGAGGAGGGCGTTCACGGCGTCCGCGTCACGAGCGTGTACCCCGGCCGCACCGCCACGCCGATGCAGGAAGAGGTGCACCGCCAGGAGGGACGCGACTACGACGCCGCGGCCTTCATCGACCCGGAGTCGGTCGCGACGACCGTGCTGGCGGCCCTCGACCTGCCGCGTGACGCCCTCGTCCCCGACGTGTCGGTCCGGCCGGGACCGCGGTGACGGTGCGCATGGCCGGACCCGACCTGCCACACGGGCGACACCTCGCCCTGACGTGGGGCATCGCCGCGCCCTACGGGGGGATGACGACCGCACTGCTCGATCGCAGCCGTCTGTTCGCCGCCGCCGGCACCTCCGTGGACGTGCTCACCCTCGACGACCGCGCCTGGCCGCTCGACCCCGTGGCCGTGCCGGGCGCCGCCGGCGTGCGGATCCGGAACCTGTACGACTGGGCTCGCTTCGGAACCGTCGCTCCGGCGGGCACGCCGCCCGACGCACCGGCACCGCTCGACCCCGCGGACGACGACGTGCTGGTGGACGCCGCCGACGGCGTGGAACTGCGGCGGCTGCGTCTCGCCGACGACGGCAAGCCACGCGACATCGACCACCTGCGAGCCGACGGGACGATCGCGCTGTCGGAACGTCGCGTCGGCAAGCGCGGCCGGACCCTGCTGGCACGCGACACGACCGGGCGCCCGGTACGGTCGTGGCGCCGCCGCTACGATCTCTACGCCGATTGGCTCGACGACCTCATCGGCGGCGACGAGGCGTTCCTCATCGTCGACAGCAAGACCGTCGCGCCCTTCGCGGCGGGGTACCACCGCCGTCGGGTGACGACGGTGCACGTCGTCCACGGTTCGCACCGCGGACCGACCCCGGGCTCGGTCCGCGCCTCGCGGCAACCGGTGTTCTCGCGGCTGACCGACTTCGACGCCGTCGCCTTCGCCACCGAGGCGCAGGCGGTAGACGTCCGCGCGATCGTCGGCCCCGGACCGTTCCTGACCAACGTCGCCCACCCGGTACGGACGATCGATCCCGCGGCACTGCCCGCCGACACCGACCGCGGCGGGGCCGTGGTCATCGCACGGCTCGAGCCGATCAAACGGATCGAGGACGCGGTCGCGGCGATGCTCGAGGTGCATGGCACGGCGGCAGCCGACATCCCCCTGGACGTGTACGGCACGGGCTCGCGCGCCGGCGAGCTGGCAGCGCTCGCCTCGGACGACCCCCTGATCCGCTTCCACGGTCACACGGACGACCCCGCGGGCGCGCTGGGCGCGGCCGGTGTGCTGCTGCTGACCAGCAGATCCGAGGCCTTCGGCCTCGTGCTGCTCGAGGCGATGGCCGCAGGATGCCTGCCGATCGCCTACGACATCGCGTACGGTCCGGCCGAGCTCATCCGCCACGGTGTGAACGGATGGCTCGTGCCCGAGGGCGACGTCGCAGCGCTCGCCGACGCCGTCCGCGCCGCCGCCGCGCTCGAACCCGCGCGACGGGCGGGGATGCGCGAGCAGGCGAGGGCAACGGCGGCCGAGTACGACGACGTCCGCATCCGCCGGCGCTGGGCGGCCGTGCTGCGCGCCGCGCGCCGTCGACGGCGGGTGCGCGGCGGGGCGCGGCGTGTACTCGCCGCCGCGCGCAGGATCGCGGCGGCCGCGAAGCGACGGGTGCCGCGCCCGCGCCGATAACCCTCGCTGCCCCGGCTCGTCAAGGGGCAGCCCGAACGCCCGCCGTCGGGTGCACCCTGTCGGGGCACGAGGGAGGCGGGTGCCGATGGGAAGACTCCGATACGGATCGAATCACTCCGCCGTCGCCATGCCCGATGACCTGCTGGCCCACCTCCAGCTCGTCATCGCCACGAAGCTCGGCGAGGGCGAGGGCTTCACGGTGAGCTGGTCGCACGGCGACGGACGCGGGCGGACGATCATCTGGCTCGAGCGGTCCATTCCGCTGCGGTTCGACTTCACCTCACCGCGTCCCGTGCCCACCGACCCGCGACGCATCCGCACCATGCTGACCGAGGCCAATTCGGTCGGCGGGCTCGCGCTCGGCACCCTCCCGATCGACATCTCATGACCGGCGAGACCGCTCAGACCGCGCAGCGTTGGCTCGTCGCGACCCCCGAGTACGCCGGAATCACCGGGTACACCGGCGGCATCGGCCGCCACTACGCCGCCCTCCTGCCCGCACTCGTCCGTCAGGGGGTCGCGGTGGATCTCGCTCTCGAGCCGGACGCCGGGTCGGACATCGGCGTCGATCGACCGTCCGCCGACCCCGGCCACGGTGTGCGGCTGGTCGACGACGGCGGGGCGGCGCGGCACCGTCGGGGCGACCACGGCGCGCGGCGGGTACGACGCGCGTACCTCGCCGGCGGCGGGTACGACGTCGTCTTCGCGCCCGAGTGGGCGGGACTCGCCGCGAGTCTGCCCCGATCCGCCCCGCTGCTGACGAACCTCGCGACCGGCGTCCGGCTCGCCGACGAGGTGTCGGGCCTCTCCCCCGAGAGGATGCCCCTCGCGACGCGTCTCCCGCGTGCGCGCCAGGCTGCCGCGGAACGGCGGCAGCTGTACCGGTCGACCGGACTGATCGCGATCTCGTCGGCGATGCTCGCGCGGACCAGCGCCCTGTATCCCGGGCTGCCGCCGGCGCGCGTCGTCCGCAACTGCATCGACGTCGAGGCCGTCGCGACCGCGGCGGTGCGCGCCGACACGCCGGCAGCGTGGCCGGAGCCCGATGGCCCGATCGTGCTGTTCGTCGGCCGCAGCGAGCGACGTAAGGGCGTGGAGGACGCCTTCGCCGCGTTCGCGACGGTGCACCGCGACCTTCCCCGCGCCCGACTCGTGCTGGTCGGCGCCGGTGCCGACGCGCGCTACGAGCCGACGCGCGCGGCTCTGCTCGAGAAGCTGCCCCCGTCGGCCCGCGACCGGGTCGTGTGGCTCGGGCACGTCGGGGGCGACGAGCTGTACGGCGCGATCGCGCGGGCGGATGTCGCGCTGTGCCCGTCGCGCTGGGAGGGCTTCGGCAACGCGGCTCTCGAGGTCAAGGCCGCCGGCACTCCGCTGATCGTGACCTCGGGCAGCGGCTACGACGACTTCTGCACCGACGGCCGGGACTGTCAGAGCGTGCCGCCCGCCGACCCCGATCGCCTCGCCGCCGCGATCACCGTGGCGCTGCGGCATCCGTCCTGGGCGCGGACGCTGGCCGAGCACGCGCGGGCCCAGGTCGCGGAGTTCGCCCCCGACCCGGTGGCGGCCGATCTGTTGGCCGCGGCGAGCGGACTCCTGCCGTCGCGTCGGGTGCCCGCCCGCGTCTGATCAGACGGGAACGCGGCGCCAGCCGCCGCCCTCGGCGGATGCGTCGCGTTCGATCGCCCCGCCGGCCGCGAACGCCTCGAGCCAACCGGTCATCGGCCACTCGCCCCACTTGCGCGCGAACAGGGCGCCGTTGCGCAGGATGTCGTCGAGGTGCTGCCACGGCGGCGACGACGTCTCGTGGTACTGGTGGTACGCGTCGGCGCCGCCTACCCACATCATCGGCACGCCCCCGGCGCGGAGCGAGAACGCGAAGTCGGTGTCCTCTCCCCCGTATCCCTCGTACGCCTCGTCGAAGCCGCCGATCTGCCGCCACACATCGGATGCGGTCGCGAACGACAGCGACCAGAACAGCGGATAGTCCGCCGGCGCGGCTGGCTGCACGACGCCCGGCTCCGGGGCCGGGCGGGCGGCGTGGGGCGCGGTCGCCGCGCGCAGGGACGCCGGATCGAGTCCGGCTCCCGCGGCGAGGTAGGTGACGGGACCGCACAGCACGGCCATCGGATGAGACGCCGCCGCGCTGCGGTAGCGCTCGATGAGCTCGGGGCCGGGGACGCAGTCGGCGTCGAGGAAGACGAGCAGACGCGCGCCCAGCGCCTCGGCGGCTCGGGCACCGGCGTTGCGCGCGGCCGCGAGCCGGAGCCCGTCGGCACCCGGAGGAACGTGGACGACGCACTCGGCGTCGAGGTCGGGCGCCTCGTCGTCGCCGATCCACACCACCACGCGCGGCACTCCCGCGGTCGCGCGCAGCTGGTTGCGCAGGTGGGCCAGCCGCGGCGCGGAGCAGAGCGTGACGACGGCGACCTCGTTCATGATCGGCCCCCCGCGCCGGTCTCCGCGAGGATAACCTCGGCCGCGCGCTCCGCGGCTCCGTCGATCCGCCATACGCCCCAGTCGTCACCGAGGGCGGCTGCCGCGTCGAGGAGCCCGGGCCACCGCTCCGCGGCGGGCCAGGTGTCCACCGTGACGGCCAGCCCCGCATGCCCCAGGGCTCGGGCCGTGGCGCGCTGCTCCGCGAACGGCCGATCCTGGGGGATCACGATCGCGGGCGCCGCGGCGGCGGCGAGATCGGCGACGGCGTTCTGACCGCACCACGACACGACGACGGATGCCGTCGTCAGCGCGTCCCAGGGGTCGGCACTCCACTGCGCCCCGCCGGCGCCGAGCGTGCGCCAGGGCCGTGCGGTCGCGCGCTCGGCGTCGGCGATGTCCGCCTCGGACACGTCGCTCCCGCCCCCGCCCCCGAGCAGGACGACCGTGCCGTCGGAACCGCGCGAGGCGGGCCGTGGGCGTCCCGCGAACCGTGAGATGCCGCCGACGAAGACGACGCGGTCGCCCAGAGCCGTCAGGTGCGCGGGCGCGTAGACACCGTCGGGCCACGGCGCGACGACCCGGTTGGCGGCGGCGAACGCGAGGCGATGCGGCTCGTCGACGCGGTCACCGGGCTGGGTGATGATGACGACCGGCACGCCGAGCAGGCGCAGGAACAGGGTGACCTCGGCCGAGACGTCGACCACCACGGCCCCGATGCGGCCCGTCGCGACCGCCGCCGCCATCGCGGCGAGCCGCGCACGATGGCCCTCGTGCCGCAGCGGAGCCCAGTGCAGGAGGCCGCCGGCCGTGGGGTCGTCGGCGGGAAGGGTCGGCTGCGGGTCGTCATCGCGCGGCAGCGCCACCCACGAGACGTTCGCCGGCAGCCCGGTCGGCTCGGCGAGCGAGCTGAAGCAGACGACGTCGAGGGGCAGGTGCGCGGCGATCGCGAGCATCCGGGTGAGGTGCCCGCGCCCGTGATGGTGGACGTACCAGCCGAGGCGATCCGTCATGCCGGGAGCTCGGCGGGCGCGGCCTCCGCGCTCAGCGCGCCGAAGACCTCTTCGAGCGCCGTCGTCCGGGCGTCCAGCGAGAAGCACTCGACGGCACGGGCCCGGACAGCGGCGCGGAACAGCGGGTCGCCGGCCCGGTCCCAGACCTCCTCCACGGCCTCCGCCATCGCCGCGACGTCGCCGGCGCCGACCAGCCTCATCCCCACGCTCGCCGCCGCGATCTCGGGGACCCCGCCGACGGCGAAGCCGACGACCGGGGTGCCGCACATGAGAGCCTCCGGCCCGACCAGTCCGAACGGCTCGGCCCAGGCCGGAGTGGCGAGCGCGACGGCCGACCGTCCCACGAGCTCGGCGAGACCCGACGGGTCGAGCTCGCCGACGAAGGTGATGTCATCACCCAGCAGCGGCCCGAAGACCTCCTCGGCGTACGCGCGGTCGCCGACCCGACCGGCGATCGTGAGACGCCGTCCCAGGGCGCGCGCGACGGCGATCGCGAGGTGCGGCGCCTTCTCCGGCACGATGCGGCCGAACCAGACGAGCTCGTCGCCGCCGGGGCCCGCCGCCCACACCCGGGGATCGACGCCGTTCGACAGGAGCGCAGACGCGACGCCGGCGTGCTGCCATTCGCGCCGGGTGTGCTCGCTCACCGAGAGGAAGATGCTGCCGCGACCCGCTGCCGCATGGTGGGCGCGCACGAAATCGTCGTCGACGGGGGTGTGCAGGGTCGTCACCATCGGCACATCGAGCTGCGGGGCCATCTGCAGGGGCAGCGCGTGCAAGCAGTGGTTGGAGATGACGTCGAAGTCGCCGGCCCGCGCGCCGATCGTCTCGAGTGCCCGGCGCAGCATGGGCACGCTCAGCGTCTCGTACGCGGGCGGATAGGTCTTGTCCGTGCGTGCCGCACCGGCGTCCCACGCCAGCTCGGGCATCTCCCACACGCTGCCGCTCTCGACGTGCTCCGAGCCCGTGACCGCGACGACGGTCACCTCATGGCCGCGCGCCCGCAGCGCCTCGACCTCCGACCACACCGCAGCCTCGAGACCGCCCGCGTGCGGCCGGCGGATGGGGAACCGCAGCGGGGCGATCACGGCGATGCGCAGCACGGAGCCGCTCACGAGGCGCGCTCGCTGCGGAGTCGGCGGTACAGCGCGGCGTGCGCGGTGGCCGTCGCCGCGTCCTGTTCGCGCCGGTGCGCCCGACGCGCCTCGATGATCTCGGCGCGGGCGATCGACCCGGGCCGGGCGGCCTCGTGACGCGACAGCAGCGCGTGCAGCGCCTCGGTCAGCGTGTCGACGTCGCCGGGATGGAAGCTGGCCGTCGACGCGTCGTCGTGCTGATCGGAGAAGTGGCCGACATCCGGCGCTGCGACGGGCACCCCGAGATCCCAGCACAGTTCGAGCCAGCCCGAGTGGCTGCCGTAGCGGTACGGCAGGACGCACACGTCGAGCCCGCCCAACGCCGCGTTCAGCGCCGCGTCGGGGAGACGGCCCTGCTCGACGAGCACCGCGTACGGGTGACCCGCCACGGCGGCGCGGACCTCGTCGCGGGCGATCTCGTCGCGCACCGACCGGTGCATGCGGATCTCCGCTACGGCGTGCCGCCCCTGCTCCCGCAGCCGCTCGACGGCGGCGACGAGGGTGCGGGCGCTCTCCGGACCGTCGGTCCCGGGACGGAGGTCCTTCAGATGCATCCCGACGCGGAGGTCCTCGCTCAGCGCGACGACCGTCGGCGACGCGCCCTCGCGCAGGATGGCGGGGTGCGGCAGCACGACCGCCTCGCGTCCCCACCGTTCGCGCACCTCGGCGGCGGCGCCCGTCGTGAGGGTGATCAGGGCGTCCGCGCAAGGGACGAGTTCGTCGAGCTGCGCGGCGTAGGGGCGCTGGTCGACGAGCTGGGGATGCGTGAGGTCGTGCACGGTGAAGACGACGACCCAGCCCGCCGCGTGCGCCGCCTCGACGCACGCGGTGAGGTGCCCGGCCGCGAACGACTCGGTGCCGAAGTGAACGTGCAGGACGTCGGCCCGGTCGCCGTTCGCGCGGATCCAGTCGGGATCGAGGGCCACGGGCGGCCACCAGACGCCCTCGGCCGCGCCCGGCACCGGCGGGTCGGGGAGCAGCGCGATGCCCGCGGCATCCGTGACGCGCTGGACGTAGGGATGGCCGGCCGGAACCGCGACGACACGCACGTCGGGCGCGCCGGACATCTCGTCCCGGGGCGCGCTGGCGGTCAGGATGGTCACGGCTCTCCTTGCTGGACTCCCTCGGATGAGGGGGTCTCCGAGTCGGACGCTAGCGGAGCGCGGACCCCCGCGACGTGTACTTGCGCGAAGCACAGGCGAACGGTAACGATGACCGGATGCCCACCGATGCCCCAACGCTCTGCCTCGTCTGGGGCCCCGCCGGCCATGGGGTGACCGACTACGGCGCAGACGTCGCCGCCGCCGCGCACCGCCTCGACGCGAGCACGCGCGTCGTGGCGGTCACCGACCTCGAAGCGGCCCTGCGCGCGGTCGGGGACGGCGAGCGCGTCCACCTGCACGCCACGGACCGGCTGCTGGGCTCGAGCCTCGAGGATGCCGCCGACGCGGTCGAGACCCTCTCGCGCTCGTGTCGGTTGTCGCTGACGCTCCACGACCTGCCGCAGCACTCGGACGGTGACAAGTACGACCGACGGGTCGCGGCCTACCGCCGGTTCTTCCACGCCGTGACGGCTGTCGCGGTCAACAGCGCGCACGAGCTGTCGCTCGTCGCCGAGCACCTCGACCCCGGACTGCGGCCCGCCGTCATCCCGCTCGGCACGCGCGTGCCCGTCGCCCCCGACAGCCCCGCCGCGACCGCCCCGGCCGATCTGATCGTGCTGATCGCCGGGTTCGTCTATCCGGGCAAGGGCCACGAAGTCGCGCTGCGCGCGGCTGCGGCCGCCGTCACCTCGCTCCGCGCCGGCGGGCACCCCGTGGGCGACGCCGTCGTCCGAGCCCTCGGGTCGGCGTCGCCGGGTCACGACGGAGACGTCGACGCCCTCGAGCGCCTGGCCGACGACCTCGGGGCGAGGTTCGAGATCAGCGGCTTCCTCGACGACGACGAGTTCGCCCGCCGGCTTCGCGACCCCGGCATCCCCGTTGCCGCGCACGAGCACGTGTCGGCGTCGCGGTCGATGCTCGACTGGATGGAGGCCGGCCGTCGCCCGCTCATCGTCCGGTCGCGTTACAGCGACGAGATGGACCGGTTGCGCCCCGGCACGTCCACGCTGTTCGATCCGCCCGAGTTGGCCGATCGCCTCACGGCCGCGTGGCGCGACCCCCGGACAACACGTTTGGCGCCGGGACACCCACTGCGGCCGGATCTCACCGATACGGCAGCGTCGTACCTCACCTGGTGGCGCGGGATGTCGCGATGACGCCGGCCCCGCCCCGGGGAATGGCGCTTCCCGGCAACCGCTGGGACCTCCTCGACGGGCGATGGCCGGACGAGGCGCCGTCCGTCTCGGTGATCGTCGCGCACTACCGCCAGCCCGAGCAGCTCGCGCTGACCCTGGGTGCGCTGCGGCTGCAGGATCACCCCGCCGACCGGCTGCAGGTCATCGTCGCCGACGACGGATCGCCCGAGCCTCCCGTCGTGCCCGACGGGGTCGAGCTCGTGCGCCACGACGATCGCGGGTTCCGGCTGGCCGCGGTCCGCAACCTCGGCGCCGCTGCGGCGCGCGGGGATGTGCTGGTGTTCCTCGATGCCGACACGGCACCCGAGCCCTCCTTCGTCCGCGAGCTGACCCGTCTGCCCGCCCTCGCCCCCGACTGCGTGTCGGTCGGGAGACGCCGGCACGCCGCCCTCGCCGGCGTCTCCGCCGAGCGGCTCGCCGCCGACGCCGCCCGGCGGGCGTTGCCGGAGCCGACCTGGCTCGCCGACGAGTACCGGCGGAGCGAGAACCTGCTGCATGCCGACGACCGAAGCTACCGGCACGTCATCGGTGCCGTCATCGCCTGCTCACGCGTCATGTTCGACGCGGCGGGCGGGTTCGACGAGACGTTCACGACCTACGGCGGCGAAGACTGGGAATGGACCTACCGTGCGTGGCTGCGGGGCGCGCTGCTCGCCCACGTGCCGGCTGCCGTCGCCTGGCATGACGGACCCGACGCCGCCGGCCGCGACGAGGGCGCCGTCGCGCGGCGGAACGCCGAGACCATCCGACTGAGCGATCTCATCCCCGTCTCCGGCTCCGCCGGGAGGGGTATTCGCCCCGCGCATGCCGACATCGAGGTCGTCCCCCCGCCGGGGGCGAGTGCCGGGCAGCGATTCCTCGCGGTCGACAGCACGCTCGCCGCGCTCGACGCTTCGGCGGTCCGCGCGGCGACGCGCCTCGAGCCGAACGGGCCCGACGCCGGCGTGGCGTTCGATCGCGTGCGGCTCGTCGTCGAGCTGCTGCGGCCGATCCGGGTGGCCGCCGAGAGCGACGTCCTCACGTCGGCGGTCGCGCGCCTGGAGCGGGAACGGCTGGGCGGGATCACCCTCACCTCGCCCACCGGCCAGCCGCTCGTGCGCGTCGTCTCCGCGCGCGCCCGCGCGCGCGCCGAGCGCTGGCAGCGTTCCGACCTCTTCCCGGCGGCGTCGGTGTCGACGACGGACATCGGGATCGTCGACGACGAGCCCGACCTCGCCGCCTACCTGGGCGGGTGGGGCTGAGTCCCGCGTTGCCGGTCAGCGCGCCGCAGCCGCGTCCCACCAACGCAGCACGCGCAGCGCGAGGAACGTCAGCCACGGCGACGGCTCGCCCGCGGCGACGTCGATCTCGAACCAGACGCGGCCCGCGAGCGGCGTGCCCTGATGCCACGCGCCATCGTCGCGACGCGCCCTGCGCACGATCGCCACGGCGTCGGCGAGTCGCGGGTCGGGAGGCGTGCCATCGTGCAGCGACGCCGCCCGGAAGTGGTCGAGCGCGGCGAGCACGCTGTAGCGGTGCCGACCCGGGTAGACGAGGTCGGTAACGAAGTCTCCCACCGGCTCGCCGGTCGAGGCCCGGAAGGCGAGACGCCGGGCCAGCAGATACTCCTCGCCCCGATGCCGGCTGGCGCGCAGGTCCGCGTCGCCGGTGGTCTGCTCCCACGCGAGCATGCCCCGCAGCGCGTTGAGGGTCGAGTGGAACGATCCGCGCGTCGAGCGGCCTTCCTCGGCCTCGCAGTTCCAGCCTCCGTCGGCGAGCTGATGCTCCGGGAACCACGCCACCAGTCGCGCCACGTCGGCTCCGAGCCACGCTCCTGTCGCCAGCGTGTACGCGTTGATGCAGACGTCGATCTCGCCGTCCCAGTACGGCAGATCGTCGTACTCCCAGCGGCTGTTGCGCCGCAGCCGCTCCGCCGTGTCGCCGAGCGCAGCGGCATCCGCTCCCCACTCGCGCAGGTCCTTCAGCGTCCAGGTGGTCGCGGTCCACGGCTGCCCGGGTGCGGCCGCCTCAGGACTGTCGAAGAAGCCCGCCGGGAAGTAGGCGCCGCCCTCCCACTGGCCGTCCTCGCCCTGCTGCGCGAGCAGCCGGGCGCCGTTGCCCTCGGTCGCGACACGCCGCCGCGTGGCCTGCCACACGGTCGGCGGAGCGTCTGCCAGGTCGCGCTCGACCTGCCAGCGCAGCGACGGATCGGAGTCGAGCAGCCACGGCACGACACGGTCGAGGTCGGTCATGCGCACCATTGTGACGGCGCGGATGCGGGAGCGACAGCCCGTCTGCGTCGCTCCCGCGACGGTCACGCCGGCAGGGCGTCCCGCGTCTGGGCCACGACCGCGACGCCGCGCGGCGCGACCACGAGGGCGTCGTCTCGGTCGCGGCGGGCAGCCCCGGCGATCAGGTCGCCCGCCGCCGCCACGGCCACCTCGTCGTCGGTCCGGTTGGCGAGGAAGACGTACCGGCCGCCCCGGCCCGTCCGCACGATGACGTCGACGGAGCCCCCGGCTGCGAGCGGGTCCGGAGTCAGCGCCGGGATGTCGCGTCCGAGGTCGTGCAGCAGCTCCTTGGCGGCCCTGCGGTCGATCGCCGCCGACACGTACGTCGCGCTGCCACCGGCCAGCCCGGCCCGGCGGCGCGTGATGGCGGGCGCACCGTCGAGATCGCCGCCCCGGTACGAGGCCACGACCTCGACATCGGGTTCGATGCGCGCGATGCGCTCGCTCCAGTCGCGCACCTCGGCCCCCGTCGAGAGCGCCCCCCTTTCGTCGGGGAGCATCGGAGCGAACTCCTCGACCGTGATCCCGAGCAGGCTGCGCAGCGCGCCCGGGTAGCCGCCGAGCCACACCCGGTCGTGCTCGTCGACGACGCCCGAGAAGAAGGTCGTGACGAGGTGTCCCCCGGCCTCGACGAATCCGGTCAGCCGGTCGCGCAGCGCCGCCGGCACGACGTGGAGGAGGGGGGCGAGCACCAGCTCGTAACCGTCGAGGTCGGTGGACACGGGCACGACGTCGACGCGGACACCGAGGTCGAGGAGGGCGCGGTACCACCGCAGCGTCTCGACGTCGTAGGCGGGCGACTCCGACGGATGCGAGTCGCGTCCGCTGACCCACCACGACTCGTAGTCGAAGACGAGCGCGATGCGCGCGCGCTCGCGACGGCTCCCGGTGACGACGGCGAGATCGCGCAGCTGCGTGCCGAGGTCGACGACGTCGCGGAAGACCCGGCTGTCGGCGCCCGCGTGCGGCAGCATCCCCGAGTGGTAGCGCTCACCGCCCGCGCGCGACTGCCGCCATTGGAAGTAGCAGACCGCGTCGGCCCCGTGTCCGACGTGCGTCAGGGCGTCGCGCACGAGCTCGCCCGGGCGCTTGGGCGGGTTGACCGCCCGCCAGTTGACCGCGCTCGTGGCGTGCTCCATGAGGAACCACGGCCGGCCGCCCGAGAGGTTGCCGGTGAGGTTGGCCCAGAACGAGAGGTCGTCGCGCCCCTGTTCGCCCGGACGCAGGTAGTGGTCGTTCGAGACGAAGTCGACATCGTCGACCCACGACGCGTAGTCGATGTCGCGGACGTTCTGCGCCACCATGAAGTTCGTCGTTCGCGGCACGCCCGGGGTGACCTCGGCGAGCACCGCGTTCTCGGCGCGCAGGTGGTCGCGGACGGCGTCGGACGAGAAGCGTTCGAAGTCGAGCTGCTGTCCGGGGTTGCGCTGCGTCGGCGCGGCGCGCGGCGGCAGGATCTCGTCCCATTCGCCGTAGTGCTGCGACCAGAAGGCGGTCCCCCACACCTCGTTGAGCGCATCGAGATCGGCGTACCGGTCCTGGAGCCACACCCGGAACGCGCGCGCCGCGTCGTCGGAGAAGTCGTAGAGGTTGTGGCACCCGAGCTCGTTCGAGATGTGCCACGCGACGAGCGCGGGGTGATCGGCGTACCGCTCGGCGAGCGCGCGCGTCAGCCGCAGGGCGTGCGCGCGGAAGACCGGCGACGTCGGACGCCAGTGCTGACGGGAACCGGGCCAGAGCGTCGTGCCGTCGATCGTCTGCGGCAGGATCTCGGGATGCCGCTTCGCGAGCCACGGCGGCGGCGATGCGGTGGCGGTCGCGAGGTCGACGTCGATGCCGTTCGCGTGCAACAGGTCCATCACGTCGTCGAGCCACCCGAAGTCCCACTCGCCCGGGCGGGGTTCGAGGAGCGCCCACGAGAAGATCCCGAGCGAGACGATGTTGACCCCCGCCTCGCGCATGAGCCGGACGTCCTCCTGCCACACCTCGCGGGGCCACTGCTCGGGGTTGTAGTCGGCGCCGTAGCGCATCCTCCCCGGGCCGAGAGCCCCGTCCTTCACCCAGCGATACGTCGTGTCGTCCGTTGCCATGCGATCAGCGTAGACCCAAAAACGTGCATCTGCACGGGTTTGATGTGCTCTACGCTCGGGACATGCCGCCAGAGACCCCCGCTCACCCGCGCGGGCCGTATGCGAAGAGCGCCGCACGCCGCGCCGAGATCGTCGCGTCGGCGACCCTCGTCTTCGGGACGCACGGCTACCGGGGCGGCTCGTTGCGTCAGATCGCCAAGCAGCTCGACCTCGGCCTGACGACGGTCATGCACCATTTCCCGACGAAGGTGTCGCTCCTGGCCGCGGTCCTCGAACAGGAGGACGCCGCCGACACCGACTTCGCCGAGCGCGCCGCCCGCGACGGCTTCATCCCGAGCGTGCTCGCCATCGTCGAGCGGAATCTGGCGCGGCGAGAGCTCGTGCGCATGTTCTCGATCGTCTCCGCCGAGGCGACGCACCCCGAGCATGAGGCGCATGCCTGGCTCCGCGAGCGCTACCGCGCGGTCACCGAGACGTACGCCACCGCGATCGCCGACGATCGTGAACGCGGACGCCTGGACACCCACGACGATCCGCGCGCGCTGGCGGAGCTCGTCATCAGCGGGTGGGAGGGCATCCAGATCCGCTGGCTCACCGACGACACCGACCCCGTCGCCTCGATGCGGCTGCTGCTCGCGCGCCTGCTCGAGCCCGATTCAGCGCTCGCGCCATCGCCCAGAACGTAGCCTGACTACCGCGAACCTAAAAAACAGCCCCCTTGTGGGCGAGCAGTCCCTGCTTTACGCTCCCATCCAGGCGCTCCGTAGTAGTTTCACTACTTCCTGCGCTCATCCGGTCCCTCGATGACGATGGAGCACGCATGCCCTCCCCCCGCACCCCGCGCCGCTGGACGGCGCTCACGATCGTCGGGGCGGTGGTCGCGGCCTCCGCCGTCGCGGGCACCGTCTCGCCCGCCTCCGCCGCCGACGCCGCGACCATCACGATCGACACCGACGCCGTCGTGCAGGAGGACTTCCTGGGCATCGGCGTCAACGTCATCCCTTCGAGCCTCATGGAGCGCTCCCGCGGATTCGGCTACACCGAAGCGGACTGGGCCGTCGACGCCGAACGCATCGCGACCGTCCGACCCAAGGTCGCCCGCGTCTGGTTCCAGACCGACTGGATGGAGCAGGAGAAGGGCGTCTACACCTGGACGAGCGACCGCATGCAGGCGTTCTACCGCTACGTCGACGCCTTCCAGGCCGCCGGCACCGACATCGAGCTCAACTTCGGCTGGAAGGTCGGCTCGGCCGTGCACGACTGGTTCTCGATCCCGGGCATCGACCCGTGGACGAGCGCGCCCGCCGACGTCGACGCGTTCGCGGCCTCCGCATCCGCCCTCATCGACCAGCTCAAGAACGTCCGCGGATACGACAACGTCCGGTATCTGACCTACTACAACGAGCCCAACGGCAGCTGGGACTTCGAGGCCCCGGGCGACCAGCAGGCGTACTACGTCGACATGGCGCGGGCGGTGCACGAACGACTCGTGGCCGACGGACTGCGTGACGAGGTCGAGATCTGGGGACCGGAGGAGACCGGGGCACCCGCCTGGACGACGTACATGGCCCAGAACGGCGGTGACGCGTTCGACCAGTACAGCTTCCACACCTACGGCGACTCGTACGCCTCCGTCCCCGCGAGCATCAACGCCCGCAGAAGCGTCGCGGGCGGCAAGCCCGTGAACATGTCGGAGTTCGGCTGGTCGGCCGACGACGCCAGCGGCTGGAACTCGGGATACGCGAACTACGTCATCGCCGGCGCGAACCTGGGGTTGCACTCGATGCTCGTCTGGCAGCTCAACGGCACGTGGACGGTCGACCCCGACGGCGACACCAACGGCACCTACAACATGTGGGACTCCGTCGTCCTCGGTCTCGAGCCGCGACGGACCTTCCTGTCGGCGGGGCTGCTCAACCGCTACATCCCGGCGCACAGCGACGTGCTGCAGTCCACGTCGAGCTCGTCCGACGTCCGGACGGCGGCCTTCCGCGACAGTGCGGGCGACTACACGGTGCTCGTGGAGTCGAAGGGCGCCGCTCCGACCGACCTGACGGTCGACTTCGGCGGGACGGCCATCGACGCGGACTTCCACCGCGTCGTCTACTCCGATGACCTCGTTCCCGACGAGAACGCCCTGCTGCCCGCCGTCTCGGCCACGATCCCCGCCGGCACGTCGTTCGAGGACGACCTCGACGAGGGCTACTCGTTCGCGATCTACACGACGGCCGACCCCGCGGTGCAGGTGCGTCTCGGCGACGCCGACCCGACGGTCGCCTCGGGGTCGACGCTGCAGCTCTCGGCCGACGTGCTCGACGGCGCCGCCGGCGTCACGTGGTCGGTCGAGGGAGCGGGCAACGGCGCCGTCTCGAGCGCGGGCGTCTACACCCCGCCCGCAGTGGACTCCGAGCGCAAGGTCGCCGTTCGCGCGACGAGCACCGCAGACCCGACGTCGTCGGGCATCGCGCTCGTCACCGTGACGCCGCAGCTCTCGGCGACGCGCGTCGACCCCGTGCAGTTCGACCTCGAGAGCGGCGTCTACCCGGGCGCCGAGGTGCTGACCCTGACCACGTCGACGCCGGGCGCGCAGATCCGGTTCACGACCGACGGGTCGGCCCCCACCGCGGCCTCGACGCTCTACGAACGCCCCATCATCCTGGCCGAGAGCTCGACCCGGCTGTATCGTGCCGCGGCGTTCGCGAGCGGCCTGCAGACCTCTGGCATCACGAGCCGCCTGTTCAAGGTCGGCGGCGTCTCGCAGGGGCCGGACGGGTACACCCTCTGCGCGAACGAGGGGGGCACCTGCTCCTTCTCCGGCCAGCAGAGCGTCGCCTTCGGCGGCGACGGGCTGTTCACCTACCAGGCGAAGACCGGGCCGGTCTCGTGCGACGCGGCGACCCTCGGCGACCCGAACCCCACGGGCACGCAGCGCTGCTACGTGAGCCCCGAGCTGCCGGGGTCGTATCCGCTCGTCACGCTGAACAACGCTGGTTTCGAGAAGCCCGCGGGCACGCGCTCGCGCACCGGTCCGTTCACCAACGGCTGGACGTTCGACACCCGCTCGGGCATCCAGAACGCCCAGGGGCCGCTCGGCCCTCCCGCGCCCGTCGAGGGGCAGCAGGTCGGCTACCTGAAGACGGATGCCGGAGTGCAGGGGACGATCTCGCAGCAGGTCGCCTTCCCAGCGGGCGAGTACCAGGTCGTGTTCGCCCTCTCGGGACGGTCTGGCTATCCCGCCCAGAGCTTCGACGTGCTCTACGACGACACGGTCGTCGGATCGTTCACGGTGGGGTCGACCAGCTCGTACACGACCGAGCGCACGAACGCCTTCACCTCGGACGGCGGTCGCCACACGGTCACGTTCCGTGCCACGGCACCCTCGGGAGACCGCACGGCCTTCCTCGACGCGGTCCGCATCGAGGCCCCCGTGGCGCCGGAGCCCGCACAGCTGGCGAACACGGGTTTCGAGGCACCGGCCACGACCGGCGTGAAGTCGGCGCCGTTCACCGAGGGCTGGTCGTTCACGGGCCGGTCGGGCATCCAGCGCAACGGCAGCGCGTTCGGCGCCCCTACCGCACCCGAGGGCCTGCAGACGGCGCTGCTCCAATCGCGCAACGGCGAGCACGGTGCGTTCTCGCAGACCATCGACCTGGCCGCGGGCGACTACACCCTCAGTTACCAGGCATCGCGCCGGCCCGGCTACAGCGCCGTGCAGACGGTGCAGGTGCTCGTCGACGGGGTCGTCGTCGACAGCTTCGCTCCCCCGGGCAACGCCTTCACGGCTCATACCTCCGCGGTGTTCTCGGTCGGCGCGGGCGACCGGCAGATCACGTTCCGCGGGTCGGCGGCTACCGGCGACGCGACCGCCTTCGTCGACGCCGTGACCCTGACCCCCGTCGAGTGACCCCGGCCCGGGATCAGCCCCGGTCGTCGATCATGCGGCCGTAGCCCTCGACATAGGTCGGGAACTCGAGCTCGCCGACGAGCGCCGCGAGACGCGAACCGTCGAGCACCTTGCCGCGATCGGCGCCGGGGCGCGGCTCCGCCCGCGGCGGGGCGGCGACCGCGAGGCGCTCGGCGAGGAACTCGACCACCTCGCCGAGCGTCGACGGGCGACGGTCCACGCCGTGCAGCAGGGCCGGGGGCTCGGCGACCGCGAGCAGACGGATGATCGCCCGGACGAGGTCCGCCTCGTGGATGCGGTTCGTGCGACGGTCGTAGTCGACGGGGTCGCCGGCGAGCACCTGACGGATGAGGCGCTCGCGCCCCGGCCCATAGATGCCGGCGGGCCGCAGGATGACGGCACCGAACAGCTCCGACGCGGCCCGCTCACCGTCGACGAGCTCGTCGCCCCGCGGACCGGCGGGGCGCGGCTCGTCGTCCTCGTCGAGTGGACGGTCGACGTCCCACCCCTCGAACACCCGCGTCGACGAGACGAACACCGTGCGCGCAGGGGTCTTCGGCAGAGCCTGCGCGATGCGCTCGAGGGCCGTCCGGTAGAAGCCCCGGTGATCTCCGGGCGGCAGCGTGACGACCATCGCGTCCACCGCCGGCAGGGCGGTATCGAGCGGTGCCGACAGGTCGGCGACGATCGGGATGAAGTCGGGGCGGATGCCGTCGGCGCTCCGCCGGATCGCCACGACCTCCTCCCCCGCGTCGACCAGGCTCGCGCCGAGCCGCGTGCCGACCTTGCCGGAACCGACCAGGAGCGTCCGTCGAGCAGTCATCTCCTCATCCTCCCAGCGCCCGGACCGTCCGGGGTCGGTCGGCGTCAGGAGTTCCGGCCCCGCGCCGACACCGGCCAGCGCTCCTCCGCGCCGTCGGGCGAGACGGCCACGACCTCGTCGACGAGGTTGAGGACGAGGCAGACGTGGTTCGGGACGAGCGCCACCACGTCACCGAGATCGGGGAGCGCACGCCCGGCCGGCCAGGCGACGGTCGCGTGGTGCTCGGAGAGCGCGACGACGACCGCGCCCGGGAGGCCGTCGACCGCTCCGAATCCCTCGAGCCACGCGGGCCGATCGCTGCCGAGGATCTTGCTGCCCGCGTCGAGCACCACGCGGGCGCCGCCGTCCTCAGCCGCATGCCGGCTCACGACCGTCGCCGCGACGGTGAGTGCGATGTCCGCGGGCTCGCAGCGCCCGAGCGCGAGCTGCTGGGCATCGCCGAAGACGTAGACGCCGGGTCGCACCTCCGTGGCCCCGCCGTCGGCGGTGAGCAGCGCGCTCGGCGTCGACCCGCCGCTGCGTCGTCCGACCTCGAACCCCGCGGCCTCGAGAGCGTCGGACGCGGTGAGCAGCGCCGTCCGCTCCTGCTCGGCGGCCGTCGCCGCCGCACCCGGCGCGTAGCTGTGGCCGGGAAAGGTGAAGACGCCGGCCACCCGCAGCCCGCCGTCTCGCGCGGCTTCGGCGACGGCGACCGCAGCCTCGGGCCGTACCCCGCTGCGATGGTGCCCGCTGTCGATCTCGACGAGCACCTCGACATCGGCCGCGGCCGCGCGCAGCAGCGCGGCCGCGTGCGCCGCTGATTCCGGGGAGTCGACGCCGAAGGCGACGTGCGCCGATGCGCCGAGGACCGCCAGGCGCTCCGCCCGGCTCGGCGTCAGCCACAGCGGGTAGGCGATGAACACGTCGTCGGCACCGTGCGCGACGAACACCTCGGCCTCGCCGATCGTCGCCACCGTCAGCCCGACGGCTCCCGCGGCGAGCTGCATCTGCGCGATGCGCGGGATCTTGTGCGTCTTCACATGGGGTCGCAGCGCGAGGCCCCGCGCGCGCACGGCATCCGCCATCCGGTCGATGTTGCGGCGCAGCACGGCCGCATCGATCCGCACGTAGGGGGTGTCCATGCCGTCAGGCTAACCCCCAGGAACGACGAAAGCCCCGGCGGACCGGGGCTTCTGTCAGTGCGGAGACGGAGGGATTTGAACCCTCGGTCCCCTTACGGGGACTCCACCTTAGCAGGGTGGTGCACTAGGCCTGACTATGCGACGTCTCCACGGCATCCGACGCGAGACGGCGCGGATGCACCCGGCAATCATAGCCCGGTCTGAGGCAGGCTCCGAATCGAGGGCCGCCCCCGGTTCGGGTCTCCTACTGCTCGGCGACCGTGCACGTGACCTGTGCGGCGCTCGAGCCCGAGATGTCGCTCGGCAGCTCGACGTACTCGGTCGGCGTCTCCGGCTGGCCGGTCGCGTTCGGATCGGCCACCTCGCCCTCGCCCTCCGGCGGGGTCGTCGCCGCCGGGTCGGGGGTCGCACCGGGCTGCCCGGCCTCGCCGACCACCTCGACGCCGTAGCCCTGGCTCGGATCGCCGGTCAGCTGGATCGCGCGGTTCTCGGCGAGCGCGTCGAAGAGAACGTCGGCCGACGTGGTGTTCGGCAGCACGCGCAGACCATCCGAGGCGTAGGTCGTGGGGTACTGCAGGAAGTTGATGTCGGAGAAGGGCACGTCCTTCACGGCCATGGCGATCTGCACCATGCGCGTCGGGCTGGCGAGGGTCTCGCTGAGCTGCAGCTGCTTGCTGTTGACCTGCTGCAGCGCCGTGGTGGCGATGCTGAACAGGGCCTGCGGGTTGGCGAGCACGGCGTCGGACTGCAGCTTGCGCACCATCGAGCTCATGAACTGCTGCTGGTTCGAGATGCGGGCGAGGTCGGAGCCGTCGCCGATGCCGTGTCGCATGCGCAGGAACTGCAGGGCCTCGGCACCCACGAGGGTGTGCGTGCCGGCGCTGAGGTCGAGTCCGGTGTGCCGGTCGCTCACGTCCTGCGAAAGACACACGTCGACGCCGCCGATCGCGTCGGACATGTTGATGACGCCGGTCCACCGGATGGACGCCGCGAACTGGATGTCGATACCGGTCAGTTCCTCGACCGTCAGCACGGTGCACGGCAGGCCGCCGTAGCCGAACGAGGCGTTGATCATCTGCGCGCTCATCGCGGGGTGCCGCCCGCCCTGGCCGTCCGGGCACGAGGGGATCGGCACGATCATGTCGCGGGGGAACGAGACCACGGTGACCCGTCGGGGCTCGTCGCTGATGTGGACGAGCATCGTGACGTCGTTGCGTTCGCCGCCGTCGTCGTCGATGCCGCACCGGGGGAAGAGCGCCAGGTCCTGCCCCTCGCACGAGTCGGTGCCCGCGATCAGCATGTTCACGCCGCCCTCGATCTCACCGATCGTCGGCGGCAGCTGCTCGAGGTCGTCGCCGTCGAGCGCGACGCTGTTGTCGGCGACCGATCGTGCGGCATCCCAGACGGCGAAGCCGCCGACGGCGAGGCCGCTCACGACGACGACGGCCACCATCACCCCGAGGACGGCGAGGATCTGCGTGAACGGGTTGGGCGAGCTCAGCTGCCCGTGCCGTGCGACGGGACGACGGCGACGACGCGACGCCTTCGCATCGGAACGTGCGCTCACGGGTGTCCTCTCGACGGGCAGACGAGGAGTGCGTTCGGGTGTCACGACGTCGACCATCGCAAGAGCGCACTCCCGGTGACCGACTCATCATAGGGACGGATGCCTGGAAAGTCCGTGAGCGCTCCCGTGCATACCAGGTGGTGACGCCCCCCAGTCGGTCGCCACCACCCGACATGCCCTGCCGCGCTTCCACCGACGCTAATGAACCCGCGCGGTGGCGACCGACCGATCGCAGCGAAACTGGTAGCCGATCCCAGGGTCAGGGCCGCGCGACTGGTAATCCGATGCGGCGGAGCGCCGTATGCCACCATGGACCAACCGCGAGCGGCGTCCCGCCGGCCGGACGCCCCGCCGAGGAGGTGCGCATGCGCGACGGCATCGATGATCTCTTCGCCTTCGCCGCCGAGTGGGGCGATCCGCGTCTCATCGCGCGGCTGCTGGCCGCGGACCTCGAGATGTCGACCGCGCCGGAGCTCCCGTCGTACGCCGCGGAGCTCGCGTCCCTCCCGCCCGGGGCGATGCGCGACGCGGCGCTGGCGTTCGTCTCGCTCCACACCGACGCAGACAACGAACGGATCGTCGCCTCGGCGCGCGCCGCCGTGTCGGCGCTCGAGCGGGAGGACGACCTGCTCGCGTCGGCGCTGGCGTCGGTCGCCGCACTCTTCCTCATGGATCGCGCCCGATGGGTCGACGCGGCGTGGTTCGTCGACGCCGCCGAACGGGCGACGGCCCACGCCCGCGCCCGCGAGGGCGACACCGACGCGGTCGCCGCATCGTGGTTCCGGATGATGGCGCCGGCCGTGCTCATCGAATGGAACACGTACGACGGGACGACGCGCCTCGACGCGCTCTCGGCCGCCCTCACCGTGCCGCGCGCCCGCAACCTGCTGCGCTCGCACCACGGCCCCGCGCTCGTCGCGATGGGTCAGGTGCTCGCCGCGCGCGGCGAGTTCGGGGCCGGTGCCGTCAGCATCGCTCGCGGCATCCCGCTCTTCCCGCCGCGCTCCCACCTGCGGGCGTCCGCGCAGGCCCGCCTGGCATACGTGAAGTACCGGCAGGGCGACTGGATCGGCGCGCGACGGGCGACGCGTCTCGTCCGCGAGGGACTGCAGCCCACGACCGTCTGGAGCAGTGCGCTGCTCGCGGCGATCGAGACGCTCGAGCCGGCCACGGGCGGGGATCTCGCGACCGCCGTCACGCGCATCGAGGAGGCGACCCGGGCCCTCGCGACGCAGCCGAGCGTGCAGGCGGAGATGGTGCTGCTGCACGCGAGACTCGCCGTCGCGATCGGCGCGAACGACTGGCTCGCGATGAACCGACTGCTCGACGACGCCGACGAGCCGGGGTGGCGGCGGGTGTTCACCGAGCACGAGTGGCGGGCGCTGCGAGGCATGGCGCTGCGCAACCTCGGCCGCACGGCCCGCTATCGCGAGCTCGTCGAGAGCTGGGCGGACGAGCCGGGCGCCGACGAGAGCTCGTACTACTGGGCCCACGTGGCGCTGCTGGCGCACTCCGGCGGCGACATCGACGCCGCCCTGCGTGCCGCCTATCGCTCCCGCGAGCTCGTCAGCGACGGCGACGATCCGCTCGGTCGCACGTGGGTGCGCATCGTCATCGGCACCATCGTCTCGCTCCTCGGCGACGCGACCGACGGGATGGGGTCGTACGAGGCGGCGCGGGCCGAGCTCGCGGCGATCGGCGCCAACGGGTTCGTGCGGTTGTGCACCCGCATCATCGAGGACGTCGCGACGCAGCTGACCCGGTCGAGCGGCGATGCCCTCGCCGCGCTGACGGCACAGCAGCGCCGCGTGGCCGAGCTCGTCGCCGAAGGCTTCACGAGCGCCGAGATCGCCGAGATCCTCTACCTGTCGAAGAAGACCATCGACTTCCACGTCGCGAACATCCTGTCCCGGCTCGGGCTGCCGAGCAGGCGCGAGCTGGTGCGCTGGATGGGCCGCGTCCAGGAGACTCAGGCGGAAGCCAGCAGGCCCCGCTCGGCCACGAGCTCGGTCGACAGCACCTTGTAGCCCTGGGACTCGAAGAAGACGGTCACGCGGTCGTCCTCGACGGCCATCACCGTGCCCTCGCCCCATTCGTGGTGGCAGACGACCTCGTCGACGTGGAACGGAGCGTCGGCCCGTGGCTCGTCGTCCTCGGCCCGCGCCGCCCGGTCGGTCGCGGACGCCGCGCACGTGTCGCAGTTCTCGCACGGCTCGACGTAGTCCTGGCCGAAGTAGCCCAGCAGCGTCGCGCGGCGACAGCGCCGCGTCTCGGCGTACCCGCGGAGCATCTCGATGCGCGACGCATCGATCCGCTCCCGCTCCTCCGAGCGCTCGAGCGCCGCGTCGACCGCGCGCTCGACGGTCATCCCGCGCCGCAGGGCGACGCCGTCGCGGCCGGTGCGCACCGCGCCGGCGTCGACGAGCACCGTCAGCAGCGCCGTGACGCGCCGCGACGACAGACCGCCGGCCGCCGCCAGCTCGGCGCGCGAGCGCGTCGCTCCGGCGATCGCCGACACGAGCCGCTTCAGCTCGCCCCGCTTGGGCGCGGAAGCGGCGAAGAACCGTCGCAGCGAGAGGTCCTCCGGTCGGTAGTGCAGGGTCGCGGTGGCGGGCTCGCCGTCGCGTCCGGCGCGTCCGAGTTCCTGGTAGTAGGCGTCGATCGAGTCGGGGATGTCGGCGTGCACGACGAACCGCACATCGGCCTTGTCGATGCCCATCCCGAACGCCGAGGTCGCCACGACCACGTCGACCGTGCCGTCATGGAAGGCCTCGTGCACGTCGCTCCGCTCCTTCGCCGAGAGCCCCGCGTGGTAGGCGACGGCGTTCACCCCGCGCTCGTGCAGGGCGTCGGCGTACTCCTCCGCGCCACGGCGCGTGGCGGTGTAGAGCAGACCGGGCATCGGCAGCCCGGCGACCTCGTCGAGGACGGCATCCCGTTTGCCCGACTTCTCGCTGTGGCGACGGACGTTCATCTCGATGTTCGGACGGTCGACGTCGCCCACGAGGATGGCGGGGTCGTCCATGCCGAGGCGCTCGATGATCTCGGTGCGCACGGGGCTCGTCGCCGTCGCCGTCAGAGCGAGCACGGGTGGGCGGCCGAGGCGCTCGATGACCTCGCCGAGCATCAGGTAGTCGGGGCGGAAGTCGTGGCCCCAGGCCGCGATGCAGTGCGCCTCGTCGACGACCAGCAGCGAGACGCCCGCTTCCGCGAGGTCGGCGACCACGTCGTCCTTGGCGAGCTGCTCGGGTGCGAGCAGCACGTACGACGCCTCGCCCGACCGGATCTTGTCCCAGGCCTCGTGCCGCGCCTTGACCCCGTGGCTGGAGTTCAGGGCGACGCCCTCCGGGGCGTCCGGCGCGTCCTCGATGCGGGCGAGCTGATCCTCCTGCAGGGCGATGAGCGGCGACACGATGGCGGTCAGCCCCGGACGGAGGGCGGCCGTCACCTGGTACACGGCCGACTTCCCGGCACCTGTCGCCCAGACCACCAGCACGTCGCGTCCCGCGACGGCCGCTTCGATGGCTTCGAGCTGCTGCGGTCGCAGCTCCTCGATGCCGAAGGACTCTCGGGCGACACGGGCGATCTCATCGGCTTGCACGGCACCAGTCCATCGCGGGCGCCGCGCCCTCGCATGCCGCTTGCAATATATGGCGACCTGTGCGCGCCTCCCCCCGACCCCTCGACTCGCCAACATCTGCGGATGCGGCGACCCTCGCACCCGCAGATTCTGGCGAGTCGACGGTTGCTCGCGCGGATGAGACCGCTCCCACTACACTCGTTCTGCCCTTCCGGACTCGTATGTGAACAGCCCGACTCCCCCGCACCCGACCCCGCGACGCGACATCCAAGGCCTCCGCGCCCTGGCCGTTCTCGCGGTCATCGGCGCGCACGCGGCTGGGTGGCCCCGCGGCGGGTTCGTCGGGGTCGACGTGTTCTTCGTCGTCTCGGGCTTCCTGATCACCGGCGCGCTGCTGCGCGAGGTCGAGGCGACGGGCGGCATCCGGCTCGGCGCCTTCGCCGTGCGCCGCGCCCGCCGCATCCTGCCGCTCGCGCTCGTCGTCCTGATCACGACCGCGGGCCTCGCCTTCGCGGTCTTCCACCGCACGAGGGCGGACCAGACCCTCGTCGACGCCCTGTGGTCCGCAGGTCTCGCGGCGAACTGGCGCTTCGCGGCGGTCGGAACGGACTACTTCCACGCCGACGACGCGGTCTCGCCGCTGCAGCACTTCTGGTCGCTCGCGGTCGAGGAGCAGTTCTACCTCGTATGGCCACTGGTGCTGCTGGCCGTCGTCTCGCTGCTTCCCGCCGCCGCTCGGCGCGGCCGACGCGCGGCGGTCGCGGTCGGCCTCCTCGCGGCCGCGCTCGTGCTCGCGTCGTTCGCATGGGCGCTCGTGCAGAGCGCGGATGCCGCCGCGCCGGCGTACTTCTCGACCTTCACGCGCGCGTGGGAACTCGGCGTCGGTGCGCTCCTGGCCGCCGTTGCACCGATTCTGCGGCGTCTCCCGGCCGCCGCCGGCGGCATCCTGTCGTGGGTCGGCGTCGCCGGACTCGTCGCCGCGTTCGCCGTGATCGACCCGGAGGCGCCGGGCTTCCCCGCCCCGTGGGCCGCACTCCCCGTCGCGGCCACAGCGCTCGTTCTCGCCGGCGGCATGTCAGGCGACCCGCGGCACCGGCACCTCTTCCCGCTGACGAACCCGGTGAGCGTCGCGATCGGCGACGTGTCGTACTCGCTCTATCTCTGGCACTTCCCCGTGGTCGTGTTCGCGGCCGTGCTGCTGCCCGCCCGGGATGCGACCGTCGTGCTCGTCCTCGCGGTCACCGCGATCCTCGCCGTGGCCTCGTACCACCTCGTCGAGCAGCCGTTCCGGTTCGCGCCGTACCGGCTCGGCGCCGACACGTCCGGACGAGTCGCGATCGCGGAGCGCGATGCGGCACCGTCCGACGACCAACGTCTCCGGGCCCCGACCGGACCTGCGACGCCCCCAGCAGCCGTACCAGCACCCGTCCCGCGGGTGCTGAGCAGCCGTCCCGCAGGGTGGACGCCGGGCACCCGCTACTACCCGGGGATGCCACGGGCCGGAGCCGCGGACGCGCCGAGTGAGCCTGCCGCCGTGCCGCCACCCGCCACCCTGGCCGTCGCGCCGTCCCTGGCCCCCGCGGCTGCCGCGCCAGCCGCGCCCGTTGAGCCCGCGGAGCCCGCGAAGCCCGCGGATGCGCACCCCGCCGCGTCGCCCTGGACGGTGTGGCGGGCGCGCTTCGGGCCACCCGCCTTCCTCGCGGCGTCCGGTCTCGGCATCGCTGCGCTGTGCGTCGTGCTCGTCGTGCAGAACGTCTTCGGCGGCCTCGTCGCCTCGCCCGTGGCTCGTCCGCCGGCCGAGGTGGCGGACGGTGCCGCCGACGCTGCGGATGCCGCGTCCGACGACCCCGGCGACCCCGTCGCGGCACTGCAGGCCGAGCTCGCCGCGGCGGCGACGGCGACCGCCTGGCCCGACCTGCATCCCTCCCTCGACGAGGTCATCGCCCGCTCGTCGGCGAGCAACCCCGCGCGCGACTGCTTCGCCCCCGAGGCGACCCCGGACGCCGCGGCCTGCAGCACCGGGAGCGTCGACGCGCCCGCGCACATCTACCTCGTCGGCGACTCGACGGCGATGGCCTATGCCCCGGCGTTCCGCAAGCTCGCCGACGACAGCCGCGGCGGCATCCGGGTCACGACGGTCGGGCTCTACGGATGCCGGTTCACCGACGTCGCCGTGCAGAACGACGGCGCCGGCGTCATGGCAGCGTGCCCGCAGCGCAAGGCCGACGTGCGCGCCATGATCCTCGCCGATGCGCCGACGCTCGTCGTGGTGTCGAACGCGTACACACTCGGCCACACGCCCGACGGCGCCGATCTGTCGGCCGACGCGCTGCTCGCCGGGCAGGAGGCCGAAGCCGAGACCTATGGTCTGCCGGGGCGCATCGTGCACCTCGCGCCTCCGCCCGAGGGCGCCGACCTGGGCCGCTGCTACGCCCCCGCGAGCTCGCCCTACGGCTGCGCCGCAGGTGTCTCGAGCACGTGGGCGCAGATGGAGGCCGCCGCCGAGCAGGTCGCCGCGGCGTCCGGCAACCAGGCCGTCAGCTCACTGCCGTTTACCTGCTGGGAGCTCGTCTGCCCGGCTTTCGCCGGCGACATCCCCACGCGCTACGACCGCACGCACCTGACCGTCGCGTACGCCGAGCACATCGCCCCGGCGCTGCGAGCCGAGTTCGCCGCACGCGGACTGCTGTAGGTGTTCCGGCCCGCGTCGAATTGTTCGCGGGGCCGTCGCGTAACCGCCTGATGGCGGAGGGTGTGGGATTCGAACCCACGGGACATTGCTGCCCACCAGTTTTCAAGACTGGATCCTTCGGCCGCTCGGACAACCCTCCCAGCGGCGCGAACCGCTGAGCTTCGATCCTAGCCGCCGCGCGGCGGCGTCAGAGTGCGCGCAGGATCGCGGCGACGCCGCCCTCCTGCACCGAGACCGTGGTCTCGGACGCCTCGGCCAGCAGCTCCGCGGCCCCCTGCGCCATCGCGATGGCCCGGCCGCCGTGGTCGCGGGCCCAGCGGAACATGCCGATGTCGTTGCGGCCGTCGCCCATGACCAGGACGTCGGTCGACGGGATGTCCAGCCAGCCGCGCACGCGTTCGAGCGCCGTGGACTTGTCGACGCCCTGCGGGGCGATGTCGAGCCAGGCCGACCAGCCGACCGCGTACGACACCTCGTTGAGGCCGATCCGCTCGACGAGCTCGACGAAGTCGGAGTCGGTCTCGTCGGGCGAGACGACGACGACACGGCAGACCTCCTGCGCCGAGAGCTGCTCGAACGCGACCTTGTCGGCGTCGTGCAGGTTCCAGTCGTGCAGCTCCTCCGTGTAGAGCCGCCGACCGTCGGGCAGTTCCACCATGTAGCGGGCGTGCGGCAGGTGCTCGCGCAGCAGCCCCAGGACCTCGCTCGGGTCGAAGGTCTCGATGTAGAAGCGCTCGTACGCGAGCGCGTCAGCGAAGTCGTCGTCGACGCGCTTGAGGATGACGGCGCCGTTCGAGCACACGACGTAGTCGGGGTTCAGGGCGAGAGCGCCGAGGATGCCGTGCGTGCCCTCCCACGAACGCCCCGTGGCGAGCATGACCTCGTGGCCGGCCGCGTGGGCGTCGGCCACGGCGTCGACGACACCGGGGCTCAGCGTCTCGTCCTCGAGCAGAACCGTGCCGTCGATGTCGAGGACGATCAGCAGACGCGGGGCGCCGGCGGCGACCGGCATCCCCTCGGCGACGTCCTCGACGATCTCCGCCGCATCCCGCGGGGCGACGACCTCGAGGCCGCCTTCCTCGGGAAGCGCGTCGGGCACCTGCGTGCCGAGACCGTCCGCGCCGCCGGTCATGCGACGGGCTCCGCGACCTCGAGGCCGCCGAGGTAGGGCCGCAGCGCCTCGGGGATCACGACCGAGCCGTCGGCGCGCTGATGCGTCTCGAGCAGGGCGACGATCCACCGTGTCGTGGCGAGCGTGCCGTTGAGGGTCGCGACCGGCTCGGTCTTGCCCCCGTCGGGACGGTGACGGATGTCGAGCCGGCGCGCCTGATAGGTCGTGCAGTTCGAGGTCGACGTCAGCTCGCGGTAGGCGCCCTGGGTCGGCACCCACGCCTCGATGTCGTACTTGCGGGCGGCGCTCGAGCCGAGGTCGCCGGCGGCGACGTCGATGACGCGGTACGACAGGCCCAGGTCCTGCAGCATCCGCTCCTGCATCTCGACGAGACGCAGGTGCTCGGCCTCGGCGTCCTGAGGCGTCGTGTAGACGAACATCTCGAGCTTGTTGAACTGGTGCACGCGGATGATGCCGCGGGTGTCCTTGCCGTACGACCCGGCCTCGCGCCGATAGCACGTCGACCAGCCGGCGTAGCGCTTCGCGCCGCGTCCGAGGTCGAGGATCTCGTCCATGTGGTAGCCCGCGAGCGGCACCTCGCTCGTTCCCACGAGATAGACGTCGTCCTCTTCGAGGTGGTAGACCTCGTCGGCGTGCTGGCCGAGGAAGCCGGTGCCGCGCATCACCTCGGGACGCACGAGCGTCGGCGGGATGAGCGGCGTGAAGCCCGCGGCGAGGGCGCGGTCGAGACCGAGCGTCATGAGGGCCAGCTCGAGACGCGCGCCGATACCGCTGAGGAAGTAGAAGCGGCTGCCCGACACCTTCGTGCCGCGCTCCATGTCGATGGCGCCGAGCTTTTCGCCGAGCGCGAGATGGTCGAGCGGCTCGAAGTCGAACGACGGCGGCTCGCCGTGGGTGCGCAGCGTGACGAAATCGGCCTCGCCGCCGGCGGGGACGTCGTCGATGACGATGTTCTCGATGCGGCCGAGCGCGGCATCCGCAGACTCCTCGGCGGCGGTCACGGCCTGCTGCGCGCGCTTCACGCGCTCGCTCAGCTCCTTCGCCTCGGCGACGAGCGTGGCCTTCTCGTCCTTCGGCGCCTGTGCGACCTTCTTGCCGTGGGCGTTCTGCTCGGCGCGCAGCCGCTCGAACGTCGTGATCGCCTCGCGGCGCTCGCGGTCGGCTGCCACGGCGGCGTCGACGGTGTCGGCCGACTCGCCGCGCTTCACCTGCGAGATCTTGACCAGGTCGGGCTGTTCACGGAGGAGTGCGAGGTCGATCACGCGTCAAGTCTATGGTCGCGCGCACCGGCGTCGTCGGTCGCGCCCGCACGACGACCCGCTGCGCGCCCGGGCGCAAGGGGCAATCCCGCACCGGCGGGCACCCCTATGGTGTAGCCATGGCGACCGACTCCGACGACACCTCTTCGCAGAAGCACTCCGACGAGCCCACCTCCGCGAACCCCGGCGGGGCGGATGCCGCGACCCCCGACCCCGAGCAGGCGGCCGCGCCCGACGACGTCATCCGCGAGCCCGACGACATCGCTCCCGACACCACCGAGGGCGAGACCGGCGAAGCCCGTCGCGTCGGCCCCGAGGGTGACACCGAGCCCATGGCGGGGGGCGCCGAGAAGCCCAACCCGAAGGCGGCGCTGGTCTACAACCCCATCAAGGTCGACGGCGACGCGCTGCGCGAGCAGGTGCTGCGCGCCGCGGAGGAGGCCGGGTGGGAGGAGCCCCTCTTCTACGAGACGACCGTCGACGACCTCGGTGACGACGTCACCCGCCAGGCCCTCGAGGCCGGCGTGAGCGCAGTGCTCGTGGCCGGCGGCGACGGCACGGTGCGCGCGGTGTCGGGCGAGATGAGCGGCAGCGGGGTGCCACTCGCGATCGTGCCGAGCGGCACGGGCAACCTGCTCGCCCGCAACCTCGGGCTGCCGCTCAGCGAACCCGAGACCATGATCCGCGCGGCCTTCACCGGCGACCGCACCCCGATCGACGTCGGCTGGGCACGGCTGACCCGCGACGGCGGCGAGGTCGAGGAGCACGCGTTCGTCGTGATGGGCGGCATGGGGCTCGACGCGGCGATGATCGCCAACACCAACCCGCAGCTGAAGAAGTCGGTCGGCTGGGTGGCCTACGTCGACGGCGCGACGCGCTCGCTCGTCAAGGCGAAGCCGTTCCGCGTCGTCTACCAGCTCGACGGCCACCGGATGCACGCCGCCCGCGTGCAGAGCGTGCTCTTCGCCAACTGCGGCTCGCTGCAGGCGGGCATCGCGCTCATCCCCGAGGCCTCCATCACCGACGGCCAGCTCGACGTGGTCATCATGCAGCCCAAGGGCTTCTGGGGGTGGATCCTCGTCTGGCGCCGGGTGGCCTGGGACAACAGCTTCCTGCGGAAGTTCCGGGCCGGACGCCGCGTGCTCTCGCTGCGGACGAAGGACAACGCCGTCGTCTACTCGCGCGGCCGCGGCGTCGCCCTGGCCCCGCAGGAGCCGCACCCCGTGCAGCTCGACGGCGACGAGTTCGGCGAGGCCACGCACGTGCAGACCCGCGTCGACGCCCGCGGCCTCGTCGTCGCCGTGCCCGCCGGGCACACGCTGCCCGAAGACTGAGCGCGCCCGCGGCGCCGTAACTCCTCAGATTCGGCAGCCGTGCCGAGCGTCGTCGCGGCGACGCGGCGGATGGCGGTGCACGACGTTGCGGTTCTGAGGAGTTGGCGCGGAGCCGCACGGGGCACGCCCGCTCTGTCAACCGTTCGCCGTCACCCCGACGGGCCGACAGGATGACGACATGAGCTCGCCCTCCATCGTCTGGTTCCGCGACGACCTGCGCCTGGCCGACCACCCCGCGCTGCGCGCCGCGCTCGACCGCGGCGAACCGGTGGTCGGGCTGTACGTGCTCGACGAGGAGTCCGAGGGCATCCGACCGCTCGGCGGTGCCGCGCGGTGGTGGCTGCACCACTCGCTCGTCTCGCTCGCGGACGACCTCCGGGAGCGCGGTTCGCACCTGGTGCTGCGGCGGGGACCGGCGGCATCCGTCGTCCGCTCGGTCGTCGACGACACCGGCGCGGGGGCCGTCTACTGGAACCGCCGCTACGGCGGAGCGGAGCGCGCGATCGACACCGAGCTGAAGGACGGCCTGCGCGACGACGGCATCCGGGTCGAGTCGTTCGCCGCCAACGTGCTGTTCGAGCCGTGGACGGTCAAGACCGGCAGCGGCACCCCGTTCTCGGTGTTCACGCCGTTCTGGAACGCCGCGCGCAATCTGCCGGCACCGCGCGAACCGCTCCCCCGCCCTCGCGAGGTCCCCGGCCTGCGCTCGGCCCCCGCGAGCGACGAACTCGACGCGTGGGGGCTGCTGCCCACCCGGCCCGACTGGGCCGGCGGCCTACGCGAACGCTGGCAGCCCGGCGAGACGGCCGCCCGCGCGCGGCTGCGCGAGTTCCTCGATGACGACCTCGGCTCGTACGACGCCGCCCGCGACGAACCCAGCGCCGGCGCGACCTCGTTGCTGTCGCCGCGCCTGCGCTGGGGCGAGCTCAGCCCCCACGCGGTGTGGCACGCCGGCGTCGAGACCGGCGGCGGGGCGGGCAAGCACGCGACGTCCGCCTCGCGCTTCCTGTCCGAGCTCGGCTGGCGCGAGTTCGCCTGGCACACGCTCTACCACTTCCCCGATCTCGCGACGAAGAACTGGCGCAAAGGATTCGACGCCTTCCCGTGGCCGCGCCTGCAGCCGTCGCACCTCACCGCGTGGGAGAAAGGCGAGACCGGCGTGCCGATGGTCGACGCCGGCATGCGGGAGCTGTGGGAGACCGGCTACATGCACAACCGGGTGCGGATGGTCACGGCATCCTTCCTCACCAAGAACCTGCTCATCGACTGGCGCCTCGGCGAGCAGTGGTTCTGGGACACCCTGGTCGACGCCGACGGCGCCAGCAACGCCTTCAACTGGCAATGGATCGCGGGATCGGGGGCCGACGCGTCGCCGTACTTCCGCATCTTCAACCCCGAGCGGCAGGCCGAGAAGTTCGACCCGAAAGGCCTCTACATCGGCCAGTGGGCACCCGACAGTGCCGACCGCGAGCCGATCGTCGACCTCGCCGAGACGCGCAAGGCCGCCCTGCAGGCCTACGAGGCGGTCAAGAACGCGCGGTGACGGGTCCGCTCGGGGAATGCCGACGGATGCTGCGGGGTTCACAGAAGGGTTATGAGTGATGCAGCCCGCCCCGCCCTGTCCGTGCTCGACCTCGTGCCCGTGCGCACGGGACAGACCAGTGCGCAGGCGATCGCGGCGTCGCTGACCGTCGCGCAACGGGCTGACGAACTCGGCTACCGGCGGTACTGGTTCGCCGAGCACCACAACATGCCGGCCGTGGCGTCGACGACCCCGCCCGTGCTCATCGCAGCCGCGGCGTCGCGCACCTCGCGCATCCGCGTCGGGTCCGGCGGTGTCATGCTCCCCAACCACTCGCCGCTCGTCGTCGCCGAGCAGTTCGCCGCGCTCGAGGCCATCGCGCCGGGACGCGTCGACCTCGGCATCGGGCGCGCCCCCGGCAGCGACCCCGTCATCACGCAGCTCCTGCGGCAGTCGGGCACGACGAGCGACGTCGACCGGTTCCCCGACAACATCCGCGACATCCTCGCGCTCGTGTCGGGCGACGGCGCGACCGTGCGCTTCACCTCGGGCGGAACCTACGACGTGCACGCCACCCCATCGGCCACGTCGACCCCCGACGTCTGGCTGCTCGGGTCGAGCGACTACTCCGCTCAGCTCGCCGCCGCCCTCGGACTGCCCTACGTCTTCGCGAACCACTTCTCGGGCGAGGGACTCGACCGCGCCGTGGGGCTCTACCGCGACCAGTTCCGTCCGTCCGAGACGCTCGACGCACCCCGCACGTTCCTCACGGCCAACGCCGTGGTCGCCGACACCGACGCCGAGGCGGAAGCGCTCATGCTGCCCCAGGCCCGCATGATGGCGCGACTGCGCGGCAACCGGCCGCTCATCGCCCTCGAGACCGTCGAGGAGGCAGCGGCCGCCGAGGCCACCGACCACCTCGCGACACCCATGCTCGACGCGCTGCGCTCGCGCTGGTTCGTCGGCACCGGGCCCGACACCCGCGCGGCCCTCACGGCGTTCGCCGCGCAGCACGGCGTCGACGAGGTCATGGTCTCGCCGGTGTCCGCGGCGTACGACGGCGAGCAGCCCGACGCGGCGCCCGCCCGCATCCGCACCCTCGAGCTCCTCGCCGCCTGACCGGGGCTTCCCGCGGCCGCGGGAGGCTCTGTCGCGGTCCGGTCGGCTCTACCCGCGGTCCGGTCGGCGCTGTCGCGCCCCGGGCGTGTGCCGTCTGCAGGCCGAGCCCCGGCACTCACCGCCGCTGGGACCCGACACCACCGCTCAGCCTGGTGACGGCACGCCGCAACCCCGCGCCACACCCGCGGTAGCTGGCGACCCGACGAGCGGCTCGGATCAGCGGGGGCGGGTCTCGCCGTCTCGAAGCGACCGCAGCAGCTCGACGAGGGCATCGGCGTCTTCGGGGCGGGTTCGCCACGACGAGACCGAGATCCGGAAGGCGGGTTCGCCGCGCCAGACGGTGGCGCCGAACCAGGTCGCCCCGCTCGCCTGCGCCGCCGCGACGATCCGCTGCGTCTCCTCGGGCGACCCGGCGCGCACGAGCACCTGGTTCAGCACGACGCGGTTGACCACCGTGTAGCCGGCGGACCGGAGTCCCGCGGCGATGCGGGTCGCGGTGTCGGTCGCGTTCTCGACGAGCTCCGCCACGCCGTCCCGGCCCAGGGTGCGGAGTGCCGCCCAGATCGGGATGCCGCGGGCACGCCGCGAGAACTCGAGGGTGAGGTCCTTCTGCGCATCGCCTGTGGATGTCGAGTAGGCGGCGTCCGAGTGCAGCGCGGATGCCGCGGCATCCCGGTCGCGGATGATCGTGACGGCGCTGTCGTACGGGGTGTTGAGCCACTTGTGCCCGTCGACCGTCCACGAGTCCGCGAGCTCGATCCCGGAGGTCAGGGCTCGATGGCGCGAGGCGCGGGCCCACAGCCCGAACGCCCCGTCGACGTGGATCCACCCGGCGTCGGCGCGGACGCGCGACATCACCTCGTCGAACGGGTCGAACTCTCCCGTGTTGACCTCTCCGGCCTGCAGGATCACGATCGTCGAGGAATCCACCACGGGCAGGGATGCCGGATCGATGCGCCCGTGTTCGTCTGTCGTGACCCACTCGACCGTGTCGAGCCCGAAGCCCAGGACGCGCAGCGCCTTGCGGACGACGACGTGGGCCAGCTCGCTCGCGACCACCCGCACGCGCGGAGCGCCGAAGAGGCCGTCTCGTGAGACGTCCCAGCCGAGCGTGGCGAGCACATGCTGCCGCGCGCTCGCGAGGGCGGCGACGGTTCCGGCGCCCGCGCTGGTCGAGAATCCCACGGCGCTGTCGCGCGGCAGGTCGAGGACATCGAGCATCCACCGCGCCGCGACGGATTCGATCGCCGCCGTCGCCGGTGACCCGAGCGGGGCGGATGCGCTGTTGTCCCAGGCGAGAGCGATCCGGTCGGCGGCCGCCGCGGCGGGCAGCGTCGCCCCGACGACGTAGCCGAAGTAGCGTCCGCCGTTGGATTCGACCGCGGCCGCCGATCCGAGCTCGTCGAGCATCGAGATCGTCGCCGCGGCATCCTGCCCGTGTTGCGGGAGGGACTCGTCGAAGCCGGCGAGCGCGGCGACATCCTCGGGTGCCGGGTAGACGGCCCGCGTGCCGATGCGTTCGACGTAGTCGCGGGCCCGGCGGTCGGCGTCACGGAGGAGGGCGAGTTCTTCGGCGCGACCGGCGTCGCCTCGGGAGGGGAGCATCCGTCGATGCTCGCGCACCCGCCCCGTCGTGCGCGACGGCCAATCCGACTCGCGTGGCCCGCCCGCCCCGCGCGTCGACTCGCCACGAAACGCGGATCCGGCCGGCTCCGCACCCGCAGTTCCTGGCGACTCGACGGGCGGAACCGGGAACCCGGAACCCGGAACCCCGCACCGGCCCGACGCACCGGGGGCGAAGCGGGGTCAGGCCTCGGGCTCGCCGGAGATCAGGGCGCGCAGCCAGTCGCGCGCCTCGACGAAGACGTCGTCGGAGTACCGCTGCGGGTACCGGACGATCGCCCGGTCGGCGCGCGGATACGACCCGAGGAACAGCACCTTGGGGCTGAATCGGCGCACGCCCATGAGGGCGTCGGCCATCCGTTCGTCCGAGACGTGTCCGTCGGCGTCGATGACGAAGCGGTAGCGGCCGAGCGCGTCACCGATCGGGCGGGACTCGATGAGCGACAGGTTGATGCCGCGCGTCGAGAACTGCTCGAGCAGCTCGAGCAGCGCACCGGGGTGGTCGTCGGGCAGCTCCGCGATGAGGGACGTCTTGTCGGCGCCCGTCGGCGACGGCGGCGCCACCGTGCGGCTCACCAGCACGAACCGGGTCACGGCGTGCTCGTTGTCGCCGATGTCGGACGCCAGGAGCTCGAGATCGTGGTGCTCGAGGATGCCGGGGGGCGCGATCGCCGCGTCGGCGTCGCTGGCCCCGTCGAGCAGCCCCACCGCGGCGGCGACGTTGCTCGCGGCCGGCAGGTGGGCGTGTTCGGGGCGTGCCTTCAGCAGCCACTGCAGGCACTGCGCGTAGGCGACGGGGTGCGCGGCGATGAGCGATACGTCCTCGATGCGCGTGCCCGGGCGTGCCACCAGCACGAAGTTCACGGGCACGAGGTACTCGCCGACGATGCGGAGGCCCGGCATCGTCGCCAGCGCGTCCTGCGCCGTCGAGACCCCGCCGTCGACCGAGTTCTCGATCGCGATCATCGCGGCATCCGAGCGGCCGTCCACGACATCCGCGAGGGCTTCCCCGACGTTGCGCACCGAGCGCCAGATCTGGTCGCGCGCCTCGGGCACCTGGGCGAGCGCGGCCTCGGTGAAGGTCCCCGCCGGCCCGAGATAGCTGTAGGTGCGGCGGGCGGGCTGGTCGTCGTGCTCGGGCGTCACGCAATGAGCCTAGACCGACGCACCCACGGCACACGCACGGTCGTCACGAGCACGCCCACCACGAGCACGGCTCCGCCGATGATCTCGGCGGGCGCCGGCACCTGGCCGAGCAGCACCGCCGCCGCGCTCATCGCCACGACGGGAGCCAGCAGCACCCACGGCACGACGGCGGCCGACGGGTTGCGTGCGAGCAGGGAGTTGAAGATCGCGTAGCCGACCAGGGTGCAGAGCCCGGCGGTGTAGATCGTCGAGACGAGGGCCGGGATGCCGAAGCCGGCGAGCCCGCCGCCGATCGCCTGCGGCCCCTCGAACACCAGCGCCAACCCGAGTGCCGGGACCGGCACGACGAGCGCCGACCAGACGGTGAGCGAGAGGGCGCCGAGCGGCCCGCGGCCCGTGACGACGCCCGCCCGCCGCGAGATCACGTTGCCGACGGCCCACGAGAGCGCGGCGGCGAGGGCCAGGATGACGGCCAGCGCGGGGGCGGTTCCGCCGCGCCCGACCGCGACTGCGGCGAGTCCTGCGATGCCGAGCGCGACGCCGATGGCCTGTCCGCGGGTCGGACGCTCGCGCAGCACGCCCGCCGCGATCAGGACGGTGAACACCGCCTGAGCCTGCAGGAGCAGGGCCGCGAGTCCCGGCTGCAGACCGAGCGAGAGGGCGATGTAGAGGAGACCGAACTGACCGAGGCTCATGAACAGGCCGACGCCGACGACGGCGGTCCATCGCGCTCGCGGAGGCGGCACGACGACCACGAACGCCGCCACCACCGCGAACCGGATCGCCACGAAGAGCAGCGGCGGGATACCGGCCATCCCCCATTCGATGACGAGGAAGTTGAACCCCCAGAGGGTCGCCACCGTAGCGGCGAGGATCATGTCGCGTCGACTCACGGGCTCAGTCCATCGCGGCGGACGATGAACGACAAGCGATGCTTTCTGCGCTCGATTCGGTAAAATTCCTTCATGATCGATCTGGATGCCGTGCACTCCCTCCGGACTGTCGCGCGGGAGGGCAGCGTGGCGTCGGCGGCATCCGCTCTGGGGTTCACGCCTTCGGCGGTGTCGCAGCAGATCAAGCGCCTCGAACGCGAGACCGGGGTCGCGCTGCTCGAACGGGTCGGTCGCGGCGTCGCGCTCACCGCAGCGGGCTCGCAGCTCGTCGTCGGCTCGACGCCGATCCTCGCCGACCTCGAAAGACTGCGCGCAGACCTGCACGCGGGAGCCGGCGAGAACGGTCGGGTGACGGGCGAGCTCCGCATCGCCGCCTTCTCGACCGTCGTACGCGGCCTGCTCGCATCCGTGCTCGTCGAGCTGGCCGCCGCGCACCCGGATCTGCGGCTGCCGGTGCGCGAGAGCGAGCCCTGGGAGACCGTGGCGCTCGTCGCCTCGGGCCAGCGCGACCTCGGCATCGTGCATCAGTGGGGCGGCGTCGCCCTCGCGATCCCCGAAAACCTCGTCGTCACCCCGCTCTTCACGGATGTCGCCGACATCATCCTGCACCGCGACCACCCGCTCGCACACCGCGAGGTGCTGCATCCGGCCGACCTCGCCGATCAGCGGTGGGTCGCGACCTTCGAGACGACGATCTGCCGTCAATGGCTGCGCCGGCTCTTCGACGGGATCGGCGGGGCGCCGCGGGTGCTCTACGAGTCGATGGAGTTCGAGAACCACATCGCGCTCGCCCGCACCGGGGCCGTCGTCGCGCTCGTGCCGCGCCTGGGGCGCGGCGATCTCGGTCCGGACCTCGTCGCCGTGCCGACCGTCGAGCCGGCATCGACGCGCGACATCGTCGCCGTGCACCGCCGATCGCAGGCCGACTCACCCGGCCTGCGGGCGACGCTGGCCGCCCTCCTCGCCCACAGCGGTGCTCACGGCGGCGAGTGAACCGGCCGCCGCCGCTCGGCGACCGCTCAGGCGGCGGGCCCGCGGGGCCGTGAGTGCCAGCCGCGTGCCGTGAGTGTCGTGAGTGCCGTGTCAATCCGCCACCGGCGGGCGCGGAAACGGGCAGACTGTCACCATGAGCCGTGCAGGAGCGCCCGCAGAAGCATCCGACCTCATCGACATCGATGAGCTGATCGCCGCCTATTACGACCGCAAGCCGGATGCCGGAGTGCCCGGGCAGCGCGTCGCGTTCGGAACGAGCGGCCACCGCGGATCGTCGCTGTCGACGAGCTTCAACGAGGACCACATCCTCGCCACGACCCAGGCCATCGTCGACTACCGGCGCGCGCAGGGCATCGAGGGACCGCTCTTCCTCGGGCGCGACACCCACGGACTCTCCCTCCCGGCCGAGCGCAGCGCCATCGAGGTGCTCGTCGCGAACGACGTCGACGTCCGTGTCGACTCACGCGACTCGTGGGTGCCGACGCCCGCGCTGAGCCACGCGATCCTGACGTACAACCGCGGCCGCGCACTCGACGACGCGGCCCGCGCCGACGGCATCGTCGTCACCCCGTCGCACAACCCGCCGCGCGACGGCGGCTTCAAGTACAACCCCCCGCACGGCGGACCCGCCGACACCGACGCGACCTCATGGATCGCGAACCGGGCCAACGAGCTGATCGCCGCCGGTCTCGAGGGCGTGCACCGCACCCGTCACGCCGACATCGACCTCGACGCACTCGGCCAGTACGACTTCCGCGACGCCTACGTGCGCGACCTGGCCACGATCATCGACATCGACGCGATCAAGACGTCGGGCGTTCGCATCGGGGCCGACCCGCTCGGCGGCGCGTCGGTGGAGTACTGGGCGCTCATCGCCGAGGTGTACGGCCTCGACCTGACCGTCGTGAACCCCGAGGTCGACCCGACCTGGAAGTTCATGACGCTCGACTGGGACGAGAAGATCCGCATGGATCCGTCGTCGCCGTCGGCGATGGCCGCCCTCGTGGCGCGGCGCGATGAGTACGACATCCTCACCGGGAACGACGCCGACGCCGACCGTCACGGCATCGTGACACCCGACGCCGGGCTCATGAACCCGAACCACTACCTCGCCGTCGCGATCGATTACCTGTTCGCGAACCGTCCGGGCTGGCCGGCGGATGCCGCCGTGGGCAAGACCCTCGTCTCGTCGATGATCATCGACCGGGTCGCGGCGTCGCTCGGGCGGGAGCTGCTCGAGGTGCCCGTGGGCTTCAAGTGGTTCGTTCCGGGCCTGCTCGACGGATCTGTCGCCTTCGGCGGTGAGGAGTCGGCGGGGGCCTCGTTCCTCCGCACAGACGGCAGCGTGTGGACGACCGACAAGGACGGCATCCTGCTGTGCCTGCTCGCCGCCGAGATCCTCGCGGTCACCGGCAAGACGCCGTCGCAGCGGTACGCCGAACTCGAGGCCGAGTTCGGGTCGTCGGCCTACCAGCGCGTCGACGCCGCGGCCACGCCCGAGCAGAAGGCTGCACTCGGCAAGCTCTCGGGCGACGCCGTCTCGGCCACCGAGCTGGCCGGCGAGCCGATCACGGCCAAGCTCTCGCATGCGCCCGGCAACGGTGCGGCGATCGGCGGACTCAAGGTGCAGACCGAGCACGCCTGGTTCGCCGCCCGCCCCTCCGGCACCGAGGACGTCTACAAGCTCTATGCCGAGAGCCTGCGCGGTCCCGAGCACCTCGCCGAGGTGCAGGCCGAGGCCCGCGCCGTGGTCTCGGCCGCGCTCGGCGCCTAACGCGCCCACGGCATCCTCGCATCACGCCCCGTGCACGGCCGAGCGCCGAGTGCACGACCTTCGAGCGCGAGCAGGCCGTGCGCTCGCGGCGAAGCCGTGCGCTCGCGCGAGCGCGGCAGGCAGTCAGGCCTGACGACGCCGGGACGCCGAACGCGGTGGCGCCGAGCGCAGGTGCGTCGTCACACTGCCGAGGATGCGCGCGAGGTCGGCGGCATCCGCGTCCGACAGCGGCGCGAACAGCAGCCGGTGCACCGTCTCGATGTGACCGGGGAACACGGCGGCCAGCACCTCGCGCCCCGCACCCGTGAGGGCGACCACCGTGCTGCGCTCGTCCTCGACGGACGGTGACCGCGTGACGTATCCGCGCTGCTCGAGCAGCGTGGCCTGGTAGGTCAGTCCGCTGCGGCTGTACACCACGCCGTCGGCGAGGTCGGTCATGCGCAGGCTGCCGCCCGGGGCGTCGTTCAGCCGCGCCAGCAGCTGGAACTGCACGTAGCTCAGGCCGCCGGCATCCTTCAGCTGCGTCTCGACGGCGGGGCGCAGCAGGCTGCCCACCTCCGTGAAGGCGAGGTAGGCCTCCAGCTGCGTCGACGTCAGGGAGCGTGGCGCGTTCGTCATGGGCTCGATCCTACCTTTTGCTTCACATTCGAAGTAGTGTTACGTTCCTCGTGTCGCTTCGAATTCGAAGCACCTGAGCGCGAAGGATCACATCATGAATGCAGTGCAGTTCTCCCGGACCGGTGGCCCCGAGGTCCTCGAGATCGTCGACATCGCCCGCCCCGAGCCGGCCACCGGGCAGGTCCGCATCCGCGTCGCCGCGTCCGCGTACAACGCGGCGGACGGCGGGATGCGCGCGGGCGTCCTCCCCATCCCGATCGATCTGCCCCATGTGCCCGGGTACGACGTCTCGGGGCACGTCGACGCGGTCGGCGCGGACGTGACCGGCCTCGCGGTGGGCGACGCGGTGATCGCGTTCCTCCCCATGGAGCACGACGGTGGGGCGGCGGAGTTCGTGCTGGCCCCCGCCGACGCCGTGGTCGCCGCGCCCACGAGCGTTCCCCTCGCCGATGCCGCCGCGTCGCCCTCCGTCGCGCTGACCGCGCGGCAGGCCCTCTTCGACGACGGTCGCCTCGAGTCGGGCCAGCGGGTGCTGATCGTCGGCGCCGGCGGCGTCGTCGGGAAGTACGCCGTCCAGCTCGCCGAGCGCGCCGGCATCCACGTCATCGCCACCGCGAGCCCCCGCAGCATCGACGCCGTCCGCGCCGCCGGAGCAGACCAGATCATCGATCACACCGCGACCGATGTGCTGGGCGCGATCGACGGACCGGTCGACGTGCTGCTGAACCTCGCCCCGATCGAACCCGAGCTGTTCGAGACCTACGTCGGGGCCGTCGCCGACGGCGGCGCGGTCGTCAGCACGACGGCGTTCATGGCCACCCCGGGCGACGAGGCGCGCGGCGTCCGTGCCGCGACGGTGTTCGTCCGCCGCGATCGCGACCGGCTCGCCGAGCTGGTCCGCCTCGTCGACGAGGGCGCGCTCACCGTCGAGGTCACGCGGCGCATCCCCCTGGCTGAGCTCCCGGCGCTGCACGCTGAGGCGGCTGAGAGAGGCATCGCGGGCAAGGTCATCATCCTCCCCTGAGCCGCGTCATGCGAACCCGCCACGTCAAGCCGAGCTCCCACCCCGCGTCACACCCAATGCACGGCCGAGCGCCGAGTGCACGGCCTTCGAGCGCGAGCAGGCCGTGCGCTCGCGGCGAAGCCGTACGCTCGGGGCCGTCCGCTCGCGCGAGTCAGCGCGCGAGCAGCTCGGCCAGGCGCGGCAGCTGCGACTCGTCCTCCAGGGCGGAGCCGACCGCGACGACACGCACCCCGGCATCGAGGAAGTCGGCGGCGTTGGCGGCGTCCATGCCGCCGGTCGCGACGAACCTCACGCCGGGGAACGGACCGCGGATGTGCCGGAACCAGTCCGCGCCGAGCCACTGCGCGGGAAAGGCCTTCAGCCAGGTCAGCCCCATCCCGACCGCCTGCTGCACCTCGCTCGGCGTGGCGACGCCGGGCAGGATCGGGATGCCGCGCTCCTGGGCGGCCCGGACGACGTCGGGGTCGAGGCCCGGCGACACGATGTACGCCGTGCCGGCGTCGGCGGCGACGGCGACCTGCGCCGGCGTCAGGATCGTGCCGGCACCCACGGCCTTACCCCTCTCGGCGCCGAGACGCGCAACCTCGCGCAGCGCCCGCTCGTCCTCCGCGGTCTGCAGCGGAACCTCGACGGAGTCGATGCCGAGATCCCAGGCGGTCGTCGCGAGGCGCACCGAGCGCTCGAGTCCCATGCCCCGGAGGATCGCCATCAGCGGTGCGCCCGCGAAGACGGCATCGAGAGCGGCGGCCTGGCCGGTGGTCGCGTGGTCGACGGACGACGTGGTCATGGGGAGGTCCTTTCGAAGGGGATGTCGGCGACGGGTGACCCCGCCGCGTCGTCGGGGAAGTCCCCGGTGGTGGCCATCGTGAGCGCCGCGCGCTCGTGCCCGGACCGCAGGCGCTGCCGCGGCGAGGCGCCGGCGAGCAGTGCGGCGAGGTAGCCGCCGGCGAAGGCGTCACCGGCCCCCACGGGCTCGACGACGTCGACGACGAGAGCCGGCTCGAAGACCGCGTCGTCGTGCGCGAACAGCGTGGCGCCAACGGCACCGTCCTTGACGATGAGCTGCGGGGCGTCCGGCAGCAGGGCACGCACCGCGCCCGGGTCCGCCGCGCCCCAGAGCGTCTCGGCCTCGTCGCGGCCGACGAACACGACGTCGGCCGACCTCGCCAGCTCGAGCAGCGGGCCGGATGCCGCCGACGCGGCCCACAGCGGCGTGCGGTGGTTCACGTCGACGCTCACGGGCACCCCCGCTCCTCGCGCGCGGGCGACGAGATGCCGGAGGAACGCGGGCGCGGTGCCGCCGAGCGCGACGGTGATGCCCGAGACGTGCAGCATCGCGACGCCCGCCCAGGAGAGCTCGTCGGCGTCGGCGACGGAGAGGTGGGCGGCGGCCGATCCGGTCCGGTAGTAGGCGACGCCGTGGCCGGGGTCCTTCACGTACAGGCCGGTGGGGTGGGCGCCGTCGACGACGACCCGCGTGACGTCGACGCCCCGCGAAGCCACCCGCGCGACGACGCGCCGGCCGAGGGCATCGTCTCCGACGCGCGAGAACCACGCGGCGGCCCGGCCGAGGGCGGCCGCGTGCGCCGCGACGTTGGACTCCGCTCCCCCGGCGTCGACGCGGAACACGTCGGCGTGCTCGAGGCGTTCCGCCGACACCGGCGCGACCATCGCCATGGTCTCGCCGGCCGTCAGCAGCACGCCGCCCACCGGATCGCTCACTTCAGGGTCGTGACGGGTGCGGCATCCATGTCGTCGAATGCCTGGTTCTCGCCCGCCATCGCCCAGATGAACGAGTACGCCGCGGTACCCACTCCGGAGTGCAACGACCAGCTCGGCGAGATGATCGCCTGCCGGTCGGCGACGACGAGGTGCCGGGTCTCCTCGCGCTCACCCAGCAGGTGGATGACGCGCGCGTCGTCGGGCACGTCGAAGTACAGGTAGCACTCGGTGCGGCGGTCGTGGGTGTGGGCGGGCATCGTGTTCCACATCGAGCCCTCGTGCAGCGTCGTCACGCCCATGACGATCTGGCAGCTCTTCACGCCGTTCTCGTGGATGTACTGGTTGAGTGTGCGGCGGTTGCTCGTGGCCTGGTCGCCGAGCTCGCGCACCGTCCCCTCGCCCGGCGACACGAGCGCGGCGGGGTAGGCGGTGTGCGCCGGGGCCGAGAACAGGTAGAACTGCGCGCCGCCGCCCGAACCGTCACCCGCGTCCGCGAATACGACGTCGCGGATGCCGCGGCCGAGGTACAGGCACGCCCCCTTCACGAGGGTGTGGACCTCGCCGTCGGCGGTCACGGTGCCGGTGCCCCCGACGTTGATGATGCCCACCTCGCGGTGCTCGAGGAAGTAGTCGCTCCGGATCTCGGGGTAACCCGGCAGCACCAGCTCGCGCCCGGCCGGAACGGCGCCGCCGAGGACGATGCGGTCGTGGTGGGTGTAGACGACGGTGATCTCGCCGGGCACGAACACCTCGGGCACGAGGTACTGCTCGCGCAGGTCGGCGGTGGTCATGCCGGGGATCTGCGCGGGGTTGGTCGCGTAGCGCTGCTGCATGGGGTTCCTTTCGGGAGCGTGTCGGCGCGGGGCCGATGACGGGTGTCGGTGGCGGCGGGTCAGCGGACGAGCCAGCCCCCGTCGACCGGCACGATCGCGCCGGTGACGTAGGCCGCGGCATCCGAGGCGAGGAAGACGAACGCGCCCTGGAGGTCGCCGGGCGTGCCCCACCGGCCGGCGGGGATGCGGGCGACGATCGAGGCCTCGCGGTCGGCGTCGGCGCGGATCGGCGCGGTGTTGTCGGTGGCCATGTAGCCGGGCGCGACCGCGTTGACGGTGACTCCGGACGCTGCCCACTCGTTCGCGAGCGCCTTGGTCAGGCCGGCCACGGCGTGCTTGGAGGCGGCGTAGCCCGGCACGAGGACGCCGCCCTGGAACGACAGCATCGACGCGACGTTGATGATGCGCCCGGAGCCCTGCGCGATCATCCGGCGCCCGGCGGCCTGCGACAGGTGGAAGACGGCGTCGAGGTTGACGGCGAGCACGTCGTTCCAGTCGGCGACCGGATGCTCCGCCGCCGGTGCCCGCCGGATGGTCCCGGCGTTGTTGACGAGGATGTCGATGCCGCCGAGCTCGGTGACGGTCTCGGCGACCGCGTCGGCGAGCTGCTCGGGCGCGGCGGTGCCGAGGTCGAGACGGATGCGGTGGGCGCGGCGTCCGAGCGCCGTGATGGCCGCCGCGGTCTCGGCGGCGTCGCCGCGGTCGAGCAGCGCGACGTCGGCACCCGCTTCGGCGAGCGCAAGGGCGGCGCCCTGTCCCAGGCCGCGGGTCGACCCGGTGACGAGGGCGATGCGACCGTCGAGACGGAAGGAGTCGAGGATCATGCGGGGCCTCCGATGAAGGTGGTGGTCAGTTCGCCGAGACGCGAGATGCGCACCGTGACGGCATCGCCGTCACGCAGCGGCCGGTGGGCGGCCTGCGCGTCGGGCAGCTTCTGCGGGGTGCCGGTCGAGATGACGTCGCCGGGCTCCAGCGTCATGACGCGGCTGAGGTACGACACGACGTACGCGACCGAGAAGATCGTGGTCGCCGTGGACTGCGAGACGGTCACGACGCCGTCGCGGACGACCTCGACGAGCATGTCCTGCGGGTCGCCCGCCTCGTCGGGTGTGACGAGCCACGGCCCGAGCGGCGCGAAGCCGTCGAAGCACTTGCCCATCGCCCATTGGCTCTGCCGGCGCTGCCATGAGCGATCGGACACGTCGTTGAGGATCGTGTAGCCCGCGACGTGCGAGAGCGCCGTCGCCTCGTCGATGTCCTTCGCGCGGCGCCCGATGACGACGGCGATCTCGCCCTCGTAGTCGACGTCGGCGGCGACGGTCGGCACCACGACGGCGTCGGCCGGTCCGCGGAGGGTGTTCGGGGTCTTGACGAACACATCCGGGAATTCCGGGTCGTCCGCGGTCGGGTCGACGCCGTCGGGCACGTGACCGCGGTAGTTGTAGCCGAGGCAGAGGATCTTGCCCGGACGCACCGGCGCCTCAAGCTGTACCGACGACAGCTCGGGGTGGGTGATGTCGGCGCGGGCGACGGCCCCGTCGAGGGCGTCGCCCCCGGCGGCGACGAGATCGGTCAGCGCCGCCGGGCCGAGGTCGACGACACGGTCGACCTCGTCCACCGTCACGACGACGCCCGACCGGGTGCCGCCCTCGGTCGAGTATCGGACGAGCCTCACCAGTACGGCTTCCAGTCGGGGCGCGCAGCGCGCACGAGAGCCTCGAGGTAGAAGTAGTCGCCCCACAGGGTGCCCTCGTCGACGCCGACCGACTTCGGCAGGTCGTAGACGCTGTGCAGGAGCACGGCGTCGGCCGCCTCCGGGCTCTCGGGCGTGTAGTTCTCGATGAGCGAGGCGAGGATCTCGTGAGCCGCCGCCCGGTAGCGGGAGGCGGCATCGGGGTCGGTTTCCGCCCCCTCGTCGAGCACACCGGCGAGCTCGAACAGCCCCGACACCGCGATCGCGGCCGAGGAGCTGTCGCGGGGCGCGTCGGCGCCGTCGGTGTAGACCATGTCCCAGAACGGGACGCGGTCGCTCGGGAGGTGCGAGAGGAACCGTTCGGCGCAGCGACGCGAGGCATCGAGCAGGGCCGGGTCGCCGGTCGCTCGGTGGTTCATCGCGAAGCCGTAGATGCCCCACGCCTGTCCGCGCGCCCAGCACGAGTCGTCGAACGCGCCCTGCTCCGTCGCGCCGCGCAGCGGCTCGCCGGTCTCGGGGTCCCAGTAGAAGGTGTGGAAGGTCGTGTCGTCATCGCGCAGGATGTGCGTGCGCAGCTGCGTCGTGTGGCGGCGCACCGCGTCGGCGAAGCGCTCTTCGCCGGTCTGCTCGCCCGCCCACGTGAGCAGCGGCATGTTCATGAGGCTGTCGACGATCGTGCGTCCGCGCTGCGCGGGGTCGGAGAGATCTCCCCACGCTTGGATGATGCCGGCGGGTTCGAGGAAGCGACGCATGAGGTGATCGGCGGCCGACAGGGCGGTCTGACGGGCGTCCTCGTCGCCGAGGAGCCGGGAGGGCGCGACCGAGGCGAGGCTGTAGAGGAACCCGAGGTCGTGCGTGTCGAGGTCGTCCTCATCGCGGATGCGGCGTGCGAAGTCCGCCGCGTGGGCCAGCGCGGCGTCGCGGAAGAAGGCGTCGCCCGTGATCTCCCACGCGATCCACATCATCCCCGGCCAGAAGCTCGTCGTCCACCCGCGGTTGGCTCCCGCAGGGAACCCCCCGGCTGCGGGGCGGATCGGATACCGGTCGCCGCGGGTCGTGTCATCGGGGTAGTTCGGGCCGAACGTCTGGATGTTGCGACGCAGTGTGCTCAGGGCGGCGCCGATCGCCGCCTCGATCACGGCGGCGTCGACGACGGGAGGCGCGCCCGCTGCGGACGTCGCGCCCGCGCGCACGCCGAGATCGGTTCCGGGGAGGGATGTCATGTCGAGGGGTTCCTTCGGGTCAGACGGCCTGGGGCTCGGGATCGCCGAGCACCGGGCGGAGGATGTAGCGGGCATTGGCCCATGCGAGGTAGAGGGCGGGCGCCGCGGTGAGTCCGATCGCGACGGCCGGCATCGAGACGAACAGTCCTGCCTGCAGCGCGATGACCGCGAGCGAGACGAGACTCAGCCACCACCGGCGCACGCTCAGGAACACCGCGGCTCGGGCGATCGAGCGCAGCGACGCATCGGGCTCCTCGGCGAGGGCTGCGAAGGCGACGAGGCCCGCCGCGAGCAGGAGCACCGTGAGCACTCCGAGCACGGGCACGACGGCGACGCCCGCCTGCAGCGGCGCGAAGAAGCGGACGTCGACGAGCACGACGACGAGGGCGGCGACGACCACCGCGCCCAGCACGGGAGCCGTGCGCCAGGAGCGCTTCCAGCTGCGGACGAACACGCGCACGACCCGGGTCTCTCCCCCGCCGTGGGCTCGGAAGGTCGCGAACGCCGCCGTGATGCCCGGTGCGCACAGCGGCGCGACCAGGGCGAGCATCGGCCACGACAGCGCCGGGTCGGTGATCACGAGCAGCACGACGAGCGGCAGGCACGACGCGAGCAGCAGCAGGTTGGTCATGAGCCCGAGGTAGACGACGCCGAAGACGGTCGCGTACGTGTTGTGCGAGATGCGCTTCACGGCCTCACCCCTTCATCCCGCTCGTCGCGATGCCCTCGACGAAGTACTTCTGCCCGACGAGGAAGATGACGGCGATCGGCACCACCGAGATGACGAGTCCGGCGAACAGCAGGGCGTAGTTCGTGTCGTAGAGGTTGCTCACGAAGCTCTTGAGGCCGAGCTGGATGGTCCAGAGGTCGGGGTTGCGCAGGTAGATGAGCGGCCCGAGGTAGTCGTTCCAGGTGTTGACGAACGTCAGGAGCGTGAGGCTCGCGAGCGCCGGCACCGACAGCGGCAGCATGATGCGGCGCCAGATGCCGTACTCGCTCAGGCCGTCGAGACGCGCGGCCTCGGACAGCTCCTCGGGGATGGTCTCGTAGAACTGCTTCATGAGGAACACCCCGAAGGCGCCGAACGCCTGGATCAGGATGATGGCCCACAGCGTGTTCGAGACCTTGACGTTCGAGAGCAGGATGAACTGCGGGATCATGTACGACTGCCACGGCACCGCGATGGTGCCGATGTAGAGCAGGAACAGCACGTCGCGGCCGGGGAAGCGGATGCGCGCGAAGCCGTACGCCGCGAACGAGCCGGTGAGCACCTGCAGGAAGGTGACCACGACGGCGAGCACGAGAGTGTTGCGGATCCAGGTCAGCATCCCCGACTGCGACCAGATGTCGACGTAGTTCTGCCAGACGAAGACCTCGGGGATCCACTGGATCGGCACCGAGAAGACCTCGTTGGCCGACTTCAGCGAGCTCATGATCATCCAGAAGAACGGCAGCAGCAGGGCCGCGGCCGCGATGATCAGCGCGATGTATCCGGCGATGCGACCGATGCGGCGCAACGGCGTGATGCTGTCGGGGCGATGGCCTTCGGGCAGACCGTCGGCCGCGATCTTGCGCAGCGCCCGGCGGTCGTCCTGGGGCACGAGAAGATTCGTCATCAGACGTTCCTCCGCTTGTTCCAGATGAACTGGAGGATGGTCACGAGGATGCAGAGGAAGAAGAGCGCCACGGCGGCCGCGGAGGCGTAGCCGAACTGGTTCTCCTCGAACCCCTTGCGGTAGATGAATTGCGAGATGACGAGCGTCGACTGACCCGGCCCGCCCTCGGTCATCACGAGGATGAGGTCGAAGATCTTGAACGAGTTGATCGTGAGCATCACGGTGACGAAGAACATCGTCGGCCGCAGGCACGGGAGAGTGACGTTCACGAACCGCTCCCAGGCGTTCGCGCCGTCCATGCGGGCGGCCTCGTAGAGCTCTCGAGGCACGGTCTGGAGCCCGGCGAGGAAGAGGATCATGTAGTAGCCCATGTCGCGCCACGTGCTGACGACGACCACGGCGGGCATCGCCCACTCCGACGAGGTGAGCCACCCGGGCGGGTTGGCGATGCCGACCGCGCGGAGTATCTCGTTGATGGGGCCGTACTCGGGGCTGAAGAGCAGGTTCCACACCACGGCGATCGCGACGATCGAGGTGATGTAGGGGAAGAACGCCGCGGTGCGGAAGAACGCGACCCCCCGCAGCTTGTTGTTCAGCAGCAGCGCGAGACCGAGCGAGGCGATGATCGTCAGCGGGATGTGCAGCGCGGCGTAATAGAGGGTGTTGACGAACGAGATGCGGAAGCTGCCGTCGCCGAGCAGCCGCTCGAAGTTGGCGAGCCCGACCCAGTTCGCCGTACCGAAGATGTTCCAGTTCGTCAGCGACATGTAGAAGAGCGTGACGACCGGCACGAGCGTCAGCAGGGCGAAGCCGACGAAGTTGGGCAGGATGAAGCTCCAACCCAGCAGCGTGTTGCGCACGGTCAGCTTCGAACGTCTGCGTCGCTGCGTCGGCTCGGAGCGGCGCGCCTTCGGAGAGGCGGCGGTGGTGGTCATGGTGTCTCCTGGGGAGGACGGCGGGGGATGCGGCCGGCGCGGGTACGCCGCGCCGGCCGCGGGGTACCGTCGACGAGGCGACGGCACGCGGGGTCAGTCGAGACCGACCTCGTTGGCGACGCGATCCTCGGCCTCGCTGATGGCCTGCTCGACCGGGGTCGAGCCCGACAGGATCGCGCTGTGCATGTCGTTGAGGATGTTCTGGATCGACGCGGTCTTGTTCGACGTCGGGTTCTCGGGGTGGACGTCGCCCGTCGACCACGCGAACTTCGACAGGTCGTCGGTCGGCGCGCCGTCGACGGCGAAGTACGCCTCGGTCACGGCGTCGTTCGACGCGGCCGGGGTGATGCCGATCTTCGCCAGCTCCTCGGCGGCCTCGAGGCTCGCGGCGTAGGCGAGGAAGTCCTTCGCCGCCTGCACCTTGGCGCCGTCGATGTTGGCGTTGATCGAGAAGCCGGTGGGGTCGCCGAAGGTCACCGGGGTGCCGTCCGTGCCGGTGGTCGACGAGTCGAGCTGCGGGATCGGCGCGATGCCCCACTCGAAGTCGTTCGCCTCGCCCGAGGCCTGCTGCGAGATCAGGGTGGCGACGTACCACGTGCCCATCGGCAGCATGGCCGCCTTCTGCGTGCCGAACTCGCCCTGGTAGGTGAGCTGGTTGGCCGTCGAGGTGTTGAAGTCGACCTGGGCGCCGGCGTCCTGCAGGCCGAGGACGCGGTCGTAGTAGTCGGCGAAGTATCCGTAGTCGCCCGAGAGCACGTCGGTGTCCTCCTGCGCCGACGCGAAGCCCTGCACGGTCGACTGCCAGCGGTGCTGGTATGTGCCATTCGCGACCCCCGCCGTGGTGATCGCCTCGGCCGCGGTGTCGTAGTCCTCCCACGTCCACGAGCCGTCGGGGTACTCCTGGCCCGCGGCGTCGAAGAGCGCCTTGTTGTAGAACAGGACCCAGCGGTCCTGGCGGTACGGGACGCCGTACGCCGTGCCGTCGACCTCGTACGACGAGGCGCCGCCGACACCGTCGGGCAGCTCGACGTCGGAGACGTCCATGAGCTGGCCGCCCTCCTGGAACGTCGTGACGAACTTCACCTCTTTCTGGGTGATGATGTCGGGTCCGACGCCCGCGGCCAGGTCTGCGGTGACCAGCGTGTTGTACTCGGCGGCGTCGTACTGCTTGAGCTCGACGGTGACCTCGGGGTTCTTCTCGTGGAAGGCGTCGGCGAGCACCTGGAACTCGGGCGTCGTGTCGAGGCTCCACCCCGAAAGGGTGAGGGTGACGGGGCCGTCGGCGGTCTGGGCGGGCTCGGATCCCCCGCCGCAGGCGGCGAGCGACAGGGTGGCGACGACCGCCATCCCCGCTGCGGCTGCGAACTTGCGCTTCATGCGTGCTGCTCCTTTGCGATTGCGTGCGAGGTCCCACGTCGGACCTCGTGGTGCCGAAGCGCCGGGGCGGGCGATTCGGAGTCGGTGAGACGGCTCACGGTGCGGACGCCGTCGGGCCAGGTGACCGTGACCGTCGCGCCGTCGACGTCGACGGCGGCGGACGGCGCGCTGCGCTGTCCCCCGGCGAGATCGAGCAGGGTGACGACGGGCTCCCCGACGCGCACCGCGTGCTCGATGGTGGGCACGAGGGTGCGGACGCCGAGCGGGTCGGCGTCGGCCCGCGAGACGAGTCCGGCGACGCCGTGCGGGGTGATCGAGCGGATGCCGCTGCTGAGACCCCGCGATGACACCCATGAACCGGTGTCATCGGTGCCGCCGACGACTTCGTCGCCCGAGAGCGGCCAGCCGCCCAGGCGGAGACGCAGCGCGTCGGCGTCCCGACCGGGGGCGAGGTCGCCGACGACGACGATGCGCACCTCGGACGCGCCGCGGACGATCGAGGTGGTCGTGACGGTGCCCACCGTCGTGACCTCCCCGGCCAGGCCCGACCCGTGGCGATGGGTCGCGGGAGCCGGCGTCACGAGGTGCGCGTCCCAGGTCGACGCGCCGATGCCGACGCGCCCGTCCGCGTCGTCCTGGAGTCGCACGCTCAGCAGTGTCATGGCCGTGCGGTGGGTCGCGCGTCCGTCGGCCTCGACGAGCGCCACGGACTGCTCGAGCGGCTCGACCCAGCCGCGTTCGTCGAGGATCGGCGAGGTCGCGGTCGAATAGCCGAGGCGCGCGTAGAGCGGGGAGTCGGCCGTGCGCGCCTCGGGGAAGGCGTGGTCGGTGCCATGGTTGACGACACGGACGATGCCGTCGGCAGCGGTGGCCGAGACGATCCAGCCGGGAGAGACGATCGCCCGGAGAACGTTGCCTTCTTCGACCGGCAGGGGCTCGGCGACGGCGCTCCACACCGGGTGGTCGGCGGGCAGCAGCAGCCCGAGGAATCCCTTGACCGCCCAGTAGGGGGAGCCCGGACCCGAGTACGACTGCGCCAGCGCGCGCCACGTGCCGTGCCAGCCCATCGTGAGAATGCCGTCGGCATCCGGGGCGCCCCGGCCGGCGAAGTGCATCACGAGTCGATCAGCGGCGTGGCGGAGGCGGCCCGGGCTGTGCGAGGGCACGTCCGCGATGACGCCGGCCCAGAACGGGGCGGCCGCCGCGAAACGGTAGATGAGGCTACGACCCTGGATGAGGGGTGAGCCGTCACCGCCGACGAGAGCGAGCGCGTCGTGGAGGAATGCGTCGAGACGCGCGATGTCCGCACCCGTGCGGCCCGCCGCGAGGTCGGCGGCGCCCGACATCCGGGACCACAGGATCGGGTAGACGTGCAACGCCCAGCCGACGTAGTGGTCGTACGAGCGCTCCGCGCCGTCGGAGAGCCACCCGCCCTCGCGCACGAACGAGTCGTGGCGGGCGAGGTCGGCGGCGATGTCGTCGGCCGACCACGGACCGCCGACCGACCGCAGGAAGGTCTGGACGACGATGCGGAACCACACCCAGTTGGTCTGCGGGTAGGTGTCGTCTCCGACGACCGGCGCGAGGTAGTCCACGACGCGCTGCTGCGTGACGGCATCGAGCCGGTCCCAGATCCAGGGGCGGGTGAGATCGAGGACGAGGGCGATCGAGGCGGCCTCGACCTTCGCCTGAGCGTGCTCGTCCATGCGGACCCAGCGGTCGGGCGCCTCCGGATCGACCCCGCACACGATGCCGCGGGCGTAGTGCGCGATGAGCTCGTCGACGCCCTCGCCGCGTGCTCCGGCGATGCGGAATCCCGCGAGCAGGAAGGTGCGGGCGAACCCCTCGAGGCCGTCGACGGCGCGACCGTAGCCGCCCTCGGCGCCGGGGAAGTGGATGCGGCCGCCACCGGGCGACGCGTGGCGGCGGGCGGAGTCGAGCAGAACGTCGGCGCGGGCGAGCCATGCAGCGCGGACCGTCTCGCCGTGGGGCGGGCTCGGGTGCTCGGAAGTCACCGGTTCTCCTTCGAAGGGCTTCTCGGTCGTCATCGTCGATCGCGACCGATTCGGAGGTTAGCAACCTGATTCGATCATTGCAAGATCTTCTTCGTTTCCTTATGATCGATTCTGATCGTTTCTCGAGATGGCAACACGCACCGTTCGAGATGCCTGACATCGTCGAAGGAGGCCTCGTGCAGTGGGACACCGACCGTTTCCGCGGTCCCCTCGCCGCCGTCTGCGCGGGCGTGGCAGCCGAGCTGCGACCCCCGTCGCGGGCGCTTCCGGTGCCGAGCGCCGCGCCCGGGTGGGGCGCGGCCATTCCGGCCGAAGTGCTCGATCCTCTGCGAGCACGCGCCGCCGCCGACCTCCGCGCACCCTGGCCGCATGTGCTCGCGAGCTCCGCCGTGCGCGTGCACCGCGACGGCGATCGCGACGGGTACGAGCAGGCCGTCTTCGCCCGCCAGCGACGGCTGAGCCGCGCCGCGGTGCTCGCGGCGGTCGACGACGACCCCGCCTGGCTCGACGAGGTCGCAGACGGCGTCTGGCTCCTCGCCGAGCAGTCGTCGTGGTGTTGGCCCGCGCACGACGACTCGCACGCGCGGCGCGGCGCGGTCCTGTCCACGGTGACCGACCCGTTCCTCGACCTCGGAGCCGGCGAGGTCGTCGCGCAGCTCGCCTGGATCGACCACCTGCTCGGAGACCGACTCGACGGAACGTATCCGGGCCTCCGCGCCCGCATCCGCCACGAGGCCGAGACGCGCGTCATCGACCCCTTCCTGCGGCGGCGAGACTGGCACTGGATCGGGCTCGACGGACACGTGCACAACTGGAATCCCTGGATCCACGGCAACGTGCTCGTCGCTGCGCTCGCGCTGCTCGACGCCGGGCCGCGCCGCGACCGCGTCGTCATGCTCGCGGCCGAGGGGATCGACCGTTACGTCGCCGCGCTGCCCGAGGACGGCGCGATCGACGAGGGCTACGCCTACTGGTGGAACGGCGCCTGCCGCGCGCTGGAGGCGCTCGACCTGCTCGCCCACGCGACCGACGGCGCCTGGAACCCGGCGCCCCTCGTGTCCGCCCTGCGCGAGACCGTCGCCTTCCCTCACCGCTCCCATTTGGGCGGGCGGTGGTACGTCAACCTGGCCGACGGCCCCGCGCGTCCCCCGACGGACCAGCCCTGGCACGCCCTGCACCGCGCCGCTCGCGTCGTCGGCGACGACGACGCCCGCCGCCACGCCGCAGCCCAGGCGGCCGATGCCGGCACGCGCGCGACGGAGGACGCCGGGCTCGGCCGGCTGCTGCGAGCGGTCACCGACGGCGAGTGGCTGAGCGCCGGCGCGGCATCCGCGCCCCTCCCCCGTGATGTGTGGCTGCCCTCGACGCAGGTGGCACTCGCACGGCCGAGCCGCGGGTCGACCACGGGCCTGACGCTCGTAATCAAGGGCGGACACAACGACGAGAACCACAACCACAACGACGTCGGATCGATCATCGTCGCCTCGGACGGCGTGCCCGTCGTGGTCGACGCGGGCCGGCCCACTTACACGGCGCAGACGTTCGGTCCCGACCGCTACGCGATCTGGACGATGCAGAGCGAGTGGCACAGCGTTCCCCGCGTATCGGGCGAGACACAGCCTGCCGGGGCGGGCTTCCGCGCGAGCGACGCACGCATCATCCGATCGGACGAGTCGTCGGGCCTCGACATCGAGATCGGCGGCGCCTACCCCGTCGGAGCCGTCGACACCTGGCGCCGCCGGGCGACGCTCGACCGCACGACCGGCCGCGTGGAGGTCGACGACCGCTGGGCGGGCGCTCGCACCGGCACTCGCGTACGGTTGCTGCTCGCGGGCACCGTCACCTGCGGACCGGGATGGGCGCGCATCGTGCCGGTCGACGCTGCGCGGGCAGTCCGCGTCTCATGGCCCGCCGACGCGCCGTACGAGGTGGACATCCGGCCGCTGGCGGATCCGATGCTGTCGGATGTGTGGGGGCCGCGGCTCACGAGACTCGATATCGGCGTCGATGATCGCACCGACCTGCGTGTCACGGTAGAACAGGAACGGAACGAGGACGAGCGACCATGACCGACCCCACACCGGCGCTGCTGGCTGCCGAACGACGCGCGCACATCCTCGCGGCGATGGAGCGCGAGGGCGCGGTGCGCATCTCGCAGCTGACCGACGAGCTCGGCGCCGCGACCGTGACCCTGCGCCGCGATCTCGCTCAGATGGAGCAGGAGGGACTGCTGCAGCGCGTGCACGGCGGGGCGATCCCCACGAGCGGGCAGCAGGGGCACACCGCCGGCTCGCCGGCCACGGTCGAGACGTCCGCGGGATCGATCGCCGTCCTCGTGCCCTCGCTGAACTTCTACTGGCCGGGGGTCGTGCGCGGCATGGAGACCGCGGCGCGCCGGCACGGCCTCAAGGTCCAGCTGCGCGGGGCGTCGTACGAGCTGCAGGACGAGCGACCGGTGCTCGAGCGCCTCGTCGCGAGCGGCGACATCCGCGGCCTGATCGTCGCGCCCAACACCGACACGCCGCACTCGCAGGACGTGGTCCAGTGGCTCGCCGAGTGCGGCACCCCGAGCGTGCTCGTCGAACGCGAAGCGATCGTGCAGCCCGCCGGCGTGCCCGTCGAAGCGGTCACGACCGACCACGCGCTCGGCGCCGTCCTCGCGGCGCGCCACCTCGCGTCGCTCGGTCACCGCAAGGTCGGGCTCGTGCTCTCGCGCAACTCGCCGACCTCCCGCAAGATCGCCGCCGGATGGCAGGCGGCCTGCGAGGAGCTGGGACTCACCCCCGCGCAGCACATCGAGACCACGCTTCCCGATCGGGCGAGCCCGGAGTTCTCGGCCGCGGTCGACACGACGCTCGACCGGGCGCTCGGCAGCGGCGTCACCGCCTTGCTGGTCCACTCCGACCCCGAGGCGATGGCGTTCGTCGACCTCGCGCTCAACCGCGGCATCTCGGTGCCCGCCGACCTGTCGATCGTCGCCTACGACGACGAGGTCGCCGAGCTGTTCACCCCCGCGCTCACCGCTATCGCACCCCCGCGTGTGAGCGTCGGCGAGACGGCGGTCGAGCTGCTCGTGTCGCGCATGGCCGACCCCGGGCGCCCCACCCGCCGGGTGATGCTCAACCCCACGCTCGTGGTCCGCGAGTCGACGGTCGCGCCGCGGACGGAAGACCCCGCGTGATCGATCGTCACGACTATTCGCCGTGGGACTTCTGGTCCACGGCATCCGATGAGAGCCGTCGACGCCAGCACGAGCACCAGGCGGCTCTCGTCGACGAGAACGCGGGGTGGACGATCGGCGCCGAGTGCTTCGTCTCGGAGCTCGCGGCGCTCGATGCCGAGACGCTCGCGCTCGGTGACCGCTCGTACGTCGCCGCCGGGGCGTACCTCACCGGAACCGTGCGGATCGGTGCGGACTGCTCGGTGAATCCCGCGACCGTCGTCCGCGGCGACGTGGTCTTCGGCGATGGCGTGCGGATGGGCGCGCACAGCTCGGTGCTCGGGTTCAATCACTCGATGGAGCCGGGCACGCCCGTGTTCCGGCAGCCGCTCACGAGCCGCGGCATCCGCATCGGCGACGACGTCTGGATCGGCTCGCACGTCGTCGTGCTCGACGGGGTCACCGTGGGCGCCTCGGCCGTGCTCGCAGCGGGAGCCGTCGTCACCAAGGACGTGCCCGCGGGCGCCATCGTCGGCGGCAACCCCGCCCGTCTGCTGCGGTGGCGGGTGCCGCCCGTCGACGCCGCACCCGACGCGGAGGGGCTGCACGCGCGCGTGTCCGCCTTCGCGGACCGCGCCCGCGCCGACGCGGAGGCCGTGCTGGGGCGCTCGCACGATGCGGCGTCGGGTCTGTACGTCGACCATCCGGGCGCCCGGCCCACGGTGCGCGCGCAGGGCGACGCGGTCGAGGTCGCCGATCTTCTGCTGGGGACGGTGCCGCCCGGAAGCGATCCTGCGGAGCTCGCGGCCCGGCTGCGCGGCTGGCAGGACCCGGCGACGGGCGCCGTACCGCCTCTCGACGCACGAGACCACCCGGGCTGGGACGACGGTGACACGGCCTATCACGTGCTCTCGACCGGGTACGCGCTCGACCTGTTGGGGTCGGAGTTCGCCGACCCCGTCGGGCTGATCACCGAGGCCACGGCCGACTCGGTCATCGCGAGGCTCGAGGCCCTGCCCTGGGACACCGATCCCTGGAATGCCGGCCACCACGTCGATGCGATGGGCACGGCTCTGCTCTGGGCGCGACGGCGAGGCGACCGGGTCGCGCCGGGCGTGCCCGAGGCCCTCTTCGGATGGCTCGTGACGCGTGCGGATGCCGTGAGCGGCATGTGGGGCCAGCCCTCCGCCGACCGCGGTCTGCTGCTCGTCGTCAACGGCTTCTACCGGGCCTCGCGGGGCACGTTCGCGCAGCACGGCGTCCCGGTGCCGCATCCGGACGCGGTCGTCGACACGGTGCTCCGCCACGCGCGCGACGACCGCTGGTTCGCGCCGTCGCGGCTCGATGCCTGCAACGTGCTCGACGTCGCGCATCCCCTGTGGCTCACCCGCGCGAGCGGCTACCGCCGCGCCGAGGTCGAGGAGCTCGCGGCACGTCTGCTCGGGCAGGCCCTCGACGGATGGCGAGCGGGCGCGGGCATGAGCTTCCGGCTCGCCGACACGGAGCCGGGCCTGCAGGGAACCGAGATGTGGCTCGCGATCGTCTGGTACCTCGCCGACCTCCTCGGCGTCTCGGACGCGCTCGGCTACCGCCCGCGCGGCGTCCACCGCCCCGAGCCCGCCCCGGCGTCCTCGCATCATTCACTCAATGCACGGCCAAGCGCCCGGTGAACGACCTTCCCGCGTGAGCAAGCCGTGCGCTCGCGGCGAACCCGTTCACTCGGGCTAGTCACCGCGCGAGCGCTGCGCCGGCCGCGCGGAGCCAGCGGGCGGGGTCGCCGAGCGACGCCGCGGCGGAACCCGCCAGGTCGGTGAGTGAGACGGATGCCACGAACGCCGCGGTGTCGGCGTCGGGGGCGATGCGTCCCGCGACGAGCGCCACCGCCACCCCGGCCTGCGCGGCGAGCTCGGCGACATACGCGGGAACCTTGCCCGCCGCGGACTGGCCGTCGAACGCGCCCTCGCCCGTGACGACGAGGTCGGCGTCGGCGATGGCGTCGGCGAGGCCGATGAGCGACGAGACCTCGCGCGCGCCCGGCGCGAGGCGCGCGCCCCAGACCAGTAGCCCGAACCCGGTCCCGCCCGCTGCCCCCGCGCCGGGTGCGACGGCGTGCGACCCGCCCGCGGGCACGAGGTCGGCGAGCCGGCTCAGCCCCGCATCGGCGGCTGCCACCTCCGCGGTGTCGAGCCCCTTCTGCGGACCGAACACGGCGGCGGCCCCGGCCGCGCCGAGCAACGGGTTCGAGACGTCGGTGAGCACGTCGACACCGCCCGCGGGCAGCGGTCGCAGGCCCGACAGGTCGACATGCGCGATGTCGGCCAGGCCCCGGGCACCGGGAGCGACGTCGCGGCCGGCCGCGTCCGTGAACCGCGCGCCGAGCGCGCGCAGCATCCCGATTCCGCCGTCGGTCGACGAGCTCGAGCCGATGCCGAGCACGAGCCGATCGACGCCCGCGTCGAGGGCGGCGGCGATCGCCTGGCCGAAACCGGTCGTGTCGGCGTCCAGGCCGCGGCGCTGCTCGCCCAGCAGCTCGATCCCCGACGTCGACGCGAGCTCGACCACGCCCACCGGCCCACCGGGCCGGCCCGGGGATCGTCCGTCGCCCGCCGGCAGCCTCAGCCAGGATGCGGCGACCGGCGTCCCCGCGGGTCCGGTCACGGTCACCGGCACCCGTCGGGTGTCCGAGACGGCGGTGGCGAACGCGTCGAGGGTGCCCTCGCCGCCGTCGGCCATCGGGCGCAGTTCGAGACGCGCGGCGTCGTCGACCGTCGCCCATCCGTCGGCGAGTGCGCGAGCGGCGGCGGCGGCCGAGATCGACCCCTTGAAGCTGTCGATCGCGACGACGACGTGCGTCACGTCACGAGCTCCGGGGCGGCGTGCTCTCGCGCACGAGCACCTCGAGCGGCAGGGCGGCCGCAGCGTCGTCGTCGCCGTCGACCGCCGCGCGCAGGGCACGGTATCCGACCTCGGGCAGCGGCACGCGCACGGTCGTGAGCGGCGGGGTGACGTCGCGTCCCGTGGGGATGTCGTCGAAGCCGGCGAGTGCGATGTCGGCGCCGGGCTCGCGACCGGCGGCACGTACGGCGGTGAGCGCTCCGATCGCGACGACGTCGCTGATGCCGAACACGACGGTGCCGGGTTCGACGCCGTCGGCGAGGGCGGCGTCCATGGCCTCGGACCCGGACTCGCGACTGAAGCCCCCGCGGTACACACGCGGCTCCGCTCCCCCGCCGCCGGTGAAGCCCTCGCGGAAACCGTCGAGGCGGTCGTCGCTCGTCACGACGCCGTCGGCGGCGGCGAGCACGATCGCCGAGCGGTAGCCGCGCTCCGCGAGCGCGGCGCCGAGCTCGCGGGCGCCGCCGCGGTTGTCGATGGCGACGCTCCGGATGCCGGGGGCTCCCGGTCCCAGCGCGACGACGGTGCCGCCGCTCGCGGCGATGAGGTCGAGCTCGGTGCGCAGCTCGTCCGACATCTCGCGCGAAGTGCGCGAGGCTGCCAGGATGATGCCGCGGGGGCGCTGGCCCCGCAGGGCGCGGACGAGCCGCAGCTCGCGCGCGGGGTCGCGTTCGGTGATGGCGACGGTGACGACGAGGCCCGCTTCGTCGGCGCCGCGGGCGACGCCCGCCGCCAGCTGCCCGAAGTACGGGTCGGCGATGTCGGCCACCAGCAGCGCCACGATCGCGGACGTGCCGCGGGCCGTCGCCTGCGCCGACAGGTTGGCGGTGTAGCCGAGCCGTGCCGCGGCCGCCTCGACGCGTTCGCGGTAGGCATCGGCGACCTTACGGGTCGAGCCGTTCAGCGCGCGCGAGGCGGTCGCGAGCGACACCCCGGCCTCCCTCGCCACATCGTGCAGCGTGGCCGAGCCACGCGGCGACATCCCGGTCTGTCCCACGAGCCGAGTCTATGCGGTGAGGGTCCGCGCGCCCGAGAGGTGCGGTGCGACGGCGTCGCCGAACGCCTCGGCGGTGCGGCGCACCACGGCGGCCGGATCGGCGGCCCAGATGTCGGCGTTGAAGATCTCGACCTCGATGTCGCGGTCGTAGCCCGTGGCTTCCACCGCCCGGGTCAGCGCCGCGAAGTCGATCACCCCGTCGCCGGGGTAGTGCCGGCTCAGGAGCACGTCGGCGGGAAGCGGCGTCCTCCAGTCGCAGACCTGGTAGGTCGCGATACGCCCCTCGCGTCCGGCGCGCTCGATCGCGGGCAGCACGTCGGGGTCCCAGAAGATGTGGAACGTGTCGACGGTCGCGCCGACGACAGCGGGCTCGAAACCGGCGGCGATGTCGAGGGCCTGTCCGAGCGTCGAGACGACGCAGCGATCGGAGGCGAACATCGGATGCAGCGGCTCGATCGCCAGCGTCACCCCCGCGGCCTTGGCGTGCGGCGCGAGTTCGCCGATGGCGTCGCGGACGCGCTCCCGCGCCCCGACGATGTCGCGCGAGCCCTCGGGCAGCCCGCCCGCGACGAGCACCAGGATCGCGGTCGAACCCGGTGCACCGGCGGCGGCGAGCACGGCCGCCTCCTCGATCGCGACGCGGTTGTCGTCGATCGAGGAACGCCGGGCGGGGCCCTCCGGCATCGTGAAGAAGCCGGCCCGGCAGTGGGTGGTGAACCGCAGGCCCGAGTCGGTCAGCATGGCGGCCGCCGTCGCGAGGCCGACCTCCTGCACGGGCTCGCGCCACAGTCCGATCGCCTCGATCCCGGCATCAGCGGTGACGCGGAGGGCGGTGGCGAGGTCAGCGTGCTTGATGGTGGCCTGGTTGATCGACAACCGCGGATCGACGCTCATGCCTCGACCCCGTTCAGACGCAGCATCGCGTGCCAGCGGTCGGCGGCGAGCTCCGGCTGCTCGAGGGCGTGGGCGGCGTTGGCGAGCTCGACGATGCGCGAGAGGTGCGGCAGGCTGCGCGCCGAGTGCAGACCGCCCACCATCTGGAACGCCGCCTGGTGGCCGTTCAGCCACGACAGGAAGGCCACACCGGTCTTGTAGTAGAACGTCGGGGCCGCGAAGACCTGCCGGCTGAGCTCCTCGGTGGGCCCGAGGATCGCGAGGTACCGGTCGGGGTCGCCCGCATCGAGGGCCTGGATCGCGGCCGATGCGACGGGCGTGATCGCGGCGAACGCGCCGAGCAGCGCGTCCGAGTGCTGCCGCGTCGAGGCCGGGTCGCGCTCGGGCTGGGTCGCCTCCGGCACGTCAGCGCCCCCGATGAGGCCGACGTAGTTGAAGTCGTCGCCCGTGAACATGCGCACGCCCTCGGGCAGACGCTCGCGCACCGAGACCTCCGACGACGCGTCGAGCAGGCTCATCTTCACGCCCGCGACTCTGTCGGAGTTCTCACCGATGATCTCGACGAGGACGTCGGATGCCGCGCGCCAGTCGGGCGACCCGAAGTAGCCCGCGAGGCTGGGGTCGAAGGCGGTTCCGAGCCAATGCAGGACGACGGGTCCCGATGCCGCGGCGAGTACTTCGCGATACACGCGGCGGTAGTCATCGGCCGACGACGCCGCTCGGGCGAGGTGCCGCGACGCCATGAGGACCGGGCCCGCGCCCTGGTCCTCGGTGAAGGCGAGCTGGCTCTTGTAGGCGTCGACGACCTGGTCGAGCGAGATGTGCTCGTCGTCGACGTGGTCGGTGTTGACGCCGACGACGACCGAGCCGCCCTCCTCGCGCGCGACCTCCGCCGAGCGGGCGATGAGCTCGCGCGTGGCCTGGGCATCCAGCCCCATGTTGCGCTGCGCGGTGTCCATGGCGTCGGCGACGCCGAGCCCCCAGGAGTACACGGCGCGGCGGAAGCCGAGGGTGGCGTCCCAGTCGATCTGCGCCGGCCGGCCGGGGGTGTTGTCGGCCGAGACGACGGGGACGACGTGCGCCGCAGCGTATGCGACGCGACTGCGCAGCGCGGTCTCCGGCCGGGCGAAGCCGGGGGCCTCGGCGAGGGGGACGGAGGTGACGGCGCCGTCGGCGCCGAGGAGGGTGAGCCGGGTCATCGTGCGGCGCTCAGATGTCGAGAGCCGGCAGCTCGACCTTGCGGCCCTCGCGGCTCGACTGCAGCCCCGCCGCGGCGAGCTGCACGCCCCGGGCGCCGGCGAGCAGGTCGAACTCGTAGGGCGTCTCCGTCACGTAGGAGACGAGGAACTCCTCCCACTGCTGGCGGAAGCCGTTGAGGAAGACGTCGTTGGTGGGCACGTTCTGCCAGTCGGCGTCGTAGTCGTGCGTGTCTTCGAGATCGGGGTTCCACACCGGCTTCGGGGTGGCGTTGCGCGGCTGGATCTTCGCGCCGAAAAGACCCACGACGGCCGAGCCGTGCGTGCCGTCGACGTGGAACTCGACGAGCTCGTCGCGATTGACGCGGACGGTCCACGACGAGTTGATCTGCGCGACGACGCCGCCCTCGAGCTCGAAGACGCCGTAGGCGGCATCCTCCGCCGTCGCGGTGTAGTGCTCGCCCTTCTCGTCCCAGCGGTCCGCGATGTGGACGGCGGCCTGGGCGTAGACGGTCTTGACCCCGCCGAAGAGGTTCTCGAGCACGTAGTTCCAGTGCGGGAACATGTCGACGATGATGCCTCCGCCGTCCTCGGCGCGGTAGTTCCAGCTCGGGCGCTGCGCGGGCTGCCAGTCGCCCTCGAACACCCAGTAGCCGAATTCGCCGCGCACCGAGAGGATGCGGCCGAAGAAGCCGGAGTCGATGAGGCGCTTGAGCTTCTGCAGACCCGGCAGGTAGAGCTTGTCGTGAACGACGCCGGTCTTGACGCCCGCCTCGGCGGCGAGCTTGGCCAGCTCGAGCGCCTCGTCGACGGACTCGGCGGTGGGCTTCTCGGTGTAGATCGTCTTGCCGGCGGCGATCGCCTTGCGCAGCGCGGACGCGCGAGCCTTCGTGACGAGGAAGTCGGCGTAGATCTCCCAGCGCGGATCGGCGAGGGCGGCGTCGAGATCGGTCGTGTAGTCCTCGATGTCGTGCTTGGCCGCGAGGTCGGCGAGCTTGGCCGCGCTGCGTCCGACGAGGAGCGGCTTCACCGTCACCTTCGTGCCGTCGGCCAGCTCGATGCCGCCCTGGTCACGGATCGCGAGGATCGAGCGGACGAGGTGCTGGCGATAGCCCATGCGGCCGGAGACGCCGTTCATGATGATGCCGATCTCGCGGACCTGCGGGGCGGTCGCCGTCTCCGGCGCGGGGCTGAGGGTGGTCGTCTCTGACACGGGCGTTCCTTTGCTTCATCCGCTCACCGGATCAGGTGGTAAGCGCTTTCCCATACTGTAGATGCCCGCCGTCCGCGGACGCAAGCCTGAGCCCGACGGATGCCGGGCCGCGTCACCCCAGCCGCACGGCCGCCCACGAGATCGGCGGCAGAGACAGCGACAGGACGCCGTCCTCGACGGAGATCCCCGGCACCGGGACCACCCCGACGCGCTCGGGCTCGTCGAGCGTGTTCGCGGCGTATCGGTCGTCGTCGTGCAGCAGGTGCGACTCGATGACGGACACGCCCGCGCCCGCCGCTGCGAGTGCCGACACGTCGATGCGGAGGTCCTCGCCGTCGCCCGTCGACCGGTTCACGACGAACAGCGTCGCGCCCGCGTCGTCGACGGTGGCCACGGCATTGACGTTGGGCACCGTGCCGAAGCGCTCGCTCTCGAACGACCCCGAGAGCACGGGCACCGAGATCGCGCGCTCCCCCGCCAGCCGCGAGGTGAGCGAGAAGGGGTGGAAGGTCGTCTGCCGCCACGCGGGTCCGCCCGGCTCGGTCATCACCGGGGCGATGACGTTGACGAGCTGCGCGAGCGACGCCGACCGCACGCGGTCGCTGTGCTGGAGCAGCGTGATGAGCAGATCGCCGAACACGACCGCATCGAGCGCGCTGTACCGGTCTTCGAGCAGGCGCGGAGCCACGGGCCAGCCCGGCTCGCGCGGCTTGTCGTCCTGGCCGCCCTCGTCGTTGTGGAGGTACCAGACGTTCCACTCGTCGAAGGAGATCATGATGCGCTTGTCGCTCTTCTTCGTCGCCGCGACCGCGTCGGCGATCGAGACGACCGAGGCGATGAAGCGCGACATGTCGACGCCCGACGCGAGGAACTCCTGGGCGTTCCCGAAACGCTCCTGGTAGTACGAGTGGCAGGAGATGAAGTCGACGTCGTCGAACGTGTGCTCCAGCACCGTGCGCTCCCACGACCCGAAGGTCGGCATCCCGCTGCCGGACGAGCCGCAGACGACCAGCTCGATGTCGGGGTCGAGCATCCGCATGGCCTTCGCCGTACGCGACGCGAGCTTGCCGTAGTCGTCGGCGTTGCGGTGACCCAGCTGCCACGGCCCGTCCATCTCGTTGCCGAGACACCACATGCGCACCGCGAAGGGGTCGCGACGACCGTTCGCGGCGCGCTGGCGGGTCCACGACGTGTCGGCGTCGGAGTTGACGTACTCGAGGAGATCGATCGCCTCCTGCGTGCCCCGCGTGCCGAGGTTGACCGCGAGCATGAGGTCGCTCCCGACGAGCTCGAGCCAGCGCGCGAACTCGTGCAGGCCCACCTCGTTCGTCTCGGTGGAGTGCCACGCGAGGTCGAGGCGGCGCGGGCGCTCGTCGTGCGGTCCCACGCCGTCCTCCCACCGGTAGCCCGAGACGAAGTTGCCGCCGGGGTAGCGGATGGTCGACACCCCGAGCTCGCGGACGAGCTCGACGACATCCGCTCGGAACCCGTCGGCATCCGCTGCCGGATGACCGGGTTCGTGGATGCCGTCGTAGATGTGACGTCCGAGGTGCTCCACGAACCCGCCGAAGATGCGGCGGTCGATGCGGGAGATCTCGAAGCGGGGGTCGATGGCGGCGTTCGTCGGCGTCATGTCTTTCCTCGGGTCAGCGGGGATGCCGCGCATCCGCGCGCGGCATCCCCGACGGGGTCGGCCTCAGCCCAGGACGACCTCGGCTTCGGAGAAGAACTGGTCCACAGCCTGGTCCACCGAGGTGGTTCCGAGGCCCAGCGACTTGCCGAGCTCCCAGAACGTCTGCTCGAGCGAGCCGTATCCGGCGACGGGCACGGGCGGAGCGTCGCCGATGCGGTCGGCCGCCGACTCGATGTAGTCGGCGACCTGCTTGTCCGGTCCCTCGAGGGTCGCGCCGGCGAGCTTCGAGGTCGAGGCCGGGAAGCCGAGCGTGGTGCCGAAGATCTCGCCCGCCGCCTCGGAGTTCACGACGAAGTCGAGGAAGAGCGCAGCCGCCTGCGGGTGCTCGGTCTTGGCCGAGATCGCCACCTGGAGTCCGGCCTGACGGTAGAGGTCCTTCGAACCGTCCTTCGCCGTCGGCGGCGCCACGATCGAGATCGACGACGCGCCCGAGTCGGCCAGATACCCGCCCAGGAAGTTGCTCCAGCTCATCTCGCTCGCCGTGAGCGCGGCACCGAAGCCCGACTTGGGCGACAGCTCCTCGAGACGCTGCTGCGGTACGGCGACGCCGCCGCGGAGCGTGTCGCCGCTCTCCCAGAACTCGCGCAACTGGTCCTTCGTGAAACCGAGCTCCCCGTCGTCGGTGTACAGGTTGCCGCCGTCGGCGCGCAGCGCCAGCTCGAAGACCTGGATGCGCTGGGTGTAGTCGGTGCCGCCGTACACGGCACCGCTGGTCGCGTCGGTGACCTCGGCCATCCAATCGTCGAACGCGCCGAAGTCGGTGCCGCCCTCGGGGGCCTCGACACCCGCCTGGGCGACGAGATCATCGTTGACGAAGTTCGCCCACAGGCTGTAGCCGGTCGGCAGCGAGTACTGCGTGCCGTCGAGGGCACCCGTCCCGAGCAGACCGTCGTCGAAGGTGGTCATGTCGATCTGGTCGGCGACCTGAGCGAGATCGAGCAGATTGCCCGACTCTCCGTACTGACGCAGGTAGCTGTCGGAGAACTGGAAGACGTCCGGCAGCCCGCCGCCCGCCGCCTCGGTCTGCCGCTTCTCCCAGTAGCTCGGGAAGTCGGTGAAGCTGACGTTGACGGTGATGTTGGGGTATTCCTCGTTGAACGCCGCGATCAGCTCGTCGTAGCGCGTCGCGCGGTCGTCGTTGCCCCAGAACGCGTAGGTGAGCGTGACCTTCTCGTCGGGGTCGAACGCGGCGGCGGTCGGCGTCTGAGCGCCGCCGCATCCGCTCAGGGCCAGCGCACCGGCGGCGACGATGCCGATCGATGCGAGCAGGCGGGTTGCCTTCATCGGAGTCCTTTCTTCGGGAGCGGCCCGGGGGGACGGGTCTGGTGGGGATGCCGCAGCGCGGGCATCCGGGATCAGGTGCGGCGCGGGCGTGCCGGGATCGCCACGACCGCGAGGGCGGCGCAGCCGATGCCGGCGACGAACAGCGGCGGAAGGGCCCACGTGACCACGACGACGAAGGCCGCGGTGGCCCCGAGGTAGGCGACGCCGACCACGTCGCCGCGAGCGGCGTCCGGGATCGCACGGATCGCGGCCCGCCAGCCGAGCTCGGGGCTCCAGGCCCCGGCGGCGAGGAGCAGGGCGACGGCGAGCGCGGCGAGCCCCGTCCAGCCGACCGCCTCGACCACGGCACCGCCCGGGAGGAAGCCCGAACGGGCCAGGTCGATGTCGAGCAGCAGCACGAGGGTCGCGCCGAGCACCCCCAGCCCGACGGCCGCTCCCGGCACCAGACCGGCACGCACGTCCGCCCAGAACAGGGCGAGGCGCGAGTCGTCGGCGGCGACATAGCGTCGCAGGTGCCGTACTCCGGCCGCGAGCGCGATCGGGAGCGTGACGACGGTGAGCGAGACGACGCCGATGAGGAGCCCGATCAGCAGTACCTCGCCGAGCAGGGCGAACGCCCCGGCGGCACCGGGATGCCGCAGCTGCGGACGCGCGTCGAGGGTCGGACCGCTGCCCGAACGGTCGGCGCGGGCTGCCGCACGCTCCTCGCGTCGTGTGCGCGGCCGCTCGTCGGTCGACACCGCTAGCCCTTCAGACCCTGGGTGGCGACGCCGTCGACCAGGAACTTCTGGAAGACGATGAAGAACAGCAGGATCGGCACCAGCGCGATGAACGACGCCGTGACCGTCGCGCCGTAGTCGCTCGACGAGGTCTGGTCGTTGTAGAGCCGCAGTGCGATCGGCAGCGGATAGTTCTCCGGGCTCGTGAGATAGAGCAGCGGCCCGAGGAAGTCGTTCCACGCCCAGATGAAGCTGAAGATCGCGCAGGTGATGAGCGCGGGCTTGATGAGGGGCAGGATGATCGACCAGAAGATGCGGAGGTGACCCGCCCCGTCGATCTTCGCGGCCTCGTCCATGTCGCGGGGCATCTGCCGGATGAACTGGACGAGCAGGAAGACGAAGAACGCCTCGGTCGCGAGGAACTTCGGCAGCAGGAGGGGCCAGTAGGTGTCGACCATCCCCAGATTGTTGAAGATGATGTACTGCGGGATGATCACGACGTGGAACGGCAGCAGCAGCGTGCCGATCATGGCGGCGAACAGGATGCCGAGTCCCTTGAACTGCAGCCGCGCGAAGGCGTAGGCCGCGAGGGCCGACGACAGCACCGTTCCGATGACCGAGACGCCGGCGATGAGCAGCGAGTTGGCGAAGAAGCGCCACATGGGCACACCCGCGATCCCCTCGCCGACCTTGATGTAGTTCTCGATCGTGGGGGCGTTCGGCAGCAGGCCCATGTTCTGGCCGAACTCGCTGTTGGGCTTGAAGGTCGACAGCAGCAGCCAGACCAGCGGGTAGAGCACGACCGCCGTGATGACGATCAGCACGGCGAACCACACGATGGTCTGCCAGGTCTTGCGCTTGACTCTGCGTCGCGCGGGCGGCATCGGCGTGCTCTGCTGCTCGGCGAAGATGGCTTCGCTCGTGAGCGGTGAGGTGGGTGACGTGGTCATCGGTTGTCTCCCGAGTAGTGCACCCACGACTTCTGGGTGCGGAAGAGGATGAGGGCGATGATGGCGACGACGACGAGCAGGACCCAGGCGATCGCGGCGGCGTAGCCCATGCGGCCGTCGGCGAAGCCGGTCTTGTAGAGGTAGACCGTGATGAAGTTGGTCATGCCGGCGGGGCCGCCGGTGCCGTTGGAGATGATGTAGGCCGATCCGAACACCTGGAACGCGCCGATGAGGCCGAGCAGCAGGTTGAAGAAGATGACCGGCGACAGCATCGGCACCGTGACGGCACGGAAGCGGCGCAGGGCATTGGCCCCGTCCATCTCGGCCGCCTCGTACAGCTCCTTCGGGATCTGCTTGAGGCCGGCGAGGAAGATGACCATCGTCGCGCCGAACTGCCAGACCGCGAGCAGGATCATCATGGGCAGGATGAGGCCGGGGTTTCCGATCCAGCCGCCGAGGTCGATGCCGAAGACGTTCAGGCCGTTGTCGACGGGGCCGTTCGTGGCGAACATCGCGCGCCACACGATCGCGACCGAGACCGAGGCGCCGATCAGCGACGGGGCGTAGAAGGCAGACCGGAAGAATGCCGCGCCCTTGTCGCGGTAGTTGAGCAGCAGGGCGATGAGCAGCGCCGCGATGAGCGAGATCGGGGTCCCCACGAGCACATAGATCAGGGTGATCTGCGCGGACTGCATGAAGCTCGGGTCGTTGGTGAAGAGCCGGACGTAGTTGTCGAAGCCGATCCACTTGGGCGGCGAGAAGATGTTGTAGCTCGTGAACGACAGGTACAGCGAGTACGCCATCGGCACGAGGGTGAGGCCGAAGAACCCGACGAGCCACGGCAGGAGGAAGCCGTATCCCGCGATGTTCTCGCGGACGGCCCGCTTGCGGGCCCCGGGGCGGTCGAGGTGTTCGGGACGCTGCTTGCGGACGAGGCCGCGACGCGACGAGTCCTTGGTGACGATCACCCGTGTGGCGGTAGTGGTCACGATGCTCCTGAGGATGCGGGGAGGAAGCGGGTCCGTGGGCCGGCGACGAGCACCGGCCCACGGGTGCGGGTCATCCGTTGAGGGTGATGTCCATCTGCGAGAAGAAGCGGTCGACGGCGTCATCGACCGTGATGGTGCCGAAGGCGAGCTCGGTGCCGAGCTTGCGGAACTCCTCCTCGATCGTGCCGTAGCCGACGATCGGCACGGGCGGGGCATCGCCGAGGCGGTCGGCGATCGACTCCTCGTACTCCTTGACCTGCTGGCTCAGCGGGTCGAGGTCGGCGGCGTCGAGGGCGGTCTGCGAGGCCGGGAGACCGCGGTTCGTGCCGAAGATCTCACCCGACTGCGGCGAGTTGACGAGGAAGTCGACGAGCGTCGCCGCCGCCGCCGGATGCTCGGTCTTCGCCGAGATCGTGTGGAGCATCGAGGGCTTGAGGTACAGATCCTTCGCCCCTTCCTCGGTGACGGGCGGGGCGACGAGGCCGAGCTCGGTGTAGCCCTCGCCCAGGTTGCCGAGGTAGCCTCCTCCGAAGTTGTCCCACGTGAGCTCGCTCGCCGTCAGGGCGGCGTCGAAGCCCGAGAGCGGCAGGGCCTCTTCGAGGCGCTGCTGGCCGATCACGGCGCCGCTCTCGCGCAGCTCGGCACCGTCCTCCCAGAACTCGGTGAGCCGCTCCTCGTCGAAGCCGGGCTCGCCGTCCTCGCTGAAGAGCTGCGAGCCCTCGGCACGCAGCTGGAGCTCGAAGTTCTGGATGCGGCCGGCGTAGTCGGTCCCGCCCCAGTACGCGCCGCCCGAGGCGTCGGTGACGCTCGCCATCCAGTCGGCATAGTCGTCCCAGGAGCCGCCCGCGAAGTCCTCGACTCCGGCCTGCTCGAGGAGCTTCGGGTTGGTGAACATGCCCCAGGCGTTCGTCGAGGTCGCGATGCCGTAGGTCGTGTCGCCGACGACGCCGATGTCGAGGATGTTCTGCGGCAGGGCGTCGGTCGCGATGATGTCGCCGAGGTAGGGCTCGAGGTCGAGCAGGAGGTTGTTCTCGGAGTACTGGCGCAGGTACGAGTAATCGAACTGCATGACGTCCGGCAGACCGCCGCCCGCCGCCTCGGTCTGACGCTTCTCCCAGAACTCGGGGAAGGTCAGGAAGGTCGCGTTGACCGTGATGTTCGGGTACTCCTCGTTGAACGCCTCGATCGCCTCGTTGTAGAGCTGTGCGCGAACGTCGTTGCCCCAGAAGGCGAGGTTCAGGGTGACCTTCTCGTCGGGGTCGAACGTGGCGTCGGCGGCCGGGGCCTCGCCACCGGCGCAGCCTGCCAGGGTGAGCGCGGCGCCCGTCGCGATGGCGATCGTGGCCAGTGCCCGCTTTCTGCTGAACATCGTTGTCCTCTCTGCCGAACGTCGTCGTCTCGGTGCGCGCGAACGTCCATTGTCCGTGTGTGCAGGTCAGCGCCACCCGGGTTGGGAAAGCGCTTGCCCGCAACCGTACTACGCCATGAAACGTTTCGCAAGAACGTCTGCGGAACCGGTCCGCACCCGTGATCCCGCGACTGTTACCGGTCTCAGTTCGGCATTTCAGCCTCGCACATCAACCGGCCGCCGTCGACACGCAGACGCACGCGGTACACAGCGCATCGGCGGGCGTCGACATCGCATGCCGATGCGCCGTCGCCGCCGGCGTCCGGGGTGGTCGCCGGCTGTGCGAAGAAGTAGTACCAGAGGTCGCGGCCGTCGCGCACGGGCGATCCGTGGTGCCCGAATCCTCTGCCCGGGACCGAGCCCGCGCCGAGGACGACGTCGTCGGGCCCGCCCTGCCGTCGCCAGGCGATCCCGTCGGGCGACGAGTGCACGCCCATCCCCCGCCACTCGTCGACGATCATCCACCACCGGCCGCCGAGCTCGAAGACGCTGGGCCCCTCGTGCGGCCGACCGCCGATCGCGATGCCGGCATCCGCCCACGACTCGAGGTCGTTCGAGACGGCGACGCGGGTGATCGAGTCGGCGGCCTCGTCCTTGTACCAGAGCCGCCAGCGACCGTCGGGGGTCCGCGCGACGCCGGCATCGATCACGCGGTCGCTCGCGAGGGCGAGCGGCCCGACGCGGCGCCACGACAGCAGGTCGTCCGACACGTAGGCGACGATCGTCCGACTGTGCCCCGGCCAGCGATCGGGGACGCCGTCGATCTCGGTGAGGAACATGCGCCAGACCGTGCCGTCGAACACGACCTCCGGCGCCCAGTGCGTGCGGTCGACCTCCGACGGCGGCGCGCCCGGCGTCAGAGCCAGGCCCGCGGCATCCGGCTCGAGGGTGCCGGCATAGGTCCAGCTGACGCCGTCGCTCGAGCGTGCGACCCCGATCCGCGAGCCGTGCACCCAGGCGACGCCCGGGCCGGGTGCAGGATGCGTCGCGCGCCGCTGCGTGTAGAACATCCACCAGCTGACGTCGCCCCGGCCCTCGCCCTCGCCGTCGCCGTCGCCGTCGCCGTCGCCGTCGCTTCCGACGTCCCGCGTCCGAGCGCGGTCGATGACCACGACCGGGTCGGTCGCCCCGTCGTAGACCGGGTCGCGGTAGATCTCCCTGAGCATCGGTCTCTCCTTCTCTCCCCCGTCGACTCGCCAGGTTCTGCGGATGTGGGCGCACTGGCACCCACGCTTTGTGGCGACTCGACGGGTGGTTGGGGTGGGTCAGGCCTGGGTGGCGTGGAGGTGCGCGTAGCGCCCCGACGCCGCCAGCAGATCGTCGTGCGACCCCTGCTCGACGATGCGGCCGCGCTCGAGCACCACGATGCGGTCGGCCTGCCGGATGGTCGACAGCCGGTGCGCGACGACGAGCGTCGTCCGCCCCGCCATCAGCCGGCCGAGCGCCTCCTTCACGAGCTCCTCCGACTCGGGATCGAGCGCCGAGGTCGCCTCGTCGAGCAGCAGGATGCGGGGGTCGCGCACGAGAGCCCGCGCGATCGCGAGCCGCTGGCGCTGCCCGCCCGACAGCCGCGCCCCGCGCTCGCCCACCACGGTGTCCCAGCCGTCGGGCTGCTCGCGCACGAACTGCCACGCGTTGGCATCACGGAGCGCCTGCTCGATGCGCTCGTCGGTGACGTCGGGCAGCCCGTACGCCACGTTCTCGCGGATGGTCCCCTCGAAGAGCACCGACTCCTGCGGCACGACCGAGACCGAACGCCGCACCGTGCGCAGGTCGAGCTCCTGCACATCCGCCCCATCGATCGTGAGACGCCCGTCCGTCGCGCGGACGAAGCCCAGCACGAGGTTGAGGAGCGTGGATTTGCCCGACCCCGACGATCCGACGAACGCGTACGTCCGGCCGGCCGGAATGTGCAGGTCGATCTCGTTCAGCGCGTCGTCGGCCGCGCCGGCGTAGCGGTGGCTCGCGTGCTCGAGCCGGATGTCGCCGACCACGCGGTCGACGCGGCGCTTGCCCTCGTTCTGCTCCAGGTCGGGCTCCTGCAGCACCTCGGCGATGGAGCGGACCGACTCGAGGCCCCGCGCCCCGACGGGGATGAGCATGAGCAGCTGCGTCAGCCCCTGCGTGAGCAGGGTGAAGTAGGTCGAGAGCAGCACCACCTCGCCGGGCGAGATGGGCAGCACGCCGGTGAGCGAGAAGACCGCCGCGAGCACGAGGCATCCGACCCCCAGCAGCTGCATCGCGACCCATGAGATCGAGGCGACGTGACCGTTCAGCATGTCGAGGTGGAGGCCCGCGCGACGGACGCCCTCGGCCCCGTGCGTCACGCGGGTGACGGCGGTCTCCTCGAGCCCGTGCGCGCGGGTCACGGGGATGAGCGACGCCATCTCGCCCACCCGTGCCGAGAAGACCTCCACCTCACGGCGGAAGACCGCATTGCGCTCGCGCGAGCGGTTGCGCATGCCGTACCGGATGCCGATCGCGATCGGCACGGCCAGCGCGTACACCGGGAGGAACTGCGGCACGGCGATCGCGGTCATCGCCAGAGCGCCGATCATGACCATCGTCGCCGAGAGCAGCGGATGCGTGACCTGCTGCAGCATCAGCTCGACGTTCTCGACGTCGCGCACGACCTTGGTCTGCACGATCGAGGAGCTGACCCGCGAGTGGTATCCGATCGAGAGGCTCTGCAGTCGGGCGGCGAGGGCGTTCCGCAGGTCGGCGCCGGTGTCGCGGACCACGGTCATGAAGCTGCGCGTGTACAGGATGTGGTTCGGGTAGTTCTGCAGCAGCAGGGCCGCCGCGACGAGGAACCACCCCACCACGGCGGAGACGTCACCCCCGCCCGCGACGATGTCGATGATCGCCGCGGTGATGACCGGCAGGAACCACAGCGGGATCTCCTTGACCGCGAATGCGCCGATCGCGACGCTCATCCGTCCCGGGCGTCGGGCGAGAAGCCGCAGGACGGATCGCGCGGGTCGAGCCCCGTCGATCAGGTCCGCGGGTCGGGAAAGCGGTTTCCTTGCCACGTGTCCATGCTAGACGCCGCTCCCCGCCCCGCACAGCCCCGCGCGGCGGATCCGTCCGCACGCGGCGGATGTCGTCGCGCTCAGCCTGCCGCCTGTGCGATGCGGTCGACGAAGAGCTGCGTCGCCTGCGGCACGTAGTCGGCGCTGGTCTCCGGGTCCCACCCGACGAGGGCGAGCGCGTTCTGGCCGACCCGCACCGTGGCCCCCACGAGCGTGAAGGGCGAGCCGCCGACATCACCCGTCACGCGCCATCCCTGCACCGCGTCCGCCCCGGTGACCGCGAGGTCGAACGGAGCGACCGAGGTCGTGATCGGCACGCCCTGCATCGCGAAGAGCTCCTGACCGTCGGCGCAGGTCGCGATCGCGCCGTCGGCCTGCGCGACGAGATCCTCCGCCGTGGCCTCGTCCGCCGCCGACGCCACGACCGCGGTCATCGAGCGGTCGTTGCTCGTGCCGTACTCGACCGCGGCGTCGGCCGACTCCCAGCCGGCGCCGAACGGAGCGAGGCACGCGGCATCCGACACCGTCAGCCCGGGATAGATCGACTCGAGCATGGCCGCCGTCGAGTCGTACTCGCCGGGCCGGAACTGGATGCCGCTGAACAGGTCGGAGAGCGCCGCCGCGTCGAGCGCCCCCGTGGACGCTTCCGACGCCGACGCCGACGGCGCCGGCGAGGAATCGACGGGCGCCGTGGTCGCGGGCGCGGCCGTCGTCGCGGCGCCGCCGTCGGAGGCGGCGGGGGTGCACCCCGTCAGCGCGGCCAGGCCGATGGCGGCGATGATCACGCCGGCACGGAGGCGGAGAACGGCGGTGCGGGATGTGTGATGTGCCATAACGGCTCTCCTCGGGTCGGCGATACGCCCGACAGTAGCGGGCCGGTGGCGCGCGTGACGCGGGGAGCGCTCCCCATCGACGGCACGACCCGCGCTGCCGTAGGGTGACGATCCGATCGCCCTCATTTCCCGCGGATCGCTTCGGGAAAGCGCTTGCTGGCATGATGGAGTCGACGTCAGGAGATTCGGATGACCCGCACCACCACCATCGCCCTCGTCGGCGTCCACGGCTACGGAACCGTGCACCTCGAGAACCTCCGCCGGCTGGGCGACCGTGTGCGACTCGTCGCCGTGGCGGACCCCCGCCCGCCCGCCGTCGGCGCCCTGCCCGACGAGACCCGGGTCCATCCCGACCTCGCCGAGCTGCTGGCCGCGAGCGACGACATCGACGTCGTCATCGTCGCGACGCCCCTGCACACGCACCTCGAACTGGCGCGCACCGTCGTCGACCGCGGCATCGACCTCTATCTCGAGAAGCCGCCCGTGCTCACCCTCGCCGACCTCCGCGTGCTCGAGGAGGCCTCCGCCCGTTCCGGCGCGCGCGTGCAGGTGGGTTTCCAGAGCCTCGGCTCGCGAGCGCTCCGCGCCTTCGCCGAGGATCGCTTCGACCTCGGGCCCGTCCGGGCCGTCGGCGCCGTCGGCCTGTGGGCGCGCGACCGGGCCTACTGGGAGCGCAGCCGGTGGGCCGGACGCCGCGAGCTCGACGGCGTCGCCGTCGTCGACGGCGTCACGACGAACCCCCTCGCCCACGCCACGGCCACCGCACTCGCCCTCGCGGGGACGACCGCGCGGGCCGACATCACGCAGGTCACCGCCGACCTCTACCGCGCGAACGCCATCGAAGGCGATGACACCAGCCTGCTGCGGGTATCGACGACCCGCGGAATCCGGGTCACCGCCGGCCTGACGCTCTGCGCCGACGAGCAGGTCGATCCCTACGTCGAGGTGCACGGCCGACGCGGGACGGCGCGCTTCTTCTACACCGAGGACGTCGTCGAGGTCGACGGCCGCAGCGAGCGCTTCGAGCGCGACGACCTGCTCGAGAACCTGCTCGACCACCGAGACCACGGCACCCCGCTGCTGTCGCCACTGTCGGCCGCCGGCGCTTTCGTCGCCGTCATCGACGCCGTGGGCCGCACGGCCCCGCATCCGATCGACCCCGCCTTCGTGACCGCACGCGGCGAGGGCGCCGCCCGGCGCCTCGTCGTCGACGGGATCGAGGACGCCGTCGTCCGCGCCGTCGATGCCGAGGCGACCTTCGGCGAGCTGCGACTGCCGTGGGCACGTCACACGGCTCCCGAGGTCGTGCTGACGCTGCCGGGTACGGGGGCGCGAACGGGTGCGCCGCTGGCCGAGCTCGTCTCCGGTGCGGACACGGCGCGATCGTCGAGCCCCCGGCCGTATCTGCATCCCGTGCGCACGCCGGGCGGCATCGTCGTCACCGACCACCATCCTGCCGATCACGACTGGCATCTCGGGATCAGCGTCGCGCTGCAGGATGTCGACGGCACGAACTTCTGGGGAGGCCGCACCTACACACGCGGCGAGGACTACATCTGGCGCGACGATCACGGCCGCATCGAGATCGCGGCGGTCGGGCAGACCGCCGACGGCGCGGTGCTCGACCTGCGATGGATCGGCCCCGACGGCGCAGCCGTGCTCGCGGAACGCCGCGAACTGCGCGTGGCCCACCGTGATGACCGCGCGACCATCGTCTCGATGTCGTTCGAGCTCTCGCCGATCGGCGAGCGCACGGTGATGCTCGGAAGCCCGGGCAGCAACGGCCGCGCCGGCGGCGGCTACGGCGGTCTCGCGTGGCGCCTGCCGGCGTGCACCGAGATCGACGTGCGCACCCCGCGGGACCGCGGCGAGGAGGCCGTGCACGGGACCGTCGCCCCGTGGCTGGCGTGGTCCGCCCGCTTCGCTCCCTCCGGTGATGCCGGGGCGGTGGCGGATGCCGGCGGCGTCGGTGATGGCGTCGGTGTTGGCGCCGGCGCTGAGGCGACCGTGGCCCTGGCTCCGGCCGACGACGTCTCGGCGGCCGACCCGTGGTTCGTGCGGGCCGCGGGCTATCCCGGGATCGGTGCCGCGCTCGCGTGGGACTGCGCGGTCGCGGCATCCCCCGCTCGTCCGGTGCGCCGCGCCTACCGCCTGCTCGTGGCCGACGGCCGCCTCAGCGACGCCGAGGTCACCGCGCTGCTCGCCCCCTGACCCGCCGCATCCTCACCCCGCCCGTCGCCGCGAGCCGCCCCGCACCCGCGGGTGGGCTCGCGCTCGACGCGCGAGGACCAGCTTCTTACTTGATGCCGGTGGTGGCGATGCCGCGGATGAGGAAGCGCTGACCGAAGAGGAACGCCAGGAAGACCGGCACGAGCGAGACCACCGACATCGCGAACATCCCGCCGAAGTTCGAGGCCCCCTGCGCCGACATGAACTGGCGGAGCGCGAGCGGCACGGTGAACAGGTCGGGGTTGTTGAGGTAGATGAGCGCTCCGAAGAAGTCGTTCCACACCCACACGAAGGTGAAGATCGCGGTCGTGGCCAAGGCCGGAGTCATCATCGGCAGCAGGATCTGCAGGAAGATGCGGGCGTGCCCGGCGCCGTCGATGCGCGCGGCCTCGTCGAGTTCACGAGGGATGCCGCGGATGAACTGCACCATCAGGAAGATGAAGAACGCATCGGTCGCGAGGGCTTTCGGCAGGATGAGCGGCCAGAAGGTGTTCACGAGTCCGAGCTGGCTGAACATGATGTACTGCGGCACGATCACGATGTGCACGGGCAGCATGATCGTCACGAGCATGATCGCGAACAGCGTGCGCTTGAAGTGGAAGTTCAGGCGGGCGAAGGCGTAGGCGGCCATCGTGCACGACACGAGGTTGCCGATGATGGACCCCGCGACGACGACGAGCGAGTTCCACAGGTAGGTGCCGAACGACGGCGAGAGGGCGTTCCACCCCTGGATGTAGTTGTCGACCTCGAACGAGAGCGGCCACAAGCCCGGCAGCCGGAAGATCTCGTCGTTGGGCCGGAGCGAGCTGACGATCATCCACAGCAACGGATAGAGCATCAGCAGCGACGTCGCGATGAGGAAGATGTGGCGCACGAGGGCGCCCGCGCGGCTGCGACGGCCGAGGCCGAGCTCCTCCCGCCGACGCGCGCGCTGACGCTCGCGGGCGTCCTTGCGGTCGGCGGTCGTGATCAGTTCAGTCGTCATAGAACACCCACAGCTTCGAGAGAGCGAAGTTCACGGCGGTGAAGCCCGCGATGATGGCCACCAGCAGCCAGGCCATGGCCGAGGCGTAGCCCATGTCGAACGCGGTGAACCCCTTCTGGTAGAGGTACAGCGTGTAGAACAGCGTCGAGTCGGAGGGCCCGCCCGATCCGTTCGAGATGATGAAGGCCTGCGTGAAGGCCTGGAACGCGCCGATCATGGACAGCACCAGGTTGAAGAACACGATCGGGCTCAGCAGCGGGAGCGTGATCGAGAAGAACTGCCGGGCCGGCCCCGCGCCGTCCATCGCCGCGGCCTCGTAGTACATCACCGGGATCTGGCGCAGGCCCGCGAGGAAGATGACCATGGGTGCGCCGAAGCCCCATACGCTCAACAGGATGATGGTCGACAGCGCCGTGTCGGGGTTGGAGATCCAGCCGGGGCCTTCGATGCCGAAGATCGCGAGGAACTGGTTCACTAGTCCGTCGACACCGAAGATCTGCTTCCAGAGGATCGCGACGGCCACGGACGAGCCGAGCAGCGAGGGCAGGTAGAACATCGAACGGTAGAAGGCGAGGCCGCGCAGACCCTTGTCGAGCAGCAGCGCGATGCCCAGGGCCGCGCCCATGGCGAGGGGCACGCCGACGAGGACGTACACGAAGGTGACGCCGAGCGACGCCGCGAGCCGCGGGTCCTGCGCCATGCGCACGTAGTTGTCGATGCCGATGAACTCGGGAGCGTTGAACAGGTCGTACTTGGTGAACGACAGATAGAGGGATGCCGCGATCGGCAGCACCGTGACGAGCACGAGCCCGAGCAGCCACGGGGCGAGGAAGACCATCGCCGCCTTCGTGTCGCGCGGTTTCTCCCGCGCAGCCCGCCCTGCGGGACGCCGCAGCCGGGACAGCTCGCCGATGGCGCTCATCCGGTCCTCCTCGACACATCCATCGCTTCGTCGTCGAGCGATGCACCGCGCTCAGAAAGCGCTTTCTGTGAAGATACACTATCGGCGAGGACGCACAAGCGTCCCGCTCGATCGGAGCCACGATGACGTCGCCTGACCCCTCCCCCGCTGTCTCCCGGACCGATGATGCGGACCGGCCGGCACGACCCCTCGGACCGCTCGCGCGCTACGGCGACTGGCCGGCCTACCTCGCGGAGACCGCGCCGCACGAACCCGGCGACGAACGGGGCGACGCGCTCGCGCGGACGCTGGGGGCGCGGCGGCCGGTCGTCGTCGACATCCGCGTCGAGCGCACGTGGACGACGGGCGGCGTCGACGGCGCGGAATTGAGCTGGCAGCTCCCCTACGGCCCGCGGACCCGCGCCTGGATGCTGCGTCCCGCGGGCGTCCGCGACCCGCTGCCCGGCCTCCTCGCCCTGCACTGCCACGGCGGCGTCCGCTCGGTCGGCGCCGAACAGCTGCTCGAGACCGATCGCGCTCCGCATCCCACCGCCGCGCGGCTGCGCCGCGACATCTACGACGGGCGGGCGCCGGCGAACGACCTCGCCCGCGCTGGCTTCGCGGTCCTCGCGCACGACACGTTCTCGTGGGGCAGCCGCGCGTTCGATCTGTCGCGGCCGACACCCCGTCTCGCCGAGCACATGGCGGCCCGCGAGGCGCTGTGGCGCGAGCGGGGCGAGGAGCCGGACGACCACGACCGGTTCGACGCGTTCTCGACGCTCCATGAGGACTCGTTGGCGAAGGCCGCCGGCATGCTGGGCACGAGTCTCGCCGGAGCCGTCGCGAGCGACGACCTCGCGGCGCTCGACGTGCTGGCCGGGATGCCGGGGGTCGACGCGGCACGTCTCGGCGCGTTCGGCCTCTCGGGCGGCGGCGGACGCGCCGTGCTCGCGGCGGCGCTCGACCGACGCGTGTCGGCGACCGTGGTCACGTGCATGATGGCCACGTTCGCGTCGCTCGTCCCCGCCGAGATCGACACCCATTCGTGGCTGCTGCACAGCCCCGGCATCCGCTCGGTCGGCGACTGGCCCGATCTCGCCCGCCCCGGCACCGGCCAGACGGCGCTCGTGCAGTACGGCCGCCGCGATCCGCTGTTCCCGCCCGAGGGGATGCGGGCGGCGGACGCGGCGCTCGCCGAATCGCCGGGCTACACCGGATCGTTCCACGACGCGGGGCACGTGTCGTCGGGCTCGATGCAGGACGAGGCGCGCGCGTTCCTCGCCGGACGACTGCGCGCGTGAGAGCCGTCGGCGCGTCGTTGACATTGCCGGTGGCGAGCGTTAACGTCCGTCAGTAAGCGTTTTCTCACGGTCGAGGGACGCTGTAGAGAAAACGCTTCCGCGGATCGTCGACGTCGACTGTCCGCGCGGCACCCGCCCGAGAGGACCCTCCCATGAACAACCGACGACTCCTCGCCCTCGCCGCCGCCGGCGTCGCGATCGCCGTCTCGCTCTCCGGCTGCGCCGCCGGTGACGGCGCCGGATCCGACGAGCAGATCACCCTGCGCTTCGCCTGGTGGGGAAGCGACGAGCTCAACGCGATCAAAGACGAGCAGATCGCGCTCTTCGAGAAGGCGCATCCGAACATCACCGTCGCGGGCGAGCCCAGCGAGTACAACGGCTACTACGACAAGCTCGCGACCCAGGTCGCCGGAGGCGGCGCACCCGACGCCCTGCAGATCACCTACGACGCCCTCCCCCTGTACGTGGCGAAGAACGCCATCGCCGACATCTCCTCCGACGTCGACCAGGACTCGTTCACGCCCGGGTCGCTCGACGCGGGCGTCATCGACGGCAAGCTCTACGCGCTGCCGACCGGTGTCGGATCGCGCGGCATCATCGTCAACCCCGCGGTGTTCGAGGCGGCCGGAGTCGCGCTGCCCGACGACTCCGACTGGACCTGGGACGACTACATCGACATCGCCACGCAGATCTCCGAGAAGGGCGGCGACGGGGTCTACGGCTCCGCGCAGATCGCGAACGACCAGTCCCTCATGGCGTTCGCCCGCCAGCGCGGCGAGGACCTGTACACCGCGGACGGCGAGTTCGGCGTGAGCGAGGACACCGCCGAGCAGTTCTTCACCTTCGCGAAGGAGCTCCAGTCGAGCGGCGGTTCGCCCGACGCGTCGACGGCGGCCGAGGACGCGTCCGCATCGCTCGAGCAGAGCCTGATGGGCCAAGGGAAGATCGGCATGACGTTCGCGCCGCTCAACTTCATCAGCATCTACGCGACGGCATCCGGCCAGGATCTGCAGATCCTGAACGTCCCCGGAGACAGCGCCGGCAAGGTGGGCCTGGTGATCCAGCCGACGGTCCAGTACGCCGTCTCGTCGAAGTCGAAGCACCCCCGCGAGGCAGCCATGCTCATCGACTTCCTGCTGAACAGCGACGAGGCCGGACCCCTCAACAAGCTCACGCTCGGCATCCCCGCGACCCCGGCGGTGCTCGAGGCGATCACTCCGGAGTTCACCGACTCCGAGAAGGCGCAGGTCGCCTTCATCGACCGCCTGTCGGAAGCGCGCGGCACCGCGCAGAACCCGCTGGCGCTGCCTACCTCGCAGCTCGGCCCGATCATCACCAAGCTGCTCGACGACGTCACCTTCGACAAGGCGACACCCGCCGAAGCGGCATCCGAGCTCGTCTCGCAGGTGCAGACGGCGCTCGACGCGAGCTGACCGGCGACATTCCGGCAGGGCCGGATGCGGGGACCTCAGCCCCCGCATCCGGCCCTGCCTCGCATCCGCCGTCCGCCATCCGCCGTCCCGGCGCGCGAGCCGACGCGAATGGCGCCGAATCAGACGCGAAAACGACTATTCGCGTCGGGTCAGGGTCAGCGTCAGCGTCAGCGTCCGGCGGCGATGAGGAACGTGCTGAACGAGTCCGTCGGCAAGACGACGTCGAAGGCCGCGCCGTCGAGGGCGATCGTCACCGGCATCTCATCGGCGAGGTCGTTCTGCATGACGACGACGATCGACCCGTCGGGGTTCTGGAAGGCGAGCTGGTTCTCGTGGCCGGTCCAGCTGAACGCGTCGATGCGCGTGGCGCCGGCCTGCACGTGGTGCGCGAGGTGCTTCATGACGAAGAACTCGTGCGTGTAACGGAACGCGTTCGTCTCGGGATCGACGACGACGAGCGAGTTCTGCGCCCAGCCCCACCGGCTCACGCCGCCCTCGTCGAGGGCGAGGTTCCAGTACGTGTACGCGTTCGCGCCGGCCTCGAAGAAGCGCTTCATGAGCGACCACGTGTACCGCGCGAACCGCCAGTCGTTCCGGCCGTCGCCGCACTCCTGCTCGCTCTGATAGAGCGACAGATGCGGCGCGATCCGGTGCGCGTCGGCGATCGCGCCCTTCCCCGCCCACTGGAACCCGGCACCCGAGACGAACGCCCCGGCGTCCGGGTCCGCCAGCACGGCCGCGAGGTGCTCGGGTGCGGGACGCTCCTGCGTGCCGAAGAACACCGCGACGCCGAGCTCCCGCATCCGCGGCCCGAGGAGGGCGATGAAGCGCGCCAGCCCCTCCGGCGTCCACGTGCAGCTCGGGAACACCTGCGGGGAGTTGAACTCGTTCTGGGGCATGACCATCGAGATCTCGATGCCCTCCGCCCGGTAGGCCTCGATGAAGCGCGAGAAGTACTCGGCGTATGTCTCCAGGTACCGCGGCTCCTGGATCATCATGTCGGTGCCCTCGACCCCGACCTGATCCGGCCGCAGCCCGTTGTCGACGTCGCTCCCGCGCCACGGCAGCGCGGCAGCGTAGTGGCCGTTCGTCTTCATCCACGACGGCGGACTCCACGGCGACGCCCACAGTTTCAGGTCCGGCCGCCGCCGCAGCGCCTCGTGGATGTACGGCACCAGGGTCGACCGGTCGTGCTCGATCGTGAAGTGCTCGAGCGCGAAGTCGCCCTCGACCTCGTCGTACGAGTACCAATCCGTCGCGAAGTCGTTGGCGCCCACCGGCATCCGGCACACCGAGAACCCCGGGCCCCGTCCCGGTGTGAAGAGCTCGTCGAAGATCTCCGCCCGGTCGGCATCGTCCAGGCGCGAGAGCGCCCGCCACCCGAGCTCGTTGAAGCACACGCCGAAGCCCTCGACGGTCTGGTGGCGACGATCCGTGCGCAGCAGCACGTCGGGCATCCCCGTCGACGGCGCGAAGCGCGGCGCCGCCATCTCGACCCACGGCCGCTCGCGGTCGGTGCTCACCCAGCTGATCTGACGGTCGAGGGTTGCGGCGGTCTCGGACATGCGGGCCTTTCGGATGCGCGCGACGAGCGGATGCTCGGAGCTCGGGCTGGCGGCGAACGCCCCGCGTCACGATGACGCGACACTGCGTTCCTCCGCCATCATGGCAGAGCCCCGAAGCCCGGGAGCCTCAGAGCTCCGGCGCCGCGGCGCCCCGGTGCGCGCCTCGTCAGGAGAACGGGCGCGCCGCCGGTCGGGCGATGCCGCCGATGACGGTCGTGGGCCAGCGCGGATCGACGGTCAGCACCTCGACACCGGCGTCGGAGATCAGCACGGTGTCCTCCACCTTCGCGCCGGGAGCGCTCGGGTTCCAGGCGAACGCGTGCGGCGTCCGCACGACGTCCCGCGTCACGTCGGTCGCCCGAGGGTCGCGCCCCGCGTAGCCCGTCGGACCGCCCTGATGGTGACGCGTCCACTCGTCCGGCGCGAACCCCGCGTCGGCGTAGCCGCGGCATCCCGCGCGGAACGCCTCGTCGAGGCGCACGCCGGGGCGGGTCGCCGCGAAGAAGGCGGCCTCGACCGCGAGGATCCGGTCGTCGTCGGCGCCGATCTCGCCCACCCAGCGGGTGGCGTTGGCGATCAACCCGTGCCTCCGGCCGCACACGACGAGCATCGCCCGCTGCCCGAGACGCGCCTCGGTCGGCAGCGGATGCCGGTGCGGCAGACGCTCGTCCCCGGCGACGAGCAGCACGAGGGGGTCGATCCCCCGCGCGACCAGACCGGCGGCGAGCGCGGTCGCCGCCGCACGCTCGGACGTCGCCGGAGACAGCTCGGCGGCGACGTCCGTCAGCACCTCGGCCACGGCGCGACCCAGCGCCCGGTAGCGGTCGACCTCTTCCGCGACCAGCTCGGCTCGCGCGGCCCGCAGCTGCGGAGCGACGTCCGCCTCGCCGATCACGCGGCCGCCGGCGACGGGCGCATCCCCGGACGCTCCACCTGTCGCGCGCGCGACGACGGACTCGTACCAGGGGACGCGGACGACCCGTGCGGCATCGTCCGCGGCAAGCTCCTCCGCGATCAGCCGGTCGGCCTCGTTCGCCGAGACGTAGAGCGTGTCACCGTCCCGTGCGGCCCGCACGGCCAGAACGGGCGGGCCCGCGAGCGAGACGTGCGTGCGTGCTCCCCCGAGGTACCACGACAGCGCCTCGTGCGACGTCAGCACGAGCGCGTCCGCCCCGACCTCGGCCCGCACAGCGCCGATGCGGCGGCGCTTCACCTCGCGCTCGGACGCCGTCGCCGCGTCGCCCCCGGGCGCCCCGTCGGCCGCGAGAGGGTGGTCGTCCGCTTCCGCGGTGGTCGTCGCAGACATCGTCGTCTCCTGTCATAAAACGTTTCCTCGCATAGTATGGCCGGACCGGAGAGGGCGGGGCACGATGGCCGGAGCGAAGCAGACCACGATCACCGACGTCGCGGCTCACGCGGGCGTCTCGCTCGCGACCGTCTCGCGCGTGATGAACGGCAACGCCACGGTCGACCCGGCCCTGGCCGAGCGCGTGCGCGCCTCGGCCGCGCAGCTCGGGTACTCGGCGAACCCGCTCGCGCGCAGCCTCGTGCTGGGCCGCACCCAGACCATCTCGGTCGTGGTTCCCGATCTCGCGAACCCCACCTTCCAGGGCATGCTGCGCGGACTCAGCCGCGCGGCGGTCGCCGACGGATACCACGTGCTCATCGCCGACTCCGATGAGCACGTCGACGAGGAGCGCCTCCTCGCCCTCGAATCGCGACGGCGATCAGACGGACTGATCCTCTGCGCCCCCCGTATGAGCGACGAACAGCTCGCCGAGGTCGTCGCCGACGTCGCACCGGTCGTGCTCGTCAACCGTGCCGGCGATGCCCCGAGCGTCGCGGCCGACTACCGGACGCCGCTGCGCGCGATCATCGACCACCTCTACGCCCAGGGCCATCGACGCTTCGCGTACCTCGCCGGCGCGGCCCGCAGCGCCTCGAGCGGGCAGCGCCTGTCCGCCCTCGCTGACGCCCGCCGGGAGCTGACGGACTGCGAGGTCGTCGAGATCGCCGCGGGCGTCGACTTCGCGAGCGGCGCCGGCGCCCTCGACGACGTCCTCGCCTCGGGGGCGACAGCGGTGCTGGCGTTCAACGACCTGTCGGCGATGGGCCTGCTGAGCGCCGCCACCGAACGCGGCGTGGCGGTACCCGGCCGACTCTCCATCGCCGGGTTCGACGACATCCCGTTCGCCCGGTACACCTCGCCCGCGCTCACGACGGCCGCGGTGCCGATGGCCGAGCTCGGGGCGCGCGCCTGGTCGGCACTGCACGACCTCCTCCAGGGCCGAACGCCCGAGCCCGCCGTGACGGTGTCGCCGGAGGTCATCGTGCGCGGGAGCACCGGGGCTCCCCCCGCCTGAGCGGCGCCGAGCGGCCCGTCGCAACCTCGCCCTCGCGCGGCCCAGATCCGTCGTGCTACGCTGAGAAAACGTTTCCTGAGAACGCTTTCCCACACGGTGGCGTCTCAGCTCTTGGCACGAAGGAGAGCCATGACCCGCACGCGCTACGCCCTGGTGGGCGCGGGACACCGCGCGCAGATGTACGTCGACGCCATCGTCGGGACCCACGCGGATCGGGCCGAGCTGGTCGCGATATGCGAGCCGAACCCCGTGCGCGCCCAGCACTATCGCGATCAGCTCGTCGCCCGCGGGCTGCCGGCGCCGACGCTGTGGTCGCCGGACGACTTGGAGCGGATGATCCACGACGCGAACGCCGAGCGGATCATCATCACGGCGCGCGACGACCTGCACGCGTCGCTCATCGTCCGCTCGCTCGACGCCGGCGCCGACGTCGTCGTCGAGAAGCCGCTCACGATCGACGCCCCGAGCGCCGCCGCGATCGAGGATGCCGTCGAGCGCACCGGACGATCGGTCGTGCTGACGTTCAACTACCGCTACTCGCCGCGCAACAGCGCGCTGCGACAGGTGATCCAGGACGGTCGCATCGGACGGGTGACCTCGGTCGACTTCTCGTGGATGCTCGACACCAAGCACGGCGCCGACTACTTCCGCCGCTGGCACCGCGAGAAGGAGCACTCGGGCGGCCTGCTCGTCCACAAGGCGAGCCACCACTTCGACCTCGTCAACTGGTGGATCCGCGATGAGCCGCGCCGGGTCTTCGCATCGGGCGGCCTGCGTTTCTACGGTGCGCAGAACGCCCGGGCCCGCTCCCTCGGCGAGCGCCCCCGGCGCGGCACGCATGACGGCCGTCACGACCCGTTCGAGCTCGACCTCCGCGACGACGACCGGCTGCGGGCGCTCTACCTCGAGGCCGAGGGACACGACGGCTACCTGCGCGATCGCGACGTCTTCGGCGAGGGCATCACGATCGAGGACAACCTGGCGCTCGTCGTGGACTACGCCGGCGGCGCCACGATGTCGTACTCGCTCAACGCCCACGCGCCATGGGAGGGCTACCGCGTCGCCGTCAACGGCACCGAGGGCCGCGCCGAGCTCGAGGTCGTCGAGCGCGGCGCCGTCCTCGAGAACGAGGGCCTGCATCCGGTGCTCGATCCCTCGGCCGTCGACGCCGCCGGGCCGGCCTCGCTCCGCCCGCAGGGCGAGCGGCTGCTCGTGCAGCGCCACTGGGAGGACGCGATCGAGATCCCCATCGAGTCGGGCGAGGGCGGACACGGCGGCGGCGACGACCTGCTGCTGGCCGACGTGTTCGTGGGGCCGGGCGACGACCCGCTGGCGCGGCCCGCCGGGTGGGCCGACGGCGTGCAGTCGATCGCGGTGGGCATCGCGGGCAACCTGTCGCTCGCGTCGGGTCTGCCCGTGCGCACGTCCGAGCTCGGCATCCGACTGCTCGACGGCCGGCGATGAGCCGCGTCGTCGTCACCGGCGGCGCGGGACGCCTCGGTCGCAGCCTCGTCGGCGGCCTCGTCTCGGCCGGACACGAGGTCGTCTCGTACGATCGGACGGTCTCGGACGCCCCCGAGCTGCAGGGCGCCGACCAACTGGCGATCGACCTGCTCGATGCGGAGGCCACGGCGGCAGCGCTGCGCGCTCAGCGTGCGGGCGCGGTCATCCACCTCGCTGCGATCGCCGTCCCCTTCAGTGCCCCGGAGGACGTGATCATGCGCACGAACGCCGCCCTGGCGGTCTCGGTGCTCGGCGGAGCCGTCGCGGCGGGCGTGCCGCAGGTCGTCGCCGCCTCCAGCCCCACCGTGCTGGGCTACGGCGCACCGCACGGCTGGGTGCCCGATCGCTTCCCCCTCGACGAGGACACGCCCCCGCGCCCCTGGAACAGCTACGCGCTGTCGAAGCTCGTCATCGAGCAGACGATGCGGATGCTGCACCGCCAGACCGGCGACGCCGTGCGCTTCGCGGCGTTCCGCCCCTGCTACGTCATCGCCCCTGAGGAGTGGCGCGGCGCCCCGACCCAGCAGGGGCACACCGTGCGCGAGCGGCTCGACGATCCGGGCCTGGCCGCCCCGGCGCTGTTCAACTACGTCGACGCGCGCGACGTCGCCTCCTTCGCAGACGCCCTCCTCGCCGCCCTGCCGTCCATCCCGAACGCCGAGACGTTCTTCGTCGGGGCCGACGACGCCCTCGCCCGACTCCCCCTCGCCGAGCTCATCCCCCGCTTCCACCCCGGCACCGAGCACGTCGCGGCCGTCCTCACCGGCACGACCCCCGCCTTCTCGAACGCGAAGGCACGACGCCTGCTCGATTGGGTGCCTCGCCACTCGTGGCGGAACTCCCTCGTCGAGGAACCCGCCCGCACCGATACCCGAAAGGACGTGCCGGTATGAACTTCGACGGCATCCTCTTCTTCCCCGTCACCCCGTTCGACAGCGCGGGCGCCATCGACCACGACCTCCTCGGTGCGCACGTCGGCCGCGGGGTCGAGCACGGTGCCGGCGGCGTGTTCCCCGCGTGCGGCACGGGTGAGTTCCATGCTCTCTCGACGGCGGAGGCGGCGGCCGTGGTCCGCACCGCGGTCGCGAGCGTCGACGGCGCCGTTCCCGTCGTGGCGGGGACCGGCGGACCGCTCGGGCATGCGCTCGAGACGGCACGCGCCGCCGCGGATGCGGGGGCCGACGCGCTGCTCGTCCTTCCGCCCTACCTCGTGGGCGGACCGCAGGCGGGCCTCGTCGCCTACGTCGAGGCGGTCGCCGCGGCCTCGGATCTGCCCGTGATCGTCTACCACCGCGCGAACGCGCAGTTCACGCCCGCGTCGATGCGGCGCCTGGCCGAAAACCCTCGGGTCGCGGGATTCAAGGACGGCGTCGGCGACATCGGCACGACGCAGCTGATCGTCCGGGCGATCGCCGAGGCGGGTCGCGACGACTTCGCCTTCTTCAACGGCCTGTTGACCGCCGAGCTCACGCAGGCCGCGTATCGCGGGATCGGGGTGCCGCTGTACTCCTCCGCCGCCTTCGCGATGATCCCGGAGGTGGCCAACGCCTACTATCGCGCCTATGTCGACCACGACGAGACGCGTCGCCTCGCCCTGCTCGACGCGTTCTACACACCGCTCGTGGCTTTGCGCGACGAGACCCCGGGGTTCGGCGTCTCGCTGATCAAGGCGGGCCTGCGGCTGGAGGGTCACGCGGTCGGCGGGGTCCGTGCCCCGCTGGTCGACCCGACGCCCGAGCAGGAGAGCCGCCTCGCGGCGATCCTCGACGCCGGACGCGCTCTGCTGTGACGACGATCACCGCGCTCGACGCGCGCCTGATCCGCATCCCGCTCACGCGCCCCTGGGCCGCCGACGTCACCGCGGTCGGCGTCATCGCGACGCACCTGCGCCGGAGCGACGGCGCCGAGGGCTGGGGCTTCGCCTGGACCCCCCAGATCGGCGCGGAGGCGGTGCTCGCGCTCCTGCGTCACGACATCGCACCCGCTGCGATCGGACGGTCCGCCGAGCCGGGCGACGCCTGGCAGGGGCTCTGGGAGCACGTGCACGAAGCGGGCGGCGGCGGGGTGACCACGATCGCCCTCGCGGGTCTCGATCTGGCGCTGTGGGATGCCGCGGCGCGGGCGGCGAGCACGTCGGTGTCGACTCTCCTCGGCCGCCGGCGCGAGAGCGCCCGCGTGTACGGCAGCGGCGTCAACCTCCACTACTCGGTCGACGAGCTCGTCGCCCAGGTCGAACGGTGGGTCGCGCGCGGCTTCGACGCCGTGAAGGTCAAGGTCGGCAAGCCGGACGTCGCCGAAGACCTCGATCGGCTGCGCGCGGTGCGCTCCGTCCTGGGCCCCGAGCGCGGCCTCATGATCGACGCGAACCAGCGCTGGGACCTCGACCGCGCGACCCGATCGCTCGAGGTCCTCGCCGAGGTCCGGCCCGCCTGGATCGAGGAGCCGTTGCGTGCCGACGACGTCGACGGCCACGCCGAGCTCGCGCACCGGCTCGTCGGGGGGTCGCGCATCCCCATCGCCGTCGGCGAGAACCTGCACACCGCCTACCGGTTCGCAGAGGTGCTGCGCCGCGGGGCCGCGCAGATCGTGCAGCCGAACATCGTGCGCGTCGGCGGCATCACGCCGCTGCGGCGCATCGCCGCGATCACCGCGGATGCCGGTGCCGAGCTGCATCCGCATCTCCTGCCCGAGCTCTCCGGCCAGCTCGCGTTGACCCTCCCCGGCGGCGCCGCCGATCCGTGGGTCGAAGACGTCGAGGATGCCGGCTTCGCCGAGCTCGGCGCGCTGCGCGACCCCTGCCCCGTCGAGATCCGCGACGGGCGCCTGTACGAGACCGATCACGTGGGTCTCGGCCTGCGCTTCACCGACCCGTCGGACACCGACGCGTCACCCACCGACGACCGCGAGGAACAGCGATGACCACGACCCCCGCCCGCATCGACGAACTGGCCGCCGCCGCGGCCGGCGCGGCACCCATCTGGCGCGACGCGGACGCCGCGACCCGCGCCGGCTGGCTGCGCGCCCTCGCCGACGCCCTCGACGGCGCGGTCGGCGAGCTCGTCGCGATCGCCGACCGCGAGACCCGCCTCGGCGAGACGCGCCTGCGGGGCGAGGTCGGCCGCACGACGGGACAGCTGCGGCTCTTCGCCGACGTCGTGACGGAGGGCTCGTTCCGCGAGATCACGATCGACGACGCCGATGCTGCGGCGACACCGCCGCGTCCCGAGCTGCGCCGCATGCTGGTGGGCGTCGGACCCGTCGCGGTTTTCTCGGCGTCGAACTTCCCCTTCGCGTTCTCGGTCTGCGGCGGCGACACCGCCTCGGCTCTCGCCGCCGGCAACCCGGTGATCGTGAAAGCGCACTCCGGTCATCTCGAGCTCTCCCGACGCACCGCCGAGATCGCGAGCGCAGCACTCCACGACGCGGGCGCACCCGAGGGGTCGTTCGCCCTCGTCGAGGGCCGCGAAGCCGGCAACGCGCTCGTGCAGCATCCGCTCGTCCGCGCCGCCGGGTTCACCGGATCGGTGTCGGGCGGCCGCGCGCTCTTCGACCTCGCGTCGGGGCGCCCCGACCCGATCCCGTTCTACGGCGAGCTCGGCAGCGTCAACCCCGTCGTCGTCACCCCGGCGGCCGTCGCGGCACGTGGCGACGAACTCGCTCGCGGGCTCGTCGCGTCGTTCACCCTCGGCGCGGGCCAGTTCTGCACCAAGCCCGGCGTGGTCTTCGTCCCGCGCGGCAGCGGCTTCGTCGAGGCCGTCGCCGCCGTCGCGCCCGCAGCCACGGGCGGCCCGCTGCTGACCGACCGCATCACCGATGCCTTCCCCGCCGGGATCTCCGCGCTCGAGGCCGACGCCTCGGTGCGGGTCGCGGCGCAGGGCGTCGCGGGCGAAGGCGCCCGTCCGATCGTCCTCGTGTCCGAGACCGTCGCGGTCGCGGCCCGTCCGGACGTGCTGCTCGAGGAATGCTTCGGCCCGGTGACCCTGCTCGTCGAGTACGACGCGGACGCCGACCTGCACGCCGCCCTCGCCGCCGTGCCCGGGAGCCTCACCGCGACGCTGCACTCCGAATCGGGCGACGAGGTCGCGGCGACCCTCGCCCTGCTCCAGGAGCGGGCGGGACGCGTGCTGTTCGCGGGCTGGCCGACAGGTGTCGCCGTGACGTGGTCGCAGCACCACGGCGGTCCGTGGCCCGCGACCACGTCGCTGCACACGTCCGTCGGGGCCACCGCGATCCGCCGATTCCTCCGCCCGCTCGTCTTCCAGGACGCACCGGCCGCACTGCTGCCGAGCGAGCTGCGCGACGACGCGTTGCCCGCCATCCCGCACCGGCGGAACGGCGTGCTCACGCTGCCGTGATCCGCAGTGGCGGTCGACCACCCGGAAAGCGCTTGCCGTAGGCTGGGGTCATGACCACGAGCTTCACCGCCGCGTTCGACTGGGCTCGCCGACACGTCGGCGACGGGCGTCTCCCCTCGGCCGTCGTCGGGGTCGCCGACGCCCGCGGCATCCTCGCCCTCGACGCGGTGGCGGCGGACGTCGACGACCGCTACGCGCTCTTCTCGATCACGAAGCCGGTGCTCGGCGTCTCGGCCGCGCGGGCGATCCAGCGGGGCGAGCTCACCCTGCAGACGCCCCTGACACGCGCGCTGCCCGAGTTCGGCCGCGATCGCGACGACATCGTGCGGCTCGCGCACCTCGTGAGCCATACGAGCGGCATCAGCGAGCCTGCCCTCGACACCCGGGTGCCGCTCCGCACCGAGCTCCTCACCCGCGGTCGCGACTTCGCCGCCGGCACGGTGTCGCGGTACTCCACGCTCGCCTTCGAGGGCGTCGCGTCACTCGTCGAGAGTGCGGGCGGCCGCACCTGGTACGACGACATCGCCGAGTGGGCGTCGGGCATCGGCGCGGGCGGTCTCACCGCCGACCTCGACGGCACGGCGCCGATCGCGGACGCCGCCGCCGCGGGGGCCGACATGACCGCGTTCGCGGCACAGCGCAATCCCGGTGCCGGCCTCGCGGGACGCGCGCGCGACCTGCTCGCACTGGGGACCGAGCTGCTGCGGATCCACGGCGGCGCCCGTGACGGCATCCTCGCCCCCGCGACGCTCGCGATGATGCTTCGGCCCCTCACCGTCGACATCCCGCGGCTCGACCCCTATCCGGCCGAACGCGGCCAGGATTGGGGTCTCGCCTGGAACCTGCGCACCCGCGCACCCGGCCTGATCGACCGCGACACCTACGGCCACGGCGGCTGGGCGGGCACGGAGTTCTGGGTCCACCCGAGCGCCGGCATCGCATGGGTGCTGCTGACCAATCGGGCATCACGCCCCGGGGTCGACACCGACGAGCTCGACAACGCGATCGTGGGAGCGCTGTGAACGCGGCGCTCCGCATCGAGCACACCCCGTGGCCGCACCCCGAGCGACCGGCCTCGCTGCCTGCCCCCGGCGAGCGAGCCCGCGGCCTCTCGGTCACCGACCGCGCCCTCTACCGGCACGGCGAGGGCTGGGTGCCGGTGTCGGGCGAGGTGCACTACAGCCGCCTCCCCCGCGAGCGCTGGGGCGAGCGGATGCGGCAGCTGCGGGCCGCCGGCGTCTCCGTCGCCTCGACCTACGCGTTCTGGAACCACCACGTCGCCGAGCGCGGACGACCGCGCTTCGACGAACACCTCGATCTCGGCGCCTTCGTCGACGAGGCGGCCGCTGCCGGGCTCGACGTCATGCTGCGGATCGGGCCCTGGGCCCACGGCGAGTCGCGCAACGGCGGCTTCCCCGACTGGGTGCAGGACATGGCGATCACCCACCGGAGCGACGACCCCGCCTACCTCGAGCTCGTGACCGAATGGTTCGGTCAGCTCGCCTCGGCGCTCGACGGTCGGGCACGGCCGGGAGGTGCCGTCGTCGGCATCCAGCTCGAGAACGAGCTCTACGACCGTCCCGATCACCTGGTGACGCTGCAACGACTCGCTCGCGAGGCGGGGATGTCGGCGCCGCTGTGGACGGCGACGGCCTGGGGCGGGGCGCAGCTGCCCGAGCGCGAGGTCCTCCCTGTCTTCGGCGGCTACGCCGACGGTTTCTGGGTCGATCCCGGAGCCCCGTGGGATCCGACCTTCCGTGCGCACTTCTTCCCCTCGCACGACTGGGACGACCCGGGAGTAGGCGCGGACGTACGCGCCAGCCAGGGCTTCGCAGCCGCCGGGGCGGCCGCCGACCTGCACGGTTTCCCGCCGGCCACCTGCGAGCTGGGCAGCGGCATGGCCACGGCCTACCACCGGCGGCCCGTCCTGGCCGGGCGGGATGTGGCAGCCCTCGCGCACGCGAAGATCGGCAACGGCTCGGCCTGGCAGGGCTACTACATGTTCGTCGGCGGTCGGAACCCCGGGCCCGGCCTGCAGGAGACGATCGACACCGGATACCCGAACGACATGCCCGAGCTCGGGTACGACTTCCACGCCCCCATCGGACAGTCGGGCGATCTCGCGGAGTCGGCTCCCCTGCTCCGCGCTCAGCACGCCTTCCTCACCGCCTTCGGCGAGCGTCTCGCGCGGATGAGGTCGTCGCTGCCGGACGTCCGCGCGACCTCTCTCGACGATCGCGGCACCCTTCGGTGGGCGCTCCGCTCGGACGGCGAGCAGGGCGTCGTGGTGATCTCGCACCACCAGCCGTTCGAGCAGGTCGCCGACGTCGCCGGCGTGCGCCTGCACGTCGTGCAGGCGGGTATCGAGACCACGTTCCCCTCGCACCCGGTGACGATCCCCGCCGGCACGCTCGCGCGCTGGCCGGTCGGGCTGACGGTGGGCGGCACGCGCATCGACTGGGCGACCGCATCGCTCGTCACCGTCCTCGATGCCGCCCCTCGCCCGACCCTCGTGCTGATCGAGGACGACGGCATCTCCGTCGAGATCTCGGCGGGCGGCCGGGGCGCGGCCACGATCGAGCCCCGGCACGAGCCGGTCGGGCTCGACGGGGTCGACGTCGTCGTCCTGCCCGCCGACGATGCGTCCCGCCTGTGGGTGCGCCCGGGCAGCCACCCCGAGCTGTGGCTGACCGACGGCGAGCTCTCGTGGGATGCCGACGGCGCCCTGCTGCGTGGCGCGTCGCAGGCTCGCCGGTACGACCCGTCGACGCGAACCTGGACGACGGTGACGGTGACGGCGGTGTCAGCCACGCCGCCGACCGCGCCGGAGGGCGAGCCCGCCGCCGTCGAGCTCGACCGCGCAGCGGCCGCTCCGCTCGCGGATCACGGCTTCGGCGGACCGCGTCACCGAGCCCCGTCGGACGAGACCTTCGCAGAGCGGGCCGCCCGGTACCGGATACGGCTGCCCGACGCGCTCGACCCCGGGGCCGACGCCGTGCTCGACCTCGACTGGGCGGGCGACGTCGGCCGCGTCGTGGTCGACGGCCGCATCGTCGACGACCGCTTCTGGGACGGCACGCGCTGGTCGCTGTCGCTGCGTGACGCGGGCGTGATCCCGACCAGCGAGGTGGTCGTCGAGGTGCTGGCGCTGTCCCCCGCCTCGACGGTCACGCTCGCGTCCGGTGCGCAGGCACGGCGTGCCCACGCGGCGGCGACGACCGTTCGCGCCTCGGTGCGGCGGCGGGGCCCCTGGCAGCGCCTCGCCTGAGGCGGTCCCGGCCGCGACGAGGGGTCAGCGACGCGGACCGGAGCTCGCGCGCACGACGAGCTCCGTCGCGACGAGCGTTCGCTCGGCGGGCACCTCGCCCCCGTCGATCTCGGTGAGCAGCGAGCGCACGGCGGCCGCGCCGATGCGGTCGAAGTGCTGCCGCACGGTCGTGAGCGGCGGCCAGAAGTTCGCCGACTCGGGGGCGTCGTCGTACCCGACCACGCTGATGCCCCCGGGGACGGGGCGACCGGCCTCGTGCAGCGCGCGCAGGAGTCCGAGCGCCATCCGGTCGTTGGCGGCGAAGACCGCCGTGACCCCGTCGACGGCGGCGAGCGACCGGCCGATCTCGTAGCCCGACTCGGCGGTCCAGTCGCCGACGTGCACCTCCGGCACGTCGGCACCACGGGCGTCGAGCGTGTCGCGCCAGGCGACGCGCCGACGCTCGGCCGCGAACGACTCCCGCGGTCCCGAGATGTGGTGGACCGTGTCGTGCCCGAGATCGAGCAGGTGCTCCGTCGCGAGACGGGCGCCGAGCGCCTGATCGTTGTCGACGACGGGATAGGGGTAGTCGGCGCTCGAGTCCACGACGACGACGGGCAGCCCCGTGGGCAGCGCGAGCTCGCGCTCGCCCAGGCGGTGGGTCTCGATGAGGATGATGACGCCGTCGACGGCGTGCTCGGCGAGTCGCACGAACGCACCGGAGACGTCGGACTGCGTCGCGGACTGCACCGTGATGACGGTGAGCGAGTACCCCGCATCCGCCGCGACCGACGCGACCGCGTCGAGCGTGCGGGTGTTGCCGTAGCTCGCGAGCGAGAACATGATCACGCCGATGCTGCGGAAGCGTCCGGAGCGGAGCGCCCGGGCCGCGCTATTCGGGCGGTAGCCCAGCTGCGCCATGGCGTCCTGCACCCGGGTCCGGGTCTCGGGGTCGACGTTGGCCCGGCCGTTCGCGACGCGCGACACGGTCTGCCCGGACACGCCGGCGAGGGCGGCGACGTCGGCCATCGAGACCTCCCGGCGCCGCGGGCGGACATCCGCGCTCACTGCCGGTCCTGATTCGCCCATGGCGGGGTCCCCCTCGATGTTGACGTTGACATGCTAGCGCCCACGGAGTTATGTTTACGTCAACATCCGCGCTCAACCGGCGAGCGCCTGCATCACAGAAGAGGCACGGACGATGACGACCACTACAGCACCCCCTCCCGCCGTGCGCACCGCGCGGAAGCGGCGGCGCGTCAGCGTCGAACAACGCGGATGGCTGTTCGTCGGCCCCTTCGCCGTGGTGTTCGCCCTCGTCTTCCTCGCACCCCTCGCCTATGCGCTGTACCTGAGCTTCTTCCGCGAGCAGATCGTCGGCGGCAACGCGTTCGTCGGGTTCGAGAACTACCTCACGGCGTTCGCCGACCCGAAGCTGTGGGACGGCTTCCTCCGCGTGCTGCTGTTCCTGCTCATCCAGGTTCCGATCATGCTCGTGCTGGCCCTCGCCGCCGCCCTCGCGATCGACAGCGCCCGGCTGCACGCCGCGGGCTTCTACCGCATCGTCATCTTCCTGCCCTACGCCGTGCCCGCCGTCGTCGCGGTCCTCATGTGGGGCTACATCTACGGCGACCAGTTCGGGCTCGCCGGCAACATCAACGACCTCCTCGGCGCACAGGTCCTGCGACCCTTCCTGCCCGAATGGATGATGGTCTCGATCGGCAACATCGTCACGTGGCAGTTCATCGGCTACAACATGCTGATCTTCTACTCGTCGCTGAAGACGATCCCCGGCGAGCTGTACGAGGCGGCATCCCTCGACGGCGCCGGCGCGTGGCGCACGATCGCGTCGATCAAGATCCCCGCCCTGCGCGGATCCATCGTCATCGCGACAATCTTCTCGATCATCGGCAGCTTCCAGCTCTTCAACGAGCCGAACATCCTCAAGCCCCTGGCACCGAACACGATCACGACGTTCTTCACGCCGAACATGTACGCGTACAACCTCTCGTTCGCCGGCCAGCAGTACAACTACGCCGCCACCGTCGCGATCATCATGGGCGTCATCACGGCGGTCATCGCCTACGTCGTCCAGTTGCGCGGATCCCGTCAGGAGATGCGATGACCGCTCCCGCCCTCGCCCGCAGCACGCCGTTCGCGCGGCGGAAGTCGCTCGTGCTCACCGTGGTGATGAGCCTGTTCATCCTGTACACGCTGCTGCCGCTGTTCTGGCTGGTCATCAACGCCACCAAGACGCAGGGCGACCTGTTCACGACCTTCGGGCTCTGGTTCGGCGACAGCTTCAACCTCTGGAACAACATCGTCGACACCTTCACCTACCGCGACGGCATCTTCGTCCGGTGGCTGGGCAACACGCTGCTCTACGTCGTCGTCGGCGCCGGCGGGGCGACGGTCCTCGCGACCATGGCGGGCTACGGGCTGGCGAAGTACAACTTCCGCGGACGCAAGGCCGTCTTCGCGGTCGTCATCGGAGCGGTCGCGGTTCCCGGGACGGCCCTCGCCGTGCCGACCTTCCTCATGTTCAGCCAGCTCGGACTCACCAACACCCCGTGGGCGATCATCATCCCCTCGCTCATCAGCCCGTTCGGCCTCTACCTGATGTGGGTGTTCGCGAGCGAGGCGGTGCCCACCGAACTGCTCGAGGCAGCCCGCATGGACGGCGCCAGCGAGATGCGGACGTTCTTCACCATCTCGACCAAGCTCCTGATGCCCGGCATCGTCACGGTTCTGCTGTTCGCGGTCGTGGCGACGTGGAACAACTACTTCCTCCCGCTCATCATGCTCAGCGATCCCGCCTGGTACCCGCTCACCGTCGGCCTCAACCAGTGGAACGCCCAGGCCACCGGCGCCGCAGCGCAGCCGATCTACAACCTCGTGATCACCGGATCGCTGCTGTCGATCATCCCCATCGTCGTGGCCTTCCTGCTGCTGCAGCGCTTCTGGCAGTCCGGCCTGAGCGCCGGCAGCGTCAAGCAGTGAGCACCCCGGACCCTGTATCCCGCACCACCCGAATCCACAACAACCCGAATCCACAACAACGAAGTGAAGGAACTCCCATGACACCCATGCGCAAGGAATCGGCGCTGCGTCGCGCCGCATCCGTCGTGGCCCTGACCGCAGCCGCCGGCCTCGTGCTCGCCGCCTGCTCGTCCTCCGGCCCCGCCGCGGGCGGCGGCAACCCCGACGACCTCGACGCGGCCCTGCAGGCCGGCGGCGAGATCACGTACTGGTCGTGGACCCCGTCCGCCGAAGCGCAGGCCGAGGCGTTCATGAAGAAGTACCCCGAGGTCAAGGTCAACGTCGTCAACGCGGGCACCAACACCGAGGAGTACACCAAGCTCCAGAACGCGATCAAGGCCGGTTCGGGAGCCCCCGACGTCGTGCAGATCGAGTACTACGCCTTCCCGCAGTTCGCCCTCACCGAGGGGCTGCTCGACCTGGCCCCCTACGGGTTCGCCGACCTCGAGGAGGACTACACCGCCTCGACGTGGAACTCCGTCGACTTCGACGGCAAGATCTACGGCCTGCCGCAGGACTCGGGCCCCATGGCGCTGTTCTACAACAAGACGGTCTTCGACCAGTACGGTCTGACGGTCCCGACGACGTGGGACGAGTACATCGCCACCGCGCGTCAGCTCACCGCCGCCGATCCGACGAAGAAGATCACGAACGACACCGGCGACGCCGGCTTCGCCACCAGCATGATCTGGCAGGCGGGCGGTGAGCCCTTCTCGGCCGACGGCACGAACGTGACGATCGACCTGGCCGACGAGGGCTCGAAGAAGTGGGCCGACACGTGGAACACGCTCGTGGAGGACGACCTGATCGCCAGCACCCCGAGCTGGAGCGACGAGTGGTTCACGGGCCTCGGCGACGGCTCGATCGCGACCCTCGTCATCGGCGCCTGGATGCCCGGCAACCTCGAGTCGTCGGTGGCCGACGCGGCGGGCGACTGGCGCGTCGCGCCGATGCCGACCTACGACGGCACCCCCGTCTCGGCCGAGAACGGCGGCGGCGGCCAGGCCGTCACGAAGCAGAGCGAGAACCCGGCGCTGGCTGCCGCGTTCCTGAAGTGGCTGAACAACGATGAGGAGAGCCTGACGATCTTCGCCGAGAGCGGCGGTTTCCCGTCGACGACCGCGCAGCTCGAGTCGGACGAGTTCCTCAACGAGGAGCCCGAGTACTTCGGTGGCCAGAAGATCAACGAAGTGCTCGTGCAGGCGGCCAAGGACGTGCGTCCGGGATGGCAGTACCTGCCGTTCCAGGTGTACGCGAACAGCATCTTCGGCGACACCGTCGGACAGTCCTACGCCTCGAAGTCCGACTTGAACGAGGGCCTCGCCACGTGGCAGGAACAGCTCGTGCAGTACGGCAACGACCAGGGCTTCACCGTCGACGAGTGACGCCCGGCGAGGGGGCGGGTCGCATCGGCATCCGGTCCGACCCGCCCCCTCGCATGTCCCATCCAGGAGAAGATCGATGACCTCCCCCGCCCGCATCACCGTCACCACCGCCGACGCCGGCGCGCCCGTGCCCCGGCGCCTCTTCGGCACCTTCGTCGAGCACATGGGCCGCTGCGTCTACGACGGGATCTTCGAGCCGGAGCATGCCACCGCCGACGACGCCGGCTTCCGCGGCGACGTGCTCGACCTCGTGCGCGAGCTCGGCGCGACGGTCGTCCGCTACCCGGGGGGCAACTTCGTCTCGGGCTACCGGTGGGAGGACGGCGTCGGGCCGCGCGACCGGCGTCCCGTGCGCCTGGACGCCGCTTGGCACAGCACCGAGACCAACCAGGTCGGCCTGCACGAGGTCGCCGCGTGGGCGGAGCAGGCCGGGCTCGAGCTCATGGAGGCCGTGAACCTCGGCACCCGGGGTGTCGCGGAGGCCGCCGATCTGCTCGAGTACGCCAACCACCCGAGCGGCACGGCTCTGTCGGAACGCCGCCGCGAGAACGGTCGCACCGAGCCGTTCGGCATCCGGCTCTGGTGCCTCGGCAACGAGATGGACGGCCCCTGGCAGATCGGGCACAAGACCGCCGACGAGTACGGGCGCCTCGCCGCCGAGACCGCGCGCCTCATGCGTTTCGTCGATCCCGACATCGAGCTCGTCGCCGCCGGCAGCTCCAACCATGAGATGCCGACCTTCGGCACCTGGGAGCGCACCGTGCTCCGCCACACCGCCGGGCTCGTCGACCACATCTCCGTGCACGCGTATTACGAGGAGACCCCGGGCGACCCGGCCAGCTTCCTCGCCTCGGGCGCCGCCCTCGACGCCTACATCGGCGAGGTCGCCGACATCATCGACGAGGTGCGGGCCGAACACGGCATCTCGGCACCCATCGGCATCAGCGTCGACGAATGGAACGTCTGGAACCAGACGCGCTGGAACGAGGTCGACAAGCCCGCCGTGTTCAGCGGCGAGTGGCCGGTCGCCCCACGGCTCATCGAGGACGACTACACCGTCACGGATGCCGTCGTCGTGGGCTCGCTGCTCATCACGATGCTCCGCCGCGCCGACCGCGTGTCGATGGCGAACCTCGCCCAGCTCGTCAACGTCATCGCCCCGATCCGCACCGAGCCCGGGGGCGCCGCGTGGCGGCAGACGACCTTCTTCCCGTTCCAGCTGACCGCGGCTGCGGCATCCGGGCATGTCGTCGTCCCGGCCATCGACACCGGCGTCATCCCGACCGCGCGCTACGGAGACGTGGGCGCCGTCGACGCCGTCGCGACGCTCGCGGGCGACGAGCTGACGGTCTTCCTCGTGCACCGGGGGCTCGACGCCGAGACGCCCGTCACGATCGACCTCGACCGCTCAGCCGCCGGCGCCGAGGCGCTCGTGCTGACCGTCCCGGCGGGCGGCGACCGGCACACCGTCAACAGCGCGTCGTCGCAGCCCGTCGCCCCGGCCGACCTGGCCGTCGACCTCCGTGACCGCACGGTGAGCCTCACCCTCCCCCCGCTCTCGTGGGCGCGTGTCAGCGTCCACCTCGCCCCGGCACCGAATCGAGACACCCCGTGACGACCTTCCGCATCGGCGAGACCGACTTCCTCCTCGACGAGCGCCCCCACCGGGTCATCGCCGGGGCCCTGCACTACTTCCGCATCCACCCGGACCACTGGGCCGACCGCATCCGCAAGGCGCGGCTCATGGGACTCAACACGATCGAGACCTACGTCGCCTGGAACGCCCACGAGCCGGTGCGCGGCGAATGGGACGCCACCGGGTGGAACGACCTCGGCCGCTTCCTCGACCTCGTCGCGGCGGAGGGCATGCACGCGATCGTCCGTCCCGGCCCGTACATCTGCGCCGAGTGGCACAACGGCGGCCTGCCGGTCTGGCTCACGAGCACGCCCGGTATCGGCCTGCGCCGCTCCGAGCCGCAGTTCGTCGAGGCGGTCAGCACCTACCTGCGGCGGGTCTACGAGATCGTGGCCCCTCGCCAGATCGATCGCGGCGGCAACGTCGTACTCGTGCAGATCGAGAACGAATACGGCGCCTACGGCTCCGACCACGACTACCTGCGCACGCTGACCGACCTGACCCGTGCCTGCGACATCACGGTTCCCCTGACCACCGTCGACCAGCCCGAACCGCACATGCTCGCGGCCGGCACCCTGGCCGACCTGCACACGACCGGATCGTTCGGCTCGCGCGCGACCGAACGCCTCGCAACCCTGCGCGAGCACCAGCCGACCGGTCCGCTGATGTGCTCGGAGTTCTGGGACGGCTGGTTCGACTGGTGGGGCGGCGTGCACCACACGACGGATGCAGCGGCCTCGGCGTCAGAGCTCGACGCCCTGCTCGCCGCGGGCGCCTCGGTCAACATCTACATGCTCCACGGCGGCTCCAACTTCGGCACGACCAACGGCGCGAACGACAAGGGCCGCTACGCGCCCATCGTCACCTCGTACGATTACGACGCCCCGCTCGACGAGTCGGGCCACCCGACCGAGAAGTACCACGCGTTCCGCGAGGTCATCGCCCGCTACGCACCCGTCCCGGACGAGGTGCCGCCCGGCCGGCCCGCGGCGCCGACGCTGACCGTCGCGCTGCGGACCACCGGAGACTGGCTTCCGGCGGCGGATGCTGCGGCGGTCGGGGACGGCGGGGCGGCGATCGCGCCTCCCACGTTCGAGGAGCTCGGACAGCTCGGGCCGCTCGTGCGCTACGACATCCCGCTGCCCGCGCAGGCGTTCGACGGGGCCGACCGCGCCGTCCTCGCCTTCGCCGAGATCCGCGACATCGCATGGATCGCGGTCGACGGGGCGCCCATCGGCCGCCTGCAGCGCGCGCTGCACGAGCGATCGCTGCCGATCCCTCGCGGCTCCCGGCTCACGGTGCTCGTGGAGGACCAGGGGCGCGTGAACTACGACGTGCGTCTCGGTGAGAGCAAGGGCCTCGTCGGCCCCGTGACCCTCGGCGGCCACCGGCTGACCGGTTGGTCGGCGCAGCCGGTCGACCTCGCGGCGGTCGCAAACGGCATCCCCGGGCCGGCCGCTCCCGGCACCGCCGGCCGCACGGGCCTCGTGGGCGCGTTCGAGCTCGACGAGCCCTCCGACCTCTTCCTCGACACGTCCGCCTGGAGCAAGGGCTACGCGTTCGTGAACGGCTTCTTCCTCGGGCGCTACTGGCGCAACGGGCCGCAGCGCACGCTGTACGTGCCGGCGCCCGCGACCCGCGCCGGCGCGAACGAGATCGTCGTCGTCGAGCTCGAGCACGTCGTCGAGCCCGTCGCCGCCCTCGTCGAGGCGCCCGACCTCGGACACCGCGAGGAGTGAGCGTGAGGCAGCCGCGCCGCGATCGGGCAGGATGGATGTCATGAGCTGGATGGTCACCGGTGGTGCTGGATACATCGGCGCGCATGTCGTGCGCGCCCTCGCCGCGGCGGGCCTCGAGCCCGTCGTCCTCGACGACCTGTCGAGCGGACACGCCGGGTTCGTGCCCGAGGGCGTGCCGTTCGTCCGGGGCTCGATCCTCGACCGGCCCCTCGTCGAGGGCGCGCTGCGCGAGCACCGCGTGGAGGGCGTCATCCACGTCGCGGGGTACAAGTACGCGGGCGTCTCGGTGACGCGTCCGCTGCACACCTACGCGCAGAACGTCGAGGGCACCCGCATCGTGCTCGAGGCGATGGCCACCGCCGGTGTCGACAAGATCGTGTTCTCCTCGAGCGCGGCCGTCTACGGCACCCCCGACGTGCCCCTCGTCACGGAGGACTTGCCCAAGCGGCCCGCCTCGCCCTACGGCGAGTCCAAGCTCATCGGCGAATGGCTGCTGCGCGACCAGGGTGTCGCCACGGCCGACTCGTCCGCCCCGCTGCGCCACACCTCGCTGCGCTACTTCAACGTCGTCGGCTCCGGCGACCCTTCCGTGTACGACACGAGCCCCCACAACCTCTTCCCGATCGTCTTCGAGAAGCTCATCGCCGGCGAGACCCCGCAGATCAACGGCGACGACTACGCCACCGACGACGGCACGAACGTCCGCGACTACGTGCACGTCGCCGACATCGCGGCCGCCCATGTCGTCGCCGCCCAGCGCCTCGCTGCGGGCGAGAGCGTCGAGCCGGCCTACAACCTCGGCTCGCAGAACGGCCTGTCGGTCCGCGAGATCATGGACGCGATGGCCCGCGTGACGGGCGTCGACTTCACGCCGAAGATCGGCCCCCGCCGGCCCGGCGACCCCGACCGCATCGTGGCGACCGGCGAGCTCGCGGCCCGCGACCTCGAGTGGGCCAACCGCTACACGGTCGACGAGATGGTGCGCACGGGCTGGGAGGCCCGCCGCGCGGCATCCGTCTGACCGGCGCCACATCCCGCGCCGAGCTCGCGCGGGCATCAGGCGCGGTTTCGGGGATCAGGCGCGGGGAGAACCGCGCGCGACGCCCCGAACTGCGCCTTACCTCTGCGCTTTACGTCAGCGCAGAGCTCGCGCGGACGACGAGCTCGGTGGGAACGGTGTGCGCCGGAGCCGTCGAGCCGGACTCGATGACCTCGACGAGAGCCTCGACGGCGCGGGCGCCGAGGGCGTCGAAGTCCTGGCGGACGGTCGTCAGCGGCGGGCGGTACTCCGCGGCATCCACCACGTCGTCGAATCCGACGACCGCGACGTCGTCCGGCACCGCACGCCCCGCGTCGCTGAACGCGCGGAGCAGGCCGAGCGCCATCTGGTCGTTCGCGGCGAACACCGCGGTGGCATCCGCGAGCGCTGCCCCCGCCGCGTGACCGCCGCGTGAGGTCCAGTCGCCGCGCACGATCGCGGGCACGTCGGCACCGGCCTCGATCAAGGCCTCGCGCCACCCGCGCTCCCGCTCCTGCGCCGCGAACGAGGCCTCGGGCCCCGCGAGGTGATGCACCGTCGCGTGCCCGAGCTCGACCAGATGCTGTGTCGCCAGACGCGCGCCACCGGCATGGTCGGTCTGCACGATCGCGAAGCGGTCGTCGGATGGCGAGTCGACGACGACGAGACGGAGGTCGGCGGGTGGTGCCGTGTCGCGCGCGAGGCGGGTCGCTTCGTTGAGCACGATGGCGCCGTCGACGCCCTGATCGCGCAGCTGGGCGAAGGCCTCCGCGATGTCGCGCGCACCGACCGTCACCACTGCGAGCGCGTAGTCGCGACCGCCCGCCGCGTCGGAGATGGCCTGCAGCATCCGCGAGTTGCCGACCGAGGCCAGGGTCGACACGACGAGGCCGATCGTGCGCGTCTGCCCCGTGCGCAGCGCCCGCGCGGCGCGGTGCATCCGATAGCCGAGCGACGCCATGGAGGCCTCGACCCGCGCGCGCGTCGCGGGGTCCACGCGCGCGCTGCCGTTCGCGACGCGCGACACGGTCTGCGCGGACACGCCCGCATGGGCCGCCACCTGGGCCATGGACACCCGCATGTCGGTCCTCTCCGTCAGTGTGTTGACGATATCACGGCCGGAATGTAGCGTGTTATCGTGAACATCACCGAACCACCCGCCGAGCCCCTCGGCGCGGGCGTCGTCAAGCGCTCCACCCGTCTCGACGACGGCCGAGAGCTCATCTACTACGACGACCCCGACACGACCCTCGGTCCCGAGCGGGGCGTCGACGCCCGCACGCTCGACCCGCGCCCCGAGACCGCGACGATGCGTCAGGACGTCCTCACCGGCGACTGGATCTCGATCGCCGCGTCCCGCCAGAATCGCGCCTTCCTCCCACCGGCCGAGCTCGACCCCCTCGCCCCGCAGACCCCGACGAATCCCTCGGAGATCCCCTCTCGGTACGACGTCGCGGTCTTCGAGAACAAGTCGCCGTCGTTCGGTCCCGCCCTCGCCGAGTCCGTGGGCGGCGCTCCCGCCGCATCCGACCCGCCCCGCGGCATCGACGACCTCGCGCACCTCGGCCTGGGCCGCACGCGCACGAGCGTCGGGCGCACCGAGGTCGTGTGCTTCTCCCCCGAGCACGCCGGATCCTTCGGAACCCAGACCGTCACACGCGCGCGCACCGTCATCGAGGCCTGGGCCGACCGCACCGCCGCCCTCTCGCAGCTTCCCGGCATCGAGCAGGTGTTCCCGTTCGAGAACCGCGGCGAGGCGATCGGCGTGACCCTGCCCCACCCGCACGGCCAGATCTACGCCTATCCGTACATCACCCCTCGCACGAGCCGCCTGCTCGACTCGATCGACCGCACCGCCCCCGACCTGTTCCAGCGCATCCTCGAATTCGAGCAGGCGGGCTCCCGCGTCGTGCTCCGCGGCGAGCACTGGACCGCGTTCGTGCCCTTCGCCGCCCGCTGGCCGATCGAGGTGCACCTGCTCCCCCATCGTCACGTCGCCGACTTCGCCGAGACGAACGAGGTAGAGCGCGACGAGCTCGCCCCGCTCTACCTGCGACTGCTGCGCGGCATCGACGCCCTCTACGAGACCGCCACCCCCTACATCGCCGCGTGGCATCAGGCCCCGGTGCGGCACGCGCGCGACAGCGCGCGCCTGCACCTGCAGCTCACGAGCCCGCGCCGCGCTGCCGACAAGATGAAGTTCCTCGCCGGGTCCGAGGCCGCCATGGGCGCCTGGATCGGCGACATCCCGCCCGAGACCGCGGCCGCGCGCATCCGCGAGGCCGTAGAAGGAGTGACCCTGTGACCGACACCGATCCGCGCACCGAGGCGCGCGACCTGCTGGCCTCGCTCGGCGCCACGACCACGAGCGAGTGGTCGGCCCCCGGCCGCGTCAATCTCATCGGCGAGCACACCGACTACAACGACGGCTTCGTGTTCCCCTTCGCGACGCCGCACCGCACGCACGTCGCGGTCGCGACGCGCGACGACGGCCGTCTGCGCGTCGTCTCGACGTTCGACGCCGTGCCCGTCGAGATCGCGATCGCCGACCTCGACGCCGTCTTCCCGACGGTCGACGGCGAGCACGCCGTCCCGGAGTGGTCGGCATATCCCCTCGGGGTCGCTTGGGCGCTCGTTCAGGCGTCCGGCGCCGATCCCGCGACGCTCGCCGGAGCCGACCTGGCCTTCGCCTCCGACGTGCCCGTCGGCGCGGGGCTGTCGTCGTCGGCGGCGATCGAGGGCGCGACGGCATCGGCGTTGAACGAGCTGTGGCACCTGGGGCTCGACCGGGTCGCCCTCGCCCAGGTGGGGCGGCGGGCAGAGAACGAAGCTGTCGGCGCCCCCACCGGGATCATGGACCAGATGGCGTCGATGCTCGGCGAGCCGGATGCCGCGACCTTCCTCGACTGCCGTTCGCTGCAGACCGACGAGGTGGAGCTCGGCTTCGCCGCCGCCGGCCTGACGCTGCTCGTGATGGACACGAACGTCAAGCATGCGCACTCCACGGGCGGATACGGCGAGCGACGGGCGTCGTGCGAGAAGGGCGCCGAGATCATGGGCGTGCCCATGCTGCGCGACCTGTCGGTCGACGACCTCGACCGCGCCGCCGCCGTCCTCGACGACGTCACGTTCCGCCGTGTCCGGCACATCGTCACCGAGAACCAACGCGTACTCGACACGGTGCGGACACTCCGCGAGCGCGGCCCGCGCGCCATCGGCGGCCTGCTCGACGCGTCGCACGTGTCGATGCGCGACGACTTCGAGATCTCGGTGCCCGAGCTCGACCTCGCCGTCGAGACCGCGCGCTCCGCAGGAGCCATCGGCGCCCGCATGACCGGCGGCGGGTTCGGCGGTGCGGCGATCGCGCTCGTGGAGAGCGGCGCCGTCGATGCGGTCTCGCGCGAGGTCGAGCGCGCTTTCGCCGCAGCCGGCTTCACCGCCCCGACCATCTTCCCGGTCAGCCCGTCGGCGGGAGCGCGCCGCGACGGCTGACGCAGCATCCGGGAGACAGCCCGCGGCTGCCCTCGTCGGACCGGGGCGATCCCCCAAACACCGCCCCGGTCCGGCGACGGCCCCGCGAGCCGGCGCGCGCACGAGAACGGGGGATGCCGAGTCGGCATCCCCCGTTCTGATCACGCCGCTTACTTGAAGGTGTCCTTGACGTCTTCACCCGTCTTCTTCGCCTCGGCCTTGACCTGGTCGGCCTTGCCCTCGGCTTCGAGCTTGTCGTTGTCGGTCGCCTTGCCGATGGCTTCCTTCGCCTTGCCGGCGATGTCCTGGGCGGCGTTCTTGATCTTGTCGTCGAGTCCCATGTCGGGCTCCTCTCGTTGTGGGATGGTGCCCCGGGCGGGGCTGTGATGGAGGTCGGTCAGGAGAGCCGGCGCTGGTCGTGCGCCAGCTTCGCCCGCAGTCCCGAGTGGATCGAGATGTAGGCCGTCACCTTCTGGCCCGTGAGCGTGCCGAGATTCGCGACCAGCCGTTCGACCGTTTCGGCCACATGCACCGGAGACGTGTTCTGCCGGGCGGTGACGCTGACGTGCAGGACGGGCTCGTGCTTGATGTCGTTCGCCGTCACCCGTGCGCTGAGGATCTCGTCGCGATCGGCGAGCGCGTTCTTGAGCGCATCGGCCGCGAACCCTTCGGTCACCGTGATGCGACCGAGGTCGCTCTCGGACCCCGTGGCGCGCAGCGACGTCCGGCGACGGCCGTGGATGCTGCGGACAATCAGGACGATCAGCAGCACCACCAGCAGGGCCAGTGCCGCGAGCACCCCGACCGCCAGCCATGTGAGGCTGGTGCCCGCGATGGTCGTGGCGTCCCAGGCCTGCTTCGCCCATTCCTCGGCACCGGAACCGAAACTCGTCCAGGCATCGGCAGCAGCCGGCACCGCAGCGCCGGCGATGACACCGGCGCCGATGGCGACGAGCACCAGTCCGAGGATCAGGAGGATCGTGCGATTGACGGCACGATTGGTGTTGTTCATGCCTTCTCCTCCTGTTCACGGGCCCGCTCCACCCGCAGCGACGGGCGCAGCTTCTGCGGCAGCCGGTACGAATCCAGCTCGGAGCCCACGACACCGCGGACACGTTCCTCGTCGACAGGAACGCCCACCGCCGGGGTGAGCGCGACGTCGACCGAGCGGTGTCCGACGCCGACACGCACCTGGTCTCGCGGCAGCCCGGTCTCGTCGGAGACGCGCTGCGCGATCGCCGAGGCGATCACGCCGTTGTCGGCCACCACGGCGCTCTCGCCGACGACGAGCTCGTGCTTCGGCAGGCGCCCCGGAGCGATCGCGAGGACGACCAGGATGAGCCCCAACACCGCGATGACCGCGCCGACCGTGACGCTGGCCCCCACGGGCACCTCTGTCGGAAGGCCGACCAGCCACCCGAAGGCGGCGGCCGGGCCCAGCAGGAGGGCCGGCTGACCGGCGAGGTTCAGCACGATCTCCGTGCCGACGTAGATCAGCGCGAGGATGACGAGGACCACCGCGACGACCATCGCGACGGTGCGCGGTGAGTGCGTCTCGCGCCGCACGACGCGACGCAGCACGGAACTGCTCATCGGACTCTCCTCTTCGCGGGGGTGGTGGCGCCGTTCACCGTGATATCGACGCGGGTGACGGGCTTGCCCAGCACACGGCCGAGCTCCTCCTGCACCCGCTGCTGCATCTCGCGGACGGTGTCGACGACGTTGCCGGCGGCGTGGATCGCCGCGGTGTCGTGGAGCGACGGGACGGGCATTGGCGTGGTGATGCGGACGGCCATCCCATCCCGGTAATCGGATGCCGAGACGGACACGCGGTCCATCTCGACCCCGACGACCTGGGACGCGATCTTCTCCGAGACCTTCCGCACCGCGCGCTCGCGCACATCGACCCGTCCGGCGAGACCGGACGTCCCTCCGGTGGCGGCCGTGTCGCCGCCACCGGGACGCATGGCCTCTGCGACGGTCATGACGAGGTGCGCCGACCTGTCAGCACGTCAGCCAGCCCGCGGACGTCGAGCTTGCCGGACGCGATGCGGCCGACTGCCGCGCCGATCGCCATGAAGAGGGCGACGAGGAGGAAACCCCAGAAGCCGAACAACAGGGCGGCGGCGGCGAGGACCGCGCCGATCAGTGCACCCGAGACGGTGGCGTTCATGCGACGCGCGACTCGGACTCGTCGTTGTCGTCGTCGGCCCCGGCGATGTGGACGTCGTTGACCTCGACGTTGACCTCGACGACCTCGAGGCCCACGAGACGGCTGATGGCACCGGCGACGGCGGCACGCACGTTGTCAGCGACCTCTTGGATCGGCGCCGGGTACTCGACGACGATCGTCAGGTCGGCGGCGGCCTGCGTCTCACCCACCTCGACCTTGACGCCCTGCGACAGGTCGGTGGCGTTGATCGCGTCTCGGATCGCGCCGAACGCGCGGGCTCCGCCGCCGCCGAGGGCGTAAACGCCGGCGACCTCGCGAGCCGCGATTCCGGCAACCTTGGCCACCACGCCGTCCGAGATCGTGGTCTTGCCCGCGGCCCCGGTGTCGGCAGGAACGCGCGACGACGAGAAGGTGCGGTCCACGCGCGAAGCCTGGGGGGCGGCGGCCGCCGACTTCGGGGTCTCGACAGCGGGGGCGGTGTTCTTCTGGTCCTCAGCCATGACGTTTCCTTATCTGTCTGGGTTGTCCGATGCAAGCTCTCGGCTCGTCATTCGGTGAGCGTTACGTTCGCTCTACAGATAAGAGGGCGGCTCATCCGGATTCGTCACAAAAAAGTTCGAGAAGTTTTCTGGGGGGACGATGCGAGCCGATGACAGCGGGTCGGACACCGACCTGCAGGCCGCGCCGGACGGCATCCTGGTGGCCCGCGCGGCCTCCGGAGACGCCGAGGCATTCGACGCCCTCCTGCATCGGCACACCCGCATCGTGCGCGCTTACGTGTACCGCATCGTCGGCACGCTCTCGGAGACCGACGACGTCGTGCAGGACGCGTTCCTCACGGCCTGGCGTCAGCTCTCCTCACTGCGCGACCCGAACGCGGTCAAGGCCTGGCTCATGAAGATCGCGAGCCGCGAGGCGTACGCGCACCTGAGAAGACGACCGGACCATGACACACTGGACGGATTCGACAGAGCCGCGGAGTCGGGTCTCCTTCCTGAGGCGGCCGCAATCCGCAACGCACAGCTGCAAGCGCTCTCCCTTGCACTCGACGCGCTGCCGGAAGCCCAACGCCGCTGCTGGCTGCTCCGAGAAGTCGGGTCGCTCAGCTATACCGAGATCGCAGAAGAGATGAACCTCCCTCTCAGCACCGTTCGAGGAAACCTTTCCCGCGCCCGTGCCAGCATCACGATCCAGATGGCGGGGTGGCGCTGATGGACGCCAACGACGTGACCCTCGACTGCGGGAAGACGATCGAGGAGATCAGCGACTACGTCGAGAGCGGCCGTTCGCCCTACGATCCCGAGATCGAGACCTGTCCCGACTGTCTCAACGCTCTCGATGCGCTCGAACGTGCGGGACGGCTGTCGCGCGAGCTGATCGCCGCCGATGCCGCCGAGATGCCCGAGCCGTCCGAGAGCTGGTTCCACGGCGTCATGACGGCCGTGCGTGCCGAGCTGCGCGCCGGACGCTCCATCCCCCTGACGCATCCCGACCCACGGGTGTCGATGTCGGTGACCGAGGGCGCCGTGCAGGCGCTCATCCGCGCGAGCGGCGATGCGATCGACGGCGTCTTCATCGGCCACTCGAAGATCCTCGGCGACGTGGAAGTGCCCGACGCGCCGATCGCCGTCGACGTCACCGCGTCGGTCGCCTGGGGCGAGTCGCTGCCCGCGGCCGCGGGCGCCGTCCGTCGAGCCGTGTCCGAAGCCCTCTCCCAGCACACCGAGCTGAACGTCACCGCCGTCGACGTCACCGTCGAGGATCTCCACCGCCCATTCCCGCCCAAGGACATCGCATGATCGACCCCGCCTCCGTCGTCGACCCGTCGAACCCGCGCCCTCTCGTCGAGGTCGCCGGCGTCACCGCTGTCCACGACCCCCGCCCGCCGCTCACCCGTGCACTCGGTGCGGCCTCGACGGCTCTGCGACTCGACACCACGCCGCCGACCGACGGCATCTTCGTCTCCGCCGACGGCGACGTCGTCACGGCGGCGGCAGCCGTCTCGGTCAGCGTGGCCGCACGCACGCCCGAGGTCGCCCGCGCCGTCGCCGACGAGGTGCGCGCGCAGCATCCGTCCGTCGACCGGATCACGGTACAGGTGCGGCGCATCGCCTGACGGACGGCGGTCGCCGCGGCACCCGCTGCGGGATGGCGGATCCGCTAGCTTCGGACTGTGACCGCGACCGTCTCGCTCTCGACCGGCCGTGTCCGAGGGCTCGAGAGGCCCGACGGCACGCTCGCCTTCCTCGGCATCCCGTACGCACTGGCCCCGGTCGGCGAGCGCCGCTTCGGAGAGCCGGAACCGGCAGAGCCCTGGGCCGACGTACGCGACGCGACCGCCTACGGGCCGACGCCGCAGCGGGGCGACTACGGCGAGACCCTCATCCCCGAGCCCTCCATCCCGGGCGACGACACACTCTCGGTGAACGTCTTCGCGCCGGGCGACGCGCACGACGAGCCTCTCCCCGTGCTCGTCTACATCCACGGTGGCGGGTTCGTGCAGGGATCCGCCGCGAGCCCCTGGTACGACGGCGCCGCGTTCGCCCGCGCGGGTATCGTCGTCGTCACCGTCTCGTACCGGCTCGGCTTCGACGGGTTCGGGCTCATCGCCGGCGCTCCCGCGAACCGGGGCGTGCGCGATTGGATCGCCGCCCTCGAATGGGTGCAGCGCGAGGTGACCGCCTTCGGTGGAGACCCCGGCGACGTCACGATCGCGGGTCAGTCCGCCGGGGGCGGCGCCGTTCTGACGCTGCTCGGGATGCCGTCGGCCCAGCCGCTGTTCCGGCGTGCGCTCGCCATCTCCGCGGCCCTCACCGAGGTCGCGCCGACACGGGCCGCCGAACGCACGACGCGCTTGGCCGCGGCGCTCGGGGTAGCACCGACCCGGGAGGGCTTCTCGCGAGTGGACGAGCTCACGGTCCTGCGCGCGCAGCAGGCACTCGAGGCCGAGCGGCACGGCGGCGTCATCGCGACGGTGCGGAGCCGGCTGGCGGAGGGCCTCCCGTGGGGGCCGGTCGTCGACGGCGACCTCATCCCGCGGCCCGCGCTCGACGCCCTCGCGGCCGGGGTCGGGGCCGACAAACCGCTCGTGCTCGGCACGACGGACGACGAGTTCACGATGGCGACCGACGCGCTCAGCGGAGCTGTGCGCCTCGTGCCCGCGCCCCTCGCGCTGGCGGTGCTCGGCGTGGGTCATGCCCGCCGCTGGCGCTACGTGCGCGACAACCACGAGCAGCGCCGCCTCGGCACCGCGGCGTTCCTCGGGCGGTACGCCACCGACCGCGTCTTCCGCGACACCGTGCCGCGCGTCGCCCGCGCGCGCGGTGGATCCGTCACGTGGACCTACCGCTTCAGCTGGCCCTCGCCGACCCGGCGATGGGCGCTGCACTGCCTCGACGTGCCCTTCTGGTGGAACCGCCTCGACGCCCCCGGCGTGACGCGGCTCGCGGGTGAACGACCGCCGCGCGAGCTGGCCGACGCGATGCACGGCGCCGCGGTGTCGTTCGTGCGAACCGGTGACCCGGGATGGCCGCGCTGGACGCCCGAAGAGGGCGCGACCCGGGTCTTCGGCGGCGCCGCGTCCGTTCCCACGGTCATCGCCGACGGCTACGCCTCGGTACGGGCGCTCGTTCCGTGACCGCCGCGGCGGTCACGGAACGCGCTTGAGCCACGCCTCGGTGGCGAACTTCGCCTCGACGAGCGCCTCGGCCTCGGCGTACTCCTCGGGAGAGACGGTGCCCGGCACCGCTCCGTAGCGCTTCGAGAACACCTCGATGAAGCGGTCGATGATCGCGTCGCGTGGCAGACCCGTCTGGCTGCGCAGCGGGTCGACGCGCTTGGCGGCCGAGACCGTCCCCTTGTCGCTGAGCTTCTCGCGCCCGATACGCAGCACTTCGGTGAGGACGGCTCCGTCCATGTCGTAGCTGAGGGTCGCGTGATGCAGCACGCCGCCGTTGGCGAGCCGTTTCTGCGCCGCGCCGCCGATCTTGCCCGACGGCGAGGCGATGTCGTTGAGCGGCTGGTAGGTCGCCTCGATGCCGAGCGAGCGGAGGGCCTCGAGCACCCAGTCGTCGAGGAACGCGTACGAGTCGGCGAAGGTCAGCCCCGCGACCAGGGATGCCGGCACGTAGAGCGAATACGTCACGATCGAGTTCGCCGCCATCATCATGGCGCCTCCGCCCGAGATCCGGCGGACGACATCGAAGCCGTGCTTCGCCGCCCCCTCGGGATCGACCTCGTTGCGGTACGACTGGAACGATCCGATGACGACGGCCGACTCGTTCCACTCCCAGATGCGCAGCGTGGGGTTGCGGCGCCCGTCGCCGACCCGCGTCGTGAGCACTTCATCGAGCGCGAGGTTCATGCTCGGCGACACCGCCCGGTCGTGGATGACCTCCCAGTCGAACTCGCGCCAGCCGGGTGCCGTGATCATCGCTCGCCGCACCGCCGTGCCGACCGACTCGGGCGTGAAGCCGAGCAGCTGCGCACCGTCCGGGAGCGCGGAGCGGACGGCCGCCGCGATCGTGGCGACGTCCGATTCCCCGGGGAGCCCCGTGATCGCGGCATCGATGTCGGCGAGCGCGTCGTCGGGCTCGAGGAAGAAGTCGCCGGCCAGGTGGAAGTCCGCGATGCGCCCGTCGCGCACCTCGAGGTCGACGACGACCAGCTTTCCTCCGGGCACCTTGTATTCGCCGTGCATGACCCCAGCCTAGGACCGGGCGGCACCGCCGGCTCGACCGGTCCCGTGGTCGGTCGCGGCATCGGTCTCGGGACGGATGCCGCTACACCTCCCGGGGGACGACGCACGGGCATCCGCCGAGAAGAGTGAGGGGCATGAACACCGCCATCGACTCCACCCCCGTCCTCGAGGCCCGCGGGCTCGTGAAACGCTACGGCCCGCTGACCGCGCTCGACCAGGTCGACCTCAGCGTGCATGCCGGCGAGGCCGTCGCCATCATGGGCGCCTCGGGGTCGGGCAAGACCACGCTCCTGCACTGCCTCGCCGCGATCATCGCCCCCGACGCCGGCTCTGTGCGCCTGGCGGCGCCCGGTGCTGACACCGCCGAGCTCGTCGGGATGCCCGACGCCGCCCGCTCCGCCGTGCGGCGCAGGCGGCTCGGCTTCGTCTTCCAGGACCACCTGCTCCTCCCGGAGCTCACCGCCGTCGAGAACGCAGCCCTGCCGCTGCTGCTCGTGGGAACCGCACGCGCCGCAGCCGAGGCGCACGCGGCGGCGTGGCTCGGTGCGCTCGGTCTCGGCGGTATGGAGAACCGCCGGATCGGCGAGCTGTCCGGCGGTCAGGCCCAGCGGGTCGCGATCGCCCGGGCTCAGGTGACGGGCGCCGCCGTCGTCTTCGCGGACGAGCCCACCGGCGCCCTCGACTCGGCGACGTCGGCCGACGTGCTCGCCGCGCTCCTGCACGCGACGACCGGACAGGGCCGCAGCCTCGTCGTCGTGACGCACGACGACGAGGTCGCCGGCCGCTGCGACCGTGTGCTGCGCATGCGCGACGGCCGGATCGTCGACGCCCCCGCGCCCGCGCTCACGGGGGCCGCCGCGGGCGCCGCCGCGCGGACGTCCGGGACGGTGCAGCGATGAGCGCCGCCACGACCGCGACCGACCGGCCCGCTGTCCTGCCGCCCGCACCCCTCGCGCCGCCCACCCGGGCCCCGGGACGATTGCGCCGCGTGACCACGCTCACGATCCTGCTGTCACGTCCGGCGCGGCAGGGCACCGCGGCGCTCGCACTGCCGCTCACGGCCTTCGCCGTGACGACGCTGCTGATGCTCACCGTCGCGGGCGGTACGCGCATGTTCCTCGTCGATCCCCGGACCGGCGACCTCGCATTCCTCTACGGCGTGCTGAGCATGCTCGCGCTGCTGCTGCTGGTCATTCCGACCGCCACGCTCGGGGCCGCGGCCGCGCGCCTGTCGAGCCGGCGCCGCAACGACGGCCTGTCGACGTTGCGGCTGCTCGGTGCGACGAACGCCGAGGTGTCGGCGATGGCGGTCGGCGAGGCCTCGGTCGTGGCCTTCGCCGGCGCCATCGTGGGCGCGCTGGCCTACGGCGTCGCCCTCCCGCTGATCGGGCTGCTGCCCTTCTTCGGCGGACCCGTCGGCGCCGGGGCGGTCTGGGCGGGATGGGGCGTCGTCGTCGCCGTCGTCGCGGCGATCGGGATCATCGCGACGGCGAGTGCCGCGGCGAGCCTGCGCCGTGTTCGCCTCACCCCGCTCGGCGTCCGGCGGCGCACCGACCCACCGCCGCGACGCATCCGCCTGCTCGTCGGGGCAGGACTCGGCATCGTCGTCGTGGGCGTCGCGGTCGGGCAGTTCGGCAGCATCGCCCCGCTCCTCGGTCCGGCCGCGGCGATGGCGGTCCTGCTCGCCCTCTTCGCCGGCTCGCTCGGGCTGGTGAACCTGATCGGCGCTCCGATCGTCGCCGCCCGCGGCCGCTCGATGGCGCGGCGCGCCCGCACCGCGGCGCAGCTGATCGCCGGACGCGAGCTCGCCGCTCACGCCGCGACCGCCTGGCGGCGGGTGTCGAGCATCGCGATGATCTCGTTCATCGCGGTCGTGGGAGGCAGCGGCATCGCCATCGCGGACATGGCCGGTGCCGAGCCGGGGGTGACGCTGTTCGCCGACATCCGGACGGGCGTGCTCGTGACCCTCGGCGCCGGTTTCGTTCTGCTGGCCGCATCCGTCGGCGTCAGTCACGCCGCATCCGTCCTCGACGACCGCGACCTCATCGTCGGCCTCGACCGCCTCGGCATGGAACCCGGGGAACTCGCCCGCGCCCGACGCATCACCGTGATGCTGCCGCTGCGCTGGGCCGCGGCGGGCGGAGCCGCGGTCGGCGTCGCGCTCGCGATGCCGATCGTCGGGATCAGCCTGGTGGTCGCGCCGTTGTCGGTGCTCGTGATCGGGCTCACGTTCGTGGCTGGCTTCGGCGCTGTGGCGCTCGCGCTGCTCGCCTCGCGTCCGCTCGTGACGGCCGTCCGGCGCGGTGCCGCGCGCTGACCCGTCTCAGGATCGCGGGAAGCGGGCGTCGAGCCAAGCGATGAGATCGGCGTGGACGTCGCCGCGCACCGCCTCGTTGAAGATCTCGTGACGCGCGCCGGGATAGACGAGCGTCGTGACGTCGGTCAGTCCGGAACGCGTGCGGTAGGCGTCAGCGAGGCGGTGGACGCTGCGGGGACCGCCCACGGTGTCGTCGCGCCCCACGAGCAGCAGTACCGGCACGTCGACGCCGAGGTCGCGGCGCGGCCGCCCCATGAGCTTCACCGTCTCGATGGGACCGAACAGACGCGGCAGCGGGGTGACCGTCGTCAGGGGGTCGTCGAGGAAGGCTCGCTGTACCCCGGTGTCGGTACTGAGCCACTCGACGCCCGTGGCGCCGGGCGCCTTCCAGGGGGCGTTGAGATCGCCGGAATTGAGCGATCCGGGCCAGCGCAGCGCCGAGCCGGACAGCACGAGCCCGGCATACGCCTCGGGGCGGTCGTCGAACAGCATCTGCGCGAGGAACGAGCCCCACGAGTGACCGAGCAGCACGATGGGCGCTCCCGGATGCTCGCGCTCGATGATGCGGGTCAGCTCGGCGCACGCGTCGCGCGCGGCGTGCAGGCCCCCGGGTCCGAGGCGGCCGAGCTTCGCGGGCCCGCCGTGCTGGCGGAGTCCGGTGCGTCCGTGGCCGCGATGGTCGTCGGCGTAGACCGTGAAGCCGGCAGCGGTGAGGACCCGCGCGATCTCGGCGTACCGACCGGCGTGCTCGCCGACACCGTGCAGCAGCTGAACGACGCCGCGGGGCTCGCCCTGCGCGGGATGGACGTCGTAGACGATCGCGACCCCGTGCGCGTCGGTGAACTCGGGCATGACGCGATTCTACGTTCACCCGCGCGGCGTGTTCCGGACCACGGGCCGTTAGCAAGACTAATGAGCTAAGCTAAATATTACCGATGAGCGCCTCCTCCCCCACCTCCGCACCGCCCGAGACACCCGCCGTCGACCTCGCGCACGAGGCGACCGATCTGCGCATGGCGACTTTCCGCCTCGCGCGACGGCTCCGCGCCCAGCGCGCGGTCGACTCGATGAGCGACGGCCAGTTCGCCGTGCTCGCCAACCTCCACGTCCACGGACCGCACACCCTCGGCGAGCTCGCCGATCGCGAACGCGTCTCGGCTCCGTCGATGAACCGCACGGTCAACCACCTCGAAGAGCTCGGCTACCTGAGCCGCACGCCCGACGGCGACGATCGGCGCAAGGTCAACATCGCACTCACCGACGACGGGCGCACGGTCGTCGTCGAGACGACGCGACGCCGCGACTCCTGGCTCGAGCATGCCCTCGAGGACCTCGACCCGGCCGACCGCGACACGCTCGCGAAGGCCGCGGTCATCATGCGGGCGGTGGCGGACCGATGAGTTCGGCCATGTTCCGCTCCTTCTCGGTCTTCAACTACCGGGTGTGGTTCTTCGGCGCACTGGTGTCGAACGTCGGCGCCTGGATGCAGGCGACCGCGCTCAGCTGGGTCGTCCTCACGGGCCTGACAGACAACGACGCCGGCGCCATGGGCATCACGATGGCCCTGCAGTTCGCGCCGCCCCTGCTGCTCGTCGGCGTCACCGGATGGGTCGCCGACCGCTTCGACCGCCGCCGCCTGCTCGTCGTGACGCAGAGCTCACTCATGGTCGTCGGGCTCGTCATCGGCACGCTCCTGCTCACCGGCGTCATGACGCTCCCCCTGATGTACGCTTTCGCCTTCGGCCTCGGGCTCATCTCCGCGTTCGACAACCCTGCGCGGCAGGCCTTCGTCTCCGACATCGTCGCCCGTGAGATCGCCGCCAACGCGGTCGCGCTCAACGCGGCATCCTTCAACGGCGCACGCATGATCGGCCCCGCGGTCGCGGGCATCGTGATCGTCGCCGTCGGCACCGGCTGGGTCTTCTTCATCAACGCCGCCACGTTCCTCGCGATGATCGTGGCTCTGTTCCTCATCCGCCCGGGCGAGCTCATCCCGCGCGTCGTCTCGCCCGGCGCGGCGCGACTCGCCGACGGGTTCCGGTACGTGCGCGGGCGCCCCGACCTCATGGTCGCCTTCGCGATGGTCTTCCTGCTCGGCGCTTTCGGCATGAACTTCCCCATCTTCGCCTCGACGATGGCCATCGAGTTCGGGCGCGACGCCGACGGTTACGGGCTGCTCAGCTCGATCCTCGCGATCGGCTCGCTCGCGGGCGCCCTCATGGCGGCGCGACGCGACCGGGCCCGCATCCGCGTCGTGATCTTCGGGGCCGGCCTGTTCGCCGTGGCCGCAGCGGTATCGGCCTTCATGCCGACCTACTGGCTCTACGCCGTCACCCTGATGTTCACGGGGTTCGCGGTCGTCACGACCCTCACCACCGCCAACGGCTACGTGCAGACGACGACCGACCCGGCGCTGCGCGGCCGCGTCCTCGCCCTGTACATGGCCATCCTCATGGGCGGCACGCCCGTCGGGGCACCCATCGTCGGCTGGGTCGCCGATCAGTACGGCCCCCGCGCGGCGATCGGCCTCGGCGCCGTCGCGGCGTTCGTCGCCTTCGGAGTCGGCGTCACCTGGATGCTCGTCTCGGGTCGCGTGCACCGTTCCGACTCGCGTCGCTTCGCCCTCTCGCTCGACGAGACGCGGCCGATCTCGGTCGTCACCCCTGAGGAGTTCAGCGACGAAGTCGCGGGGACGACGGCGATCCCGCTGCCCGACGCCCCGGCCACCGAGCGCCCCCGCGCCGCGCGCTGACCCCCCGCACCGGACGGCCCCGCCGGTCCCCGGGCGATGCACCCGTGGACCGGCGGCGCAGGTCAGCAGGTGAGCGCCGCGTACGGCACGGCGTAGGTCGCGTGGTAGCCGACACCGTCCGTCCAGGCGTAGCCGGTGACCGTGGCCGTCCCCGCGGCGACCGAACGCGCCCCGCTGTCGAGCAGCTCGTAGGCCGCCCCGCCCGCAGCGATCTTCGGCTTCGCCACGCTCGCGGCGAGGGCCGACAGGCGCAGATCCAACGTCCGGCCGTCCGCGTTCCGGGCGTAGACGGCGACGTGCGCCGTGCCGTTGACGCACTGCGCCCGGGCGTTGACCGAGAGCGCGACGGGCTGGCCGTCGCGGACGGTCGCGGGGGACGACGACGGCGATGCCGCCGACGCACCGTACCGGTTGTGCGCGACGACGATCGCCCGGTAGCTTCCCGGAGCAGCATCGGCGAAGCTCGCCCGCCGGACGTCGGGCCCGACCTCACGCGTGATCGCGATACCGTCGGCGCCCTCGATCGTGACCGTGTAGCCGGTGACCGGCTCGTCGGTCGCCGCGGCCGGCTGCCACGTCACGTTGACGCCGGCGGAGTCGACCCCGATGCCCGGCTTCGCGACCGGCAGGGCGGCGGGGCGCAGCGGCACCCCGGCGAAGTCCATCCCCGAGGCGAGGTGGAAGCCGGTGTAGCTCGGCTGGTTGTACGTGGTCTGCTGCCGTGCGACCTCGGCCCGGTACTGGGGGTCGTGCATGAGCGTGTACAGCTTGTGCCCGGTCGGCTCCGTCGAGACGTACAGGCGCAGCGCCGAGGAGTCTGCGGTGCGGACGACGAGCTCCTCGCGCCAATCCCCCAGCACGTCGGCGACGAGGCCGGGGTTGCCCTTGGTGCCGTTGTTCGCGAGCGTCCCGGATGCGGTGAGCACGGTGCCGCGCGTCCCGTCGTCGACGGTCGGGGTGACGTCGCCGCTGCCGTTGACGATCTGCGTCGTGAGGTCACCCGCCCAGCGGATGGAGGCGTTCGTGCCCGGCGTCGCCGCAGCGAGCACCTCGCCCTGCGCGGTGAGCAGCCCCGAGGCGTCGGTGCCGCCGGGCATGCTCGACCACACCTCGATGCCGGGGACGTCGGGGCGCACGTCGCCGATCATGCCGCGCCCCGTGTCGCGTCCGGAGTAGGCGCCGAAGATGACTTCGCCGGTCGCGGCGTCGCGCAGCGCGGTGCCGTAGGGCGCGTACGCCCCGCCCTCGTGGACGGTGAAGATCTCGAGCCCGGGGCGCGTCGGATCGATGTCGGCCACGTGCATCGCGTCGCCGTGCCCGAGTCGTGCCGTCTCACCCGGGGTCGCCGAGCCCTCGGGCATCTCGGCGAACGAGCTGTAGAGCAGGCTGCCGTCGTCGTCGAGAGTGGCCGAGCCGTAGACGATCTCGTGGCGGCCGTCGCCGTCGACGTCGGCGGCCGACATGCTGTGGAAGCCCTGCGTCGTGATCGTGCCGTAGACCGGGTCGGTCCCGTCGACGCCGTGGGGTCCGTCGTTGAACGGGTTCGTCATGGGCGCGTGGCCGCTGTCGACGAACCACCGCTTCACGAGGTTCTCGCCGTCCCAGTCGTACGTCGCGATGGTCGTGCGCGTGTAGTACCCCCGCGCGAAGACGGCGGACGGATGCTCGCCGTCGAGGTAGGCGACGCCTCCCAGAAACCGGTCGACGCGGTTGCCGGGCTCGATGCGCGACATCGCGTAGTCGCCCCACAGCAGCCCGTCGTCGCCGCGGTCGGGCTCGTAGCGCACGGTCTGCAGCTCGGCGCCGCTGCGACCGTCGAAGACCGTGAGGTACTCGGGTCCGTCGAGGATGAAGCCCTCGAAGTCGCGCAGGACGTTGCGGGCGCTGCGGCTCGGGGCGTAGACGTCGATGAAGTGGTCGACGAGGGCACGCGCATCGGCGTCCGACAGCGGGTAGTCGTACCGCTGTTCGATGCCGAAGGCCTCCTCGAGCGTCGCGGGCCACTGACCGGAGACCACCTCATCGCGGGTCGCCCAGCCGCGGAACATCTCGACGAGGTGATCGGCGTAGTCGTCGGCGCTCATCCGGTAGTCGTCGGTGTGCGCGTAGCCCGCCGCGATGTCGTCGTCCGGCATCGTGATGTACTGCTCCGACGCCACGGAGCCGTCGGCGGCGTAGGTGATCGACTTCGTCCCGGGCGCGGTCTTGAGGATCGTCTCGGAACGCCCGTCGCCGTCGAAGTCATAGACGAGGAACTGCGTGTAGTGCGCACCCGCGCGGATGTTCGGGCCGAGGTCGAGACGGTTCAGCAGGCGCCCGTCGAGCGTATAGGTGTCGATGTAGACGCCGCCGGTGTATCCGACCTGCGAGACGTCCTTCGCGTTCGACGGATCCCACTTCACGATGAACTCGTACTGCCCGTCGCCGTCGACGTCGCCCACCGACACGTCGTTGGCCGAGTAGTCGTACGACTCGCCCGACGGCGTGATCCCGCCGTCGGGCCGGTGCAGCGGGATGTCGAGGAAGCCGTCGCCCATCGTGATGGCGATGTCGCTCGCGGCGGCCTCCACTCCCGCGGCGACGGCGGCGACGCGGTAGACGGATGCCGCGGTGCCGGCCTCGTCTCGGTAGTTCGTGCTGTCGGTGACGGTGGCGACCGCCTCGCCGTCGCGGTAGACGACGAAGTCGGTGCCGACGAGGCCCGTCTCGCCGGCGCTCTGCGCCTCGCCCGCGAGCAGCCGCCAGCTGAGGAAGACGCCCTCGTCGGTCGGCACCGCGACGAGGCCGCGGTCGAGTGTCTCGAGCTGCGGCACCGGGGCGTCGGTCTGTCGCGCCGGCTCGGCGGCTGCGGCGGGGAACGTCACGAACCCGCCGGCGGCGAGGGCTCCCGCGGTGAGGCCCGCGAGCGCGGCGGATCGGAGTCTGTTCTTCATCGAAGCAATCCCGTTCGTCGTCGAATCCGGAAGCCGGAATACGCTTTCCGGCAGTCCGACGAGCCTAAGCGAACGCTCAGGAGCACCAGATGAGAGTTGTCTCATCCGGGGGTGACGACGGGGGCGTCAGCAGGCGACCGTCACGTCGATCGAGACGGAATCCCATCCGGGCGCCGATGCCGTGACCTCGACCGTGCCCGCGCCGAGCGGCTTCACCACGGCGAGCAGACGACCGTCGAACGTCGTGTAGACCGGGCCGGCGAACGACTCCTCGCTGTCGGTGCGCCCCGATCCGACGCCCGCGAGCGTCGCCGGACCGCTCACGCCGACCGTGACCGCGAGGTCGCGGTCGCACAGCACGACTCCTGCCGCGTCCTCGATCGCGATCTCGACGAACGCGAGCCCGTCGAGACCGACCGCCGCCTCTTCCGCGCGGGCGACGAGCGATGCCGGCCCCGCGGTGACGAGGGCGTGCCGTCCTACCTCCGCTCCCGCTCGTCGCGCGACCGCGACGATCCGTCCCGGGCGATAGCGGGTCTCGAACCGGGCGAGGAACGCCTTCTCGGCACCGACCTCCGCAACGCCGACGACCTCGTCATCGACGAGAAGCTCGATCTCATCCGCATCCGCGTACACGTCGACCGTGACGGCCGAGCCGGGGGCCGCAGCCCACGACCACGACGACACCGAGTCGGTCCACGACCAGGGTGTGGATGCGGTCGGTCGGCCGTGGTGCTGCGGTCGGTGCACGGCGATGTACGGATCGCGGCGCAGCCCGTAGACGATCTCGCGGTAGTACGAGATCGGGCGGCGGAAACCGGTGATGTCGATGTCGCCGCAGCCGGCCAGCCGGTACGGATACGGACCGGCCGTACCGGTCGGCGCGTAGCCGGGCTCGTCGGTGTAGTCGACGCGCCCGATCCCCGCCTCGCCGAGGTAGTCCCATCCCGTCCAGGTGAAGTCGCCGATGACGTGCGACAGCTCGCGGACGAGGCCCCACATCACGTCGATCCGCTCCGGGAAGGTCTCCGAGCCGACGATGATCCGATTCGGATGATCGAGGGCGTCCTGGCGGTAGCGCGAGTCGGCGTAGTTGAACCCGACCACGTCGAGCACGGCCGCGGATTCCTCGATCGATGCACTCACGAGCGGCGACGCGTTCATGAGTCCCATCTGCTCGCCCATATCGGCCATCATCGTGTTGGCGTCGGCCGTCTGCTCACGCGCCTCGGCCATGCGATCGAGGTTCGCGATGATGCCGTTGATGCCGTTCGTGACGAAGCGGGTGGGGTCGAGCTCGCGCACCCGCTCGGCCAGGCGCCGGCTCCAGGTCGCCCCGAGCGGGGTGCCCAGCTCGAGGATCTCGTTGCCGATCGAGTACATGACGACGCTGGGGTGGTTGCGGTCCTTCGCGACGAGCGCTGCGATGTCGTCGCGCCAGTGCTCGGCGAACGCGGCGGTGGCGTCGAACGGCGCCTTCGGCCGGGTCCAGGCGTCGGTGAGCTCGTCCATCACGAGCATCCCGTGACGATCGCACGCCGCGAGCATGGCTCTGCTCAGCGGGTTGTGGGCGCTGCGCAGCGCCGTGAACCCCGCCTGCTTGAGCAGCCGCACGCGTCGATCCTCGGCCGCGGCCTCGGTCGCCGCGCCGAGCACCCCGTTGTCATGGTGCACGCACGCCCCGCGCAGATCGATCGAGCGCCCGTTCAGGCGCAGGCCGTGCTGCGGGTCGAGCTGCAGCGAGCGGATGCCGAAGGTCGTGACGTCCTCGTCGAGCGGCGCGCCGTCCTCCGACGACAGCGTGCTGCGCACCCGATGGAGGGCGGGGGTGTCGATATCCCAGCGCTGCGGGTCGGCGACCGTCAGACGGGCACGCGCCGTCGCACGCTCGCCGGGAAGCACGGTGACCGGGGACTCGCCCTCCGCGGCGACGGTGCCGTCCGGCGCCTCGACCCGCCACCGGACGCGCGTGGTGACGGTGTGTCGAGTCGTGTTGGCGACCGTCGTGGCGACCGCGACGACGGCGCGCTCGTCGTCGACGTCCGGGGTGTCGACCGTGACGCCGTCGAGCGGGATGTGCACGGGGTCGGCCACCACGAGGTGCACGGGCCGGTAGATGCCGGCGCCGGAGTACCACCGCGAGTCGCGGTGCGCTCGCGCCTCGACGCTGATCCGGTTCACGGCGCCGAAACGGAGGAACGGGTCGAGCACGACGGAGAAGCCCGCGTAGCCGTTGGCCTGATGGGCCGCGAAGGCTCCGTCGACGAACACGACGGCGTCGCGGTACACCCCCTCGAACTCGAGGACCACCGTGCGCGACCGCCACTCCTCGGGTACGTCGAGAAGGCGGACGTACTCGAAGACGCCGCCCGGCGTGTATCCGGTGTGCACGCCCTGCTGCTCGTCCGGCGAGCGCGGGAGATCGCGCAGGGCGTCGTGCGGCAGCGCGACCGCGACCGGTCCGCGCCCGTCGGCGGCGGACTCGAACGGGCCGAGCTTCGGCCCGACCGTCCAGCCGTCGTGGAGCGGAGTGCGGATCACGATGCGGTCCGATCGCCGGCGTCCCCCGACTCGCGCGGCGCGTCAGGCCAGTCGATGTCCACGAAGCTGGCGAAGAGCGCGCGCAACTCCACGGCCATGTCGAGCGCGTCGCGATCGAGCAGCCACTGCACCTGCAGGCCGTCCATGAGGGCGATCGCCGTGATCGCCGCGCGGCGCGGGGTCATGCCGTGACGCAGGCGCCCTTCGTCGCGCAGCTGGCCGAACGAGCGCTCGACGTTGCCGCGCGTGTACTCGTAACGGCGCACGAAGTAACCGTGCGCGGGATGGTCGGAGGCCGTCGCCTCGGCGGACAGCGTCGTGTACAGCTCGACGACTCCCGGGCTGGAGGCGTTGTGGGCGGCGAGGTCGACGAGCCCGCGGATGACCGCGGCGCCGTCGTCGGACTCGATCGGCACCTGGACGCGGGCGCGTTCGTCGCGCTCTTCGAGGACGGCCTCGAGGAGCGCGCTCTTGTTGCGGAAATGGTGCAGGAGCCCGGCCTCGCTCATGCCGACGCGCGCGGCGATGTCGCGGAGGGAGCCGGCGCGGTAGCCCGACTGCGCGAACACCTCGAGCGCGGCGTCGAGGATGGCCTGGCGCGTGGCCTCGGTCTTGGCGTAGGTGCCTCGCCGTCGACCGCGCGGGGGCGCCGTCGTGTCGGTCGTCGTCATCATCGTCCATCTGTCCGTCGTCGCCCTCGTCGGCGAACGCTGGGCCAGTCTGCACGGTTCGATAACGAAAACCTAGCGATCGGTAGAAATTAGATTCAAAAATCTAGTCATCGCTCGGATTTGGTGCTAGCGTCCAGCGCCAGGGCGATCCACAGGGGTATCGCCTCCCGAGAAAAGGACCAAAGATGTTCCGATGGAAGGCCACAGCAGCCCTCACGGTCGTCGCGGCTCTCGCCCTGGCGGGATGCGCGAGCGGAGACACCGGATCCGGCGGCGGCGAGAGCGGTCGCGCTGACCGACTCACCCTCACAGCGATCGCAGCACCCACGAGCTACGACATCGGCCAGGGCGCGGAATGGGGCAACCGCAGCCCGTTCTTCCAGGCCGTCTTCGACACCCTCCTGTCGAAGGACTCCTCCGGCGAGACGCAGCCGTGGCTCGCGACCGAATGGTCGTACAACGACGACAACACCGTCCTGACCCTCACGCTGCGCGAGGGCGTGAAGTTCACCGACGGCACCGACCTCGACGCCGCTGCGGTCGTCGCGAGCCTCGAGCACTTCCGCGACGGCACCGCCCCGCAGGCGGCGACGCTCGCCGGCAAGGAGTTCGCCGCCGTCGACGCGACGACCGTCACGATCACGCAGGAAGCGCCGGACCCGTCGCTCGTCAACCTGCTCTCGATCGCACCGGGACTCATCCAGGCACCGTCGACCTTCGACGACCCCGACGCCGCGACCGACCCGATCGGCTCCGGCGCCTACATCCTCGACACCGCATCGTCGGTGACCGGCACCACCTACAACTACACCGCGAACCCCGATTACTGGAACGCCGACGCGGTCAAGTACGACAACCTCACGATCAACGTCCTCGAGGACGTCACCGCGACCGTGAACGCCGTGCGTGCCGGTGAGGCCAACGGTGCGAAGATCGCGGACAACAACACCATCTCCGAGGTCGAGGGCGCAGGCTGGACGATCGAGTCGAACGAGCTCGACTTCCAGGGCCTCCTGCTGCTCGACCGCGCCGGCACCATGGCTCCCGAGCTCGCCGACGTCAAGGTGCGTCAGGCCATCAACATGGCGTTCGACCGCGAGGCGCTGCTGCAGTCGCTCCAGAGCGGCTACGGCACGGTCACCGAGCAGGTCTTCCCCGAGACCTCCGTCGCGTACGACGCATCGCTCGACGACACCTACTCCTACGACCCGGATGCCGCGAAGGAGCTGCTGGCCGAGGCGGGCTACCCCGACGGCTTCACGCTGAACATGATGACGACGCCGGCGTTCCAGACGACGTTCGACCTCGTCGGACAGCAGCTGTCGGACATCGGCATCACGGTCAACTACACCGACCCCGGCACGGGCAACTTCATCACCGACATGCTCGCTCCGAAGTACCCCGCCACCTGGATGGCCCTCGAGCAGAACCCCGACTGGCAGCTGATCAACTTCATGGTCGGCCCCGACGCGACGTTCAACCCGTTCAAGTACGAGGACCCGACGGTCGACGGCTACATCCAGACGGTCCAGTTCGGCACCCCCGAGGAGTCGGACCGGGCGCTGAAGGACCTCAACAAGTACCTGGTCGACCAGGCGTGGTTCGCGCCCTTCTTCCGGGTGCAGGGCACGTTCGCCACCGACGCGAACACGAACCTCGAGTTCTGGCCCACCAACGCCTACCCGTCGATCTTCGACTTCTCGCCGAAGAACTGATCCGACTCCCCCGGGGCGGGCCGCCACGCGCCGCCCGCCCCGGGGGCACCACCTTCGGGAAGGCATCATGCTCACATTCATCCTGCGCCGCCTGCTGTCTGGCGTCGTGCTGATCGCGGTGATCTCGTTCCTCGCGTTCGTCCTCCTCTACGCGGGCGGCGGCGACATCGCCCGCCGCATCCTCGGCGAGAACGCCACGGCCGAGACCGTCGCGAAGAAGACCGAGGAGCTCGGTCTGAACCGCCCGCTGCTCGTCCAGTACGGCGACTGGGTCGCATCGGCCGTGACCGGCAACCTGGGCCGCAGCTGGTTCACCGGCGAGCTCGTCTCGGTCAGCGTCAGCGGCCGGCTCGCCGTCACCCTCTCGCTCGTGCTCGGCGCCACCATCGTCTCCGCCGTCCTCGCCGTCGTCCTCGGCGTGATGGCCGCGCGACGCGGCGGCATCGTCGACGGCGCCGTGCAGTTCCTCTCGCTCGTCGGGTTCGCGGTGCCCGGCTTCCTCATCGCCCTCCTCCTCGTGCTCGTGTTCGCCATCAACCTGGGCTGGTTCAAGGCGACCGGGTACATCCCCATCACGACGTCCGCGACCGGTTGGATCGCCTCGGTCACCCTGCCGGTGGTCGCCCTCTCGCTGGGTGCCATCGCCACCGTCGCAGCGCAGGTGCGCGGCTCGGTCATCGACGCGATGTCGCGGGACTACGTCCGCACGCTGCGCTCGCGCGGCCTGGGCATGGGCTCGGTCATCTACAAGCACGTCCTCCGCAACGCCGGCGGACCAGCCCTCGCCGTCCTCGCCGTGCAGTTCGTCGGGCTCCTCGGCGGCGCGGTCGTCGTCGAGCAGATCTTCGCCATCCCCGGCATGGGGCAGCTGAGCGTCCGCTCGACCACCCTCGGCGACGTGCCGGTCGTCATGGGCCTGGTGATCGCCTTCGCGATCATCGTCGTCATCGTGAACCTCCTGATCGACCTCGCCCAGGCCGCTCTGAACCCGAAGGTGAGACTGTCATGACCGCCATCGACGTCCCTCCCGCCGTCCCGATCGCCCCCGTGCGGGTGAGTCTGTTCCGCCGACTGCTGAAAAAGCCGCTGGGCGTGGTCTCGGCCGCTTTCCTGCTGCTCGTCGCCGTCATCGCCGTCGTGGGGCCGCTGATCGCCCCGCAGGACCCGAACTTCGCCGACATCCGCAGCATCCTCGCCCCGCCGAGCGCCGCGCATGTCCTCGGCACCGACGGCAGCGGCCGTGACGTGCTGTCGCGTCTCCTCGCGGCGACGCAGACCAGCGTCGCTGCGGCCCTCATCGCCGTCGTCGTCGCCGTCGCCATCGGAGTGGTCAGCGGCCTGATCGCCGGCTACTACCAGGGGTGGTTCAACACCGTGGCCACCTGGGTGACCGAGCTCAACATGGCGCTCCCCGGCATCGTGGTGCTGCTCGCGGCACGCGCCGTGCTCGGCCCGTCGGTCTGGATCTCGATGCTCATCTTCGGCATCCTGCTGGCGCCCGCGTTCTTCCGGCTCGTGTATGCCGCGGTCACCGCGGTGCGCGGCGAGCTGTACGTCGATGCGGCCCGCGTCTCGGGTCTCGGCGACGGCCGCATCATCGGCCGCCACGTGCTCGCGGTGGTGCGGGCGCCCATCATCATCCAGGGCGCGATCATCTCCGGCATCGCGCTGGCGATCCAGTCCGGGCTGGAGTTCCTCGGCCTGGGCGACGTCAACGTCCCCACGTGGGGCTCGATGCTCACCGACGGGTTCAAGAACATCTACAAGACGCCCGTCTTGATGATCTGGCCCTCGCTCGCGATCGCCCTCACGTGCATCGCGCTGACCCTGCTGGCCAACGTGATGCGCGACGAGCTCGAGCGCACCGTCACCGTCCGCCGCAAGCGCCGCCGCGCGGTGACAACCGCGACCGGCTCGGTCGCCGCCGTCACCACCTCGCTGTCGACGGGCGGCGGCGAGCCGATCGAGGACCTCGACGAGCTCCCCGTGATCGAGGGCGCCGGGGTCACGGTGCACCGCGAGGACGCCCGCAGCAAGGCGACCGAGAAGGTGCTCGAGATCCGCGACCTGCGCGTCGGCTACGACCAGCCCGACGGGTCGCACATCCAGGTCGTGCACGGCGTCTCGCTCGACATCCGCAAGGGCGAGGTGCACGGGCTGATCGGCGAGTCCGGTTCGGGCAAGACCCAGACCGCATTCGGGGTGCTGGGGCTGCTCCCCCGCGGCGGCCGGGTGACCGGCGGGTCGATCACCTACGAGGGCATCGAGCTCGCCGACGCCTCCGACCGCGTGTACGCCGGCGTGCGCGGCAAGCGCATCGGCTACATCCCGCAGGAGCCGATGAGCAACCTCGATCCGTCGTTCACGATCGGCAGCCAGCTCGTCGAGCCGCTGCGCAAGACGCTCGGCCTGTCGAAGAAGGAGGCGACCGAGCGCTCGCTCGACCTGCTCGCCCGGGTCGGCATCCCGCAGCCGCAGCGGACCTTCGACGCCTACCCGTTCGAGGTCTCGGGCGGCATGGCGCAGCGCGTGCTGATCGCCGGCGCGGTCTCGACGGACCCCGACCTGATCATCGCCGACGAGCCGACCACCGCGCTCGACGTCACGGTGCAGGCCGAGGTGCTGGACCTGCTGCGCGACCTGCAGGCCGAGCGTCAGATGGCGATGCTGCTCGTGACGCACAACTTCGGCGTCGTCGCCGATCTGTGCGACCGCGTCACCGTCATGCAGAACGGACGCTTCGTCGAGCAGGGCCCCGTGCGCTCGATCTTCAACGACGCACGTCATCCGTACACCCGAGCGCTGCTCGACGCGATCCTCGACGAGGGTCCCGCGCGGCCGGCGCTGGTCACGAAGGGAGCGAGCGCATGACCGCTCCGCTGCTGGACATCTCCGATCTCGTCGTCGAGTACCCCGGCAAGGGGTTCCGTGCCGAACCGTTCCGCGCCCTCAAGGGCGTCTCGCTCGACATCCTGCCGGGTGAGACCGTGGGGCTCGTGGGCGAGTCCGGGTCGGGCAAGACCACGCTGGGTCGAGCCGCGCTGGGCCTCGCCCCGGTCACCGAGGGATCGATCGTCTTCGACGGTCGCGACATCTCGCACCTGAGCCGGCGCGAGCGCCGGCCGCTGAGCGCCGACATCCAGGTCGTGTTCCAGGACCCGTACTCGTCGCTCAACCCCTCGATGACGATCGAGCAGATCCTCACCGAGCCGCTCACGGCGGCCGGCGTCGGCACGCGCGAGGCGCGCGACCGGGTGCGCGAGCTGCTCGACCAGGTCGGCCTGCCCGCCGACGCGCGCAGCCGCCTGCCGCGCGAGTTCTCGGGCGGTCAGCGTCAGCGCGTCGCGATCGCGCGGGCGCTGGCGCTGCGGCCGCGCCTCATCGTGTGCGACGAGCCCGTCTCGGCGCTCGACCTGTCGACCCAGGCACGCGTGCTCGACCTCTTCATCGAGATCCAGGAGCGCACCGGCGTGGCCTATCTGTTCGTGACGCACGACCTCGCCGTCGTCCGCCACGTCAGCCACCGCGTCGCCGTGATGTACCGCGGCGAGATCGTCGAGTCGGGCGATGCCGATCAGGTCACCGCGCGTCCGGAGCACCCGTACACGCAGCGCCTCTTCATGGCGGCTCCCATCCCCGACCCCGATCGGCAGGAGGAGCGCCGCGCCGCCCGACGGGCGTTCCTCTCGTCGGAGGCCGCGCTCGGCGCAGCCTGAACGGATGCCGGGGCCCCGTTCCGGCGCCCCGGCATCCACCCCTTCCCCACCGTCTGCTTGGAGTCCCTGTGACCGCGTCCACCGACCACCTCCGCCCCCTGCTCGAGCGGCTCTCACTCGACGACAAGGCCGCCCTCGTGCAGGGTGCCGACTTCTGGACCACCGTCGCCCTCCCGGCGATCGGCCTCCGGGCGATGACCCTCTCCGACGGCCCCGCGGGCGTGCGCGGTCCGCGCTGGGACGAACGGGATCCCTCGCTCAACCTGCCCTCCGGGTCGGCCCTCGCAGCGTCGTGGGACGCGGAGCTGGCGCACCGGTACGGCGCCGCCTCGGCTTCGGAGGCCCGCCGCAAGGGCGTCGACGTCGTCCTCGGCCCTACCATCAACCTGCACCGCTCCCCGCTCGGCGGACGGCACTTCGAATGCCTCTCCGAGGACCCCGAGCTCACCGCCGAGCTCGGGGCCGCGTACGTGCGCGGCCTGCAGGACAACGGCGTCGCTGCGACGCCCAAGCACTACGTCGCGAACGACTCCGAGACCGACCGCTTCACCGTCGACGTGCAGGTCGACGAGCGCGCCCTGCGCGAGCTGTACCTCGCTCCGTTCGAGCGCACCGTCGCCGACGCCGGAGCATGGGCGCTGATGAGCGCATACAACTCCGTCGACGGCGTCACGATGACCGAGAACGACCTGCTCGAGACTCCGCTGAACAGCGAGTGGGGCTTCGACGGCGTCGTCATCAGCGACTGGACCGCCGTGCGCTCGCTCGACGCCGTGGCCGCGTCGCAAGACCTCGCGATGCCCGGACCCGCGCCCGCGTGGGCCGAGCTGGCCGCGGCGGTGCGCGACGGTCGCCTCGACGAGGCCGACCTCGACCGCAAAGTGCTGCGCATCCTGCTGCTCGCCGAGCGGGTCGGGGCGCTCGGCGATGCCGCCCCCGCCGAGCCCGCACCGGTCGACGGCGTCGCGTTCGCCCGCGAGGCATCGGTCGCCGGGACCGTCCTGCTGCAGAACGATGGCACGCTGCCGCTCGACGCGGCGAGCCTGCGTCACGTGGCCGTGATCGGGCAGAACGCACGCGACGCCCGCACCCAGGGCGGCGGCTCGGCGACCGTCGTTCCGGAGCGCGTGGTCTCGCCGCTCGATGCGCTGCGCGGCGCGCTGCCCGCGGCGGAGGTGCGCTTCGAGATCGGCGCCGTCGTGCAGGAGGGGGTCGCCGAGTTGCCACTGTCGCAGCTGACGAACCCCGCGACGGGCGAACCGGGCATGCGTGTGAGCTTCCTCGACGCCGCGGGCGCCGAGATCTTCGCCGAGGACCGCCGCTCGACCGCCCTCGTGTGGTTCGGCGGCGACGCTCCGATCGGCGCGAGCGCGACGATCGTCTACGAGACGAGACTGACCCCCGACGAGACGCGCGAGATCGAGCTCGGCTTCGCCGGAGCGAACCCGGGCCGGCTGTTCCTCGACGGCGAGCTGCGGCTCGACGACGCGCCCGTCCTGACCGGCACCGATCTCGGCGCCGCCTTCCTCAACCCGCCCTCGCTGACGGTTCCCGTCCCGGTGACGGCGGGAACCCCCGTCGACATCCGCGTCGAGTTCGCCCGTTCTGGCGAGGGATCGATCGCCGGCGCCTTCTCGGCGACCCTCGGCGTCGCCCCCGAACGCACCGACGCCGACGAGCTGATCGCGCGCGCCGTGTCCGCGGCCGCCGAGGCCGAGGTCGCGGTCGTCGTGGTCGGGACCAACGCGAAGGTCGAGTCCGAGGGGTACGACCGCACCGACCTCGACCTGCCCGGCCGTCAGGACGACCTGGTGCGCGCCGTCGCCGCGACCGGCACCCCGACGATCGTGATCGTCAATGCCGGCTCGCCCGTGGTCCTGCCGTGGGCGGCAGATGTCGCAGCCGTCGTGCAGGGCTACTTCGGCGGTCAGGAGTTCGGCAACGCGCTCGCCGACATCCTCACCGGTGCCGCCGAGCCGGGTGGACGACTGCCCACGACCTGGCCCGCCCGCCTCGATGACGTGCCGGTCACGGACACGACCCCGACCGACGGCGTGCTGCGCTACGACGAGGGCATCCATGTCGGCTACCGGGCCTGGCTGCGGCGCGGGGTCGAGCCCGCCTTCCCGTTCGGCCACGGCCTCGGCTACACCACCTGGCGGTGGGGTGCGGCCGAGCGGCGAGGCGACGTGCTCGAGGTCACGCTGGTCAACACCGGCGAGCGCGCGGGCAAGCAGGTGGTGCAGGTGTACGCCGAGCGCCCCGAGTCCGCGGTGGACCGCCCGGTGCGCTGGCTCGTCGGATTCGCCGTCGCCCGCGCCGAGGCGGGCGAGACCGTCTCGGTGGAGGTCGCCGTCGACCCGCGCCGGCTCGCGCACTGGAGCGACGGGTGGATCGTCGAGCCCGGCCGCTTCGTGCTGCGCGCCGGCGCCTCGGCGACGCAGCTCCCCCTCACGACGGACTGGGAGGCGGGACGGTGACCGGCGAGCTGACCGGCATCCTCGCCGGCCACGCCGATGAGCGACTCTCCGACGTCGTCGCCGAACTCGAGGCGCTCCTCGCGGCCGACCCCGACCTGTCGTTCCAGGTCGCCGCCGTCCACGACGGCCGGTCGGTGCTCGACGCGTGGGGCGGCCCGCATCTCGACGGCGACTCGGTCATCGTCCCGTACTCGGTCACGAAGAACACGATCGGGCTGTCGATCGGTCTGCTGCGGGAACGCGGCGAGATCGATCTCGACGAGCGCGTCGCCCACTACTGGCCCGAGTTCGCCTCACGGGGCAAGGATGCGGTCACCGTCCGCCACCTGCTCTCGCACCAGGCGGGGCTGCCTCAGACCGACGTGCCGCTCACGTGGGAGGAGCTGCTCGATCACCACGCCGCCGCCGCACGGCTGGCCGACACGACCCCCTTCTGGCGTCCCGGCAGCGCCTTCGGCTATCACGCCATCACGATCGGCAACCTCGCCGACGAGCTCGTCTTCCGGGTGACCGGCCGCACGCTGCACGAGTTCTACGAGCGCGAGATCCGCGCCCCGCACGACATCGACTTCTATCTGGGCCTGCCGCCCGAGCTGGAAGGCCGTCGCGCCGATGTCCTGCCGATGATCCGCCCGGCCTCCGACACGGCGGTACGCGGGTACTCCGCACTCGGGCCGAAGGTGTTCGCCCCCGCGGCGGGCGACGTCGACCTCGGCAACTCGCCGCGCAGCTGGCGTTACGGCCATCCCGCCGGCAGCGGCACCGGCTCGGCCCGAGGCCTCGCGCGCCTGTTCGCGGTGATGGTGACGGGCGTCGACGGCACCGCGCCCGTACTCGGCGCCGACACCGTGGCCGCCATCGGCCAGCAGCAGATCCGCGGCTACGACGAGGTGCTGCACCAGCACGACCGCGCCCACGCCATCGTGTTCCAGAAGCCCTCGCAGCAGCTCGCCTTCGGCGGCCCGCGCGCGTTCGGGCACGACGGCGCGGCCGGCGCGCTCGCGTGCGTCGACCCCGACACCGGGCTGTCGTTCGCCTGGACCATCGCCCGCGGCCCGTGGCCCGGCGGCGCCGATCCCCGCGCCGTGGCCCTCGCCGCCCGGCTCGGCCGCATCCTGGGTGCGGCATGAGCGCCGCCGTGGCGAGCCTGCGCGCCGAGCTGCGGGACGACTCCTCCCTCGTCGCGACCCCCGCCCCGCGCCTGACCTGGACGATCGACACCGATGAGTCCGACTGGGCCCAGACGCGTGTCGACCTCGACGACGGTTCGGGCATCGTCGAGCTCGTGCAGTCCGAGAGCGCGCTCGTGGCCTGGCCTTTCGCCCCTCTCGCCGCTGGAGAGACCCGCCTCGTGCGGGTGCGCGCCCGAGGCGCCTCCGGCACCCTGACCCCGTGGAGCGATGCGCTCGAGGTCGCGGCGGGGTTCCTCGCCGACGACGAGTGGGTGGCCGAGCCCATCGGCCTCGCCGATCCGCAGCGCCCCGCGCATCCCGCGGTCGTCCGCACGAGGTTCGCAGCGTCGCGCGGCGTGACGCGCGCGGTCCTGTTCTGGACGGCGCTCGGCTCGGCCGAGCCCGAGGTCAACGGCACCGCCGTATCGGACGACGTCCTCGCGCCCGGGTGGACGGCGTACCGCGACCGGCTCGTGCACGAGACCGTCGACGTCACCGAGCTCGTCCACGAGGGCGACAACGAGCTCTCCGCCACCCTCGCGGGTGCCTGGTACACCGAGAAGTACGGGTTCTTCGCGTTCGCCGACCGGCTCTACGGAGATCAACCGTCGTTCCTCGCCCAGGTGCGTCTCACCTATGAAGACGGCACGGTCGAGACGGTCGCCGCAACCGGCAGCGGGTGGGAGGCGGCGGGAGACGGGCCCATCGTCGACTCGGGGATCTACGCCGGTGAACATCAGGACCTCGCCCGCAGCGCGCGCGGGTTCGCCGCCGCCCGCATCGGCGCGGCAGCGCGCCCCGGCTACGAGAACGTCCCGGTCCCCGAGGCGCGGATCGCTCCCCCGGTGCGCCGCACCGAGACGCGCGCGGTCGCAGCGGTCCTGCCCACGCCCTCGGGCGGGCGCATCCTCGACTTCGGTCAGAACCTCGTCGGGCGTGTGCGCCTTCGCGTCCGCGGCGTCGCGGGCGATCGAGTGGTGATCCGGCACGCGGAGGTGCTCGACGCCGGTGAGCTCGCGCTGCGGCCGCTGCGCAACGCCGCGGCGACGGCCACGTTCGACCTGTCGGGCGGCGACGACGTCCTGGAATCGCGCTTCACCTTCTACGGATTCCGCTACGCCGAGGTCACCGGGGTCGACGTCGACGTCGACGACATCGAGGCCGTCGTGCTGCACACCGACATGACCCGCACGGGGTGGTTCGCCTCGTCCGATCCGCTCATCGACCGGCTGCACGAGAACGTCGTGTGGGGCATGCGCGGCAACTTCCTCTCGATCCCGACCGATTGCCCGCAGCGCGACGAACGGCTGGGGTGGACCGGCGATCTGCAGGTTTTCGCGCCGACGGCGTCGTTCCTGTACGACTGCGCCGGGTTCCTCACCTCGTGGCTGCGCGACCTCGCGCACGAGCAGCGCCACGGGGGCGGATCGGTTCCGGTGGTCGTGCCCGCCGCCCTGACCGGGTTCGGGGCCTTCGGGGTGAGCCCGGCCGCCTGGGGCGACGCCGCCACGGTCGTGCCCACCGTGATGTACGAGCGCTTCGGAGACCGCGACGTCGTCGCGGCGCAGTACCCGAGCATGCGCGCGTGGGTCGACGCCGTCGCCGCCGACGCGGGCGAGGGCGGGCTGTGGGCGGGCCGCATGCAGCTGGGCGACTGGCTCGACCCCGCCGCGCCGCCCGACAAGCCCGGCCAGGCGAAGGTCGACTCCGACATCGTCGCGAGCGCCTACTTCGCCCGTTCGCTGCGCCAGGTCGCCGATGCGGCCCGACTGCTCGGCTTCGACGCCGATGCCGCGCACTACGGCGCCCTCGCGGAACGCAGCCGCGGCGCCTTCGTCGCGGAGTACGTCACGCCGTCCGGTCGCATGGTCAGCGACGCGCCGACCGCGTACGCGCTGGCGCTCGAGTTCGATCTCGTCGTCGACCCCGCGGTGCGCTCGGCACTCGCACGCCGGCTCGCGGACCTCGTGCGCGAGGGCGGCTACCGCATCGGGACCGGCTTCGTCGGTACGCCTCTCGTCGCCGATGCCCTGACCGGGGGCGGACGGCTGGATGCGGCGGAGCGGCTGCTGACGCAGACCGAGTGCCCGTCGTGGCTGTACCCGGTGACGCAGGGCGCCACGACCGTCTGGGAGCGTTGGGACTCGCTGCTGCCCGACGGCAGCGTCAACCCGGGCGAGATGACCTCGTTCAATCACTACGCCCTGGGCGCGGTGGCCGACTGGCTCCACCGCACCGTCGCAGGGCTCGCCCCCGCGGCGCCCGGCTACCGGCGCCTGCGGATCGCGCCCCGTCCGCTCGCCTCGCTCGACCGCGCCGCGGCCCGCCACCTCACCCCCTACGGCGAGGCGAGCGTGTCGTGGCACCGCGCCGACGGCGAGGTCGTCGTGAGCGCGGTCGTGCCGCCCAACACCCGCGCCGACGTCGACCTGCCGGGCATCCGCGCCGAGGTCGGGTCGGGATCGCACGAATGGCGCTTCACCGCGTCGGCACAGCCGCCCCGTCCCCCGCTCGACGGTCTGACCGCCTCGCTGGCCGATGTGATCGACGACCCGCGCGCCTACGACGCGCTCCTCGACGCCCTCGGCCGGCACGCCCCCGACCGCGTGCCGGCGGTGCGTGACGAGACACGCTGGGGCGCGGGGCGGACGGTGAGCTCCGTGCTCATGTTCAGCCCGCCCGACCTCCTGACGGCGGTCGACTCCGCCATCCGCGAGGCCACGGCGGGATGACCCGCCCGCCCGTCCCCTCACCTCTCCGCTCCGCTCGTCCCCGCCCAGGAGGCATGCACATGTTCGACCGCGCCACGACCTTCGGCGAAGCCCTCGACGACCCCGCGGCGCGGGCCATCCTCGAGCGGTACATGCCCGGCGTCGCCGCCTCGCCGATGGCGACGCAGTTCCGGGGCGGGCGTCTCGGCCAGCTCGTCGCCATCGTGCCGGCGCTCGAGGACCTCGCCGAGCGCGAGCGCTTCTTCGCCGCCCTCGCCGAGGTCGGCAGCGGCACGTCCCGGCCGCCCTACGCGCCGCCGATCGCCCCCGACCCGGCGTACGAAGGAGAGGACGTCCCGCGCGGCTCGGCGAGGGTCGAGGTGCCCCCGACGGCCGCGCAGTGGGATCCGATCGAGATCCGGCTGACGGGGCCGGCGCACGGCAACCCCTTCGTCGACGTCGAGCTCGACGCGGTCTTCGAGCGGAACGGGACCGAGGTGCGGGTCGGCGGGTTCTACGACGGCGACGGTGTCTACGTCGTCCGCGCCCTCGCCGACGCCCCCGGCGCCTGGCGCTTCCGCACCCGGTCGACGGCGCGCTCGCTCGACGGCATCACCGGCGACCTCGAAGTCGTCGAGCCGCGTGCGGGCTCGCACGGTCCGGTGCGGGTCGACGGCTTCCACTTCCGGCACGCCGACGGCACACGGCACCGCCCGATCGGGACGACCGCGTACGCGTGGACGCACCAGCCCGACGAGCTGCAGGAGCAGACCCTCGAGACCCTCGCCGCGGCATCCTTCGCGAAGCTGCGGATGTGCGTGTTCCCGAAGTCGTACCTGTACAACGGCGACGAGCCGGCCGATTTCCCCTTCGTCGGCAGCCTCGCCGACGGGTTCGACCTCGAGCGGTTCGACCCCGCGCACTTCCGCCGACTCGAGAAGCGGATCGCCCAGCTCGGCGCGCTCGGCATCGAGGCCGACCTCATCCTGTTCCACGCCTACGACCGGTGGGGGTTCGCCGACCTCGGGCCGGCCGTCGACGAGCGGTACCTGCGTTACGTCGTGCGCCGCCTGTCGGGCTACGCGAACGTGTGGTGGTCGATGGCCAACGAGTACGACCTGCTGTGGTCGAAGGACCTCGACGACTGGGAGCGCCTCGCGGCGATCGTGGGTCAGGAGGACGCCTTCGGCCACCTGAACTCGATCCACAACTGCCGACCGGTCTACGACTACGGCAAGCCCTGGATCACCCACGTCAGCATCCAGCGGGTCGACGTCTACCGCACCGCCGAGAACACCGACCAGTGGCGCGACCAGTGGGGCAAGCCCGTCGTGATCGACGAGTGCGCCTACGAGGGCGACATCGACCAGGGCTGGGGCAACATCACCGGCGAGGAGATGACCCGCCGCTTCTGGGAGGGCGCGGTGCGCGGCGGCTACGTCGGTCACGGCGAGACCTACTACCCGCCCGCGCACGGCCGCGACGACGAGATCCTCTGGTGGTCGAAGGGCGGAGCGCTGCACGGCTCCTCGCCCGACCGCATCGCCTTCCTCGAACAGCTCCAGGCCGAATCCCCCACCGGGGTCTGGGACCCGCTGCCGAGCGATTGGGATGTCCCGTGGGGTGGCGTCGCGGGTGAGGTCAAGATCGCGTACTTCGGCTTCAACCGGCCCCGGTTCCGCAACGTCATCCTCGAGGCCGGCGCGTGGCGCGTCGAGGTGATCGACACGTGGAACATGACCGTCGACGAGCTGCCCGGTCAGCACCGCGGCTCGCTGCGCGTCGAGCTGCCCGGCCGCCCCTTCGTCGCTCTGCGCCTCACGCGTGTGGCGGCCGCCTGATCGGTCTGCTCGGCACATTCGAACAAATGTCCGAACCCCTGCGTACCGTGGAGACATGCCCACGGAGAACGGAACGAACGACCCCGGCGGGTCACCCCATGGCGCCGCACTCGCCGCGTTCGAGGCCGCGCTCGCGCTCACACATGCCGCCTCGATCGCCTCGACCCGCGCGCTCGCCGAGCTGGGCCGGTCGGCGTTGCGCGAGGCACGGCGTGACGTAGTCCGGGGCATGGCGTCCGACATGGAACTGCGGTCCGTCGCGGCCGAGGCCGCGGGCATCGCCCGGCAGTCCGACCGGCGGCTCCAGCACGACATAGACCGAGCGATGACGATCGTCGACGACTATCCGACCGTTCTCGGCGCGTGGGAGGAACGCCGGATCACCCGCGATCACGTCGATGTGGTCGTCACGGCGGGCGTCGGAGTGCCCGAGGACATGCGGGCGGAGTACGAGGTCGCTGCGATCGCGATATGCGAGGGCGACATCCACACGCGCGTGCGGGCACCGCTGGCCGCCCTGGCGCAGAAGATGCACGACAAGCCATTCACCGAACGGCACCGGGAGGCGGCGGCCGGGCGGTGCGTACGGGTGCTGCATGGTCCGGATGGGATGTCGTCGGTGATCGCCGAGCTCCCGACCACGATCGCGGCGGGGATTCTGGATCGACTCACCCAGATCGGCCAGACCGTCACGGAGGCGCGAGCGGATGTCGCGGGCGCGGGCCGCGACATCGGGCGCGGTGCCGCATGCGGGGCGAGCGCAGAACAGGATGCCGCGGAGCCCGACCTTCGGACCATGGACCAGATCCGCGCTGATGCCTTGGCGGATCTGGTGCTCGCGGGCGCGCCGGCACTCGATCCGACCCATGGGAAGGACGGCGCGGGGGCCTTGGGGGCGATCCGGGCGCGCGTGCAGGTCGTGATCACCGCCGAGACGTTGACGGGGAAGGACGAGCACGCCGCTGACGCCGTCGGCGGTGCGCTCGTCGATGCCGAGACGGTGCGGTACCTTGCGGGACAGGCGTCGTCGTGGGATCGACTGTTCGTCGACCCCGTCACCCGCACGCCGGTCGAGATCGACACCTACCGTCCCACCGCTGCCATGGCGCGGCTGCTCACGGCGCGGGATCAGCACTGCCGGTTCCCCGGGTGCCGGCGGGCCGCGATCCGATGCGACATCGACCACACGATCGACCACGCCCTCGGCGGACTCACCCACGTCTCCAACCTTGCGCACCTCTGCCAGCGCCACCACTCGATGAAGCAATTCACCCGATGGCAGGTACGGCAACGCGGCGGCGGGGTCCTCGAATGGACCTCGCCCCTCGGGCGGATCTACCGCGAAGACCTCCCGGTACCCGCGGTCTGCTTCACGACGGAGTTCGCGACGACACCACCGGGCGGTTCCGCCGAGACCGGTGGGCCGCCCTCGCCTCCCCCGTTCTGATCCCGGTGAGGTGTTGCGGCACCGCGGTGCTCCATCGCGACCTCAGCGCGCGCTGTCGGCGGCGAGACGGCGGGCCGCGGTAGCCATGTGCGCGGCCATGGCCGAGGCGGCGGCGTCCTCGTCGCCCGCGGTGACGGCCCGCGAGATCTCCTCGTGCTCCGCGAGGGCCTGCCGCGCCTCGGCCTCGTCGTGAACGGCACGATCGGCGTAGACCTGCAGCAGGGAGCGCACGACGTGCAACAGGTCGATGAGCATCGCATTGCCGGCGAGGCGGGCGAGCTCGTGGTGGAAGGCCAGGTCGGCGCGCGCGAACTCGGCGAGGTCGGCGAGGGACGCGCGCATCCGCTCGACGTGGGCCCCCAGCTCGCCGTCGCCGGTCGCGCCCGCCGCGAGACGGGCGACGTAGATCTCGAGCCCCGATCGCAGCTCGATCAGTTCGTGCGTGTTCCGCTCGCCGATCAGCAGCCCCCACCGCAGCGTCTGCGGCAGCAGCTCGCTCGCCGCACCGCGCAGATAGGTCCCCGAGCCGGGCCGGACGTCGACGATACCGAGGATCTCGAGGGCCGCGAGCGCTTCGCGCACGGCCGAGCGGCCGACCTCGAGGGTCGCGGCGAGCTGACGCTCCGGCGGTAGCCGGGTGCCGGGAGCCACGTCGCCCGAGGTGAACAGATCGAGCAGGCGGCGCGCCACCTCCGAGACGGGCGTCCGCGCCGGGAGCGCCGCGAGGGATGCCGCGAGGTCGGGCGAACCGTCTGAACGGAAGGCGGGCATGCACCCAACCTACCCGGCGACTCAGGGTTGCAATTGGTCAACCGGTTTGCCAAACTATGGCGAGCGACGGGGCGATCCGTCGCCATCACCGACGATGGGAAGTCAGCGTGGACACCTCCGCCCCTACCGCCACCGAGCCACCCGAAGCGCGGTCCGCCATCCGCAAGGTGGCCGTCCGGCTCGTCCCGTTCGTGGCGCTCATGTTCTTCATCAACTACCTCGACCGCACCGCGATCGGCTTCGCCGCCCCGAACGGCATGAACGACGACCTCGCCCTGAGCGCCGCCCAGTTCGGGTTCGCGTCGGGGGTCTTCTTCATCGGCTACATCCTGCTCGAGGTGCCCTCCAACCTCGCGCTGCACCGGTTCGGCGCCCGCAAGTGGCTCGCCCGGATCATGGTCAGCTGGGGCATCGTCGCGGTGCTGTTCACCTGGGTTCAGAACTTCGAACAGCTCGTCGTCCTGCGCTTCCTGCTCGGCGTGGCCGAGGCCGGCTTCTTCCCCGGGGCGATCCTGTTCCTCAGCCTGTGGGTGCCCTCGCGCTACCGCGGCCGCATCCTCATGCTCTTCTACCTGGCCCAGCCCCTCACCACCGTGATCGGCGCCCCGCTGGCCGGCGCGCTCATCCAGCAGCACGGCGTCTTCTTCGGCCTCGAGGGCTGGCGGTTCATGTTCCTCGGCGTCGCGATCCCCGCCGTCATCGTCGGAGTCGTCGCCTGGTTCTACCTGAAGGACTCCCCCGCCGACGCCACGTGGCTCACGGCAGACGAGAAGACCTGGCTCACCGGGGCCCTGGCAGCCGAACGGTCGGCCACCGAAGCGCGCGAGAAGCACGTGTCGGTCCGCTTCGCCTTCCGCAGCGGCCGCGTCTGGGCCCTGTCGTTCATCTACTTCGGGTTCATCTACGGCCTCTACGCCCTCGCGTTCTTCCTGCCCACCATCATCGAGGGCTTCCAGGAGCAGACGGGACAGACCTTCGACGTCTTCCAGAAGGGCCTGATCACCGCGATCCCCTACCTGCCCGCCGCGATCGTCATGGTGCTCTGGTCGCGCGACGCCCACCGCCGCGGCATGAAGACCTGGCACATCGCGGTGCCGGCCGTGGCCGGTGCGGTGTCGATCCCGCTCGCTCTCTTCGCCGGCTCACCCGCGGCGACGATCGCCGTGATCACCGTCACCGCGTGCGCGATCTTCGCCGCCCTGCCGAACTTCTGGACCCTGCCCACCCGATTCCTCACGGGGGCCGCCGCCGCAGCCGGCGTCGCCCTCATCAACACGGTCGGCAACCTCGCCGGCTTCAGCGCCCCCTACATCACGGGCGCGGTCCGGGACTGGACCGGCGGCTACGAGCTGCCCATGGTCATCGTCGGCGTCGTGATGCTCGTCTCCGCGGTGCTCATGGTTCTGCTCGCCCGCGGGGACCGGATGGCGCCCGCCGTCGTCCCGCAAACAGGTGAGACGGCTGCCATGACGCAGAAGGGGCCCGCGGCACGATGACCCGCCTGTGGAACGACCCGGCAGACTTCGCCGACGAGATGATCGACGGCTTCGTCGCGGCGAACGCGCGCTACGTGCGCCGCGTCCCGGGCGGTGTCGTGCGCGCGACGCCCGCTCGCGCGGGCCGGGTAGTCGTCGTCGTGGGCGGCGGGTCGGGTCACTATCCCGCCTTCGGCGGTCTCGTGGGCCCCGGCTTGGCCGACGGCGCCGCGATGGGCAACCTCTTCGCATCGCCGTCGACGCAGCAGATCCATGCGGTCGCGCGCGCCGCCCATCGCGGGGGCGGTGTGTTCTTCTCGTACGGCAACTACGCCGGCGACGTCCTGAACTTCGACGCGGCGCAGGAACGGCTGCGCGCGGAGGGCATCGACTGCGACACCGTCGCCGTCACCGACGACGTCGCGAGTGCGACGCCGGACGAGAGCCACCGGCGCCGCGGCATCGCCGGTGACCTCACCGTCTTCCGGTCGGCTGCCGCCGCGGCGGCCGCGGGGTACGACCTGGCCGGCGTCGCCCGCGTGGCACGGCGGGCGAACGACCGGACGCGCTCGTTCGGCGTCGCCTTCAGCGGCTGCACGCTGCCCGGCGCCCCCGAGCCGCTCTTCAGCGTGCCGGCGGGTCGGATGGCGATCGGTCTCGGCATCCACGGCGAGCCGGGAATCGGCGAGACCGAGGTGCCGACCGCCGACGGTCTGGCGGAGCTGCTGGTCTCGACGCTACTCGCCGAGCGTCCCGCGGAAGCCGACGGGCGGGTCGTGCCGATCCTCAACGGCCTCGGTTCGCTCAAGCACGAGGAGATGTTCGTCGTCTACCGCCGCGTCGCCCAGCTGCTCGCCGATGCGGGCCTCGAGGTCATCGACCCGCACGTCGGCGAGTACTGCACCAGCTTCGCCATGGCCGGCACCTCGCTCACGCTGTTCTGGCTCGACGACGAGCTCGCCGAGCTGTGGGAGACCCCGGTCGACACCCCCGCCTACCGACGCGGGGCGGTCGCACCCGACGACTCGAGCACGCCGTCCGACCCCGCCCCCACCGCGGCGACCGACGACGCACACACGGCGATCGTCGCCGGCGACGCCGATTCGCGATCCCTCGCCGTGCTCGTCGCCGCCGCGGTCGATGCGGTCGCCGCGACGGTCGACGCCCACGTCGACGAGCTGGGTCGGATGGATGCCGTCGCCGGCGACGGCGACCACGGAATCGGGATGCAGCGGGGCTCGCACGCAGCGCAGGCCGCCGCGCACGCGGCCCGTTCGGCGGGCGCGGGAGCGGCGACCACCCTCGCCCACGCCGCGGACGCCTGGTCGGATCGCGCCGGAGGCACCTCGGGCGCACTGTGGGGAGTCATCCTCTCGGCGATCGCGGGCGCGCTCGGCGATCACGGCCGACCGGACGCGTCGGCCGTCGCGAACGGCGTCGCCGCTGCGACCCGCGGGGTGATGGCGTACGGCAAGGCCGAGCTCGGCGACAAGACGATGGTCGACGCCCTCGTGCCGTTCAGCTCCGAGCTGTCGAACGCCGTCGCCACCGGCGCACCCCTCGCCGAGGCCTGGCGCTCCGCGGCCGCCGCCGCGACGACCGCCGCCGCCGCGACCGCCGGACTGCTGCCACGCATGGGCCGGGCGCGCACGCACGGACAGCACAGCGTCGGCACCCCCGACCCGGGGGCGCACTCGCTCGCCCTCATCGCGACCGCCGTCGGCGTCGTGCTCGCCGACTCTGAGAGGACCTCATCATGACCGACACCCTGCGCATCGTCATCGGCTGCGACGACGCCGGCTTCGACTACAAGGAGGTGCTCAAGCGCGACCTCGAGGCCAGCGACCTGGTCGCCTCGGTGGTCGACGTCGGCGTCGGCGCCGACGGGCACACCCCCTACCCGACCGTGGCGATCGAGGCGGCCGAGCGGGTCGCACGCGGCGAGGCCGATCGCGCGCTGCTGATCTGCGGCACCGGGCTCGGCGTCGCGATCGCGGCGAACAAGGTCGCCGGCATCCGCGCGGTGACGGCGCACGACTCGTTCTCGGTGGAGCGCGGCGTGCTGTCGAACAACGCTCAGGTGCTGACGATGGGTCAGCGCGTCGTGGGCATCGAGCTCGCCCGGCGCCTCGTGCGCGAGTGGCTGACCTACCGCTTCGACACGGCATCGGCGTCGGCCGACAAGGTCGCCGTCATCGACCGGTACGAGAGCACCGGCTCCTGCTGATGACGCCCGTCTCCGCGCACGGCGCGGCTCACCGGACACCGCGCGCGACCGTGGGGGTGAGCCTCAAGGCGTACTTCGGTCGGCGATCCGCCCGCGTGTGGTTCGGCGAGGTGGCCGTCGCCGTCGGCGCGCACGAAGCCGTCCGCAGCGGCGCCGTCGAGGTCTTCGTCGTCCCCACCTACCTGCAGTTCGACGACGCGCGAGACTACCTCGCGCCCGTCGGCATCCACGTCGGCGTCCAGGACGTCTCGGCGCACGAGCCGGGCGCCTACACCGGCGAGATCACGGCGGCCGAGGTCGCCGAGTCGGGCGGGGTGTTCGCCGAGATCGGCCATGCCGAGCGACGTCGACTGTTCGGCGAGACCGACGAGGTCACGGCGGCCAAGGCCACCGCGGCCCTGCGCCACGGCGTCACCCCGGTGCTGTGCGTCGGCGAGTCGGAGCGCACGGATGCCGCCGCTGCCGCGCGCGCGACGGTCGCCCAGCTGCACGCCGACCTCGCCGGAGCGCCGGCCGGGCGCGTCGTCGTCGCATACGAGCCCGTCTGGGCGATCGGCGCCCCCGAGCCCGCCCCGACCGCGCACATCGTCGCGGTGAGCCGAGCCCTGCGCGCCGCACTCGACGCCGATCCCGCGCGCGCCGGCTCGACCGTGATCTACGGCGGGTCGGCCGGGCCGGGCCTGCTGGCCCGGCTCGACGGCGCTGTCGACGGGCTCTTCCTCGGCCGCTTCGCGCACGATCCCGCCGCCTTCACCCGTGTGCTCGACGAGGCAGCGGCGCTCGCCGCGACGCGCGCCGACGCCGACGCCGACGCCGACGGAGACGGGGTGGCACGGTGATCGGCCTCGGCACCTACGCCTTCCTCTGGGAGCACTCCGACCGGGTCGCGTCGCCGCTGTCGCTCGTCGGAGCGTTCGAGCGCACGCGCGAGCTGGGCGTCGACCTGTTCCAGGTCTGCGACTACGCCCCTCTCGAACTCATGGGCCAGGCCGAGCTGCGCGATGCGGCTGCCGCGGCCCGCGACCTCGGCCTGACGATCGAGCTCGGCACCAAGGGCGTCGCCCCGGAACGCCTGACGCGCTTCCTCGACCTGGCGGAGGTCTTCGACGCGCGGCTCGTGCGCAGCATGGTCTACGCACCCGACTCGCGACCGACACTGGCGCAGGCGGAGACCTGGCTGCGCGGCATCCTGCCCGCGTACGAGTCCGCCGGCGTGGTCATCGCGCTCGAGACGTACGAGCAGGTGTCGACCGTCGACCTGACGCACCTCGTCGCGACCATCGACAGCCCCAGCCTCGGCGTGTGCCTCGACCCGGCCAACGTCGTCGCCCGCCTCGAGATGCCCCGTGAGACCGTCGAGCTGGCCGCGCCGCACGTCAAGAACGTGCACGTGAAGGACTTCGCCTTCGCCCGGCAGCCCGGCTGGGTGGGCTTCACGTTCACCGGCACCCGCATGGGCGAGGGCCTGCACGACTACCCACACCTGCTCGAGACCGTCCGTCCGCGCGAGCGCGACGCCGATGGCATCAACGAGATCGTCGAGCACTGGCTGCCCTGGCAGGGCGACGCCGAGACCACTGTCCGAACCGAGCGGGAATGGACCCGCGCCACCCTGGAATACCTGAGGAGCACCTGATGAGTCACACGATCGCCGTCGTCGGAGCGGGCGGGAAGATGGGCATGCGCGTGTCCAACAACCTCGTGAAGACCGACCACACCGTCTTCTACGTCGAGAACTCCCCCGCGGGCCGCGAGCGCACCGTCGCCGCCGGGCGCGAGCTGACCGACGCCGCGATCGCGGTCGCGGACGCCGACATCGTCGTGCTCGCCGTGCCCGACCTCGCGCTCGGACCCGTCACCGCCGACCTCGTCCCGCAGCTGCGGGCCGGAGCGATCGTGCTGACCCTCGACCCCGCCGCCGCATACGCGGGACTGCTCACGACCCGCGACGACGTCATCCAGGCCGTCGCGCACCCGTGCCACCCGTCGGTCTTCCTCGAGCGCACCACGAAGGAGGAGTGGGCCGACACGTTCGGGGGCATCGCCGCGCCGCAGGACGCCATCGCCGCCATCGAGTCGGACGACGCCGACAAGCGGCGCATCGTCGAGGAGACGGTGCGCGCGATCTATGCGCCGGTCATCGACGTGCACTGGGTGACGGTGAAGCAGCTCGCGCAGCTCGAGCCGACGCTCGTCGAGACCGTCGCCTGCATGATCGGGTCCCTCCTGAACGAGGCGCTCGACGAGGCCATCCATACGATGGGCGTGCCCGAGGCCGCGGCTCGCAGCATCCTCTACGGCCACACGCAGGTCGCCCTCGCCAACGGGCTGCGCGGCGACAACCCGTTCAGCGACGCGTGCCTCATCGCGATGGACTACGGTCGCGAGAGCATCATCAAGGACGACTGGAAGAAGATCTTCCGCGACGACGAGCTCGACAAGAACCTCGCGCGGATGCTGCACCTGGACCACATCGAGCGCTGAGGACCGAGACGATGACGAGACTGCAGGGCAAGACGGCGCTCGTGACCGGCGCCGCGATGGGCATCGGGCACGCCGTCGCCGCGCGGTTCGTCGCCGAGGGCGCCCGCGTCGTGCTCGCCGACCGCAACGGGACCGCGGTCGGTGAGGCCGCCGCGGCACTCGGTCCGCTCGCGAGGCCGGCGACGATGGACATCTCCGACGAGACCGCGGTCGCGGCCGCCTTCGCCGACCTCGATGCGGCCGGATGGACGCCCGACGTCGTCGTCGCGAACGCGGGCGTGCAGCTCTTCGGGCAGGACGCCCCCGCCGCCGACCTCGACCTCGACGTCTGGCGACGGACGATCGACATCAACCTCACCGGGACGTTCCTGACGGTCAAATACGCCGTCCGAGCGCTGCTGTCCCGCGGCGGCGGGTCGATCATCCTCACCGGCAGCCCCACCGCGGTCAATGGCGAAGGCGCGGCCTTCACGGCCTACAGCGCGTCGAAGGCCGGCGTGCACGGGCTCGGACGCACCGTCGCCGCGGCTTACGCCGACCGCGGCATCCGGGTGAACACCGTGCAGCCGGCGTACACCGAGACGCCGCTGGTCTCCGCGATCAGCGATGACCCCGAGTCGCGCGCGGCCATCGTCTCGCGCATCCCGATCGGTCGCGCCGGCACCCCCGCCGACGTCACCGGCATCATGGTCTACCTCGCGAGCGACGAGGGCTCGTTCGCGACGGGTGCGACCTTCTCGGTCGACGGCGGCATGACGACGCTCTGACCATGTCGACGACATGGGGGCGCGGGAACACCGACCGGCGACGGATCGGCGCGTGGGAGTTCGATCTCCGCGGTGACGAGTTCGCCGACATCCGGCTCGCCGGCCGATGGGTGCTGCGCAGCATCCGCGCCGTCGTGCGCGACCGCGACTGGAACACGGTCGACCTCGTCGTCGACCGTGTCACGGCCGCCGGGTCGAGCGTCACCCTGCACGTGCGGGCGGCCGACGAGCGGATGCCGTTCCACGGTGTCGTGCGCGCCGAAGTGCGCGGCGAGAGTCTGCGGGTGCTGTGCGACCTCGAGGCGGCGATCCCCGTCGAGACGAACCGCGCGGGCCTCGTCGCCCTCATCCCGCCCGCCGCGGCGGGCGCCGGGCTGTCGGTGACGCACAGCACGGGCGCGGTGTCGGAGACGGCGCTGCCGCTCGCCGTCAGCCCGCACCAGCCGGTGTTCGATATCGCGGGGCTGCACTGGTACGACGACGGCCTCGCGATCGGGCTGGCGTTCGACGGCGATGTGTTCGAGATGGAGGACCAGCGCAACTGGACCGACGCCTCGTTCAAGGTCTACAGCCGGCCGCTCGCGCTGCCGTTCCCATACCCGCTCGACGCTGGCGAGCGGGTACGGCAGGTCGTCACGATCACCGCCCACGCCGACGCGCCCGCCACCTCAGCCACAGGGGATGCCGCGGGCGGGGATGCCGCGGGCGGGGAAGCCGCGATCGAGCTCGCAGCCCGCGGGGTCTTCCCCGCCATCGGGCTGGCCGCGTCGTCCGCACCCGATCCGGCCCCCGTCGTCCGGGGCACGGCGGGCACGAGCGCCGCCGCCTCCTCCGTCGGCGCGGCGAGCACGCTCGTCGAGCTCGATCTGGCGTGGCCGGGCTGGCGGGCGGCACTCGAGCGCGCGGCCGCCGAGGGCCCTCCCCTCGACGTCCGACTCGTGCTCCCCGCCGAGGCGGGGGTGTCGACGACGGTGGACGCCGCCGTATCGCGTGCACTGTCGGACGCGGTCTCCGCGCTCGCCGGCCTCACCGTGGCTCGCATCACGGCCTTCCAGCCCGCCGGGCCGGCGCGTCACGTCTCCGACGCTGCGTCCGTGGCGCGGCTGCGCTCGGCGCTGCGTGACGCGGGCCTCGACGTGCCCGTCGTCGGCGGCGCGCGCACGCACTTCACCGAGCTCAACCGCGAGCACCACCGGCTGCCTGGCGAGCTCGCCGGGATCGTCTTCAGCGTCACCCCGCTCTTCCACAGCCGCGACACCGAGCAGCTCGTCGAATCGCTCGCGATGCAGCGCCTCGTCGCAGTGCAGGCGGTCGAGATCGGGCACGGCCTGCCCGTGCACGTCGGCCCCATCACCCTCCGCCCGCACGTCAACGCCGTCGCGACGACCGCGCCGCCGCGCCCCGTGGCATCCGATCTGTCGGGTGGCTACGGCTCGCATCTGATCGACGCCGACGACCCGAGGCAGCGCGCGCCCGAACTCGCGGCGTGGACGATCGCGAGCACGGCGGCCCTCGCCGTGCCGGGCATCGCCAGCCTCACGTTCTTCGAGTCCTGGGGTCCGCGCGGCATCGTCGGCTCCGACGGCACGGCTCTCCCTCTGGCCGAGGCGGTCGCCGCCCTCGCCGCCCTCGCGGGCGGTGAGCTGCTGTCGGGCCGGAGCCCCGACGGCCTCGTCTGGGCCGTCGGCGCACAGCGCGGCGGGCAGGCCACGGTGCTGGCGGCGAACCTCGACACCCGCGAGCGGGTGCTCACGACGACGACCCCGACCGGGGCCTGCACAATCTCCCTCGCTCCCGGCGCCTGGTCGCGGGTCTGACCCCGAATCTCAGCCGGTCGAGTCGCGCACGACGAGCTCGGGGCGGAACCGCACCCGCCGCTCGTGCTCGCCGGCGGGGTCATCGAGACCGCGCAGCAGCAGGTCGACGGCGCGGTACCCGATCTCGTGCGCGGGCTGGCGGATCGAGCTGAGCGGCACGACGGTGGCCGCGGCGAAGTCGATGTCGTCGTAGCCGATGAGCGCGACCTCCTCGGGCACGCGCAGCTGACCGAGCACCGAGAACGCCTGCAGCACGCCGACGGCGAGCAGATCGTTCGCGGCGAAGACGGCGTCGACGCGATCGTCGCCGCGGCGGTCGCGCAGCTGCTCTCCGGCGGCGCGGCCGTGGAGCACAGACAGCGCCGGCACCGCGAACTCCTCCAGGTGGGCGTCCGCGACCTCGGCGACCGCGCGCCGCGCACCCTCGAGACGGTCGGCGACCTGCCGGATGGACACCGGCCCGCGGACGAACGCGACGCGCCGACGACCCCGCGCCAAGAGGTGCGAGACGGCGAGATAGCCGCCCTCGACGTCGTCGACCGAGACCGACGCGAAGACGTCGTCGGGAACCTCGCGGTCGACGAGGACGACCGGCACGCCGGCTGCCTGCAGCGCTCGCAGCCGGTCGAGATCGTCTCCGACGGGAGTGACCAGCACGCCGTTGACCCGCTGCTCGCGGAAGAGATCGAGGTGGGCCGACTCGCGCTCGGACTTCTCGTCGCTCGTGCTCAGCAGCACCGTCATCCCGCTCTCCGCGGCGCGCTCCTCGGCGCCGCGCGCGACCTCGGCGAAGAACGGGTTGCCGATGTCGAGCACCACGAGTCCGATCGACCGGCTGCGCCCCGCGCGCAGCTGCCGTGCGGCGTCGTTGCGCACGAAACCGAGGTCGGCGATGGCCTGCTGCACCCGCGCGACCATGTCGGGCGACACGCGCGCGGGGTTGTTGAGGACGTTCGACACGGTCCCCACCGACACGGATGCCGCGACCGCGACATCCCGCACGCTCACTGCCATGCCCTCAACCGTAGCGCCCGACGACCGAGCGCGGCAGATCACGGGTAAACGTTTCCCGGTTGTGTCGGGCTCGCTGACCCGCTAAGCTCATGAAACGATTCACAAACCGGCCCACCAAGGAGCCTCGATGACGAGTGCATCTGCGCACCGGGTCTGCTTCTCGCTGCAGATCCACCCCGACCTGATCGACGAGTACGTCGCCCGCCACACGCCGGTGTGGCCGGACATGCTCGCCGAGATCGCCGCATCCGGACGACGCAACTACTCGCTGTTCCTCGGCGACGGCGGGCGCCTCATCGGCTACTACGAGGTCGACGACGACGCCGCGGCACAGGCCTACCTCGCCGCCTCGCCCGTGGCCGCCCGCTGGGAGGCCGAGATGGCGCGGTTCTTCGTGGGTCTGGCCGGACGCCCCGACCAGGCCGCCACACCCCTGACCGAGGTCTTCCACCTGCACGACCAGCTGGCGGCGGCCGCGCCGCATTCCGCCTCCCCGACATCCGCCACCCCCACCGACGAAAGCGACGCCGCATCGTGAGCACCCTCTCCCCCGACCACTTCGCCCTGCTCCAGCGCCAGGGCATCGAGCTGCCCAGCTGGGCATTCGGCAACTCGGGCACGCGCTTCCGCGTGTTCCCGACCGCCGGCACCCCGCGCGACCCGTTCGAGAAGATCGCCGACGCCGCCGAGGTGAACCGTGTGACCGGTCTCGCGCCGTCGGTCGCCCTGCACATCCCGTGGGACAAGGTCGACGACTACAGCGCGCTGCGCCGTCACGCCGAGGACCTCGGCGTCGCCCTGGGCACCATCAACTCGAACACCTTCCAGGACGAGGACTACAAGTTCGGCGCCCTGACCCACGAGGACGACGCGATCCGCCGCAAGGCCGTCGACCACCACCTCGAGTGCATCGACGTCATGGACGCCACGGGCTCGCGCGACCTCAAGATCTGGCTCGCCGAGGGATCGAACTACCCCGGCCAGAACGACATGCGCGCCCGCCAGGACCGCCTCGCCGACTCGCTCCAGCAGATCTACGCGCGCCTCACGGGCGAGCAGCGCCTCGTGCTCGAGTACAAGTTCTTCGAGCCGTCGTTCTACCACACCGACGTGCCCGACTGGGGAACGAGCTACGTCCAGGTCGCCGCCCTCGGTGAGCGCGCCATGGTGTGCCTCGACACGGGCCACCACGCCCCCGGCACCAACATCGAGTTCATCGTCATGCAGCTGCTGCGCCTGGGCAAGCTCGGCTCGTTCGACTTCAACTCGCGCTTCTACGCCGACGACGACCTCATCGTGGGGGCGGCCGACCCGTTCCAGCTGTTCCGCATCCTCGTCGAGGTGCTGCGCGGCGGCGGCTTCGACAACCCCGACGTGGTGTTCATGCTCGACCAGTGCCACAACATCGAGGCGAAGATCCCCGGGCAGATCCGCTCGGTGCTCAACGTCCAGGAGATGACGGCGCGCGCCCTCCTCATCGACGGTGAGGCCCTCGCCGCCGCACGCACCGCGAACGACGTGCTCGGGGCGCAGGCGGTCTTCATGGACGCCTTCTACACGGACGTCCGCCCGGCCCTCGCCGAATGGCGCGAGTCGCGGGGACTGCCGGCCGACCCGATGGCCGCATACGCGGCATCCGGCTACCAGCAGAAGATCGAAGCCGACCGTGTCGGCGGCACGCAGGCCGGCTGGGGTGCCTGAGCGCACGGCGGCCGGCGGCCTCGTCCGCGTCTACCCGGCCGCCCGACCGAACGGCGCGGGACTGGTCTGGATGCACGGCGGCGGCTTCGCGTTCGGTGACCTCGACATGCCCGAAGCGGATGCCGTCGCGCGCGGCCTCGCCGAGGCGGGCACGACGGTCCTCTCCGTCGACTACCGCCTCGCCCCCGCCCCTGCGGGGTGGGGTGGGGCCGACGACGCGGCCGGCGAGCGCGGCGACCACCGCTACCCCGCGGCATCCGACGACGTCCTCCGTGCCTGGGAGTGGGCCACGGCGCACGCCGACGAGCTCGCGATCGCACGCCTCGCCCTCGGCGGGGCCAGTGCCGGGGCGAACCTCGCCGCGGGCGCGACGCTCCGCCTGCTCGCGGCGGGAGTCGCCCCACCCCGACTCGTGGTGCTGGCGTACCCGACCCTGCTCGCCGTCCAGCCCGCGCCCGGCCTCGCCCTGCGCGCCGCTCTCGACGCGCACCCCGAGCACGATCGATTCGGCAGCGAGGCCGTCCGCAGCATGTACGAGAACTACCTCGGCGGATCCGTCATCGGCGCGCCGATCGCGGCCGTGCCGGGCCTCGCCTCGGCCGCGGAGCTCGCCGATTTCCCGCCCACCCTCATGATCAACAGCGAGATCGACGAGCTGAGCGTCTCGGGCGACGTGTTCGCCGCGACGCTCCGGCAGGCCGGCCGTGACGTCGAGACGGTGGTCGAGCCCGGTACCGACCACGGCCACCTCAACCGGCCCGAGAAGCCGGGCTTCGCGGCATCGATGGCACGCATCGTCGCCCGTCTCGAACGCCTCGCCGCATCCTGATCCCGACCGCCACCTCGTCCCGACCACACGAACCGTCCCGTCCCGAAGGAAAGCCATGACCTCCGCCGCAGCCGCCGACCTGATCGCGCGCAGCAACCGCCTGGGCTCCGACCCGAAGAACACCAACTACGCAGGGGGCAACACGTCCGCCAAGGGCACCGACATCGACCCCGTCACCGGCGAGCCCGTCGAGCTGCTCTGGGTGAAGGGGTCCGGCGGCGACCTCGGCACGCTCACCGAGTCGGGTCTCGCCGTGCTCCGTCTCGACCGGATGCGCGCACTCGTCGACGTCTACCCCGGACTCGAGCGCGAGGACGAGATGGTCGCGGCCTTCGACTACTGCCTGCACGGCAAGGGCGGCGCCGCCCCCTCGATCGACACCGCGATGCACGGCCTCGTCGACGTCGCCCACGTCGACCACCTGCACCCCGACGCCGGCATCGCGATCGCGACCGCCGCGGACGGCGAGGCGCTCACCGCGAAGATCTTCGGCGACGGCACCGGTTCACAGCGTGTCGTCTGGGTTCCGTGGCGGCGCCCCGGCTTCCAGCTCGGGCTCGACATTGCCGAGATCAAGGCGCAGAACCCGCAGGCCATCGGCTGCATCCTCGGCGGGCACGGCATCACCGCGTGGGGCGACACCTCGGACGAGGCCGAGGCCAACAGCCTCTGGATCATCGAGACGGCGCAGGCCTACATCGACGAGCACGGCGCGGCCGACCCGTTCGGCGGCACCCGCGCCGGCTTCGAGGCGCTTCCCGAGGCCGAGCGTCGCGCGCGTGCCGCAGCCCTCGCCGCGACGATCCGCGGCATCGCCTCGACCGACAAGCCGATGGTCGGCCACTACACCGACGCCGACGTCGTGCTCGACTTCCTGGCGTCCGAGAAGGCCCCGGCCCTCGCGGCGCTGGGCACCAGCTGCCCCGACCACTTCCTGCGCACGAAGGTCAAGCCCCTCATCCTTGACTTGCCCGCGACGGCATCCGTCGACGAGCAGGTCGCCCGCCTGCACGAACTGCACGCCGCGTACCGCGCGGACTACCAGGCGTACTACGACGCCCACGCCGACGCGTCGTCCCCCGCCATCCGCGGCGCCGACCCGCTCATCGTGCTCGTGCCGGGCGTCGGCATGTTCTCGTACGGCGCCAACAAGCAGACCGCGCGCGTGGCCGGCGAGTTCTACGTGAACGCGATCAACGTCATGCGCGGCGCCGAGGCCCTCTCCACCTATGCGCCGATCTCCGACGCCGAGAAGTTCAACATCGAGTACTGGACCCTCGAAGAGGCGAAGCTGCAGCGGATGCCGAAGCCGAAGACCCACCAGGGGCGCATCGCCTTCGTCACCGGCGCAGCATCCGGCATCGGAAAGGCCATCGCCACGCGACTCGCCGCCGAGGGGGCGTGCGTCGTCGTCGCCGACCTCGATCTCGAGAAGGCGCAGGCTGCGGCGGCCGAGCTCGGCGGAACCGACGTCGCGATCGGCGTCGCCGCCAACGTCGCCGACGCCGACGGCGTGCAGGCCGCGATCGACGCGACGCTGCTCGCGTTCGGCGGCGTCGACCTCGTCGTCAACAACGCCGGGCTCTCGCTGTCGAAGCCCCTGCTCGAGACCACCGAGAAGGATTGGGATCTGCAGCACGACGTCATGGCGAAGGGCTCGTTCCTGGTGTCGAAGGCCGCAGCGAAGGCGCTCATCGAGCAGAAGCTCGGCGGCGACGTCATCTACATCTCGTCGAAGAACTCCGTCTTCGCCGGCCCGAACAACATCGCCTACTCGGCGACGAAGGCCGACCAGGCCCACCAGGTGCGCCTGCTGGCGGTCGAGCTCGGCGAGCACGGCGTACGGGTCAACGGCATCAACCCCGACGGCGTGGTGCGTGGTTCGGGCATCTTCGCCGCAGGCTGGGGCGCCAACCGCGCGGCCACCTACGGCGTCGAGGAGAAGGACCTCGGTCAGTTCTACGCGAACCGCACGATCCTCAAGCGCGAGGTCGTGCCCGAGAACGTCGCCGACGCCGTCTACGTGCTGACCGGCCCCGAGCTCTCGCGCACGACGGGCCTGCACATCCCGGTCGACTCCGGCGTCGCCGCCGCGTTCCTGCGATGAACGCGGGCACTCGAGTGCACGGCTTCCCGCCGAGTGCACGGCATCCGCACGCTCCGAGGTCGTGCACTCGGCGACAGGCCGTGCACTCGCGGAAAGGATGCCGCGCGTGAGCGTGTCGGGGAACGTGGCGGCGGTGGACCTCGGGGCCACCAGCGGGCGGGTCATCGTGGGGCATGTGGGGGCTGACATGCTGCGCACCGAGACGGTCGCGCGCTTCGCGAACGATCCGGTGCCCGCCGGCGACGGTCTGCACTGGAACCTCGTGGGCATGTACGGCTCCGTGCTGGCGGGTCTGCGCGACGCGTTCCGCACGACGCCCGGGATCGCCTCGATCGGCGTGGACTCATGGGCGGTCGACTACGGTCTCCTGCGCGGCGGACGACTGCTCGGCGAGCCGTTCCACTATCGCGACGAGCGGACGGCCCGCGGGGTCGAGAGCGTTCACGCGCGCTTCCCGCACGCCGAGCTGTTCGAGCGCAACGGCCTGCAGTTCCTGCCGTTCAACACGCTGTACCAGCTCGCCGCCGAAGACCCCGAGGTGCTTGCGTTCGCCGACACTGCGCTGCTGGTGCCCGACCTCGTCGGGTACTGGCTCACCGGGGTCGCACGCGCCGAGGAGACCAACGCCTCGACGACGGGGCTGCTGCGGGTGCTGCAGGCTTCGTGGGACGACGCCCTCGTCTCGGCGCTGGGCCTGCCCCGCCGCATCCTGCCGCCCCTCATCGCACCGGGCGACCGTCTCGGTGCGCTGCGGGCCGACGTCGCCGCCCTGCTCGGGGCGCCGGTCGACACGGCCGTCACCGCCGTCGGCTCGCACGACACCGCCTCGGCCGTCGTCGCCGTGCCGATGCAGCCGGATGCCGCGGCCTACATCTCGTGCGGCACCTGGGGCCTCGTCGGCGTCGAGGTCGATCACCTGGTGCTCACCCACGCCGCGCTGGAGGCGAACTTCACGAACGAGGGCGGTGTCGACGGCCACGTCCGGCTGCTGCACAACGTCATGGGACTGTGGGTGCTGAGCGAGGCCGTCCGGCAGTGGGAGCGACACGAGGGGCACCGCATCGACCTGCCGACGCTGCTCGATGCGGCCCGCGAAGCCGAGGGTGTCGTGTTCGACGTCAACGACCCGCGATTCCTCGCTCCGGGTGCGATGACCCCGCGCATCGACGCGTGGTGCGCCGAACACGATGTCGCGCCTCCGCGCACTCGCGCCGAGTACGCGCGGTCGATCGTCGAGTCGCTCGCGCAGGCTTTCGCCGACGCCGTATCCGACGCCGCTCGTCTGGGCCGTGTCGACGTGCGGACCATCCATGTCGTCGGCGGCGGCGCGCTCAACGAACTGCTGTGCCAGCGCACCGCCGACCGGGCGGGGATGCCGGTACTCGCCGGTCCTGTCGAGGCGACCGCGCTCGGCAACGTGCTCGTCCAGGCCCGCGCCGCAGGGTTCGTCTCGGGGTCGCTCGAAGCGCTGCGCGACCTCGTCGCCCGCACCCACGAGCCTCGGCGCTACGACCCCCGCACCTAGCCGCCCGGTCCGACCCGCCACCCGGGCATCCCCTGCCCGGCGATCCCCCGCGCCGGCGCCACCATCCGCGCAGGGACCGGTGTCAAGGGGTGCCCTCGCGACCCGAGGCGGGCGTAGCGTCGCGCCCATGAGCACCCACGACACCCCGGCCGGCGACCCCGGCGACAGCCCCACCTCGACCGGCGACCGACACCTCGACGACACGAGCGCCGAGCAGTCCATCACGGAAGACGCCCCGCGGGGCGGCGACGAGACGACCGAGGACGAGCTCACGGCCGACAACGCTGCCGAAGAGGACATGCTGAAGACCCTCGATCCGGGCGACGCCCCCGCCTGACGAGCGTCGCGCCGCGAACGGCAGCGAGCCCGGCCGGAGTTCCCGGCCGGGCTCGCTGCGTGCGGGCGACTCAGAAGTCGAAGTCGCCGATGTTGTCGGCGTCGAACACGAACGGATCGCCGAGCAGCACGGTGCCGTCGGCGCCGACGTCGAACGAGCCGAGCTTGCCGGCCTCGAACGAGTCACCCTCCTCGCCGGTGATCTCACCGGTGATGAGCGCCTGCGCGGCCCACGCGGCCAGGTAACCGAGGTCGGCCGGGTTCCACAGGGCGAAGGCCGTGACGGTGCCGTCCTCGACGTACTCGCGCATCTGGTTCGGGGTGCCCAGCCCGGTCAGCGCGACCGTGCCCTTGTACTCCGACGTCGACAGGTAGCGGGCGGCCGCGGCGATGCCGACCGTGGTCGGCGAGACGATGCCCTTGAGCTCCGGGTACGTCTGCAGCAGCGCCGCGGTCTTGTCGAACGAGGTCTGGTCGTCGTCGTCCCCGTACGCGACCTCGACGAGCTCGATGTCGGGGTGGCTCGCGGCGAGCTCCTCCTTCATGAGCTCGATCCAGGCGTTCTGGTTCGTCGCGTTCGCGGATGCCGACAGCACGGCGATCTGACCGGCGTCGCCGATCTGCTCGGCGATGAGATCGACCTGCACCTTGGCGATGCCTTCGGAGGTCGCCTGGTTGATGAACACGTCGCGGCATTCGGGGTTCGTGTCGGAGTCGAAGGTCACGACCTTCACGCCCGCCGAGCGCGCCTCGTCGAGCGCGTCGCAGATCGCCTCGGGGTCGTTCGCCGAGATGACGAGGCCTCCCACGCCCTGCTGTGCGGCGGTCTGGATGTACTGCACCTGCGACGTCGGGCTGGCTTCGGTCGGACCGACCTCTTCGTAGGTGCCGCCGAACTCGTCGACCGCTTCCTCACCGCCCGAGTTGGACGTGTCGAAGTAGGGGTTGCCGAGGTTCTTGGGCAGGAAGGTCACGGCGAGGTTGCCGCCGTCGCCTCCCCCGTCGCCGTCACCGCCGCCGGTGTTGCCCGAGCAGCCTGCTGCCACGAGCGTCATGCCGAGCGCGAGCGCGACGATCGCACCGGCGCGCCCCGTGCGCTTGATTCCAAACATCATTGTTTTCCTTCCGTGGTGCGAGGGTTCCCGCGGGTGTGGTGTCAGGTGTTGCGGTTCTGCTCGGCGTCGCGCGCGCGGACGGCTGCCCGCCGCCCGCGCCGCTTGCCGACCGCCGCGGTCCGCCGGCGGTGCACCCAGACGAGGATGCTGGCCGAGACGACCGAGAGGATCAGCAGCACGCCGGTGATGACGTTGATGATGTCGCTGGACACACGAGCCAGGCGCAGTGCACTGCCGAGCGTCCCGATCAGCAGCACGCCGGCGATGACGCCGTGCAGCGCGCCGCGTCCGCCGAAGATCGAGACGCCGCCGAGCAGCACCGCCGCGATGATCTGCAGCTCCATGCCCATGGCGTTGTCGCCGCGGGCGTTGGAGTACAGCAGGGTGAAGTACACGCCCGCGAAGCCCGCGACCGTGCCCGAGAGCACGAACAGCGTGAACTTCGTGCGGCCGACGTCGATGCCCGAGAAGTGCGCGGCCTCCTTGTTGAGGCCGATGGCGTACAGCGAGCGGCCGAACGGCGTGAAGTGCAGGAGGACGGCGAAGACGACGGCGAGCACGATGAACGGCACGATGATCATCGGCACCGGGGTGCCCGGCACGTTCGCCTTGGCGAGGTCGGTCCACTCCTCGGGGAACTCCGTGATGGCGGTGGTGCCCAGCAGGCCGACCGCGATCCCGCGGAAGAGCGCGAGCGTCCCGATCGTCACCGCGAGCGAGGGCAGGCCCACCACGGTCACGAGGAAGCCGTTGAACACTCCGCAGACGGTGCCGACGAGGATCGCGAGCACGGCGGCGACCGCGAACGGCAGACCCGCTTGGGTCAGCACGCCGGTCATGACGCTCGAGAGCCCGAGGATGCTGGCGACCGAGAGATCGATCTCCTCCGTGATGATGATGAGCGTCATCGGCAGCGCGATCAGCAGGATCGGCGCGATGTCGCGCAGCAGGTAGGTGAGTGTCAGCGGGCTGTCGAAGTTGCGCACCGACGCGAGGGCGACGACGACCACGACCACGAGGATCGCGATGATCGCCATCTCGCGGGTGAGCAGCATCCGCCGCCATGCGGGACGGGTGTAGGGCTGGTGAAGCCGGACCAGGGTGGTCTCGGTGGCCGGGGCGCTCATCGGCCCTCCTCCCGTTGTGCGATGAGTCGTCGGTGCTGCCGCACCGCGAGGACGCGATCGAGCACGATCGAGCCGAGGATGAGGACGCCGACGACGGCGCGCTGCCAGAAGTCGTCGATCCCGAGGATCGGCAGCGCCCGGTTGATCGTGAGCAGCAGGAAGGCGCCGATCGCGGCCCCCCACACGGTGCCGACTCCGCCCGAGATCGCGACCCCGCCGATGACCGCGGCGCCGATGGCCTGCAGCTCCCAGCCGGTGCCGGCAGCCGAGCTGACGGTGCCGTACCGCGCGGCGTAGAGGACCCCGGCGAGGCCCGCGAGGGCGCCCGAGACGACGAAGGCGGTGACGATGCGCTGCGAGACCTTGAGGCCGTACAGGTGCGCGGCGCCGGGGTCGGAGCCGATCGCGTAGAACTCGCGGCCCCCGCGGATGTTGCGCAGGTACCAGGCGGCGGCGATCAGCACCACGAGGGCGATGATCGTGAGGATCGGGATGCCGACGAGCTGGTCGGTGCCGAGACCGCGGAAGGCCCGCGGCAGGTCGGAGGCGTTGATGCGGTCCGAGCCGGTCCACGCGACGTTCACACCGCGGTAGATGTACATCGTGCCGAGGGTGATGACGAGCGCCGGCACCTTCGCCCACGCGACGAGCAGGCCGTTGACGGCGCCCAGCAGACCGCCCAGCAGGATGCCGGCCGCGAACACCGCGACGATCGGGATGCCGTCGATGTCGCTGAAGAGCCGCCCGGTCAGGTAGGCGGTGAGGCCGACGACCGACCCGACCGACAGGTCGACGTTGCGGGTGACGAGGACGATCGCCTGGCCGACCGCGACGAGAAGCAGCACCGAGGGGGTCAGCAGCAGGTCGCGGAAGCCGTCGGGCGAGAACAGGAAGTTGGGGTTGGCCGTGGTCGCCGCGACGACGATGATGACGAGCGCGAGGGCGATGCCCGTCTCCCGGGCGGTGACGACCTGACGGACGACCCGCCCGAGGCGGTCGGCCCCGCCCGTTCGGCCGGCGGGAGCGAGGGTGGCGCTCATGCGACGGCCTCCGCATCCGCTGTCGCGGCGAACATGATCGCCTCGGGTGTGGCCTCGGCGCGGTCGAACTCGCCCGTGAGGCGGCCTTCGCGCATGACCAGGACGCGGTCTGCCATACCGAGCACCTCCGGGAGTTCGGACGAGATCATCAGGATCGCGAGGCCCTGTTGGGCGAGCTCGCTGAGCAGGCGGTGCACTTCCGACTTGGTGCCCACATCGATGCCACGCGTGGGCTCGTCCACGATGAGCACGGTCGGCTCGGTCGCGAGCCACTTGCCGAGCACGACCTTCTGCTGGTTGCCGCCCGAGAGCGTGCCCGCCTCGGTGTCGAGCGCGGCGGTCTTCACTTCGAGCCGGCTCGCCCACACCTTGGCCGCCGCGTTCTCGCGCGCGTTCCACAGCAGTCCCCAGCGCGCGAGCTTGCCGCGGATGGCCAGGGTGATGTTGCGCGAGACGCCGTCGTCGAGCACGAGGCCCTGCTTGCGGCGGTCCTCGGGGACGAGCGCGATGCCGCGCTCGGTGGCCTTCTGCGGGCTGCCCTTCGGCAGGGCGGAACCGTGCAGCGTGACCGAGCCGGATTCGTAGGGATCGACGCCGAAGATCGCCCGGGCGACCTCGCTGCGCCCGGCCCCCACGAGACCGGCGAGCCCGACGATCTCGCCGGCGCGCAGCTGGAAGGACACGTCGCGGAAGACGCCCGGCCGCGTGAGGCCGGTGACCTCGAGGACCACGTCGCCGATCTCGGCGGGGAGCTTGGGGAAGAGCTCGGTCACGTCGCGTCCCACCATCTGGCGGACGAGCTCGTCGACCGTCGTGTCGGCGATGGCGGTCGTGTCGACGTACGACCCGTCGCGCATGACGGTGACGGTGTCGCAGAGCTCGAACACCTCGTCGAAGCGATGCGAGATGAACAGCAGCGCACGCCCCTCGTCGCGCAGGCTGCGGGCGACGGCGAACAGGCGCTCGACCTCGACTCCCGAGAGGGCCGCGGTGGGCTCGTCCATGATGAGCACGCGCGCGTCGAGCGAGATGGCCTTGGCGATCTCGATGATCTGCTGGTCGGCGATCGAGAGTCCCTCGGTGACGCGGTCGGGGTCGACGTTGACGCCCAGCCGCTCGAAGATCGCCGCAGCCTCCTGGCGCATCGCCCGGCGGTCGATGCGCCCGACACGCGACGTCGGCTGTCGACCCATGAAGATGTTCTCGGTGACCGAGAGATCGGGGAAGAGCGTCGGCTCCTGGTAGATGACGGCGATGCCCGCCGCCTTCGACTGCGCGGTGCTGGTGAAGTCGACCGTCTCGCCCTCGAGCAGGAAGTCGCCGCCGTCACGCCGGTAGAGCCCGGCGACGATCTTGACGAGGGTCGACTTGCCGGCCCCGTTCTCGCCGATGAGGGCGTGGATCGACCCGCGTCGCAGCGTGAGGCTGCCCGAGCGCAGGGCCACGACCGCGCCGAACGATTTCACGACGCGTCGCAGCTCCAGCGCGGCGGCCGCGTGCGGGGATTCGGCATCGATGGCCACGATGGCTCCTCTTCGTTGAGGTCGGGATGACGGGTCGTCGTCGGGTGATCTGATCGAAAGTGAATCGATTCAGGTTGGATTCAGCTACTGTAAGGACAATCATCGACGGGGGTCAAGTCAACGACCGACAGTGACCGGATCGTGATCCGACGAAGGGGCGGGATGCCGTGGCGATCAGCATTCGCGATGTCGCCCAGCGCGCCGGCGTCTCGGTCGGCACCGTCTCCAACGTGCTCAACCGGCCCGACGAGGTCTCGAGCGAGTCTGTCGAACGCGTCACCCGCGCGATCGACGAATTGGGCTACGTCCGCAACGACGCGGCCCGCAAGCTGCGCGCCGGCGTCTCGACGACCGTGGGGTTCGTCGTGCTCGACGGGCAGAACCCGTTCTTCAACGACGTCGTGCGGGGCGCCGAGGACGAGGCGTCGCGCGACGGCATCGCGATCCTCTACGGCAACACCGACGACGACGTCACGCGCGAGCGGATGTACCTCGATCTGTTCGAGGAGCAGCAGGTGCGCGGCGTGCTCATCGCGCCGCACGGTGACATCACCGCCCGGCTGCAGCGCCTGCGCGCACGGGGCATCGCGGCGGTGCTCGTCGACCGCTTCAGCGGCGACGGGCGGTTCTCGTCGGTGTCGGTCGACAGCGTCGCCGGCGGACGGATGGCCGCGGCGCACCTCATCGAGACCGGCCGGCGGCGCATCGCCTTCGTCGGCGGGCCGTTCGACGTCCGCCAGATGACGGATCGACTGGCCGGCGCCCGCGTCGCCGCCGAGAACGCGTCGCCGCGCGCCGAGATCGAGGTCGTCTCGACGACCGCGCCGACCGTGGAGCAGGGAGCGGAGGCGGGGCGACGCATCGTCTCACGGCCCCGAGCGAACTGGCCCGACGCCATCTTCGCGGGGAACGACCTGCTGGCGATGGGCCTGCTGCAGTCGCTCGTGGTCGGCAGCAGGATGCTCGTTCCCGACGAGATCGCCATCGTCGGGTTCGACGACATCTCGTTCGCGACCGCGACCGCGGTTCCCCTGACGACGCTTCGTCAGCCGAGCCGCATGATCGGACGCACCGCGCTCCGTGTCCTGCTCGAGGAGGCGGGCGACCCCGACCTCATCCCGCGGCAGACCGTCTTCCAGCCCGAGCTGGTCGTCCGCGCTTCGACGTCGGTGCGTTGATCACGCCTCGCGCGTGATGGTCACCGTCACGTGCAGGGCGCTCTTGTACGGACCGGCGAACACGCCGCGCAGCGGCGGCACGTCGTTGTAATCCCGCCCGCGCCCGACCAGCACGTGCCGGTCGCTGATCTCGATGTTGTTGGTCGGGTCGAACCCCTGCCAGTCGCCCGCGAACCACTCGACCCACGCGTGCGACTCGCCTGTCACCGCCACCCCGACCTGAGCGTCGGGATCGGGGTGCAGGTATCCCGAGACGTAGCGCGCCGGGATGCCGACGCTGCGCAGGGCGCCGAGGGTGATGTGCGCGATGTCCTGGCAGACGCCCTTGCGCTCGGGCCACGACTCCGCCGCGGTCGAGTGCACGCCGGTCACGCCGGGCATGTACTCCACGGCGTCGCCGATCGCGACCGCGATCGCGTGCGCGGCGGGGCCGGGCTCGTCGTGCGACGCCGCGATCTCACGGGCGAGCTCGGCGACCTCGGGGTGCGGCGCGGTGCGCACGGTCTGTCCGAGCTGCTCGACCGTGTGGATCGAGCGTTCCGACTCGTCGGCGAGGTCGCGCCACGAGATCTGCCGGTGCTCGATCGGCCGCGGCCGCACCTCGACGAGCGAACGGGCCGTGATGGCGAGCGAACGGTGTGCGGCGAGCACGTCGAACGCGGCGACCCGGGTGCCGAAATAGTCGACGTAGTGGTTGACCGCGGTCGTCGGATCGATGTCGAGCTGCGAGCTGAGCACGAACTGGCTGTCGGTCGAGCTGGGCAGCATCCGCGCCTCGTTGTACGACGCCGCGACGTCGCCCGGGTAGGTGAACCCGGTCGTGTGCTCGATGCGCAGACGCTTCACGAGGTCTCTCCGATCCAGTTCGGCTCCGCCGCTGTGGGGAAGAAGCGGCTGCGGATCGCCTCGGACGCCTCCCGGGTCACCTTCTGCACGTTGTCCATGTGCTCGGGCAGCTCCGAGAGGATCTCGCCCAGTGGCCGGTACTCGAGGTCGTTCCGGATGCGGCCGAGGGCGCGCAGCACCGCGTTGGAGTGCCCGACACGGTCGGCGACGGGATCGATGGCGCTCATGCACTCCTCTGCGCGCTGGATCGAGTGGATGATCGAGCGCGGGAACAGCCGGTCGAGCAGGAGGAACTCCGCCGCATTGCGCGCGCTCGGCATGCCGCGGTAGGTGCGGAGGTACGCCTCGTACGCGCCGCACGAGCGCAGGATGGTCGTCCACGACGGGCCGGACTCCTCGGTCAGCGACCGGGTCGCGAGCAGCCGTGCCGTCATGTCGGTGCGCTCGATCGAGCGACCCAGCGTGAAGAACTGCCAGGCCTCGTCGCGGCTGGTCGACGAGTCGGTGACGCCGATCGCCAGCGCCGCACGCTCGCGCACCCAGTGGAAGAACTCGTGCACCTTCTCGGCGTTCAGACGCCGCGGCATCCGGGAGTAGGTCGTGTTCAGGGTCTCCCACAGCTCCGTCGAGACGATCTCTCGGGCACGGCGGGCGTTCTCACGCGCCGACTGCAGCGAGTACGCGATGCTCGACGGGTTCGTGCGGTCGACCGCGAGCCGGGTGAGCACGTCCTGGCGGGTCACGATGTCGAGGCCCTCCGGAGGGAACGAGCCCATGACCGACAGCAACGACCGGCAGGCGGTGTCCTCGTCGATCCATGGGTCCTCGAGCAGCAGCTGCAGGTGCACGTCGAGGATGCGCGCGGTGCCGTCGCTGCGTTCGATGTACCGGCCGATCCAGAACAGGCTCTCGGCGATGCGGCTCAGCATGTCGCACCCCCGGTCTGCTGCTGCTGCTCCTGCTGCTCGCGCAGGCCGTCCGGGTGGTCGTGCGGCGAGTGGGCCGGTTCTTCCTGCTCGTCGTAGACGATCGGGATGGCCTGCGTCGACGCCTGGTCGGCGACGAGCCCGGCGAGGTTGCCCTGGCTGTACTCGAGGGTGCGCGGCGCATCGCCGCCGACGACCCACGTGTCCTTCGAGCCGCCGCCCTGGCTGGAGTTCACGACGAGCTGTCCCTCCGGGAGCGCGACACGGGTGAGCCCGCCTGGCAGCACCCACACCTCGTCGCCGTTGTTGACGGCGAAGGGCCTTAGATCGGCATGACGGGGCCGCATGCCGTCCTCGACCAGGGTGGGGATCGTCGACAGCATGACGACCGGCTGCGCGATCCAGCCGCGCGGGTCGGCGAGCAGCTTCTTGCGAAGCTTCTCGAGCTCGGCCGGGGAGGCGTCGGGGCCCACGACGAGGCCCTTGCCTCCCGAGCCGTCGACGGGCTTCACGACCAGCTCGTCGAGGCGGTCGAGCACCTCCTCGAGCGCGCCGGGATCCTCGAGCCGCCAGGTGTCGACGTTCTTGAGGATGGGCTCCTCGGCGAGGTAGTAGCGGATGAGGTCGGGCACGTAGGTGTAGAGCAGCTTGTCGTCGGCGACGCCGTTACCCACCGCATTGGCGATCGTCACGTTGCCGAGGCGCGCGGCGAGCATGAGGCCCGGAGCGCCGAGCATCGAGTCGGCACGGAACTGCAGGGGGTCGAGGAAGTCGTCATCGACACGGCGGTAGATGACGTCGACGCGCTGCGGACCCCGGGTGGTGCGCATGAACACCTTGCCTCCGGAGCAGACGAGGTCGCGGCCCTCCACCAGCTCGACGCCCATGAGACGCGCGAGCAGCGTGTGCTCGAAGTAGGCCGAGTTGTACACGCCCGGGGTCAGCACGACCACGTTGGGCTCGTCGACACCGGGGGGCGCCGAGGCGCGCAGCGCCTGCAGCAGCTTGTTCGGATAGTCCCCCACGGGCCGCACCCGCATCGAGACGAACAGCTCCGGCAGGGTCTGCGCCATCACCCGGCGGTTCGAGATCACGTAGCTGACCCCCGAGGGCACGCGCACGTTGTCCTCGAGCACGCGCATCTCGCCGTGCTCGTCGCGGATGAGGTCGATGCCGGAGACCTGGATGCGCACGCCGTTGGCCGAGCGGATGCCGGCGGCCTGCCGGTAGTAGTACTGCGACGATGCGATGAGCTTCGCGGGCAGCACACCGTCGCGGACGCAGAACTGGTGGCCGTAGGCGTCGTCGAGGAAGGCTTCGAGCGCGCGCACGCGCTGCTTCACGCCCGACTCGACGTGCGACCACTCGTCGTAGTCGATCACGCGGGGTACCGCATCCAGCGGGAAGGGCCGCTCCTCGCCCGCGAAGTCGAAGGTGACGCCCTGAGCGAGGTACGAGCTCGCGAGCGACTCGGTGCGTCCGCGGAGCTCCTCCTGGGTCATCTGTGCGAGCGCCTGATACAGCTCGCGGTACGCCGCGCGCGAGCTCCCGGGGGCCGGCATCGTGCCCGAGACCTCGAACATCTCGTCGTACGGCGGCACCCCCGACACGGTCTTGCGCGGCGTCAGCGTCGAGCCGTATCCGTCGAAGAGGTCACCCATGGATGCGAGCCTAATCCGGCCTGTGTTGCGTCAGTATTTCCCGCTCGGTTTCGTTCGCCGTGTTGACATCCGACGCACCGGTCGGGGATGCGCCCGTCGGACCGGTGGGGCTGATGTCGTCCCGCCCGGGGCGGGAGCCGACACCAGCACCACCGGTCCTGCCGGTGTGTCGCTCAGGCGTGTCAGCCGCGCACGGCGAGCTCGTAGACGCGGGCGATCTTGGCCTCCGTGGCCGAGGCCGAGGGGTTCGTCACCACGAGACGCACCGCCTCGACCCCGTCGGCGCCGATCGCGACCTCGCGGGCAGCCTGCGTGTTGCCGGTGACGGCGGCGACCTGCTGCCAGCCCGACGCGGTGCGGACCTCGACCGTGAAGTCGACGAGCACGACGCCGGTTCCGGCCCCGCCGCCGAATCCGCTGTACACACCGAGCGAGCTCACCCGCTGCGGCGCGGCCAGCTCGATCGTGGCCGTCGGCGTCGCGTCGCCCACCGCCGAGAGCCATCGGCCGGCGTCGGTGCAGTCACCGTCGACGAGCCGCGAGCCCGGATACGCCCCGGAGTATGTGGACGACACCGTGACCGCGGCCCCGAGGGCGTCGTGCGAGGCGCACGGCGAGACGTTGGGCAGACCGCCCAGCCAGTCCTTGACGAACTGCCCCTGGTGCTCGCCGCCGAGGATGTTCCAGTCGTAATCGAACATCTGCGGCTTCCAGAAGTTGTCGAGGATCCACGCCTGCCAGCCGATCCACGGACGGGCGTCGAGGTAGGTGCGGAACGGCACACCCCAGTTCGTCGTGGTTCCCGCCGTGATGCTGTCCGAGAACTCTCCCGGCGGGTTCCATCCGAACTCGGTGATGACGACGGGGATCTGCTGAGCCGCGTTGCCGAACTTGCTGTCGAGCAGCGCCGTCGTCGGGGCCCCCTGGTTGGGGTAGATGTGGAAGACGTACGCGATGTTGCCGCCCACGATGGGGTCGCTCACGGCACCGTTGACGAATGTGCTCCACTGCGGCGAGCCCATCAGCAGCAGGGTGTCGGGCGCGGCCTCCCGGATGCCGTCGACGACCGGCTGGATGTAGGCCTTCCACGTCGACCAGCTCGCGGGGTTGATGGGCTCGTTGAAGACCTCGAAGACGACGTTGGTCACGTCGCCGTACTGCGGCGCGATGTAGTCCCAGAAGCGCTCGACCGTCGAGCGCGGCACGGCACCCGCCCCGTCGCCGTAGTCGCGGACGAGGTGCAGGTCGATGATGAGATAGATGCCGAGGTCGACGGCCTGCTGGACGTACGGCGCGATGTACTCGGCGTCGTAGGCGGCGAGGTCGGTGGTCGCGGAGATCTCGGTGACGGGCAGGCGTACGACCTTCGATCCCCAAGCGGCCGCGAGGTCGATCATCTCGGAGGTCGGCCGCGAGTCGCAGTAGTCGCAGAGGTCGTTCTGCTCGGGGGCGAGCACCGAGACCCCGCGCAGGGCGACGTCTGCTCCGGTGGCGTCGACGACCCGGTTCCCCTGGGCCGACAGCGCGGGGAGAGACCCGTCGGCGACGGCAGCGGCGGGCGCGACCCACGCGAGACCGGCGATGAGCGCGACCGCCGAGACGACGGCGCCGAGGCGGCGTCGCCGGCGCCCGCGTCGACGCGCGACGGGATGGGGCGGGTGGGAGAGAGGGGGCATGGATCCGTCCTTCCTGACACGTGCGCCGGCCTCGTCGCCGACGTACGATCCCGACGCGTCAGCGCGACGGGACGACTTCGCGGGCTCGTTCCCGCGGCTTCCAGTGGTGCGTGCGCACCTCTTCCGGCCAGCGCAGCGCGATGCCGAGACGGTCGGTCAGCACCCGGCGCAGGTCGTCGAGCAGTCGCGGCCGGGCCCGGACGGCGCGTGGGGGCACCCCCTCGGCGAGCGCGACGGCGGCGAGTGCGGCGACGGCCTCGCCGATGCTCCATTCGACCGGATGCAGGCGATAGCAGCCGTTGGTGATGTGGGTCGAGCCGATGTTCTTCGCGGCCGGCAGCAGGTTGTCGACGCGCACCGGCAGCAGCGCGCCCAGCGGGATCTGGAACGGGTACGACTCGATGTCGACGTAGGTGCGACCGCCCGTCGAGGGATGCAGGTCGATGCGGTAGTGCCCGAGCCCGACGCTGTCGTCGAACACGGCGCTCCCCGCCCCCGCGCCGCGGGCCTGCACGCCGACGTGCTGCTCGAGCACCCGGAACTCGGTCACCGCGCGCCGCGCCTCGCGGATGTAGACGCGGTCCGCGTATCCGTCGGCGGTGCCGGTGACGTCGCCGCGCAGGCGGAGGCCGGGGTACCCGGTGCCACCGTCGTGCCGCGGCGCCTCGGTCTGCATCCAGTACAGGAACGACTCCGACAGCTCCCGGCTCGCCGCCCGCGCCCGATCCGCCGCGGCCCCGTCGACGCCGAGAAGGGGCGCCTCCCAGTAGTCGATCTGCGGCCAGTTGACGAGCGTCACGTCGGAGATGCCGCCCGTGAAGTTCTCGGCGGCGAGCACGCGGCGATACCGCCAGAGATCGAAGGGCACGTCGGGGGTGTCGACCTCCTGGAAGAGCGGGCGGGTCCGTTCGTGCAGCCCGATCGGCTCGATGTCGGTCCACGACAGCTGCGGTCCCGGCCAGAAGGAGTCGACGTGCGTCCGCCAGTGCTCGTAGCGCGCGGGGCGATCGCCGACATGGTCCTCGCCCTCGCGGTGCTCGATCGCGAAGCACCACGAGACCGCCTGCTGGTCCATCGGGTCGGCGACCGCGGGGGCGTGCAGCTCACCGGTGTCGTCGACTCCCTCGGCGCCGATGACGTGCTCGACCCGAGCGAGCTCGAGCAGGTCGCCGAGCTCGGTGGCGTCCACCACGATCGGCGCCGTCAGCACCGTCTCCTCCCCCGTCCGACTGCGGACGACCACGCCCTCGACCCGGTCGCCCACGACGTCGACCGCGACGGGCTCGTGGTCTCGGAGGACCCGGAGTCGCCCGGTCGCGAGCCACGGCGCAAGCATCTCGTCGATGACCGCGTCGGCGACGCGCGGCTCGTGACAGAGGCGGCTGACGATGCCGCGTCCCGGATTGAAGATCGGCTCGGCGGCCGCCGCCGTCGTCACCGGGTAGTTGCGGCGGTAGTAGTCGCGGACCCGGCGACGGAACTCGGCGTAGCTCGGCGATGTCGTCGGCCGCTCGATCCAGGCGTGCTCGTCGGGGGGCACCGCCTGCGACGTCAGCTGCCCGCCGAGCCTCCCGGACTCCTCGGTCATCACGACCCGCAGGCCCAGACGCGTCGCGGTGATCGCCGCGGCCACCCCGCCGACGCCCCCTCCGATGATCAGCAGGTCGATCGACTCGGTCATCCTCGTTCCTCCCTGACGCTGGCGACGGTGCCACCGGCGACCACCTCGCACGCGACGAACGTGCTCTCCCGGTCGGCATCCGGATCGTCCACCATCTCGATCAGGCGGTCGACGGCGAGCCGTCCGATCTCCTGGCGCGGGATTCGGAGGTCGTCCCAGCGCAGGTCCGCGGCGCTCGTGTCCTCGAGGACGGCGACAGAGACGTCACCCGGGATGTCGAGCCCGAGCTCGGTCAGTCGGCTGCGCAGCTCGACCGCCACCCGCTCGCTCTCGGCGACGGCGGCGGTGCAGCGTCCGGCGGCGAGAGCAGCGACGACCTCGTCGGGAACGCCCGCGCGGCCCTCGCGGAATCCGGGTGACGCGTCGGCGATACCGAGGCGGGTGATCGCCTCCGCATACCCGGCGCGGCGGTCCTCGTACGGTTCGACGTCGATCGAGTCGCGCAGGTACGCGAGGGTGCGGTGCCCCAGCGCGTGCAGGCGCTCGACGATCTCGGAGGCCGCGGCACGGTAGTCGGGGATGATGCACGGGATCGCGGCTCCGGGGACGTCGCGACGACCGATGTGGATGAAGGGGTACCCCTCGCGCCAGAGCTTCGCGAGCTCGTCGCGGTCGGGCGAGACGCCCAGCAGGACGCTGCCGTCGGCGATGCGCAGCCGGTTCGTCTCGTCGCGGTAGATGCGCCGCCCGCCGGCACCGTCGCCCGTCGAGCTGAACAGCACGAGGTCGTGGCCCGTCTCCTCGGCCCGCTGCTCGATGCCGAGCAAGAACTCGACGTAGAAGCCCTCGCGCGCGTTCGGGAAGAGCGGCTCGAACGTGTGAACTCCGAGCAGTTGCGTGCGCGAGCCACGGAGATTGCGTGCGACCGGGTTGGGCACGTAGCCGAGCTCGGCGATCGCCTCGTGGATGCGCTGGCGGGTCTCGTCGGGGATGCGCGCGGCGTCGCCGCTGATCACGCGCGACACCGCCGACTGCGACACGCCGGCGAGGCGGGCGACGTCGGACTGGCGGATCGAGCGCGGGCGGGTGCTGGGCGTGGTCACGGGACCTCCTCGGTCAGAGTGCGGGAGACGAGCTGCGTCATCGACGAACCGGCGAGCTCGTGCCCGCGACCGACGTCGTGCAGCCAGCAGTCTGCGCCATGGTCGGGCCCCACGACGATCCGGGGCGGACGCGTCGTGCGGCACTGCTCCATCGCGAACGGGCACCGCGGGTGGAAGCGGCATCCGCTCGGTGGGTCGATGAGGCTCGGCGGCTCGCCGAGGTCGTCGGCCGACCCGAAGACGGCGTCGCGATCGCGATCGGGGTCGCCCTGCGGGTCGGGCGACGACTCGATGAGAAGCTTCGTATACGGATGCTGCGGGTCGGCGATCACCGCCTCCTTCGGGCCCATCTCGACGATGCGGCCCGCGTACATCACGACGATGTCGTCGCAGAGATAACGGGCGCTCGCGATGTCGTGGGTGATGTACAGCAGCGCGAGACCGTCCTCGCGGCGGAGCCGGTCGAGGAGGTTGAGCATCTCGAGCCGGATCGAGACGTCGAGCATCGAGATCGGCTCATCGCCGAGGAGGACGCGCGGCTCGACCGCGAGGGCGCGTGCGATCACGACGCGCTGGCGCTGGCCGCCCGACAGTTCGTGCGGGAACTTCTCGAGGTAGTCGTCGGCGGGGGTGAGCGCGACGCGTTCCAGCAGCTCCCGCGCACGGCCCAGCCGCTCGGCGCGGGAGAGCCCGCGGTGGTGCAGCCGGATCGCCCGGTCGATGTTGTGCCGCACGCGGTGCAGCGGATTGAGCGACCCGAAGGGGTCTTGGAAGATCAGCTGCACCGCCTTGCGATAGGCGAGTTCGGCCTGGCCGGTCGGGCGTTCGACGGCTCTCCCCTCGAGGCGGATGCTGCCCGAGGTGGGTTCGTAGAAACGCGCGAGCAGCCGCGCGAGCGTCGTCTTGCCGCTGCCGCTCTCGCCGACGACGGCGGTGACCCGCCCCGGGAGGAGCCGGAGGGTGATGTCCTCGACCGCGTGCACGGTCGCCTTGGCGCCGAGCCCCGACGTGACGGTGAAGTGCTTGGTGACATCGACGGCCTCGAGCACCGGCGCGGACTCGATGGGCTTCGTCGTCATCGTCTCGCTCATGAGCCGACCTCCTCGGGTTCGCGCAGATGGCAGGCGACGGACCGCTCGCCGTGCGGGGTGAGCTGCGGCAGCTCCGACCGGCAGCGGTCGAACGCGTGGGCGCAGCGCGGCGCGAACGGGCAGCCCGCGGGGAGCAGTCGCAGGTCGGGAGGCGTACCCGGGATGCCCTCCAGACGCTCGATCGGTGCGTGCAACGGCGGGAAGGAGTCGCGGAGGCCCTGCGTGTACGGATGAAGCGGTGAGCGGTAGATCTCGCGCGATGCCGCGAGCTCGACGATTCGGCCGGCGTACATGACGGCGATGCGGTCGGCGAGCTCGAGCAGCAGCGACAGGTCGTGCGTCACGAACACCACGGCAAACCCGAGCTCACGCCGCAGCCGCAGCACCTGCGCGAGGATCTGCCGCTGCATGACGACGTCGACCGCCGTCGTCGGCTCGTCCATGACGACGAGCTCGGGCCGGCAGGCGAGAGCCAGCGCGATGGTCGCACGCTGCCGCATCCCGCCCGACAGCTCGTGCGGGAAGCTGCGCGCCCGGTCGGCCGAGATGCCGACGAGCCCGAGCAGCCGCCGCGCCTCCTCCCACGCCGCGGCCCGGCTCATCGAACGGTCGTGCGTGCGCAGCACGTCGACGAACTGCTCACCGACGCGGGTGACCGGGTTGAGGGCGTCCATCGCGCTCTGCAGCACGATCGACAGCCGGGTCCAGCGGAGCCCCCGCAGCCGCCGCGGGGTGAGCCGCACCAGGTCGATCCCCGCTCCGCCCTCGCGGGGGTGGTACACGACGCTTCCCGCCGTCGTGACGGCCGGGGGCCGTTGCAGCCGGGTGAGCGCCGTGATGAGCGTCGACTTGCCCGACCCCGACTCACCGACGACGCCGAGGATCTCGCCGCGCTGCAGGTCGAAGGTCACGTCGACGCAGGCGCGCACCGCGCCCGCCGCGCCGGCGTACTCGACGGTGAGCCCCCGCACTTCGAGCAGCACGTCGGAGCCCGCGGCATCCGAGGGCGCCTTCGGTCGTCTCTCCTGGATCATCGTCATGTCATGCCCTCTCTGCGCCGGTCGCCTCGAGCACGGCGGCCTCCCGGCGCACCGAGGCGGTGCGCTTCGCGACCCGCCGGCTCGCCGCCCGCAGCTTGGGGTTCGCGAGCTCGTCCACGCCGAAGTTGATGAGCGCGGCAGCCGTGCCGACGAGCGCGATGCACAGCCCGGGCGGAACGAACCACCACCAGAGCCCGCGCAGCACGGCGCTCTGCTGCTGCGCGGCCTGGATCATGGTGCCCCAGCTGATCGCCGACGAGTCGGAGACACCGAGGAAGGCGAGCCCCGCCTCGGCCATGACGGCGCCGATGAGGCCGCCGAGGAACATCGACGCGATCCAGCCGTACAGGTGGGGCAGCACCTCGACGAAGATGAGGCGCCGGTGCGGCTCGCCCAGCATCCGCATGGCCTGGACGAAGTCGCGGTTGCGCACGCTCATCGCCTGGGCGCGGAGCGTGCGCGCTCCGCCGGCCCACCCGAACACGCCGATGATGATCGCGATCATGACCAGGCCCGTCCCCTGCAGGTAGCCGGCGACCACGAAGATCAGCGGCAGCACCGGCATGACGAGGAAGATGTTGGTGAGGAAGTTCAGCAGGTTGCCCGTGGTGCCGCCGAAGTAGCCCGCCGGCACGCCGACGACGATCGCGATGGCGGTGCCGATGGCCGCACCGAGGAACCCGACGAACATCGAGCCCCGGGCACCTTCGATGACCTGCGCGAGCACGTCCTGGCCGAACTGCGTCGTCCCGAGCGGATGCGCCGCGCTCGGCGGCGCGGCGATCGCCGAGATGTCGTTGGCGCGGGCGTCGAGACCCAGCGCCGACAGCAGCACGGGACCGAGCAGGGCGAGCAGCACGAAGAACGCCAGCACGACGACCCCGAAGAGCACCTTGCCGTTGCGGAGCAGGGAGGCACGCATGTCAGCTCTCCTCTCGGACGCGCGGATCGAGCCACACGTACAGCGAGTCGGCGATGAGGTTCGCCAGCAGGACGGTGAGGGTCACGAGCAGGAACACGCCCTGCATGACCGGGTAGTCGCGCTTCTGCAGCGCCGAGAACAGGAGGTATCCGATGCCCGGGTAGCTGAAGACGATCTCGGTCAGCAGCGCCCCGCCGACCACGCCGCCGAGCGCCATCGCGAAGCCGGTGAACTGCGGCAGCATCGCGTTGCGCGCCGCGTACCGCCAGCGCACGCGCGCGGGAGAGAGGCCCTTGGCCTGCGCGAGGAGCACGTAGTCCTCGCGCACCGTCGTGACGGTCATGTTGCGCATGCCCAGCATCCACCCGCCGAACGCCGAGAAGATGATCGTCAGTGCGGGCAGCGCCCCGTACTGCATGACGCTCAGCAGGAAGGCCGGCTCGAGCGAGATCGGCAGGTTCGGGTCGTATCCGCCCGAGAGCGGGAACCAGCCGAAGACGAAGCCGAACAGCCACAGGGCCAGCAGCGCGATCCAGAAGTAGGGCACCGACGAGACGAAGGTGATGAGCGGCGTCATGATCGAGTCGAACCGCGACCCGGCCCGCCAGCCGACGGCGACTCCGAGCATCGTGCCGAGCACGAACGAGATGACGGTCGTCGTCCCCACGAGCAGGAGCGTCCACGGCAGGCCGGCACCGACGAGATCGGCGACCGGGACCGGGAAGTTCGAGATCGACACACCGAGGTCGAACCTCGCCAGCTGGGCCACATAGGCGCCGTACTGCTCGAACAGGTTCTGATCGGGGTTGCCGAAGAGCCCGCGGATCGACACCAGCGCCTCCGGCGCCAAGGCCTGACCGCTCACCCGTTCGAGCTGGTCGATGATCGCCGCCGACGGGTCGCCGGGCATGAGGCGCGGGATGACGAAGTTGAGCGTCACCGCCGACCACGCCGCCACGAGGTAGAAGCCGAGGCGCTTGAGGAGGAAGGCCCCACTGCGACGGCGGGGCTTCCGGCGCGCCGAGACCTCGGCCAGGGCCGTCGTCGTCGTGGGCGTGGGAGCCCCGCCGAGCGCGGTCATGACGCCGGCTTCAGCGAGAGCAGGGTGCGGACGGTGTCGGGCCCGAGGCTCGGGAAGGGCACGGCGTCGAAGTCGTCGGGCGTCGGCCAGCCGGTCCAGTGCGTCGCGTTGATGTCGACGAACCAGTACGAGTTGTACAGCGGGCTGAAGGGCACCTCGTCGACGACGATCCGCTGCATCTCCTGTCCGAGCGAACGCAGGGTGTCCTCATCGGCCGCCCGGGTCATGTCCGACAGGATGCGGTCGGTCTCGGGATCGTTCCAGCGCCCGACGTTCGTCGCGGCGGCTGTGCCGAGGGGCTCGACGTACCGACTGTCGAGGAACCCGTAGACGCCGTAGACGCCCGCGCCTCCGGTCGTGGCGATCGTCAGGTCGAAGTCGCCCGTCTTCTGCTGGTCGTAGAGGGTCGCCCCCGGGGCCCCCGCCGGGGCGACCGTGATGCCCAGCACCGACTTCCAGCTGTTGATCATGATGTCGGCGTACGCGTTCCACCCGAAGTCCTGGTTGAACGACAGCCGGGGCGAGTACCGCTGCCCGTCCTTCTCGAGGGCGCCGTCGACGACCGTGAAGCCGGATGCCGCGAGCGCCGCCTGCGCCGCGGCGGGATCCACGTCCTGCACGACACCGCGATACTCCGGCGCGATCCAGTCGGCGTAGATCTGGTCGACGAGGCCCGTGGGGCCTGCCTCGGTGCCCGGCCGGTTGAGCGTCGCGGTGATGTCCGAGCGCGGGATCGACAGCGCGAGCGCGCGCCGCAGGTCGACGTTGTCGAAGGGCGGCTGCGCGGTGTTGTACATCATCGAATAGGCGCCGCCGGTGGCGTAGAGCTGGTACAGGTTGGTCTCGGGGCTCTGCGCGACGAACTCCTCCTCCGCGCCCGCCCACGACGCCGGCGCCCAGTCGACATCGCCGCGGAGCAGCTGCGCCTTGACCGCCTCGACGTTGGTCGCGAGCACCTTGAGATAGGTCATGGGCATCTGCCCGCCCCAGTAGTCGTCGCGCGCCTTGAGCGTCACCTGCTGGGCCGCGAACGCGTCGACCGTGAAGGGGCCCGTGCCCACGGGATCGGGGTTCGTCCAGCTCATGAGGTCCTGGTCGCGCCAGATGTGCTCGGGGACGACGGGCAGCGAGCTCGACGCGAACTGGTTGAGAGCGGCGAACGAGGGCTCGGCGAAGTCGACCCGGACCGTGTCGTCGTCGATCTTGCTCACCGCCTCGTAGGTCACACCGGCGAGGTTGAGTTCGGGGCGTTCGAGCGGGAGCGTGAGCGAGTAGACGACATCGTCGGCATCCATCGTCTCGCCGTCCGAGAACGTCACATCGGAGCGCAGCTCGATCGTGAGCGCGGTGCCGGCCTCGTCGAACTGCAGCGATTCGGCGAGCCACGGCTCGACGACAGCGCCGTTGGCGTAGTCGATGCGGGCGAGAGGCTCGTAGATCAGCTCGGCGTTGGGGGCCTTCTCGGTCGCGGGCCCGAGGACGTTGTAGTTGCGGACATACGTCGTGCCGCCGTCCGACTTGCCGTAGATCAGGGTCTCGGCGCGGGCGGCGGTGTTCGTGGCGGTGCCCGGCGTGCAGGCGGCCAGAGCGAGCGCCGCCGTCGCGAGTGCGGCGGTGGCGGCGATTCGGGAAGTGCGCATTCCGGTCTCCTGTGACGTGGCGTGCGATCCCGGCGGTCATACGTATGAGCGCCGGTCCGTAGAAGAACGACGGTGTGCTTCTACGTATGACCAGCACGGTAGCGGACTCGGAGCGACGGTGTCAACGGTCATTCCCGGAACAGTGGCGATACACCTGTCGGAGCCGCGGGGCGGGTGTCGCTCAGAGCACCACGCGTGACATCACGAGCACCATCCCTCCTGCGGATGGTGCGTGACACGACGGGATCAGGCGGAGAGCACGACGCGTAGCTGCTCGATCGCCCAGTCGAGCTCGGTCGCCCGGACGACGAGCGGCGGAGCCAGCACGAGCGTCGCGTCACCGACCACGTCGACGAGGACACCGCGCGCGACGAGGCGTCGGGCGACATCCGCGGCCGTCACCACGGACGGGTCGACGTCGACGCCCGCCCAGACCCCCGCGAGACGCACGCCGACGGCCCCCGCCCCCGTCAGCACCTCGATCCGTCCGGCGAGGTGCTCGGCGAGCGCGCGGGCCCGGTTCTGCAGCTCGCCAGCCTCGAGCATCTCGACCACGCGGTGCGCGAGGGCGCTCGCGAGCGGAGAAAGGGATGCCGCGGCGCGGGCCTCGCCGAGCAGCGCGCGGCTCCCGACGACGGCGGCGACGGGCACGATGCCACCGCCGAGCGCCGGGCCGATCACGCGGAGATCGGGCGCCTGCCCCTCGCCAGCGAGTGCGACGGTGTCGCCGAGCCTGCCGAGTCCGCTGCGCGTCTCGTCGAGGATCAGGGCGACCCCGCGGTCGGCGCACGCCTGCCGCGCGGCCTCGAGATACCCGGGGGGCGCGGCGATGACCCCCGCCGCGGCCTGCACGGGTTCGAGGACGACGGCGGCGACGGTGTCGTCGAGTGCCGCGGCGAGCGCGTCGACGTCGCCGAAGGGCACCGCGACGGCGCCCGACGCCGTGAGCTCGGGGTGCGAGCCGGCCGCGACCACGACGGTCGTCCGCGACCCCGCGCCGACCGCGACCGTGACGGCGGCGCGAAGCGCGTCGGGCCCGGTGGCGGCCGGCAGGACCTGTTCCGCGCCGAGCAGTGCGGCAAGCGCGTCGGCGAACCCGTCGGCCCGGTCGTCCGTGACGACGGCGCTCGTCGCGGTCAACCGTCCGAGCTGCTCGGTCGCGACCGCGAGCAGGGCGGGATGCCGGTGCCCGAAGGTGAGCGCGGGATCGGCGGTGAGGTCGAGGTAGCGACGCCCCTCGACGTCGGTCACCCACGCACCCTCGCCCACCGCGGCCATGACCGGCAGCAGGGGCGGTCCCCCGGCCAGGGCATGCGCGGGCGCAGCCGTCTCGCTGCCATCGGGGGTCGGGCGGTTGTCGGCGATCGTCATTCGGGCTCCTGGCGGTCGGCGGTCGCGCACGCGGCGGCGGGTCGCCGGGTGGCCGGCATCCATTCTCTCCCGAGGGCCGTCGGACCCGCTGAGAACATCGCCCATGACCGGGAGGTGAGTGGCTCGGCACGACTGCGCAAGTCGCTCCCGGATCGTGTCCGCGACTGTCAGGCTGGTGACACACCACCGCGCATCGTCGCGATCGTCGAAGGAGACCCATGCAGCAGCGCACCCTCGGACCGTTCACCGTCTCGGCCATCGGCCTGGGCGGGATGCCGGTCTCGATGAACAACGACAAGCAGATCCCCGACCGGAAGGATGCCGTCGCCACCGTCCACGCCGCGCTCGACGCCGGCGTCACCCTGCTCGACACCGCGGACATCTACGCCCCGAGCTGGGACACGATGGGGCACAACGAGGAGATCATGGCCGAGGCGCTGGCCTCGTGGGGCGGCGATCGGTCTCAGATCGTCGTGGCGACGAAGGGCGGCATCACCCGCAGCGAGGGCGAGAAGTGGGGCCGCGACGGCTCGCTCGACTACCTGCGGCAGGCCGTCGAGGCGTCGCTCCGCGTGCTCCGGGCTGATGTGATCGACGTCTACCAGTACCACCGCCCCGATCGCTGGATGGTCTACGGCGAGGTCATGGAGAACCTCAAGACGCTGCAGCAGGAGGGAAAGATCCGCGCGGTCGGCATCTCGAATGCGAGCGTCGAGGAGATCGAGATCGCGCAGCAGGTGCTCGGTGAGGGCAACCTCGCGAGCGTCCAGAACGAGTTCTCGCCGCGGCATCCGGGCAGCTACGACGAGCTGCGCTACTGCGCCGACCACGGCATCGCGTTCCTCCCGTGGAGCCCGCTCGGCGGCACGGGCGGTGCCGCCCGGTCGGTCGGTGACCGGTTCGCCGTGTTCGGCGAGGTCGCCCGCGCACATGGCGTGAGCCCCCAGCAGGTCGTGCTCGCCTGGGAGCTCGGACTGGGCGACACCGTCATCCCGATCCCCGGCGCGCGGCGCGCGGAGTCGATCGTCGACAGCGCGAAGGCCGCCGACCTCGAGCTGTCGGGCGACGAGCGCGCACGCCTGTCGCACTCGGTCGGCATCGACGCCTGACTGCGGTCTCCCCGAGCCCGCTCCATCGACCCGAGCCCACCCCGCATCAGCGGGGCAGAAGGGGTGGGCTCGGGCGCCAGGGGCGGGCTCGGGCGCCAAGACCACGGCGCGGGTGCGCGATTACTGCGGCGTTGAGCGGGCCTCGATCTGCCGGAGCGCGGCCGCGGCACGGGCGGCGGCAGAACGCCGCAGGATGCCGTGCACGAGCAACACCGCACCCACGAGCATGGGCAGGCTGAGCGACGGCGAGAACGCCAGCGCGATGACCGCGAGGGCGAGCCCCACCGCCCCGAGCCCGATGAACAACGACCCGAGGAGCGATTCGCGCTCGATCGACAGGCGGGCAAGAATCAGGGTGGGCGCGGCGGCTGCGTCGTCCGTCATCCCGCCACGCTACCGAGACGGCGCCACCGCAGCCACCGGCGGCGGTTCAGATGACGGATTCGGACCAGGGGTCGGGGTTGCCGAAGCGGTGCGCGGTGACCGTGATCGACTGCTCGTGCAGGAACGGGAGCAGCTCGATGCGGCCCGCCGTCGTGACCTCGTCGGTGTAGACGGACACATCCGGGTCGCCCTCCGTCGCCGCGGCGATGCCGGCGCGCACCTCGGCGACCGTCTCGCGAGACCCGACCAGGCGGATGCGGCCGGGGCGGCGCTCCGGCACGGCGAGGCGCTCGAGCCACTCGCCGTCGGACTCGACCGAAACGGCGATGTCGACTTCGCCGAGCGCGCGGCGGACCTCGGCGAGAAGACCCACCGGCGAGCTCAGCGACACGACCGACCCGGCCCGCACGCCCGCGACGAGCACGCGCAGCACGGCCTGCCAGGTCGCATCAGCGGCCGCGCGCACGGCGACGTCGACCGGCCGGTAGCGGAACAGGTTGCGCTCGACGCCGAGTCCCGACACGTCGCGCACCTGGCCGAACTCGCGGTCCCAGACGACGGCATCAGCCAAGGCGCCGCGCCGCAGCCATTCGAAGGACTCGTAGTCGAGCGTGGGCTGCGCCGACTCGATGATGGTCGTGATGCGCGAGTCGAGACCGCGCAGATGCAGGGTGCTGGATGCCGCGCCCTGCGACGCGCGCCATGTGCCGAGGCCTACGAGATAGTTCGGCCCGCCCGCCTTGGTGCCCGGACCGACCGACGACCGCTTCCAGCCGCCGAACGGCTGCCGCTGCACGATCGCACCCGTGATCCCGCGGTTGACGTACAGGTTGCCGGCCTCGACGCGGTCGAGCCAGGTCGCGAGGTCGTCGGCGTCCTGCGTGTGCAGGCCCGCGGTCAGCCCGTACGCCACGGCGTTCTGCAGCTCGATCGCCTCGTCGAGCGAGCGGGCGTGCATGACGCCGAGCACCGGCCCGAAGAACTCCTCGAGATGCGTGCGCGATCCCGCCCGCACCCCGACCTTGACGCCCGGCGACCAGAGCCGTCCTCCGGCGCCGTCCCCGAGGTCGAGGGGTCGCGGCTCCACGAGCCAGCGCTCCCCGTCATCGAGGGTCGTGAGCGCCCAGTCGAGTTTGCCGTGGGGCGGTTCGATGAGCGGGCCGACCTCGCTGCGCGGATCCGTGGGCGGCCCCACCCGCAGCGATCGCGTCGCGTCGACGAGCTGCCGCGCGAACCGCTTCGAGCGTCCGACCGGACCGACGAGGATCGCGAGCGATGCGGCGGAGCACTTCTGCCCCGCGTGTCCGAAGGCGCTCTTGATGAGGTCGGCGGCCGCCAGGTCGAGGTCGGCCGACGGCATGACGACGATCGCGTTCTTACCGCTCGTCTCGGCCAGCAGCGGCAGTTCCGGCCGCCACGAACGGAACAGCGCCGCGGTCTCCCACGACCCGGTCAGGATGACGCGGTCGACCGAGGGATGCGTGATCAGCTCGCGGCCGAGCTCGCCCTCGTCGAGGTCGACCAGGGCGAGCAGATCGCGCGGCACGCCCGCCTCCCACAGCGCCTCGGCGACGACGGCGGCGCAGCGGCGCGCCTGCGGGGCCGGCTTGAAGACGACGCCCGAGCCCGCCGCGAGGGCCGCGAGCACGCCGCCCGCCGGGATGGCGAGCGGGAAGTTCCACGGCGGCGCGACGACGGTGACCGACGCTGGCTCGAACACGGCCCCGCTGACGCGGTCGAGTTCGCGCGCCGTCGCCGCGTAGTAGGCGGCGAAGTCGACCGCCTCGCTGACCTCGACGTCGGCTTCGGCGAGCACCTTGCCGGTCTCCGAGGCGGCGACCTCGATGAGCTCCGCGCGGCGCGACTCGAGGGCGCGCGAGGCGGCGAGCAGCACAGCGCTGCGATCGGCTGCGGCGAGCGCGCCCCAGGCGGAGGCCGCGGCCCCGACGCGCCCCACGATCTCATCGAGCGCCGCGACGTCGCCGACCCGCGCCGCCGCGATCGTCTCGTCACCGGCGATGCTGTCGTCGATGCGTGCGAGGATGTCGCGCGCCCAGACGCGGTTCACGGCGAGCGCCGGATCGGTGTCGGGCGCGTTCACGAAGCCGGGGGCGCCGAGAGCAGGGCCGCGGCGCGACTCGCGCGGCGCGTAGACGGCGGTCTCGACGAACCGCTCGCCGCCGAACAGGATGTCGTCACGCCCGCCTACCGCGGTCGTGTCCTCCGCCCCGGCGGCGTCGGCGATGCCGAGAACCGCCTGCGTCAGCCCCTCGTCGCCGGGCGCGGGGTCGCGCGTGATGCGCTGCGGCGCGATCGCGCGCAGGGCGAGGCCTCGGTCCTGCGTGCGGTTCGGACGCCCCGGCAGAGCCGGGTCGCTCGCCCGCTCGAGAGAGGCGACGAACCGATCGCGCTCGCGCTCGAACAGGGTCGCGTCGGTGTCGAGGTCGAAGGCCGCCGACAGGAAGTTCTCGTTCGAGGCGTTCTCCTCGAGACGACGCACGAGATAGCTGATGGCGACGTCGAACTCGTCCGGCCGTACGACCGGTACGTACAGCAGCACGTGTCCGACATCCTCGGTGACCGCGGCGACCTGTCCCTGCGCCATGCCGAGCAGCATCTCGATCTCGATGTCGTCGCGCACGCCCCGCTCCCCCGCCAGCAGCCAGGCGTAGGCGATGTCGAACAGGTTGTGGCCGGCGACGCCGATGCGCACGGCCGCGCTCCGGTCGGGTCGCAGGGCGCGGTCGAGGCACCGCAGGTACATCGCGTCGGCGTCGAGCTTGCTCCCGTGGGTGGCGAGCGGCCAGCCGTGCATCGCAGCATCCACCCGCTCCATTGCGAGATTCGCCCCCTTGACCAGTCGGACCTTGATGCGGCTCCCCCCGGCGGCGACCCGTGCCTGCGCCCACGTGGTCAGCTCGTCGAGGGCGTCGGCGGCGTCGGGCAGGTAGGCCTGCAGCACGATGCCCGCCTCGAGCCCCCGCAGCCGCTCGTCCTCGAGGATGCGGGTGAAGACGGCGATCGTCAGATCGAGGTCGCGGTACTCCTCCATGTCGAGGTTGATGAACGTGCCGTCCTCGGCGGCGCTGAGGTACAGCGGCAGCAGCCGCTCGACCACGTCGGCGACGACCTCGTCGAACGCCCACATCGAGATGCGGCTGATGATCGCCGAGACCTTGACCGAGACGTAGTCGACGTCGTCGCGGCGGATCAGCTCGTGGATGCCCTCGAGACGCCGCCGCGCCTCGTCCTCGCCGAGCACCGCCTCACCGAGCAGATTGAGGTTGAGGCGGGCCCCCGACTCGCGGATGCGGGCGATCGCCGGACCCAGCTTGTGAGGCCGGGCGTCGACGACGAGGTGGCCGACCATCTCACGCAGGGCCGTGCGGGCGATGGGCACGACGGGCGTCGGCAGCACGGGGGCGACGGCACCGCCGACGCGCACGGCGCCGCGCAGGTACCAGGGCAGGAACTCCGGCACGAGCGGCGCGACATGGTGCAGCCGCGACGCGGCGGCCGTCACGCTCTCCGGGCGCATCACGCCGTCGACGAAGCCGATCGTGAAAGGCAGTCCGTTCGGGTCGCGCAGCACTCCGGCGAGGCGTTGCGCCGCGCCATCCGCGGGGAAGTCCGCCGAGGTGTGGACCCACGTCCGCGCCAACTCGACCGCCCGATGAGCGAGCGGATCGTCGACGGGGAGGTCCGGCGGGGTGCTGCCGGACGAAGCGGTGTCGGACATGCCGTCAGCCTACGTCGCGGGTTCCCGTCCGCCGCGGCGCCTCGCCCGGGGTCACTCCCAGACGCTGGGCGCCTCGGCGCGCGTCGAGGGCAGCGCCGTCGCGGCGGCCCACTCGGTCATCCACGGCTCGAGCTCGGGCAGGTCGTCGCGACGTCCGAGCACCGCGAACAGCTCGTCGAGCGGGACGATGCCGCCCGTGCGACGGAGGAACCGCGACCGCACGAGCATCTCGGCGTAGACCTCGCCCCCGACCACCGCCCGGTGGACCATGTAGACCGACTTGTCGTCGTGCCCGTGCAGCCGGGTCTCGATCGTGAAGCGCTGCCAGAGGTTCAACGACTTCCGGAAGGTGATCGTGCTGCTCGCGACGACGCCGTACCAGCCCTTCTCCTGGAAGGTGTCCCAGATGCCGTTGCGCACGAGAAGGTCGAATCGGCCGAGGTCGAACAGCGACGCGTAGCGGCCGTTGTTCATGTGGCCGAGCAGGTCGATGTCGGTGGGCAGCGTCCGCAACCGCACGCGGCCGACCGCCATGAGCGGCCGCGGGCCCTTCCTGCTCAGCTGGCGCTTCGCTCGCCAGATCGTCAGGAGGGTCCGGAGCCACACGTTCACGAGGGCAGACGCTATCGGATCACCCATGCCCGCGGCCGCATCCGTTGTACATCTCCGACAACTCGCGCGCCCGCCCGCCCGCAGAACGGAGAAGCCGCGGGTCAGGCGCGCGCGGTGTCGAGCACGATCACAGCCCACGACAGCGCCGGCAGGGTGGCTCGCAGCGTGCCCTCGTCGAGGCCGACGCCGCGGAGCGGCACGAGGCCGACGGCGTCCTGCTCCTGCTCGGTGTTGACCGACAGCCGGTCGCCGTCCGCGGGCACGGTCAACACCTCGGCCGACACGACGCTCGAAGCGCCCAACCCGCGCAGCTCGAGCGAGACGTCCGTCTCGGAGTCGAGCGATCGGTTCGCGACGAACAGCGCGACCCGGCCGGTCGACTCGTCCCATGTGGCGGCGGCGTCCACGACGTCCACGTCGCCGAACTTCGCCGTCGGAGTCTGGTCGGAGTCGATCGCGAGGCGCAGCACCCGGCCCTGCGCGAGCTGCGACATACGCGCGAAGGGCCAGAAGATGGACTGACGCCACGCCGGACCGCCCTCCTCCGAACGGATGGGCGCGATCACGTTGACCAGCTGCGCTTGGTTGGCGATGCGTACGCGGTCGCCGTGACGCAGCAGGCTGTGCAGGAAGGTCCCGACGACGACGGCGTCGGTGACGTTGTACGTGTCCTCGATGAGACGCGGGTGGGCGCGCCATTCCTTCGACGCCGAGACGATGTGCGGCTGGTCCTCGGTGTCGAGGCCCTGCTGATACCAGACGTTCCACTCGTCGAACGAGATGTCGACCTGCTTGCGATGCTTCCCGGCGGCCTTGACCGCGTCGATCGTCGACACGACGCCGTCGATGAAGGCGTCCATGTCGACGGCCTCGGCGAGGAAGGATGCCGCGTCCCCCTCGTCCTCCTGGTAGTAGGCGTGCATCGAGATGTAGTCGACCTCGTCGTACGCGTGCGTGAGGACGGTGTGCTCCCACGTGCCGAAGGTCGGCATCTGCCGGTTCGACGAGCCCACCGCGACGAGCTCGATGTCGGGGTCGACGAGGCGCATCGCCTTCGCCGTCTCCTGGGCGAGGCGGCCGTACTCGCGGGCGGTCTTGTGGCCGATCTGCCACGGGCCGTCGAGCTCGTTGCCGAGGCACCACAGGCGGATGTCGAACGGGTCTGCGGCACCGTTCCGGCGACGGAGGTCCGACCAGTACGTGCCGCCGGGGTGATTGGCGTACTCGACGAGGGCGCGGGCCTCGTCGACGCCCCGCGTGCCGAGGTTCACGGCCTCCATGACCTCGACCTGGGCCTCGCGTGCCCAGTCGACGAACTCGTGGAGTCCGAACGCGTTGGTCTCGACGGTGTGCCAGGCGCCGTCGAGGCGGTGCGGCCGGTCGGCGGCGGGTCCGACGCCGTCCTCCCAGTTGTAGCCCGACACGAAGTTGCCGCCGGGGTAGCGGACGACCGTGGCGCCGAGCTCCTTCACGAGCGAGAGGACGTCGCGACGGAAGCCGCGGACATCGGCCTGCGGGTGGCCGGGCTCGTAGATGCCGGTGTAGACGCAGCGACCCATGTGCTCGACGAACGAGCCGAAGAGGCGGCGCGGCACGTCGGCCACGGTGAAGTCGCGATCGAGGACGATGCGGGCGCGGGGCATGATGCTCCTGTTCTATAGGGGATGCGGGATGCGGGTGGGGGTGTCGAGACGGTGCGCGGCGCTGCTTCGCCGGTCACTGACCGCCGAAGCCGGTGGTCGCGACGCCGCGGACGATCTGCTTCTGGAACACCAGGAAGACGACGATCAGCGGCACGGAGGCCAGCACCGCCTGGGCCATGACCTGCGCGTACTGCACGCCGTAGGCGCTGATGACGGTTTGGAGCCCCACCGGCAGGGTCATGAGGGTCGTGTCGTTGATGATGAGGAACGGCCAGAGGAAGTTGTTCCATGCGCCGATGGAGACGAAGATCGCGACGGCCCCGAGGATGGGCCGCGACAGCGGCAGCACGATCGACCAGAACACGCGGAAGCGTCCGGCACCGTCGACGCGCGCGGCATCCTCGAGCTCGATCGGCACCTGGTCGAAGAATTTCTTCAGGATGAAGACCATCGCCGGCGCGACGATCTGCGGCAGGATCAGCCCCCACGGGGTGTCGACGAGGTTGAAGGCGAGCATCTCGTAGAACAGCGGGATGATCAGCACCTGTGGCGGGATCACGATCGAGGCGATGACCGCGCCGTAGAGCAGCTTCTTGCCCCGGAACTCCAGACGCGAGAACGCGTACGCGGCCACGGCCGAGATCGCGACCGTGAGGAGGGTGATGACGGCGGAGGTCCAGAGGCTGTTGCCGGCCCAGATCCAGACGTTCCCCTGCGAGAGGATCGAGGTGAAGGCCTCCGTGGTGGGCCCGCTCTCACCGACCCAGCCGCCCGCTCCCGAGGCGGCATCCGTCTCGGTCTTGAAGGCGGTCGCGACCGCCCAGAGGAACGGCAGCAGCCACCCGATCGCGAGGAGCGCGAGGGCGACGAACGCGGCGATGGTGACCGCGCCGAGTCGGCGCTGCCCGGGCTTGCTCCCGCGCGGGTCGGGACCGACCCCGGGCGCGACGACGGCGCGCGTAGCCGTGGAGCCTGCGGTGGTGACGCTCATGAGTGCTCCTTCCGGCGACGGGTGGCGAGGGCCTGGATGACGCCGATCAGCACGATGACGGCGAAGAAGACGTACGAGATGGCGGCCGAGTAGCCGAAGCGGTAGCCGACGAACCCGGACTCGTAGATGTACTGGACGATCGAGCGGGTGGTCTCGCTCGCGATGCCTCCGAGCATCTGATACGCCTGGTCGAACAGCTTGAGCGATGCCAGCACCTGCAGGATGACGATGAGCACCGTGACCTGGCCGAGCTGCGGGATGGTGATCGAGAAGAGCTTGCGCCACTCCCCCGCGCCGTCGATCGAGGCCGCTTCGTACTGGGTCTCGGGGATGTTCTGGAGCGCCGCGAGGTACAGCAGGAAGTTGAACCCGATCGTCCACCACACGGTCGCGACGACGATCGCGAGCATGTTGGTGTCGGGGTTCTGCAGCCACGCGATCGGTTCGAGGCCGAATGCCTCGAGGATGTTGTTGGCCGCGCCGATCTGCGGGTTGAAGATCCACACCCACATCTGCGAGATCACCGTCGAGGCGAGCAGGTAGGGCATGAAGAACGACAGCCGCCACAGCCATTGACCGGGCAGGCCGCGCTGGACGAGCAGGGCCATGACGAGGGCGAGGGCGACGAGCGGCACGGTCGAGAGCACCGTGAACCAGGCGGTGTTGCCCAGTGACTGCCACATGACGGGGTCGCCCAACGCCTCGACGTAGTTCGCGATCCCGATGAACGAGCCGCCCGCGCCGGTGAGCGACTGGTCGGTGAAGCTCAGGTACAGGCCGTGCAGCAGCGGCCACACGAGGAACAGGAGGAAGGCGGCGAGGAACGGCGCGAGGAAGCTCCAGGCGATGCGCTGCTCGCCGCGGTCGCCGGCGTGGCGGCGCCGCCCGGTGCGGGCGCCCGTGACGATCGTCCGCGTCGCCGCGGTGTCGGCGAGACCGGCGCGCGCGGATCCGGTGTCGAGGGTCATGCGCGGGCTCCTTCCGGCGCAGCAGGGTTCGGCGTCTGCAGGCGCTGCTCGACGCCCGCGCGGAAGCGCGCGACCGCCTCGGCGGGATCGGCGCCGCGCAGCAGGACGTTCTGCACGGCGGCTCCGAAGTCGGCCTGGAACCGCGAGCCCGAGCCGGTGAACCACGCGGGCGGGTCGTATTTGACGAGCTCGGCGGCCTCGGCGTAGTGCGCCTGCGGCAGGAGGTCGGCGTACGCGGGCGACTGCGTCACCGGAAGGTAGGCGGGGATGTGACCGGCGCCCGCCCAGTCGAACGAGCCCTTCAGGATGTCTGCGACGAAGCGGTAGACCAGGTCGCGGCTCTCCTCGTCGGGCGCGCTCTGGTGCGGGAGCGTGAAGGAGTGCGAGTCTGCGTAGACCGAGGGCGTGCCGAACACTGCCGGGATGACGGTGGCGTCGATCGGGAGGTCCTGCTGCTGCATCGAGCGCAGTTCCCAGACCCCCGTCAGGAAGAGCCCGCTGCGGCCGGTCGCGAACTCCGCGATCGCGCTCTGGTAATCGGCGCTGCGTGAGGCGATCTCGTCGTCGAGCAGCTGCTGCATGAAGCTCAGCGCCGCGACGGCGGCATCCTCGTCGATCTGCGCCCGCCCGCCCTCGGGCAACTCGATCTCGAGCCCGTGCTGGGTGTAGAGCGTGTAGAACAGGCGCCACATCTGCGCACCGTCGCCGAGGTATCCGAACGACAGCCCGTGCGATTCCGACACCGCGGCGACGGCTCGCCCCAGCTCGAGGAAGTCCTCGGGAGACGTGATGGGCGGCAGCTTGCCATCGCTGTCGAGCACGCCCGCCTCGGCGCAGATCTCGGTGTTGTACATCAGGATGAAGGGATGCGCGTCGAGCGCGACGCTGTAGAGGTCGTCGCCGATGAACCCCTTGCGCCAGATGGCGTCGGTGAAGGTGCTCGCGTCGACGCCGAGGTCGGCGAGTCGCGCGGTGTCCCAGGTGTCGAGGAGCCCGCCCGGCGCGTACCCGACGACGCGCGACGCGTGCATCACGGAGACGTCCGGCGCCCGTCCGCCGGCTGCGGCCATCGCGAGCTTCGTGTAATACGGCTCCCCCCAGGCGAGCACCGTCGGCCGGACGCTGTAGTCGGACTGCGCGGCGTTGACGCCGTCGATCAACCCCGACATGGTGACGCCGTCGGCGCCCGAGAGCAGGTGCCAGAACTGCAGGGTGCGCGCGCCCGGACTGCCGGGCAGACCGGCGCACGATGCGAGGAAAGCGGTTCCGGCGAGGGCGGCGGCTCCGCTGAGGAACCTCCGCCGACTGAGTTCGAGGGGTGGGGCCATCGGTCACTCCTTTGTGACGGCACGACATCGTGACAACCAGGGACCCCTCTACTTTTACATCGATGTAATAACTCCGCAAGGGTCTCAGCGACGATGGTCCTACGACTCAGCGGGGAAAGTGCCCGCCCGGCGCGGCTTGGGTGCTCGCTCGGGGCACGACCCGGTGGGCGATCGCGACAGCGCGGACGGGAGCGTCGCGCGCCGTCATACGCTCCTCGAGCAGGGCGATCGTCGCGCGGGCGAACTCGTGTCGGTCGAACGAGACGGTCGTGAGCTCCGGAGTCGTGAACCGTGACTGCTCGACGTCATCGAAGCCGCACACGAGCACATCGTCGGGAACCCGGATGCCCGCAGAAGCGAGCGCGTGGAGCGCTCCGACCGCGATCGAGTCGGTGAAGCAGAGCACGGCGTCGAACGCCACCCCACGCTCCATCAGAGCACCGACGCCTGTGGCCCCCGCCGCCATGTTCCAGGGCAGCACGTTGATCTCCCGCCGCGCATCGTGCTCGATGCCGGCAGCGGCGAGCGCGTCGAGCATGCCCGCCAGGCGGAGCCGACTCGTCGCCGTCGCGTGGTCGGCGCGCCCGTCGCCGCCGATCGCCGCGATCCGCCGCGCGCCGCGCGCGATGAGATGCGCGACGGCGTCGCGGGCTCCGGCGCGACTGTCGATGAGGACCCGGTCGGTCACGTGCTGCTCGACCTCTCCGATGAGCACGACGGGCGGCAGACGATCGTCGCGGTCGACGACGCTGTCCTCGATGCGGATCGGATTCAGCACGACGCCGTCGACGAGGTGCTGCCGTGCCCGTGAGACGAGGTCGCGCTCGCGCTCGGGCTCGAGCGCGGTCTCCTCGATCTGCACGGCGTATCCGCGCTGGTGGGCGGCGTCGACCAGGTGATGGAGCATGTCGGCCGAGAACGCCGTCGCGAGGTCGGGCAGGGCGATCGCGATCACCCCCGAGCGTCCGTTCCGCAGCCCGCGGGCGCTCAGGTTGGGGACGAAGTCGAGCTCGCGCATGGCCGCCTCGACGCGCTGCTGCGTCTCGGGACGCACCACCGCCGTCCCGGTGAGCACGTTGGAGACCGTCTTGGCCGAGACTCCGGCGAGCGCTGCGACGTCCTTCATGGTGGCTCGGCCGGATCTCTCCTTCGGCATGTGCTCAGACTAGGCCCCGCGCAGCGGCACCTCCGGCCGTGTTTCGCCGGCGACGAGGGCTGCCGCGGCGACGGGCGCCCGGAAGAACGCCAACTCGTGCCGCATCGAGCGGTCGAAGGCTGTGGCCATCCGTCCTCGTTCCCTCGGCGAGGCTCCTGCGGCCGCCCGGTCGACGATGTCGACGGCCCTCCGCGTCGAGGCGGCGAAGCCCGGATCGGCGTAGGTCTCGAGCCAATCGCGATACGGATGCCCCGGATGCCGAGCCCCGGCGAGTCGCTCGCCCAGATCGGAGTACAGCCAGAAGCAGGGCAGCAGGGCGGCGACGAGCTCGCCGTACGAACCGCGCGAGGCCGCGGCCTGCAGGTGATCGGTGTACGCGAGTGTGGACGACGCCGGCTCGACGTCAACGGTGTCGATCCGAGAACGGTGGAGCTCGGACTCCACGGCGATGGCAGAAGCGGCCGACTCCGCCCAGAACACCTGCTCGGCGCCGTCGGGCGCCAGAGCGCTCGCCCGTGCGAGCACGCGGGCGTACTCCGACAGGTAGAGCGCGTCCTGACGCAGGTACCACGCGAAGCGGTCGGGGGCGAGGGCGCCGGTGCGCAGACCGTCGACGAACGAGCACGCCTCGACGGCGGCGCGGATCGGCGCGGCGCATCGCCACACCTCGGCAGTCCATCCTCGACCCGGGTCGCCGCTGCCGAGGCGTCCGGTCGCGTGCCGATCGCGGAACTCGTGCATGTGGTCGATCGGGCCGTTGCCGCGCCCGACCGAGAGGGCGGAGCCCGCCACGATCGCACCGGCGAGCCAGGTCGTGGCGCGCGTGAGGGCGTCGGGCCAGTCCAGACCCGCCGCAGCCAGCGTGGCCATCGCCGCCGACAGCGAGCAGCCGGTGCCGTGCGTGTTCGTCGAGACGATACGACGCCGCGACACCTCGGCCACCACCCCGTCGGAGGTCACGATCGCGTCGGGGCACTCCTCGCCCGCCAGATGCCCTCCCTTGACGAGCACCGTCGTGTTCGCCCGTCCGGCGAATCGCCGCGCCTGAGCGCGGGCGTCGGACCACGTGTGCGCGACCGGCTCGTCGACGAGGACCGCCAGCTCCGGTAGGTTCGGGGTCACGAGGTCGACGCGGCGGCACAGGTCGCGGATCCCGCTCTCCGCCGCGGCGTCGAGCAGCCGGTCGCCGCTCGTCGCGATCATCACGGGGTCGAGCACGACGACGTCGCCGCGGCGCGCGGCGAGCCACTCGTCGACCACCGTGACGATCGGCGCGGAGTGCAGCATCCCGATCTTCACCGCATCGATCTCGACGTCGTCGCCCACGGCGTCGAGCTGGGCGCGGAGGAAGCCCTCAGGAGGCACATGCACGGCCCGCACGCCCCGGGTGTTCTGCGCGACGAGCGCGGTCACGGCCGCCATGCCGTAGCCGCCGAGCGCGGCGATCGATTTGAGGTCGGCCTGGAGCCCGGCGCCGCCCGTCGGATCGGTCCCGGCGATACTCAGGACGCGGGGCACGCGCGGTGTGCTCGTCATCGGACGCCACCGCCCGCCGCCACGCGTCCCCGCCGCTCCGCGTCGCGGAGCTCGCGGGCCGCCGCGGCGGGGTCGCCTGCGGCGCAGATCGCCGACACGACCGCGACCCCGGCGGCTCCGGCCCGCCGCAGCGGGGCGACATCGTCGGGACCCACCCCGCCGATCGCGACACAGGCGAGCGACGTGGCCGCCGCGCACGCGCCGAAGCCCTCGACCCCGAGCGCGGGCGGATGGTCCGCCTTCGTCCGCGTCGGCCGGATGACCCCGACGCCCAGGTAGTCGAGCGTGCCCGACGGCATCTCGGCGGCCGCGCGGAGGTGCGCAGCCTCGTTCGCCGTCCATCCGATGACGGCGTCGGGACCGAGGAGGCGCCGCGCCACGCCGGGCGGGATGTCTTCCTGTCCGAGGTGGACGCCGTCCACCTGCACCCCCGCGTCGACGGCGGCGAGGACGACGTCGACCCGATCGTCGACGATCAGCGGGACCCGGCCCGCCACCACGCCCGCGATCACGCCGGTGCGACGGAGCAGCTCGGCCGCGCTCACGCGCTTGTCCCGCAGCTGCACGACCGTGACGCCACCGGCGATGGCCGCATCGACGATCGCCGGCAGCGTGTCGAAGGCCACGCGGTCGTCGGTGACGAGATGGAGGGACAGATCGAGGCCGGCCCGGCGGGTCACCGGACGGCTCCCGCGGCGAACGACTCGACGCGGGCCGGCTCCTCGAGGTACTCCGTCCCGCCGAGGTCCTCCGGCGCCACGGCCGCGAGGGCGTCGAGGAACGCGACCGCGAACGACCCGGGACCGGATGCCGTCGATGCCGCGGCCTCCGCGGCGCGCTTGTGCGCGACCGAGGCGGCCGCCGCGGCCGACAACGGCTCGGCGACACCGAGGAACGCCGCCATCGTGGCGCCGAGAGAGCAGCCGCCGCCGGTGACCCGCGTGAGCACGGGGTCGCCCCCGGGCACGCGGACCACGTGATCGCCGTCGGTGATCAGGTCGACCGCGCCCGAGACGGCCACGACCGCACCGGTGCGCCGGGCGAGCGAGACCGCGAGAGTCCGTACGGCCTCGGGCGCTTCGAGGCTGTCGACGCCGCGCCCCCCGGCACCGGATCCCGCTACCGCGGCGATCTCGGAGGCGTTGCCGCGGATGATCGCCGGCCGAGCCGCCGCGAGCTCGGCGGCGAGCGCCGTGCGCACCGGCAGCATCCCGACGGCGACCGGGTCGAGGACCCAGCGCCGGGTCGCTCCGACGACCTCCCGCGCGGCGGCCCGCTGCTGCTCGGTCGGCGTGCCGAGGTTCAGGAGCACCCCGTCGGCGATACCGGCGAACATCCCCGCCTCGCCGGGGTTGTCGACCATGGCGGGGCTCGCGCCGAGCGCCAGCAGGGCGTTCGCGGTGAACCCGGTGACGACGGCGTTCGTCACGCAGTGGGTGAGCGGAGCGGCATCCCGCAGCGCTCGCAGCGCCGCCTCGGGTCCGCGGACGGTGGGCACGACATCGCGCATTTCGACATCCCTTCGCCAGCATTGCACTGGAGCAGGTTCGACGGGTCTGATCTCAGCTCGCGGTCGCGGGCACCCCGTGTCGGGACACGACCATAGCAGGCGGATTACCGCCGATCACGCCTCCGACTTTTCTCACGGCCGCCTCAGCGCGTAGGTTGCGGAGAGCACGCCGTCGGGCCGGTGGGCGAGGGGGTGGGGCGTGACGCCAGCCGGATACGCGTTGATCGCGGTCTGTGTCGTGACGGTCGCGGCGCTGGTCGTGCTCTTCGTGCTGCGACCGAGCTGGCGGCGGCGCGGCGGCCTGCTGCGCTTCGGGGTGGCCGCGGCTCTGGCGGCGACCGTGTCGAGCCTGATGTATCTCGTGCATTCGCGGTCGGAGGATCTCGCGTCCCTCGTGATCGGCGACGTCGCGATGGTGCTGGCGCCCGGGTTCGTCTTCGCAGGACTGGGCGCGCTCGGCGGCGGGATGAGCGCACGGGTCGCCCTCGTCGGGATCGTCGCGATCGCCGTCGGCGTCGTATCGGCCGTCGCCCCCCTCCCGACCTCGCTCTCGACGAAAGCCCTCGCTCTCGCGGCGCTCTGCGCGGCCGGCGCCGTCGCGACCCGGCATCCCGCCCTCGCCGCCCGTCGCGGTTCTCGACTGCTCAGCGCGGCACTCGGCTGCTACGGCGTGTTCTCGGCCTCGCGGGTCGTCGTCGGCCTGACGGCGGGGTGGCAGTCGTCGCTCTACGAGACCGGGTTCTCGATCTTCCCGACGACGATCGTGGGCGGCGTGGCCGTGCTCGTCATCGGCACCGCTGTCGTCATGATCGTCTCCGACCGGCCGGACGACGCCCCCACCGCCGCCGTGCCCGCCGTAAGACACCCCGAGGGGGCACCCGCCTGGTCGGTGACGCTCGGAGCCCTCGACGTGTTGCGAACGGCGCTCGGGGCCTCCCGGGCGACGCGGATGTCCTCCGACCTCCTCGCGGCCACGCGCGAGATCGACCCCGCCGCCGTGTCAGACGCGGCAGGCGCCGGGACCCGCCTGCGCACCGACCACGACCGTCAGGCGATCGAGCGGTCGCTGCGGGCGCGGCTCGTCGAGGCGGGGTGGAGCCCCGGCGAGCTCGGGCTGCTCTCCGTCGAACGAGAGTCGTGAGGCGCGCGTCGGCAACCCCGCGGCTCCGATTTCCCGCCGCCGCCGCCCGCGCGTAGAGTCACGCCATGGAAGCCGAACTGCAGACCGACATCGTCGTCCGTCCGGTGCGGGATGTCGACGCCGAGGCCCTCGGGCGCGTGCACGCCACCTGCTGGCACGAGACCTACGACCACCTCATCAGCACCGCTGCCCTCCAGAGCGTCTCGCCGCGGCGGCTCGCCGAGTTGTGGACGCACTGGGCCGCGCAGGGCGACGACTTCCGGATGCACGCCGCGCTCGTGCGCGGCGAGATCGTCGGCTTCGTCGGATCGGGACCTGCGCGTGATCGTGACGCTCCCCGCCTGCGCGAGCTGTACTTCATCTACCTCCTCGACGCCTGGCACGGCACCGGCATCGGACAGCTGCTGTTCGATGCGGCGGTCGAGAAGGACGAGGAGATCTACCTGTGGGTCGCCGAGGACAACCCCCGCGCCCACCGGTTCTACGAGCGCAACGGCTTCGCCCTCGACGGCCAGAGCCACACCGAGCCCTTCCTCGGCGAGACCTTGACCGAGGTCCGCTTCGTCCGCTGAGACGGATCCGCCCCCAGGGGTGCGCTTCCGCGTGATTCCTCCCCGCTCCGCGGTGTCGCGCATCACTCAGGGGAACATCTGTTCGATAGTCGTGTCGCACCCTGCTGGCATGATGGGAACATGAAAGCGAACGGTGCGACGAGCGCGGTGGGAGCGTCGAGCAGCGGCCTCCCCCACGAGGCGGCGTTCTCCGAGCTCGAGCAGGCGTTGACGCTCAAGCACGCTGGCGAGGTCGCGCACGTGCGTGCGCTCGCGGAGCTGGGCCGGTCGGCGTTGCGCGAGGCACGGCAGGGTGGGGTTCGCGGGATGGCGTCCGACATGGAGCTGCGGTCGGTCGCTGCCGAGGCCGCGGGGATGGCGCGGTCCACGGACCGGCGGGTGCAGCGTGAGATCGATCACGCGATGACGGTGGTCGATGACTACCCGGCGGTGTTCGCCGCGTGGGTGGA